>CAVWUF010000003.1:0-580806 GCA_963758135.1 uncultured Acidobacteriaceae bacterium
GCACCGAAGCCACACCGCGCCACACTCCGTCGATCAGCAGCGACTCCACCCAGTTGTGTCCCAACAACGCTCCAACCCTGTCGCCCGCCCCGTTCAGCACATCCCCAAACCCGTCGCTCAAAGGCTGCCCGATCGAAAACACCACCTGGAACACGGCGAACACCACCGCAAGAAAAATCAGCGGCCCCCAGATTCGGTGCAGCAGCACACCATCGATCCGCTTCGTCCACTCGTTCGAAATCGGCGCCTTGTACTTCGTCCGTGTGCTGATCCCCGTCGCCCATTGCCGGTACGACCTGGGATTCCCCATCACCGGCAGCTCAATCCGCCCCGCCGCCGGAGCCGCAGGCCTGCCCGCCTCCGCATTCCCATGCGAACCGTTTCCGTTCACCGGCGGCTCAGCCTTCCGATTCAGAAAGTGCGTGATCGAATCGAGCCCCGCGCCACGCGTCGCACTGATCTTCGCCACCGGTACGCCCAACTCCTGCGCCAGCGCCAGCGTGTCCACCACCCCGCCGCGCGCCTCCATCAGGTCGCTCATGTTCAGCAACACCAGCGTCGGCAATCCCAGGCTCAGCACCGGAGCCGCCAGCATCAGCTGTCGCCGCAGCTGCAGCGAATCCAGCACCAGCAGGATCGCATCCGGTGCCGGCGTGCCCGGCATCTCGCCGTGCAGCACCTCGACCGCCACCCGCGCGTCTTCTGAATACGAATCGAGCCCATAAATCCCCGGCAGATCGATCAGCGTCAGGTCGCCGCGGCCAATACCGTTCAGCCGACCAACCCGCTGCTCCACCGTCACACCCGGATAATTCGCGACCTTCTGCCGCAACCCCGTCAGCCGATTGAACAGCGTCGACTTTCCCGAGTTCGGCGGCCCCACCAGCGCCACCGTGCGAATCCGTCCCGCCACCCGCGGTTCTATCGGGACTTCAATCGTCGCTGGGCTGCAGCAGTCGCTCATCTACCTGGTCTCGTATTCGCGAACCCGAATCGCCTGCGCCGTGTCGCGCCGAAGCGCCACTTCGAATCCGTCAATCGAATACACCGTCGGATCCCCCGCTGGCGCACGCCGCACCACCATCACCCTCGCCTCCGGCACAAATCCCATATGCATCAGGTGATGCTGGATCTCCCCAGGCAGCTCCAGTGACTCCACCACGCCCGTCGTTCCTATCGGCAATTCGCTCAGCAGACTCAACTTCCATGCTCCGGACAGGTCCATCTCGTCCGCCGCCTCGATCCCAAAATCCGATAATAGCGCAATTGCGACCATTTCGCTCCTATATTGGAAGCCATTCGCAGCATACGGTCGCGGTTCACGCCGTCGCGGTGACCCACATCACACTTTCCCGCCGAGGATCCCCACCTGTTCCCAACATCTCCAACAGACCCTTTAAGCGGAAATCTCCCATCGAATCATTGTGCCGGCGTCGCATCCGGCATCCCGCCACCTCCGCCGCCTGAAGGCACCCCGAAGTCCAGCGGAGCCTGAATCAGCTTGGTAACGTCCGCAGGCATCGGCGAACCCGCATTCTTCACCAGCAACGACACCTGCCACATCTGCGTCTGGTTCAGAACCTTGTCGAACGCCGGCATCCCGGTCAACCGAATCCCATTCGCGACCTTCCAGTACGTCTCCCCCACCGGGTCGTCGCTCACCCCCACCACCCCATTCCCATGCGGAGCCCAAAGCTGCGGTGCGCGCGGATACATGTGCCCCGCAAAATCCGACGGCCGCCCATACAATCCATGACACGCGGCGCACTGCTGGCGATAAATCTGCGCACCTGCTGTCAGATTTGTCGCGCTTGCCTCTATCGGCGCGCTCGCCGGCATCTCCTTGTCGATGCGAACCTGCAGCGGCACCCTCACGATCTCCTTTTCCAGCAGAAACGGCTGATCGGCCACCGCCACCGGCGGGTGCCCGTTGTGGAAGTAGAAAAACACCCACACCGGAATAATCAGCAAACCGATGATCAGCCCCAGCAAAAATCTCATGCGTCCCCCATTTCACCTGCGAATATAACGACCCTGCTTCACGGAATCGTTGCACGCCACCGAAGATTCCGCAATCGGATCCGGAAGCATTGGCTCGCTTCTATACTCGCGCTCCCGCCAGTCCGCCCGTCACCCGTACCCTGATTCCTGTTCTCTGTACCTCCGCTGATGATTTAATACAGGCAGACAAATCTCGTTCTTTTCTCGATGTAGTGGAGGCACTCCGTTTGATGCACTTCCGCAGTTGTTCCCCGTACGTCGTTCCGTACGCCGTGGTTCCCCTCTTCGTTTTTCTCCTTCTTGCTCCCGCCGTCATCCGCGCGCAGGATGCGTCGTCCCAGCAACAAGCCGCTCCCTCCCAACCACCGGCCGACCAGTCCCAACCCCAGTCCACCCCGCAGGAACGGACCGAGGTCCTCCGCCAGGCCCAGGCCCGCGTCAATGCCCGCCGCAAAGTCCGCATCCAGCAAATCATTCAGGACACCTACAGTCACAAATTCGAGCTGGACTTCGGCGGCGGCTCCCTGCGCTTTCGCCCCGGCAACGACCTGCAGCACATCAATGAAGCCGGCTGGAACATCGGCCTCACCGACTACATCCACGGCGACCTCGGCATCGACGCCGACTTCCGCGGCTATTACGGAGCCGCCTACACCGGCCCCAATCCCTACTCCGTCTTCAACCCCAGCATCAGCCAGTACACCTTCCTCGCCGGCCCGCGCTATCGCTTCTTCAAGGGCCAGCATTGGGGCTGGACCGCCCAAGCCCTGGCCGGCGCAGGACACGGCAACTTCGGCACCGGCACCCACGGCCTGCCTCCGCAACTCGTCGGCCTCTATACCGACGCCACCGTCCTCAATTTCTCCGGCGGCGCCTCCGTCGACTACAACCTCGGCCCAGGCCTCGCCATTCGCCTCACCGCCAACGAGCTCGTTACCAACTACGGCTCCAGCTTCCAGGAAAACCTCGGCGGCAACCTCGGAGTGGTCTACCGCTTCGGCAGAAAATAACCAGTCTGGCGCCAGATTCAAGCCCGGTTTTGGCTTGAGTGGGCAGTGGGGACCTATCTGGCGGGTAAGGGTAATTCCTGAGCCCGTGGGAAATGCTCACCACTCCTAAGGCCGATGAGTTAAGGCCGATGAGTTTCCCGTTCCCCCGGGAACTCGACGCCGGCAGTCATGTCGACGAGCACAACCTGAACAAAGATTTGCCATCGGGCAAGTGGGCCCAGTTGTTGGCCGAGACTCTGAGCTGTGAGATCTCTCTGACACCACGCTGTCAGCATGCTCCTGCGCAGCCATTCCCCGAAACGAGAGGACCGCTGATCCATGTATCAGTGGAATCCCTTACTCACTCAACTGCAAAGCCGTCTGAAGGCTCGGCGCCGATTCCGAGACTGCGTCGGGTGTGGCGCCTCTGGCGCCCCATTTTCCGGAAAAGCCTCTCGCGTCAACCGTCGCCGCGCGTAACAACGCCGTAGCATCCACCGCTGCAAGCGGACGGCTGAAGTAGAAGCCCTGCATCTCAGGGCACTTCTGGTTTCTGAGGAAGTCCCGTTGCTGAGACGTTTCAACCCCTTCGGCAATGCAGTCAACGGAAAGACTTTGTCCTAAACCGAGAATGCTCTTCACCATCGCCCGCGCCGTAGGCTCTGTTGCGATGTCCCGCACGAACGAACGATCGATCTTGATCCGGTCCAGGGGGAAGCTTCGGAGATACGAAAGCGAAGACCAGCCAGTGCCGAAGTCATCGAGCGACAGGCTCACGCCAATCTGTTTCAGCCGTCGCATGATGGAGATCGTCCCCTGTGAGTTATCGAGCACGCGGCTCTCGGTCAGCTCGAGTTCAAGCAGTTTCGGATCCAGCCCGGTCTCCCGTAATACCGATTCGACCATATCGACAATATTCCCCTGATAAAGCTGCTGCGACGATACGTTGACTGCTATGCGGATGGCCGGGAATCCCTGGCGCTGCCACTCGACGTTCTGCCGGCATGCGCTTCTCATAGCCCAGCGGCCCACCTCCACCATCATTCCCATTTCTTCCAGATAGGGAATGAACTGATTCGGAGAAATCAGGCCGTGCCCCGGATGCTTCCAGCGAAGTAATGCCTCCATCCCCGTGATGCGCCCCGATTCCGATTCGACAAAAGGCTGATAATGCAGAACAAACTCATCCCGTGAACATGCCTGCACCAGATCCGCTTCGAGCCTTTGCTGCCTTCGGCTGGCTTCCGTCATCGCGGGCGAACAGAGGCTATAACATCCCCGCCCCCGCTTCTTCGAGTTGAACATCGCGGCGTCAGCTTCCTGCAGAAGCTTCTCCGGGATCTCTCCATCCTTCGGAAACTGCGAGATACCCATACTGCCGGTGATTCGTAATTCGTGACCCTCAACCTGAAATGGCTCCGCGATCACTCCCAGGACTTTTTTCGCTACCAGGTCGATCTCCTCCCGTTCCGATATCCCGGGAACCACAATGACGAATTCATCTCCGCCGCCGCGAGCAACGGTATCGCTCTCGCGCATGCAATCCTTCAACCGCACCCCCACCGCCTCCAGCAGACGATCCCCGACAAAGTATCCCAGCGAGTCGTTCACGTAATTGAACCGGTCCATGTCGAGGACCATGATGGCGACGCTTTTCCTCTCCCGCCTGGCCGACGCTGTGGCCTGGTTCAGGCGGTCTTCCAGAAGCATCCGGTTCGGCAGGCCCGTCAGCGAGTCATGGAGCGCCGCATGCCGGATTCGCAGCTCCGCCTGCTTGCGGGCCGTAACATCGCGAGTAATCCCCATCGTCCCGGTGATTCGGCCGGTCCTGTCCCTGAGCGGTACCCTCGTTGTCAACACCCACGTCTCCCGGCCGTCCGGCCAGGTCTCTTTTTCTTCCCTGTCGATGATGGGCCGCCCGGTGAGGATGACCTCCCCTTCGTCGGCAAGAGCCTGTTCCGCATGTTCCGGGCTGAAGATGTCCGCATCCGTCTTCCGGATAGCCTGCGCGGGATTCCTGAGCCCGCAGTATTTCGCCATCGCGCTGCTGATCCGTACAAACCGGCTGTCAAGGTCCTTGAAAAAGACGTTGTCCGGAATATGTTCCAGAAACGCCTCGAGAAGGTTACGGTCAAGCCGCTGTTGTCGATCGATGGAATTTTCGAGAATTCCAAGGCCAAATACAATGCATGCGATGGCTCCCAGGCCAGGGAAAAAATGCATATAGCTCGACGCCCCGCCTGGCCGTAAGTAACGAAGAGCCTCTTCCGGCAGAAGATTCGCTCCAGTCACCAATCCCACAAACATCGTTGCAAGGAGAACTCCAAGCCGCGGGCCGGACGTATTGTCCCATTTGAATCTCAACGAGGTCCCAACTGTTCTGGCGTTGCGTGCCGGTCAAGTTACCTCTGTACTGTCATTAATTACTAATGGCACATTGGGGACCATACAACTTAAGTGTGGCAACTAAAGTTCCTTCCGGCACGCTAGGGGGGTATGCAGCGAGGCCTCATGCCCGCTCACGGATTTAGAGGCCTGCACTGACCAAGCCCTGAAGAAGCGAAGTGTGCGTCGAAAGGCCGACCACTTTTGGGCTGGACGGCGGGCTGGACGGCGCTCTGCTCCAATACGCTTTCCGCCCACCGGGTTCCGGCTACCGGCTACAGGCCAGTGGCTCCCTGCGAGCCCTGGCTGCCCGCTTCTTAGCTGACCGTTTCTCAGCTGACCGTTTCTCAGCTAACCGCTTGTTAGCTGTCAGCCGTTCTTGTCAAGTTTCCACCACTTACCCAAAGTAACTTTCGCTCATAAAGCGCCACTTCCACTCCAGCAAAGTTGGCAGTTTTTTCCGTCAGACTTGGTATTCTGATAATAGAGGGTAAGAAATAAAAGGCGCGAGCCCACACGGCTCGTGCCTTTCAGTTTTCCGGCACACCTGATGATCGAGTTCTGCTCCAATCCGCTCCCGGCTACCGGCTACAGGCTACCGGCTACAGGCTACCGGCTACAGGCCACAGGCTCCCGGCTACAGGCTACCGGCTACAGGCTACCGCCTACAGGCCACAGGCTACAGGCCCCCGGCTACCGGCTGCAGGCTACCGGCTACAGGCTACCGGCTACAGGCTGCAGGCCACAGGCTGCAGGCCACAGGCTGCAGGCCACAGGCTACCGGCCACAGGCTACCGCCTACAGGCCACAGGCTACAGGCCACAGGCTCCCGGCTACAGGCTACCGGCCCCCGGCTACCGGCTACCGGCTACAGGCTGCAGGCTACCGGCTACAGGCTACCGGCTACCGACTACAGGCTGCAGGCCACAGGCTACCGGCTACAGGCTATCGGCTACAGGCTACCGGCTACCGGCTACAGGCTACAGGCCACAGGCTACCGGCTACAGGCTACAGCCGATCTCTCCATTCGACGCCCTAACTACTTTTAATCCAAATACGTTGACAGTTTCTACCTTGCTTCCAAATACATACATGCCACTTCCCCTTGAACCGCCGGCCGCGCACTCGACGACGTACCAAACGCCCCCGGCAAACCGTTTGCTTTCATAAAGATGTCACTGTCTCGAACAGCCTCTCCACAAGCCTCACTGCATCAGCAACTTGGCGTGATCCCATACCCAGGGGGAGGGGTACCCTGCAAACTGTACCCTGCAACCTGTTCCCGGCAACCTGTTCCCCGGTTCTCTGCTGACACCACGCTGTCAGCAGCCCTCGCTTACGCTCCTCTCGTAGTCAATTCCCAAACCGAGAGGACACACCCATGACCACCGCAGAACAGACCGCTACTTCCACCATCACCTGGTTCGAAATCCCAGCCTCGGACTTCGGTCGAGCCACCCGCTTCTACGAAACCATCTTCGCCACTCCGATGGTTCACGTCGCAGCCTTTCCCGGCATGGCTATCTTCCCCTACGAACGGCCCGGCATCTCCGGCTGCGTCGCTCACGGCGAGGGCCATCGTCCCTCCTCCGACGGCACCGTCATCTACCTCAACTGCGAAGGCCGCATCGATCAGGTACTCGCCCGCGTCGAAAAGGCCGGCGGCAAGATCGTCGAACCGAAAAACCACATCCCCAACGTCGGCTGGGTCGCGCAGATTCGCGACACGGAGGGAAACCGCGTCGGACTCCACGCCGCCGTGTAGTTCGAAAAGGGAGCGCGATCGCTGGCAAAGCAAAGTCCAGGACCGCGCCTTCTACAATGCCGGTATGCGCCGCGCCGACCGCCTTTTCCGCATCGTGCAATTCCTCCGCGGCGGCCGGCTGCAGACCGCCCGCAGCCTCGCCGAAAAGCTGCAGGTCTCCCATCGCACCATCTACCGCGATGTTCAGGACCTGCAGCTCTCCGGCATGCCCATCACGGGCGAAGCCGGCGTCGGCTACACCCTGCGCCGCGACCTCGATATTCCGCCTCTTATGTTCGATCGCGAAGAAATCGCCGCTCTGGTGCTCGGTGCACGCATGGTGGAAGCCTGGGGCGGCACAGAACTCACCGAGGCCGCCAACCGCGCCCTGCGGAAGATCGAGGCAGTCCTGCCGGCCAGTCTGCGCGAGAAGATCGACGACGTTCTGCTCTACGCGCCCGGATTCAAAGCACCGCCCGAGCTGCGCCGCAAGCTGGACACGCTCCACTCCGCCGCCCAGCAGCGCCGTGTCGTCCTCCTCGCATATTCTCGCGAAGACGGACAGCCCAGCGTCCGCCGCGTCCATCCGCTGGCTCTTTATTTCTGGGGAGGCACCTGGACCCTCGCCGCCTGGTGTGAGCTGCGCAAAGACTTTCGCAGCTTCCGCGTGGATCGAGTCGACCACGCGGACTGCCTCGACGAGCCCTTCACGCCGAAAGCAGGCCAGACGCTGGCGGACTTCCTGCGGCGCGTGCGCAGCCAGGAGAACGATACGCCGATTGGTTAAATGCCTTATTTAGTAGCCATTTGCCAATAAATAGTTAAGCGTTACATCGAAGGATGGTTGAGAACGCCTTTGCGCCACCGCCAGCTTAATCATCACATCCGCCTCGACGTTCACCGGATCGCCCGGCTTCAGAACGTGCAGGTTGGTCACATTAAGCGTATGCGGCAGAATCGCGACCCCGACGATCTCTCCATCCCAGCTCGCGATCGTCAGGCTGATCCCCTCGATAGCGATCGACCCTTTCTCGACCATGAAGGAGCGCGTATTTTCTGGAACCCTTACCCGCAGCCACCAATCCGTCAGCTCCGGATCGGCCGCCGAATTCACGGGATCGAGCGACACGAGCTCGCCGCGCCCGTCCACATGCCCTTGCACGATGTGGCCTCCCAGCGGTGTTCCAGCCGGAGTCGGCAACTCAAGATTCACCACCGATCCTGGCTTCAACTGGCCCAGAGAGGTGCGCGCCAGGGTCTCCGCTGCCAGATCGGCGTGGAACATGGGTGGCTTGATCTCCAGCGCGGTCAAACAGGTCCCACTGACCGCGATGCTGTCGCCGGTTCGCAGCCGTCCTGCGAACGCGGGCGCGGAAACCGCGATACGCGCAGTCCCTTCGCGCAGCTCGACCGCCGCAACGACGCCGGTCGCTTCGATGATCCCGGTAAACACTCAGATCTCTCCCCATGGGTCGCGCAGGTAAGCATCCACGCGCACATCCTGATCGATGCATTCGATCGCCGGTGGACCTGGCAACGGCAATCTCGCCATCGGCTCCTGTAGAAGCGGAATTGCGCCCGGCCCGAGAAAAACCGGCGCATAGAATAGCGTGACCTTATCGACATGCCCGCCTCTGAGCGCGGACGAATTCAATTGTCCCCCCGCTTCCAGCATCGCCGAGAGTATCTCCATATCCCCGAGGCGTTTCATGACGGAGCTCAGGCAGACGCCGCTGTTGCGGACGGAGTGGACTCTCCCTTGCGGCCCGGCGCCAACCACTTCGCCGGCGTCCACTCGCTCCACCCGCACTCCCAGGGCCTCAAACGTGCGCTGCCTTTGCGTTGGGGCGACCGCGCAGAAAATGATCAGATCCTTCTGTGTCGTCCTCACCAGCCTGGAATCAAGCGGAGTCCGCAAGCCTGCATCCAGAACCACGCGCAGAAGCGGCCGCCGGCGCGGGAGCCCCGAACGATCCGTAAGGTTCGGATCATCCTGCAGCACCGTATTGATGCCGGTGATCACCGCATCCGAGCCGTGGCGCATCTGCTGCACCTGCGCCCGCGCTTTCTCGCCGGTCAGAAAAACCGGAGCGCCCCGCGGTGCGCTGCCCGGAGCCGGCGCAATCCTGCCATCGAGCGAAAGACCCGCCTTCAGGGTCACAAAGGGCAGACCGGTGCGAATGTAGCGAGCGAAGCCGTCATTGAGCTTGCGCGCCTCTCGTTCCAGCACCCCGGTAGTGACCGGTATGCCCGCCGCGCGCAGCTGTTCAAGTCCCTGACCACTCACCGCAGGATTCGGATCGGTCGTCGCGGCGACCACCCGCGACACGCCGGTCTCGATCAGTGCCTTCGTGCAGGGCCCGGTGCGACCCGTGGTGCAGCACGGTTCGAGGGTTACGTAAGCGGTCGCTCCTCGCGCGGCGGTTCCGGCGTTCCTCAGCGCAACCACTTCCGCGTGGTCTTTCTTGTCGTACTCGTGGCTCCCGGCTCCGACAACCGCCCCGTCCTTCACCAGCACGCATCCTACGGCCGGATTCGGAGAAGCTAATCCCACCGATTGTCGCGCCAGCTCCAGCGCTCGCTGCATCCATCTCTCATCCAGGTTCGCGTCCAAACCCTCGATTCGCTTCGGCACAACAACCTTTCCCCGAAAAAATCGCAGCTAGTTTTCCAGCAACGAGTTCACAAACGCCCCACTGTCGAACGGCAGAAGATCATCCAGCGCCTCGCCAACGCCCACAAAGCGCACAGGAAGTTTCATCTCCTGCGCAATGGCTACGGCGATACCGCCCTTCGCCGTTCCGTCAAGCTTGGTCAAAACAATCCCCGTAACTCCGGCCGATTCGGTGAACAACCGCGCCTGCTGGAGTCCGTTTTGTCCGGTTGTCGCATCCAGCACCAGCAATACCTCGTGGGGCGCATCGGGAATAATCCTTTGCGCGGTGCGTCGCATTTTATCGAGCTCGGCCATCAGTCCCGTTTTGGTATGCAGACGCCCCGCCGTGTCCACGATGACGACATCGATCTGCCGCGCCTTCGCCGCCTGAAGAGCGTCGTACAGCACTGCGGAAGGATCGCCCCCCTGCTTTGTCCGGATCATCTCCACGCCGCTTCGCTCGCCCCAGACTTCCAGTTGCTCAATGGCCGCGGCGCGAAACGTGTCGGCCGCACATAGCAACGCCGTTTTTCCCTGCGCCCGATAGAATGCAGCCAGTTTTCCGCTGGTGGTGGTCTTCCCCGTTCCGTTCACCCCTACCATCATGATCACTTCCGGCCCTGTCGCTACGGCCGCGGCCGGCGTGGCATTCTCGTCGAGCAGCTTCCGCAGATGCTCCTTGAGCAACTCCTTGAGCTCAGCTCCGTCTCGAATCTGCTGCCGCTTCGCGCGCTCACGCAGATTGCCGGCGATCTCCGCCGAGGTGGTCACCCCAATATCGGAGGCGATCAGGCTCATTTCCAGCTCTTCGAGCGTCGACTCATCGACGGTTCGGGTCATCGCCAGAACGCCGTCGATGCGCTCGCCGAGGCTGTCGCGGGTCCGCGACACCGCCCGCCGCATGCGCTCGAATATGCTTTTCTTTTCCGGTTCAGGCTCTTCGTTCAGGCTCCCGAACAACGTTTGAATCATCGGAACTGCGCCCTCATCGCACCTGCTGTGAGTTTAGCGAAGTCCGCGGGGCGGGGTTGCTGCCCGATTGCGCCTAAACCAGCTCGGGAACCGGCTTTCTCATGCGGAACGTAACAGGATTCCGCACATTCTTCACTTCCAGCGCTCCGGTGGTGACCAACTCGGTCAGCGCCGCGACCGCTTTGGGGTCATACCGCGCGCCGGCCAGACGCGCCAGGATGTCCAGCACGTAGTCGGCGTTCATCGCCGCCTGGTAGGGCCGGGGAGTCGTCATGGCGTCAAACGAGTCGGCCACCGCCACAATCCTCGGCATCAGCGGTATCTGATCGCCCGACAGGCCGTAAGGGTAGCCCGTTCCGTCCAGTGACTCGTGGTGCAGCTCGACTCCGGGCACCAGATCGTGCAGCATGCCGATCGGCCGCAGAATGGCCGCGCCCTTCACCGTGTGCGCCTTGACGATCTCAAATTCCTCTGTACTCAGCGGCGTTTGCTTCATCACCAGGTGGTCTTCAACGCCGAGGCACCCAAGATCGTGCAACAGCGCGGCAAGGCGAACCCGTTCCACTTGTTTTTCATCCAGACCCATCTTCCATGCGATCGCCGCCGCGTACGCGGCCACGCGTTCGGAGTGACCCCGCAGATAGGCGGTTCGCTCGTCTACCGCCTTGGCGACCATCCGCATGAGCTCGGTGAGAGTTTCATAGTGGGTGCGCGCTTCGTCGTGCTTTTCTTCGCCTCGTTCGAGGATCGTTTTCAAAGCCGCGCGCCAGGCGGGAATGACCTCGGCGAAAAGATCGTCGGCGACTGCGGAAACCGGGTCCCCACGGTCAGCCGCTCCCGACTCGAGGACCCGAACCAGCCGCTGAATGCGCCGGTCCAGCCATACGGTCACCAGCAGGGCCGCCGCTGCGCTTCCACCCAGTTCGATCGCCACCGCCGACCAGTCGGCCAGACCTGGCCTCAGCAAACGGTGCGCGACCAGCATCGCCAGCACGGTGATCGTCGTTGTCCCCGCGAAAATGGCGAGAACGCGGGCAAATACACGCCAGCGAATTCGCATCCCGGGAGACGGTGACTCCTCGGACGCGCGGGGTTGTACTGTCTGCATTTCGAGCCTTTCTTCGTCAGTCTACGAAGCCATGGCTCTTGCTGCTTCCCCCGAAGGTGGTAAAACGGGCGTCCGAGCGGGTCAACCATCACTTACCCTCGTAATGGTTTGCCGGAAGCGACGATGGTAACTTCCCTTAAGTCTAAGGTGTTATTCGTCGCGGCCCGGACGCAGCATCAGCTCCTGAATGGCTCGTTCCGGCGGCTTACCGCGCGTCAGTATCGCCTCCATCTGCTCGGCGATCGGCATTTCCACAGCATGTTTTCGGGCCAGACCCAGCGCCGCGGAGGTGGTGCGCACGCCTTCCGCCACTTTGCCCTCGAGGCCCGCAAGAATGTCGTCCAGCTTTTTACCCTGCCCCAGCTGCATCCCTACCGTCCTGTTCCGCGAAAGCGATCCCGTACAGGTCAGCACCAGGTCACCCAGGCCCGAAAGCCCAGCCACGGTCTCTCGCCGGCCGCCGCAAGCAACGGCCAGGCGCGTCATCTCCGCCAGGCCGCGCGTAATTAAAGCCGCATTGCTGTTGAATCCGAGGCCCAGTCCTGCTGCGATGCCGGCCGCAATCGCAATCACGTTCTTTAGCGATCCGCCCAGCTCCACGCCCACAACATCGTCATTGGTGTAGAGACGCAGCGTCCCACTGGAAAACTCCCGCTGCACCCGCGTGGCAAGCTCTGCGTCCGCGGAAGCGATGGTAATCGCGGTCGGCGCGCCGGCCGCCACTTCCTGCGCAAAGGATGGCCCGCTGAGTACGCCGCACGGCAACTCCATGCCACGCTTCGCCAGGACCGCCCCAATGACCTCCGTCATGCGAAGGTACGATTCGTCTTCGATGCCCTTGGTCGCGCTCACCAGCAACTGTCCGGCATGCAGATGCGGAGCAAACTGCTCGTAAGACGATCGAACAAACTGCGACGGAGTTACGCTTACCACAATCTCCGCGCCGTCCAGTGCCTCTGCTGCGTCATCGAAAACATTAATCGAATCGGGAATCGAAAATCCCGGCAGGAAAGCCGGATTCTCCCGGCGATTACGCATCGCCGCTGCAACATCTTTGGCATAGGACCACAGAGCAATGCTGTGCCCACCTCGCCGCCCGAGGCTGATTGCAATCGCGGTGCCCCAGGCACCGCTACCCATGATTGCAATGCGGCTCATGCGGCGCTTGTCCGTGTGTCGCGATCCGTCTTGCCGAAACGGTATTCGGTCCCCTTCATCAGGCGCGCGATGTTCTGGTGATGCTTCAGGATCACGATCAGCGGAATCGCGAACAAGACAGCGGTGGCCCAGGGAGTTCGCGGCGAATGCGGCAGCAAAAGCGCAAAAACCGGAAAGGCGATCGCCGACAAAATCGACCCGAGCGAAACGTATCGCGAAACGGCGAAGACCAGCGCGAAAACACCCATCCCTGCCAGCGCTGCCAACGGAGCCAGCGCCAAAAACACCCCAAACGCCGTGGCGACTCCTTTGCCGCCCTTGAAGCCCAGCCAGACCGTGTACATGTGGCCGAGCACCACTAGCAGCGCGCCAAGAGCAGCTCCGTTCCCTCGCACATCCGGCGCCAGTCCCAACCGGTCAGCAACGACCACGCATAGCAGGACCGCGCAACTTCCCTTGAGAACGTCGAGAATGAATGTGGCCGCGCCCAGACCCTTCGAGCCTGAGCGCATCACGTTGGTCGCGCCAATGTTGCCACTGCCCGTCTGGCGGATATCCTCCTTGCGAAAGAACCGAACCAGCAGATATCCGAAAGGAATCGACCCAAGAAGGTACGCCACCAGCCCGGCGACCGAATAGAAGATCAGGGGCATCGCGTTTTTGAGTCTATCAGTTGGGCACGGGCGCTCCGGCACTGCGCCGGGCTCCGGGAACGAGTCGCCCAGGCCGGCCGCACTTCGCACTACGACGCCAAGGCTGAACGCAGGCCTTCATTCAACCTCACCCGGGCCTTTCACCTCACTGCCTTGCGGGCTATGGACGTCCGGCACCTGCGTTGCTTTGCCGTTGCGCAGGCTCTCTTCGATGATGCTGCGCACCTGCCGATCGGCCTGCTGCGCCAGCCTGCCTTGCTCGGCCCCCAGCTTTCCCTGCTGCGCACCCAATTCGCCCTGCTGCGCACCCAATTCTCCCATCTTTGCGCCGAAGTCGCCTTGCCGCGCACCGGCCTCTCCCTGCAGATCTCCAAGCCGCGCCTCGATTTCCGAAAGCTTCTCCTCAATCTGCGCCATCCTCTCCGGAGTCAGCTCAGCCTGGACTGCCCCCACCTTCGCCTGAATCTCAGCTATCTTACCCGGAGTCAGCATCTTGTCCTGATCGGCCTTAAGCTTCGCTTCAACGTCTGCCAACTGCTTCGAGTTCCATATTTCCTGTTCCACTTTCGCCTTAACCAGGGCCGCATCCAGTTCCGCCATTTGCTTCGACAAGTCGGGCAGCTTGATGTTGCCCGCCTCATCCTGAGCGCGAGCCATCGCTTCCTGCTGCTTTCCCAATGCCTCCTGTTGCTTCCCTAAGAGTCCCTGCTCACGGCCCAATTCCTCCATCGGCTTGTACATCGCGCGAATCTTCGCCACGACCGCCGGATCGGTCACGACATAAGACTTGCCGTCATGCGTGAACCACAGGAACGGACCCTTCGCCACTTTGCGCGCAGCTTCGATCTCTGCCTTGCGATTCTCGTTCCAGCCGCCAGAGAAGGTAAATTCGTTACCGGACCCTTCGATGAGCGCGTACGAGTCGCCATTGTCTGAGAAGACATAAGCGTACCCATTAGCACTCTGACCGTCGCTGCTGATCGGAGCGTCCGCATCCGGGCCACTCACCGTAACCGAATCCCCACTATTCAGGACTGATGTCGCTGTGCCTTTGCCCAGAGCTGGCGGCGGGGCCGGAGGCATGGGCTCTTCCGGAGAAGAGGTGGGCGCAGAAGGCGGGGGTGGCGTTGTCTGGATCGGCCCAGGCGCGACTGTGACATCGGGATCTTCGGTATTGGGAGCGGCCCCATCGTGTGCCGCCGCGTCGGGTGCGGTCGCAGCTGCGGGTGCCGGTGCGGTCGCAGCTGCTGGAGGCGCTGCCTGCGCATCCACGCGCGGCACGCGGATCAGAGCCGTCGCCGCAAAAAGCGCCAATGGAAGAAGCAGCAGCGAAGCCAACGCACGCCGCCGCCCCACGGCAAAGGCGCTCCGGAAATGGTGTTCGTTGAGCAGCTGTTCGATGCGGCGGGAAAGATTCCCTGAACGGGCCATAGCGACCCCCGGAAGGTTTCGGCGCGGCGTCGCCGCGAACTCAAGCAGCACCTCGGCATAGCCGCTGCGGGTCGCTGCTGCGTCCAGCCCCGCACGGTCGCCGATTGTCTCGCCCAGCATGCACAAGGTTCGGCGCAGCCACCACCCCAGCGGACTGAACCAGAACAGCGCCGTGTATACGCCCGCCAGCAATTGCAGATAGAAGTCCAGCTGCCGCACATGGGAACGCTCATGCGCCAGCACGACACGCAACTTCTTCATATCCCAGTCGAGGTAATTCGCAGGCAGCACGATCCCCGATCCGATCGTCACAGGCGATGGAATCTTCGAGCTGAAACGCACATTAGGCTCTGGCGCAACTAATGGGGAAACAGGCTCGGCCGCCACCCATAGCCTCAAAGCCATTCCCAGACCCCACACCAACCGCAACATTAACGCTGCGGCAACCGCCAGATAGATCATCGCGACCAGTCTCCCCGGCGCGGGCCAACGCCTTGGCGGCAGTGGAATCGTCGCCGGCGATGTAGCCCCTTCAGGTATCGGCGCCACCTGGATCGCCGTACGCAAAGAAGCCGGGTCCTGCGACGAGTCATCCGAACTGACCATAAGAACCGGAGCAGGCAGAATCGTCTTCGTGCGCGTAACGGCAGTCCGCCGCGCGCGAATCGGAACTACCCAGGAGAATCGCCCGCTCAATTCCGTAGCAGCCGGCCATCGCATCAGTAAAGGCATCGCCAGCGACCCGATCAGCACTACGCTCCACGCAGTCTTCCGCACCGGCACGTTCTGCACACGCAGCACACGCAGGCCCGCGCCCACCGCGATCGCAAACACCAGCGCCCTCAGAGCCGCTTCAATCATCATCGCCGTCATGCCTTGCCTCCCTCTTGTTTCTTCAGTGCCGCTACGCGACGCGCCATCCGCTCCAGTTCGGCGCGGCTCACTACCTTCGAATCCACCATCCCCACCAGCAGTTCTTCCACCGAACCCTCGCAGAACCAGTCCACGATGCGCTGCACTGCCCGCGCGGCCACTTTTTGCGGCGATTCCGCTGAACGGTAAATGAAGGTTCGGTTGTCGACCGAGTGCGCCAGATAACCCTTTTCTTCAAGGCGCCGCAGCACCGTTCGGATCGTCGAGTCCTTCAGCGGACGATCGATTTCTTCGCGCACCTGGTCGGCCGTTGCCGCGCCCAGCCGCCAAACAATGCCCAGAATGCCGCGTTCCAGCTCTCCCAGCTCGGCTGGATCGTGAGTCGATGAAGTGTTACTCGCCATAGTGTTACCCACTGTAACACACGAGGCCGTACTGCGCGCAAGAGGGGAAATCAATTTTTTTTTGAGTTTGAGGGGCTCGCGTTCCGCTCTCTACATCAGCCGCCGGCGAACCAAATCCAGCGCCTGCTGGCTCGCGTAAAACCGCACTCCGGCACGATCCCCTGAAAACCGCTTCTCCACCCAGTCTGTTCCGTCGGCATCGCTGACCGCCACAAAGACCAGTCCCACTGGCTTCTCCTCCGTACCGCCGGTTGGACCCGCGATGCCCGTGACTCCCAACCCCACGGTCGATCCGCACCGCTCACGAATACCTTCCGCCAGGGCAATCGCCACTTCCCTGCTCACCGCCCCATGCTCTGCAATCAGCCTGGGGTCCACCCCCGCCAGCTCCGTCTTCAGCCGGTTGGTGTACACCACGGCGCCCCCGGTAAAGGACCGCGAGCTTCCGCTCACGCTTGTCAACCGCTCGGCCACCATGCCGCCCGTGCAGCTTTCGGCGACCGCCAGCGTTGCTCCCCGCATCTCGAGGTAGTACAGCACAATCTGCTCCAGCGTCTCGCCCTGCGACGAATAGATAAAGTCCTCGAGCTCTTCCTCGATCTTCCCCGCGAGCTCATCAACGCGCGTCTGCGCGAGATCTGCAACCGGTTTCGCGCAACTCAGCCGCAGTTCGATGTCACCCATGTGCGCCAGGATCGTCGTTTCCACGTCCTTATAGGGCGTGTAAATCGGCGCAATCCTGGCATCCGCCGCCGATTCGCCGATCATCGCCGCCTTCAACACACGAGTCGCAATATGCCGCTCCGGAACAATCTCCCGGAGCCGCGGCAGGCAATCGCCCTCGAACATCGCCTTCAGCTCGTGCGGCGGCCCCGGCAGCAGCATAACGAGCTTCCGATGCCTGCCAAATACCGTATCCAGCCACTGCCCCGGCGCTGAGCCGAGCTGGTTCGGCAGGATGGTCGCGCCCTCGATCACGTCGGCCTGCTTTTCGTTATTGCGCGTCATCGTCCAGCGGCGAGCCGCCGCGCGCTTGTACAGATGCGCGATGATCTCGGGGTCGCGCTTCACCCTCACGCCCAGCGCCTCGGCTACCGCCTCGCGCGTCAGATCGTCTTCCGTGGGACCCAGGCCGCCTGAGATTACGACGATGTCCACACGACCCAGCGCATGGCGCACCGCATCCACCAGATGCTTCAGCTTGTCGCCGGCGATTGTCTTGAACGCGACTGCGACCCCGAGGCCGTTCAGCTTCTCCGTGATGTAAAGAGAATTGGTGTCCTGGCGGTACGGCGTGAGCATTTCCGAGCCAACCGCGATAATTTCCGCGTTCATCGCTCTCCGGATTTCTTCCCGCGTAAATTCAATCTGCCGGGCGATGGGCGATCAGAACAGCCGCCATCCTTCGATGCCCAGCGCAACGTGATAAATAGAAGTATTCGTCGCCACCAGAGCGCCGCCGCCTCGCACAAACGTGAAGCCCACAATTCCCGATCCGGAGAGCGCCAGCGACGCTTCCCCTCGGGTCGATATCATTGCCACTCCTCTGCGGCCGCGCAGAGATCCGGCAACATACACGTTGCCCGCCACGTCCACGGCCACGCCCTGGGGGCGTCCCAGCCCGCGATGCAGCACGGCAATGTCGCCATCGCGATTGATCGCGTACACCGCGTCATAACTCGAGGTCGTCGGCCCCGTAACGTATAGAGTTCCGTCCAGACCAAATGCCAGGTGATAAGCAGCAACGCTCGGCTCGAGGGTCGCGAAGACGAAAATCTGCCGGTCAGGAGCAATCTTAAAAATGGTCCCGCTCCGATCCCCTACATAGAGATTCTGATCCGCGTCGAACGCCAGGCCCGTCGCCACTCCCATGCCTTCCGCGTACACCGCTGACGCGCCGTTCTTTGCTATCCGATATACCTTGCCCTCGTGCCGCGACGAAACATAAAGGTTATCGTCGTAATCCACCGCCAGACTGGTCGCGTTCACAATACCGCGCGCAAACGGCTTCATCTCACCGTCGCTTTCAATGCGAAACACAGAAACCGGAGTTTCCTGGCCTCGTTGCCCTGAGAAGGTGGCGTAAATGGCCCCGGCATGATCCATCACCGGGTTGGCGACCGCATGCACTCCCGTGGCAATCAGGCTGGCCACGCGAACATCCACAGCATTGCTTTGCGCGCCATTCTGCAAAATGCGCAGCCGTCCCGACTCTGCTTCGTCAGGCACGCGCAGCATCAGGCGCGCGCTGCGGCTCAGCAGCACAGGCGCAGCCAGTTCCCCCAGCATCGCGATCGGTCGCCTCCACTCACTGCCTCCGGCGCGTTTTGGATCGGCCTGTCCCGCAGCGATGGCGCCAAGGTTGAATCCGCGAACCTCCACGTCGCCTCCAGGCAGAGCCGCCCCCGGCAACACCGCATCGATCCGCGGCGTCGTGCTCGATTCCGATTTGAGAATACGCACCATCGCTTTTGCTAAGCCGCTGACTTGTTCACTTTCTTCTCAGATATCCGGGTTTCGCTACTCGTCTTCCGCCAATCGTCTTTTGCTAAGCGTCTCTTGCTCTTTTGCCCTTGTCTCTACCACCATATCCGTACCACGAGCATCACCAGCAAACCATAGACCCCCGCGCCAAGATCGTCCAGCATGATTCCAGTTCCACCATGCAGGCGTTCCAGTTGCCGCACCGGCCACGGCTTCACAATATCGAAAAGCCGAAACAGCGCGAAACCCAACAGCGCATGACCCGGGTTGATCGGCGCAACCGCCAGCGCCACCCACTGCCCGGCCACTTCGTCGATCACCACAAATCCAGGGTCCGTCTGGCCGCCCGTCTGCACGTTTTCCCGCTCCACCAGGGTGCTTGCCGGAATCCCGATCAGTGTCACAACCATCGCGCCTGCCAGCGTTATTATCGTCGCCGCCGAGCCCGTCCAATGCAATCCACGGAGACCCGCGTACCACAGCAAAGTTGCCGCCAGCGATGCCCAGGTTCCCGGCCCGGGCTTCAACCACCCAATCCCGAAAAACGTGCCAATCACCCACGCCCATCCGGTGCGATAGGCCCCCGGCGTTGCCGTTCCTCCTTCGTGAATCCGCACCCCCGGCGGGCGCAACTCAGTTTTCCTCGTCATGCTCTCCATGCTGCGTATCGCGGCTCAATCCTTCCAGCACCTCCGGGTCGAGAATCGGCGACGAGATCCGATAACCTCCGCTCGCCCATTTACCCAAATCGATGACCCTGCACCGATCGCTGCAAAACGGAAAATCTTCGTCCTTCTCCCCGACCACCGTCCGGCATGTTGGACACCGGATTATTCTTCCCTTCAGACTCACAACCCCACTCCCGCGCCTGCCAGTTCTTCAGCTTCAGCGCTCAGCGAAGAATCGCTCACCACCCGCGCCACAAGGTCGTATTCGTGCGCCTCCGTCACCTCGCAGCGATAAAACCGTCCCGCAGCGAGCCCATCGAACGGACCGAAATCGTTCAGATAAACCGTTCCGTCGATTTCCGGCGCGTGATACTGCGTTCTTCCCTCCCACAACAGCGGCGTCTCGGCTGACTCGCCTTCGACCAGCACATCGAAGCTCTGCCCCACCCGCGCCTGCATGGTTTGACGGCTGATTCCCTTCTGCAGCTTCATCAGCGCGCGGCGTCGCTGTTCGATGACTCGCTTCGGCACCTTTGCCCCCAGATCGAACGATCGGGATCCCTCTTCGTCGGAATACGCAAAGACCCCCAGCCAGTCGAACTTCGCCTCAGCCACAAAATCACACAGCGCCTCGAAGTCAGCGTCCGTCTCGCCGGGAAATCCCACAATAAAGGACGTACGCAGCGCGATACCCGGCACGGCCGCCCGCACCTTCCCGAGCATCTTCACAAAAATCTCCGCCCCGGCGCCCCGCTTCATCGCTTTCAGAACAGGCCCCGACGCGTGCTGCAGCGGCACATCGAGATATTTGCAGATATTGTCTTGCATCGCGATGGTCTCGAGCAGCCGCCCTGTGATGCGGTTCGGATACGCATAAAGGAACCGAAGCCACGTCAGCCCCTCGATCTTCGCCAGCCGATCCAGCAGCACGGCCAGCCCATCCTTCAGGCCAAGATCCTCGCCATAGCACGTCGTGTCCTGGCCGATCAGCGTAATCTCCCGCACGCCCTCCGCCACCAGAGTCTCTGCCTCAGCCACCACGGACTCAAACCGCCGCGACCGGAATTTCCCCCGCAGATTCGGGATCACGCAGAAGGTGCATGGATGGTCGCAACCCTCGGCAATCTTGATATACGCCGACGCGCCTTTCGTCGCCCGCAAACGCGGCGTCGTGTGGTCGTAGAGATACTGCGGCAGTTGAGGGGCAGCGCCATCCCAAACCACGCGAGAAAATCGCCCCTGCTCCTCGCGCCGATTTCCCTCAGCGCGAAAGCTGGCCGCTTGCGGCTCCTGTTTATGGGTTCCCGAAAGGGATTCGCGGCCCGGTCGCACCTCGACCTGACCATGCGGCGAAGAGCCCGACGAAAGGATGTTGAAAAGAGGCGGCGAAGACGATTCCGATGCGGGTGAATCGAGTCCCGCCGCGGCAAGAATCTTCTCCAGCTCCCCCGTCCCGACCACCGCATCAACTTCAGGAATATTCTTCTGGATCTCGTCGCGGTAGCGCTCCACAAGGCATCCGGCCACGATCAGCTTCTGTGCCCGGCCAGCCGTTTTCAGCCGCGCCATCTCGAGGATCGCGTCCACCGATTCCTGCTTCGCCCTATCGATGAATGAGCATGTGTTCACCACCAGAATGTCCGCTGTATTGGCATCGGGAGTCATCACCGCCCCGGCCCGATCCAGCAGCCCCATCATTACTTCGCTGTCGACAAGGTTCTTCGGACAGCCCAGCGAGACAAATCCCACCCGCGGCCGGGCTTGGGCAACTGGCGCACCCGCGGCGCCTTCCATCGTCAATCCATCATTCACATCTCCATTTTACGGGATCGGAGGATTGCCCTGCCCGCTCGGTGGTAGACTGCGCAGTCCTTCGAAAGGAGCAACTTTCATGCGTCTCTCACGAGCGGCTCGACGCACAAATCCACTGCTTTCCCGCATCTCATCTGCGATCGAAACGCAACGGCGCGGTATCGCCTTTGCGGCCCTCTGCGCGGTCCTGCTGTGGGTCGAAGGATGCGCTTATCAACCGGCATCATACGGCCATCACCTGCCTGGCTTCTTGTACGGACTGCTGCACGGGTTTCTCATCCTGTTCAGCTTCACCGGCAGCCTGTTCACCAACGTGCGAATCTATGCATTCCCAAATGCCGGCCACTGGTACGACTTCGGCTACGTCCTCGGTGCGCTCACGTTTCTGGGAGGTTCGGGGGCCAGTCGCCGCTGATCTCCGTTCCACAGTAGGCGTCCAAATAACCCGCGCCGCGTCAGGACTCAATACTCGCCTCCGGCATCACCAGCAGCAGGAAGATCATTCCCACCACCACAAACATCCGGAACGCCGCATCCTGTCCATTCCAGGTGTGCGACTGCCACATCAGGAACCACTCGCCGCCCACGCTCAGGAACGCCACCAGCCACATCAGCAGGCTCGCCGTCAGTCCGGCGACGGCGAGCGCCTTTGCCTCCTCGAATAACGCCGGCTTGCCGGCCACGCGCAGCAACCGCACTGCTCCGGCCCAAAGCAGCAGCATGGTCGCCGCCTCCCACAAAATGATCGAGTCGTAGAAGGTCGTCTGGATCCAAAGCGCATGGATCGCACGCCACATCCCGTGATTCCCCGGAAATGTCGTGTCCATCAGCAGCACGTGATGCACAAAGGCGTAATTCGACCCGTAATCGGTCAGGTTGTTCAGCACCACCAGCGTGTAGAAGAACGCCACTGCGGCCACCAGCATCGTTTTCGAGAGCCGCAGGATCATCGCTTCTGCTCGGGCGCGAAACTTTGAAAATATGCTGTCAGTGCCGCGATCGTCGGCGCGTCGTACTCTGGATTCGCGGGCATGTTTGCCTCCGGATTCACGGAATTAGGACGAACAACGTACTTCCCGAAAGCTGCCGGATTCCCCTGCGCGATCAGCGCCATCTGTGGCCACCCGAAAGGCGACTTGGTCCCCCCAATCTCTCCCTGGCGATGACAGCGCAGGCAATTTTGCTCCGCGATCCTGTACCCCTGCATAGCGGCAGTGGATGCCGCACCCCCCGGCTTCAATTCCTTCAGCGCCGCCCCCTCATCAAAGAATTTCAGTCCCACCACGCCATAGGGAATCTGCGCCTCATCCGCATGTGCGAGCACGTGAAACGCGGGTGTGAACGCCGGATGTGAGATCAGGTAGGGACTGTATTTTTCCTGATCCTGCCCCCGCGGCCACTTCGCGGGCTCCGCTCCGCCGATCCGCAACACAAGAAAAGGATGATGCGCCGCCCGATACTCCGCCGTGTAGTGCCCTTCATAGCCGTCATCGCAAATCGCGGCAATCAACTGCTTCCCGCTGTCGAACCCGAGTGCCTGCAGGAGTTCGTCGAGATCTACGCCGCTCAGCTTCACCGCTCCCGAAAAGTTCGCATCGTCCTCCACCGTGAATGCGACCTGCGGCAATCGGCTCAGGTCCTCATAGCGAACAAACCGCTTCGCGCCCTGCGGGATTCCCGGCACGTCTCCCGATATTTCCAGATCCTGGGGAGAGCTTCGCGCGACCGCCAGCGCCAGCCGCTGCGGTGCATCCCCGGGGACCCAAACGCTCAACAGCGCAGCAAAAAGCAACAATAATCCGGATCGCATGCGGCTTATCGTAAACGACCTTCCCCGCTCTCCAAAAGAAAATCTCGTCCGTGGTAGAGTGTCGGCAATGACGACCGAGCAGACTCCGGAAATGCGCCTCGCTGCCCTCGGCCTGGTCTTGCCCGCGCCTCCCGCGCCCGGCGGCAATTACCTCCCGGCGAGACAAACCGGATCTCTGCTGTTTCTGGCCGGCGTTATTTCATCAGACGAGAACGGCGTCCTCACCGGGAAAGTCGGCGACGAGCGCTCTCTTGATGAAGGCCGCCACGCCGCTCGCCGCTGCGCACTCACCCATCTTGCCGTGATCCGCCAGGCGCTTGGCACCCTCGACGAGGTCGAGCACATCGTCAGTGTCAACGGTTACGTCAACACCATCGCGGGATTTCCCGACTCCCCGCAGGTCATCAACGGTGCGTCCGATTTGCTGGTCGAGGTCTTCGGCGACGCCGGCCGCCACGCCCGCGCCGCCATCGGCGTCACTGCTCTGCCGCGCAACGCCATGGTCGAACTCCAGATGGTTGTCTCCGTACGATGACCGATCACGCACTCGATGCCGCCTCCACGCATTCGCGCTGGAATCGCGCGCTCACGCCTCGCCTCGAGATCGATTCCGGCGACACCGTCCACTTCCAGTGCGTCGAAGCCGCTGGCGGACAGGTCCATCCTGGCATCTCGCTCGAAGATCTCTCCACCATCGACCGCGGCCGCATCCACTCCCTCACCGGACCGGTGTTCGTGCGCGGTGCGCAACCCGGCGACGTTCTCGAAATCGAGATCATCAGTCTTACCCATCACGGCTGGGGCTACTCAACCATCGTCGAAGGCCTCGGCTTTCTTAAAGAACGTTTCCGCGAACCATACCTCTTTCATTGGGAGCTGCTCGCGGACGAAACTCGTTCCCTGGCTCCGGCCATCGTGCCGCTTCGCCCCTTCTGCGGCGTAATGGGCGTCGCTCCCGCCGTCGATGGCGAATTCCGCACCCGTCCTCCCGGCCCGTATGGCGGCAACATGGACGTGCGTGAGCTCTGCGCCGGCGCCCGACTTTATCTCCCTGTCTTCAATGCCGGCGCGTTCTTCTCCTGCGGCGACGGTCATGCCGCCCAGGGAGACGGCGAAGTCTGCATCAATGGGATAGAGTGCGCGCTTGACGCCGTACTTCGCTTTCATCTGCATCACGACCATAAGCTGGACGGCCCGCTCATCGAATCGGCTGAGCCGCCGCGTTCCATAGCCTCCGATTCCTGGATCGTCGTCGAGTCCGATGCAGACCCGCTGCGCGCCGCCCGCAGCGCCACCTCACGCATGGTCGATCTGCTCGTCCGCCTCTGGGGAATCTCGGAGATACACGCATACATCCTCTGCAGCGTGGCCATGCATCTGCGCCTCAGCCAGGTTGTCAACGAGCCCATGATCACCGTCAGCGCGTCCATCGCGAGAAACATTCTTCCCGAAAGGCGCCTCTTCTGATGCTCATCAACGATCCCGCCATCGTCAAAGAGTTGTCCGACCTTTATCCCCGTTACGAAGCCGCCCTCGTTGCCAACGACGTTGCGACGCTGATCGCCATGTTCTGGGCTTCGCCCCATGCGGTTCGCTTCGGAGCCACCGAGAACCTCCACGGCATAGAAGAAATCGCCGCTTTCCGCAAAGGCCGCCCGTCGGCCAACCTCGCGCGCACCATTGACCGGCTCGACATTCTCACCTTTGGTCACGACTTCGCTGAAATATCTCTCGAATTCTCGCGCCTCACTCCCGGTGGTATCGCACGCGGCCGCCAGAGTCAGACCTGGGTTCGCCTGCCCGAGGGCTGGCGGATCGTAGCCGCTCACGTATCTGTCCTGCCAGGCAACACGGCATAAACAGGTTTTATTTCCCGAATCACTCTTTCTCATCTTCCTCTCATTTTTCTCTTTGGCTTATGCGCGGGCCGGGTTATGCTCTGCTCAAAGTCCCTGTCGACTCGGCTCCCCAGTTCTCGCAGCCGCTCATGTCTCAACTAATTGTTTGAAGACTGCACCACGCAGCCCGCCGCTCCGCATTTCAGGCGCGGCCCAGGACTTTTTCTACAACTTTTGAGGAGGCACTCACTGATGTCCAGGAGATTCGCTCTAGCCTTATACGTTTTTGTCGCAGCCTGCGTTGCCCTTCCCCTCGGCATCCACGCTCAGCAAACCCTCGGCGGCATCACCGGCCAGGTCACGGACGCCTCGGGAGGCGCGGTTTCCGCCGCAGCCGTCACGGTCGTCAACGACCAAACCGCCTTGACCCACACGACGAAAACCAACGCCAGTGGCGAATACGAATTTGTGCAGCTGCCCATCGGCACCTACACCGTCAGCTTCATGGTGCAGGGCTACGAAACTCAGAAATTCCCCACGATCCTGGTCCAGGCCGATCGCACCGCCACCGTCAACGCGGTCCTCAAAATCGGCCAGATCAGTGAGTCGGTCACCGTCGAAGCTTCACCCCTGCTCAACACCGTAGACACCACCAACGGCTACGTTCTCGACAAAGCGCAGATCGACACCATCCCTCTGCCCACCGGCAGCTTCACCGGCCTCGCCATTCTCTCGCCCGGCGTCAATGCCGAACTCCCCGGCGGCACCGGATCGAACAGCGGTCTCGGCAACGCACCCATCTGGGCCAACGGCCAGCGCGATACCTCCAATGCCTTTCTGCTGAATGGCGTCGATTCCAGCAACCTCTTCAACGGTAAAAGCACCAGTCAGGTGGAATCCGCGCGCGTTGTGAATAACACCGGCGGCAGCGCCAGCAGCGGCACCACCAGCGCCGGCGTCGAGCCCAGCGCGTCCTCCGTATATCTCTCCATCGGGAATTCCATCCCCACACCCGCGCCTGAAATGCTCTCGGAAGTTCGTGTCAACGCTTCCATGTACGACGCTCAGCAGGGATCGGCCAGCGGCGCGCACATCGACATGAGCACCGGCTCGGGCAGCAACGCCATGCACGGCAGCCTCTATGGTCACCGCGGAACCAACTGGATCAACGCCGAACCCTTCTTCTTCAAGAACAATACCGGAATCCCGGCCGCCGATAGAAATCCCGAGTTACATCGCTACATTGCCGGCGGAACAGTGGGCGGCCCCATTGTTAAAGACAAGCTCTTCTACTTCCTCGGATATCAGCACCTGCATATCTCCGATCAGGAAACAGGAGATACTCTGATCGCCGTTCCTCCCGGCCTCAGCGATACCAACCGCACTCCTGCGGGCTTGGCCAACATTGTCGATAATAACTGGGGCGGAGAGGACGCTGGAAACGGCTTCAGCGTCGGGCCTTCCGACTGGGCCGCCAATCCAGTCGGCCTTGCCCTGTTCCAGGCCAAGCTCGCCAACGGTCAGTGGCTCATTCCCAACGACAACGGCCACACTCCCGACCCGCTCTCACCATCCAATGCCTTTGAGATCGGTACTTCCTACTTCACCGCCGATCAGGCTGTTGCCGACCTCGATTGGAACGCCTCAACTAAAGACCTCGTCAGCATGAAGTACTACTACCAGCACGATCCCAATAGCTCCCCTTACGGAACCTCCAGCGTCCCAGGCTTCACCGAATATCTCGACGCCGGTTCGCAAGTAGCCTCCATCAATAACATCCAGACCCTGCGACCCAACTTCAGTCTTACAGAAACCCTCGGTGTCCTCCGCGAAAAGGCCTACAGTACAAACCAGCAGCCATGGTCGCCGGGTGAGGCCGGATCACCGCTTGCCGCCATGACCTCCGCCTTCGGCTCCTACTTTCCCGGTATCACCATTGTCGATACTCTCGGCTCCTATGGTTCCAACCTCGGACTACCGCAGGTGGCCCTGAATATCGGACCCGGCTCCGGAAACCAGGGCCCCTTCACGGGTATGTTCCAGAACCGCCTCGAGCCCTCCGTGACCGCGATCCTGACGAAAGGGCCTCATTCCATCGCCTTTGGCGGCAGTTGGGCCTATTCGCAGCTCAACGTTCGCGACCTGCGCACAGGCAAAGGGGCCGTCGCAACTCCCGACTTCTCCACCTATGCCATGAATTGGGTTTCTCCGTACTCCACCGATGGTTTCGTAGCGACCGACTTCCTGGCGGGAACCGCCAACCGCTACTATCGCGCCAATCAAACCGGCCTTTTCCTGCAGGACAAGTATCAGGTGCGGGCCAACCTCAGCATAACCGCCGGCCTCCGATACGACTGGAACGGCGGCCTGACCGAGAAATACGGCCGTATTTATAACTTCGATCCATCCGCTTACAGCTACAATGCCGGCTCCGATACAATCTCCGACCCCGGCTTCATCATTGCCGGCAACAACGTCAACGGAACCAAGGGCGTCAGTAACACAACGCTGACCGGGCGCCAGTGGGGCATCGCGCCGCGCCTGGGATTTGCATGGCAGCCGTCGACTTTCAAGGATAAATTCGTCGTTCGCGGCGGCACTGGCTTTTACTACGACCGCGGCGAGCTCTATACCTACTTCTCGCCAGGTTACGCCGCCGGTGAAGTAGCCGGCGGCCCATTCGGTGTTAGCCAAACACCACCCTTTGTTACCGCTCAGGAATGCCCCTATTCGGCATCGCCCTACGGCAATACCAGCTTCCTGTACAACTACTACATTCCCATCTGCGGGCTCAGCGCATACACACCGGTCGACGGCAATACGCTGCCTTATAACCTGGCCACGCCGTGGGGACCCAATCCCCTCGCTCCCCCTTCCAACCCCAGCGCCGCGGATCTGGTTAACTTCCTGCCTAACGCCGCCAGCATCATCAATGGCGCTCAGCCTTTCACCCTGGGCGACTACAACCGCGCCAACAAGCTGCCCTACTCCATCAACTTCACACTCGATCTCGAATGGCAGCCCCGCAACGACCTTATGATCGATGTGGGCTATGTGGGCAATCTGGGACGACACCAGGTGATCCCCCTTCCTTTCAACCAGGCCCAACTGGCCACACCGGGCAGCCCAACCCATCCTGGCGGCACAGCCACGCAGGACTTCAGCTACGGCTACACGGTGTACAGTCCGGTCACTTTTTTCCCCATCTGTGTGAATAACGACCCCAATTGCGCGTACGGGCCCATGCAACAGAATTATGAAGGCGGTAACGTTGACCTGCGCGTCCCGTACATCGGCTATTCTTCCGAGTCCGAATCCTACACGGCAGCCGGTATATCCTCCTACAACGCTCTCCAGACGCACGTGGAGAAGCGGCTCAGCAAGGGCTTTCAGACTGGATTGTCGTATACCTACTCGCACGCGACCGATGAACAGAGCGCCCTTGGCCTCTTCTACAACGGCAACAATCCCAACAGCCTCCGCAGCGGCTACGGATCGGCGGACTTCGACCGCAAGCATGTGCTGAACTTCACCTACGGCTTCGTTCTGCCGAAGCTTTACAACGAAAGCTCCCTCTCGGGGAAAATCCTCGACAACTGGTCTCTCACCGGGATTGCTGTCATCCAGAGCGGTCAGCCTTATAGCATCATCGATTTCTCTGGCGCGGTGGGCAGCCTCTACTACAGCACCTTCGACGGCATTACCAACCCCATCGTTCCCCTTGCTCCGGGTTGCAACGCCAAAAGCGCACTTACCGGGAATTCCGGCGCCTTCTATAACAACTCAACCGGAGGTGGCGCGGCTCTCAAAGCATCCTGCTTCACGCTTCCCCTCGTCTCTCCCGGTACCGATGGGGTGCCCGCTGGAGATAACTTCGAAACCGGCTTTACCTCCGGCCAGCGCAACATATTCCGGCAGTCCTTCCAGAAGCGCGCTGATGCTTCCCTGGTCAAGACGGTTCAGTTTGGAGACCGGTACGCCCTCCGGTACACCTTCGATGTCTACAACATCACCAACACCACCAGCTTCGATATACCTACCGATGAGGTCACCCAGAACGCCGGCTACAACAATGCGCCGGACACCGCCAGTTCCTACAGCCAGGTAGCTCCCACTCCACAGCAATGCCAGTCCAACAGCGCGCCCGCCGGCACGTTTTATAGCTGCCCAACCGGACTTGGTGTGGTCAAACACACGATCGGCAGCCCACGCCAGATTCAGATGTCTCTGCACCTCAACTTCTGAATCTCCGGCCTCAACAACGAAGGCGGCCTCCGGGCCGCCTTTCGTATGCCCCGACGAGCGAAGTTTCTAACTGCTCAACACGACCTGTAGTTGCGTGATTGGTGTGTCGGTAAACCTTGCTTGTAACTCGCTGGCGCTCGCGAAAACCTTACCGTGAACATGCCTGGCGGGAAACTCCAGCGTAACCGCCTTATCATTGAACGGATATGGATCCAGCCGAAACCGCCGCTCGCCTATAGACTCAACGTGCACTTCCGTATAAGCTCCATCCCGCAATGGCAGAGGATGCAACAACGTCGCCGGCTTCGTAAACCCCACACAGCTCAGCAATGACAGATTGTCGGTCGCCTGCAAGAGTCTGAAATGGTCCCTGATGCGCGTCTCGCTCGTCTCCCCGTCGGTAAGTCCGCAATCTGATCGCACGCGCACCAGTAGTTCTCCCTGAAATTCTCTCTGCGCCTCCAGAAAGCGATCCAGCAGGTGTAACTTTTCTGCTTGGATTGTCGACCGGTCCGCCCGGTCCGTCAGCAAATTGTAGGTGTGCATCGAAACCAGCAGGCCGGCGTAAGCATCCTCCTCCGCCATCAGCCGCACCGCGCGATCCCGGACCGCCAGATAGTCCTCCAGGTCGATTTCCTCGAATGCCGAATACTTTCCGACTAACTCCGTTGAAAATGCCGACGGTTTTCCCTCTCGTGTAATCTGCGGCGCGGCATCTCTCGCCGCCCAACCGTCATCGTGGCACCGAATTCCAAGCAAGACATTTCTGCGCGGCTCCGGCGGCAGAAACCGCTCGTTCCCCCAGGCTTGCGCGAATGCGCCCGCCAGGCGCGCGTGGTCGGGGTGTGTAACCAGCCACCACCCTGTCTCCGATTCCAGCCTGAGCATGGTCCCCGTCCTCTGTCTTATTCCGTTCTAACTTTCGATTCGTGCCAGTGATGCAGAAAATACCATTCCAGAAACATGACCACAAAGAAGAAGGAAAAACCCAGTACCGTCGCCGCAATCACCAGTGCGAATAAATACGCGGTCTGCAATTGCGAGCTGGCATAAAGGATGGAATACCCAAGTCCACCCTCCCCCACGCGGCTTGACCCCGCGAACAGTTCACCCGTGATCGCTCCGATCACAGAGATGCCCGCCGAAATCCTGATTCCGACAAAAAGGTTGGGCACTGCATGCGGCAGGCGAAGCTTGAAAAGAATCTGTGCCGGCGAGGCTTTGTGCATCAGGAACAAATCGATCAGATTCCCATCCACGCTGATCAGGCCCTGTGTCGTGTTGGCGATAATCGGCGCGAGACAAATAATGAATGCAACCACCGTCACCGCCCATGTCCCCGATCCAACCCACATCAGAATCAGCGGCGCGACCGCGATAATGGGAACCGTCTGCAGCAGGATCGTATAGGGATACAACATGCGCCTCAGCCACTCCGATTGCGCAAAGATGAGGGCGATCGCAACGCCCGCGACGATGCTCATTGCTAACCCGCCCCCCGCGGCTTCCGCGGTAATAAGCAGCGAGTTAGCCAGCGGCGCAAATCGCGCGCCAATCGTCTCTGCCACCAGCCACGGTGCAGGCAGCAAGTACAGCGGAATATGAAAAATCCAAACAACGGCCTGCCATAGCGCCACCAGCACCGCAAACACGGCCAGAGCATTCAGCACGGTTATGAAGTGCCGCCTCATGCGCTGTGCGCTCCACGGAGAATTCTCGACACCCGCGATACTTCGTCCTCAAATTGTTGCGAGACCCGCGTCTCCGCCGTTCGCTCCGGCGTCAACCCCACCTTCACCACTTCATGAATGCGCCCAGGATGCGGAGCCAGCACCACAACCCGCGAAGACAGAAACACCGCTTCTGCCACTGAGTGCGTTACAAATACCACGGTCCATCCCTGCTCCCGCTGGAGGCGCAGCAGTTCCTCGTTCATTCGATCCCGCGTCATTTCGTCCAGCGCCGCGAACGGTTCGTCCATCAGCAGTATCCGGGGCCTCGTTGCCAGCGCCCGGGCAATCGACACTCGCATCTTCATTCCACCCGACAGTTGCCGCGGATAGAGCTTCGCCACTGAGGAAAGCCCCACCAGCGCCAGCATCTCGCTCACCTTCTGCGCGCGCACCGCCCGCGTCGCCCACTCCAGTTCAAGCCCCAGCCCCACATTGCGTTCCACCGTTCGCCACGGCAGCAGTGTCGGATCCTGAAAAATGAACGACATCAACTCCCGCGCATTCACCGGAGTCATGCCATTCACTGTAATTTCCCCCGCGCTCAACGTTGTCAGACCGGCAATCAGGCGCAGGAGCGTCGACTTCCCGCACCCCGACGGCCCAAGAATGCTGACAAACTCCCGGCGTTCGATCGTAAGCGAAATGTTCTCAAGTACCGGCGCACGCCCCCCAAACCGCTTGCCCACGCACGCAAAGGCAATCTCCGGAACCGTCTCGCTCATTCTGCGCTCTCCGCGATCACCGGCAAGTACAAGGCTGAGGGACATGCAGCCGTATGCAAAATCTGCTGCGTCGATCGACTCCACTTCCACTGCGAAGCTTTCGCCGCCCCCACACCGGTCGACGGATTGCGGTCGTAAAGAGGAAAAGCGCTGCTCGCAATTTCCAAGCGCACCCTCTCGCCCGGAAAAAATACGCAGGACGTCGGATCAAGTTCGAATTCCCAGCACTGCACCGCATCTGCCTGATAACTCTCCCGTGCGAAAAGATACGACGACCGCGCCACTCCCATACACACAAACTGCGCGCGGCCGTCCGGAAGCACTCTTACCATTTTCACCGCAAAGTCGGCGCTCTCGGCGGATGTTGCAGCGTACAGCGTGACCTCTGGGCACCCGAAGACATGCAGTTTTTCGCGGAGTGGCTCCCCGGTATAAACCAGCAAATTGTTGCCCAACTCCGCCTCGGCCTGGTCTTGCGGGCCGCTCAGGACCAAAGGCCCACCGGGCGCAAACACAGGCACCTCCGGATCGTAAACAAAAATGTCGCGCGATTCGTCGTTCGGTGCAGCGCATTCAGTCAACGCGCCATCCCCCTTGCGCGAATTTGCCCGGCCACCGCTCCGCAGATAAAGAGCAACTGCCGGTTGCTCCGGCCACTTCGCAGCACTGTGCCACCGGTTCTCTCCCAGCGCAAAGTGCCGAATCCGCGGCTCACCGGCAAATTCACCCGAGTCTTTCAACCAGTGGTTGAACCAGCGCAGCAACAATGCGTCTGTATCCAGCAGCGCCTCCTCTCCAAGGTTCTGCCCCCCGATCAAATCTCCCCACGGAATATGTATCCACGGCCCAGCGACCAGATACTGATGCCTTTGCGTGAATTCAGTTGCCGCGCCTTTCGTCAGCGCCAGGAACCCGTCCACACTGCCGTTGAGGTACGTATCGAACCAACCCGAAACATGAAGCGCCGGCACCGCAATCTTCTCGATATCGCGGCTCACGTCCAGCGCCTGCCAATATTCCCCAGGCTGATCGTGCGCGAGCCAGTCCGTGACATATTGCGCCAATCCAGGATCGCGCAGAGCTGGAATCTCCCCATAGGGCACGAAGTTGAGCTGCGATCGAAGATTGCTCCACGCCGCCTCCAGGGCATCGCTCGCAGCTTCCAGTCCACGCCGGCGCGCGTCCTCGCGCAGCATTTGAATCCCCCATCCCAGTGTCGAGCTCAGCCGCAACGCACCATTCCGGTAAAACCATCCCCGATACAAATCGCAAGCGGTCATGCCCGGCGCGATGCATACCAGCCCCTCGGGCTGTTCAGCCGCCGCCAGCAATTGTGTCAGTCCCTGATACGAAAAGCCGTACATGCCGATCCGCCCATTGCACAGCGGATGAGAGCGGAGCCACGCAATCGTCTCCGCACCGTCTTTTCGCTCGTTACGAAACGGATAGAAATCCCCTTCGGAGCCGCCACGCCCACGCACATCCTGGATGGCCACGTGATACCCATGCCGCGCGAACCAGACCGGATGCGCGTAGACCACGGTCGAGGCGATGTCGCGCCCATACGGTTGGCGCATCAGCAGCGTGGGGAACGGCCCCTCACCCGTCGGATAATAATGGTCGGAAACAAGCCGCACCCCGTCGGTCATGCGGCAAGTCAATCCGCGCTCCAACCGCACGCCATCGCCGCAGTCGACCAGGGTCATCGTCTAAGCTGGACCCTTCCAGCACAGCATCGCTTCGAGCGCCTGCGCCAGGCGCTGCGCCGCCAACTCCGCCCAACGTGCGCCGTTCTCCGCCGTGGCAGCCCGTGGATCGCCCATCACTCCGCTCTCAGCGATATCCCGCGTCAGCCATGCAAATGTCGCTGAAGCATTCTCCGGCAGCAGCGACTCCGGTTTCTCCACATCCGCGATATAGTTCACCGTGTAGGCGGCTCGGTCCACCAACTCCGGTGTTGCCTTCAGCAAAAACGCCGTCTCCACTTCCCCCGCGTGGAATCCATACGCACGCTCCTGCTTGCTCAGCCCCTCGAACTGCACTCCGCCCGAGCCGTAGAGCGCAAACGTCCGCAGCCCAAACTCCGCGCGCAAATCCCGTGCCATCACATCCACCAGTGACGTGTTTCCTCCGTGCGTGTTGTACAGCACCAGTCGTTGGAACCCCGCAGCCGCCACGCTGGCCCCGATATCGCGCACCACTGCCATAAACGTCGCCGCGGAAACCGAAAGCGTCCCCGGAAATCCAAGATGCTCGTTGCTCTTCCCGTAGCACACCGGCTCCAGCGCATAGGCAGGGGCATCTGCCGGCAATTTCGCCAGCGCTTTGCCCAGAAGAAAATTGTTGATCAGCGTATCGGTCGCCAGCGGCAGATGGTGTCCATGCTGCTCGATCGCCGCGGTTGGCAACACCAGCAGCGTATTCGGCTTCGGGAGCGCCTCTACTTGCTTCCAGTTCAGGTAGGCGAACTTTCGGTTGTCGGGAATCCAGGTCTTCATCGGCTGCCCGCCAACGTCGCACCTTCCGGCTCGAAGCTCAGCATCTTGCCCGGATTCAGCAGTCCCTTTGGATCGTAGCGTCTCTTCGCACGCAGCTGAATATGGTCCTCTCGGTAGCGGCCGCCATCCTCCACGTTATTCACATGCGGATTCGCAACAAAGATTCCATTCTCCCGGCAAACATGGATCATCTCGGCTAGCCGCGCCTCTGTTGTGAACCGCACCAGCGGAATAGCGCCTGGAATCGTCTTCCCTTGCGCGTTCTTCATGAACTCCATGTGAAACAAAATCTCTTCGCCGAAGCGCTCTCTTAGCAGCCTCATCTGTTCGCGCACCCGCTCGGGATCGAACCCACATTGCAAATACGTATAAGCCTCATCATGTTTGATCGCCCAAAGCGTGGTGTGATTCCAGGTGTAGTCGGAAAGCAGCGGCTGTGCCTTCAAACCCGCATAGGGCGCCGCATACGTCACCGTCCCTGTTGCTTTCTCAGCCGCCGCTTGAAAATACGCAAGCTCCTGCGCCGCAATCATGAAAAAAACCATGTGCTTCCCTTCCGGGCAAATCGCCTTCACGGGTGAAAAGTACCGCGGAATCGGCCACTCAAAGGTCGTCACCAGCCGCTTGGTCCACGATGCGTCTCCCGCAATTTGCTCGCTGAAGTCGAACGCACCGTCGAAACTCTCGAACGCTACCGCAACCTGCGCCCACTCGACCTTCGGTGTCAGCGCCAGCCAGATCTTCGTGATGATTCCGTTCGTCCCCCACGCATGCAGTACTTCGTGAACCGCCTCTCCCTCGTGCAGATGCACCTGCGGCTCGTCTTCCATCGTGACAACTTCAAGAGCGCGCACCGTCCCGTAATCCCGCAGTCCGCCGTGGGCCACAGAACCAATCCCTCCCGATCCGCCCCCAAGGAACCCGCCCACCGTGGCTTTCACAATCGTGCTCGGATAACACCGCAGCTCCCATCCCTGTTCGCGCGCCGCCGTTTCCAGAACGCCCAGCCGCACTCCAGGCTCGCACACCGCAACTCCATCGCCCGTGATCTCCGCGATCCGGTCGATCCGCGAAAGATCGAGCACCACGCCGCCACACAGCGGAATCGCCTGCCCGTAATTCCCCGTCCCCGCGCCCCGCGCCGTCACCGGCACATCGTGCCGATAGCAATACCGAAGCACATCCCGCACTTCCGCGACACTCAACGGCTGCACCACCATATCCGCGCGTTTCCCTTCCAGCGCCGGACGCAGCACCGGCGAATACCAATAGAAATCCTTCGACAACCGTTCCACTACTGCGGGCGCGGTCAGTATCCGCGACGCATCGCCCACCAGCGTCGCTAAATCCTGCGAAAGCAACTCGACATCCCTCATCGTTTGCGCGTCCCCCAGCTCTTAAATACTTTCAGCATCCGTGGATCGTTAAACAACGCGCGACACTCTTCCCTCAGCACTTCCCCCTCAACCTCGCACCGCATATCGCTCCGCTCCGTCACTTCCCGCGCCGCAATGTGAATCTGCCGGCAGTGCTCGTTCGCATCGGCAATCGTTGCACCAAACACCACGCGATCCACTCCCGCCCACAACGCATTTGCCATACACATCGGGCAAGGTTCGCATGTGCTGTACAGCGTATAGCCCACCAGCGAAGGGCGCCCCAGTTTTTTGCAGGCCTTGCGTACAGCCCGTGTCTCCGCGTGCGCGCTCGGATCGCTCTCCCGCATCACCGCATTGCGTCCGCGGTACAACAGCTTGCCCGTCTTCGTCTCCACCAGCGCTGCGCCAAACGGAACCGGTGTTGCGGTCGAAAAGCTGAGCGCCGTAAAACGAACCAGCTCCGCCAGAATCGCCTCGTCTTTCTTCCGCTTCGCAGCGGCCGCTCGCGCCCCTTTCTCACCCATCCAGCCTCGCTTCCGAATTCACCGGCCCCGTCACGCCCACTCTACAATGGCCGCATGACGCCGCGACCCGCGCCCATCGCCGCCCTTTTCGCAGCGTACCGATCAGCCAAAACAAACCCCGCCGCCCAACTCCAAACGTGCCTCTTGCGCGCCAACGGCAACGCCAGCCACAACACCTACCTCGCGCTCGATCCCGCCTGGACCCTCAGCGAAGCGCAGCGCCAGATCGAACGCGCAGCTTCCGCGGAACATTCTCTACCCCTCTACGGTTTGCCCGTTTCTCTTAAAGATTGTTTCGACCTTACAGGATTTCCGACAAGCAGCGGCTCGAAATTTTATGCGGGCCATAAGCAAAAGGCACCAGCAGACTCCTGGGTGGCCAAACGTCTGCGCAATGCCGGTGCCATCATCACGGGTAAAACTCACCTCCATCAGCTCGCCTACGGCATCACTGGAGAAAATCGCGATTATGGCGACTGCCTTCAGCCCGCCGATCCGACCCTCCTCACCGGCGGCTCATCGAGCGGTGCTGCCGCGTCCATCCAGGAAGGCTCCGCGCTCGCCGCTATAGGCACCGATACAGGCGGCTCGGTCCGCGCTCCCGCCGCGCTCTGTGGACTCGCTGGCTACCGCTCCTCCCTGGGCACCGGCGACTGGATCGGAGGCCATCATCTCGCCCCTTCTTTCGACACCATCGGCTGGCTATGCCGCGATCTCCGCGACCTCCCGCTTCTCGCCGAGTCACTTTTCGACCTGCAGTCGGAAAAACCGGCTTCCGCGGTCACCCGCATCGGCGTGCTCACCGGCCCGCTCCTCGAAGCCTGCGATCCCACAGTCCTGCGAACGATGCCCCTCTGGCAAGACCGCATTCGTAACAGTCGCGGTATCGAATCCGATCTCGTCCCGGTGAATCCCCAATTCTGGACCGAAGCCTGGGATATCTATGCTCCAATCCAGGCATACGAAGCCGCGAAAATCCACGCCGGCTTCTATCAGGAATTCGAACCCGCGATTGCCGCTCGCCTTGCATGGGGCGCATCCCTCAGCGATGACGAAATCCAGCAGCTCCGCCAACGTCACCAGAGCTTTCGCCGCCAGCAGGAACAGCTCTTCCAGCGTTACGACTTTATCCTTGCGCCGATTTCACCTCTCACTCGACTGCACGCCGGAGCCGACCACGCCGAGTCGCGCGCCAGCATCCTTCGTCTCACCACCCCCGCCAGCCTCGGCGGCAATCCGGCAGTCGTACTCCCCTCACCTCACTCCGGCCTTCAGCTCATCGCCGCGCATAACAACGACCGGCGCCTCTTGCGGTTCGCCGCCCTCCTTGGCCAACAACTCGCTCTCGAAGACAGCGAGACCACATGCTAATCTCAAACATGGGCCGCTTCACTACCGCATTTCTGTGCTCATCCCTTACGATTCTTGCCGGCGGTTGTCATCGCGCGCCCACCGCCAACGGCCTCATTCCCGTCTCCTTCCAGACCGACTGGTATCCGCAGCCAGAGCACGGCGGCTTTTACGATGCGCTGCTCAAGGGCTATTACCGCGAGGAAGGCCTCGACGTCACGATCCTTCCCGGCGGCCCAATGAATGTCGCGGAACAACAAGTCTCCACCGGCTCTGCGCAATTCGCCATGGGCTCCTCCGACCGCATCCTCGAGGCTGACTCGCAGGGCGAGCCGCTCGTCGCCGTCGGCGCCACCATGCAGCACGACCCTCAGGGGATCCTGCTCCACGCCGATTCGCCCGTGCATTCCTTCACCGATCTCGACGGCCGCACCATCGCAATCAAGCCCGGAGCCACATGGTTCGAATACATTGTCCGCCGCTATAACCTGAAAAACGCACGCGAAATCCCCGCTACCTACAGCATCGCCAATTTCCTTGCCGATCCCAACTACATCCAGCAGATTTTCGTCACGTCTGAGCCATTCTTCGCCCGCAAGGCCGGCGCTTCCGTCCGAACCCTCCTCATCAGCGATTCCGGCTACGCGCCTTACCGCGTCTTTTTCACCTCCAAAAGCTATCTCGCGCAAAATCCCGCCGTCGTTGCCAAATTCGTTCGTGCCTCAATCCGCGGCTGGCGCGACTATATGCACGACCCTTCAGCCGTAAATGCCGATCTGATGAAACTCAACCCTGCCCTGGCCCCCGAGCAGATGCAATTCACCTGGCAGGCCCTCAAAGATGGTCACTTTGTTGACGACGGAAATCCAGCCAACATCGGCCGCATGGATCCTGCCCGCTGGACTGCTATGTATAACCAACTTTCCGGCTTGAAGCTGATCGCCCAGCCCATGGACCCAGCCAGCGCCTACACCCTGGCGTATTGCAACAGTCAGTGAGCCCGCGACAGCTCCGCCAGTGTCTGCGCCAGCACCTTCACCCCAGCGGCAATCTGTTCGAGCGATGCATACTCATCCGGCCGATGACTCACTCCACCCCGGCACGGGATAAAGATCATCGCCATCGGCGCAATCTGCGCCATAAATGAGGAGTCGTGATACGCGCGCGCCACCAGCCTGCGCGACGATAGACCCTCCGCTTCGCATCCGCGCTCGATCGCCTCCAGTATCTCGGGCGAAGACGCCGCCGCATCGTCCGCATTCAGCATTTTCGTTATAATTTGTATCTGCCGCTGTTGCGCAATCTGCCTTGCAGCGCCCGTAATCTCATCAAGCACCCGATCTCGCCGCTCTCCATCCGTGTCCCGCAGATCGATACCCAGCTTTACGCGGCTCGGAATGCTGTTGATCGCCCCCGGATGCACCTCGCAAATACCCGCTGTAGCCACCGTATCGGCCGAACCTGATCCCTTCGCCGCCGCCTCAATCTTCCCAATCAGTTCTGCCGCCGCACACAGCGCGTCATGCCGGTCCGCCATCAGCACACCGCCCGCATGACCACCCTGGCCCTCAAGCGTAATAAAGAAGCTTGCCGGCCCCACAATATTCGTAACAACGCCGATGTCAATTCCCTCGCGTTCGAGGATCGGTCCCTGCTCGATGTGCAGTTCCACAAACGCGGCATAGTGTCCGCTTTCCACCCGCACCGATGCCAAATCGAATGTGAACCCGGCGCCCGATCGTGCCTCGCGCAACGTGAGGTCATCGCTCCCACGCAGTTGCTCATCGGCATCAGCTCCCAGAACCCCGGCCATCAACCGGCTCCCAATACACCCCACGCCAAACCTCGTCGGCTCCTCCGCCGTGAACTGGATCAACTCAATCGACCGCTCCGGCTGAAAACCTGCCCGCCGCAAAGCGCGCATCGCCTCCAACCCGCCGAGCACTCCAACCACGCCGTCAAACTTCCCCGCATTCGGGATTGCGTCGATGTGTGAACCGGTGGCAACCGGCGGCAGCTCCGGCCGCGAACCCGCCCAGCGAATGAACGTATTCCCCACCGCGTCCTCGCGGATCGCCAGCCCAGCCTCGCTGCATCGCGCCTTCAGCCACGCGCGTGCGCGGAAATCCGGCTCCGTAAATACGACGCGCGTCACCGCCGGTGGCTCGGCCTCCGTTATCGCAGCCAGCGCATCAATCTCTCGCGCCACACGCTCCGCATCCACTTCGATCTTCATCGTCACCTCAGCGGATGCCGGTTCCAGTCTTTATAGATCAGGTATTTCGCCGGAGTCTTTCCCAGCGCCCCAAACCACTGCGGGCAGTACGGCGCCATCCAGATGAAATCGCCCGCCGTCACCGGATGCCAGTCATCGTCCAGCCTGTAGATGCCGCCACCATCGAGCATCAGCAACCCATGCTCCATCACATGAATCTCCACCATACTCAGCGCCGCGCCGGGCTGGTAGGTCATCGTGTTCACGGCGAAATCAAACGCCATCGTATCCGGTAACAGCGACCGTACCTGCAGGCCTTCATCTCCCATCAACGGCTGAGCTGTGACCTCCGGCTCGTGCCCCACCAGCATTTCCGGAGGCTTGATTCCCCGCGCCGCACGGTACGGCTGCTCAATCACCACCGCACGCGCCTTCTCGATCGCTGACACCCGCTGCTCCACGCCCTGCGGTATGTAGACGTATCCATCCTTTGCGACCGCATGTTTGTGCGGCCCCGCGTCCACTGTGACCGCCCCTTCCAGCACAAACACAAATCGCTCCCCCGCTGCATCGCCCAGCACACCGCCCGGCTCGAATTCCACGGTGTACTGCGTAAAAGCCGCACCCATCGCAGGCGATACGTGCACGATCACACTCGCCTTTGTGGTGCCCGGAATCTGCGTCCGTATGAACGTGTCCGGCGTGTGCACAAGATAGCTTGCGCTCCGCACACTGCGCGTGTGCCCCAGGTTGTGGATTCTGCCATGAATCTCGTCAGCCACGCCGCCCCTTCTCCCTCTCCGCCAGATAAGCGGCGAACTCATCCAGAAAGCAAAGGCCCATGTGGATCGCCGCCGCTACGTCACGCTCCGATACGCTCTCGTCCGGATGGTGGCTGATCCCACCAGGATTGCGCAGGAAGACCATCGCTGCAGGCGCATGCGGCGCAATCACCATCGCATCATGCCCGGCTCCGCTCGTCATCCGAATCGTCTCATATCCCGCCTGCGCAGCCGCACGCTCCGTGAGTGCCACCAATCCCTCATCCAGCCGTACCGCTGGATGCTCGTGATACTGCACCGTCTCCACTCGAAGACTGCGCCTCGCACCAACCGCGCGCGCCTCATCGAAAGCGGACGCTACCAATGCCGCCCGCACCGGATCTTCAGCATGCCGCACATCGAGGCTGCAGCGCACTTCTCCAGGAATCACATTTACCCCTCCCGGCTCGGCGGAGATCTGACCCACCGTCGCCACCGCGTTCTCAAAGCGGTTAGCGATTGCCTCCACGCGCGTCATCCACTCCGCCGCGCCTGCCAGCGCGTCCTTGCGCAACTTCATCGGATTGGTCCCCGCGTGACCAGCCACGCCATGGAACTCAACTGAACACCGGCTCTGCCCAGCAAGCCCCTCCACGATCCCAAGCGCCAGATTCCTGCTCTCGAGCACCGGCCCCTGCTCGATGTGGAACTCCAGATAGGCGACGCTTCGATCCGAAAGCTGCGCCCCAACCGCCTCTGGCCGCTGTTGCCCATAAGTCGTAACAGCCTCGGTTACAGATATGCCTTTACTGTCGACACACTGCAACAAGCTGCCCGTCAGTTCTCCCACTACAGCTCGGCTGCCCAGGAAAGGTGCCCCAAATCGCGTCCCCTCCTCATCGGAAAACCCCAGAACCTCGATGGCAAACGGATAACCACGGTCCGAACTCGCCTCCACCAGCGCCAGTCCCATGAGCACACCCAGCACCCCATCATAGGCTCCGGCATTCGGCACCGTATCGAGATGCGATCCGATCAGCAACCGCGGCCAGGCATTCTCTCCAGCCGGGAGCACCCCTCGTAAATTTCCCGCACCATCCACCGCGACGGCCATCCCCGCCGCCGCCATCCAGGGCCTCATCGTTCGATGGACCTCATCCATTGCCGGAGAAAGAAAAGTCCGCAGAATCTCTCCTGGCTTTTCGGTGCACTGCGCGATCGACGCGCAACGCCGCATCAGAGTAGCGGCGCCAATGCTGGCCAGGGTGGCGCGCGTCTGATCGCGCGTCGCTGTTGTGGTCAACCCGCTCTCCTCACCGTCGCCTCAATCGAGCCATGCGGCTCATCGGTCGGCACGAAAATGTGGTTTGGATTGTCGAGTCCAAAGGGTGAAAGATCGACCAGGTTGCAATGCTTGTTCGGCATCGACAAGTGAATTTCGCCAATCCCTGGCTCCGCCTCGAGCGCCGCTTTTCCCATTGCATAAAGCGTCTGCTGTACCGAAAAGCTGTCGTGTGTGGCAAACGCGTGCAGCAGAGCATCGCTGATCCGCCGGCGTGCGGCTTTGTAATCGACCGCTCCACCGCCGTACTTCCACTCGCCAGAAGCCAGCGTGCCCAGCAGCCGGTCGTGCGTCTCCTTCAGCGTTGTTAGCTTGTCTTTGATATACCCGGCAAATCCCGATTTCGCCGTCTTCAGAATCGACAAGTCCCGAAATCCGGAAGCGACGCTCACCTCCCCACCGCGCTTGCCCGTCACCGTCGTCGTTTCGCGCGCATTGCCGACCTGGACAAACGCGGTCCCATGCATCTGCCCGCCAGCCACAAGCGGTCCCCACAAACTCGCCGCAATACTCGCTCCCGCTTCGGTCACCTGCGGGTTGTTCTCCAGTAAATACGTAACCAGCTCCGTTGCAAATCCCTCGATTTCGGTAGCCTTCGACAGCCGCGCCAGATAATAAACAGTGTTCTTCATCGTATCCGTGGGCAGAATGCGGCTGTTATCGCCGTCTTCGAAGCAGCTCTCGAAGTCTCCCTTCAGCCAAACCTCTACATTCCACTCATAGACCTTGTGCTGCTCCGACGCGCGCTCCACTTTCATCAGGCGCACGCGCGATTTGCCGTACCGGTTCTCTCCCAGCATGATCATCGTTCGTCAGCTTCCTCTGTACGTGGAATAACTGTGTGATGTCACCAGCAAGGGAACATGATAATGCTCGCCGGTATCTCGCACCTCGAAGGCAATCTCTATATAGGGATGAAAACTGCCGCTCCCCTGCGCCCTAAAATAAGCTCCCGTTTCAAAGCCCAGCCGAAATCTTCCAGGTTGCGGCGATTCCCCCGCTGGCAGCAAACTTTTCACCCGCCCGTCAGCATCCGTCACGCCGCGCCCAATTTCCCCCCAAACCCCGCCCTCTTCGCGCTCCAGTCGTACATGCACGCCCACCGCTGGCCGACCCAGCGCCAGATCCAGAACGTGCGTAGAAATCCCGCTCATCGCGCCAGCCATTTCCGCAGCCGCAGCTGCGTGATCTGTCGTTGCTGCTCCGCAGCCTCACGCAACTCGGTCTCCGCATCGTTTCCGAGGCGCCGATGAAGTATCTCCAGCATTTCCGCAGCCGATTTCCCAGTAGCGCAAACCAGAAACACACGTCCAAACCGCGCCTCGTACTCCTGATTGCCCCGTGACAGCGCGGCCAGCGCCTCTGCATCGCGCGCGTCAACACCATCCTGCTCCTTGCCCGACCATGCAGCCGACTGCTTCGTCGCTGTCGGGGGCGCTTTGCGTTCTCCGATCCGCGGGTGGCTCCGAAACGCCTCTTCCCAGTTCTCGATTCCAAGCCCGAGCCACACTCGATCCGAGGCCTCGAACAACGCGGCCTGTGTAGTAAACGGCCGCAGCCGCGTCACTTCCCGCGCCCAGCGCGACGACCCACAGCACGGCAGAATCTCTTCCTCGGCCTCCATCTCCGGCAGAGCATTCCACCTCACCAGCGCCGGATTCAAAGTCTCGCCCGAGGCCGCCAGCGCTCGCAGAAACTCCTCCAGAAGATTCCCCGCAACAAATCGCCGATACTCCGCCACCGACCGAATATCGTCAATCGGCGCAATCGCCTCGTTCAGCAGCCGCCTCGCCTCGGCTACCACTTCATCTCCGATCTGCTTTCCACGTAGCAACCGCTCAACCTCGACTACCCGTATCGGGGTGGGCGCGACCGCCCCCAGCCCGATGCGCACATCCTCTACCTGTCCCTCGCGCAAAAGCCCTACTCCCGCCAAACAAACCTTCGAAATCGCCTGCGCATTGCGCGCCCCGGTCTTCCGGCCATAAGAAAAGTAACCGTCATAGTGCTTTTTTAACTTGATTCCGCGAATCAGTTCGCCCGGATCGAGCGCTGTCCTCTTGTATCCCAGATGAAAATCCGAATACGCCATCTGTCGCGTCCCCCGCGCCGAAACCAACTCCAGCTCCGCCTCATACGCCAGCAGCGCCGGAGGCGAATCTGCTGCCGGCGAAGCATTCGCCAAATTTCCGGCCAGGGTCGCGCGATTTTGATTCGCAATACTCCCGGTCCAGGACGCAGCCTGCGCCAAAAGCGGAAAGTGCCGCGACACAGCCGCACAATTGCGTATCTGGCTGAACGTGCATCCTCCCCCCAAAGTCAGCGACTCCGCGTCCTCATGAATCTCCCGCAGCTCCGGCAGATTCCATAGATTCACAAACCGCCGTGCGCTTAGCTTCCCCGCACTGAACATCACCATTACTTCCGTCGCGCCAGCAACAGGCAGCCACTTCCCCGGCTCATCGTGCATCAGCCGCAGCACGCCCTCAAGGCTGCCCGGAGACACCATCTCGTATTCGGCAGGATGTGACCTCATCCGCCTGCCTCGCCCACGCCACTGACTCGCGCGCCGCTCACCGCACGCTCCACCGCCTCAAAAATTCGCATATACCCCGTGCACCGGCACAAATTCCCGTTCAGCCCTTCGCGAATCGCCGCCAGGTCAGGCTGCGGATTCTTCCGCAGCAGATGCGCCGACGCCACCAGCATCCCCGGCGTGCACATCCCGCACTGCGCTCCTCCGCATTCCAGAAACGTCCGCTGTACCACGTGCAGCCGCTCATCCGCTCCCAGTCCCTCGACCGTTTCGATCTCCGCCCCATCCGCCTGCGCTAGGGGAACCAGGCAGCTGTTTACCAACTCGCCGTTCAGCAAAACGCTGCAAGCGCCGCACTCCCCTTCCCCGCAGCCTTCTTTCGTGCCGGTCAGCCGCAGATCCAGGCGCAGCACATCCAGCAGCCGCGCCATCGCGTGCGTTTCCACCTGATGAAGCTTTCCGTTCACGCGCAACGAATATTGCCGAAGAGTCAAAGCGTGACGACCTCCCGCTCCGGCTCCCGCACCGCAATCTGGCGAAAAATATCCTCGGGCAAAAGCGGTACGCTGTCGAACTGCTTTCCGGTCGCATGCGCAATCGCGTTCAGGATCGCCGGCGCGGGCCCATCCATCGGCAACTCCCCGATTCCCTTCGCCCCATACGCTCCATGCCCAAACGGCAATTCCTCAAAGAAGACCCGGATCGGCGGAATGTCCTGCGTGGTCGGAATGATGTAGTTCGTCATCTGATTGTTCTGCATCCGCCCACGATCCCAAACCACCTTTTCATACAACGCCCACCCGATCCCCTGAGCCACGCCGCCTTCAATCTGCCCGCGCGCGAGCACCGGGTTCAGCACCCTCCCCACCTCCTGCACCGCCACAAAGTCCTCGAGCTCGACCCCGCATGTCGCCAGGTCCACCGTCACTTCGGCCACATGGACGGCCCACGCATACGCCGCGTAAGCCTCGCCGCGATACTGCTGATCGTCCCAATGCACCCCCGGAGGCGCCTCATAGCGGCTCTCCGCCCTTAGCGCGCCGTGCTCCGCAACATAAGTGCGTGCCGCTGTTACAAAATCGCTCGTCTTGTATCCATTTTGTAACAGTCCGCTGGCTAAAAGCGTCTGTTTCAGCCCAAGTGCGGCCGAATGCACCAGCTTTCCCACCACCATTGAAGTGCGCGACGCTACCGTCGGCCCTGTATTCGGAACCGCGCTGGTGTCCGGCGGCCCCATCTCCACCGCCTCGTAATCGATCCCCAGTGCCTCCGCCGCAATCTGGCACAGAATCGTGTTCGTTCCCTGTCCAAATTCCGTGCTCGAAACCAGCACCCTCGCCGTACCCTCCGCCGTCACATCCATCGCCGCCAGCGAATTCAGATACCGTTCCCCCGACCCCGTAAAACCCGATCCATGCAGAAACGCAGCCAGCCCAATGCCTTTTTTCTTCATCCCTGGGCTGGCATTCTGGCGAGCAAACCGCTCGCGCTTCGCGTGGTAATCGGACTCCTTCAGCGCTCGCCCCATCAGCGCATCCAGATCGATGTTCTCCTTTATCTCCTGACCGGTCGTCGTGGCCAACCCAGTCTTCAGAAAATTTCTGCGCCGCAATTCGTCTGGCGCCAACCCCAGCGCCTCGGCCACACGATCCATGTGCCGCTCGATCGCAAATAAACTCTGCGGCGCGCCAAATCCCCGAAACGCCCCATGCGGAGGACAATTCGTCGCGTACGCCTTCGATCGCACTCGAAAATTCGGCCAGTAGTAAGGCCCACCCGCATGAATCGTCGCTCTCGACAGCACCGTCGACGAAAGCGTCGAGTAAGCCCCACCGTCCAGCGCAATCTCCACTTCAGCGCCCAGCAACTTCCCATCCCGCGTCACCGCGGTCCGGTGCCGCACCCGCGAAGGGTGCCGCTTCGTCGTCGCCGCCATATCCTCCGCGCGGTCGTACACGATCTTCACCGGCTTCCCCGATTTCATCGCCAGCAGCGCTGCGTGCGCGCCAATCATCGATGGATAATCTTCCTTGCCCCCAAACGCCCCACCCGTCTCCACCTGCACAATCCGGACCTTTTCCTCCGCCAGCCCGGTCATCTTTACCAGCGACTTGTGCACATAGAACGGACACTGCAACGAGCCCCACACCGTCAACCCTTCCTCGGGCGAATACGCCGCAATCGCGCCGTTGTTCTCGATATAGAGGTGCTCCTGCGCCCCGGTCACGTACTCGCCTTCGACAATCAGGTCTGCCGTGGCCCAAACCGCATCCACATCTCCCTTCTCCATCAGAAACGACTTGAAGACGTTATCCTCGCCCCAAACAACCGGATCGCCTCGCTCGCTCTCCTCAATCGTGAACACCGCAGGCCACTCCTCGTAGCGCACGCGCACCGCGGCCACGGCCTTCGGCAACAAATGCCGATCTGGGTGCGCGAGCAGCACAATCGGCTCTTCCGGATGATTCACAAACTCAGCCGCAAGACACGGCCAATCGTGATTGATCAGCGCAATTTCGTTCCCCCCCGGGATGTCCTTTGCCGTCACGATCGCAAACTCGACCCACGGTATCCCCTCGCCGAACTCAATCCCCAGGATGCGCCCCCGCGCGATGCTGCTTCTCACCGTCGCTCCGTGCAGCATATCCGGCAGCGTCAGGTCGTCGATATACTGCGCCCGCCCGCACACTTTCGCCGCGCCTTCTTTGCGCAGCATTGGCTGCCCGACAATCCTCTCCTCCGGCAATTGCGCTCCCTTCCAGTGCCCGTGGTCTTCCGGGAAAATTTCCTTATGTTACTACGGCGCCGCGCTCCTCCCAAACCAGTCACGGCCCCGCGGACCTGTTTTGGCTTTACAAATCCGCATCGCTCTGCGAGGCTGGTGGGCGCTGGTTTGAGGTACATTGCGTGCGTAAAGTAACGGTTCACATTGCCGTCTCTCTCCTGTGCTGCGCTCTTGCGCTTCCTGTCCTGGCCCAGGCTCCGGTTTCCGACAGTCCTGCGATTGAGCAGCAAGTCGATGCGATGGTCGCCAAACTGACGCTCGAGCAGAAACTCGAACTCATCGGTGGTTTTCATGACATGTTCATCCGCGCCGAGCCCTCCGCCGGCTTTCCCATGCTCAAAATGAGCGATGGTCCCGAGGGCGTCCGCACGTGGGGGCCCGACACCGCCTACGCCGGAGGCATCGCTCTCGCCGCTGCGTGGGATCCCCGACTTGCCACCGCTATGGGTGAATCCATCGCCCAGGACGCTCGCGCTCGCGGCGTCCATTTTCTCCTCGGTCCCGGCGTCAACATCTACCGCGCTCCCATGAATGGCCGCAACTTCGAGTACTTCGGTGAAGATCCCTGGCTCTCCGGCCAGACCGCTACCGCTTACATCCGCGGAGTCCAGAGCCAGGGCGTGATTGCCACGGTCAAGCACTTTACCGCCAACAATCAGGAGTACGACCGCCACAACGTCAGCTCCGACATGGACGAGCGCACCCTGCGCGAAATCTATCTGCCCGCCTTCGAAGCGGCTGTTCGCGAAGGCCATGTAGGCGCGGTCATGAACTCCTACAACCTCGTCAACGGAGTCCACGCCACCCAAAACACGCACCTCAATAACGACATCCTCAAAGGCGACTGGAAATTCGACGGCATCCTGATGTCCGACTGGGACGCCACCTACTCCGCCGTGGGCGCGGCCAACGGCGGCCTCGACCTCGAAATGCCTTTCGGCAAATTCATGAATCCGGAAAATCTGACTCCTGCGGTGAAGAGCGGTCAGGTATCCGAGGCCACCATCGACGAGAAAGTACGCCGCATCTTCCGCACGGCGATTCGCTTCGGATTTCTCGACCGCGATCAGACAGATCCCTCCCTACCGCACTTCAGCCAGCACGGCCGCGACGTCGCCCTCCAGGAAGCACTCGAAAGCATCACCCTGCTGAAGAATGATGGCAATCTGCTCCCCCTAGACCCCGCCAGCGTCCACACCATCGCCGTTCTGGGCCCCGATGCCTGGCCCGCCGAGCCCGGTGCCGGGGGCAGTTCCCATGTGGATGCTTATGAGCCAGTCAGCATCATGACCGGCCTCTCCGACGCGCTCGCCGGAAAGGTGAAAGTCCTCTACGCCGCCGGCCTGCCCACCACCCAGAACGTGATGCAGGAAACTGAGTTCTACGATCCCTCCAGCAAAGCCGACAATCCATGGACCGGTTCGCAGGTCAAAGTCGAAATCTTCGACAATCCGAATTTCACCGGCACCCCCAGCACTCAGTCGGTACGCCGCATCGCCAACTTCCGCTCCGAAGAATGGACCCCGCCCGCCAAAGAACGGCACAGCATCCGCTATGTCGCGAAGTACATGCCGGAGAAAACCGAAAGTTATCTCTTCCTCGCCGGCGCTGGCGGTTCTGATGCGTACAAGCTCCTGGTCGATGGCAAAACCGTCATCGATCAGCCTTCACGCGAGGGCCAGGCTCCGCGTTATGTCGAAGTTCCTCTCACAGCAGGCAAAGCCGCATCGGTCGAGCTCGATTACTGGCCGGACGCCGCCTATCCTCGCATCGGCCTTGGCATTCGCGCCGTCGACGAACTCGTCACACCCGAGGCAAAGAAGATCGCTGCCATGGCCGACGCCGCCGTCGTTGCCGTTGGTTTCGATCCCACTTCAGAAAGCGAGGGCTTCGATCGCACCTACGAACTGCCCTTTGGACAGGACCAGCTCATTCAGACCGTCTCCCAGGCCAACGCTCACACCATAGTCACCATCACCGCCGGCGGCAATGTCGACATGCACCGCTGGCTCGACAGCGTTCCCGCATTGCTGCACAACTGGTATCCAGGCCAGGAGGGCGGGCGCGCCCTTGCCTCCATCCTCACCGGACAGCGAGCGCCCGAAGGCCATCTGCCCGTCAGCTTCGAGCGCGCCTGGGAAGAAAATCCCGTCCACGACAACTACTACCCCGCGCCGGTACCCAAAGGCCAGACGCCCCATGTCGCCTATACGGAGGGCGTCTTCCTTGGCTACCGCTATTACACGACCTACGATAAAAAGCCGCTCTTCCCCTTCGGCTTCGGACTCTCCTACACCACCTTCTCGTTCTCGAACCTCAAGGTTTCCCCGGACCAGCCCAGCGCTGACGGCCCAATCACCGTCTCCTTCGATGTAAGCAATACCGGCCAACGCGAAGGAGCCACTGTCGCCCAGGTCTACGTCGGCGATCCTTCCGCCGCCATCAAGCGCCCCACCAAAGAGCTCAAGGAATTCGAAAAAGTCCGCCTCGGTCCGGGCGACACCCATCACGTCAGCGTCACCCTCGACCGGCGCGCTCTCGCCTATTGGAGCGAAAAGAAGAACGGCTGGCAGGTCGACCCGGGAAAGTTCGTCATCTTTGTTGGTGATTCGTCGGAGAACACCCCGCTTACTCAGGAATTTCAGCTGCATTAAACAAGCCCGGCGGTCTGCCCATCATGGCCGCCGCTTTCCAGGACAGTCCACCGCGCCCCTGAGTTTCTCCCTTATCAGAGGTCGTTGAACAGGCTCTGTTTCCCGAGTGTGGCAATGACCTGGCTGAGTGCCGTTTGCTGCGTCTCTGCCGTGCTTAGCTGCGTCGCTATCTGGCCGACATTAGCCTGCAAGAGATTGGTCTGCGCCGAAATCAGCTGCGTCGACTCGCTCTGCGTGTAGCTCTCAGCCGAGGTCAGCCGCGAAAGTGAGTTATCGAGCAGAACCCGCTGCTGCGTCACATTTCCCAGTGCCGTCGTGAGTTGCTGCGCATCCGCCTCGGCTGTCGGCCCCGCCGTCCCCGTCGAAAAGTCCGCGATCAGCGCATTCAGCGTTCCCAGCACATCGCTTCCCTGTGCGGAGAAAATTTTGCTTCCGGAAATGTTCAGCTGAATCTTCTGCCCATTCGGCGTCTCCAGATAGCTCACGTCATTGTCGCCCTGATAAGTCGCCACCGCTGGCGTCACCGTCGTGTTCAGGGTGTAGGGCGCCGTCCCGCCCTGACTTCCCGAGAAAATGTACCTCCCCAGATAAGTCGTGTTCGCCAGCGACATCACCTCATCTCGAATGCCCACCAGCTGGTTGCTGACTGATTCGAGGTCGCTTGCGTTCATCGTGCCGTTGTTGGCCTCCGTCGCCAGAGAAATCGCCGAGGTCAGCTGGCTCACCACAGAGCTCAGGGTCGAATCGCCCACCTGCAGCAGGCTCTGCGTCGACGACGCACTCTGCGAGAAGGTGTCGTCGCTGCTGATCTGCGCGCTCAGCAGCACATTTTCCCCCGCCGCCACCGGATCATCGCTCAGCTCATTCACCCGAGAGCCGCTGGCCAGCTCTTCCGTCAGGCGTTGTTCGCTCGCCGAGGCGGTATCGAGTGAACCGGCAAGATCGTTCAGGTACAGCGGATTGACTCTCATTTCCCCAACTCCCTCGCTGGCCTTCTGGCCTGCTGCTCATGTCCGGTACTGGTCAATGGCGCTCTCCCCGCTCAACCGGGGCTCTTGATATCCTCGCGGCAACTTGGCCGAAGACAGCAAACCTCGCAAAACCCCTCGCGCTTTTGCCCCGCTGCTACGAATAGGTCGTCTGAACCCCAAGGTTCAGGGCCGATACGATCACCTGGTCGAGCACGGTGAACAGCTTCGAAGCCGCCTGGTACGACTGCTCCAGAGTCTCCAGCTGGGTCGCTTCATCGTTCAGGTTCACCCCTGAAACCGAATTGATCTGGTCGTTCAGCTGAGTCAGAGCAGCCTGCTGCGCCGTGTTTTGGCTCGACACCTCCGATGTCAGACTGCCAAGACTGGTTACCATGTCTGAGAAGTACGCCGTTGGCGAGACGCCCTGAACGATCCCCTGGTTCACCAGATTCGCCATTGCCTCAACATTCGTATTGTCCGAAGATCCAGCACCCGAAGCGGCCGCCGCAATTTGCGACGGATCGGTCATCACCACCGAAATCCCTGCCGCCGATCCTGCCGGATCATTCGGCGTGGCGCCCGCGGGCAGTCCAAAGATCGCCGCGCCCTTATTGCCGTTCAAGTCCGACCCTGCCGCATTCATCGTGTTGACCTGCGTCGCAACCGAATAGGCCAATTGATCCAGCGAACTCTGCACCTCGGGGATATCCTGATCTCTCGCCGTCAGAATTCCACCCACCTGCCCCCCTCCGCTGGTCAGGTCGGAGGTGATGTCGTTCCCCAGAGAGTCGGAAAAGTGCGTCACCCCGTCCTCTTCACCACTCGTTATCTGATACGCCTGCCCCTCCGAGACCAGCAGCGAGCCACCAAGAGTGGTCACCGTCAGCCCGTTGTTCTCCGTCGTCACCGTGCGGATTCCGATCAACTGCGAGAGATTTGTCAAATCCTGCTGCCGCTGATCCTGAAGCGTCCCCGGGTCCGCCCCAGGGCCTTGCGCTTCGATCTGATCGTTGAGCGAAGCAACATCCACCAGCAGAGTGTTTGCCTGACCCACGACATTGGTGCTCTGCTCATCGAGAGACTGCCGCTGGCTCTCGAGCTGCGACGCCGCGCTGTTGAAGTCGGTCGCCAGCGTCGCTGCCGCGCCCAACACGCTCTGCCGCATCGAAAGGTCCGACGGACTCGCCTCAAGCGAGGACAGCGCATCGAAAAACCCAGTCAGGTCAGTGCCGATCCCGGTCGCATTACTGGTATCCGTTCCCGCACTGGTCGCGCCGCTGAAGATCGTCTGCAGCTGGTCGAGCGCCGTCAGGCGCGCCGCGGACCCGCTCTCGGTCTGCGTCTGCTGCTGCATGGCTTGTTCCAGCACGCTGTCCCGCTGCGACGCAGTGCCCGTCACCGAGACACCCATCCCGTAGTTCAACCCGTCGAATGTCACCGAATCGTTTTGTTCCCAGATCGGCGTCTCCAGCGTGTACCCTGGCGTGTTCACGTTCGCCGTATTGTTGGCCACGATATCGAGAGCCGCCTGGTCCGCGTCCAGTGCCCCTCCGGCAATATTGAGGGCTGTGCCAATCGTCGCCATTTTTTAACCTCGCAACCATCCGTATCCACCGCGGCCCCGCAGCAACCGCAGATTGCGCCGCGTCAGCGTAAGAAGATGCTCAAGAGTCCGAAGCCGCTCGCGCGCCAGCTTCCCCTCGCAGGCGGTCCGGGGACCGGGCGCCCCGCCAGCGGCCTCTGCTAACCCCTCCAGAAGAACCGCGTCGGCTCGAGCCAGAGCATCAATTCCTGTTCCCAGCAACTCGACGGCCGACATCTGACCCGTCATTCTAGTTCTCCCGATCCACCGCGAACGGATTTAATCACGCGCCGTTCTCCGGGCTGAAACAACTCCCAACTGCTTACTTTCCAAGCATCTGATCGATCATCTTTCCCGCAACTGCGGATGACGGAACGTTGTACGTCCCGCTGGCCAGCGCCGCCTGCACTGCGACCACCTTATCCATGCGCACGTCCGAGTCCGGGGACGAAGATGCAGCAACGCTTGCCGCCACGCTCAGTGTCGCCTGATCTGTCCCGGCCTTCCCCGGCTCGGTTTCGGCCCTCGCCGTCTTGCCGCTTGTCGCGGCGACCTCCCGGCTCGAAAATAGCTGCTGCATCCCCTGAAGGCTGTTATTCACATTCATGCCTGGTCTCCTTACTTCAGTCTATCGGCGGCCAACAACAATACTTGAGTCAATTTTTTCCGTCCCTCTTTGCTGTCCCTGATGAGAAGTTTCTCAGACCACTCCCGTCGGCTACTGTGGACCGCTCCGCCCGAAGTGCCCGATGATCTTTGCTGCAATTCCGAATCCACCCCGCTCCGAAATCGCCCTCGCCAGAGCTTCGGACCCAAAACTCATCAGCGCACTTCCGCTGCCCTCCCCGCTCGCCTCGCCCTGTCCGTCGTCGAACAACGAGTCGTGCTGCAGGGGCTCAAGGAATTCCTTCATCAGGCAAGCCTCGAATTCATGCGCCGCCGGTTTCAGCCTCGAATCGGGTAACGGCCCTGTTTCCGGTCTGGAGGCCGCCGTCGCTCCTGTTCCGGAGTCGATTCCGGCTGCTCCCGCCGCTTCGCTCGCCTTCGCCATCGCTGCCAACGGAAACATCACAGAACCTCCAGTTCGGCCTCGAGCGCCTGCGCTTCTTTCATTGCCTGCAGAATCGAGACGATGTCCCGCGCGGTTGCCCCAATCTGCTGCAGATTCTCGACCAGATCCTCCACCGTGGCCCCCTCCCGAAGCTCGATCCGGTTGGCCGGCTTATCCTGCGCCTCGACCGTCATCTGCTGAACCGCCTGGGTTGTTCCCTGGGCCATCGCGTTCGGCTGTGAAACCTCCATGCGGCTCACGATGTTCACCACCAGCCCGCCATGCAGAATCGTCACCGGCTGCAGGGTCACATTGCCGCCGATCACCACCGTTCCTGTCCTCTCGTTCACCACAACTTTGGCCCGCGGCAACACCTCGACCTCCACCTCTTCGACCCGCGCCAGCAGGGCCGCAACATCCTCGCCGGTTGCCGGCTGCATCTCGATCCGGCGGCTGTCGATCGCATGCGCCAGCGGCCGGCTCAGCTCGCGGTTGATGGCCGCGGCCACCGTCTCGGCGGTCGCAAAATCGGCATCGTTCAGCAGCAGAGACAACGTCCGCATCCGGGTGAGATCGAGCGGCACTCCCCGCTCCACGATCGCTCCCGAGGGAATGCGCGCTGTAGTTGGATAATTCACGGATTTGCTGCTTCCGTTCGCCGTCACCGAATACCCCCCCAGCACCATCGGACCCTGCGCCTGCGCATAAATCTGCCCATCCGGTCCATACATTGGCGTCATCAGCAGCACGCCTCCCTCGAGACTTCGCGCATCGCCCGCCGAGGAGACCGTGACATCCAGCTTATTGCCGGGCCGCGCGAACGGCGGCAGCGTGCCCGACAGGAATACCCCCGCCATATTGCGCGTCTGCAGCGCGGTTGCGTTCCCCTGCAGGCTCACGCCCATCCGTTCCAGCGCCGACTCGAGCGTCTGCAGCGGGAACACCGTCTGCGAGCTGTCCCCGGTCCCGCGCAGTCCCACCACAATACCGTAGCCCACCAGCTGGTTGTCCCGCACCCCTTCCACGGATGCGACATCCTTGACCCGCGCCAGCTTTTTATTCGACGTGTTCCCGGCGCCGGAGGCGGCCAGCGTCGAAACCAGCAGCAGAGATCCCACAATCAGCCCCGGTATGATTGTTCGCATTCGCCCTTGCATCGCTCCCCGCACTCTCATCCCGATCCCAGGTCAGAAGACCAGTAACTTTTCGATCAGTCGCACCACCGGATTCTGCCGGTAGGTGGCATCGTTCACGATGCCCTTTCCGACGACTTCCAGTTCCATATCCGTAATCGCCGTCGACATCACCTCGTTCTGCGCGTTCACATCCTCCGGCCGCACGAGCCCTCGTAAGCGGATCAGCTGCGTCTGTTGATTGAAGGTCAGCTGCCGCACCACCTGAATCACCAGCATTCCGTTGGGCAGAACATCGGCGACCTCTCCGCCCAGCGTTGTCGTGATGCTCGAATTCGTGACGCTCTGCCCCTGCGCATTCAGCGCCGAAGCGGAGCTCTGATTCACCAGATTGTTGAGCGCATTGCTGCCCGCAAGCTTGCCCAGCAGCGCCGAAACCTGCGAGCTGGCGCTTGAGGCTCGCTGGTTCTTCACCGTCCCGTCGGTCGACGCCGCCAGGCTCTCCGAGACCACCACGGCAATCGGATCGTGCGCCCGCGAGGCTTTGACATCGCTGACCAGATTGGTCAGCTTTCCGGTCGCCGACCAGATCGAGCCCGGCGCCAGCACTTCGGCCGCCTTCTCGGCCCGCACCCGGCCAATGTACTGGTTCAGCGCCACGTCCGGCGGCGTGTTGCCCGGCTGCGGCTGCTTCGGCCGCGTTCTGGCTGCGCTCGCGACCTCTGCCAGGCAGAGAGCCGCTACGATCGCGATCCGGAGTGCGACCCGCATCACCGTCACTGCGGCAACTCCTGCGGTTCTCGGTTGCACAGCCCCCATTCACTCTCCAGCCTTCCTGGGCGGCAACTCGACCTGTCCCGCCCCGCGCACGATTCCCTGAAGCGTCGCTCCGCTCAGCCCGGCTTTGACGGAGACCCTCTCCCCGAGGCGCGCCGTTGCCAGCGCCGTGCCGCGGAGACGAATGTCCGCTTTTTCGTCCCGCCGCCATACGCTCACTCGCATCCCGGCCCTGACCTCGGGTGCAGGCGCCAGCTTCGCCTCGCCGGAGCCCTGCGGGGCGGCGGTACAGTCCGTCTTCACGTCCCCGGGCGCGCTCCACGGGATCTCGACCAGGCGTGCGGGCTTCTCCGGGCGTTTCGCGTCGCGCTCCACAAGCCACTCCATCCGCAGACCCCAGTCCCTCACAGTCTTCACTCCGCCGCATGCGCCCAATGCCAATGGCGGGGCCGCCAGTATTGCCGCGAGAATGGCTGCGCAGGAGCCCCGTCCGGCCCAGAAACCGCCGCTCGCTTGAATACCACCCGTCGCGCCCATTTCCCAGCTCTCCCATTCCGGATCGATCCCTGGTCCCGCCAGCTTCGAGGTCACCGCGCCATGTTATTCACCTGGCTGTACATGTCATCGGCTGCGCGAATCACTTTCGAATTGCTCTCGTAGGCACGTTGCGCGAGCACCATCTGCACAAAAGCTCCGACCACGTCCACATTCGAGTTTTCGAGATATCCCTGCTGCAGCGTCCCCAGCCCTTCGGTTCCGCCCGGACTGCCCAGCACCGGATCGCCCGAAGACAGCGTGGCCGTGAACAGATTCGATCCCACGCTCTCCAGTCCTCCCGGATTGACGAACGTGGCCAGCTGAATCTGCCCCAGCTGCGCCGGGTTCTGCTGCCCCGGCAGCGTTGCGTTCACCACCCCATACTGCGTAATCGTGACCGCGGTCGCATTCGCGGGGATCGTAATACTCGGCACCACGGAGTCGCCCTGCGCATCGACCAGCGAGCCCTGGTTGTTCAGATAAAAGTTACCGGCGCGCGTATAGGCGAGCGTTCCATCCGGCCGCGACACCTGAAAGAACCCCGTTCCCTGAATCGCCAGATCCAGTGGATTGTTCGTCTGGTTCATGTCGCCCTGGGTCATAATGACTTCGCTGGCCGCCGATTTTGTTCCGAGGCCGATCTGCAGCCCCGCCGATACAGTTTCCTGGCTCTGCGCCGCTCCCGGCGTCACCAGATTCTGGTAGATCATGTCCTGGAACTGCAGCTGACGCTGGCGGAAACCCACCGTTGAGGAGTTCGCCAGATTGTTGGCGATGGTATCCAGATTCAGCTGCTGCGCGCTCATCCCGCTTGCCGCCGTGTACAACGCTCGAATCACATTCGCCTCCTTGTATTGCCGCCAGCTACTGCACGCGCGGCAAATCCTCGCTCGCCGTCTTGTCGAGATCGTTTGAGAATATCGAAACCGCCTTCTGCATCATCTCCGCCTGGCGCTGCATCAGCACCAGCTGCAAACTCCCGCCGATCACGTCCTGATTCGAGGATTCGAGCGCGCCCTGATGCACCGTGCCCGTCGCGGCCGTGGCTTCGGCGCCGTCCACGGGAGTGTAACGGTTTCCCCCCTCCGCCCTTATTGCGTCGCTCAATGCGAAGCCGAAGACCGCAACCCGCCCCGCCACCGCGCCATTCACCGAGACGGCGCCATCGGAGCCGATCGCGATCGCCCCGGCCGGCAAACGGATCGGCTGATTCCGCGCGTCGAGCACCGGCTCACCCGCCTGGGTGGTCAGCGTTCCGTCCCCCGCGCGCTCGAATTGACCGTCGCGCGTGTACCGGATGCCCTGTGTTGTCTCGATAGCGAAGAATCCGTTTCCCTCAATGGCCAGATCGAGGGGATTGCCGGTTGGTTCGAGCGCACCCTGTCCCATGTCCAGACGGCTGCCGCCCAGCACTCCGAAAGCATTGACCGTCGTGTTCAGCTGCGAGTTCAGAGCATCCGGCCCCAGAATGGCTGAACGGAAATAGTCCCGCTCGGCGCGATAGCCAGCCGTTCCGGCGTTGGCCAGATTGCCGGCCGCCCCATCGAGCGCCTCGCTGCGCGCAAGCCAGCCGGAAAATGCCGCGTAGTAGCCGCTGTCCACCCCGTCAGCCTCCACCCGTATTCCTGCAATGGCAGGACCGAATGCGGCCAGGGATCATTAGAAACTTCTCACTCGGGCGGCTCGCAGGAGATGCTGATCGTCAGCGTCAGCTCTTCAAATCGATAGCGCCGCTCGATACGGATGGGCGCTCGCTGGCTGAACAGCTGGTAGCTTGTTCCCGCAACCACCGTCGGCGTCGAGAGCAGACAGCCCGACGCCAGAGCCGGATCGAGGCCCTTCCAGGCTCCGGCAATCATGTTGCAGACCTCTCCGACAGCGTCCCGCACCATGGCATCCACCCCGTCCGGCTCAATGCCGGTCATCCGCTCGACGATATGCATCGCCGCCGCCGCGCTCGAGTGCAGCACCAGCGAGCCGCTCAGCGCGCCGGCCAGGCCGATTACCGCGGAAATCGTCTCCGCTTCGGGTCCGGCACTCTCCGTGGCCGGCACGCAGCTCACCCCGACCATCGTGCTGAAAACCTCGTCCGTCGCCTGATCGAGGTGTATCTCGAATTGCGCGGTCTCCACACCGCGGCTCATTGCGCCGGAGCTCTTCGCGTCGGCCGCCCTTTCGCCCGCCGTCCTCCCGCCTCCCGCCAGTCCGCCTGCCGTCATCGATTTTCACCGCTCCTTCCTGACTTTTGTCCGTAGTATTCCGCGGTTTGCTCCCCGGCCCTGTTCGCTGGCAACTGCACCGCGCTTGCGTCCGCGCGAAGCTCAGGCGGGAGCCAGCAGCGGGAGCACCCTCTCCCGCACCTGATCCGGAGTGAAGGGTTTGCGGATATATCCCTGGGCTCCCGCCGCCAGCGCCTCCCGCACATGCTCCTCGCCGCTCTCGGTCGTAATCATCACCACCGGAGCGCCCCTGGCCAGGCCACGGCTTTGAATCTGCCGCAGGAACTCAAGACCATCCATGCTGGGCATATTGATATCGGAAACGATCAGGTCCACACGCCCCCGGTCGAGCGCCTCGAGGCCCTCCCGCCCACTCCCCGCTTCAAGGACCTTCGCCAGATCGAGCCCCGCCTGGCGCAGGGCCCGCTCGACAATCTTCCTCATCACCGACGAATCGTCGACAATCAGCACTGTCATTCCGGACATCGCGCGGTATCCTCCACGCCTGTCTTATCGGCAGCTTTCCGGTTTTCACGACGGAGAATTATCGCTTTCCTCCGGGCTTCGCGGCCCAGTCGAACCCACAGCGCATAACACGTCCTCAACCGTCTCGAGGGGGGGCAGCCCCGCTTCAGGTGCCCCGCGCCGGAACATCCTCAGCCAGTAATAGTTGTGGATCCGGGCCAGCCGCGCATCGACCGGCCTCTCGGACTCGATCAGGCGGGTCATCGCGCGCGCCAGCACCGAGGAGCTGGCCGCCTCAAGGTAGCGCGTCCCGGGCCCGGCGGTTGCCAGGTACCGGTTCTGCGCGCGCTCGAATTCCGAATCCGGCGCCATACCGGACGTCACCGGCAGCCCGCCGATGCGCTCAAGGGCATAGCTCAGGCTGCGGTCGATGCGGCTCGAGAAGGCGAGGTAGAGGAGCTTCCCGGCGGCCACGCGTACCGGCAACGCCCCGAATGCCTCGGACAAGAACCTCGGCATCGCCGCGGCAACCTCTTCCGGTCGATATCCTTCGAGCGCGAAAACCGGACAGTTCCACTGCGCGCTCAGCGCGCGGGTGAGAGCGTGCTCCGACAGAATACCGCTCCGTAACAGCCATTCCCCCAGCCGGATCGTCTCCCCGCTCTGTTCGACAGCCCGCTGCCTGCTCTCAAGAGCCTCGCGCAACTGCCCTGGCGTGATGCGTCCCTGCTCGACCAGCATCAGCCCCATCGGCAGACGATGGGGACGCGGATCCGCACGCGAGCCCCCAGCGTCCATCTCGCGGCGCACAGCCGAAGCCACCAGTTCGCCCATGCACTCGGCCGAGCAGGCCCATCGGCCCTCGAATCCGGGGACCCGGCTGCTGCGCCAGAGACGGATCCATCCCCTGTTGCAGTGCGCATTCGCGCAACGGGATAAAAGAGAGCCGGGCCGCGCTTGCGCCTGGCGCTCCTCGATCCTGCCGCTTTCACTCTTCCCGCTTTTGCCAGATGGCCGGTTCGCTAGCAGAGGCATCGGATGCTCTCCAGCCGCCGCACCGGTTCCGCCACTTCGGTCACCCGCAATCCGAAATTGCCATTCACCAGCACCACCTCGCCGCGCGCGACGATCTTGTCGTCCACAATCAGATCCACCGGGTCGGCCACATGGCGATCCAGTTCGACCACGTCCCCGGGTCCCAGTTCAAGCAAATCCTTCAGTTCCATTTCGCAGGATCCGAAACGCACCGAGGCGTCGAGTTCCACCTCGAGCAGCAGATCGAAGTTGCCCGCCGGCCGCTCGCCCGCTGGCCTGGCGCGCGCGAACCCCTCTTCGAGGTCCTCCCTCCCGGCCGCTTCCACTGCGATGGCCATGCGCATCCGCGCGTTTCCGAGGCGCAGAGTGCAGGGATCGGCGCGCATCTCCGCGGCGGCCGGCGCGGGCTTGGCCGACCTCCCCCCCAGCCGCGCCGCGACGCTTGAGAGAATGCCGGACCAGAGATCCCGCACCATTTCCGCATCCGCCTGTCCGGCTTCAACCACGCGGCCCTCGGCCAGAATCCCGGCCACATCGACCTGATCGACGAAGAGGGTCAGGCGCGCTCCGGGCAAATCCATGGCATCCGAGAAACTCCCCGCACGATCGGGGGCCTCCCCCCCGGCGTCCAGCGATACCGGCTGCCCGAGCTCGCGGGCTATCTCTGCCTCGATCCTGCCAACCCAGGCTCCCGCGCCCTGGCCCTGACGACCCCCGCTTGATCCCGCTCCAGCCCTCGAACCCGGACCCGCGCCGGTTTCATCCCTGGCGCCGTTACCCGGTTCCCCGCTCACTCCCCTGCCGGGTCCCTGTTCGCTCACCGCTTCGCCTCAGTCGCCGCCAGCAGCTGGGCCGCCCTGCGCTCTTTCTGCCCGACCGGGGCTGCCGAGAACAGAACCACTCCGCCGGCTCGAAACTGCGCCTCCGTTCGCGACGGCAGGTCCAGCCGCAGAATCGCCCCCGGGCGCAGCCCGGCCAGGGCCTCGGCCGCCACTCGCGCCGGCGGCAGATGAAGAGCCGTTCCGGTCCGGCAAGTCCCCACCAGCTCTCTCATCCGCCGGCGCGTTTCCTCGGCGTGGCGCCGCTGCCGGGATCGCTCGCCAGCCAGGCGGCGGAGAATCGTATTCGACGCCACGGCCGGAAAGGCGAGGTTCAGCAGCCCGCTGGTTTCCGCAAGGCGCAGCTCGAAGCTCAGGCACAGCGTCTTCTCCGAGACCGGAATCAGTCTCGGCGTCTGCGTCTGCATCTGCCTCTTCTCAAAGCTGAAACTCAGACCCACAGGCTGCCAGGCCATGGTCAGCTCGCGGCAGATCGCCTCCACCACACCGGACAGTATCGACTCCTCGATGTCGGTCAGCTCGCGTGCCTGGGTCGCCTTGCCTTCGCCCCCCAGCAGCAGGTCGATCATCGAAGGAGCCGTGGTCAGATCCATCTGCAGGACAGAGGTCGCCCGGAGGGGATCGAGGCGCACCGAGCAAACATAGGCCAGTTCCGGGATGCGCAGCAGAAACTCGCTGAACTGGATCTGCTCGGCGGAGACCAGGCTGACCTGCACCCGGCTGCGAAACCAGGCTCCCAGATGATGGGTGAGGTTGCGGGCAAAAATGTCGTTGATCATACTGATGGCTCGCAGCTGTTCATTCGAGATCTGGCCGGAGCGCGAGAAACTCCAGGCGAGCACCCGGCTCTTTGGCCCCTCCGGAACCACGCTGTTGCGCGACCGCGCCGCCTGAAAGAGGGCATCGATCTCCTCCTGGCCGAGTTCCTTTTCGATCGCCATCCGTTTTACCTGCGCCCCGCGCGGAATTCCTCGAGAGCGGCCCGCAGGTGGACCACCGCCGAGGAATGGATCTGCGAGACCCGCGATTCGACCACCCCCAACGCCAGGCCGATCTCCTTCATCGTCATCTCCTCGTAGTAATAGAGGGTGACCACCAGACGTTCCCTCTCCGGGAGCCGGTCAATGGCCGAGGCCAGACGCTCCCGCATCTCTCCGCGGAGACAGCGAAATAGTGGATCCTCGTCAGGATGATTCGGAATGTAGGCCAGCTCCTCTTCGCCCGAGTCTTCCGAGCGCTCGAGGTGGAGCGTGCCGATTTCAAGCCCCTTCAGCTCGCCCAGCAATTGCTGATATTCCTCGAGGCCGAGTCCCATCGCGCGGGCCACCTCGGGCTCCGATGGCGCCCGCCCGCAGCGGGCCGTCAGCCGTCGCACCGCCTCCTCAACGGCGCGTCCCTTGCGGCGCAGGTCCCTCGGGCTCCAGTCGAGCGTCCTCAGGCTGTCGAGGATCGCTCCCCGGATTCGGAACTGCGCATAGCTCCGGAACTGCACCTTCTTGGCGGGGTCGAATTTTCGGAACGCGTCCAGCAGACCCAGAGTGCCTGCGCTGACCAGATCCTCCATGTCCACGTGTTGGGGGAGGCGCTCGTGAATGCGTCGGGCCATCCAGCGAACCGCAGGCATGTGCTCGAGCATCGCTCGCTCGCGCTCCTCTTCGATGGCCGACAGCCCCGCCGGGGATTGCGCTTCCAAAGCTTCGACGCTTCGCCCCGGTCCCCCGTCCTGTCCTCGGCTCCGCGTTCCTGCGGGGGCGCCCCGGACCGGTTTTCTCCACGTCTCCGCTGCGTGACCTGCTGCATAGTCCATTGAGTGGTTCCTCGTCTCCCGTCGTTCTTTCGGTACTCTTCTTTTCTGCTCGCGTTGTTCCACGCCTCGGGCCGTTCCCGGTCCCTCGATCATTCCCGGTCTCCTGTCGGCTCGTTACCCGGGACCCTTCAGCCCCCCTCCCGCCAGGCGCCGTTCCCAGGCAGCCGCCGAAGCCCACCACATCCTGAGACTCCCGGCCTAAGTCCCCTGGCGCACAATCCCCACCGCCCGCACCTGAATCTCCGGCGGAATCTCGGCCGGGGCGATGACCGTCAGCCGGGGTAGCGCCGGTTCCAGCCACCTCCTGAGGTGATACCGCGCCGGACTTGAACAGAGGAGCACTGGCTGGGCCGAAGCCGAACCCGGCCCGATAAGATGTTTCAAAGAATCGAGGATACGTCGGAGGACCGGAGCATTCCCTCCCGCCGTCGTCAGACGTGCTCCCGGCTCCGGCGCAACCAGGCTTGTCAGTTCTTCCTCGATGGACGGTTCGAGTGCAATGACCCGCAGCGTCCCGTCGGCTTCGAGCAAAGGCTGCGTCAGCCGTCTTCCCAGGGACTGGCGAGCCGCCTCGACGAGAGCTGGCAGCCCTCGGTTCTGCGGCGCCGTCTCTACCAGGGCCTCCAGAACCGTTCCCAGGTCCCGAATCGACACCCGCTCCCGCAAAAGCTGCTGCAGGACCCTTTGCACCTCGCCAAGGGACAGGATTTTCGGCACCAGTTCCTCGACCAGCTTCGGATGGCTCTCCCCGAGAGAATCGAGCAGCCGCCTCGTCTCCGCCCGCCCGAGCAGCTCATGCGCGTGCCTGCGAATCAACTCCCCTAGATGTGTCCCGATCACCGTCACCGGATCGACCACGGAGTACCCGGCAGCCAGCGCCTCCTCTTCCGCCGCGGGCTGGATCCAGCGCGCCGGGGCTCCGCAGGCCGGCTCCCTTGTCTCCCTGCCCGCAAGCGGGCGCGGCTGCGGCTCCGTCGATACGGCCAGAAGGCAGTTCCCCTCTGTCTGCCAGCGGCCGATCTCGGCTCCCCGGAGCGAAACGACGTACTCCCGCGCCTTCAGCCGCAGGTTGTCCGAAATATGCACGGGCGGAATCAGGAACCCCAGTTCGGCCGCCAGATGACGCCGCAGCGTCTTCACCCTCCCCAGTATCTGGCCGCCCTGTTTTTCGTCGACCAGCGGGATGAGCTGGAAGCCGATTTCAAGGCTCAGATCGTCGAGGCGCGGTGCGGGCGCCAGGTTCTCCTGCTTCTCCACGGGCTTCTTCGCCCCATCGGCCTCGGCCACAGGAGCCACGCGCTTCGCCCGCGTTCCCGCATAGCCGAGCGCCGCCGCCGGAAGAAGAAAAGCGAGCTTCGGCAGGCCGGGAATCAGGCACAACGCTCCCAGCACACCGCTCGCTACGTACAGCGTCGATCCCCTTCCGAGGAGCTGCGTACCGAGCTCGGTTGTCAGCTGCCCGGCCGAGGAGGCCCGCGTCAGCACGATCCCGCCCGCGACCGAGACCAGCAGCGACGGAATCATCGTGACCAGTCCGTCGCCCACGGTCAGAATCGTATAGGTGCGGACGGCTTCGCCCAAATCAACGCCCTGTTGCAGCGTTCCTATCAGAAGCCCCGCCACGATGTTGATTGCGGTAATCAGAATTGTGGCCAGCGAGTCTCTCTGATTGAAACGCGCCGCCCCGTCCATCGCTCCGTAAAACTCTGCTTCCTGCGCGATCGCCTGCCGCCGCTTCCTGGCCGTCGCCTCATCGATCAGCCCCGCGTTCATATCGGCGTCAATGGCCATCTGTTTGCCCGGGAGCGCGTCGAGGGTGAAGCGCGCCGTCACCTCGGCGGTGCGCACCGCGCCATGGCTGACCACCAGAAACTGAATCGCGATCAGGGCGAGGAACAGCACAAATCCCACCACGTAATTTCCGCCAACCACAAACTGTCCGAAAGCTCCGATCACCTGGCCCGCCGCCGAGGTTCCTTCATTCCCGTGCAGCAGAATGCGGCGGCTCGATGCGATGTTCAGCGACAGACGAAACAGTGTCAGCAGCAGCAGCAGCGTGGGAAAGACCGAAAAATCCACCGCGCGGCGCAACTGCACCGCCGACAGAAATACCAGAATCGATGCCGCCATCGAGCAGGCCAGCAGCATATCCATCGCAAAGGCCGGGACCGGCACCACCATCACGAACAGAACACTGATCGCCGCCACCGGCAGCACCAGATTGCGCAGGGCTTTCGCGCCGCCGCCCGGAGCGGCTGCCCCCAGGGTCATGGTTCCGGCGCTCATCCGATCACCCTCCTTCTTCTGGTCATCGTTTCGTCTTCATCGCGTCGTACGCGCGGCGTCGCCGCCGCTCTGTTTGTTCTTCACAGGGGTCTCGGCGGCCCCTGACCGGGACCGGGCTTCGGCTCGCTCGCGCCGCACACGGTCCTCCACCTCGCGCCGGTAGAGCCATGCCAGAATCGCCGCCACCGCCGCGTAGAGTTCATAAGGGATCGCCTGTCCCTGCTCCACCTGCCGGTAGAGCGAGCGGGCCAGCGGCGGATTCTCGACGATCGGAACGCCCGCCCACTGCGCCTCTTCGCGAATCTGCGCTGCCAGCAGGTCGCGACCCTTGGCCAGCACCCGTGGCGGGTCCATCGTCTCGAAATTGAAGCTGAGCGCCACCGCATAATGGGTCGGGTTGGTCACCACGACGGACGCCCTGGCAACATCCGCCTTCATCTGCCGCCGCCGCATCTGCCGGCGCAGTCCCCGGATGCGCGCCCTGACCTGGGGACTGCCCTCCATTTCCCGAAACTCATCGCGCACGTCCTGCTTCGACATCCGCAGCCGGCCTTCCCGGCTCCTCCACTCCATCACGTAGTCGATGCCCGCCCAGCCCAGGAATATCCAGGCGCCGTCGAGCAGCAGGTTGTACATCTCGGCGAAAACGTCCGGATAGCGCTCCACGCTCATCGGCGGGATCCCGGTCTGCGCCTCAATGGCGCGGGCCGCGAAGAAGCCCAGCAGCAGCACCGGCGCCAGCGATTTTCCCAGCCGCACCGCGCCGCGCAGGGAGAAGACATTTTTGGCGTTCTCCGCAGGGCTGAGCCGTTCCGGTTTCGGCGACAGCGCCTCGAAATTCAGGCTCCACCCCCCTCCCTGAACCACTCCCGCCGCCACCGCCGCAGCCAGCGAGGCGAGAAAAACGATGCCCACCGGTCCGAGCGTCCTCAACACGATCCCGCGCATCGCCAGCGCTGTCTCTCCCGCCGTCGAGCGATCCCAGAGCGCCGGCTGTCCCAGCCCCAGGAAGGCCCGATACGCCCCCGTCCACCCCTCGACGCACCTCCCAGCTACGCTGCCCAGAGCAAGAGTTCCGGCCAGCATGGCGGCGCCCGACATCAGGTCGCGGCTGCGCGCGCGGTCGCCATGCTCGGCAGCTTTCTGCCGCTGCCGTGGACTCGCCTTCTCTGTGCGGTCTCCAGCCATCGATCACGCCGCTCCCGCAGCGCCCGCCAGCAGCCGCCCCGCATCGTCGAGCAGCGCCGCGAAGCGCGCCTCGATCCAGTGCGGCCACAGCGCCAGCGAACCGATCAGGACACCAAAGCCCACCAGGGTCTTGAGCGGCACCGTCATCGCCATCACCGGCAGCTGCGGCGAAAGCTTTCCAGCCAGCGCCACCGCCAGCTCCGCCAGCAATGTCGCCCCCATCACCGGCGCCGACAGCTGCAGGGCCGCCGCAAAGATCCCGCCCGCCATTGCCACGATCGCCAGTCCGGCGTGCGGATCGAGCGTCACCGTCCCCACCGGCGCCGCCGCAAACGTCCGCAGCAGAGCGGCCATCAGCGTGCGGTCCAGTCCGGTCCCCACCACCACCAGCGTTCCCAGCAGTCCAAACATCTGCCCCAGCAGCGGAGTTTCGACCGGAGCATTCGGATCCATCACGTTGACCAGCGAAAAGCTGAACTGAAACCCCATCACCTGACCCGCGAAATCGAGCGCCGCGAATAACATCAACGTCGTCATGCCGAGAACCAGTCCCACGCTCAACTCGCCCAGCACCGGCAGAACCCCCAGCTCGGCATGCGCGCGCGGAAAGGCCGCCACGACCGGTGCGACCAGAAACGAGACCGCCAGCACAAACACCGCCTTAACCCGCACGGGAATGGCGGAGGAGGAAAGCACAGGAGCAAAGAGCATCAGCCCGCTGATCCGCACCATCACCAGGGTCATGGCCTCGATCGTTCGCTCCCAGTTCGCGCTGTCCAGGGGCCCGGTCATCCTGCCCCCAGAAAGCGATGGAAATCCGAGAAAAGCGCCAGCGTGTAGCTCATCAGCCGGCCCAGAAACCACGGCAGCGCCGCCATCAGCAGTCCCACCACGATCAGCAGCCGCGGCACCGTCGAGATGGTCTGATCCTGGAGCGAGGTCAGCGTCTGCACCAGGCTGATCAGGAAACTCGTGACGCAGGCCACGATCAGGACCGGCGCACCCAGAATCAGCGCTTCCCGCAGCAGGCTCCGCATCAGCTCCGCTACCTCATCCGGCCCCATGGTCTTCCTTTCGTCAACATCCCACCCTCCGTCCGTTCGTTGCAGCTGGCCTGGCCTCCTTCGCCCTCCGAATCAGGCCCGCCCTCGACTCGCCGGCCGTGGTCAGAAACTCTTCAGCAGCGAACCCGCCAGCAGGTTCCAGCCGTCCACCATCACGAACAGCAGAATCTTCAGCGGCGTCGAGATCACCACCGGCGGCAGCTGGAACATCCCGATCGAAGTGGTGATCGAGGCCACCACCATGTCCACCAGCAGGAAGGGCAGAAAAAGCACGGCGCCGATCTCGAACCCCGCCTTCAGCTCGCTCAGGATGTAAGCTGGCACCACGACGCGGATCGGCAGATCGCGGGGAGCCGCCGGCCGCTCCGTCATCGACGCCGAGACAAACAAGGCCAGGTCTTTCTCGCGCGCATAACGCAGCATGTAAGCCTTCACTGGCTCCGATCCGCGGTCGATTGCATCCCACCCCGAGAGCTGCCCGGCCCGGAAAGGTTCTACCGCCTGCCGGTCCACCTCGACCAGAACCGGCTGCATCAGAAACCACGTCATCATCAGTCCCAGTCCCATCAGCACCTGGTTCGACGGAGCGGTCTGTGTTCCCAGCGCCTGGCGCAGAAAGTGAAACACCACCAGAAGACGCACCATTGGCGTCATCGCCAACAGGATCGCCGGCAACAGCGTCAACAGCGTCAGCGTGAATACAATCGTCCAGGGAATCGAGTTGTTGTTGCCGATATGACCGGACAGGTCGAGCGCCGGCAGCCCGCTGCCAGCCTTCACCGAAGCCGCCACCAGCGCGTTCACTGCGCTGAATCCCTTCTCCGCCGCCGCTGCGCCGGTACTTCCATGATCGGAGTGATGCTTTCTGTTCCCAGCGCGAGCAGCACGCTCTTGCCCCTGCAGTTCACCAGTACCAGCGACTTCTTTGGCCCCAGGCTCAGCCTGCCTTCCAGCCGGATGGGCATCTCGCCGGCCGTCGGCAGGCTCATCAGCTTCCGCAGCCAGAGCCCCATCCGCATCGTCCAGCTATAGCGCGGCAGCGGAGTGCTTCCCTCAAAGACCGGATTCAGCGCCATGCCCATCGTGTTCTTCGTTCCTCCCATCCGCTCCACCGCCTTCGCCCCTTTGCGGACCGTTTTGAACCATTCGGTCCTGCCGCACCGTGCATCAGGCTAATCGCGTCATCCTTACCGCCAGTCTCTGATCCAGCACCTCGAACTCCGCCCACGCCAGCAACGAGGCTCCGCAGCACACCGGCAGATCCTGGGTATGCTCGTGCACCGTCTCCACAATCGTTCCCTTTTCCATCGAAAGCAGGTCCTGCACCCGGAAGGAATGGACTTTGACCATCACATCCAGCCGCATCGGCAGCCGGTCCAGCCGCGTATCCAGTTCCTCAGGCGGCAGCTCGCCCATTTCGTCTTCGCTGCGCACTACCAGCAATCCGGTTCCCGCCGTTGCCGGTCCGTCCGCTGGCGCCCTGGCCCCCACAGCTCGGTTCGCGGATGCGCGCACCGAACCAGCTCCATCACTTTTCATAGCTGACTCGGGTGGAGCGGCGGTCGTCGGGATCTTCAGCTTGTCATCCGCTTCAGAAGGCATCGCACCCATCCCAAAAGCGAGTCAATGCCCCAAACCAGGACCGGAACATTAGAGAGTTCTCAGGATCGCTCCCGACTCGATGGCCCACCGGAACCTCGGAGCACCGCTGCCCTCAGGCGACCGCCGACACTTCGCTCCGAAGCGTGAACCAGAACGTCGCACCCTTCTCCACCGCGCCTTCGGCCCAGATTCGCCCGCCGTGCCGCGCCAGGATGCGCGCCACCGTCGCCAGCCCGATTCCCGTACCGGGGAACTCGCTCCGAGTGTGCAGCCGATGGAAGGGCTGAAAGAGCTGGTCGTTCAGTCTGGGATCGAATCCTGCCCCATCGTCTTTCACGTAATACACCGTCTCGCCCCGCACCCGCATGGCGCCGAACTCAATGCAGGCCTCCTCATGGCGCGAGGTGTACTTCCACGCGTTCCGGATCAGATTATCGAGAGCCACCCGGATCAGCCCGCCATCCACCTCCACCTCCGGCAGATGCGCAATCTTGAACTCCACCCGCCGCTCCGGATCCGAACGCTTCAAATCTTCCGCGATCTCCCACACCATGTCGCTCAGATTCACCGGTCCCTTCCTGAGCGCAACCGTGCTCGCCCGCGAAAGATTCAGCAGATCGTCGATCAGCCCCGCCATATTCCGCGTCGTCTGCCGCACCTGCTCCAGAATCTCCGCGCGCTCGCCTTCCCGCTTCTCTTTCCCGAGGCTCTCGAGAATGTAGACCATCCCCTGCACCGCATCGAGCGGCCCCCTCAGATCGTGCGCGACCGTGTAAGAGAACGCCTCCAGCTCCCGATTGGCAGCACGCAGCGCCGCGGTTCGCTCCTGCACCCGCGCCTCCAGCTGATCCCGCGCCCGGTTCAGCGCCGTATCGCGGTCCTGGATCTGCACCAGCATCTCGTTAAATGCCTCGATCAGCACCGCGATCTCATCCTTGTCCGGGTTCGGCGCAGCCCTCACCGAGTAGTCTCGCTCCCGCGACACACGCCGCGCCGTCTCCGCCAGTTCCACCATGGGCCGCGCCACCAGCCTCCGCGCCGTCGAACTGATCAGCAAACCGGCCCCCATGCAGATCAGCAGAACCACGCACGCAATCAGCAAATACTGCCGCGCTCTTCGCCACGTTTCCGTCAGTTCGGCGGTAATGTAGACCGTGCCCGCGGCATTGCCCTGGAAGATGATCCGATGCGCCAGCAGCACATGCGTCCCGCTCACCCAGGCTTCGTCATTCTTTCCCGCCTCGAGCGCGCGTATTTGCACCGGTTGTCCATTTGCCGACCGCCGGTATTCCGCGAAAGTCGAGCCATCGTTCGCCACCAGCGCCGCCGCCACCACGTCCGTCGAGGTGCGCAGCGCCTCGAGAGTGGTTGCCGCGCTCTGCTGATCGTCGAACAGCAATGCCGATACGCTGTTCGTCCCCACAATCTGCGCCGAAGATTCCAGGTTCCGGATCATGTTTTGCCGGAACGAAACCAGATCGTAGAAGAAGAACGCCAGCACCGCCAGCGCCAGCACCGTGGCGCTCACCACCATATTCATCCACATCAGCTTCGCTGAGATCGATCGGGAGCCCGGCTTCATCTCGCCCCTCCCGTCTCCGGCTTACCCGTTACCGCCACCGCTACCTTCAGCAGCTGCGAACTCAGTCCCACACCGCAACGATTCGCCGCCTCCAGATTCACCGAAAACCGAACATGATCCTCCACCATCAGAAACTGGATCATGCCGCCCCGCGTCAGGAAATCCGAGGCGGCGCCCACAGTCAGAATCGGTTTGCCCGCCACCGCCCCCAGAAATGCGACTTCCCGGGTCCCTTGCCCCGTCCCGACAAACAAGATCGCGCACTCCCCGGCTCCTTCAGGACTGTCCAGATCGCGCACCTCGAACCTGCGCCCGTTGATTTGCTCCCCTGCCACCAGACGCCCCATGGTCTGCCCAAACGAATCATCCCCGGCCACGCACACTTCGATTGGCCCGCGGCCGGCGTTCTCCGGCCAGCGTACAAATTTTCCAAAATTGTAAAGATAAGCCGCCTGCACATCGTCGCGCGACGCCTTTTGAGCTCCGGCCTCGGGCGGTGGAACCACTGAAGCCATGCCCACCAGTCCGCCCAGCAGCACCCCCGCCAGCCATGGCGATCCGGACCGCCCCCGGTTGGAACGCGCCCGCTCCTGCCCACTCACCGCCATCTCGCCCGCATCCGCTCCCTGGCCGCCAAACATCGCTGTGTTAGCAACGGCCTCGTTTCTTATCCGATCCGCGTCATCCCGCGCAAATTTGCCCCCTCAAGTTCGCCCATACAACGTCCATTCCTAACCATGACAGTTGCTCGTACTCAGCTGCGGGCCGAGGTAAACGAGATGCACCGCGGCGTCGCCATTGGATGCGTGCACTGGCCCGTTACGTTGTCTCTCGATTAACCGCGGCGCCGGAAGTCCTCAGCGGCGCTGGCTGGCTGGATCGTCGACGGTCTCGACACCTGCCCAAGGATGGCCACCAGTTTCGCCGGCTCACCCTTCCTCACGAATGCCCGCGCGTACGGTTCAATGTCCGCAGGCAAGTCGTAGACATCCGACAGCACGATAATCGGCGCATCCGGATAACGCTTCCTCGTTTCCCCCGCCGCCTCAACTGCGGTCAGCTGTCCGCTCAGCCGATAATCCATCACCACCACATCGACCTTGCCGGCCGGATAGTCGATCTGATCCGCCGTTACCAGCGCCGGCAATGCTTCATACCCAGCGGCATCGACAATCCATCCGTAGATCCGCAGGTGCGTGGGATCGTCATCGATAATGAGCACCGAAGTCCTGCCGTCCTTCATGCCGTCCACGCTGTCTCCACTGACTCAACGAGTCGGAGTCGATACTCGCGCGTCACAATATCGGAAGCGGGCTGCCTCTCGACATCGTCCATTACGGGAGCATGTCACGTCATCCTAACTGTGCCCCGTTCATCAGGACAACGGAAAAAATTCGTCAGAACAACGGAACAACCGTCCCTGTCTCCGCGGCGCAAGTTGGCGCTTTCGCCTGAGGGCGCAATCTGGACTCAGGGGAGCTTCAACGCGTAGGTATCGTCCGGCAATCCCAGTGAAACCGCCTTTTCGCGCAGCACCAGCGCCTCGGCCCGGGTCATCGTCCCGCCCAGCGTCACCATCCACGGGGCCGTTCCCATCGGCGCGAAAACCCGAGGCTCCAGTTCCGGATAACGCCGCGCAACTTCCTTTGCCGTCCGCTCTGCTTCCCCCTCAAGACCGAAGGTGTAAGCAATCACTCGCCACTCCTCGACCTTCGCACTCGCCAGCGCATTCGCTGTGGCGCTTCTAACCATGGCCGTCGCAGGCTTGGCCACCACGACCAACGGCGCCGGAGCCGCGGGCGAGGCCGATCGCTTCGCGGACGACTCCAGATGCATCATTCCATATACCGTGAAGACCGTTACCAGCAACACGGCGATTATCGCGGCGATCACATAGGGCGCGCCTGGCCAACGCGACTCTTCAGGATTCCCACTCTGCATCGCCCACGCTACATCGGCCTTCTGCTGCTCGCCAGGCAACATAAAGGGCTCCGCGAACAGCGCCGCCTGCGCACGAACTTCCGCCGGCTTCATCGTCAGCATCTGCCGCGCCGATGTCTGCCTCGACTCCGACTTGCTCCCAGCTCGTTTCGGCCGGATCGGAGAGAGGGATTCTCGATGCTCTCCGGCTGGATTGTTTTCCTTTGCAACCGCCGCCGCGGTAGCTGCGGCCACCCGCATTACCCTCTTTGAAAGCGTCTCACCGCGGGTCGGGTCCTGCGCCATGTCCCGCATCAGCTCCAGCCGAGTGCCCGCCAGCGCCGCTACTTCCGTCGCGCCCGCGTTCCCCGTCAATGCCCGCCTCATGGCCCGCGCCATCGGCTCAGGCAGCAGTTGCAGAATCGGATCATTCTCTCCCTTCGGGAGGAACCCCGTCACTGCCTGCGTCACCGTACGCGCCGCGCACCGCACATCCTCCGCCGCGAGCAGGCCAAATGCCGAGCCGCCGAGCTGCACGCAATCGCTTCGCACCTTGATCGTCTCCCCCATCGCCAGGATGCTCGCCGCCTCCATGTGCCGGTGCACAAGGCCCCGCGCATGCATCGCCGTCAATGCCGCCAGCACCGCATCCAGAACCTGCCGTCCCTCGACCGCATCCAGCGTCCGCTCCCGCAACACATCCGCCAGGTTCTCCTCGGTCATTTCCATGGCTGCGACCACTACCGGTGTATCGTCCAGATGCGAGATCACCGCCTCGCGGATTCCCACTACATTCTCATGCCGAACCTCCGCCGCCGCCTCCAGTCGCCCCAGCAACTCCTGCTCGTCGTTCAGAGCTTCTGTGATGCTGAGCATCAGCGGAATTCCCTCCGCCCCGATCGCATCGAACCACGCTGTCCGTCCCAGCGGTCGCGCCAGCCGGCCCAGTAACCAGCGTCCGTCCAAATTGCGGCCCTCAAGGTCGCCCCACAACATCATGCGTTTCAGGCCTGCTGTCGCCATTGCTTTCCTTCCTTCCGGTTCGCTGCGCCGATGCGCAGTGTCGCGGTTCACAGCGTGCGCCGCCGCGCCCGGTGGTGGCACACTTTCCACCCTTTAATTGCTAGTAAACAGCCTCCGGCGACTAACCTGGGAGCCTTTTTTCATAGCGTGTATAAAGCTCGTTACGTATCCGGCCTGTCAATCGGCACGTTAGTGCCAGTCATCCTGGTTCGTCTCCCCATCGATGTCGGTTTCCGGCCAAGGTGCTACGCTCATTTTCAGTGATGTCCCAGCCCGCATCCCCTCCGTCCCAGGCTCCGTCCACCCAGCAAACCAGCTACCTCTGGTGTCCGGTCTGCGCTCGCTCCGTCGGAGACCCGCTCGTCTGCGGCGACTGCTCCGCTGTCATCTGCCGCCTCTGCGGAACCCCCCTCGAATCCCCCGACGAGCTCGCTTTCGGCTAGAAATCCGCTGGTTATCCTGAGCAGGACAGTTTTCGGAGGCTGACACCGCAGTCCAGCGAATGCCCAAACCAGCTCCACGCACTTCCCCGGAACCAACCAACGTCAGTCCTCGCTGGCTTCTCGCCGCCCTCGCCCTCACCCTCCTCGCCGCCGCCTTCTGCGGATATACCGCCCTTTGCCTCCTCTTCTACCAGGGCCAGTGGCAGCTGCTCTTCCATCCCTCCCGCACCATCTCCGCAACCCCCGGCTCCGCCGGCCTGCCGTTTGAAGAAGTCCACTTCAACGTCACCGACGCCGGACTTCCCCAGCTCGACGGCTGGTGGATCCCGGCCAGCCCCCAGGCGAAATACGTAACCGCCACGGTCCTCTATCTCCACGACGCCCGCGGCTCCCTCTCCGACTGCGTCCCCGCCCTCGCAACCCTTCATTCCGCGGGCATCAACGTCTTCGCCTTTGACTATCGCGGCTTCGGCCGCTCCGCCGGCGCCCATCCCACCGAGCGGCTCGCGACCGAAGACGCCATCGCGGCCTGGACATACCTGACGGACACCCGCCGCATCCCCCCGCGCGACCTGATCGTCCTCGGCGACGGCGTCGGAGCCACCTTCGCCGCCCATCTCGCCGCGCACTTTGCCCCCGCAGGAGCCGTCCTCCAGGACCCTAACCCTTCTGCCCGCCAGACCTTCGAATCCGACGCGCGCTCCCGCCTTTTGCCACTGTGGCTGTTACAAAGGGAGCATTTGGATCCCGCCGCCGACATCGCTCGCACTCACACGCCCCTGCTGTTTCTCGACGTGCATGGAGAAACGGCCCGCACTCGCAGCCTTTTCCAAGCCGCCCCCTATCCAAAACAATACTTCGACCTGAGAGCGCTCCCTGAAACCGCCCCCACCGGCCTCACCGGCACCCTCCGCCGCTTCCTGGATGACACGCTGACAAACTCACGCTAGGCAGCAGCCCCTCGCCGGCCTGCGACCCATGCTCCAGCCCCGCCACCCACCAGTTTCAACCCATGAGCCACCACATACGCAAAAGGCTCCGGCTGCGCACGCGTCAGCCCGATGTAGATCAGCATCGCAACCACTCCCACCAAAACCCCCTGCAGGACAAACCGCGACTCGATCCGGCCACCAACCCACCACCCAAACAGCAAACACGTCGCCAGCGACCCCACCGGCGCCACATAAAGCAACGGTGTCTGCCCAAACTTCATGTTGATAGGAATCACGATCAGAATCAGCAACGCCTCCGCTAAAAACCCGCCAATCAGTATCCGAACCCAATGAATCCGTTTTGCCGTACCCTGCGATAAACCATTCGCTGCATTAATCGCCATCGCGCACCCCCAATGGCTCCCAATTTTCGTCGATCCCGGCAAGCTGCGGATTGTAAAAACTTGCAGTCCACCATTGGCGCAACCGCCCCCCATCGGCTACCCTCCATGTGCATCTCCAGGGTGCCCACATGCGTTCTGCCCTGCTCATCGTCCTCGCTTTCCTCGGTGCCAAGCTCAACGCGCAAACGCCCCGCCTCCGCCAGCTCACCATATCCACCGGTCCCAGCCCCCGATGGATCGCCGTCGCCGATGTCAATCTCGACCACCACCCCGACCTCATCGTCGCCAACGCCGGCTCCGACACCGCAGACAACGGCACCATCACCGTGCTTCTCGGTGACGGCCATGGCGCATTTCGTCCCGCGCCTGGCTCACCCTTCCCAGCAGGCCATCTCCCCAACGACATCGCCATCGCCGACATGAACAACGACGGCAACCCAGACCTCGTCATCGCCAACCACCAGTCGCCCTACCTGCGCGTTTTCCTCGGCGACGGTCGAGGCGGCTTCCGTCTCGCGCCTGGCTCACCGGTCGACGTGCGCTCCAATCCCCACCCTCACGGCGTAGTCGCCGCCGACTTCAACTCCGACAGCAAACCGGACGTCGTCACCGACAGCTGGGGCCACAACCAAATTGAACTACTCCTCGGCGACGGCACCGGCCGCCTCCTCACCCCGGGCGCCTTCTTCCCCACTGGCCATCGCCCCTACGAACGCCTTCGCACCGCCGACTTCAACCACGACGGCCATCCAGACATCGTCACCACCAACCTTGACGACAACACCGTCTCCATTCTTCTCGGTGACGGCACGGGTGGATTCCACAACGCCCCCGGCTCACCTTTTCCCGCAGGCGCAAAGCCGTGGGAAGTCGCCATCGATGACCTCGACGGCGACGGCAACCCCGACCTGATCGTGATTCCCTACCAGCGCGACATCTCCAGCCCCTCTGAAAACGTCGTCACCATCCTTGCCGGCGATGGCCGTGGCGGCTTTCACTCTATGCCCGGTTCGCCATTACCCCTCGGCGATTGTCGTGGCCCTAACAGCGTAGCCACCGGCGATCTCAACGGCCACGGCCAGCCCACCATCGCTGTCGCCTGCGCCGAAAGCAGAACCCTCATGCTCTACGAACGCAGCCCCGCTGGACGCTTTACCGCATCCTCCATCCCCATCGCCGGTGGATGGGGCGCAGTCGCCATTGCCCGCCTCACCAGCGATCCCCGCAGCAACGTCATCACTGCAAATGCCGACGAAGGCACCATCACCGTCTACTTTCCCAATTGAATCTTTCCCCGTCGCAAAATTCGCCTCTGATCCCGCGTATGATCGCGGCGAACCTCAGACCGGAGAAACATCATGGCCCAAATGGTCGTGCTCTAAAAAACCCCGAAAGATACCGCTGCCTTCGACAGGGACTACGCCGCAATCCACATCCCGCTTGCGAAGAAAATCCCCGGCCTGCGCAAGTATGAAGTCAGCCACGGTCCCGTTACAACTCCGTTCGGCCCTTCCGCTTATCACCTGGTGGCCACTCTGCACTTCGATTCCCCGCAGGCCATGCAATCCGCCTTCGCCAGCCCCGAAGGACGCGCCGCCGGAGAACACGCTATGTCCCTCGCCACCCTCGAAATCCTCCTCTTCGAAAACAGCGAAGTCTGATCCGCCTTTTCTATTGCTTATAGCCTGTTGCCTGCTGCCTGTCTTTTCTCCCTGTTCCCTATCCGCGTCTCCTGCCGTATACTTGGTGTTTGCGGCGGATGTGCGGCGTCTGTCTCCTCTGCCCGCATCCATTTCCGAAAGCGAGATCCAATCCATTCATGGCGAACCATGTTTCTTCGCTCAAGCGAGCCCGTCAGACCACCAAACGAACTGCGGTGAACCGCTCCAACCGCACCTCTTTTCGCTCCAGCCTCCGCGCTCTCCGCGAGGCCCTTCAGACAGGCGACTCCAGTGCCGCCGCCCTGCAGTACCGCGCCACCGTCTCCGCCCTCGACAAGAGCGTGCAGAAGGGCGTCATCCACTCCAACACCGCATCCCGCTACAAGAGCCGCCTCAACGCCCGCGTCAAAGCGGTCGCCGCAAGCAAGCCAGCCTCATCGAAGCCTGCTGCCGCTAAGAAGTCCGCTGCTCGTTAGAATTGTCGCGTCCTCGCCGCGCTCAATACCGCGCCGGTTACTCTCCGCAGAGTCGTCACTTCGTTACCAACTGGCTACCGTGAAATCACCGATGGGGAAGTGACGGCTTTGATTGCATCCAGAAAGATAGAGCTGGCTGGAGAATTATTGATTGGACTCCTCACTCTATCGCTATCCATTCGACAAGGATGGACCACCGGCACTCTCCTTCGGCGAGGCGGTCATCGCCGCGCGAATCCTCGAAACTGAGCTTGGCAAATTAATGGAGCGCTGGACCTGGCCGGAAATTTGGCTCAGGATCGTCGAGCGCCGCCCTGGCTATGTCAGGTACGAGGTTCACCGGAACGGAAGGCTCCTGGGAATTGTGACCGTCATGCCCTACTCGGTTGCGCCTCCCAAACATGAGCCCGCATCCACTCTCGCTGAGGCATCCGCTGGCGGCCAGAGCCGCGAAAAGCTCAAGCGAGCCTGACGTAGAAGCCCAGGCGGAGCATTCCTCCGCGATTATGAGTACCGCTGGCGCTGACTTTGTATTTCCGGCCTACGGCTGAGCGGAAACCTCGACCGGCCGTGCGTCAGCCTCGGCAGCATTCTTATGCAGCTGATGATGCAGGCAGTAAAGAGCCAGCTCAAGACGGTCGGATACACCCAGCTTGTCGTAAATCTTGCGCAGATAGTTCTTCACCACCTGCTCGGTGGTGCCCAGCTGATATGCGATTTCCTTATTCCGCTTGCCCTGCGTGATGCCGGCGATGATCAACATTTCCTTCTGATTGAGGCGGGGCTGATTGCGCGGATTCGACAGGTTGCCCGCCTGCGATCGGTACGCTTCGATAACCCAGGTGACCGACTGATTGTCGATCCAGGTTTCACCCGCCGCAATTTTGCGCACGCACTTGATCAGCAGATCGGGCGAAATGGAACGGGGGATGATGCCGCGCACCCCGCGCCGATACAAATCCACAGTGTGCGATTCGTCGTTGGAGGCCGACTGCACGATGATCTTGAGATCCGGAGCCAGACGCACAACCGCCGGGACAGCGTTGGCCGTGCCCGTGATCATCGCCCCCTCAAGCAGGAGAACATCGGCAGGCGTGCGCTGCACCGTGTCCTGAAGCGATTGAAGATTATCGGCCTCGGCGACAACTGCGACGCCGGAGTCAGGTCCGAAGACCTTGCGCATGCCGACCCGATAGATTGCCTGCGAGTCGGCAAGAATCACTCGTACCTCAGGGCTGGGTTGGGCTGCCTGAGGAGCTACACTGGTGCCGTTTCCGTTAATGTGCGTCATAAGATATCTAGTCCGAACTACTGGAACCCGTATTCGTCAATTACAGCGGCGGCGTAAGGCTGACCTTCGTTCCAATAAGAACGGACAATTCTTCCAGAGCAATGCACCGCCGCAGTCACAGAGAATTCCAGCATTCCGGCGGGAATCTCCACAAGAAACTCAATCTGCTGCCCTTCCCGAAGAGGTTGCCGCAGCTTCAAAAGAACTCCGCTGGCGGAAAAACTCTCGGTGAGCGCTTCATAAGCCTGGCCCTCGGCGAGTACAGTCACCCGCAACTGCAACGGATAGCGGACTGCCCCACGATAAGGGCGCCAGTTGCGGGTCCCAGGAGAAGAACAGACGATAGATTCCATGATGGACTCTCCTGTGATTCAGCTCTACAGTACCCGCAAACTCCCAAGCTGGCCAATTACCAAAGTTTACATCTTCGATTCCATTTGTAAACGACGAAATTGACCCCTGCAATGACCAAAACGGGGCAGGTTAGGCCTCTTCTGTGGGAAGCTCAGGATTTCTTGTGGATTTCCCCGTCCCGGCAGCGGACCGGCTCAAGACGAGAAAAAAGCCGCCGAAGCGCCCACCCAGGATTGATCGCGGTTATGGTCTACCCCCATCATTTGGCCGCGCCCCAGCCGCACCAGGGACAGCAATGGCATGAGATTGCCCTGGTCCGGCCCGGTGGAATCGGGCCATACATAAAGGATACGGATCTCCGCCTGGGTGGGACCAAAGGGGGTATCGATGACGGGTACGAAGGTGACCCGTTCCTGCAGAAGGTAATCACTCCGTCGATCCAAAGGTATGCTGGCCAGCTGCGCGTCTGTCGGCGCAAAAACGATCCCCTGCCCCGCAAAAGAGTAAAGCGGCTTCAGGATCAGCCGGTTACGATCTTGCGGTAAACGATCGCGAAGGTTGGGCAGGTTGTCACCCGCCGGAGGACGGAACCAGTCGTCGAGGAAGACCGCTGGCGGGACCGCCGCCTGATGCAGCCACGGCAGCGAGAATTTACTGACGTGATAGTACCAGTTGGGATGGCCGGCCCATTCGACGTTCGAACCTCTCCCGGTAATCGAACTTCAGCCGGATTTGCCTCCGCACCATCTCGTCAACAATCGCACGGTTGTATATTCGCCGGATCGGGACCAGTCGGCCGCCATTGCGATAAGCGAGACGGCGCAGCCGGTCCGGCGATGATTCCGCCGCAATCATCGGTTGAATCTGAGCAATATCGACGATGCGAATCCCGAGCCGGTCAGCGGTGATATGGAAATCGGGCAGCGTCTTTTGATTCGCAGGGTCGACGTCGGCAAGAACCACGGTCTCGGGATCGTGACCGGCGACAATCGTCGCGCGGAGGAGGTCCCAGAAACCTGCCTCGTCGAGCCCGCCCAGCAAATACCGCAAAGATCCGTCCAGCGAAAACGCGGACCTGTACGCCTCGCTGAGAGCCCACTGAAAGCCGAACACCGAAGGAAACGCCTGGATCTCGACCAGCCGCGGTGCCAGCCCACCCTCCTCTTCCTGCACCAGCCCGAAGTCGGCAGTCAGAAAATGTGGATGGTCGTTTTGCGCGGCTGCCCTCCAGGCCTCGGGAATGGCCGCAAGAGAGCTGGCAAGGTAACTGGGGTCGCAAACCAGCTGCAGCGTCAGGTCGATCCCGATGCGGGCCATCTCCTCCAGCATCGATTGGGGAAAAAAGCACGGTGTCTCGGCGACCGGAAACCCAACATGGGTGCGCGAAACAGCGTCGAGACCGTCCAGCATCGACCGAAATGCCTCCGGTCGAAACTGGCGATTGAAGTCCTGTCGCAGTTGGGGGATCACAGGGCTGAGAGTAACGCGGGGAACACTATCAGGGCAATCGCTGACTGCAAGCCCTGCAAAAACAACTTCTGGCCGGCATCGAGTCTACCCTGCGTCACCCGATCCGCGCGTGCCGTCTCGCAGGTTCGTCACACACCCTTCTTCTGCGGCTCCCACACGTATTTGTGAATCTGCAGGCTCAGCCGACCCGGAACCCCATCGGCCAGCATCCATTCCACTACGTCCCGAGGATCAAGCAGACAATTCTCCGTGCTGCGCTCCGCCGACGGCGTTTTGGAGAATGCCGGAGACAAGAGGATCTGCCCTGCCCGCCTCTCCAGTTTTTGCGCCCCAATGAAATCGCGCGCAAATATGTAATCGTCGCGGTTCGCAATCACGAATTTCACCTCGTCGCGTTCCGTCAGATGATCCAGATTCTCCATCCGAAAGCTCCCCGCTTCGCCTGAGCCGGGGCATTTCACGTCCACGATCTTGTGGACCGCCTGCGGCACCTGCTCCAGCGCACGCGCCCCACTGGTCTCGATCATCAATTCATACCCCGCGCCCAGCAGGCGCTTCATCAGCGGAATCAGTTCCCGCTCCTGCAGCATCGGTTCCCCGCCCGTGAACTCAATCAGCTTCACCGGCGCCAGCTTCTCAATCTCCGCCGTCACCTCGTCCTCGGTCAATTTGTAACCGCCAGTGAACGTATACTCCGAATCGCACCACGCGCAGCGCAGGTTGCACCCCGCCAGCCGCACAAAGATGCACGGCAGCCCGGCGAAGCTCGATTCGCCCTGAATGGATTTGTAGATTTCTATCAGATACAAGCGTCGCTACTCGTAATACGTCGCAGTCGTCGTGTCCGTCTCGAAGATGGTGCAGTCCTTCACCCGCACCCGCCCGCTCGTCATCTCGCTCAGCTGCCGATTTGTTTCGTCATAGAAATACCGGGCCAGATTTTCCGCCGATGGGTTGATCTTCGTAAAAGGCTCCAGATCGTTCAGCATCTGATGGTCGATGCGCTCGATCACCGGCCGCATCACCAGTTTGAGATCGCGAAAGTCCAGCAGCAGGCCCGCCGTGTCCAGCGCCTCGCCGCACAGGGTGATCCGTACCTTGTAGTTATGCCCATGCGGGTTCTCGCACTTCCCCTTGTAGTTGCGGAGAAAATGCCCTGAAGAAAACCCGCGCTCTACTGTCACTTCATACATATTTTCCGGTTACTTTCCAGTTTCGAATTGGCCGCCCTTCCTATTTTATCTGTCGTCCTCCCGCGAGCCGCCCCGCCCCCGCCGCCTCATTCTCTGCTCTTCATTGCGCCGGTCCACCTGCTCGAACATCGCCGTCATCACTCCCAGCAGCGCCACGATCAGGCCGCCCACAACCAGAAACAACGCTGAGGTCTTCCAGAGCGTCCCATTGGCCGGTAATGCAGGCTGCATCCGCCCCAACGTCATCGCCATCACGAACGAGACCGCAGCAAACAGCAGCAACACCCCCGCCAGAATGTAGAGGTTTCGCGCCACTCGTCAGTCTATCGGTTTTCGCTCACCGTCTCCTCGCTGACCGCACCTCAGCTGACAGGGCTTAGCTGACCGAGCCCGAGCTGACCGCCTCCTGGCTGATCCGCACCCTGTACCCTGTACCCTGTACCCTGCCAATGGACATTTCCATCCTCATTCTGGACGACAACCCTGGCAGTCTCGACCTGCTCTCGACCGCGCTCGCTCAGCAGGGACTGACGATCCACACCGCCTCCCGCCCAGGTGAGGCTCTGGAATTGGTGCGCCTCCACCATCCGCAACTGGTGCTGACCGACCTGGTCATGCCCGAGATGACCGGCCTCAACGTCCTCAACCGCATTATGGAAACCGCCCCCGCCACCAACGTCGTGCTGATGACCGCGCACTACACGACCGAAACCGCCGTCCAGGCCATTCGTAACGGAGCAGCCGATTATCTCGAGAAGCCCATCCGCCTGCCCGTCCTCCGTGAACGCGTCGGCCGGCTCATCGAAGATGCCCGCCGCCGCCAGCAGCTCGGCTCCGACGCCGAGTTCGAAGGCCTGATTGGCACAAGTCCAAAAATGGCGGAGATGTTCGCGCGCATCCGCCGCATCGCCCCCCACTACCGCTCCGCCCTTGTCCAGGGAGCCACTGGCACCGGCAAAGATCTGGTCGCCCGCGCTCTGCATGCGCGCAGTGGCGTCAAAGGCCAATACGTAGTCCTCAATTGCTCCGCCGTCGTCGAAACACTCTTCGAGAGCGAGCTCTTCGGCCACGTTCGCGGCGCCTTCACCGGCGCCGATCGCGACAAGCCTGGCCTCTTCGAAGCGGCCAGCGACGGTACCCTGTTTCTCGATGAAATCGGCGACATGCCCATCGCCACCCAAGCCAAGCTGCTGCGCGCCCTCCAGAACCAGGAAATTCAGCGCGTTGGCTCGCTCCAGACCCGCAAAGTCAACGTCCGCGTCGTCGCCGCAACCCACCGCAACCTGCGCCAGGCGGTCGCCGAACGCCTCTTTCGCGAGGACCTCTACTACCGCCTCGCCATGGTCGAGATTTCCGTGCCCTCCCTTGCCGAGCGCAAAGAAGACCTGCCTCTCCTCACCCAGCACTTCGTCGCGAAATTCTCGCAGCAGTTCGGCAAGCGCATCCGCGGAATCTCACCCCGCGCGCGCCTCGTCCTCGAGCATCACTCCTGGCCCGGCAATGTTCGCGAACTGGAAAACGCCATCGGCCACGCCGCCATGATGGCCGAGCCCGCAATAGACGAGTCCGCAGAAATCGACGTTGCCGATCTGCCGGCCTCGCTGCTCGATGACCCCTCGGCCAACCATGGCGAAGAGGCCTCGGCTTTGCCGGGTCAGCCGCCCACCCTCCAGCAAGATCCTTCCCTCGCCGAGCACGAACGTCAGTTGGTCGTCAGCGCTCTCGATAAGGCGCACGGCAATCAATCCCACGCCGCACGCGCTCTGGGCATCGGCCGCGACGCCCTCCGCTACAAAATGAAAAAGTACGGTTTGCTGTAGCCGGTCCAGAACGGCCAGCTCAAGCCGTCTCTTCTCGCTCCAAAGTTTGCACCCGCGCCTCATGCAGCAGCCGAGCCACCGTTTCCCGCAGAACCTCAGACCCCGCGGGCTTGGCCAGGTAATCTGTGAACCCCGCGTCCATAATTCGCTCGCGATCCCCGCGCATGGCGCTCGCCGTCAACGCAAGCACCGGCAGGTTCCGAAAGCGCTCCTCGCCCCGCAGGGCAGCCAGCACTCCATAGCCGTCAAGAACCGGCATCTGCAGATCCAGCAGGACCAGATCCGGATTCCCCGCGCGCGCCCTATCCAGAGCTTTTTCCCCGTCCTCGGCTTCGATCACCGCGTAACCGGCGCGCTCCAGCACCAGACGCAGCAGTTCCCGGCTGCTCGGCCGGTCATCCGCAATCAGGATCAGAGGTTTCTCCGGAGATGTCGACACAATGCCTACTCAGCTCCATTGGCCCTGAATACAACTATGTTTCCCCCTCCATCGATCTCTGGGGTTTTAACCAGCCATCCTACAACCCCGGCGCGGCAATGGGAAGCGTGAACGTGAACCGGCTCCCTTCTCCGGGCGTGCTGTCCACTTCCATCCAGCCGCCGTGCATCTGCACCAGCTCCTTGGTGATCGATAATCCCAGCCCCGTGCCTTCTCGAACACCCCGCGTCGTATTCCCTACCTGATAAAACTTGTCGAAGATATTCTCCTGTTCCACAGCGGGGATTCCGATCCCGGTATCGCCCACTGTCACGCGCACAAACCCCGTCTCTTCCGCCGCCTCAATCCACACCTTCCCCCCTTCGGGCGTGAACTTCACCGCATTGCTCAGCAGGTTGTAGAGCATCTCTTTCACGCGTAACGGATCGGCGTCGACCATCGAATCGCGTTCGCCGCGCTCCTCGATCGCGATACCCTTCGCCGCGGCTCCCGGGCGGATGGCATCGAGCGCCTCCCCCACGCTTCGCGCCAGCCGATAGGCCTCGCGCTTCAGGGTGAGCTGGCCCGCCTCAATCTTGCTCAGATCCAGTACGTCATTGATCAGCTCCAGCAGGTGTTCGGAATCCCGCCGAATGTGCCCCACGAATCGGGTCTGCGCCTCGCTCAGCGCGCCTTCGTGTCCCTCCTGCAGCAGCTCGGCAAAGCCGATGATGGTGTGCAGCGGCGTTCGCAGTTCGTGACTCATGCTCGCCAGGAACTCGCTCTTCAATCGGTCGGCCCGTTCGACCTCGCGATTGCGCGCTTCCAACTCCCCCGTGTATTGCAATTGCAGGATACGCACCTCCTTTTCGGCGCGCTTCCGCTCGGTCACGTCGCGAATCACCGCCGTCACATGCACGCCGCCTTCGGTCTGGATGGGACTGAGGCTGATCTCCACGGGAAACAGCAATCCGTCCTTGCGCCGTGCATGCAGTTCCAGCCCCGAGCCCATCGGTCGCGTCCGCGCCTGCTCCAGATAGCGGTCCCTGTGCCGGTAATGCTCGTGCCGGATCGCATCCGGGACCAGCAAATCCACCGACTCTCCCAGCAGCTCGTCGCGAACATAGCCAAACATCTCCTCTGCGACCCGGTTCATCAGCACGATCCGCCCATCGGCGGAAACCTCCACAATCGCGTCCGGCGCCGCCTCCAGCAACTGCCGGAAACGCCTCTCCAGCCGCGACTGCTCTTCCGCCTCCAGCCGATGCTGCCGCTCCGTCATATCGACGTTCGTTTCCATCACGTGCGATTCGGCCACATTCAGCTCGCGAATCCAGCGGCTTAACACCACCACCCGCTGTCCTGTCCGTGTGCGATGGACTAACTCCCCTGCCCACTGCCCATCCCGTTCCAGCGTCCGGTTGATTTCCCCTAACGGTTCTCCAAACGTTGTCTGAAAAAGTTCGTGACTGATCCGCCCCAGAGCCTCCCCAGCGCTCCACCCGTACAGTCGTTCCGCTCCTTTATTCCAGTAGACGATCCGATCGCTGGCATCCCGAACCAAAATCGGTTCGTACACCTGATCCAGCAGTTGCGCCTGGCGCCGAGCCGTTTCTTCTCGATCCTTCTGCTGGGTGATGTCACGCGCGATCTTCGAAATGCCGATCAGCTTCCCCGTCCCATCGCGAATAGGAGAAAGCGTCAACGAGATCACAAGGCGCCGTCCGTCCTTGTGGCGCCGCAGCGTCTCATAGCGCTCGATCGCCTCCTCGCCCCCGATCCGCCGCAGCAGCTCCCGCATGTCGTCTTCGTAGCCCGGCCACGCCAGCATCGTGATCGGCTGTCCTACCGTCTCTTCCGCCGTATATCCAAACGTTGCCTGCGCCCCACGATTCCAGCTCGTAATAACCCCATCGAGCGATTCGCTGATGATCGCGTCGTTGGAGAACTCCACAATCGACGCCAGCCGCTGCCGCACCTCCTCGGACTGCTGTCTCGCGGTGATATCCCGGCTGATGCTCGCGAATCCCAGCAACTGCCCGTACAGGCCAAAGATCCCGAAGGCCCGCATGTCCACCGCGATCGTATCGCCGCTACACGCGTGCTTCAGGCGAAATTCCCCCAGCCACGCCTCACCGCGCAAAAGAGCCGGTAAAATCTCGGTGTCGAAAAACTCCCGCTGATTTTCGAACTCCGTATCGAACACGGGATAGTTCTGCACTCCCTCGGTCGCATCCAGCCCCAACAGTTCCCGCCCCGCCCGGTTGATATAGCTTGTCTTCAGCATTGGATCGGTCAGGATGACCAGATCGGGCGTATTCTCGACGATCGCCAACAACCGCCTCTGGCTCTCGATCGTCCGCTTCTCCTCGGTGATATCGCGCCACGCCAGCAGCGCTCCCTGTACCGTCCCCCGTGCGTCAAACAGCGGCCGAGCCCTCACATCGATCCAATAGCCCTCTGCCGCGCCGGGTGGCCGCACATATTGCTCGCCCTCAACCTTCTGTCCCTTCAGTGCGACCGCTCCGGGCAACTCGTTCGCCGGCCACAGTGTCTGCCGGTCGGGCAAATAGATCCCGTAGGCCTCGCTCCACCCGAAGATTCCCGGACCCCTCGGGTCGATGCCGAACAGCCGCTCCGCCGCCGCATTGGCAAATTGCACATTCCCTTCCCGGTCAAGAGCGACGACCGCCTCGTCCAGGTTATCCACCAGCGCGCGCAATAGATTCTGCCTCGCCTTGATGGCCTTTGCTCCGGTGTTCCCCTCCTGCCGCGCGCTCGCCACGCCGTCACCCGTTGCCGAAGATGTCGCGGATTTCTTCAACGATCTCCTGATCTTCATGGAACAGGCAGATAGTGTACCCGTGCCCACATGCTCATCGCACTGCCTGCGCCATTTCGCGCAGCCACATGCTCCCCAAGCGCCCTCCCGCGCAACCGGATTCCACAGCTGCCAGCTGAACCTCGCAAAATAGCGTGCCTCTCAAGCTCTCGTGGAATGGCCCACAACCTGCAGTGCAACGATGTTCAGCCAGGGGCAAATTTGGAAATCTCTTTACGCCACACCGGCGGAGCCACATTCACAGCGGAAGCCCGCCATCATCGCGTCCTGCTCGATCAGCCTGCCGAAGATGGGGCCGCTGACCAGGGCATGTCCCCCGCCGAACTCCTCCTCGCTTCCCTCGGCGGCTGCGTCGGCCAGTATGTCGCTCAATACCTCAGCCTGCGCGGGCTCTCCAGCGAGGGCCTGCTGATCCGGGTTCAGGCTCAGCCCTCTTCGCGACCGCTGCACGTGGGCAACTTCGAAGTCGATGTGATCGTGCCCGGCCTCACTGATCGCCAGCTGCGCGCTCTCGAGAAGTCCTTCCCCGCCGGCCTCGTCCAGAATGCCATTCGCTTTGAAAACTCTGTAACCATCACCGCCGCTTCATCGCCGCAGCGCTCCGGCAGGTAAAACAGAATGGCGACTTCTTAACCTGTCCAGTCACCCCGGATTGAGCATTTGGCTTTTGCCTCGTGCTCGCACAAGGCATTTACGTGATAGCCTTGGTGCGTTTCGAAATCCTATTCCGCCGGGTCAGCTCCGGCCGCCCGGCCGAGTATCAGAGCTGACACGGAATTCCTGAGATGACCAAAAGAAGTTTCGCCGCCCTGTTTTGCTGTTTCGTTGCCGGGCTCTTTCCGGCCTTCGCGCAACAACCACAGTACCCGTTCAACGATCCGAATCTGGCCGAGGACAAGCGTATCGACAATCTGCTGTCGCTGATGTCAACCGAGGAGAAGATCGATGTGCTCGGGACCCGGACGGGGGTGCCGCGGCTGGGAATCCCAAACATCGGCAGCTCCGAAGGGATTCACGGGATCGTGCAGCGCGAATCGCACGGAAAGCACGAGCCAATCACAACGACGCAGTTCCCGCAGCCCCCGGGCATGGGCGAGTCGTGGGATCCGCAGCTGGTGCGGCAGGCCGGTGGCGTGGAAGGTTACGAGGCGCGGTTCATCACACAGACGGCGAAGTACGACCGCCAGATTCTCATGGACTGGGGACCGCAGGCGGACTTGGCGCGCGATCCGCGCTGGGGACGCAGCGAAGAGGTGTACGGCGAGGATCCGTTTTTCAACGGGACGATGGCGATTGCATTCAGCAAGGGCCTCGAAGGCGACGATCCGAAATACTGGCAGGCCTCGCCGCTGCTGAAGCATTTCCTGGCCAACGAGAACGAGAATCTGCGCGATCGCTCCTCGTCGGATTTCGATGAGCGGCTCTTCTGGGAGTACTATTCAGTTCCCTTCCGCATGGCGTTTCTGGAAGGCGGCGCGAAGGCGGTGATGGCTTCCTACAACGCGTGGAACGGGACGCCGATGGCGGTGAATCCGATCCTGAAGAGTATTGTGCGGGACAAGTGGGGCGTGGATGTGTTGTCGACAGACGGCGGAGCGGTGCACCTGCTGGTCGATCCCCGACACACATTCCCCAACACGGAAGCAGCGGTGGTGGCTTGCATCAAAAACGGGATCAATCAGTTTCTGGATCGCTATGTAGACGAGACAAAGGCGGCTCTGAAAGACGGCTCGCTGACGGTGGCCGATATCGATGCCGTTCTCCGTTACAAATTCCGGATTGCCATCAAACTGGGGCTGCTCGATCCCCCAGAGATGGTGCCCTACTCGAAGATCAAGGACGATCCTGAGCCCTGGAATACAGACCGGGACCGGGACGTTTCAAAAAAGCTGGCCATGGAGTCAGTGGTGCTGTTGAAGAACGAAAAGAATCTGCTGCCGTTCGACAAGACGGGCATCAAATCGATCGCGGTGATTGGCCCGCTGGCGGATTCGGTGCACTGGGACTGGTACGGCGGGACCCCTCCTTATAAAGTGACGCCGCTCGATGGGATCAAAGCTGAGGTTGGCCCCGGCGTAAAGGTGAATTATGCGGCCGATGAACTGGGCAACGCCGCGATCAATGCGGCGCGCCATTCCGATGTTGCCGTGGTGGTCGTCGGAAACGACCCCACCTGCGGGCCGGACATGGCCCACGACTGGGTCAACACGCCGGATGGCGGCGGAACGCTGCCCTGCACTGTGCCCAGCGATGGGCGCGAAGGTCGCGACCGCCAGAGTATCGATCTCGCGCAGGAACAGTTGGTCCGACAGGTGTTCGCTGTCAATCCGAAGACCGTGGTGATTCTGATCTCGAGTTTTCCATTTGCAATCAACTGGAGCCAGGAGCACGTGCCCGCGATTCTGCACATGACGCATGCCTCCCAGGATGAGGGGACTGCGCTGGCCAGGGTACTTTTCGGGGAGTTCAACCCGGGCGGCCATCTGGTAGAGACGTGGCCGAAAGCGCTCGACCAGCTGCCGCCGAGCATGGATTACAACATCCGCGATGGCTACACCTATATGTATTTCAAAGGAGAGCCGCTCTATCCGTTTGGGTTTGGGCTGAGCTATACCACGTTCAAATTTTCGAACCTGAAGACCAGCTCGGGGGGGCTTGCAAAGGACGGAACCGTAACTGTATCGGTCGATGTGACAAATAGCGGAAGCCGCGCGGGCGATGAAGTGGTGCAGCTGTATGTGAAGCATTTGCACTCGAAGGTGGAGCGGCCACGCGAGGAGCTGGAGGGCTTCCAGCGGGTAATGGTGGAAGCTGGTCAGACGAAAACCGTGGAGATAGCGCTACCGGCTTCACGGCTGGCGTACTGGGATACAAAGGCGGGGGAATTTCGTGTAGAGGCGGAGCCGGTGAGTCTGATGGTGGGCGATTCTTCAGCAAATCTTCCGCTGAGCGCGACGATAAAAGTGCAGTAGCGCGCTATTTTAGAGATCCGAATTGCATTGCTGCCGGAACTTTCGCCTCCCAGCTATGTCCGCTGCCACTAAGGTTGAAGCCTTTAACGATGACTCGCGGCCGCTCCCCGCGAGTGTCCGCGTTTTCTAACTGGGCATGGATCGTCCGCCTCTCGCCAGGCATAAGTGCGACGTAGTTGTCGTCGTAGAGGGCGGGAACGATGAGGTCGCCGGTTTTCTCGCGCACGGCTTTGACCCGGACCAGAAGCGCAGGAGACTTTGAAGTGTTGCGCAGGTCCGCATCGATGACCCACTGCGATCCCTCGCGTTTGATGTGACTTTTCAGAGCAACGGTCACGCTCGGCAGTTCGCGGATGCCGGTGTAGTCGTTCTCGGCGAGCCCGCGCAGGTAGAAATTCGACGAAAGTACCTTACCGTTCTGCGAGAGCGTCAGGCGAATGAAGTGAATCTTCGAGAGGCCGGCAGGATATTCGAGCTGAATCGGCGACACGGTCGAGTCTTCGCGGCTATCGAGGTTCGCGGATTTTTCCCATTTCAAGGAACCGTCCAGGCTACAAATTTCCGCGCGGGCAGTGAGGCCAGCCTGGTCGCCGGCGCTGTAATTCACAACTTCAACCGCGTCCGTCGCCGCATTCCACTGGATGTGCAGAGGCTCCGCGCCTTTCTTCGCGCCATAGAAGCCGGCATCGGTGTCGAAAAAGTAGTCGTAGGTCTGCCACAGCAAGGAAGGCCAGGCCGGGTGGCTCATCCAGATGAGCAGGCCAAGCCGGTTTTTGCTTTGGCCCTCGTACATGCCGCGATAGGCGTTGTAGTCGACGAACTGCGCAAGCTCCAGCCAGTCGGAAATGTTCGTCGCGCCACCGTACTGCGCGTCGATCTCGCTCGGCGGGAAATGGAATTCCGGATACATGCTGCGAATGAAGTAGTCGTGGAGCGGCCATTGATAGCCCTGGGGCCACATAGCGGATTCGGGCATGGTGCGCCGCAGGGTCTCCATTTCCGGCACGTTGGGTGAACCCATTTCGGAGTGAAATTTCTCCGGGGCGTGCTCGAAGTAGTAGCGTAGCGGCTCGACCCGGTAAGGTCCGTGGCCGCTGACCGGGCCGTCGGCGGAGCTGGAGATGTAATGCGAATTGGGCTCGAGCGTAGCGACCAGACCACGGAGCCCGTCGTCGATGGGCTGCGGCGGGAACCCCTCGTTGCGGCCGCAGAACAGGCCGAGCGAAGCGTGGTTGCGAATGCGGAGAAGATAGTCCTTTGCGTTGGCGAGAAAGAGATCATTGTCATCGGGATTGGGGCCGTCCCACGGATTAGCGAGCCAGAAATCCTGCCAGATGACGATGCCGTTGCGATCGGCCGCGTCGTAGAAGGCTTCGTCGTCGGTCATGCCGACCCAGTTGCGGATCATGTTGAAGTGGAGGTCGCGGTGGTAGCGCATTGCGGTCTCGTACTCGCGGGAGCGATAGCGGAGCATGGATTCGGAGAAGCCCCAGTTACCGCCTCGAGCGATGAAGCGGCGTCCATTAATCCACATTTTGAGAATGCCGCCGTCTTCGGAGTAGGTGAACTCACGCACCCCGGCCTGGAAAGATTTTGTGTCGGAAATTTGGCCGTTAGCGGTGAAGGCAAACGTCACCGGATAAAGGTTAGGGTCGCCATAGCCGACCGGCCACCACAGCTTCGGGTTGGTGAGGTGGAGCGCGGGCTGGGTCGCCGGAGTGATCTGAACGGTTCTTGATTCGGATGCGGCAAGGGTGACGGGTATTTCGGCCCGTACGTCGCCAAAGGTGACGCGCAGCGTGCCGGAGACGGGCTGCGAGTCATGATTGTGGAGGGTCGCTTCGATCGTGACGTCGGCGTGGGTGGTATCGGGAAGTGGCAGAGTAGTCGAAACAAGGGGGGATTCAATGGTGACCGGGCCGCTGGTTGTCAGCGAGACGCTGTTCCAGATGCCGTCGTCGCGGCCGCGGATGGTGGAGATCCAGTCCCAGCCCGCGGCGGCGTGGAAGGTCGGATTATCGCGGCCAAGCGCTCCCCCATTAACGGTGCGGCCAGCCTTGTCTTTGGTGCTGCCCGGGGTGGCGTTGGCGATGATCCGCACGGCGAGGGCGTTCAGCGCGCCTGCATGGATGAGCGAAGTGGCATCGAAGCGGCCCCGCATCATGCCGCCATCGATGCGGCCGAGGTGCCGGCCGTTAAGGTAGATTTCGGCCTTCCAGTTAATGCCGTCGAAGTTGAGCCAGAGATGCTGGCCAGGCTGGGTCGCGGGGGCAACGAATTCGTCCCGATACCAAAAGTCCGAGCAGAAGAACGAGTCGGAAACCGTGTACTGGTTGTCGCCGAAATCAGGATCGGCAATCGCTCCATCGTTGAGATAGCTGGTGAGGACGGTGCCAGGAACCGTAGCGATCATCCAGTCTTGGTCGGAGAAGCCGAGCTGCGCGATCTGCTCGCCGGGTGCAGACACAAGGGAGGCGCGCTGGACCTTCCATGCACCGCCGGATAACCGCAGTGGGCTGCCCGCGTCGACTGCAGACGTGATTTCAGGCGCCGGGTGTGCCACGGGGACCAGTCCTCCTCTGCCCCAGACTTCGAGCTCGCGGATGATGTAGGGCTGGCCAGGTTGGGCCGGCTTCGTCATGACGACGCGCACGTAGCGGCCGTGCACGGGCCGATCGAAATGGACCTCGTCGGTGAGGCCCACGGGGTTAGCCGGGATCGGCTGGATCGTTTGCCAATTCCTGGCGTCGTCTGAGATCTGGATCGAACCTTCTGCCGCCCGTTGGATCCAATCCACGACGACGCGATCAAAGGTGCAAGGCGCGCCGAGGTCGACGTAGACCCACTCCGGCCCGCTGCCGGCTGACGGCAGAGCGGACATCCACGCGCTGGAGAAGTGATACGGGCCGGCCACGTGGACCTCCTGACCTTTTTCAAAGGTCGCGAGCTCGGCTACGCCCCAGGTTTTAATCCCTTCGGCGGAAAATTGCACTCGGTAGCAGCGGTTCTGAGCCGGCGCGTTGAAGGGGATGGACTGCATGAAGCTTGGCCCGGAGAGCTTCATGCTGGGCCAGTCGGTCCCAGTGGAACGTCCCAGCTCCTTCCACGTCACGTGGTCGTCGGAGCCGGATACGATGTACGTCCAACCGGTAACAGGCAGTGGCCCGTTCATGCGGCGCAGCCACAGATCGATGCGATCGATTTCCGGCAGCTGGCCTCCGCCTTCCATGTCGAATTCGACCCACGGATGGTCGCCACTGACATCGACCGATGAGGTGATGTTGCCATCCAGAAAGACTTCGCGCTCCTGCTTATTGAGAATGCCCCCACTCGATGTGGAGGTGACGATCCAGCGCGGAAAGGTGGACTCGCTGGTGCCCGCGATGAGCCCCCGGTCAGGAAGCGCGGGCTCCTTAATGCCATCGGTGATGAGTTGCGCGGTGAGGTTGTAGTCGTAGGCGCTGGATTGATAAGCGGGGCGGTGCAGGGCCAGGTTGCGATAGGTATCCGTGTCAGTGATGAGAGTCGGGCCGGTGTATTCACTGGGGTCGCCAGGATAAACGCCAATGCCGCGGGTGTATTGCTGGGGGTGAGATGGAGAAACGAATACGGCGGCGAGAACCAGCAGAGCAATGCGCTTCACGGGCAGCCTCCTTCCCGGCGGAGATTTCCGCCCGAATTGTAACCCCTTGTCGCCGCATGAATGCCGCAGTCCGGAGGTCTCGCGGCAGCATTGGCCATGCGGAGACGGAATCGCACCGCGCCGCATCCTGCAAAGTGGTATCCTCAACGGCTGGGTCAGAGGATCGGCAGAATGGCGGCTAAAGGATCGATTGTGTCGAGGCAGTGGTTACGAATGTCGGCGGCGGCAATTCTTTTTTGCGCAGCGGCGCAGGGGCAGTTTCTTCAACAGAGCCTGGACATCGAGAAGCAGTTGCCGGATGCGCAGCGCTCCGTCATCGCGCGACTCGAAAACCTGAGTCATCTGCCACCGGGCGTGTGGCATTACCACGTGGGCGACCTGCCGCACGCCGAAGATCCCAACATCGATGACTCTTCGTGGCCCGTGGCCAAGCCGGACTCGACCTATCCGGAACAGGCGTTGTGGTTCCGGCAATGGGTTGAGGTGCCGAAGAACCTCGACGGGTACGACCTGACCGGCACGCGCATCTGGTTTCGCTTTGAAGCCTGGGTAAATGGGCCGCTGCCCCAGATCGTTTACTTCAACGGGCGGCGCGTGGCGATGGGAGACGATCTGGAGCCGATCGTATTGTTCGATCACGCCCGGCCCGGCGATCGAGTCCTGGTCGCGGTGAAGCTGATGGCGACGGTGGACCAGAAGCACTTCACCGGAAGCCCGATGAGCATTTCCTTCGCATCCGAGCGGCCCAGCCCGCAGGATATCGGCGAGGAGTTTCTCTCGGCGGCGGTGCTGATTCCCAGTCTATCGAAAGACGTGAGCACGGATCAGGCGACGCTGGGCAAGGCGATTGGGCAGGTCGACCTGAAGGCTCTAACAATGCGGATCAGATGCAGTTCGACACATCGCTGCGCGATGCGGAGACGACGCTGGAAGCGCTGAAGCCGATGATGGAGCAGGCGACGCTGCACCTCACGGGCAATTCCCACATCGATGCGGCGTGGCTGTGGCCGTGGACTGAAACCGTCGACACCGTGAAGAACACCTTTTCGACCGCGCTGCAGCTGATGAATGAATATCCGACTTATACGTACACGCAGTCGGCGCGCGGCCTACAACGACTGGATGGCGCGGGATTATCCGGAGATCGACGCACAAATCAAAAAACGGATTAAGGAAGGCCGGTGGGAAGTGGTCGGCGGGATGTGGGTGGAGCCGGACCTGAACATGCCCGACGGCGAATCGACCGCCGGTCGCTGCTGATCGGCAAGCGGTGGTACCAGCAACACTATGGCGTGGATGTGCGGATCGGCTGGAATCCGGATTCGTTCGGCTATAACTGGCAGCTGCCCCAGATCTACAAGAAGTCGGGCGTCGACTACTTCGTCACCCAGAAGATGACATGGAACGACACCAACAAGCTTCCCTTCAAGCTGTTCTGGTGGGAGTCGCCGGATGGCAGCAAGGTGCTGACCTATTTCCCGCACGACTACGCGAATACGAATCTGAATCCAGTCCGGCTATCCGTCGATCTGGCGCAGGCGCGCAAATATGCAACCGGAATGACAGACATGCTCGACCTGTTCGGCGTGGGCGATCACGGCGGCGGCCCAACACGCGCCATGCTGGACGAAGGGTTGCACTGGATGCAGCCCAGCAGGATTGTGCCAAAGATGGAATTCGGGACTGCACAGCCATGGTTCTCAACCGTCGAGAACCAGCTTGCTCCGCAGTCGCCGGAGTGGGATTATCGCAGCATCGCGCAGGGCTATCATGAGCCGCCTCCTGTCGAGGGAAAGATCGACATCCCCACGTGGAAGAGCGAAATGTATTTCGAGTATCACCGCGGCGTCTTCACCACGCAGGCGAATCACAAGCGCAACATGCGAGAAAGTTCGGAGTGGGCGCTGAATGCGGAGAAGTACGCCTCCCTGGCATGGCTGGATGGGAACCCCTATCCGGGCGACGATCTGACCGAGGACTGGAAGAAAATCACCTTCAATCAGTTTCACGATCTGGCGGCGGGCTCAGGCATTGGGCGTGATTTATCAGGACGCACAGAAGGATTACGACGACGTCCGCTGGTCGACCAATGAAATTTCCGCGAAGGCGTTGAAGACGGTCGCCGCGCATGTCGATACGCGAGCTGCACAGGGAGTGCCGGTGCTGGTCTTCAACCCGCTGGGGTGGGCGCGAAGTGGAAACGTAACCGTCGATGTACAAATGCCGGCCGCGACGGCGGACGTGTCGGTGCTGGATTCGCACGGAGCGGTGCTTCCGTCGGAAGCGCTGTCAAAAGATGCAGCGACGAACACCTTCCATCTGCTGGTTGAGGCGCGCGACGTCCCTTCGATGGGATACGAAGTCCTGCGGGTCGTGCCGGGCAAGCATCCCTTCGCAAGCGATTTGAAGGTAACAGGAACGACGCTCGAGAATGCAGCGCTGCGGGTCGTGGTCGATCCGAAGAACGGCTGTATCACCAGCCTCTACGACAAGAAAGCTGGGTTCGAGACGCTGGCGGAAGGTTCATGTGGCAACGAGCTCCAGACATTTAAGGACACGCCGAAGGATTACGATGCGTGGAACATCGACCCCGGAACACTCGACGTGCCTCCCACGCGCATCACCGACGCCGATTCGGTGGAGGTGGTGGAGCATGGGCCGATGCGTGCTTCGATCCGCGTAACCCGCCACTGGCAAAGCTCCAAATTTGTACAGGAGATTCAGCTCGATGCCGGCTCGGATGAAGCGGTTGTGGTCAACGACATCGACTGGCACGAGACCCACGTGCTGCTGAAGGACGCTTTTGCGCTCTCGGCGACGAGCCCATTCGCGACCTACGAGATTCCTTACGGTACGATCCAGCGGCCGACGACGCGCAATAACAGCTGGGAGAAGGCGCAGTTCGAAGTGGGCGCGCAGCGTTGGGCAGACCTTGGGAACGAACAACACGGGTTCAGTCTGATCAACGAGTCGAAATACGGATACGACGGCGTGGGCAATCTCCTGCGGCTGACGCTGTTGCGCTCGCCGGTTTGGCCCGATCCGAATGCCGACCGCGGGCACCATCATTTCAGCTTCGTTCTCTATCCGCATGCCGGCGACTGGAAGCAGGCGATGACAGTGCGGCATGGTTTCGACTTCAACTACAAACTGCAGGCGATGCAGGTGGAATCGCATACCGGATCGCTGCCTGCGCAGCATTCTTTTGTCGCCGTCACGCCGGACGACGTGGTTCTGACCGCGATGAAGAAGGCGGAGGACAGCCACGCGCTGGTCTTCCATTTTTATGAGTGGGCGGGGAAAGGCGGCAGCGCGCAGTTGCGGGTTCCGCCAGGCGCCACAGGGGCTGTTGAGACGAACCTGCTGGAGAAGCCGGAGGGCGACGCGCTGCCCCTTGAAGGCGATCGTGTAACCGTGCATTTCCGGCCGTATGAGATTGTCGCGGTGCGGGTGGATTATCCGGAGGCGGCGCATTGACCAGGTTCGCGTACGGCTTGATATACTCAGTGGGAACCATGCGGGAGTAGCTCAGTGGTAGAGCATCGCCTTGCCAAGGCGAGGGTCGCGGGTTCAAGTCCCGTCTCCCGCTCCAGACACCCCGACGCGCCGGCAGCAGGCGTGAAGGGACCCCGGTTCCAACCTGAGGCGCACTCTGCGCCGGTCGGCGGTTCCACTCCCGATTCAGGATTTGCTGTGCAGGATTGGCTGTTCGGGTTTGGCTGTTCAGGATTGGCTCTGCCGGTATGGCTTTCAGGGGCGCGGTACCCAAGTGGTAAGGGAGAGGTCTGCAAAACCTTTATGCGTCGGTTCGATTCCGACCCGCGCCTCCAAAAATCAAGTAAATCCACTACCAATACATCAGGCCACCTACCTCACGACTGCGGCTGCAGCCAGTCCGAGGAATGCTTCTCAATAGCGATACGCACCAGCTGGCTGCGAGTTCGGACCCCCGCCTTCCGAAAGAGCTCCTGAATCACCGCCTTTACGGAAGTCTCCGAGGTTTTCAGCTTCCAGGCGATCTCCTTATTGGCCAGCCCGTCCAGGATGCCTCGCAATACCTCGGATTGCCGAGCGGTGAGCGGACGCGACCGCTCCAGCGATTCGCCCCGGCTCCGCCTGGCCGCCAGGAGTGAATGAAGCGTCTTCTCATCGAGCCACACCTCGCCGGCCACGACCCGTTCGATCGCGGTAATCAAATGGTCGGGTTCGTCCTGCTTGAAGAATATCCCCGAGCCACCCGCCTCCATCACCTGCAGGCTTACTTCGTCCGATACTCCCGCGGTCACCATCAGGACCTTCAGCCCACTCCAGCGGAGTCTCATCTCCCTGAGCAGCGGCAACGCTGTTTCCTCGCCCAGATCGTAATCGAGCAGCACAACGTCGGCCTGGGTGCGGGAGAGTAACTCCATTACCCCCGATGCGCCTGCACAGCGGCCGACAATTCGCAACCCCGCTGCGCTCTCGAGCAGACGCGCAAGGCTCTCCCGGAACAGGCCATGATCGTCCACCATCACAATGCGGGTCTCCGGCATCATTGCACCGGTGCTCCCGCCAGCGCGGCGTTCAGCGAGACAATGAAACACGCCCCTCCCGGAGCCGGAGTGTAGCGAAGCTCTCCGCCGAAGGAGCGCACAAAGGCGCGCGAGAGATACAGCCCCAGACCCGACGATTCCGCACCATCCTGAAAGGGCCGAAAAAGATGTTCCGGCTCGGCCACGCCTCCACCGTTATCTGTCACCTCCACCAGCACCCGATCTGCGCACACCCTGGCCTTCACGGCGAGTGAAGGATGCTCGCTCCGTGACAGGGCGCGGATGCTGTTCGTCATCAGATTGAGAAAAACCTGCATCAGGCTCGCACGATCCGCCCACACAGGCGGCAGGTCGGGTTCGCATTCCCAGCGGCAGGCTATGCTCTCTTCATGGAGTGACGGCGAGATAATGATGCGCAGTTCATCGAGCAATGCCGCCAGATCCAGTTCCTCAGGCTCCGTGGTGCTCTGGCGCAGGTTCAGGTTTGCAATGCGTTCAAGGCCGGCGATCAGATGACCCAGCGCCTCGAAGTCCCTGCTTGCGGCCGGCATTCCGTCACGGGAGAGATTTTGATGGACCGCGGCAATCGCCCCGCAGATGTTGCGGATTTCGTGCGAAACTGCGCCAATTGCGATCCGCGATCCCGCCAGCAACTGGTGCAGCCCGGAGACTTCATGCGTCCTCAGATCCTCCGATGCATCCATCACCATGGCCGCCAGTCGCAGGCCCGCATTTGTCTGATAGGTCGAGAAGCTGATATCCGCCAGGAATGTTTCCCCATCTTCGCGCTCGCCGCCGGCCTGCATGGTGGTGCGGAAAGATTGATGCGACGCAGCCGCCCGGGAGATGTTGCGCAGCGAGGGCAGATAGCGGTGGATAGCGCGCCCTGTCAGTTTCCCGTCCGCCACCCCGAGCATGCGATGCGCGGCTTCGTTCGCCATCAGCACCGTCCCCTCCGCGTCCGCCACGACAATCGCCGCAGGGCTTGTCTCCACCAGAATTCGCAGCTGTTCCTCGGCCGCGCGCCGCGCCTCGCTCTGCCGCTGAATCTCGTCCATGTGTTCCATCACGACGCGGCGATTGCCGCTCACTTCGCGAACGAAAAGACCTGCCCCAAGGAACGCGACAAAATACAGCAGGTCGCGGGAGACGCCGGCCCGCGGAGTCCACTGCAGATCGTCAAACCACTCCGCCAGGCCCGTGCAAACCACGGCCACAGCGCCAATCTGCCACGGCTCCAGCACACTGCCCAGCATCATCATCGGAACCAGATAGAGAATCCCGAGCGGGATCTCGCCAACAATGCGCCAGTCCAGAATGGCAATGGCCGCCATCAGCATTCCGGACCGCAGCAGGATCGTTCTCTTGCTTCCGCGGAAGATGGCTGCGTACATAATGGCTCCGGATTCTTGTCGATTCGTCTTTTTCAGTTTTATTTGTTCGGTTTCAATTGTAGAGAGCCCGCTTGCCGGTTCGCGGCCCATAATCACCGATACGGCAGCCCGGCCAAAAGATAGGTCCGCCCGGCCGGACGACAGGTTGCGCCGACTGTAAAATAACCTTGCGGTCGATCACCCTCTTCTGGTCTGTCGGTCTTACAGGTGATACTCGCGAGCCGGGACGTCATTGAACCGCTCTCTCCAAATCGATGGATGAAAACAGTTGAAAGTCCTAAGAATCCTCTGGCCCGCGGCGGTCTCGGCGCTTTTTCTTGTCTCTGGTTCGCGCGTTGAGGCTCAACAGAGCCTCAACGGCGATCAGGTCAAGGCCAAATCTGAAGCCGATAATCCCACCCTGCAGGCCGACGAGTCTCATGTCCAGGAGATGAAGGCCGAAGAGATCACTGCCTATTTGCGGCCTAACCCGCAGTTCACGTTCTCTCAGGACGGCACACAAATCGCGGCCAACAAATTTCCGGAAGCCCTCCCGCAAGCGCCTGGAGCCCCGCCTTCGCCTCCTGTGGCGGCTGCTCCGTTGACCCTGGCGCAGGTTCTCGATATCGCGCGGACAAAAAATCCATCGCTGCTGTCCGCCGAGCAGCACGTCGACGCCACCAAAGCAGCAGAAATCACCGCCGGCCTGCGGCAGAACCCCAGCTTCACCGTTTCTGGCGCCGACATTACTCTGCCGGCCAGCAACCCGGCCAGCCCCTACTCCTACTCGGCCAATGTCACCCGCCTGTTTGAGCGCGGACAAAAGCGCCGCTGGCGCCTCGACTCCGCGCGGGCCACTACTGACGTAACCCGCAGCCAGTATAACGATCAGGTGCGCCAAACCGTGCTGCAGATCAAGAACGCTTTCACCAATATGCTCATCGCCAAAGAGGCGCTGCGCATCGCGCAGGACAATCTCGACAGCTACACCAAAACGGTTGACCTCAGCCGGGTACGCCTCAATGCCGGCGACATCAGCAAGACCGATTTCGAGCGCATCGATCTGCAACTCGCCGAATTCGAATCCGATTACGACAACGCAAAGCTCGACCTCATCCAGGCCAGCGATTCCCTGCAGCTGCTCATGGGAGTGGAAAAACCCACTCCGGCCTTCGACATCACCGGCAATACAATTCCGCCCGATCTCACCATCACGCTGGACCAGGTGGAACAGGGGGCGCTGGCTGCGCGCCCCGACTACCTCGCCGCCCGCCAATCTGTAACCGTGGCGGATGCAAATGTGAAGCTCGCCGATGCCGAGGGCACCACCGACCCCACCATTGGCGGCGAGTACGAGCGCACCGCGAGCTACAACAGCGCCGGTTTTCAGATTTCCATTCCCCTGCGCTTCTTCGACCGCAATCAGGGCGAAAAGGAGCGCACGCGTTTCGAGGCCCAGTCTTCCCGCTTTGCTGAAATCGCAGCGCGCAATCAGGTCTTCAACGATGTGGATCAGGCCTGGGCCGCCTACGATGCCGCGATCGACCTCGCCAAACGCTACAACAGCCACTACACCGACGAGGCCCAGCGCGTGCGCGACAACATCGAATTCAGCTATCGCAACGGCGGCTCCACGCTGCTCGACTATCTCGATGCGCTGCGCGACTACCGCCAGGTTAATCTCGACGCGCTTACCGCCAATCAGCAGGTCTGGCTCAGCCTTCACCAGCTCAGCTTCGCCGCTGCCACGGAGATCGTCCCATGAAACGGCACAAGCTCTCCTCATTCTCTCTTCTTTTAGCCGCCGCGCCCGTTCTGCTCGTCGCCACGGCGTGCAATCATGACGAAGCTCCGCCGCCAACGGCCACACCGAAGGAGCAGGTGGTCGAAACCGTCACCGTCCACCCTCAGCCCGTCGCAGGCCAGATGGTCCTCGCCGCGCGCATCCAGGCCAACCCTACTGACTTGGTGCACATTTATCCGCTCATCAGCGGCCGTGTGCTTTCGCTCAGAATTCTTCCCGGGCAGGAAGTCCGCAAGGGACAAAGCATCGGCACCCTGCAGAGCAGCGACGCCGCCCAAGCCCGCTCCGATTTCGAGAAAGCAAAAATCGAAGCCGCCCGCGCCGACCTGCAGCTCAACCGCGCCAAAGAATTGTTACAGCATGAGGTCATGGCCCAGAAAGATTACGACGACCTCAAGGCGCTCGACGACTCCGACCACGCCGAGCTGGAGCGCGCCCGCCAGGCGCTCCACCTGCTGGGCTTCAGTGAAAACGACACTTCCGACGTTATCCCCATCCTCGCGCCTATCTCCGGCGTTGTGCTCGAACGTCGGGACCGGTCCCGGCGAACTACAGCGTTCCCTCGACAACGCCACAGCCATCGCCACCATCGCCAACATCGACTCCATCTGGGTGGTCGGCGACATATTCCCCCGCGATGTCGGATCGATCCACGCCGGGGAACCGACCGACATCACCGTCAACGGCTATCCGGGGCTCACCCTCCACGGCCCCATCGACAACATCTCCGACGCGGTCGATCCGGTGTCGCTCACACTGAAAGTCCGTGTCGTCCTCCCCAATCCTGGCCATCGGCTCAAGCCGCAAATGTACGCGAACATGGCGGTGACCGGGCGCCAGCGCAACGTCATCGTCGTCCCCGCGACCGCCGTTATCCAGAATGGACGCGAGGTCTTCGTTTTCGTCGAGACAGCGCCCGGCAAGTACGAACGCCGCGCCGTCACCCTGGGCCAAACCCACGCCGACAACGACGAGATCGCTCACGGCCTGAACGACGGAGACAAAGTTGTCAGCAGCGGAGCAGAGCTTCTGCGCGCGCAAGAGGCGCAGTAACCATGCAGTCTCTCATCCGCGTCCTGCTCCGCTACCGTAACGTGGTCCTCATCGTTTTTCTCGCGATGCTCGGCATCGGAGCCTACGCCTTTCTGCAACTCGACATCGAAGCTTACCCCGACCCCTCGCCGCCCATGGTCGAGTTCATCACCCAGAATCCCTCCTGGTCGGCGGAAGAGATGGAACAGCAGGTCACCATCCCGATGGAGACCGGCCTGTACGGCACCCCGGAACTCGACCAGATCCGCTCCATCAGCATCTTCGGTCTCAGCGACGTGAAGATGTATTTCACCTTCGACAGCGATTACTTCATCGATCGCCAGGAGGCTCTCAATCGCCTCCAGCAGGTCAGCCTCCCGAACAACCTGCAGCCGCAGCTCTCGCCGGAATCCCCGGTTGGCGAAATCTACCGATATCAGCTCACCGGTCCAGGCTACTCGCTCAATGAACTGAAAGCCACTCAGGACTGGCTTCTCCTGCGCGAGATCAAACAAGTCCCAGGCATCATCAACGTCGCCACCTTCGGTGGAACTACCCGCCAGTATCAGGCCGAAATCGATCCCAATAAGTTGCTCACCTACGGCATCACCATGACCCAGGTGGTGAACTCCATCACCAGCAGCAATGCCAACGCCGGCGGCAACTACCTCACTATCGGCAGCCAGAGTGTCAACGTCCGTGGCATCGGTCTGCTGCATTCGCTCGACGACATGCGCAACATCGTCGTTGCCGAGCACAACGGCGTCCCCGTCCTGCTGCGCGATGTCTCCGATGTCCGCGAAGGCCATCAGCCCCGCCTCGGCAAAGTCGGCCGCAGCGACTTCGATCATCATGACGATCCGGACATCGTTCAGGCCATCGTGCTTCTGCAAAAAGGCGCAAAATCCCTCCCCGCCCTCGCTGCTCTGCGCGAAAAAATCGACCGCCTCAATCACGGCAATCTCCTGCCGCCGGGCATGCACATCAGCACCATCTACGACCGCACCCATCTCATCAACATCACCACGTCCACCGTGCGTCACATCGTGATCCTGGGGCTCACCCTCGTCACTCTGGTGCTGCTCAGCATGCTGGGCGACTGGCGCATCACCCTCATTGCCGCCATCACCATTCCTTTTGCGGTCCTGTTCGCGTTCAGCATGATGGTGCTCACCAATCAGTCCGCGAACCTCATCTCCATTGGCGCAATCGACTTCGGCATCCTCGTCGACGCGTCCATCGTGGTCCTTGAAAGCGTCTACCGCAAGGTCTCGCGCCGCATCGAAGGCGAAGAGATCTTCGACCTCATCCTGGCTGGCGTTGGCGACGCTGCCACGCCCGTTCTGTTCGCCACGCTCATCATCCTCGTCGCATTTATCCCGCTGTTCACCATGCAGGGCGTACCCGGCAAAATCTTCGCGCCCATGTCCGTTACCTATGGATTCGCCCTGACCGGCGCGCTCCTTTTCGCCCTCGTCTTCGCTCCCGTTCTCGCCTCCCTCGCCGTGCCTAAAAACATCAAAGGCGACACCAAAGAGACTTGGCTCAGTGGCTTTTTTCGCCGCCACTATGACCGCGGCCTGAACCGTGCTCTCCGCTTTAAGCCGATTACCTGGATCATTGCCTTTCTCGCCCTCGGCTGCGCCGCCGTCCTCTTCCACTTTGTCGGCGGCGAATTCATGCCTGCGCTCGAGGAAGGCAATCTCTGGATTCGCGCCGACATGCAGCAGGACATCTCATTTCAGTCATCGGAAAAACTGTCCGACGACATTCGCGCCGTTCTACGCGCTTATCCCGAAGTCACTCAGGTTGTCTCCCAAATGGGCCGTCCCGACGATGGCACCAACGTCAGCACCTTCAATAACATCGAATTTCTCGCCGACCTCAAGCCGGTTGGCCAGTGGCGCCCTGGGTTCCATGGCAACAAAGACGACCTCATTGCCGCCATCAGTCACAGCTTCGAGCAGTTCCCCGGAGTCGATTTCAATTTTTCCCAGAACATCCAGGACAATGTCGAAGAAGCAATGTCCGGCGTCAAGGGAGAAAACTCACTCAAGCTCTTCGGCAACGACTTCGACGAACTCACGCGCATCGCCGGACAAATCTCCGGAATCATGCAGAAAGTCCCAGGTATCACTGACGTCGGTGTATTCAACGTCACCGGTCAGCCGAGCCTGCTGGTTTCCATCGACCGCACGAAGGCGGCGCGCTACGGCCTTCAGCCCCAGGACATCAACAACGTGGTGCAGGCTGCCGTCGGCGGCGCCCCGGTCACCCAAATCATCGACAACGACCGCCGCTTCGACTTTGCCGTTCGCTATGGCGCGGATTTCCGCAGCACTCCGGACGAGATCGCCCGCATCCTGCTTCCCACGCCCGATGGCAATCAGGTGCAGCTCGGCATGGTGGCCGACGTGACCATCCGCAACGGCGCCTTTATGATCTACCACGAGGCGGGCCGCCGCTACATTCCCATCAAGTTCAGCGTAAGGGGCCGTGATCTTGCCAGCGCCATCCAGGATCTCCAGGCCCGCATGGCCGATCAGGTCAAGCTGCCTACAGGCTACGAATACACGTGGGCGGGCGAGTTCGACAGCCTCAAAAAGGAACAGCGCCGCCTCGCGATCATCATCCCCGTCAGCCTCGCCGTCATCATGGTGCTGCTTTACATCCAGTTCCGCACCTGGCGCGACGCCTTTATCGTGATCGCCACGCTGCCCTTCGCCGCAATCGGCGGCATTCTCTCACTCTTCATCACTCATACGGCCTTCAGCATCTCTGCCGCCGTGGGGTTTACTTCACTCACAGGCGTCGCTACCCTCGGAGCCGTCGTTTTTCTCTCCGGCATCCGCCGCGCCCAGCGCGAAGAGGGGATCGAGCGCGGCCTCGAAAAAGGCTGTCTCGACGAGATGCGCCCCGTCGTGATGGCCTGCATGGCGGCCGGCATCGGCCTTCTTCCCGCCGCCGTCGCCACCAGCATCGGCGCCCAGGCGCAGCAGCCGCTGGCGCGCGTGGTTGTGGGAGGCATGGTCACCACCGTCTTCGCGATCCTGTTTGTGATGCCCCTTCTGGTGCTCCTCTTCACCTCAAAGCAGGACTTTGCTCGCGAACTGCGCAATAACAGTCTCGAAGAAATCTGAGGTTCACTGCCCAGGGGAACTGACGGTTCTTGACTACCCCCCAGCGCCCTTCGCCATCGTCATCGTCCCAGCCATCGTATGGCCGTGTCTGCGAATTACCCGGCAGGCTGTCGTTTTCACAAGTATGAATGGGCGACAAAATCGCACAAGGCATCTGAAAAGAAGCAGTCGAATTAGCTGAAAGACCTAAGTGCCGGGCATACTGGAGAGAGATGGAAACTCTGCCGCCCTTTCGCCTGGCTCCCTGGTTCCGAACACGCCCCTGGGGCTTTCAGGATCTTGCCCCCTGGTACGACTACCACACCGACGGCGAACCGATCGGCGAGGTCTGGCTGACTGGTGAAATGTGCCAGGCAGACACCGGTCCACTAACGGGGATGAGCCTCGCGGACATCACGAAGCACCACGAATCTGCATTGCTGGGACCCGCGGCCCACACTTCGAGCGCAAGCACCAGAGACTTCCCCCTCCTGATCAAAATTCTGTTTCCCAAGGAAAAGCTCAGCGTCCAGGTTCATCCCGATGACGCTCTGGCCCAGCACTACGGCGAACCGCGCGGCAAGACCGAATGCTGGTACGCGCTCGACGCTCAGCCCGGAGCTCAGGTGGCCCTCGGCATCCGGTCCGGCGTCACCGTCGCACAGGTCGAGGCCGCGGTGCACGATGCCTCACTCGAGTCGCTGCTCGCAATGGTCCCCGTCGAGAAAGGCGACATGATCTTTGTCGATGCGGGCACCGTTCACGCTCTGGGGCCCGGCGTGGTGATGCTGGAGACGCAGCAGACCAGCGACCTGACCTATCGCATGTATGACTATGGCAGCGCGCGTGAGCTGCACCTGGACAAGGCCTTCGCAGCCATGAAGCTGACCACCCGCGGCGGGAAGGTGCCGCCGCATACGGTGGATGGTCACACCCTGTTGATCGACGAACGCTACTTCAAAATCGAACGCTGGCCGGTCAAGGCGAAAACCCGGCCGCCTCTCATCGCACCCGTTCCGGTCGTCCAGATGCAGTTTGTCGTCCAGGGACGGATTCGCATCTCCGGCGAAGGTTTCGAATCGTTTGCCGTCGAGCGCAATCAGCTCGCGGTCATTCCGTCCTCTGCCCCGCGCTGGGAGGTAGAAGGCGACGAGGCCACCGAGATCATCCGAATTCTGCCCTCTGCAAACTAATTTAGGATTGAGGTCGCATCTCAAAAGAGATGGAGACGCCGATCGACTTTCGACCCATCATCCTGGCCGGCGGAAGCGGCACACGCTTCTGGCCGCGCAGCCGCCGCAACCGCGCCAAGCAAGTGCTTGCCCTCGACGGCGAGCGCACCATGATCCAGCGGACTCTGGATCGTCTGACCGCGACTGTACGTCGCACTTCGTCGGAACCCATCCCACCCCTGGCCGCGCCCCACGACGTCTGGGTTATCACGAACGCGCATCTCTCCAGAGCCATCTGTACCCAGCTGGATTGCGTTCCCGAGCACCAGGTCGTATGCGAGCCGGCGGCGCGCAACACCGCTCCAGCCTGTGGCCTCGCCGCCTTCCTCATTGAGCGCCTTTATCCCGATGCGGTCATCGGCATTTTCCCCGCCGATCATGTAATCGCCGACCAGGAGGCATTCGTCGAGACGATCCAGCACGCCATACAACTGGCCGCCCAGGGCGACAATATGGTCGTGCTCGGCATCGAGCCCACACGTCCTGAAACCGGCTACGGCTACATCGAAACCGGCGAGCCCTCGGCCAACGGCGTGCTGCGCGTGCGGCGCTTTACCGAAAAGCCGAACCGCGAAAAGGCCGAGGAATTTGTAACAGCCGGCAATTATTTCTGGAACAGCGGGATGTTCGTCTGGAGCGCGCGCACCCTGGCCAACGCCACGCGAGAGTACCTGCCGGAGACAGCTCCGCTGCTCGAACAGATTGCCGCGGCCTGGGATACTCCGGAGTTCGAGCGCATCTTCGCCGAGCTTTATCCCCTGTGCGAGAACATCAGCGTCGATTACGCCATCCTCGAGCCGCGCTCCGCCAAAGGCGAGCATCATTCTCATCTCTACTGCATTCCGTCACGATTCGGGTGGAGCGACCTGGGATCCTGGACTGCCTTGCACGAATACCAGGTGGAACGCAATGCCGCTGACGAGCACAGCAACGTCGTCGATGCCAGCGGCACCGTGGTGCTAGGCGCCCACGGCAATTACGTCTTCGCTCCGGACAAACTGGTCGCCCTCGTCGGCGTCAAGGACCTGGTTGTCGTGGAAACCGAAGACGCGCTGCTCATTACAACTCTGCATCACTCCCAGGATGTGGGCAAGGTTGTAAAAGAGCTGGCAGCACGCGGAGACGAAAAGCTCATCTGATCTATTTCTTCCAAGCTCAACCTTGATCGAATGGCCCAAAATTCCCCAGTAAAATTCGGCACCGACGGATGGCGAGGCGTCATCGCCGACGACTTCACGTTCGACAATGTGCACGCTGCAGCCGCCGCCATCGCCAGTTATGTTTTGTTGAAGGAAGACCCCGCGAAAGGCGTCTGCGTCGGCTACGACACGCGCTTCGCCTCGCCCGCCTTTGCCGCCACCGTGGCCGAGGTGCTCGCCGCCGCGGGCATCTCAGTCAAACTTGCCGACCGCATCACCCCCACCCCAGCGCTCTCCTACGCCGTTAAGCAAATGGGCGCGGCTGCCGGCGTCATGATCACCTCCAGCCACAATCCCGCGCAGTGGAATGGCGTGAAGTACAAGGCGTCCTACGGCGGCTCGGGCAGCCCGTCCATCATGGCGGAGATCGAGAGCCTGCTCGGCAAGCCGCTTCCCTCCGCCGAGCCCGCGAAAATCGAGAAGGTCAATTTCGTCCCGCCCTACCTCGACGCCATTCAGCAGTTCGTCGATCTGGATCTGATCGCAAAGTCGGGATTCAAATTCGCCATCGATTGCATGTATGGCGCCGGTGCGGGCATCCTTGCGGGCATCTTCTCGAGGATCGGCGTCGACTACGTCGAGATTCGCGCCAACCCCGATCCGCTGTTTCCCGGCATCAATCCCGAGCCCATCGAGCCCCACATCCGCGCCTGCCAGGACGTGGTCGTCGCGCAGAAATGCGATGCTGGCCTGATCACCGATGGCGATGCGGACCGCATTGGCGCCACCGACGAGAATGGCAACTTCGTCGATCCGCACAAAATCTACTCGGTCATCCTGCAATGGATTCTGGAGCGCAAAGGCTGGCCCGGCGGCGTGACCCGCGCATTCAACACAACCTCAATGCTCGACCGCATCGCCGCCCGCTATGGACGCAAGCTCTACGAGCATGGCATTGGCTTCAAGTTTGTCTGCGACCTGATGCTGACCGAAGACATCCTGATCGGCGGCGAGGAGTCGGGTGGCATTGGGATCACGAGGCACCTGCCCGAGCGCGATGGCCTGCTGAATGCGCTGCTCATCGCGAATGTCATGGCCGAGGAGAAGAAGACTCTAGGCCAGCTCGTCGAGCGTCTCCAGCAGGAATACGGCGAGCATCAGTATGGCCGCATCGACCTGCATATCCCCGATGACCTCAAGAACGCAACCATCGCCCGCGCGAAAGGCGGCGTGAAGGAATTCGCCGGAATGCCGGTCGAAAAAGTCGAAACCCTCGACGGCATCAAGTTCTGGCTCGACAATCCCGAAGCGAAAACCAAACCGAACGCCGCGAAAACCTGGCTGCTCCTGCGGGCATCGGGAACCGAGCCGCTGTTGCGGATTTACTCCGAGTCCTGCTCGAAAGAATCGGTGAAGAAGCTGCTCGAAGCAGCGCGGACGTTCGCAATGACCAGCGGCGGCTAGGCTACTTCTCTCTTTCAGACAAAGCCAGAAGGCGCGTATCAAACTCTGCTCGGACTGTCTTCACAATGCGCACGCGCTTCGATTCAGCATGTTCCGGATTCAGCAAAACGTTCCAGGTTTCCGGCAAGATAGCCGAGGGAACGCGCGCCAGCGGTGAGCGGCCCGAGCGCAGCCATGCGTCCCCGAGCTTCCGCGTCACGGCCAGCGATCTCTTCCAGTTTTTCGCCGGCGTGGTCTTGAGCGTCTCCACTCTAAGATCCGCAGGGTATTCCACCTGCAACAGGTGGTAGCTGCGCGGCCAGTCTGCCTCGTCCAGTTCAAGGTGCACCAGCACCTCGATCATCGCTCCCGCGGGCGACTCGGCCAGATAAACAATTTGTTGGCCCGCCGTGTGCCACCGCGCAGAGAAGCGCAGCCCTCCCTCGCCGGCAAGCGACCGATAATTGCTGATCCTCCAGAGGAACGGCATTAAGCAAACATGCCGTAATCCGTCTGGCCCAGCATCTCCTCCACCATGCGCGCGCCGAACTCGGTGCGCAGCATCTGCAGTGGCGTTCGTCCCGCAAATCTTCGCAGCGGTTTATCGAGCCAGTGCAGCGCCTTCTCCCGATCGCCCAGCACCCGCACCGCGTAGTCGTACGTGCGGATCAGCCGTGCCAGTTTGTCGGATTCGTCGGCAGTCAACGCCTCCTTGCGCGCCTTGCGGTGCTTGAGGGTGCGGGCGGGGATCACGATCTCGTAGATGTACCGAAACTGAAGACCGGAGGCAGCCACAAAGTTGGCCATGGTCGCTACCGGCACTCCCGACTCCACCGCCCGCAGGTCGAGATGGAGCGAGTCCATGAGAGGAGACCGTGACACGCCGGCGTCTTCCATAGGGACATTATGCCATAAAGGGGTCGGCATTCTGTACTATTCTCCGGTTTTTCCATATTTATGGCATTTGTGCGATACTGGGCCTCATGAAGCAGGCATCGGTGCGAACAACCGTCGATATCCCCGCCGACCTTCACCGCCAGCTGAAGGAGCAGGCTGCCGCGCGCGGCTGCTCCGTTCGAGAGCTGATCGTCGCGGGGGCACGAACTGTCCTTCTCAAAGAGCAGCGTCCGAGGAGCCGGCGCGTGCAATTTCCGCTCTTCGGTTCAGGCGGCCCAAAGGTGGACCTGACCAACGAGCAGATCTATGAATACATTGAATTTCCCTGATGTGAATGTCTGGGTTGCGCTGGCCTGGCGCCGTCACATTCACTCAGAAAAGGCCCGTCTCTGGTTCGAGGAGGCATCCGGCGAACAATTTTTCTTTTGCCGAATCACCCAGATTTCCGTTTTGCGGCTGCTGACCACCGAACGAGCCCTGGGAGGCGACGTTCATACGATGGCGGGCGCATGGAAGCTCTGGGATCGCATCACCGCAGATGACCGGATCGCATTCGTTTCCGAGCCTGAAGGGTTGGAGCGCACCTTTCGACGGGCTTCGCAACTGCCCAGTTCTTCTCCTAAGGTCTGGGCGGATGCCTATCTGCTGGCATTTGCGGAAGCAGCCGGCCTGAAGCTGGTGACCTTTGACCGAGCCCTGAAAACCCGCCGCGCCGATGTGCTGGTCCTCTAATTCCCGCCAGTTGTCGTCTATTGATCTTCCCGTCGTACCATGGTTGAGACTCATACGGAGGTCCCCATGGCCGATTCCGTCACCACTTACCCCTATGAAACCCGCCTGAACATCCTCCATCAGCCGCTTGAACTCATCGACGAGAAAGCGATCGCCGACGCCTGCGAATACAAATGGTTCAACCAAACCCTCTGCCAGGTCAACAACAGCGTAGTCCGCATGGCCGTGATCGAAGGCGAGTATCACTGGCATCAGCACACCGACGACGACGAATTCTTCTACGTGGTAGAGGGCAAGCTCCTCATCGATCTGGAGGACAGCACCGTCGAACTCGCCCCGCGCCAGGGTTTCGTCGTGCCGAAGACCGTCATGCACCGCACCCGCGCCCCCCAGCGAACCGTGATCCTGATGGTGGAAAACGCCGGAATTATCCCCACCGGCAATTAAATTGGGCCCAGTTATTCGTCCAGGCAAGACTATTTGCGCGACCGGCGGAATCCGGCCTGAATCGTATCCGCTAAAAGGAGAACATAATGAGCGCTACCGCCACAGCTGTTCAGACTCCACTCACATCCCTTCCCGCATGGAAAGCGCTGCAGGCCCACTTCGAAACCATCCGCACGCGCCACCTGCGCGACCTCTTTAAGACCGACCCCGAGCGCGGAACGCGGCTGACTGCCGAAGCCGAGGGCATCTACTTCGACTACTCGAAGCACCGCATCACCGATGAGACGCTGCGCCTGCTCCTCGATCTGGCAGAGCAGAGCGGCCTGCGCGAGCGCATCGACGCCATGTTCTCCGGCGAAAAAATCAACATCACTGAGAAGCGAGCCGTGCTGCACACCGCGCTCCGCGCACCCAAAGGAGCCGTCATCAAAGTCGACGGCGAGAATGTCGTCCCGGAGGTCCACGAGGTTCTGGATCGCATGGCCGACTTCTCCAACCGCGTCCGCAGCGGAGCATGGAAAGGATTCACCGGCAAACGCATTCGCAACGTCATCAACATCGGTATCGGCGGCTCGGACCTCGGCCCCGTTATGGCCTATGAGGCATTGCGCCACTACAGCCAGCGCGACATGACCTTCCGCTTCGTCTCGAACGTCGATGGCACCGACTTTGCCGAGGCCACGCAGGACCTCGATCCCGAGGAAACCCTGTTCATCATCTCCTCGAAGACCTTCACTACCCTCGAGACCATGACCAACGCGCAGACCGCCCGCGAATGGTCGCTCAGGAAACTCAAGGACGACAAAGCCGTGGCGAAGCACTTCGTCGCCGTTTCAACCAACGCGAAAGAGGTCACGAAATTCGGCATCGACACCGCCAACATGTTCGGCTTCTGGGATTGGGTCGGCGGCCGCTACTCCATGGACTCCGCCATCGGCCTCTCGACGATGCTCGCCGTAGGCCCGGACAATTTCCACGCCATGCTGGCCGGCTTCCATTCCATGGACGAGCATTTCCGCACCACCCCGCTCCAGAAGAATCTGCCCGTGCTCATGGGTCTGTTGACGGTTTGGTACACAGACTTCTTCGGCGCGGAAACCGTCGCGGTTCTGCCCTACGAGCAGTACCTCAAGCGCTTCCCCGCCTACCTGCAACAGCTCACGATGGAGAGCAACGGCAAGCACGTCACCCTATCCGGCGAGCGCGTCAACTATTCCACCGGGCCCATCTTCTGGGGCGAACCGGGTACCAACGGCCAGCACTCGTTCTACCAGCTTATCCATCAGGGAACACGCCTGATCCCCTGCGATTTTTTTGGATTCTCCAAAACGCTGAATCCCTTGGGTCAACATCACGATTTCCTGCTGGCCAATGTTTTCGCGCAAGGCGAGGCCCTGGCCTTCGGCAAGACTCCGGAAGAAGTAAAGGCCGAAGGCACGCCCGACTGGCTGGTTCCCCACCGCGTCTTCGAGGGCAATCGGCCATCGAGCACCTTTCTGCTCGACAAGCTCACCCCGGAGGCCCTGGGCAGGCTCGTGGCCCTCTACGAACACAGCGTCTTCACCCAGGGTGTGATCTGGCAAATTGACTCGTTCGATCAATGGGGCGTCGAGCTGGGCAAAGTTCTGGCGAAGAAGATTATCGGCGAAATAGAAGGCGCCGGGCCGGCCAAAGGCAGTCACGACAGCTCGACCACCACGCTGATTGAGCGTTACAGGAAGCAACGGCTTTAGGCGATGAGGTTTTCAGGAAGGCTTACGGTTTTCCAGCTTTTCGATGCGTTTGTCGATTTCAAATGAGTTCTTGAGCCCTTCAATCCTGGCCAGGAGCTCATTATGGCGAGCCTCGGCGGTCTTGTCCTGAGCCGCAATTCGCGAGAGCATCTCGTTCTGGCGAGCCTCCGCAGCCTTCTCATGGGCCGCCAGAACCTTGTCCTGGGCAGCAAGCCGGCTATCGATAGCGTCCAGCTGCGCGGCAACTGCGCGCAGTTCGGGAGCCAAAAAATCCTGCAGGGCCTTCCGGAACGTCCTCGACAACGCTCACGGGTCCATTGTATCGCGTTATAACTGCGGCCTTTCCGCAAAACTTTTCATCTAACTCTGTGTTGGATGGGATAGAACAGTGACGCTTCGGACGGCACTGCGTCTGACACCCACGAACGCGGCAATTCGGTCCAGTCCGAAGCAAGGAGTTGCAACCATGCGTACGAACAGCTTTCGTCCGAAGTTTGTATTCCCTATAGTTCCGGCTTTGCTCGCTTTCTGCCTTTGGATTCTCGCCGGAACCGGAGCCTTCGCGCAGAGCCCGGACGGCGACCTCCAGGCCGCGGTTTCCAGTGCCATTACGCACGACCCCATGCTCAAGAATCAACCCGTGAGCGCCTCCACCGCGGGCGGAGTCGTCACGCTGACCGGCACAGTTGAAACCGACCAGCAGCGCCAGGAAGCCGAAACTGTAGCCGCCAATGTCCAGGGCGTCAGCGGTATCCAGAACAACATCACCGTCTCCGGCCAATCGGCGCAGAACACGCCGCCCGCTCCCGCGGACGCGCAGCAGGCCCCTCCTCCGCCGCCCGCCGACAATCAGCAGCCCGCAGCCGCTCCGGGAACAGAGCAAGTCCCTCCCCCACCTCCACCTGACCAGCCAGCCCAGCCCGCTGCCCGTTCGCCTTACCCGCCCCAGGGATCCTACGGCCAGGCCCCTTATCAGGGCGGCTATGGCAGCTACCCGCCTCCGCAGCAGAACAGCGGACCGGTAACCATTCCCTCCGGCACGCTCCTGCAGATTCGCATCAGCGAGCCGCTCGATATCTCGAAGCTGCAGGATGGCGCGGTGTTCCAGGCGACAGCCGCCAGCGATGTCTTTGAAGGCAACGTGCTGGCCATCCCGCGCGGCGCTGTGCTGCAGGGCACCGTCGTTCACGTCAAGAAGCCCGGCGCTCTGGGCGGCAGCGGCGAGCTGCAGCTGCAGATCACCTCGGTCAACCTCGGTGGCAGAGTCTATCCCATAGCCACCGACATCTGGTCCAACAAGGGCCCGAATAAAGCCGGCTATACCGCGAGCAATACCATCGGTGGCGCGGCCGTAGGAGCCATCATCGGCGGCCTCATCGGCCGCGGAGCGGGAGCCGGCATCGGAGCAGTCGTCGGTGGGGGCGCTGGCCTGGCGGCATCATCCGAAACCAATGGCCCTCGCCTCTACCTGCCGGCGGAAAGCCTGCTGAACTTCCACCTGTCCAGCGCCGTTACCGTGCAGCCCGTATCCTGGCAGGAAGCGCAGCGCCTGGCGCAGAGCGTTCCCCAGCTGCGGCGGCGTCCGGTCTACATGGCCCCGCCGTATCCGTACGGATATCCGTATCCCTATCGCGTTTACGGCTGGTAATCACAATCAATAGCGCCCTGGGCCGTCCTCTTTTGGGCGGCCCAATTGCGTCTGGCACCCAATGCTAAGAAGGGTGACCCGAGGTGCTTCCGTTGCGGGCTTTTCCATCCGTTTGGCCAAATTTGGCGTCAAAATAAAGAAGTGACCCCCGCTGCTTCAGTCGAAACCCACTCCGAAGCCAGCTCCTCCAGGATCGAGCAACAGGAGGCTCCGTCTCCGCCGCCCAGCCTCACCCGGCGTTCGTTCCTTGCACTCTCCGCTGCATCGGTAGGAGGTCTTGCGCTCTATGCTGGCGAAGTCTCTCGCCACGAACTCATGGTCGAAGAGCATACGGTCCATCTCTCGCGTCTTCCCGATGCCTTTCGTGGCATGCGCATTGTCCAGGTTTCGGACTTCCATTATGCCGAGTACACCGAGCCATACTTCATACGCGAGGTCGTCGACAGAATCAACAAATTGCGGCCGGACATGGTAGTGCTGATCGGTGACTTCATCAGTTTCGGACCCATGCCCAAGGCATTCGCGCGCCGCTGTATGCCGCACTGCGCACAAATCCTCACCGCTATTCAGTGTCCGCTCCGTTATGCGACCCTGGGCAATCACGATTACTATGCCGGTCCCCATTTCGTCACCGGCTGCCTGCAGGACCACGGCTTCCCTGTCCTCTCGAACAGAGCCATTGCGCTCGAAAGGGACGGTCAGCGTCTGTGGCTGGCGGGGTTGGGCAGCGCCTGCGAGCACAGGTCCGATCCGGCGCGCGCTATTCCCGCCGCAGTTGCAAAGGAGCCTGTGATCCTGCTCGCCCATGAGCCCGACATACTGCCCGATATCGCTCGCTATAACGTCGACCTCATGCTCTCCGGTCACACCCACGGCGGCCAGGTGCGTCTGCCCTTCGTCCCTCCACTCCACCTGCCGATCTACGGCAAGAAATTTGTCGAGGGATGGTTCCGCTGCGGCCCCACGCAACTTTACGTCAATCGCGGAATTGGAACCACCGGCTTACCCTTCCGCTTCGACTGCCCGCCGGAGATCACTGTCATCACCCTGGCCTAGGCTTCGGTACTCTGACGAGTGCTTTCAACGCTCCTGCGCAGATTCGCGGGCGGTAATTCCAAGAGCCTTCATCTTGCGGTACAGATGGCTCCGCTCCAGCCCCAGCGTTTCCGCCGCGCGGCTCATGTTCCCGTTGCAATCGTCGATCTTCTTCAGGATGTACTCGCGCTCGTAGGCGTCCCGCGCCTGCTGCAGGGTGTCGAAGTCCCCGGTTCTCACCGCGCTGCGATGCACAAGCATGGGCAAATGACGCCGCTCAATCCGTTGCGCATGCGGGTTCAGGATCAGCACCCGCTCGATAATGTTCTTCAGCTCCCGCACATTGCCGGGCCAGTGATACTGCCGAAGCAATTCGATCGCGTCATCGGCGATCTCCACACGCGGGCGCCCATACTCCCGCCCAAAGCCGCGCAGAAATTCACGCGCCAGCAGCGGAATATCCTCCCGCCGGTCGCGCAGCGGCGGCACATAAAACGGAATCACGTTGAGCCGATAGAAAAAGTCCTCGCGAAAATTCCCCTTGGCGATCTCCTCTTCCAGCTCCTTGTTCGTCGCGGCGATCAGCCGCACGTCCACCGAGATCGGCAGCATGGCGCCGACCGGAACGAAGCGCTGCTCGTCGAGGGCGCGCAGCACCTTGGCCTGAGTCTTCAGGCTCATGTCCCCCACCTCATCCAGGAACAGCGTGCCGCCGTTCGCCCGTTCGAACGTCCCTCGCTTCTCTGGTGGCCCTCCCGCAATGGCCCCGTTGCGGTAACCGAAGAGCTCGCTCTCGATGTAGTCCTCCGGAATCGCCGCGCAGTTCAGCTCGATAAAAACGCGGTCGCTCCTCAGGCTCTCCGCATGAATCGCCCGCGCGATCAACTCCTTTCCCGCACCCGATTCGCCATAGATCAGCACCCGCCCGTTGGTCGGCGCCATTAGCTTCACTTGCTGGCGCAACGCGCGCGCCTGCACGCTTTCCCCCGAAATTTGTTGTTCAAGGGAAAGCTGGCGCCTGAATTCCAGGTTCTCCGTGCGCAGCCGCTTCGCCTCGATCGCGTTCTTCACCACGATCAGCGTCCGCTCCAGCATCAGCGGCTTCTCCAGCAGATCGAACGCACCGAGCTTGGTGGCTTTCACCGCCGTCTCGATGGTCGCGTGACCGGAAATCACAATCACTTCGGGTCGCGCCTCGGCATCGAGCGATCGCAGCTCCTTCAGCACTTCGAGGCCATCGCGGTCCGGTAGCCAGATATCGAGCAGCAGGACGTCGTAGACCGGGTCCCGCGCCTGAGCCAGCGCCTCGCCAGCTGTCGCCGCCGTGCCCACCGAATACCCTTCTTCACGCAGAATTTCTTCCAGAGACTCGCGGATCTCGGCTTCGTCGTCCACGATGAGGATGTGATTCATTGGCTCCGGTTCATGACAGGGTTCAGGCGGGTCCCTGCGGGTGTCAGTTCAGACCGCCCTGGTCATCGTGACGACCGCCGTGCTCTCCGCCCCATTCGCCTCCGCAAGCGGCAATTCGATGATAAAACGCGCCCCGGCGGGCAGGTTGTTTTCGGCGCGGATCGACCCACCGTGATCCTGAACGATCTTCGCCACGATCGACAGGCCCAGGCCGGTTCCGCGCTGGCGGGTGGAAAACCATGGCAGGAACAGCCGCTCACGCATGTCATCGGTCAACCCCGGACCTGTATCTGACACCACGATCTCCGCGACCCCCGCCCGCTCCCCAGCGCAGGTTTCGATAGTGAGCACCCGCAGCAGGCTCTCTTGCATCGCCTCGGCCGCATTGTCGATCAGGTTCGCCAGCGCCCGCCGCAGCGCCTCCGGATCGGCCATCACCGGCGGCAGCTTTCGATCCAGAACGTCGCTCTACGCGGATGTTGTGGATGCGCCCCTCAAAGAGCATCACCGCGCTCTCGACAATCTCATTCAAATCGGCCGAGCGCGGATGCGCTACGGGAAACTCCGCCAACGCCCCGAACTGGCCCACCAGCGTGCGCAACGACTCCACCGAGCCCAGGATTACATCGCAGCACTTGCGAATTACCCCGGGCGACTCCGGCGAATCGCGGTCGACGTGCCGGCGAATCCGCTCGGCCGAAAGAGTTATCGGCGTCAGCGGATTTCTGATCTCGTGCGCAACCCGCTGCGCCACTTCCTTCCACGCCGCCTGCCTCTGCGCGTGCAGAAATTCCGACAGATCCTCAAGCACCAGAATCGATCCGCGCGCCTGCCCGTTGCGTGGATCGAGCGCCGCCAGTGTGACGGAAAGACTGACGACTCCCCGCGGAGTGTGCAGATCGAACTCAGAGGAAGCAGTCCCCATTCTGCGAGCGCGACGATCCAGGCGAACCAGCCGCTCCGTGAACTCCGCGGGCAACAGCGATTCCAGCGCAACTCCAGACAGATCCGGCTGCCCCTCCAGGCGAAGAAGCTCGGCAAAAGCCCTGTTGCCGATCACAACACGGCGCGTTGCGTCCAGTGTCACCACTCCCGACGGTATCGTCTCGAGGATCGTCTCCAGCTCCTGGCGCCGCGCCTCAATCGCCAGATTCGCTGCGGAAAGTTCGCGCGCCGAAGTCTCAGCCAGTCGCCGGCTCTCCTCCAGATCGGCAGCCATATGATTGAACGACAGCACCAGCTCCGCCATTTCCGCCGTCGCCTCCGCGGTCACGCGATGGCTATAGTGGCCTTTGCCGATCTCATCCATCGCGTCCGCCAGTGCCTCCAGCGGGCCCGTCATCTGCCGCGAAACATTCAGCGCGAGCCAGCTGCTGGCAAAGAACACCAGCGCCGTCAGCATCAGCAGCAGCAGAAAATACGTCATCCGGATGATCCGCCGCTGTCGATACAACGCCCAGTACTGGCTCGTGCCGATGCTCAGCTCCGACATCGTCGCACTCAACCCGGCCGGCATCGGCAGCCCGGCGACAATCACCCCCCCACCCGGCAGGCTCGCTGCTCCCAGCGCGTACTCCGCGCCGCCCACCGCCAGCATCGGTTCATCCGACCGCTGTGCCGCTTTCAGAATCGTCCCTGCCAGTGGCTGTCCCGCTTCAACTCTCTGCGGAGCCTCGTCCGTCATCCACGAACGCACTTCCGCGGGTCCCGTCGCCTGGGGCAGCTCGTACGTGGCGACCGCGGTAGAGTCCCGATACAGGACCGCGAATCCCCCCTGCAGGGTGATGTGGTGCGCCCGCATCTCCCCAAGGATGGCCTGGCGATCGCCCGATCCTGCACTCGAGGACAGCGCCGGCGACCGGGCCATGCTCTCGGCCTCCGCCCGCGCGTTTAGCGACGCATAGCGCGCCAGTTCCACAGCAATCTTCGCTGAGTCCTCCCGAACCTCCGATGCCGGCTCCGAAAACCATCTGTCAATGGAACGATTCATCAGCAAAAAACTAAACAGGAACATGAAGAGCGCAGGCACAAACGACACCAGCAGCGCCCCGATGAACATCCGCGTCCGCAGCCGCGCCCCCAGCACCTGCCCGCGCTGCTCCGCCAGCAGCTTGATCAGATTCCTCAGCAACAGAACCAGCACTGTTACAAAAAGAAGAAACACCAGCACAGACAGCAACGTCAGCAGGAAGATCTGCCCGGTGGTGTGCGGATTGAGCGAGCGAACATTGAAAGCGTTCAGCGCAATCAGCAGCAGCAGCAGCACAAACACCACCGCCGCCAGCAGGATCATGGTCACCCGTCGATGTCTCAATTCGGTCAAAGTGACACCCGCCACACTTTACGCGATGATTATAGGCGCGTGAATTGCTTTCGCTTCGGACCACCTGGTCGCTGCATGCGGTAGAAACGCGCAACCCCGGCATCGAAAGGAGCATCGTCTTCGATATGAAATTCGCTCGTGTATCGGTATCCTTCCTGACTCTCGGCCTCGCGATCGCCCTCCTCATTAGCGGCTGCGGTAAGAGCAACCAGCAGTCGACCGCCACCGAAAGCCCAACGCCATCGCCCTCCCAACCCGCCCAGGCCAACAACCCGCCCGCGCCTCCTCCGGACCAGTCAGGGGCGACTGCGTCCACCCCTTCGGCGGGCGCTCCGGCAAATGCGCCCGCCACCCCACCCCCTGCCGCCACCATCCTTATCCCCGCCAATACCCGCCTCCGCGTGCGCCTCGATGAAGATCTCGGCTCGAAGATCAGCGAGCCTGGCCAATCCTTCGACGCCACGGTAGCCGATGGCGTCGTGGTCGATGGACAGACCATCATTCCTCGCGGAGCCCGCGCCGAAGGAACCGTCATCGACGCCAAAGCGCTCGGCCATTTCAAAGGCGGCGCCCTGCTTGAGCTTCGCCTCGAACGTGTCAGGACCAAGTGGGGCAGCTACCCCGTCGCCACCAGCACCATGGAGCAGGTTGAGAAAGGGAAAGGCAAACGGACCGCCGGATTCATCGGCGGCGGCGGTGCATTTGGCGCGATCGTCGGCGGATTAGCAGGCGGCGGCAAAGGCGCAGCCATCGGCGCGCTCGCTGGAGCAGGCGCAGGAACCGCGGGCAGCGCTATGACCGGCAATCACGAAATCCTCCTGCCCGCCGAAACCCTGCTCACATTCCAGCTGGAGCGCCCCGTGCACATTACCGAGCAGTAGCGAGCTGCGCGAGTGTCGTGCGTCATGATTCGTTTAGAAATTGCGTTTTTGTATCAGGGCATGACTTCAGTCGTGCCGTGGATGGCCAGACAATCATCAGGGCTTCAGCCCCGGAGGTCTTTCCCGCCAATCAATCGGCCGATTTGTCAAATGCACTTCTGACTCAGGTCTGTCTCAGGCTCCTGATCCAACCAGCAGCTCGCGCACCGGCTTCCACGCCTTCTTCTGCGATACGGCGACCGGCTCGCACGTCAGCGTTCCCTCGTAAGTGTTCACGCCGTCGCGAATGCCATCGTCTTCGAGGATCGCCTTCTTCGCGCCCTCTCGCGCCAGCCGCAGAACGTAAGGGAAAGTCGCGTTCGTCAACGCCAGCGTCGAGGTATTCGGTACCGCCGCCGGCATGTTCGTCACGCAGTAATGAACAACCCCATTCACCTCGTACGCCGGATCGCTGTGCGTCGTCGGCCGCGCGGTTTCGACGCACCCGCCCTGGTCGATCGCCACGTCCACAACCACCGCGCCCCTTTTCATCTTCATCACCATCGCCCGAGTCACAATCTTCGGCGCCGCCGCCCCTGGAATCAGCACTCCCCCGATCACCAGATCGGCATCCTGCACCGCGCGTGACACATTCCACGAATTCGAAGCCAGAGTGAAGATGCGTCCGTTGAAAATATCGTCCAGCTCGCGCAGCCGGTTCAGGTTCACATCCACCAGAGTGACCCGCGCGCCCATGCCCAGCGCAATCTTCGCGGCATTCGTTCCAACAATCCCCCCACCAATCACGCAAACGCTCGCAGGAGGCACCCCTGGCACGCCTCCCAGCAATACCCCGCGCCCGCCTTTTTCCTTTTCCAGATACGCCGCGCCCACCTGCACCGACATACGCCCCGCCACCTCGGACATCGGCGTCAGCAGCGGCAGCGTTCCCGCCCGATCCCGGATCGTCTCATAAGCAATGCCGATCACCTTTTTCTGCAATAGCTTTTCTGTCAGAACCGGGAGAGGCGCAAGGTGCAGATAAGTGAACAGCACCAGCCCTTCCCGAAAAAATACATACTCCTTCTCGACCGGCTCCTTGACCTTGACCACCAGATCGGCATTGCCCCACACATTGTGCGCCGATCCCACAATCTCCGCGCCCGCCGACTGATACTCGTCGTCGGTGAAGGCCGATAAGTCTCCCGCGCCGGTCTCCACCAGAACCTTATGTCCCGCCTCGCTCAGGGCTTTCACTCCGGCAGGCGTAATGCCGACCCGGCTCTCGTGGTCTTTTACTTCTTTCGGAACACCAATGATCATGTGCCTTCGCGCGCCCCCGCTCCGCCGCCCACGTCGGACTGCGGAATCCAGATTCTACATCCTGGCGCGGAGAAGCCGTCGCAGCTCACGCGTTAACGTTCCCGGCGAAATCGGCTTGCTCAGAAACACCGTCGCCGCGTCAGTCCCGGCTTCCATCAAATTGCCGCTCACAAGGATCGCAGGCATCTCCGGCCGCATGGACCGGATACGAGCGATCAGCCTCGGACCCTGAATTCCCGGCATCCTGGCATCCGTCACTATCGCGTCAATCTTATCGATCTGCGCGCGCGCCGCTTCCAGACCACGGGTTCCGTTTTCGCACGCGATCACATCGTACCCGGCGCTCTCCAGTACCTTCGTGAACAGAAGGCGTACCGCGCGATCGTCCTCAACCACCAGAACCGTAGCAGTTGTCTCGCAAGTCGCGCGATCTGTGTGAACTGACGCCATGAATTTCGAGAGCAAGGGACCCGGGCGTTGCCCAACGTTCCGACCGTCGCCCGAAGTACCCGCGAACGTTGCAAGACTGTAGCACCGTGAAGAAGGGCGCCGAAATTCACCGAAAGAGGCAGCAGCAGGCTCCCCATCGGGTCGACATCGGCGGTGACGTAGGTGGGACGACTCCAGGCCCTGGCGTCTTGAGTCACAAGTTTCGTTCTCAGCCACCTCGAGCGATGCTCCATCGAGCAGTTGGTTTGACAGGACCCGAAGTCCCCCGAGCGCTCCCTGTGCTCTACGCTCCGCGCTCCCTGCGCCCACTGCCCCGCGCTCTGTGTCCTCTGTGCCCTCTGTGGTCAAAATCGTTCTCACAGCCATCCCCGAGCCCGCGCCAGCCGCGCAGCCTCCACCCGGTTCGACGCCCCCAGCTTGCTGATCGCCTCGGACAGATAATTCCGCACCGTCCCCTCGGACAAATGCAGCTCCTCCGCAATCTCTCCGCTCGACTTGCCCTCACCCGCGCGCCACAGGATTTGCCGCTCCCGCTCCGTCAGCGGATCGGGACCACTGTCCCACGCCTCCACCGCCAGATCGGGATCGACGACACGCAACCCCTGATGCACCCGCCGCACCGCGTCCGCCAGTTCAGCCGAAGGCCGATCCTTCAGCAGGTATCCCTTCGCTCCCGCATCGAGCGCCCGCCGCAGATACCCAGGACGCGCGAACGTCGTCAGGATCATCACCCGCGTCTGCGGAAACCGGTCCCGCACCTCGCCCGCCAGCGTCAGCCCCGTCATCTCCGGCATCTCGATGTCCGTCACCAGAACGTCCGGCTTGTGTTTGCCAACTGCGGACAGCGCCTCGCGCCCATTCGCTGCCCTCGCGCACACAGCGATGTCGGGCTCTGTCTCGAGCAGTGCCGCCAGGGCCCCCAGAACCATCGCCTGGTCCTCGGCAACGATCACCTGAATCTTCTTCACGGCTGGCCGACGGCCTGCTGGGGAATTTCAATCACCAGCCGCGTCCCCTGCGCGCTGTCGATGCGCAGCTGTCCCCCCATCGACTCCACCCGCTCCCGCATCCCGCGCAGCCCGTTGCCTTCCTGCCGGATGCCCCCGCGCCCATCGTCTTCGACCACCAGCGCAGTCGCCCCGCCATTCGCTCCGAACTCCAGCCGGCAGCGGCTGGCCTGCGCATGGCGCACGATATTCGTAACAGCCTCCCGCACAATCAAGGAAAGAACGGTTTCTTCGGCCGCCGCCAGCTGCGGAGGCTGCGTCTCCAGTTCCAGCTTTACTCCGGCCGCATCCAGGGTCTTCTGCGCGCGAATAATCTCGGCCGCCAGGCCCTGCGTGCGGTACCCGCGGATCGCCTCGCGCACCTCACCCAGCGCCTTGCGGGCAATCTGCTCCACCTCGCCAATCTCCGCGCGGGCGCGCTCAGGATCGCGTTCCAGAACCTTGCCTGCCAGCTCGGACTTGAGAACCACCACCGAAAGCGTGTGCCCCAGCACGTCGTGCAGATCCCGCGCGATCCTCTCCCGCTCGGCGAGCTTCGCCAGATGGGCGATCTGCTCATGCGCCAGATCCAGTCTCTTGTTGGCGCGCATGCGCTGCGCCGCGATCAGATTGGCGCATCCAACCGTGACCGAGAAGAAGGTACACAACCCCAAAGTCCATGGATTCTGATGCAGCGCGAACCCTTCCCCGATCTGAACGCAGACCACCGCAATAAAGGTGCCCACGATGAAGCCCAGTGAATCCGAAACAAATGGCACGAAGGCCGAAACATAGATGAACATGCCCACCGCACCCCCATTGAAGGGGAGATAGCAGGCAGCGAGCACGAACAGGGCAGCCAGCAGCAGCAGCTGCCTTCTCTGCGACGAAGCGTAGACAAGACCGATGTAGATTCCGAGAAAGAGGCCGAACCCCACAGCGAAGGCAATCCAGCCCCTGCGTGTGTTCTGCTCGATCGGCTGGATGAGATAAAAAACCGAGTACATCAACCAGATGAAGTCGTAGAATCGGCCTCCGCTTTTGCGCTGCGCGCGAAGCAGCGGCCCTTCGCCGCCCACTTCCGCCTCCGCCGACCAATGCTTGCCGAAAAGTGCCTCGGGTACGGCAGTTGACTCGCCTCGCAGCGAAGCCAGAGCGTCCGGTTCTTCGTTACAGCTCTCAAAAAGCACCGATTTGGGATCGGAAGAACTCAAGCCTTCGCCTCACTGCGGCTGAATACGATCCACGCCGCGCCCAACATTAACAGGGTAAATCCAGCCAGCGCCTCCCAGTGCCCCCACATACTGCCCGGCTGCGCGAATCCGAAGATATTCAGAGCCAGCTGTGCCAGGTGATACGTCGGCAGCACAGGCGCGATGGTCTGCAGCCAGTGCGGTAACGAGCTGATCGGCATCCAGAATCCCGATGCGAAAGACATGGGCAGATAAATCAGGTTAATGATGCCGGGTCCGGCATTGGCAGGAACTACCAGCGCCACCAGCAAACCCATTGCGGCGAAAGGCAGCGACCCGGCCAGAATGACACCTGCTAACTTCAGCCCTTCAGCCGCGGTGAGGGTAGCGCCGCCAAGGGTCAGCCCCAGCACGATCATGGCGGCCACAATCAACAGCGCGAACCCGGCGCAGCTCATCGACTTCGCGCTCAGATACGCCAACCTCGGCATCGGGCTCGCCTGTTTCAGTTCCAGCCAGCCTTGTGTGCGCTCCATCGAAATGCTGACGCCAATGCCGAACAGGCACGCCGAAACCACACCCATGCAGCTGTAACTCGCAACCAGGTAACGCGCAAAGATGTTGTGCCGGTTCGCCGCTCCAAACAGCAGGTAAAACATCACCGGCAACCCAATCACCGATAGCGAGAACGCCTTCGTGCGCAGCATCCGCACAAACTCATACTGCGTCTCTTTGCGGAAAATCCGCGTGTAATACCCAACCCCAAGTCCCCTCGGCGAAACAGCAATTGCACTCGTAGCCATGAAGTCCGCTCCTCATCTGTAACCTGTAACCTGTAACCTGTAACCTGCACCCTGCACCCTGCACCCTGCACCCTGTACCCTGCAACCTGTCTTCTGTTGCCTGTTCCCTGTTCCCTGTTCCCTATTCCCTGTTCCCTGCCGTTAAAGCCAGGAACGCATCCTCAAGCGCCGCCGCCGATACTTCCAGTCCATGCAGCGTCTCATCCCGCAGCAGCATCTCCCGAACCACCTGCTCAGGCTTCTCCGCCAGAATCACCACCGCCTCCCGATCCTGCTGCACATCGGAGACTGAGGGCAGCTTCCGCAGATCCTCCGGATCAATCAGCGTGATGCAGCGAATCCGCCGCCCGGAGACGCGATGCTTGATCTCTGCCGATGTTCCTTCGCAAAGCAGCTTCCCCTTGTTGATCACCACGATGCGGTTGGCCAGTACGTCCGCCTCTTCCAGATAATGCGTCGTCAGCAGCACCGTCTTACCTGCCGCCGAGAGGGCCCGCACTTCATCCCACAGCGCCCGCCGCGATTCGATGTCCAGCCCCACCGTCGGCTCGTCCAGAAAAATAAGATCCGGATTGCCGCAAAGCGCCAGACCGAAAAGAGCCCGCTGCTTCTGTCCTCCTGAAAGCTTTCCGAACATCTGGTCCGCCAGGTCTTCGAGCTTCGCGATGCGCAGAACCTCCGCCGCTGGCAGCGGATCGGGGTAGTAACTCCGGAACAAGTCGATGTGCTCGCGAACCTTCAGCATCTCCGGCACCCGGCTGATCTGCAGCATCGCGCCGATCCGCGTCCTCGCATCGGCATCCCGGGGATCGCGCCCCAGTACCCGCACGCTGCCCTCGTTCGGCGCAATCAGTCCCAGCAACAACCGAACAGCCGTGGTCTTACCAGCGCCGTTCGGCCCCAGCAGCGCCACCACTTCACCGGCATGCAAATCCAGCGAGAAATGATCGAGCGCGGCCGTCTGTCCATAGCGCTTGGTGACGGATTGCAGTCTGGCGACAGTCCGGCCCTCTGAAAGCCGGGCGGGCATGTTCACGGGTACTGGCTCGGTTACTGCGTGGGGTACGACTGCGGTTGCTGACATTGCCGTCTCCTGCCGCAAAGCTGAAATTCAGCGGCAAAGACAGAATCGCCCCCAATCGCCCCCGCCCCCAGTGGGCTTTGTCAGCAAAGCAATATGACAGTTGTCATGGGACGACCCAATAGCAGGTAGCCAGCTGAGTGGTGGCTTAGCCCCATATCTCACAAGCTCAGTTCCTGCCCGGAAGAATTACCGCCCTGGCTCGAATCCAGCTCGCCTTAAGCTCGCTACTCGCTCGCAGTAGCTCGAAGTCCAGCTCGCCTTAAGCTCGCTTCTAGCTAAGCGCATTTCGCCAATAGCTCTTCGCCGATCAATTCAGCTTTTCAGGAGCAGCCCGCCGAAACCGCCCATCGATGGGCTGCCGTCCCGCAAACCCATCCTCAACCCGATGCCAGAATTCGATCCGCTCCTCGCCTCGTTTCCAGCACAAAAGCACCGTCTCGCCTTCGAGCAAACAGGGGAAATCCATCAGCCCCGAATCGAGATCCTTCACCTGGACGCCAATGGCGTCGATCTCATCCAGCGCGTCCTTGGCCCGCTGCACCAGCGCTTCAAGCGCCACCCGGCGTTTCTGCGCAGCCGATATGTCAACGAGGACGCCCCCGCTGATAAAGATCCGCCGCACCAACTCCTGCATCTCTTCCTGCAGTTTGCGGGCTGCCTCTTTCGATTCGGTGGCGCGGTTCAGCAGAGACTGCACGAGCGGCAGCATAGACTGCGCCTCATCGAGCGTAAAGGTTTTCATACAGCCCGCTCTTCGCGCGATTCCGGGGTTTCGCTCGCGAAACCCTCTCGCTTTGCTCGCGCGACCCGGCGCTCCCTTCGCGATTCACCCATCACTAGCCCCGGATCTCCAGCATCCGGTCCAGAGCCACGCGCGCCCAGTATTTCACATCGTCCTTAACCTGAATGCGATTCACCACGCGCCCTTCCACCAGATTTTCAAGCGCCCACGCCAGGTGCTGCGGGCTGATGCGATACATCGTCGTGCACAGGCACCCAGTGTCGTCCAGCGTGATCACCTTCTTTCCCAATGGCGCGAACTCCTTCGCCAGCCGGTTCACCAGATGAATCTCCGTCCCAATGGCAAAACTCGACCCCTCCGGCGCATCCTTCACAATCTTGATCAGCCGCTCCGTCGATCCCAGCGCGTCGGCCTTCTCGCAAACCTCCAGCCGGCACTCCGGATGCACGATCACCTGTATCCCAGGATATTTCGCCCGCACCTTGTCCACATGCTCAGGCAAAAACCGCTGGTGCACGGAGCAATGCCCCTTCCACAGAATCACCTTCGCCGAGCGCAACCGCTCCAGCGTGACCGCACCACCAGCCCCACCCCCAATTGAAACCAAACTATGCCACGGATCGTAGACCACCATCTCGCTCAACGGAATCCCCATCGCATGGCCGGTGTTCCGCCCCAGGTGCTGATCCGGCAAAAACAAAATCTTCTTCGCCCGCGCAAAGGCCCACTCAAACGCCTTCTGGGCATTGGAAGACGTACAAACCAACCCCCCACGCTCCCCGCAAAACGCCTTGATCGCCGCCGACGAGTTCATGTACGTAATCGGCAGAATCTCACCCGCGGCGATGCCGGAATCGAGCAGCGTCTCCCAGCACTCCTCCACCTGGCCGATCTCGGCCATATCCGCCATCGAGCACCCGGCATTCAGATCGGGCAGAATCACCTGCTGCCCCTCATGCGCCAGCACATCCGCGCTCTCCGCCATAAAATGCACGCCGCAGAAGAGAATGTAATTCGCATCCGTCTCCGCAGCCGCTTTCGAAAGCTTGTAGGAGTCGCCGGTGAAGTCCGCGAACCGGATCACTTCATCGCGCTGATAATGGTGGCCCAGCAGAATCGTGGTCTTGCCCAGCGCGCGTCGCGCCGCGGCAATCCGCTCATCCATGCTGTTGTCGGGCAGAGCGAGATAGTTGTCCAGAGAACAACTCTCCCCCTCAGCCAATACGGGTACTTCAACTGCCTCAAGAACGCCCACGGTACGCCGCCTTCAGTCCGTTTCGGCTCTGCCCTTCCGGGCGCGCCAATCTGGACGGGGATGTTGAAAGCCAAACTCGGCTGCAGTCGGCTCGCTGCGACGCATAAAGCTCGCCCAGCCAACGGGGATGTTGCAGCCTCTACTACTTAGACGCAGCATCTGCGGGCTTCGTCGCACAAAACCCGAAGTCCGCAAACGCGTGTCGTTCGAAATAGTCTACCCGCACCCTCCGGAACGATCAATGACCGAATTTGGGCACGAAAATACAGCATTCTCGCCCCCCGGCCCCATGCCGATCCCCCGAATCCGCACTCAGCCTGATGACCCAAAAGCCGCCCAGCCCGCGTACTCCCTTTGCACGCCGGCGATCTCCGCCCCATTTGTGACCCGCGAATCCCGGCAGGTATCATGAACCTTCATGCATTTCGGCGACTCCATCTTTATCTTCCTGCTGGCCCTGGTCCTCTTCGGGCCGAAGAAACTGCCGGAAATCGGCCGCACCGTCGGCAAACTCCTCGCCGAGTTTCGCCGCGCCAGCAACGAATTCAAATTTCAGATTCAGGAAGAATTGCGCAACATGGAAGACGAGGAGCGCAAAAAGAAGCTAGCCGAAAAACAAGCCGAAGCCCAGGCAAAAGCCGCAGACACACTCCCCGCCGCAGACTCATTGGCGGTGCCGAGCATCCTGCCCCCCTCAATCGGCGCGCAGGTCAGTACCAGCGCCCCTTATGCAACACCCCTCGCCCCAGCGGATCCGACTCCGGTCTCCGCAGCTATCGAGCCAACCGAAGTACTCGTCGAGCCACCCGCGCCCACCTCCGAACCAACGCCCGCGCCCACCGAGCTCATCTCCGCCCCGCTGCTCGACGCCCCCGACTCGCCCGCCCACCTCGACCTCACCACCCACACCAACGGCGTCCATCCCGCCGAGCCCTTCGACTCCCCACTCCCCTCCATAGTTCCCGGCGAGTCCGTCCACCATGGTTGATCTCGTCGACCGCGCCCGCGCCGCCGTCACCGAGCGCGCCGAGCTGCCGGGCATGAGCCTGCTCGAGCATCTCGCCGAGCTGCGCCGCCGCATCGTCCACACCGCCCTCTATCTCATTGCCGGATTCTTCGCCGCCTGGGGTTTCCACGAGCGTATCTACGGCTTCATGCAGAAGCCCATTGTCGTTTGCGCTGGCCAAACACCACATGCCAACGCAGCTCGTCTATCACAACCCCATCGACCCCTTCAACATGTACCTGAAGATCAGCTTCATGGCGGGCTGCATCCTCGCCTGCCCGTTCGTGCTCTACGAATTGTGGCTCTTCATCTCGCCGGGGCTCTATCAGAACGAAAAACGCTGGATCGTGCCGTTCATGTCAGCGACCATCGGCCTGTTCCTCGCCGGCGCCTATTTCGGATACCGCTGGGTCTATCCCCGGCTCGCTCGATTTTCTCCTCGGATTCAACCAGGAATTCCGCCCCCTGATCGAGATCAACGAATACACCGACCTCTTCCTCACCGTGATCCTCGGCCTGGGCGTCACCTTCGAGCTGCCGATCCTGGTAATGTTTCTGTCGCTCTTCGGCATCGTCAGCCCCAAGTTCCTCTGGAAGAACATTCGCTACGCCATCCTGATCATCTTCATCATCGCGGCGATCATCACCCCCACCGCCGACGTGCTCACTATGTGCGTCTTCGCCAGCCCCATGCTGGTGCTTTATCTCATCAGCATCGGCGTCTCTTACCTCGTCCATCCGAAGACGCGCAAACGGCGAGCCGAAAAGACCGCCTCATGAGTCGATTCGCGCTCCTCGCAGCCCTCCTGATAGCCGTCGCGGCGCCCGCCAGTCATGCTCAGAACCTGCCCCAGTTTGACGGTGCCCGCGCCCTCGAATACACCCGCCAATTTGTCGCCGCCGGCCCCCGCTGGATCGGCAGCCCCGGCCACGCCAAAGCCGAAGCCTTCCTCAAACAACAATTCCGCCACGATCAGCTCGAAGAAGACTCCTTCACCACCAACACCCCCGCCGGCCCCATGACGATGCACAACTTCATCGTCCGCTTTCCGGGCAAGAAAGACGGCATCATCGTTCTCGCCACCCACTACGAAACCAACTACCCGCTGCGCAACATCCATTACATCGGCGCCAACGACGGCGGCTCAACCACCGGCCTGCTGATCGAAATGGCCAACTACCTGCGCGGCAAACCGCTCGATGGCTACAGCGTCTGGCTCCTCTTCACCGACGGCGAAGAAGCCGTCAAGAGCTGGACCGACAGCGACTCCGTCTATGGCAGCAAGCATCTCGCCGCCAAATGGCAGGCCGACGGCACCATCAGGCGGATCAAGGCCTTCATCCTCGCCGATATGCTCGGCGACCGCGACCTCGACGTCCAGCGCGACCTCAACTCAACACCATGGCTCGAAGACCTGGTCCTCCAGGCGGCCACAGAATACGGCTGGCAGTCGTACTTCTTTCAGACCAAAACCTACGACGAAGACGACCACCTGCCCTTCGTCCGCCGTGGAGTGCCCTGCGCCGACCTCATCGACCTCGATTACGGCTACCAGAACGCCTACTGGCACACCGCCGACGACACCATGGACAAACTCAGCGCAAAAAGCCTCACCATCGCCGGCGATACCATCCTCGAAACCATCCACCTCCTCAACCAGCGATGAGTTTGCGCGCAGTTTAGAGATGCCGGCTATTTCTCCCGAGCCTGCACAAGATCGTTCCGCGCACTCTGAAAGCTCACAAACCCCACCTCCCCACCCCTCGCTACAACCGAATGCTTCTGAAACTTCTCATCGTCGCGCCTCGGATAATCGTTCCGGTAATGCGCGCCCCGGCTCTCTTCCCGTGCCAGCGCGCTTTCAACGATCAGACGGCTCACAGTGTGCAGATTCCTGTACTCGACGAGCGCCCGCGTCGGCACGGCCCCCCGCCCCGGCTCGGAAAGGCTCGCAAACTCCGCCATCATGGCGCTCAGTCCCTCGGCATCCCGCAGAAGTCCAGCCCTGTTCCACATTGCTTGCTGCAGTTCACGCAGCGGCTTAGAGAAGTCCCTCGACTCATAGGCAGGCACGCGCTCCCCGGCTGCCTCACTCTGTCCCCCGTCCCCTGTAACCTGTAACCCGTAACCTGCAACCTGTACCCTGTCCCCCGTCCCCTGTCCCCTGTCCCCTGTTCCCTGTTCCCTGTTCCCTGTCTCTCCCCGCATCGCCTCCGCCGCCCGCGCCCCAAACACCAGCCCCTCCAGCAGCGAATTACTCGCCAGCCGATTCGCCCCGTGAACCCCCGTGCACGCCGCCTCTCCCGCCGCATACAGTCTCTTCAGCGACGTTTTCCCGTGCACATCCGTCCTTACCCCGCCCATCAGATAATGCGCCGCCGGCCGCACCGGAATCAGATCGCGCCGCAGATCCAGGCCATGCTCGGCCAGAAACTGTGATATCCCCGGAAACCGCTTAGCGGGATCGACCCTCGTCACATGCCGCATATCGAGATACACCGGCAGCGCCTCGCCACCCGCGCCCATCCCCTCCCGCGTGATCGCCCGCGCCACTACATCCCGCGGAGCCAGCTCCAGCAGCGGATGGTACCGCTCCATAAATCGCTCCCCCCGCGCATTGCGCAGCCAGGCGCCCTCACCGCGCAGCGCCTCCGACAGCAGGAATCGCGGCACTCCCGGCAAGCTCAGCGCCGTCGGATGAAACTGGTAGAACTCCATGTCGGCGATCTCCGCCCCCGCCCGCCACGCCATCGCGATCCCATCGCCCGTCGCTACCGCCGGATTCGTCGTATCGCTGTACACCTGCCCCGCGCCCCCGCTCGCCAGCAGCACAGCCCGCGCCCGCACCTGGCTCACCTCGCCTTCCCGGCTCAGCAGAACAGCGCCGGCAACCTCTCCACCCTCCACGACCAAATCCAGAGTCGTCGTCCATTCCATCAGCGTGATCTTTGGCATCGACCGCGCATGCCGCAGCAGCGAGCGCCCAATCTCCGCCCCCGTCGCATCGCCGTGGGCATGCAGGATGCGGTTGCGGCTGTGCGCTCCCTCGCGCGTGAGCATCAGCTGCCCGCCCTCGCGATCGAAATCCGTGCCCCACCGCAGCAGCTCCTCCACGCGCACAGGCCCCTCCTCCACCAGCACCCGCGCCGCCTCCCGATTCACCAGCCCATCGCCGGCGTTGACCGTGTCCTCCAGATGCAGCGCGACGTCTTCCTCGCCGCTCATCGCGACCGCGATGCCGCCCTGCGCATAATTCGTGTTCGATTCGCCCAGCGCCTCCTTCGTCACCACCAGCACACGAGCCCCATCGCCCGCCAGGCCGATCGCCGCCCGCAGTCCCGCGATTCCCGCGCCCACGATCACGAAGTCCGTTTCCTCGAACTCAGGCATAAACCTTCAGGCTATAGGATTTTCGAAACCCGCGGAACGACTCACCATCGCAGCCGGAGCCGGCCAGCCGACGAACGCTTTTGGTCATGCCTGGAGTCTCTATCGGACCAAGGCAGTTCCCACCAAGCCTCTCGCAACTTCCGTATTCGCCGGCAATACTCTTGGGACGCACACATTGCCTACCAGCTCCCGGTGTCGTGTCCTGAAATTCCTTTACATTGTCATCCCGAGCGGAGCGCCGTGGGGCCCCATCGCAGATGGGGTAGGCGGAGCGAGGGACCTGCTTCCTCACATGTCGGCCCGTTAAGAGACCTCAGAAACGCTGCAATTTAGAGTAGGAGTGTTGGCGAGAGTTACTCGGCGACACGCAGAGTTAAATGCGGGGCGCTACGAGGGTGTACCAGCGAAATCGAGATTGTCGTTGGCCCCTTCCCGGGGTGTCCGGCTTGTCGTCAATCTGGAAATTACGCGCGGCACCCAGGGATCGCATTTCGCTGTTTCTTCGATACTGCCCGGTCCCGCCAGTTATGCCTCGAAGTCCACCTCAACCGCCTCAATCAGCGGCCTCAGCCACCCCAGCAGCTCCTGGTGAGCCGGGTGCCCGCCATAAGCCTCCAGAGCCGCGCGATCCGCGAACTGCATCACCCCGCCCAGCTCATAGCCCTGCGATCGCGGAGAAAAGTTCACGCCCACCCACGTCTCCATAAGCCCCGGAATGCGCCCCTGCAAGCCGCGGATCGCATCCACCACGCGCTGCCGCAGCTCCTCTGTAATTCCCGGCTTCCAGCGAAAAGCAAATGTGTGAATCACCATGGCGATTCCGGAACGCACGCAAGCGGTCAAATGCGGTATTCAGGGTCGTCCGTCCTTGCGCTGCTCCACGAAAGAAGCATTCGCCGATCCACAACTCGATCCCGGACTCACTCGCCCGGCCTCGCTCGCCCTGGTCGTGGCTCAGTGAACCCGCGCCACTCGGCCCAGCGTCCCCTTTGCCTGGCTGGGTGTCGGCATCACCAAAGTAGGCCCGGGCCCGCCCGTTCCGGTCCGTTGCGGCTTTTCCCGCCCCTTCAGTTTGTTGCGCAAAAGCTGGTTGATCGTTTCCAGCTGCCGCATCCGCCGTCCCACCACCAGCAGTATCCCGGCACAACCGACTGTGGCGCCGATCCAGCAACCCACAAACATTCCGCTTACAAACGGGGCCCAGGCATGCACAACGATAAGTGCCATACCCTCTCCTCTCGCTTTCGCGGAGAGGTGATTGCTCAATCCGGCCGGCCTGTGGCAAGTCACAGCAAAATGTGCCCGGGCCAATTTCTGAGGAAACCTTACCGGCCTGGAACCACCATCTTCCTCACGCTAAGATGCATTTTCAGTACAAACTGATCCGTCATTCCCGCAATATAATCCGCAATTACCCTGGCAGCCCCTTCTTCCCCGACCTTGCTCAAATAATTCGCCGGCAAAAGTTCCGGGTCCGCCATCCACGCCCCGAACAGGTCGGCGATCACCTGCGCCGCCTGTGTGTGTCCACTCGCCAGATCATCACACAAATACAGATTACGATAGAGAAACTCCTTCGCCTCGCTCCGCAGCTCCTCGATTTCCACAGAAAACCCCGCAAGCCTCTCCGATGTCCGGCGAATCCCCTCAAGATCGCCGATGCCCCCTGCCACAACCCGCCGCCGAATCTCGGCCACCAGATCGTCGGCCAGCGAGTTCAGCACCAGCTTCAATGTTTCCTGAAATAACAGCTTTTCCGGTGCTCCAGGATGCGCCGCCGCGAGTGGTGCGAAATGGCGTTCAAACACACGCACGCCCGATCGAATCTGCCCGAGCGTCAGAATCTCTGCTTCCATTCCATCGTCCAGGTCGGCCGTCAGGTAGGCGATCTCGTCCGCCAGATCGATGAGCTGGGCCTCCAGCGGCGGCCGCCGATCCAGAAAATACTCCGCCAGCTCCGGGTGTTCCCGCTCCGCATAATCGCGCGAGTGTTTCACAATACCTTCCCGCACCCCGAGGGTAAGGTTCAGTCCCCGGAACTCCAGATGCCGGCTTTCGAAGTCCTCGACGATGCGCAGCGCGTGCAGATTGTGATCGAAACCCAGCCCGTATCGTTGCAGGGCCTCATCGAGAGCCCGCTCGCCGGCGTGCCCAAACGGTGGATGCCCGATGTCGTGCGCCAGGGCCAGCGCCTCGGTCAGATCCTCATTCAGGCCCAGCGCCCGACCGGCGGTCCGCGCAATCTGCGCCACTTCCATCGTATGCGTCAGGCGGCTGCGGAAATGGTCCGACCCACGATCCGTGAAGACCTGCGTCTTCCCAGCCAGCCGTCGAAAGGCGCGCGAGTGGATGATGCGCCCGCAGTCGCGCTGAAACGGCGATCGATAAGGATGTTCCGGCTCGGGGAATTCTCGTTGCGAGAGCGGCCCCTTCTGCGGAACCGCGCACGCCGCCGGCAAAGCCGTTGGTGCTGCTGCCATAACAGCAGTTTAAGCCTTCTGAAGACCTACTCCGGCTTGCTCTCCTGCGGGCTACCCGACTCCTTCGCCAGTCGAACCCGCGCGCTGTCCAGCTTCTTCTGCACCTTGCCCACATCGCCTGTATCGATGTCCGCCTGCACGGTGCGCGCATACTCATTCAGCGAAAGCTCCCATTGCGCCGCCGCCAGCTTTAAACGCCCCGTCTTCTCGTAGACATCGCCAAGATGGTCGTGCACCGTCGGATCGTTCGCCCCGCGCGAAATCGCCCTCTCCAGATTGTCCTCGGCCTGCGGGTACTGCCCCAACTGGAAATACGCCCAGCCCAGCGAATCCAGATAAGCGTAGTTCGTCGGCTCCAGCTGCACAGCCTTGCGAATCATCGCCAGCGCCTCATCCAGCTTCACTCCGCGATCCGCCAGCATGAACCCAAAATTGTTCAGCGTAAGAGCATTGTCCGGGTCCACCGCCAGCACCTTGCGGAAATCCGCCTCCGCCTCGTCGTACCGCTTCGCCCGGTCGGCCATCATCGCCCGGTCGAACAGCACCATCGTGTGGTCTTCCTTCTTCGTAGCCTGCTTGTCGGCGCCATCCAGCGTATCTGAGGCCTCCTTCCATCGGCGCAGATCGGTATAAATCTGGGCCAGCTGGAAGTAAATCTCCATGTTCTTCGGATCGCTCTGCATCAGGCTCTTGGCCATGGCCACGCCTTCATCCACATGCCCCGTATCGGCCAGTTGCCGCGCCAGAGTCAGCTTCGCATCCACATTCTTCGGCAGCTTCTCCACCGCGGCGCGCGCAACAGCAGTGGCCTTCTCGTAGTCGTGGGCATCGCGCCATGTTTCTACTTCCTGGTCGTAAGCCTGGGATTCAAGATCCCCGCCGAGAGCCTTCATCTTCTCGTACGTGGCGATCGCCTGCTCCGGCCGGTTCTGCTCCCGGTAAACCTCCGCCAGATGCACCAGAACCGTCGCGTAATTTCCCTTCTCCTCGTCTGAATACTGCCCGCTCGGGTGCTCCGTCGCCGTCACCAGCTGCTCGTATACCTTCGCGGCATCGTCCAGCCGTCCCAGGGCATCGTTGATCATCCCCTCATGGAACTGGATATCCAGCGAATCGGTAGCCAGCTCGTGAGCCTTTTTCACCGCCGCCAGAGCATCGTCGAAGCGCCCTTTGTGCTCGTTGATCTCCGCAATCTGCAGCTCGGCTTCCGCATCGCTCGGATCTCCCGCGGCAATGTCCTTCCAGGCCTGCAGCGCCTGATCCGTCTGGTTGTCGGCCTGAAGGTCCGCCGCCAGCTTCCGCTCCACATCCAGGTCATCGGGCTCCAGATCGAGGGCCTTTTTATACGCATCGATCGCCGACTTCGTATCCTTCAGCTGATCGTAAGTCTTGCCCAGCTGAGCTTCCGTCCGCGACGTCTGATCGTCATCCGGCAGCGCCTTCAGCACTTCAATCGCGTGTTTGGTATCGCCCACATCCGCATAAAACTGGCTCGCGATCAGCGCCGTCTCTTCCGAACCCGGATCGATCTTCCGCGCCGCCGCCAACTGCTCTTCGGCCTGCGGCGACTCATGATCCGCCGCGTACAGCCGCGCCAGCATCAGATGATCCTCCGGATTATTCGGCTCCAGCTGCACAATCTTCTGGAATTCCCCGATCGCCAGCTTCAGCATCTGTCCGGAAACGTCCTGCTGCTGGTTATCCCCCAGCGATCGCAGATACACATCGGCCAGCAGACGGTGCGCTTCCAGATCGTTTGGATCCTGCTTAATCCGATCCTGCGCGGCCACCACCGCTTCGCGAATCCGGCCCGTCCTGAAATAAAGCTCAGCCAGATGGCCGTTCAGGTATTTCGACGCAGGATCGTCGTTCAACGCCATCTTGTACTCTTCAATGGCGCGCGTCGCATACTCGCCCCGCCCGAACGTCGTCGCCATCTCCTCGTACTCATGCGCCATCATGAAGTGAAAGTAGGCGCCCGCCGTATCCGGAGTCGCCGAAGCGCTGGCCCCACCCGTCGCATCTTTCCGCGCCGGCGTTTTCGCGGCGGCCGCGGATGCTGGCTCGGCCGGCGCCTTTGGCGTCGCCTGCCCCGGACTCTGGCCCAGTGCCGAAACCGACAGTGTGAGCAGCGGTGAAATAACGAAAAATAGCAGGCTGCGGGAGAGTCTCTTCATGGAGTTGGAATATTCCTGGTTTCGGACTGCTCGCCAAGCGGACCGTTCACCCTGGCTGAACCTTGACAACGGCATGCCCCTGTCCGGCGAGGCGCCGCTCTTTCTAGGACGATTGTAACCCGCGTTCGGATGCAGATTTACCCTTTTTCCTGCCCGCCCCGCCCCCCGTTCATGACTGCACATGATCCAACCCATCTTTCAGTAATCCGAACGCCGCGTCAGGTCCAGCACCGCAAAAAGGATCACGGCCGCCACTGCGTTGGCTACCGCTCGCATCAACTCGTGAAACCAGTGCCACGCAAATTGCTGCCCCAGCATGTCCCGCTGCAGCAGCCACAAAACCGCCGTCTGCGCCAGCGTAAAGCCGAAGGTCAGCAGAAGCCGCGTCCCGTGGTTTTCCGTGTCCACGCGCACACCCAGCGACGCCGCCATGTACCCGATCACCGCCTTCGAGATTCCGAAGATACCCAGCGCATGATGCGTCAGCGCATCCTGCGCAATGCCGATCAGCGCCCCCACCATCGTGGCGCTTACTGGCTCCCGCTGCGTGATCCCGTAGTAAATCGTCACTAACAGCGGAAGGTCGATCAAGTCGAAATGGTTGAAGTGCAGCGATAACAGCGACTGCAAACCCAGCGCCAGCAGCGGCACAACAATGTAGATAACCAGCGGAAACGACTTGGCTCCCACCTCATGCCGCGACGACGCCATCAGGACCATACTCAGTCCCCTCCCTGCGGCGGCGAGGCTTGCAGCTGAGGAGTCTGCGGCTGAGCCGCAGGGGGCTGCGGAGCCTGGGGCTGCGGAGTTCCGCTCGGCGTGGCCGGCGTCCCGCTCGGCGTCGGCGCTGGATTGCCATCCGCTGGGGCCTGTGCTGGCGCAGCTGCCTTAGCTTTGGGTTTCTGGCTGCTCGACGGGTTGGTGGCGGCCTTCGTGACTGGCTTTGTGGCTGGCTTCGTCGCCGGGCTCGGCATAGTGCCGACCCCTGGCTTTGCCGACTCATCGGAATCACCGCCTGCTGCTTTCACCGCCGAGGCCTGGCTGTCGCTGATCTTCTGCCCCGGAACCAACTCCGCCGCCGGCGGGGTGTCCGACGGCGTATACCGGTCCGGATGCAGCGCCTGCGGTGGCTTCACCGGTCGCGCCGCCCCCTCGTCCGCACTGTCATCCTCCGGAGCCTCCTGCTGGTCCGGTGGCGCATTCGGATCAACACGCGATGGCAGCCGCTCCGCCAGCACATCCGATGCCTTCTGCTCAGCCTGATCCGCCTCGCTCAGATCCTGCTGCGCCTGCGTCGGCATCTCCTCGCTGGTGCTGGTGATCACCAGCACCTCCTCCAGCTTTGACAGGTTCGCGGCTGGCTTCACCAGCACGTTCACCAGCGTTCCCTCGGGATCGGGCTTCACCCGTTCAACATTTCCCACCGCCAGGCCCCGCGGATAGATCGCATCCCCTCCGCTGGTCAGCACCGCCTCACCCGCCTGGATGCGCTCGTCCGGCGACACATTCACGATCTCCGGCTGGCCCCAGCTGTTCCCCCGCAAAACCCCGCGGATTCGTGTCTTCTCCAGGATCACCCCCGCCCCGCTGGTCGGGTCGGATATCTCCAGCACCTGGCTCGTATGGCGAAACACGTCCCGCGTCTTGCCCACGATGCCGTCCGGCGTGATCACCGGCATGTCCGGCTTGATGCCCTCATGCGAACCCTTGTCGATCAGCAGCACCTGCGACTGCTCGGTTCCCGAGGTCCCGATCACCTGAGCGGCGACCGTTTTATAAACGTATTTTTCCTGAAATCCCAGCAGAACCTGCAGCCGCTTCCCCTGCCGTGCGTCCTCGGCGATCGAGTCCTCTTCCAGACGCAGCCGGTCCAGCTCCGATTTCAGGCTCTTGTTTTCCTGCCGCACGTGGACCAGATCCACGTAGTTCGCCCACAGACCCCGGATTCCATGTCCGCTCGCATGCAACAGGCGTTCCGGCGGCGTCACCAGCCCTACAACCCAGGAACGAATCAGGCGCACCCCATTCCCGTCCGCCGCATTCGGCTCAGGACGACGCACCTGCACCGCCAAACCAATCACCTGCACCAGCAGGATGGCAATCAGCACCAGGGCGTTGCGGTATCGGCTGAAAAACGATTCCATGCATCAGGGCCTGTCATCTCGATTAAGGCTGGCAGAGCAGCCGTACTGGCGAAGCCGCGTCATCCGTCGATTTTGATCTTCCGCAGCAACTTGAAATCGCTCAGCATCTTTCCAGTGCCCAGCACCACGCTCGCCAGCGGATCGTCCGCAATCGAAACCGGCAGCCCGGTCTCCTCGCGAATCCGTTTATCGAGATTCTTGATCAGCGCCCCGCCTCCGGTCAGCACAATGCCGCGGTCGCTGATGTCCGCGCTCAGCTCCGGCGGCGTCCGCTCCAGCGCCACCCGAATCGCATTCAGGATCGTGGCAATGCACTCGCCCAGCGCCTCGCGAATTTCCCCATCGTCGATGGTGATCGTCTTCGGCACGCCCTCGATCAGATTCCGCCCTTTGATCTCCATGCTGATCGGCTTGTCCAGAGGAAACGCCGAGCCCAGATCGATCTTGATCTGCTCCGCCGTCCTTTCCCCGATCAGCAGGTTATATTTCCGCTTCAGGTAATTCATGATGGCTTCGTCCATCTGGTTCCCCGCCATCCGTACCGACCGCGAATAGACGATGCCCGACAGCGAAATCACCGCGATATCCGTGGTCCCGCCGCCAATGTCCACCACCATGTTGCCGCTCGGCTCGGTGATCGGCAGACCCGCGCCAATCGCCGCCACCATCGCCTGCTCCACCAGAAATACCTCGCTGGCCTTCGCGCGATACGCCGAATCCTCGACCGCCCGCTTCTCCACCTGCGTAATCTCCGAAGGCACCCCGATCACAATCCGCGGATGCACCAGCATCTTCCGGTTGTGCGCCTTCTGGATGAAGTAGTTCAGCATCTTCTCGGTGACTTTGAAATCGGCGATCACCCCATCCTTCATCGGCTTGATAGCCACGATGTTGCCCGGAGTCCGTCCCAGCATCTCCTTGGCTTCTTTGCCGACCGCCTCAACCTCGCCGGTGTTCTTGTTGATCGCTACGATCGATGGCTCGTTGACCACGATCCCCTTGTTCGCCGCGAAGACGAGCGTGTTCGCCGTGCCAAGGTCGATCGCCAGGTCGTTGGAGAAGACACTGAAGAGCGACCGGAGACTGTGCGATCGCGAACGAGGCTGGAATCCATTCGATGACATCGAGAGAGGTGGTTTTTCCTGAGAGAACTCGTACTAATTGTACGGCTTTGCGAGCCTACCGGCACTTTCGCAGTCTGGAAATCTATCGTCAATGGCACCTTAGTGCTTACCCCTCCACCTCCGTCGTATGCTGATTCTGGTTCCTCAGGAGATTGCTGCGCAATGGCCCCCAAAACTTATCTGAACCTGATCGCTGGCCGGTGGGTCCCTTCCCGCACCGGAAAAACCTTCCTCAACCTAAATCCCGCACGACAGGACGACGTCGTCGGCGAATTCCAGGCCTCCGGCGCCGAAGACATCGACGCCGCGGTCAACGCCGCTGCCGAAGCCTGGAAAACCTGGCGCCTCACTCCCGCTCCCAAACGCGCCGAAATCCTCTACCGCACCGGCGAAATCCTCCTCGAGCGCAAAGAGCAGTACGCCCAGGAGATGACCCGCGAGATGGGCAAGGTCCTCGCCGAAACCCGCGGCGACGTGCAGGAGGCCATCGACACCGCCTTCTACATGGCCGGCGAAGGCCGCCGCCTCTTCGGCCAGACCACCCCCTCCGAGCTCCAGAACAAGTTCGCCATGTCCGTCCGCATGCCCGTCGGCGTCTGCGGCATGATCGCCCCGTGGAACTTCCCCATGGCCATCCCCTCGTGGAAGCTCTTCCCCGCCCTCGTCTGCGGCAACACCTGCGTCATCAAGCCCGCCGAAGACACGCCCGCTCTCGACCATCAACATCGTCCAGGCCCTCATCGACGCCGGCTTGCCGCCCGGAGTCGTCAACATCGTCACCGGCTTTGGTCCTGAAGCCGGCGCCCCACTCGTCGAGCATCCCCTCGTCCGCGCCGTCTCCTTCACCGGCTCCTCTGAAGTCGGCCGCATCGTCGGCCAAACCGCCGCAGGCCACTTCAAGCCCTGCTCCCTTGAAATGGGCGGCAAGAACGCCATGATCGTCCTCGACGACGCCAACCTCGACCTCGCCCTCGACGGCGCGCTCTGGGGAGCCTTCGGCACCACCGGCCAGCGCTGCACCGCCACCAGCCGCATCATCGTTCACGCGACGATCGCGAAGGAATTCACCGCAAGCTCGTCGATCGCGCCGAAGACCTCACCGTCGGCGACGGCCTCGACGAAACCGTCCAGATGGGTCCCCAGATCAACCGCCAGCAGATCGAAACCTCCATCCGCTACTGCGAAATCGCAAAGAAGGAAGGTGCAAAGCTGCTGACCGGCGGCAAGCCTCTCACCAAAGGCGCCTACGCCAAAGGCCACTTCTTCGCCCCCACCGTCTTCGCCAAAGTAAAGCCCGGCATGCGTATCGCCCAGGAAGAAGTCTTCGGGCCGGTCGTCAGCATCCTCGAATGCGCCAGCTTCGACGAAGCCATCGCCATCGCCAACAACATCCAGTACGGCCTCTCGACGGCCATCTATACCCGCGATGTCAACCGCGCCTTCCGCGCCATCCGCGACCTTGAAGCCGGCATCACCTACGTCAACGCCCCCACCATCGGAGCCGAAGTCCATCTCCCCTTCGGCGGCGTCAAGAAAACCGGCAACGGCCACCGCGAAGGAGGTACCGGAGCCCTCGACTTCTATACCACCTGGAAGTCCGTCTACATCGACTACTCCGACAAGCTACAACGCGCCCAAATCGACACGGGAGAGTAGAGCTCATGCGCGATCGACGTGGGACATCGGGGTCTAATCACTAACCGACGTGCGAAAGGTGGAGCACCATAGCCAACAGAGCGAGCGAGGCAGCTGCCAGAAGCAGCTTCCACAGTGTTGGCCGTGGCGGCGCTACGTACACGACAATGGTCCACAGGCCCAATCCCACCAGATTCGCCAGCAATTCACTGCTCGACATGTAGAGCCGGAAAAGCTCCCTACCAGCGACAAAAAGCACAAATGCAGCTAGCAGTTTGAGAGAAAAACCACGCTGTACCCGCACATGCTTATCTCGGACCGATGACTGTATCATGAACCACCTTCTATACAACCTGGAAGTCGGTCTACATCGAACTTGTCCCGCATTGTCGGCTTCGACTGGGATGCCGGCAATGCTCGCAAGAACGAAAAACACGGAGTCACGCGAGCAGAGATTGAACAGATTTTCTTTCGCCAACCGCTGATCATCGCGCCTCATTCGGCCCACAGCGCAGCCGAGAGCCGGTATCATGCGCTTGGCCGCACGGATCACGAGCGCTGGTTACAGGTCACCTTCACACTGCGAGGCGGAGGGATTCTCATCAGACCCATCTCGGCGCGGGCCATGCATCAAAAGGAGCGACCAATTTATGCCTCGGCGCTTAAAGCCAATTCCTGAATTTGCCAATGAAACCGAGGAGCGAGCCTTCTGGGAGTCGCACGACACCACCGATTATGTTGACTGGACTCGAGCAAAAATCGTGTCGTTTCCAAACCTGCGTCCTTCAACCAAAACAATTTCCCTGCGGCTTCCCGAGGATGTTCTGAACGCCATCCGCAGCCACGCAAACAAACTCGACGTTCCATACCAGTCGCTCATGAAACTATGGCTCGCGGAAAAAGCCGCTCAGACCATCCAGTCGCGGAAGTCGGAAACGAAAAGCCGCGGGGCTCGCTGAAGAAGCACACCCAACTCGACGCGGGGGAGTGAATATTTTCGGCTCCTCTTCCCGGCATTGACACAACGAGCCGCCAATGTTTTAGCATGGTCCCTGATTCACAGCTGTTCGAGAAGCTCACTGTGCGCATCAGCCCCTGATCGGAATTACTAACGACTCCGGGCCAACAGAGGTCCGATTAATCAGCCCCACATGATCACAGTAAAAGACCTCACCAAAAGGTACGCCCGCACCACCGCCGTCGACCGCATCTCCTTCTCCGTCGCCAAAGGCCAGATCGTCGGATTCCTCGGCCCCAACGGCGCCGGAAAAACCACCACCATGCGCATGCTGACCTGCTTTTTCCCGCCCACCGCGGGTACAGCCACGGTCGCCGGCTTCGATGTCTTCGAGCAGTCCCTCGAAGTCCGCCGCCGCATCGGCTACCTGCCCGAAGCGCCGCCCCTCTATCTCGAGATGGAAACCATCGAGTACCTGCGCTTCGTCGGCCGCCTCAAAGGCCTCTCCGGCCCGGACCTCGAAAAGCGCGTCACCTACGTCCTCGACCGCTGCGCCATCGCCAACGTCAAAAACAAGCTCCTCGGCAAGCTCTCGAAGGGCTATCGCCAGCGCGTCGGCCTCGCCCAGGCCATCATCCACAACCCCGACGTCCTCATCCTCGACGAACCCACCGCCGGCCTCGACCCCAAACAGATCAACGAGACCCGCGACCTCATCAGGAGCCTCGCCGGCGACCACACCATCATCCTCAGCACTCACATCCTTCCTGAAGTCGAACAGACCTGCGAGCAGGTCCTCATCATCAACAAGGGCAAGCTCGTCGCGACTGACTCCGTGCACAATCTCCAGGCGCGCGCCCGCGGCGCCGAATCCGTGCTCCTCGAAGTAGCCGCCCGCGCCGGCATATTGGCGACCACTCCGGTCCTGGCGCGCCTCGAAAAAATCAGCGGCGTCAGCCGTGTCGTCCTCAAAGAAGAATTCCAGGACTCCGCGGTCTTCGAAGTCGAAGCCAGCAAAGGCCAGCTCGTGCGCGGCGATCTCGCCCGCGCCATCGTTGAATCCGGCTGGGACCTCAACGAACTCCGCCCCTCCGCCATGAGTCTCGAAGAGATCTTCCTGCAACTCACTGGCGGCGAACCCGCAGCCTCAGTTGCCTCCGCCGAACCGCCCCCACCCGCCCAAGCCCCAGCACCGGAGGCCCACGCATGAGAAGCGCCTGGATCATCTGCCGCCGCGAACTCGACAGCTACTTCTCCTCGCCCATCGCATGGCTGCTGCTTACCCTCTACAGCGTCATCTTCGGCTTCTTCTTCTGGAACTACCTCGGCGACTTCGTCATCGAAGGCATCGAGATGCAGATGTCCGGCCAGATGCAGCCCATGAACGTCAACGAGCAGATCATCCGCCCCCTGCTCTCCAACACCAGCTTCCTCGGCCTCTTCTTCATCCCCCTCATCACCATGCGCCTCTTCGCAGAAGAAAAGCGCAACGGCACCATCGAGCTGCTCGCCACGTCGCCCGTTCGCGACATCGAGATCATCCTCGGCAAGTGGTTCGCCGCCATCCTCCTTTACTGCCTGATCCTCGCCTTTGGCGGCATCAATTTCGCCTTCGTATTCCGCTACGGCCATCCAGACTGGAAGCCCATGCTCATCGCCTATCTCGGCATCGTGCTCCAGGCGGCGGCGCTCCTTGCCGTCGGCACCTTCATCTCGACCCTGACCAAAAACCAGATCATCGCAGGCGCCTCCACCTTTGCCGCCTGCCTGCTGCTCTGGGTTTTCTCCTGGGTTAGCGGTTACGACTCCTCCTCCTGGGCGCAGGTCCTCTCCTACCTCTCTGTGCCCGTTCACTACGAATCCTTCGGCCGCGGCGTGCTCTCCTCCAAAGACGCGATCTACTACCTCAGCGTCATCTTCCTTGGACTCTTCTTCACCGCCCGCTCGATGGAATCCCTTCGCTGGAGGTCTTAGCTCGGAATGGCAGCAAGTCAATGGCTTAAAGCGAGACAAACAAAGTACGCAGCCTATGCGACGACTTATGTTCTCGTCATCCTCGCTATCGTGGTCGTCGCCAATTTTCTCGCCAATCGCTATGAGAAATCGTACGACGCGACCTCCAACAAGCGCTACAGCCTCTCCGATGAGACGAAGAAAATCGTCGACGGCCTCAAGCTGCCGGCCACCATCACCTACTTCGATCAGAGCCGGCACTTCAACACCGGCAAAGACCTCCTCGACGAGTACGCGAACTTATCGCCGAAGGTAAAGGTCAAGTATGTCGACCCAGACAAGGATCCTGAACTGGCCCGCGCGGCCGGAGTTCGCAGCTACGGCACCGCCACCGTGCAGGTCGGCGATCACACCGAGACCGCCGCGGAAATGACCGAAGAAGGCATCACCGGGGCCTTCATCCGCGACATCAAAGGCAACACCCGCACTGTCTGCTTCCTCGCCGGCAGCGGCGAACACCCCATCGACGACTCCAGCCGCGACGGCGAGTCGCACTTCAAAGACCTCCTCGCGAAAGACAGCTACCAGACCCAGTCCATTGACCTGGTCCAGAAGGCCGAAGTCCCCGCCGACTGCACCGCCATCGTCGTTGCCGGCCCCACCCACAACTACGAGCAGCCCGAAGTCGACGCCATCAAAACCTATGTCGAGAACGGTGGCCGCGCCCTCTTCATGCTCGATCCCCCTCTGAGCATGGGCCCCTCCGCCATCGCCGAAAACGACGCTCTTACCTCGCTCCTCTCATCCTGGGGTGTTACTGTCGACAAAGACCTTATCCTCGACCTTAATCCTATCGGTCAGATCTACGGCTTCGGAGGCCAGGTCGCCCTCGTTAGTAGTTACGGCACGCAGCCTATCGTCGCGGACATGAAGAGCTCACTCACCGGCTTCCCGCTCGCCCGCTCACTTACCTTTAAGAGCACAGACAAAACCACCATCGATAAGCTCTTCGACTCCTCCGGCACCAGCTTCGCCACCATGAACCTAAGCTCGCCGAAGATCAGCACCAAAGACCCGTCCAACAAACGCGGACCTCTTACCCTCGCCGTCGCAGGGAGTTATAACACCGGCAAGCCTAACTCCCAGGGCCGCTTCGTCGTAGTCGGCAGCTCCGCCTGGTCCTCGAATGCCTTCATCGGCTTCAACGGCAACGGAGACCTGGCCACCAATGCCATCAACTGGCTCTGCTCCGACGAAGACCTCATCTCCATCAAGCCCAAAGCTCCGGAAGATCGGCGCATCACCATGACCCGCGGCCAGCTCAACGTCGTTCGCATCGTGAGTCAGTTCGTGCTTCCGCTCATCGTCATCGTCGCCGGCATCATGGTCTGGTGGAAGCGGAGATAGCTCACCCGAGAAAGCGAAACGATGCTGACCCGTGCTTCGAAAACCGCCCTTGTCTCACGCCACCGTTTCTCGCGCGACGACTTTACGCCTGGGGGAGCAATGAACCCGACCCCAGCCCCAATTCCAAACCCAAACCCGCGAAGGCCAGGTTCACCCCACAGCAAGAAGCAAACTCCTCTGCCACACCAACGTCAACACAACTCTGCTTCAGGTTCATCCCAAAGTAATGGCGCGCTGAACCCCCGCCATCTATCGCCGGCATCATGTGTCTCACGCCACAACTCCGCACTCTCAACGAACCCGGCCACAGCCCCAATTCCAAACCCGACCCCAACCCCGAGAAGGCCAGGTTCACCCCACAGCAAGAAGCAAACTCCTCTGCCACACCAACGTCAACACAACTCTGCTTCAGGTTCATCCCAAAGTAATGGTGCGCTGAACCCCCGCCATCTATCGCCGGCATCATGTGTCTCACGCCACAACTCCGCACTCTCAACGAACCCGACCACAGCCTCAATTCCAAATCCGACCCCAACCCTGCGAAGGCCAGGTTCACCCCACAGCAAGAAGCAAACTCCTCTGCCACACCAACGTCAACGCAACTCCGCTTCAGGTTCATCCCAAAGTAATGGTGCCTTCCGTTTTGAGAAGGGCGCAGTTTCAACGACGCACACCACGACCCGCAATCTGTTGAGTCGCCCCCAAAAGGCCTCAATAACCAACAACCACAGCCAAACCCATCCCCGGTAATCGATCAGAAACTTGCTCTATGAAATTTCGCGGTCTCCTCATCGCAGCGGTCGTCCTCCTCATCCTCGCCTGTGTCCTCTACTGGTCCGATCACCGCAAGGCCCCGGACACCGCCACGCCCTCCGCCGACGCCAGTCCCGACATCCTCAAAATCGACCCCGCCACCGTCGCTTCTCTCACCGTCAAAGCGAAAGGCGCGCAGCCTGTCACGCTGCTCCGCTCCGGCGCCGACCAGTGGCGGATCACCGCCCCCGGCACTTATCCCGCTGACAGCACCACCGTCTCCGGCATGCTTTCGAGCCTCTCGCCTCTTGCCTCCCAGCGCATCGTCGAAGATCGATCCGCGAACCTGGCCCGCTTCGGCCTCGCCGACCCTTCTCTCGAACTCGACATCACCGCCAAAAACAACAAAACCACACGCCTTCTCCTCGGCGACGACACGCCCACAGGTGACGCTGTCTACGCCGCCGTGGCCGGCGATTCGCGCATCTTCAGCGCAGCTTCCTACATCAAGACCAGCCTCAACAAAACCCTCAGCGACCTGCGCGATAAGCGCCTGCTTCCCATCGAAGCCGCTTCCGTCAGCAGCATCGACCTGATCCGCAAAGGCCAGGACATCGGCTTCGCCCGCGTACAGAACGGCTGGCAAATCGAAAAGCCCAGGCCGTATCGCACAGACACCTTCCAGGTCGACGACCTCCTCCAGCAGCTCACCAGCGCCAAGTGGGATCCCTCCACGCCCGCCCCCGAAGCGGCGAAGAATTTCGCCCACGCCACCCCGCTCGCCACCATCAAGCTCACCGGCAGCGCCGGCAACGATACCCTCGAGGTCCGCAAAGACAAGACTGACGACTACGCAAAATCCAGCGCCGTCGCCGGGGTCTCCAAGATCGACTCCACCACCGCCACCGCTCTAAGCCAGGCGCTCGACCACTCGCTCGACGATTTCCGCAAAAAGCAGCTCTTCGACTTCGGCTACACCGATCCGGACAAAATCGAATACCACTCCGGCGCCACATCGCTGGTTCTCACCCACTCCGGCAACGACTGGTGGTCGAACGGCAAAAAGATGGACTCCGACAGTGTCTCCATGCTCGTCTCCGCTCTCCGTGACCTGGCCGCCACAAAGTTCATCGATTCCGGATTCACCGCGCCCACGATCGACATCACCGTAACTTCGAACAGCGGCAAGAAAGTCGAAAAAGTCGAGATCCAGAAGACCAACGATACAGCCATCGCCAAACGCGAAGACGACCCCACCCTCTACTCCCTCGACGCCGCAACCATCAACAGCCTCACTAACTCCATCGCCGCCATCAAACCCGCCGCGGCAGCGAAGAAATAGGGTCTGCCTCGCAACCTTCAGTCGTGCCGAATAGGCGTTTCTAAGGGGTCGGGCTCTTCAGCTCCTGAGTACCACCCGCCGCCAAACTTGCGGAAAGCCGGTGATATCGCAATGATTCGCCGCTTCGGCATAGCTGGTGTTCAGATGCGCTCATGAAACCGGCGCTTGATCTTTCGTGACAGCCATATACCCTCTCTAGTCCCAGCGAACCAAAACAGCGCGATGGCGCAAAGTTGCCAGGCTGAGCCGTAATGGCCTGCGACATTCATCCAATGCGGCAGGATCGGAATTACGCGAAGCCACAGATAAGCCAGCAAAGTGACCGGCGCCAGTATGACGGCGTGCGGCAGGAGCAGCGTCGCGACATACTCAGGAACGCGGGGGGCGCCAAAGAAGTCGTCGCCGTAATCCAATGACAATCCAAGCGCGATTGCAAACACGAAGGCGGTATAGGAGATTGCAATCGCGACGGGCCAACTCCAGGCGTGGTTTCGAAACGGAAAGTACATCAAACAGAAGACCAGCCCCGCAATGACATGGGACCACCGCGACAGGGATCGCGCGGGCTTGTCCTCTTCCTCGGAAACCCTCTGTGCGCGTTCCGTCTGACTCTCCGAGCTGGACAGATCATCGAACATGGTTTCGCCCGCTCGATGCAAAGGTAGCATCAGCGTAGCGAATCGTCTGCTCCTCACTCGCGGTCGAGTCCGCCATACGGAATCATGGCCCACGACAGCAACACCCCAACCCAGTCGATCGTCTCGCGGACTCGGTGCCAATTTCACTTCCACGGATTGTTTCCCGCCGGACACCTCAGGAGCAGAGTGCCGGCAACGTTAAACTAAGTCGAAATGACGACGAACGCCAATCCCCGCGCCGCCCTCCTCGATCTCCTCGCCCGCACCTCCTTCCGCCTCGGCAACTTCACCCTCTCCTCCGGCGCAAAGAGCGACTACTACATCGACTGCCGCACCACCACCCTCCACGCCGAGGGTGGACGCCTTACCGGCCTCGCTATCCTCGACCTGCTCCGCGAGCACAACCTCCAACCCAAAGCCGTCGGCGGACTCACGCTGGGCGCCGACCCCGTCGTCTCCGCAGTAGCCATCGCCAGCGCCTGCCGCGCCCAACAGCACCCTGAAAACCCACTGATCCACGGCTTCCTCGTCCGCAAAGCCGAAAAGGCCCACGGCACGGGCCGCCGCATCGAAGGCTTCTGCGAAAAGGACGCCCCCGTCCTCATCGTCGACGACGTCTGCACCACCGGAGCTTCCACCATCACGGCCATCGAAGCCGCCCGCGATGCCGGCATGCGCGTCATCGCCGCCATCTGCCTCGTAGAACGCGAAGAAGCCGGCGGCCGCACCGCCCTCGAAGCCGCCTTGCAAGCAGCAGCCCCCGGCCCCCCCACGGTTGGCGCGATGGGGTGGCAAAGCGCGCCCTTCTTTAGCATCTACACGGCCAGCGACGTCCGCGCCGCCCACATCCGCCAGCTGACGTAACTGCGAAAGTGTGTGACTCAGCGCTCATGGCTCGCTCTGGCGATTGCGGCGTTGCAGTCCCGTAAACACCAAACCCCAAACCCGAAAAGGCCAGGTTCACCCCACAGCAAGAAGCTAACTCCCCCTTCGACCCGAACGTCTATGCAAAATGATTCCGGGTTCACTCGAAAGTACCAGCCTCGCCCCATCTCGAAGGTGCAGGCCCAAAAAGAAAAAGCGCGCAGCCTGAGCCGCACGCCCTTCCTGACCGTCTCCACCAACGACGTCCACGCCGCCCACATACGCAAGCTGACCTAAACTGCGGAACTGCAAGACCTCGGCGCTCATGGCTCGCTCTGGTGATTGCCGCGTTGCAGTCCTTTACCGTGTATATCAAGCCGCTGCATGGCGTTTTGCGTGGCTCTATCTCGAAGCCCTGCAGGGTAGTAGCGCGGCCGTCTACGCCCCCGCATCTGTCACATCCGCCAAAACCCAAAAACCAAACCCGGACCACGCCACAACTCTCACCTCGGGGGACCACGAACCCAAAAACCAAACCCTGCGAAGGCCAGGTTCACCCCACAGCAAGAAGCTAACTCCCCCTTCGACCAGAACGTCTATGCAAAATGATTCCGGATTCACTCGAAAGTACCAGCCTCGCCCCATGTCCAAGGCACAGGCCCAAAAGAAGAAGCGCGCAGCATAAGCGGCGCGCCTTTCTACTAACTAATTGCTAAGAAGCCTTACAGCCCCGAAGGCGACCCGCTCATCCCGTTCGAACCCTGTGCAGCTGGAGTACCGCTATCCGCCGTATTGCTCAGCAGCTGGATCTCCACGTGCCGGTTCTTCGCGCGCCCCGCGGCGGTCTTATTGGAATCGACCTCAACGTCCTTGCCCAATCCCACAAGATAAAACTTGTGCGCCGGAACGTTGTACTTCGTCGCCAGATACTGCACCACCGCCATCGCCCGGCGATCGCTCAGGTCGTAGTTATATTGCTTCGACCCCACTGAGTCCGTCCCGCCCGTCACTTCCAGGATGTAGCTCTTCGCGCTCGCCAGCTGGCTGCCGAACTGATCCAGCTGATCCTTATCCGCCTTCGTCAGAACGTCCTTATTGAAGCCGAACGTCACCGACACATCGCCCACCTGCTTGTAGTTGTCGAGGTTCGCAATCACTCCCGACAGCGTGTCCGCCCGATTCACAGCTTCCTGCGCATTCTGCTGCGCCGTTGTCGCGGCCTGGCTGGCGTTCTGCGCGTTTTGCTGCGCCGTGTTCGCCGCGGTCTGCGCCTGCTGGATGCCGGCCTGCGCGCGCGAATCCACATCGTGGATGCTGCGATTGTTCGCCGCCGTGGCATCATCCAGTTCGTTCGTCTTCTGGACCACCGGCTGAGTCTGGCTGCGAACGTAGTTCTTGGTTGAGCAGCCGGTTGCAAAAACCAAAGACAGCGCCGCCATGGTGGAGGCGGCTGCGAATCCTGCTCGTAAAGTGCGCGTCATGGGTGACACTCCGTTTCTCGTTTTTCTTCTTCAATCCCTGAGAGAGCCCCGCCAGCCTCGCGGATGCCTCATCCCACTGAGGAAAACTGAGCACGCGCAGGCCCAAATATCCGTATCTGCGTAAATAGCTGTTACTGAAGTACTTATCGCTGCCATTGATTGTCTGAATGCACTCCGGATCCCCATCTCCTCACGTACTTTTTACGCGGTATTCACCTCGTCGCCCGCAAACGCCGTCCCGTCCGCCCCCAACACCCAGACCCTTTACACTGATACAGCGGCCGCAATGGATCTACACGCCAAGATTCGCACCTTACCCACCAGGCCCGGCGTCTACCTCTACAAAAACGCCGACGGTGAGGTCATCTACGTCGGCAAGGCCAAGAACCTCCGCTCCCGCGTCCGCTCCTACCTCCTCGAAGCCTCCCAGGCCAACGCCAAAACCGGCTCCCTGATGCAGGCCGCCGTCGACGTCGACTACATCCTTGTCGACAACGAACACGAAGCCCTCGCCCTCGAAAATAACCTCATCAAGCAGCGCAAGCCCCGCTTCAACATCCTCCTCCGCGACGACAAGACCTACCCCTACGTCAAGCTCACCCTCGGCGACCGCTGGCCCAAAGTCTTCGTCACCCGCCGTCTCCGCCGCGATGGCAGCGCCTATTACGGACCCTACTTTCCCGGCAACCTCGCCTATCGCGTCGTCGACCTCATCCATCGCAGCTTTCTTCTGCCCAGCTGCAAGCTCGACCTCTCCCGCTACCACCCCCGCCCCTGCCTTCAGTACTACATCGGCCGCTGCCTCGGCCCCTGCGTTGAGAACCTCACCACCCGCGAAGCCTACTCTGAAGCCGTCCACGACGCGCAGCTCTTCCTCGAAGGCCGCACCGCCGACCTCAACCGATCCCTGCACGAACGCATGGCCGCCGCAGCCGCCTCCGAGCAGTTCGAGCTAGCCGCCAAATATCGCGACCTCCTCGTCACCGTCGACCAGCTCCAGGAAAAGCAGCGCATCGCCTCTGCTGAAGACGACGACGCCAACGTCTTCGGCTACCACTGCGAAAACGGCATGATCGCCGTCAACCTCTTCCACATGCGCGGCGGCAAAATCGTCGACCGCCGCGAGTTCTTCTGGGAAGACCTCCCCGACTTCGTCGCCGACCCCCCGGAAGGCGCCGAGCCAAACGAGGCCACTTGTCATCCTGAGCGAAGCGCGCAGCGCGCAGTCGAAGGACCTGCATTTCACCCCGGGGTCCCCAGCGCGCCCGCTGTTGGCGCGATGGGGTGGAACGCCGGGGTCCCCAGCGCGCCTGCTGTTGGCGCGATGGGGTGGCAGGCCGAGGAAATATCCTCCCTGGAAGAAGGGGCCTTAGCCCCGGCCCAGCCACCCTTCGACCCAGGCGCCTTCTTCTCCGCCCTCCTCAAACAGCTCTACATCGACCAGCCCTACGTCCCCACCAGCATCTACCTCCCCGTCGACTTCGCCGACCGCCCCCAACTCGCCGGCCTCCTCGCCGAACACACCAAACACCGCGTCGAAATCGCCGTCCCCCAACGCGGAGATAAGCGCTCCCTCGTCGACCTCGTCGCCCAGAACGCCAAACAGAGCTACGACCAGCGCTTCCGCGTCCTCCAGCCCACCCGCAAAGCCATCCAGGCTGCCCTGCAGGACACCTTCATGCTCGAGCACCCCCCCCGCACCATCGAGTGCTTCGACATCTCCCACATCCAGGGCGCCGAAACCGTCGCCTCCATGGTCGTCTGGGAAGACGGCGAGATGAAAAAGTCCGCCTACCGCAAGTTCCGGATCAAAACCGTCGAAGGCGTCGACGACTTTGCCTCCATGCGCGAGGTCATCACCCGCCGCTACCGTGCCCTCGGCCAGAGTCCCCAGGCAGAAGCGCCATCGCCCAATCCAATCGCATCCGCTTTAGCCGCTTCGCAACAGGCCGCGTCAAAGGAGCCTTTGTATCAGGGCACGACTTTAGTCGTGCCGAATGGGGCCAAAAAACAAGGGGCTTCAGCCCCTGAGCTGCAGCCCGATGAGCTACTCTCCGAAAAATCCATTCTGAATGCGGAACAATCCGCTGTGAAGGGGCACGGCTTCAGCCGTGCCGTTAACCCCGCCAAAAAACAAGGGGCTTCAGCCCCTGAGGAACGCCGCCCCCTCCCATCCCTCATCCTCATCGATGGCGGACTCGGCCAGCTCCACGCCGCCGCCGCCGCCCTCGAATCCCTCGGCATCACCACCCAGCCCCTCGCCTCCATCGCCAAGCGCGAAGAGATCATCTACCTCTACGGCCAGGAGGACGACCCCGTCGTCCTCGACCGCCGCTCCCCCGTCCTGCACCTCATCCAGCGCATTCGCGACGAATCCCACCGTTTCGCCGTCACCTACCACCGCAAGCGCCGCGCAATGCGCGACCGCGACTCCGAACTCCTCGGCATCCCCGGCGTAGGCGCGCGTACCCGCCAGCGCCTCCTCGAACACTTCGGCAGCCTCCGCAGCGTCTCCACCGCCAGCCTCGAAAGCCTCTCCGCTGTAGTCCCCCCAAAAACCGCCGGGCAGATCCATACCCACTTCCACCCAGTCGAAACCCCCTCCAATCCCCTCCCAAGCCTGCCCTGATCGAGCACCCAACGCTGAGTGGCCCATTCAAGCCCTCTGTTGGCCTGAGTGGGCTTGCACCTCGGCTCGTAATCAGGAATCGCAAAATTAGCAGTTGACTTTCCCCGGAAATCCACTACCATCCGGTTGTGGATAGATTGGATACAACATTTGCGGCTCTGTCTGATCCAACCCGGCGGGCGATGATCCAGCGCCTCTCCCACGGGCCTGCCTCCGTGCATGGATTGACGGAACCATTCGCTCTGTCGCAGCAGATGATTTCAAAACATATTGCCTGCCTTGTGCGGGCACGGATTGTGATCAAGAAAAAGCGTGGACGGGAAAGCATATGCACGCTTAGGCCCGAGGCGATTAAGACAGTCAGCGACTGGGCAATCCGCTATCGCCGATTCTGGGAAGAGAGCTTCGACAAACTGGATGTGGTCGTAAATCAAATGAAAAACGAGGAGATCAGTGATGACAGAAAACACGGTAAGCGAAATTGAGCGGATGGTCGTTACAAGAGTTTTCGATGCCCCACGCGAGTTGGTTTGGAAGGCGTGGACAGACCCGAAGTACGTGATGCAGTGGTGGGGACCGAAGGGCTTTACTGCGCCCGTTTGCCGGATGGATTTTCGCGTTGGAGGAAAATCTCTCTTCTGCATGAAGGCGCCGGATGGGCAGGAGTTCTGGAATGCGATTGAATACCACGAGATTGTTCCGCACCAGAAGATCGTTTCCTCCATGTACTTTTCTGACTCGAAGGGAAACAAGATTGAGCCTGCGCAATTAGGAATAGAGCATGAGGCCATAGACGGTGCGCACGACGTGACTCTCTTTGAGGATCTCGGAAACGGCCAGACGAAACTCACCCAGATTGGAAATGAACCCATGGAGAGCGCGAAGAATAGCGGTCAAATGGAAGGCTGGAACCAGATACTCGATAAAGTTGCTGCGGTTATTGCGGAGCTGGTCCAGGCGAAATAGGAAGTTGACGTTTTGACGATTCGTCGTACGCGAGATACCGTCTGAGGCTGGCGGCGAAGGCTTGATTCGAACAGGCCTCTCGCCGCCTCGCCTACTCATTGGCCCTTCCAGGACACTCGGCCCTTGCTTACTGTTGCCTTCAGGCCAATGCGCTCATCGATCACTTGACCGCCATTCACCGCTCCTCGATCCGCTGGGTGGCCCACGCAAGCCTTCTTTTGGCTTGAGTGGGTCAGGTTTGCCGCTGGCGTCTTAAGTCTCCCCCCAACAAGCCCTCAGCTGGGATGCCCATGCAAGCCCTCTTTTTCCTTGAGTGGGGCCCGCGTCACCACAACCTATCCATAAAAACAGAAAGTGTCATCCTGAGCGAAGCATCCGAATTGTTGCGCCCAGTCGTCGGGGTCCCCGGCGAGCCGCTTTTGCTCGCTGGGGTGACTCTTGGGCGCAACAATCAATTCAGGCGCGAGTCGAATGGACCTGCATTTCTTCGCCAGTCTCGGCTTCCCGTCGCCCCCCCCTGTTTGCCCGCATCTCCGATCCTGCGCAGCAGGATGGCGGTAGAAGCGCCGGGTTTCAACCCGGCGAAAACAGCGCCCTCAATGGAACGGCATTCAGGCCCGGAGCTTTGTATCAGGGCACGGCTTCAGCCGTGCCGAAAAAAGCGGCGCGAAGCGCCTTCCTCGCTGCCGCACGCCCGGGGTCCCCGACACGCCCGCCGTTGGCGTGACGGGGTGGAGGCCCGGGGTCCCCGACTCGAAGGAACGCAGCGGTCAATCACATTGTCGGCCGACCAGACACTACTCGGGGAAATAGCCACATTTGAGCGCTTTGGCCTGATATCGACAATGGACAACCAAACGCATCTGTCAGGCTAGCCCGTTGCACGGCAAAGTGGACGGCTAGTTGGCTTCCGGATGCCAACTTATGAGGAGCTGTAATTATGAGCAAGTATTCGGTCGGCCGAGCTGTCTGTCATCCCCGGTCCACGAACGCGAGGGACCGGGAGTACCCCGATCCATGGATTGGATTTGGCGAAGAGCTCAGGGCCCCCCGCCGGCATGTGATATTCTTTGCGCTGCCTACAGTCAGATCTTCTGCCGCGCATCGTGGCAAGTGAAACCAACGTTAGAACCGTTGCTGACAGGTCGCTCAGGGTGATCAGGAATTGGATCGTCTTGTGCTTCGCGAAAGAGTGGCTGTAGGCATAAATCGAGACGGCCATGTCTAGGTTGCAATCATTAAAAGCCGCGACCACCCTTCATGACATTGCGCCTCAACTTGACATCACGCCAAAGATGCTTGCGTACATCCTCTACCGCATGAATGCAGCGGGCAAATACACGTCGTTCATGCTGCAGAAGGCATCCGGTGGGCAGAGGCTAATTCAATCGCCGTGCGATGAACTCAAGCGGCTTCAGAGAAACCTCTCGATTTTGCTTCAGGACTGCGCTGCCGAACTGAACGATGCAAATGGCTGGAAGGATCAGATCGCGCACGGATTCAAGCGCAAACGATCGATCGTGAGCAATGCCTGCCGTCATCGTGGCAGAAGGTGGGTATTCAACCTCGACCTGACGGACTTCTTCGGCAGCATCAATTTCGGCAGAGTTCGTGGTTTCTTCATCAGCAATAAGCATTTTGCGCTCAACCCAAAAGTAGCGACACTTCTCGCACAGATAGCATGCCACAACAATGCACTCCCACAGGGCAGTCCTTGCTCGCCGGTCGTTTCGAATCTGGTAGCCCACATTCTGGACATGCGTCTAGTTCGACTCGCGCAGCAGGCTGGCTGTACGTACACTAGGTACGCGGACGATCTAACCTTCTCAACAAACCTACCGAGCTTTCCGGACTCACTCGCCGTCGAGGTTGGAGTCGGAACTCACAGCTGGACAGCCGCCGATGAACTAAATCAAATCATCACTCACTCGGGATTCGCTATCAACCCCGCGAAGACACGCATGCAGTACCGCAACTCGCGTCAGGATGTGACCGGTCTTGTCGTCAACAAGAAGGTCAATATCAAGAGCGAATATCGTCGTACCGTACGCGCGATGGTTTACAGCGTCTTCAAGACCGGAAGCTTTTATCACAAAGGTCCCGCCGCAGGGCCACAGCAGATCCCCGGCACCATGGCTCAGCTAGACGGTATGCTCGGCCACATCGACGCAGTCGATCTCTCCAACAAGAAGGTGATGATCACAGCTGGGATGGCGCCGGGTGAAGTCAAAGCGCGTATGCAATCCAAGGAGAGCCAGTACCGGCGTTTCCTCGTCTTCGAGTACTTCTATGCCGCACAAGCCCCTGTCATCATTTGTGAGGGAAAGACTGACAATGTGTATATTTTCGCAGCGATCAAGCGACTCGGTGCCAATTATCCGGCCCTTGCCGCCGTCTCACCCAACAATGCAGTGTCTCTGAGGGTAAGGATATTCAAGTATCCAGAAACCAGCACGGGGCGCATCCTAGAACTTCATGGGGGCACTGGAGATCTGAAGCACCTCATTCAGAAGTATCTTGAGGACATCAGGAAATTCAAGGCTCCTGGCCTGACACATCCAGTAATCATTCTTCTAGACAACGACGACGGAAAGACGGAAGTGGGCAACGTTATCAAGAACATAACGAAGCAAAACGTACAGTGGAATGCGCCCTATACTCACGTGGCCGCCAATCTATATGTTGTGCCCACCCCGCTCCTGCAGGGCGTTCAGAAATCGATGATCGAAGATTGCTTCACGCCGCAGACCCGGCAGACCGTTCTCGGGGGAAAAACCTTCACGCCCGATGCGCAGTTTGACGCCACGGTGCATTATGGCAAGGCTATCTTCGCGGAGCAGGTGATCAAGAAAAATGCGAACAACATAGACTTCAACGGTTTCATACCTGTTCTTGATGCGTTTACAGAGATAATTGCGGCTCATGGCGCCAATCAGAATCCGCCCGCAGGCCCTTAAAACCCGGAGAGTCTCGTGCAATCAATCAGCAGTTGAGGTGACTCCGTTAGTTCGGGGAAGTTCTTGGGCAGGTGGTCAGGATCCGCAACGGGTAAGGTGAATCACCTCATTGGGGTTGCCCTTGGTCACTCGCAGTTGGGGACCGAGGATGAAGCACAACGAACCGCGACCTTCGGGATTACTCCTCATAAACGCTCTTTGTTGTCGATTGACGAGTGGTTGCCATGTCGGACAAGCAGCCTTTTCCAGATCTCGATTGGCGCCCAATCTCCGAGTCGCTCGTCGAGAACCCTCGGACGGGCCTGCCGTTCCACGCGGTTTAGCGCCAAACCGCAATTAATCCTAACTTCCGCCAAAAATCCCTCGCACCCATCGAAAGGCGAACGTCTGGAAAGCTATTCACCGCTCCTTAACCAGTTTTCCACCAAACTTCCCAATCCCCAAAACTGTCAACCCTCGGAGCACTTACCCAAAGTAATGCTCCAACATTCCACTCGACTTCCCCGCCAACCTACCCAAAGAAAGTTGGCAGTTTTATCCTTCCAGCCTGATATTCTGAACCTATAGAGTAGAAAAAGAAAAAGCCTCGCTCCAGCGAGGCTTTTCTGTTTCGGAGAGGAGAGAGCCCATGCCGAGCACCCAACCCAACCCGGTCATCCCCAGGAGCACTTGCCAAAACGCTCCTGTAAAGGTTCCGGGTTCAACAACTTGGCAATGTCGAAAAGCACCCTCCCGGAACCCCTGTCGATTGAGCCGTTTGGCATATTCCCGGCCCTGGGGGGAGGGGGGTACGACCCAGCCCGAACCATCGTTCCCGCAACCCCCGCGAATTGGCGGGTCCTCAGAACTCAAATCGCAGCGCGAACTGCATCTCGCGCGGCGTTCCCGATCCCACCGGCGTAACCGGCGAAACGGTATTCACTGTGTTAATGATGCTGCCGAACCCCGATGCGCAACCCGCAGGACTCGAAGTCGAAAGGTCGCAGGTAGCCTGCGGCTGCCCCAGCTGCGGATGATTGAAGATGTTGTAAGACTCCGCCCGGAATTCCAGCCGCCCGCGGTCCGAAACCGGAAATGTCTTGTCGGCCGCCATATCGATCTGCCACGTGCCCGGCCCAGCGAAACAGATTGCGCGGCGCGGTACCGAACTCTCCCGCGGGAAGGGCAAAGGCCGCCGGATTGATCCACTCCGCTACCGTTTTGCCCCCCGGCGGAGTCAGGGATACTCCGGGGATCCGGTCGGGACGCTCCGTGCCCGAGGCCCCGTCCGGCGCGGTATAGCTGCTGGGCAGCAGCACGTTTACCGGAAATCCCGTACGAGCCAGGGCGGTCGTATTCAACTCCCAGCCCCCCGCCACGATGTTCGCAATCCCGCGGTGGTTCAGCATGGGCTTACCCAGGCCGAAGGGCAGCTCATACACAGCATTGCCATTCACCACGTGGCGCGCATCCCACGCACCGCTGGCGGTATCGCATGCCTGGCACAGCGGATTCTGCGGGTCGATCTCGTCGCCATCGCCGCTGCCGTTGGAGCCGTTGTCGATTTCGTGCGAATACATATAGTTTGCCGCCACCAGCAGCCCGTCGGAAAACGAGCGCCGCATGGCCACGGAAAGACCGTTGTACGTGCTCATGCCGGCGGAGCCGCGCCAGCCGATGGCGGGAGCAAAGGCCGGATATTGCGCTACCCCCGTCGCCGGATCGATCAGGTTCACAACGTTGGTCTCCAGCAGATGCACGCCGTGGCTTCCCAGGTAAGAGATCGTGCCCACGAAGTTCGCCGGCAGCTCCCGCTGAGCGGAAAAGTCCCACTGCTCGACATAGGAGTCTTTGCGGTCCCGCTGTTCGGCATTCGGTGAGATGGTTCCGGCCCCGAAAGTCAACGGATACGACAGAGGTGAGCTCGAACTGCCGGTCGCCGCATAGGAGGGCACTTCGTTTTTTGCGGGCAGATTCTGATCGTCCAACTGTCCGTCTTCGTGGTACGTGCCGAATCCGCCACGAATCACCGTATTTCCGCCCTTCCGCGGCGTCCAGGCGAAGGCCACACGGGGATCGACATCGCCATAATTCTGATGGCCGAAGCTGGCGCCGACGCCGCAGAATCCCTGCGCCCCGCAGGTGGCGAAGTCGAAGGGGTTCGCCTTCCCGTTCGCCTCGTTAAAGAGATCGAAGATGGTGTAGCGCAAGCCCAGGTTCAGCACCAGATTGGGCCGCCACTTGTACTCGTCCTGCGCGTAGAGGAAATAATCGTTCTTGCGCAAATCGTTAACCGGCAACGCGCCGGTCAGGCTGGCTTTCTTCGCTAAATCTTTGGCCAGATTCTCCACCGTGGAAAACGTAATCTTTCCGTGTTCCCCGTAATTCTGGTTCAACTGAATGTTGCGGAACTCGAATCCGGCTTTAAAGGTATGCCGGTCGTGAGCCCAGGTCAGGTTGTCGATACCCGAAAACGAGTTGCCCACGTAGACGCTCGTGTAATCGTAGTTCTCCGTCACAAACCCCGGCCCCGGCCCCGTCGAAACCGCAATCTGATAAATAATCCCGGAGTCGCTGTAGTTGTATTGGTTATTCGTGGAGCGATTGAATCCAAACCTGGCTTCGTTCACAAGGTGGGCATTAAAGACGTGCAGCAATCCCAACGCCCCATTGATCGGAGTGGAGACCCTCTGCTCCAGGTCCGTCGCCGCTGCCGAAAGCGGCTGCGTATCGACCGAGCGGTCGTAATTGAAGCGCATAAAGCCTGTGGTTTTCTCTGAGAAATGCTGATCGAGCCGCAACATCGCAGAGCTCTCATTCACCACCTGCGTACATTCGCAGGTCAACAGGTCGATGTTCGGGTCGTTGGTCGATGCGATAAACGCCTTCGGACCGGCTCCTGGGTAGCCGTTGACGATCCCATAAACGGGCGAGGTGCTCGGAACCGTCGCCCTGAGCGCGGCGCTCGGCACGTCGCCGCTCACCGGATATCCCCAGTTCTGCCGATAGGCTTCCGAAGCGACGTAGAAAAATGTCTTGTCGCGAATAATGGGGCCACCCGCAGATCCGCCGAACTGATTCAGGCGAAGCGGCTGCTGCGCCTCACCGTTGGAGGCCCACTCGGGCAACGGCGCGTCAAAGATGTCGTTGCGCAGGTACTCAAACAGTCGTCCGTGAAATTGATTCGTGCCCGATGGCGAGGTAACGTCCAGCTGGGCGCCGCCGGAGGCCGCCCTCCTCGGCCGTCGCCATCAACGTATCGACGCGAAATTCCTGGATCGCGTCGAGCGGAATGGCCAGCCGCACCCACTGGCGCTGCGTCTGATTCACGATATTCGTGGCATCCACGCCGTCGTAGGTAAAGTTGCTGTCGTCAAGGCCGCGGCCGGCAAAGCGAACCGTCCGCTGGTTGCTCCCGCCGGTGTCAATGGCGCCCGGCACAAACGCCGTCAGCGACGACCAGTCGCGGCCGTTGAGCGGCAGCTCATCCGCCTGCTCTTTTTCGATCAGGCCGGTCACCGCGCTGGTATTGTGGTCCATCAGCGCCGAAGCGCGCGACACTTCGATACGCTCCTCGCCGCCCGCCACCTGCAGGCTCGCATTGAGCGTGCGCGTCCTGCCGATCACCTGTTCCACATGCACATACTCGATCTTCTGAAAGCCCGGGTGCTCAATGGTGACCGTATAAATCCCTACCGGCAATTCAGGAATGCTGTAGTTGCCGGTCGAATCTGAAAAGCCCTCGCGGCGCAGTCCGGTGCCATTTTCGACCGCCGTGACGTGCGCCTGCGGCAGGACTCGGCCCGAGGGGTCGGTGATCGTACCGCTCAACCCGCTGCGATCCACCTGCGCGAAACCAATACCGGCAATAAAGAAGAACACGCTGATACTCGCCAAAGCCCAAAGGCCCTGGAACGCGAAAAATCTCGCCCGGGCCGGAGAGTGTCTCTCCTTAGAATCGCGATGCATAACAACCTCCCTGAAAAACCGGCTATCGCCGGCAAAGGATATAAAGCCTCGCGGGACGCTACCCCGCTATAACCAGCATGGCGGTCTCACGCTCACCGGAAACACCAGCCGTTGCACCGGCTGCGCCTCAGGCGAGATTGGGTGATCTTTGCACAAGGGGGAGAATACAAATCGATTGCGGCCTGCCTCAGCGCATTTCCAGGAGTCGGGCCATAGTCAGCAACTTCGGCCAGCACCGCTCGGGCTCCGCAAATGAGCAGATGACAAATTTGTAATCGCACTTCGTTAAGGCCGCATCACCCCGGCGTTAAGCTTCGACGAAACGCCGAAATCCTCACGGCTCCGGCCCCGCCGCAGGCGAGTTCGCCGCCACGTCCCGCGGCAGGCGGCGAGTTTGCGCTTGCCGCGCAAACAAAAGCCCTCCCCCCGGTGACCGGGGAGAGGGCCTTTTACAACCGGAACGCGATTTACTTGTCGTCGTCCAGGTCCGCTTGCGCGGGTGCTGCTTTGTTGAAGTCGCTCGCCGGACGAACCGTCTTTTCGCCGGGGAACGGGACCTTATACCCAGTGGCATCGTACCAGTCGTAGTGACGGACGGTGTCCGGGTCTTCGGAGTCCGGAATGTGATACTTAGCTGCGAACAGTTCCGCCTTCTTTTTCTGCCAGCCAGCCTGCAGAGCCCTGACTGCGGGGCTGGTTTTCACAGCCGCCATCGTCGTAGCGCAGGTGTTGAAGCCGGGAGTGATGTTCGCCGGGGCCGTGTACCCCGTAACGCCGTAGCAGAGCGGAACTCCGTTCTGTACATGCGTCCACGGCAGGAAGTTCGCCTTCGGTGGATTGTCGACGAACAGGGTCCTCATGGGCGAGGCCACAAGGTCGTTCTGGTTCATGGGCGTGATACCGAGGATCTGCTCGATCGTACGCGTCATGTTGACCTGGGTATAGAAGGTGCTTTCCTCGATCGTTCCGGCCCCGGAACCATCGGAGTTCACCTTCTGCTTCACGTAAGGGCTGATCACATAGCCTGGGCTGCGGTGCCCATCTACGTGATCCACGCCTGTCTGTGCGTCATCTTCCTCGACGAAGATCGCCGAAGAGGACCATATGGAGCTGTGGGTGATGGCATCGACAAAGCGGCCAAGCGCCAGGTCGTTATCGGCCTGCATGGCGGTCGCGTTCGGCGGCCCACCGGTATGGTCCGAGCTGATCCACATGAATTCCAGCTGCGGCACCGTTCCGTTGTTCACGTCATTCTGGAAATCCTGATTCCAGACGTCGAAGCGGTACTGGTCTGGAATGCCCAGATCGAACTGCGGATACTTCTGCACAGTGATTTTAGACAGGCTCGGCAACGGGGTTACCGATCCGACCGTGTTGTAGTACTGGAGCTGCGTTTCCTTGTTGTTTTCGTACTCCAGCGTGTCGTTGTAGAACTGTGTCCACGTCGGCTCGCAGTATCCGGAATAAATAAACGGTAGCGGAGTGGGCGGAGTGGTACCGGTATAGAGGTTCGTCGGTGTGCAACCCGGCACGGTGAACGTGTTGTACTCGACGTACTCGCCGTAGTTCTTCACTGAGACGCCGGCCGTCGCCGCCGCATCCCATAGGTGCCCCTTCGTCTGATAGGCGATCGCATCGCCGCCATTAGAGGGGTAGTCACGAAGCCAGTCCGGCGACTGAATGTCATCGGAGTAAGGCGCCATGGCCTGCGTGATCCAGTTATGACCGTCGGCCGACTGCCGGCTTGGGTCGTAGAAGTTATCCAGCAGCGGGAAGCGCTCCACGATCGCGTGCGCGTTGGGCGTTACCTTCGGATAGTCCGCCACGTACGTCGAGTCGTCCCCGAACACTGCCAGGGACGCGTCGCCGTTGCCCGCCGCCACGTCGCCCAGGATCTGGTCATAGGTGCGGTTTTCGCGGATGATCACGAAGACATGCTTGATCTTCGACGGGTCGCCGAGCATCGCCGGGACTGCAACGGGCTTGGTCCACGGATGGCCGCCTGCAGCGGACCAGATGTTCTGCGCGAGATCCCAGTGGTTGTTGGTGAAGACCTGCTCGGTCATACCCACCAGAGCCTCATATTTCGGTATGGGAACGATGCTGACCGTGCCCAGGTCCTGGTGAGTCTCGAAGTCGTAAACGCCAAATTCCTTCGCGTACGAATTCTCCGCCGTCTTCGTAGGAGGAGGCGCCACACCATAGCCCGTTGTGCCCAGGCCCTTGTCGTTCGCCACCAGCAGCGCGCCGTCCGCACTGTCCAGCACAACCGAGGCCGGCGCATACCCGACCGGGATCATGCCCACAACCGGACTCCACGAGGTGGCGTTGAGGTCAACCACAGCGACAGCGTTGGCGTTGTAGAGTGCAACGTAAGCCGTGTCTTTCTTCTCATCCACCGCGATCGAGTTCGGCCCGGCGCCGTATGCGGATTTGGTGCCCGGCACGCAGATGGGCAGCCCGAGGTCGATCTTCCGCTCCACCTTGTTGGTAGTCGTGTCGATCACAGAAATCGTGTCGTCATAGGTATTCGTGACCAGAAGCTTCTTTCCCCAGAACGCCATCCCTGTCGGGTGATGCCCGGTCGTGATACTGCCGGTCACCGTGAACGACGCCAAATCGACGACCGAAACAGTGCCCCTCGCCACGGAACCCGTTGGATACTCGGCCACGACATTGGTGCCGTTGGAGTATTCCTGGAAGTCGTCCTTGGTTGGGATCCGGCCAGCCTCGTTGGAGACGTAGGCTGTCTTCCCATCCGGCGAAATCACGACGCTGTGTGGCACATTGCCCACACGGATCGTCCCGCCCTCAGCTGGGGTCGCCGCGGTCAGATCGATCTTCGCCAGCTCGTCGTTGTTATCCAGCACCACATAGGCGGTCTTGGCATCTGACGAGATGGCAATGCCGGTTGGATAGGATGTCAGCACACCATTCGAGATAACCGAAACGGTCTGACCGCAGGGGATATCAAAGCTGCCCGTCGTCCCCCCAGGGCTGTTCGGGTAGCAGGTGACGCTGTTCAGGAAGTACTCGGCGTTGACGTCCATCGGAACGCTGACGTGGGCGTAGTCCGAAAGCATGCCTGTTGAAGCATCGACGCTCGCGATGGCGACGAATCCTCCCTGCGCGAAGCTGTCGTAGAAGGAATTTCCGTCCTGGCTGAACAGCAGGTACTTGCCGTCCGGCGTGTAGGCGATGCCGAGGTTGCTGCCGTCTGAATCTTTGCCCCCGATCGCGGGTGTGTAGGTCTGCAGGACAGCGCCGGTCTGCGTGTTAAAGACCGTGACCGCCTGCGGTGCGCCCATTTGAAGAACGGCGGCGGTGTGCGTGCTTGTATTCGGGTTGATCGCGATGGCCTTGGCGCGAGTCGTTGTGCCGAGGTAAACCTGGGTGCCGGCGGGCGTGATAATCGTGCCGTCGCTCACCACCCACGGGTTAGCCAAAGGGGCCGAGTAGGTTGGTCCAGTGGTCGCGGTTGTGTTCTCACCGGGTGAGTATGTCGGGAACGGCACTGACTGCGCGAGCGCCGGAACGCTCAGCCCAATCGCCAGCAGGCCAGCGAGCAGACCTGGACGGTTGATCGGCGAGCTGATGCGAGCATTTTGGAACATCTTTCGGGACATTGCTGTTCTCCTGTTTCGGTTTCTTCCCTGAGTTGACCCGGAGTCGATCCTGCAACGCAAGATCGATCCAGAAAAATCAAATCCGTTTGCGTGAAGCGCGGTCATGGCGCTTCAAAAGCTGACCCCTTAACCGTGCTGACCCACTGTTCACCTTTGCAACGAGTCAGTAGCCCTTGATTGACAGAGCGCTTTCTCAACGTGCGCCGTACGCTTTGCATTTAGCCGTGCGGCTCGGCTTACCCTTCCACATGCTGGCAATTGAGAGCCTGGCAGCTGACATGAGGCTTTCGATTGCAGGACCAGGCGCAACGCTCAATCTGCGCCAACGGACCCAGTGTAGAAGTGGGAAAAGGACGCCAGCATGACGCGAAAATTACACCCTTGTAATCTGTCGATACCGGCGGAGGCCGAATCCACGCATCCCATCCCCAGTCCCGGGACCCGGACTGCTCCGGGCGCCGTCAGACTGTGACCGCAACCATGATTGCTATTGCGGGGGGTTCTGGCCCTGCTGTTTGTCGTCGTCCTTTTTGCCGAAGAGCCTTCCCCAGAAGCCGGGCTTTTTCTTCTTTTTCTGATCCTGGTTCTGGTCGTCGGCCGGCGCTTGCGCGACGACCGGTTGAGCTGGCGCAACTTTCACCGGCGGCGGCTGCTGGGCCACACGCGCCGGCGGGGGCTGCGCCTGGGTCACCGGGCGCTGGCCAAGGCCGAAGATCTTCTGGAAGAGATTGCGCTGGTCGCCCATCGAATGGTCGCAGGTATCGGTGGGTTGCGTGCCGTCGAGAAACGCCGCCGTATAGTCCTCGGGGCACGCCTCGTCGGCGAGCAGATTGGTGTTGTCATCGAGGCGCACCTGAACCACTCCGGCAGGCGGAACAAAGTCCTTAACATCGGAGTATTGCGGCAGCTTCACCGCGTTCTTCATGAAGTCTGCCCAGACGGGCCCGGCGGCATGCGCGCCCTCAATCTTGATGTCGCTGTAGTCGTCGTTGCCGACCCACACAATGCAGAGCAGGTTGCTGGTAAATCCCGCGAACCATGCATCGTGCTCGGTGCCGGTCTTGCCCGCGGCAGGAGCGGTAAAGCCCATGTTCCGCACTCCCGCGCCACTGCCGTGCGGATTGTTCAGCACCTGCTCCATCATGCTGACGGTCAGAAAGGCGGCGCGCGGATCGAGCACCGGCTTCGTATCAGGCGCGTAGTCGGCGAGCACGTCGCCGTTGGGAGCACGGACCGAAGCGAGCATCCAGGGATCGATGTGCACGCCCTCATTGGCAAAAACCGTGTAGGCGCCGGCTAATTCAAGGGGTGTCGCATCGTAGGCGCCGATGGCCATCGCCGGAGTGCCGCGCGCGGACTTGATGCCCGCATCGCGGGCCAGTGCGGCAACGTTATCGAAGCCCACCATTTGTGCCAGGGCAATGGTCGGATTATTCAGCGATCGATAGAGCGCTTCTGTAGCAGTGACGTCGCCATAGTATTTGCTGTCGAAGTCCTTCGGCGTGTAGTCCTCATTGTTGAACGTGAACGTCGTCTGCTCATCGTGCAGGATGGTGACCGGCGTAAACACCGCGCTGTTGCCGTCGGGGTTAGTGAGCGGCGTCCCCGCAATGGCGGTATTAAAAGCAGCCGCATAGACAAACGGCTTGAAAGTCGATCCTGTGGGCCGGTGCGCGACAGCGTGGTTGTATTGGCTGATGCCATAATTGCGACCCCCGACCAGCGCCAGCACCTGGCCGGTATGCGGATCGAGCGCGATCAGAGCCACCTGCGGAGAAACGAGCGGCGGCGGCGCTTCCCCGGCCTTCAACGCGGCGCGTACCAGCCGATCATGACGAGCGGTCACGAGTTCGTCCACGTGCTTCATGCCGCTGGCGACCGCGTCCTGGGCGATCTGCTGCAGTTGCGGGTCGAGCGATGTGTAGATGCGGAGGCCCTGCTCGTTATAGTCGTTATCGCCAAGGCGCTGGATAAGCTGATCCCGGACCAGGTCGACAAAGTAAGGCGCCTCGCCGGCATCGAATGCGCTCGGATCAAGTTTGAGGGGCGTTGCCCTGGCTTCTTCCGCCTGGGCCTTGGTGATTGCGCCGGTTTCCACCATCGCGTCCAGCACTACATTGCGGCGCTCCAGCGCCCGCTCCGGATGGCGGAAGGGGTTCAGCCGGCTGGGGCTCTGGATTACACCGGCCAGCAGCGCGCACTCCGGCAGATCCAGCTGCCGGACATCTTTGCCGAAGTAAGCCTGCGCCGCTTCGCCGAAGCCGTCGACCGAGAAGCTTCCCCGCTGCCCCAGAGGCACTTCGTTGGCGTACATCTGGAAGATTTGCTGCTTGTTAAAGCGGTGCTCCAGCTGGAACGCCAGCAGAACCTGAAGGAACTTCCGTTTCAGGCGCTTTTCCGGCGAGAGGAAAAAGTCCTTGGCCAGCTGCATCGTCAGCGTCGAGAATCCCTGGCTGTAGCGCCGCGACCGCATATCAGTAAGCAGAGCGCCGAAGACGCGCCCGTAGTCAACGCCATCGTGCTGGAAGAAGTGGCGATCCTCGATGGAAGTGACTGCGGGAACCAGATACGGCGGCAGCTCGTCGTAGGTCACCATGCGGCGCTTGGCGTGATTCTGATCGGAGAGGCCGGTGACGAGGAGCGGCTCAAGCTCATAGGCCGCCAGCGGCTGGCCGTTATCGCCGGTGATCTCGCTGACTGCATCCTCTGAGAAGCTGATGGTCGCGCCATCCTGCGCGTGATAAGACTGCGGTCCCGGATGGATCGTGATGGCGCGCGCGTTGACGGCATACGTGCCCATCGGCGAAGCCGTCCCCTGGCCGTCGACCGAGTAACCAGCGTCCTCAAGCTCCCGCTCAACCTCGGAGGGTCTGAGCTTCTGTCCTGGCCGCACCTGGGGTGGGGCCGCATAAATCTTTGCCGTCTGCGTGAACAGCGGGTGCTTCAGACGCTCGTCGACAATCTGGCCGACCTTGCTCCAGTAGTAGGCGACTACCGTCGCGCCCACCAGCAGGAACGCGAAGCAGACAATGCCGGCAACGATGATCGCCTTCTTGCCGGTCACGTTGAACCGATGCGTCTGGGGGATTTTGACCTTCACTGCCAACTCGTATTTCCGCCTTCCTGCGCGATCTTTTCCTCACCCGGTGCACGGAGCGGGCCACTACTCGGCCGCGTGAAACAAAGCGATTAGCGCTCGGTGCGAGCCATTCGCCGTGTTCCGGCAGACACGGCGTGTCAGCGTTGCCACGTCCTCCAGAGAGAGTGTCTGCCGGACCGGGTCCACGCACTGTTTCATTCTCGCAGGAACCTGTTGAACTCGCCCCGCACTTCTATTCAGACGAACCTCAGTGAACATCTGTTCAGAAGAACCTTCCTGAAATCTGCCCAGAACGAATCGGATGCGAGATTGACCCCTGGAGTGTGTACGTCTAGCTATCCGGGGCGGTTCCTCGGATCAAACGGCGCAGCTCCGTGGCGATGCCGGCCATCGGAAAGTCACGGGCCGAAGCCGTCGAACGTTCCACCAGCTCCACTTTGCCCTCTGCTACCTTCTTCCCCACCGTCACGCGATAAGGAACGCCAATCAGGTCCGCGTCTTTGAACTTCACACCCGCGCGGTCGTCCCGGTCGTCGAGCAAAACGTCAAGCCCGTCCGCTTCCAGATCGGCCGCGATTTGCTCCCCGGCGGACCTGAGCGCAGCATCGGCTACATTCGTGATCGTCACGATAACATCAAAAGGCGCGACAGACGGCGGCAGCCAGAACCCGTTGGCGTCGTTGCCCTGCTCGACAGCCGCAGTCAGAATGCGCTCGATGCCGATGCCGTAGCTCCCCATGATGGGGGTCACTTCCTTGCCGTTGGCGTCGAGCACCCGCGAGCCCATCTTCTCCGTATAGCGAGTGCCGAGCTTGAAGATGTGGCCTACTTCGACGGCCTTCGCGACCTTGAGCGGCTGGCCGCATTGGGGGCACGGTTCGCCCTCGAGCACATTGCGGATGTCAGCAGCAAAGGTCCACGTGAAGTCGCGGCCCGGAACAACGTTGCGGTAGTGGTAGTCGAGCTTGTTGGCGCCGCAAACGAGGTTCTGCCGACTCTCGAGTCCGGGATCGAGGATGACGTTGACCTTGCCGTCGTTGACATTCTTTGCCGGATCGAGATTCATCGGGCCCAGGTAGCCGGCCGGACCGTGCAGCCACGTTTCCAGCTCTTCAGCCTGCATGGTGCGCAGCTCGGTTGCGCCTACAACAGCCATCAGCTTCGTCTCGTTAACGAAGTGATCGCCACGCAGGAATGCGACCACAGGCTGCAAGCTCGATTTACCCTCGGCTGTCTTGCCCGGCGTCGTTGCCATGTAGGCGACGCACTTGATGTCCGAACTGGACTCAATGTTAAAGAACTTCGTCACGTCTGTGATCGAGGCTTGCCCCGGCGTATGCACCAGCTCGGGCTTGCCGTCCCCGGTTGGCGCCATTTCCTTTACCGGCGCCAGCCGCGATGTCGCCTTCTCCATGTTGGCCGCATAACCGCAGGCGGCGCAGCTGGCGATCAGGTCCTCGCCTGCGTCGGTGTAAACCATAAATTCCTGCGACTGCGAACCGCCCATCGCGCCGGAGTCGGCTTCGACGGCGACGAATTTCAGTCCGCACCGCGTGAAGATCGCGCGGTAGGCGGCGTCGTGGAGATCGTAACTGCGGTCCAGCCCGGCCTGATCGATGTCGAAGCTGTAGCTGTCCTTCATGATGAACTGCCGCACCCGCAGCAGGCCACCCTTGGGGCGCGGCTCATCGCGGAACTTGGTCTGTATCTGGTACCAGATTTGCGGTAGCTGCTTGTAGCTGCGCAGCTCGTTGCGGGCGATGTCGGTCATGACCTCCTCGTGCGTCATGCCGAGGCACAGATCGGCGCCCTTGCGGTCCTTGAGGCGGAACATGTTGTCGCCCATCAGCGTCCACCGCCCGCTCTCGCGCCACAGGTCGGCGGGATGAATGGTCGGCAGCAGAAATTCCTGGCCGATGCGATCCATCTCTTCGCGCACGATCCCTGTGATGCGGTTGATAGAACGTTGCCCGAGGAAGAGGTACGAGTAAATCCCGGCGCCCAATTGCCGGATGTATCCGGCGCGGACAAGGAATTTATGACTGGCCACTTCGGCGTCTGCCGGGGCCTCGCGGAGCGTGGGGATGAAGAGTTTGGACCAGCGATGCATTCGTATTCAGGTTACAGGGTGCGGGGCTGAGGGTACAGAGCGCCGAGTTCTGAGTGTCGTTAGCACATGATATGTCCGGTGGGATTAGCAAATGAAATGTCCGCCTAGCAGGCGGCGAGGATGTCTCCATGGCAGGAAGGGTGGACCGGTTCCGAGGGCCGCAGTGGACCTTTTGCTAAGCCGGTCGTTCCCATCCCGCTGCGACCTGCTCCGCCAGCTCTTCGACATCGACTGGCTTCCGAGTGTCCACCTCAATCACCAGACTCAGACCAAAGGGCTCTTCATACTCCGCTATGCGATCAGGCGACAACGCTGTGAGAGCATGCGCGGGATGATGCCTCTCGTTCCGGGCGCGTTCGCTGAAGCGTTGCGAGGCTTCTTCGCGGGGAATACGGCAATAGACTTCAATCAGATCTGTGCCCGCTTTCTCCATGAGCCCTGCCACTTTCCCGCGCTCGTAGGCGCCTTGAGTCCGAAAATTGGCTTCCAACACGACAGCCGGGCAGTGGGGCGCGAGCGCCCATAGAACCTCCATAGCAGCGGCGCCGATTCGGCGCGAGAATTCGACATCGCCCGGAGCACCCTCGAGGGCGGTGAAAAGAGTTTCCTTGATGTCGTCCTTGGTGAGAAGCGCAAAACCGAGGCGTTCGGCAAGCGGCCGGGCGAGCGTGGTTTTCCCCGAGGCGGGAGGGCCGGAGACAAGCACAATTCGTCGTTTCCCTAAAGGAACCATTGATCTATTGAATAGCACTTGCCCGCCGTGCTGCTTCCTTATGACACGGATTAGCCATGCGCATTCTGATTCCTGGGCTCATTTGCCGATGACTGCCGCCGCCCGCTATGAAATCCTGAATCCACTTTTCATCAGGAAACGTCGCGCGTACGACGACTCGCCCGCAGTAACCATGAGACAGACTTACGGTGAGTGGAGGTGTTTGAAGAAGGACGGATGTATACCCCCTTTCTGATGTGCGGATACGCAGCGGCCCTGATTCTGATGCTCTTCGGATTTCGAGGAGTACGCCGCAGCACCCCCGACCTGCCCGGCAGCCGGCAACTTACCTGGTTCATCCTGTGCGGATTGTTCGGGGTGCTGCTGATGGGGCTGCGCCCGTGGGTACCCTCCCTGCTGAGCATCGTGGTGTCGAATTTCCTGCTCTTCACGGGCGGACTGTTTCTCTACCTGGCTGCAGCCGACATTTTGGAGCTTAAATCCCGCCTCTTCCCGTGGCCCGCGGGAATCTGCGTGCTGGCCTTGCCGCCCTTCGCCTGGTTCACCTGGATTCACGAAGACATCGTTGCGCGCCTGTTGATCCACGCTGTCGTGCTCGGCTCAATCTTTATCACCATTTCCGTGATGCTGTTCAGGAAGCAGCGGGACCCCGAAATGCGCCAGCCTGCTCGCGCCTGCGCATGGCTCCTGGTTCTCGCCACGTCGCTGCAGGCCGCGTGGTGGCTGTTTGAATATCGGATCGGGCCGCACGCTACCACTTTTATCCATCCGGACCTGATCAACGTCGGCTTCAGTTACATGTCCATGCTGCTGGCTCTGGCGACCGTTATCGGCCTGCTGTGGCTGGCGCTGACCGTGCATCGGCTGGACCTGAACAGGATTGCGCAAACCGATTCGCTGACCGGCCTGCTGAATCGCCGGGCCTTTGAGGATATTCTGCGCCGCGAGCTGCTGCGTAACAACCGCGACGGCGGTTCCTTGGGAATCATGCTGATCGACCTGGATTACTTCAAACAGGTGAACGATTCCATGGGACACTTCGCCGGTGACGATGTCCTCCGGCGCATCGCCACGGTATTGCGCGACGGAACCCGGCCATCGGATGTTCTGGCGCGGTACGGCGGTGAGGAGTTCGTGGTGATGCTGCGCAACGTTGGTATCGAGGAAGCGAAGTCTGCCGCGGAACGCATTCGTCAACAGATCGCCAACCTGTCGGACTTGCCCGGAAGTGTCACGCTGACCGCCAGTCTGGGCGTAGCGGTGAGCCAGCCGAAGGAGACCGCAACAGAATTTCTGTTCCGCTCCGACGAGGCCCTCTATCGCTCAAAGCGCGAAGGACGCAACCAGGTCAGCGTTTATCGCGATCCGGATGAGGTGGAGGACCTGGAGTCTATCTACGGTCGTCGCGTTTAGCTAGCGCAAAGCACAAAGGCTGCGCCGTCTGGGCGCAGCCTTTTTATGTTGGCCTTTTTCTCAACGCCGAGATTTCTAGACCGCCTGCTTCGCGCAGAGCTCATTGAAGGCGCGCGAAAGCTCATCGGCGATCGCCTGAGGAGTGCTGTTCTCGATGACGAACCGCTGCATGAGGTAGACCAGCTTTCCCTCGCGGAGGATTCCGATGGCCGGCGAGGTGGGTGGGTTGCCTTCGAAGTAAGAGCGGGCGCGGTCTGTGGCCTCGCGATCCTGACCGGCGAAGACGGTAATGGAACGATCCGGCGCGACGGAATTGCGCAGGGCAAGGCGCACACCCGGCCGCATCTTGCCGGCGGCGCAGCCGCAGATCGAGTTCACCACGACCATCGTCGTACCGGGCTGTGCCAACGCTGCATCGACCGCCTCCGCGGTGCGGGCTTCGGAAATTCCGGCGCGGGTCAGTTCCTCACGCATCGGGATGAGCATCACTTCGGGATACATTCGCTTGTTTTCCTCCGGGTCCGGATCGTGAAGACCACATCCTCATTGTACGGGCCTTCCCAGGCCGGGCGCCACTGTCCTCCGGCTGGCTGGCCCCTTCGCCCCCAGTCCTGTCAGGTTGACCCTCCCAATCGCCGCTGCGACAGCTCGGCGATTGACTGATATATCTCAAGTGGATGCTCCTCAGGGAACACGTTCCGCTTGCTCCGTACACGACCTTGGGCATCGGAGGACCTGCGCGCTGGTTCGCCGAATGCACGGACGAGGCATCCGTCGTTGAGGCGGTGCATTTTGCGCGGGATCGCCGGGTTCCGTTATTCGCGCTGGGCGGGGGCAGCAACGTTCTTGTATCGGATGAAGGCTTTCCCGGCCTGGTTCTTCGCGTCGCGCTGACGGGAATCGAGGAGCAGGAGAATCGCTTTCGAGTAGCCGCGGGCGAAGACTGGGACCGCTTCGTCTCTCTGGCGGTCGATCATGGCTACGGAGGCATCGAATGCCTCGCTGGAATCCCCGGCACCGTAGGTGGAACGCCGGTGCAGAATGTTGGCGCGTACGGGCAGGAGGTTTCCAATACGATTGTGTCGGTCCGTGTGCTCGATCTGCATACCATGACTTTTGCCGAGCTGCCGGCCGCGGCCTGCGGATTTGCCTATCGGCGGAGCATCTTCAATTCCACGCAGCGCGGCAAGTTTGTTGTCACGCGCGTGGATTACAAGTTGCGTACCCATGCATTTCCGGTGCTCTCGTATCCGGATCTGAAGAGGCACTTCCACGGGCGGACCGATACGCCGTCCCTGACGGAAGCGGCCGCGGCGGTCCGCGAGATTCGCCATGCGAAGGGCATGCTTCTGGTGGAGGGCGAGCCCGATTGCCGCAGTGCGGGAAGCTTCTTCAAGAACCCTGTCGTCTCGCAGGCGCAGTATGACGACCTCGCTGCGCAATCGTCGTCGCCGGTTCCCTGCTTCGCGGCTGCAAAAGGGTTCGTGAAGATTCCGGCGGCGTGGCTCGTGGAACACGCAGGGTTTCAGAAGGGATTCGCGATGGGTGCAGCGGGAATTTCCGGCCGCCACACTCTGGCGCTGACCAATCGCGGAGGCGCAACGGCGAAGGAGATTCTGGCGCTTCGCGATACGATCGTCGCAGCCGTCGAAAAACGATTTGGGATCCGACTCGAGCAGGAACCGGTGTGGCTGGGTCCGTGAGCGCCTGGCGACGACCGACGGAAGAACAAACAAATTGCGGCAGATCAACAGGAGGGTACAGACAATGGAGACTTCACGAAGGGGCTTCGTCATGGGAGCAGCAGCATCCGCGGCGATGCTACAGGCGCGCGGCGCCTGGGCCAGTCCTCTGGGACTGCCGCTTGGCCTCCAGCTCTACTCGGTGCGCGACTTTCTGCCGAAAGATTATGAGGGCACACTGGCGCAGCTGGGAGCGATGGGCTATCGGGAGGTCGAGGCGGCGGGATTCTTCGGCCATTCCGCGGCCGATGTGAAGCAGGCCATGACGAAGGCTGGTCTCCGCTGCGTGAGCGCGCATTACACGATGGAGCGCCTGCAACCTCTCGACGATGTTCTCCAGTTCGGCAGCGCTCTCGGCCTGGATTACATCGTCTGCGCATCGCCGATGCAGCGGGATCCCTCAAAGACGAAAGGACTCGGATGGTTTGCCGCACTGGAGGCGATGAGTCTCGACGACTGGAAATGGAATGCCGAACAGCTCAACCGGATCGGAGAGCGTGTGCGCGCCGCAGGCATGCAGCTCGGCTATCACAACCACTTTGTCGAATTTCATCCGCATGACGGTGGCGTGCCCTACGACGAGTTGCTGCGCAACACGGACCCCAAGCTGGTAACCATGGAGATGGATTGCGGTTGGGTGGTCATCGGCGGCACGCGGCCCGAAGACTACCTAACCAAATATCCCGATCGCTATTCGATGCTGCACATCAAGGAATTCAAAATGGAGGGCTGGAAGCCAGGAATGGAGCCAGTCTCGACGGAGATGGGGCGCGGCAGCATCGACTACACCAGCATCTTTGCCGCAGCGAAGAAAGCGCGCATACGGCACATCTTCGTCGAGCAGGAAGAGTTCCCTGACATGCCTGCAATGGAGGCGCTCAAGGCAGACGCGGACTGGTTGCGGTCTGTCTAAGAAGTTGGGCGGGCTCTAGCGGGCCATGGCCAGGATGCCCACATTCAGCAGAATCATCAGGACCGATGAAGCGGGGATCACCATCAGCGCCTTGCGGATCCGCTTCGGATCGTCCCCGGCGATCGCGCCGATGATGTGTGAACTGACCGCGAGTCCCGCCCATCCGCAGGTAATGACGATGCCGATGGCGGTTCCCGTCATGCGCGGAAAAGCGTCGCCAACAATGGCCAGGGTCGTCGGAAAAACAGGCGCCATGGAGAGTCCCGCGAGAAATACCAGAACTGCGGCGGTGGTTGGATTGCTCGTTCGCAGCAGTAAAAATGTTGTAACAGCCATGGCTACAGAAGCCGCGAACGTGATGGTGACCGGCGCGGCGTGAATCAGAACGAGCGACGCGCCGACGCGTCCGAGGAGCAGCCCCAGCGCAAATCCGAGCGACAGAATGTTCAGCGCGCGCGACTCGGGAATGCCCTGCGCGATAAGGTGGCGCACCAGCCAATTCCAGATGCCGACCTCGCAGCCTACATAGAGGAAGAGCAGAAATCCAAGCAAAAACAGAATGGGCCGGCCCAGGACGGGCCCGGCATCCGCGAAGATGAAGCGGCCCGCGCCTGTGGGCGGCGGCATGTGTGCGACGGCCTGAATGGCCAGCGTGACTACGGTTAGTCCTGCGACCGTATAGCAAAGGCGAACCCAGTTGCGCTTGAAGAGATTGGCGGAGATGAAGGGCGTGGCCAGGCCCCCGAGTCCGAAGAAGATGTTGACAAGGTTGAGTGCGATGCCGCGATGCGCCTCGCCCACGTCGCTGGTAAGGGCGTTGGCGCCGGTCACCACGATGCCGCCGCCCATACCGAGCAGAAACAGCAGAAAAACAATACTGCGGTAGCCGGCCGAACGTGGAAGCGCGAACAGGGCGACAGCAATCAGCGCGAGTCCGAGGATCAGGCCGGCCTTTTTGCCGAAGTCGTCGAGCAGAGGGCCCGACGCCAAGCGACGCGACCATTAGCCCCAGCGCCTGTGCGAGCGCGATCGTACCATTCTGCGTGGGCGTCAGTTGAAAGCGGCTCGGAAAGATCGGGCAGGATGGTGCCCAGCATCGCGGCAATCATCCCGTAGACGAAAATCGCGACAACAGCGGCGAGGATCAGCAATGGCGGACTCCTTTTGGTTCAATCCTGGATCGGCCAGGCAGGGCTCTCATGAAACCGGAACCTCAACCCAGGCGTGATTGCGGTTGCTCTCAAGCTCCGCCTGAAGGATCACGAGCTGGCGGAGGCCGTCGGTGAACTGCGGATAATCGCGCGCTGCCTCGGGCATCGCCGATCGAAGCGTAGAAACGTCGAAACACCTGCTTGAATGTGTCGTCGTAGCCCTCGCTGTGGCCGCCGGGCAGATCGGCGAAGCCGCGCGCCGCGGGCTTGAGCAGCGAAGGGTCTTTCACGATGATGCAGTTCGCGCTGTTGCGATGGCCGATCCACAGTTCGTCGGGCCGCTCCTGATCCCACGCAACACCGGATTTCGTGCCGTAGATCTCGATGCTGAGGCGGTTCTTGCGGCCGGCTGAGACCTGGCTGGCCGTCATCGCGCCGCGCGCGCGATCACCCATACCGGAAGACAACAGCGCCAAAATCTTCTGTATCGATAGGGGTGTCGACGTGTTTCTGCGGCGGAGGCCAGCTTGTTGGCGAAGGTTTCGACCGGCCCTTTGGGCTGCTTGCGGGTCTTGTGACACGGTATTCAGGTCGGCACACAGCGCGCTCACGCGCAGTCCGGTGACGTGCTCGGCCATGTCGAACCAGTGGGAGCCGATGTCGGCCATGCAGCGGGAGGGCCCGCCGTCTTTGGAGTCGACGCGCCAGTTCCAATCGGTGTCATAGAGGAGCCAGTCCTGGGAGTAGGTGCCCTGGACCACGAGAATTTCGCCCAGTTCGCCGGCCTCGCGCATGCGCGCGCATCTGCTGCACCATCGGGTAGTAGCGCAGATTGTGGCAGACGCAGTTGCGCACTCCCTTTTGCGCGGCCAGCGCGGCCAGTTCCTCGGCCTCTTCGACGCTGATGGCCAGCGGCTTTTCGCAGAGCACGTGCTTGCCGGCCATGAAGCGCCGCTTTGGCCATCGGAAAGTGCTGCGCATTGGGCGTGCAGATGTGCACGGCGTCGATAGAAGGATCGCGCAGAACCTCGTATCGGCCGCCATGCGGGGAATGCCGAAGGCGGACGCCCAGCCTTTCCGCTGCCGCGGCGATTGCGGCCGGCAATCGCGGCCACCTCGACGTTTTCGCACGCGCCGCAGCGCCTCCAGATGCACGCGGCCCATAAATCCCGTGCCGAAGACGGCAGTGCGAATGCGTTTCGTCATCGCTGGCAAATGCCTCTTGCTTCAAATCTCATACCCACCACGCCGCTCCCGGCTGCTCGCGCATCAACCAGTTCGTTCAGGAAGCGCGCGGCCTTGGTCAGGCCCTCTTCGGCCGAGAGCAGGGAGTCTTCGTGCTCGATGGAGAGCACATTGTCGTAGCCGAACATGCGCAGCGTGGAGATGAACTCCTTCCACCACTCCGCGCCGTGGCCATAGCCGCAGGTGCGGAAGATCCAGCCGCGATGGCGCTCGTCGGTGTAAGGCTTGGTGTCGAGCACGCCGGTGCGCGGCAGGTTGGCGGGGTAGATCTGCGTGTCTTTGGCGTGAACGTAAAAGATGGCGTCGCCGAGGACGCGAATCGCGGCGATGGGATCGATGCTCTGCCAGAAGAGATGGCTGGGATCGAGATTCGCTCCGACACGACGGGCCGGCGATGGAGCGCAGCCTGAGCATCGTCTCCGGAGAATAGACCACGAAGCCCGGATGCATCTCGATGGCGATCCGCACGCCGTGGTCGGCGGCGAATTTGCCGTGCTCAGTCCAGTAAGGCGTTACGACTTTGTCCCACTGCCAGTCGAGAACATCGAGATAGTCGGGCGGCCAGGGGCACGTGACCCAGTTGGGAGCCTTCGCTTCGGGCGAGTCGCCGGGGCATCCGGAAAAATCGACAACCACCGGTATGCCGAGCTTTTCAGCCAGCTGGATGGTCTTGCGACTGACTTCGCGATCGTGCGCGGCGCGGGCTGGGTCCGGATGCAGCGCATTGCCATGGCAGCTCAGCGCGCTGATCGAGACGCCATGATCGGCGAGGACCTTGCGAAATTCGTCGAGTGCCTTCGAGTCGTCGAGCATGGTGAGCTTGCAATGCGCGTCGCCAGGATAATTGCCTGTCCCCAGCTCGACCGTGTCGATGTGAAGAGCCTTGAGCTTGTCGAGAACCGCGGGCAGCGGCAGTTGCGAGAGCAGTGGGGTAAAGACGCCGACTTTCATGCGTAACAGGGTACAGGGTAGAGGGTGCGCGGCGCAGGGCTCCGGTCCCGCCTCACGGGACAGGGAGACGCCGGGCACATGGAAAATGAAGCCATGGATGCGATCCGGTTCAGGGAGGGCGCGACCCGCTGGGATGAAGTCAGCCTCGGCGAGGTCATGCTGCGGCTCGATCCCGGCGAGGGACGCATCCACACCACGCGCCACTTTCAGGTGTGGGAGGGCGGAGGCGAGTACAACGTCGCGCGTGGCCTGCGCCGCTGCTTCGGGCTGCGGACGGCGATAGCTACGGCGCTCGCGGATAATCCCGTCGGCCGCCTGGTCGAGGACATGATCCTCCAGGGCGGCGTCGACACCCCCCTTCTCCGCTGGGTTCCGTATGACGGCGTTGGCCGTACGGTTCGCAATGGGCTCAACTTTACAGAGCGCGGCTTCGGCTTGCGCGCGGCGGCCGGTTGTTCCGATCGTGGCCACACGGCGATCTCCCAGGTCCCCGCGACGGCGTGGGACTGGGACGAAATCTTTGGCCCGCAACTGGGGGCGCGGTGGTTCCATACGGGCGGAATCTTCGCCGCGCTGTCGGAGTCGACACCTGCTGTGGCCCTCGCAGCCATGGATGCGGCACGGCGCCACGGAACCCCAGTCTCTTACGACCTGAACTTTCGCGACTCGCTGTGGAAGAGCATCGGTGGCAAGGCGAAAGCGCAGGAGGTCAATCGCGAACTGGTCTGCAAGGTGGATGTGCTGCTCGGCAACGAAGAAGACTTTTCGGCAATGCTGGGAATTTCGCTGCAGGGTGTGACAGAAGACTTTGGCGAGCTGCCCGTCGCAAGCTACGAGCAGATGTTAAAGGACGTGGCCGCCGCGTATCCCAACCTCAAACTGATCGCCACAACGCTGCGAACCGCGCACACCGCCACGCGCAATGCCTGGGGCGCCATGGCTCTTTATGACGGAGAGACCGTGCTGGTTCCGCAGCGGGACATTGAAATTATGGATCGCGTAGGCGGAGGCGACTCGTTCGCTTCGGGGCTGATTTACGGAATGCTCGCCGGCAAGCCAATAGAGTGGGCGCTCCGCTGCGGTGTGGCGCACGGAGCGCTGGCCATGACGACTCCCGGCGACACCAGCATGGCGACGCTGGCCGAAGTGGAGCGCGTGATGAAGGGCGAATCTGTCCGAATTGCCAGGTAGCTAGTGGCTAGTAGCCAGTAGATGCGACGTTATGGATGGGAACGGAATGCACGCACCGACAACAAAGGAGTGGATCGAGCGAGTTGGGATTGTGCCCGTGCTGCGCGCGCGTTCGGAGCGTGAGGGGCACGCCCTGGTTGAGGCGCTTGTTGCGGGCGGCATTACCGTGATCGAAGTGACCATGACGGTGCCGGGCGCCGTTGAGTTGCTGCGGACTCTGAAAAGGGAGTTCGGCAACGAGTTGCTGCTGGGGTCCGGAACAGTGACCGATGCGGGACAGGTGACAGCGACCATCGATGCCGGCGCGGAGTTTGTAGTCAGTCCCAGCTTTCATCCTGAAGTGGTGCAGAAAACGAAGGAGCTGGGCAAGCTTTCGATTCCGGGCGCGCTGACACCAACGGAGGTGATCACGGCGTGGCGGGCGGGCGCGGACTACGTAAAGATCTTTCCCTGCTCGGCGGTCGGTGGCGCACCTTATCTGAAGGCTCTGCGGGCGCCGTTTCCCGAGCTGCGGCTGATTCCGACCGGCGGCGTAACGCTGCAAACGGCAATGGATTTTTTGAAGGCCGGTGCGCGGGCGCTGGGAGTGGGGACAGACCTCGTGAATCCTGCAGCGATCGCGGAAGGCAAGCCGGAGATGGTTACGGCGACAGCGCGGGCTTACATCGAGATTGTTTCGAAGTTTCGCGCTGACCCAGAAACGACGCGTTGAGCCGGTCCCCGTCGCCGATTGGGAGCCGATACAATGGCGGCCATGGCCGTGAAGAAGCTGGCGAAGAAGTCCGCGAAGAAAACAGCCCAAAAACCCTCGAAGGGTCCTCTTAAAGCGGCCCCCGCCAAAAAAAAGACAGGCAAGAACGCCGGACTCGAACTGGATCCCACCCGCATCGCGGAGTTGCTACGCCGTCTCCAGGCCGCCTATCCCAACGCCGAGTGCGCTCTGCACCACCGGAACCCTTGGGAACTGCTTGTGGCGACGATTCTCTCAGCGCAATGCACGGATGCGCGCGTCAACATGGTCACGCCAAGCCTGTTCCGTAAATTCCCAACGCCGGGCGCCTTTGCCGAAGCTTCCCTTCCCGCCATCGAGGAGGAGATTCGTTCGACGGGTTTTTATCACAACAAGGCAAAATCGATTTCGGGGGCAGCGAAAAAAGTGGTCAGCGAATTCGGCGGCAAAGTCCCTGACACCATGGAGCAGCTGCTCACGCTGCCCGGCGTAGCGCGGAAGACGGCCAATGTCGTGTTGGGCGTCGCGTTCAAAAAGGCAGAGGGTGTTGTCGTCGACACGCACGTGCTGCGGCTGTCGCACCGGTTGGGACTGACGCGCGCGGAGGATCCAAAGAAGGTGGAAGAGGATCTGATGCGGATCATCCCAAGAACCCGCTGGATCGCCTTTTCGCACGAGATGATCCACCACGGCCGCCAGATTTGCATCGCTCGCAAGCCAAAGTGTGTGGAGTGCCCGCTGGAGACACTGTGCAACGCACCGGATAAGACCTGGAGCAGCCACTGAACCGAAGGGCGCAGCCAGTAGCCGATGAATGTTCGGTGCTATGCTTCCGTGGGTTGTTGCGGCGCCTCATAACGCGAGGTGAAATCGCTGTGGCTCCGGGAGCTGATATGACTGGTTCTTTTTCTGGCACGGATTTGTATTCGCGGAGGCGCTTTCTTCAGACAGCGACAGCCGCGGCGGTATTTTCGCGCAGCGGCTGGGCTCGCGCCGCCGCTTCGGACCGCATCACCATCGGCGTGATCGGCTGGGGCATGATGGGTCCGGCCAACACCAAAGCGTTTTTGGCTCAGCCCGACTGCCAGGTCGTTGCGGCCTGCGATCTGGACAAGAATCACCTGCAGGCAGCGCTCGACACCATCAACAGTCACTACGGCAACCAGGACTGCAAAGGCTACCACGATTATCGAGAGCTGCTGGCGCGAACCGATATCGACGCGGTGATGATCGCCGTTCCCGATCACTGGCACGCCATCATCGCTACCGAAGCCTCTAACCGGAAGAAAGATATTTACGGTGAGAAGCCGCTCGCCCGCACCATCTTCGAGCAGCAGGCCATCGTGAAGGCCGTCGAGAAGAACAACATCATCTGGCAGACCGGTTCCTGGCAGCGTTCTCTTCCCTCCTTCCACAAGGCGGCGGAGATCGTTCGCAACGGGATGATCGGCGATGTGACACACGTCGAAGTAGGCTTGCCCGGCGGCCATCATGATTTTCCCGGAACCCTGCCGGCTTTAATGGAAAAGCTGGCCTCACTGCCGGATAAACCCGAGAGCCCGGCGCAAATCGTGCCCGGGACGCCCGCGTGGGACCTTGCCGTCTCCGACCCGCCCGCGGACTTCGACTACGACATGTGGGTTGGCCCTTCGAAGATGGAGCCGTATATCGCGGTGCGCGTCTACCAGAACTGGCGCTGGAACTACAACACCGGTGGCGGCCAGCTGCTGGACTGGATCGGTCACCACGGCGACATTGCCCACTGGGGTCTTGGCTTTGATCGCACAGGCCCATCGGTGGTGGAAGGGCACGGCGAGTTCCCCCCCGCGAACGCCATCTGGAACACTGCGACCAAATACACCATCGAGTGCCTCTATCGAAAGGAAGTCACCGGCTACCCCGTCGACGTGACGATGACGATTGCCGGCGGTTCTCCGGCGATCGCGATGGGTACGAAGTGGATCGGCAAAGACGGGTGGGTGTGGGTCGATCGCAGCGGATTCGATGCCTCGAATCCGGAGTGGGCAAAGGCGGACTCGCTGCCCGCTTCAGACCGAAGAGTCCAGCTCACCGTTTCTCAGGAACACAGGCGGAATTTTCTCGACAGCGTCAAATCGCGGAAGCCAACCATTACGCCGGTTGAAACCGCGCACCACTCCACCATCCCCGGCCACCTGGGGCTGATCTCTATGATGCTGGGCCGCAGGATCGAATGGGACCCGGTGAAGGAGACCATCGCCAACGATGGGGCGGCCGCCGCATTGTTGTCGCGGCCGTATCGCGAACCCTGGAAGCTGGCCTGAAACCCCGCGGGACCAAAACGGGCCAGGACCTGCGGCCATGGCCCGCATTGCTTTGCGCCATCGGAACCCGGACTATTTGGATTTCAACAGCGCTTTCGCTCCATCCAGATGCTTTTGGAGCACCGGCAGAGCGGTCTGTGCGTACGTCTTGATGGCTGGGTTCTGCGCGTCCGCGGCTTCCTTTTTATAGATCGCGATGGCTTTGGTGTGTCCGGCGATCATTTCCTGAACGTATTTGTGATCAAAGGCAGCGCCCTTCGGCTTCTGGAACGGGTCGATCATTGCCTTGTTATGCTCGGTGTCGATCGCGTTCGGCACGGTCAGGCCCGCCTGTTGTGCGGCAGTCCACAGCTGACCGTAATCCTGCGTGTGATCGGTGGTCAGCATCTGCCCGTAGTCCTTCACGCCCTGGGAAGCAGCCACGGATTGGGCCAGCTGTCCAAGGTTTGCCTCCACCATGTCGGTTTCGGCGGCAAAGGTGACAAATTGCTGGTCGCTCATCTTTTGGGCGAATACTGAAAGAGAGCACATAGCGAAGCAGCAGACAGCAGTAAGAATTCGTTTCATTCGTTGTCCTCCAACAATTCGTTGGATGCGCCCGACACAATTCACAGACAAATTCATTCAGGTCAGGTCGTGCCATTTGGCGCGGATACCGCGCTGAAGAGCACAGCGGCAAGCCGGCGCGACTTATAATCGGCATGTCGTGCAGGAAGCTTTTCGCCGATCTCGCGCACTTGCTGTCCTGGTTGCCGGGGCAGCGTGCCTGTTTGTGGCGGTGCTTGCTCAGGAACCTTCCGCAGCCAAACCTTCTGAACCGGCCGAGGTCCACGGTCGCCTCCTGCTCGTGCTTCCCTTTGAGAACCGCACCGGGAACGCGAGCCTGGACTGGATGGGTGAAGCTTTTCCCGATGTCCTGAACCGGCGGCTCAACTCGGCCGGATTTCTCACCATCAGCCGCGGCGATCGGCTCTACGCATTCGACCACCTCGGACTGCCGCTGAACCTTGAGCCCACGCGAGCCACGGCCATTCGGATAGCGCAGACGCTCGACGCCGATTTCGTGATCTACGGTCACTACACAATAGCCGCGGGCGAGGCCGGCAATCAGGCCGCAAGCCGAACGTCCACTCAGCAGCCGAATCGGATTACGGCGGATGCCGAAGTCCTTGACGTCTCCGCGTTGCGCCTGGGCCCGCCGATCGAAGAGCAGGGTGAGTCGAACGGGTTGCTGGGCATGATCGACAGCCTCGCATGGCGAGTGACGCGACAACTCGACCCTCGCTATGCCGTGGAAGAGCAAACATTTGTTGCTGCTGACAAAAACCTCCACCCCGACGCCTTTGAAGATTACATCCGCGGGCTCGTGGCAGAGAACTTGCCCCAGAGCATTCAGTATTTGCGCGATGCGGTGAAGCTCGATCCGGACTTCGCCGCGGCATGGCTGGCGCTGGGCCGAGCGTACTTCAGCAACCAGGAATACGAGCAGGCCGCAGCCACGCTGGGGCGTTTGCCAAAGGATGACCCGAATGCGCTCGAAGCCGATTTCTACCGCGGCCTGGCCTGTTTTTTCACCGGGAACTACCGCGAGGCCGAGGACGCATTCGCGTTTGTGAGCATGCGCCTGCCTCTTCCCGAGGTCGTGAATAACCAGGGGGTGGCGGCCAGCCGCCGAGGCAAGGACGCGGGCGCGCTCTTCCAGCAGGCCGTCACCGCCGATCCTCGCGATCCGGATTATCACTTCAACCTCGCGGTCGCCCTCGCACACCGGAACGACACCGAAGGAGCCATGCGGGAGTTGAATGAGGCGCTGGCTCTGCGTCCGCAGGACACAGAGGCGCAGGCATTTGCCGATCATTTGAAGGTTCCCGGCGTGGCGAAACCAAACCCGGACCCCGGGCACGCCGTTGCGGACACGCAGGGGCCCCTTGAACGAATCAAGCGCGGCTACAGCGAGGCGGGCTTCCGCCAGGCCGCATTCGAGATGGAGCAGGTTCAGCAAATGCGACTTGCCTCAATGCCGCCCCCACAGCGCGCGGCGGAACTGGTCCGCGACGGCGATCAGTTCTTCCAGCGGGGGCTGGTACTGGAGGCCGAACGGGAGTATCGTGAGGCTCTGGAAGCCGATCCCGCGTCGGCCCTGGCCCACGCCGGCCTGGCTGCGGTACGCGAGCGGGATGGCGACGCGGATGCGGCCCGCCAGGAAGCACATGCCTCCATCCAGCTAACGCCTAACGTGCCCGCGTATCTGGTGCTGGCACGGCTCGATCTGGGGGCCAACCAGTTGAGCGCGGCTGCGGGCGATGTGGGCGATGCCCTTAAGGTGGATCCCGCAAACGCCAATGCCAAAGGCATGAAGCTGGCGCTGGAACGGCGAGGACAGGCAACCCCATGAGAACAGGAATCGGCATTCACCACTCGCAGTTCAAAAGCCGCCCTAGGCTGAGTGCGAACCGCGATCCACGATTAGATCTCAGGCACAGCGGTCTCCTGGTGGGATTGGTCTTGTTGCTGGTCTTCTGCCTGCTGGGCCCGTGCACGGTCGCCGCCCAGACCAGCCAGGCCAACCCCCAGGTCGTTGTTCTGCACCTCGACGACACCATTCAGCCCATTAGCGCGGACTACCTCAAGCGCGGCATCGATAAAGCCGCCGAGCTCCACGCCCAAGCCATTCTGGTGGAGCTGAATACCCCGGGAGGGCTCCTCGATTCGACAAGGACCATGGTCGGCGACATCCTCGCTTCGCCGTCACCTGTGATTTTCTACGTCGCTCCATCCGGGAGCCGCGCCGGTTCAGCCGGCTTTTTCCTGATGGAAGCCGCGGACATCGCAGCCATGGCGCCAGGAACCAATGCCGGCGCGGCCCACCCGGTCGTCGAAATGGGCAAGATCGATGACACCATGAAGCAGAAAATTCTGAACGATACGCTCGCGTTTCTGCGCTCGTATGTGTCGATGCGTGGGCGCAATGTCGATGCGGCCCAGGATGCTGTCCAGAACTCTAAGTCGTATACAGACCAGGAGGCGCAGAACCTCCATCTGATCGACGTGATCTCCCCCGATGAGCGCGCGCTTCTCAACACCGTTGACGGACGCACCGTGAAGCGCTTCAACGGCACGATGCAGACTCTCCACACCCGTGACGCCAGCCTGGTTGCCGTGGATCCAACCGTTCGAGAGCAGATCATGGATCGCCTGATGGATCCAAATCTTGCCGTGCTCATCCTGCTGGCCGGCGCTCTGTTGATCTATCTCGAATTCAACACGCCGGGAACAATTATTCCTGGAGCGCTGGGGACGCTGCTCGTGCTGCTGGCCCTCTTCTCGCTGAACCTGCTCCCGGTGCGCTACACATCGCTCGCTCTGATGGTAGGCGCGCTGATCCTGATGGTGCTGGAGGCGAAGTTTCCGAGCCACGGCATTCTGGCCGCGACGGGCACCGTAGCCCTGGTGCTGGGGGCCCTTACCCTGGTCGCTGGACCCATCCCCGAGATGCGCGTGCAACTGGCCACGGCCATCGCCACTGGCGTGGCCTTCGGCCTGATCACAACCTTCCTGGTGCGCATTGCGATGATCGCGCGGCACAACAAGGTGCTGGTTGGGCCAGAGGCGCTCGTCGGAGCCGTCGGCGTCGCGCAGCAGGAATTGTCCCCGCGCGGGCAAATCATAGTGCATGGCGAGTTGTGGGTGGCGGAGTCGGACGCGCCCATTGCCGCGGGAGAAAGCGTGCGCGTGAGCGGCGTCAATGGGCTCAAGCTGCTGGTGGAACCGGTACACGAGCGTGTTACAGCCTGATATTGCGCGGGCTTTGCCGCAATGGGTGCGATACAATCGCAGGCGGGCGTAAGGGGCCCCGGTTATGGGATATCCCGTTCTCATCTTTATCGCGATTGTCATCCTCTATCTGCTGAATTCCATCAAGATTTTGCGCGAGTATGAGCGGGGTGTCATTTTCCGCCTCGGCCGCGCCCTGCCCCAGCCCAAGGGACCCGGAATCATCCTCGTCTTCCGCCCGCTCGATCAGATGGTGCGTGTTTCCCTGCGCCAGGAAGTAATGGAGGTACCACCCCAGGACGTAATCACGCGCGACAACGTAACGATCAAGGTGAACGCTGTGATCACCATGCGCGTGCTCGATCCGGGCAAGGCGGTCATCGAGGTCACCAACTACGTCTACCAGACCTCCCAGTTCGCGCAGACCACACTCCGGTCTGTGCTTGGCGAGGTCGAACTCGACGGCCTGCTCTCGCATCGCGACGCGCTCAACCAGCGTATCCAGACCATCATCGACCAGCGCACCGAACCCTGGGGTGTCAAGGTGGTCAGCGTCGAGGTCAAACAGGTTGATCTGCCGGACACCATGCTCCGCGCCATGGCCCGCCAGGCCGAAGCTGAGCGTGAGAAGCGATCGAAGATTATCAATGCCGAAGGCGAATTTATGGCGGCGCAAAAGCTGGTCGAAGCCGCCAATCTGCTGGCCGAACAACCCGTCACCCTGCAGCTAAAATATCTGCAAACGCTCACCGATATCGGAGTAGAGAAGAACACGACCATCGTCTTCCCGCTCCCGATGGAGTTGATCTCCTTGCTGGGACATGGGTTACCTGCAAAGACACCCCCACCGCCACCAGATTCCAAATAGTGGGTTCTCATCCCCGAGAGGCTCTCTATGGCTTTTTTATTCGACACGGAAGAGGAGCAGGAAACCAGGAAATCCAGGCAGGCCGGGGCGCTCGGCCGCGCCGTCGGCACGGATACGGAGATTGCCCTCGGAACCCGATCCCTGCTGGGCATTTTCTTCGGCTTGGTGCTCGTCTGCGCTGTCTTCTTTGGGCTGGGCTACTCGGTAGGACGCGGCGGCGGTTCCCGCATCGCTGTTCAAACCGCGACCAATCCACCTGTTCCGGCAGAGAGCCGTCTCAGCAAACCATCCCCGCAACAGAGCCTCACCCCGGTGGAACCGCCGGCCGCCGGCAGCGATCAGGGAAATCCGGCGGCCCCGGCCTCCGAGCCTGGCTTACAGCCGATCAGCGTTCCCGCTCACACTCCCGCCAGCGCGGCACCGGCGCCAATGCTGAGGCAGCCGGTTACGCCAGTCCCGTCACAGCCGAGCGCACCAGCCGTCAAACCAGCCGCTGTGGCAGCGCCCGCCGCGGCCACCCAGACTTTCATGGTGCAGGTTGCAGCGGTACGCATCGCTCAGGACGCCGACATCCTCGTGGACGCCCTTAGGAAGCACGGTTACAGTGCGACTGTGCGCAAGGAGCCCCAGGATCAGCTGCTGCACATCCAGCTGGGGCCGTTCGCCACCCGCGCCGATGCTTATGCCATGCGATCTAAACTGCTGGCCGACGGCTATAACGCGGTTGTGAAATAAACTCAACCCCGCATCCACTCCGGCAATTCCGACGCGATGGCCTCACGCACAGCGGCCATCAGTTCTTCGCGCGAGGTGTAATCTCGCGGCATCATCGGCGAGTGAAAGACGACGTGCGCCGTCCCCGGGTAGACCTTCATGCTGCCCTTCTTCATCATGCTTTCTGTCCCGCAGATCGAAACCGGGACAACGGGAGCGCCAGACTCCATCGCCAGATAGAAAGGGCCTTTCTTGAAGGGCTGCAGCCGCCCGTCGCGCGAGCGTGTGCCCTCAACGAAAGAGAGCACGTGAACACCGGACGCCAGAACGCGCGTTGCCTCCTCCACGCTCTCCGCGGCGCTCTCCACGCGGCCATCCCGCTCCACAGGAATGTAGCTTGCGCGTTTCATTCCCCAGCCCAGAATCGGGATCTTCATCAGCGAGCGCTTCAGGAAGGCCGCGCTGCGCTCTGGCAGCAGCGGGATGAGAATCGGCGGGTCGAGATTCGATATGTGGTTGGAGAGGAAAATATAATGCTGCGACGGATCGAGCGGCTTCTCCCACACCGCCTCCACGCGAATGCCAGCCATCCGCAACCCCGAGCGAACCACCCATAGTGCCCCGCGGTAGAGCGGCAGCACATTGTTGCTGAGGATGACCCATGGGATGGTGACGATCGCGACGGGAATTCCCAGAATCAACCACGCGGAAAACAGCAGAAGCGCTGCAAACATCGTTCAGCCCTGACGCGTGCGCAGTTCGAGGGCGGCAGGCAACTTTTCATAGATGCCGTCGAAACCGCCATTCGAGAGGATGGCGACCACATCTCCCGATTCGAGACGCGGCGCCAGATTTGTAACAATGGCGTCGGCATTTGCAAGAAGTACGGCATCGCGGCCCGATTCCCGCAGAGCGGCGGCCACGTTTTCCGGATGCAGCCGCTCCCCTTCCGGAATCTTCTCCGAGTGAAAGACCCCGGCCAGAACGATGCGGTCGGCGAGCAGGAGACTCTCCACCAGTTCACGCTCGAAAACGTTGCGGCGCAGTGTGTTCGAACGTGGCTCGAGAACCGCCCAGAGCCTCCGCCCCGGATACGCCGAGCGCAACGCGCGCAATGTCTCGCGTATCGCCGTCGGATGATGCGCAAAGTCGTCGATGATCGTGATACCGCCGACCTCGGCGCGCACTTCGAGACGCCGCCGAACACTGCGGAAAGTCGCGAGCGCCTCGATGATCGGCTCGCGGGCAATCCCCTGTCCCGCGGCCAGCGCGGCAGCGGCCGTGGCATTGAGGGCATTGTGCTCGCCGGCAAGGGGCAGCGTGAGGTCGCCCCATGGCTGACCTGCGCGCAGCACCTGCCAGCGGCTCACGCCCTCCTCAAAGCGCAAATCGCTGAGTCTCCATGCCGAACCGGGCAGGAATCCGTAACGCTCAACGTTACACATTGCGTGGCTCACGCACTCGGAAACATTTTCGGATCCGTCAAAAGCCACGATGCGCCCCCGGCGCGGCACAAGATTCACCAGCCGCTTGAACGCCGTTTTCACCGCCCCCAAATCGCTGTAAATATCCGCGTGATCGAACTCCACGTGGGTCAGGATGAGCGCGTCCGGAAAGTAGTGCATGAACTTCGGCCCCTTGTCGAAGAAGGCCGTGTCATACTCATCGCCCTCGATGATGAATGGGCTTCCATCGCGCAGCTGAAAGCTGGTGCCGAAGTTTTCGGCTACGCCTCCGATAAGAAACGATGGCGATAGCTCCGCCCGGGACCGCGCGGCGACCTCGTATATCCACGCCAGCATGCTCGTCGTTGTCGTCTTGCCGTGAGTGCCCGCAACCACCAGCGATTCGTGGCCCTGTTTTTCATGACCTGCGATGAATTCGTCATGAATCACGCGCGCCAGAGAAGTGAATGGAATCCGCCGATCGAGCACGTACTCCACTTCGACATTGCCGCGCGACATCGCATTGCCCACGATCACCAGATCGGGCGCCGGCTGAAGGTTGGCCTCCGCAAACGGCTCCGCGATGGCTATGCCGAGCCCGCGCAGCAGATCGGACATAGGCGGATAGGCAGCCTGATCCGACCCCGTCACCCGATGACCCTTGAGCTGCAACATGCCGGCCAGCGACGCCATGGCGGTGCCGCAGATTCCGATGAGATGGATGTGTTTTTTAGCCTGCATGTTTCGGGGGATTAACGGCGGGTTCGAGATATCGTAACAGTGGTTGATCGTTTTCGAGGATCAGCTCCGCCTCAATACCGAGGGGAAGGGTGACATTCCCTCCCGATACGTGGCCGGAGCGAAGTCCGATGGCGATGGGCACGTCGAATGGACCGAGCAGCCGCACAATGACCTGTTGCAAAAGGTCAGGATCGGCCCCGCGTGAGCCACAATCGAGCATTTCGCCGAAGATGAAACCCCGCGCGCCCTCGAACTTGCCGGCGAGGATCATCTGCCGCAGCATCCTGTCGATCTGGTAGGGCTTGGCCCCCACGTCTTCGAGGAATAGCAGCTTGCCTTCGGTCTGCGGCGCAAATCGTGTGCCCAGTGCCGCCGTCAGAATGCTGAGGCAGCCGCCGTACATCGTTCCGCGCACTCTGCCTGGACGAAGGATGCGCAATCCCTGCTCCCCCCCAACCTCAACCATCCCCGTGGTGATCGAAGAACGGAAACTTTCGAGGTGAACGCCATCCTGAACGGAGAAGTCCGCCGCCACCATGGGCCCGTAAAACGAAACGAGGCCGATCTGGTCGAGCAGCCACGTCTGCATCGCCGTCATGTCGCTGTAAGCAAAGAATGGCTTCGGATGCTTGCGCATCAGATCGAGGTCGAGACCATCCAGCAGATAATTCGATCCGTAACCGCCGCGAGTACAAATAACGGCGCGGATTTCAGGATCGGCGAAAGCACGATGGAGATCGTCCAGGCGCTCCCCCGTCGTGCCGGAAAAGTACGGCGGATGCTTGCCGAAGGCATGCTCGGACGCAACAGCATCGTAGCCGAGCGACCACAGCGCTTCGAGACCGTGCTTGATCTTGTCCGGACTTGCACTGCTGGCCGGCGAAAGCACGGCGACGCGCGCTCCGGGCCACGCCGGGGGCGGCTTCAGGATCTTTTTCCTGGTAAGTGAATCAGTCAGAGAACACCTCGCCTTCAGCAATCAGCACCGCCGGCCCGGTCAGGATCATTTCCTTGCCCGGACCGGCCCATTCAACACTCTGCGCGCCGCCGGGGGCGCGCACGGTAAGAGGGGATCGACCGCCGCAATGTAACAGCACAGCAGCCGCGGAAGCGCAGGTTCCGGTTCCCGAGGACGAAGTGGGACCAACGCCACGCTCGAAGATTCGAATCTCGACCTCATCCGCACGAACGATGCGGACGAACTCGACGTTAATCTGTTGCGGGAACCGCGTATGCGAGCAAATCTCGCGGCCGAGCTCCTGCCAGCCGCGGCTGTGCGCGCGAAAACTCTCGTCATGAACCACGATGACGAAGTGGGGATTGCCCATCGAGACATGTATGCCACGCACGATGGTCTTGTCGGCAAGAGTCACTTGGATCTGGCTGACCTCCGGGACGCCCATCCCCGCGGCTATCCGATAGTGATTCCCCTTCCCGCTGATAATACTGCACGGCCTTGTGCCAGCGTCGGTTTCGAGCGTGATCACATCGCCCGCGGCAGCGGCATTCTCGTGGTGCGCCACCCACGCTGCCACGCAGCGCGTTCCGTTGCCAGAGATCTCGGCGGCCGAGCCATCCGCATTTACCAGGCGAATGCGGCCCCGCATAGTGCCTGTGGATTCGAAAAACTCCACTCCATCGGCGCCGATGCCCGTATGCCGGTCGCAGAGCTGTTTGGCCACGCCGGGATCGCAGACGCCCTCGACGATGAGAAAGTCGTTGCCGCAAGCGTGCGCTTTCGCAAAGCGCATCACTCGTCCTCCGCATCGCGAAAGCAATGCACTTCGTCGATAGCAGGGGCAGCGTTGAGCGCGCCAAGCAGAATGCGATGCATCCGCCGGTTCGCTGAGACGGTAAAGGCAAGCCTCTGCAGCTCGCCCACAGGCTCATTTTCCAGCTCTTCCATGCGCCGGTTCACCCGGTCCATCACACCCAGCACCGCGATGCTCATCTTCTCCGCATCGCCGCCACGCACTTCATAAGTGACGGCATAGAGCTTAAGGTTGGCGCTGTATTCCAGAAGGCGCACAAGTTCGAGGACAACCAGCACCACAACTGTGGCGAAGATGGCGGGAAAATAGAGCCCAGCCCCGCATGCCATTCCGATCGAGGCGACGGCCCATACCGTCGCGGCACTGGTGAGTCCACTCACGCGATCGCGATTGTGCAGGATGAGGCCAGCGCCCAGAAAGCCGATGCCCTGCACGATGTTCGAAGCGATCTGGCCGCGATTGGCGCTCGTCTCACCGGCAATCACCGCGGAGAGAAATGTGAACATCGCCGCGCCAAAACAAATGAGCACATTGGTGCGCACGCCGGAAGGGCGGTGATGATACTCCCGGTCGATCCCAACCGCGCACCCGAGGGCCGCTGCCAGCAGCAGTCGCCCCGCCGCCCCGCCGGTGAGCAGCATCTGCTCGATCCGGCTGAACGTTTGCATGCTTCCGTTTGCGCTCGCAGTAAGGATCACTTGCCGCTGATCCTATCACCGGCTGTGGACAGGTTTGAACGATAGAAACGCACACAGGGTTGACCAGTAGAGCACACAATGTTCACGAGCGCCAGGCCCTGTGGGTGAGCTTTGACCGCCCGGGCCACGGCGTCCTGATCGGCGGCGATAACGAAGGCAGCGGACTGCGCCGGATGCTCAAGCGCAGGCTTCCATTGGTAGTAGTCGGTCTCGTTGATGGTGCGGCGCAGCGGGATGCCCGCCCGCTGAAACGCGCCGATGTGGTCCGAGGTCCAGACCAGGATCGCGCCTTCAGGTGGAAGCTGATCGAGAGCACGCGCATAAGCTGCCTCAAAAGGAATCCGCGTGCGGGAATTCTCAATCGCCTCACGCAGCACCAGCGGCGTCGAGCGCATGAGGGCCGAGCAGTCGACGATAATCAGAACCATGGCTGCGAGCAGGATCAGCAAAGCCTCGCGCGGCCAGCGCTTCTCCATCAAGCCCATAAGCCACGCGACCAGGAATCCCAGCGACAACCCAAAGATGGGTAGCATTTCCATCCCGTAGCGCGTGTTGTACCAGGAATGCGGCCACCAAAGCGGAATGAAAATGGGCACTGAACCCCACGCTACTGAATAGGCGTAGAAGGGCAGCGGCATCCAAAGCAGCAGCAATGGAGCGAGTTCCTGCTTCCGCCATAGCAGGATCGCCGCAGCCGTTCCTGCGAGCACCAGCATCAGCAGGCGATTCGCCCAGCGCACCGGAACCGCGCCCATCTCGGCGGACTTGAGGTAATAGAGCGCAGCGACGCGCATGCTGTGCCAGCCAGGGTAATGCGGAGCGCCCGGTGTCGACGTACGCGCATCGATCGCCTTCGCGGAATATGGCCCCCGCATGAAATCGAGCCAACCACCATACTGGCGCGCGTTCCAGGCGAACCACAACGCTGGAGCGCTGATCAGCATCGCGGTGAGCAGGACGAATGCGCCGCCGGCAGGTGATTTCCACGCCCGGGAGCGCCACAGTGCGTAGAGAGCGATGAGCCACACAATCGAGGCGAAGATCCATCCGTCGTAGCGAGTAAAAATCGCTGTGACCAGGACGATCCCGCAAGCAACGAGGGCCCGCCCGGCGAGCCCGTAGTTCCCTTCCTTCATGCCGCGCAGGTACGTCATGAGGAACAGCGCTGCCCAGATCATCTGGCAAAGGAAGATGGGCTCATTCATGGCGGTGGTTTGCATGTAGAGCAACCCAGGGTTCAGCGCAAAGAACAGCGCCGCCACCGTGGCTCCTGCGGGACGCAGCCAGTACCGGGCGAGACGCCACAACCCTGCCACACCGAGGACGTAGCACGCCATCGATGGAATCGCGCCGGCGATGCCGTTCTGCCACCACGCCATGCGCGCGGCAAACGGCATCATGAGCAGATGCGGGAACGGCAGCCACACCGAGCCGATCTGGCGAATGCCGGGGTTGAGCGAGTCAATGATTCGGCGAGCAATGTGCAGATGCGCCACCGCGTCACCATAGAGCAGCAGCATGTTGCGCGGAAAGCAGTAGCCAAACGCCAGCACTGAAAAGAGGGCCGCGACCATGGCCGCGAAGATCGTCTCGTGGCGAAGGGAGCGGCTCTCCAGTTCTGCGGAACTTTCCTCACGCCGCGATTTCTTAGTCGAGATGCGAGAGCTGGCGGAAGAGCGCAAAGCGTTCCTCGATTTCACCGGGTGCAAGCTGCTGCAAGCGCTCGGTGCCAAAGCGTTCCACTGCAAATGAGCCCATCACGCTGCCGTAGAACATGGCCCTCCGGAATACGGCGGGCGTCAGCGCCGGTTGCGAAGCAATGTAACCGAAAAAACCGCCCGCGAAGGAGTCCCCCGCCCCCGTGGGATCGACGACTTCGGCCAGCGGCATCGCCGGCACGCGAAACGGAACAGTGACTGCGCCAGCTTCGCCAGGAAACGAGCGCTCGCAGAAGAAGGCGGTCGCGCCGTATTCACCGTGCTTCACCACCAGCGCCTTCGGACCCATTTCGAGGACCTTGCGCGCGGCAACCACCAGGTTGTTGTCTTTCGCCAGCATCTTCGCTTCCGTGTCGTTGATCAGCAGCGCGTCCAGACCCTTAAGCACGCGGGCAAGATTCTCGGCGTGATCTTTGATCCAGTAATTCATGGTGTCGCCGCACACCATCTTCACCTTCGGCATCTTGCGGCGCACATCTTCCTGGAGCACCGGGTCGATGTTGGCGAGAAAGAGGTATTCGCTGTCCTCATACTCGGCGGGAATCTTGGGCGAAAAACTCTGGAATACGTTCAGCTCGGTGTTGAGCGTCTGCGCCTCGTTGAGGTTCTTCACATAAGAACCGCTCCAGAAGAAGCTCTTGCCGGGAACATGCTCGATGCCCCGCGTATCAATCCTGCGCCGGGTAAAAACCTGCTCTTCATCCGGGCCGAAGTCTTCCCCAACCACCCCAATCACGCGAACATCGGTAAAGTAACTGGCCGCTAGCGAAAAATGGGTGGCGGCGCCGCCCAGACAACGGTCCCGCCGCCCCGATGGGGTCTCAATTGCGTCGAACGCGACACTGCCGACTACAAGAATTGCCATGCGAAGAATCTTCCTCGTGTCCTTATTTTTGCTTCAGATATTTGCCAATCAACAGATCCAGCTTCTCCCGCGCCGCCGGCGGAATGGCCTCGGAGCTCGTGAGAATCGCGTATTGCAATGCCGAGGCGCAGGCGCATTTCCGCTCGCGCGGCATCGCCGCAACCGCCGCTCTGACCACGCGACCCGCGTTCGCCGCATTTTGATTCATCACTGCGACAATTTGCTCGATGGTCACGGAGTCGTGGCCCTCATGCCAGCAATCGTAATCCGTCACCATGGCTGCCGTCGCATAGCAAATCTCCGCCTCGCGAGCCAGTTTCGCTTCCTGCAGGTTGGTCATGCCAATTACATCGGCGCCCCAGCTGCGGTAAAGATTCGACTCGGCGCGCGTGGAGAACTGGGGCCCCTCCATGCAGACGTAGGTCCCGCCCGCTTTGGCGGTCACACTCTCTGTCTTGCAGGCGGCCGCAATCGCACCGGCCACCGTGGCGCAGACGGGATCGCCAAAGGCCACATGTGCAACGATGCCATCCCCAAAGAAAGTCGAAATGCGGTGGACCGTCCGGTCGATGAACTGGTCGGGAATTACAAAATCGCCCGGCTTGTGCTCTTCCTTCAAAGAGCCAACCGCCGACACGGAAACAATCCGCTCCACCCCCAGCTTTTTGAGCGCATAAATATTGGCGCGGAAGTTCAGCTCCGAGGGAAGAATGCGGTGTCCGCGCCCGTGGCGCGCAAGGAAGGCAACTTTGCGGCCCTCCAGCTCGCCCAGCACCAGCGCATCGCTGGGATCGCCGAAAGGGGTCGTAATGCGCTCTTCGTGAACGCCCGTAAGGCCGGGCATGGAATACAACCCGCTGCCCCCGATGATCCCAATCTCTGCCTGCTGCAATACGACTCCCTGGCGGACGCGCCACCATCGGCCGGAGAACCGATTGCAGAGGCTCCCTGGTAATGCGTGGCGCTCGATGAACGCAAGGAATCAGTATAAATGGTGCGGCAGCGCGGCCTTCATCATGCCGCAGCCGGCCATGAAGTTCACCATGGCCCCAGCCGGATCGGAGACCTTGTCCCCGAATCGGTCCGCCGCCGGCGCCCCACCCCGCAATGCCATCTGCGCCCCACTTCCCTGCTGAGCGCCCAGCATCAGAAACTGCAGCTTGCGTGCGATGCCGAGATCGAAGCTCTCGCTCACGAAGACATCTTTGCCGCTGCTCACGATCAGCACTGGGCCCTCATTTGTCTTGTAAACCTGCTCGTCTTCACTGGTCTCGGCGGACTTGTCCCGAGCGACCTGGGTATATTTCTTCCCCAGCTCGTCGCCATACATCTTAACGAACGCCTGAGCCGCGTCTGCAGACTTCCACTGCGACAAATAAAGCAGCGCCACAGAGGAAGTCGAATCCTTGCTCGCCGCATTTTTCTTCTGCGCTGCGTAGTAAATGCCCCCATCCCAGGCCGGCGTCAACTGGGCCGCGGTCTGGGTCCCGCCGAACAGCTCCGCGAGGATGCGGACGTCCAGCTCGCCCATCACTCCAATGTCATAGGGGCTGTACTCTCCATCTATGATCGGGTGAATGTCGGGCATCGTGAGCAGCGGAACCTTTGCCTGCTGCTCATATGCGTGCGGGTTCATGATTTCGTAACTGCTGGCGGGTGGTCGATCGAGAACCGCGGCGTAGGCCGCCGCCGGAGCCGGCGAGTCGGCTACAAGGGCAGCTTCGAATTTCAGGCCATCTCTGTAGGGGAACAAAAGAGACTCCTGCAGCAATAGCGGCGCGCGCGACAGGACCGGGGAATCGCCGTCGTCGGTCATGTTGTCGAGTAGATTCTCGATCAGCTCCGGCGAGCTGCGCAGGCTCTTGTGCGCCGGCGCCAAACTGTAGTCGACGAAGACCGCCATTGCCTGGCCTTCGAGAACCGCCTCCCGGGCTGTGTCGTCCTCGTCCGTGGCGACATGCTTCTTATCGTCGGCAAAGCTATGCGACAGATCGTCGCTGGTCTGGTTTTGCCACTTATCCAGATTGACTCGCTGATCCTGCAGAGCATGGGTCAGTTCGTGCGCCAGCACTGGCTTCTGCGTATCGGGCGCAATCCAGTCGAGAAGGTTCACCGTTTTCGTCTTGCTGTCGTAGTACGCGGCAATCTGCTCGTCCAGCAACTGCACCAGAAACGACTGGAGATGAAAATCGGCGTCGAGCAGGCCGAATTTCTTCAGCACAATTTCAGACCGCTCCATGCGCTTCGCGTCCTTGTCGTCGCGCATTTTTTCATTCAGATACTTTTCGACCTCTGGACGCGTGGTCAGGCGCGGTTTCACTTCATGCTTGATCGGTAGCTTCGTATCCTGCGACGCGAACTCCAGAATCGGGCCGATTGAGGAAAAGAGCTCCTTTGCCTGTTGCGGGCTAATGTGGGTTTGGGGCGTCTGGGCCTCATCGGACTGCTGGCTCGGCGTGCGGGGGTGCGGTGTCTGCGCCGGAGAGTTCGGCCCTGTTGGCGCGGGTGCCGGCTGCTCGGGTGTTTGCGCAGGTGTTGACTGGCTGGGCGACTGCGCAATGATTGACGACACGGATCCGGAAAGAACCGCCAGCAGTGCAAGCGATGCCCGCCGGGCATGAGTTTTACGTTGCATTCTTATCCTTCTTGTTCTCTCGGCGCATCCGGCCGCTCAAAAGCTTCCCCGCACTTCGCAGACTATAATTTTCCTGTGAGCCGTGCATGAGCCAGACATATCAGATTCCCGGTGCAGCTATCGCTGAAACGCCACTTGCGGCGCAACTTACCGTTCAATCTCCCGCCCTCGATCTGAAAATGCACCGGGGTGCGCTCACGCCGCTCCGCTTCATCGGAAATCTCGAATTGAGGTCTCTGATCTCCGCAGCCGGTATCTTCGACCTGGGTTACCGCACCTTTCTTCGCGCTTCGGGAAAAGATCGTGTCCGCTGGTTCAACGGCATGATCACCCAGGCCGTAAAAAGCATGACACCCGGCCAGGTTGGCTACACCCTGATCTTGAACGCCCAGGGCCGCATCCAGGGCGATGGCGACGTGCTCTGCTTTGAAGATTACCTACTGCTGGAGACCGACCGCTTCCAGTCCGAACGCCTCCTTACCCATCTGCGCCGCTACATCATTATGGACGATGTGAAGCTCGAAGAGTTAGATGGCTCGATGACTGCGATCGGAATCGTTGGCCCCCAGGCAAAGGATATTCTGGAGAAGTTGGGCGCCAGCCTTCCCGACTCCGGAACCTTCCGAGCGACTCAGCTGGCCGGCATCGAGGTCACGCTGGTCTCGGCTTACGGGCCGGTCGTTCCAAGGTTCGAAATACTCCTCCCTGCGGACCAGGTCCTGAACTTGTGGAACGCGCTGGAGGCGGCGGGAGCTACGCCCTGCGGGATTGCCGCTATGGAGGACCTTCGCGTCCTCCAGGGGTTACCGCAGTACGATGTGGACTTCAGCGACAAGCAACTGCCCCAGGAAACCAACCTTGACCGTGCACTGAACTTCACCAAGGGTTGCTACATCGGCCAGGAAATCGTCGAGCGCATTCGCGCCCGCGCTACTGTGCACCGGTCTCTGCGGCAGTTCGAACTGCGCGGAGAAGCCCCACAGCTCGCATCCGGCGAAAAGATCGAATTGCAGGCCGCCGGCGACGCGGCAGTGGGTGAACTGACCAGCGTTGCCCACATTGAATTGCCAGGCCTCTCGAAAACCCTGGCGCTGGGAATCGCCCGCGTCGAAGCTCTGGAAAAAAGTGAGACTGAACCCATCATCTACGGCGGAGGAATCGCCGTGCCACTTTCTGCCGCACCTATCCCCCAAAAAGCCTGACCCGGATTTCGACACTAACGGGAGAATCGCAATTTATGAATGAGAAAGAGCCCACGTTTACCGTGACCGACCGCCGCAAATTCACCCTGGACGGCGCATTGCGCGACGATGCGCCTGTCACGGAGCAGCTGGAAGAGAGGCCGGCGAGCTCGCCACCGCCGGCGACCACCGAAAAAGTCGTGACCATGCCCGCGCCGCCGGCTGACGAAGTCCAGACGAACGCGGCGGTTGCAGAAGATGCGGAATTGCCCCAGTTCTCCGCCCAGGAGACAGCCGACCAGCGCGCGGCCTACCAGGAATCCTCGCGCCAGCTCGACGACATGCTCCGGCAGGCCAACCCCGGGATGGGAGCATCGGGGACCGTCACGTTTGAGCACATCATCCAGTCGTTTTACATCTCGGCGATGATCGCCATGGGCGCCGGCACCGAACCTGGGCAGAAGCCGCGGGTCGACATACTGGCTGCGCGGCAGAGCATCGATATGCTCGCCCTGCTGCACGAGAAGACGAAGGGCAACCTGACGCAAAAAGAAGAGGCGACTCTGCAGAACGTGCTTTTCGAGTTGCGCATGATGTTCCTCGAGATAACCAACGCAATTGCCCAGTCCGCGCAGCGCCCTGCCGATGGAAAGAAGAAGTAGCGCGCCAGTCGGATGCAAGCTGAAATCATCGTTCTCGGAAGTGGAACATCCATGGGCGTGCCGACTCTCGGCTGCCAATGCGCAGTTTGTTCTTCGCCCGATCCGCGCAACCGCCGCACTCGTCCGTCAATCGCAATAGCCTGGCATGCCGACGCCAATCTCCACACCGTCCTGATCGATACTGGCCCCGATTTCCGTGAACAGGCGTTGCGGGAAAATATTCGCCATGTCGACGCCGTCTTCTATACGCACGCTCACGCCGACCACATCCTTGGACTGGACGATTTGCGGCCGCTCAGCTTCCAGCACAAGCCCGCTTCCCTGCCCCTCTACGCCGACAAGGATACGGCGGACGTGCTGCGGCGAATCTTCGAATACACATTCTCCGCGCACTCCACCTATCCAACCCGCGCCCGCGTGGAATTGCGGAATCTTGAAGGCAATCAGGCAGCCGAGATCGCCGGAGCCTGCTTCCAACGCGTCCCCCTGACCCACGGAACCATTGAGGTGGCCGGCTTTCGCTTTGGCTCCGCGGCTTATCTGACAGACATGAGCAGCATTCCGGAATCGAGCCTGCCGCTGCTCGAAGGCCTTGACGTCATGATCGTCGATGCGCTCCGTCCCCAGCCCCATCCCAGCCACGCCAATATATCGGAGTCGCTGCGCTGGGTGGAGCGTGTGGCGCCCCGCCGCGCATGGTTCACCCACATGTCCCATGAAGTGGATCACGAGGCCATGGAAAAAACGTTTCCTGATAATGTTCGGCTGGCTTACGACGGCCTCCGGATTCCGTTCGAACTATAGAACCATGCAAATATTCCGATCCATCGCCGAACCGCGGACTGCAAGAACCGTCGCCGCCATTGGGAATTTTGACGGCGTGCATCGCGGGCATCGGGAGATCATAGAGCGCGTGCGGGAGCGTGCGCGAACCCTTGGAGCGCAGGCCATCGTCGTCACCTTCGATCCCCACCCTCTGGCCTTGCTGCGCCCGGAGCACGCACCGAAGCTCATCACTCCCATTCCCGAGCGCCTGCGCCTGCTGGAACAAACCGGCATCGATGCCACCGTCGTCCTTCCCTTCACGCGCGAGTTCTCCCTGCAGTCGGCGCGGGAGTTTGCCGAAGGCGTTCTGGTGGGCGCACTGCATGTGGCAGAGGTTCACGAAGGCGACACGTTCCGCTTCGGCCACGATGCTGCCGCCGGTATCGTCGAACTCAGGAGCCTGGGCCAGGAACTCGGCTTCGCCGTGGTTTCTCACGGCGCTCTGACGGTAAGGGGTGTTACCGTCTCGAGCAGCGAAGTCAGGAGGCGCATCTCCGCAGGCCAGCTCTCTATGGCTCGAGCCCTGCTGGGGCGTCCCTTTTCAATCCTTTCAACCCCGGTGCGCGACCGCGGCGTGGGTACGAAGCTCGCCACGCCAACCATCAACCTCGCTCCTTACAGCGATCTGCTGCCCCCCGATGGCGTTTACATAACGCGATTGCGAATCGGCGAGGGGGCCGATGCCCCGCTGTTCAACGCGGTGACGAATGCAGGCTCGCGCCCGACCTTCGATGGAGCGGGTTTCGCGATTGAATCCCACCTTCTCGACGGCCCACCGCCGGTTGAGTTGATCGAAGCCACGCCTGTCGAGGTCTGTTTTCTGGCCCACCTCCGCGAGGAACGGCGCTTCCCTTCGCCCGAGGCCCTGAGGGAGCAAATTCTCCGCGATGTACGCCGGGCGCAACGCTATTTTCGACACACCTCCGCTGCGCCCACGCCAACTCACTGAATCTCGAAAACCGGCCGGGGCAGCCCGCGCACTTCCCTTCCCGGCTGCAATCTTTGTCAGCGGTGGGTACCCAGCGCCGCTGTCTGCTGCAGCGGCGGACGGCCAGGAGCCGCCGCATCGCCAGGAAAATTCTCGTTAGGACTCGCCGCTATGGCCGTCTGCATGAACGCAGTCCACAGTGGCAGCGCAACCGCCGCGCCCGATTGCTTGTCGCCCAGGGACTGGCGATCGTCGTAACCAACCCACACCCCGCAGGTGATCGACGGGGAAAAGCCGATGAACCATGCGTCGGTAAAGTCGTTTGTCGTTCCGGTTTTGCCCCCGAGTGGATGATGGAGCGCGTTCAGCTTCGCAGCGGTTCCCTCGCTGGTAACGCTCCGGAAGAACACCATCATTGTGCGCGCCGTTTTCTGGCTGATAACCTCGCGTACGTCGGGCGCTTCTTCATTGAGCGGCACGCCATCGGCGCTGACCACGCGTTTCACCAGCCGCGGAGCCACGCGGATGCCATCGTTGGGAAAAACCGAATAGGCGTCGACCTGCTGCTCCAGAGTGATCTCTGCCGAGCCCAGGGCGACCGGCAGATAGGCCGGGATGTTCGTAGTGATGCCGAAACGGTGCGCCGTGGCAATCACCTTGCGTATGCCGACGCGGCTGGCGAGTTCGAGCGCGGGAATGTTGCGCGAGTCCGCGAACGCCTCAAGCAGCGAGATACGGCCTTTGAACTTCCCGTCGTAATTGTGCGGGACATAGTTACCGAACGAGACCGGCTGATCGACGACGATCTCCTCAGGCGTCGCTCCCTCTTCGACTGCGGCGGTATAAACATACGGCTTGAAGGACGAGCCGGTCTGGCGCTCGGCCTGCAGGGCGCGATCGAACTGCGAGAGGTTGAAGTCGCGGCCGCCCACCAGCGCCAGCACGTCTCCGGTGGCGTTGTCCATGGCCAGCAGCGAGCCCTCGACCCCGGTGTCTTCTTCCATGGCGCCGTGCAGCATGTCGCCCTCCTCACCGGTGACGCGCATGTAAATCAGGTCTCCGGGTTTCAGGAACTGATCGGCAGTGTGGAAGCCGGTCCAGGCCCAGTCCTCGGCCGTCAGCAGGAACTGGCGCTCCCCGATGCGGCCCGTAACCTGGTAAGGCAGCAGCCCAGTGACCAGGGCGTGCACGTAGCTTCCCGGAGTCGGGGGTACATTCCAGTCCGGATGCTTGAAAGTGTCCACGTTCAAGCCGCCCGCAAGCACATTGAGAAGATGGCCCTGCCAGCCGCGGCGGCGTTCCCAGGCAGCGAGACCATCGAGAACCGCCCGATTCGCCGCGTTCTGCAGGTCCAGATCGAGCGTGGTGTAAACCTTCAGGCCGGCGGCGTGAACTTCTTCAGTGCCGAAGCGCCGCTCCAGCTCGCGGCGCACCTCTTCCACGAACCAGGGGGCGACGGAATTCGGCGGAGCCTCCAGATGCAGCCCCAATGGCGTCGAGCGCGCCGTCTCCGCCTGCGCCGCCGTGATCTTGCCGTCCTCAAGCATGGAGTCGATGACGATGTTGCGTCGGCGGAACGCCCGGTCGGGGTTCAGCAGCGGAGAAAATTCCACGGGTCCCTTCGGCAGACCAGCTAGCAGCGCGGCTTCGGGCAGGCTAAGCTCGCTGGCGTGTTTCGAGAAGTAATATTCAGCTCCAGCCTCGAATCCGTAAACGCCGCTGCCCAGATAGATCTGGTTCCCATAGAGGGTAAAAATTTGCTCCTTCGTGAAGGAGTGCTCGATCTGCAGGGACAGGAAAATCTCCTGCAGCTTGCGCGAGGCGGTTCGCTGATTGGAAAGGAAAAGATTCCGCGCGAGCTGCATCGTCAGTGTCGATGCGCCCTGCGCACGGCCCTTCGAAAACAAGTCGTGCCATGCGGCCGCTGCGAAGCGCACCAGGTTCACGCCCCCATGGCTCTCAAAGTCGCGATCTTCCGTGGATATGACCGCCTGGCGAAGGACAGGCGCAAAGTCGTTGTAGTTGACGACTACGCGGCGTTCCAGCGCAAAGGATCCGAAGCTGCGACCGTGGACATCGTAGAGTTCCGTAGTCGTCGAGGGCCGATAATGCTCGAGCTCATCGATCTGCGGCAGATCGACGGAATAGACAAGTGTGAGTCCGGCGAGGCTCCCTGCCACCGCGGCCACCAGCACAAGAAATGCGAGGGCCAGGCTGCCGGCTATTTTGCTTCGCCCCTCGCCCGGCCGAAACGGGGAGTCGCTGCGCCGGAATCGGCGAGCCGGTGGTTCCGGATCGTTGTCCCAGTCCGATGGAGTAATGAGGTTCAACCCTTCGACTCCGCTCAGAACAGGCTCAGAGCTTTGCCTCGGTCAGGATCAATGCGGAACCAATCCAGCCTGCACTGACCCGCCTAAGCGTTTTTCTGCTTCAGGATTTCCAGCGCCTTGTTGAGTTGGTCGTCAGGACGCGGCTCCTGCGGATTGCTCTCATCCTCTGCCGCGACCTCCGGATTCCGGCTGACCGCGATGTTCGGGGTCACGGCTTCGTCCTCGATCTTCTTGCCGGAGGGCGACTCATACTTTGCGACCGTTAGCATCAGCGCTGACCCATCGGGCAGCGTAAACGTCTTCTGCTCCGCGCCCTCACCAAAGGTCCGATCCCCCACCAGATCGCCGCGCTTGTCTTCAAGGATGGCGGCTGCAACCAACTCCGCCGCCCCCGCGGTTCCATGGTTCACCAGCACCACCAGCGGAGCCGCCGTCACAAACTTCGAGCTCTCCGCGCTGTAGGTCTGCGTCGGGACCGTCTGCCCCTGCAGTGACGCGATCGTTCCGGACTGCAGGAATGCGTTGGCCAGGCGAACGCCTTGCTGCGAATCCCCCTCGGCAACGTCGCGAAGATCGAGCAGCACCTTTTTGTTGCCGCTCTTCTCCATCCCGCGGAGTCGCGCTATCGTTTCGTCCACACGCTCTTTGGTCAGCACCACCGGCTTCAGGTAGAGAATGCTGGAATTCTCATACTGCTGCTCGAACAGCGACGGTGGCGTCACCGACGCACGCGTGAGAGCGATCTGCTCCGGATCCGATTTGCGCGGCCGCACCAGTTCGAAACTCACCGTCGTGCCGGGCTTGCCTTCGAGCAGCAGCCGAATCATCGCCACCGACATTTCGCGCGTCGAATGGCCGCCAATCGCTTCGATCAGGTCGCCGTCCTCGACGTGCGCCTTGTCCGCCGGGCTTCCCGGAATCACCGAAACAACGCTGCCGTATCCGTAGCGCTTCGAGACATCCATGCCGACCTGGGCTACCCCCTCGTGCTGATGCTCTATGTAGCTGGAGTATTCCTCCTTCGTGAGGTAGCTGGAATCCGGGTCGAGCGACTCGAGCAGTCCGTGCAGCGCCCCGGTTGTCACGTTCTGAATGTTGGGGTCGGTAACGTAGTCAGTCTGAATCTTGTGCAGCACTTCTTCGTAGACGCCCATCTGCCGATAAGCGCCGTCGCTCTGGCTGGCGCTGACGCCCGCTGGGCCGAAGCCGCCGAAGAGCGCAACAAGGATCAGGACCACGGATACCGCGAGAATAGTTCGATTGAAGCTTTTAGACATAGAGGTTTTGATGGCGGTGCCGCCGCTTGTTTCATGATACCGCAGGAAAGGGCAGCCTGTAGCTTGTAGCCTGTGGTCGGCAGCCGGTCGCCGCTGGCGCTTTAGCGGGGTGGACGTAGCTTCGCCAGCAGTCCGTGGATCATGGCGGCGATCTCTGCCGCCTCCGTGAGGATTGAGTTGGCTCGATCCTGAGCGGCGAATCCCAGATCGCGCGCAAGTTCGATTTGCGTCTGGAGTTCGTAGAGAGAGCCTCGGGCCTGACTCAGGAACATCGCAAAGCTTTTATCCGTCGCGCGTCCGCGACCCTCGGCGATATTGCTGGGAACCGACACCGCCGCACGCCGAATCTGGCTCTTGAGTCCAAAGAGCTCGTCCCTCGGGAAGCCCTCTGTGACTTTATACACAGTGCGCGCCAGAGTCATCGACCTTTGCCAGACCTGAAGATCGCGGAAACGCTGGGTATCCATCTGATTCCATGGAATGGCGGATCGCCACGAATTGCAAGCCTGCAAAGGGCGGCCAGCGCACTTTGGTCATGGTCCGCCAACTCATCCCTTAGCCTGCCTCACGCATGGTTTTGGGGCAATTCTTTGAACTTCGTCGGTACAGTGACCCTCCCGGCCAGGGATACCCGGTATACGGTACGCGCTACCGGCTACGCGCTACCGGCTACGGGCTACGGGCCCCCAGCTGCTTTACTCGTACCTCAACGCCTCAATCGGATCCAGCGTCGCCGCTTTCCAGGCCGGATAAATCCCAAACACCAGCCCGATGCCGCAGGAAACCACGAACGCAATCACCGTCCACATACTCGACATACTGGCGGGGAAGGTGATGCCATAGCGGATGCCCAGCGTAATAAGCGCGCCCAAAACGATGCCTACCACGCCGCCGAGTGCGCACAACGTTATCGCCTCAAAGGTGAACTGGATAAGGACGTTGCGTTTGGTTGCCCCGATGGCCTTGCGCACCCCAATCTCGCGCGTGCGCTCGGTGACCGAAACCAGCATGATGTTCATCACGCCAACCCCACCCACCAGCAGTCCAACGCTCGATACCGCAAACATAAAGATGACCAGTCCGGCGGTAATCTGCGCCCAGAAGTCGAGAATGCTGTCCGGACCGAAGATCGCAAAGTCGTCGTCTTTCTCGACCCGCACCCGGCGCCGCTCGCGCATCATCGTCCGCACCTCTTCCATCACCATCTTTTTGTTCTTCGGTTCGTCGTACTTGATGGCGATGATCGTGTCCAGGACCTCCGGGTGAATCTTGCGGAAGGTGCTCATGGGGAAGACCGCCTTGTTGTCCTCGGGATTGCTGCCTCCGCCAAAGAGCTTTTTGTATCTATCGAGAACTCCAATGACTGTAAAAACGTCACCGCCAATCACGACGTTCTTTCCCGATGGGATCCTCCGTGCCAAACAGCTTCTCCGCAGTGTCGCGGCCGAGCACCGTGACGTCGGCGCGCCGGAATTCCTCGTCCTCGGTAAAGGGACGCCCTTCCAGGAATTTGATGTCGTCCACGACGGCAAAAGCGGGCGAACAGCCGATGAGAAGGGTGTTCTGTATCTTTTTGTCCTTGTACTGAACCGCGACATAACCCACGCCGAGCTGCCAGTTGGCGAATCGACGAGCCGCGTTGACGGCCACCACGTGAGGCAGAGTCTCAACCGCCTGGGCATCGTCGAGAGTGAACTGCTTCCGCGCCAGCATCTCGGCCGTGGGCCGAATCCCGATGAAGTTCCAGCGGAACACCCAGAGGACGTTGGTGCCGAACTGGCTGGCAAGATCGGCAACGCGATTGTTCACTCCGTTGATCAGCGACGAGATGCAGATCACCGTCGCCACCCCGATCACGATGCCCAGCACCGTAAGGCCTGAGCGCAGCTTGTTGGCGCGCAGCGTATCGAGCGCCATGCGTACCGACTCGCGGGAATCGCTGAGAGCCATGATCTATAACTCCGCCTATAACTCCGCCCGAAGGGCCACAATCGGATCAAGCATCGCCGCTCTGCGCGCTGGATAAACCCCAAAGAAAATACCAACGCTGGTAGCCACGAACAAGCCCAGCAGCACAGACCACAGCGCCACTGACGATGGAAATCCAACCACGTGGGTAACGATCTCCGCGATGCTGATGCCGCCCAGCACCCCGAACATGCCGCCCAGCAACGCCATCGCCGCCGCTTCGATCAGGAATTGCACCATCACGTCCTGCCGCCTGGCGCCCAGCGCCTTGCGAATCCCAATCTCCCGGGTGCGCTCGGTCACCGATACCAGCATGATGTTCATGATGACCACTCCGCCCACCACCAGCGAGATGGACGCGATTCCCACAATCACCGTCGCAAAGATCCCCGTGATCTGATTGAACAGGCTGATGAACGTATCGTTCGTCGAAATCGAAAAACTGTCTTCGGCGCCGGGCTCGTCGTGGCGGCGCGACCGCATCAGCACCCGCACTTCGTCGATAGCGTTGTCCAGCGCTCCCGGCGCCATCCCCGCCTTGGCGGATATGTCGACGCTTTGGTGCTCGCCATGGGTGTGCAGATAAGTGGTGAGCGGCATATCGACGTAGTTGTCCTCGCTTTGTCCGAAAATCTCGCCTTTGCGCTCGCCAACTCCGACGATGGTATAGATTTCACCGTCCACGCGGATGTCCTGTCCGATCGGATCGACGTTGGGCAGCAGATTGTCAACGATGTCGTACCCCACCACCACATCATGCGTCCCCATCTCATCGTCCATGGGCGTGAGAGCCCGGCCCTGCACGACATCGAGGTCGGAGATTTCGGCCATGTTGGCTGTCCAGCCGTTGATGACGGTGTCCGTCGTCGATTGCTTGCCGCTCACCACTTTGCCTGTCGAAGAAAGTTCAGCGCCAAGCATCAGGCAGCGCGTACACGCCTGCTGCAGATAAAAATAATCGTCGTACGTGATGTCCTTGCGCTTATTGACTCTCAGAAATTCTTCGCCCGTGAAGATCACCGCGGGCAAGCGGCTCACCGTCAGCGTGTCCGATCCGTGATTCGCGATTTTCCTGACCACAAACATCTTGGCGCCATTCGCCAGAGTGATCACCGCGATCACCGAGGCCACGCCAATCACCACGCCGATCACCGTCAGCACGGTGCGCAGCTTGTTCGCCCACAGCGATTGCAGAGCAACCCGAATTGCTTCGGCAAATCCCATTCTCGACGGTCTTCCCTTGACGCGGACGGGGGCCGGCGCGAAAACACACGTTGTCCGGAGTCTCCTCTAGTTTACGCAAGTTCGGGCCAGGCAGTTCCCCGAGCTGCCTTGGACCGGGCTAACTCCTACCTCCGCGCAGGGACGCGCGAACGCAGCTCGCTCCAGGCTCCCCGCTCCCGGCCGCTTTCGCTACCAGCTACCGGCTACTTGCTACAGGCTACCGGCTACAGGCTACCGGCTAAAGGCTACTGGCTACCGGCTACCGGCTACAGGCTACAGGCTACTGGCTACCGGCTACCGGCTACAGGCTACAGGCTACCGGCTACAGGCTACCGGCTACAGGCTACCGGCTACAGGCTACCGGCTACAGGCTACCGGCTACCGGCTACAGGCTACTGGCTACTGGCTACCGGCTACCGGCTACCGGCTACAGGCTACAGGCCGCTCTACTCATACCTGAGCGCCTCAATGGGATCCAGCGTCGCCGCCTTCCACGCGGGATAAATCCCAAACACCAGCCCAATGCCGCAGGAAACCACAAAGGCAATGACCGTCCACATGGTCGACATACTGGCAGGGAAGGTGATGCCGTAGCGAATGGCCAGAGTGATCAGAGCCCCCAGAGCAATGCCGATCACGCCGCCCAACGCGCACAGGGCCATCGCTTCAAATGTGAACTGAATCAGAACATTGCGTTTGGTCGCCCCAATCGCCTTGCGCACCCCTATTTCCCGCGTCCTCTCGGTAACCGAAACCAGCATGATGTTCATCACCCCCACGCCTCCCACCAGCAGCCCCACGCTCGATACAGCAAACATGAAGATGACCAGGCCCGCGGTGATCTGGTCCCAAAGCCGAGTCAGCGAATCCGGGCTGAAGATCGAGAAGTCGTCGTCCTTCTCCACCCGCACGCGGCGCCGCTCGCGCAACAGCGTCCGAATTTCTTCTTCGACCATCGAGGCGTTCTTCGCATCGTCATACTTCACGCTGATCCACAGATCCTTCAGTTCGGGATGGATCTTGTGAAACGTGCTCAGCGGCATGAAGGCCGCGTTGTCGTTAGCGTTCTTGCCCGTGCCAAAGGGCTGCTTCTGTTTGTCGAGCACCCCGATCACGGTGAAGACATCCCCGTTAATAACCACCTGCTTCCCGATAGGATCCTGCCCCTGAAATAAATCTTCGGCCGAGTCGTAGCCCAGGTCCACGACGTTGGCGCTGCGGAACTGATCCGACGCATTGAACATTCGGCCCTGAATAATGTTCATGTCGTAGGTCTGCACAACATCGGGCGTATCGCCCTCGAGAATCGTGTTCTGAATCTTGTGTCCGTTGTAACTCATGGCAACGCTGCCCACGCCGAGCTGCCAGTTGGCATACTGGATTCCGCCGCTCACCGCAACCACGTGAGGCAGCTTCGACAGAGCGTCAAGGTCGTCGAGCGTCAGCCGCTTGCGCGCCAGCATCTCCGCTGTCGGCCGCACGTTGATCACCGGCATGTGAAAGACCCACAACACATTTGTGCCCAGCGAACTCACGAAGGATTCCACGCGGTTATTCACGCCATTAATCAGCGAGGAGATCGTGATGACGGTGGCTACGCCAATCACAATGCCGAGGATCGTCAGCCCGGAACGCAGCTTGTTCGCACGCAGGGTATCCATCGCCATGCGGACGGATTCGCGAGTGTCGGTGAAAGCCATAAGTTATAACTCCGATCGCAGAGCAACAATAGGATCGAGCATAGAAGCCTTGTGGGCCGGGTAAACGCCAAAGAAGATGCCGACGCTGGTGGCCACGGTCAACCCCAGCACCACGGACCATAATGCAACTGAGGAGGGCCAGCCGATAATTGTAGTCACGATTTCCGCGACCCCTACCCCGAGAATGACGCCACAAACCCCGCCGGCAAGCGCCATCGTCGCCGATTCGATCAGGAACTGAAGCAACACATCCTGGCGTTTTGCGCCCAGCGCCTTGCGGATGCCGATTTCCCGTGTCCGCTCCGTGACCGATACCAGCATAATGTTCATGATAACGACCCCGCCAACCACCAGCGAAATCGAAGCTATTCCTATCACCACAATTGCAAAGGTCTCGGTGAGCTGTTTCCATAAATCGGCGAAGGTCGCGTTGGTTTGCACCGCAAAGCTGTTTTCCTCGCCAACCCGGTCGTGACGGCGCACCCGCATCAGAGCGCTGACTTCGTCCACCGTTCCTTCCAGAGCACCCGGCGCCGTGCCGGCCTTGGCAAACAGGGTGATGCTCTGGTGTTCTCCATGCGTGTGCATGTAAGTGCTCAGCGGCATGTTGACGAAGTTGTCCCGGCTCCGCCCCAGCGTTGTGCCCTGTCGCTCCGCCACGCCGACAATCGTATAGACTTCGCCGTCGACGCGAATCTCCTGACCAATGGGATCGCCATTGGGCAATAGATTGTCGACAATGTCCGCCCCCACAACCACATCATGGGTGCCCTGCTGATCGTCCATCGGAGTCAGCTCGCGGCCCTCGGCAACTTTGATATTGCTCATCTCCGCCATGGCCGAGGTCCAGCCGTTAATCGTGGTATTGTCGGCGGATTGCTTTCCGTTGACCACTTTTCCGGACGACGAAAGCTGCGCCCCCACCGACTGGCAGCGGGTACAGGTCTGCGCGATGTATTCGTAGTCCGAAAACTCGATGTCCTTTCGCTTCTGGTCGCGCAGATATTCCTCCGCGTCCTGGATGACCGACGGCATCTTCGTCACCGTCAGCACATCGGATCCATAACCCGAAATCTTCGTAGCAACGAAGCGATTGGCGCCATTCACCAGAGTGATGATGGCTATGACCGAAGCCACCCCGATTACCACGCCGATCAGAGTCAGCACGGTCCGCAGCTTATTGGCCCATAAGGACTGGAGGGCAACACGGATTGCTTCCGTAAATCCCATATCGTATTCCCTCCGGCACGGAGGTCCTGGATGAAAGCCTGTCTGTCCTGGAGAACCTTATTAGTTTACGCAGATTTCCGCCACCGGTTCCCGGTTATCGCTCTGGCCCACCAGCCGAGTATTGCTCGCGATACCAGGCCACGGTCCGCCGCAATCCCTCTTCGAAGCCAACCTTCGCCTCGTAACCAAACGCCTCGCGGGCCGCCGATATGTCGGCGAGCGAGTCCTGGATGTCGCCCGCCCGTGGCAGACCGTAGATCGGCAACTCTTTGAAATCGAGCAGGTCAGCCAGAACCCGGAATGTCTCGTTCAGCGTGTGGCGCCCGCCGCAGGCGATGTTAAAAACGCGCCCGGCGACCTTGTCCGCTGGAGCTTCGAGCGCCAGCAGGTTCGCTGAAACGGCATTCTCAACGTAGGTGAAGTCACGCCCCTGCTCGCCATCTCCAAAGATGGTGGGCCGCTCGCCCCGCATCATCTGCAGCGTGAACTTCGCCATCACGCCGCTATACGGCGAATCGGGCACCTGGCGTGGACCGAAAATATTGAAGTAGCGCAGGCACACCGTCTCGATCCCATACACCTGCCAGTAGCTCTTCATGTAGAACTCGCCGGCAAGCTTCTGCACGGGGTACGGGGCGATCGGCATCGGTACCATCGTCTCCCGGCGGGGAAACCCAGGCTGATTGCCGTAGGCCGACGAAGACGCCGCATAGATGATCCGCTTCACGCCCGCGGCCCGAGCTCCCTCCAGCAGGTTGAACGTGCCGTCGAGATTCGCTGTGTGGCTGGTTCGCGGATCCTTCACCGAACGCGGAACCGACGGCCTCGCCGCCTGATGCAGGATGAAATCGATTCCCTCGCAGGCCCGAGCGGTCTCCTCGGCGTCGCGCAGATCGCACTCGACAAATTCGAAGCGGCCATCAAGATGAGCAATGTTCGCGCGCAAGCCAGTCTCGAAATTATCCAGTCCCCGAACCGTCGCGCCGCGCTCGACCAGGGTTTGCGTAATCCACGAGCCGATAAAGCCGGCGCAACCCGTCACCAGATAGGAAGCCATCGTGTTCAATCCTATCGGATGACTATCGTCGCACGAGCCTTGACTGATCGGGCTCCCTGGCGGCCGCATCAGGCTGGCGCCAACAGAAGCGCAGCGAGAGTTGGGCCGTGATGGAGGAGGAAGTGGGGCAGGTTCTGTTCGCCCAGGTGGACGGCGAGGAGCGCGCGGAACAGTGCGGGGTGGGCGGCGAAGACCCGGAGAGATCGGTTGCGGAGGCGGCGGTGGTGGTCGAGGAGAAGCAGGAGCGATGCCATCCGCTGCGGGGGGCCGAGGATCGCGGCGTGGTGGGATTGATAGAGCTCCAGGTTGCCGGAGTGGAGGGACTCGGCGAGGAGGAGGCCTTGGCGGAAGGCCAGGCCGAGGCCTTCGCCGGTGATGGCATCGGCTGAGCCGGAGGCGTCCCCGAGAAGCGCGGTATTGCCGAGAGCGATGTTGTTGCTGGTGACCCGGCGGAGCCGCCGTGTAAGGGTGACGCAGCCGCGTTCGGAGGAGGTTGGGGTGGCGTCGGCGAGTTTGTCGCGGAGAATGGGGATGGAGTTCAGGATTTCGGCGATTCGGACGCGCGGGTCACGGGTCATGGCGGAGACGCAAATTTCGTCTGGCGCGGTGGGTGTGATGTAGGCCTGGCCGAGGTTGCTCCAGTGGACTTCGACGTGGGAGCTCCACGGTTGGATACGGTAGTGGGCGCGGAAGCCGAAGCGCCGGCTGTGGAGGTGGGCTGATTCGAGGTTAGCCCAGGCGCGGACGCGGGAGAACTGGCCGTCGGCTCCGATGAACCAGCGGTAAGTAATGGGTTGGTTGGCGAGGGTTGGGGACTGGTTAGGTTTCAGGATGACAGGCGTGTTCCAGGAGAGGCGGACCCCGAGTTCGGTCGCGCGGTCGACGAGCAGGCGGTGGAGGGTGATGCGGCGGAGGCCAATGCCTGTTGCTTGAGCGAGGTTCGGGGGGAAGTCGGCGGAGACACGGGTCTGCTCGGAGGCAAAAGTGATGCCGGTGAAAGGCGCGCCGTGACAGGATTCGAGGTGGATGCCGAGTTGGGCCAGGACGTGACGCGAGTCGGGCATAATCCCTTCGCCGCAGGGCTTGTCGATGGGGGGACGCTGGGCGTCGGCGAGGAGGACGTTTGCGCCGCGCAGGCGGAGGGCAATGGCGGCAGCCAGGCCGGCGGGACCGGCTCCGGCGATGAATACATCACAGTTGTTGTTATTCATGATTCAACCAGGGGGACACCGAGCATGGAGAAAACATCTGGCGCTTGAAAGAAATGCAGCTGCCGTTCGACCCGCTTCGCTCGCTCAGGCCACGCTCTTCGGCTCGCTGCTGACCGCTCTTTCACCATTCCAGCAGCGACATTTCCGCGCAGAAGCCCGGGCCCATGGCGGCTAAGATGCTGCGGGTTCCGGGAGCCGGGCGGCGGTGCTTCATGATCTCGTCGAGCACAACGAGAACGGAAGCGGAGGAGAGATTGCCGACGCGGCGGAGGGCTTCCCAGGAGACCTCGAGAGCTTCACGGGGAAGGCTGAGGGATTCGGCGGTGGCTTCGAGGACTTTGGGACCGCCGGTATGCATGATCCACGAGCCGATGTCGTTGCGCTGAAGCCCCTGCGATGCGAGGAAGGCGTCGACGTTGGGGCCAAGGTTTTCAAGCACAACTTTGGGGACGTTGGGCGAGAGGACAATGCGGAAGCCCTTCTCGGAGATCTCCCAGCCCATCACGTCTTCGGTGTTGCGATAGAAGACGCACTGGCTGGCGATGATGCGAGGGCCGATGCGAGGGACATGGTCGCCAGCGATAAGGACGGCTGCGGCGCCATCGCCGAAGAGGCCGGTGGAGATGAGATTCGCAACAGATTTGTCGTCCCGCTGCCAGGTGAGGGAGCAGAGTTCAACGGATAGCAGGACGGCGATCTGGTCGGGGTACGCGCGGACGTAATCGGCGGCGCGGGCCACGCCCGCGGCTCCGGCGACGCAGCCGAGCCCGAAGATGGGGTTACGGCGGATGTTGGGCGATAAGCTCATGCGGTTGACGAGGCGTGCGTCGATGGAGGGGCTGGCGACGCCGGTGACGGAGACGAAGAAAATGGCGCCGATCTGGTGACGCTCGAGGCCGGCGAGTTTGAGGGCGCAGTCGATGGCGCGCTCTCCCAGGTCCTGCGCTACTTCGATCCATACGTTGTTGGTTTTTCCCCAGGTGTCAAGGGCGATGTAGTCGTCAAGAGGGCGGGCAAAGTAGCGGCCGTCGACGCCGGTGTGGAGGTGCAGGCGCTCGAGGATGGCGCGGAATTTTGCGTCGCCGCCCCAGTAGGCGAGGAACGCATCGATGACTTCGCGCTGCGGGTAGTAGTGCTGGGGATAGGCAGTGGAGGTGGCAAGGATGTGCATGCAGGTCTCTGTTGTTCGCGAATCAATGGGGCATAAACGGGAAGGGGCTGTTTTATCGTTCCAGCTCCCACCCGGTAACAGGAGCAACCGTGGTCACCACCTGCCCCCGCTCCCTCCACGCGCCGAACAAATAATCCCGATTCATCGCCGCGATTGCCTCCAGCGGTATCTCCTTGGGACAAACGCCGGTGCACTCGCCGATATTTGTGCAGCTCCCGAAGCCCTCGGCGTTCATCTGCGCCACCATCCGCACCGCACGCCGATCCTGCTCCGGCTTACCCTGCGGCAGAATTCCCAGATGCGCGATCTTCGCCCCCGTAAACAGCGCCGCCGAGCCGTTCGGACACGCGGCCACGCAGGCCCCGCAGCCAATACACTGCGCCGCGTCCATCGCCCGGTCCGCATCCTCCTTGCCCACCGGAATCGCATTGCCATCGGGCGCGTTTCCCGTCGAAACCGAAACATAGCCGCCAGCCTGAATAATCCGGTCGAACGAACGCCGATCCACTACCAGGTCCTTCACAAACGGAAACGACCGCGAGCGCCAAGGCTCCAGCACCAGCTCGTCGCCTTCCTTAAAGTGCCGCATCGTCAGCTGGCAAACCGTTGTCGCCCGCTCCGGTCCATGCGCCACGCCCCCGATCATGAACCCACACGATCCGCAAATCCCCTCCCGGCAATCGTGCTCGAACGCCACCGGCTCCTCGCCCCGTTCGATCAGCCTTTCGTTCAGCACGTCCAGGCATTCCAGCATCGACATCTCAGGATTCACGTCGTCCATAGGGTAACTGACAAACTTCCCCTTAGTCGCCGGATTCGCCTGCCGCCAGATCGTTAACTTCAGTCTCATTACTTGTAACTCCTCTGGCTGGGATGAACGTAGGCGAACTCCAGCGGCTCCTTAGTCAGCTCCGGCTTGTTACCGGCGCCCGTGTAACCCCACGCCGCCACATAGCTGTAGTGCTCATCGTCACGCTGCGCCTCGCCCTCCGGCGTCTGATACTCCTCGCGAAAGTGCCCGCCGCATGACTCGTTCCGCTCCAGCGCATCGATGCACATCAGCTCGCCCAGCTCGAAGAAGTCCGCCACCCGTCCCGGCCTTTTCAAGGCTTTGATTCAGATCGTCGCCCGACCCCGGCACCGTCACGTTTTGCCAAAATTCCTCCCGCAGCGCGCGAATCCTGCCGATCGCATCCCTCAGCCCTGCCGCGTTGCGGCTCATGCCGCATTCGTCCCACACAATCTTGCCCAGCTCGCGATGGAACGAATCCACCGTCCGCTTGCCCTTAATAGCCAGCAGCTTCGCAATCCCTTCCCGCGTCGAATCCAGCGCCGCCTGCGCCTCCGGATGCGATTCACCGTCAGCGGAGCCCGCTTCGTCGCCGGCCAGATAATTCCCCACCGTGTAAGGAATGATGAAGTAGCCGTCCGACAATCCCTGCATCAGCGCGCTTGCGCCCAGCCGATTCGCGCCGTGGTCGGAAAAATTCGCCTCGCCCAGCACAAACAATCCAGGAATCGTACTTTGCAGCTGATAATCCACCCACAATCCGCCCATCGTGTAATGAATCGCCGGATAAATCCGCATCGGCACCTTATAAGGATCCTCATCCGTGATCCGCTGATACATGTCGAACAGATTTCCGTAGCGCTCGCGAATCGTCTCGATCGCCCAGCCGCCCAATCGCGTCCGCAAAGTCGAGATACACGCCCAGCCCCGTCTCGCCCACGCCGCGCCCCTCATCGCAAACCGCCTTCGCGTTCCGCGACGCCACATCGCGCGGCACCAGGTTGCCGAAGCTCGGATACTTCCGCTCCAGAAAATAATCGCGCTCCCCCTCGGGTATCTCATCCGGCCGCCGCTTGTCGCCCTTCTGCTTCGGCACCCAGATGCGCCCATCGTTGCGCAGCGACTCACTCATCAGCGTCAGCTTGGACTGATAATCCCCCGACACCGGAATGCACGTCGGATGAATCTGCGTGAAACACGGATTGGCAAACAGCGCGCCCCGCCTGTGCGCCCGCCAGATCGCCGTTGCATTCGATCCCTTCGCGTTGGTCGACAGATAGTAGACGTTGCCGTATCCGCCCGTCGCCAGAATCACCGCGTCGCCGATGTGCACGCTCAGCTTGCCCGTCACCAGGTTGCGCGCCACAATCCCCCGCGCCTGCCCGTCAATCACGATCAGGTCCAGCATCTCGGTCCGCGGCAGCATCGTTACCTGCCCCGTATCCACCTGCCGCTCCAGCGCCTGATACGCGCCCAGCAGAAGCTGCTGCCCCGTCTGCCCGCGCGCATAAAACGTCCGCGAAACCTGCGCGCCGCCAAACGAGCGGTTCGTCGAGCGACCCGCCGTACTCGCGCGCAAACGGAACCCCTTGCGCCACGCACTGATCGATGATGTGTACGCTGTTCTGCGCCAGCCTGTAGACATTCGCCTCGCGCGCGCGAAAGTCGCCGCCCTTCACCGTGTCGTAAAACAGCCGGTAAATGCTGTCGCCGTCGTTCTGGTAATTCTTCGCCGCGTTGATCCCGCCCTGCGCTGCAATCGAGTGCGCCCGCCGCGGCGAATCCTGAAAGCAGAAGCACTTCACGTTGTAGCCCAGCTCGCCCAGCGTCGCCGATGCCGACGCGCCCGCCAGCCCCGAACCCACCACCAGCAGTGTGTGCCGCCGCTTGTTCGCAGGATTCACGAGCTTCATCTCAAAGCGCGCGTTGTCCCACGCCTGCTCGATCGGCCCGGCAGGAATCCTCGCGTCCAGCTTCGTTGTGCCTGTCTTCGTGTCCGTCCTGGTCTCCGTCTTCGTCTCCGTCATTGTGCCCGTCATCGTGTCTGTCATCGAACCCAGCCCGCCATCACCGCGACCGGAATCGAAATGTAACCGGCGGTGATCAGAATTGCGATCCACAGCGCCGCCTGCTTCAGCACCGGCGTGTGCCGCGGATGGTTCATCCCCAGCGACTGAAACATGCTCCACAGCCCGTGCCGCAGATGGAATCCCAGCAGGATCATCGAGAAGATGTACCACGCCGAAACCCACCACACGCTGAAGCCCGCCACCACATTGTGGTAGACGTCGCCCTCAATAAACTGCGACTCCGGGTGAATGTAGCCCGCCGTGAACTGCAGCAGATGGAAGATCACGAACGCCAGGACGATCGGCCCGCTCCAGTACATCGTGCGGTCCGCATACGAGGAGTTCACCGACTTCTTCTTCGCGTAGCCCACCGGCCGCGCCTTCTGGTTCAGCAGCCACAGTTGCACGGTCGCCAGAATGTGCAACCCCACGGCTGCAATCAGCCCCAGTCGCGCGATCCACAGCAGCTCGCCCAGGTTCTTCAGAAATTTCCCGTAGGCATTCAGCCGCGCCGGCCCCTCGAAGACCTGGAGGTTCCCCAGCAGATGGCCGATCACAAACAGGAACAGAATCGCCCCTGTCACGGCCATCACAGCCTTTTTGCCGTTCGTGGACTGCCAGAAACTCGGCGCCCGCTTCGGCTGCGGACCCGCGACCGCAGCGCTCATCGCACAGGCCTCATGAATTTGAGCCCGGCTAATTCGAAATCGATCACGTCCGGCTTTCCTTCTCTCTGGAGTGGCAGCGTCTTCAAGGCGAATCTTTATTATTCGTGCCCGGAAGAACCACCGTCAACTTCACGCGCCAATCACGAGGTCCCGAAATTCACGCGATGCCTGTAGAAAGCAAGGTCCCCGTCCGAGCGGCGCCCTTGCTGGCCGCTAATCGACCTTTCGCAGTGCCGTTGCAGGTTCGATGCTCACCGTACGAAGCAGGGGCAGGAGCGATCCCAGCAATGCGATGAGGGCGACCGCGCCCAGCGGGGCGAGAAGAGACGCCGGATTGGTGGGCGCGATGCCATAAAGCATGCCCCGTAGGATCGGGCCTGCGAACAGCGCGGCCCCGAGGCCAAGAATGACTCCCCCAGCGACAGCGAAGAGCAATTGTCCGGCGACCAGGACGACGAGTCGGGTGCGCGAGGCCCCGACCGCCAGGTGAATGGCCAGCTCACGATGACGCTGGGTAACAACCAGCGCCATGAGTCCGTAGATACCGAGCCCGGCGAGAATCGCAGCAAAGAGTGCAAAAGCCGAAGCGATGCGGGCATCGAAAAGCTCGCCGGCAGTCGTCGCGTCGAGTTCCTCCTCCATGGTGGCCACGTCTGTAACGGGCAGCGTCGGGTCCAGGACCGCAAATATCCTGAGCACCGGCCCGACGAGCGGCTTGGGTCGTAGGCTTGTGCGGACGTATAGCACGCTGCGGGAACGGCCGAGTTTGGACCCCTCCTCGTAAATCGTTGGCGGGGGCGGCTCGCGCAGCGAGCGGAACTTCGAATCGCTCACCACGCCGATGATTTCACTCTCGCCGGGAATCCCGACCCAGACGAGATGCCGACCCACCGGGTTCACTCCCGGGAAGAACCGACGGGCCAAAGCTTGGTTGACTACCGCCGGGTCGGCCTTGTCATGCTGCTGCGCATGATTCTCTGTCAGACCGCGGCCCTCCAGGATCTTCATCCCCATCGTGTCGAAGTAGCTCTCCGACACTGAGGCGATCGTCACGTTGGGCGGCGAGTTCGGCGACACGTGGTCGTTTGGCTTGGCGACCAGGATCTTAAGCCCCGTGCCGCGCATCAAGGGCCAACGCACTGCGGCTACCGACGCCACACCTGGCAGCGCCTTCACCTCAATCATCAGGCGTTCGCGAAGCCGATTAGCCTGATCGTCTGTGTAGCCGCGCAATTCAGGATCGAAGGTAAAGCTAACGAGATGCTCGGCATCGAATCCCGGGTCGGTTCCGCGTAACCGGAAGAAGGAACGTGTGAGGAGACTGGCGCAGGCCAGCAGCAGCGTACAGAGCGCGACCTGCAACAACAGCAGCCGGCGTTGCGTGCCGAGCCGGTGTGAAACACGTCCCGACTGTAGTCCGTCTCGCAACGGCATGCGCGACATGATCCAGGCGGGAACACATCCGAATCCCAGGAAAGTCGCCGTTCCGAGCGCGAGGCCGATGATGAGCGGTCGAAAATCGTGCCCCACGTCGAGCGCGATGATGAGATGCGCTGTTCCCATCTCGCGGACTGGCGGCAGGAGATGCAGCAGAATCGGGATGAGCAGGTAGCCGACGAGAATTCCGGCCCCAGTTCCGGTTACGGCCAGCAGCGCGCTTTCGCAAAGCAGGAGACGCAGTACGTCTCCTCGCGAAGCTCCCAGTGCCAGACGCACGGTGATGTCATTCGTGTTGGCCGCAGTGCGCGACAGGACTATGGAGCCAAGATTGGCGCACAGCAGCATCTCGAGAACGAGCGCGGACGCCCCGAGCAAAACCCAGCCAGCTCCGTAGCGGTCACGCAGGATCGAGCTGCCCCGTTCCTCGCCCTCCAGCTGAACGCCGAGGCGCAGGTCATCGGCAAGATTATCGCGCGCTACCTGCCCTTCGGTTGGAATCCGATCCATCCAGTACTGCGTGATGGCCTGCTGCCAGATGGCAAGCGTGGAACTTTGCGCCGCGACGCGGGAGCGCCCAGGCTTCAGCCGGCCCAAGATGGATAAGTACGGATTGGCAGCCCTCCCTACCTTCGTCATCAGGAGCCCCCGCGTGCCGAGCGGAACGTCGACATCGGCAGTGGTATCTGCGGATAGTCCGTGGAAGGAGCGCGGCATGACACCAACCATTATGTAGGGGTGGTTGTTCAGCACGAGGGTCTGCCCGAGCACCCGTGGGTCGCGGTGGAATCGGGTGTTCCAGAAGGCATAACTTATAACGGCCGCCGGAGTTTCAGAGGAGTCGTGATCATCGCTCGCAGCGAGCACTCTTCCGCGGAGAGCAGGCACGCCCAGCAATGGGAACATCCGCGCCGTCACTAAAGAAACTCGGATCTCCTGCGCCGGGGCTGGTTCACTGAGCACCGCCTGGGTTTCGGTTTCTGCTGCGATTGCAGAAAAATCGTCAGAACGCCTTTCCAGGGTATCGAAAAATTCATAGGGGAAAGCAGTGGTTGTTCGAAATGCCGGGTCATACTGGACCACACGAACCAACTCGTCTGGGCGCTTCACTTCCAGCGAACGAAAAGAGACAGCATCTACGAGGCTCAATAGCGCGGTGCCTGTACCGAGACCCCAGGCGAGCAGTACTGTAACCCCAAGGGTGAACCCTGGCGATCGAAGGAGCCTTCGCGTTGCAAATCGCAACAATGGCAGCATTTCAGTGAGGATTCATCTCCTGTGCCACCTTCTGAATCGACTGATGAATTCCCGCGTGGAGAGCGGTACCCTTGCCTCACTTAGAGCGGGGAACCTGATAGGGAACGCACAAGCCCGGCTAATTTGAAATCGATCACTTCCGGCGATCCTTCTCTCTGGAGGGGAGTAGCTTCACGAAGATCCCTTTTCCCAGGCGAATACTTATTATTCGTGCGCGGAAGAAGCAGCGTCAACTTCGCGCGCCTATTGGCTACCGGCCCCCGGCTACCCCCTGTTCGACCCACTGCCCACTAGCTACTCCCTACTGGCTACTCCCTACTGGCTACTCCCTACTGGCTACTGGCTGCTTCTCGACAGTACTTTCGTTTCCCACCCACCCACATTCCCCTTGCAATACCCCAATCCCCCTCGCAAACTGAATACGAAGCCTGAATCAGAAGGACTCGCCATCGCGGGTCCTTTTCTTTTGGCGCCTCCAGGTCCCAGGCCCTCCCGCGCGATCAAAACCCGCGCAACCCAGCTCTTTCTCATCGCCGCTGCTCTTGCCGGACGGCCGTCAGCATAGCCGCATGCTCGGTCGGTTAGCCGCAACTGCGCCGTTCCTTATCGCTGAACGCTGAACGCCGACCGCTTAACTCTGGACCCTGAACGCCGAAAGCTGACCCTCGGGAGCTGTTATCAAGCTCGATAACACCCACAAGGGTGCAATTTTTCAAATACTTGCAAAAACGAGATAAGGGGGGGGTACCCACCCCGGACGCTTGCCTATTGCCTATTGCCTGTTGCCTACTGCCTGTTGCCTATTGCCTATTGCCTATTGCCTGCCTCTCAACCGGCAGGTGATCCGCGCAATCTGCAGCTCTTCCTCGCTGGTCACCACCTTCACCTTCGCGCAAAGAGCCGGGTCGCCGCTGGTAATGCCCATGAAAGCGAGCCCATCGCAGATCCAGTCCCGCACCGCGGCGCTGTGCTCGCCGATTCCGCCCGTGAAGACCAGCAGATCGAGCCCGCCCAACTCCGCCGCATACGCGCCAATCATCTTGCGAACGCCGTGCGCGAAGACATCGATCGCCAGTCGAGCCTTTTTGTCGCCCTTCGCGGCACATTCTTCGAGCAGACGCATGTCGGACTCGCCACCGGAAAGCGCGCCCAGACCGGAATCGTGATTGAGCAGCGACTCCAGTTGATCCGCAGACAGCTGCTCGGTGCGCATCAGGAACAGCACGACGCCCGGATCGAAGTCGCCGCTCCGTGTCGCCATCGGAATGCCGCCCACCGGCGTCATCCCCATGCTCGTGTCGATGGATTTGCCGTTGCGCAGCGCTGCGAGACTGGCGCCCGCGCCCAGATGCGCGCAGACTACGCGCTCCGGCAGCGAAGACCCCAGTCGCGTGACGATCGACTCGTACGAGAGTCCGTGAAAGCCGTAGCGCTCAATGCCCATGTCATAGAGGCGCTGCGGCAAAGGGTAGTGGCAGGCCACCTCCGGCATGGTGCTGTGAAACGCCGTGTCGAAGCAGGCGTACTGTTTGGCCTCCGGCAGCATCTTTTCCGTCTCGCGGATCAGCTTCACCGCCGCCGGAATGTGGATGGGAGCAAACTGCGTCGCCGCCACCAGCTTTTCGAGCAGCGCATTGGTGATCGCCTGGTGCTCCCGCAGATGCGGACCGCCGTGCACCACGCGATGCCCGATACTCGCCGGATGCCCGTAGCCAAAGCGATCCATGGCGTCGAGAATTTCTTTGAGCGCGTGGCCCTGGGAGTTGAGCTGATATGCCTCATCGAGCTTCGAAGTTCCGTCGCTGTCCTTGATCTGCAGGCGGCCGTTCGGATGCCCAATGCCGCTGGCCCCACCGGCGAGCAGCAGCTCCGGATTGCAGTCGCCCGGCGGCTGCCGGTAGAGGCCAAATTTCAGCGACGATGATCCACTGTTGACGGCAAGAATCAGTTCGTCCGAGATCACTGCGGCACTCAATTCGGCCATGTCCAGTTGCGGATTTCCGGTTTGTCGATGCCGTTGGTATGCGCGTACTGGAGACTTTCCGTGATCTGATCGCGCAGCCACTCCTGGGTGTGGGCTCCGATGCCGTGCAGGCGCGGCACGCGGTCGATGATGTCCATCGACAGGTTGAAGCGATCGACATTATTCAGGATGGCGAGTTCGAGCGGCGTGTTGATGTTGCCCTTCTCTTTATAGCCGCGGACGTGGAAGTTGTCGTGATTGTGCCGCCGGTAAGTCAGCCGGTGAATGAGCAACGGATAGCCGTGGAAGTTGAAGATGACAGGCTTGTCGGAGGTGAAGAGCGAGTCAAAATCGGCATCGGTCAGGCCGTGCGGATGTTCGCTCGATGGCTGGAGCCGGAAGAGATCGACCACATTGACGAACCGCAGTTTCAGATCGGGGAAATGCTCGCGCAGGATAGCGGCCGCTGCCAGGGCCTCCATCGTGGCGATGTCACCGGCGCAGGCCAATACGACATCCGGTTCGACGCCGCTGTCGGTGCTGGCCCAATTCCAGATGCCGATGCCCTTGGTGCAGTGGAGGATGGCGCTGTTCATGTCCAGGTACTGTAGGTGCTGCTGCTTATCCGCAACGATAACGTTGATGTAGTCGCTCGACCGCAGGCAATGATCGGCCACGCTCAGCAGGCAGTTGGCATCGGGCGGCAAATAGATGCGCGTAACCTCGGCGCTCTTGTTCGCGACCACATCGAGAAAACCAGGATCCTGATGCGAGAAGCCATTGTGATCCTGCCGCCAGACAACGGAGGTGATGAGCAGATTGATCGAAGAGATCGCGCGCCGCCAGCGCAGCTCCTTTTTCGATTCCTCCAGCCACTTCGCGTGCTGGTTGATCATCGAGTCGATGACGTGGACAAAAGCCTCATAGGTGGAGAAGAAGCCGTGGCGGCCCGTGAGTACGTAGCCCTCGAACCATCCTTCGAGGGTGTGCTCGCTGAGCATCTCCATCACGCGGCCATCGGGAGCGATCTCGGTGCCGTCGGCGTCTTCGGGAAGAATTGCTTCCATCCAGGTTTTCGGGCTGGCTTCATAGATCGCCTGCAGCCGATTGGAGGCTGTTTCGTCGGGACCGAAGACGCGGAAGTTATGGGGGTTTTTCCGCATCACGTCGCGCAGGAAATGCGCCAGAATCTCCGTCGGGCCCGCGTATTCGCCGCCGGGCTGCTTCACGTCGAATGCGTAGTCGCGGAAGTCCGGCATGTGGAGCGGCTGCCGCAGCAGTCCGCCGTTGGCGTGCGGGTTCGCCGTCATGCGGCGATTGCCTTCCGGCGCCAGTGCGCGAAGTTCGGGGTGCGGGTGGCCACCTTCGTCAAAGAGCTCTTCGATCCGATAGCTGCGCAGCCAGCCTTCCAGGATGCGCAGGTGTTCTGGGTTCTCCGCCACTTCGAGGATGGGAACCTGATGCGCGCGCCAGAAGCCTTCGACCTTGTGGCCATCGACTTCTTTCGGGCAGGTCCATCCCTTCGGCGTGCGCAGTACGATCATGGGCCAGCGCGGCCATCCGGCGTTGCCACCAGTGAGCTTGCCGTGGTCGCGTGCTTCGCGCTGGATGGAGCGAATGTGCTCGACGCAGTGCTCCAGTGTTGCCGCCATCGTCTGATGCATCAGGTGCGGGTCATCGCCTTCGACGAAGTGCGGATCCCATCCGTAGCCGCGGAAGAGCCATTCGAGCTCCTCATGCGGGATGCGCGCCAGAATTGTGGGATTGGCGATCTTGTAGCCGTTCAGATGCAGGACGGGCAACACCGCTCCGTCACGCACGGGGTTAAGAAATTTGTTGCTGTGCCAGGAGGTAGCCAGCGGACCGGTTTCCGCTTCGCCGTCGCCAACAACGCAATTGACGATGAGATCCGGATTGTTGAAAGCCGCGCCGAATGCATGGGAGAGGCTGTAGCCGAGCTCTCCGCCTTCATGGATCGACCCTGGCAGCTCGGGCGTGCAGTGGCTGCCGATGCCACCGGGGAAAGAGAATTGCCGGAAAAACTTGCGCAGCCCTTCGAGGTCCTGACTTTTGTCGGGATAGATTTCGGAGTAGGTGCCTTCCATCCATGCGTTCGACAGCATCGCCGGAGCACCATGGCCGGGGCCGGCGATGTAGATCATGTTGAGGTCGTACTTGCGGATGAGGCGATTGAGGTGCACCCACAGAAATGTCTGCCCGGGATCGGACCCCCAGTGGCCAAGCAGGCGCCGCTTGATGTGCTCAGGCTTAAGAGGTTCGCGCAGCAGAGGATTGTCGTAGAGGTAGATCATGCCGGCGCTGAGATAGTTGCAGGCGCGCCAGTAAGCGTCCATCCGCTGGAGTTCTTCGGCGGTCAAGGTTTCCGGGAGGGCGGCCACAGACGCGGTCATGAGGACCTCGATTCTCCGTAGGGACGGAAAGGCTCTAATGGATAACAGTATGATGCGGCTCAACCCGATGTCGACCCACCGCAAGTGAATTTACGGGACGTTCACGGGCGAGCGGGTGGCGGCTTCCGCAGGCTCGAGTCCCACAATCTCCAATTCCAGTCCACCAAATTCCGGATGATCGTTTTCGCGCAGGCGCCAGGCGAGATCGACGAAGGAGTCCGGGCCGAGCTGCAGCTCGCGTATCCGCTCGGCGAGGTTCCAGCCCACCGCGGAAAAGGTCGTACCTTGAGAGACGCGCAGGCGGACGTGTTTTTCCTTCATCCACAACGGCGGAGCAAGGACGCGTACGTCGCGGGCAATAAAGACCGGCTCTTCGTTGCCCATTCCAAAAGGTTCGAGACGGCGGAGCCAGGAAAAAAGTGCGGGCGTGATCTGGCCGAGATGTAACTCGGAATGGCACTCCAGCGGATTGCCAAGGTCTTCTTCGCGCAGATGCTCGGCGGCGTAGTTTGCGAGGCGGGCGCGCAATTCATTGACGCGATCCGACGGCAGAGAGAAGCCGACGGCATGCGCGTGTCCGCCAAAGCGGGTGAAGATTTCGTGACAGCTTTCGATGGCTTCCAGCAGATGAAAGCCGGCGATGGATCGGCCGGACCCGTACGCTTCGCCGTCCTCACGGGTGACGACCACCGCGGGCTTGCCGGTCTGGTCCACGATGCGCGAGGCGAGAATGCCGATGACGCCGCGGTGCCAGCCGTCGCCGTCCATGACGATGCACCGGGAGTCGCGAAAGCAGGGCTCGTCGAGGCGGGTGGTGATTTCGGCAAGGGTGGCGGCTTCAGTGGCGCGGCGCTCCTGATTGAGCCTTTCCAGTTTGGCGGCGAGGTTGTTGGCGCGGGCGGCGTCCCGGGTGGTGAAGAGTTCGATGACCTCGGCGGCGATGTCCATGCGTCCGGCGGCGTTGATGCGGGGCGCGAGCCGGAATGCGACGTCGATCGGCGTCAGCGGGCGGCGAGCCGTGTCGATCTGGGCCTCTCGCATCAATGCTCGTAAGCCGAGGCCGACAGGGCGGCGGAGCTCGGCAAGGCCTAGCGCGACGAAGACGCGGTTCTCGCCGAGCAGCGGGACGGCGTCGGCGATCGTGGCGATGGCCAGCATCTTGAGGAACGACGGCAGAATCTTCGTCCGGGCGCGCTGGAGATCCCATGCTTCGAGCAGCGCCTGCGACAGCTTGAACGCCACGCCCGCTCCGCAGAGGTGGCGGCAGGCGTATCCGCACCCGGGCTGGTTGGGGTTGAGAACCGCGAGGGCGCGCGGGACGCCGAGCTGCGGCTCGGGCAGATGATGGTCGGTGACGATGAGGTCGAGGCCGAGCTCCGCTGCCGCTTCAGCAGCCGCAAAGGCGCGGATGCCTGTGTCGACGCTGATGATGAGGCGAACGCCCTCGCGGGCGGCGATTTCGAGAATCTCGCGCTGCATTCCGTAGCCTTCGCGGAGGCGGTGCGGGATGTGAAAGCGCGCGGCGCCGCCGAGCATCTCGATGGCGGTCTTGAGCAGGACGGTTGCGGTGGTGCCGTCGACGTCGTAGTCGCCATAGATGAGGATCGGTTCGTGGGCGGCGATGGCGCGGCGGATGCGCTCGACGGCGCGGTCCATGCCGAGCATGGAGAAGGGGTCGAGGAGGTGTTCGATGCGCGGGTGGAGAAACTGTTCGGCTTCGGCCGCGGTGCGAATGCCGCGGCCGAGCAACAGCTCGGCGATCAGTTGCGGAATCTTCGCTTCGCTGGCGAGGGCCCTGGCTTCTTCGATTCGGCATGGGCCGACTAGCCAGCGCTGGCGCGGCCGCGGCAGGTTTTGTTGGGATTCCGAAGCAGCGACTACGTCAACTTCATCCGAGGCGGGCACGGGTTGGCTCAGGGTTGTTCGTCTTCATCGTCGTCTTCGAAGACGATATCGCCGAGATCGCCGACCGAATCGAGAAGCTGCTGGTAGCGGTCGTACCATTCGGTGGAGGCCTCGTAGAGAAACATGATGCCCTGATGCGGGAAGCCGAGCTGCAGGTGGCCGACTTTGCCGATGTGGGTGACGAGGGTCTGCGCCTCATCGAGGTCGGATGCACCGGTGACCATCTCGACGTGATACTCCTGCTCCTGGACTTCTTCGATGAGCAGCTCGACGTCTTCTTTTTCGAGGACGACGTCGCTCATGGTGATGAAGGTGGCGCCGGCGGCCTTGGCGGTTTCGACGAAGTCTTTCCAGCTGTCGGGATTGGCCTCATCTTCCCAGAGGATGGAAGGGATGTCGTCGCCGGCGTGGGCGGGAACGCGGCGAATGCCATGACCAGCGATGAAGGCGACCATGTCGTCTTTGGTCGTCGCGAGATTGTCGAAGTGCATGGAGAGCGGGTTCATCGGCGGAGGCATTCAGTGTATCCGAATCCTGGGCGATGGCCGAGGAGGGCGTTTTGCCGTGGTGTTATGGGAGATAACATTTTCAGGAAGCGAGAGTGCTGTACCCAGAGCAGGATGAGGATAGACTGTCAGAACCCCCGGTTTCAAGACAACTTATCTCAACAGCCGAAAGGGCGAACTATGACTCGGCCAAGGGTTTTCTTTATTTTGCTTTTTGCGTTTATGGCTTCGTCGCTTCGCGGACAGATCACCAGCGGATCGTTGCGGGGATTGGTGCAGGACGCATCGGGAGCGCGCATTGCGGGAGCGTCGATCGAAGCGCGCATGGAGGCCTCGGCGTCGATTCGGCGTACGATTTCGGACAGCCATGGGGAGTTTCTGTTGGAGAACCTTGCTCCCGGCGAGTACGAGATCACGGTCTCGGCGCCGGGGTTTCGGGCAGCGTCGGCAAAGTTGGCCGCCACGGTCAGCACGGTTAAAGACGTGACGGTGAGCCTTTCGCCGGGATCGGTGGAGCAGTCGGTCAACGTGAAGGCGCAGGGCTCGTCGATTACATCGCAGCCGATCGATCTGGCGAACGACGTTCATCAGAGCGTGATCACGAGTCACGACCTCGAGACGCTGCCGCTGCCTGCCCGGAGCTTTGCCAACATTGCGTATCTGGCGCCTGGAACAGAGCCGGTAGAGCCCAGCGACCCGACCAAGGCCCGGATCACGGCTGTTTCGACGGGAGGGAGCTCAGGGCTGAACAACGAGTTATCGGTGGATGGAGGGGATAACTCCGACGATTACATAGGGGGATTTCTGCAGAACTATTCGCCGGATGCGGTTCAGGAATTCGCCGTGCGGACGGGTCAGGAAAATGCGGATACGGGAGGAACCACGGCTGGATCGGTGGTGATCACGACGAAGAGCGGGACTAACACCTGGCATGGCGATGAAGCGTTTTTCGATCGGCAGGCGGTGTTGAATGCGCGCTTTCCAATTGAGAATCCCGCGCCCAATCCGAAGCAGCCGTTTTCGCGGCAGAACTATGTGGGGACGCTGGGAGGGCCGTTGCTGAAGGATCGTGTCTGGTTCTTTACGGCTGTCGAGAACGTTCATGAGAACGCGAGCATTGCTTACAGCCCGCAGAGCACGACGCAGTTCGACGCGCTGGCGACGCTGGCTGCGGATGGACTGATTCCTGGAGTGCCGTCCATCGCAGTGCCCGAGAATGTGCCGATTCCGTTTCGCGACACGCTGGGGTTGCTGCGCTTTGACTGGGCGCAGACGCCTAAGTCGAACTGGTTGCTGCGCACTTCGGTGGATACCTACACGACCCACAACGATCTGGTGCAGCAGGGGACCTTACCGTCGACTGGATTGCTGACCCATAACAACTATCTAAGTTTGCTGATTGCTAATCAATATGATTTCTCGCCGACCCTGGTGGGGAATTTTGTTTTTAACGCCAGCGGGCTGCATCTGACGCAGACGCGCACTTCGGATTTGGGATTTGCGCTGGCGTTTCCGTTCAGTTCGACTTCGCTTACCGTCTCCGGTTTCGAGACGTTTGGGGATAACCAGTTCGCGACGCCGATTACTTTTTTTCCCTCGGAGCGCAACCAGGAGAAGTATCAGTTTCGTTACGACATCAGTAAGGCGCAAGGCGCTCATTCGCTGAAGTTCGGAGTGAACTTCATTCATGAGCCGGTGCTGGACGGGGCTTATCCTGGCAACACGGAGACTTTGTACCAGTTTCCGGAGAATCCCACTTATTATCTGGATAACTTGTCGCAGTTCACGGCGGATTATCAGGCCGGAGCCACCACATCGAATCTGGGTGGAGGGTTTTCTCAGAATGTGCAGCGGCTGGCGTTCTACGGGCAGGATTCGTGGCGCATACATCGGCGGCTGACAGTCAATTATGGGTTGCGCTATTCGACGACCTGGGGACTCTTTGTCGGATCGGGACGGACGCAGGTGGAGAACCCTGGGTATCTCACGCTGGAGGCGCTGAAAATTCCGCTTGTTCCGGGCGCGCCGGCCGACGACCACGAGCAGATTGCGCCGCGGCTTGGATTTGCATACGCGCCGGGCAATAGCGGTACGACGGTCATTCGCGGCGGATTTGGGCTCTACTTCGACGATCTGGCACAGAACGGATGGGCTACCGCGTTCCAGCCGCTGAATACCCCGCCGGGCCGGTGCGTCGATCCGGTTCAGAATCCGGGCGGCGCGGAGAATGCCGGGTGTGTGGCCGGTGACGCGTCGGGAGGGACGGCGAACCTGATCGACTCGCATTACCGGACGCCCTATGCGATCCACATATCGGGCGGCTTCCAACATGCCTTCAGCGCTAACTGGTCGCTGAGTGCCGATTACATTCACGAGCAAGGGAATCATGGCTACCGGGCTTACAGTTACACAGGCGGGACGAATTTGTTCACGCCGCTGCTCTCTGCCAGCGATCCGAACCAAGCCACTTACGTACCGGATGTGAATGTGTTTCACTCGGACAACCGGTCGAGTTACAACGGCCTCCTGCTTCACTTACAGGGGAATGTGGGACGGCAGCTGAGTCTGGTGGCGAATTACACGTTGTCGAAGGCGCAGACGTGGGGCTGCGTTTTGGGTGAGCTGTTCGACTATGTGAACGGCGTTTGCAATCCTCTGGATCCTTTTGGGCCGGGGGACTACGGGCCGTCGGGAGAAGATGTGCGGCAGCGGTTTGTTTTTGCCGGGTCGTGGCGGACGGTCGGAGGGGTGGAGTTGAGCACGCTAACCCAGGCTGAGAGCGCGAGGCCGTTCACGATCACAACGGCGGATAACAGCGAGAGGATTTCGATTAACGGGATGTCGACTGTTCTCGATCAGTTTCGGGGGACGCCGTACATCCAGGCGGACATGCGGGTAAGCCGGCCAATCTCCATCCACGAACGGTGGTCGGTGATTCCCTTTGTCGAATTCTTCAATTTATTCAATCGGAATAACCCAGGAGCAAATTATGTAACCAACATTGCTACGCTTCCGGTTCCGAGCGCGGAGGCGCAGGCTGGAAATGTAACGGACATCTGCACAAATGCGGATTGCTCCTCGACGGAGCCGATAACCAGCCCGAACCAGCTACGCCTGGCAGGTGGAGCTCTGGGAGATTTCTTCGGGCCGGGAACCACGGTGGGTATTCCGTTTGCGGCGCAGATAGGGGCCCGGTTGACCTTTTAGAGTTAAAGGGCGACGGAGCAGGCACACGGCCCAATGTTGCGTCATGGAGCAAAGCTTACCGGGACGTAGACTTCGTAGCCTGCTTCTCTGAGCTGCTCTTCGTTGCGGACCAGCTTTCCGTTCATGGTGACGTGTTTGAACAGGATGGGAGCGACGTTGCTGCCCATGAATTCGCCGGGGCGGGCAGGCCTCTGGAAAGTGCAGTTCTCGAAGACAAAGTTGGTCAGAGGAGCTTTGCCGCCATCGATGTAAATGTGGCCGCCATCCGATTCGAAGGTAGTGTTGACGAAGTGGAAGTCATCGAGGGCGATGTCGTCGCTCGGTCGCGCGCCCGAGGTGTATCCCTTGCCGGTGAAGTAAGCGGGAGTCAGCTGAATCCAGACAGCGAACTTATTCTGGTTCGCGACGAAGTGTACGTCTTCGAAGCGGAGATGGCGGATATTCGGCGCGCCTCCGTAGCCGATGGCGAGGGCCGAGGTATAGGTGTAATTGACGAATCCTCTGACCACGACATCTTCGACAGTCGAAGCCTTGCCGCCATAGAAAGCGAAGGTATCGTCCATGGTCATGGCGAAGCTGTTTTCTACGAGGATGTGTTTGCTGTTGCCGGTAAAGTCGAAGGCGTCGTCGTGGTATTGCTGCTTGCGGTTGACAATTTTAAGGTTCGTGGCGGAGAAGGTGTCGGTGTCGGAGACGGTGATGGTCCAGTAGGCGGAGCGGAGGAGTAATAGGCCCTGGAAGGAAATGTTGCGGCAGTTATTCACGACATAGCCTTTGATGCCGGTTCGGTGCGGATCGTTGACGAGTCCCTCTTCGGAACGGGACTGACCTTCGCCGGTATCAGGCTGGAAATCGTGCCAGAGCCAGGGGTAGCCTTGCATGTCAATCGCGCCCCGGCCTATGAGGCCGGCGTTCTCAACGTTGTTGAAGACGACGAGCGCGCGGATGGGGCGAGAGCCGGGAGGGCTGGGCGGCGAGATGTAGTCCGCGCTGTGGCGTGAGCCGCGGATAAGGGCGCTGGCGGCGACATAGAGGCGGACGTTGCTCTGCATGAGGATGGTGCCGGTGAGATAGACGCCGGATGGAAAGAAGAGGACACCACCACCGGGTTTCGCGGAGACATCAGCGATAGCCTGGTTAATCCTGGCGGTTTCGAGGGTCTTGCCGGAGTTATCGACCTTGTAATCGAGGATGTTGACTACACCCGGATCGCCGAGTTTGGGTGGATTGTTTTCGGGAGGCTCTGCGAACAGCAAAAGGCCGGGGCTCTGGAAAGTGGGTTCTTCGTTAAAGAAGATGACGAGATAGCGGGGCCGGTCAAGGTCGAAGCTGACGGTATTGCCGCTTATCTGGGGATGGATGCCGTAGGCGAGGGGCCGAATGTAGCAAGTGACGATGTTGCGCTCGTTGACGAGCGAGGTAATGGTGACGTGGACCTTGCCGGTCATGGAGAAGCTGGCGTGGTCCATCCATTGAAACTGGTTGTAAGTTGGGAAGCGGTGGACAAAGACGGGCTGGCCGTCGACAGTAACTCGGTACGCGAGGCTGGGTGGCGCGCCTGGATACGGAGGATAGGGCGTTACAGAGCCAAGGGCTGGCTGCGGAAGCGTGGCGAACAGTACGAGCAAAATGGCCAACCACCTGGATCTCATGGGTTCGTCTCCTGTGATTTGGCGATAAGACACGGGCGCTAAACTGTGCGCATTCATTGTACTGATGCGGGGGTGCAACGCGCCGCCAGCGAGCACTGCGAGTTACTGGGGGGCAGATGGGATTCAGTTATCAGCTGTAGATGGCGAAGGTGTGTGGGGCGGGATAGGCCGACTCGGATTGGCGTTTGGCGTTCTTTGCGGCGTACATTGCGGCATCGGCGGCTTTCAGGAGGCTGTCTTTCGTGACCCCATCGAGTGGATAGAGGGCCACGCCAAAACTGGCGGAAGTGTGGAGGATATGGGATTCGAGGGCGAAGGGCTCGAGGAAACAGCGTTCGAGCCGCCGCGCGATCTCCTCGACTTCTGCGCGGGTGCGGACCATGGGGAGGAGAACGGCAAACTCATCGCCGCCGAGCCGAGCGAGGATATCGAGAGGACGGAGCTGGCTGCGCATACGGCTGGCGACGGTCTGGAGATAGAGGTCTCCGAGGTGATGGCCGTAGCTGTCGTTGATTTCCTTAAAGCGATCGAGGTCGATGTAGATGAGGCCGAAGGGGTCGGCGGAGTGGGCAGCGCGTTCGATTTCCCTGTCGAGCTGGTTCTCAAGGGAGAAGCGGTTATGAATATCGGTGAGGAGGTCGAATTCGGAGCGGTGACGGAGATCGGAATAGAGACGGCGGGTTTCAATGGCAAGGGTCGCCAGCTCGGCAGCCATGGCGAGGACTTCAGACTCCGCGGGACGCGGTTTGAAGGAAGGGTCGAATGCGGCAAAGACCGCGCCGAGGGGAGGACCATGGCGGGCGGGAATTTCCTGGCGCAGGATTCTCACGGATGAAGGATCCTGGCGTGCGGTTCCCGGCAGGGTTCCGTCGGCGGTCTGGAACCAGCATGGCACGCCCGCAAGGCGGGAGGAGGCGAGAGCGACGATCTGCTCCATCACTTCGGAAAGGGGACGAACCCCGTTAATTTCCTCAAGAATGCGACTGCGGCTGCGTTCGATGGCGGCCCAGGACGCGGTTTCGCGGCGTAATCTGCGGTCGACCGACCATCCTTTGGCGCCGACGGCGAGAACGACAATGAACAGCAAGCCCACGGCAACCACGAGATTGCGAACGTTGAGAGGAGAAGGGCGGGCGACGACCGCAATATCCCCAGGAGTGCGCATGAGGACATCGAACGGAACTTCGCCCGCGTAATGACCGGAGTTCTGAAGCGTGCAGATACCGGTGACGGTAACGGTGGCGCCGAGGGGAACCGGGTGGAAGGGCAGGGGCCAGAGGTCAGCGGCGTGCGGATGGCGATAGACGGCGGAAAAGGTCTGCCCCCCGGATTCGAGCACATACTGATCCTGGCCACCTTCGCGGACTTCGCTGACGACCTTCCCTGAAACCGACACCAGGTCGTAAGCATTGAGGCTGGAGGAAAGATCACGTGCGGCGACGGGTTTGGGTGGAACCTGGGTATCAACCTGCAAGGGATGGATCTCTCCGGAAGCAAGGGTCAGGAAGCCGTCTTTGACATCGGGGAGGCCGGTCACATCGGCCTGGCTGCCAATGCGCAACGGAGATTCCCAGGAGGACGTGACCCAGAGGCTGCGGGCGCCGTCCTGAAGAACAAGGGCTGAACCGGGCTGATAGTAGGTGATCGTTCCGCGAACGCGCACTCTTTTACTGGAATTGTCGACATGGTAGGCGTCGAGAATGGAGTCCATGGGAACGAGGGGCAGAGTCCAGGGATCATGGGGGGCCGGACGCAGGACTTTTACATCCTTCAGGGAGACGACGGAGAGATCGATCCCGGTCATTTGCAGCTTGGCGTCGAGGGTTGCGGAGGCTACACCGGTAACATCGACCTGGGAATCCAGCAGGCCATCGAGGACTTTCGGGTCGGCGCTGTTGATGTAAACGTTAATGACGCCGCCGTTAGCAAGCAGGCGCATGTGGGTGGTCGACTGGCGGGCGCTGATGACAAGATCGGCCGACTGGACACGTCCGGAGACCGTTACGCGAACGCAATCGAAGCGTGAATGGACGAGATCGTCGAACGAGGCGCTGGCCGGAAGCGGCAAACCGATGAAGCGAATCGCCTCAACCGAGGTGGCGACAACCATCGGACGGAAACTGTCCTGGACGACACCATGGATGAGGACGCGCTGGCCCGGGAAGACGATGAATTCGGGTTTGGCCCACACGAAGATGGCCTGACCCCCGTCCTGAACGAAGAGAGTGTTCTCGCCCTGTCGCCGGTAGGTGACGGTGGCCTCGAAAGCGACGGGGGGCTGGCGGGCGGCCTCCGCATGTGTGAGGGCATGAATCTGGCGCAGGGTGGTGAAGGGCGGCGGACTCGCCGCAGCGCAGTTCCGCGAGCCTGAGAGGGCAAGAGAAATCAGCAGGATTGCGCAGGCGGCTGTGGGCTTCTTCATCCGGTGAATCCCATCCTGGAAGTTGGGCGCAAAGCGTCTCCCAAGGTTTGTATCGGATGGAATGGTCAAAAGAAGAGGGCACGGCGGCAAAACTGGGCATCGCCGGTCACCCGGCCATTAAAGCGCGGGCGCACCTGGAATCCTGACCTCGCGCCACTCAGACGGACGATGGAGAACGGGAGGGTTGTTAATCGCCGGTTTGGTATTTCACGCTACAGCCATAGGGGCGAGTGTAGCTGACGGCCACCTGCTGACCGGACATGGCTTCGCTGAGTGCTGACGAGACGTAGTTCTTTGAGTTAGGGATATCGGAGGGGTCGGGGGTCGGGTGGTCGTCGATGGCTCCGGCGTAGATGAGCTTGCCGGACGGATCGACGACGTACATGTCCGGTGTGGTGCGCGCATCGTATTCGTGGCCGAGCGCGCCGGTGGGGTCAAGCAGAGCGGCGGTGGGCGAGGCATGAACCTTCTGGATATAGGCGTTCTCATCGGAGGCAGTCATGTATCCCTGCGCGCCCGGCGATGAGGAGAGAATAGTGAGCCAGACTACCCCTTTAGCGGTCCACTCTTTCTGAAGGTTCTGCATGTTGCCGCTGGTATAGTGCTTGCGGGTGTAGGGGCAACCATTGTTGGTCCATTCGAGGACGACGTATTTGCCGCGGTATTCGGAGAGCTTGTGGGTCTGGCCGTTGGAGTCGGTTCCGGTGAAGTCAGGGGCGGCGTCGCCGACGCGGATAGCCCCGGCGGAGAGGCTGATGGCGGCGAGGCAGAGGATGGCGGCTTTGCTCAGAGATGGGAGATGGCGCATGGGGACATCCTCCTGGACTTAAGGCAAAAAGATCACCACAGAGAACCCAGAGAGCACAGAGTGCCCTGCTGATGGAAGGTTGGACGCGGTGGGTTGACGAAGGTCGCAGGGATCTGTGTAGAAAATGGGCGCGGCGAAAGTGGCCGGCGTCAGTGTTTCGCTTCGAGGTATTTATCGAAGGGAATCTCGAAGAAGAAGAGCTCGTCGCCGCTGGAGTTGCGCAACTCGCGGAGGGTGAGCTTTGCGCCGCGGAGGGGTGTGTCGCCGAGGCCATCCATGTCATAGAAGAGGAAGCCGGCGCGCGTGGTGTGCGGCTCGACAGCCAGGGCTGCGTATTCAAAGTGGTCGAAGTCGGCCTCGATCTTATCGTCGGAGGCGCTGCCTTTGGTGTGGACCTTGATGGGTCCAATGGGGATGTCGCGGCCGCGACTGTCTTTGGGCCTCACGCGGCGCTCGACGTCTTCGGGTTCGGCGGCGGGCACTTTGTCGCCCGATGCGCTGATGAAGAAGATGCGCGCGTCGCTGAGCGATACGGGATGGTCGCCGGTGTTCGTGACGATGATGCGGATCGGCATGAAACGATACTTCAGATAATCGACCTGAAAAATTTTGCATTTCTCCGCGGTTTCAAACGGCTCAGCGGCGATGGCGACCTGGTCTTTCGGGTGGAAATCGACGGCGGGGTAAGTGGTGGCGTCTTTCGCCGGAGGCGGATCGGTTTCCGCAAGGGGAACGCCGGCGGTGGCGATCAGAAGAACGCCGATGGGAATGGCGAATAACCGGAGGCCTCGCAGAAGAGCGCGACGCGAGCTTGGGCGCATGGTCACCATTATCATCTTGCCTTATGACCCGAGGAAGGCGAGATTGGTAAGCGGATGCTGATCGCATACAGCTTCGCACTGGTGCTGGTGCTGGTGCTGGGGGCTCCATGGTGGCTGTTGCGCATGGCCACGAGCGGGAAGTATCGCGAAGGTTTGACGGAACGGCTGGGTGTTGTGCCGCGGCGCGTTCGCGACGGGATTGCCGGGAAGAGTGTGGTGTGGGTTCATGCTGTTTCCGTCGGTGAGGTGCTCGCGGCGAGCCGATTGATCGATGAGCTGGAGCAGAGGCTGGCTGGACGCTTCCCGGAGGCCGTCTGGCGGGTGATGGTTTCGACGACCACAAAGACCGGGCAACGGCTTGCGCGGGAAAAGTTCGGGGCGAAGCGCGTTTTTTATTTCCCGCTGGATTTTCGTTGGGCGGTGCGAGCCTGGCTCCGGGCGCTGCGGCCAAAACTGGTGGTGCTTGCCGAAACGGAGTTCTGGCCGCGGATGCTCATGGAGTGCAGGCGGGCCGGGGTTCCGGTGGCGGTAGTCAACGCGCGGATTTCCGATCGCTCGTGGCCTCGGTACCGGCGGCTGGCGTGGTTATGGCGGCCTTTGCTGAGCGGGCTGGCAGTGGTTCTGGCGCAGACCGACCTGGATGCGGAGCGGTTGGTGGCGCTGGGTGCGGCGAATGTACGCGTGGCGGGCAATTTGAAATACGATGTCCGGGCAGTTCTCACTGCGCCGGTAACAGAATTGCTCAAAGACCATTTGCCGCTCGGGGTGCGCGTGCTGGTATGCGGGTCGACGCTGGCGCGTGAAGAGGAGTTGCTGTTGGATGCTCTTCCCCCTGGGGTGGTGATGGTGCTGGCGCCGCGACATCCAGAGCGGTTTGGCGAGGTGGCGGAGATGCTGCGGCGGCGCGGCGTGGCCTGGGCGCGGCGCTCGGAATGGATCGCAGATCCGACGAGGATTGCGCCGGGTAGCGTGTTTCTGCTGGATTCGATAGGGGAGCTGGCTTCGGTGTATTCACTGGCGGCGGCGGCATTTGTAGGAGGGAGCCTGGTTGGCGCGGGCGGACATAATCCGCTGGAGGCTGCCCAGTTTGGAGTGCCGGTAGTGATGGGACCGAGCTACGAAAATTTTCGCGGGATTGTGGAGGAGCTGCGGGTGCACGATGCCATTCGGATCGTGCAACCAGCGGAGTTGAAGAGCGCGCTGGCGGAATTTTTGTACGGGACGGAGGAATCGCATGCCATTGGCGCGCGGGGGCGCGATGTTTTCGAACGCGAGGCGGGAGCGACGGAGCGGGCTCTCGAGGCATTGATCGCGGTGCTGGAGGCTCGCTCTGCGGCAAGTGTGGGCACGGGGGCGCGAGCGTGAGGGGCGCGCTGTTGCCGCTGTTTCCTCTCTATGCCGCGGGAATAGGTGCGAAAAATCTGGCCTATGAGCGCGGGTGGGCGCGACAGAAGCGGCTGCGAGGGCCAGTCGTCAGCATCGGCAATTTGTCGGTGGGCGGGTCCGGGAAGACGCCGCTGACGATTCGAGTGGCGCAATTGCTGCGGGAGCGCGGGATTGCTGTGGATGTGCTTTCGCGGGGGTACGGGAGGCAATCAAAAGCGATTGAGCAGGTGCGGCTGGAGGGATCGGCGGAGGAATTCGGGGATGAGCCGCTGCTGATTGCGCGGGCGGCGGAGGTTCCGGTGTTTGTCGGCGCCGATCGATACCGCGCCGGCCTGGTGGCCGAAGCCGAGTCAGCCGGACGAGCGCTGCATCTGCTCGATGATGGATTCCAGCATCGGCAGCTGGCGCGCGATGTGGACATAGTTGTCCTGCACCGGAGCGATTTTCGCGAGCGGCTGCTGCCGGCGGGGCGGCTGCGGGAGGGGTTCAAGTCGCTGTCACGCGCACAAGTAATTGCCATGCGCGCGGAGGATCGGGAACTCGAAGGCGAGTTGCGCAGACGGGGCTGTGTGCAGCCGATCTGGTGGATGGAACGCCGGATGGACGTTCCCGTGGCTGGGCGAGTAGTGGCATTCTGTGCGATTGCGCGCGAGGACGAATTCTTCTCGGGGTTGCGTTCTCAGGGCGTTATCGTCGTGGGGATGCGTGCGTGGCGCGATCATCACCGCTACACAGAGGGCGACATTGCTGAGCTGATCGAGCTGCGGCGGCAGCATGATGCGGAGGCGTTTCTGACCACGGAAAAGGATTGGGTGCGGCTGCGGCCGGAGCAGGTGCGGAAGCTTGAAAATGCTGCGCCGGTTCGTACAGTGAAGCTGGTGGTGCGGCTGCTCGATGAGGCCACGGCAGTGGACCAGCTTTGCTCGTTACTTCCGATCGCCCGGCGAACGCAATTGGGAAAGGAACAGCGGACGCCGCCGGAAAACACCGTGAGAAAATAGGGGTTTGCCTGAGACCTCTCGGTATCTTCGCCTGCTGGTCGTGCGCCTTGGGGCGATGGGCGACATTCTGCATTCGATGCCGGCGGTGACGGCGCTGCGCCAGGCTCATCCGGAATGGACGATCGGCTGGGCGATCGAGCCGCAGTGGCGGGGCTTGTTCAGCGCGAGCCGGAGCGAGCCTGGGACTGCGGAAATGCCGCTGGTGGACAGGCTGCACCTTGTGCCGGCGAAGGCGTGGGCGAGGTCGCCACTGAAAATCGAGACGCTGCGGGACATTCGCCGGGTGCGCAGCGAGCTGCGGGCGCTCGAATATGACGTCACCGTCGATTTCCAGGGAGCTGTGCGCTCGGCGATGGTGGCGCGGTGGTCAAGGGCCAGGAGGGTGATTGGCGAGGAGCGGCCGCGCGAATTCGCTGCGAAGTGGCTGTTCGATGAGAAGGTCGCAACCCATGGCGTTCACGTGATCGAACAGTCGATGGAAGTGGCGGGTGGGATTTGCGGAGAGAAGCTGGCGATGACAATGCCGCTTCTGCCGCGCGATCCTGTTGCCGACGTAAATGCGGCGGAGATGACACATCCGTATGTGCTGATCAGTCCGGGCGCGGGCTGGGGGGCCAAGCGATGGCCGGCGGAACGCTACGGCGCGGTGGCGCGCAGACTGGCAGAGGCGGGGTATGGAGTGGTGATCAACAGCGGACCGGATGAAGGACACCTTGCTCGGGAGATAGTGGCATCGAGCGGCGGGGTGGCGCGGATGATTTCGCCTGAATTGCCGGAGCTGATTGCCGTGTCGCGCCGGGCAGCGCTGGCAATTGCCGGAGACACCGGCCCCCTGCATCTGGCTTGTGCGCTGGGCAAGCCGGTAGTGGGCATCTACGGGCCGACGGATCCGGCTCGCAATGGGCCATTTCATTGTGCGAGCCGGGTGCTCCGGCATCCGGACAGCGTGCGCGATCATGCGCGGCGCAGCGAGCCGGAGGCGGGACTGCTGACCATCACGCCGGAAGCGGTGACCGAGGCGGCGCTGGCGCTGCTAAAGGAAGCGCAATAGGTGGCAGGCGGCTGGAATCGTATCGCGCGAAGAGTGCGCGTACCTGCGGGATTTGCCTTCGCAGCTATTTTCGTATGGCTGGCGAGGCCGTCATGGCCGTTCCTCGGGCTCAGCCTTGCACTGGTTATGCCCGGGCTTGCGCTGCGCGGATACGCTTCCGGCTATGTGAAAAAGAATGCTGAATTGACGGTCACCGGTCCTTATGCGCACACGCGCAATCCGCTCTATCTGGGGTCCATTTCGATTGCTTTTGGATTTGCGCTGGCGGCGCACAGTCTCTGGATCGCCGCGGTGCTGATTGTTTTGTTTGCGGCGATTTATATTCCCGTCATTCGATCGGAGGAGGAGTATCTTCGGTCCCTGTTTCCCGACTTCGATGATTACGCAGCAGCCGTGCCAAGGTTGATACCTCGGATTGTGGCCGTTGGGGGATTGGGAACCCCGAAAGGGGTATTCTCGTGGGCACTCTACAAAAAGCATCGTGAATATAACGCATTGTTGGGGACGGCAGGCATGTATGCTGCCCTCATCGTGAAAGTGCTGCTTTTCAGGAAGTAAGAAGGAAGGGTTTGCAAGCGGATCGCATTTTCCTGCGGGGGGCTCGGACCGGGCAGTCGGCTCCCATACCGAGGCTGACGATTGCCGCCGGCGTCGCGGTTGCGATTGGCGCCGCCTGCGCGCAGACAACACAGAGCGCTCCGGTGCTGATGCCTCCACGGGGGGGGTATACCTTTCCCGCGAAACAGACGCTGACCTATGCGGTGGACTGGCGGGTATTTCCGGCCGGAACGACCGTGATTCGCCTGCAACAGGATGGGGACGAAGAGCGTGTAACCGCGACCGGCGATACGCTGGGGGCGATCAATCTGATTTATCGCGTAAGCGACCGCTTTCAGTCTTCGTTCAATCGCCGCACTGGATGCTCCGCTGGATTTGCGAAGCAGTTGCAGGAAGGCCGGCGACAGGTCAGCACGGATCTGAAGTTCGACTACGCGCAGGGCAAGGCGCTTCTGAACGAAAAAAACCTCGTGAAGGGAACGAGCAAGCACCAGGAAGCCCCCGTGGGCCCGTGCGTCACGGATTTGCTCTCCGCGATTTTCTATCCGGCCGCGCTGACTTTGACACCGGGCGAGAGTTTCCGCGTTCCGGTTGCGGACGCGATTCATACCGTCGCGGTGACGATGAAGGTCGAAGCACGGGAGACGGTGCGGACGCCCCTGGGGACCTACAAAACGATTCGCGTACAGCCAACAGCGGACGCGGGCGTCGTGAAGGCCAGGGGCAATATCTGGATCTGGTATACGGACGACGATCGGCATGTGCCGGTGCAGATGCGTGCACGCCTGTTCTGGGGCACGATTACTTTCCAGCTGACGGCGATGGATCCGAAGTAGGAACAGCGCAGTGTCGGACCTGACCTGATTTCAGTCCCGCCCCACCCCGTCCAAAGGCGAAGCATGCTTCGCCTCATACAAATACATCTCCTCCCCATCCGGAAGCCGGAACGCCACCAGCCGTCCCCAGCGTAACTCCTCAACCGGCCTCGTGAATTCGACACCCTTCGCCTCCAGCTCCTTCACCGTAGCCTCGAGATCGTCGCACATCAGGTAAAGCTGGTGCCGCCCAGGGCCATCGTGCGGATGCACCGCCATCTCCGATGGCGGAAGCGCGAAGATCAGCCACCCTCTTCCCGCATCCACCGATGGAAAGTTCAGCACGTCGCGAAAGAACGCGCGCAGCCGCTCCGGCTCGCGTGAGTGAAGCACCACATGGGCCGCGTTGATCATCGTCAGACCCTTCCCCCGTCGCTGCCACTATCGCACACCGGCCGGCATCCCCCAAAAGTTCTTCCCGCTATTAACCCTCCGATCAACCCCGCCACCCATCCCGGTATAATGAAGCCTGCGGAAAGAGCGAAAATTTTCTTTCCAGTTTCGATCTGAAGGGAACACCGCCACATGGCGACCACCAACGCCGGCGCTCCGTCTGCGCAGGGCGAAGCAAGCATGGAACCAGCGGCTCCTCAGAAGCCGGTCATCAACGACTTCAGCATCCAGATAGCTACCGTCAACGGCTCCGGCTCCCAGTCGGCCAACAGCGTCCTCCTCGGCAGCATCTTCGCCATGGGCGTGCCCGTCAGCGGCAAAAATCTTTTCCCCTCCAACATCGCCGGCCTGCCCACCTGGTTCACCATCCGCGCCAGCAAACACGGCTACGTCGCCCGCAAAAAAGACATCGACATCCTCATCGCAATGAACGCCGAGACCGCCCGCGAAGACATCCTGTCGCTGCATCCTGGCGCCTTCGCGATCTACGAAGAAGCCGCCAACCTCAAGCAGTATCGCGACGACGTGACCTGTTACCCGGTGCCCTTCGACAAGCTCACCGCGGCGGTTTGTCCCGAAGCCAAGCTGCGCAAGCTCGTCAAGAACATGGTCTACGTAGGCGTCGCCGCGCAGCTGCTCTCGATCGACATGAAGGCCGTCGAAGGCGCGGTCCGCAAACAGTTCGCCAAAAAGCAAAAAGCCGCCGACCTCAACTGGTCCGCCGTCGAAGCCGGCTTCAACTATGCCGCGCAGACCTTCACCAAAAACGACCCCTTCATCGTTGAGCGCATGCATGCCAACCAGGGCAAAATCATCATCGACGGCAATGCCGCCTGCGCTCTCGGCGCCATGTTCGCCGGCGTCACCGTCGTTACCTGGTATCCCATCACGCCTTCTTCTTCCGTCGTCGAACAGCTCATCGACTTCCTGAAAAAGTACCGCGTTGAAGCCGACGGCAAAGCCAGCTTCGCGGTCGTCCAGGCCGAAGACGAGCTCGCCGCCATCGGCATGGTGCTCGGCGCGGGTTGGGCCGGCGCTCGCGCCATGACCTCGACCTCGGGCCCCGGCATCTCGCTCATGGCGGAGTTCACCGGCCTCGGCTACTTTGCCGAGCTCCCCGGCGTCATCTTCGACATTCAGCGCGTCGGCCCCTCTACCGGCCTGCCCACGCGCACCGCCCAGGCCGATCTGCTCTCAATCGCGTTTCTGTCGCATGGCGACACAAAGCACGTCATCCTGCTGCCGGGCAACGTGAAAGAGTGCTTCGAGTTTGCCGGCGCCGCTTTCGATCTCGCCGAGCGCCTCCAGACCCCCATCTTCGTCCTCTCCGATCTCGACCTCGGCATGAACAACTGGATGTCCGAGCCCTTCGAATACCCTGCAAAGCCTCTCGACCGCGGCAAAATTCTCAGCGCCGAAGACCTGAATCGCCTCGGCGGCTTCGGCCGCTATCAGGATGTCGACGGCGACGCGATCCCCTACCGCACCCTCCCCGGCACCGACCACCCCAAGGCCGCCTACTTCACGCGCGGCAGCGGCCACAACGAAAAGGCCCTCTACTCCGAGCGGCCCGAGGACTATCAAAACCTCATGGAGCGTCTCGCGCGCAAGTTTGAGACCGCCCGCACACTGGTTCCCCCAGCCCTCGTCGTCGAGACCGGGAAGTCGAAGGTCGGCATCATAGCCTACGGCACCTCGGATTTTGCGGTCACCGAAAGCCGCGATCAACTCAAGAAGGAATACGGCGTCGAGGCGGATTACCTGCGCCTGCGCGCCTACCCCTTCAGCCGCGAGGTGCGCGACTTTGTCGGCTCGCACGAGCGCGTCTACGTCGTCGAACAAAATCGCGACGCGCAAATGCTGAGCCTGCTCAAGCTCGATCTGCCCGCCGGCGAAATAACAAAGCTGCGCAGCGTCCGCCACTTTAACGGGCTGCCCATCGACGCGCGCTCCGTCACCGACGAAATCGTCTTACAGGAAGGTATTTGACGGCAAGCAGCCTGATACAAGGCCCGCCGCCGGTTTCGAAGAAATGCGTAACGAAATATGAATAGCTTCTGGAGCGAAAAATAAAATGGCAGCGACGGTTACAAATCCAACTCCCAAAACCAACCGCATCGGCCTGCCCGTCATCGAGTACCGCGGCAGCAAGACCACCCTCTGCGCCGGCTGCGGCCACAACGCCATCTCCGAGCGCATCATCGACGCCATGTACGAAATGGGCGTCCAGCCCGAGCGCGTCATGAAGCTCTCCGGCATCGGCTGCTCCTCGAAGAGCCCCGCCTACTTCATGTCGCGCTCGCACAGCTTCAACAGCGTGCACGGCCGCATGCCATCGGTCGCCACCGGCGCTCTGCTCGCCAACAAAACCATGCTCGGTATCGGCGTCTCCGGCGACGGCGACTCGGCCTCGATCGGCATCGGCCAGTTCGTCCACCTCATGCGCCGCAATCTCAACATGATCTACATCATCGAAGACAACGGCGTCTACGGCCTCACCAAAGGTCAGTTCTCCGCCACCGCCGACATCGGCTCGAAGCTCAAAACCGGCGTCGTCAATGATCTCCCCGCCATCGATACCTGCTCGCTCGCCATCCAGCTCGGCGCCACCTTTGTCGGCCGCTCCTTCTCCGGCGACAAGAAGCAGCTCCTCACCATGCTCAAGGCGGCCATCGCGCACAAAGGCACCGTGATGCTCGACGTGGTCTCGCCCTGCGTCACCTTCAACGACCATGAAGGTTCCACGCGCAGTTACAAATACATGCAGGATCACGAGGAGGCGGTGAGCGAAGTCGGCTTCGTCCCCTCCTTCGAAGAGATCGACGTCGAATACGATCCCGGCACCACCCTCAACGTCACCATGCACGACGGCTCCAAACTCCGGCTCAAGAAGCTGCACGAAAACTACGATCCCACCGACCGCCCATTAGCCGTCAAAACCCTGATGGAAGCCCACGAAAAGGGCGAAGTCCTCACCGGCGTCTTCTATATCGATACACAAAAGCCGGCCTTCACCGACCTGCTCAACCTGGTCGACGAGCCGCTGGCGCTGCTGCCGGAGGAACGCACGCGGCCCTCAAAGCAGGTGCTGGAGGAAATCATGGGGCGGCTGAAGTAGGGCAGGGAAGTCAGCTGTAGCAAAAAGGTGCGCGATAAGCGCACCTTTTTGTTTGGGCCTAACCACTTCCGAGGCCAAAGCTGCGGCAAACAATCCCTGATTACTTCCGACAAGCCGACTTATCGTTACCGGTCAGATTTGCAGGCCGACGCCCGCTCTGGAGTCGACGGAGTTATCATGGGCTGTGAGAATTCACCAGCAAGGCACTCTCTACAATGCTCACCAGCAATCGTTCCCTGTGGTGTTGGACTTGGACGCCACAGACGACGGCCATCTGTCTGGCTTCGCCAATTTCCACGGAGGGAAACTGCGACCAGATGGTTTCCCGGTCGGAGAGAAGTTCTCGGTCCTTACTGACGATCCAAGAGGCGGTATTGTCGCGAACGTCATTCACCTGACTGTCAAGTTTGTGCATCCTCAAACCGCACAAGTGACTGGATACATCGATGGTAGCCGTGCGCAGTTCCAGAACATTAACACGGTCGCAAACGTTCAGGCTGAACTCGATGACCGCTTCGCTCGGATGGCAATCGAAGAAGCCAAGAAGAGCACGCCGGAAGATGACCATCCACGTCCCAAGGTTGGGGCAGTCGCAGTGAAACATGGTCAACTGTTGGGGAAGGACTGCCGTACCGCTGTGATGTCAAACGGTAAGATGAATGGTCAACACGCAGAATTCCGTCTTAGCACTATGCTAAGTGGTGCTGATCTTGACGGTGCGACCATCTACACAACGCTTGAACCGTGCTTGAACCGTGGCGACCCAAAGGTGTCGTGTGTAGACAGGTTGATTTCAGTGAAGGTCGCTCGAGTTGTCATCGGTGCGCTCGATCCTGACCACCGTGGGAACGGGCTACGAAAACTAGCTCACTCACCGAGCATCGAGGTATCGTTGTTCCCGGCTCATCTTCGATCAGATGCAGGGTTGTTGATTCAGGATTGGAAGGAATACAGCGAAAAGCAGCAGAAAAAGCTAGTCACCAATCCAGAACGGGATGCTCTGCGTGCGCGCATCCTCGAACAAAAAGGCAAGGAAGTGATATTGCTGAACAAAAAGAGCGACACCCACGGTTCAGGAACAATCGTAGACTGCGATGATGAAGTCGCAGTGCTACGTTGCGGCACTGCTGACCCATTCACGTACTCGCTGTCTGAGCTTGAAACCTGCAAACAGTTCATGCACGGAAGGATTCAATTCGCGTTGGTGTTCAAGGATAGGTGAGCTAATCCCAGATTGCGTTGCTTTCTCACGCGTCGATGCGTTCTTTTGCTCGGACCCATCTGGACCTTCGTCGATTTCGTATCACTTGCCACTTATCCTTACTGACCAATTGATTTGGGAACATCCCGTCTGTTCCCGGGTTTCGGGCAAAGGACGCGCCCACAAGGGGTTACTTCTTCTCCGGAAATAGGATCGCGTCCTTTGGGTCTTGCAGGACCGAGAGGATTGTCTCAGCGATCTTCTCAATCAGCTTCGTTCCCCAGAACGGATCGTCTTTGTCGTAATAGATGACTCGCACATGACGAAGATCGAAAGGCACGTCTGCCTCGTTGGCCTTGGAGCAAATGAGGACGACAGGCTTGTGAAGAGCGTGCGCGAGGCCAAGCTCATAAAGCACGTTGGCGTTGCGGGCTGTAAGCTCTGCCAGCAGAATGCGAGCGGAGGTAATGCCCCTCCAAATCTGGTCGACAATCTTGCCGGTGCCGTAGAGGTCGGAGTCGGCACGGTCGGCCTTTAGCTTGACCTTCTCAATCGCCGGCTGATAGATGCTGGCATAGTATCCGCCGATGGGCTCCACAAACGGCATCATGACGAAACAGGAGTCGTCTGCGGCGACCGTAACGCCCTTCGATAACTTCTTGATTTCCTTCTCACCAACCGGAGTAGTGGTATCACCCGGCGAGGTCACATCCAGGACGCGGAACTTGTCGCTACTCACCTCTTCCAGAAGATCCGCTTCTTTCAGACTCTCGGTAAACACCCGGACGAAGTCGTCAATATGATCTGGCGGCACACCGAACGAATCTCGCAGAGCATTCACGAAGAACTCTCTATCAGGGAGGTTTTCGCTGCGGTACTTGGTGTAGACGTCGGATATGACAGGGGCGTTCATTACGCACTGTCGCAGCGCCGCTAGCTTGTCTTTAGGATCTTGGGGCCGGGTTATCTTTCTCACGACGTCGGTCGGCTTGATCTTGCCCGGAGTGGGTCGTTCAAGCAAACCATATTTTGAGGCGGAGCTTATTTCGACTGCGATGTCTCCGGTCCAACCAATTTTGGCGAACGCTGCGCCTTCTTTGTCTGTACAAGCCTCACCAGCGTTCTGTTCAAGGATTGCTTGCGGTATTCGGATACAACCCAGGATTGAGTGCTTGGGGAACTTGACCCGACCGGCACCACCGCGAGCGCGGCCCGATCCTGACGCCTTCTTGGCAGCCTTCTTTCGGCCTTTCTTCTTGGCCTTCTTAGGCGTGGGTTGCTCAGGATCAGCTGCAGCGGCGGTGGACTTAGATTGCCCGTTGTCATTAGCCATTTAATAGGCTCCTGTGGCGAAAGGTGTTGGGCTGGTTCGGAGGAAGTTAATCAGATTGTAATGCTAAACAGAAAGGGCTGCGCGGCGGCAGGTGCTCCGCTCACAGATACAGCCACCGGCTTGGGCTTCGGTAGGTGGCCCTTGTCTCATACCGCGCATTATCAGGTTGAGGGTACCCCCGGTCCTCGCTGTTGGGTCCGGGGAGATTCTGGGCCTAAATTAATAGAAAGCGCCCCACGGGATTCGTCCTGATAAACGCCCTTCTCGGAACCAATAGACCCTGAATCCGAGGCCATCCATCCCCTGCACCCACTGCCTCCCGCCACGGCGGCGCATCGAAAGCATTCGCGGAATACCAATTTTCGAAATCCCCCCTTGACCCTCCCCCAACGTCATAGTCGAAGCTATCCAGGGTGAGACCCATGAGCACCTTCCGCATCCAGGAGTTTGCGAAGCTGGCCGGAGTTACCGTCCGGGCATTGCATCACTACGACCGGCTCGGGCTGCTATTGCCCGCGCATCGATCAGAACACGGCTATCGGCTCTACTGCCACGAGGACCTCGGCCGCCTCGAGCGGATTCTCGCTCTGCGCTACCTCGGACTTCCGTTGCGCGAGATTGCCGCGCTGCTGAACGCCCCGGCTGGCCATGGCGCAGATCCGCTGACCGTGACAGGCATGCTCTGATACGAGGGCGTGTTGTGCCGGCGCCAACTCAAGCTAACAGAGGGCCTGCATGGGCCACTCGGTTTGGGTCTTATTCCCGATTTGGGAAAAACCCGCGCACTTTCGTGCCCTTGATGTTACCTCCGTCCCAGACCACGATCCCCTACTCTTTCGGATACTGAATTCGGCCGCCGGCTGAGATTCCGCGCCCCCGGCTTTTCAAACCCGTACCTGTTAACCGGAGGATTTGCAATGTCCGCCCGTCACAAGAAAAACGTCTCCCCGCATGGCATTGAGAAGAGCCCGACGGGAATCGCGGGACTCGACCAGATCGCGGAGGGAGGCTTTCCGACTGGCAGGCCGACTCTGATTTGCGGTAATCCGGGCTGCGGGAAAACTGTTCTCGCCATGGAATTTCTGATCTGCGGCGCCACCCAGTTCAATGAGCCCGGCGTCTTTGTCGCGTTCGAGGAAACAGAAAAAGAACTGACTGAGAATTTTGCATCGATGGGGTTCGATCTGCCCGCCCTGATGCGCCAGAAGAAGATCGCTATCGACCACATTCATATTGATCGCGGCGAGGTGCAGGAGATCGGTGAGTACGACCTGGAGGCGCTGTTCATCCGTCTTGAGAGCGCCATGCGCGCGGTGGGGGCCAAGCGGATCGTTTTGGACACCATCGAGGCTCTTTTCTCCGGCTTCAGCGACACGAATATCCTTCGCGCGGAACTTCGACGCCTCTTTCTGTGGCTCAAGGACCGTGGTGTCACCGCCGTTATCACGGCTGAAGCCGGCGATGGGCGATTGACCCGCCAGGGCATTGAGGAGTACGTCGCGGATTGCGTCATTCTGCTCGATCATCGCGTCGAGAATCAGTGCTCTATTCGCCGCATGCGCATCGTTAAATACCGCGGGACGCCGCACGGCACCAACGAATACCCCTTTCTGATCGGCGAAGCCGGGTTCTCCGTGCTGCCGGTCAGCGCCCTCAGGCTCGATCACAAGGCATCGATGCTGCGCATTTCCAGCGGCGTTCCGCAGCTGGACGCTATGCTCACGGGCGGGGGCTTTTACCGGGCCAACAGCATTTTGGTTTCCGGCGGCTCGGGTACCGGCAAAAGCAGTCTGGCGGCCCACTTTGTGCAGGCAGCGTGTCAGCGGGGAGAAAGGGCGCTCTATTTCGCAACCGAACAGTCGTCCGAGGAAATGATTCGCAACATGCGGTCCATCGGCGTGGACCTGGAGCGATGGATGAAGCGCGGCCTGCTTCGCATTCATTCGTGCCGACCGGGCACTTTCGGGTTGGAGAAGCACCTGGTGAAAATTCACGAGGTGACCACTGCCTTCGCTCCGAAGGTGATAGTTATCGATCCGATGACCAACTTCCAGTCTGTAGGGTCCCTCTCCGAGGTGAAATCGATGGTCACGCGGCTGATCGACAGCTTCAAGTCCAGCGGGATCACCGCTATGTTTATCAGCCTGACGGACAGCGATGCAGGCGTGGAGACCAGCGAGGTCGACGTGTCGTCGCAGATGGATGTATGGCTCGCGCTGCGCAACCTCGAATCGAACGGGGAACGGAATCGGGGTTTGTATGTGCTGAAGGCGCGCGGCATGGCCCACTCGAACCAAATCCGGGAATTCGTGCTGACTGACCATGGCGTCGAACTCGTCGAAGTCTACGTTGGCCCGGGGGGAATGCTGACCGGCTCCGCACGCATCGCCCAGAACGCCAGAGAGCGCGACGAAACAGAGAGGCGCCGGGAAGAGCTGCACAGAAAGAATGCCGAACTGAAGAACAAGCGGCAGCAAATGGAGGCCGAGATCGAGCGTCTGCGTGTGGCATTCAAAGTCGAAGAACAGGAGATTATGGGGAACCTCCAAAGCATGCAGCTGCGGGACAGGCGTATCGATCTGAATCGAGTCGAGATGGGCCGGGCGCGGAGTGGCGGCGGCTCGATGGCGGCAGCAGGGAACGGGCGGGCACGTCTTCCGTTAACTCCGGCGTAACAGTCGTGCGCCGGTCGTTATTTTCGATATTGAAACGATCAATTGAAGGTGAAATGAGGTCGGCATGAAACGGGCAAATGGAAGGCCGGCACGAGCGAGCCGCGGCAAAACGTCTGCCGGCTGGGACCTGCGTTTGTACATCGCAGGCAACACACCACGATCGCGCACCGCGCTGCGCAATCTCCGGGCGATCTGCGAAGAGCACCTCCCGGAGAAATACCGTATTCACATCATCGACCTTCTTCGGCAACCGGAGCTGGCCAGCAAGGATCAGATTATCGCCACTCCCACGCTGCTTCGGCGGCTGCCTGCGCCGGTCCGCCGGCTGATCGGCGACCTCTCGGAAAAGGAACGCGTACTGATACGGCTGGACCTGCTGATTGAGGACACTGAAGATGTCAGCGAAAGATAAAAAATCGCCCACTTCCCGGACGGGGGATTACGTACTGAAACTCTACATCACAGGGGCGACGCGGCGTTCGCAGACGGCGGTTACGAATCTCCGCTCGATTTGCGCCAAATACCTCGAAGGCCGGTACGACCTTGAAGTTGTCGATATCTATCAGTCTCCCGGGCGCACACAGAAAGACAATATCGTGGCCGCCCCGACTCTGGTGAGGCAACTCCCGCTTCCGGCCCGGCGCCTGGTAGGCGACTTGTCAAAACAGGGGCAGGTTCTGCTTCTGCTGGGACTGAAGCCACGGCGCCAGACCGATGAGTGAGCGTTGCTCCAGAACGGCTGACAAGGAGATAACGCGACTCCGTGCGCATCTGGCCGAGGTAGAGGAAGCGCTGTCGGCGATCCGGACGGGCGAAGTCGATGCGATTGCGGTCGAAGGCCCTCTGGGGCGGCGGATCTTCACGCTGGAAGGGGCGGACCAGCCTTACCGGCTTCTTGCCGAACAGATGAGCGAAGGAACCGCCTCTATGAGCCCGGACACTACAATACTGTTCTGCAATCAGCGATTGGCGCGTATGGTCGGCCGGCACCGGCACAAGCTGGTCGGCTCGACTGCCCTGAGTCTTGTGCCGGACTGCGATAAGGAGAGCTTCCAGGCGCTTCTCACCCCGACCCGGCGTGCAGAACGCCGGTCCGAGCTGCGCTTTCAGCGCAACGACGGGACGCTGATTCCGGTTCTTGCGTCGATCAGCATCCTCCCCCCAAAAAGTGGTTACAGGTTCTGCCTGGTGGCAACGGATTTGAGAGAAATCAAGGCTGCAGAACTGGAGAGGGATCGGATCAACAGTCGCCTGCGCACAACCAGCGAAACCATGAACGCGATCGTGGAACAATCCACCGATCTCATCGTGGTCTGCGACCCTCAGGGGCGATTGGACTACGTTTCATCAGCCTGCAACTCCCTTCTCGGCCGGGCTAGTGACGACCTGGTCGGAAAGTCCGTCGCCGCGATCGCGGCTCCCGAAGGTGCCGGTGAACTGCTTCACCTTGTCAGCCAGCCCCAGAGCGATTCCCATCCAAGGCTCACCCTGCGGTGCCCACGCTCGGACGGCTCGCACCTTTGGCTCGAAACGAGCAGGACCACGGTCAGTGCGGATTCACAAGATGCAGCCAGAGCGGTCCTCACTTTTCATGACGTCACCGAACGTCTGGAACACCAGCAGCAGATCCAGACGGCTCTTCATGAAAAGGAAGTCCTGCTCCGGGAAATCTACCATCGCGTCAAAAACAACCTCCAGGTCATTCAGAGCCTTCTCAAAATGCAGGCCCGCGTGCTGAGCGATGAAAAAACGCAGCAGGCACTTCGGGAGATGGCGCAGCGCGTCCATGCCATGGCCCTTGTGCACGAGCGCCTCTATCAAATGCATGACCTGACTGGGCTGTCGCTGCCTAATTACCTGGTCGACCTGTTCAACGGAGCGCTGGCGTCCCAGTCGCTGGACAGTAATCAGATTCGTCTGACTCTCGACGCGGAAGAGATTCCCCTTGCCCTCGAACAGGCTGTTCCTTTCGGGTTGATGATGAACGAACTGATCTGCAATTCGCTCAAACATGGGTTTCGCGATGGCCGAATGGGGAACGTTCACATCTCGATTCGCCGCCGCGGCGCTGGTATGCACCTGGTGATCAGGGATGATGGAGTCGGACTCCCACCGGACTTTAATGCCGCCGGATCGCCCTCCATGGGGCTCAATGTCGCCACGAGCCTCGCGCAGAGGTTAGGAGGGCAGCTGGTGTTTTCCTCAGAGAACGGCTGTTGCGTTCAGGCTGATCTGACACGCCTCTAAATCAGGGCGCGAGCTGCTGGCGAACCTTTTCAGACGCCGGTCAGGAGAAAGCATGCTTTCGAGGCGTTCGTTTTTTGCGCATCGACTGTGGCGGCCGTCTCCGTTAGGAAATTCAGGATGGGCGCTACGTGTGGAACTTCAATGTGGCAGGTAAGATACATGAACTCTCCCTTCAATGACCGCCGCCGGTGTCTGGGGGGCACGGTCTCATTTATTCCTCTGAGCGACACATTGAAGCGCATGCGAGTTGGGTCAGTTTCCCCAGGTCTTCAACCTCCGACGATCAGTGTTCCTCCGCGCAGGTATCTCGCTTACCTCTCCGATGGACGAATCCTGGCGTGGCGTGAACCCGATGTGCAGAAACAACTCATGACTTTGGGTAAGGTCGTGACGGTGAAGCCAGGTGAATCGCAGACATTGACCCTCGATTGGCCGCCGGAGCTCCACGATCCCCGCTATGCGCAGCCAACGCCTCAACTCGGCACTATCGGTCTGTAGTGCCAACCCCAAACTACCGGCCCCGCTGCCCCTGCTATACTCAACCGTTGCGGGAATTGACCCGGAAGGCCCTCTTTTTCCGGGCTATTGCCCCAAAATCCCGATCAAATGCGTATCAGAGGTTCTCATGTCCGGCCATTCAAAATGGGCGACAATCAAGCACAAGAAGGGTGCGCTCGACGCGAAGCGCGGCAAGATTTTCACGCAGCTCATTAAGGAAATTACCATTGCCGCCAAGTCCGGCGGCGACCCGGACGGCAATCCTCGCCTGCGCAGCGCCATCGCCGCGGCCAAGGCCGAGAATATGCCGAACGACAACATCAAGCGCGCCATCCAGCGCGGAACCGGCGAATTGCCCGGCGCCACCTACGAGGAGATTTCCTTCGAGGGCTACGGGCCCGGCGGCGTAGCCATCATCGTCGACTGCACAACGGATAACCGCAATCGCGCGGTGAGCGAAATCCGCCATACTTTCGCGAAGGGCGGCGGCAACCTCGGCGAGCCCAACTCCGTCCGCTTCATGTTTTCGAAGAAGGGCATCATCGCCGTTCCCAAATCCGCGGCCGACGAAGAGAAGCTGATGAACATCGTCCTCGAAAACGGCGGCGAAGACCTGAACGACGAAGGCGATACCTGGGAAATCGTCACGGAGCCAAACGCCTACGAAGCCGTGGCCCAGGCCGTGCGCGACGCCAAAATCGAAACGGTCATGTCTGAGATCACCATGATCGCATCCACCTACACCAAACTCGAAGGCCCAACCGCCGCGCAGATGGTGCGCCTGCTCGAAGCCCTCGAAGAACACGACGACGTGCAGAACGTCTATTCGAATTTCGATATGGACGCGAAGCAGCTGGAAGAAGTCACCAGCTAGCTTTACTCAGCTGAGCCACCGGCGGGCCGCCCGACCGTTTCTATAAATGTCCTGCGCCGAAGAGATGAACCATGCGTAGCCGATTCGCCGAGAATCGGCTGCGAGCGGCGAATCCTGAAATGAAGCACTCTTTTTAGAAGCGGTCCCTTGGGCGGCCTTTCACTTTGTCATTAGAATCAGCGCGAAATCAGACCCGAACTGAACCCACCCACGTGCGTCCCGAATTTAATTTACGGAGTCGAATCGCTCAGGATGAAGATATGCAAACTTATTTCAGCGTTCACGGCCCTTTTGTTTGCCGCCCTGGTTGCTCCCGTTTTTCTGGTTGCGCAATCCACACTCTCCGCCGTCGAAAACCCTGCCCAGGCCGCGCTGGCCACCCGTCCCCTGGAGTGGGGACCCTTCTTCCAGGGAGGCGTCGGAGTCGGCGAACGCTCCGACTACAAATTCACCGGCGCCGGAGTGCGCATCGGCAAGGTGCTCACCGATCAGTATCTGGGCGGCATCTTCCGCGGCCAGTTCGAATTCGCCGCCGAGATCATGCCATATTGGCAGGCTTTCACGCCTGCTCCTCATCCGGTGGGCGCCATATGCCTTGATCCGACAACCGGCCTTACCTTCCCCTGCGAAGCGCCCTACGGTGGCGGCACCTTTACCGGCGCCAGTCTCACCCCCGTCATTTTGCGCTGGGATTTCAAGCCCCACCGCCGCTTCGCTCCCTGGTTCCAGGCTGCAGGCGGACTGATCTACACCACCCACAAATTCCCGCCCGATATTCTCGTTGAACATGGCACACCCGGCGGGACGAGCGTCTGGAATTTCAGCCCTCAGGGTGGGTTCGGCTTCCATTATTTCATCCGGCCCGGGCGCGCGATTACGGTCTCCGGCAGCGGCGTCCACATCTCCAGCGCTTCGCTCGGCGATCGAAACCCAGGCGTCAACGCCAGCGTCCAGTTTCAGATCGGCTATACGTTTTTCAGCGGCAGATTTTAGAAAACGCAACCAGAGCAGCCAGCCCTGGTAGATGATTCATGTAACAGGCACTCAAAGCATGTCCGACCCCCTCATCGAATGCGTGCCCAATTTCTCCGAAGGCCGACGGCCCGAGGTGATGCGAGCCATCATCTCCGCGATGAATGTGGACGGGGTGCGTCTGCTCGACTGGTCGCTGGACTCCGACCACAACCGCTCTGTCGTAACCATCGCCGGTCCTCCCGCCGCCGTCGTCGAGTCCGCCATTCGCGGAGCCGGCCGCGCAGCCGAGCTCATCGACCTCACCGCCCAGCAGGGCGTCCACCCGCGCATCGGCGCCGCGGATGTCATCCCCTTTGTCCCGGTCCGCGATATCTCTCTCGAACAGTGCGCCCTCCTTGCTCGCCAGGCCGGCACCGAAATCTGGAAGCGCCACCAGATCCCGGTGTACTTCTACGAAGCGGCCGCGGCCCGTCCGGACCGCGCCCTGCTCGAAGAGGTCCGCCGTGGCCAGTTCGAAGGCCTGCGCGATGCGGTTCTGCGCGAGCCGGCCCGACGCCCCGACGTTGGGGGCCCATCGCTGCATCCAACCGCAGGAGCCTCGGCAGTCGGCGCGCGGCGCTTTTTGATCGCGCTCAATCTCTACCTCAATACCGCCGAAGTCGCCGTTGCCCGTGCCATCGCCAAAGACATCCGCCAGTCCGGTGGCGGACTCGCCGGCGTGAAGGCCATGGGCGTCTCCGCGCACAACCAGGCCCAGGTCTCGATGAACATCACCGACTTCACCCGCACTCCGGTCGGAGAAGTCTATGCCGCCGTAAAGGAAAAAGCCCGCCGTCATGGAGCCGCACCCGCTCTCGCCGAGCTCATCGGCCTCATTCCCGAAGCTGCCCTTGAGCGAAACAGCGAGTGGCTGCGTCTGCTGGGTGATATGGGTCCAGGCGGCTTCGATCCCGATGAAAAAGTGCTGGAGCGCCGGCTCGATCATCCGCTTCCCTGGCCCTGAGTTTGGTCCAGGGCTCTCGCTGGAGACTCTGGCAGCGCGGGTATGACGCTGATCTCCCTGTTAATAGCTGGACCCTTGTTAATAGTTGTAAGCATTTTGAGTTGCAGGCCCTTTGCTGGGCAACCCGGCGTAAAATTGAGAAACCACGCCCCGCATCCGAGTCGTTTTGCCGCCACGCGGGGTCCAATACCTCAGCGCATTTTCAGTATCGGTCACTCAGCGGAGTGAGCAGTGAAGGAGCAGGTCCAACCGTGACAGACTCATCCATCAAATTAAGAATGCAATCATTCCTCAACACCGCAGTCGCCCTGTGTGCGGCAGGCGCCCTTTTTGCAGTAGCCGCGCCGGCGCGCGCCGCGCAAATCGACACCGATGCCCGCTCGGCCATTCCTCGCGACGTCCAGCAGCTCATTGTCGTGGACTACCGCATCATGGAGAACTCTTCGGCCGCCATGGATCTGAAGGCCCGCGTGCTTCCCCCGGAGTTGAAGCAGCTTGAAGACGCGCTCAAGGCTTCCGGCCTGAACGAGAATCGGGACGTGGAACAACTGGCTTTCGCGGCCTACCGGGTAGGCAACAACGACAACATCAAAATCGTGGGCGTGGCGCAGGGCCAGTTCCAGCTCAGCGATATCATGGCGAATTTCCAGAAGAAGAAGACGAAGCCAACGCTGATCCGCAACAATCGCCTCTACCCCATGGGCGCCAATGGCATGCTGGTGACCTTTCTCAATCCCACCACGATGTTATTCGGCGCGAGCGACGCCATTAAGCCGGCGCTCGATTGCCGCGATGGCCTTGCCCCCAGCTTTCTTACTAACCAGGACATGCTGGCCGCCATGCAGAAGGTCGATTCCGAGCCCCTCTGGAGCATTCTCGATCAGCAGGGCACGCAGTATATGATCCACTCTCTGCTCGGCCAGGCTTCGCAGGTTACTGACTACGAGCAGGTGCGCAAGCGGCTCCTCGATTCCAGTTACACCATGAACTTCACCAACGGCGTTAAGTTCACGTTGTATGTCCTGACTTCCGACACCATTACCGCCGCCACCATGTCGTCGCTGCTGAATGCCGCGGCGATGTACGAAAAAGTCAGCGGAACCGCGATTGAGAAGCAGGCGATCGACTCAACCACCATCGACTCGGACGCCGGCACGCTGAGCGTGAAGTTCGTGGCCTCCGACAGCCAGTTCTCAAGCCTGCTCCAGTCGCCGCTGTTTCAGAGCGTCGTGCGGTAGAGCGGGAACAGAAATTGGCGAAAAGGAGCAGCTTCGGCTGCTCCTTTTTCTATTTGGATAGCCGGGGGCCCGGGAATCAATAGATCGATCGGGGGCACGGCCGGCAGAGAGGCTTCCCCCAACCTGGCGGCACTTGAAGGCACCATGCCTGACCTGAAAGATGTGCGCCGCCTCAGGGTGGACTGAGCAAGGCGCTTCGCGTTGCTACAATCCCTGTACCGGATAATCCAGAGATGAAGCCACTGCGGCTGTTTGCGACTCTCGTTTTGACTTTGCCGATTCTTGCTCAATCCACTTCCCAGCCCACCCAGAAGCCCGTGACCCACAAATCCCCAACGCAAAGTGCTTCCGCCGTCCATCAGTCTGCGATCGTCATCGACACGCACGCGGATACACCGCAGCGGATGCTCGACGACCACTACGATCTTGCCGAGCCGCTCAATGGTGGCTACCTCAACTTTGCGTCGGCGAAGCAGGGCAACCTCGGCGCTGAGTTCTTTTCAATCTGGGTTGAGCCGAAGCTCTACGAAGGCCACTATGCACGGCGCACGCTGGAGCTGATCGACGCGGTGTATCAGGCGGCGGCGAAGCATCCGGACCAGATGACGATGGCGTACTCGGCGGAGGACATCGAGCGCGCGCATCGCGAACACAAGCTGGCTGCCCTGATGGGCATTGAAGGCGGGCACTCGATCGAGGACTCGCTGGGGCTGCTGCGCGACTACTACCGGCTGGGCGTGCGGTACATGACGCTGACCTGGTCGAACTCGAATGGCTGGGCGGATTCGTCGGGCGACGCCGACGATCCGAAGGTGAAACACACAGACGATGGCCTGAGCGACTTCGGCAAGGATGTGGTGTACGAGATGAACCGGCTGGGGATGATGGTGGACATCTCGCACGTGTCCGACAGGACTTTCTACCGTGCGGTGATCACTTCGCGCGCGCCGGTGTTCGCTTCGCACTCCTCGGCGCGGGCGCTGACTGCTGCGCCGCGCAATATGACGGACGACATGCTGCGCGCAGTGGCGCGGAGCGGCGGCCCCAACAGCAAGGGCGGCGTGGTAATGGTGAACTTCTATTCCGCGTTCATCAGCGATGCATGGCGGAACGCCTGGACGGCGCAGGCGGCGGAGCGGCAGGCTGCGGAGAAGGCGCAGGTGGAGCAGTGGAAGGCCGAGGGAAAGACGGTCACCTACGAGATGACAGACGCAATGGACAAGGAGTGGGCGGCGAAGATTCCGCGGCCTCCGCTCAGCATGTTGATCGACCACATCGATCACATTGCCAAAGTCGCGGGCATCGATCACGTTGGTCTGGGATCGGACTTCGACGGCATTCCCTCATCGCCGGATGGAATCGACTCGGCGGCGGACCTGCCGAAGATCACAGCGGCACTGATGGAGCGCGGTTATTCTGCGGAGGATTGCCGCAAAATTCTGGGGGGAAACTTCCTGCGATTCTTCCGCGAGGTACAAGCGACCGCGAAACAGTTGCAGACGCAGGCGGGAGAGCGTCCGAAGATTGCGACGCAGCAGCCTTTCAAAAAGTGATAAGCGAGAAAGAGACAAGCCAGGAACGGCCAGGTGCGTTTAGCGAAAGACGTTTAGCTGCAAAAGTGGGCGAGGGTAGTCCAGGGCAAAGATCAGTTGCCGGATTTGCTGGGATCCGAAGCCGGAGACGCCGCTGCCAGTTGCTGGATGGTCTCCTGCAAATAGTGATGCGGGTTGACCGGCGTGTTGTGAATGCGGACCTCGTAATGGAGATGCGGCCCCGTGGAGCGGCCGCTCATTCCGACATAGCCGATGACCTGCCCGCGGCTCACCTGCTGGCCGGCGGTGACGGCGAAGCCTGAGAGGTGGCCGTAGAGAGTCTGAATCCCGTTGCCGTGATTGATGAGAATTTCGCGGCCATAGCCGCTGGCCATCGAGGCAGTTTCGACCATTCCATCGGCGGCGGCGCGTACCGGGTCGCCGAAGCCGGCGGAGATGTCCACGCCTGAGTGGAAAGTACCTTCCCCGTTAAAGGGGTCTTCGCGCTCGCCGAATGAACTGGAAATCGGACCGACCACTGGCCACAGCGTTGGCGCGCCGGCGAGGCTGACCCAGTTTGTGACCGAGGTGGAAGCGATGCCAGGACTGAATGAATGGACGCTGCCGGTAAGCGCGCTGGTGCGCAACAGCGCAAGCTGATCGAGCGACTGAGCGTATGCCTGCTCAGTGAACAACGGCGCGCTATCCGCGGTGTCCGGCGCCACGGGCGCGGTCGCCGCTTTTCCCAGACGGCTTTCACGCAATCCATAGAGCGCGCTCACTTCGCTGGCCAATGAGCCCAGCGAAGCGGCCTGGATGTCCTTTTCGTGCGCGACCATCTGCAGCTGGTTGTAATCCTTGCGCAGTGCTTCCTGCTGCGAGCGCACCTGATTGAAGCTCGCCGTCTTCAGAAGCATGCGGGTGTATGAGCCCGCCAGGCCGGTAATCGTGAAGGCGCCGACGACAGCAGCGGCTACAAATACTCCGGCGTAATGAAGAGGGATCGGGATCTTGCGGAGGCGGCCATCCTTTTCACGTGCGACGAAGATGATGTAATAGCGTCTGCGCAAGGCTCTGTTCCGGATGGTCTCGGAAGCTCCTGTCGTTCAGGTTATCGTATGACAACGAAAAATCGAAGTCGGTGTATTTCCCTGAACGGTACCAGCCGCCATTTTACGCGTCAATCTGCCGTTCGTGGGATCACGTACTCAGGTAACGTGGGTCGCGGCGGGGCGGAGGTCTTCCACAGGGTTCGCGAGCGGTCATTTGTCTGGTTCTCAGCAGCTTAGCTGCCGGCTTCAGTCCCGCCGTCGATTTCGTTCCTGATTCGAACTTCCGGTTGCAGCGAGATTACTCCCGTACTGTCCTCCTCGAAGGCGTCAAGTTTGGCCGGGATAACCCTGAGCAACCAAACAGGCCGCAGCCATGGTTGGCGCCCGAGCGCATTTCCGGAATCCAGTTGCATTCCCGCAATGGTATGCTTGCGGTTTCGTATACGGGAACACTATGCGACTGAATGCTCTTCTCATCCGCAGCACACTGGTTGGCGCACTCGGCGGGCTGCTTTTCGGTTTCGATACAGCGGTCATCGCCGGTACCACGCACCAGCTCACCGAAGTTTTTCATCTGAGCGCGGGGGCGCTCGGCTTGACGGTTTCAATCGCGCTGTGGGGTACGGTGATCGGCGCCATCGGCGCGGGACCTCTGGGACAAAAGATCGGCGGACGCGAGGCGCTGCGCATCATGGCGATCCTCTACGTGATCTCCGCGCTGGGGTGCGCGCTGGCGTGGAACTGGCCTTCCCTGCTCTGCTTCCGGCTGATCGGCGGGCTCGGGATTGGCGGTTCGTCGGTGCTGGGCCCCGTTTATCTGGCGGAACTGGCTCCGGCACGGCTGCGCGGACGGCTGGTGGGGCTGTTTCAGATCAATATTGTTGCCGGCATTCTGCTGGCCTATGCATCGAATTATGCGGTTGCGCGGCTGGTGGATGGGGGCAATGCATGGCGCTGGCAGTTTGGAGTGGCCACAGTTCCGGCGTTCCTGTTCGCGATGTTGCTCTTCGTGATTCCGCGCAGCTCACGCTGGCTGGTGACGCAGAACCGCATTGAGGAAGCGCGGCAGGTGCTCGAAATGATGGGCACGCCGAACAGCGAAGCGGAGCTGAAGGAGATCGTCGACTCGATTCACCTGGAGCGCGCGAGCAGGAGCGAACCGCTCTTCCAGCACAAATACCGGCTGCCGATTTTTCTGGCCATCACGATTGGGATGTTCAACCAGCTGGCAGGGATTAACGCGATTCTGTACTACGCGAACGATATTTTTTCGTACGGCGGCTACAGCAGCCTCTCCGGCGACAAGCAGGCGGTGCTGCTGGGCGCGATGAATTTTGTCGCGACGCTGCTGGCCATGTCGGTGATCGACAAGCTGGGGCGCAAATCGCTGCTGCTGATCGGATCGGTTGGAACCGCGGTGTGCCTGGCCGGGGTGGCGGCAATCTTCCGTGCCAACAGCCATCAGAGCGATCTGGTCTGGCTGCTGGTGGGGTTCATCTTCTTCTTTTCGATCTCGCAGGGTGCGGTGATCTGGGTTTATATCAGCGAAGTTTTTCCGACACGGGTGCGTTCGAAGGGGCAGAGCCTGGGCAGCTCTTCGCACTGGATTATGAACGCGGTGATTTCAGGCTTGTTCCCCTGGGTGGCGAAGCATTCGACCGCGGCGCCGTTTGCATTCTTCTCGACGATGATGGTGCTGCAGTTCGTAGTGGTGCTGCTGTTCTATCCGGAGACGAAGGGAGTGAGTCTGGAGCAGCTGCAGAAGAAGCTGGGCACGGATTGAAGCAAGCTCCAGGTTACGGGTGCTGCGGGAGAGCCCCTGCCGTGAGCCGAGAGCGGACGGCAACCCGCGTTTTTCCGCGGTACTCGTACTCCGCGTGGTGCGAGAATTGGGGCTCCGGCTGCGCTCCTCCAACCCGTTGGCAGTGGGCGCTCCGCCGACGATGACAGCATCATTTTTCGGGTTTGGGGAGCTTAGACGAGGAAAGCACACGCTCCCTGGCCCGGTCTGTTATCTCTGCTCGGTAAAATGCCGCGCCGGCACGGCCTTCAGCCGCTCCGCCGCCGTCTCCGGCGTGATATCCCGCTGCGGCCCTCCAAGCATCTCGAACCCGACCATGTACTTCCGCACCGTGGCCGACCGTAGCAGCGGCGGATAAAAATGCGCATGAAAATGCCACTCCTCATGTCCTTCCCCATCCGTTGGCGCCTGGTGGAAACCCATCGTGTAAGGAAAGCTCGTCTCAAACAAATTGTCGTAGCGTGTGGTCACCTGCTTCAGAATGTCGGCCAGCGCATCGCGCTCCCGCTCCTCAAAATCCAGCATCGACCGCACATGTCGTTTTGCGATCACCAGCGTCTCAAACGGCCACACCGCCCACCACGGCACCATCGCGATGAATCCGTCGTTTTCCGCGACGACCCGCACGCCCTCACCCGACTCGAGCGCCGCATAGTCGCACAGCAGACAGCTCCCGTGGCTCGCCCGATAAGCGGCCTGCGCCTCAGTCTCCGCCTGCGGCTCATCGGGCACGTGCTCCGTCGTCCAAATCTGCCCATGCGGGTGCGGATTGCTCGCGCCCATCATCGCTCCGCGATTTTCGAAGATTTGCACGTAGCGGAAATTCGGCTCTGCCCCCAGCGTCCGGTACTCCTCCGTCCACGCATCCACGACTTTGCTGATATCCGCAACCTGCATCCGTGCCAACGTCAAACTGTGGTCGGGATGAAAGCACAACACCCGGCACCGTCCGCGCTCCCGCTCGGCACGCAAAAGCTCGGGCGCATTCTCCCGATGCGGCTCAGGCGAATCCGGCAACAGAGCCGCATAATCGTTATCGAAAACGTAGACGCTCTCATACTTCGGCGTAACCTTTCCCCCGGCGCGCGTATTTCCGGGACACAAATAGCACTGCGGATCGTAATGCACATCCGAGAACCCCGAAGTCTTGTTGACCTCGCCCTGCCACGGCCGATCCGTCCGGTGCGGCGACACCAGCACCCATTGCCGGCGCAGTGGATTGAACCGTCGATGCGGAAACTGCAACGACTCTGGCAAAATCCGCCCCCTTTCAAACAAACACCGTCATCGTGAGCGTAGCGCCCAACCGCCTTTCCGCTCTCAGCGGGGCGGGCGCGTACTCGAGGGACGGCGTTTCCTATTCCCTATTCCCTATTCCCTGTTGCCTATTCCCTGCTCCCTGCTCTTCACGCCGTAGGGCGATCCGGCACCGGCGCCGTCGCCAGGTACTCCCGGGCAAACCCCTCGGCGTACTCCTCCAGCAGCGTCCGCACCCGCTCCGGGTCGTCACTCCGCACAATCAACCCCGCGTGATGATGCTTCTTCAGCCGCAGCACAATCTCCGGCGCCGTGAACATCGCCGTATCCGGTTCCGCTGTTCGCGCCAGGCACAACACGCTCCCCGCATACAGACCCTGCGGCTCCGGCACCGTGTACTTCGCGTCTCGCAACGAGGCCACCTCAATCCGCGCCCACTCCCGCCACAGATTCACACCGGTCGCCGCCTCCACGACATCCGAGATAAACGCGCCACCGACCCGCGCCGCCGCCTCTAGAAAATAAAATTGTCCGTCCCCGTGACCGCGAATATATTCCGCATGGGTCACGCCGTGCCGCATCCCCAGCGCCGGCATTAGCCGCGCATTGATTTCCACCAGGGATCGGGCCACATCCGACCCGCGCTCCAGAATCCGCGTCGTGAACACCCCACCCTCATGCATCACCTGCATTGGCGGCTTTCCGTACCCGCTCACGCTCGCGAATACCACCGAGTCCTCGCTCACGATGGAGTCCACATGAAAAATATCGCCCGGCACAAAACGCTCCAGCAGAAAGAAACTCTGCCGATCCCCCAGGTTCTCCAGCGTCCGCCACACATCCTCGGCCGCATGCATCTTCTTAATCCCAATCGCCGACGCCTCGCTCCGCGGCTTCAGCACCCATGGCGCCGGTACACGCTCCATCCACTCGCGGAGCTCCTCATGCACCAGCACCCGCGTAAAGTCGGGCACCAGCGCACCCGCTCGCCGCGCCTCCTCCCGCATCGCCAGCTTGTCGCGAAAATGCGAGGTCAGCGTCCGGCCCATCCCGGGAATCCGCATATGCTCCCGCAGCGCCGCCGCCGTCTCCATGTCGAACTCATCGAGAGCCACCAGCCGGCCAAAGTGGCGCGTTCGCGCCAAATACGTAACCGTGTTGGTGACTTGTTCGAGGGTCAGCCCTTCCGGCATGGTCACAACCTCGTCCAGAATCTCCCGAGGCCAGTCGCCATTCCTGTGCTTTTCGAGGGTCAGCAGCAGCACGCGGCACCCCAGCGCCGCGCACTCCCGCATAAATGCCTGGCCCTTCTCATAGCTCGTCAGGCACAGAATCCGTGGCTGTTCGCTCGTATCCATCGGTCAATGGTGTTCTACCATAACGTCATTCCATGCCTGAAGGTTTCCACCTCTCCGCTGTCGAAATCGTCGCCCTCCACGACCGCGCCACCGCACTCTGGCATCAGGACCCCGACGCTCAACCCGCTCTCGACCGGGCCAGCCAGTCCCTGTCGACCATCCTCGCCCAACACCGCGCCAACTTCGACCTCTGGCATACCGAAGACCGCGCCCGCACCCCCAACGCCACCGATCGCGACATAGCCCTCGTCAAACGCGCCATCGACGAGATCAACCAGCGCCGCAACGACCTCACAGAGCAATGCGACGTTGTCCTCTACGAATCACTCCAAACTGCAAGCCTTCCCGACCTGTCCGCTACACTCCATTCCGAGAGCCCCGGCCTCATGATCGACCGGCTGTCGATCCTCGCGCTCAAAGTCTTCCACACCAGGGAAGAAATCGACCGCCCCAACGCCCCCGCCGGCCACAGGGATCGCAATCGCGACCGCCTGGCCCTCCTCACTGAACAGCGCAACGACCTCGCAGCCTGCCTCGACCAACTCTGGCTCAACGTCCTCGCCGGCAAGCGCCGCTTTAAAATTTACCGCCAGCTCAAGATGTACAACGACCCCACCCTGAACCCGGCCATCTACAGCACGCGATCCGATTAGCGTCTTATCTGCCGTTTGTTCAGCTAACCGCGTCCGAGGCTGACCGGCCCTTAGCAGACTGCTTTTTCGCCAATCGGCTTTTACCTGCGCCCTCTACCCTGCACGCTGATCCCTGCACACTGCACCCTGTACCCTGATCAGTGCCCCTCATCGCCAACGCCGACGACTTCGGCCTCACCCCAGGCGTCAACCGCTCCATCGCCGAACTGCACCGCGCCCACGCACTCTCGTCCGCCACGCTGATGGCCACGGGAGCTTTCTTCGACGACGCCGTCACCACCGCACTCGCCAACCCGCAACTCGAAGTCGGCTGCCACATCCTCCTCGTCGACGGCACCCCAGCGCTGCCGCCCGGCCAAATCCCGACCCTCTGCCCCAACGGCCAAACCTTTCGCCCCAGCCTGATCGCCTTCGTCCGCGACCTCTTCACCTTCCACATCCGCCCCGGAGAAATCACCGCCGAAGCCACGGCACAAATCCGGCGCCTGCAGAGCGCCGGTCTCCGCGTCTCGCACATCGACACGCACAAGCACACCCATCTCTTCTCCGGAATTCTCCGCCCTCTTCTCGCAGCCGCTCAAGCCTGTCAGATTCCAGCCATCCGCAATCCCTTCGAGCCGGGCTGGGCGCTCAACGTCACGAAGGGCTCAGCGACTCGTCTGCGCCGCCTCGCCGTCACCGCCCTTCAGTCCCAACACAGAGCCTTCCAGCGCGCCGTTCGTTCCTCGGGACTAGCGACAACTACCGGCACAATCGGCGTCCTCGCCACAGGAACCACCAACGTCGCCACCACTCTCCGCAACCTCCTCGCCGCCATGCCCACCAACCCGAGCCAAACCTGGGAACTCGTCTGCCACCCCGGGTACCCTGACGAACACCTCGATCAGGTCCGCACTCGGCTTCGTGCTTCCCGTGCAATCGAGCACCAGGCCCTCCTCGAACTCCTGCCCAGCATTCCGTTGGCCTCCTGGCGCGGCCTTAACCAATCGAAATGAGCCCTGCCTCGAATCCCACCAGCCAGGCGTGCAGCCGGATACACTGGAATCGCGACGCGATGAGCATCGACAAGACAATTCGCAGAGCCCCCGACCCCGAGCAGCAGCAGGCAGAAACCGATCGTTATTGGCTAAGCCTGTCCATCGGCGAGCGGCTTAATGCGGTCTGGGAAGCTAGCGCCGCCGCCTACGCTTTCGCCACCGCCTTCAACGGAGCCCCGGCCCATGATGCCCAGCGATCTAAAAGAACTATTGAGCGCGTTCAACGACCACAACGTTAAGTACCTCGTCGTTGGCGGCTATGCACTCGGCGTGCACGCCGAACCGCGAGCCACAAAGGATCTGGATATCTTCTCCGGTCCGATCGGGAAAACAGCGAGGCTGTGTTTCGAGCGCTCGCGCAGTACGGCGCGCCGCTGGACGGCCTCAGCCCAGCTGACTTCCAGGACGGCACGGTCTTCCAGATCGGCCAGCCACCTGCACGCATTGACATCCTTCAGCGCATCGACGGAGTCACCTTTGATGAAGCCTGGGAACATCGCATTGAAGGAGAAGTCGACGGCGAAATCCCCGCCATCGTCATCTCGAAGGACGATCTGATCCGAAACAAGCTCGCCTCCGGACGCGAACAGGACCTCCTCGACGTTAAGAAGTTGCGGGGCGCCGGGACGCTCAACGATCCGGGGAACGTTCGAAGCTGGTTCGCACTTCGAAGACGAACGTTCTGCAAAAGCCTTCGCCACTCGCGCCCACAAGCACCAGGCACTCCTCGAACTCCTCCCCAGCACTCCGTTGGCCTCCTGGCGCGGGCTCGCCTCAAGAACCACGGTACCCTCCGGCGCGTAGACTCTTGCAAAGACTGAGGACACCGGTATGCGCTGGTTCTATGAGCTCTTCTTCCCCGCCCTGTGGGCGGCTTATCTCATCTACTGGCAGGTCGCAGCGGCTAACGTCAAAGCCACCGAACGCCTTGAAGCGGCTTCCTCCCGCATCCTTCGCTCCGTCATGTTCCTCGCCGCAATCATGCTCCTCTGCCTTCCCAAAATCCCCTTCCCGCTGCTTTACCGGCACTTCCTCCCCGAGGGCCTCGCGTCCTTTTACGTGGGAGCCGCCATCACCGTCGGCGGCATCCTTTTCGCCATCTGGGCCCGTCGCCACATCGGCGCCAACTGGAGCCGCTCCGTGACCATCAAGCAAGGTCACGAGCTCATCGTCACCGGCCCGTACGCCGTCGTCCGACATCCCATCTATACCGGCCTGCTAACCGCATTCTTCGGCACCGCCATCGCCACCACCCAACTCCGCGGACTCATCGCCTTCGCCCTCATCGCCATCTCCCTCTTATACAAACTCCGCCTCGAAGAACAATGGATGCGCACCCAATTCGGCGACACCTACGCCGACTACTCCCGCCGCGTGGCCGCCCTCGTGCCCTTCATCCTCTGACCGAACAACGCACTGGTTCGCGCACGATACCCTGAAACACAACCATGTCCACCCGCACATCGGATGCCAAGCCCGCCCTCACTCCCCTGGCCCACGGAGCCCTCAACCACTGCTTCGGCTGCGGACTCGAAAATCGCACCGGCCTCCGCCTCAGGTTCTTCGTCGATTCCAACAACAACGTCGTCTCCCACCTCCGCCTCGCGGCGCGCTTCGCCGGCCCCCCCGGCCACGCCCACGGAGGCATCATCGCCACCCTGCTCGACGAAGCCATGAGTAAAGTCAACCGCGCTCGCGGCGTCCTCGCCATGACCCGCCGCCTCAACGTCGACTACCTCCGTCCCGTCCCCCTGGGAAAGCCGCTCACCCTCATCGCCCGGCATACTGGAACCACCGGCCGCCGCAACTACATCGAAGCCCAACTGGCCGATGCCTCCGGTGAAATCCTCGCTACGGCCAAAGCCATCTTCGTAACCATCACTCCCGACCTGCTCGCGAAGGTCAAGGCCCGCCAGGCCCAATCGTGACCCGCAACGGTCTTAAACGCTGAGCCCCTGGCGTAAAGCTTGTTAAAATAGGGTTTCACGCATCATCTTCCGCTCGTCGCGCCCCGCTTTGTGCGCGGTCCCCAAACATCCGAGCGGACCCAGGGAGATTCACCATGGCAGAAATCCACAACGGTAAGAACGGTCACAACCCAGCCAACTCCACCACTCTCCGCCTCAAGGTCGGCCTCGCCGAAATGCTCAAGGGCGGCGTCATCATGGACGTGATGAATGTGGAGCAGGCGCGCATCGCCGAAGAGGCCGGCGCCGTTTCCGTCATGGCATTGGAGCGGGTGCCCGCCATGATCCGCGCCGAGGGCGGCGTCGCCCGCATGGCCAGCCCAAAACTCATCAAGCAGATCATCGAAGCCGTTTCCATTCCCGTGATGGCCAAAGCGCGCATCGGACATTTCGCGGAGGCGCAGATCCTTCAGGAACTCGGCGTCGACTTCATCGATGAAAGCGAGGTGCTGACTCCGGCCGACGAGGCGCACCACATCGACAAGCACGCCTTCACCACACCCTTCGTCTGCGGCGCGCGCAACCTCGGTGAGGCTCTCCGCCGCATCGCTGAAGGCGCTGCCATGATCCGCACCAAGGGCGAAGCCGGTACCGGCGACGTCGTGCACGCTGTGCAGCACATGCGTCAGATCGTCCGCGAGATGAACGCGCTCACCGTTCTTTCCGACCAGGAACTCTTCGCAGCCGCCAAGGAACACCAGGCGCCCTACGAACTCATCCGCATGGTCGCGCAGGCCGGTAAACTGCCCGTGCCGAACTTCTCCGCCGGCGGCATTGCCACGCCCGCCGACGCAGCCCTGATGATGCAACTGGGCGCTGAGGCCATCTTCGTGGGCTCGGGAATTTTCATGAAGGAACGCGCCACTCCTCTCGACGTCGAGAACGATCCAAAGGAGCGCGAGGAAGCCGTATCCCGCGCGAAGGCGATCGTCATCGCCACCACGCACTACAACGATCCGAAGATGCTGGCCGAAGTTTCCGCGCAGGTCACCGGGACGATGAAAGGGCTTGCTGCCGCGGCGCTCGAAGAGAATCAGTTGCTCCAAACCCGCGGCTGGTGACGACCAAGTCAAACAAGAGCCAGCGTGTTGGCTAGTCGGCCTTTCGCACAGCGGGGGATGAGACGGCGAAGACCCGATTCGCTGGGTTTCAAAATCGAGATGCAGGAATTCTGGAGGGCTTACGTGAAATTAACAGCGCGCCTGAAATCCGCGTGAGCGAAGAGCTCGGGCGCCAGTCTTTCACCAGCTGGCTCGACGAGGACAGTCTGCAGCCCCGCCCTTCCATACTTCAGCGCCGGCACACAATCTGTATCGCCGCTGACCAGGATAATCCGATTAACGGCATGATTATCCGAGTAAGCGGCGATATCCAGGCCTATTCGCATATCGACGCCTTTTTGCTCGAAGGTCGGCTCGAAATCGGCGTCAGTCAGTGTAGCCGGAGCCACAGGAGTCTTCTTCGGTTTGAAGCCTCGGAACTTCAGTACGCCGCGCCGGACGGCAAACAAATCTTTGTGAGACAGCTCGTGCAGCCACGCATCGTTGGTCGTATAAGTGTGGCTGGTTCCAGAAACAGGCAACTTCACGGTACCGCTGTACATGGCGCAATCGTAGTAAAGGACCCTCAAAATGCTCTCGTCGGCAGATTTGCAGGAGTGAGCAAAGGCCTCAATGAAGTGGGGGTCGTAGTGCTTCCTGGCTTTCTTTGCGGCGACGCGGAGAAAACCACCGTCGATGAGAATGGCTACCTTGAAATCCGGCATGCAAATTAAGAAGCCCCCTTGCGGGGGCTGGATATTGCTCGCCTACGAGCGTAGCGGATATGCATTTAGAATGCGCTCTTCGTGGACGTTATGCAAGCATGTTTCGCAAGACGCCGCACGCAGGACTGTCTCCTTCGTAATACTGCGTTAGCAATGCTCTCATGGCGTCCCGTTTTAGTAGTAGATTTGTCATCGCCATTTTGGCAGTAGACTTGCCCTCCACCCCATTTTCATAGATAATCGAGATCTGCGCCTTCCCCCGGGGAAGCCGCTGTCATCAGCACCACGGCCGGCAGGCATCATCGCCCGAGCGGTGGGAGACGAGGAAACATGGCCAAAGTTGGCAAGAGCATCGAGAAGGCGCGCGCCCAGGTCGAGAAGCGCCCTTACCCCCTGCAGGAAGCGGTTCCGCTTCTGCAGAAAGTAAAATTCGCAAAATTTGACGAGACCGTCGACCTGACCCTGCGTCTGGGCGTCGATCCGCGTCACGCCGATCAGATGGTCCGCGGCACGGTTGTACTGCCGCACGGCCTGGGCAAGACGAAGAAAGTTGCCGTCGTCACTTCAGGCGACAAGCAGCGCGAAGCCGAAGCTGCCGGCGCCGATATCGTTGGCGGCGACGAACTGGTCGAAAAAATTCAGAAGGAATCGTGGACCGACTTCGACGCGCTTATCGCCACGCCGGACATGATGAAGTCCGTCGGCCGGCTCGGCAAGGTGCTTGGACCACGGGGCCTGATGCCGAACCCGAAGACCGGGACCGTGACCAACGACGTCGCCGCGGCGATTCGCGAGATCAAAGCCGGCAAGGTGGAGTTCCGCACGGACAAGACGGCGCTGGTGCATGTTCCGGTCGGCAAGATTTCATTCCCCGCGCAGAAGCTGGTCGAAAACGCGATCACCGTGATCACCAGCGTCGTGAAGGCGAAACCCTCCGCGGCCAAGGGAAAATATATCAAGGGCATCACGATCAGCTCCACGATGGGCCCGGGTATCGCGCTCGATTCGGCGGTGGCGGACGGCGCCGCCAAGGCCACGTAGAGCAGCTTTTAGCCGCTAGCTTCTAGCCGCTAGCCGGTGGAGATTTGACCGCCAGCCCGTTCGGGCTGCAACAAAGCAGATTCAGCTAGCAGCTAGAAGCTAGCAGCTAAAGGCTAACCAAATGGCACTGAGCAGACAGAAAAAGGCGGAGAAGGTGGGCGAGCTCGCGAAAGAGCTCGAGAGCTCGACCAGCGCGATCGTCGGCACCTTCTCGAAACTCACCGTTTCCCAGGACTTCGAGCTGCGCAAGACTGTTCGCAATGCGGGGGGGCGGTATCGCGTCCTCAAGAACAAGCTCGCGGCGCGGGCCGCGCAGGGCACGAAGATCGAAGCTGCGCTCCAGGGGCTGAAGGGCGTTTCGTCCGTCGCCTATACCAGCGGCGACCCGGTGGCCCTCGCCAAAGCGCTCTCCACATGGGTCCAGGACAATGCGGAATTCACCTTCAAGCTGGGCATCGTCGATGGCAAGGTCATCAACGTCGAGGAAGTCAAAGCTCTGGCCACCATGCCGGGCAAGGAAGAGATTTTCGCGAAGCTCCTCTTCCTCATCAACTCCCCGGCGCAGCGTCTGGTTACGGTGCTCAACGCCGCGGGACGCGACATGGCGGTCGTCATCAACCAGGGCGTGAAGGAAAACAAATTTGCGGGGGGCCCGGCAGCACCGGCTCAGGCGGCGGCAGTGAAGGAGCCGGCTGCGCAGGCGGCCGCAGTTGAAACGGCCGCAGTTCAGGAAACAGCAGTTGGCGAAACGGCGGCAGGTGAGGCTACGGAGCAGGCTCCGGCGTGAATAGAGATTAGTTGTTAGTTTCTAGTTGTTAGTTGTTAGTTGTTAGTTGTTAGTTGTTAGTTGTTAGTTGTTAGTTGTTAGTTGTATCGAGGATGCTGGGCAGAGCTGAACTGGGGACTGGCAGCTGGCGGCGTGAATAGAGATTAGTTTTTAGTTTTTAGTCCCCGGTAGTATCGAGCATGCAGGGTAGAGCTGAACGGGGGACTGGCAACTGGCAACAACGACTCGGAATTAGCTGTTCTTCGCTTCCTCAAGGGGTGCCTGGTCTGGGGCACAGCGGAAACCTCGAGGCGGCCCGGAACGGCAATAAAGTACGGCAACCCCGGGCGCGAGCGAGGGGCGGAAGACAAAAATTCAGATTTTCGTGGAGAAGACAAATGGCAGATATTCAGCAGTTGGAAGATCAAATCGTCGGGCTTAGCCTCCTGGACGCGGCCGCCCTGGTGAAGAAGCTCGAAGAGCGCCTCGGCGTTTCAGCCGCAGCAGCTGCACCGGTCGTCGTGGCCGGTGGCGGTGCAGCCGCGGCAGCCCCGGCAGCCGTCGAGCAGACCGAGTTCACCGTCATCCTGAAAGATGCCGGCGCCAACAAGATCAACACCATCAAGGCCGTACGCGAAGTGACCTCGCTCGGCCTCAAGGAAGCCAAGGATCTTGTCGACGGTGCTCCCAAGACGCTCAAGGAGAACATCAGCAAGGATGACGCCGAGGCCATCAAAAAGAAGTTCGATGGCGTCGCTACCGTGGAAGTGAAGTAGGCCTTTCGGGGTCCGGCAAGCAACTTGCATGCCAAAGCGGAACGCGCTATGATGACATTTGTGCGTTCCGCTGGGCTGCATTTCTGTTTGCCACATCCGGGGCGCAGTTCCGTCTTCCTGAACATCGACAAACCGTCGCTTCGCTCGTCTCTGACGAGCCCGACCGTTTGCGCGTTTGTTTCTTAGATGGCGGTTAAATCTCTTCCGGCAGTCTCATGCCGGCGTAAAGACTGGCCAGCGGCGGACCGGTCGATACGAGCAGGACGTGTAGTCAGGCGGCGCGGGCGAAGGTTTTTGAGCGGCGGGAATCGGACATTCTGTCACAGTTCAGTGCACAATTCGGTTGTGGCGCTCGTGGGGCTTGCTGTCTCCGCGAGCGTTTTCCGCATTTCCCGGCGCACTCGTGTCTTTCCGCTTCCCTTCCTCCGTCGCGTGTTTCACGCCCCGGCTCTGATTACTTCTGTCAGCTCCGGCAGGCGAGCCGGGCAGCACCCGCGGGGATGGTCGATATTCCCGCATAAGGGCCCGAGCAAAGCGGAAGCGTAACCCCCCTGCGGCCTTCCGCGCAAGTGAAAAACGGCGTTGCACTCAACTTTTCGTGCTGCCGTAACCAAAATAGCGCAGTGCCATTCCGAACGAGGCGGAGCGGTTACTACGCGGGCTGGATCAAACCAACGAAGCGCGCTGCCTGACCCGGACCGCCGCTTTTCTTCCTCGCTTTACGGGTCCTGAGGAGTAACGAATGCCTAACGAGAACCGCGCGGTTCGCAGCCGTCTCGACTTTTCGAAGATCCCAACCGCTATCCGTATTCCGAACCTCATTGAAGTCCAGCGCCGCTCGTACGAGCGATTCCTGCAGATGGATAAGCTGCCGTCTGAGCGTGACGATTCCGGCCTGCAGTCGGTCTTTACGTCCGTTTTTCCGATCACCGATTTTCGCAACATCTCGCAGCTCGACTTCGTCGACTTCGCCATCGGCAACTGGGAGTGCAAGTGCGGACACCTGAAGGGTCTCCATCACCTCCGCACCACCTGCGTCCATTGCGGGGCCATGGTGATCACCGACCCGTTTCACCCGGGCGATGTGCTCTGCCAGAAGTGCGGCACCTATAACAAGAACACTCCGGACTTCTGCAACAAGTGCGGCGACCCCGTCGGCCTCCAGCTCAAATACGACCAGGCAGAGTGCGAAGAGCGCGGCATGACGTACTCCGCGCCGCTCAAGGTCACCGTCCGCCTCACCATCTACGACAAGGATCCCGAAACCGGCGCCAAATCCATTCGGGATATTAAAGAGCAGGAAGTCTTCTTCGGCGATATTCCGCTCATGACGCAGAACGGCACGTTCATCGTGAACGGGACCGAGCGCGTGATCGTGTCGCAGCTGCACCGTTCGCCCGGCGTCTTCTTTGAGACCGCCAGCAACCGCACCTACTTCCTGGGCAAGATCATTCCGTACCGCGGCTCGTGGGTGGAGTTCGAGTACGACCAAAAGAACACACTCTACGTCCGCATCGATCGCAAGCGCAAGTTCCTCGGCACCATCTTCCTGCGCGCTCTCGGCCTCAAGAGTGACGAAGAAATCCTCCGCACCTTCTACACCGTGGACAAGATCAGGGTGAAGGACGGGAAGCTCTTCTGGACCCTCGATCCCGCGTCCGATAAGCCGACCCACCTCCTCGGCGCGAAACCGGCGCACGCCATCGTCTCCAAAGGCGAGGAGATCGCGCACTCCGGGCGCAAGGTCACGCCCTCGATCATGAAGGCTCTGCGCGCCGCGAAAATCACCGAGGTCGAAGTCGAATCCGCCGAGCTCGACGGAGCCATGACCGCTGCCGATGTGGTTGACACCTCGACCGGCGAAGTCTTCATGGAGGCTAATCAGGAGCTCACCTCCGACAAGCTGCACAAGATCGTCGAAGCCGGCATCACCTCCTTCGATGTCTTCTTCCCCGAACGCGACGATATGGGGAACGTGATCACCAACACGCTGCGCCGTGACTCGGTCCGCAAGCCCGAAGAGGCTCTCATCGAGATTTACCGCAAGCTGCGCCCCGGCGACCCGCCGACCCTCGACACCGCTACCGCCCTCTTTGAAGGCATGTTCTTCGATGCGCGCAAGTACGACTTCTCGCGCGTCGGCCGGCTGAAGTTCAACATCAAGCTCTACGAGAATCAGGACGCGACTTCGCTCGATCACCGTACCCTGACTCCCGAAGATTTCTACGCGACCATCCGGTACCTGCTCAAGCTGCGCCGGAATATCGGCATGGTGGACGACATCGATCACCTTGGCAACCGCCGTGTCCGCGCGGTCGGCGAACTGATGGAGAACCAATTCCGCATCGGTCTCGTCCGCATGGAGCGCGCCATCAAGGAAAAGATGAGCGTGTATCAGGAGATGTCGACGGCGATGCCGCATGACCTGATCAACGCGAAGCCGGTAATGGCCGCGATCCGCGAGTTCTTTGGCTCGTCGCAGCTGTCGCAGTTCATGGATCAGACCAACCCGCTCTCGGAGATCACGCACAAGCGCCGTCTCTCCGCGCTGGGGCCGGGCGGTCTCTCCCGCGAGCGCGCCGGATTCGAAGTCCGCGACGTACACCCGACGCACTACGGCCGTATCTGCCCGATTGAGACGCCGGAAGGCCCGAACATCGGGCTGATCAGCTCTCTCTCCTGCTTCGCGCGCATCAACGAGTACGGCTTCATCGAATCACCGTATCGCAAGGTGCGCGACAGCCGCATGCTCGACTTCGTCCAGGTCACCAACGCAGGCGAAAGCGGCATGCGTGTTGGCGATCACCTCGAGAAGACCGAGGCCCTCAAACTCAACGAGAAGCTGAAGAAAGAAAAGCAGCGCCAGATTGAGTACGAGCCTTACTCCTTCTATCTCTCGGCGTGGGAAGAAGATCGTCACACCATCGCCCAGGCCAACGTCGAGCTCGACGAAAACGGCAACATCGTCGAAGAGCTCGTCAATGCGCGCCGGCAGGGCAACTTCGTCCTCGTCAATCGCGGCGAAGTCGACTACATCGACGTCAGCCCCAAGCAGCTCGTCTCCGTTGCAGCCTCACTGGTTCCCTTCCTCGAGCACGACGACGCCAACCGCGCGCTCATGGGCGCGAACATGCAGAGGCAGTCGGTGCCTTTGCTCGTGTCGGAAGCGCCATTAGTGGGCACCGGCATGGAAGGCGTTACCGCCCGCGACTCCGGCGCGGTGATCCTGGCGAAGCGCAATGGCATCGTCGATTCGGTCGACTCCGAGCGCATCATTGTCCGCGTCGAAGGCGAACACCACCCCACGCAGCTCTCGCGCGAGGTCGGCTCGGACATCTACCAGCTGATCAAATTCAAGCGCTCCAACCAGAACACCTGCATCAATCAGAAGCCGATCGTGCGTCACGGAGACCGGGTTCTGAAGGGTCAGGTGATCGCCGACGGTCCCTGCACCGAACAGGGCGAGCTCGGCCTCGGCCGCAACGTGCTCGTCGCGTTCATGCCGTGGCGCGGTTACAACTTCGAAGACGCGATCCTCATCTCCGAAAAACTCGTGCGTGACGACTATTACACGTCGGTCCACATCGAGGAGTTCGAGATCGAGGCCCGGGACACTAAGCTCGGTCCGGAAGAAATCACCCGCGACATCCCCAACGTGAGCGAGCACTCGCTGCGCGATCTGGATGAGAGCGGCATCATCCGCATCGGCGCCAAGGTTCACCACAACGACATTCTGGTGGGCAAGGTTACGCCGAAGGGCGAAACGCAGCTCACTCCGGAAGAGAAGCTCCTCCGCGCCATCTTCGGCGAAAAGGCCGGCGACGTCCGCGACGCTTCCCTCACCTGCCCTCCCGGCATCGAGGGCACAGTGGTCGACGTCCGTATCTTCTCCCGCAAGGGTCAGGAAAAGGACGAGCGCGCACGCCAGATCGAAGCCGAACAGATTGCCGGACTCGAGAAGAACCTTTCCGACGAAATCCGCATTCTGACCGACGAGCGCCTCAAGCGCCTCGAAGGCATCCTCGGCAACAAAGAGGTACTTGCTGACCTGCACGACGAGCGCACCAACAAGCGCCTGCTCGCCAAGGGAGCGATCCTCGACCGCGATGCGATCGAGCGCATCTCCACCCGCAATCTCAAGCGCATTCGCTACAACGACAAAGATCCGCGCGTGAATGAGCAGATCGATGAGATTGAAGAGATGACCTCGCGCCAGATCGATGTGCTGCGCAAGATCACCAACGAGAAAATCGGCAAGCTGCAGAAGGGCGACGAGCTGGCCCCCGGCGTCATCAAGCTGGTCAAGGTCTACATCGCCATGAAGCGCAAGCTCTCTGTCGGCGACAAGATGGCAGGCCGTCACGGGAACAAGGGCGTGATCGCGCGCATCCTTCCTGAGGAAGATATGCCGTATCTGCCCAACGGAACACCTGTCGAGATTGTTCTCAATCCGCTCGGCGTCCCGTCTCGTATGAACGTCGGTCAGATTCTTGAAACCCACCTCGGCTGGGCCGCGCACGATCTTGGCCAGCAGGTTGCCGAGCTGGTTAAAAAGAACCAGGACGCCAACGAAGTCCGCAAGGCCGTACAGGTGAAGTTCGCCAACACGGCGGCGCTTCGTCAGCTTCTCGAACTCGACGACACGCAGCTGTTGCGAGTCGCTGCAGGCATGGAAAAAGGAATCTGGTTCGGGACCGCGGTCTTCGATGGCGCTCGCGAGAGCGAAATCAAAGCCCTGCTCAGTGCCGCCGGCCTTCCCACCTCCGGTAAAACCGAGCTATTCGACGGCATGACCGGCGATGCGTTCGAGCAGCCGGCGACAGTGGGCTACATCTATATGTTGAAGCTCTCGCACCTGGTCGACGATAAGATTCACGCGCGCTCCATCGGCCCCTACTCGCTCATCACCCAGCAGCCGCTGGGCGGGAAAGCGCAGTTCGGCGGGCAGCGCTTCGGAGAAATGGAGGTCTGGGCCCTTGAAGCTTACGGCGCAGCCTACATCCTCCAGGAGCTGCTCACTGCCAAGTCTGACGACGTTTACGGCCGCACCCGTATCTACGAGGCCATCGTCAAGGGCGAAGCAGCCATCGAGCCGGGCGTGCCGGAATCCTTCAACGTTTTGATCCGTGAATTGCAGTCTCTGTGCCTCGACGTCGAGCTCATCAAGCAAGCCGGCGGCGAAGGCCCCAAAGACTCGAAGAAACACCCAGTCCCCGAACTTGCCGCAGCCGATTAACAGCCAGCCTTTAGCCGCTAGCTCTTAGCTTTCAGCTAAGGGCTGCGGCCCAGGGCAAAAAAGATCTGGAAGTTCAGAGCGTCGCGCACCGAGGCGGCGCGAAAACGGAACCGAAGCAACACGGCGAAGCTAAGAGCTAATAGCTAAAAGCTAGTAGCTGGCGACAGCCAAGGAGGAACACCTTGTACCGTTCCAGCCCGTTCGAAATGACCAGCCCCATCACCGACTTCGACGCGATCCGCATCTCGCTCGCTTCTCCGGAAAAGATTCGCAGCTGGTCGCATGGCGAAGTCACGAAACCTGAAACCATCAACTACCGCACCTTCAAGCCGGAGCGCGACGGTCTCTTCTGCGCCCGCATCTTCGGCCCCGTCACCGACTGGGAGTGTCTCTGCGGCAAGTACAAGCGCATGAAGCACCGCGGCGTCATCTGCGATAAGTGCGGCGTCGAAGTTACCGTCTCGAAAGTCCGCCGCGAACGCCTCGGCCACATCGAGCTTGCCTCGCCTTGCTCGCACGTGTGGTTCTTCAAAGGACTGCCCTCGCGCATCGGTCACCTGCTTGATATCTCCCTCCGCGACCTCGAGTCGCGTCCTCTACTTCGAGAGCTATGTCGTCGTCGATCCCGGCGACGCTCCCGTCCGCGAGCGCGAGATCATCAAGGACGAAACTAAGTTCCGCGAAGTGGATCAGCAGTACCGCCCGACCGGCTTCAAGGGCATGATGGGCGCAGAGGCCATCAAGGAACTTCTGAAGCGTGTGAACGTCGACGAGCTCTCGATCGAGCTCCGCGAGCGCATGAGGGCGGAGACGTCTCTCCAGAAGCGCCTGAAGTACGCCAAGCGCCTTAAGGTCGTCGAAGCCTTCCGCAAGTCCGGCAACAAGCCGCAGTGGATGATCCTCGACGTCATCCCCGTCATTCCGCCGGAGCTCCGTCCCCTGGTGCCATTGGACGGCGGCCGTTTCGCGACTTCTGACCTGAACGACCTTTATCGTCGCGTCATCAACCGCAACAACCGCTTGAAGAAGCTCATGGACCTGCATGCGCCCGAAGTGATCGTGCGCAACGAAAAGCGCATGCTCCAGGAAGCCGTCGATGCTCTGTTCGATAACGGCCGTCGCGGCCGCGTTCTGCGTGGCGCCAACAACCGCCCGCTTAAGTCGCTCTCCGATACGCTCAAGGGCAAGCAGGGGCGCTTCCGCCAGAATCTGCTCGGCAAGCGCGTCGACTATTCAGGCCGCTCCGTCATCGTTGTGGGACCCGAGCTCAAGCTCCACCAGTGCGGCCTTCCTAAGAAGATGGCCCTCGAGCTCTTCAAGCCCTTCATCTATCACCGCCTCGAGCAGACCGGCCACTGCACCACCATCAAGCAGGCCAAAGAAATGGTCGAGCTCCAGGAACCCATCGTGTGGGACATCCTCGAGGAAGTCATCCGCGATCATCCGGTGCTGCTGAACCGCGCTCCTACCCTCCACCGCCTTGGAATCCAGGCGTTTGAGCCCGTCCTCGTCGAAGGCAAGGCCATCAAGATTCACCCGCTCGTCTGCACCGCCTTCAACGCGGACTTCGATGGCGATCAGATGGCCGTGCATATTCCGCTGTCGCCTGAAGCCCAGGTCGAAGCCGCGTGCTCATGCTGTGCTTCGCACAACATCCTGTCGCCGGCGTCCGGTCAGCCCATCACCGTCCCCACGCAGGACATGGTCCTCGGCCTCTACTACCTGACCAAGGCCAAGAAAGGCGCAAAGGGTGAAGGCCGCGTCTTCGCCAACATCGAAGAAGTGCTGATGGCCCTCGAAGCCAAAGAGGTCGAGACGCTCTCGCCCATCCGTCTCCGCTACACCGGCCCCGTGCTTGAAATGACCACCGCCTACGACGATCAGGACCTCACCCACACCGAGCCGGTCCCCTACGACCGGCAGTACATCTCCACCACCGTCGGCCGCGCCATCCTCAACGATGCGCTCCCCGAGGAGCATGCCTTACGTCAACGGCCTTCTCAAGAAGAAGGGCATCGGCCAGCTCGTCAACTACTGCTACCTGAACCTCGGCCTCGAGGTCACCGTCAAGATGCTCGACCGCATCAAGGAGCTCGGCTTCCACTACGCCACCGTCAGCGGACTGTCCGTCGGCCTCGATGACATGGTCATCCCCGGAGCCGAAGTACACCATCGTCCGCGAAGCGGAAAAGCAGGTCATCGGCGTCCAGCAGCAATACCTCGACGGCGCCATCACCAACGGCGAGCGCAACAACAAGGTCATTCAGATCTGGTCGGCGGTCACCGAACGCGTCGCCGACGAGATGTTCAACAACATGAAGACACGCCGACAAAGAAGGCGCCATGAACCCGATCTACATCATGGCCGACTCCGGCGCTCGCGGATCGAAACAGCAGATCCGTCAGCTCTCCGGCATGCGCGGCCTGATGGCCAAGCCTTCCGGCGAAATCATCGAGACCCCCATCACGGCCAACTTCCGTGAAGGCCTCACCGTGCTCGAGTACTTCATCTCGACCCACGGCGCGCGCAAGGGCCTCGCCGATACCGCCCTCAAGACCGCTGACTCCGGCTACCTCACCCGTCGTCTCGTCGACGTGGCCCAGGACGTCATCGTCAGCGAGCGCGATTGCGGCACCGTCGAAGGCATCTACGTTACCCCCATCGTCGAGTCCGGCGAGATCATCGAGCCGCTGCGCGACCGCATCGTCGGCCGCGTCTCGCTCGAGAAGCATCAAGGACTTCGAGGGCCAGGTCATCGTCGACGTCAACCAGGAGATCACCGAAGATACTCGCCTCGGCCATTCAGGCTGCCGGCATCGAACGCGTCAAGATTCGCTCCGTCCTCACCTGCGAATCCCGCCGCGGCGTCTGCATCCTCTGCTACGGCCGCAACCTCGGCTCCGGGCGCATGGTCGAACTCGGCGAGGCTGTCGGCGTCATCGCCGCGCAGTCCATCGGCGAGCCCGGCACCCAGCTCACCATGCGTACCTTCCACATCGGTGGTACTGCATCGCGAGTCAACGAGCAGTCGCGTCTCGAAGCCAAGAACAACGGCTCCGTCCGCTTCATCAACCTGGCTTACGGTCCGCAGCCAAGGCAGGGCGATCTGGTCGCCATGAACCGCTCCGGCTCGATCGCTGTGGTCGACGATCGCGGCCGCGAGAAGGAGCGCTACCAGGTCGTCTACGGTGCGCGCCTCAAGGTCGAAGAAGGTGCAGGCCGTCGAGCTCGGCCAGGTCATGGCCGAGTGGGATCCCTACACCTTCGCCATCCTCACGGAAATCGGCGGCACCATCCAGTTCAAGGACCTGCAGGAAGGCATCACCCTCCACGAAGAAGTCGACGAAGTCACCGGCCTCTCGCGCCTCGTGGTCGCTGAGGCTCGCTGACGAGAAGCGCCAGCCCGCCATCGTCATCAAGGGCGCCAAGGGCAACAAGCGTTACCTGATGCCCAGCCGCGCTCACCTCATGATCCAGGACGGAGACGAGGTCTTCCCCGGCGACATCCTTGCCAAGATTCCGCGCGAAACCACGCGCACCAAGGACATCACCGGCGGTCTGCCTCGCGTCGTCGAGCTCTTCGAAGCCCGCAAGCCGCGCGAAACCGCCATCATCTCGGAAATCGATGGCGTCGGTCAAGCTTCGGCGAAGTCTCGCAAGGGCCAGCGCAAGCATCTACGTCACCGCCGACAACGGCGAGGAGAAGGAATACTCCGTGCCGCGCGGCATCCACATCAACGTCCAGGAAGGCGAGCGCGTCCGCGCCGGCGAGCCGCTGATGGATGGACCGCTCAACCCGCACGACATTCTTGCCGTGCTGGGTGAAAAGGAGCTGCAGGGCTTACCTGGTGAACGAAATCCAGGAAGTCTACCGGCTCCAGGGCGTGGCCATCTCCGACAAGCACATCGAGACCATCGTCCGGCAGATGCTCCGCTGGGTGAAGATCGAGGAAGTCGGCGACTCCAGCTTCCTGCTCGAACAGCAGGTGGACAAGTTCCGCTTCCGCGAAGAGAAACGACCGCGTGATCGCCAACGGTGGCCGTCCGGCAGTCGGACGCCCGCTGCTGCTCGGCATCACCAAGGCCTCGCTCTCCACCGAATGCTTCATCTCCGCGGCGTCGCTTCCAGGAGACCACGCGCGTACTGACCGAAGCGTCGATTAACGGCGCGGTCGACAACCTGCGCGGCCTCAAGGAAAACGTCATCGTCGGCCGGCTCATCCCTGCCGGTACGGGCATGGAATTCTACCGCAACATCCAGCTCTCACCAGAACTGGAAGAAGCGGCAGCAAAGATCCAGCAGGAAGTCCAAACCGCCTGGGAAGAAGCCGAACGCGAACTGGAACTGATGCGGCAGGAAGGCGAAGCCGAAGAGATGGCGGCGAGCGAATAGAACAGCCTGCCCTGAGCGAGCCAGCGCAAGCCGGCGAGCGCGAATGGGCAGACAACAGCGCCTACGGCGCAACAACAGCAGTGATTAGAAGAGCCCGGCGCAAGCCGGGCTTTTTGTTTCAATAAACGAATGTCATCCTGAGCGAAGCGCCGCCACAGAGATTTCCAGCGAGTTATGCGCATCGCGGCGCGCAGTCGAAGGACCCCGCTCGCACGAACTGTTCCCAACTCCGGCCTAACGCGAGCGGTATCGGTCGCGAAGCGGCCGAAAAGAACTCAACCGGGAAGTCCGTGCGCTGCTTCTCGGAACCCTCACTCATCAACGGCCAGCCCAAAAACGAATGTCATCCAGAGCGAGCCTTCCAAATATGTCGCGCCGCCTTCGGCGCGACAATCGATTCAGACTCGAGTCGAAGGACCTGCGGTTCTACTTGGCGCGAGATAACATCCTCTGCCTTAGAAAATCGGGCCGCTGGCCAAAGAACAATACCGACGCCCGCATAGAGAAGAACATTGAAGGCCAGAGCCAGCGCATAAATGATCGCGACCGTAGACACTGGAGATGGCTCGGGCATGTCCAGAGCCATGAGAATCATGGAGCTTGGCCAAAGTCGCACCGACCAATCCCCGAACGACCGACCCAGAACGAACGGCCGAATCATCAGCGTAATGGGAACGATCAGGCCCAGCACCGCAAAACCCAGCACCCACCGCCAAAAGAATTTCTTCCAGTCCATCGCGGCTATCATACCGCTCCCCGCTCAGGAACCCCGTGTCATCGTCATCGAGCCGAATCCGTCGCTTCGCTGATTACTGCACCACCTCTGGGATTCAGCAAGTACACCCAGTTATGCCGCAACCTGGAGATTCCATTCCGGTCCAAGGTTGCAGTTCTGGTTCCCAACTCCCCTCGCGGATTGCGCCTGAAATCTGCAATAGTGACGTGGCCGAGGTAGATTTCCGTAAAACTCATGGGCTTCCTATTGATGGCTGGCTGCGTATTGATGTCGATATCGTAGACGAAGACGCACATCCATTGCTCCCGCGCACCGTGCGTATCGACCGCCCCGCCAGCTTTCCGAGTGGTCTTGATTTCCACGCCTTCGACCCCTGATCCGACGCTGTCGTTCGGATAGATGCCCTGGACAAGCAGATCTGGGTGGCCGTTGAAGTGCTTATTTTGGACAAGTGTTCGAGAGTGTTTTGCAAGGCTGGCAGTCAACATGTCAGAAAGGAGGCCCGACATAATTGCTGGGCGCAGCATATCGTCCAGTCGCTGCAGTCCCTTGCTGGTTAGCAGCAAATTCACGTCGTAAAAGAAGTCGTATACGTCCTGCATCGCCAGTTCGAAGTCCTTGAGCCGAAGCTGGAAGGGCAGGGTCGCATTTTGATTGAACCTTGTGATATCCGCCTGATTGCGAACGACCGGCGCGTTGCTCATTCAGGTCTTATCTGCACCAAAGACAACGGCCGGAAGGCGGCCTTTGCCATCGCAAAATACTCGGGATCAGAATCCGTACCCAGCGTGTGGTAGCCAACAGCTTCGGCCGCCGCCAGCGCGGATCCCGACCCGGCAAACGGATCGTAAACGATTCCGATACCCAGAGGAAGCGCCGCGCGAACGACCTTGCGGAGAAACCTCTGAGGCTTCAGGGACGGGTGGGGCGCGATGTCCTTTTCAGGGCTGCGTGTTGGCGAACAAGCAATCACATCCTTGAATGGCTCATCCTCGCCAACTCGGCGAAGCCCGCCTGTGCCCCACTCGCGCAAATTTTCCGCAACGGTGCCTTCAAATGGCTTGCGGAAAACGCCCCATGGCTCCCAGCACGATCTTGGCATAACGGAGACGTCTGGGAACTCTTCCTCAGCTCCCTTCGGTCGATCTCCACCTCGGAGCGTCTGGACGAGACGGATCACCTCCCCGCGCTTCTCAAAGCCGGTCTCCATAAAGGCATGAAAGGTGGTTGTGGAGATCAATGGATTTGAGGCAATGAAAACGTGCCCTCCCGGTACCAGGGCTCTGAGCAGACCGTAGGCGACCGAACTGAAGAATCCATGCAGGTTCAGGATCTCCTCTTTCGAAAGCACCGTGAAGCGCGGGAGCGGCCTGCGCTTTGCGCCATCGAAGCTTGGGGGAATGCGCCAAACACCGCCGCGCCCCTTTCGCAGTTTGGCGTGGTTTTTTTCGTCGTACTCAATCATTCCATAGGGTGGGTCGGTAACGACTGCGTGGATCGAGTTTGCGGGCAGATCAGCCAGCCACTTCAGGACATCGCTTTGAACGTAGGTGGCCAGCTCAGAAAGGTGGTGGCGGCGCTGCGTTCCATGGGTACGGATCGTCTCCCATGCAGTTTTCTCCCTCCGCCGCAATGCTGCCAACCAAGACGGATCATCGCCCAACGTCTCAGGAATTCGCGGAAATAAGATCTGTGCGGCGTGACTCATTGCGTTCCTGTCCCTCTATAGCAATGATTCCACAGGAAAGCACTCGTCTTCGACCCGAGCGGTTCTGAAGTTCGAGTGGCAAGTTCGGTCTCGGGTCGCCGTGCCATTTGGGGAAGTCGGTTCACGCTCACATTACACCACGGACGACGCAGAACCCAACTCAGTTTCCGAGATGGCTGGCCACAGTAAAGAAGCAGGAAACGCACGGACCCGCGGGGAGGGGTAATATGGTCAGAATTCGAAAAGCGATTCACTGTTCCGCCGTGTGACCCGTCCGCCCGCGATGGCCTATATTACCAAGGACGATCTGCTGAAAATGCTGAAGGAGAAGCGTCGCAGAGAGATCGTCAACGATCACCTGCTGGGCGGCCTTCCCTACATCTTCCAAGACAACCAGGAGGCATACAAGAATTTCGCGGAAACGCTCTCAGCGCAGTTCGGAACACCGGTGGGTGACATTTGCATCATCGGTAGCGGCAGAACGGGATTCAGCCTCGACCCGGACAAATTCGGAACGCCGTTCTCGGTCGCCTCGGACGTGGATACAATCGTCGTTAATGCCGAACGCTTCGATAAGGCATGGTTTGAACTGTCACGATTCGCGAATCGGATGTACCTTTTGTCCGGGCGCGAAAGGGCTGCGTACCAAAAGCACAGGGACAATAACGTTTTCTTCGGATTCATCGAACCGGAAGGGATGCCTAACGTCCTCTCGATAGCGACCCACTGGTTCCGTACGCTAAAAGCCGTCGGCCGAATCCGCGAGGTATCAGCCCACAGCGTCAATGGTCGCCTGTATAGAACATGGGAACACGTGCGCGCCCATCAGTTGTATAGCTTGGATTCAATCGAAGTGAACTTCATCGAGAAGAGAAGATCATGATATATAGTGCGACGCAACAGACTATCGGCTGGTTCAAAGAGCAATATGTCGACGAGCACCTTGAGCTCCGGCCCCCGTATCAACGGCGTCCGGTGTGGACCGTCAAGCAGAAATCGAATCTCATCGAGTCAATTTTGCTCGGACTGCCCATTCCCGAGATTTACGTTCACGTTGTTACGGATGAGGACGGCAAGACCACCTATGCGGTGGTCGACGGCCAGCAGCGCATAAGAACGATCCTGCAGTTTATTGGCGTTGACCAAGATCCGAAAGAGGTAGAGAACAACTCCTTTGCGCTCGAAGACCTACCGGAAGACTCGAAGTGGCGAAATACGACATTTGATGAACTCACCGTCGACCAGAAGAAAAAGTTTTTTGGACACCAGCTTGCGGTACGCCAGTTAGAGAATTCGACGGACGAGGAAGTCCGGGACATGTTCCGGCGCCTGAACACGTTCCTTACAAAGCTCAACGATCAGGAGCTCCGAAATTCAACGTACTCCGGACCTTTCGTTCAACTGGTCGAACAGCTCGCAAACGACGACTATTGGGCGGAGAACGGTATTGTCTCGGCCGCCCTCATCCGGCGGATGAAGGATCTGGAGTTCGTGAGCGAGCTGCTCATCGGCATCACCGACGGGCCGCAAACCGGTTCGGCGAAGGTGATCGACGACTACTATTATCATTTCGAGGAGTACAAGGAGGAGTTCCCGAAACAAAAGTCGGTGAAGCGTCGATATGGAAAAACGCTCGATCTGATACGTGAGCTATTTCCGAACATACGGAAAACACGATGGAAGAACAGAACCGATTTTTACAGCCTGTTTGTTGTGATCGCGGAACTCTTGGCTGATCACGAACTGCCGCAGTCGCAACACGCCGGAATGAAAAAGAGGCTCACGAATTTCGCGGATGAAGTTGAGAAGCGTATCAGCGATGAACATGCGAAGGTCTCTCGCGGGGTGGCGGAGTATGCGCGCGCGGCGGTGCGCGGAAGTAGCGACCGATCGCGGCGCGCCGCTCGACACGAGGCTCTCATGAGCGAGATAGAACAGTACTTTAAACCCGTGTCGAAGAGCGGCAAATAGGCGTCATTCGCTGCGGAGTATCCGCAAGATCCCGTTTCGGCTCCTCCTTTGGTCGTCTCGTATTCCCTTTTGCCTCTGTGAAACCGGCGAAACCCGGCGACCCTTATAACAAGGGGCTTTTCAGCCCCGGCGCACTCCCGAAAAACTCACCTCGGGCACCGAAAAGTGATACGGCATGCTTTAAGTCATCCCGTATCAGCCCCCAAATCACTCCGGCTTTAACCCTTCAGGGATGCTTATTCCCTTCCCTCAGGACTTTCCCGCCAGCCGCCCCCCCCGCCAAACTTTTGTAATGTCCAGCCCTCCGATTGTTCTCGACTTGCTCCATCCCCTGCCCTAACCTGACAGATAGTTGGGAAAGCCCTGTTCATCTCAAGATGAGCGGGGCTTTTGCTTTCAGGGGAGTCAAAACAACAGATGCACAGCCACTTTCAACTTTCCCCAAAAACCGCTTTTCGCCAGCTCTCCGGCGCCAGCGGAGGGGTTATCGAGCTCGATAACACCCACAAGCCGCTTGATTTCAATTACGTGACGGAGGAGAGGGAGGGGAGGGGGGGCCTGCCAACGCTGGCGAGTTTTTCGCAAACCGTTTCAGCCGTGCCAAAAGCGCCGAAGGCGCTTCCGGCTCCAGCGCCGCCTAGCCCTGCGACTTCTGCGCCTTCCTTTGTTGCCTCTTCAATCGCCTCGCGTCCTTCCGCGATTGCTTCCGGTTATGTTTCTGCGCCGCAGCCCGCGCGGCAGAGTTCGCATCGGCACGCGCAGCAACCGGCGTCGAAAACCCCAACCCGAGAAAAACAAACAGGAGACCCGCTGCAGCTCTCTTCACAACCCCCCCCTGAAACAACCGTGGCAGGAGTCTATAGCGTGAAACGTTCGAAACCTATTCCCCACTTAGGGGATGACATCGCAATGACATGGCCCTGCCATGCGACGGCGGCCGCCCCAACCGGCTCACTTTCTCCCGTCTCGGCGCCGTGGACGCGTTGTGCCATCAGCGGCGCCGATCCCGGGTTTGAGGCGTGAAGCTCCCCGTTTGGGGGTTAGTTCACCGTGATGGTAAAGGTCTCCGTGCTCTTGCAGCCGGAGGAGTTGGTGTAGGTCGCCGTGTACGCGTTGGAGCCCGTCTTCAGCGGAATGTCGTCGATCTGGCGCGAAGTCGAGCTATATCCGCTGGGGCCGGACCAGCTCCATGTTCCAGATAGAGGCTGCGGGCCGAGATCCACCTTAGTGCTTGTGGAGCTCACGGTGGCGCTGGTTTCCTCAGACCAGGATGAGCCGTTGTTTACCGAGACATAAGGGGTGATTGCCGTGGGCGTGCAGCCTCCTCCTCCGCCTCCTCCCGAGTTGATGCTGAGGCTGTAGGAGTTCACCGTAAAGGTACCGGTACCACCATTGGTATCCCCGATTTCAAAGCCGAAATCTGCTGTGGAGAACGTTTTGCTGTTGAGCTTGCCCTGGTTCGCAAGCCAGTTCATTAAATCGAGGAGATTCACACTGCCGCTCGATGTCTGCGAGGTGCGCAGGAAGGAAACAACGTTGTGGCCCGTATTGCCCTGAAAAACGTCGTAGGTAACGCCATCAATGGTGACGTTGGTGGCGAACGGGCAGCCACTGACACCAAGTTGGTTGCAACTATACGAGCTGGCGATAGGGCCGTCGCCTTTCCACTGCTCCCACACCATCACTTCGTCCACGTTGCCATTCGTCCAGAGATCGTAGGCTGCGTCGTAAAAAGGTGTGCTGCCTGACACCGAGAAGTTGAACGACGAATTGACGGAACTGAGGGAACTGAGATTAACGTTGCCCAGGCTGATCTCCGTGTCGGGGTAGGCCTGGACACCGGAGCCGCTGCTGGGGTAGTCAGCAACGTAATACCAATTCGTGGAGCTGTTGGCATAAAGGCACCCGCCCGATGACGCGCCCCATTCGTCGGTATACAGATTGTAACCATTTTCAGTGTAAGTCTCGTATCGACTGCACGTGCTAAACGTGGTGGCTCCCGCCGGCGCGGAAGTGATTGCGCAGAGAGCGAGCACGCCGACCGCGATTGCGCAAAACTGTTTGCTCATTATGTTAATCATCGAAACATCTCCTTTTGCTCGTCCTGGGATTCTGGAGCCGCCGTCATAGCCCCTATTGAATCCCGCGAATAATAGGAGCCGATAAAACGATTTGTCAATGTGCTTTTGGTCACATTTTCCCCATTTTTTCGACATCTGACCCTGTGCAAACCACTGTCAATAAAGGGCGGGGGGGTGGGTCAGAACCTGCCGTTTGTCGCCCAAAGCCTCCTGTGTAAAACGACAGAGCAGCGTCTGCAGTTCTTTCACTTTCCTTAATCAGGAAATTTGAACTCAAAACCGCGCCGAAGGTCGTTACCGAAGTGAACGAGCTATGGCCAGGTAATCTGTTTTTCCTTGCCAGCCTGCCTTACTTTCGAACCTGCTTTTCGGTTATCCGCAACGATCATGCCCGATTACTCAAAGCCGGATCGCCCGCTCGTCTCCGCCGTCATCCCGACCCGAGACCGGCCGCAGCTCCTCGCGTGCGCAGTCCGCAGCGCCCTGCGCCAGACCTGGCCCAACCTTGAAGTCCTCGTCGTCGTCGACGGCCCCGACCCGGCCACCGAGGCCCAGCTTGAAACCATCACCGACCCGCGACTGCGAGTCCTCTTCCTGGCCGAGCAGCGCGGCGGCTCCGACGCCCGCAACGCCGGCGTCCGCGCCGCCCTCGGCGAGTGGATCGCCTTTCTCGACGACGACGACGAATGGCTCCCACGCAAAATCGAATGCCAGATGCGGACCGCCCGCGCCATGCCCGACTGGTTCCCCGTCGTCTCCTGCCGCCTCATCGCCCAGTCGCCCACCACCAGCCGCGTGCTGCCTCTCGTCCCGTACCAGTCGCCGCAGCCGGTCGCCGATTTCCTTTTCTGCCGCACCGGACTCAGCGATCCCGGCGGCGTCATCCAGAGTTCGACGCTCCTCGCTCCGCGTGAACTCCTGCTGGCCGTCCCCTTCGAATCCGGCCTCCCCATGCATCAGGACTGGGACTGGCTCATCCGCGCCGCCTCCTACAAAGGCGTGGGCCTCAACATGGTTCACCAGCCGCTGTCCATCTGGCGGGTCGACGATCCTCGCGCCACGCTGGGACGCCGCCCCGACTGGCAATTCTCTTTGTCCTGGATCCGCCGCTCCCGAACCCTCATTTCCCCCCGCGCCTTCTCCTGGTTCGTCGCCATTCAGTGCGTATGGCGAGCACAAGCAGCTCACGCCAGCCCTATCGGCCGCTTCGTCATCCTTCGCGCCTTTTTCCTGGAAGGCGCGCCCGAACTACGCTCCTTCCTTAGCTTCCTGATCTTCGCGCTCGTCCCCACTCGCCTGCGCAGATCGATACTCGGAATCATCCGAAAGCTGCGTCACGAATCTTCCAGCGGCCCACCGGGATTGCGCCTTGTCTCGGCTCGCAACCCCATCGCCGCTGTTCTTCGCAAATCCTCACTCTGATCGGGAGCCGACTGTGCCTGCCAGGAACTATACCGCTGCTTACCTCGCCGAAGTTCGCGAGCTCGCCACTCAAATCGACACAGCGCAGGTCGATCGCATGATCGACCTGCTCCTCGAAATCCGCAGCGGCGGCGGCCGTGTCTTCTTCCTCGGCACCGGCGGCGGTGCCGGCAACGCCAGCCACGCGGTCAACGATTTCCGCAAAATTGCCGGCATCGAATGCTACGCACCTACCGACAATGTCTCCGAACTCACCGCCCGTATCAACGACGACGGCTGGGATTCCTGCTACGCCAACTGGCTGCTCGGCAGCCATCTTAGCCAGCGTGACGCCGTCTTCGTCTTCTCTGTGGGTGGCGGCAGTCCGGAGCACCGGATCAGCATGAATCTTGTAACCGCGGTTGATCTCGCCCGGCAAACCAGAACCCGGATCCTTGCCGTCGTCGGACGCGATGGCGGCTACACCGCGCGGGTCGCCGATGCCTGTCTCATCGTTCCCACGCTGTCTCCGGAAACCGTCACCCCCCACACCGAGGAGTTCCAGGCCGTCATCTGGCATCTTCTCGTCTCCCATCCCCTTCTGCGCTCGCACGAAATGAAATGGGAATCGGCAAAATAATCGGGCCGGTGCTCCGCCACCGCGCGCTTCGGCATAGCGCCCGGGCGGCCATTTTCCTTGACCGCGATGGCGTTCTTAACCCCACTGTGCTCAACCCGGCAACGGGCCGCATGGAGTCACCGCTCACGCCGGCCCAGTTCCGCCTGATCCCCGGCGTACTTCCAGCGCTCCAGCGGCTTCAGAATGCAGGCTATCCCCTGATCCTTGTCTCCAACCAGCCAAATTACGCGCTGGGTAAGTCAAGTTACCATACGCTGCGAGCCATACAGCATCAGTTAGCCAGTCAACTGGAATCGGCAGGCATTCACTTTACTCGTTTTTCTTACTGCCTGCATCACCCCAGGGGACTTACCCCCGGCTACTCGTGCGCGTGCGATTGCCGCAAGCCTTCCCCGGGCCAATTACTGCGCGCGCGGGACGACTTCAGCCTCGCCCTGGCCGATTCGTGGATGATTGGCGATCAGCCGACCGATACGCAGTGCGGTCGCGCCGCCGGCGTTCGTACCATTCGCATCTCTCCTACCGGCTCACGCACTCGGCCCAGCCTTCAGGTTGCCGATCCCTGCGCGGATTACCTCGTGACCAATCTCACCGAAGCCGCGGAAGTCATCCTCAGCCTGAATCGCCGGTGACGGCCCCCGCTTGCCCGGAGCAACCCTCATTCTCGCGGCCACGCGGCTCGTATCGATGCGATATGCGGCGACGCATGCATCGCGCTGAAACATCTCCACTGTCTCCAGCGAATACGCTTCCAGATCCTTCCCCACCAGATCCATCTTGCGGAGAATTTCCGGAGCCACGGTAATGATGTCGCATCCTGCCTCCTCCGCCTGAAAAACGTTCAGCAATTCGCGTGGGCTGGCCCACAACAGCTGAGCACGCGGCCGCCACTGCAGGATGCGCTTCGCCTCCCCCATGATCGGCACCGGATCGACCCCCGTGTCGGCGATCCTCCCCGCGAAGACCGACACGATGGCCCAGGCATTCGGAGTCAGCGCTTCTGTAACCCGCTTCACCTGATCGAGCGTGAGAATCGCCGTCACGTTCAGCGCCACACCCGCCTCCGCCAGCCTTTGAATCAGCGGGCCCAGAAAAGCCCCTGCGCGATTCGTGACCGGAATCTTCACATTGACATTTGCTCCCCATGTCGCGATCGTCAGCGCCTGCAGCTCCATCTCCGCCTCGTCGTCGGCAAATACCTCCAGCGAAATCGGACGATCCGGAACAGCCAGCAACAGCGACCGCGCAAACGCCTCGTAGTCATTGACCCCGGCCTTGCGCATCAGCGTCGGATTCGTCGTGAAACCTCTGATCCAGGGCTTCGCATACATCTCGAGGATGCTGGACAAATCCGCTCCGTCGCTGTACATCCTGATCCGTAACTCCTCAACACTTTTCATTGCCCGGCCCTTACGTCGCAACGCTCCGCCCTTTTCGCCCCACCCAGTCTTCTGACCCGTCTTCTGAGCGCCTCGAGTCTCTCCCGCATCCACTGCCGGAGCACCAGCGCGATGAACTGCGTATTCCCGATCAGATACCTGCGCCAGAGCCGTCGCGGCTCCATCAACAGACGGAACAGCCACTCCAGCGCGATGGCCTGCATCCACCGCGGAGCGCGCCGACGCAGACCAGCCTGTGTATCGAATGCCGCGCCGACCCCCAGCATTGCCCCCACTTTTGACTGCGCCCGGTTCTCCTGCATCCAGATTTCCTGTTTAGGCGAACCGAAAGCTACACAAAGCAGATCCGGCGCTGCTTCTGCAATCTCTCGCCGAATGCGGGCCAATTCAGATGAATCGTTTTCGAAGCCTTCCCCTGGGCAAGAGGTACCGCATATCTCCAGTCCGGGATATCGCTCGCGCAGGCGATGCGCCGCCAGCACCGCGGCCCCCGGCAATCCTCCAAGAAAAAACACACGGAACCGGTAGTGCGCGGCTTCCGCGCAGATCCGTTCCATCAGGTCCCCGCCGGTCACCCGTTTCGGAACCGGAATGCCGAGCACGCGCGATGCCATCACCACCGAAACACCGTCGGGAATCGCCAGGTCGGCATCCTGCATCGCTTCTGCGAAGCGGCTGTCCCGCTCCGCCATCGTTACCGTGTGGGCATTCGGAGCAACCACTGTCAACGGAGGCAATTCCCCCCGATGCTGGAGCGCATGGACGATCAGTACCACCGCGTAATCCATCGAAATCCGGTCGACCGGCGTCTTTCCCAATACGAATCGCGGCGGCAAAGGAAGACGAAAAGCTCTGTTGTCCTTCGCCGAATCGACCGCCTTTGCTTCTTCCATCAGTTCCACAACAATTCCTTTCGTTCGAGAAAAAGACGCGGGGCCACCCCATTCCTGATGAGTGCGTGCCCCATTTCATCTGCCGCTCGCCGCAGAACATATCCTGGCGATGCGCAAACCGCACGCGCGAACTCTGCGACACTGCGCATGCGGCGCCCTTTTGCAAGTTCCATATTGAAATTCCGCAGCGACTGCTTTGCCGCCATGGCAGCGGGGGGTATCAACCCGAGGAGCGGCTCTGCAACTTCCCCAAGTGCTTTGGCTCTCAGGCCCCACAGATCCGAGAGCAGCAGATATTGCACGTAGACCCCGGCCAGCTGCTGCTCCTCCATGTATCGCGAGCTCACGCTCTTCGCGTTGAGACGAAACCCGGCCAGCGCCTGCTGGATGAAATGGATTTCGAACCTCCGCGCCATCCGCCACCAAAGGTCCGCGTCCTCGGCATGAATATCCATCCGGTAGCCGCCAACCGCCAGGGCTTTCTCCACGTTCAGCGCCACCGTCGAGTGACAGATGGATAGCAGATAACCGCTCTCTACGATCGCCCGCAACTCCTCAGCGCTCCCTCTCGAACAGCGAAACCGCCCCGCACAGCGTTCCCGCGGGTGATAGTCCGCCAATGAATAGATCATTCCCGCCTCCGGATGCGCCCGAATCGCCACCTGCAATTTCTCCATTCGTAAGGGATAAGCAACGTCGTCCGCGTCCATCCGCACCAGCCAGGGCGTTCGCGCTTCTCTGAGCAAACGGTTCAGCGTCGCGGTCACGCCCACATTCTGCTGCTCGACCACCCGCAGCCGGGGCAAGTCCTGCCCAGCGCGCAACCGCGCGTCCTGGAGATTTCTCAAATGCGCCGCGCTTCCGTCCGATCCGCCGTCAACGATCGCCAGAATGTCGAACGCTTTTTCTGTCTGATGGAGCAGGCTCTCCATCGCCTCCGGCAGCCACGGCATTGCGTTGCATACCGGCATCCCCACGGTGAGCCCGACTTCAGTTGTCCCCATAAGTGGCCCGTGCCGGCCCCTCCGCGAATGTTATGTCAAAGGCAGCCGCACCATTGCTCCGAGTTATTCATGAGTTATATCTGCGCGGAGCCCTTTTCTGGTCTCGGGCACCTGAGGATTTCATAACCCAGGTAATGCCGCCGTCGGGCCATAACGCCCGCATTAACCTGACTTGCGTAACGTTGCGGCTGACAGAAGTGATTGCGTTTCTCTTTCTCCTCGGCCAAGCATAGGAAACACGGTTTCCAATTCAAACCATTGCGCCCCAGCGGCTCCCAAATCGGATTCTCCATCACCATCGGTAACCTCCAGAGGAACAAAGAATGTTGCTGAACGAGGCCAGTTATTTCATCATCGGAGGCGCCGGTTTTATCGGCAGCCACTTCGCCGACGCGCTGCTCGCTTCCGCGAAAACGCGTCGCGTCACCATCTTCGACAACTTCTCCACCGGACGCGAATGGCATTACGAAGCTCATCAGAGCGATCCGCGACTCCAGATCGTTCACGCCGACGCCGCTGACGTCAACGCCCTAACCGCCACCATGGAGGGTCATGACTGGGTCATCCATCTCGCCTCCAACGCGGACATCGCTCGTGCCGCCGAATGTCCTGAAATCGACTTCTACAAGGGGACTCTGCTCACCAACAACGTGGTCGAGGCGATGCGCCGCGCGGGACTTCGCCGCCTCCTCTACGCCTCCGGCAGCGGCGTCTACGGGGATGCCGCGGAAACGCCGGTTCCCGAGGATTACGCCCCGCTGGTTCCCGTTTCGACATACGGCGCCAGCAAGCTTGCCTCCGAATCCCTCATCGCCAGTTATTGCGCCATGTTTGGTTTTCGCGCCTGTGTGTTCCGTTTTGGCAACGTGGTTGGCCCCCGCCAGACTCACGGTGTTGGGTTCGATTTTCTGCGCAGCCTTACAGCCAAGCCCAAACGCCTCCGCATCCTTGGCGACGGCCACCAAAGCAAGCCCTACATCCATGTCTCCGATGTCGTCGAAGCGGCGCTGTGCGCTGCGAGACAAGCCAGCGCGCCATTTTCCGTTTTCAATGTCGCCACCGACGATGCCGTTACCGTCACTGAAATCGCCGACCTCGCCATCGAAACCCTCGGCCTTCCGCTCAAACCCGCTTTCGAATTCACCGGAGGATCACGCGGTTGGAAGGGTGACGTTCCCGTTGTGCGCCTCGATTCCACCCGCATGCGTTCCCTGGGCTGGTTCCCGAAACGGAACAGCCGCGAGGCCGTACGCCACTCACTCCAGGAGCTGATGTCCGATGAACGCACCATTCGTAACTGACTCGATTGCCGCTTCTCCAATCGCGACGCACTCAGCTTCCACTACCCAGGCTCACTCCCCCGACGAGCCGCGCGCCGCTCAGCTCTACGAGGACCATGGGGAATCGGTTTGGCCTCCGCGTCTCGCTCTGCTCGCGGGCGGCGTCGCCAACCGGCTCCGCCCACTCACCAACAGCACTCCCAAATCCCTCATCGAAGTGGCCGGGGAGCCCTTCCTCGCGCATCAGCTCCGCCTGATCCGCGCGGGCGGTATTCGCGAAGTTGTCCTGTGCGTTGGCTTCCTCGGCGAGCAGATCGAAGCATTCGTTGGCGATGGCAGTGCTTTCGGCCTATCGATCGCCTATTCCTACGACGGCGATCTGCCCCTCGGAACCGGTGGCGCGCTCCGCGCAGCCCTTCCCCTGCTGGGCCGCCGCTTCCTGGTCATGTATGGCGACAGTTGGCTCACCGAACCCATTGAGCCGATCTGGCGCGCATTTCTCGACTCCGGCAAGCCAGCGCTCATGACCGTCTTCCGCAATCAGAATCGCTGGGGCGCCAGCAATGTCGAGTTCCGCAAAGGCGACATCGTCCGGTATGACAAACGAAATCCCTCCCCTGCCATGCACCACATCGACTACGGACTCGACGCCCTCGACTCGAGCGTCCTGGCACACTGGTCCGTGCCCGTCTTCGATCTCGCCGAGGTCTGGTCCGGCCTTGCCCACTATTCGCTGCTTGCTGGACTCGAAACCAACGATCGCTTTTACGAAATCGGCTCCCTGTCCGGCCTCCGTGAAACCGAGGCGGTCATCGCCGCCTCCCCCCGCGCGCGCCGCGGCTTTTCCATCGCAGCCCGCGGACCCCGCCGGCCCGAAGAGAGCCCGAAGTGCTTCGCCGATTCCGAGCATGAGCCGTCTGTCCTCACCGGGCCCCACATCGCGATCCCCCAACGCACATTTCGTCAGTCTGAAGAAACAGATGGAGCGCGCCCATGATCATCACCCGCACACCCCTGCGCATCTCCATCGGCGGAGGCGGCACCGATCTGCCCTCCTACTACGCTCACCACGGCGGCGGATTCGTTATTTCCGCTGCCATCAACAAATATGTCTACATCACCGTCAATCGCAGTTTTCTGCCTGGCTATTTCCTCAAATACTCGGAAACCGAGCACGCCGATAGCTGCGACCAAATTCGTCATCCCATCCTGCGCGAAGCCATTCGCATGCACCGAGCCGCCTCGCCGCTTGAAGTCGTCAGCGTCGCCGATGTTCCTGCCGGCACGGGCCTCGGTTCTTCCGGCGCTTTCCTCGTCGGCCTGCTCCACGCCCTCTATGCATGGCAGCGGGAACCCGTCACCGCCGAAACGCTTGCACGCGAAGCCGTCGAAATAGAAATGAATCGTCTCGGGGAACCTGTCGGCAAGCAGGACCAGTACATCGCTGCATACGGCGGTCTTCTTTGCCAGGAATATCTCCCCGACGGCGAGGTACGGGTCACTCCTCTCCACATGACCGACGAATCACTCCGCGAGCTTCGCGACTCGCTCATGCTCTTCTTCATCGGCGACACCCGCAGCGCATCCTCCCTTCTCGGCGAACAGAAGCGCCTCTCCGAAGCTCACGATCCCACCATGATCGAGGGCCTTCACTTTGTTCGCGCTCTCGGGCATGACATCCGTGAAGCTCTCGAATCCGGCCGCGTCTCTGAATTCGGACGCCTCATGCACGAGCACTGGATGCGCAAGCGTGCCCGCTCCTGCCGAATCTCCACCATCCGCGTCGATTCCCTTTACGATCTGGCCCGTTCTGAAGGCGGCGCCACCGGCGGCAAGCTCGTCGGGGCCGGCGGGAGTGGGTTCCTCCTGCTCCACACGCACGACCGCCGCCGACTACGCGACACCATGGTCCGCGCAGGCCTCACCGAATTGGATTTCAGCTTCGACTTCGACGGATCGGTGGTGCTCCTCCGCAATGGCTGACCTCCCGCCCATCCCTGAACGCGTCCCCATCGTTGGGGCCCAATCATGAGCTCACGCGCCGCTCTCGCCGCCCATCCCATGCCCGGCGATCCCCCCGTTGAGTGGACCATCGTCGATCTCTTCGCCGTCTTCTCACGCCGCCGCGCCTGGTTTCTCTCCCCGCTTGCCCTGTCCTTCACGCTCGCCCTTCTCTATTGGGCCTGCGCCACGCCCCATTACCGCGCCGCCGCCGTCATCGAGATTCAAAAGGATTCCCATGGGGCATTCGGCCTCGATAACGCCGTGAGCGACAAGCAATCGACCGCCATCACCGACTCCTTCGACGACAATCTCACTCTGCAAACCCAAACCGGCATCCTCCAGTCCGACGCGATCACCCTCGATACCATCCGCCACACCGGCCTCGAAACCACACCCGACTATTTCGCGCCCCGTCCCAGCCCTTTCGCATGGGCCCATCGCCTCTTCTTCTGGCGAAAGCCTTTTGAACCGCTCTCCATTCCTCTCTCCAAAGCGCCCAACCGCCGCTACGCCGCCCTCAAAATTTTCGCTCGCCATTGCAAAATCGCCCCCTCGGCAGGCACTCGGCTCATTTCCATCGCCTATTCCGATACCGATCCTGTTCGCGCCGCTGCCGTCGTCAACTCCCTCGTCCAGTCGCTATCCGACTACGGTTTTCAGTCGCGATCCTCCGCCGTCGCACAATCCGCCTCCTGGCTTTCAACTCAGCTCGCGGGACTCAAACAACAGACCGAAGCTCTCGACGCCCGCGCCGCCGATCTCGATCGGGTCGCGGGCTCCTACGGCGACGACGATGCGCACAACATTGTCCTCGCGCGTCTTGACTCCCTCAACGCCGCGCTTTCCGCCGCCCAGTCCAATCGCATCGTCCGCGAAGCCATCTGGCGCGCCGTCCAGAGCGGAGACCCCGAGCTCATCTCCAGCCTGGCAGGTAATCCCGCAGCCGGTCCCAATACTCAGAACTCCTTCTCGCTGCTCCAGTCGCTGCGCACCCAGGAAGCCGCCGCCAAAATTCAAATTGCCGAATCGGACAATCGTTACGGCGAGAACTGGCCCGCAGTCGCCGAACAGCGCTCCCGCCTCGAGGTTCTCCAGGAATCCATCCAGCAGGAAGTCCACCGCCTTTCCGACCGCGCCCACAGCGACTACCAGATCGCTCTCCAGGCCGAAAATTCCGCCGGAGACGCCTTCAACCAGCAGAAAGAAGTCGCCTCTCGTCTCACCGGCAACGCCATCGCACTCCGCCTCGCACGCCAGCAGGCCGACCAAAGCCGCTCCCTCTACACCTCGCTCCTCGGACGCCTCCAACAGACCGGCGTTCTCCAGGGCCTGCACTCCGGCAACTTCACCATCGTCAGCCCCGCTCTGGTGCCCCCGCCCGACCATCCCTCCAGCCCCAGCCTTCCCCTTCTTGCTTCCATTGCCCTCGCCGCCGGCACTTTCCTCGGCTGCGCTTTGGCTTTCATGCGCGACCTCACTGACAAATCCATCCGCACGCCCGCCGATCTCGAGACTCTGCTCGACGCTCCCATCTTCGCCGCTCTCCCGCCGTACTGCACGGAGCAGCCCTGGTACCGGCGCATCCTGCCTTCGCCCTCGCGTTCCGCGCTCACACTTCAGGCGGCCGCCGACGGAAATCTCCCGATCCCCCCGGTTGAAACACCGTTCGTCGAGGCGCTGCACCGTCTGCGCGCCTCGCTTCTCCTTTCGCGCAGCGCCCGCGCCCCTCAGGTCATCACCCTCACCGGCTGCGCCGCTCAGAATTCCCAGGCACAGAAAAGCAAATCCGAAGACCCCTCGCCGCCTCTCGCACTCACCCTGGCCGCTGTGCTCGCTCAACACGGCTCCTCGGTCCTTTTTGTCGATGCCGATCTCCGCTCCGCACCCCAGGCCTCCGCCAATGCTGATCCCGGCCTCAGCGAGATGCTTTCCGGCGAAGCTCTGCTCCCTTTCACTCAATCCATCGCCGGATTGCCGCTGCTGTCCGTCGTCCACGCCGGCGCCCGTCCACCTTGTCCCTCTGAACTCATTGCCTCCTCGCGCATGGCCGCCCTCCTGGTCGCATGGCGCGATGAGTTCGACTTCATCGTCATTCAAAGTCCGTCAGCCGTTTTCTCCGATGCTCTTGTTCTCGCCCAGTCCTCCGACGCCGTGCTTGTCACTGCCCAGGCCGGCGAGTCGAAGCGCGACGACATTCTCCCCGCCTGGCACGCCCTCAGCCGCCAGGTTCCCGACCATGCCGTCCTCGGCCTCGTTCTCCAGGATGTCTCCCAGGGGCTCCCCTATGCACATGCCTGATTTCCCGCTTCAAGAGCCATTCCGCGTGGCCGTGCCTCTGGCCCTCTCATTCGCCCTGCTCTGCTGCTCCTGCGCCGCCATTGCCCAGGCCCCAGGTTCCTCCGCGCCCGCAGCCCAGATCACAATCTCCGAGCAGGTCCCCACCCCACCCGATGCAGTTTTCGCGCCTGCGGAATCCGGAACCCTGGTCACACCGGCCTCCCCAATCGCATCCCCCGAAAGCCTCCTCATCGGGCCCGGCGACCTCCTCCGCATCACCGTCCTCCGCGAACCCGAGCTCGACCAGCACACCCGCGTCCTCGACTCCGGCGAAATTGTCCTCACCCTGGCAGGCAGCCTTCCAGTTCAGGAACTCACGCCAGCCGAAGCTGCTTCCCGCATTGCCAAGAAGTACTTCGACGGCGGTTTCCTCCTCCACCCCCAGGTCTCCGTATTTATCGAAGAATACGCAACACAGACGGTTACAATTCTCGGTGAGGTCTCCCACCCCGGCCCCGTTCACCTCTCCGCGCCACGCACCCTCATCGATGTGCTTTCTCTCGCCGGAGGTCTCACCAACTCCGCCGACCGCCATATCGTCATCGAGCGGAAGGGGAAAGACGGCGAACCCGCCGAACGCATCAAGGCCTTCCTTCCCAACCGCGCCGAAGATGCGCTGAACGCCGACGTCCTCGTTCGCCCCGGCGACACCGTCGTCATCCCCAAAGCGGGCATCGTCTATGTGCTCGGCGATGTCGCCCATCCCGGCGGCTACGTCATGCAGAACGACTCAAAGCTTACCGTTCTCCAGGCCATCGCCCTCGCCGCGGGCGCCTCCAGAACCGCCAGCGAGAAGAAGATCCGTCTTGTCCGCAGCGTCGACGGCATCTCCCAATCCGTCGACCTGCCCCTCCGCGATATGGAACGTGGCCGCGATCCGGACGTTCCCCTTCAACCCAACGACATTCTGTACGTTCCCTTCAGCCTTCTGAAAAACATCTCTCTCGGCATCGCCGAAATTACCGCCTCCGCCAGTTCCGCCCTCATCTACGCCCACTGAATGACGCGACAACGCCAACCCGCAAAGCTCGCCCCGATCCGTCTCCTTCCCATTGAAGACCTGATCTCCGCCGCCCTTTTTGCCTTTTTCGCAATGCAGGGCGCCATCCCCGGCATCGCCCCCGCCCAGTCGCTGGAGATGACCGCTTCCGCGCCCTCTGGCCTCACAACCATCGGCGGAATTGCTTCTCAGGCCATTGCTTACACGCTCATCGTTGCGCTGGTCCTCCGCCGCCCGCGCCTTTTGAGTCGTCTCGTCCTGGCGCTCCCATGGGTCAGTCTCCTCGCCCTGCTTGCCATCGCCTCTGCGGCCTGGTCGCTCGACCCTCTGCTCACTCTCCGCCGTGCCCTCCCCTTCGCTGTGGCCGGACTCTTCGGCCTTCATTTCGCCGCGCGCTACTCCCCCGCCCGCCAGCTCGCCATTCTCCGCTTCGCGATGATCGTCCTTGCGCTCGCTACCATCGCCATCGTCGTTCTCGCGCCTTCCATAGGCCTTGACCACTCCCCAGGCCACGCCTCCGACTGGCAGGGGGTATTCACGCAGAAAAACGCGTGCGGCCGCATCATGGTCCTCGCCACGGCCGTCATTCTCTTCGGTGAATCGCACGCCCTAACCCGGCCCACTTACCTCCTGAGCCTTGCACTCTTTCTCTTCGTGCTCGTCATGAGCGGCTCCCGCGGCGCATGGCTGATCGAAGCCGCTCTCCTGTTCCTGTGGCTCCTGCTTTCTGTCGCCCGCCGCGCCGGTACCCGCGTACGCTTCATGGTCGCGATCGCCGCCCCGTTCGCAATCCTCTCCCTCGCCATCGTGCTCTTTTTGACATTTCCATATCTGGCCACCGTTCTCGGACGCGATCCGACACTCTCAGGACGCACCGCCATCTGGGCTCAGGTCGGCCAGTTCATCGCGCACCGCCCTCTCTTCGGCTATGGGTACGATGCCTTCTGGCGCGGCATGCAGGGGCCTTCCCTTCAGGTTGCAGCATCCGTCCACTTCATCGTTGCCCACGCTCACAACGGCTTTTTCGAAATTGCTCTCGAACTCGGCGTCGTTGGTCTCATCCTCTTCGTCCTCAGCTGGCTGCGAGCCTGGCGCAAACTGTGGCCGCTTTGGCAGCGGGGTCAGATCGACCAAATCGCCTGGCCCATCGCCATCCTCGTCCTCATTGCCCTCTACGACCTCGACGAAAACACCCTCCTCATTTACAACGGCCTCTTCTGGCTCATCTACGTTTCGGCCCTCGCCTCAATCGAGTTGGCGGCAAAGCCTACCCTTGCCACATCGCCATCTCCAGCACGGTGCGACGCCGCGAACCCGTTTCAGAGAGCCGTTTTTCCGCGACCCTTCCCCCAGGCAGTTCCATGAACCCCACCGCCCTCATCTACCGCTCCGATCTTCTCCCCCCATCGGAAACCTTCGTCGCCGCCCAGGCCCACGCTTTGCGCCGCTTCTCTCCCTGTTTTGCAGGACTCCGCCTCGTTCCCGCCGGCCTCCGCCTTGACCCCTGCGAAACCGTGGTCCTCACCCGCCACAATACCCTCTCCGATAAACTCCATCAACGTCTCTTCCTCACCTCCGGGATCGCTCCACAATTCATCCGCGCCCTCGCACGGCGCAATCCCGTTCTCCTGCATGCGCACTTCGCCATCGACGCCGCCGCCGCTCTTCCCCTTCAGAAAGAACTCGACCTCCCTCTCATCGTCACTCTGCACGGCTACGACACCACCATGACCGACCAGGCACTCCGCCGCGACGCGCCCGGCCGCATCTACCTGCGCCGCAAAGCCGAACTCCGCGCCCGCGCGCGCTTCTTTATCTGCGTCTCCGATCACATCCGCCGCCAGGCCCTCGAGCGCGGCGTGCCCGAACACAAACTGCGCACCCTCCCCATCGGGGTCGACTTAAACTTCTTCGCACCGGACACGCTTCGCTCCCAAAAGCCCCGCGAACCTGTCGTGCTCTTCATTGGCCGCCTCATCGAAAAGAAAGGTTGCGCCCACCTCATTCGCGCCATGGCCCACGTCGAGCAGCGTCACCCGGACCCCAAACTCCTCATTGTTGGCGATGGTCCCTTACTCGATCCGCTTCGCGCTCAGGCCCGCGCCACTCTCCGCAATTGCACTTTTCTGGGATCGCAAACCCCCTCCGCTGTTCGCGACCTCATGCACCGCGCCAAAGTCCTCGTCGCCCCCAGCATCGTTGCCGCTTCCGGCGACAGCGAAGGTCTCCCCATCACCTTATGCGAGGCCCAGGCCATCGGCCTGCCCATCGCCGCTTTCCGCGGGCCCGGGGTTTCCGAAGCCGTCGAGGAAGGGGAATCCGCCCTTCTTGTCCCGCCACGCGACGACCGAGCTCTTGCCGAAGCTATCTCGGATCTGTTGCTCGACTCCTGTCTCACCCGGCGTCTCGCCGCTGCCGGACGCGCACGCGCCGAGACTCACTTTAATCTCAAAACGCAAACCGCGCGCCTCGAAGATCTCTACGCCGAAGCTCTCACCTGAAAATGCCCGAGGAATCTCTCCGTCGAAGCGCTCTCTGGATGATCTCCGGCCAGGGCGTCTCCATGGCCGCCCAGGTCTTCTACTTCATCCTCATCGGCCGAGCCCTCGGCAGCCGCGAATATGGCGCCTTCGTCGGCGTCGTCGCCCTTGTCTCCGCCCTCAGCCAGTTCTCCTCGCTTGGCACCGAGATGCTCCTCGTCCGCAATGTCAGCCGCGACCCCTCCTCCTTCCCCCGCACCTGGGGCCATGCGCTCCTCATCACTTCCGCGGGATTTCTCATACTTCTGGCCGCCTGCATGCTCTTCGCGCATTTTGCCCTGCGCCCCGAGCTCCGTCCCCTCGTCCCATGGATCGCCCTTTCCGACGGGCTCTTCGGCAAATTCATCCAGCTCGCCACCCGCGCCTTCCAGGGAGCCGGCCGCCTTGCCTGGACTGCGCGTCTCACCGCTGCCACCTATATCGGCCGCGCCCTCACCGCCGCCCTGCTCACCTGGTGGACCCGCTCCCACAGCATTCACACCACCGCGGTCCTCTGGGCCAGGGTCTACTGGCTCGCCACCCTCGCCGTCGCCCTCTTCGCCCTGCTTCTCGCAACCATCCGCCTCGGCCTTCCGCGCTTCGCCCGCATCCGGCGCGCCGATCTCAGTGAAGGCTTCGGCTTTTCACTCTCCAGCTCTTCCATCTCCATCTACAACGACATCGACAAAACCTTCCTCGTCACTTTTGGTCAGAACTACGCCGCCGGCACTTACGCCGCCGCCTATCGCGTCATCGACGCCGCCAGCGCGCCCATCTACGCCGTCTATGCCGCCGCTGCGCCCCGCTTCTTTCGCGAAGGGGCCCGCGGAGTCCGCACCGCCGAACGCTTCGCCCGCGCCACCCTCACTCGCACCCTGCCATACTCTCTCGCTGCTGCCGCGTTCCTGGCCCTCGGCGCTCCGCTCCTGCCTCTGGTCTTCGGCGCCTCTTTTCGCGGATCGGTCACCGCTCTCCGCTGGCTGTGCCTGCTGCCCGTTCTGCGCACCCTGCATTACGCGTGGGGATCGGCCATCACCGCCTCCGCCTCGCAATGGAACCGCACCGCTACCCAATTCGGCGCAGCCGCCCTCAATTTATGCATGAATCTGTTACTAATTCCGCGCTGGTCCTGGGAGGGAGCTGCCGCCGCCAGTCTTCTCACCGATGGCGGCCTGGCCGCCGCCAGCCTCGTAGTCCTCTCGCGCCTGATGCGCCGCGAATCAGCCAGCGAATGTCATCGTAAGGAGAGAAGCGAGGAAGGATCTGCGTTTGACTCTGCGTTGTCATCGTGAGCGGACCGGAGTTCCCAGCGCGCCCCCATTTGGCGCGATGGGGTGGGAAAGCGAAGGACATCGCTTTTCCTACTCAACGACTCCCAGTTCCCGCAGCAAAAACACATAATCCAGAGCAATTTCCTTCAGATAGTCGTACCGCCCCGAAGCGCCCCCATGCCCCGCTGTTAAGTTCGTGTGCAAAACCAAATGCCCTGCATCTGTCCGCAATGTCCGCATCTTCGCCACATACTTCGCCGGCTCCCAGTACATCACCTGGCTGTCGTGGAGCGACGTTTTCACCAGCATGGCCGGATATTCCTTCGTCTCAAGGTTGTCGTAAGGCGAATAGCTCAGCATGTACTCGAACGCCGCCTTCTCGTTCGGATCGCCCCACTCCTCGTACTCCGGCACCGTCAGCGGCAAGGATGGATCGAGCATCGTATTCATCACATCCACAAACGGAACGTGCGCCACAATCGCCCGGTACAGATCGGGCCGCAGATTCGCAATCGCTCCCATCAGCAATCCGCCGGCGCTCCCGCCCTCGGCCGCCACGCGATCCGCCGCCCCATAACCCTTCGCGACTAAATGCTCCGTCGCTGTTACAAAATCGGTGAATGTATTCCGCTTCTCCATCAGCCGTCCTGCATCGTGCCAGGCCTTTCCCATATCCCCGCCGCCGCGGACGTGCGCATACGCCAGCACGAACCCGCGATCCAGCAAGCTCAGGCGGTTGCTGCTGAACCCCATCGGCAGCGAATACCCGTACGCCCCATACCCATAAATCCACAATGGATTTTTTCCGGGCTCGCGCTGATCCTTCCGCCACACCAGCGACACCGGAATCTCCACGCCATCGGCGGCCCTCGCAAAAATCCTCTCCGACTCGTACAGCGTGCGATCAAACCCGCCCGGCACCTCCACCTGTTTCAGCAGCTTCGACTCGCCGGTCGCCACGTCGCACTCAAACACCGAAGCCGGCGTCACCAGCGACTGATACGCATAGCGGTATTTCGTCGTGTCGTAAATCCGGTTCGCATGCGGATGCGTGCTGTATACCGGCTCCGGAAATTCAATCTCTTTCCCTTCACCCAACTCCGGGCCGGTTCCTCTGAACGGAACCGCCTGCACATGCTGCAATCCCTCTCTGCGCTCCCATACCACCGCGTGCCCCGCGAAGAGATCCACTTCCTCCAGCATCGCCTCCGCACGCTGCGGAATCAGCTCCGTCCAGTTCTCCCGCCCCGGCGACTCCACCGGCGCTGTCACCAGCCGAAAGTTCCTCCCCGTATCGTTTACCCGTAGATACAACCGCCCATTCCGATGATCCGCGTAATACTCAATCTCGTCCCGCCGCGGCTCGATCAGCCGCCACGTTCCTTGCGGCTCATCCGCCGGCAAAAACTGCTCCTCCGTCGTCGTGTGGCTTGAGGCCTGCAGGATGATGTACCGGTCGTCGCGCGTTCGCCCCGCGCCAATGTTGAACCGCTCATCCTTCTCTTCGTACACCAGCTCGGCTTCCTCAAATGGCTTGTCGATTGCGTGGCGGAACAACTGGAATTGCCGCTTCTGCTCCTCGTCCTCGACGGTGTAGAACAGTGTCCGGTTATCCGCCGCCCACACCACCGATCCCACCCGATCCACATGTTGCTTCAGCACCTCGCCCGTGCGCAGGTCCTTCACATACAGCTTGTATTGCCGAAACCCTCGGTTGTCGCATGAATACGCCAGCAGCTGACCATCATCGGAAACCACCATTGTTCCCAGCGCCATGAACGACTCGTTTTCCGCCAGCTCGTTCACATCCAGCAGAACCTCTTCCTCGCCCTCCGGCCCCTCTGCCGTCCCGCGCTTTCGACAGAAAATCTCGTACTGCTTTCCTTCCTCGGTCCGCGAGTAGTACCAGTAATCCCGCTCGCGAAACGGCACCGATACATCGGTCTCCTTGATGTGGCTCCGCATCTCGTCGTAAAGCTGCTTCTGCAATTCCTCGGTGCCCTCAAACACCACCGCGCAGTAAGCGTTCTCCGCCTCCAGATACGCGATGACTTCAGGATTCTCTTTCTCCCTCAGCCACGCGTAATCGTCCACCAGGGTGTGGCCGTGCATCGTTCTTTGCGTATGTCTGCGCGCAGCTACCGGCGGGCGCGTCGCGGTCCCACTGCCTTCAACGCTCATCGTTCCTCTCGAATTCTGGAAACTTGAGATGCAATCTTCAGATGCACGAAGATCACCCCTGCCTCGCGTGCGCGCCTGGATGTTTCCGCTCCGTCACGGACAACCCTCTCACAGGAGCCGTATCGCACAACTGGCAACTGGCAACTGGCAACTGGCAACTGGCAACTGGCAACTGGCATGGCACTGGCAACTGGCAACTGGCAACTGGCAACTGGCAACTGGCAACTGGCAACTGGCTACTGGCTACTGGCTACTGGCTACTGGCAAGGCTACTGCACTGCCTGATCCAGCATCGAATACAGCTTCTCGAAATCCAGCACCTGCTTATACCCGTGCTCGGTCACCACCCACGCCGTCGGAGTCTCGTGAATCCCGATTCGGTCCCCCAGCGCCTGATCCGCTTTCACCTCCGCTGTCAGCTTCCCCTGCGGATCCATCACAAAGGGCAGCGCCACCCCATGCTGCTGCGCCCATCTTTGTGTGAATTTTTCGAGATCGTCTTTCGACTCAATGCTCGCCTGGTTCGCGAACACAGCGTTACGATAATCGTCACCCAACTTCTTCGATTTCGTGTCGAACCACCGCGCATTCACCGCTGCCTGAAAGCTCCAGGTATGCTGTGGCAGCGGAAAATCGTGCCGCATCCAGGCCACGTGGTACTTCTCCACGGCCTGCATGATTACCGGATTCTCGACTGCGCATTTCGGGCACTCGAGATCGGCGAACTCGACAATGGCCACCTTCGACCCCAGCGGCGGATGCAGCGCCGACGTGTCTCTGGGCTGCAGTGCCGTCTGCGCCGAAGCCGTAACCGCAATCAAGAATCCCATTCCCGATAAAGCAATTCTGTGCATTCGAACCATATTTTCGAGTCTACCGTCTCGACCGCCGTTGGCAAAACTGGCGTCATCTGGCGTTCAACGCACGAACAGGCTTAACTGTATTCAAAGGAGGCTGGATTATGCGGAAGGAAATGAGGATCGAAAATCCACTCATCATCTGTTTCGAGCACGACGGAAAAACCATCACACATCTTCATCCCGGCGAACGCACTCATGAACAATATGGAATATTAATCGCTGATATTGTGCGGCACATCGCCAACGCGTTTAAAGTGCGCGAAGACGAGGTGTGGGAGTGGGTCGATAAAGAGCGCCATAATCCCACGACAGAGGTCGAAGAAGTGAAACTCCAGTAGCCCCGGAGAGCGCAGTACCTTACTTCGTGGCGCTCTTTGCCGCCCGCCACTTCAGCGCCACATACCCCAAATAAACCAGATGAATAACAATCGTCGCCGCATACGCGATCACCAGATGCCGATGCCCCATATCCATCGTCGTTACCTCCCCGCCGCTATCGACTGCTGCCTTGGCGCAAATTCGAGCGCCTTCAGCGCCTCATCCTGCTCCGCCTTTTGCGCCCGATACTCGGATACATACCGTAAGCTCGCCACAAAAATACCCCACATCGTCCATCCCGCCAGATTCCACCACACCGCCGGGAACATACTGGGATCGAGTCCCGAACCCGGACCTCCGCCAAACACCGGCGCAGGATGCTGCGTACGCCACCATCGCGTCGACATATAAACCAGCGGCGTGTCCAGGAATCCAAACACCGCCATCACGGCCGCGAGCGTGCGCATCTGCGGCCCGGCCGCAAACCGCCTCAGGAGCAGGTACGCCACATAAATCAGCCACAACACCAGCGTCGAGGTCAGCCGCGCGTCCCAGGTCCACCAGATGCCCCACACCGCGCGCCCCCACAGCGACCCGGTCACGAGACCGATGAAGCAATACACCACGCCAATCTCCGCCGAAGCCACCGCCAGCGAGTCCGCCTTCATGGCGAGCGCGTGGTTCCCGTTCCGCACCGCCAGGTAAACCAGCGAGCATCCGAGGTTCAGCGTGAAGAACAGCCCCATCCCCGCCCACGATGAAATGTGGTAGTAGAAGATTCGCTGTACATCGCCCTGCGCCGCATCCGGCGGCACAACAAACAGAGCCACCCGGAATCCCTCCGCCAGCACAACCAGCGTCGCCAGCAGCCAAACCCATCGCCATAGTTTCATCGTTCCCGCCTCACGTTCCCGCCTCACATCGAAATCTCGGCTTTACTCCGCCAAACCCGTTCGAGGGACGTTCTAATGCCGCACAACCGGAGCGGCCGTACTAAGTCCGCTCTTCCCTCCGGCTGCGTTACTCCCGCCAGACCCATCGTTATAGATAAATGTGAAGCGCACCTTCACCCGATCCACGCTCAGCCCATACGGAAACGAGTCATAAGGAATGGCCCGCTCGCTTCTCCCCGATATGGACGCCAGGGCCGCTCGATCCATCGCCTTGATTCCCGACGGCTGCGCCAGAACCACGTTCGTCACCCTCCCATCGGTGTGCAACCAGCAATCGATCTGTACCGTCCCGGCCGCCGACCCCGGCGGGTTCGCCTCCGCCGGCATCAGCGTCATCCATTGATCTTTCGTCTGCTTCCTCACCACCGGCAGATAGCTCCTGAACCCATCCCGGTCCGCAGGCCATAGCTTGCTCAGGATCTGGACCGACACCCTGTCCGGCTCCGGCGCCGCAGGTTTCGCCGCTGGCTGCGTAGCGGTTGCGGCGCCCTTGTCCTGCGCCGAAACCCCCAGCCCACAGGCCACAAGCAGCAACCCCATCGGCAAACCCACCCACCGCACCGCCTTCATCGCCTCTTCTCCCGGTCCGGCTTCATTCCACCACCGCCTTCGGGCGAACGCAACAACCTCTTTCCGCATCCACACTCAATAGGGTAAAAAGATTAACCATGGCATGGATCACTCTCATCTTCGGCGCTCTCCTCATGGCCATCGGCATCGGCGGCCAGATTTTTGGCACTCGCAAAACCTCCAGCCTTACCCCTCAGGACCGCCGCACCCGCAACTGGATCTTCACGGTCGGCTCGCTCGTCGTCGGCCTTTGGATCGTTGCCATCTCCGCCGCTCACTTCCTCCATCACCACCACTAGAACGCACGGAGGTGATTGGCCGCTTTTCAAAATGGAAATCAGGCAGCAGCTACCGCTTCGTGATGCAGCACCAGTAGCTCGCTCGCCCGTAGTGTGAGTTGCGCATAGGTACGCCCCTCGTTATCGCTGAATTCCACTTCGTAGACGTCTCTGTCTAATTCTTCGACAATTGTCCCCACCTGCCCCCGCACCAGCTTTTCCTCCGGCACATCGTGGAGCAGAGCAACAACGTCAAGCAGTTTCGGTGTCATCTTCGTTTCCTCCTAAATGACAAAGCAACTCATTAATCTCGGGAAGGATTCTTGCTTGCGAATGATCCAACAGCTTCGAACGTTTCCTCCTCCCGCGGGCCCTCGAATTTCGAAGTCCAGAATATATCTCTGACCATAGATATCCGATCTACCCGGCAGCACTTCGCTTGTCAAAGCTGCCTCCAAAAGCGCGTCCCTCAGCAAATCCGCATCGCCGTCATAAATTCCCAGCGCCGAAGCGAACACGCGTGCTTTGTGGCGCCCCCGCGGATGTCTGGCGCTCAGGCAGTAGTCGCGAAGTTTTCGCATGTCGACGACCGCACGATCTCCATTGGGAAGCTTCACGACCCACTACTCCGCATGCAGAATCACTTCAAACAGCATCATGCACACCGTCGTAAAAATGACATCGTAAGCCCCCAGCATCTTGATCCACAGGATTGGGTCCGTCGCCCCCGTCAAAATTCCTGTCGCCGACATCACCATCCCCAGCAATGCGGGAATAAAGATTGGAAAAAGTATCAGCGGCAGTAACAATTCCCGATTGCGCGTCCGGATCGACAGCGCCGCAAAGAAAACCCCGTTCACAATCAGCGCCCACGTTCCCAGCGGCAGCACCAGCAACAGCAGCCACGCGTTCCCCAGCGCCCGCAGGTTGTAAAACATTACGAACACCGGCGCCAGCACTGCCTCCACCACCATCACGAACAGAAAATTCGCAATCGCCTTGCCCAGAAACAACGATGCCCCCGGCGCAGGCGTCATCCTCAGCGCGTCCAGCACCTGGTTCCGCAGCTCCCGCGCCCATGCCTGGTTCAGCGCACTCACCGCCGCAAACATCGTCGCCACGCACAAGATTCCGCCCGCAATCTGCCGGCTAACCGCCCGCGTAGGATCGAAGGCCAGGCTGAACAACACGACCACCAGCAGCCCAAAAAACAGCATCGAATTGATCGCGTCCTTCGACCGCCACTCCAGCTGCAGATCCTTCTTCAGATGCGTGAGGAAGTAAGCCGTCTTCATCGCGATCTCTCCCCGCGCTCCACCGGACTGAAGTCCTCGCCTGTACCCTGCACCCTGTGCCCTGTACCCAGTTTTGTCAGATCCGCCACGGTCGCCTTCGCCGCCCGCAGATAATCCGCCGGACTTAGCACCACCTGCACGCCCCGCGTCCCCGCAGACACCGAAACCACATCGAACAACTCGACCGTCTCGTCCACGTAAACCGGGAAATCCTTCTTCGCCCCAAACACCGTCACCCCGCCGCGCACATAGCCCGTCAGCGGCTGCACGTCTTTGAGCGACACCATCTCCGCCTTCCGTGTCCCCGCCGCGGCAGCCAGCTTCTTGAAGTCCAGCTCCGCATCCCCCGGCACGACCGCGAAGACATGCTCCCTGTCCGCAGTCACACACAGCAACGTCTTGAAAACCTGCTCCGCCGGCAGCCCAATCTTCTCCGCGACCATGATTGCCGAAAACTCCTCCGGGGCAACCTCGTATTCACGAATCTCATAGTGAATCCCGAGCGAATCGAGGTAGCGCGCAACGTTCGTCTTGTGTCCTGACTTCGCTCCCGCCGTCATCGCTCCACTCCTCCGGCCACAGTCAGGCTCCCGCGTTGAGCATAGGGACCGTCTTCGAGCGAAGCCACCGTCCCCGCCTGCAAGGTGAGCACAAAATCCGCCAGCGGCTCGGCCAGCTCCCTCTGATGCGTGGTCAGCACAATCGTCCGCTGCTCGCTTCTGAATGTCTCGAGCAGCCGCAGCATCTGGTGCGCGCTGCCAATATCCATATTCGAGAAAGGCTCGTCCAGCAGCAACAGCTCCGGCCGCGAAATCAACACCCGCGCCAGCGACGCCCGTTGCTTCATCCCCTGCGAGTACTGCCCCACCGGCCGCGCCAGCGCAGGATCGAGCCCCACGCTCCGCAATGCATCCTCAGGCGCAACACAATCGCGGCCCCCGCTTTTTCCAGACCGATACAGGCTCGCAAAATACCGCAGGTTTTCCACGCCAGAAAATTCGTCGTACAGCATAGTTGCGTGGCTCATGTAACCGATGCGCTCCCGTGCTTCCATCGGGTCGACTCCCACCGCGGGCGCCAGGCCATCCGCCGCAAATACGCGCACCTTCCCATAACTGGGCCTCAGCAATCCCGCCAGCGTGCGCAGCAGCGTCGACTTCCCCGCCCCGTTTTCCCCCAGCACCAGGTAGCATCGCCCACGCTCCAGCCGCACCGAGACCTTCCGCAGCGCGGCGAACGTTCCGTACAGCTTCGATACCTCCTCGCACTCCGCGATGATGCTGGTCATAGCTCGTTTTGCGCAGTCTACTCCACGGCGTCGCACACACGGATTCCCCGGATACAAGTATGCGGCGTTCAACCCGCTTCCTGTTTCCTGTTCCCTGTTCCCTGTTCCCTGGTTTTACTGCCCGCCCATCGCCGCTGTCTGCGCTGTCCCCGCCGTCTTCTGTTGGCCGGGCTGCGCAGGAGCATACTTCGAAGCGCACTTTGCCTGCAGCTGCGTCGCGTGGAACACCCCGTCCCGCCCAAATGTCCCGATCGCCAGCGCCTGGCTGTTGTCCTTGAAGGTGTCCGGCGGCGGCTCTTCTCCAATGTAGGAAACCGTCAGCCTGCGATCCAGCTCCACCAGCACAAACGACGCATGCGACCCATCGCGAACGATGCTCCCTGGCAACACGCTCCCGGCCACCCGCAGGTTCCGCGTGTAGGCCTTCCCGCCCATCGACTGCAGCTCCTGAATCGTGACGTAGTAGCTCTTGTTGGCCTCGACCCCGGTCACCGCGAGATACGAAATCGCCCCCAGAATCACCACCACCGCCAACACGATCCGAACCGTCTGCTTGTTGCCGCTTTTCATGATGACTCTATTGTAAGCAGTCCGCCCGCAACCGCGCATGTGACGTATATCACCACCCGCCCCTGGGCTCCGGGACAACTGGTCCGGCCTCAAAAGACTCAATGGATCGTCTTTGGTTTCAGCTGCGTCGTTTTCCGCACGCCCACGTGCAAACGCACAATCTCTCCCGGCTCCGCATAAACCCGGAAGACCGCCGTCGTCCCCTCCATCGCCGCCGGTTGCGGATCGGAATCCACCCTCCACCCCTTTGGAACTGGCTGCTTCACCACAAACGCCACCGGCTTCATCGTCACGTTCTGCAGAACGTATTCCTGTTCGCTGACCTCAACCTTGCGGCGCAGCATCTCCGCGCCCACCTCCGCCTCTTCCCGGTGCTCGGAGTGGTTGATCGTCTCCAGATGGCAGATCGCAGGATCCCACCGCGGTTTCAGCTTATCTTTCGGCGCAGCCGCGGGATCCGGCAACAACGCGCACCGCTCATCGACATAGATCGCCCCGTCGCCCGCCGTCAGAGGCACGGAGGCGATGGTCATCTCCATCGTCGCCGGCACAGTCTCAGGCCCCTGCGCCCCGGCCGCCGCCTGCGCTCCCGCCCATAACAGGGCCGCCAACGCTCCCGTCTCGAACATAAGCAGTATTCTAGAACTGGTTTCATCTTTAGAGCAGCAGCTTCGGCAGGCTGCATGAGCCCCGCTTCGACGGCGGGTCTCACACGATGCATTTCGACAGTCAGGTTTATGAAACCAGTTTTAATCCGTGCATCTGACCCTGCCTCCGGCGACCAGTGCGCGAAAGAACCGAGGACCCTCCAGGATGAAACCCTTCTTACTCGCAGCTATTCTCGCCCTGTCCAATGCCGCCTTTGTCGCGCAGGCCCAGGCAAAAGACCATCCCATCCCCCGCCTCGTTCAAACCGACGGCCGCTACGCGCTGTTAGTAGACGGCGCTCCCTACCTCATGCTCGGCGCGCAATCGAATAACTCCAGCGACTGGCCGGCCACACTGCCCAAAGTCTGGTCCGCCATCGAATATATACACGCCAACACCCTCGAAACACCCATCTACTGGGAACAATTCGAGCCCAGGCCCGGCCAGTTCGACTACTCCCAGATAGATACCATCCTCGCCCAGGCCCGCCAGCACCACGTCCATCTCGTACTCCTCTGGTTCGGCACCTGGAAGAACGGCAGCCAGCACTACATGCCCGAGTGGATGAAACTCCAACCCGGCCTTTATTCCCACGTGACCAATAAGGACGGCGAGTTAGTCGACTCCCCCTCTCCCTTTGCCACAGCATCGCTTGAGGCAGACATCCGCGCCTTCACCGCCTTCATGCAGCACCTTAAAACCGCTGACCCCGAGCGAACCGTCCTCCTCGTCCAGGTCGAGAACGAAACGGGCACGTGGGGAACGCTCCGCGACTACTCCCCCGCCGCGAATAAGCTGTTTGAGTCCCCGGTCCCACCCGAAGTCCTCAAGGCCATGGACAAACAGCCATCCAGCCCCTCCGCTAACTGGGAGGATGTTTTCGGTCCCGGTGAAGCCGATGTTGACTTCCACGCCTGGGCGGTCGCCCGCTATGTCCAGCAGATCGCTGCCGCGGGCAAGGCCGTTTACCCGCTGCCTCTCTATGTCAACGCCGCGCTGCGGGACCCCTTCAAGGGCGCACCCGGCAGTTATGAAAGCGGCGGACCGACCGACAATGTCCTGAATATCTGGAAAGCGGAAGCACCAGCCATCGATATCCTCGCGCCCGATATCTACACACCCGACACTGCTTCGTATCTCAAGGTCCTCGACTTATACCACAGGCCCGACAATGCTTTGTTCATCCCTGAAACCAGCGGCACGCCTACCGGCGCACGCTTCTTCTTTTCCGCGCTCGGTCTCCAGGCCATCGGTTATTCGCCGTTCGGGCTGGACTACACGCGCAGCCACCGGGCGCCCGAAGGCGAAAAGACTCCTCCGGAAACCTTCCTTGAACCTACGGCCCGAAACTACCGGCTTATCGGCCCCATGATGCGCGACATAGCCGAACTCAATTACCAGGGAAAGCTTCAGGCAGTCGCCGAGATAGAAGGCCAGCCCACACAGACCTTGCACTTCGGCCCATGGGATGCCGTTATATCTTACGGAGGCACGTTGCGCGGAGGCGCCCTCAAGGGCAATCCCGAGCCAACGGGTCGCGCCCTCGTTGCTCAACTAAAGGACAATCAGTTTCTGGTCACCGGCTTCGATTGCCGCGTGGACTTTCGCCCCGCTGGCACAGAGGAGCAACGGAAATCCAGCCGGATCGTCAACGGAACCGGGCAAATACCTTCGGCGCAGATTGACGGCCAATGGCAGCACCGCCAGTTCCTGCGTGTCGAAGAGGGAAGTTATGAGAACGGCGTCTTCACATTCGCCCGCATTCTGAACGGCGACCAAACCGACTGGGGCCTGAACTTCTCCTCGGAACCCGAAGTTCTTCGAGTCTCGCTCGCGACTTATTAACTCCATCGCAGCATGATCACGACTTGCCCGATAGTGCTTCCTCGCTCCGCTCCTGCGGCGACATCTCACGATCGTTTTCCTGCAGAATGTGCAGCGTGTAGCGATGCTGGTGCTTCATGCCGACCGCGCCCAACAGCACCCTGATCGATTGCGCCAGCCGCCCCTGCTTCCCAATCACCTTGCCTACTTCCTCGGGCGCTACCCGCAAGCTCAACATCGTGGTCTCCCCGGCTACCCTGGCATCCACTACAACGGCGTCGGGAATGTCGACGAGTGCCCGGGCAATCGCCAGCACAAGTTGCTGCATGTCCTCAAGCTTTTCTGGCCGTTTTTTCATGGCGCCACCCGCTTCAGGCTACTGTGAAGAGTCGGGGGCCGCAGACGAATGGCCAGCGGCTTCCGCACTGTGTCATCGCTACTGAACTGGTACGCAAGTGCCGCAACATAGCAGCATTCCGGTGGATCAGAGAGGGGCCGATGCCCAAATGCTAGCTCCGGAACCATTGGCCGGTCAAATCGTAAAGCGTCATCTTGCGCCAGGAGTTTGACGCCACAAAAACCTTTCTAGTGCGGCCCACTCCGATTACTCAAGGCCGCCGAAAATCCCCGAACCAATCCCACTGATTGTAGATGTCTTCCTTGCTATTGAATCCAGTCGTTCCCATTTTGGAACTGTCCATGCAAACCGCTGCCAAAGGAAACGCCGGCATAAAGACCCGGCGTGAGAAACACTTCATTGTTCGATCAGACCCGGGCATTCAATGCGCCAAGGGGATCCGCCGGGTGAGTCCCGTCAGCCCAGACCGCCAACGCTGAGCAAGTTGACGTAAGGCAACGGATTTCGAATCGGGCCAGCCGTCAGGCCGTCACCGGCTGCTCCGCAGTAACCCGCACCGGCGTTAGCCACCCAAACCGATCCGGCTTCAGCCCTGTCGCGATCCCCAGAAATTCATCCTTCAGCTGGTTTGTGATCGTCCCCGGGTTCCCGTCGGCAATCTGGATCCGATCCACCGACCGGATCGGCGTAACTTCCGCCGCCGTCCCCGTGAAGAACGCCTCATCCGCGATATAAATCATCTCCCGCGGTATCGCCTGCTCCACCACCGGAATGCCAAAGTGCCGCGCCAGGGTCAGCACCGAGTCCCGCGTGATCCCCGACAGCACCGAACTCGACAGCGGCGACGTATAGATCACCCCATTCCGAACCAGAAAAACGTTTTCCCCCGACCCCTCGGAAAGGTAGCCGTTCACATCGAGCGCAATCCCCTCCTGGTAGCCATTGATGTCAGCCTCCATGCGAATCAGCTGCGAGTTCATGTAGTTCGCGCCCGACTTCGCCAGCGACGGCATCGTGTTCGGCGCCAGCCGGTTCCACGACGAGATGCAAACATCCGCCGCCTCGCCGGCGACATATTTCCCCCATGGAAAATTCGCGATGTACACCTCGATCGGCGTTCCCTTCGGGTTTACGCCAATCTCCCCGTACCCCCGTAGCGCGATCGGCCGGATGTAGCAAGGCGCTATATTATTCGCCTCCACCGTTTCCACCACCGCCGAGCAAAGCTGGTCGAGCGACCACGGCAGCGTCATCCGGTAAATCCGCGCCGAATCCAGCAGCCGCTGCATATGCTCCGGCAGCCGAAACACTGCCGCGCCCTCTGGCTGCGCATAGCAGCGAATGCCTTCAAATACCGACGACCCGTAGTGGATCACGTGGCTCATCACGTGAAGCTGGGCCTTCTCCCACGGAATCAGATTGCCGTTGTGCCAAATTTTGGCGGTTGGCTGGATGGGCATGCCAATGCCTCCCCTTTCAGGTCCAAAAATTCGATTATATCCGCTGCCCTGCGCACTGCCGGGCGCAGGTATCGACCCGGCAAATGACGCCAAAGCACCACCGCAGGCCTCTGTCACGGTCAGCAAATCGGGGATAGCGATAGCAAGCATGAGAAATCACGCATTTTTCCGTGCGGCGCGCCGGGAATGCGCGAGCACGAACCCGGGTTGCCCCTCCGGTAATACGCGCCCGGAGCACAGCTCGCTGATTCCTGAGCCCTGAACTCTACCTCTCGCTATTGCGCATCTGGCTACACACCGTAACGCGGCTAATGCTCTTTTGCATGGCATTGCAACCGTGCCCCGTGATATCTCTCAGAGAACGCAGTCTTCCTGAAGATGGACCGGAGGATCGATGCTCCATCGCATTAAGCGCATGCTCGGCTGGATCGTAGGCCCCCCCATTGCCCTCGTGATCGTCCTCGCCGTCCGATTCTTCGAACGCGGCCTCCGCTTCGATATCCGTCGCGACCCCGCCTGGCGCTCCCACTAAAATCGGCTTTGCCAGCCCCCACTGCCCCCACCTGCTCGTATTCCCTGTTCCCTATTCGCTGCCTTTTGACTTTGGCCCTACCCCCCGTTAAAGTCAGAGATGGCACACCGCGCCAGGAGCCTGTCCAGGCCCCGCGCAATCAGCGTCCCCGTCGTCTAGCCCGGCCCAGGACACCGCCCTTTCACGGCGATAACACGGGTTCAAATCCCGTCGGGGACGCCAAATCGAATCAGCGAGTTACAAATCGCTGCGGTCTGACCTGACCCCATTCTTCGTCCAATCGACTATACGAGGTTCATAGTCGCCGTCGGGGCGGTGGTAAAGTGGGAAACGCCGCAGGCGTTTTCCAAGCGGGCGCAGCCCGCGTCTTTTCCACCGCCCTGTTGCTGCCATCGCCGCGCAAATTCGTCCGGGGTGAGATAGCCCAGCGAGCTATGCGGGCGGCTGGAGTTATATTCCACTTTCCACTCCGATATCTTCCTCCTCGCGTCGAACAGGTTCCAGAACCAGCTCACGTTCAGGCACTCGTCGCGCAGCTTGCCGTTGAAGCTTTCCATACCTCCGTTCTGGGTTGGTTTTCCCGGCTGGTGAATCAGATCGATCTTCCACTCGACGGCCCAGGCGAGGAAGTGACGCGAAGTCAGCTCCGGGCCGTTGTCACAGCGAATCGCAACGGGCTTGCCGTGTGCCGCCATCGCTCGTTCCAGTTCTCGCGTGACGCGCCGGCTGGGGAAGCTGGTTGCCGCTTCCAGCACGCGGGCCTGCCGAGTGAAGTTATCCCTCACGCCCAGCACCCGGAACCGCTGTCCGACAGCCGTTACATCACTGGCGAAATCCAGAGCCCACTCCTGGTTGGGCGCCGTCAGCACAGGCCGCGGCTGCCATCGTCCGCCGCAGATGCCTGCGCCGCGTACGCTTCACGTTCAGTCCCAGCTCGCGATACCCCGCTGCACCTTCTTATGGTTCACTCCCATCTCCCTGTGCAGGTACAAATGCAGGCGACGGTAGCCGAAGCGTGGATATTCTCGCGCCAGCTCCCGCAGCCGCTCCTCGATCCGGCTGTCGTCTCTCCGGCTCTGGTACCGGCAACTCGATCTCGGCACCGCCATCAGCTCGCAGACGTGGCGCTCGCTGGAGGTGAACTCTGCCAGCAAGCGCCGCACTGCCGATCGCCGCGCTACGAGCCGAGGGAGTTTTTTCGGATCACCGACTGCAGCATGTCCTCGTCGAGACTCAAATCGGCGACCAGCTTCTTCAGCCGCGGGTTCTCGTCGCGCAGGTGTTTCACTTCCTCCGCCTCGCTCACTTCCATGCCTCCGTACTTCGCCTTCCAGGCATAGATGGTGTGCTTGCTTACGCCCTGCTCCCGAGCTACGTCGTCTGTGGTCCGCCCGGCTTCAACCTGCTTCAGCGCCGCGATCATCTGCGCATCCGCGTGCCTGCTCCGACTCATCCGTCCTTCCCCTTTCCTTCGTCCAGATCGTATTCCGATCCGGACGGATCCAGGCGGTCAGGTCACACCCAGGTGTTATGCAAAGCGCGCATGATCTGTCATCCTCTGCGTCTCACCCGAACAAACAAAAACGCCCCACAGCCACGACGGTGCGGAGCGTTCGCTTCTCTCTAGAGTCGTTGTCAGACTTCCGTCTTCTTTTCGTCTCCGGGCTCGCCAGGATCTGTGGGACTTAGCACCGGCCCGGTCAAGTGACCATGGTCGTGGATCCCCATCAGCATCTGGTTCCGGTCAATGGACGACGGGCTCGACCTGGGAACGGTCCCGAGGACCGGGCGTGGCATTTGCTTTGGCGATCAGTTTGGTCGTGCTGAATCCTTCGACGACAGAGACACTCTTCACGCGCCCTTTCCCAGGAACGCACTTCGTTCGCGCCGACCACGCCATCTTCATTGTACTCGCGGCCCTTTACGATCACGTCCGGAGCGCGGCGATTAACTCGCACAGCTTCCAAATCCTGCAACAGGGTGCGCTTTCTTCCGTTCTTGAAAGGTGACGACAGTCGCAGGAGCGAGTGACTTCGGTGTTGACTATTCGGTGATTCTTGGCTACCTTGAGGTTGACACAAATGCATAAATCACAACCTGTTAACAGTGCCATAACTGACGCTGCAGCGGCCTCTTCCTCCGATAGGGTTGACTGGGGGAACTAATCCCCGTTGAGTGGAGCTCTACAGCTCCCGTTTAACCGTCTGTCGTCCGCAGTGTTCACGAGGGTTCGACCTCGGCCTGCGCAGGAAAGAAGCCTGACAACTCCTGTCTCGGCCGCGGTGAAGCCATGATCGCCTGCAGCGGCCGCTCGACCCAACGTCCGAGCGCAAACGCAAGACCGATCAGAAACGGGATGTAGAGAAGAAAAACGATGCTGCTGCCAGCCGGACCCGCATGACGAGCCAGCTGACCAATAACCCCCTGGAAATAGTGCCAGACTGGCGACTGGATGATATAAACCGCATAGCTTATCGCTCCCAATTCAAACAGCGGCCCGACGCCCATGATGCGTGTGATAAATGCAGTTGGATGAGAACAGGCCAGTATCATTACCGCGATCAAAGGCGCGGCTCCGCCGCCGATCAGGCAGTCCCGCCAGGCCCCATTCGCCACAGCGCACAGGACGATCAGTGCTCCAGCAGAGAGGAGTGCAAGGGCACTGGCAATGCACGCGTCTGTTTCGCGCCATGCCGGATAAAAGCGATAGAGAAAGATCCCGGTTAGAAACATCGGAGTCCAGTACAGAGGATGGTTCTGGATCCAGTCACGCCATACGCCGTCGGGCACAAGACCGTGTGAATGTGCGGCACTAAGACCCATCATGGTGGTCCATGCCGCCAGGAGAATGATTCCGATGAAAGAGCGCCTTTGCTTCAGTATCAGCCATGCAAATGCAGGAAATATCAGATAGAAAAAAGCTTCGACAGAAAGTGACCAGCTGGGCCCATTCCACGATTGAGCGAGCGGCGTCCACGCCTGCAGGGTGCTGACTGCCAGAAGTCCGGCTGCAATGAATTTATGCACACCTTCGGCCGCGTGATGGTGAACATACTTAGCATAGGCAATCGGGATAAACAAGACAAACGCACAAAGATAAGCTGGGTACAGTCGTGCGACACGAGATCGCCAAAACTGGCGCGCCTCCAAAAGTGTCCGCGGCAGGCGATCTACGTAAGAATGCGATAGCACAAAACCGGATAATATATAAAAGAACGGCAACGCCATCGGCCCTGATTCGACAACGTTCCGCAGAAACGCCGGAAGAAATCCAAAGAAAGAAGCTTCTGGCGCATAGTGATAACATACGACCGCTATCGCAGCAACAAATCGCAAACCGTTCAGCGCACGAAATGTCTCTCTCGGAGTAGGCATTTCCGTTTTCTCCTTTGCCTTTCATACTGCCGAACACACGAGTAACAGCGTGCGGCCGTTCAAACGTCATTGTCACTTCACAAATTCGAGGACATGGTGGCGGCGCCCTTGCCCCAAAAGGGCTGTCTTTCGGATTCTCCTGCATTTTCGTGCCGCTTCCGGGTCGTGTTCGCCGATTGGTCGGGCGGATAGAATTGAAAGCGGGGGCCGGAGGTAAGCCCGCTTGTGAGAATGCATTTGCGATGGGATTGGGCGTTGGAGAACTCGCGGTGAATATCGTTCGAATACCCGGCTCTGAACGAGTCACGTCCCAACTTGGGATTGGTACAAGCAGGCTCGTGGGCACAATGAGTCTCCGCGAGTCCGTAACCTTGCTGGAGACGGCGTTCGACATGGGTATACGGCACATCGATACGGCTCCGTCGTACGGTCTAGGCCACGCGGAGCACAGAGTGGGAGAATTCCTGCGCCGCCGTCGGGATGCCGTGACCATAACAACCAAATACGGCATCGCCGCACCGCCGGACGCCTCATGGTTGGCTGCTGCGCGTCTAGTTGCGAGACCGATCGTCAACCGGAGCAGGGCCCTGAAGCAGCGACTTCAGCGGGTTATGGTACGGGCGAATCAGGGTACAGGCCCCAGTTTCACGGTGGCGGACGCCCGGCTGACGCTGGACCGCAGCCTCCGGACACTGAATGTCGAGCGCATAGACGTGTGGTTGCTCCACGAGGCAAGAGAACAGGATCTCGATGAGAAGCTGCTTCGCTTTATGGAAGAAAGCGTTCGGAATGGCAAGATCGGCACATTCGGCGTGGGAAGCACAATATCAAAGATCCAGGCCGTTTACGACAGGCAGAGGACCTATTGTCCGGTCATCCAGTACGAATGGAATCCGATGGAGCAAGCGGATCTTTCTCCGGGCAGTTTCCGGATTCGTCATACGGTTGTGCGTGAGTGGGAACCGAGGCTATCACAACGGATCGGCACTGACGAAGAATTGTACCGACGATGGTCGACCGAGATCGGGGCGGATTTGCGCGAGCCGGGGATGATCGCGACGCTATTGCTGAAGGCCGCGATACTTGGCAACAGGGAGGGAATAACTCTGTTTTCTACAAAGAGGCGACAGAACGTCATTAAGAACGCGAACATCGTGTCAGATTCAAGCCTCGATCTTCCCGCCTCGCGCCTGCACGCGCTATTGCGACGTGAAGGAGCCGAGTTTCTGAAACCTACACTCTACTAGAAAGGCGAAACAATTTCATGGAATGCTCATATGCCCCACCCCTGTCATTGGAGGACCGAGTCCGCTTAGGTGATCGATCAAGCGGGACGTTAATGCAAGGGCGTGAAATGTGACATTGGCATTGCTCGTGGTCGGAAACACGCAGGCGCCGCCGACATAAAGATTGCTGGTTCCGAAGACACGGAGATTCAGGTCCACAACCCCGCACTCCTCCGAAGTTGCCATGATAGCACCGCCGGACTGATGATAATTGTCGTAGAGCGTGTCAAGGTATTCCGGATTCAAATCCAAAAGCTTCTGGTCGACCTCCAGTTCGCCAATGGCCGCATTGCGGAGAGCGTCGCGAATTTGCAAGGCAAAGCTGCGCAGGGAGGCTAGCTCGCCCCCCCTGAGTTGCCAATCGAGAATGACACGAGGAAGTCCGAACGCATCGGTCATCGAACGGTCGATCGAGATGCGGCTCTTCCGGCTGGAGCCATGTTCGGCCTGCAGCAGCAGAAATGTTTTGGCGGTGCTTGGGACAAAGACGCGGTGATCCCAGACATACTTCCACATAAGAGGAAACAGGAACCGGAATATCCCCAGCCCCTTGCGGAAGAGATCTCCGGCCCCGGATAGTTTCCGGCTATAAAGAGCTGCCTTCAGAAACTGCTTGAGGAATACGAGGTGTTCGGAAATCTCACTCTCGAAGGAAAACCATGCCTGAATGTTATAGATCTGCTGATGCAGCATCACTTCATTGCGCATTCGAATCTTTGGATGAAACTTTTGCTTTGTATGGATCAGGTTAGCGAAACCATCCAGGAAATCTCTTTTATTTGCCGGATGAAACTCGCCGACCCTACCCGCCAGGTGATCCTGGAAAAACAGGCCAATATTCGGATTGCCAGCCCAAGGAGGAGTCCATTGCGGATCGTGCTCTGTATGCAGCAAAAGACGAACATTCTCAATCGTTCCCGCGGCAAGCAGGAAACTGTCGCCTGTGATCCAGTGTGACTGACCTTCCCGATCGATCACTCGGACGGCCTCGATGACGTCATCAGCGCCGCGAAAGCCAACGGCGACATGCGCCCTAAGCACCAGCATGTTGAAATCAGACTCAATCTGCCTTTCGAAGAGCTCAGCGAAATTGGGGATTCCCATCCATCGGGTGAGAAACACTTCGAACAGAGGCCCCAGATCCGGCTGCCGGGCTCCGGCATCCCGCCATACATGAGAATCCTCTAACACATGAGGGGGAATGCCAAGCCGGAGATAAGTAGACGGGTAATATGAGGCTATTTCTTCATGACTGATCGGCCACTTGGAGCTGGGCAACCAGTCCCGGCCACCAAGATCGACCGGCTGAAATTCTACAAGCTGACCGCCCCATAGGCTGGTCGTACCGCCAAGATTGCGGGCTCGGGCAAGTCGAATTCCGTTATGAGCACGACCGATGGACTTCCAGGAGGTATGGTCAAACTTACCTAACTGCGAATCTCCAGCCTCGACAACTACTGCCTGGCACCCTTTCGCGGCGAGCTGACTGGCAGCATACAGACCAACAGCTCCCGCACCAATGATGACCACTCTGCGTACACCATGCGGGGGAAGTGTAAGTCGCACGGCTTCTGAAAGATACATCGACCAACCTCACGTACCTTGTGCGGTGCTACACCGACCTTGAGCGAAAGAAGTGTATTCCATCGGTTCTTGAATCAGGCTGGCCCTCTATGAAACTGGCCGCCAGGCATCGCTCGGTGGGAAAATGGGACAAACTACAACCTGGATCCATGATCGTAGCCGTGCGTATATGCCGCGCGATAAAGAGAATTGAACTGTTCGCGGCCCGAGGTCGAAGAGGAGCCGTGGATGGGGGGATTCAGGTACTTCTCCTTCTGGCGAATATCGTCCCCAACCGCTGGTTCGCCATGATTCCGGTCACGGCGGCCATCCATCCAGCCGTCGTGATAGCCCCAGCGAGTAGCTGGATTGGGAGACTGGTCGGCGTCATGGTAGTACAGTCCATATCCCGGGTCTGGCAGTGGGAGGTATTCAGATCCGTTCGCGGAGTTTTGGGCTGTCGCGGGGATAAGCGCGTTAACGGCGAGGCCGCAAATGAAAACAGCTTTGTAGCGGTAGATGAAAGTCATCGAGTTCCCCCGGAATAATGCATCGATCTACATGCCCAACGGATCGGGGTCGATAATCAACCGGCAACGCCGAGTACGTGCCAGTAGACGCCTTCGACCTTCCGAGCCGTATGTTGAATTGTGAATTGCCGTATCACCCGCTCTTTGCCGGCCTGACCCATCCGCTCACGCCAGGCTGAGTCCCCCAGCAACTTTCCTATTGCCTGAGCCATGGATGTGACATCCCCCATAGGTACCAGAAGACCGGTTATCCCGTCCTCGACTATCTCAGGCACTCCCCCGCCGTTGGTTGCCACGACGGGCTTGCCCGCAGCCATACCTTCGATGATCACTTGGCCGAAGGGCTCTCCGGTGGTGGATGCGTGAACGACAACATCGAGGTGATGAATTCGTTCCTGGACATTTTCCACGAAACCTACAAATTCAACGGAGTTCTCTATTTCCAAATCCCGGCATAGCTCACGCAGACTTCGTTCATAGTCCAACTCGGCAAAAAGCGGGGCGCCTATAATCTCAAAACGTGCCTGAGGAAAATCCCTCAGAACCTGGGCCGCTGCGTGCAGATAAATGTGCTGTCCCTTCCACGGACTTATTCGGCCGATGAGTCCGATCCGAAGCCGGAAGTTGCCGGCCCTCGTTTCCCGGGCCCCCTCAGCGTCGATGCCATCATGTACAACTCGAACCCTGGAATCCAGCTCGATCCCGGAGGGAATCGCCCTGCCTTCAACTGCCTGGCGAAGCCGCAACGTTGCCAAAGTCGCTTCTGAGTTTGCGATGACGTAGCTCGGAACGACCCTGCACAACCGGCGAAACCATCGAACGACCGAAACGGGCAAATAGTCGCTCTCAATTCTGTCGCGTACGTGCCAGACGACAGGAATGCCGGCGATACGTCCTGCAATCCCCCCGATGATGTCCGATTTCAGCGAGTTTGTGTGCAACAGGTCGAACCTGTGGCGACGGGAGAAGCGGGCAACTCGCCAGATCTGAACGAATACCTTCCAGACCGCCCGAACTCTGAGCAAGGATTTCCAGCCCAGCTGGTCCTTGCTCGCTGTTGTCACCGCTGCGTCCATCTCCAGTACATGTGTTTCGGCCAACGAGCTCATGCGCCGAACCAGCGGTCCATCGCTCCAGAGAAGAACGACCGGCGAAATCAGATTCCGGTCGAGATTCTTGACGAGATTCATGAGTGCAATTTCCCCGCCACCGACCATTGCTGTATGGTCCATAAATAAGACGCGGAGAGGCTCTCGCAGGCTGGCGTTTCGCATGGTTGAATTCTCAAGAGCATTCATGCTGAGGGATCATTGCTCCATGGTAGCAATCACTTACACTCACGCTGAATTATTCGTTGCCCCCCGGCAGATGTGTCACAATCGTTTTCGGTGAAACCCGCTTCTGGAGTTAACTTAATGACCCCGACATGTCGTCTACGTTTCGCTCTGGTCATCATGGGTATCGCAGCTTGGGGGCGGTGCGAAACACCTCTGCCTTCCGATGCAGTTGCCGCCAGTGCCGGTGTTAACGTCCATCTCCATTATGCCGATACTGTCTACGGCGATTTCGCTCTGATCCAGAAGTTGCTTCTCGACCTGGGTGTCCGTCACATCCGCGACGGCCTGACCGATACAAGCTGGCGACCCTATTACGAGCGGCATGCGGCCCTTGGCCGACAGGGCATTCGCTGCATTTTCATCACCTCTCCCAATCAGAGTGACGAGCTCCTGACCAGCTTTCCCGCTCGCGTTGGTGAAGAATTCGAGGGGTACGAGGCCCCCAACGAGTACGACCTCAGCCGGGACCCTAACTGGGCTGCCACGCTCAGTCTCTTTCTCCCTCGCCTCCACCGGGCGGTCCAATCGGACCCCCGGACCGCAGCCTATCCGATTTACGGACCTTCCATAACCCGGACGGAATCCTTTGAGCCCCTCGCCGGGCTGCAGCAATACTTCGACTTTGGTAACTTGCATAACTACTTTGGCGGCAGAAATCCGGGAACCGCGGGTTGGGGCGCCGGCGGATACGGAAGTATCGCTTACGCCGCTTCCAATGCCCGCACCGCCTGGCCCGGCAGGCCCCTCGTCACCACAGAAACCGGCTATTATACCGATCTCTCCGACCCCGGTGGAATCCCGGAGTCCGTCGAAGGTATCTACATACCGCGCGTTGTCCTCGAGCAGAAGCTCCATGGCATCGACCGTACTTACTTCTATGAACTGATTGACGAAGCTCCCGAAATCGGCGGCGTACAAGGCTCCTTCGGCCTGGCGCATCGTGACGGCTCCCCGAAGCCAGCCTTCAGCGCGCTGAAGAACCTGATCGCACTGCTGAGCGACCCTGGGCCGGCGGCGACGCTGCGTCCGCTTTCGATCCAGCTTACCGGTGGCTCGCCCAGCGTGCATCATCTGCTCATGGAAAAGCGCGACGGAACTTATCTTCTCGCCTTCTGGCTGGAGCGGGAAGGCTACGATGTTAACCGGCGGGCTGTAACTCCGGTGTCGCCGGAGCGCATCTCCCCCCATCTCGACCGCGCATTTTCCAAAGCCTCTCTCGCCGCCTTCGCCCCCGACGGCTCCATTACCATCCAGTCCCTCACCCTCACCCCAACCCTCGAGCTCGCCGCCCGCGACACAGTGTCCATCCTCGAGCTGCGATAGAACGAGCTCGCAACCAGACACGCGTAAATCCAACTAACTCGCAGCGATCGCCGAGGCAGCCAGGCTTCTTCCATGCGGTCCGGCTGCAGCGGCACTGAATGCGCTGAGGGGCTCCATATAGAGGAAGCGCATTCCGGATGGCCGCCACTCGTCCATAAGACGGAATCGATCGTCAGAACGCAAAGCTGCGGCGTCAGGTATCGGATAGTGGCCTACCCGGCCCGGGTAATCGACCACGATTCTTATTCGATGGGATTCAGAAAACCGCCTGATAAGCCGCTCCGTGATTCCGGCCCGAAGGAAATCGTGCGATTCCACCAGGATATCGCAGTGGCACAGGGAAGGTGCTTCTCTCGGGTCCAGAAGCTCGTCTTCTGCTCCTTCGATATCGCAGAAGATCAGTGTTTCCGGTCCGCCAAGGCGCTCAAAGTGTTCATAGGTGCATTCAGTGTTAATTGACACACGATCCTCCACACCATTCAGCGCCGCCAAACGTCGTACCAGCTCTCGGGCTTTCGGATCTGTGTCAAATGCGAGGACCTCCGCACCTTTCAGAACCCACGCAAAGCCAACCGCATAATATCCTTCGGCAGATCCAACATCGATGATTGTTTGATATTTATTAAATCGTAGAATTTCGCGCACCCAGGGCTGTACGGGTTCTTCATAAGAACCAAGCAGCTTCGGCAGAAGCGCACTTCCGCAAGAGTCCGCTAGATATCGCATACCCGCGAACGGACCGGAGCGTATTCTGAGATCATCGCGGAAGAAATCGCGTATTAATCTCTCGTGGTACTTCTGTCTTTCCGCGGCAATGATCAGGCCGCGTCTGACCGCTCGGTCGGTGCGCATCTTATAAATCGGTGTCGTTCGATAAGCGCGTTGCACGACTGGCATTCGCTCGCATAATCGGCGCGCACTTGCTAACATATATAGCTCCTCCCCTGCAATAGGCATAAGACAGTGGCAAAACGACTAACTTGCGGCGATGGACGGGATAGCGAAGTTCTCCACCGAGGGCTCCCTCAGGGAGGCCCTATCCTGTCCGGCCCGGATGCCAAGAACATCGAGGGTCTGGCGCGCGCAGTCATCCCAGGAGAAGCGGCGGAGCCGTTCCCGCCCGCGCTGGCTCAGCTCGGCTGCACGTGCCTCCAACGTCAGCACGTTGCCCAGAGCCGTGGCGATCGAGCCGACCGAGTAAGGATCGAATAATTCCGCGGCATCGCCGACCACCTCAGGAAGAGAGGACGTGTTCGCGCAGACTACCGGAACTCCGCACGCAAAGGCGTCGAGCGGCGTCAGTCCAAAGCCTTCGTAGATCGCCGGATGAGCCAGAAGGCTGGCGCTGCGAAGCAGAGCAAAGCGATCGCGTACGTAGCCAAAGTAACTCACCTCGCTCATCCCGCTGATCCTCTTCAACAGTTCCTGATAGCCCCATCCGCAGCGCCCGGCGATGACCAGCCGATGCGGTATCTCATACCGCATTTTCGCGGCAAGAAAGGCATCGAGGAGCCGGCCCACGTTCTTCCTCGGCTGGAGTGTACCGAGATAAAGAATGTACGGCCGTGGGAGGTCGTCAATTCTCTTCTGTTCTTCCGCAAGCGCGGTCTGCTCCTCGGCGTGACGGAGCTTGGTCTGTTCGGACTCGTCGGAGTAACCGTGGTAAATGACGGAGGTCTTGTTTGCCGCCGCCGGGTAGTGCGCGATCATGTCGCGCCGCGTCTGCTCCGATACGGCAATGAGCCGGCGGGCGGCGCGGCTGGCAAAAGCGTGCGTGGATCGGAGCCAGAGTTTCTGTTTTAGGCGGTGCGTGTCCGGGAAAATGGCCCAGGCCAGGTCGTGGATGGTGACAACGGAATTGCGAGGACGGATGAGGGGCATGGAGTACGAAGGAACCAGCAGAGCATCCGGCATAGCGCGCAGGAACTCCCGAGAGAGGCCAAGCTGAGTCCAGGCGACAGGCATGGGGACGATTTTGAAGCCAAAGTTAGCTGGCAGCTCAAGCATCCAGGGTTGCGGGGGCGTGCGCAGGTACAGCGTGTACTTGCTATAGCGATCGATGCGCGCCAGGGCGCAGATCAGCTGCTGGCAGTAGTGCTCGACGCCCGTCGGCTGAGCGGAGTTCGCGTGTTGCGCCGCAATGGCGATGCGTGTTGGACTGCCGTTCGATTTCATCCGTGTTCCCCCAAAATCTGGTCAGGTAACGATCTCGTGCGATGGAGGTGGGAAGGCGAGGTGCAGGTCGGGAGGCTTGCCCAAAACTGCGCGGATAGCCCGAATCTGAGGAACGGCATACCAGCGCACCTGCTGCTTGAGCTTCTTGAGACGAACCAGCCGGAGCAATGCATTGCGTGCGCTGTAACATTCGGCCCGCATACCCTTCCAGGGAGTAAGAGCCAAAGCTCGCCAGTAGAGATGTTTGTAATGGGGTTCGCTCATGAACTGCCATGGCTTGTAAGGACCTGAAAAATGAAGGATCGCGGGATCGCGCCGGATCGACGCGAACTCGGTTTCGGACAACCCAAGCTGCGCGGGTGAATACTCGGCGTGTTCAGAGTGGAAGTTCCAGCGACGGCTCAGGCAGGCCACACGGTTACGAAATACAAGGTTCAATACGTCCTGGTCTGCGAATCGGATATGGGAATAGTGTCTAGTCACACATTCTACAAACGCGTCGACAACTTTCTCCTGTCTCCATCTCTTCAGGTTAACGATCATCACTCCGGAGTTGAAGTATCGATAAGGAGTTTTGCGGTTGAATCCAAGGCCCTCGTTGTCGGTTGATGGCCGCCAGGGTTCGAGCACTGCGCCCAGCATCGCGTCTCCGATATTAGCGTGCAGCAACGGAGTGAGATCATGGCGGACAATAACATCGCAATCAAGATAAAGAACACGGCGGATTTCCGGTGGCAGAAATTCCGTCATGAAGAGGCGAAGATAGGCGGCGAGGGGCAGCAGGTGGCAGGGAGGCAGGTTGTCGGCGTCCGCAGGGTTGTAGGTTATTGATTCGACAGTGCTGTTTCCCAGAGATCTGACGCACTGCTGAATTGCGGCCTCGTGCTCGGGAGATGGCTTTGTGGAACACACGAAAACGCGGAAGGTGCGGCCCGGGTTGCTCGACAGCAAAGAGGCAATAGCTGCTGTCATGGGCAGCCAGAATCGTTCGTCCGTGCAAAACAGCACCGCAGTGGGTTCTGAGGAGGAAGCGGCGAGTTCGGTGCTGCCGGCTCTTTGATGATTGTCGATGTTCTGCATCCCTTCCTCCAGATAGGATGACGAGGATTAAACCGCTTCGCTCGATGCGACAACTGCACTTAGTCCATGTTCGCTGACCGGTCCCGGGCTCAACTGCACAGTCTCATCTCCTGCCAGCCGTACAGAAGAGGTGCGAAAATGGCGGACAACACGCCGCCCGAGGGCAATGCAAGGGGATTCCAGACACGTATAGAGGATCCAGGAGAAGGCGCAGGCGACGACCGCTTCCATAAGAAGCCACAGGTGCAGGGACCTGGCTGCGATGCCGCGGTAAGGAAGAGTGCGCAGCATGAGCATCTGAACAAACTCAAAGAAGAGGTAGAGGCTAAAGCTGGCTCGACCCACCATGGTCAGAGGCTTCCAGGTAATGCGGAGCCTGCCGGTAAGAAGCAGGAAGGCGGCGACAGCGAACCAGTAGCACAGCGTGTAGCGGTACCAGGTCTCGTCGTAACCGGCGTTGAAGCTGTAGGCGAGGACGGAGATTAGAGGTATGGCGGTGACAAATATGACGATCGCGAGCCGCGCGTAGCGGCGGGCAGCCGGGGAGCCGTCCACCGTGTGCATGCGCCAGAGAGTGCCGACGAGCATAACAGAGAGGCCAAGCGGAGCAGCAACAGGCCAGGCGCGGTGGGAGGCGAAACGAAGCACGGCCAGCGTAAGAGCGCAGAGCATGCAGGCGAAACAGACGGCGAGGATTCTGCCTGGCCGCGATATCCAGCCGAGGGCAAGCAGGAGCATGCAGAGGATGTAGAAGAGCCACTCGATCTGCAGCGTCCAGTAAACGCCGACCATGTTGATGGAGATGCCGCCGAAGAATCCCTGAAACATGGTGCTGTTGAGGATGAGACGCCGAAGCGAACACTGAGCAAAGGAGCCGTGAAAATACGTGAAGAAAGCGAGTGCAACGGAGAGCCAGTAGGCGGGGTAGAGGCGAAAGAAGCGCCCGAGAGCGAAATCGCGAAGTGCCTGGGCACCCGGGACACCGGTCCGCAGACTCATGGGAATGACAAAGCCGCTCACCAGGAAGAATGCAATCACGCCGATCTTGCCGGTATCGACGAAGTGGGTCAGCGCGTGAACGATACCTGTTTCCGCAGGCCTGGCAAAGGCAACCAGAGAGAGAGATGAATGCATGTAGGCGACGCCGAGCGCGGCCAGCGCCCTGATCGAGTCGAGGTAGTCGAGCCGCGGTTTGGCGGTGATGGTGTTCATTCGGCGCGAATCCCAATTTTTTGAGAGATCTGTATCGGATCGAAGGGAGCGGGACCATAGGAGCCGGGAGCCGCACCGGGGAGCGACCGGTAGAGTGACTGCAGCTGCGCGAGCGTGGCTTGCGGACTGAAGCGGCTCGATTCGAGGGCGGCGATGTGCCCGGGATCGCGGGGATCGGAGGCCGGCCGAGGAGCGAGCGAGGCATCTGCCCAGGCGTCAGCCCCGGCCGCGAGTGGGAGAATCCGGACGAGATCCGGAAGGATGACGGCTTCCTCGGGGACGTGTTCGGAGAGGATCACCGGAAGTCCTGCGGCCTGCGCTTCAACAGCTACGAGGCCCAAGCCCTCGTAGCGCGAGGGAAAGACGAGGCAGTTCATGACGCCGGTGATGTATTGAGGGACGTCAAGGGTATCGGGTATATGGATCACTTTGCCGGTGAGACCGCGCGCACCGATGCCGTCAAGGATCTGAGTCCGGAGGGGTCCGTCACCGATAAGGAGCAGGCGTACCCGCGGATTGCGACGTACGGCGGATTCGGCGATCTCGAGGAGAAAGGCGTGGTTCTTCTGCTCGTGGAATCGGCCGACATGGCCGAGGACCCAGGCATCCTGGGGAATGCCAAGTCGATGGCGAAGGCCGGGGGGAGGGGCCTGACGATAGGGAGCGAAGTCGACACCGCAGTAGAGAATGCGGCGACGCGGGTCGCGAGCCCAGGCCGGGCCGAACATGGATTCAGCAGCTCGATTGCTGGCGGCGAGGCCGATGTCGGACAGCCGGCGATAGAGCGCCAGCGTTGTCTCCACGTAAAGCTTGTAGGCATGCCCTCTGCCCGCCAGCAGCGGCCGGACATCGTTATGGCTGTGGACAATGCGCATTGGGATGCCGGCGGAACGCGCGAGAGCCAGAAGGGAGCCGCCCGCGGAGTGGGTTTGGACGGGGCGGCGGCGCGCGATTGCCTTTTCGCTGGCGGTGTACGCGACGTGCTGGACTTTGCCGTTTTGCGGTCAGTTCCCCAGCCATTTTGGGTACCTAAGTCTTGGCCAGTTCGCCAGAAATTATCTGCGGATTCATGGGGCGCGCCACCCAGGAGTTTCGATGGGCGTAGTGGCAGCAAGTGGCCGACGCTATGAAGGCGTGCTGAATACGAGCTGCCACCGAACGAGAGTTGGCGATAAAGTGATCGGGCTGGCGGGAGGCGCTCGTATCCCAGGAGCGAAGGCCGCGGACTATCCACGAAAGCAGCACGCGTTCCAGCGGACCCAGGGTCTCCCGTGCGGCGTAGGCATCGAAACTCCATGCCCAGCGCATAGGAGTGTGACAATAACATACGTGAACAGCATCACGGTCCGCACGCACGCCTTTGGCATAGCCCGAGGAACTGGTAATGACCAGGTCATAACCTGATAGGTCGAGCGAACCAACGGCAAGGGGGTAAAGAAGGAAGTAAAGTCTATAATGCTGACGCATCCGGGGCAGATGCTGCATCCACGATGTCGTAAGCGAAACGCCACGGAGACTGCGCGGCAGGCTCTCCGGCAGCATAACTGTAGAGAACAGCCTCGCGTCAGGCAGTAAACGCACCAGCTCCTCGGCCACTTTTTCAGCGCCGCCGAGCTGTGTAAAGTAATCGTGGACGATAGCGGTTTTCATATGTATCCCAGCGGTCTAAACAGCACCTGAGCGGCGCAGAACGGCCGGCACAGTTTGCGCAAGTATTCTGAAATCGAGCGCGAGCGACCAGTCATCGATGTATTTGCAGTCAAGAGCGACCCAACGGTCGAAATTGAAAGAAGCGCGGCCTGCAATTTGCCACATGCCAGTAATGCCGGGACGGACCGAGAAGCGGCGCAGAAGCTGAGCCTCCGTGAAGTGCGAAACGTCACGCATGCTCATGGGTCTCGGTCCAACCAGAGACATATCTCCGATGAGTACGTTCCACAGCTGTGGCAACTCGTCGAGAGAGGTCCGGCGCAGGAAGCGTCCGAGAGGTGTAACGCGCGGATCCTTGCGGATCTTAAAAATGGGTCCGGTTGCCTCATTGCGGCCTTCGAGAGCAGCCAGTAGCTTATCGGCGTCACAAACCATACTGCGAAATTTACAAATACGGAAATGGCGCCGGCGGTAACCAAACCTTTCCTGGCGGAAAAACACTGGCCCGCGGCTGGTCGCCTTAATCGACGCGGCGATGACAATAAACAGGGGAATACACAAGAGAAGTCCAGCGAACGCACACGTAACATCAATGATGCGCTTCAGCAGTTCTGCAAATAACACTCCATGGTTTCTGGGTACTAATTCCGTAAGTAAACTGGCGCGAAGCCGCAGCTTTTTGTTATGCGCCAGGCAGTAGAAATCATTGAGGCAAAGCACGCGCACACCAGCATCCTCCGCAAGGGAGATAGCATTTTGAATCAGCGCGTAGCAGGAGCGCATGGGCATAGCAACGATCAGCTCGTCGATTACGTTGTTCAGCAAGATGTTAGCCAGGCTATCTACCTTGCCAAGATAACGACTCTACGAAAAGTGGCGCGTCTGTGAGACATTGCCCCACACGGCTGTAGAGGCGACAGTTAGTGGTCTTATAGAGCGGCGATTGCCCTGTTTTTCCTTCTAAGCCTCGTTCTTCTCGTTCTTGCTCCTGGAATACTTCGCTATGTATTCCCCGTAGCCGCCCTTGTTACAGGCTATCTTATCCAGCGCCGAAGCGAGTCCTGCTACGCATCCTTTGCTATCTGGCTCTACCTGCTAACGCCGCTTCTCCGCCGGCTGGTCGATTATCGCGACGGATTCGTCGACCCCAGCACCGTTCTGCTGGCGCCACTTGTGGTCACCGCACTTTGTCTGCCGAAACTGAGTGCAAATCTGAAGGGAGCTTCGGTGGTCCTCAGATCTGCGACACTGCTCGCTCTCGGCGCGGTTTTGTACGGACTCTTTGTTGCCATCATCCGGCAGCCCACTCTTGATGCTTTCCTCGCCGCTGTGAACTGGTCATCTCCGATCGCCTTCGGGCTATTCGTCGCAGCTTCCCGCGAGCGAGCGGTGAACGCGGCGATCATCCGCACGTCATACCTCGGAGTTCTGGTTGTCGGCGTGTACGGGATTTATCAGTATTTCGTATCTCCACCCTGGGACGTCTATTGGCTTGAGCACCTCAACGCAGGCGCCGGTGCCGCGGGGTTCGGCGGTTCCGCGCCGATGCAGATGCGCGTCTGGAGCACTATGAATTCTCCAGGAACATTAGCTGTATTTGTGGGGGCGTGCCTGATCTGGAGTCTCGCCAGTGACAACCGAATAGACAGACCTAATGGAACGGCGTGGGTTTCGCGCCATCCTGTGGGTTCCTACTTGACGCCACGTTGCGCCTGATCACGAAATTGCATTCTTTCCCCAGCAAATTGTGAGATCCCCCTCACAGCGGCTTCCCAGCCGACCTGAATGCGGGATCAAGGCCCAAGTTCTTTAAGCAAGAGCCAGTGATCAATACATGGCCAGTCGCAGAGTCTTCTCTTGTGAATAGGAAGGGTGTCATCTTGCAACTGAATTCGCCACGATCGCAGAGTGCCGTCGCCCGGAGTTCAGAGGACGGTAAATTGGTATTGTCGAACCCCGAAATCAACACGAGTGTCGTGAAATTAAAACGCGATACTTCAACTGGATGCCGCGTCCTGATCGTGGATCGCGACTCGATGAGCAGTGACCTGCTCGCAACGGCGCTGACGCGGGAGAGGAATTGCAGGGCCTCCGCTGTCTCGTCTCGTGACGTGGTTCACGCTTTGGGGTCTGACCGCGCGGACCTGGTGGTAATTGGCGCCGAGCTGGACAACAAGTCCGGTAATGGATTCAATTTGGCGCAGACGGTCAGCCATTCTTATCCGAGCGTTTTAATTGTCATTCTCCTGAATCAATCCACTGCTGCCTCGGTCGTCAGCGCATTTCGCAGCGGTGCGCGCGGAGTATTCTCCCGGCAGCAGCCGATGGCTGAGTTTCTTGATTGCGTCGACCACGTATGCAGGGGTTTTATCTGGGCGGGCGCGGTGGAATCGTCTTTGTTGCTGGAGGCATTCAGAAGTGTTCCCGCGCTCGATTTTGCTCTCGCAGGTGACGTCTCGCGCTTGACTGATCGCGAGCTGCAGGTTGTACGGTGTGCAGCCAGGGGCAAGACGAATAGAGTCATCGCGGCCCAGCTCGGTCTTAGCGAACATACGGTAAAAAACTACCTCTTTCGGTCATTCGAGAAGATGGGTGTCTCGAATCGCGTGGAGTTGTTATTTCATTTGACGCTGAGAGGGCAATCCTTCGCACCGTCGGGGTCGGATGTTTCAGGCGTGGATATGGAGGCGGCTAACCACCTGCCGCGAAAACCGGCAATCGCGAAAGGCGAACCTGATCTTGATAAGCGCCCTGATGTTATTCGCGGCTCTCATGGCCGGGCAGACGAACACGCTGCAGGACAAGCAGGCTGTTCACCTACAGCCGCACAGCAGTGTGGTTCGGTCTGACTTCGTTGGGAAGCTTCTTGAGCTGCTTAATGCGCCGGCGGTCATCTGTCGCTCGTGCCATTCCCATCGAAGTCGCCAACACCCGCGATCACCCAGCCGCAGGAAGGCTAGACCGTGCAGGGAGTTCCGCTCACGACGCCCGCCTTTGCAGCAACTTTCTGTGTTCGCTGACAAAGCACTCTGCAACGCTCCAGGCAGTATTCGCGAAGTTTGGCGGGCCAGAACCGCAGCTGATCAAAAGGCAGCCGCGCCCGCTTCGGCGACTTCGTGATCCTGTTCCCCGGAACCGCCGCTAACGCCGATCGCTCCGACTACCTTGCCATTCCTCCTGAGCGGAATGCCACCGGCAAAGATCATGATTTTTCCATCGTTGGAGGCATTGATGCCGAAGAACTGTCCGCCTGACTGCGAGTGAGCAGCAAGATCCCTGGTCGCAATGTCGAAAGCGCGCGATGTGTAAGCCTTCTTTATAGAAATATCAATGCTCCCAAGCCATGCTCCATCCATGCGGACGTGCGAGACCAGGTTGCCTCCCTCATCGGCGACCGCGATATTCATCGGTTGTCCAATTTCCTGCGCTTTCTTCTCGGCTGCGGCAATCACTCTCCGTGCATCCTCAAGCTTAACCATGCTTCTCTCCGTTCAAGGGCAGTTGTAGTGTTTCATGAACGACCGCATCCGCGAAGACTGCGCCCACCTCGGGCTGAGGAATCAGACATCCGCCGACCAGTTGGCTAATCGTCCCCCGTCGCCGCGAGTTCAGGAACCAGCACTTCGACATCCTTGAATACGGCTGTACTATCTGACGTCTCTGGCATGACCGGGAATGTGAAGCCGCATTTTGGGCAAGGCGCGGCCAGCGCTTCCTGCTCGCGGTGCAGGTCGTATACCTTGTCCTCCGCTTTGCCGCAACAAGGACACACACGGATAAGGCGAGTGCTCTTCAACTCGAAATTCGTGATGATATCTTCCATGATGGCGCCGCTTCTGACGGCCCAGGCCTTGGCCTCTTTGTGGTACGTGTTCATGTGCCAGTCTTTGAGGGACTCGAGGCTCGTCCAAAAGCTGACTTCGTTGAACCAGGCCGGATCTTTGGGATGAACCCACCACGTTAAATGCAGGAAGCCGGGCAGCGTCTTAAGCTGAGCAGCGGTCTGGCCGAAAATCAGCATAAATTTTTCGTAGCCGTCGGGGCTCGAAAACCTTACTCTCTGCATGCTTTGGTAAATTGCCATTTCATCTCCTTGAATGTGTCGAGTTGCGGATGCGTTAGGTTGGAAACCTAAAAGTCAATACGGAGCGCTAACTGACCGGTACGATTTCCGTTTTGTCCGGCCGTCTGTGCAGCCGTCAGCACGCCAAAAGTAGAAGGTTCGCTGATATCGCTGGCCGGCGGAGCGAAGTTGGTGTGGTTCGGTATGTTGTTGAAGGTGGACTCGAAGCGAACTCTGACCCCCTCGCGCACGAGGAAGGACTTCGCCAATCCTGCTGATACGGCGATCGTCCCAGGTCCTTCAAGGATGCCAACCCCGGCATTTCCTATACGCCCAGCGTTATTCGGAGGGGCCTGGAATGAATTTGGATTCCAGATAAGGCCGGAAGAAATTCCGCTGCGGGGGTTGCCAACCTTATCAGGCCGGGGAGTAATCCCGGTACGTACCCCATCGGAGATGCCTGTGTTGGACTGGTCCGCCGTGGTGTTCATGGTGGGCGTCAGCCATGGCCCGGTTTGGAGCAAGGTGATGGTATTGATATCCCAGTTGCCGAGCAATCCGTTGACGAGCCGATTATTGCTTCGCCATTGCCGCCCGGCGCCGTAAGGCAGTTCTCCGGTACCGGTAAATAAGAACCGGTGCCTGGGCATGCCGGCCACATTGCCGCGGGCTGCGCGAAGATCGAATTGATCATAGGAGGGAGTAAAGAGCAGATTCTCCGGAGTGAAACCCTCCGGAGCGTCTCCCTGCGCATCGCTGATGTTGTGCGCCCAGGTGTAGTTCGACTGAAAGGCCAGACCATGCAATGGCTTTTGGGTCGCCTCCACCGTAAGTCCCTGATAATTGGAGAAACCCGCGTTTGCGCTGTAATTGATTTCAGCCCAGTTCTGATACGGGGCGCGTGGGTCGACGTAAGGACTCGGGTTGTAAGCCTGTGTGCTGGGCCGGATTGCGTTGTAGTCCTCGGTGATGCTCATGCGATAGGAGTTCATCCCCGAATAGGTGATGCGTGCGGCCAGATTCGAATTTACCTGGCGTTCAATGGTCACGTTATATTGAACCGTTTGAGGATCTTTGTAATTGGGGCTCATGCCGTCATAGAATCCTGTGCCCCCATATTGCAAGCCCGCATTGGTGGGTGATGTAGCCGGAAATGTATACATCGGCGCAGCCCCGGCGCTGGCTTGATTGGTGTACGTGTAGGGCGCACCCAGCGGGATACCGATGAAATCGTAGGCCAGCGACCCCAGAGGGGTTTGTGTGAAGATGCCGAATCCTGCACGGAACACGGTCTTGGTGTCGCGAAATGGGCGGTACGCGATACCGATTCTCGGGTCGTAATCGCCCCAATAGGTGTTGCGCAAGCTCTGCGACAGATGGTCCTGGCTCGCGGATACCACATTGGAGCAGCCAAAGGGCTCCGCGTTCATGAGCTGACAGGCGTTGAAGGAGACCAGAAAAGCATTGTAGTTGGCCTGGAGCAACGCGCTGGATTTCACGGTCTTATCGAGCAGAATGTTCGGCACCACAACATCGCCATTGGCCGGATCGAAGTTAGCGATATCGCCCTGCTGTTCGGTGAATTCCGGCAATAACTCCCAGCGCATGCCAAGGTTCACGGTCAGACGGTCGTTCACTTCCCACTGATCCTGCGCGTAGACGCCCCACTGAATGCTCGGCTCGTGAGTATTGGGGCTGCTTTCCACGATGAAAGATGTTTGGGGCGAACCGAGAAGAAAGTCACCGAATGCGCTGCCGGTAAAAACTCCCTGGTTGAAGGTGAAAGCGCCGAAATCGTCGGACTCACCCCAGCGGACGACCGTTTCGTAATACACGTGGCGGACGTCAATCCCGGTGCGAATGGTGTGTCTGCCCATGGTTCGGCTCAGGTTGTCGGTAAACTCCATGGTTTTGGATTCGCCTGGACCGTCCTTGTCCTGGCCTATGGCCGTGAAACCGGCGCCGGCTGAGAAATTGAAGGTGGGAAATGCGCCGGTAGTGGGATGGTTTGCAAAACTCATGCCGGTCAGACCCAGCTTGTCGTCCGCCGCGGCGCCCTCGATGGGGAAATGCTGATCCGTAAGGCTGTTGGTAAAGCCGAACCGGAATTCGTTCACCATCTTCGGATTGATGGTTGAGTTATAGGAAACGATCAGGCTGCGATCGTGCTCGCTGTCGATATCGTTGGGCAACAAAGGGTTGACGGGGCCGCCCTGGCCTGCCTGGGAGACGATGTTCTTCCAGCTGAATCGCGCATAGATCTGTTGCGCGCTGGTCAGGTAATGGTCCAGCCGGAAGTCGAAGCCGTCGGTCGTGGCAGGAGTTGGCTGCAATACTTCGTAGTTGTAGCCGTTACCATTCACGTTGGGTAGCGGATAGTACCCGGTGAGCAGATTCTGGGATACCTGGTTCAGCATCGATAAAGGAATCACGTTCGGGTTTTGAAACGGCTGGCCGGTTTGCGGATTCACCAGGACGTTGGTCGCGAGACCGGTGACAGGGTTGACGAAGGGGTCTGGATTGGTCGTAGTAATGAGATCGTTCAAATCACCGTTTCGATCGGCGAGCGACGGAACCAGATCCTGCTCGGGCGATGCCGTGCTGCGTCGATTTCCTTCGTAGTCCAGGAAGAAAAACGTCTTATCGCGGCCGCTGTAAAGATGAGGAACGGTTACGGGTCCGCCCAAACTGCCTCCGAAGGTGTTGAAATGCTTCGGCGCCTTGGTTGTGAAGTTCAGAATTTTGGCATCGAGGGCGTCATTCTGCAGGTATTCGAAGAGGCTGCCGTGAAAACGATTCGTGCCACTCTTTGTGATGAAAGTGATATCCGCAACCTGAGAGAATTCGGCACTGTTGTTGAACGCGGTCACCTTCATTTCGGAGATTCCTTCCGACGATGGATAGGCATTCGCCAGAGAGCCGTTTGCGGCGACATTCGATGTAGAAATTCCGTCCACCGAATAGCCGGTCGAGGAATACGTGGCCCCTCCGACCTGGATGTTGCCCTGGCTATCGGTAATGACATTGGGTGACAACGCCAGAGCGGCCAGGGGACTTGTGGTCTGCGCCCGGAAATTGAGCGGCATCTCGACTAGCTGATTTGTTCCCATTGTGTCGTTGACCGTCGCATCCTCGGTATCGAGCTGCTGAGCGCCAGCCTGCACGATTACGGTCTGCTGGTCGCTCTTAATCGACAGCGTGACGTCCACTCGCGCGCTTTGGCGCGCAGTCAATTCGAGGGAAACGGCCGAAGAAGCGCTGAATCCGGAATTCATGGCCGACACCGTGTAGTGGCCCGGCTTGAGGTTCTCAAACAGATATCCCCCGGTAGCGTCGCTGGTTGAAACGCGATCGGTGTTCTCATCCAGGCTGTGAAGAGTCACGGTTGCCTGAGGAACGACGAGGCCGGCGGGGTCGCGAATCGTCCCGCGGATATCTCCAAAAGTGGACTGCGCCTGGTTGAACAGGGGAAAAAGCAGGAATGCGAGAAGAGCGAAATGAACTCGGGTCTGTCGATTGGGCACTTGGTCCTCCTCGATGCTGGGAATCGAAATAAATCGGTATTTGCAGACACGGCGGCCGGGGAAGCCGATGTGACTCGGATTCGCAGACACTGCGATCACAGAAATCGATGTGACTTGGATTCGCTGACGGGGCGATTACGAAAACCGGCGTGACGCGGATTCGCTGACAGGGCGAATGAAGGACTGAACAAGCCTGAAGCCCGCTGTGCGGCCTGGACGACCAGGAAGGTGCGATGTAATGGTCAGATATTAAGCTGACATAAATCAGCCCTCAATGACCATTTTGTGTTCATGCGCTATGACCACTTTTGCGAATGGCCTTGCGCAGGCGCCGTACCTGATGGGGCATGTCCTCCGCCCTGGTGCCTCCGAACCCGAGTATGAAGCCCTGGCGCGCATGCGGTCCGATATAGGCGGCCGAAAGCGGCCACAGCCAGAGCCCGTCACGCGCAGCGCGGGCTGCTGCTGCCTGGTCGGAGTACCCGGGTGGGAGCGTAACCACCAGATGCATTCCCGCCTCCGAGCCAAGAATCTCGATCTCATCGCCAAATTCCGTCTTCAAAGCCTGTGTAAGCGCTTTGCAGCGCTCCGCATAAAGCTGTCGCGTTTTTCTCACGTGACGCGAGAAGTGCCCAGCCTGGAGAAAATCCGTAAGCGCAGCCTGAAATAAGGGTGAAGGAAAAAGGTCGTTCGCCCGGCGCACTGCCTGGAAACGAGCGACCAGGGCATGAGGAATCACGATATACCCCAGGCGAAGCGATGGGAAAAGCGTCTTACTGAACGTGCCGATATAAATGACACGCGAGCCCGGATCCAGTCCCTGCAAGGATGCCACCGGCATGCTTTCATATCGATATTCGCTGTCATAGTCGTCCTCGACGATCCAGGCCCGATGGCTGTGCGCCCATTCGATTAACTGAAGTCTGCGCGCGGAACTCATGGTTGAGCCTAACGGGTATTGATGAGACGGCGTAACAAATGCAGCCCGCGCCGTTGGGCACAAGTTCATCCCCGCTGCTGGATCGAGTCCCTCGCAGTCTACGGGTACAGGAACCAGTTGGCAGCCTGAAAGAACCAATGTGTGCCGCAGCAGCTCATAGCCGGGCTCTTCGATCCAAACCGGGGTATCCGGATCGAGCAGAACGCGCGCCGACAAATCCAGCGCATGCTGCGAACCGTTCACAATCATGATCTGCGAGGCCTCGCAACGAACGGCTCTGGCGGTGCGAAGATAGACAGCGATCGCCTCTCGAAACTCCTTCGAGCCCATCGGATCGGCATAGTTCAACAAGCCGGCACGCACCCGCCGCGCGTGGCGGGTGACCAGGTCGGACCAAACGCGAAAAGGAAAATGATCGTACGCAATCTGCCCCACACTGAAGGCTCCCGAACTCGGAAACCATGGGGTTCGCTCCACGGGAAGAAGCTGGGCGAGTTGGGAAATGTTCTTGTTGCCGGCATCTTTCAGAACACTCGGCGCCGTCGGGCGTACGCTCGCAAATTGCTCTGAAAGCGAGATCTTCACAAAGGTCCCGGCGCCCGAACGGCTCTCGATATAGCCTTCAGCCAAAAGTTGAGCGTAGGCATCGAGGACAGGAATACGTGAAATTTTCAGATCATGGGCGAATGCACGGGTAGATGGGAGTTGCTGGCCAGACTCCAGCCTGCGGTCCAGAATCATCGCACGAAGGCCGTTGTAGACCTGGCGATAGAGCGGAGTATCGCTGTGGCGATCCAGAGTGATCATCGGCGCAGCACTGACCCGCAGCCTTTTGTTCGTTTCATGATCGCGACGGGACTGCGGCTTTCGATCCACCTGGCTGGCTCCCTCAAGTCTCACTGCGCATATTGTGGAATGCGATGTGAATTCCGATGTGCGCCCCGAGCAGGCCGGAAACACCATACGTTGAGGCCTGGAAAGGGAGGGAAACAGCAGCGCCGTCCTTGGCTTCCAATTCTTTGCGCGTTCCCGATGGCCTCATTGCGTTGAAGATTATCATTTCCACGCCAGGGCTCTGGTCACCCGTGCTTCAAACTTCATCTGGGAACGGCACGCTTGCCCGGTTCATTGCATTCGGTCATCTCCAGGTATCCGTTGGCCTGAAGTCATCAGCCGAGATTTCAGAGCGCCAGCAACGAGTAAACATAATCCGGTATCATTCTGACCGATTTAGGCAGCCTGGCAAGCCGACTCCAATCCGCTGGTTCACGGAGCACTGCATTGGTATCGCCAAGCCAAGGAGATTTACATGAACGTGCAGAAACAGATTAAGGAGTATATCGCCACACAATCGGAACCAAAGCGCAGCGAAATGCAACAATTGCATCACATTATTTTGGCGTTGTTGCCAACATGTAAATTGTGGTTCTCAGATGGAAAGGATGAAAAAGGAAAAGCCGTTTCCAACCCAAACATTGGTTATGGATCTCACATCATTAAACATGCCAATGGGAAAACCAGGAACTTTTATCAAATCGGTATAAGCGCTAATACGACAGGCATTTCCGTCTACATCATGGGAGTAAGTGACAAGAAGTACCTAAACCAGAGATTTGGGCAGGAACTCGGCAAAGCAAAGGTCACGGGGTATTGCATCAAATTCAAGACACTAAGAGATGTAAACCTCGAAGTACTTAGAGCAGCAATACAATATGGAATTGAACAGACCTCGCTCAACGCCACTTAGTCGGGCGTTCGGCTGGTGTCGTCTGGCGCGCCTTTGCGCCGTGAATGACTCTACATTGGCGCAAAATCGCCAGAGCACTCACCGAACAATGCTGACTTCTCCGCTATTCAAAAGGCCAGCCAAAAAAGTCCGGCAACATCCGGCCAAATGGACCTCCGATATGCGATTGGCGGATACCATTGTCAAACTAATAGCACGATAGACAAGAAGCCCGGACTTCTCCGAATAGCGGCGTTACGGTGTGGCACATGACGGCACGAAGCCCAGCCGTCGGAGGTTCCAATGAGGTTTCCGCTCACATCCGCCGTCCGGCGCAGAATCCTCCGCTGGAAAGTCTCGCGCCGATTTCGCCAACCTGTTCCCTTCTAACATTTCACCCTGCAGGTTCCCCGCTGCGGCTTTCGCGCCAAGCGGATCGCCGTTTGACAATGGATTCACCGCGCTTCAAACCCTATTCACCGGAAATCATCGCAAAGGTCGCCAGCCTCATCAATCGTGATCGGGCGTCTATCAGTTCGCGCATGGCAGCCAGGCGCGAAGACAACAGTGTTATCCCGTAGGTCTGCGCGGGCTGGTTTGGGGAAGGCGCTGGAGCCCATCAACCAGCTTGTCGAATGTGAAGCTGCGGTTCTGTCCCTGCTGCCACATTCCTCCATGAACAAATCGTCATCCTCTCGCCTTCTGTAAAGTGCTATCAAAAGGACAATGGTCTCGTCTCAAAGAATAGCGCTGCGTTGAGAATGTGGAGTCTGTTCTCTCTAGTGCTCGTTGTCGCCGGATCGTAGTTTGTTCGCGGTCCAGCTTCCTGAAGCGAGACGCGCGACATTGAATCCAATTAAAGCTGAGGGTCTTTCACATAAATACGGCTTACCTGAATCGCATCGCCACTGCCGTACCCGAGCACGATGTGCATGAGACCTTCGTCGTTTTCGCGGAGAAGATGCTTGCCGTCCCGCGGCTACGCGCGATCTTCCGCCGCATGGTGAGCCGCGCCAGCATTGCGCATCGTTATTCATTCCTCGATCCGCAGAAAGATTCAGGGCAAGATTCTCCGCTTGACGCGCACGAGTTTTACCGGCCGGGCAACTTTCCTAACACGGCGCGGCGTATGGAGCTGTTTGAGCGGTGCGCTCCCGTGCTGATGAGACAGGCCGTGGACCGGCTCGGACTCGATGAGCAGGAACGCCGCGGTATTACGCATGTGCTGGTGACTTGCTGCACGGGGTTTTATGCCCCCGGGCTGGACTTTGAGATCGTCGAACACCTCGGGCTTTCGCCGGACGTGGAGCGCACGATGATCGGATTCATGGGATGCTACGCTGCGATCAACGCGCTGAAGCTGGCGCGGCATATTGTCCGTTCGGAGCCGAAGGCGGCCGTGCTTATGGTGAACCTGGAGCTGTGTACGCTGCACTTTCAGGAGACGCAGGAGCTGGAGCAGGTGCTCTCGTTTCTGGTTTTTGCCGATGGCGCGGCGGCGAGTCTGATTACCCCGCGCGCGCAGGGGCTGGCGCTCGACAGCTTCAAGGCAGTGATGGTGCCCGACACGAAGGAGCTGATTACCTGGAAGATCCGTGGCCTCGGATTCGACATGATGCTCTCCGGAGAGGTGCCGGCGGAGTTGGGGCGCGCGCTGCACGAGGGCCAGCTCATGGCCGAGCGCGACGCCATCGACGTGTGGGCGGTCCATCCCGGCGGACGGTCGGTTCTGGATGCGGTGCAGAAGGGACTGCGATTGCCGGCCGAGGCGCTGGCGGCGTCGCGCGAGGTGCTGTCGCGCTTCGGAAACATGTCGTCGGCGACGGTGATGTTTGTGTTGCAGCGGATGATGCAGCAGGCGCAACCGGGGCAGCGCGGATGCGCCATGTCCTTTGGTCCTGGGCTGACAGCGGAGACGATGCGCTTCCATGTGGTCTAGAACCAGTCTCAAATATGGTTTTGTGGCTTCGAGCGGCGGCCTGAGCCCCGCTTCGATGGCGGGTCTCACATGATGCCGCACCATGCGCGGGCAATGTATGAGACCAGTTCCAGCGCGGAGATCGACTTCAGCCGGCGAATTCCTCCGCGCGATCTGCCGGAGCTGATGGATGGCGACTGTAGCTATGAGGATTTCCGTGGCTGCCTTGGCCATCTGGAACAAGTCAATCGCTGGCTGCTGGGCTATCGGCCGACGCTCGCCTGGCTGGCCCGGTTGCCGCGGGGGCTGCGTGACCCAATACACATCGTCGATGTGGGCAGCGGCGGCGGCGATCTGCTGCGGCAGATTGCAGGCTGGGCGCGGAGGCGCGGCATCGCTGTGCAGTTAACGGGGATCGATTTGAATCCATATGCAGCGCGCGTGGCTGCGGAGTTCACGCCAAAGGAACTCGGTATCGCCTGGGTGACCGGCGACGCGCTGGAATATCGGCCGAAGAAGCCCGTGGATATCGTCGTCAGCTCGCTGTTGGCGCATCATCTGGAGGATGAGGAGATCGTTGCGCTGCTGCAGTGGATGGAGTCGACTGCGCGGATGGGTTGGTTTATTAATGATCTGGAGCGGTCAGAGTGGAGTTCGAAAATGTTTGCGCGGGTGGCGGAGGTTGTGGGGTGGCACCAGTTTGTGCGGCATGATGGGCCGGTGTCCTTCCGTCGGGCCTTCCGGAAGCAGGACTGGCTGCGGTTGCTGGCGATAGCTGAGGTTCCTCGAGATGCTCTGACCGTGGAGCGTTGGTGGCCGGGACGGTTGTGTGTAGGGCGGTGGAAGTGAGGCCGGTGTCGGCAGCCTGCAGCCCGGCTGGCGCGGCCGGATTTCCATTGGGGTGCGTTGTTCTCACTGTCGACGAAACTCGTGTCGCAACTCGTCACGTCCAACCATCTGAGAGCGAATCATGGCAACTTCCACGCTGATAGAGCGCAAAACTTCCGGTTCCAGATTCAAGGCGATTCTGTGGGTTGCGCTTGGTCTCACCACGCTCTTCGTCTTCATTACCTCAGAAGTTCTCCTCATCACCGACTATCCGATGTACCACGCCTACCGTCTGCAGGTCATCGCCGACCGAGGTCTCCTCATCCCGCATACACTCGCTGGGATCTTCGCGCTCCTGATCGGCCCGGTCAATTTCTCCTCGCGGATCCGCCAGCGTCATCTCACGCTCCATCGCGTTCTCGGCCGCATCTACGTGGTTTCCGTTTTTGTCGGTTCGTTCACCGGGATCGCTCTCGCCTGGGGACGTCCGGGCCTTCCCGGAACCTCCATGCAGGCCGCAGCGTGGATCGTCTGCACCACCGCCGCCTTCCTCACCGCGCGCAACCGTCAAATCGCCGCACACCGCCAATGGATGGCGCGCTCCTATGCAGTCACTTTTACCTTCGTCTCAAGCCGCGTGTTCAATCTTGTTCCTGCCTACTGGAGCCACCTGGGCGACGTTCTCTCGGCCGTCGGCGTCATCGCCTTCACGCTTGCCTCGCTGCTGATCGTGGACATCGGCCTCAACTGGCGCGAACTCACCACGCGCTGTGAGGGATCGTCGGCCTGGAGGCCATGAGCTTTTCAGGACATCGTCATCAAGGCCTCCAGCTAGCTCATCTGCTGCTCCAAAATTACGATTTGTACAGAATGACGTGCCGAACCGCTTTCTGGCCGTCTACTAGAGAGAGGGGGTTCGCTGGAAGTCGATTGGATACCCGGTGAATTGGGAGGGAATGTTTTGCAAGACGAAGTTCTGATCCTCGGTGGTGGAGTGGCAGGCTGTGCGGCTTCGATCGCGCTCGCTCGAAAGGGACGAAGCGTCACGCTGATCGAACGCGAGCCCACACCGCGCCATAAGGTCTGCGGAGAGTTCCTGAGCGGTGAGGCTCTTGAAGACCTGCATGCGCTCGGCATCGACGTGGCCTCGCTTGGCGCCGTGCCGATCGACTACGTTCGACTGGCCGCTCGCCAGGCGCGCCGCGAAGGCTCCGTTGCCTTTTCCCGCGAAGCCTCGCTCACGCGCAAGGCGCTCGATACAGCGCTCATCGCCGACAGCCATCGCCGCGGGAGTCCGCGTTGAGCGTGGTCGCAGTGTGCAGTCGCTCAGCCGCTCGACCGCGAACCTCTGGCAGGCTACGCTCGACGACGGCGCCACATACGAAGCTCCAACCGCCTTTCTCGCCACAGGCAAGCACGATCTGCGCGGCCACAGTCGTCCGAAGGACCCGCAGCAATGGGTCGCCTTCAAGATGTATTATCGCTTGTCTCCCGCGCAGACCGCTGACCTGGCGAACGCCTCCGAGTTGATGCTCTATTCCGGAGGCTACGGTGGTATCCAGCCGGTGGAAGACGGCATTGCGAATTTCTGCTGCGTCGTGCAACGGCGGTATCTTGCACGTGCGGGTCATCGCTGGGAGGGCTTCCTCGCAAAGATGCAGCAGGACTGTCCCCACCTCGCGATGAGGCTTGCCGGTGCGGAGCCGCTGCTCGACAAGCCGATCGCCATCACCCATATCCCGTACGGCTACATCCGCCGCACAACCGAGGATGGGCTCTACTGCATCGGCGATCAGGCAGCCGTCATCCCCTCGTTCACCGGCGATGGCATATCCATCGCGCTGCATACTGCCCGCCGTGCCGCCGCTGCCTATCTTGCCGCGGAGCCGGCGCCGGTCTTTCAGCCAAAGCTGCGATCCGCACTGCTGCCCCAGATGCGTCTTGCCGAGTTCGCCGCCGATGGCTTGAACAACTCTCTCGCGCGCGCCGTATTGCCGTTCTGCCTCAGGGTCTGGCCCGGCGTGATGCGCGTGACGGCGAGACTGACACGCGTCACCCAGCACGCCGCTGTTGCTCCGCATGCATTCGCCAGCTGAAGTCGACCCACGGCAAAACATTTTTCAGTAGTCAAACCCTCCAGGGGAGATGCAATGAAATCCTTCGCAATCCTGACCCTCGCGGCCATACTCGCTCCAGCCGCACTCGCCCAGCATCAGACCTTCGCCGTCAACCCCGATGCCAGCGAGGTCAAGATGACGCTCAACACGACCCACGAGGTCGTCAACGGCACGTTTCACATTCAATCCGGATCGATTGAGTTTGACCGCAGCAATCCAAAGATGTCGGGTCTCGGTGGTCGTACTGGCCGGCAGCGGCAAGACCGGCAATGACAGCCGCGACAAAAAGATGAACAAGGACATTCTCAAGGTCGGAACAGTACGCAACCGTCTCCTTTGAGCCGAAGTACCTACACCGGCGCCATCGCGCCCTCAGGCGACTCAACCATCCAGGTGAGCGGAGTTTTCACCTTACTCGGCAATGGTCACGACCTGACGATTCCGATCCAGGTCCACATAGATGGATCGAAGGCAACAGCAAAGGCGCACTTCATCGTTCCCTATGTGCCGTGGGGTTTGAAGAACCCGAGCTTCCTGATCTGGAAGGCGGAGAATGACGTTGCGATTGATCTCAATCTCGCAGGTCAGGTTTCCGACTGACCGGCATTCAAGAAAGATTTTGCTTTCGATAAGTGTGAAAGAGGCTGCAATGGGAAAGATTACAGTCGTTCTGTTGTTACTTCTATTCGAATCAGGGACACTAATGTGGTCCCAAACTCAACCGCCGAAAGAATCAGCGTCCCCTCATGGAGACTTCTATGTTGGTGCTGCGTTTACAGGCAGCAATCCGGCGAGCAACGCTTCCGCCGGAATTGGCGGCGGCGCCGACTTCCGGGTCTACAGGTGGGTCGGGATCGAGGGCGATGTCAGTGCCTTTATCGCAGCGAGCGGCGTCGCCAATGTCACCACAACAATCGACTATCTGATTGGGCCGCGCATCGCGAAGCCGCCTTCCGGCGCCAGACTCACTCCGTTTGCGGACTTCCTGATCGGCGGCCAATCTTTTCAAAACAGCAGCACGCAGCACTCGTACTTCTACACGAACGGATCGGGATTTGCTTTCGCTGGGGATGGTGGACTGGACATCCGTTTGGCGAAACACCTGTCTCTTCGCGGACAGGCGGGTGTTATCTCGAGCCGCTACACAACGCCGCCAACAACGACGACAAACATCCGCTGGAGGGCCGGCACCTTTCTCGTTTACAGATTCTAAGATTCCCACGCAGTCGCTGCTATTCAAACTGGCCCGGTGCCATGCTGGTGCACGCCGTGACAGAACGATTCCGTTCTTCAGGGGAGAGTGATCTGTATCGCCCAAAGCGCCGCGAATGCGGAGCCTCGACAGGTGCGTCCGTTCAACAGGCGCAGGAACTCACAGCTTCAATCTGAATTGGCAACGGGGCACCACTGAGTGCCGGAACTTTCCGGGGAGCACAGCACGCCTTATTCAGTCTGGCCAGGTCTGCCTGCATCGCCTTGTCTTCGCTGAGGGCGGAGAGCATTTCTCCCAGGATCCTTGCCGCCCCGGCGTGCTTCGGCGCTACGATTTTGTAATGTATCCACTTTCCTTCCCGGCGAGCAGACACAATGGCCGCGCGGCGCAGGTAAGCAAGGTGCCGTGAAATCTTGGGCTGGCTCTGTCCAAGAATCTCCACGAAATAGCAGACGCACACCTCCTTCCCGTTCATCAGGTTCAACAGCCTGAGACGGGTGCGATCGGCAAGCGCTGCAAACAATGGCACGAGGTCGTAATTCTTCTGCGTAAGGCTCACTCCGCCATTATATACGGCTTGACAGATACGTTACACAGGGAATACATTCGCCTTAGCGTATGCGAGGAGGGCGGAAAAATGGAATCGGCAGCCAGCGTTCAGGAGCAGGTAAAGGCGAAGTACGGAAGCGCGGCCCGCGCCGTGGCGGAATCCGGCAGTGTGCAGGCATGTTGCGACCCTGGTCTGCGGTGTTGCGATCCGATCACCACGAACCTCTACAACTCCGATCAAACCGGGACCTTTCCCGAGATGGCGGTCAAGGCCTCCCTCGGTTGCGGTAATCCGACCGCACTGATCGACCTTCGCCCCGGCGAAACCGTTCTCGATCTTGGTTCCGGTGGCGGCATCGATGTATTGCTCTCGGCGAAGCGCGTCGGTCCAACGGGCAAGGCATACGGCCTGGACATGACGGACGACATGCTGGCACTCGCGCGTGAAAATCAGAAGCAGGCGGGCATCACAAATGTCGAATTCCTGAAGGGCGAGATCGAGAACATCCCTCTGCCCGATAACTCTGTCGATGTCATCATCTCCAACTGCGTCATTAATCTCTCCGCCGACAAGGATCGTGTTCTCCGTGAAGCCTTCCGTGTTCTGAAGCCCGGCGGACGGCTCGCTGTCTCCGATGTAGTCGTTCGCGGAAGTGTGCCGGAAGTGGTTCGAAAGAGCATGTTGCTCTGGGTCGGCTGTATCGCCGGTGCGCTCGAAGAGAGCGAATACATCGCGAAGCTGATTGGTGTGGGATTCGAAGATGCTGCCGTCGAGCCGACGCGCGTCTACAACGTTGAGGATGCTCGCGTCTTCCTGACGGACGCCGGTGTGGACGTCGATTCTATAGCTCCCCAGGTAAACGACAAGTTCTTCGGCGCCTTCATCCGCGCCAACAAGCCCAAATCCGCCTGCTGCCAGCCGGGATGCTGCACGCCTGGCATCGCAGGAGCAAATGAATAACGATCATGACCGAACACTACAACGTTCTGTTCCTCTGCACCGGCAATTCTGCTCGATCGATCATGGCTGAGGCGATTCTGAACCACAAAGGAAAGGGCAAGTTCACCGCTTACAGCGCAGGCAGTCATCCGGCTGCACAACCACGGCCAGAAGCATTGCACCAGATCGAATCAGCCGGTCTCTCGACGGCGGGCCTGCACAGCAAGTCGTGGGATGAGTTCTCAGGTGCGGAAGCGCCGAAGCTCGACTTCGTTTTTACCGTGTGCGACAACGCCGCTAAAGAGCAGTGCCCTTACTGGCCGGGCCAGCCGATGACAGCGCATTGGGGCATCGCCGATCCGGCTGCAGTCAAGGGAACTCCAGAGGAAATCGCCCGCGCCTTTCGCGACGCTTTCACTGTTCTGGATCGCAGGATCGGACTCTTTCTCTCGCTGCCTCTCTCGACGCTCGAGAACATGGCCATCAAACGGGAAATCGATCAAATTGGCCGCCTGTAGCGACGGAGGCATCAGTGAAGATGAGCCATTTTCCCTTTCCTGACCGGTACTCGTGCCGTTGCTGAACCGTTTCAGTGTGGCGACCACGTCCATCCCGATTTGTAGGCTTCATTCGCATACTTCCTTCGATCGTACTTCCTCCGATCGCGAAGCCATTCTGGTCTCCGTTACAGACAAAGGAGGAAACCAAGAGCGATGACCCAGCCAACTGGTCGCGGGAAAATTAAGTGGTCGACCGTGGCCGTCATGGTATCCGGACACTCCCTGGCCGTTCCTCGTCGTCCACACCTATATGAAGCGGCCGTAATTTTCTGAGCCTGAGCAGGCGCACAATCCGTTCTTTTCGAGTCAGCCCCAGCTCGTTTGTGATGGCCGTCACATACAGATTTAACCCTTTCCCTTTCTTATGGCTCCACCACCCCCGGCGAGCATTGTCGGCCATCTTCCATCCGCAAGCCTGGAAAAAGGGAGACGCCGCAATCGATGCCGGACTGACACGGGCGCGACGGAAATCAGCGGAGCTTCAGCCCGGTCACTGCACAGTTCAGCATAGGCAGCGCGGCGCTCGATGAGCGCGCCAACGGCAGGTTAACTAGTAATCCCGACTCGAAGGAGAACTCATGAAATACGGCATTCCGGCAGTTCTGGCGGTCCTCGCTGTGGCGAGCAGCGCTTTTGCAGGCACCATCAGCGGCAAGGTCTCCGGCGCTAAAGGGGAATCGGTCGTCTACGTCGAAGCGGTCGCGGGAAAAACGTTTTCGGCCCCGTCGCAGCATGTGACGGTGAACCAGAAGGGGTTGATGTTTGTGCCGCACATTGTGGTGGTGCAGGTGGGGACGACGGTGGAGTTCCTGAACAGTGACACCGTGGCGCACAACGTCTTCTGGCCTTCGATTGGCGGCGATAAGAAGCTGGGACACAACATGGGCACTTGGCCGCAGGGAGAGAAGCGTAATTTCACCTTCGACAAGCCTGGCGCGGTTCCTCTGCTGTGCAACGTTCACCCTGACATGGCCGGCTACATCGTTGTGTCGCCGACGCCATACTTTGCCACGACGGATAAGACCGGCATGTACCACATCGAGAACGTTCCCGACGGCGCCTACACGGTGACGTTCTGGAACGAGGGAACGAAGCCGCACTCCAGCCAGGTTACTGTGTCCGGCGATACGAAGGCCGACGCCACGCTGACGAAATAGGGGAACCGCCGCCACACAGGGACAAAGCCATCATGCTGAAACGGTACGAAAACAAAACGGTGGACGCAGCTTGGCTGAACAGCAATTTTCCGTGCATGATGGCCTGTCCCGCGCACACCAACGCGGGACGGTATGTTGCCCTGATCGCTGAGGGACGGTATGAAGACGCCTACCGGATCGCGCGCGACCCCAATCCGCTGGCGAGCATTTGCGGGCGCGTTTGCGCGCATCCCTGCGAGACCGCTTGCCGGCGCGGCGCGATCGATCAGCCGATCGCAATTCGCGCGCTGAAGCGTTTTCTGACCGAACGGCACGGACCGGAGTCGAAGCGGCCGGTCGACGTCAACGAAGGCCGAGGGCAACGGAAACTGCCATTCAGGATTGCGGTGGTGGGCGGCGGCCCGGTTGGATTGTCTGCCGCCCACGATCTGGCGTTGATGGGCTATTCCGTCACGATTTTTGAGGCTGCGCCGGTTGCGGGCGGAATGCTGTATCTCGGCGTACCGGAGTACAGGCTGCCACGCGATGTGGTGGAGGCACAGGTGCGCGAGATTCTTGCGACCGGCGACATCACGCTCAAACTCAACCAGGCTGCCGGGCGCGAATTTGCTGTTTCCGATCTGCGCAGCCAGGGGTTCGATGCAGTGCTGTTAGCTGTGGGCGCGCACAGCAGCCGCGATCTCTCCATCCCGGGCGTGGATCTGGACGGCGTGCACAAGGGAATCGACTTTCTGTTGAACGTGAACCTTGGGTATCAGTTCACGATCGGGAAGAAGGTGGTGGTGATCGGCGGCGGGAATGTGGCCATGGATGTGGCGCGTTCCGCGGCGCGTGAAGTGCTGCGCCAGCACGTGGCGGGCGTGGAGCCGCAGGAGCCCTCTAAAGAAAACGTCGATGCGCTCGCGACAAAAGAAATGGTGGACGTGTCGCTCTCTGCACTACGGCTGGGCGCACAGGAAGTGCATCTGGTCTGCCTCGAGAGCCGCAAAGAAATGCCGGCCGCGCTGGAAGAGATTGTGGAAGCCGAAGAAGAAGGGATCATTCTGCATCCCGGGCTCGGGCCCAATCGCGTGGTCGGAGAAAACGGTCGAGTCACTGGCCTTGAAACGCTGAAGACCAGGTGGGTCTTCGATGCGGCGGGGCGGTTTAATCCCGCGTTTTACGAAAACAGTGAAGCGATCCTCGATTGCGACACCGTGATTATGGCGATCGGCCAGGCCCCAAGGCTCGATTTTCTGAAGCCTGAGGATGGCGTGGAAATATCGCGGCGCGGGCTGATTGCTGTGAACCGCGAGACGCTCATGACTTCGGCGCCGGGAATCTTTGCCGGTGGAGATTGCGTCTTCGGCCCACGCCTGATCATCGACAGCGTTGCGGACGGCAAGCGAGCCGCCGTGGGCATCGATGAGTTTCTCCGTGGCGCGCGGCATCCCGAGCCAACCATAGAAGTGGAGATTCTGAAACGCCACAGCATGCCCCTCGGCATTCTCGATTTGGTCCGCCAGCCCATCCCCGCGTTGCCGCTCAATCGCCGCACCGGCATGACCGAAGTGGAAGTCGGGTTCGACGAACCAGCCGCGCAGCTGGAGGCGCAACGCTGCCTGCACTGCTGGGTGAACACCATCTTCGAAGGCAATCTCGAGGATGGCAGCCTTTGTGTGCTGTGCGGCGGCTGCATCGATGTTTGCCCGGAGAGCTGCCTCGAACTGGTGGCCCTCGATCGCTTTCAATTTGAGCCTGACGTAGTGCAACAACTCATCGACCGCCACGGCCTGCTCAATGTCGAGCTCGACGATGTTCGCGCGGATGAACTGGGTGTGGTCGCCGGCTCGGTGATGTTGAAGGACGAGACCCGCTGCATCCGCTGCGGTCTCTGCGCGGCTCGCTGCCCGGTGGGCACCATCACCATGGAGTCTTACAACCTGATTCCCGCCGAACCAACAGGGTTGATTTCCCTTGAATCCATCGACGCGCCGTTTCGAGCCGCCGCGGCGGCTAAGTGAGGACTGAGATGAGCGAAGACAGAACCACGCCGGTGCCGATGCAGCAGGAGATCAGCCGCCGCGAACTCTTTACCAAGCTCGGCGTGACCTCCCTGGGTGTAGCGGCCGCCGGTACTTTGGGCTTTACGTATCGATTCCTCTCGCCCAATGTTCTTTACGAGGCGTCTCCCATCGTTAACGCGGGTAAATCGGAAAGCTATCCGCTGGATTCCGTAACTCTCGATGTGAATTCGGCGATTTACCTGATTCACGTGCAGGAAGGCTTCTTTTCGCTGAATGCTATTTGCACACATCTGGGCTGCATGACGGCATGGAAGCCGGAGCTGGGCATCATCGCCTGTCCTTGCCACGGCAGCCAATTCAGCCGCGAGGGGCAAAAGCTCGCTGGACCCGCGCCCAAACCGCTGCCGTGGCTGAAGACCTGGATCAGCGACGACGGCGACATCATGGTTGACCGTTCAACCACGACTCAACCTTTCGCATTTCTGAGGATCTGACGAATGCCGCGCAGAACAGACAGCTACTTCGACAGGCTGCAACAAACGCGGGTATGGCGTTCGGTATTCCGCAGCGGTACCGGTTCCAGCACCCTGCATCGCGCGCTGGCCATTCAGCAGAGCGTCTTCCTCCATCTTTTTTCGACCAAAGTGCGCCGGAGGATGCTTACATTTCGCGCTACCTGGTATCTCGGGGCGCTGACTCTGGGGACCTTCTTCATCCTCGTGATAACCGGCATCCTGCTGATGCTTTATTACCACCCCTCCGTGCCACAGGCGTACGCCGATGTAAAGGATCTGAAGTTTGTCGTCTCGTCCGGAATGTTCCTTCGTAACTTACACCGCTGGTCGGCGCACACCATGGTGTTCCTTGTCTTCGCGCACATGTTCAAGGTCTTCTATCGCGGCGCGTATCGCCCTCCGCGGGAGTTCAACTGGGTGATCGGCGTCGTACTTCTGCTTATAACTCTGCTGTTGAGTTACACCGGCTATCTTCTTCCATGGGATCAGCTGGCCTTCTGGGCTATCACCGTCGGGTCCAACATTTCCTCGGCGGTTCCTGTCTTCGGCGACCAGGCCCGCTTCCTGATGTTAGGCGGCCATCAGGTCAATGCTAACGCCCTGCTCCGGTTTTATGTGCTGCATTGCGTAGTCCTCCCACTGGCGGCGGTTCTTTTCGTAGCTGTCCATATGTGGCGCATCCGGAAAGATGGCGGTCTTTATGTGAGGCAGAGCGAGCCCGGCATAGAGACTCTCCGCGACTCCAAAGCTGACGAAGCTGTAGTGGTGAAGGTATGACAGACCCAAAAGACTTTGCCGCTGGCGTAGGTTCAGACATCAGGAAGTCGCAGAAACGCGTGTTATTTGTCACTCGACGCACCTCCGCTCAGGTAAAAGTCAGCGATGAAGACCAGGTCCAGACTTTCCCGGAAGGCTTACTGCGCATTGCTCTCGCCATCGAACTCCTCGCCATTGCGCTGGTCCTGATTTCGCTTTTCTTCAATGCGCCGCTCGAGGGCATCGCCGATCCTACGAACACGCCCAATCCAGCCAAAGCTCCCTGGTACTTTCTCGGCCTCCAGGAAATGCTGCATTACTTCCCCCCGGTTGTGGCCGGCGTCCTCATTCCAACCGTGCTGGTGGTAGGGCTGGTGGTTATCCCGTACTTCAACGTCAATATCGAGGCGGACGGCCTGTTTCTGAAAAATCGCCGCCGTCGCCTCAATATTTTCTATGTCTCGGCGATCGCCTTGTCTCTCTTCCTCTGGTTTTTTGACGTGTATGTGGCGCTGGTGCCGACGCTCATCGTAGCCGGATTCATGTGGCTGGCGGCCTCCAGCTCGCCAGGATCCCCCCAGCGGTATCGCCGCTATCTCGCATCGAAACCCGTCTCCTGGTGGATTATGACCTGGTTTCTCTTCGAGCTCATCGTGCTGACGGTTGTCGGCACCTTTTTCCGCGGACCCGGCTGGTCATGGGTATTGCCATGGAGAGGATGAATGCAATCCATGAAAGCTAAATTCGTCTCCTTCTGGCGGGCTTTGTTTCGCGATCCAGTTCTGTCCTTCGGCGTAGTGAGCCTTCTTCTTTTGTTGGCTCTGGCCATCGCCCCCGCCAAAGATCACTTCAGCGAATGGCGGCATTATCAGCAGCAGTACCTTCGTTTGATTCGCGACCGCGGCGATGCCGTAACTCTGCAGCGGCATTTTCAGGGTGGCATTCGCCAGATTTGGATTCCTGAGTTAGGGGTCGTCGATCGGTGCCAGAGCTGCCACACCGGCCTTGGTGAGGCAAGCCTCGTGGACGTAAGCGCCCAGCCTTTCCGCCGGCATCCCGTAATTCCTCATCGCCTCGACGAGTTCGGATGCGTAGTTTGTCATCGCGGTCAGGGCGCAGCCACCACAGCCGCCGAAGCCCATCACAGCACCCTGGCGCGCGAAGAACCTTTGTTGCCGGCGCGTTATATCGAGGCATCCTGCGGCCAGTGTCACCATGTGGCGCTGGCAGGAACTCCAAAGCTGAACGAGGGACGCGATGTGCTCGGCCGCTACGGTTGCGTGCGCTGCCATACCGTTCGACTACCCGACGGCAGCACCATGACCGCAGCGGACAATCCTCCGCCCCTCACGCATATTGCTTCCAAAACTACTCGCGAGTGGATTTACGCATGGCTGCAGAACCCATCCAGTTATGCTGCTTCGGCGACTATGCCCGATTTCCAGATGGGGGACGAAGACGCCAGGGATATCTCCGCCTTTCTCATCGCCAACAGCGAGCCGCCCGCCGTTAGTCAGCCCGCCCTGTCACCCGTCGCCTCGAAAGCCGCGCCTGACCCGGCTGCCGGAGCAAGCCTATATGGCGAATCTTTCTGCGCCTCCTGCCACGCCGTGCAGAATGCCGCCGGCAATCTGGTGGGCGGAGATATTGGTCCCGAGCTCACACGCGTCGGCACCAAGGTGAGACCGGAATGGCTGCGCTCATGGCTGAGGGATCCGCGCACGTATAACTCCCACACCTTAATGCCGCGCTATCGCTGGACCGACCAGCAACTCAGCATTGTTAGCGCCTATGTCGAAAGCAAAGCCGATTCCGACTTCCTGGCGAACGTACATCTTCAACCGGCAACCGCCCAGCAGATCGCCAATGGTAAAGCTCTGGTCATGCAGTATGGATGCGCCGTGTGTCACGAAATTCGCGGCATCTCGAAGCCGGCCAATTACGCGCCGGAGTTGAGCCGTGTTGGCAGCAAGCCTCTTGCTCAAATTGTCTTCATTAATGGCATGGCAAAGACCCTCCCCGACTATCTGAACGGGAAAATCCGGCACCCACGCGCCTTTGGGCCCGGCCTTAGGATGCCGCAGTACAACTTTACCCCTGAACAAGTGGATGCGCTGACGACCGCGCTGCTCTCCCTGACCGATCGCAGCTTCACACTGCCCACGCGCCTGCAAATTCCGGCGCAGCCCAGCTCGACTTATCAGCCGGCAGGACACGCCGGAAACCTCATGGCGGAACTGAATTGCGTGGCCTGTCACCGCATGAACGGCCGCGGCGGCGATATGGCTCCAGACCTTAGCTGGGAAGGTTCGGCCGTGCAGCGTCCGTGGCTTGACGATTTTCTAAAGAACCCTAACACCCTGCGACCGGCTCTGATCCGGCGTATGCCGAAATTCAACTTATCCGACAGCGAGCGCGCTGAACTTACCGGCTACTTCATGACCGTCTATCAGAAACCGGATATCGATCGGGAGGCAATGCCGTTGAGCGGTTACTCTCCGGCGCTGGTGGAGCAGGGGCGCCAGCTCTTTTATTCGAAGTACTCCTGCCAGTCGTGCCACATGGTGAACACGCAGCAGGACAAGGGATATATCGGGCCTCCGCTCACCCACGTCGGGTCGCGGCTGAGTGCTGCCTGGATCTACCACTGGCTGAAGAATCCGCAGGCGCTGCGTCCGGGCACCATCGAGCCCAACCAGAACATGAGTGATGAAGACGCAGGCGCGATCACCGCCTTCCTCATGATGCAGAAGACCGCCGGAAAGCAGGAAGCGAAGCGATGAGGCGACTCTTTTGGATCTCCGGAACTTACCTGCTTTTGCTTGTTGCGGGGTGTGCGCGGCAGCCTGCGGCTTCTCCGGCGGCGCATGCGACAGCCTTCGGCGCTGCGATTGTGGAATCGAGTGGAGGAAAGCAGTTGGGGACGCCCGGCGCCGCGTTGCCGCAGCCTCTGGTAGTGCAGGTAAACGATGCGCAGGGGAATGCGGTCGCAGGAGCGCCCGTCAGCTTCAGTGGTCCGGCAGGTGTTGGATTTGACCCTACCGATGGCGTAACCGATTCCAACGGACAAGTAACCACCACTGTGACCCTCGGAGGAATCTCGGGCCGCTACGAACTAAGGGCCGCGTCGCTGGACAAGGGCGGCAGGCCTTTCGCGCTAAGTATTACCGAATTGGCCCTCGGGTACCAGGAACAGGTCGGCTACGCGGTGGATCAGAACTACTGCGCGCGGTGCCACGACCAGGAGTCATCGGCGGAGCGCGTATCGAATTACGACAACCTCGCCGTGAAGCCGCACGCTTTCATCGACGGCCAGTCGCTCAATATGCTGACCGATGCCGATCTGACCGCGATCATTAATCACGGCGGACCGGCACTGAACCGCTCCGCTCTGATGCCGCCGTACGGTGCGACGCTCAGCAAGGCTGAAGTGCAGGCGTTGATTGCGTATATCCGAATCGTCTCCGATCCTCCCTGGCGAGCCGCGGGGGTGGTTTATGCGAAGCGCTGACAGTGCGCGGGGCAGTGCCTCGCGCCACCATGGATTTTGTTTCACGAGTATCAATTCGCTCTTCAGTGTGTATCTCGCTTTTTACAAGGATGGTTACGATGCGTACGTTCTTTCTGAGTGTGCTCCTTCTTTCAGGAATTTGCCTGCTGCTGCGCAGTAGTGTCGAAGTTGTTCCGCATGCGGCCGCATTACCCAGCTATGCGCGCCAGACGGGCCTGCCGTGCAGCGGCTGCCACTACACGCCGCCCGAGCTGAATCCGGCGGGAAGGCTGTTCAAGCTGATGGGATACATCGACAAGATGAAAGACACCAGCATTACGGCTGAGTCGGGCGGTCGGCGGTCAGGGCTTGAAATGCTGGCCACGCTGCCACTGAGCGCATGGTTTGAGACGTCGTTCACCAGCACTAATGCGGCGCAAACGGGAACGCAGAATGGAAATTTCGAATTTCCTCAGGATGTCTCTTTGTTTCTTGCCGGGGCGTGGGCGCCGCATGTCGGTAGTTTCCTACAGGTAACTTACGACGCTCAGGACGATCACTTCAGCATGGACAACACCGACATTCGTTATGCCAACAAGAAACAAATCAATGGTAAAGACTGGGTCTACGGTCTGACTCTTAATAACAATCCTACAGTCGAAGATCTGTGGAACAGCACGCCAGCCTACGGGTATCCCTTCATCGCCAGTGACTCGGCTCCAACCCCCGCCGCATCACCCTTGATCGAGGGGCCGCTGGCCCAGGATGTGGCCGGCATTGGCGCCTACACGATGTGGAACCAGCATCTGTATTTTGACGGGACCATTTACCGCTCCGATCACATCGGCAGCCCGCAGCCCAATAACGGCCAGGCATCCTCGATCAATATTCAGGGCGTGGCGCCTTACTGGCGGCTGGCGTGGCAGCAGGTGGGGCGGAAGGATAACGTGGAGGTCGGCTTGTACGGCATTCATGTGAAATCGACTCCTGGTGCGATCACCGGTTCCGTGGACAGCTACACGGATTTCGGCCCGGATTTTCAGTACGATCACACCTTCGGCAAAGACGTTCTCTCGGTGCGCGGAACATTTGTCCGGGAGAATTCGGCGCTGGTGGCCAGCGAGTCATCCGGGGTGGCAGCCGTGGTTGCCCACCATCTGAATTCGGCAAATGCGAATGCGGAATACCATTTTGGCAATAAGTATTCGGCTACCTTGGGAGGCTTCGTCACGTCGGGCACTGCCGACGTCAACCTATATGCGCCTGCCGCGATCACGGGCAGCGTCAACGGCAGCCCTAAAAGCGTTGGGTACATTGCCAATGTGTCGTACTGGCCAATGCAGAATATCGATCTGGCGTTTCAGTACACGGGTTACACCCGCTTTAATGGTGGATCGACCGATTATGACGGGGCAGGACGAAACGCGAGCGGCAATAATACGGCGTATCTGCTCGCGCGATTTGTTTTCTGAATCCGGGACTTGAGTGTCAATTGCAACCGCTGCTACAGCCCGCGCCGGCGCGGGGCTGTAGCACGGCAGGGCCCGGCATAGTCCTGCAGGGCCTGCCCTGAAGCCCGGGAAGACGGGTGGCAAGGAGAAAAGGAGCCCACCGCGATCCGCAGATTGAACGCCAATCTACCGTTTCTCGCACTGCGGCGGCTGAGCACCTGATGGAAGCCTCGTTGCCGACGATTGTTTTAGCCGAAGTAAGAAATCACTTCTTATCGCGAAACCGATCACCGCTCGTTTAGCAGAATTTCGATCTGTGTGTCTTTCGGAAATCGCACTTCGTGTCCGCGCGCGATCCACCGATACCTTTGCCTCGCGCAAATGACCGATTCTTCATCTGCCGATCATCTCGCCGTCAGAATCGCTCTCACCTGGTTCCTGGAAGGCCACTGTTCCATTCGCCAACCAAGCATAAAAGCACCGTGCAAATGACAACTTTGTAATCCCGGCGGTGCTTACGTCCTGCTTCGGGAGTAGTCTCAAATCTTTACAGCTTGATCTGCTGCCCGTTGCCCTCAACTGGTCCGAATCTGCTCCGAAGATAACCAGAACAAAACAAGGTCTCGCGGATCGCGGCAGTGCTTCTCCGCCCGGTTAACACGCTTAGGAAATGAACCCGATGCGACTCCTGGTCGTCGAGGATGACAACACGATTCGCGAGTTTTTGACCCGCGCACTGACTGAATCGGGATTCAGTGTCGATGCCTCGGCGCAGGGAAATCAGGCCGAAAAGCTGGCGCTCGCCGGAATACACGACGCTCTGATCGTCGACCTGACGCTGCCAGACATGGATGGTCTGGAGCTGATTCAACGGCTGCGGGCACAGGGAATGACGTTGCCGGTGCTGATTTTATCCACGCGCCGCTCGGTCGATGAGCGTGTACTGGGTCTCGAACGTGGCGGCGACGATTACATGACAAAGCCATTTGCCGTTGCGGAATTACTGGCACGGGTGCGGGCGCTGCTGCGGCGTGGCACACCCGCGCAATCAGAGGCCATAAGGCTGCGGGTCGCGGATCTGGAAATCGACCTGATCCGGCGTGAGGCACGGCGAGGCGGACAGGAGATTCAACTGACCCAGCAGGAATTCGCTTTGCTGGAGTATCTCTGCCGCAATGCGGGCCGAGTCGTGACACGAGCCATGGTGCTCGATCACGTTTGGAAAATGCGCATCGATCCATCGACTAACATTGTGGACGTGCACATCCACCGGCTGCGAGGCAAAGTGGACCGCGACCCACAGCACCAGCTGATCCGCACCATCCGCGGGGTGGGGTATGTTCTCAACGATTAGATGGAGCTTCTACCGCACTTCGGCGTGGCGTCTTGCGGTGCGAAGCACCCTGGTATTTGCAATTGGCAGCGCCGGCGTCTTTCTGGCTATGTACTTTGTGGTGGCGCGCGCCATTCAGGCGCGCAGCGATTCCTGGCTGATCGGTGAAAGCGAGACGCTGAAACAGGTAGCTCTCAGCACTCCGCGGGATGCGTTATACGGGCGCCTCGTAGGGGAGGTGGCGGAGCTTGCGTCGCAGGAAGTCTCCTACGACGACACGGGCCACCATATTCAGGGCAATACCGTCTTCTTTGCGGAAACGGAAGGCAGCTCGCGCGCTCCGGTATGGGTGGGTCCAGCCAACAGCGCGGAATTCCTGCAAGCCCTGGCAAAAAGCAGGCCGGAGCAGTTGACTCCGCTGTCGGTGCGGATTGCGGGATGGCGCGAGCCCTTCCGTGTCGTCGCCGTCAGGATGAACTCCGGGGGTGGACAAATCTATCTGGGGCTGCTGGATTCGGCCGCCACGGCGCTTATGCAGCGCCTGCTGCTCCAGTTCGCGATGGGCTGGGTGATCATGGTCGCCTTCGGATTCCTGGTTACGCTGCTGGGATTACGGCGGATGCTGCGGCGAGTGGATGCCATCACAGGGACGGCGGCGAGCATTCGGTCGGACGACCTCAGCACGCGTGTTCCAGTGGAGAATCAGCGTGACGAAGTGGCACGGCTGGCGCGGACATTCAATAACATGCTGGACCGCATTTCGGCTTCTGTGAACCAGCTCCGAACCCTCACAGATTCTATGGCGCACGATTTGAAGAGTCCGATCACCTCTGTGCGCGGCAGCATCGAGATCGCACTTTCCTCTGACAATCGCGAACAATGGTCGGAGTTGATGGCGGGAGCCATTGAGCAGCTGGACCGGCTGTCGGAGGTGATCACGACCTCTCTGGATGTGGCCGAAGCGGATGCAGGGGCGCTTCGACTGCGGCCGGAGCGGACCGACTTGGGAGAACTGGTGGAGCGTATGGCGGAATTGTACCGGCCCGTCTTTGCGGAGAATGATCAGCATCTTTCCGTTACGGTGGCTATGCCGGTGCATTGCCGGATCGATGTGTCGCTCTGTTCGCGGATGCTTTCTAACTTGATGGAGAACGAACTGCGGTATGCGGGAACCGGATCGCAGTTGCGGGTGAAAGTATCCGCGTCGGGGCAGATGGCGTCGATAACAGTGGAGGACGACGGGGCAGGATTTCCGCCGGACCTTCTGGAATCGGTAGTTCCGGGGGATCAGGACAACGGAACAACGCCGCCACGGCTGTTTCATCGGTTTGTGAAAGGCTCGGAGTCGAAGGGGCACGGGCTGGGCCTCGCGTTCGTCAGTGCGGTGGCGATGGCGCACGGCGGCCGGGTTGGGGCGCGCAATCATGGCTTGAATGGCTCGCGGAATGGTGGGGCACAAATTGTGGTCGAGCTGCCGCTTGCCCCGGGCCTGCAGGACGAATCAGGCCGCCCAGTGTAATGCTGCACCAGATGAACCTCGGCATGATCTTCGAGGGAGTTCAAACTCTTTGTGAGCCCCTCGCCTGAATCGGGTTAATCACCCCTGAACCAGATTAATCATGCCTGAATCGGTTAGTATTGGTGCTGCCTGGCCAGGATCGTTGCCGGTCAGTAGCCCCGGGCGCACAACCTCCGGCATCAGTTCAGCCTCCTAACCACATCCACGGTGGTCCATGAAACCTTTTTGCTTTGCTTGCCTGGCTCTGTCCCTGACCGTACCTTTGACCGCTCCCTCGCTCTTCTCGCAATCCAATGCGCCAGTCACGCCTGGTCCCGGCGTGGCAACCGTTTTCCAGCCCAGCGCGGGACTGGCTTCCAAGCCTGGAGGATTGCCACAATTGCGGGGTCACGTACCCTGGATACCGTCAGTGCAATCGGCGGCACTCAGTACTACCAGCGAAGCTCTGCTCGCGCCAACGCATCCGGAGTCTCTCGACCCTGTTTTTCGGTCGGCCTTCACTTTCAGCTCCGGCGGAAAAGATGCTGCTTCGATTGCGGCTGGCGACGTCAATGGGGACGGCATACCCGATCTTGTCGTGACGAATGGCTGTTCCGGCGGTTCCTGTACAACTGGCGTGGTCGAGGTGTTTCTCGGTAAAGGCGACGGTACATTTGATTCGCCGGCGAGCTTCGGCTCGGGCGGCCTGGGGCCCTCTTCGGTCGCGATAGCGGATGTGAACGGGGACGGTAAGCCCGACCTCGTGGTGACCAATGACTGCGCCGATAGTTCCTGCACCTATGGCTCTGTAAGCGTGCTGCTCGGCAATGGTAATGGCACGTTCATGCCGGCGGTGAGCTATAACTCGGGGGGTCTCGGCGCCACTTCAGTAGTTATCGCCGACCTTAATGGGGACGGCAAACTGGATTTAGCCGTAGCCAACGACTGTTACTTGCTTTACGAATGCGCGGTTGGTTCTGTCGGCGTACTTTTTGGAAATGGCAATGGCACTTTTTCTCCCAACGCGGTGTATGTCTCCGGCGGAGAGGATGCGAGTTCGATTGCTGTGGGAGACTTGAACGGTGACGGCAAACCCGATCTCGTGGTCGCAACCGGCTGCCCCAGCAGCTACCAGTGCACGAACGGTACGGTAAGCGTGCTCCTGAACGGGGGAAATGGCGCCTTCCTGTACCCCGTTACCTATAGCACGGGTCCGCAGCAAGCGGACTCCGTGGCCGTAGCCGATGTGAACGGCGATGGCAGGCTGGATGTGATTGCAGGCAATGAATGCACCAACCAGAGCTGCGCAGCAAGTTCGGTGAGTATCCTCCTGGGCAATGGCAACGGCACTTTTCAAACAGCGGTGGCCTATGGTTCGGGCGGAACAGGGAATGTCGCCGTGAAAGTGGCGCGCCTCGATTGGGACGGCAACCCGGACATTGTGGTGGCGAACCAGTGCGACTGGGACGCGGATTGCCTGAATGGAACCGTGGCCGTGCTGCGTGGAGTCGGGGACGGGACATTTCGGCCCGCGGTCGCCTATGGCTCCGCGGCGTATGAGGCTGACTCGATAGCCGTGGCGGATGTGAACAGGGATGGCACGCCGGATCTGCTGGTGACGAATGCCTGTTACGACAACGGATGCGCGGCCGGCGCCGTGAGCGTGCTTTTGGGCCGCGCTGACGGAAGATTCAAAGCGGCGCCGAACTACCAGTCCGGCGGCCAGGATGCCAACGCGATCGCGGCAGCGGATTTGAAGAGGGACGGAAAACTCGATCTCGTGGTTGTATCCGATTGCTTCGGTGAACCGAGCTGTCCCACCGGCACGGTGGGTGTGTTACCGGGCGATGGAAACGGACGATTCGACAAGGCCGTAACCTACGGGTCGGGCGGCGTAGAGCCGGAGAGCGTCGCGGTCGCTGACGTGAACGGCGATGGCAAACCCGATCTGGTTGTCGCGAACGTCTACTCCACTGCCAGCCCAACGTCGGGCAGCATCGGGGTGTTGCTCGGCAATGGAGACGGGACCTTCCAGAAGGCAATCAGTTTCGCCTCGGGTGCGGTCAACGCGGTGTCAGTAAAGGTCGCCGATGTCAACAGAGATGGCATCCCCGATATCGTGGTCGCCAACGAATGCAGCGATTCGAGCTGCGCAAGCGGTACAGTATCCGTTCTGTTAGGCAAGGGCAAAGGAGCTTTCCAGCCAGCGGTGAACTATGCATCGGGTGGTCAATATGCATCCTCGGTGGCGGTAGCGGATGTCAATCACGATGGTAAGCCAGACCTGATCGTAACGAATTGGTGCGTGAGCAGTGGCGATTGCACCAACGGTACGGTAAGTGTGCTGTTAGGAAACGGAAACGGGACATTTCAGCCGGCCGTAACTTACCCAACAGGCGGGCAGTTTTCCTCTCCGGTCCTGGTTACTGACCTGAACAGGGATGGAAAACTGGACTTAGTCGTGGCCAACGAGGACTCGCTCGCCGTGTTATTGGGTAACGGCAACGGAACCTTCGAGGCGGCTACATTAACGGCAACTCCCATGGAGTTAGACAGTGGGGATGGATCGCTGGCCATCGGGGACTTTAGCGGTGACGGGAAGCTGGACGTAGCCTCAGGCGCCGCGGGTGTTTTACTTCTCGGCAATGGCGATGGCACCTTCCAGCCTCCGATGCCGCTGGGCGCGGCGGGCAGGGGGCTCGCAGCAGGCGACTTTGCTCGCAACGGCAAGCTCGACCTGGCAGACACGGGCGTTACCATACTTCGGAACACTTCCCCGGACTCTTGGTGACGTTGGCAGAAGAAACGCTGGGATCTGTTGGCGAGTTTTTGCGCAGCCCATAAAAGCTTCGCCAAAAGACTCCACAAGTGCGTCACGTGATCGACGGCTCAAGTCGGGGACAGTCACAAAAGTAGGCCTGCCCCCAAGGGCGATGTTCATGCCGGCCGCGATCGGCCGGCCGGTGCCGACAAGGCAAACCAGCGTGCTACAATGTTTCTACGCTCAGTTGTTTGGTTGTGAGCCGTTCTCGCCTTCATCCGCAAGACCGTCCTCCCGTAATCTTCCCAGCCCTCTCAGCGTGATGGCCCTTTAGTCAGGATTTGTGCGCAATGTCGCGTACCGGGCCAGGCTCAAAAGCGCTCCTGCGATTCAAGCAAAGGCGTTTGTAGCCGAAGACGTGAGAAGTGGTCTCGTGAGACTGCTTCCTGAGTGTGGGTCAAATCGAATCGGCGCATTTTGCCCCGTTTTTACAGTGAAAACGGATAAGCGCCTCCCTGGTTTTCCCTGCATAGAAAAATAATAGGTTCCTCGCGGCAGCTCTTCACTGAGCCGCACACCTGGAGCACAGCAACTCCGGCCGCCTCGCATCGTTAGAACGAGTCGGATTCCCTGGATGAAATGAAGCGCCGATCCAAAGATCGGCCTCAACGAGGGAATCCCAGGCGCGCCCGAGCAAGGACAAATTGAAACTCTTTTCTGAACTCAACCTTTCGCCGGCCCTGCAACAGCAGATTGCCGCCGCCAACTTCATCACCCCAACCCCGGTCCAGGCCGGAGCAATCCCGCCCGCCCTCGAAGGCCGCGACGTGATTGCCACCGCCCAAACCGGTACCGGCAAGACCCTCAGTTTCCTCATCCCGCTTATCGAGCGGATGCCAAAAGGCATCAAGGGCGCGAGCGCTCTCGTGCTGCTGCCCACCCGCGAGCTGGCCATGCAGGTTCTCGAGCACTACCGCCATCTCACCCAGGCCAAAGGCACGGCGGCGCTGGTCTGCGGCGGTCTGGCTGAAGGCCCGCAGCTGGACGCAATCCGCCATGGAGCGCGCCTGATCGTCGCAACACCAGGCCGCCTCGAAGATTACCTCCAGCGCAAGCTGGTCAACCTGAGCGGCATCAAAATACTGGTCCTCGACGAAGTGGATCGCATGCTGGACATGGGTTTCAAGCCCTCCATCAAGCGCATCACCGCCGCCCTGCCTAAGGATCGCCAGACACTCTGCTACTCGGCGACGTTAAGCCCCGAGATCCGCGAAGTGGCTCGCGACTACCTCAAAGATCCGGTTCGCGTGGAAATCGGCTCGGTCCTCAAGCCCTCTCCCAATGTCGAGTTGCGCAGCTTCGAGGTCCCCACCGATAAGAAGCAGGAGTTACTCGAGCACTTACTCGGATCAAGTGACGGCAGCTTCCTCGTCTTCGTGCGCACCAAGCACGGGGCCGATCGCGTCGCCCGCCGCCTGGTTCGCTCCGGTCACTCGGCCACCCCGATTCACGGCGATCGCTCGCAGTCGCAGCGCAACGCTGCTTTGCGCAGCTTCGCGCAGGGACGCCACCGCGTCCTTGTAGCCACAGACGTTGCCGCCCGCGGCATTGACGTTGCCGACGTGGCCCATGTCGTCAACTTCGATATGCCCAAAGAAGCGGAAGACTATGTGCACCGCGTTGGCCGAACCGGCCGCGCCTCTGCCCGTGGCATAGCTTCCACCTTCGCAGCGCCCGATGAAACGCATGCCCTGCGCAAGATGGAGCGGACCCTGGCCATCACCACGAAGAAATTCCGGGTCCGTCCGAGAGCAACAAAAGCGGCTCTCTGACCCGGATGCTGATTACTGCCGGCCCGCGCGCTTCTGCGCAACCACCAGACCACGCGGCGTCGGCAGCAGCACAACCGAAATCAGCCCCTCAGCCTCCATGCGCAGCGCCGCCTCGCGCACCAGACCGGGGTGAGAGCTGGCATCGTGCATCAGGATCAAGCCTGTCGGATTGATCTGCGGCAGAAATCGCCGAATCTCCTGCTCGCGAATCTCAAGATCGCTGTCGCTGAAAAACAAATCGATCGTCCCGCTCACTTCTATCTCGAGCGAAGAAGCGTTGCGCAGCTCGATCCACTCCGCCACGCCCGATGCCGCAATCTTCTCCTGCGCTTTAGCAAAAACCACCGGATCGAATTCGCAACTCACGATTCTGCCGAACCCGTTCCTCTTCAGCCCCCGCGCCATCCAGACCGCACTCACGCCCAGAAAGGCGCCCGTCTCGACGATCAGGTTCGGCTTGATGGTCGTCACCAGAGTGCTCAGAAACTCAAGCACCTCAGCCTCAGCCGTCATCGAGTCGTACATACTCCAGCGCTCCGGGTGCTGGCACTCCGGAGTAGCGCGGTGATACTCCGGCAGCAACTCGCCCCCAGCGCGCTCCGCCTGGAGCATCACCTTGTGTTCCTGTTTCGGCTTCTTTCGAAAAAATCCCAAAGCCCGCTCCTCGAACCAAGCCTCGATTGTAGAAGACTGCCGCTCGCTAATTGTCTTCGGCTTAGAAGCTTGTCGCTAATCGCTCATCGCGGGTTTTCGCCTGCACCCTCTACCCTGTACCCTGTTCACATGAAAGTCGCCCTACTGGGATTCGGCACCGTGGGCAGCTCGGTCGCTCGCATCCTCTGCGATCTCAAGCCCGACGGCATCGAGCTCTCCCACGTCTTCAATCGCGAAGTGTCGCGAAAAAAAGCAGACTGGGCCCCGCCCACCGTTGTATGGACGGAAGACTTCGACGAAGTCCTGCGCTCCGATGCCGACGTGATCGTCGAGTTAGTGGGGGGCCTCGATCCGGCAGGCGAGTGGGTGCGCTCCGCGCTCGGAGCCGGCAAATCCGCCGTCACCGGCAACAAGAAGCTCATCGCGAAGCACGGCGTCGAGCTCGATCGGCTCGCCCGCTCAAAAGGCGCGCACCTGCTCTACGGAGCGGCCGTCGCCGGGGGCATTCCCGTCATTCCCGGCCTGCAACAGGGGCTCGCCGGCGATCGCATCACCCGCATCGAGGGCATCCTCAACGGTACCTGTAACTACATTCTCGGCAGCATGGAGGCGGGGGCCGCCTTCGCCGACGTGCTTCGGGAAGCACAACAACTCGGATACGCCGAAGCCAATCCCAGCGAAGACGTCGACGGCTACGACGCGCGCGCCAAGCTGGTCATCCTCTCCCGCATCGCGCTCCGCGCGGACATCAACGTCGAATCCGTCGCCTGCCGCTCCATCACCGAAGTCGACGCGGTCGACCTCGTCTACGCCCGCGACCTCAACTGCACCATCCGCCAAATCTCCAAAGCCGAACTGCGCCCCGATGGCGTCTCTGCGACCGTCGGTCCCATGCTTGTCCCGCTGCGCTCGCCCTTCGCCTGGTCGCGAGGCACTGAGAACATGGTCCTCGTCAGCGGCCAGTATGGCGGCGACGTAGTCTTCTCCGGTCACGGAGCCGGCGGCAATCCCACAGCGGTCGCTGTCGTCTCCGACCTCATCTCGCTCGCGCATGGCTCGAATGCCGCCGATCTGCCCAGCCGCGCCGCTCTGGTCAGCGGAGAATTCGAACTCCGTCACTACATCCGCTTCATCGTGCAGGATCGCCCCGGCATCGTCGCGGAAATCGCCGGAGCTCTCGCCTCAGAGAAGATCAACATCGACGCCCTCTTCCAGCGGCCTGGCTACGAGAAGGGCAACCTGCCGTTCGTCGTCACCGTCGAGCCCTGCGCGGCGTCTGCGCTGCGCCGCGCTATCGACCGCATCGCGCATGCGGGCTGGCTCGCGCAGCCGCCCCTCGACATGCCCATGCTGGGGGAGTGAAAGCTGCTTCTACGCCGGTGACAGAATCTTGACCTTACAGAGACTAAGCTGAGAGAAACCGCGATCAAAGGTCACTACAGTGGCCTGCTCTGCCTCCGCAAAAGCAGCAAGATATGCGTCAGTCCATGTATTTGGACCGGTCGTAATCCGGGAACTGGCTTCTCGCCAGCGCGCGCTGAAACCGGGCGGCTCCGGCATGAATGCGACGCGTTGGTCGCTTCGCCAGGCTTCGTAAACGCTCCACGCCGCTTGAGCATCCAGCAAATCTTCAACCATCACGTGCGGGTTTGTCAGAAGACGCAGGAAGCCCATCTCCGTGATGCGGCAAAAGACCAGTTGCAAGTTCTCAGAGTTATCCAGCCACCTGGTTGCGATCGAGTGGTGGATATGCCGATCCGAGGTCAGCGCGATCCACACATTTACATCAGGCAAGCAGATCATCGAAGTCGTACTTGTTCAGATCCAGCGAACCGGGGCGCCTTGACGGAATCAGAGGAAGCTTCACCTTGCCAGTCGATGAAGCCAAATCAGGCTCCGAAGCGACCACGCGTTCAAACGTGGCTACCAGCAGCTCTTCCACCGTCACACCGCGGCTCTTTGCAGCACGCTCGGCAAGACGGTATACGGAGTCCGGGAGACTGATTGTGGTACGCATCATGTTTCCCATGATACGTGCATCGTGCCCACCACTCCAATAAACTCAACCAGAGTGTTTGCCACTATCATCGCCGGCCTAACCACCCTCTTCACCGTCGCCGGACTCGGCTATTACATTGTTGCCCTCTGGAGTGCCCGCGCCTTTCTGCGTCGCCCCCGCTTAGCTGCCGGATTCGCTCCGCCAGTCAGCATTCTCAAGCCCATACACGGCCTCGATCCCAGCATGATGGAAGCCTTCGCCAGCCATTGCCGCCAGGACTACGCCGGCCAATTCGAAATTCTTTTCGGAGTCTCCAGCCTCGACGACCCCGCAGTCCCCGTCGTCCGCCAACTCCAGGCCGATTATCCGGACCAGGCTATCCAGCTTGTTCATTGCCCGAAGGTCCTCGGTCCGAACGGTAAGGTCAGCAACCTCGCGCAACTCCTGCCGCACGCGCACCACGATTACCTCATCATCAACGACGCCGACATCCGCGTCTGCCCTCACTATCTCACCCACATCCTCGCGGCCTTTGCGCCCCGCGAAAATCATCGTCCAGCAGGCCTCGTCACCGCTCTCTATCGTGGCCGCGCACATCGAACCGTCGGCTCAAAACTCGAAGCCCTGGGCATCGCCACTGACTTCGTCCCCAGCGTTCTTACAGCGCGCTTCCTCGAAAAGGGCCTCCACTTCGGACTCGGCTCCACGCTTGCCGTCTCCCGCACCGCTCTCGACGCCGCCTTCCAGGCTGGTCTCGCGCCCCTCGCCGAATATCTCGCGGACGATTACGAACTGGGAGCACGCATCGACGCTGCCGGCTTTCGTGTCGAACTGAGCAGTGAAATCGTCGAGACCTCCGTCCCCGCCTGGACGTTTTCCGGTTATCTTCACCACCAGCTACGCTGGGCGCGAACGATGCGCGAATCCCGCCCCGCAGGCTACGCCGGCCTGGTCTTTTCCTATGGCCTTGCCTGGGCGCTTCTCAATCTCATCGCCTCCGGCCTCAGCCTCTTTGCCTTCGCTCTGTTCAGCCTGGCGCTGCTCTTCCGCGTCTCTCTCGCTCTGGGAGTGGGAGTCGGCATCCTCGGCGATCGCCAGGTGCTCCGCGACCTGTGGCTCCTGATACCGCGCGACATCATCGCCCTCGGCGTCTGGGCGTGGAGCTACGCCTCGGACACCGTCCGCTGGCGTGAAGAAAAATTTAAGCTGGAAAAGGGAAGACTAATCAGGCTCGAACAAGGTGGCGTATCAACTCGCCCTGCTCCGGCAGGCGCAAAGCCGCAGCAACCTTAATGCCCTGAAGGCGGCACATACTCCTTCGGCAGCGCAGCCCCCTCGCCGAAGAAAAACTGATCCATCTGCTCCACCAGAAACTCCTGCGCCTGCGGGGTCCACGGCTGCAGGCGGTACTCGTTCATCAGCATCTTCTGCCGCTCGACCCACTCCTGCCACGCCTTTTTCGAAACGTTGTTGTAGACCTTGTTGCCAAAGTCGCTGTCGAAGGGCGCCTCGTCCAGCCCTTCCATCTCCTGCTTGTAGCGTGCGCAAAAAACCATGTGCGGCATCTGTATCGGTCTCTCTGCTTATTGTAACGGCTTCCGCGACATTCTTCTCCCACAGCACAGGCAACGCTTCACCGCAATGCGCTTCTCAAAATGGGGAGAGGCTTCGTTCCGGCTCTCCATTGATCCCGCCCCGCTGGTCAACTGCTCCCTCGCAAGGATATAAAGAAATTCTGCCTATGAAAATCATCCCGTTCTCCCTACACCGCGTGGGAGACGAGCCGGCATGAGAACACATGTCCGGCTCAGCCCCCTGGTTGCACAGCTCGCGTCGCAGTTCGTTCCTTTTTTCGCTCCGCTGCTCGTTGCTCTGCTCCCCTTCTTCCCGTCCCACGCCGCCCACGCACAGTCCCCCGATGAGATTGTTCGCACAGTGGTTAAAAACGAGCTGGACGCTGACACCAACGACCACACTTCATGGATGTACCGCGACGCTTACAAATCTCCTGAGAAAAACATCGTCAAGCTGGTCATCGAAACGCAGCAGGGCAATCTCTCAGAAATCGTCGAGGACAACGGCCATCCTCCGAGCGCCGAGCAACACCAGGTTGACCTCGATCGCATCCACCAGATGCTCACCGACCCCGCCTTTCGACAACGCCTGAAAAGGAACGAACAGCACGATGGCCAGCAGGCCCGCGACATGATGAACATGCTTCCCAACGCTTTCATCTGGAACATCGTCGGCCGGGAGAACGGCGACGTTAAACTCACCTTCCGTCCCAATCCCAGGTTTTCTCCCGACAGCATGAGCGGCAAAGTGCTGGCTGCCATGTCGGGAACGCTGGTCGTCGATGAGCGCGAAATGCGGCTCAGGAGCCTCTCCGGTCACCTCGACAAAGATGTGGTTTTCGGCTGGGGACTGCTCGGACGCATTAATGCAGGAGGAACATTTCAGATCATCCGCGAAGCGGTAGGCCAGGGAAGCTGGCAGATCACCCAGACACACGTCCACATTTCAGGCCATGCGCTCTTTTTCAAAACCATCGGCGACCAGGAAGACGAGGTCACCAGCGACTATCACCGAACGCCGGAGGGTGTCGATCTCAACAAAGCCGCGCAAATGCTGCACGACGGCGAAGTCGCGAGGGAGCTGCACGTCGGAAAACATTTCGGAGGCTGAAGGGGGGGGCCAGATGCGAGCGAAACCCGAGCAGAGGCCAGCAGAAATCGAGCGCAGGACGAGCGAGGCGCGGTTAATGTTTTGCTGCGTCGTTTTGTAGCACCGTCAGGAATTTCTTCAGCATCCGGGATAATTCGTCGATATCCTGCAGGGCGGCGGCGGATTGCGACATTTGAGCGAGACCAAGCTGGGTTGCTAATTCCAACTGAGTCTCCAGCTCATTGAGCGAACCGCGGGCCTGACTTATGAACAACGCAAAGCTTTTGTCAGTGAGCCTGCCGTGGCCTTCCGCGATGTTACTGGGTACAGAAACTGCGGCGCGTCGCATCTGCTGCGCAAGTCCATACATTTCAGATTGCGGGAAATGTGCAGTAAGGCGATAAACTTCCCGCGCGAGGGACATAGATCGTTGCCAAACTTGCAGATCCCGAAAATGCCTGGTCTTCATCCCTCGATAAGAGCCTTTACAAACGCGATGGACAAGAGCACCGAAGTTATGTTCGACAGCCCACTCCGCTTTTCGCTCGGGGTTTGCTCGCCCAGCGCCCGCTTGCGCTCGATTCACGCTCGCGTTGCTCGCCCTTTCGGTCCCTTCAAGCTCGCTTTACGCTCCGTAATAGCTCGGTGTTCGCTCGCCCTTTCGCTCGGTGTTCGCTCGCCTTTTCGCTCGCTCTTTCGCTCGCTTCAATGCAGCCGCATCTTCCACGCCGTGTAGCTCACAACCTCATGCAGCAATCGCTTCATCCGCTGCCCCCGCGCAATGCTTCGTCCCACCGGCCGCGGCGAGGTATAAACCTGCAGGCCGTCGTGTTCGCAGATGGCATGAACGCGGAACAAATGCGTCCCGTCGCTGACCACAACAATCGTCTTCAGCTCATTTACACGCGCAATGACAGCGAGCCGTTCCGCCGACTGCTCCGTGTTATCGCTCTGCGTCTCCGCGATGATCGCGTTTTCCGGAACGCCGTGCGCCAGCAGGTAATCGTGCCCGACTCCACCCTCCGAGTGCCGGTCCGCGGGATCGCCTCCGCCGAGCGTGATCATCAGCGGGGCCAGCCCGCGCCGGTAAAGCTCCAGCGCGTGATCGAGCCTCGCCCGCAATACCGGCGAGGGCCGCCCGTCATACTCCGCCGCTCCAAACACCGCGATGGCATCGGCAGGGCGTGCCTCGTCGCGATGCGCATAGAACCGAATCTGTTCGTCAACCCACAAGACCCACCCCAGAGCCGCAACCAATACGACCCCAACGATCAGCAGCAGCACGCCGCTCCGCGAGCGCGCCGGTTTTCCGCCTCCCCGGCGAGCGGCCCTCAGATTGTCATCCGGAACAATCATCTCTCCTGCAGCGCGAGCGCGATGGCGTGGGTCGGAATCGCCCCCTCGCGCAGAATCTGCCAGGTCCCATCCGGCCCGGAGAGATCCACAATCGTCGTTGGCACGCTGCGTCCCGTTGGACCGCCGTCCACAATCAGCGGAATCCTGTCGCCGATCTGGTCGCGAACGCACGCCGCGTAGGTGCACTCCGGTAGTCCTGCCAGGTTTGCGGCGGTAGCCGTGATCGGCAGCCCCAGCGCAGCGACCACTGCGCGGGGAATCGCCGCATCCGGCACGCGCAGCGCCACGTTGCCGGTGTTGGCCGTGCTGCGCAGCGGCAATCGCGAACTCGCCTTCACAATCACCGTCAGCGGCCCCGGCCAGAAACGCTCCGCCAGCAGGTCAAAGCAAAGCCCGCTCTCCCGCGCCAGTTCATAGGCCTGCGACAGCCCAGATACCAGCAGTGACAACGGTTTCTGCTTCAGGCGCGATTTGATCTCGTAAATGCTCTCGACCGCGCGAAGATTGACCGGGTCGACCGCCAGTCCATAGAAGGTGTCGGTCGGCAGACCCACGACTTTGCCGGCGCGAATGCAGGTCGCGACGTATTCAATCCGGTCTGCTTCAGGTTCATCCGGATGGATGCGCAGAATTTCTGCTGACAAGGCTTCTCCCGTCGAGCAATGCGTCGGCACAGCGAATCCGTGGACGATCCCGGTCCTCAAATGTCAGGTGGATTTGAGTCCTCCCACCGTGGGTCTGTCCGGAAACCGAACTGCCTCGCCAGGACCGCGTGACTCTGGAAAGATTAAAATCCACCCATGCCAGCGGCTTCGGATCGTTCGCGCCTCATCAGCATTGTACAGAGTCGCCAGAACGCGCGGGTCCGGGAGTTGCGCGCCGCCTTCGCTCGCAACGGCCGGGAGGTATCGGAAGTAATCGGCATCGAAGGCGAGCACCTGCTTGCCGAAGCCCTCCGCAGCGGTCTCCGGCTCCGCACCGTGTTCGTCCGGCGCGATCCCTCCTCAGCCGAGCCGGCCCGCCGCGATGGCAGCCTTCGCGCGTTGGATCGCCTCGCGCTCCCTGCCAACGTGCCCGTCGTCGAGCTAACTTCCCCTGTTTTTGACAGCGCCGTCGAGACGGAATCCCCCCAGGGAATCGCTGCTCTGGTCGAGCCGCCGATCTTCTCGCTCGCCGAAGCCTTTGCCGCGCCGAACGCCTCCGGCCCGAACGCGTCCCCCTCAAATCCCCTCGTCGTTCTCACCGCTGCTCTCCAGGACCCTGGCAACTTCGGAACATTGATTCGCTCGGCAGAAGCCTTCGGAGCCGGCGGAGTCATCGCCCTGCCAGGAACCGTCAGCGTCTGGAACTCGAAAGCCCTGCGCGCCTCGGCAGGCTCGGCCTTTCGAGTCCCTGTTGTCGCTGAGAAGTCGTCTCTGGCGTTCTCCGCGCTCGCTGAACGCCAGATCAGGGTCTTCGCAGCCGTTGCCGCGTCCACCGATTCCGACGCTATTCCCTGTTCCGACGCGGACCTTACCGGCCCCATCGCTTTCCTCATCGGCAACGAAGGCAGCGGCCTCTCCGCAGAACTACTCGACCGCGCGGACGCGCGAATCGCCATCCCCACTCCCGGCCCCGTCGAATCCCTCAACGCCGCCGTAGCCGCCAGCGTGCTGCTCTACGAAGCCGCACGGCAGCGCGGAACGAAGACATCCTGACGCCCAACGATGAGATTTACCGGATGGCGGATGGAAGAAACTTCCTCAAGAAACTCTCGAAACCCATTTCGAAGCGGCGCTGCCCACGTTGCACGAAACTCGTGTACACTAACTTCGTATGAAAAACCTCACCTTCAGCGCGGACGAGGACCTCATCGAGAAGGCGCGCGCCATCGCAAAGGCGCAGCGAACCACCCTCAACGCCGCTTTCCGCGAGTGGCTGGCGCAATTTGCCGCCAGCGAAGGAAATGCCCAGAGCTTCGACGCCCTCATGAAAGATCTGCGCCGCGTCGATGCCGGCGGACACTACACGCGGGATCAGCTCAATGAGCGCTAAGTTTTTTCTCGACACAAATATTTTTGTCTATTCGTTCGATCGCGCCGCCCCCAAAAAAGCAACGAGGGCCAAACGGCTTATCCGCGAAGCGCTCGCTTCACAAAAGGGAGTCATCAGCTATCAGGTGGTTCAGGAGTTTTTCAACGTCGCGTCCAAACGCTTCGCCCAGCCCCTGAAGGTGTCCGAAGCCGAACAGTACATGGGAACGGTCTTTCGTCCATTGCTGGCCGTACAATCCTCTCTGGCGCTCTACTCTGAAGCCTTGCATCTCCAAAAGCAACGCGGCTTGTCGTGGTACGACTCCCTGATCGTCTGTGCCGCCACGCAATCCCGTTGCGGCATCCTGTTTACTGAGGATCTACAGCACGGCCAAAGCTTTGGAGGCCTGCGCGTCGAGAATCCCTTCATCTAGAGAGAGGAGGCAGCGACTCCATGAGCCTCTTCAACCCCACTCCCGAATCCACCACCCGCGCCGTCCCGGCGCCCCTCGCCGAGCGTATGCGCCCACGCTCCCTCGACGAGTTCCTCGGCCAGGAGCATCTCCTCGGCTCCGGCAAACCCCTTCGCGTCCAGATCGAGCGCGACGATGCTTCTTCAATGATCTTCTGGGGCCCTCCCGGTGTTGGCAAAACCACCCTCGCCAAAATCATCGCTGAAACTACCAAGGCCACGTTCATCGAGTTCTCCGCCGTCCTGGCCGGCATTAAAGAGATCAAGCAGGTCATGGCCGACGCGGAGAAAGCCGCCGCCTGGGGCACGCGCACCATCCTCTTCATCGACGAGATTCACCGCTTCAACCGCGCCCAGCAGGATGCCTTCCTCCCCTGGGTCGAGCGCGGATCCATCCGCCTCATCGGCGCCACCACTGAGAATCCCTCGTTCGAGATCAACTCCGCCCTGCTCTCCCGCTGCCGCGTCTACACCCTCAAAGCGCTTACCGATGAGCAAATCGTCGCCCTCCTCGAGCGCGCTATTGCCGACCCCGTCCGGGGCCTCGGCGCTCAACACCTTACCGCCGGCGAAGGAGCCCTCGAACTTCTCGCCTCCTATGCTTCAGGAGATGCTCGCAACGCCCTCAATGCCCTGGAAGTCGCCGCAAAACTCGCGCAATCGCACGCCAAAGGCCAGCCGCAAATCATCACCCGCGAAATCGCCACGGAAGCCCTCCAGCAGCGCGTCCTCACCTACGACAAGTCCGGCGAGGAACACTACAACCTCATCTCCGCGCTGCACAAATCCATCCGCAACTCCGACGCCGACGCGTCTATGTACTGGCTCGGCCGCATGCTGCACGCAGGCGAAGACCCGCTCTACGTCGCCCGCCGCCTTGTCCGCATGGCCGTCGAGGACATCGGCCTCGCCGCGCCGGAAGCCCTCCACATTACTCTTGCCGCACGCGACACGGTCGACTTCCTCGGCTCGCCCGAAGGCGACCTCGCCCTTGCCGAAGCTGCCGTCTATCTGGCTCTCGCGCCCAAATCGAACGCCCTCTACACCGGCTACGGCGCAGTCCTCTCCGACATTGAAAATACCCGCCAGGAACCCGTCCCGCTCCACCTCCGCAACGCCCCAACGAAGCTCATGAAGGAACTCGACTACGGAAAGGGCTACCAGTACGCCCACGACGTTGAGGGCCGCGTCGCTGACATGGAATGCCTTCCGGAATCTCTCGCCGGCCGCCGCTACTATCACCCCACCCAGGAAGGCCGCGAAAAAATCCTCGCCCAACGCATGGAAGAGATTCGGAAGATCCGCGAGGCGAGGCGAAAAGAGTGAATGGCATATGCCGTGGCCTATGCTAAAGTGATGTTGTGGCGCCCAGAAATCCATCCCGCCGTGTCCACCTCTTCCGCAATGGCAGAAATCAGGCCGTCCGCATTCCCAAGGAATTTGAACTGCCCGGCGACGAGGCCATTCTTCGTCGAGATGGGGACACGGGGAGGCTCACGCTGGAGCCAGTACGCCGGAAGGACCTCGCCGATCTCCTTGCTTCCTGGGATCCCCTCAGCCCCGAAGAGGCCATGCCGGAGATTCCGGATCTGCCTGCCGAACCCGTTGACCTCTGATGGCTCGGTACCTGCTCGACACAAACATTTTGTCCGATGCTGTCCGCAATACGACAGGAGTAGTAGCAGAAAGAATCAATCGCTTCACGCGCGCCGAACGCCGAAACTTGTGCACCAGCATCATTGCCGCGGCCGAATTGCGTTTCGGCGTGATGAATAATGATTCTCCCAGGCTCCGCAACCGCGTTGAAGAGGTCCTGCGGTCTATCGAGGTTCTTGCTCTCAAGGAGGACGCCGACCGTCATTACGCGCAGCTCCGCCTGCATCTTGAACGGCGCGGTACTCCAATCGGCGCCAACGACATGTTGATCGCAGCTCACGCCCTTGCGGGTGGCTGCATCCTCGTCACGGATAATCTGCGCGAGTTTAGCCGCGTCCCCGGTTTGCGGGTTGAGAACTGGCTCCGCTCCTGATCCTCTTCGCTGTGTCCTTCTCTTCTCGCTTGGTTTTTTTCTAATGGTTTTTTGCTAATCGTCTTTCGCCAATCGCCTCTCGCTAATCGCCTTTCGCTAATCGTCTTTCGCTCAACGCCTTTTGCTAATCGTCTTTCGCCAATCGCCTCTCGCTAATCGTCCTTTCGCTCAACGCCTTTCGCTGGTAGTCTCTCCGCTAATCGCTTTTCGCTGGACCCTCAACCTATGGCCGAGCAAAAAACAGACCGCCTCACTCCCGCCCGGCTTGAAGCCTTCTCGGACGGCGTCATCGCCGTCATCATCACGATCATGGTCCTCGAACTCCACGTTCCCGGCAAAGAAATAGCCGACCTCGGCGCACTCCGCCTTGAACTTCCGCTCGTCCTCGTTTATCTCCTCAGCTTCATCCAGATTGGTATCTACTGGGTCAACCACCACTACCTCATCGACGACCTCGACCAGGTCACCCACGGCATCCTCTGGTCCAACCTCGCCGTCCTCTTCTCGCTGTCGCTCATCCCCGCCGCTACCAATTGGGTTGCGGTCCGGGGTATCTCATCGTTCTCGATCGCGCTCTACGGAGCTGTCTGCGCCTTCCCCGGCGTTTCCTGGATGGTCCTCTCCACCCTCATCCAGCGCCGCAGTGCTACTCCTCCAGCCAGCGGCATGGTGAAGCAGGCAGCCTCGTTTTGCCTCTATGCAGGCTCCATCCCCATGGCCTTCGTCTCTCCCCGGATCGCCATCGGTCTGATCGTCATCGTCGCCATCCTCTGGCTCCTCCCGCCCCGCAAGATCGTAGAACTGTCCCGCGAATCCAACCGCCCGCCAACCTGACCTGACTCGCAGCAGTTTTTCGCTATACGCTTTTCGCTCGCAGTGCGCCCGCCTTTCGCTACCGGCTACCGGCTACAGGCTACAGGCTGCCCCTCTCCCCACTGCTTTTCTGCTATATTCCCAGTGAAGTCCATGATCTTTTCCCGCGAGTACATTGGCTACCTGGCGCGCCACACCGTAAAAAGCCTCATCGACGCCAAAGCGATCCAGACCACCAAACCCAAGGCTGTCGAGGAGCGCGTCAACGCCGGCATCCTCGAAGAGCTCTCCCTCGAAGACCGCATCAACGAAGAAGTCCGCGTCATCCTCGACGCCTATCAGGACGAGATGAACCGCACCGGCGCCAGCTATTCCGAGATGTTCAAGAAGGTCAAGACCGAGCTGGCCCGCAAATACAAGGCGGTGCTGTGAGGATCTCGCGCGACAAACTCAACAAGCTCGCCCACGTTGTCGCCGATACCCTCGCCGAAACTCCCGAATGCGACTTCCTCGAAGACCGCAACACCGTTCGGCAGGAAGCCCGCAAAGCGCTCGAGCACCTGCTGCTCGAAGAGATGCGCATCGACGCGGCCGCCCGCCAGAAAATCGAGTCCCAGCGCCGCATCATCCCTGAAGGCAGCCAGGAGTGGGACATCCTCTACCGCAAGTACTACAACGAGGAAGTGAAGAAACTCGGCATCTGAAGAGCCACTGGAGTTCCAGGGCATCAGCCCTGTCTTCCACCCGCCGTCTCCCATTTTTCATAGATACGCTGCTATCCCTTACACTTTGTTGAATTTCACTCGGTTCATTAAGCCCTTCATTAGTAACTGTCGCGCCAACTTGTCGCACCCCGGAACGCCTCCGGCATGCCTACTGCAAGACTGATAAATAAGCACTTCTGCGTCCAGCAGCACCTCCCTGGACCACCAACACGACTCATGTCGGAGTGAACCATTCGAGCCATTCCGGCGATGGTATGCCGAGTGCAACTCTGCTTGCGTTACGCATGTGTGCTGTTGTTATTTCCGAGGGTGCATCCACAACCCCTGATCCAGTTAAGAGGTCAGCCGCACCCGGGCGCAGCAGCCGCCGATCCACGAACAGATTTTCTTCTCCAGAGGGGTCTCCCCTCACCCGACCCACACGTCAGGCCCCAAATTATTTCGGAGGAACTATGAACCTCAGACGCAACCGGTGGTTACTTGCCCTTCTCTCCCTGTGTCTGCTGCTTTGCGCAGCGCCTCGCTCCAGTGCGCAGGACGTCTATGCAACCATCCATGGCACGGTCACCGATGCGTCGGGCGCCGTCATTCCACACGCCGATGTCACAGTCGTCAATACCAGCACCGGAATCGCGACAAAAGCCACAGCGGACGATAAGGGTTACTACATCTTTCCCCAGTTGCAGGTCGGCGGTCCTTACACGGTCACCGTCACCGCCACGGGATTCCAGACCTTCGTCTCCTCCGGACTGAACCTGAACGTGAATGACAATCGTAACGTCGACGCCTCCCTCACGGTAGGAGGAGGCTCCCAAACGATTAACGTAGCCGCGACCGCCGTCCAGGTTGAGACTTCCAATACACAGCTGGAGCAGGTCGCAACTTCTACCCAGCTTGAGCAGATTCCGCTGGAGGGACGCGATCCCGCTGGCCTCCAAAAGCTCGAACCAGGGGTTGTTGAATCCTCTGACAGGTTTGGCACCTTCTCCAGCAACGGTAACCAGACCCCGCAGAACTCCTATCTCCTGAATGGTGTCGATATTAACGATCCCGCGCTGGAAAACGAAGGCATTCAGATCAACCCGGACGCTCTTCAGGAAGAAAACATCGTCACCAGCACGATGAACCCGGAATTTGGCCGCAACTCAGGCGCGGTCGTCAATCAGATTCTTAAAGCCGGCTCCAATGCACTGCACGGCAGCGGCTTTGAGTTCTATCGCGATACCTTTCTGACCAACGGCAACTATTTCACTCAGCCGGTAACGCCGGGCGGATCGACCAAACAGATTTTTCACCAGAACCTCTATGGCGGCACTCTGGGCGGCCCGATCGTCAGGAACAGACTCTTCTTCTTTCTCGCCTATCAGGGCGAGCGCCAGCGGACCGCGTCCACAACCGTCCAAACCACGCTGGATGCCGATCAGTTCGCCGGCAATTTCACCAACGACCTTAACTATGTGACCTCGGGTCCTAACAGCGCTGGCTTAACGAACAATCCGATTCCTTTCAACATAGGTTCCTGCACGGCGGGTGAGACTTGGGCCAGTTGCTTCCCCAGCGGAACAGTAAATATCCCAACGGCCAATTGGAATCCAATCGCAAAGACACTGACGAGCAAATTTGTTCTGCCCGCAAATTACGGCTCTCCGGATGCAAACGGTCAACAGGATGAGGCCAACTTCACGCCGGCAAACACCTACGCACAGGATCAGGGAATTCTCAAGGTCGACTACACTCCCACTACCAAAGACAGCCTCTGGGCGTCGGGTGTGTTCATGTCGAACCCTGAGACACAGGCCCTTACCTTCGGAGGTGGCAGTTTCCCCGGGTTTCCCTCGCAGGAGTCGAGTCACTTCAAGCTCTTCTCGGCTTCCTGGACTCATACCTTCAGCGCCAGCCTGCTGAACGAGCTGCGCGGCTCCTACTATCGCAACCCCTTCGCAGCAGTTGGCGTGCAAAAGGTCGACCCGCCGAGCAACTACGGCTTTGCAATCAACCCGCAGGACCCTCAATCGGGCGTTCCCTATATCGCGGTCGGTAACTACTTCAGCCTTGGCTTCAGCTTTGAAGGGCCTCAACCTCGTCTCGATACCAACCTGACTTACACCGATAACTTCACCTGGGTGAAGGGCAACCATAACCTCAAGTTCGGCGGCTTGTTTGAGCAGTTCCGAGTGCACAACCCGTTCGACGTTTACAACAACGGGTATTACAGTTTCGGTGGAGGCGGAGCTTACAGCTCCGGCGACCCGCTTCTCGATTACAGCCTGGGTATTCCGGATGCGTATTACCAAACCAACGACGGCTTTATCAACGCCGTTGCTGAAGAGCTCTATGGCTACGCGCAGGATAACTGGAAAGCGTCTCCCAGCCTGACGGTTAACTTCGGACTTGCCTGGGATGTGGAGAAACCCAACCAGAATCATCAGGACGGCGGTCTGGGTATCGTTTGCTGGTCCAACAGCTCTTCGGAGTCCAAAGTGTTCCCCGGCGCCTCACCCGGATTGAGTTTCCCCGGCGATCCAGGCTGCAATAACGCTGGCTCTCCTGTTCCTCACTACGACCGCTTTGGACCCAGAATCGGCTTCGCCTGGTCCCCGTCCGAGGGTCCATCCATGCTCATCGGCGCGCCAGGCGCGCATGATTTCTCCGTCCGCGCCGGATTTGGCGTCTATTACAATCGCGACCAGGAAGAGCAGTCGCTGCAGAACCTCGAGGACCCGCCGTTCCTGAAAGTGTCCTTCGGCGCGGGGGACGTTGGAGGCAGTCCTGCATTCGCAAATCCTTTCAGCGACGTTACCGGCAGTGCCGCAACATCGGAGGCAAATCCTTTTCCCCTGGCCCCTGTGACGCCGAGTTCGACGATCAACTGGCTCAATTACCTCGAGGAGGAGCTTGCGGTGTTCGACCCCTCCTACAGTGTCCCCTACACATATAATTTCAACCTCAACGTCCAGCGCTCCCTGGGTGGCAACATCGTTGCGCAGGTTGGCTATGTCGGCTCCGTGGCTCACAGGCTTGCCTCCTGGAATGAGGGAGATCCAATTACCGCTGCCGGACACACAGCCTGCCTTGCTAACCCTGGCTGCGCTGGAACTCCGTACTTTGACCGTGCCTTCCCTCAATACATGGCAGACACCGCAAACTATGCCGGTTTTCCCTACTATTTGTCGGTTGCGAACCAAACCACTGACGGATCTTCGAACTACAACTCTCTGCAGGCGAGTCTCATCAAGGCTCCCTCTCACGGGTTGCAGTTCACCGCTGCCTACACGTATTCCCACGCGCTGGATGACGGTTCGGGATATGAAAGCGCGACCGGCAGCCATGGCCGCGATCACATCTATACACCTGGATTTACGTATTTGAATTATGGCAGTTCGGACTACGACGCCCGTCACCGCCTTTCAACCTCCTACGTTTACACGGTGCCAGCGGCCGGATTTCTGAGGAAGAACGTGTTTGGCCGTGAAGCGCTGAGCGGATGGGAAGTCGCCGGCGTCACCGCGCTGCAAACCGGATTCCCGGTCGGCATTAACATGGGGATCCCTAACTCCCGTTGGTGCTCGGCCGACAGCTACTTCGGCTGCGGCGATAATCCTGTCTGGTCGGGAGCGGCCCTCCATTCGATGAACCCAAGAAGCGCGACCAACCAATACTTCAACACCTCGCCCTTCTCCCCTGAACCAATCGGGACCTTTGGCAACACACCCCGCAACTTCTTCCACGGGCCGGGCTTCAACTACACGAACCTGCTGGTGTCGAAGAACTTCCCGATCAACGCCGACGGCTCGCGGTATGTGCAGCTTCGTCTGGAAGGGTTCAATGCTTTCAACCATGCCAACTTTGCCGGACCCAATGGAACTTTCGCCAGCCCCCATTTCGGCGATATCACCAGCGTGGACCAGTCGGCCGACCCGAACGGAGACCCCTCGCCTGGCCGTTCCGTCCAACTCGCCGGCAAAGTCTATTTCTGAGCCTCTGCGATCACGCAGACAATCAGTCCTCACCTCAAGGGCCGCCTCGGCGGCCCTTCTTCTTTCTGCCCCGACTCAACGCAGCCCGGGCTTCGCTCTTCGCCCGCCTCGGGCTCCGGATCGCCGATGGCAACCGGCCAAAAGCACTTCGCTAAAAGTTCTCTGCTGATATTTTTTCGCTATGCGTTCCTGGCTCGCAGTTGGCTCGCCTTTCGCTCGTGCTCCTCTCGCTTTTCCAGCGCTAAAATCACACGTGTGCCGGGTCCTGCGCGACGCAATCCCGCCAACCCCGCCCATTCATTCATGCCCGGAAGGAAGTAACGGTCCGAGGGCCAGTGCGTGCGCAGCAGGTCACTCGGTGCACCAACTTCCCCAGCTTGCAGTTCGCTCGGTTTCCGCTCGCTAACCGCCTTCCGCTAACCGAATTTCGCTAATCGCACTTCGCTAACCGCATTTCGCTGATCGCCTTTCGCTAACCGCATTTCGCTAAGCGCCTTTTGCTAATCGCCTTTCGCTCGCAGTCCGCTCGCAGTTCGCTCGCCTTTCGCTCCAGGTTCGCCCGCCTTTCGCTCGGCTTCCGAGTGCTAAAATCACACGTGTGCCGGGTCCTGCGCGACGCAATCCCGCCAACCCCGCCAGGTCCGGAAGGAAGCAACGGTAACGGGCCAGTGCGTGCGCAGCAGGTCACCCGGTGCACGAATTCCCCAGCTTGCAGTCCGCTTGTTTGCCGCTCGCCTTTCGCTATTCGCTTTTCGCTGAACGTCCTTCGCTAAACAGCCTTTCGCTAATCGCCGCTCGCTAATCGCCTTCCGCTAAACGTCCTTCGCTACTCGCTCATCCGCTAATCGTTCTTCGCTACCGGCTACCGGCTACCCGCTCCGAGCCGTTTTTCTGCGACAATACTCCTTTGTCAGGAGCCATCTTTTGAGCCTCACTCTGCGGCCTCGCGTGCCCGTTCGCGCCAAAATCAGTGCACTCGGAACCTTCGTCCCACCCCGCCTTCTCACCAACGCCGATCTCGAAAAGATGGTCGATACCTCCGACGACTGGATCACCTCCCGCGTCGGCATCCGCGAGCGCCACATCGTCGAGCCGGGCATGGCCACCAGCCACATGGCCGTTGAAGCGGCAAAGCGCTGCCTTGCCGAGCGCGGCATCGACGGGAGTCAGCTCGAAGCCATCATCGTCGCCACCGTCACGCCGGACATGTTCTTCCCCGCGACCGCCTGCCTGGTGCAGGATCGCCTCGGCGCAAAAGGAGCATGGGGCTTCGACCTCTCCGCTGCCTGTTCCGGTTTCGTTTATGCCCTGCAGGTCGGCGCCAAGCTGGTCGAGAGCGGCGCGCATAAGAAAGTCCTCGTCATCGGCGCTGACACCATGTCGTCGATCATCGATTACACCGATCGCACCACCTGTGTGCTCTTCGGAGACGGCGCGGGCGCGGTTCTCCTCGAACCAGCCGCCGATGGCGAGCTCGGCTTGATCGACTTCCATCACGAGGTCGACGGCTCTGGCGGCTGCTCCCTCTACATGCCCGCCGGCGGCAGCCTGCACCCTTCGTCCCACGAGACCATCGACAAGAGGATGCACTACGTCCACCAGGACGGCGCGGCCGTTTACAAATTTGCCGTCCGCAAAATGGTGGAAGCGTCGGAGTCCGTCCTGGCTCGCAACGGCATCACCGGCTCCGACCTCGCATGCTTCATCGCGCACCAGGCGAATCGCCGCATCATCTCGTCGAGCGCCGATCGCCTCGGCCTGCCCGAAGACAAGGTGGTGATCAACATCGACCGCTTCGGCAACACCACAGCCGCCACCATCCCGCTCGCCATGGATACCGCCCGCCAGGAAGGGAAGCTGAAGAAGAACGATCTCACCCTGATCGCCAGCGTCGGCGCAGGCTTCACAGTGGGGGCAGCACTCCTGAGCTGGGAAATTTAGAGCGTCACCCTTCGCCTCGCTCGCCTTTTGCCCGCCTCTCGCTCGCCTTTTGCCCGCCTCTCGCTCGCCTTTTGCCCGCCTCTCGCTAATAGCTTTTCGCTAATAGATTTTGGCTAATTGCTTTTCGCTAATAGCCTCTCGCTAATTGCTTTTCGCTAATTGCTTTTCGCTAATAGCTTTTGGCTAATAGTTTTTCTCTAATAGCTTTTGGCTAATTGCTTTTCGCTGATAGCCTCTAGCTAATCGCTTTTCGCTAATAGCCTCCCGCTCTACTTTAGCCCGCTTCTCGCTAGCCTTTAGCCCGCTTCTCGCTCGCCTTTAGCCCGCTTCTCGCTCGCCTTTTGCCCGCCTCTCGCTCGCTTTTAGCCCGCTTCTCGCTCGCCTTTTGCCCGCTCCGGCCCACTTTTCAGCTCGCGCGAACACCGACCACCACCAGCCCAATCCCCCCCACCAGCGCAATCGTGCTCAGAATCGGTGAAATCGGCACTGTGTTGGTCTGTTTATGCGAGATCTGGACCGGTCCCATGTCCACATCTTTTTTCTCGTGGGTAAAGCTGATGCCTCCAACGGCGAAGCCAATGATGCCCACTACGACAAGCAGAATCCCTACAATGGTTGCTGGTTTCAATGCATTCCTCTTTTCTTTGGATGGGGCGATGCCCGTGTGATTGGCGTTCGGGCGTGCCGGGCCTCGAACGCATCCGGTAAGTAAGATGCGAAAAACGCAACCTCGCCGATACCGGCGGCATTCGATTTGGCCACGTGCTATCCGACGAATCTGCGAGAATCAAGGGAAACTCTTTCCTGCTCCCGTGCATCCGCGCAACCGGCCATGAGCATATTGCTTGAGGAGCGCGGACACCTCCGCGAGCGTCTATGAGCATGGCCGGCGACCGGAGCCGGTTAACATAATCGTGAGGGGGCACTGCCTTGCTGAAATCTCATCTCGCACGTCTCGGCTGGTCGGTAAGTGTGGCGGCGGTCGTGGTGCTCGCCGGCTGCGGCCGATTCTTTCCTCCGCTCTCCACCGGCACAGGCGGCTCGGGCTCCTCGACTGGCAACTACCTTTACGCAGGCAATCTCGGAACCAATCCCCTCACCATCGCCGGGTTCACCGTTGCCAGTACCGGCCTCACTAAATCCTCAGGCTCTCCGTATTCCGTCAGCCTCGAACCCACCGCGCTCGCCATCACTCCCAGCGACACCTATCTGTACATGGGCAGCGCCGGCGGCGGAATCTACGTCTATACCATCGGCTCGAACGGTGCGCTAACTCTGGGCAACGGCGGAACTCCCGTAGCCACAGGTGTAGAGCCGTCTGCGCTGCGCGTTGACCCTACCGGCAAATGGCTGCTCGGCGCCGATGCCTTCGCAGGAGAAGCGTACGTCTTCCAGATCGGTACAGGAGGCGCGCTCACCGCAATTAGTTCCTCCGTCGTAATCCTGAATGCCAGCGATCCCGCCACCGACCTCGAGATCACCCCCAGCGGCGCGTTCGTCTACGTCGCCTGCGGCACTGGCGGCATCTACACGATGAGCTTTGATACCAGCACCGGCGCTCTCGCGCAAATCAACAGCGTCCTCGGCGTTAAGCAGACCGGCGATGCCGATTATGGCATGGCCATCACGCCCTCCGGCGGTTTCCTGTTGGCAGCCGAAACCGGCATCGGTGCCGTCCGTGTCTTTTCCATCTCCTCCAGCGGAACGCTGATGGAAACTTCCGGTTCACCCGTCACTACCGGCACGGGCGCCTTCGCGGTGCTGGTCGACTCCACCGGCAGCTACGTCTACGTCGCCAATCGCACCGAGGGCAACATCAGCGCATTCCTGTTAACGAATAGCGGCGCTCTGACAGCCATCGCGGGATCGCCCTTTTCAACCGGCAGCCTTCCGGTACAAATGGTCGAGGATAAAACCAAAACCTATATCGCCGTCGTTTGTGCCGGAGGCAATCCCGACCTGCAGGTCTTCACCATCGGCACCACCACTCCCGGAGCCCTCACCAGCCTCGGCACCGCCACCACCGGCACCGATCCAACAGCGGCTTCCAGCATCGCCGCCACCCACTAACTGGAAGGCCAGCTATAACTCGCGTTGTAACTCGCCGCTACCTCACTTTTGAAATGAGGCAAGGCCCCTCTATACCGCCCGTACCTCCAGAGATTTTCCCAGCGCTGCCATCGCGCTCGCGATGCCGTCGATCCTCGACACATAGCGCAGATTCACCAGGCGGTTCACCACCTGTGGCGTGGTCCGCAGCCTGCGCGCCAGCTCGGCCGGCCGCACCCGCTGCCGAATCATTTCGTTCAACAAAAGCACCTTGGCCTCGATACTCACCGGCAACGTCACCAGCCGCTGACCGCGTTTCGCCCTCGACGGCGCGGGGATCGGACGGCGATCGTCGAAGTAGAAGTCCAGCGCCGTCTCCAGCGCATCCTGCGCCATCTTCAAAGCTTCCTCCACCGTCTCGCCCTGCGTAATCGCCTCCGGAATATCGGGAAATGTCACAACAAATCCCCCGCTCTCCTTATCGGCAGTCATCTTTACCGGATACGCCAGCATATTCCTCTCCTTCGCTACTTCAGCCCCAGCTGTCGTTTGATTCCTTCGATCAGCCCCTTCTTGAGTTCCTTGCCATGCATCGGCAAAACCGACTGCTTTCCATTCAGAAAGACCTTGAGGTGCGAACCCTTGCCCGGCTTGAACGTTGCTCCGTGCTCCGCGAGCCAACGCTTGAACTCGCTGCTCTTCACATCTTTACTGTAAACAATAATGTTTATAGAAGCAAATAATCCCTCTCTGCCTTCCTGAGCGCCGAATGCGGAACACGGCTCATGGTATGCTGGCGAGTTTTCCCCACCATCAACCCCCATGACCGAAGCCAAGCCGACCAAACTGCAAACGCAGCTCGCCACAAAGCTCGACCCCGCCTCCCCGCGTGCCCGCACAAACACGCAGAAAATGTGCGCCCTCCTCGCCCAAATCCGCGCCCAGGAAACCGAGATCCGTCAGGGCGGCGGCCCCAAAGCCATCGAAGCCCAGCACGCCAAGCAGCGCCTCACCGCGCGCGAACGCCTCGACCTGCTGCTCGATCCGGGCACCGAGTTCTTCGAACTCGGCCTCTTCGCCGCCTTCGGCATGTATGAAGAGTGGGGCGGCGCGCCCAGCGCGGGCGTCGTCACCGGCCTCGGCCGCGTCGCTGGCCGTCTGTGCATGATCATCGCCAACGACGCCACTGTGAAGGCCGGCGCCTTTTTCCCCATGACCGCCAAGAAGGTTCTCCGCGCCCAGCACATCGCCATGGAGAACCGCATCCCCACCCTCTACCTCGTCGATTCCTCCGGCGTCTTCCTGCCGCTGCAGGAAGACGTCTTCCCCGACCAGGACGACTTCGGCCGCATCTTTCGCAACAACGCCGTCATGTCCGCATGGGCATCCCGCAGATCACCGCCATCATGGGCATGTGCGTCGCCGGCGGCGCTTATCTGCCCGTCATGACCGACACGGTCCTGATGACCGAAGGCAGCGGCCTCTTTCTTGCCGGTCCCGCGCTGGTCCAGGCCGCCATCGGCCAAAAGTATTCAGCCGAAGAGCTCGGCGGCGCGACCATGCACGCCGAGATCTCCGGCACCGTCGACTTCAAGGAACCCAACGACCACCTCTGCATCGCGCGCCTGCGCTCGCTGGTCGCGAAGATGGGGCCATTCCGCAACCGCGCCCTTTCGATCGCGCAGCGTTCGACTCCGAGACAGACGCGCCCAGGTACCCCGCGGCCGATCTCTACTCCCTCCTCGATCCCGACCCCGCCAAAGCCGCCGGCAACACCTACGACATGCACGAAGTCATCGCCCGCATCGTCGATCGCAGCGAGTTCGACGAGTACAGCCCCGACTACGGCCGCACCCTCCTCTGCGGCTACGCGCGCATCGGCGGCTACGCCGTCGGCATCGTCGCCAACCAAAAGCAATCACCAGCCGCAAACCAGTCCCACCGGCGAAAAGCGCATCGAATTCGGCGGCGTCATCTACGCTGAGAGCCGCCGACAAAGGCCGCGCGCTTCATCATGGATTGCAATCAGAACCTCATCCCGCTGATCTTCCTGCACGACGTCAACGGCTTCATGGTCGGCCGCGACGCCGAGTGGAGCGGCATCATCCGCGCCGGCGCGAAAATGGTCACCGCCGTCGCCAACTCCGTCGTGCCCAAGATCTCCGTCATCGTCGGCGGCTCCTTCGGCGCGGGCAACTACGCCATGTGCGGCAAGGCCTACGACCCGCGCTTCATCTTTGCCTGGCCCACGGCCCGCTACGCCGTCATGAGCGGCGCCTCAGCCGCAAACACCCTGGTCGAAATCCGCATTCGCCAGCTCGAGCGCGGCGGACGCCAGCTAAGTGACGAGGAAAAGCAGGAGTTAGTGACCTCCATCAAAGCCACCTACGACGCGCAAACCGACTGCCGCTACGCCGCCGCCCGCCTCTGGGTCGACGCCATCATCGACCCAGCCCAAACCCGCGAAGCCCTGCTCCTCGCCCTCGAAGCCGTAGCCCTCAACCCCGAAGTCCCAAAATTCAACCCCGGCATCCTCCAGACGTAGTCGCCGCCGAAATGCCACCATCGGATCCGCTGCCTGCTCTCACGACCTGGCCACAAACGTGATCCCGGCAATCAAGAGCCAGTGATGATGAAGGGAATAATCCATCCGGCTCTCAAGCGGTTCTCCTTTGTTCTAGCGTTGTCCAACCAGCATATTCATCAGGATCGCGCCGCCAAGAGCGGCGAGCAGCGCCACAGGCATCGCAACCGCGCCAACCTTCAGAAACTTCCAGAAACTTACGTCCAGCTTCTCTCCACCCGCATCCCCGCCGGAATCCTTGCGAAGCGCCAGCAGCCACAGGATCGTAGCCAACGATCCGTTGACGGAAAGATTTGGCCCGAGGTCGACCCCAATCAAAACCGCATTGGCCATCAGCCCCTTCGTATGAGCTGCCTGGATCGTGCCGCCCGCTATCAGCCCCAGGGGCAGGTTGTTCACTATGTTGTTCGCTATGCCCACTGCGAAGCCGACAACCATGGCCCCTGTGTCCTGTCCCAGACCCGATGCCCAGGTAAGCCACTTTTGTGTCAGGTCCAGTGCTCCCTGGCTCTCGACTGCGTCAACCAGGACAAACAAACCCGCGACCAGCAGCAGTGTTGCCCAACTAATCTCCCGGGCAAGTTGCATCGGATTACTCCTCGTCCTGATCGAGACAACGCCCGTGATCAACAATGCGGCGATACAAGTAGGCAGCCCCAGATCTCGCTTCATAGCCGAAGCCGTCAGAAGCACACCGATCATGAGGGCGAGTCCGGCGACGACAAGTTTGCCGTCTCCTCTTAGTTTTGCATCCTCCACCTCGCACTCGATGCTCTTGCAAAGCTCCTCACGGAACAGGAACCGCATGACGAAAAAAGTCACCAGGATCGAGAGCACCGATGGCACGCCGAAGTCCGCGAGCCATGTCCCCAGCGCCGGCATTCCAGTATGAAAAACCACCAGATTCGCAGGGTTGGAGATCGGCAAAACGAAGCTCGCAGCGTTTGCGATCAACGCACATACGAAAAGGTACGGGAGCGGGGAGACCCTTGCCTTACGGACCGCGGTCAGAATTGCCGGAGTCAGTACAACCGCTGTCGCATCGTTCGACATAAAGATGGTCACAACTGTGCCGGCGCCGTAGACCAAAAGAAAAAGACGCGAGCAACTGCCATTTGCACCGCGGACCGCGACCGACGCCACCCAATCGAACACCCCCTGTTCCCGAGCCAGTTCGCTCAGAAGCATCATGCCGATCAGAAACAAATACACATCGGTGCCTTTTGCAACCGCCTGCCCGGCCAGCTTCGGCGGCACCAGCCGCAGCCCGATCAAAAGCAGCGCTCCGCCAGAGATCCACCAAACTTCCCGAATTCCCCGCGGGCGGATCAGCATCAGCAAGATGCTGAAAGCGACAATACAAGGCAGCACAACCCGCGCGATCTCCGCCGGTATCATCCCCGCTTCTTTCCCTTCCTGTTGGGTCCTCGAGCCTTCTTCATGCGGGAATTTCCTTGCGAATGACCGCGCAAGAGCTATTGTCGTTCGTTTCGCCGCGTTCCTGCAGCGTCATGCCGCCAATGCTGAGCGCCATGCCAACCCGATCCGGCCCCCATCCCGCTCCAGCCAGATAGGCTGCCAGAAACGGACCCAGACCAGTCTGCACATCGGCAAGAAAGAAGTTCGCCGCTTCCAGAGTACGGACGCTCTGCTTTTTCGCAGTTGGGATCGTGGAGTTGGATGTCATAGTCGCTTCAGAAGCGCGGCTAAGCAGCGAGCGCCGAACCCTTCTTCCCGATGAGTTTTAGGATGCGGATAAAGCTGGTGATCAGCTATCGCCACGCACTTTTTACACCCGCCCACTGCATGAGGACTCGAAACTGGCAAACGGTTCGGTCTGATCCCTTCCCGGCTCGTCTCCCCGCCGCGACCCCTTTTGGCCAATTCTCCGAACGCAACTCCCCTGCCCTGGGTTTTCTCTGCTTTCCTGGAGCCTGCAAGCGTATTCTTGAAACCATGCCTTCATCTTCCGCGTCGTCGTCCCGCAAAAAGCGCGGCGCTGCGAAGACCTCCGCCCGGAACTCCGCCCGCGGTGGCTGGATATCCCTCTGGCCCCTGCTCCTCGGCATCGCGGTTACCCCGTTCACCGTCCGCCTCGCCAGCATCCTGGCTCTTGAGGGCCCCAAAGCCTTCGCCCTGCTCTATCCCTGGGTCGTCGTTCTCCGCTGCCGCGCTCTGCATTTTCCGGCCGACCTCGTCGGCCGATCCTCGGAGTGGATGCTCTTCCTGCAGTTCCCCATTTACGGCCTGTTGATGACTATCAGCTACCAGGCCGGTCGCATTCTCCGCGCTGTCATCATCGGACTTATTGTGCACTTCACTGGCATCGTCGCCATCGTCCTTTTGGCGTTTCTCGGACAGTTTCCCCAATAGCCACGCCGGAAATGCACGATGCGATTTCTACAGCTACTCATTCCGTCACTTTCGAAGGAACAGTGCATCCAACGCATCGAGCGCCATGTCCGATTCTGTCCCTCGCCCTCAACCCGACCGTTCCTTCTTCCTGCTGCTGACGCCGCTCGTCGCCGTGTCGTTGCCGTCGCTCCTCTTCTGTGCTCTGGCCGTCGTCCTCTGGATGCACGGCGTTCCCCCCAACAGCCCGGCCCTCTTCCATCTCCCATCGCAAGGCGTCTGGAACGAGATTGTCGCCCTTCAGGTCTCCGCCTACCAGTGGATCGTGCGCTGGAACTCGACTGCTACCCTCGCAGCGACCGCCTTCTTCGTCACCACCCTCCTGCTCCCCCGTTGGCGCAACTGGACCACCCTCGCCCTGATACCCTACGGCTTGCTGCTCTGCGCCGACTTCACCCTCCGTTGGCGCTGAACCGGTGCCCGCCATGAACTCCGAGGTCAAGATCGTCGAGTGCCCCCGCGATGCCTGGCAGGGACTGCCCAAGCCCATTCCCGCGGAAATCAAAGCAGATTACCTGCGCACCCTGGTCGACGCCGGCTTCCGCCACATCGACGCCGTCTCATTCGTCTCGCCCCAGGCCGTTCCGCAAATGGCCGATGCCGAACAGGTCCTCGGCTTTCTCGATCCGCCCGCCGATGTCGAAATTATCGGCATCGTCGTCAACCAGAAAGGCGCCACTCGCGCCATCGACACCGGTGCCGTGGCCACCCTGGGATTTCCCTGGTCTGTCTCCCCTACTTTTCTCAGCCGCAATCAGCACCAGACTCCCGAGGAAGCCCTCGATGCTCTCGAAGCGGTCGGCCAGGCCGCATTTCAGTCGGGCTTAGGCCTCGTCGCCTATATCTCCATGGCCTTCGGCAATCCCTATGGCGATCCCTGGGGTCCCGATGAAGTCGTCGCCGCCTGCGACCTGCTGACTGACTCGGGTATAAGCCAAATCTCCCTGGCGGATACCGTGGGTGTAGCCAAGCCGCAGCAAATCGCCGAGCTGGTCACCGCCGTCCTGGCCTCAGTCGACGAACGCACCGAAGTCGGCCTCCACCTGCACTCCCGCCCCGAAGACACCACCGCCAAAATCGCTGCAGCTTACAACGCCGGGTGCAGGCGCTTCGATACGGCCATCGGCGGATTCGGCGGCTGCCCCTTCGCCCAGGATGCCCTTGTCGGCAATATCGCTACCGAGCTGGCGCTTGCCGAGCTCCAGCGTTTGGGGGCAACCCTGCCTCGCCTGCAGCCCCTTGACAGCCTCCGAATAGCGGCGGCTGAAATTGAGCGGAGCTTTGGACACTTCGTGCAGTAACCGGTTATCGGTGCAATAGTCCTGGCGTATCCGGCGTCCCCGTCGTTTCCGTTCTTCCGGGGCGAACACGATGAATCCGTCCCCGGTTGCGAATCAGGAACTCCTCGCCGCAAATGCCGCACTGCCAGGGATAGAGCCCAAGAAGTGGAAATATCCTCTCCCTCAGCAGTCCTCGCCGCGCCATCCGGGCCAGTTGTTGTTGGTGGCAGAGCGGACACTCCAGCAAAGCTGTCGTTCCCCGTCCCGCATGCGCTTTATCCATCTGCCAAGGCCCCCTGATTGGTAACTGTCGTAACCTGCTTCTCCCGGCGTCCAGGATCGCATCCGGGAACACGGCTCAGTAACCTATCGGCAGATTACTCCTTTTTGTGAATCATGCAAGTGACGACTGTGTTTCCTCCCCCGGGGCCTCCTTCCCAGCCACCCTGAAACAGCCCTGAAGACTCCAAACCAGCCCCAACCCGTTACACTGAGATCGATGATTCCCACCCTAGAATGGACCCCGGAAGGCGTCCGCTTTCTCGACCAGACCCGGCTCCCCCTTGAAGAAACCTACGTCCTCGCCACCAGCTACCAACAGGTCGCCGACGTCATCACCACCATGGTCGTCCGCGGCGCACCCGCCATCGGCGTCTCCGCAGCCATGGGCGTCGCCCTCGGAGTGAAAACCAGCCACGCTGCGACCGCCCCGGCGCTCGCCGCCGAGTTCGAAACCATGTGCCGCACCCTCGCCGCCACTCGGCCCACCGCCGTCAATCTCTTCTGGGCCATCGACCGCATGAAATCCCGCTTCTCTTCCGAGGCCTCCCGAAGCCGGAGCTACCCCCAACACCATCCGCGCCGCCCTTATCGAAGAAGCCCTCCGTATGTACGACGAAGACATCGCCGCCTGCCGCCGCATGGGCGCCCACGGCGCAGCGCTGCTGCCCACGTTCCGGCGGCGTCCTCACCCACTGCAACGCCGGTGCGCTCGCCACCTGCGGCTACGGCACCGCCCTCGGCGTCATCCGTTCCGCCTTCGAGCAGGGCCACCAGATCCACGTTTACGCCGACGAAACCCGCCCCTTCCTCCAGGGCGCGCGCCTCACCGCCTGGGAGCTGATGCACGACGGCATCCCCACCACCGTCCTCTGCGACAACATGGCCGCCAGCCTCATGCGCCAGGGCAAGATCCAGGCCGTCATCGTCGGCGCCGACCGCATCGCCGCCAACGGCGACGTCGCCAACAAGATCGGCACCTACAACGTCGCCATCCTCGCCAAAGAGCACGGCATCCCCTTCTTCGTCGCCGCGCCCTGGTCCACCATCGACCTCAGAACCCCCACCGGCGACGCCATCCCCATCGAGCAGCGGCCCGCCATCGAAGTCACCCACCACGGCGGCAAACAGCTCACCCCCCACGGAGTCGGCATCGAAAATCCCGCCTTCGACGTGACCCCGGCGAAGTACGTCACCGCCATCATTACCGAACGCGGCGTCCTCCGCCCACCCTATGCCGATTCTCTCCAGGAACAGGAAATCGCCGCAGCCTTCTAGTTGCCTGTCTCGGTGAATTCGTTAGTGTGGTGTCTCTGATGTTCCTCGCACGTCCGTCCGTCCCTCCCCTTTCGTTGTCATCCCGAGCGGAGCGCTGTGGGGCCCCATCGTGCCGTCAGGCACAGATGGGGTCGGCGGAGCGAGGGACCTGCTTTTTTACCCACCTGCTAACCTTTTTCCTTGCGACGGCTCCCCACTAATCCAGCCCGGACGACTTCAGCGCGGATTCACGCCGCTGAGAGAGGAACCTCTTGAGGTCGGCTCCTCTCTCCGGCGGTCTCAGGTTTATCTGACAGGAGTTGGGTGGACAGAAGTGCCCGCGCTGGCGACGACCGCCCCGGTTGCCGGCACTGCCGCCGCCGCGTTAGCCGTCACGGCAGCGGTTGGCGTGGTCGGTGCGGTGCACACATTACCGGACAAAGTCGTCGTGACTACGTTGGCGAAACTGGTGCCAGCGATCGAGTTGCCCGTCGTCGCGCCTTCCAGGATTCCCGCGCACGATTCGTTGATCGTGTTGAGGAAAACTGTGTTCTTGGTCCCCGTCGTGCCGCACGTGCTGTCGAGGTGGATGCCCGATTCAGTAGCGTTGAAGATAGTGTTGCCCTGGACGCTGTTGTTGTTGCTGCAAACATCGATGGCATCGAAAATCTGCGTATTCTGCACCAGGTTGTTGTTGATAACGGTGTGGTCGCCGAGGCCCAGTGGATTGTTCACAACCCCCGATGTGTTATCGGTAATCGTGACAATCCCATATTGTGTTGAGCCCACGACATTGTTCTCGACCACCACATTCTGCGACGCATAGATAAGAATCCCGGAGGCCGCATTGTAGGGCTGGGAAGAAGTATCAGGCGCCCAGATTTCATCCATAACCACGTTGCCCAATATCGTTCCGCCGGCTCCATCGCTGATTTGGATTCCGTTCTCCGCCGCCCCCATAGTGGGGCCAACGCCCGCGATGAAGTTGCTTACGATGATTCCGCCGGCTCCCGGTCCATCGATCGTGATGCCGTTCTTATCGAACGAACTGACGCTGCTGTTCTCAATGGCTACTTTCGCCGTTCCGGTTGAGTAGCCGCTTTGCACGAAGATGCCCTGGCCGGATTGGCACCCTGTGTATCCCGCCGGTAGTACCTGATTTCGGGTTGCAACCTGGTTAAGGGTCCCCGAGGCGTTCTGGTAATAGATGCCCCTCAGATCCAGCCCGCACGTAGTGACCAGGTTTCCGGTTCCGTCCACTGTGATATTGCTGATGTTCACGTTGGCGGCATTCTGCACCAGCACCTGCGCAGCCACAGGGAAGGCTCCCGGGTAAGTGTCGCTGCTGTTTTGCACCACGCCGCCAGCCGGCGATACGATGACAGCCGCATCGGCGGTTCCGCTTTGCACGCCGACCAGGTTGAGGTTTTTGGCAATCACAACCTGCTCAGCATAAATACCAGGGCAGACCTTTACCGTGCCCCCTGCCGGCGCCGCGGCTACAGCCAGGGAGATTGTGGCCCTGTTCGGCGTGCCGCAGCTTCCGGCATAGACGACTTGAGCTGCAGTCGACGTGGTTACCGCCGCGGTTGCCGCCAGTTGAGCGGACAGTGGTTGAAATCCGAGTGCTCCGCCAAGGAACAGGGTTCCGAGCGCGGCAATGTGACGTTTTGCTGCTGATTGCATAAGTGTTCCCTCCGCAGCCCCACATCATACGCCCATGTAACTTTAACTTATGTTGAAATCTAGCTGAATTATCTGCAATCATCGCAGGATTTTCTGCCCCTGAACGAAATCTCATCCCCCGGCGCAGGTTTCCAGAAAATTGCATCGCTCCTGATGCAGGTTTCGAGACTAATAGGAACATTTGAGCTACCCCTGCTGTTCCCTGTTCCCTATTCCCTATTCCCTATTCCCTATTCCCTGTTCCCTGTTCCCTGCCTTCTCACTGCCCCTGCAGCCACCGCGCATACGGATACAACAGCAAAAACAAAATCAAAGCCAGCGCCAGCACGTCCGCATACAAAAGCAGCATCACGCCGCCGTGATAAAAGCTCCATCGCGGACGCAGACACCGGCTCGTCTCCCACGTGCCGTACGTAGCAGCCAGCGCCGGAATCACCAGCAGCGGCGACCCATGCACATTCGGGAACCCCGCCCAGACAAACGCCAGTACAACGCTCACCACCACCAGCAGCGTCCCCCGCAGAAGCGATCTTGCCCGTATATTGAAAACGGCATGCCACATGAGCCAACCATGACTACTGTATCGAATCCCACCCCCGGCCCGAACGCCGCCGCGCCATCGCCCGCCTCCATCGCCGCCGCCAAACGCGAGCGCATCGTCCGCCGCGTCGCCCGCGAGCTCCGCGACGGCTTCTACGTCAATCTCGGCATCGGCCTGCCCACGCTCGTCGCCAACCACGTCCCTCCCGGCATCGAAGTCGTCCTGCAGTCCGAGAACGGCATGCTCGGCGTCGGCCCCTACCCCCTCGACAGCGAAGTCGACCCCGACCTCATCAATGCCGGCAAAGAGACCGTCTCCGCCATGCCCGGCGCCGCCTACTTCTCCAGTGCCGACTCCTTCGCCATGATCCGCGGCGGCCACATCGACCTCAGCGTCCTCGGCGCCATGGAGGTCGACGAGGAAGGCACGCTCGCCAACTGGATGATCCCCGGCAAAATGGTCAAAGGTATGGGCGGCGCCATGGACCTGGTCGCCAGCGCCCGGCGCGTCATCGTAGCCATGGAACACTGCACCAAAGAAGGTGCACCTAAAATCCTGAAGAAATGCACCCTGCCGCTCACCGGCGTCCGCGTCGTCGACACCATCGCCACAGAACTCGCCTGGATCCGCGTCACCCCTCAGGGCTTAGTGCTGGAAGAAATCGCCCCCGGGGTAACACTCGAAGAAATCCAGCGCCTCACCGAACCCAAACTCATTATCAGTTCAGTGCTCAATGAAATGTCGGCCTAGGTTCAGCCGCAACGGAACGACAATCCCGTGGAGTCCAAGTCCTGACGCATTGCCCTCATTGGCCGTCGGTACGTGACTTTAGCTGCTCCAACAGCCTGGTAGTAACCCCCTCTAGCCTCTCGCTTCTTTGCAGCGCTGTTTCCGAGCCCGTTGAATTTAATAACCTGACCTGGGTCAGGAAGCTGAAGTAAGCCGTCTGCACATAAATTAGCTGCGATGCACTGTCGCCAATCCTGCGACTGGGAGAAGTCACCAAAGCCGCAATTGTCGCGGCCGCTCCCATACCGCCGGTGGCAAGGGTCCAGCCATTCGCCTTTTGCTGAAATAGTGATACTCGGATGTAACAGACCGCAGCTTTTGTAACAGGGCACGGCTTCAGCCGTGCCGAAAAAGTCGCGCCGAAGGCGCTTCCATGCTGCCGCAGGCCGAGGCGCAGTTCGAAGAACGCAGCCGGAAATCTATCGTCGGCGTTCGCCCCGCGAACGCCATCCTTATCCCCGCGCCCTATGACTTAAGTACCGCGGGAGACGCCCAAGGCCGTATGCCTCCAAACAGCGAACTAAACCGCGGCAGCGATCCGCCGACCGCCCCGCCGTGCAGTCGCTGGAGCTTTCCCCCGCCGCGTCCGCGTCCCCACCGCCTTCACCGCAACCCGCGTCTCCAGACCCAACCGGTCCGCATACCGGAGCAACTTCTCGATGCTCACCTGCGAGATTCTTCCCTTCAGCAAATTACTGACAGACGGCTGATACTCGTCGAGAATCTCCATCAGTTGGCTTTGCGTATAACCCTTTGCCCGCACATCCTCCAGAATCGCCGACAGAATCTCCGCTTTCACCTTCAGCGCACTCGCTTCCGATGCCGAGAACCCCAGCGCATCGAAAATATTGCCCTTCACAATGTGCGTCGGTTTATTCTCACCCGCGTTTCTCATGTGCCTTCTGCTCCTGCAATCGCTGCATCACTCGTTTCAGCCGTTGCCTGGCTAATTCAATATCCCGTCGATCCGTCTTCCGGCTGTCCTTCTCAAAACAGTGCAGCACATAGATCGTATTTGCCACTTTCGACAGGTAGATCGTGGGGTACCAGGTTCGCTCATCAGCCTCTTTCAGTTCAAAGACCCCGGATCCGATGGAACTCATGTTGCGGGTGGGCGACGTGGGCTCTCTGCCGATCTGCACTTGGCGCAGCGAAAATCCCAGCGCCCGCTTAATCTCATCGGGAAAGCTGGAGAGCACCTCAAGAGAATCGCCCTCGAAGTGGATCGCAGCGGCCTGGTCGTGACCCCTCAACAGTACCTTCCAGCAAACGGGAATCAACCAGCCTGAATTATACAATATTTGCTATAACCGCTGGGTGTGGCATACCGGGCCCTGAAAGCGCCGGTTGCGGTGCGCGCGCTGGCCCGGGGCCAACGCGCTTGGGGCTCGGCTTTACCGTGATCTACGCTCCGCAGCCGGATGGGATTTGGTTTTCAGTGTCTATATTGCAGTATGCGGACCGGCTGGATCTGGAGACGCGGATTGCGTTGGGTTCGAAGCGGCTCCTACGGTACGAAGGTCATAAGCCGCGAAGCCTTAGCTCTCACCTGCTTTTGTCAAGTTTCCACCACTTACCCGAAGTAATCTCCGCTCATAAGACGCCACTTCTACGCCAAAAGAGTTGGCACGATTTTCCCTTAGACTTGATATTCTGATAATAGAGGGTAAGAAACAAAAAGCTCAGCCAAACGGCTGGGCCTTTTACTTTCCGGCACACGCTAGATCGCGCTTCCGTCCAATCCGCTACAGGCCACAGGCTACAAGCTACCGGCCACAGGCTACCGGCTACCGGCCACAGGCTACCGGCTACCGGCCACAGGCTACCGGCTACCGATACCGGCTCCCTGCGATCCCTCCATTCAAGCCGCTCTCCCCCCTAACTACTTTCGATCCAAATGCGTTGACAGTTTCTACTTTGCTTCCAAATACATCCATGCCACCTCTCGTCGAAGCGACGCCGACGCAGTCCACCAGATGCCCAAAGTCGCTCGCCAAACCGCTTGTTTTCAAACCGATGGCACAGTCTAAAACGACCCCGCTGCAAGGCTCGCCGAATCAGCAGGTTGGCACAATCCCCCTACCCGGGGGGGGTGGGGGTGTCACGTCGGCCTTGGGAACAGCCTTCCCCAACTCTTCGTCGGGGTCTATACCCAGCACCCTGTCACCTCTGCTCCCCCACGCCATTCCGTGGTGAACTGCAACAAAATCCCCCCATGGGAGTAAAATTCTCGCCTCAACGCCTGTCCGGCCAAATCGGGTCTGGATCACCAACCCGCCGGATTGCGCAGTCCAGGAGGTGCGGTATGAAGTTCGCCAATCGAGTCTTATCCATTTTTGTGGCGTCAGCCTGCGCGGCCTCTCTTGCGGGATGCTCCCGGCACAGCGGCGCCGAGCATTACTACCTCGTCGCTTCGAACATCAAACTAGCCTACTGGCAATCCGCCTCTGCCGGCCTCGACAAGATCGCCAGCCTCTACGGCGTGCACGCCGACATGCGTGGTCCCACCACCTTCGATCCCCAGGCTCAGGTCGAAGAGCTTCGCTCCGTCATCGCCCTCAAGCCGGCCGGCATCCTCGTCTCCGTCTCTGACGCGAAACTGCTCCAGCCCGAAATCGATGCCGCCATCGATGCAGGTATTCCCGTCATCACCATCGATTCCGATGCGCCCACCAGCCGCCGCCTCTACTTCATCGGCACCAACAATCGTGAAGCCGGCCGCCTCGGCGGTAAGGCTCTCATCGAGAAGCTCGGCGGCAAAGGCAATGTCGTCTTTTACACCATGCCGGGCCAGCCCAACCTCGACGAGCGCCTCAATGGCTACAAGGATTCGCTCGCTAATTATCCAAATATCCATGTGGTGAATGTTGTCGATATACGGGGCCAGAGCACAGTGGCTTTCGACACCACAGAGGCCGACCTGCCGAAAACCGGCAAAGACCGCATCGACGCCTTCGTCTGCCTCGAAGCCTCAGCCGGCAAAGAAGTCGGTGAGGTCCTCCGGCGCGGCAACACCAAAGACCGTACCGTCATTGCGATGGATGTGGACAAGGACACACTTGACCTGGTGAAAGACGGCGTAATCGCTGCCACCGTCGCGCAGAAGCCTTTCACCATGGCTTACATCGGGGTGCAGATGCTCGACCAGTTGCATCATTATCCCCTGCCCTCGCTCACCAGGTTCTACCAGACCGATCCATTTGCCCCCATTCCTGCTTTCGTAGACACAGGGGTCGCGGTGGTCGACGCCGGCAACGTCGATCAGTTCCTCAAGAACCAGCAAGGCGCGCAGGGCCAGTAGAACCTGGCGCGCAACCGTGGACTGTTCCTATTCGATGCGCAACGCTGTCATCGGCTCGACGGACGCGGCGCGTTGCGCCGGGATCACGGCGGCAAGAAACGCCGCAATGGCCAGGATCACGGTTGTCGCGATCAGTACAGCCGGATCCCACGGGCGAACGTTATAGAGCAGGCTGGCCATGAACCGGCCTCCAAGGATGGCCGCCGGCATGCCAATGGCCAGCCCGATCCCCGCCTGCAGGAAGGCGCTGCGCAGCACCATCTGCACAATGCCTCCGCGATCCGCGCCCAGCGCCATCCTTATGCCGATCTCGCTCGTGCGCTGCGCCACCGAATACGCCGTCACGCCGTATAAACCGATTGCCGCCAGGGCCAGTGCCAGGAATCCGAAGACAGTCGTGAGCTGCACCAAAATCTCCTGCCGCAGAAACTCATTCTTGACCTGTTCTTCAAAGGTCTCGAACTTAAGCATCGTCAGGTTTGGATTGATCTGCGAAAGCGTACGCCGCACCTGCGCCTCTAAGCCAGGAACAGAACCCCTGGTTTGAATCTCCACGCTGTTCATCTCGAGGTGCGAGACATTCTCGAACATCATCTCGGATGGATCGTCGTATTTCGCCCATTGCGTTGCCGGCACAAAGAACATCGGACGCAAGTGGCTGTCCGGATCCCAGTACTGCGTATCCTCGCTTATGCCGACAATCTCGAAGTTGCCGGCATACTTAGGGTCCTCGTCACCAAAGTGCTGGCCAATGGCATTGCCATCCTTGAAGAAATGCCGTGCGAAATTCTGGTTGACTACGGCGACGTTGCGCGTCGCCGCCGTGTCCTGCTCCGTGATGCCGCGCCCCGCGATGATCCTGGTGCCTATATTGTCGAAGTAACCCGCGCTCACGCGATCCCATGAGGCGTTGTTGAAGCCGCTGCCTGGCGCGGGCGGCGCCTGCCCTTCGATCCACACATCCTCGCCCCAGTTGTTTCCTTCCATCGGGCTGTAAAGGGACCAGGTCACGTCCCTAACGCCGGGAATCGCAGCCAGCGCGTCGTGCAGCTGGCGAAAGAAAGCGCCGGTCTGCTCCGCCTTGTAGCCCGCCATCTGCGGATCGATATGCAGGATGTAACGGTTGCGGGTTTCAAATCCAAAATGCTGATGCTGGAGATTGGTGAGGCTGCGAATGAGGAGTCCGGCCGCGCACAGCAGCGCCAGCGAGACCGCCGCCTGCAACACCACAAGAATCTTCTGCGTCCACAGCCCGCTGTGTTTCGTGGAGCGATTCGCGCCTCGTAACGCGTCGATGGGATCGGCATGCGCCGTCATCCACGCCGGCGCCGTCCCGAACAGAATGCCGGTGATAAGCGAAGCTGCGAATGCAAACCCCAAAACCGGCAGTGAAGGAGTCGCATCGATGGGCAGGTAGTTCTTGCCGGAAACCAGATGCACCAGCAGCCGCGCGCCAACATAAGCCACGCCAAGTCCGGCGATGCCGCCGAGGACCGCGAGAACCAGGCTCTCGGTCATCGCCTGGCGCACCAGCCGCCGGCGAGGTGCGCCCAGCGCCGTGCGAACCGAAGTTTGCGCTTTGCGCGAAGTCGCCCGTACCAGCATCAGATTCGCCAGATTCGCGCACGCAATCAACAGCACAAACGCCGAGATCCACATCAACAGGTGCAGCCCATCTTTGAAGTTATCCTGCATCTGCCGCACACCGCCTCCGCCCGGAGCCAGGTGCAAAGTCTGTTTCGGAATCAACCCGGCGTTGCGCGAATCGACCTTGCTGACAGGGCTCTGAAGAAACTGCCGCAGCTCCACCTGCAACTGCGCTTCCATGCGCCCGGTATCGGCGCCCGGTTCAAGACGGCCGATCAGATTGAGCCAGTCCAGCTCCGGGCTGTCGAGTACATTGAAGCTGCCTCCCTGCACCTCGGGCGAATCGCTGAGCGGAATAAAGAATGCGGGCGGATCGATGGTAAGGCGTTCGCCAAAGAAACCGGGCGGCGTAATCCCCACAACGGTGAACGACAGGCCGTTGATCAGGAACGATGCCCCGACCACAGATGCATCCTTCCCGAATTTCTGCTGCCAGGTTCGATAGTTCATCACGGCAACCAGCGGCGCACCCTTGCGGTCGTCCGAGGCTTTCAGCAGGCGTCCCATCCAGGCGTTCAGGCCGAAAGTATCAAATGCATTCCCTGAGACGAATTCACCGGCATACGGTTCTGAGGCATGGTCGCTGCCCTGCCGCCGCACTCCCAGTGTGGCCCGCCCCGCCTGAAATGCCGCGAGGCTTGAAAACCCCGGCGTATGGTCGCGGAATTCGCGGTACTGCTCCGTAGAAAAGAGCGACCAGTCGTCCTGCATACCGCCATTGATGCAGCAGTTTTCATTGTCGCCGATCCGGATCAGCTCGCTCGGCTTCGCCACCGGCAGCGACCTCAGCAGCACAGCGTGAATCAGCGTGAAAATCGCGGTCGTTGCGCCAATCCCCAGCGCCAGCGTCAGAATCGCCGTGATCGTGAAACCCGGCGTCTTCAGGAATTGCCGCAGTGCGTAGCGAATATCGTCAAACAGCATAGGGCGAACGACCCCTCTCGGTGGTTCTTCTTACGTTATCCCAGTGACAATGGTTTGAGGGCTAAAATACAGCTCATGGATGACGGTAAGCTAGCTCCACCTCTCCACCGTAACGTAGCGAACCGTGGCAGCAGGGTGCCGTTCAAGAATCAACCGAGTTGCCCCGACCGACTGTGACCGGTCCGTTCCGAACGCCAGATGCCCGCCGTCATGCAGCAGCAGATTCGATCCGCGTCCGCGCCGGCGATTGCCTGCGATGCCCCGCTCCAGATGTCCGGCAATCTCTCCGGCGGTTATGTTCACGCGCCAGTCGAACCCCATCGCGTTCCACATCACCGCTGTCAGTCCCAGGTTGCGTGCCGCGCGGAGTACCCCGGGTAGCCGCGCCCCAAACGGGGGACGAAAGAATCGCACCCGCTCCCCCAAGACGTCTTCGAGCGCCGCATTGCATCCCGCCAGCTCTTCCTTTACCCGTTGCGGACTCTCGACCGCCAGCGATGGATGTGTAACCGTGTGGTTGCCAATCAGGTGCCCCGCATCGCGAATTTCCCGCACCAGGTTTGGCCGCTGCCGCACATATTTTCCAATTAGAAAGAATGTTGCCCGAACGTCGTGCCGCGCCAGCAGATCGAGCAACTGTGAAGTCCACGGCTCATTCGGCCCGTCGTCGAACGTCAGCGCGAACTCACCTGCATCAGGCCCAGCTACGATCGTCCTTCCGAATAGCTGTGACTGCGGAGCCATCGCACCATAGGCGCCAATACCCGCCCCCACGCCTGCAATGCCCACCGCGCTCGCAATAACACCGATCATCCCGGTTCAGTTTATGCGGCGGTGCCGCCTTTCCGAAATGCTGAAGCCTGACAGGCGAATGCCTGACTGGGTTTGCATCCAGCCCCATCCGTGGTATCTTCGTGTTTCCTTCGCTTCATTCCGACCAGTGGCCAATCTCTTCGAACAACCCCGCTTTATCGCCGTCGAAGGCCCCATCCGGGCCGGAAAATCCACTCTGGCGCGAATCCTGGCGGAGACCCTCCACGCCCGCCGCATCGTCGAGCCGGATGACAATCCCTTCCTCGACCGCTTCTATCAGGGACAGCCCGGCATGGCTTTCCCCACTCAGATGTGGTTTCTGATGGAGCGCTACGAGCAGCAGCGCGAGCTCGACGATTTCACCACCCCCGTCGTCGCCGATTATCTCTTCGAGAAGGACAAAATCTTCGCGTACATCAATCTCAGCGACGCCGAGCTCGACCTCTACAACCGCGCCTACCAGATGTTTCGCGCCGACGTGCCCACTCCCGAACTGGTCATCTATCTCCAGGCCTCGCCCGAGGCACTGAAGCAGCGAATCAAGCGCAAAGGCATCCCCGGCGAGCGCGCCATCAGCGAAACCTATATCGAGCAGGTCGCCGCCGCCTACGAGCATTTCTTCTTTCACTACTCCGGCAGCGATCTGCTCGTCGTCAACACCAGCGACATCGATTTTGTTAACAACAACCGTGATTTGCAGCTACTCCTTAAACGGCTCACAGAGCCCGTTCGCGGCACCCAGTATTTTTTGCCCCTGGGCTAGCGCGCAACATCCCCAGGCGGAGGCCAGGATGCGTCTCGAACCCATCGATCACCCCCGCGGATTCATGATGCGTATCGCCTGGTGGATTACGCGCCGCCGTTTCGGCAAAGTCATCACGCCCCTCAAAGTCGTGCAGGCCCGAGTTCCCAAATCCCTCCGCGCCAGCTATGAAATCGGCAAAGTCATGGAGAACGGCTTCACCCTCGATAAGCATCTCCAGTTTCTCCTGCACACGCATATCTCCATGGTCAATCAGTGCGGATTCTGTATCGACATAGCGCGTGCCGAGGCTCTGGCAAAGACTGGTTCGGCCGGAATGATTGAAAAGCTCGATAGGCTCCCACAATTCCGAACCGATCCCGCCTTCACCCCCGCGGAGCGCGCCGCGCTCGCTTATGTCGAAGAAGTGTCGCGAACGAAAACCGCGAGCGACGCCACCTTCGATGAGCTGCGCCACCACTTCAGCGACCGGCAAATCGCCGAGATCACCCTTCTCAACGCCTTCGAAAATTTCTACAACCTGGTCAATCGCCCGCTCGGCATTGAATCGGACGGGCTATGCGCCCTCGTTCGCCGGCATGGATGATCGGCGTGCCGGTCGAAACCACCGCACCTGCCAGCTCTTCTCCGCCGCCTGAAAAAGATAAACGCCAAGAATCGCGATCAACGGCTCCAGTGGATGCCGAAAACGCGCCTGAGCAAAGGTGAAGTAGTAGAGAAAAGGGATGACCGCGAACGACATCGCGAATAGTGTGGCGCCAGGAACATGCCGACGCAGGGCAAGAATCAGCCCCAGCACACCAACGATGCTGGTGAACTGAAAATTCAGATTCCGAACATATTCGGTCCAGACTTGTCCACGTGCATACGTATGCGGCAAATCCGCCCAAAAGTAGTAAAAACGACGCAGAGAGAGTGAAAGGTAGTCTCCCGGATTTGCGCGGATGCGCGCCAAAGCCATCTGACCTCTCCAACGGCAATAGTTGTATTCGCCCATCCGATCGAACAAGGCCTCCTCCTTTGCCAGAGCTACCGGATTTCCGATCACGATCCCGCTCCCACCGGGCGCGTTGTCCGCCCACAGTTCGGCTCCAAAGTTCGTACGCATGGGGATGAAGTGATGAAACGCAATTGCATTGCGAACCACCCACGGCAGGATGCAGCACAAACAAACCGCAGCGGCCAGCAAGGCTCCCGGAATTTGCCGCCTCAGGCCCGAGAAACCGCCAACGACCCATAAACCGCAAAATGGCAGGAAGACCGCGATAGATGCGCTGCTGAGCGCCGCCAGCCCCCACAAGGCCCCAAAAAACGCCCAGTGCCAGAGACTTGGTGGTTGATCTGGTCGGCCCTCTGCGCCGATCCCTCGCATGCGTAAGGACAAGACGAAAATGCATGCGAAGAGAAACCCGGTGAGCGAAACTTCCCATACCCACTTCACAGCGAACTGCATGGCTGCCGGATACAGCGCCCAAAGCCATGCCGACCATACCGCCACATTGCGATTGAAGCAGCGCGCCGCAATCTCCCACGTCACCCGAACCACCAACGCATTCAACAGACAATCGAACGCCAATATCACCCAGGCTGAGAATGCGGTGTAAACACCAAACAACTTGAACACTGCCGCCAGAATCAGCGGATAAAGTGGGGTAACCCATGCTGTGGGTCCGCTGGGATGGTCGAATGGGTCTGAGTAACCGCGTCCAGTCGCGAGCGACCGGGCCACCCGTCCCATCTCCCATCCGAATCCGAAGTGATCCTCGAACGATGAGAAACGGTAGTAGTGGCCCAGGGAAAGCGCGGCCAACCGTACCCCCAGAGCAATCCAAAAGATGATCCACGGAAAAGAGGGCAGGCAGCCACCCGAGGTCTTCCCGGTAATCGTCTCTGCAGACGCGGTCGTCTTCACGAGAACCACTTTACGACGCGGACAATCCCCATCGGCGCGGGCCGCCGGTGCGCGGAGACATTTTCCCGCGCCTCGATTTCCGCTCTGCGCTGCGCGTAGTAGCTGTAAGCCTCAATGAGCATTTCCGCGTTGGTCAGCGTTGGCCGCCAACCCAGCCGCTCCCGGATTCTGCTCGTATCGAACAGAAAATCCTCAGCGATCATTTTGTAATGGTAAGGGCCCAGCGGCGAAATCCTCAGCAGATGCGCAATCCGCATCGCCGCCAGCGTGGGACCTTTGGGCAGCGACCGCACCTGCGAACGGCTCTTTGCGTGCCGTATTACCGCACCATAGATTTCGCGCAGGCTCTGCACGTTATCCGAGCCCACGTGAAACGTATCGGAACCCTGCGCTCGCATCGCCGCGATGCAGGCGCACACCAGATCGTTTGCGTAAATGAACTGGTACCGGTTGGATCCTTCGCCGACCACCCACACGGTTTTCCCTTCGTGAATGAACTCGAACAGGATCGCCAGTAAACCGAGCCGCCCTCCTCCGATCACAGTTGGACAGCGAAGAATGACGACGTCGAAATTCTGCTTATATTCCGCCAGCAGCCTTTCGGCCGCCAGCTTCGAGCGTCCGTAAATTTCCACCGGAGCGGGTGCCTCGTCCTCGCGAACAGGATGGCCGAGATTGCGACCCCACAGGCAATTGCTTGATGTGAAAATGAATTTTCCGACGGAGTGTTTCCGGCAGGCTTCCGCGAGGCTCCAGGTTCCGTCGACGTTCGCACTCCAGAGGGCGCGCTCATCTGTATAGCCGTGCGCCAGTATCGCCCCACAGTGAAAAACAGCCTCGAACTTCGACGCCGCAAACATTGAACCGAGCAACGCTTCGTCGCGAATATCGCCCTGGACCGTTGTCAGTGCCGCGTGACGATCGGCATCTGGCACCACATCCAGGTTGGTGACGGCAAATCCACAATTCAGCAATTCCCTTTTGAGAATGCCGCCGAAGAACCCGGAGCCCCCGGTGACCAGAACTTCACGCATGAATAGCAACACAGGACAGGTGGGGGAGTCTCCTGGCTTTCACGATGGAATGCGTTGCTGACAACACGAACTGACAGAGAAACATTACAAAAATTATAGCTTCCTGACCTCCTGCCCCGTCTGCTCCAGCTCCGCATTCATCAGCGCCTCCGGCGTCAAAGCATCCGCCCGCCGCAGATTGGGAAACAACACAGTCCAAAGCCCCGTGATCGCCATCGATCCGATGCCGCCAATCACCACCGCCCGCACCGCCCCCCACCATTGCGCGGTCAGGCCGCTTTCAAATTCACCCAGTTCGTTCGACGCTCCGATAAACAGCGAGTTCACCGCGCTCACCCGCCCCCGCATCTCCGGCGGCGTTGCCAGTTGCAGCACCGAAGACCGAATAACAACGCTGATCATGTCCGAAGCGCCAACAATAAACAACGCCGCCAGAGAAAGTGGCAGGCTCCGCGACAGCCCGAATAAAACTGTGGCCGCGCCAAAGATCGCCACGCAGATCAGCATCCTTACGCCTGCTCTCTTCCTGATCGGCCGCGCCATCAGCCACAGCGAGACGGTCAGCGCTCCCACCGCCGGCGCCGCGCGCAGCATCCCCAGACCCCGCGGCCCCGCATGCAGAATCTCCTGCGCGAAAATCGGCATCAGCGCCACCGCTCCACCCAGCAGCACTGCGAAAAGGTCCAGCGAAATCGACCCCAGCAGTACCTGCGTTCCAGCCACATAGCGCAATCCAGCCAAAAGAACATCTTTCGAAACCGCCCGGTGCTCCATGCGCCCAGGCCGCACGTGCAACGACCCAACCAACACCAGAAACCACACAATCGCCGCCAGCGAAAATAAATAAACAAGGCTCGCCCCGTGCAGGCGCCCATGCAGAGGCAGAGTGAACAGCACGCCGCCCACCGCAGGCCCCACAATGTTGGCGATCTGAAAAATCGCCGAACCCCACGTGATCGCGTTGACGAAATGCTCCTTCGGCACCAGATGCGGCACCAGCGCCGAACTCGCCGGTCCGCTGAACGCCCGCCCCGTCCCCACGGCGAACAGCAGCGCGAAAATCGGCCATACCTGGTGAATTCCCGTCCACGCAAAACGGAACAGCACCAACGTGCAAGCCGCCTGTATCACGTAACAAACAAGAATCACCTGCCTCCGATCGAATCGATCCGCTATGTGCCCGGCCGGTAGCATGAAGAGCAGACCCGGCAGAAAAAGTATCAGCCCCGTGTAGCCCAGATCGATCGCTCGATGCGTGATCTGGTAAACCTGCCACGCCACCGCCAGCGCCTGCGCTTCGGCGCCGATGATCACCACGACGCGCGCCAGTTGATATCGAAGAAAGTCGCGGGAGAGGAATGCGGCTGCGGGTTGGGCCATGCCTCCTCCTTTTATACCGGCCTTCCGTCTAAACCTGCTACCGATCCATTGCTCGTTGCTTGGGCCCCGAGCGAAGGCCCCGCGAACCAGGGTATGTCGCCCTCAACGAGTCTGACCGAGCAGGACCATCTCTTCCTCTTTGAACTCTGTGTCCTCGGTGGTAAAACCGGCCAGCCACTCCGTTCGCGTCGCACAAAAGCAAGATGGCTCTCGCCCGCCTCCGGCCAGATCCCGGAAGCGCCGAAGGCCCGTCCGTTTACTCTGGTCAGTGGACTCTTCCCTGCCGCCGACGCAATTTGCCGCCGCCAATCCCGCCGTCGCCATCATCGAGCCCAAAGCAGAAAATCACCGTAGGCTTCGCCCGGTGCGCCCCGTCGCCGCCGTCTGCCTTTGCGGCGTCTTCGCCTTCCTGAATCTCTACGCCACGCAGCCGCTGCTTCCCATGCTCACCCGGCTCTTCCACGCCTCCAAAGCCTCCGTCGGCTTCACCGTCAGCGCCTCAACCCTCGGAGTCGCGCTCGCTGCGCCCATCTTCGGCGCTCTCACCGAACGCTTCAGCCGCAAGCGCGTCATCGTCGCCTCCATCCTGGTGCTGGCCGCGCCAACCCTGCTCGCGGCCACCTCGCCTGGCCTCCACGCCCTCATCTTCTGGCGCTTCATGCAGGGCCTGGCGCTGCCCGGCATCTTCGCCACCGTCATCACCTACATCGGCGAAGAGTGGCGTCACGAAGTCATCGCCCTCGTCATGAGCCTTTACGTCAGCGCTACCGCCCTGGGCGGTTTCCTCGGCCGTTTCCTCACCGGTCTCGTAGCCGATACGCTCGGCTGGCGATGGAGCTTCGTTCTCCTCGGAGCCCTCACCCTGCTCGGCGCGGTCGCCATCGCCCGCTGGCTCCCCCCGGAAACGCCGCGCCACCACCCCCATCCTTCCGAAGGAACCGTCACCAGCCTCTGGCTCGCGCTCCGCCACTTTCGCAATCCGCGTCTGCTCGCGACCTTCGCCGTCGGCTTCGGAACCCTCTTCACCCTCGTCGGCACCTTCACCTACAGCACCTTCTACCTCGCCGATCCGCCCTTCCGCCTCTCCACCTTAGCCCTCAGCTACCTCTTCGCCATTTATCTCGTCGGCCTTGTCGTCACGCCCTTTGGCGGATACCTCGTCACTCGCATCGGCATGCGCCGCGGCATCGCCGTCGCCATCGCCATCTGCTTCATCGGCGAAGCGCTCACTCTCAGTCACAATCTGTGGATCGTCATCTTCCCCGGCCTCGGCCTGCTCTGCAGCGGGGTCTTCATCGCGCAATCCACCTCGACCAGCTTTCTGCGCATGGCCGCGCCCTCCGGAGGCCGCGCCTCAGCTGCGGGGCTCTATCTTTCCTGTTACTACATCGGAGGCACCGTCGCCGGAGTTGCACCCAGCTTCCTCTGGAACATCGGTGGTTGGCCCGCCTGCGTAGCCATGGTTGAGATCGTCTTGTTAGGGATGCTCGCGCTCGCCTGGTTCGGCTGGCGCAATGTCGGCTGGTCGAGTCACTAACGGGCACCTGGTCCCGGCTCCCGGCTATTCGGACCTCTGTGCTCTCTGTGTCCTCTGTGGTGAAAAGGCCTTACTCTCGGACCACAGCCTTCACCAGATTCCGAGGAGCGTCCACATTCACCCCCCGCTGCACCGCAATAAAGTACGCCAGCATCTGCAGCGGCACAACCTCCAGCATGGGCAACAGAAACTCATCCGCCGCCGGAATCGCAACCGCATGCCGCGAGAGCGCCGCAACTTCGTCGTCGCCTTCAACGTGAATCGCCACAACCTCCGCGCCTTGAGCATGCATGTCGCGCATCAGCTGCAGCGTCTTCTCGTAGCGCAGCGTTGAGTCGGGATCGTCCCGGTCCCGGGTTGCCAGCATCACCAATGGCGCCTCCGGGCTTACCAGCGCATTCGGCCCATGCTTCAACTCCCCAGCAGGCATGCCCTCCGCCTGAACATAGGCGGACTCCTTCAGCTTCAATGCCCCCTCTCGCGCAATCGAATAGTGAATCGCGCGTCCGAGGTAGAGAAAAGTCCGAGCCTCGCCCAATCTCTCCGCAATGGCAGAGACTTGCTCCTCCCATACTTCAAGTTTCGTCTCAAGAAGCTGCGGTAAGCGCTCCATCTGCTCGCAATGCGCACCCACAGTTTGGCCTGTCATTCGTCCGCCAATTCGTGCCAGAAACAGCGAAAGCATATACAGCACTGCCAGTTGCGTCGTGAAGCTTTTCGTCGCCGGAACAGCCACCTCCCGCCCCGCCACCGTCGGCAACGACGCATCCGCCTCCCGCGCCATCGTCGAGTCAGGATCGTTCACAATCGCCACCGTGGCCAGTCCCCGCGCCTTCGCCTCCCGCAGCGACGCCAGCGTATCCGCCGTCTCCCCGGACTGCGAAATGACCACCACGCCTGGATCATGCAGCGTGTGCGTCGATCGATACATGTACTCGCTCGAGTACTCGACATCGACCGCAAGCCCGGCGTAGTCCTCGAGCATAATCTCGCCCGCCAGCCCCGCGTGCCGGCTCGATCCGCTGGCCGCGATCACCACCCGCTGCCGTCCGCGCAACGCCTCGGCGACCGCGGCAAAAACACCCGCATCGAGCGTCCCGCCCGGGGCATACCGCGCCATCGTAGCTCGAAGTGCCTCCGGCTGCTCGTAAATCTCCCGCAACATTGCGTGGGGGAAGCTTCGCGTCCGCATTTGCCTGATCTTACCGGATTCTCGTGCGGGCAAGTCCATAGCGTGAAGGCAGGTTGGTCAACCAACCCCGTTCCGCTTCTGTGAATTCTTTGGTGAAATTCTGTTCCCTACTGGCTACTGCCTACTCCCTGTCTTTCCCTCCACCGCAGCACAGGCTTCCGCGCGGCCCCCGTCTCATCGAGCCGCGAAACCCGCGTCGAGTGCGGAGCCTCCAGCACCATCTCCGGATTCTCCTCCACCTCGCGCGCAATCTGCCGCATCGCGTCCACAAACAGATCCAGCTCCTCCCGCGACTCGCTCTCCGTCGGCTCAATCATCAGCGCCCCCGGCACGATCAGCGGAAACGAAACCGTATATGGGTGGAACCCGTAATCGATCAGCCGCTTCGCGATGTCGCCAGTCTTGACGCCATTCTTCAGCTGCCGGCGATCGCTGAAAACCACCTCGTGCATCGAAGGCGTGTTGTAGGGCAGCTCGTACAGGTCCTCGAGCTTCCTGCGAATGTAGTTTGCGTTCAGCACCGCATCCTCGGTCGTCTGCCGCAAACCATCCGGCCCATTCGCCAGAATGTACGCCAGCGCACGCACAAACATCCCAAAGTTGCCGTAAAAAGCCCGCACCCGCCCTACACTCTGCGGCCGATCGTAGTTCAGATGCAGCTGCCCGTCGCTTCCCTCTTCCACAACCGGCACCGGCAAGAACGGCTCCAGAATCTTTTTACACGCCACCGGACCCGACCCCGGACCCCCACCCCCATGCGGCGTCGAAAAAGTCTTGTGCAGGTTCAGGTGCATCACGTCCACGCCAAAATCGCCCGGCCGAGTCTTTCCAACCAGCGCGTTCATGTTCGCGCCGTCCATATACAGCAGCGCGCCCTTCGCATGCAGAATGTCAGCGATGCGGTGAATCTCGTTCTCGAAAACCCCAATCGTCGAAGGATTGGTCAGCATCAGCGCCGCTGTATCCTCGTTCACCGCCTCGGCCAGCGCCGCCACATCCACGCCGCCCTTCGCATTCGACTTGAAGTTGATAACGTCGTACCCGCACATCGCCGCCGTCGCCGGATTCGTCCCGTGCGCCGAGTCCGGAACGATCACATTCTTCCGCGGATTCCCCTTCGCCTGGTGATACGCGCGCGCCAGCAATATCCCGGTGTACTCGCCCTGCGCCCCGGCCGCGGGCTGCAGCGTAATCGCATCCATCCCCGTGATCTCGATCAGGCACTTCTGCAGCAGCCGAATAATCCCAAGCGAACCCTGCGACAACGCCTCCGGCTGATACGGATGCGCATCCGCGATCCCCTCCAGCCGCGACACGAATTCGTTCACCCGCGGGTTGTACTTCATCGTGCAGCTGCCCAGCGGATACATCCCCAGATCGATCGCGTAATTCCACGTCGAAAGCCGCGTGAAGTGGCGCACGATCTCGATCTCGCTCAGCTCGGGCAAACCTGCAGCTTCCTCACGCGCAGCTCCACCCAGCAGGCTCTTCGCATCAACCTCCGGCACATCCAGCTCCGCCAGCCGATACGCCTTCTTCCCCGGCGCCGACTTCTCAAAGCTCAGCCCCTCGTTCTGCGTCAGGTGCGGAGTCACCTTGCGCGGCGTACCCACGAATTTTTCGCTGCTCACGTCAACCGCCATCCCGGATCCCATCCCTCTTACAGCTATTCCAGATTCTTTTCTCTCATGGCCCTTCTCAGAACCGTTCAGCTTTTTTCTCCAGTCGCCCTTCTCCGTGCTCTCTGCGTCCTCTGTGGTGAAAATGCTTTTCTTACCTCGCCACAGCAACCGCAGGAGCCAACGCCACCACCCCGGCCGCCGCGTCGATCTGCTCCCGCGAAGTCAGCTCCGTAGCGCACCACAACGTTGCATTTCCCAGCTCCGGATACCACCGCTTCAGCGCGACGCCACCAATAATCTTCTGTTCCAGCAGCCGCGCATTCAGCGCCTCAGGCGTCTCTTCCGTCTGCAACACAAATTCGTTGAACCGGGGCGACCGCCCAAACAGCAGCTTTCCCCCTGCGCCCAAAGCCGAACTGAGAGTCCGTCCCGCATAGTCAGCCTTCGCCAGATTCTGCAGCGCAAGTTCCTTAATCCCTTCCTTGCCGTACACCGTCATGAAGACCGTCGTCATCAGAGCGACCAACGCCTGATTGGTGCAGATATTCGAAGTAGCCTTCTCCCGGCGAATATGCTGCTCCCGCGTAGACAGCGTCAGCACAAACCCTCGCCGTCCCTTCGTGTCCGTCGTCTGCCCCACCAGTCGCCCCGGCATCTGGCGAAGATACTTTTCCTTCGCCGCAATCACACCGCAGAACGGACCGCCATAACTCGGCGCAACCCCAAAAGATTGCGCCTCCATGATCACCACATCGGCCTCAACCGGCGGCTTCACGACCCCCAGTGACACCGCCTCAGCAACCCCAACCACCAGCAGCGCGCCCTTCTTATGCGCAATCTCCGCAATCGCCGCCACATCCTCGATCACGCCAAAGAAATTCGGCGACTGCACCAGCACGCAAGCCGTTTCCTCGGTCACCGCTGCATCGAGCGCTGCCAGATCGATGCGGCCGTCTTCACCGTACCCAATCTCAACCGCGGACTGGCCCGAGCTCGCCTCGCGATGCTGAGCGTACGTATGCATCACCTCGCGATACTCCGGATGCACCGTCCGCGCGACCACCACGCCATCGCGCCCCGTCACCCTCATCGCCATCATCGCGGCCTCTGGTGCAGCCGTCGACCCGTCGTACATCGAAGCGTTGGCGATGTCCATCCCCGTCAGCTCGCAGACCATCGTCTGAAACTCGAAGATCGCCTGCAGCGTTCCCTGCGTGATCTCCGCCTGATACGGCGTGTACGACGTCAGAAATTCGCCGCGCTGCACAATGGTGTCGATCAGAACAGGCCGGTAATGCCGATAAACACCCGCGCCCAGGAAGCTCGCATAGCCGTTGGCGTTCTGCGCCGCGGCAGCCTTGAAGTGATCCACAATCTCCGACTCGCCCATCTGCCGCGGAATCGCAAGGTCGCGCGTCAGCCGGTACTCCCCGGGAATGATGGCAAACAGATCGTCGATCGAAGAAGCGCCAATGTCGCGCAGCATCGCCGCGCGCTCAGCATCGGATTTGGGGAGGTATCGCATAGATATCTTTAGGGTATCAAGAGTAGGCTGGCGAAGGTCTTTGCTGAACGCCGAACGCTGACAACTGAACGCTGTGAATCAGTGTCCCGTCTCTTCCTTCACATACGCCTCGTAATCCTCGGCGCTCAGCAAACCGTCCACGTCGCCCGGATCGCTCAGCTCGATCTTCATAATCCACGCCGCATGCGCATCCGCATTGATCTTCTCCGGCGCCGTCGTCAACTCCTCATTGATCGCCGTCACCGTCCCCGTCGCCGGCGCATACAAATCCGAGACCGCTTTCACCGACTCAACGCTGCCGAACACCTTCCCCTTCTCAACCTTGTCGCCCACCTTCGGGAGTTCGACAAAGACGATATCCCCCAGCGAATCCTGCGCATGTTCGGTGATTCCCACCGTAGCCGCCTTGCCGCTGGCTTCGATCCATTCGTGCTCGCGCGTGTACTTATAGTTCGTGGGATACGCCATGCTTCAGTCTTCTCCCCTTCTAAAAGCTGCCTTCAGCCGCCTCAGATTCTCGCCCCACCCCAATATCCCTGTGAACTCTGCGTCCTCTGTGGTGCAGTCTTTTAGCCCTTTTTCGGCTTCTTATAAAACGGCAACGCCACCACCACCGCCTTCACCGGACAATTGCGTATCTCCACCGCAACCTCCGTCCCTGCTTCCAAAAAGCTCCGCGGCACATAAGCCAGCGCAATGTTCTTCTTCAGAAACGGCGCCGGCGACCCACTCGTCACGCTCCCAATCACGTTCCCCGCAGCATCGAACACCCGATATCCATCCCGAGCAATTCCCCGCTCCACAACTTCCAACCCCACCAGCTTGCGCGCTGGCCCGCCATCCGCCAGCACACCCTGCAACGCCGAAGACCCCAGAAACGCGCCCTTCTCCAGCTTGCAGAACCGATCGAGCCCCGCCTCAAACACGTTAATCGACTCCGAAATCTCGTGGCCATACAACGAAAGCGCAGCCTCCAACCGCAGCGTATTCCTGGCGCCCAGCCCGCACGGCAAAATCCCAAACTCCGCGCCCGCCGCGATCACTTCATTCCACACCCGCTCGCTCGTCGCCTCATCCGACGGCACATAAATCTCAAACCCATCCTCACCCGTGTACCCCGTCCGCGCGATCAGCGTGTTCGGCAGCCCGCAAACCGTACCCCACGTGAACCAATAAAACTTTACCTTGCTCAAGTCGGCATTCGTCAGCTTCTGCAGCGTCTCCTGCGCCCTCGGCCCCTGGATCGCCAACTGCGTGTAGTAGTCGCTGTAGTCGTTCACGTGGCATTCGAAATTTCGCGCCTGTGCCCGCACCCACTCGAAATCCTTCTCCCGCGTACCCGCGTTGATCACAAACAGATAATCGTTCTCGCTGAACTTGTGAACGATGATGTCATCGACAAACGTGCCTTCCGGATACAGCATCGCCGAGTACTGCGCCTGCCCCACCTGCAGCCGCGCTGCATCGTTCATCGAAATATGCTGCACCGCGGCCAGCGACCCCGGGCCCCGCAATTGAATGTCGCCCATGTGGCTCACATCGAAGACACCCACGCCGGTGCGCACCGCCATGTGCTCGGCAATGAGCCCCGAATATTCGACCGGCATATCCCATCCGCCAAAGTCGACCATCCGCGCCCCAAGACGCCGGTGCAGGCCATTCAGCGGAGTTTTGCGCAGCGCTACAGTTGCAGACACTTGACCTCAGTCGTATGCGGAATTTTGAAGGAACACGAACTTCTAACGTTACAACCCGCCTTGGTGCCGGTCAATCCGGGGCAATCATCGCCCGATCAATGGCGCACAAGCCACATGATCCCGATCAAAACCAGCGCCCCGGCCAGCACCACCGCCCGAATCATCCAGAACCGGTTTATCAGCTTTTTCTGCATCAAGGCACCTCGCTGCGATTATAGACTCGCCCTTAGGCCGCCCCGTTTCGCGCAAATTGCCGCAAAACCTCAGCTGCGATTCCCACTCCTCACCCAGCTACGATAGAACCGTGCACCTCCCCTTTCGCATCCTCCCGGCGGCAATTGCCCTGGCCTTTCTGCTGGTGCCACTGTTTGCCTTTGCATTCGTCTCGGAGCGGTGCATTCGCGTCATGCAATCCCTGCCCGTTATCCTGCGCCTCGCTCTGCCGGCCATCCTGGTGGTCCCTTATCTCATCGTCGCCATCGCCCAGCACATGCTCGCCGTGCAATGGCTCCTGCTCTATCTTCTCGCTCCGGTGCTCATCGCCGCCGTTGAGTGGCTCGCGGCCAGACTCGACCCCAACCAGCGCGGCCACCTGCTCGATTTCCTCGTCCTCATCCCCCTCGGCCTCGCTGTCGATCTCCGATGGCTCGAACCCGCTTGGCCCCACAAGCTTGCGCTCTTCGGAAAATTCATCCTCCTCGACGCCGGACTCTACGCCTTCCTCGCCGTCCGCTGTCTTACCGGTGTCGGTTTCGACCTCCGCCTCCGCTGGCGCGATTGGCGCATCGGGCTCCGTGAGTTCGCCTTCTACCTTCCCATCGCGCTACCGCTCGGCCTCCTCCTTGGCTTTCTTCATTTCCATGGCCGCGTAGCCCATCCTTGGCTCATCCTTCCCGCCTGGATCTTCACCTTCATCGGCGTAGCTCTTCCCGAGGAGGTCTTCTTCCGCGGCTGGATGCAGAACCTGCTCGAGCGCCGCATTGGCCGCATCGCCGCGCTCTTCGTCACCGCCTGTCTCTTCGGACTCTCGCACTTCAACAAGCGCGCCACCATTTTCAACTGGCGCTACGTAGTCCTTGCGGCCCTGGCCGGCATCTTCTACGGCCGCGCCTGGCGTGAGGATCGCCGCGTCGCCGCCTCCACCATCACTCACGCCACCGTCGACACCATCTGGGGCGCCCTCCTCCGCTGAGTCTGGCCTCTCAACTTGCCAAGCCCCGTTTGCGCTACACTGTCCAGCGGTTTTTCCGTCCTGCAAAATCGGTCGCGAAAGGATCCCCACTCCCGTGTCATTCTCCAAACTGTATGTAAACGCATTCATCGCGCTCGCTCTCGGAGGCACAGCCCTCGCCAGCCCCGCCCTCGCCCAGGACACAACCCTCGCCGCCACGCCTCCCATGGGCTGGAACAGCTGGAACCACTTCGCCGGCCGCGTCACCGACGCCGATGTCCGCGCCGCCGCCGACGCCCTCGTCTCCAGCGGCATGCGCGACGCGGGCTACATCTACGTCAACATCGACGACACCTGGGAGGGCGACGCGCGACGCCGCAGGGCGTCATCCACGACCAACAGCAAAGTTTCCCGACATGAAAGCCCTCGCCGACTACGTCCACTCCAAGGGCCTGAAGCTCGGCATCTACTCCTCGCCCGGCCCCAAGACCTGCGCCGGTTATGAAGGCAGCTACCAGCATGAGGAGCAGGACGCGAAGACCTACGCCGGCTGGGGCATCGACTACCTCAAGTACGACCTGTGCAGCTTTCGCGAGATCATGCAGCGCAGCAAGCCCCGCAGCGACCGGCCAAAGCCAATCGAGATGATGCAGCGCCGCCTACCAGAAGATGCACGAGGCGCTCGCAGGCCACCGGCCGCCCCATCGTCTACAGCCTCTGCCAATATGGCTGCGACAACGTCTGGAAGTGGGGCCCGACCGTCGGCGGCAACCTCTGGCGCACCACCGGCGACATCAACGACACACTACAGCCGCATGGCTGAGATCGGCTTCGGCCAGGCCGGCCTCGCCAAATACGCCGGCCCCGGCCACTGGAACGATCCCGACATGCTCGAAGTCGGCAACGGCGGCATGACCGACGACGAGTATCGCACCCACATGAGCCTCTGGGCCATCCTCGCCGCGCCGCTGCTCGCCGGCAACGACCTCAGCAAGATGACGCCCGAAACCCTGGCCATCCTCACCAACAAGGAAGTCATCGCCGTCGATCAGGACCCGCTCGGCAAGCAGGGCGATCGCGCCTCGGCCGTCGGCATGACAGAAATCTGGACCAGGCCCCTCAGCGGTGGCGCCGTCGCAGCCGGTCTTTTTAATCGCGACACCGAGGAGCATTCCGTGACCCTCCACCTCCGCGACATCGGCTTCGAAGATCGCGCCAAGGTCCGCGATCTCTGGAAGCACGAAGACGTAAGCGCAACCCACGGCAGCTACACCGTCACCGTGCCGGCTCATGGCGTCGTCATGCTGAAGGTGAGCAAGTAACCGGGTGCCCCTACATCTGCCAGCTGTTGGCAGATGTGGGTTTCGCGCCCGGCGCAGAACGCTCTCCGGCCTCTGTGACTCTCCGTGTCCTCTGTGGTGGACCATCGTCGTCCCCCAGTAAAATAGGGACCGGAAGCCAATGACCACTACCTCCCTCCCAGCGCCCACCACTCCTTCGCACCAACGCGAACAAACCTGGGAAGCGTTCCGCCGCTGGGGCTACCTCCAGACACACCTCGATCCCCTCCAGCAATACCTCACCCCGCTCCCCATCCCCGAGCTCGACCTCGACAACGAATACGTTGCCGACGCGCGCCGCATCTACTGCGGCCCCATCGGCGCAGAGTTCATGCACATCCCGCACCGCGACCGCCGCGAGTGGCTCGCCCAGCGCCTCGAATCCACCCCGCCGCGGCCCGACCAGAACCACATCCTCAACCTCCTCGCCCGCGCCGATATCTTCGAGCAGGTCATCCAGTCCCGCTACCTCGGCACCAAGCGCTTCTCCCTCGAAGGCGTCACCGCTCTCATCCCATTCCTCGACGAGCTTCTCAACCGCTCCGCCGAACTCGGCGCGCAGCGCTCCATCATGGGCATGAGCCATCGCGGCCGCCTCAGCGTCATGGTGAATACCTTCGGCAAATCTCCCATCGACATCTTCGCCAAGTTCGAAGACGTCGATCCCCGCAGCATTCTCGGCGGAGGCGACGTCAAGTATCACGTCGGCGCAACAGGCGAATTCCGCGCCCGCAACGGCGCCACGATCGCGCTCCATCTCGCCTCCAATCCCAGCCACCTCGAAGCCGTCGACCCTGTGGCGATGGGCCGCGCCCGTGCTCGCCAGGATCGTTACGGTGCTGACGGAATCGATCGCGTCCTCCCTGTCGTCATCCACGGTGACGCCGCTTTCGCAGGCCAGGGCATCTGGGCCGAAACCATGAACCTCGCCGGCATCGACGGCTACTCCGTCGGCGGCGGCATTCACATCATCGTCAACAACCTCATCGGATTTACCGCGGAACCGAAGGAAACCAACTCCACCCGCTTCTCCACCGACCTGGCCCGTCGCCTCGCCATCCCCATCTTCCACGTCAACGCCGAAGACCCGGCAGCCGTCGTCCGCATCGCAGCGCTCGCCGCCGACTATCGCTACCAGTTCCACACCGACGTGGTCGTCGACCTCATCGGCTACCGTCGCCACGGCCACAGCGAAGTCGACGATCCCACCGTTACCCAACCCCTCCGCTACGCGCGCATCAAAAACCATCCACCGCTCTACGAGCTCTATGCGAAGCAAATCGGCGTCGACCCTTCACCCCTAGCGAAGGATCTCCAGGCTGAGTTCACCGACGCCCAGAAAAAAGCCACCGCCGTCCGCAAGAAGCCAGCGCTGGTCGCCATGCCCGACTACTGGAGTCCCTACAACGGTGGACCCTGGAGCCCAGACCTCGAAATCGACACCGGCCTCGAACCCGCGACTATCGAATCGATCGCGGCCAAACTCGCCTCGTATCCCGAAGGCTTCCACATCCACCCAAAGATCAGGAAGCTCCTCGAACAACGCGGCGCGATGGGCCAGGGAAAACAGCCCTTCGATTACGGCATGGCCGAGGCCCTTGCCTTCGGCTCACTGCTCGTCCGGGGCACGCCGGTCCGCCTCAGCGGCCAAGACTCGCAGCGCGGCACCTTCAATCAGCGCCACTCGGTCCTCATCGACATCGAAAATGAGCAGCGGTTCATCCCCCTGAACCATCTCTCGCCCGACCAGGCCCAGTTCAGCGTCTACAATTCCCTGCTCTCAGAAGCCGGTGTCCTTGGATTCGAGTACGGCTACAGTCGCGACTACCCCGAGACATTGGTCCTGTGGGAAGCACAGTTCGGCGACTTCGCCAACGGCGCGCAAATCGTCATCGATCAGTTCATCGCCGCCGCAGAAGACAAGTGGGGCCTGCTCAGCGGCGTCGTCCTGCTGCTGCCCCATGGCTACGAAGGCCAGGGCCCCGAGCACTCCAGCGCACGCATCGAGCGCTACCTGCAGCTCGCCGCGCACGACAACATCCAGGTCGCGCAGCCCTCAAACGCCGCGCAGTACTTCCACCTGCTCCGCCGCCAGGCGCTGCGCTCCTGGCGCAAGCCCCTCGTCGTCTTCACGCCGAAAAGCATGCTCCGCCACCCCGACGCGCTTTCCCCAATCGCAGATTTCTCCCGCCCGCGCTTCCTCCCCGTCCTGCCCGAATCAGAAATCCAGAACGCCCATCGCCTGTTAATCGCCACCGGCAAAATCGGCCATGAACTCCGCGTCGAACGAGCGAAGCGCAAGGACACAACGACCGGCATCCTCTTCCTCGACCAGCTTTACCCCTGGCCCGAAGCCGAGCTGCGAACAGCCATCGAAGCCCATCCCGCAGCTCACAAAATCGTCTGGGTCCAGGAAGAACCAGCCAACATGGGAGCCTTCAATTTCGTCATGCCCCGCCTGCGCCGCGTCGCGGGCGAACGCCAAGTGTTAAGCGTAAAACGCTCCGCCGCCGCCAGCCCAGCCACCGGCTCAGCCAAGGCCCATGAAATGGAACAGAAGACCCTCATCGACCTGGCGCTGAAGAACAGAGCTTAGAGTCTGCCTTCGCACGATTTGCGCCACCGTGCGGTGTCGCGAATGATCGGGGCGGGAATTCCTCTGCCGATGATCGCAAAGATCGGGGGCTGGTCGGCCAGCACCATGGCCAAGATTGTTGCACGATGCGGGCACTTCTGAATTGAAGATTTGCGAGGGTTGCGTCCAGCAAAACCGAACCTTGAACGGGAGTACCCGCAAAATCCCCCGCGGTCGGCACTCCCCAGAAGGTCAATGTGAGTTTAAATTGTTGATTTGGTGTGGTGGGCAGTGCAGGGCTCGAACCTGCGACCTCCTGCTTGTAAGGCAGGCGCTCTAACCAGCTGAGCTAACCGCCCGGAGCCTCTTATTTCGCTCGAAAAAGGCGCCAGACGATCTTACCAGCACAATCGATCAAGCCGGGAGTCAGCTATTCCACCTCAGGATCCCGGCGCTTCCTGAGGACGCAATAAATCTCGTGCAGGATGAACTCGGTACCCAGGATGAGCGCCGTCACGATCGTCAGGAACATCCACGCATCGCCCACTCCGACCGTCATGTGATCCATACCCGCGCTCCGGCTTTCCCTGTGTTCCTGTCCTGTTAAGAGTGTAGAAACCAGAAACGGTATCGCTACATAGCACGTTGGTGCCAGTGGGCCGGACCCTGGCGTCAGGGGTAAAGGCCATTCTCACAAAGGCGTCCAGCGGCCCAAACCTCACGAGGAGGCTGCGGTGTCGCTCACTCCCACGCCTGAGCCAGCAAGGCACACACCTCGGCATCGGTAGTTTGGTCGAAATTGAGGTAGAACTCCCCTACGGCATGGAAAGGCTCCGGCGTCTCAAGGCAGATGACCTGATCGGCCTCGCGCCCCAGCTCATCGCAGGTGCTGCGCGCCGCCACCGGCACAGCAACCACCACGCGCCGTGCCCGGCAGCGCATGGCGCGCGCCGCAGCCGTCATCGTCGCCCCGGTAGCAAGACCATCATCGACAAGGATGACTGTGCGCCCCTCGACGCGAACCGGCGGACGTCCAGCGCGGTATAAAGCCTCTCGCCGCTCGATTTCAAGCCGTTCGCGAGCGATAACAGCGTCGATGGTGCTCTGAGGGATTCGATAACCATGGATAACATCAGCTTGCGTTACCACGATACCGCCGCTGGCCACCGCGCCCATCGCCAGTTCCTCCTGGTCAGGAACGCCCAGCTTGCGCACCACACAAACGTCGAGCGGGAGACCGAGCGAACGAGCCACTTCGAATGCAACCGGCACGCCTCCGCGCGGCAGCCCCAGCACAATGGCATCGTCCGAGCCTGGTTCCTCCGCGATCGCATCTCGAACCACCAGGCCCAGTGCGTGGCCAGCCTGCCGACGGTCTTGAAAGATGACGAACATCTACCATTCTTCTCCGGCATCATTGTTCGCCTCCGCCCTTCGCCGCGCAATGAGCCGGAGGAACCTTTTTCAGACTCACCTCGTATGCTTGTTGAGTTACGCAGCCAATTTTCAGGATCCTGAATGAGCACAGTTGCTACACACACAGCCGCTCCAACCGGGCTGCGGGAGAGCTTTCGCCGTTTTGTCTGGATCTGTCTCGCCATGGCCGCCATCAAGCTGGCGATCGAGATCGTTGGCAACATTCTCGCGCAGCGGGCCGGCTACGGCATCTTCCGCGACGAGATGTATTACCTCATGTGCGGACGCCATCTCGCCTTCGGTTATGTGGACCAGCCGCCGATGGTCGCCCTGCAGGCGCGCCTGACAGAGATTTTGTTCGGCTATGACCACATGTGGTCCCTGCGGCTGATTTCCGGCATCGCAGGCGCATTCAAGGTATTCGTGACCGGGGCGCTGGTGTGGGCCATGGGCGGCAACCGTCGAGCGGCGGCTCTCGCGATGCTGGGCGTGATTGTCGCGGGCGTTTATCTCGGCGCCGACAGCTTTCTGTCGATGAACTCCTTCGAGCCCGTCTTCTGGCTGCCCTGCGCGCTGGCGCTGGTTCGCATTGCTCAGGCGGACTCTCTGCCCAATCCGCAGCGAGTCGTTCGCAATTGGTGGATCGTGCTCGGTGTCAGCGCCGGTCTCGGCCTCGAAAACAAAGCCAACGAGGTTTTCTTCCTGGTGGCCATGCTGTTGGCGCTTCTGCTCACACCGCAACGCAGGATTCTGGCCGGCCGCTGGTTTGGGGTCGCTGTCGCCATCATTGTCGCGCTGGCGCTGCCGAATCTGTTGTGGCAGATGCGCTACCACTGGCCGACGCTGGAATGGCTCGTCGGCATTTCGAAGAGCAACAAGGATGTGAAGCTGCCACCGTTACGATTTCTGCTCGGGCAGATCATGATGCTCAACCCGATCACATGTCCGCTGTGGATCAGCGGCATTCTGTGGCTGTTGCTGGCCAAGGCGGCGCGACCGTTTCGCTTTCTCGGTGTGCTGTACCTGATCTACCTGCCGATGATGATCCTGCTGCATGCCAAGGACTATTACCTGGCGCCCGTCTACGCGATCTATTACGCCGCGGGAGGCATTTGCCTGATCCAGGGCCGACCCGTACCCGTGTGGCGCAAGGTTTTACGCGTCGCCTATGCGCTGCTGCTCTGCTATGCCCTGGTGCGCTTCGTTCCTTACTCGATCCCGGTACTGCCGCCGCAGCAGCTCGTGGCTTACGAGAAGAGGCTCGGGTTTACACCGCAGGACTCCGAGAATCACGACGCGACGATCCTGCCGCAGTTCTACGCGGACCGCTTCGGCTGGCACGAAATGGTCGAGAAGGTCGCCCGCGTCTACAATTCTCTTCCCCCGCAGGAACGCGCGGTCACCGGCATTTTCACCGGGAATTATGGAGAGGCGAGCGCCATCAACCTCTTCGGCCCCAAATATGGTCTGCCCACGGCCATCAGCGGCCACCAGAATTACTGGCTGTGGGGTCCGCACGGGTACACCGGGCAGGAGATGATCATCATCAACGATGCCACACCCGCGGAGATGAAGGAATATTACGCGTCGTGCACCGTCGAAGCAGTGAACGACCATCCTCTCGCGATGCCGTGGGAGCACAACAACATCTATCTTTGCCATGGCAGAAAAGCCACGTATGAGGCAGACTGGAAGGACCTCAAGCACTATTACTGATTCGGAGGTCGCCGCACCTGCCAACCGCAACCGACAGGCCAGCAACGCAGGACGCGCCCGACCTGCCGCGGGTGTTGAACACCTCGCACGCCACCGCCATCGTGGTGGGCACGATTATCGGCAGCGGCATTTTCCTGGTTCCGCAGGAGATGATGCGAGCCACCGGCTCCTCGGGGCTGGTCTACCTGGCGTGGATCGCGGGTGGCCTGCTGTCGCTCTTTGGAGCGATGACCTACGCGGAGCTGAGCACCCTGCTGCCCTACGCGGGCGGCGAGTACGTGTATATCCGCGGCATCTATGGTGACCTGCCCGCATTTCTCTATATGTGGACGTGGTTCGCGGTAGCCAAGCCCGCATCGATCGCCAGCGTGACCACCGGGCTGGCGCGGACGCTGGCCATCTTTCCGGCTTTGCGCTGGCTCGATGGGACGGCGTTCCACATGCCGTTCGCCGTGATGTGGTCGCAAATTTTTGCCATCGCAGCAACATGGCTCATCACGGGCCTGAATTATCTCGGTATCCGCAAGGCAGGAGATTTTCAGCTTGTCTTCACGTGGCTCAAGGGCGTGCTGATCGTCGTGATCGCCGGAATCTGCTTCGCATCGTTGCGTGGGCACCGGAGCAACTTCTCGACGTTGTTTCTGGGCGCGCATGGCGGCTTCGGCGGATTCATGATCGCGCTCATCGCCGCCCTTTGGGCTTACGACGGGTGGAACGACCTTACCATGGTCGCCGGTGAGGTGAAGCATCCGCAGCGTAGTTTGCCGATCGCTTTGATCGCCGGACTGGGAATCGTCGGCGTGCTGTACATGGCTACGAATGCGGCCATCCAGTACATTCTGCCGGCCGCGCAGATCGCTGCGTCACCAAGACCGGCAGTGACGGCTCTGGCGGCCATCACCGGCCCCTGGGGCGCGGGACTGGTCTCAGTGGCCATGGCGGTGAGCATATTTGTAACATTAAACGGCACAATTATGTCTGGAGCACGAGTCCCCTTCGCGGCGGCGCGCGATGGCCTGTTCTTCCGGCACATGGCGGACATCAATCCGCGCTTCCAGAGCCCATCGACGTCGCTCGTCGTGCAGGCGCTGCTGACAACAGGACTTCTGCTGGCGGTCGGACGCTTCCAGCAGCTGTTTGAACTGGCTATCTTCGCCGAGTGGCTCTTTTACATGATCACCGCGACGACGATCTTTTTCTACCGAAAGCGCGAGACGGCCTCGCAGACCTACCATGTCTGGGGATATCCGGTGATCCCTGCGTTGTTTGTAGCTGCCGCTGCGGTGCTGCTGGTCTACTCCTACGCAGAGAACCTGACAAACTCACTTCTCGGCACTGCGATTATCCTGCTCGGAGTACCGTTGTTTCTGGTCTTTCGGAAACGCACAAGCGTGTCAGTATAATTCGCCCTTATGTAAACAGAAATTCCTTCGTGCGCAAATCTTTAATCGTGTCGCGAAGCTTTGCCGCTTTCTCAAATTCGAACTTCTTCGCAGCTTCACGCATATCGATTTCGAGCTTTGCGATGTAGGCATCGAGGTCCTGCTGGGACTGGAACTCGGGCATCTCTTCAATCTCTTCGGAGATATCCGCATATTCAGCCTGAAGAATCTTCGCGAGCGACATATCGATGTGGCTGATGATGGATTGCGGCGTGATGCCGTGTTCCTCGTTGTAAGCTCGCTGCACAGTGCGCCGCCGGTCCGTTTCACCGATCGCCTGCTTCATCGAGTCCGTCATTTTATCGGCGTAGAGAATCGCCCGGCCACTCAAATGCCGCGCCGCTCGCCCCATGGTCTGGATCAGCGATCCGGAGGAGCGCAGAAACCCCTCCTTGTCCGCATCGAGAATCGCCACCAGCGACACCTCAGGCAGATCGAGGCCCTCGCGCAGCAGATTGATGCCGATCAACACGTCATACTCACCCTTGCGCAGATCGCGCAGAAGTTTCACCCGCTCCAGAGTCTCGATCTCCGAATGCATGTAACGGCAGCGCACTCCGACTTCGGAGTAGTAACCAGCCAAATCCTCCGCCATGCGTTTCGTCAGCGTTGTCACCAGCACGCGCTCGTTCTTCTGTGCACGATCGCGAATCTCGGCGAGCAGGTCGTCGATCTGCCCGCGAACGGGGCGAATCTCGACCTCGGGATCGACGAGACCCGTAGGACGAATGATTTGCTCTACGACCACGCCGGCGGCCTTGGTCAGCTCATACGGTCCCGGTGTCGCCGAGACGTAGACAAGCTGATTCGTGCGCGCCTCAAATTCCTCGAACTTCAGCGGACGATTATCCATCGCTGAAGGGAGACGGAAACCGTAGTCGACAAGATTCTGCTTGCGCGAGCGATCTCCATGCCACATGCCGTGCAGCTGCGGAACGGTCACGTGCGACTCGTCGACAAAAAGCAGATAGTCCCGCGGAAAATAATCCAGCAGCGTTGGCGGCGGCTCGCCCGGAAGGCGACCCGAAAAATGCCGCGAGTAGTTCTCGATGCCGTGACAGTAGCCGACCGACTTAATCATTTCCAGATCGAACCGGGTGCGCTGGTGCACGCGCTGCGCCTCGACCATCCGCCCCTGCGACTCCAGTTCTTTCTCCCAAACCTCCAGCTCCGCGAGGATGCTCTCCACCGCGCTCTTCTTCCGCTCCGGCTGCACCACGTAGTGGCTCTTGGGATAGATGGGCAGGCGGGCATACTTTTGCCGTACCGTTCCGAAGAGCGGGTCAATTTGTGAAAGAGAGTCGATCTCGTCGCCGAAGAGCTCGATGCGGTAGGCGTTCTCGTCGTAGGTCGGAAAGACCTCGATCACATCCCCACGAACGCGAAAGGTCCCGCGCCGGAAGTCTGCGTCGTTGCGCTCGTAGAGAATCTCCACAAGGCGCCGGGTGATGTCGTCGCGGCGCACCTTCTGGCCCTTTTCGAGCAGCAGCAGCATGCCATAGTAGGCTTCCGGCGAGCCCAGACCATAAATGCACGACACCGACGCGACAATGATGCAGTCGCGGCGCTCGAAGAGAGAGCGCGTGGCCGAAAGCCGGAGCTTGTCGAGCTCCTCGTTGATCGTCGCTTCTTTCTCGATGTACAGATCGCCGGCAGGAATATACGCCTCAGGCTGGTAATAGTCGTAGTACGACACAAAGTACTCGACCGCGTTGTGCGGGAAAAACTGCTTGAACTCATGAAAAAGCTGCGCCGCAAGGGTCTTGTTGTGCGCCAGAACGAGCGCCGGCCGATTGAGACGCTCGATCATCTTGGCCACGGTGAAGGTTTTGCCGGAGCCCGTGACGCCCAAAAGGACCTGATGCTTCTCGCCCGCGTCGATGCCGGAGAGGAGCTCCTCGATGGCGCGACCCTGATCGCCGCGCGGCTTGTAGTCGCTGACCAGCTGAAAGTCCACAGTTTGATTTTAGGAGATCGGAGAAGAGATGCCGAAATCAGCGCAATCAGGCCGCTTTTCTGCCTCTCCCGCCGATCCACAGGCACACCGGCCAGATGGCCAGCCAGACAAAGGAATTCCAGTGCGGCCAAACTCCCCAGTTGTGGACGGTAAAGAAGATGCCAAGCCCCTCCCCTATAACGAACAGTACAAGAAGATGCAGCCCGGGCTTCGAGGGAGCGATGCGTGCACATAGCCAACCGCCCAGGATCGACGCCAGAGCATAGATGGCTGTGCTGATCCACAAGAGATATAAGGGCGGGACTTTCCCTGTGACGTACTGGCCAGGGAAAAGATGGGCCAGCACCGGATCGCTGAGAAAAACGATTCCATAAACCACGATGTAACTCACCACAACGGACGCAATGGAACGAAGCACCTTCATGACAGCGCCTCCAGTAATCGCCAATTTAATTTTTCTCGGGGAGCAAACAGGATAGCGCGTTCGGGCCGAACTGAACAGAAAAAACCGGCCGCAGCCAGTGACCTCCGGCGCTGAAGACTACGGGTTATTTTGCGCCAACCACGCGGCGCGGCTTCGGCGCCGCAAGATCGAAACGATCAAGGTTCATCACAGAAGATGAACCGCACAAAGACACACAACGGAGACTGCTTAACGCAATTGCAGTTGATCGGTCTCGTCGCGGACGAAAGTCGGCGAGTTATACAGTGGGTGTCCCATCCGATGGTAAATGTAGATCTGGTCATGCCAGGGGTCCGGCGGCCAACCGCCAAACACATGGGCTGCGCCCAGGTGGTCTCCCAAGATCTCCCGTTGTGGCATTCGGTTAAAATCCGCGATTGCGGCTCCTTCACCGATTTTGTCAGTCAAAGCAGACTCCGGCCGATCCACAAGATCGTCAAAGTAGCACCATATCCGGGGCAGAACGTTGGCTTTCTCCAGCAGCGAAAAAGCCGCCATAGTAGAGCTATACATATCAAGGTCGAAAATGACTGCGCCGAGAGGCGCGTACGCCGGAGGCTCCCATTCCGCACATGTCCGCGTAACCGGGCCGAGGCGAAGTTCTGCCCGGCCGGCTAACCGCTCCTGCAAAGCACGATGGTCCATTGGGAATGCGCCAGCGGGCCAGTAATACTTCAGGTCGCGTGAATCGCTTGTATCGGGCAGCCCGGTCCCACTGTCGAATCCGGTCACAGATATTTCGATCCCAAGTTTCCGCCGAATGAGCTCCGCATGCTCGCACATACATACCAGTCCGTTGCCGCCAGCTACGCCCAACTCTACGGCAGTCACAGACGAATAACCGAGGCTTTTCGCTTCCAAAGCTGCGTAATAGAGACACATAGCGTAATTGGGGCGCGATATGGCACCCACGCGCATTCGCGTTTCAAAGGACCCGACTGGAAGCCGCCGGAGGAATTTGCGCAGCAGCACGACACGCAGGGGTGCCGGCTTCGCCGCTTGCTGGATTAACCAATCAGGAAACATTACCGGGAAACTCCATTGCCTGGGGTGCGTGGGCGATTATAAACACACCGCTGTGGCAATCTGACTTGCTCTCATGGCGCAACGAACCTACGAATCGTTAAAATCGAGTCAAAATTGGGTCGCTGATGCTGGCTAGTCTGCTCCAACCGGCTCCTCCACTTCGACCCCGCGTGACCTCTTCACCGCAAGATCGAAACGATCCAGGTTCATCAACTTGTTCCACGCCGCCACAAAGTCGCGGACAAATTTCTCCTGCCCGTCCGAACTTCCGTAGACTTCCGCGATCGCCCGAAGTTGTGAATTCGAACCGAAGATGAGATCGACACGCGTGCCCGTCCACTTCACTTCACCTGTCTTGCGATCGCGCCCTTCAAACACCTCCTGGGCATCGGAGACCGCTTTCCACTCCGTCCCCATATCGAGCAGGTTGACGAAAAAGTCATTCGTAAGCGCCTCCGGCCGCGTAGTAAAGACGCCATGTTTTGTCTGTCCCACATTGGCGCCCAGAACACGCAGGCCACCAACCAAAACCGTCAGCTCAGGCGCGGTAAGCGTCAGTAGCTGGGCCTTGTCGATCAGCAGCTTCTCCGCAGGTACGCTGTATCTGCGCTTCATGTAGTTGCGAAAGCCATCCGCGATCGGCTCCAGCACCTCGAAAGACTCCACATCGGTCTGCTCCTGCGAGGCATCCATGCGTCCCGGCGTGAAGGGAACGGTCACGCTGTGGCCGGCATTCTTCGCTGCCTGCTCGACACCTGCGCACCCCGCCAGAACGATTAGGTCGGCCAGCGAGATCTTTTTGCCGCCGGACTGTCTCCCGTTGAACTCGCTCTGAATCCCTTCGAGCGTCTTCAGCACTTTCGCCAGTTGCTCCGGCTGGTTCGCTTCCCAGTTTTTCTGGGGCTCCAGCCGAATGCGAGCGCCATTTGCCCCACCGCGTTTGTCGGAGCCCCGGAAAGTGGACGCGGACGCCCAGGCCGTGGATATCAGCTGTGACACCGGAAGGCCCGAAGCCAGGATCTTGCCCTTAAGGGCGGCAACATCCTGTTCGTCGATCAGAGCGTGATCGACGGCGGGAATGGGATCCTGCCAGATGAGATCTTCGGCCGGAACTTCCGGGCCCAGATAGCGTGGCCGCGGACCCATGTCGCGATGGGTCAGCTTGAACCACGCACGGGCGAAGGCGTCGGCGAATTCGTCGGGATGCTCGTGAAAGCGCCTCGCGATTTTCTCGTACTCGGGATCGAGGCGCAAAGCGAGATCCGTGGTCAGCATGGACGGCGAGCGCCGTTTGGATGGATCGAACGGATCGGGCACGCTGTCGAGGCCCGCGTCACCCTTTGGCTTCCACTGATTCGCGCCTGCCGGGCTCTTCGTCAGCTCCCATTCGAAGCGAAACAGATGGTCAAAGAACTGGTTGCTCCACTTCGTCGGCGTCGTCGTCCAGATCACTTCGAGTCCACTGGTGATCGCGTCCCTGCCCTTGCCGGACCCGTAGCTGCTCTTCCAGCCAAGGCCCTGCTCATCGATGCCGGCAGCTTCGGGCTCCGCGCCCACATTCGTTGCAGGGCCGGCGCCGTGCGTCTTGCCGAAGGTGTGGCCGCCCGCAATCAGCGCAACTGTCTCCTCGTCATTCATCGCCATCCGTGCAAAGGTCGTGCGGATATCGTGTGCCGCCGCAAGAGGGTCAGGGTACCCCTCCGGGCCCTCCGGGTTCACGTAGATCAGCCCCATCTGCACCGCAGCCAGCGGGTTCTCGAGATTCCGTCCCGTACCGCCGGTGCGATCGTGCTCGGTCCCGTGAATTTCCTCATTGGCAACGATCGTGCCATCGCCCGGCAGGCTCTTGCCGTAGCGAACGTCGCCGCCCAGCCACTTCTTTTCCATGCCCCAGTAGACGTCCTCGTCCGGCTCCCACACATCTTTGCGACCGCCGCCGAACCCGAAAGTTTTAAAGCCCATCGACTCCAGAGCAACGTTGCCGGTGAGGATGATCAGGTCGGCCCAGGAGAGTCTGTTTCCGTACTTCTGCTTGACCGGCCAGATCAACCGGCGTGCCTTGTCGAGGCTCACATTGTCCGGCCAGCTGTTGAGGGGAGCGAACCGCTGCTGCCCGCTTCCCGCTCCGCCGCGGCCGTCACCGGTGCGGTACGTGCCGGCGCTATGCCAAGCCATGCGAATGAACAATGGACCGTAGTGGCCGAAGTCCGCCGGCCACCAATCCTGCGAAGTCGTCATCACCGCCAGGATATCTTTCTTCACCTCAGCCAGGTCCAGACTGTTGAACGCCTCGGCATAGTTGAAGTTCTTGTCCATCGGATCGGACAGCGTCGAGTGCTGGTGCAGGATTCTCAGATTCAACTGGTTCGGCCACCAGTCACGGTTCGTCGTACCCCCGCCAGCGGCGTGATTGAACGGGCACTTCGATTCGGTTGCGGTTGCTTTTTCGTCTGCCATGCATTCCTTCGATTTCTGTGGCGCGCGTTGCGCGGGTCACGGTTTATTCACAATCGTACGCACGGCCATCCGCGCTTGTACCGATATTCGCAATGTAGCATCCTGACGATGGATTGCTCTAATGCACCGCGTGCATTCTCAGGCTTCGCCTTACCCTTTTGAATTGCGGCAGCTTCGCTTCTCTGCCCTTCGTCGATAGGGCAACTTCAGCCGAACGGCCGAGTTCTGCCAGGTGGCGGCAGCCTTCATTTTCCAGGTGGCGGCAGCCTTCATTTTCCAGGTGGCGGCAGCCTTTATTTTCGCAGCAGATTTGACAACTGGGACGGCCGCTCGTTCAGCTTCACCCAGCCCGCATTCGTGCAGTTCTCAACCTGACCCCGGGGCCATCAGCCCGTTAGCACAAAAAGGAGCCGGCTGCCCGGCTCCTCTGGCTTACGTTGTTTTTTTGGGTTATCGGTTATCGGGATGGTCGTGATCATGATGCCAGTCGTGGTCGTAGACCATCTGGTACCCACGACGGAACCCTTCGCGGAAATCAGCGCGCTCATCGCGCGGGCGATCCGGATGCCGGAAGGTGTCATGACGATTGGGATCGGGTGGCTTGTGGGCATCGATATCGTGGCGCGCCGCTTCGATTCCGTCATGGAACCCGCTGTGCCATGCGCCGGACCAGTTGCCCTGCGGCTCGTCCGGGTGCCATGGCCCCTCCTGCGCATGAACTGCCAGTGCTGCTCCACCTGACAAGGCGAGGCCCAGCAACGCGGTAATTGCGATATTGCCTTTTCTCATCGAATTTCTCCTAACTTTTCGTGGGGTGTTTAGCTTTGCGAGATTGCTGCATCCCTCGTTCAGGTGTGATGCCACCGCCGCCGAGAAGGGGTATCGATGCGAGGAGAAAATTCGCCCCCCCGTCCAGTCGTCCGGAAAGGTTGCCTGTCACCGCAAAGTAGCGTTAAGCGACTTCAGCGATTGATTGGCCGCGATTTGCGCCCCAAGCGCCTCTGCCCACTCTGATGCCGAATCCACAAGGCAATCCGACGGGATGGACTCCACCGTATGCGACGACAACCCGAAGCGGCACCCGACCACCCACGTCCCCGCGCGGCGCGCGGTCAGAATATCCACGCTCGAGTCGCCAATCATCAGCGTCTCGCCCGGCGCTACTCCCGCCTCGCAAATTAAAGTGTTCAGTCCCTCGGGGTCCGGCTTCTTGCTCGCAAAGCTGTTGCCGCCATAGATACGAAACATGTAAGGGCTGAGCCCCAGCGCATCGCAGATGGCTACCGAGGGTACCACCGGCTTATTGGTTAGCACGGCCATTTTTCGCGGCGTACCGTCTGCCGTTACGCGCATCGCATCGAGCGACTCAAAGACGCCAGGGTAGACGTATGTGTAATCCAGCTTGTGCTCGCGGTAATGGGCCAGGAAGTGCTGCAGCGCATTCTCCACAAGACGCTCGTCCTGCGGATCGCCCAATGCTCGCCGTACCAGCATCCCTGCGCCATCGCCGATGTATGTCGCGATAATCTCTTCCGGCAGCGGCTCTCGCGCAAATTCCGCCAACATCGCATTGATCGAATTCGTGAGATCTTGTTGCGAATCGATCAACGTCCCGTCCAGATCGAACACGATCAGCCGAATCTTTTCTCCAGGAATCGGATTAGGGATCTGCAGCATATTTCCAGTGTAACGAGCCTGTGACCTTCGCTGATTCGATGACCCTGCGCTATGCTCTCAGAATGCTGAAATTCTCAGGATGCACGCCCCTGGCCGCACTCTGCCTCGGTTTCCTCTCATTCGCTCATGCGGTGGCCGAAGATCGCTTCCCTTCCAACGAGGACATGCGCCATGTGCGTTCCATGGCCCAGCCGAAGGTTTCACCCGACGGGCAAAGCGTGCTCATTCAAATCTCCGACGCTACCGCCGACGGCGGCAAGAGCCACCTTTGGCTGGTCGACGTCAAGTCAAACTCGTCACGCCAACTGACCTGGTCGGCGACCGGCGACAAGCGCGGCGAATCCGCGGGCCAATGGATGCCAGATGGAGAAAGCATTCTCTTCCTGGCCCATCGTGGCGAGCACACCCAGTTATTCCGGCTGCCAATGAATGGCGGCGAGGCGCATGCTTTCGAAATTAAGATTGCCCCGCCGGTTGACGAATCGACCGGTCCCGACGCGATTCCCCCGGCGAAGAAGTCAGCGACAACCGCCGACCCAGCCAAGCCGGAGCCAGTCGAGGCCGATGTTGAGCGCTATTTCATCGCGCCCGATGGCAAGCACATCGCCATCCTGGTGCGCGACCCCGAAACGCCCGGCGAGAAGAAAGAGCATGACGAGAAAGCCGACGCAGTCTGGGTCAATCACGATCCCCACGGTTCGCGCCTTTACCTGCTTGATCCGGCCGACGGAAAACTGACCCCCACCGCCGTGCCGCCCGACGTGGAGCACATCGCCTGGGCGCAACAGGGAGATCGGCTTCTCGCGATCTCCGAAGGTATGAATGGCGCTGGCGACCTTTCGCCCGCGGCGAGCATCTGGCTCCTCTCCACTTCCGATCCTGCCCATCCGACGCAGCTCAAATCCGCGCCCGCGACCATTGGGGCCGCCGCATGGTCTCCGGATGCGAGCCGCATCTTCTTCCTCGCGCAGACCCAAGCCGACGCGCCTCCTGGCTATGAGGACCTGTACTCAATCACCGTGGCCGATGGCTCGATCCACAACCTGAGCGACGGCTTCGTTGGGAGCATGGGGCACGAAGAACCCCTTGTGCTGGAGGACGCGGTTCTGGAATCTGCGGAAATAGGAACTAAAACCACTCTTGTGCGCTTCGATGGCGACCGGCGAGAGCATCTCCATTTCGATACCGCGACTGTTACACAATTCAATACCAATGCGAAGCACACCGCGTGGGTCTGGCTGGGCTCCTCCAGCAATCAAACTCCTGCGCTCTACTATGCGGAAAAGCTCAACGCGCCGGCGCAAGTTCTGCACACTCCTGATCTATTACCCGCCTCGTGGACCCAGGTAAGCTCGCAATTGCTCTCCTGGAAGAGCGATTCCTTCACGGTCGAGGGCCTGCTCTACCTGCCTCCCCAGGCCGCGCAGCACAAGGTCCCGCTCATCGTCGACGTGCACGGCGGTCCCACGGGCGCCTTCGAGGACAACTGGAATGCGCTAACGGAATTCCTTCTTGGCCAGGGTTGGGCCGTACTGCGCACGAATCCGCGCGGCAGCACCGGCTATGGCGCAGCCTTTGCCGCGGCGAACAAAAATGACATGGGCGGCGGCGATTATCGCGACATCATGGCCGGACTCGATACCGTCCTCGCGAAGTATCCCATCGACAGCAACAAACTCGCCCTCATGGGCTACAGCTACGGCGGCGAAATGGCCGGCTTCGTCGAAGGCCAGACCGATCGCTTCAAGGCTATCGTCAGCGGAGCTCCGGTCATCGATCAGGAGAGCGAATACGGAACCGAAAGCAGCTCCTGGTACGACCGCTGGTTCTATGGCGGCTATCCCTGGGAGCACGCCGAAAGCGCATGGCGTCAGAGCCCGCTCGCCAACGCTGCGCACGCAAAGACGCCTTTCCTTCTGCTGCAGGGCGAGAGCGACAAGACCGACCCTCTCGGCCAAAGCCAGGAAATGTATCGAGCACTGCGACAAACGGGCGTTCAGGTCGAGATGGTGCAGTATCCGCGCGAAGATCACGGCCCGTTGGCCGGCGGCATCTTCGGCTCGCCCAGCACCGAACCGTGGCATGGCTTCGATGGCCGCCAACGAATCGTGACGTTCATCAAAAAAGCCTTCGGAGAGTGAAGAACCGGTCACGCGGTACCGGGTGAGAATCCCTCCGCGCGCGCCTGAATCCTCAGAACCGTTGCCTCAGAACCGTTGCCTCAGATCCGTTGCCTCTTCCACCGTCCCCTCTTAAACAGGACGAGGCTCGCCAGCGCAATGGAGCACTCCGCGATGACCACGGCAAGGAATGCTCCCTCCGCGCGCAGATGCGCGCGCGTGGCCAGCCACCAGGCCAGAGGTATTTCCAGCACCCAGAAGCCGAAGAAGTTCACGATCGTTGGCGTCACCGTGTCGCCTGCTCCATTGAATGCCTGCAGCAGCACCATAACCCAGGCGTACGCGATATTCCCGCAAGCAAAGGTGCGCAGCGCCTTCCCTCCGATAGCCACCACCTCGGGATCACTCACAAAGAGCCGCACCACCGGCGTCGCCCATACGAAAAATACGACTCCCAGCGTCGCCAGAAAGAGCATGTTGTAAAGCCCCGTGCGCCACACGGCCTGCTCGGCGCGTTCCGGACGCTTTGCCCCCAGATTCTGCCCCACCAGAGTCGCAGCGGCATTGCTCAGCCCCCACGCTGGCAGGATGAAGAAAATCAGCACACGGACGGCTACGGTATAACCCGCGACAGATGCCGCGCCGAAAAGAGCAACAATGCGGACCAGGCCAATCCAACTGGCATTCGAGATGGCGAACTGCAGAATGCCGGTGAGCGATACCCGCAATAGCCGCCACAGGACCGGCACGTTCAGGTAGATATGGCGGGAGAGTATATGAATGCGTTCCGTCCCGCGCATCAACCGGTAGAACTGATAGACAACCGCAATACTGCGGCCCGTGAATGTAGCGAGCGCGGCGCCGGTAACGCCCAAGTGCGGAAAAGGACCCAGTCCGAAAATGAGGCAGGGGTCAAGGATGAGGTTGATGATGTTCGACACCCACAACAGACGCATGGCAATGGCTGCATCGCCGGCTCCGCGAAAGATGGCGTTGTTGAGGAAGAGCATGATGATGGCGCCGCAACCGCCCAGTGCAATCCGCGCGTAGCCGGATCCAAGCGCCACAATCGCCGGTGAGGCCCCCATCAGACGCAGCAGATGCGGCGCTGCAAGACCCGCCGGAATCCCCAGCCCCAGCGAAATCAGCAGCCCCAGCGCGATCGCCTGAACCGCCGAAATCGCCGCGTCTTCCTGATCCTTCTCTCCAATACGCCGCGCCACCATCGCTGTCGTCGACAGGGAGAGACCCAGGCCAATCGAGAACGCCAGCGCCAGGATCGACTCCGTGATGCCCACCGTCGCGACGGCATTCGCCCCCAGGCGCCCCACCCAGGCCGTGTCTACCACCGCGAACAGCGACTCCAGCACCATCTCCAGCACCATCGGAATCGCGAGCAGCAGAATCGACCGGTTCAGGCTGCCGGCGGTGTAGTCCTGATGCGAACCGCGCAGGGCCTCGCGCACGGAAGCCCAGAATCCCGGCTGGGGCGCGGACTGAACGGGGATGTCCATTGGTTAAAGAAGTGTACCGAAGCGCGGGCAGCGGAACGTCACGGTTATGTCACAACGATGACGGTAGCCGCGCTATGCCTTCTGCGCGCCCTGAGCCGCGTGCTCTGTGTCGTGCTTCAGATCAGCAACGTCTGCGCGGTTTCTTCTGAAGGCGCATCCGCGAAATGCAGATCGGGTAGATCCGCCACGGCCCGGCGCAGCGATTGTTCCCAGCGCGCGTGGATCGTCTGCAACTCGGCATCGCCATGCGTGAACTTGCGATAGCAGTCCAGGTGAAGGCTGTCCTTGCGGTAGAGCAACAGCTCAATAGGCGGCCCAATCGCCCCATTCGATCGCATCGTGGCGTCGAAGGAAAGAAGCGCATATTTTGCCGCGACCATCAGGCTCGTCGAGCTGAACACAACGCCGCGGTCCAGCAGAGGACGGCCGTATTTGTACTCCCCGAGCTGCAAAAACGGCGACTCCTCGGTCGCGCTGATCGGGTTGCCCTGCGGGTAGATCATGTAGAGCGCCGGTGCCTCGCCCCGCACCTGTCCGCCCAACAGCAAATGCACATTGAAAGAGTAGTTGTCCCTCTCCAGCGCCTCGCGGTCCAGCTCCGCGACCTGGCGCACGCAATCGCCCAGTTCTCGCGCCGCCTCATACATGCTGTGCGCCCGCGCCAAACCCTCGCCTGCCGCGAAACTGGCTTTCGCCAAATTCATCACCGATTGGCTGAGTGACAGGCTTCCGCTGCTCAGCACCACAAATGCCCGCTCTCCCGGCTGGCAGAAGGTATGCATCTTGCGCGCGATGTTCAGGTCGTCGAATCCCGCGTTCGTCCGCGAATCCGACGCCATTACCAGCCCTTCCTGTGTCATGATGCCAAGACAGTAGGTCATTGTAGCGGTGCAGTTCCCCCGGTTTGCGTGTGCCGATATGCCATTGTGCCAGCTTTCCCGCCCGGTTCAAAGACATTCGACAACGCTCCCATTGATCGTTACATCTTAAAGACACCATTGAATAACACTGTGGAGGCACGATGCTCCTTCGTTTGGGCTACGACATGTTGTTCGACATCCCTGAACCGGTCGCCTGCGTGGCTCAGCTCCGGGTCCACCCGTCGCGAACCTCCGGCCTGCGCGGGCCCGATCATGTTCACGTGGAACCGAACGTCTCCGTCGAGGACTATACGGACTCATTCGGCAATCTCTGCACGCGATTCCTCGCGCCGCCGGGCCAGCTGCGGCTGAAAAACGATTTCCTGTTTGAGGATCCTGGCTTACCCGACCCCGCCAGCCCTTATGCGCTGGCTCATCCCGTCGCCGAGCTTCCCCACGATATACTGCGTTTTCTTCTCAGCAGCCGTTACTGCGAAGTCGACAGCCTGGCCCCGGCGGCTTTCGACCTTTTCGGAAACACCGTCGCCGGCTGGGAGCGCGTGCGCGCCATTTGCAACTGGGTTCATGCCAAAGTGGCCTTCGGCTATTCCTTTGCCCGCCCCACCAAGACAGCGCTCGACGTCTTCACCGAGCGTCAGGGGGTCTGCCGCGACTTCCAGCATCTGGCCATCACTTTTTGCCGCGCTCTCGGTATTCCCGCCCGTTACGTCGCCGGCTACCTCGGCGACATTGGCGTGCCCCCTTCGGACACTCCCATGGACTTCAGCGCCTGGTTCGAGGTCTATCTCGAGAATCGCTGGTGGTCCTTCGATGCTCGCCATAACGTGCCGAGGATCGGGCGCATACTGATGGCGACAGGACGCGATGCCGCAGACGTGGCCTTCTTCACATCGTTCGGGACAGCGAATCTGAAAACCTTCCTGGTGATATCGGACGAAGTGAAAGACGCTCGGTCTTCTCCTGAGCCCCGGGCCTGATCGCAGCCAATTTCGTTCCTGCCCTGTCGATCAGCATTCGGGGTATACTTTCCCCTCCCTCAAAGACCCACCATTTCCAATTCCGAAACGGAGCATTCCGATGCCCAGTTACCTCTTGCAAGTCGCCTACACCGCCGAGGCGGTGGCAGCTCTGATTGCGAAACCGCACGACCGTACCGAGGTCACCGGCAAGGTAGTGGAGAAACTCGGCGGCAAGCCCGGACCGCTGTATCTCTCGTTCGGGGACTACGACGTTGTTGGAATTTACGAGAAGCCGGATAACGTGAGCGCGGCGGCCTTCGCGTTTGCGATTGCTGCCGGCGGCGCCTGCAAAAACGTGAAGACCACGCCGCTGTTGACTAGCGAGGAGGGCCTTGCTGCCATGAAGAAAGCGGGCACCTCAGGCTATAAGCCGGTGACGGCGAAAAAGTAGCGTTTTTCGGGGTCGGGGCCAGCGGGAGCGAAATCAATGCTTCGCGGCGCCGGCGCTCTCCAGCTTCGCTTCCGCTTCGGCGATGACCTCGTTGGCGTGGGCATACTTCTCAGGATCTTCGCCGGCCTCGTTCCAGAGCTGCTGACCATGCTGGAGCTGTCCCTGCACCGCTCCAGTGTCGATTTCCTCGGGCTTGTGCGCTGACTCCGCTAGAATCGTCACCCGCTCCGGCAGGACCTCAACAAAGCCCCGCGCAACCGTGTACCGCTGGGCAGACTCCGCGCCCCCGCCCTCGACGCCATGCAGCCGCACTTCCCCCGCCCCTATTTCAGACAGCAGCGGAGCGTGCCCGTAGAGCACCTCGAAGTACCCGTTCTTCCCCGGTACCTCGACCGCCTCCGCATCCTGGTCCACAAGGATGCGATCGGGCGTCACCAGCCGGACTTTGAGCTTGCCCTCGGCCATGGCTACTTATTCACCGCCTTCAGTTTCTCCGCCTCTTCCAGAACTTCTTCGATGGTGCCGCGCATGTAGAAGGCCTGCTCCGGCACGTCGTCGTGCTTGCCGTCGATCACTTCCTTGAAGCTGCGCACGGTGTCCGCCACCTTGCAGTAGCGCCCCGGAATACCGGTGAACTGCTCCGCCACGTGGAACGGCTGCGACAGAAACTTCTGCACCTTGCGTGCGCGCGAAACCGTGACCTTGTCGTCCTCTGATAGTTCGTCAATGCCCAGAATCGCAATAATGTCCTGCAGATCCTTGTAGCGTTGCAGAATGCGCTTCACGCCCTGCGCTACGTCGTAGTGCTCTTGTCCCACGATGCGCGGCGTCAGAATGCGCGACGTTGAGGCCAGCGGATCGACCGCGGGATAAATGCCCAGCTCTGACAACGGCCGCGAAAGCACCGTGGTCGCGTCGAGGTGGGCAAAGGTCGTTGCCGGCGCAGGGTCGGTAAGATCGTCGGCAGGCACGTAAACAGCCTGCACCGATGTGACGGACCCACGCTTCGTCGAAGTGATGCGCTCCTGTAACTCGCCCATCTCGGTCGCAAGATTCGGCTGGTAGCCGACGGCCGACGGCATGCGGCCCAGCAGCGTCGAGACCTCCGATCCCGCCTGCGTGAACCGGAAAATGTTGTCGATAAAGAGCAGCGTGTCGGCCCCCTCTTCGTCGCGGAAAAATTCAGCGACCGTCAGCGCCGTCAGCGCCACGCGCAGACGCGCGCCGGGCGGCTCCGTCATCTGCCCATAGATCAACGCCGCCTTCGACTTCGAAGGATCCTTAAGATCGATGACGCCCGACTCCTGCATCTCCAGCCACAGGTCGTTGCCCTCACGGGTGCGCTCTCCCACGCCGCCAAACACCGAAAAGCCGCCGTGCTTGGTCGCCACATTGTTGATCAGCTCCATGATCACGACGGTCTTGCCAACGCCGGCGCCGCCAAACAGGCCGGTCTTGCCGCCTTTGAGGAAAGGCTGAATCAGATCGATGACCTTGATGCCGGTTTCGAACATCTCCTCGCGCGTCGACTGCTCGTCAAAGGCCGGAGCGGGATGATGAATGGGATTGCGCTGCTTCGCGTTCACCGGGCCCAGCTCGTCCACCGGCTCGCCAATGACGTTGAGCACGCGGCCCAGCGTGGCACGACCGACGGGCACGGTAATCGGGCCTCCCTGGTCGATGGCCTTCATGCCGCGCACCATGCCTTCGGTCGCTTCCATGGCCACACAGCGCACGCGCCCCTCGCCCAGGTGCTGCTCCACTTCAAGGATGACGTTGATGGGAAACGGCACCTTGAATCCGTCGTCGACCACGCGCAGCGCCTGATAAATCGGCGGCATCGTCGCTTCCTCGAACTGCACGTCCACCGCCGGACCCGAAACCTGAACCACTCTTCCGATGTTTTCTGCCATAACTCTCTTGTTCTCGCCTCAAAGAGCAGCTGCGCCGCTCACAATTTCGATAATTTCCTTGGTGATCGCCGCCTGCCGCACCCGATTCATCGTCAGCGTCAGCGAATCAATCATGTCCGATGCGTTGTTCGTCGCCGAATCCATCGCCGTCATGCGCGCCGCATGTTCGGCCGCAATCGACTCCAGCGTCGCGTGGTAGATCTGCGAGGTCACATAACGCGGCAGCACATCCGCGAAGATCTCCTGTGGCGGCTGCTCGTAGATGTAGTCGACCTCGGCCGTCCCAAAATTCTTCGTCTCATCTTCCAGCTGCTTCTGGGCGGCGTCAGCCTCCAGCGGATAGAGACTTACGCCGGAGGACAGCGCGGCTTCTGCGGCCCGTTCGCGTTCTTCGAGAGTCGGCTCCTGCGCCTCAGCCACCTGCTGCTCGCCAATCGAGACAATCGGCAGCAAGCGCTCCACCACTACCCGCTGCTGGATCACCGATTTGAACTCGTTGTAGACCAGGTACGCCGCGTCGATCTCCTCGTGCTCATAGCGGGCGATGATTTCCTCCGCCACTTCGCGCACCGCGTCGAACGTCAGCTTATCGAGCGCGGATGTCGGTCCACTTAGAACCTCAATGCCGCTGCCCCGTTGCCGGTTCGGGCGCTTGCCTTCTTCCCGCGATTCGTCAAATTTCGCTGCAGGATAACGCCGCCGGAACAAATCACGCCCCTTGCGGCCAATCGCTTCAACGTCAATTTCCTTCTCCTGGTTTTCGAGGATGAAGTTGGCCGCAGCTTTGAAGATGTTCGTATTGAACGCGCCGGCAAACCCCTTATCGCCCGAAACCACCACCAGAAGAATGCGCTTCTCCGGCCGCGTCAGCAGCAGCGGATGCCGCACCTCTCCGGTTTCCGGATCGAAGATCTGAGCGCGGCGCTTCAGCGACTCCAGCACGCTCGCCAGCATCCCCGCGTATGGGCGCGACGCCACCGCGCGCTCCTGTGCGCGGCGCAGCTTCGCCGCCGAAACCATCTTCATGGCCTTCGTGATCTGCCGGGTATTCCGCACGCTGCGGATGCGGCGTCGTAAATCGAGGACGTTCGGCATGGTTTTTGTATGCGCCTAGTGCGCTGCTCCCACCGGCTGCTCCGCCTTCTGCTCCTGCTCTTTCTTCTTCTCCGGCTCGTTGAGCGGCTTGACAGCGCTCTCTTTCAGCTTCGCGTCTTCATGGTCGGCGACGAAGTTCGCCTTGTACTCCTTCAGCGCCGCGTGGATCCGATTGCGCAGATCGTCGTCCAGCGCCTTCTTCGTCGCGATATCGCTCAAAAGCTGCGATTGCCCCGAGTCCAAATAGGGATACAAACCATCCTCGAATGCTCGAATCTGCTCCACCTTCAGATCGTCCAGGTAGCCCTGCGTTCCGGCAAACAGGATGATGACCTGCTTCTCTGCCGTCAGCGGCTGGAACTGCGGCTGCTTCAGCAGCTCGCTCAACCTCTTGCCACGATTCAGCTGGTTCTGCGTCACCTTGTCCAGATCGCTGCCGAACTGGGAAAAGGCTGCCAGTTCGCGGTACTGCGCCAGATCGAGCTTCAGAGTCGAACCCACCTGCTTGATGGCTTTGATGGCGGCCGAAAATCCCACGCGCGAAACTGACAGGCCCACGTTCACAGCCGGGCGCTGGCCGGAGTTGAACAGATCGGTTTCGAGAAAAATCTGTCCGTCCGTGATCGAAATAACGTTCGTCGGAATGTAAGCTGAAACGTCACCCGCCTGCGTCTCAATAATCGGCAGCGCCGTCAGCGATCCCCCACCCATCTTGTCGCTCAGCTTCGAAGCCCTCTCCAGCAAACGCGAGTGTAGATAGAACACATCGCCCGGATATGCCTCGCGCCCCGGAGGACGCCGCAGCAGCAGCGAAATTTCGCGATAGGCAATCGCGTGCTTCGAAAGATCGTCGTAGATGATCAGCGCATGCCGGCCCTTGTCGCGGAAATATTCGCCCATCGCGCAAGCCGCGTAGGGTGCCAGGTACAGCATTGGAGCCGGCTCCGATGCCGACGCAGCCACGATGATCGTGTGCCCCATCGCGCCATAACTGTCCAGCGTCTGCACCACCTGCGCAATCGACGAGCGCTTCTGCCCGATCGCGCAGTAGATGCAGATCAGGTCGTTCTTCTCATTGTTGATGATCGTGTCCAGCGCAACCGCGGTCTTGCCCGTCTGGCGATCGCCGATAATCAGCTCGCGCTGGCCGCGCCCGATGGGGATCATCGAGTCTATGGCCTTGAGTCCCGTCATCATCGGCTCGCGCACCGGCTGCCGATCGATGACGCCCGGCGCCAGCCGCTCCACCGGCAGCATGTCTGAAGTCTGGATCGGACCTTTGTCGTCAATCGGCAGGCCAAGCGAGTTCACCACGCGGCCAATCATCGCGTCACCCACCGGTACGCTCAGGATTTTCCCTGTGCGCTTCACCTGGTCGCCTTCACGAACCTCCGTGTAGTCGCCCAGCAGCACCGAGCCCACCTGATCCTCTTCGAGGCTCATTGCCAAACCAGCGATATCGTGCGGGAATTCCAGCAACTCGCCCGCCATGACCTTGTCCAGCCCATGCAGGCGTGCGATCCCATCGCCGAGGGTAATGACAGTCCCAACCTCATCGACGCGCATCTTCGCGTCGTAATTCGAAATTTGCTCCTTCAGGAGCGCGGTTATCTCGTCTGCTTTGATTTGCGCCATGCTTTTTGTTCCCTGCCTTCGTCGTGCTCGTTATAAGTGCCTGCGCCACGCCAGCCGCGTTTCGTTCGTCGCTTTCGCTAAACGCTTATCGCGAACCGCCTTTCGCTCGCTGTTAGCTTGTCTTTCGCTGCCTTTCGTTTAACTCGCTGTCAGCTCTTCTCTCAGCCGGTCCAGCCGCCCGCGCACTGAGCCGTCATACACCGTGCTGCCCACCTGCACCACAGCGCCACCCAGCAATGAGCTGTCCTCTTCAAATTGCGCTTCCACCGTCCCGCCCGTGAGTTCCGCGATCTGCTTCTCCAACTCCCTGCGCTCCTTCTCATCGAGTTTCCTCGCGGAGACGACCTTCGCCTCGGAGATTCCCAGCTGCTGGTTGATCTCCCGCCGCAGCTCAGCCGCCACATCGTCGAACCCCGCGATGCGATCGTTCCGGATCAGCACCGCAATGAAGTTCCGCGTCTGCTGCGCCATGCCGAGCTTCGCGTTCAGCTTGTCCAGCAGCGCGATCTTTTGCTCCAGAGCAAACGACGGGTCCAGGAAAAATTCCCGAAGCTCCCGGCTTTCGTGCCACGCCGCGCCAAAATCTCCGAGTTGCCTCTGAACGTCTTTGGCGTTCAGCTTCATCTCGAAGATCACGTCGGCAAAGGCGCGCGCGTATCTGGAAGCATAGAGCGCCATTTATGCCTCCCCTCCGGAGTTCTTCAGCGACTTGCCGAACTCCCGCACCAGCGCCCGATCCGTATCGTTCGAAAGCTGAATTCTGTGCATCGCATTATCAATAGCCAAATTGGCAGCAAACTTCTTCAGGTCCCGTTGCGCCGCCGCCTGCGTCGCCGTAATCTCCTGCTCGGCGGAAGCGATAATTCGCTCGCGCTCGGCTTCCAGAGCCGCGTGAATGCGCTTCTCATCCTCAACCGATTCCTGCTCCACCTGGCGCCGGATGCCATCGATCTCCGAATCGAGCCGCAACAAGCGAGCTTCCACCTCGGCCAGCCTGCGATTGGCATCCTCGGTAGCCTGCCTCGCGCTCACCAGCTCTTTCTCGAGCGTCTCCGAGCGGCTGCGGAAAAGCTTCGGCAGCACCTTCCACAATGCCACGGCAATCGCGAGGATCAGGACACCTGAATTCAGATCCTCGAAAATCTCTGCCGCGGTCTCGGTCTTTATGTGGGCGAAGTGGGCGATGGCGCGCACCACCGACGAGTGACGGTACTGTTCAATGTCGGAATTGCTCTCCGGCTCGTCCATATGCTGGCCGCCAGATCTCTGCGTCGCCGGCCTTGCTGGCCCGGAGGCTGGCGCGGAGCCAGAAGACGTCTGCGCATGAATACGAACAGTCGGCATGGCTGCCAGACCGCCCAAAACCAAAGCACCCAAAACCGGCACGCTCAGAATGCGAGGAAGGGCCTTCACTGCGCGCTCTCCCTTGCTGAAGGAAGAACCGCCGCCAGCACCTGGGCAGCCAGTTGGCCTGCGGAAGCCGCGATCTGCTTCTGCGCCTCGGCGCTCTGGCTCGCCAGCGCTTCCTGCGCTGTGTGGACACGCTGCTGCGCCGCCAGCCGAGCCGCCTCCAAAGCATTCTCGCGTTCGACGTTCAGCTGCTGGATGCGCTGCTCCCGCCCCCTGAAAATTTCCGCCCGGGCCGCCCGCAGTTTCGCCTCGTATTCCTGGGACCGAACATCCGCCTCAGCGATCGCCAGATGCGACTTCTCCAGCGCCCCAGCCGTTCGCTCCCGCCGTTCGGCGCGAATCTTCATCAGCGGCCGGTACAAAATGGACCGATAACCCAAAACCAGGAGAACAAAAAGGATCAGGGTCGGTACCGAACCGAGCGCAAGACCACCAAGTTGTCGTAACAGTTCATCCATGGATTGGCCGGCGGTGACCAGTCGGAATCGACTGAGAAGGCTCAAGCGGAACCTTTGGTTCTAACAGACGGAAAAATCAGTGTCAAATGACGAAAGGCAGTTACCCCTCGAGTTTCGTTACAGCAAACTCCGACTGCGTTGCTGCCTGTGGAACACTCACAAAATTCATGCCGTGGGAGCTTGACCTGGCCAGCTTCCTGCGTATACTGAGATTACCACCTCGACCCGGACCAGGGTCGGCGAACCGGGTGATCGGAGGTTCCCACCACTCTCCATCATCCGGTTTGTCTTTTCTGAACATTCTGCACTTGCTGCCGAAACCGCCGATACCGCCCAAGCAACGACGCCGGTCCTGCCACGTTCAACAGCACAAGATTCCCTTTATACTCACGATCACGAATCACCGCTCCCGCCTCCAGCGAGGCCAGCACATCGCCCTCCGACTGCGGTATCTGAAATCGATGTTCGAGGATCGGATCCTGCACCAACTCCTCATCGATCCGGTTCATCAAATCTTCGAGGCCAGTGTGGTTCTTCGCTGAAGTCCCGATGGCTCGGCCCTCCTCGGACGACACCAGCGCCGCAGCCTCCTCTTCGCTCAGCAAATCCACTTTGTTCAGCACCTCGATCCGCGGCTTGTCCAGCACCTCAAGCTCGGCGAGCACCTTCTCCACTTCCGCCTTATGCTCTTCGCGCATAGGACTGGAAGCGTCCCGCACATGCACCAGCACCTCGGCTTTGCGCACTTCCTCCAGAGTTGCGCGAAACGACGTCACCAGCGTATGCGGCAGGTCCCGTATGAAACCCACCGTGTCCGACAGCAGGACCTTCCTGCGGCTGGGCAGCTGGATCGCGCTGAGCTTCGGATCGAGCGTCGCAAACATGCGTGCCGACTCCAGCACCCCCGCCCGGGTGATCGCGTTAAACAGCGTGCTCTTCCCCGCGTTGGTATACCCCACCAAAGCCACCGTCGGCACCGGCACCGACTCCCGCCGCTGGCGCTGCTGCGCACGCGTCCTCCGCACCGCCTCCAGTTCTCCGCGCAGTTGCAGAACTCTCCGCTGAATGCGCCGCCGATCCGTCTCCAGCTGCGTTTCGCCCGGTCCGCGCGTGCCGATGCCGCCGCCCAGCTGCGACATGGCCTTGCCCTTGCCCGTTAGCCGCGGCAGCATATATTCCAGTTGCGCGAGTTCTACCTGTAGCTGACCCTCCCGGGTTCGGGCGTGCCGCGCAAAGATATCGAGGATCAGCTGCGTCCGGTCGATAACCCGGCAGGGCAGGGCGTTCTCGAGGTTGCGCAGCTGGGTTGGGCTCAAATCGTGGTCGACGATGGCGACATCGGCCTGCGTCGAAGCGGCGATCGCGGAAATCTCTTCCACTTTGCCGCTGCCCACCAGCGTGGCCGGATCGGCCTTCGGGCGATGCTGCTCAACCTCCGCGGACACGCTCGCCCCGGCACTGATCACCAGCTCGCGAAACTCCGCCAAGCGCGAATCCTCGTCGCTCATGGCCGGATGCAGGCCCGGAGTTGAGTTAGCAGCATTGCGAGCCTGAGTCGCGCCCCGAGTCAGGCCTTTCCTCTGCGGTCCCAGAACGACCGTCACCAGCAATGCCCGCTCAGCAGTCGAACCGGTCGCGTTCAGGGGCATCGCAGTCGTTGCGCCGGTGCTTCCTTCTCCGTCAGGAGCCCGACGCTTCCTGCACCGCTTGAGGAGCCGAGACCGCGACTGGCCCCGCCGCTGTGTGTGGCGGACGGTGCTCTCCGTGCAGCACCGAGCGGGTGCTCACCACGGTTGAGATGGCATGTTTGAAAATCAACTGCTCCTGGCTGTTGTTTTCGAGCAGCACCGAGTACTTGTCGAAAGAGCGGATCTTTCCTGTGAGTTTCACGCCGCTCACCAGGTAAATCGTAATCGGGGTCTTGTCTTTACGAACTGTGTTCAGGAAGGTGTCCTGAATGTTCTGCGCCGGCTTGTTTTCCATGAGCCGATCTCCTTTGCCCGTTTTTTTACTCGACGGTGAAACTCGAAACAGCAGGAAAAACTGCAGCGAAGCCGAAATATTGGAGGCGCCGCACCCACCGTCAAGGTGTGATATCACGATACGGGGTTCCGAACCATTTGCGCAATATCCGGCCCTGAGGGAAAAGCGGCCCAGCCATGTTAAGTCTTCGGTAAACAATGGATAGAACGGATATCGACAGAGGGATGCGTCCTCCTGCGACCGGCGTCCGGCTTACCCCTGCCTCTTCTTCCGATGGGTCTTTCCTTGTTGCGTTTTCGATGTCGGCGCAACCGCCGGACGTGCCGGCGCATCCCCAACCCGACGCACCATCACCCCCTCCAGGCGGAAGCTCTCCGTTGCCGTTTCCCCAAGCTTCACCGTACCGGTTTGCGGATCGAGAGCGGCCTGTCCTCCCGTCGCAACACGATAGGAAAAAGTCGGTTCCTCCTGACCATTCGCGTCTGATTCGCCCGTGGTCACCGGCAGGTATCCGGCCAAATTGCGATCGCGATAGGCCGTCTCGTAACGATGCTTTTTCACGTTCCACGTATAAACCCGCACCTGGTCGAAGTCGAACGGCAGGCCATCTCTGTAAGGGGCAAGCAGAGCGACATATTCGGGCACCTGGTCGCCGGGCACATTCGCATCGGTATCGGTGACTTTGCGCAAAACGTACGCACCCACAATCTTCTGGCCCTCGGCCAGTCCTGCAATCGCGTCCGGAACATCCTCGTCCAGCGTGCGCGCCCGTATCCAGCCGACCCGCCCCGAGCTATCGCGGATCAGCCAGTAGTCCTCAAGATTGGTTGGCAACGGCGATCCAGGCTTCTCCCCCGGCTTCACCGGCCTTGCAATCGGCAACGGCACAACCCGCGGCGCATCCGGCTTCGGCACAGAAGCCCGCATCAGCAGCTGCAGCTTGTCATTTTCCGGCAAAAGATAAAATCGGTCCGAGGTTCTCCCCGGGGCATCGCGGAGCCAGTAATCGTCGCGCAGCACCGCCGTCCCTACCACGGGATCGTTCGCATTGTCTTTTTCGAGTTGCGTGAACTTGTCGTAGACCTGCTGGTCGATCACGCCGTGATCCTCGATCCAGCCCACCTCGCCCTTGTCCGTCTTCACCTTCAGGAATCGCCGGCCGTGCTCCACCACCTGTAGCCGCTGCCCGTTTACCACCTCCGCGACACGGTTGCTGACGGCAGCCACGCGGTCGCGCAGGTAGGTACCCCGAGCCCAGACATAGACGTATTCATGGGTCTGGTGGGGAGCGAATCGGCCGCATCCGGCCAGCAGCAGCATCGACTCCGCCAGGAGCAGGCCAGACAGGATTTTTCGAAAATGTCGGCTGGGAAAATACGAAGGATTCAGCATTGCAGAGGATTCAAACCTGTCTTTGGATGGCGCGGGTTAACGAAAGGATACATCCATCTGGAGGACACCGGGCCATGCGGAAAAGTTGCCCACGTTACTTTCAGGATGCGCCACTTCCGGGAGAAGCCGTCTCACCTCCTGTGCCTTTTCTACCCTCTGGAGTCCCTTCTGAGGGCTGCCGCCAACATTCGCCCGCACCAGGAGAATTTTCGTGCCGCTCGCAACCGCTTTTCTGAATTTTTCTTTCTTGGCTAATGTGAAATCACCCGAATGCGATAGCATGGGTCGGACCACAGCCGGGGCCTTACGGCCCCAGGAGGAATGAAAATGAGCGATGCCAGGAAGCCAGGCCTCGACGGACGTGAGCGGGATAAGAGCGGGCAGATTGATCGCAAGCACCCCACGACGAAAATCAAACATCTGCGGGAGCACTATGGGCACAACTTCGCGCCAGGATGGGACGGCGAGCGAACCCTCGGCGAGTTGCTGAAGGAATCAGGATTCGATTCACTCACACAATACGTTAAGCATCATGGGCATAAGGAGCCAGTGAGCTGATCACCGCGATCTCCTGCTAAAAAGAAGCGGCCGCTCAGGCGGTCTTTTTCGGGACGTGTTGACACCCCACCAAAGGTGTTCAGCCTAATTTGGACGCTCATCGCTGATCGCCATCGGCGGCCTTGCTGCTCGCTCTCCGCAGTCCGTTTTTCTGATCGCTGAACGCTGTGTCTGAGCTTTGTCAGTTCCCTGCCCTCACTGCGGCTTCGGCGTCAACCGCACAAACCGCGGCGCCAACTCCTCCCACTTCGACATCAGCCAATACGCCCTGGTGCTTGCCGTTTTCTCGGCGTGCAACTGCACAAGGCCCAGGATGCTCTGCTGCGCCTCGGAATCCAGTGTGCCGTACAGCTCAGGGGTGAGAAAACCAGGGTGATACCTCTGCTGCGCCAGGAAGAGTCCCTCTTCGTCGAAGACCCATGCCTCGCCGCCTGTCATGCCGGCGCCGAAATTGGTTCCGGTAGCTCCCAGCACCGCCACCAGACCGCCGGTCATGTACTCGCAACCATGGTCGCCAACCCCCTCGACCACTGCGAGAGCGCCCGAATTGCGAACGGCGAAGCGTTCACCCGCGCAGCCAGCCGCGAAAAGCGCACCGCTGGTCGCTCCATAAAGCGCGACGTTGCCTAGGATGGTGTGCAGCTCCGGCTGCAGCGCTGCCCGGCCCTGGCCGCGCAGGATGATCTCCCCACCCGATAATGACTTACCAACAAAATCGTTTGCCAGACCTTTAAGGTTGAGCACCATGCCCGGAACCGCAAACGCCCCAAACGACTGTCCCGCTTCTCCAGTCAGCCGAAAGGTCAAAGGAGCCCGCGCCGTCATCCCCGCGGACTGCAGCATCGCTAGCTCTCCCGCCAACCTCGCCCCAAACGTACGGTCTTCGTTCGCAATCAGCGCATCCACGAGAAACGGCTCGCCAGCCTTGTAAGCCGCGACCCCAGGCTCAACCCACGCATCGTCGATCGGCGGATGATCCTCAGGCCGCAGATTCCGCCGCCCCTGCCAATGCCTTGCCTTCGCCTTACCGCCGTCAGGAGGCGCGCCCAGCATCGGGCCCAGATCCAGGCACCCATCGAAACGCGTCTGCTCCAGCAGGTCGGTGCGGCCAATCGCCGCCTCCAACGACGGCAGACCCCGCCCCGCCAACAGCGCCCGAATCTCCTCCGCCAGCCCCTCAAAGAAGCGCACCAAATGCTCCGGCTTGCCCCGGAACTTCGCCCGCAAATCCGGCCGCTGCGTCGCAATCCCCGTAGGACAAGTATTCAAATGGCACTGCCGCGCCATATCGCAGCCCAGCGCCACCAGCACCGCAGTGCCGAAGGCAAACTCGTCGGCGCCCAGCATCGCAGCCACTACGATATCGCGCGCTGTGCGCAGGCCGCCGTCGGTGCGGAGACGCACGCGGCCCCGCAGACCATTCCGGATCAGCACCTGCTGCGCCTCCGCCAGCCCCAGCTCCCACGGATTCCCCGCGTACTTAATGCTCGACAATGGCGACGCGCCCGTCCCACCGTTGTGCCCCGCAATCACGATGTAGTCCGCGTAGGCCTTCGCCACACCCGCGGCCACCGTGCCCACTCCGCACTCTGAAACCAGCTTTACGCCAATCGCCGCCTTCGGATTGATCCGCCGCAAATCGTGAATTAGCTGCGCCAGGTCCTCAATGGAATAAATATCGTGGTGCGGCGGCGGCGAGATCAGCTGCACCCCAGGCTGCGCGTGACGCAGTCTTGCAATCAGCTCCGTGACCTTATGCCCAGGTAGCTGGCCGCCCTCGCCAGGCTTCGACCCCTGCGCAATCTTGATCTCCAGTTCCTCGGCATGCATCAGATACTGCGCCGTCACCCCGAACCGCGCAGACGCCACTTGCTTCACTTTGTTATTCAGCAATTCCGAGGAATACGAAACCCCTGCAACCGGCAGCTGCGCTCCAGGTTCGTAGACCGCTGGGTCTTCTCCACCCTCACCGGTGTTCGAGCGCCCGCCCAGCATGTTCATCGCTGCCGTGATGGTTTGGTGCGCCTCCGGACTCAGCGACCCCAGCGACATAGCGCTGGCAATGAACCGCCCAAACATCTTCTGCGCCGGTTCCACGTCGTCGACAGGCAGCGGCGCCGCCGCCGCCCGCACCTCCAGCAGATCGCGCAGCACCGCAGGTTCTTTCTCTTTAGCCTGGCTCGTGAAGGCTCCCCACGCCTGCGCCGAATCAGCCGCAGCCGCCGCAACCTTCGTAGCCCCTGTGATGGTCTGCAACAACCGAACCGTCTGCGGTTGCCATCCATGCGGCTCTGACCTGTCCGCCTTCCGGAACCGGACCCACCCGTAATCTGGCAGGTCTTTCGTCGCCACAACCGTCACCAACGATCCGCAATTGTCACCGGCCTCCGGACGAGCATCGCCATTCTGCGTCCCCAGCCACAGCTCGCGCAGGCTCGCCTCCAACTCGGGGAAGCCGATGCCGCCCAGAGGAGCCGGCGTGCCCTCGAAACATCGTTCCACCACGTCCTTACTCAGCCCCAGGCAATCGAACAGGTGCGCGCCGCGGTAGCTGTCCACCACCGAAATTCCCATCTTCGACATGATCTTCGCCAGCCCCAGATCGAAAGCGTGCAGTAAATTCGCCTCGCCCTGCTCAGGATTCAGCTGCCGCGCCGTCTCCAGCGCCAGCCACGAGCAAATCGCTCCCGCCCCCATCCCCATCAGCACCGCCGCATGATGCAGGTCGCGACAGTCCGCCGCTTCTACCGCCAGCCCTGCCTTCACCCGCTCACCCGCTCGAATCAGCGAGTGATGGACCGCTCCCGTCGCCAGCGCCATAGGGATTGGAATCGCCTGCTCTCCGCATCCCCGGTCCGTCAGCAACAGAACCGCCGCGCCCCCGCGCACCAGCTCAATCGCTCTCGCGCAAAGGTCGTCAAGCGCCGTCACCAGGTTGCACGCCGGATTAAAAACACAGTCCAGCACCGCCAGCGGCATATCCCCCGCCAGGTTGTGCTTACGCCGATGCAGCGAATCCATCTGTGCCAACGAAAGAAAAGGCGAACCCAGCGACAACCCCGGCAGCCGTTCCCGCGTGCCTAACACATGCGGCCACGGCCCCAGCCGCGTATGCAACTGGATCACGCAAGCCTCGCGCAGCGAATCGATGGGCGGGTTCGTCACCTGAGCGAAGCGCTGCCGGAAAAACGCGTAAACCGGCCGTGGCGTCCGCGCCAGCGGCGCTATCGGCGTGTCGTCCCCCATCGACCACACCGCGTCCTTTCCCTCCATCGCCATCGGCTTCAGGATCATGTTGACGTCTTCTTTGGTGTAGCCGAAACCCAGCTGCAGCCTGTTCAGCTCCGAGGAATCGAGCGCCGCCACCGGCTGCCCTGACTCCAGAGTCGCATTCTCCAGCAATGCCTCATATTCCGGCGCGGACTTGTCAAACAGCGCCTGCAGCTCGTCGTCCTCATAGAAAGCGTGCTTCTCGAGATCGGCCAGCAGCATCTGCCCCGGACCCAGCCGCCCGCTGTGCACAATCTTCTCCGGATCGAGATCCACTAGGCCCGCTTCCGATCCCGCCACCACCAACTGATCTTCGGTCACAAAGAATCGGCAAGGCCGCAACCCATTCCGATCAAGCGCCGCACCGATCAGGTGCCCATCTGTGAACGAAACCGCCGCCGGCCCATCCCACGGCTCAATGCAGTCTCCGTGGTAAGCCAGAAACGCCGAATGCCTCCCGCTGTCCGCCGGCGGCATCACCATCCGCACCGCCTCAGCCACCGTGCGCCCATTCCGCGCCAGCAACTCGATCACCTCGTCCAGACTGGTCGAGTCTGACCCACTGGGCGTGAATATGGGCCGCAGCTCATCAGGCAGCGTCGCCGCCCGGGCCGTCATGCGCGCGCGATTGCCCCAGATCGTGTTGATCTCCCCGTTGTGCCCCAGAATCCGAAACGGCTGCGCCCGATCCCACGACGGCGCCACATTCGTCGCGTACCGCTGATGAAAAAGCGCAAACGGTGTTACAAATCTCGGATCGGACAGATCGGGATAGAACTCCGGCAGCAGCCGCGCGTCGCACATAGCCTTGTAAATAATCGAAGATGACGACAGCGAACACACATAACCCTGCGCCCCGCTTCGCTCAAAGCACTTCCGCGCAAGATAGAGCCTGCGATCGAGATCCTGGTAAGTCGCGCCACGGCCAGCATCCGTCAGCAGCACCTGGCGGATGATCGGCAGCGTCGACGCCGCAATCTCACCCAGAATCTCAGGCCGCGTCGGAACCTCCCGCCAGCCGAGGATCGAGAAACCCTGCCCCACAATTGCCTGCTCCAGCTCGCGCACAGCCGCTGCGGCCGCCGTCTCCTCTGCGGATAGAAAAACCATTCCCACCGCCAACGGTTGCGCTGGATCGAGAGAAATGCCAGCCGAACCCAGCAGCAGCTCGCGGGGAATCGCCGTATGGATGCCGATGCCGTCGCTCGATTTGCCGTCGGCAGCCACTGCTCCGCGATGCGCCAGGCGCGCAAGCGCCGTCAGCGCCTTTGTCAGAATGTCATGCGAAGGCTGGTTGTCGAGAGTAGCAACAAACCCGACGCCACACGATTCAAAATCGAAACGCGAATCGATGAGACTTTCACCCCAGCGAGCACGCTCGCCGGGGACCCCGATATTGGGCCGGGAGCCGCCGGTCGACAGGGCCGGAGCAGCACAATTTCTCGTTCCCATATCCAACTATAACGGCCTTCCTTTTTTCTGGAGAAACAAACATCGACTTTTTTCGGACTTTTCCCGCTCTGCAGCCTCCGCCCAGCATTACCACCAGCCGTCAACCACTACCAACTCCCGGCTACCGGCTACCGGCTGTTTTTCCTCTTGCATATTTATACAGCATTGCTGTATTTTTATACACAGTAAGGCGCGGCGGTCCGCTCAGCGGCTGGCCGCCATTTTTTCGTTCGATTTCGTGCTCATTTTCAGGAGATAGGTGTGAGCAAACAGGACAGGCACAGCGCAATCCGGCAACTGGTGACGGCGGAATCCATCGCCAGCCAGGACGAGCTGCGCCGCCGCCTGGCCCGTCTCGGTTTTGACGTTACCCAGGCCACCCTCTCCCGCGATATCCACGAACTGCAGCTTTACAAGGGCCCCCACGGCTACGCGACCCCGAACGGAAACGGCCACATGGAGGAGGAAGACGATGAACAGCCCCCCGTCGACGAAGTTCTTTCGAGCTTCGGCCTCGCCGTCCGCCAAGCCCAGAACCAGCTTGTCCTGCGCACCACCAGCGGCGGCGCGCAACCCGTGGCCCTGGCCATCGACCACGAGGAATGGAACGACGTGGTGGGAACTTTGGCCGGCGACGACACCGTATTGATCATCTGCCCCGACCCGCGACGAGCCTCCACCATGCGCGAAAAACTGGAGCGCATGATCGGCTGAAACACACAGAGCCCAGGGTTCAGCAAAGAGGCCCAGAAAACCGCCACAAAAAGAATCACGAGGGAGTTTCAGTAGTCCAACAAGTTTTGCGAAAAATGTCCGCAACCATTTCCAACTCGACGAAGGCCACGAAAGCGGCCTCCCGCATGCACGCTGCACCCTCTACCCTGCACCCTGTCTCTGTCGCCGTCATGGGGGTCACCGGCTACGCCGGCATGGAGCTGGCCCGCCTCCTCATGCGTCACCCTGCGCTCGCCGGCACGCCGCCCGTCTTCCTCGGCCGCCCAGACGCCGCTCCCGAGCCGCTAGCCGCCGTCCATCCCCAGCTCATGGACAACAACGGAACCGGCTTCGCCCCCGGTGCCGCGAAAATCGAGCCCTTCTCCTGGGATCTGCTGAAAGCTCGCGGCATCCAGATCCTCTTCCTCGCCACTCCCCACGAGCAGTCGCGCGAGTGGGTGCCCCAGGCCCTCGACCATGGCCTCCGCGTCATCGACCTCAGCGGCGCGTGGCGTCTCACCGCCGCCGAAAGTCGCGCCGTCTACAAGTTCAACGACGAAGGCTCAACCGTCTCCTCCGCCGTCCAGGGGAAGGCTGTCTACGGAATGCCAGAGCTGCATCGCGTTGAAATTCCCGACGCCGATCTGGTCGCCAATCCCGGCTGCTACGCAACGTCGATCATCCTCGCCCTCAAGCCGCTGCTTGGCGAGATCGACCTCGATCGCGGCATCGTCGCCGATTCAAAGTCCGGCGTCTCCGGCGCAGGCAAGGCCCCCACTGCGAAGACCCACTTCATGCATGCCGCCGACAACCTCTCCGCCTACGGCCTCTTCTCCCACAGGCACACCGGAGAACTCCTCGAGCAGCTGGATCTAGCCGCCGAACAAATCGTCTTCACGCCGCACCTGCTCCCCATCCCGCGCGGCATTCTCTCCACCATTTATATCCGCTTCAAAGAAGCGCGCCAGCCCGGTGACGTCGAGGCCCTCTATCGCAGCTTTTTCGCCCCGAGCCCGCTGGTCCGCATCTTCCCCGCCGGTCACCTCCCGGAAATTCAGTACTCGATCCACACCAACTACTGCGACATCGGGTTTCATCTCGCAGACGACGGCCGCCGCTGCGTGATCGTCTCCTGCCTCGACAACCTGCTCAAAGGCGCGGCAGGTCAGGCGGTCCAGAACATGAACCTGATGTGCGGTTTTAAAGAAGAAGAAGGGTTATGAGAAGTGAAGCAGAAGGGTTATGAACCTATGAGATACGTAGTCAAACTCGGAGGCGCCACCCTGGAGAATCCCGAACTCCTGCACGAGTGCGCCAAGGCCATCGCCGAACTCGTCAAGGACGGCAATCAGGTCGCCATCGTCCACGGCGGAGGGCCGCAGCTCACCCGCACGCTCAAGCAACTGGGCAAGCAAAGTGAATTCGTCGCAGGTCTGCGCATCACCGACGCCGAAACGCGAGACACCGCGCTCATGGTCCTCGGCGGCGGCGTCAACAAGGCTCTCGTCGCCTCGCTCGGGTCCCACGGCCAGCCTGCCGTTGGACTCTCCGGCGGCGACGGTCTCGTCTTTCGCGCCCGCAAAAAACGTACCGCCCCCGACCTCGGGTTCGTCGGTGAAATCGTCGCCGCCGATCCGCGCTGGCTCGAAGCCATCTGGCAGATGGGCGCCGTTCCCGTCATCTCCTCGATCGCCCTCGGCTTCGACGGCGAGTATTACAACATCAACGCCGATGAGATGGCCGCAGCCTGTGCCGGTGCCTGCAAAGCCGACGCCCTCGTCTTCCTCACCGATGTCCCCGGCGTCCTCGGCGCCGACGGCAGCGTGATGCGCTGGCTCTCCATCGACCAGATCGCCGGCCTCACTCGCGACGAAGTCATCACCGGAGGAATGTTGCCGAAGCTCAGCGCCTGCCGCGAAGCCCTGCTCAACGGAGTCAAGCGCGTCCGCATCCTGCCCGCGTCGGTCGCAGCTCTGTTGCCAGACCTCTGCAGCAGCCGCATCAACCAGGGCACGGAGGTCATGGTCGCATGACTACAGCGATCAGCGGCGATGCATTTTGAACGCTGATCGCTGAACGCTGAACGCTTATTGGGAGTGTAGATGAAACTCGACGAAATCAAAGCCGTGGAAGCAAAGCTGCTCCTCGAAACCTACGAACGCAATCCCGTGCTCTTCACCCACGGCGAAGGCGTGCACCTCATCGACGAGCTGGGCACCCAATACCTCGACCTCCTGAGCGGCATCGGCGTCAACGCGCTCGGCTACGCCCACCCCGCCATCGAAAAGGCCATTGCTGAGCAGAGCCGCAAGCTCATCCACATCTCCAACCTCTACTACCACGAAGGACAAGCCGCCCTCGCCCTCCGCCTTACCGAAGCCACTGGAATGGATCGCGCCTTCTTCTGCAACAGCGGCACCGAAGCCAACGAAGCAGCGCTCAAGCTGGCCCGCGCCTACGCAAAACTCAAGCGCAGCGAAGGCCTGCATCTCGGCACAAAGTTCCTCGCCCTTGAAAACAGCTTTCACGGCCGCACCATGGGCTCCGTCGCCGCCACGTGGAAGGACAAATACCGCGAGCCGTTCGATCCCGTCATGCCGGGAGTTGAGTTTGTCCGCTTCAATGACGTCGCCGACCTGAAAGCCAAATTCTCCACCGAATTCTGCGCCATCCTTGTCGAACCCATCCAGGGCGAGGGCGGCATTCGCCCCATGTCCCGCGAATTCCTTGAAGCCGCCCGCGAGCTCACCCGCTCCACCGGCGCGCTGCTCATCGCCGATGAGATTCAGTCCGGCATGGGCCGCACGGGCAAGTGGTGTGCGTACCAGCACTACGGCGTCCAGCCCGATGTCACCACCCTGGCCAAGCCCCTCGCAGGAGGCATCCCGCTCGGCGCGCTGCTCTGCACCGAAGAAGCCGCCCGCGCCATCCACGCCGGTATGCACGGAACCACCTTCGGCGGAGGCCCGCTCGCCTGCGCCGTAGCCCTCGCCGTCCTCGATACCATCGAACGCGAGCATCTCCTCGAACACGTAACCGTGGTCGGCACTTATTTCCGCGAACAATCCGCCCATCTGGCCAAAAAGCACGAGGCCATCGTGGATGTCCGTGGCCTCGGCCTCATGCTCGCCATCGAACTCGACTCTGCCGACCTCGCCAAAACCGTCCTCGCCGAAATGATGAAGCGCCACATCCTCATCAACCGCACCAGCGAAACCGTCTTGCGCCTTCTGCCGCCTTTCATTTTGCAGAAAGAGCACGTCGACGAGGCTATTGCCGCACTCGATGAAATTCTGTCCGAACAGCCGGCGGCCCACGCCGCAACCCCAGTCACCGGAGGAACAAAAATTGGCCAGTAAGCCCGCCGCACTCCTGCAGGAACTCGAATCCGCGCCCGCCGAAGTCTCGCTCGCCGGCCGCGACCTGTGCTCCGTCGCCGACCTCACCACCACCGAACTCGCCGGCATCCTCTCGCTCGCGCACGACGTTAAAACCAACCCCGCCGCCTACCGCTGGGCGCTCGACGCGAAGCAGATGGTGATGTTCTTCGAAAAAGCCTCCCTGCGCACGCGCCTCACCTTCGAGACTGCGATGAACACCCTCGGCGGCTCGGCAATGTTCGTGGACCAGACCCAATCGCCCCTCGGTGAGCGCGAATCCCTCGCCGACATCGCTCGCAACGTCGAGCGCTGGGTGTCTGCCATCGTTCTCCGCACCTACGCGCACGAGACCATCACCGAAATGGCGCAGTACGCCAGCGTTCCCGTCATCAACGCCCTCAGCGATCTCGAGCATCCCTGCCAGGCCATCGCCGATTTCATGACACTCGAAGAGCGCTTCGGCAATCTGCGTGGGTTCAACTTTACTTACGTCGGCGACGGCAACAACGTCTGCCATTCGCTCATGCTCATGGCCGCGCTGCTGGGCGCGCACTGCACCGTCGGCACGCCCAAAAACTATGCTCCCAAGGCCGACATTGTCGCGCAGGCACGAGCCATCGCCAACATCACGGGTTCGAACATCACCCTCGTCAACGACCCCATCGCCGCAGTCACCGGCGCGGAGGCAGTCTACACCGACATCTGCACCAGCATGGGCTTTGAGCACGAGGCCACCAAGCGCGCGCCTATTTTCAAACCGTACCAGGTGAACGAGCGCTGATGTCCACGCCGCGCCCCATGCGGTCTTCATGCACTGCCTGCCCGCCCATCGCAATGCTGAAGTCACGGATGCGGTGCTTGACGGTCCGCAGTCCGTGGTGTCTTCGACAGGCGGAGAACCGCATGCACGCGCAAAAGGCGCTGCTGCTGATGCTGCTGCGGTGCGAGCACAGGGCACAGAGCACAGGCGGGCAGTCAGTTGCGATTCTCATCCTTCAGGCCGCTTCTGCGCGAAGGATTCCACGTCCCGAATCGGCACGCGGCAGACGCAGGCGCCTACTCGCCTGCGTTTTGTTGCTCTGAAATGGGCGAAGCAAGCCTGCAGTGGGATACGAAACTGAAGAATCTCAAGGTTAGCAGGAAATGTCTGTAATTCTTGAAATCTGCCGGTCGGCCAGAAGGTCGGCATCGCTTTTTCCGGTGGCCTCGATACCAGCGCCGCGCTGCACTGGATGAAGCAGAAGGGCGCGCTGCCTTATGCCTACACGGCCAATCTCGGCCAACCGGACGAAACCGACTACGACGCCATCCCTCGCAAAGCGCTCGAATACGGCGCGGAAAATGCCCGCCTGATCGACTGCCGCGGACCGCTGGTGCGCGAAGGCATCGCCGCACTGCAATCCGGCGCCTTCCACATCTCCACCGCCGGCGTCACCTACTTCAACACCACGCCCATCGGACGCGCCGTCACCGGCACCATGCTCGTCACCGCCATGAAGGAGGACGACGTCAACATCTGGGGCGACGGCTCCACTTTCAAGGGCAACGACATCGAGCGCTTCTATCGCTACGGCCTGCTCGTCAATCCGCGCCTGCAGGTCTACAAACCCTGGCTCGACCCGCTGTTCATCGACGAGCTCGGCGGCCGTGCCGAAATGTCGGCCTTCCTGCAGCGCTCCGGCTTCGGCTACAAAATGTCCGCCGAGAAGGCCTACTCCACCGACTCCAATCTCCTCGGCGCGACCCACGAGGCCAAGGACCTCGAGCAGCTCTCGACCAGCATCCGCATCGTCGATCCCATCATGGGCGTCGCCTCCTGGCGCGACGACGTTGCAGTCCAACCCGAAGAAGTCACCGTCCGTTTCGAACAAGGCTTTCCCGTAGCGCTTAACGGCCAGCGACTTCTCCGATCCCGTCGAGCTGCTGCTTGAAGCCAATCGCATCGGCGGCCGCCACGGACTCGGCATGTGCGACCAGATCGAGAACCGCATCATCGAAGCCAAGAGCCGCGGCATCTACGAGGCCCCCGGCCTCGCGCTGCTCTTCATCGCCTACGAGCGCCTCATCACCGGCATCCATAACGAGGACACCATCGAGCAGTACCGCGAGAACGGCCGCAAGCTGGGCCGCCTCCTCTACCAGGGACGCTGGTTCGATTCCCAGGCCATCATGCTTCGCGAATCCGCGCAGCGCTGGGTCGCGAGCGCCATCACCGGCGAGGTCACGCTCGAACTGCGCCGCGGCAACGACTACTCGATCCTGAATACCGAGTCGCCCAATCTCACCTTCCACCCCGAGCGCCTCAGCATGGAGAAGACCGAGTCCGCCTTCTCCCCGCGCGATCGCATCGGCCAGCTCACCATGCGCAACCTCGACATCACCGACACCCGAGCCAAGCTGATCGCCTATGCTCAGAGCGGCCTCATCACCCTGAGTCACGGCTCGGAAATGCCGCGTCTCAACAACGGGACCACGAAAGGCGAGTGAACTTCATGACTGATCAGCCCGCCAAAATGTGGTCCGGCCGCTTTCGAGCGGCACCTGATCCGTTCTTCGAACAATGGCAGCGCTCCCTCCCCTTCGACTGGGGTCTTCTGCCGCAGGAGCTGGAAGCCAGCCGCGCCCATGCACTGACCCTTAAAGCTGCTGCAATCCTCTCCGCCGATGAGTGCTCGCAAATCATCGCTGGCCTCGAACGTATTCACGAGGAATATGTGGGCCATCCGGAAATGATTCGGAACCACGGCGCGGGCGCCGAAGATGTCCATCATTTCGTCGAGCTGCGTCTTGTCAAATTCGTCGGCGATCTAGGCCTCAAGCTTCACACCGGCCGCAGCCGCAACGAGCAGATCGCCACCGATCTGCGCTTGTACGTCCGCTACTATTGCAAGCTCGTGCTGCGCAGTCTGGCCCAGTGGGCGGGGGCTCTTGTTGAGAAAGCGCATGCCATCGGCGACGCCGTCATGCCCGCTTACACCCACCTGCAGCGTGCCGAACCCATCCTCGTCGGACATTGGTTGTTGGCTTACGTCGAAATGCTCCTTCGCGACGCCTCCCGCCTCGAAGACTGCCTCACCCGCCTCAACTACTGCCCTCTCGGCTCCGGCGCTGTCGCCGGAGCCACACTGGCTCTCGACCGCACCATCGCCGCCCGCGAACTCAACTTCACCGCTCCCACTGCCAACAGCATGGATGCAACCTCGGACCGCGACTTCGTCCTCGAATACCTCCAGGTCCTCACCCAGATCGCGCTCCACGCCAGCCGCTTCGCCGAAGAGATCACCCTCTTCGCCACCGCCGAATTCGGCTTCGTCGATCTTCCGGAAGCCTTCTCCACCGGCTCCAGCGCCATGCCGCAAAAGAAGAACCCCGACCTCACCGAGCTCGTCCGCGCGAAAGTCGGCCGCATCCACGGAGCCGCCGAGACCGTCACCCTCCTGCTCAAAGGCCTGCCCCTCGCCTACAACAAAGACATGCAGGAGACCCAGGAGCCCGTCTTTGCCGCCTCGGCCGAAATGCACAAAATGCTTCGCGTCCTGGCGCCCTTCACCCGCGCCCTCCGCTTTCGCACCGACCGCATGCGCACCGCCTGCGAAACCGGCTTCCTCAACGCCATGGCGGCGGCCACTTATCTCGTCCATAAAGGCGTCCCCTTCCGTAAAGCCCACGAGAAAATCGGCAACGCCGTTCGCTTCTGTCTCGACAAAGGCTGCGAACTCGGCGACCTCTCCCTCTACGAACTCCGCCAGTTCGGCGAAGAATTCGACGACAGTTTTTTCTCCGCCGTCACCATCCAGGCCACGCTCGACTGCCACGACGTCATCGGCGGCACCGCGCGCCCCCGCGTTCGTCAGGCACTCGCCGATGCCGAGCAGCGTGTGCGCGCCCTCGCCCAGCGCTCGGGCCACGTCCCTCTTGAAGAAACGGAGGCCAGCCATGCAGGTGCGTAAGGCCCGCCTCCAGGACGCCACCAATATCTACGAGCTCGTCAATTCCCTCTCCGGCGACGGCACGCTCCTCCGCCGTCCTTTCGCCGAAATCTGCGAGAACGTGCGCGACTTCACCGTCGCCGAATCCGAAGGCGGCATCTTCCTCGGCTGCGGCGCGCTGCACCTGTATGGTCCCCATCTTGCCGAGGTGCGCTCCATCGTCGTTAAGCCGGAAGCAAAAAGTCACGGTGTCGGTGGCGAATTACTCCACGCCCTGCTCGGCGAGGCCGAAGAGCACGGCGTCGGCTGCGTTTGCCTCTTCACGCGCATCCCGGATTTCTTCTTCCGCTACGGCTTCCGCGAAGTGGAGGACCGCACCGCACTCCCCGACAAAATCTTCAAGGATTGCCAGAATTGTCCTCGACTTTATAAGTGCGACGAGGTGGCGATGGCGCGGGGCGCGGTGCCGAAGGTCTCGATTCTGGGTCCGCGGATTGAGGCCGAGCAGTTGGTGCGGGTCACGGTTTAGACGCCCCCCCCGGGGACGCCTTTTCCGGGTCGCGGCCGTTAAGTATCTGATTCCGGGCCGCGGGCGCGTGACAGATGGCTTCCATCTATTTGATTCCGGGATTCCCTGAGATATCTATTGTGGAACCTTATTAATACGTGCGGGTTGAATTTGTGTGGCATTTATCTATTTCATTCTGCGATTGAAATGATCGTTCAATCCAATCTGACAATACTTACTCGGCACTCGGGCCCCGGGGCTTCGGTACTGTCAATTTATCCCTGGTCTCGGGTACGGGACTCGGAGATTCGTTTCAGAGGGGCCCCTGGCAAGGAAAAGCCCCGGTCCTGAAATCCGGAGCAAGGCTGCTGTTTTTCTTTACACCTTATTATCAGAATACCAAGGTTGGAGAAAAAAACTGCCAACTTTTCCGGTTGTAAATCAAGCGCTATCTGGTGTTGTTACTTTGGGTAAGTGGTGGAAACTTGACAAAATGGTCGAGGCCGCTGAGAAAGCCTCCAGCTCTCGGAATTCTGCGTATTTTCCTGGAATCGCGATGGAACTGCTTCACTTCCCAGCATCAATCGGTCCTCTAACCTGATTCCCCCGCAGCACCCGGCTTCCATACATAAGCCCCGGCCTGCGCCAATCCAAAATGCCCCAGCACCCGCAAGACAAACTGCCGCGCCATCTCGGTCGAGTCGATGGGATGGTTGTAGAAGGTCGGAATCATGGGAAAGATCGTCGCGCCAGCATCGGCGGCCAGCCCCATGTTGCGAATGTGAATCTTGTTGAAGGGCGTCTCCCGGAGACAGAGAATCAAAGGCCGGCGCTCCTTGAGACAAACATCGGCGGCGCGCTCGATGAGGTTGCCGGCCATGCCGTTCGCGATCCCTGCCAGCGTCCCCATGCTGCAGGGCATGACGATCATGCCGCTCGAAGGATAGCTGCCGCTGGCGATCGCCGCACCGATGTCGTTTTCGCTGTGCTGCGTAATTTTGGTGGAGGACTGCCCGAGCAGCTTCTCGACCAAACCGCTGCGGCCGGAGATGCCGAGTTCCTCCGCCATCACCCGCAAGGAACTCTCCGAAGCAACAAAATGAACACGAGCGACGCGCTCATCGGCTTCCAGCGCGCGCAACAGCGTTTGGCCAAACACAATGCCGCTGGCACCTGTAACAGCGACCGTTACATTTATAGTGGGATGCGCCATCAGGGTCCGTACTCGTGGCCATCCGGCGATCCCAGCACCCGCGCAAAGATCGCGTCCACGTTGGCTAGCTGGCGGTGCAGGTCGAAGGTCCGAGCCAGCTGCTCCTTGCTCAGGCGGCTGGCGATCTCCGGATCGGCCTCCACCAGGTCGCGAAAGGCAAGGTCGTTCTGCCACGCGTTCATCGCGTGGCCCTGCACCAGGCGATACGCATCCTCGCGCGACATGCCGGCTTCCGCCAGATCCAGCAACAGCTGACCGCTAAAAATCAATCCGCCAGTCGATTCCAGATTCTTCATCATTCGGGCGGGATACACCACCAGCTTATCGATCAGCTCCGCGGTCTTCGCCAGCAGATAGTCGATCAGAATCGTCGAATCCGGCAGAATCACCCGCTCCACCGATGAATGCGAGATATCGCGCTCATGCCACAACGCCACGTTCTCGAACGCCGCCTGGGCATTGGCCCGGACCACGCGCGCCAGACCGGAAATCTGTTCGGCAGTGATGGGGTTGCGCTTGTGCGGCATTGCCGATGAGCCTTTTTGGCCCTCCGAAAAATACTCCTCGGCTTCGCGTACTTCTGTGCGCTGCAGAAGCCGAATCTCCGTCGCAATCTTGTCGAGCGTGGCTGTCATCACCGCCAGAGTCGCGATGTAATACGCATGCCGGTCGCGCTGGATGACCTGCGTGGCCACCGGGGCCGGGGCGAGTCCGAGCAGCGCGCAGATGCGCTCTTCCTGCTCCGGTCCGATGTGGCCGAAGGCGCCCACGGCGCCGGAGAGCTTGCCCACGCGCATCTGCTCGGCGGCCGCCTCAAAGCGCTGCTGGTTGCGCAGCATCTCCGCATACCAGTTCAGCAACTTCAGGCCAAAGGTGGTCGGCTCGGCATGCATTCCATGGGTGCGCCCGACGATCGGCGTATTTTTGAATTCGAGCGCGCGCGTTTTAAGCACGGCGATCAGGCGCTCGATGCCGTCGCGCAGGATGGAGGACGCGGCTTTGATCTGCAGCGCCTGCGCGGTATCGACGACATCGTTCGAGGTCAGGCCGTAGTGCAGCCAGCGCGAATCGGGCCCAATCTTTTCGGCGACCGCCGTGGTGAAGGCGATCACGTCGTGCTTCACCTCCGCTTCAATCTGGCGGATGCGCTCAATGTCGAAGTCGCCGTGTTCGCGGATGGCCTCGGCGGCTGAGGCCGGAACAATTCCGTCTTCGGCGAGTATTTCGCTCGAGACAATCTCGACTTCCAGCCAGGCCCGGAATTTGGCCTCGTCGCTCCAGATGCGGCCCATGGGCGCGCGGGTATAACGGGGGATCAATGCGAAGCTCCTTGGGACGAACTCACCATTCTATCTTGTGGTTTTTTCCCGAGCAGGTGGGAAGGCGGGTGGGAAGAACCAGCATGTCCACCTGGGTGCTTCCGTCGCAACGGCAAACGTCTCGGGTTTCGCCGCGGGACTGAAACCTTATTCGATGCCCTCTTCCGATTCGCACGCGAACTTATTCGAAGGCAGGCGCAGGCCGGTAACGGGAATCGCGTACGTATGAAATCCAACCTCGCGCACAGCCGACAGCACTCGATCCTGAGTGGAGATGCCTCCGAATTGCGGATCGATCAGTTCCAGATGCTGCGATCCGTCGTCGGATTGACGGAATTGAACTCTGTACTCGAGACGCAGGACGCGATGAGGCGCCTTTCCACGCACGACAAACACGAATACCGATCCCTGAGAATGCACCGGGCTGGAGTAGTCGACGAGGTAAAACGGATCGCCTCCCTGCCAGGAACCGGGACCAGAGGCAAAGCCAAGTTCGACCTCCGATGCATCGTTGGCCAGACCAAGCCAGTCAGTCTTCGCGGTGGCCAGACAATGAGCCGCATCCAGAAGCGGCTCGGGGGGCGGCCCTGTCATCTGAGCGTGAAGAGCGGCGCCCAGGCAGGCGAGAATCAGGAACGCGAGGAGCTGACCGGCGAGGGTTCGAGAAGTCAGGGTTAACGCGGCGAGGCATCTCACCATGAGGGGCTCCGGTAGTCAGAATGCTTTCTCAAATTTGCTAAATAAGATGAGAACAATGACGATAGGAGCGGAGCTTGAAGGAGATTTTATGTCAAATGTTGTGACAATTGCCAACTTTACCGAACCGCTGGAAGCGGAAATGGCGAAGCTGCGCCTGGAATCGGCCGGCATCGAGGTTTTTCTCTCGGGCGAAAATGCGCGCATCATGGAGCCGGGACTGGGACCGCTGCAGCTGCAGGTGAGCTCCGACGACGAAGAGGACGCGAGGGCCGTGCTGGCCGATCCTGGCGCGCCGCAGGAGAGCGGGAGAGCATCTTAAGTCGGGACACGATATATCGTGTTACGATTGTTTGCATGAATCTATCTGAAGTCCACGGAGCCAATTCCGAGACCCGCAACGGACAGAGGCATTCTGCTCCGCAAGAACCGCCCCCGCTCAGCCGCGCACAAATGCGGCGGCTGGCGGAATTCCGTTTTCAGCTGCGAAAATTCCTGCACTTCTCCAGCCTCGCCGCGGATTCGGCGGGAATCCGCGCCCAGCAGTACCAGCTCCTGCAGTGTGTATGGGGCATGCCCGAAGAGCTCGACCCCACCATTGCCAACGTCGCCGCGCGCATGCTGCTCAAGCACAACAGTGCGGTGGAGCTCGTCGACCGCACGATCGAGCAGGGTCTGCTGAGACGCTGCCCCGACCCCACCGACCACCGTCGCATCCTGCTGCGCATGACTCCGCTCGGCGAGAAGCTGCTCGGCTCGCTGGCCGCGTGGCATTTGCGCGAGCTCGAAGAAACGGGGCCGGAGCTGATCCGCGCCTTACGCCGCGTCCTGTTGACCCCGCAAAACCCAGGCAAACCGGACGCAGGCCAGACTCAGCCAGCGCGCGCAGCGCGATAACCAGCCCAACTAAAGTTGCAGAAATAAAGCCATCCTTGTCCCGACGACACGGGGATCTGGAAATCCTATTCTGTCTTTGGATTTCAAACTTACCTCCTGTAAATCCCCGAGCGCCCCCGATGCGACCGGGGATTCTCTTTGCCCAGTTTCTGTCCCCAAATTCTCTGCCTGAATGTTCTTAGCGTTTTTTCTGCGGGGAAAGCTGCCGATCAGTTGGCGGCTGGGTGTTCCACCGGCTGCTCCAGCGGCGGAATGATCCCGAGCTGCTCGTAAACGGGCCGCATCTCCCGGCGAATGGCGGGCAGGCGGGTCCAGAACCACAAGCCTCCCGCGATGCAGCACGAGCCCGTGAACATCACGGTTCGCGGCGCCCCAATCCAGTTAGCGAGCGAACCGGCCAGCAGGCTGCCGAAGGGCGCCATCCCCATAAACGCCGCCGTGTAGTAGCTCATCACCCGGCCGCGTTTGTCCTCCGGCACCAGCGTCTGGATGATCGTGTTGCTCGCAGTCAGCCCCTGCAGCATGCCCCATCCCGTGAAGAGCATCAGGATGAGCGAGAGCCAAAGCCATCGCGACAAACCAAACAGCACCAGGCCAGCGCCGAACACCATTGCCGCGATCGGAATCATCCTTGTCAGTCCCCGCACGGAACGCCGCAGCACCAGCGAGAAAGCGGAGATCAGCGCGCCCGCCCCCGCCGCGCCCATCAGAAAGCCCAGCGTATGCGCTCCGCCATGCAGCACGCGCCCTGCGAATACCGGCATCAGCACCATGTACGGCATACCCATCAGGCTCACCAGGGCAAACAGGGTCAGGATCGTCCGCACCGGCGTGAACGTCGATACATACGACCATCCCTCGCGCAGCTGCTCCACCATCGATGTTGTCGCCCGCCGCACTGCGGCAATCTCCAGGCGCATCATCAACAGCGAAACGATCACGGCGATGTAGCTGATGCCGTCGACGAGAAAACACCAGCCTTCGCTGCTGACCGCGATCACCATGCCGGCCAACGACGGACCGATCAGCCGGGCCAAGTTGACCATCGAAGAGTTGATGGCGATGGCGTTCGAGAGGTCGTTACGATCCTCCACCATCTGCACCATGAACGACTGGCGGGCCGGCATATCGACCGCGTTGATGATCCCCTGCAAAGAACTCAGCACCAGGATTTCCGCAATGTTGATTCGATGCGCAAGCGTGAGCCATGCCAGCAACAGCGACTGGATCATCGACAGCGTCTGCGTCCACACCAGCACCTGGCGGCGATCGGAGCGGTCCACCAGCACGCCGGCGAATGGGGCCAGCAGAAATGTGGGAATCTGCCCGGCAAAACTGACCGTGCCCAGCAGCAACGCTGATTTGGTGAGGCGATAGACCAGCCACGCCGTCGCGATGCGCGTCATCCACGTCCCGACCAGCGAGATGGTCTGCCCACCGAAGAACAGCCGGAAGTTTCTGTGCCGCAGCGCCCGCCATGCGTGCGAGAAATCTCCCTTCGCCGGGACGGTCTGCGATGCTTCGGGTTGAGTTGGTTGTGCGATTTCGGAGGCCATGGTTTCGGAAAGCCGGTTTGGGGCAAATTTTCAGCAGAGCTGAATCGCAACAGACTGCATCAAGCCGTCAGATGCTTCTTGAGGAATTCGAGCGATCGCTCGCGAGCCAGCTTTGCCGCGTCCGCGTTGTAGCTAGCGCGATCGTTGCAGCTGAACCCGTGCCCTGCCCCCTCATACCAGAAAATCGGAATCTCCGGATACACAGCGGCAACCTTCGCGTCGATTTCATTCTTCGGAATGTGCGTATCATCCAGACCGAAGTGGAGCATGATGGGCGCCTTCGGTTTCTCGCCGGCGAATGTCGCGATGTAACCGCCGTAGTAGCCCACGGCGACATCGGGATCGAGCCGCGCAGCCGCAAGCCACGCGAGGCTTCCGCCGAGGCAGTAGCCGATCACGCCGACTTTTTTCCCGCTTTCGCGGCGCGCGTAGCCAAGAGCCGCGGCAATGTCCTTCACATAGTCGTCCGTGTTGCCGCCGCGGGCCAGGGCAATTCCCTTCTGCAGATCTTCCGGTGTGTAACCCAGCTCAACGCCCCGTTGCATCCGGTCGAAGAGTGCCGGAGCAACCGCGAGAAATCCATCCTCAGCAAAACCGTCGGTGACAGAACGGATATGGCTGTTCACGCCAAACGCTTCCTGGATCACGACCAGCCCGGCAATCGGTTCGCCGGCGGGACGCGCAACGTATCCGTCCAGTTCGTGACCGTCCGATGCCCGCAGCGTTACATGTTCACCCATGGTTTCTCCCTGAAAAGTTTTCAAGCCGCCGTTAGTTATTCGGATGCGCGGCGTACGGAAGAGATTCCGGACCAGTGTGCGCATCGTCGCGCAGGATCGCCCAATAGCTGTTACGCGCCACCACTCGCGCTCCGTAATCCTGCGTCAGCTTCACCTGGATCGCGTGCAGCCCCGGCGTCAGGTCGGTTGGATGAAAGCTCAGGATGTACCGATTTCTCGCGTGGCTCGCGACCTCCGCCACCCGCGTCTCAAACCCCTTCTCTTTCGTGAAAGGATCGTACTCGCCCCCGCTGAGCGCCGCCAGCGTCTTCGGCGTATTGCGCCGCATGGCGTTCACCGTCATCACCAGCGGAGCCAGGATATTCAGCTCGTTGCCGCCATTCGTATTGCCGCGCCCCCAGTCGATGATCTCCGCCTTCGAAGGCGAAAACACCAGGCTCAGCACCAGCGTATTGCTCGTCCCAATCCGCTCCACCAGTTGAGGAATATTGAAGTGGTGGCTGCCATGGTCGCGGGATTCGCTGATCAGCAGCAGCACGCGGCGATGATTGTCCGGCTGCTGCTCCAGCAGATTGACGGAGTAGCCCACGGCATCGAGAATTGCCGCGCCGCCGTCACCTGCGGGCATCTGCTTCAGGTCGCGCGTGATCGAATCGAGATCCTGCCCGAACGGTTCCACCCACGTCGCCTTTGAATCGAAGGCGACCAGCGCGACGTCGCCCCGCCCGTCGCGTGTGAAAAGCTCGAGCAGCGGACCGAGTTTGCCGATTTTGTCGAATTCAAGCGGTGCGTCTCGCCCCCGCTCAATGCACACCACCAGCGAAACCGGCTGCGTGTCCAGATCGTCGTCCACGTGAACCTTCTGCGCGACACCGTTGTCGAAAACCGAAAAATCCTGGGGCTTCAATCCGTAGAGGACTTCGCCGTTCGGCTTCTCCACCAGCGTGGGCACAATCACCACGCTGGTGCTCACGCGAAACGTCGGCAGGTTCTCATTAGGATCGGCCGGAAATTCCTGAGGCTGCGCCTGCTCGCCCTGCTGCGGCCGGCTATCGGGCTGGCCTTGCGATTGGTTGGTGGGCTTCCCGGGGAATGGCTCCGCCTGCTGTTGTTGCGGCTGCTGGGCAGGCTGGCTCGGCGGTTCGCCCGGAAAAGGCTGCTGCGCAGAACACAACGCCGTCCCACAGATAAAAACCAGGAGAACTACCGCTGCCCTGCGGGATCCCCAACCCGCCCGAGCCCGGCGCGATGGGGGGGAGCTTCGCGTCATACCTTCATTACATCAGACGAACCGGCAATCCATCAGGCACGCCACAGCGGCGCGAAGTTACGGAAGGTTCCAGCCCTCAGATGCCCGCGTACCAGGCATAACCGCCCTCCGGCGACGCCGATCCCAGCCCCTTGCCGAAGTGTTTCAGCGAGTCGGTCACCGTCACTCGCGTGATGTACTTCACGCTCTTGTAACCGAGCTGGCGCGGCACCCGCAGACGCAGCGGGCCTCCGAACCCCACCGGAAGATCGCCATCGTTCATCCCCATCGTCAGGAATGTATGTGGATGCAGAGCATCGGCCATGTCAACGCTCTCCCACCAGTCCGGCTGGATCGAGTAGTACACAACGTAGCGCGCCTGCGGCAGAACCCCGACCTCGTTCAGCACCCCAGCCAGGGGCGTCCCAATCCACTCCGCGATATAGGACCAGCCTTCCTCGCAAGCCACCTCTGTGATCTGGCTTTGAACAGGAAGACTCCTCAAGTCGGAAAGCGAAAATGACGACGGATGCGCAACCATGCCATCCACCGTCAGCCGCCAGTCCTTGAACCCGCCGCTCTGAAGCTTTTTGAACGCATCGCTCGGCGGTGCGGTCTCGTTGGCGAACGGGTTCGCCGAAATCATGCTGCGCGGGAATTGGCGCGCCGGAGCGTGCGTCGTCAGCAACCGTTGCGCTGCGTAGGTCAGCGTTTCGCCAGGACCATAAACCCCACCATGATCCGGCGGGATCAATCCGTACCGCTGCGCCAGGCCAGCCGCCGCTGCCAATCCCGCTACGCCGGCAGTCGCGGCGACGCCACCCGTGATCAGGTTGCGGCGAGAGATTGGGCTCATGATTCATCCTCCAGCTTTCCACGAATTGAGGCTGCCTCACCGCGGCCGGTGATCATGGCCCGCATGCGGCTCCAGAAACCGGCCATGGCAATCATCGTAACGTGAACGATCAGGAACAGCAGCAGCAGTATAGAGACGAAGAAATGGATGGTGCGCGCGGACTGGCGTCCGCCCAGCAGGATCACCGACTGCGGAACCGCGGCGGTGAAGGCCGGAGACATGGCAAGGCCGGTCCAGATAACAAGCGGAAAAAGGACGAAAATCACGGTCAGGTATGCCGTCCGTTGAACAACGTTATAAGAGCGAGCTTCCCCCGCGTCCGCGGGTGCGCGATGAAGATACCTGGCCAGCACGCCCAGAAACGCGCGCCAATACCCACCCCAGGACCGCGCGCCCTTTTCCGGCAGCAGGTTGTTGCGAAAGTGCCGCGTCCACAATCCATAGACCAGATAGACCAACCCCGTCAGCACCGCAACCCACGCAGCCTCGAAGTGAAGGTACCGGCTCCACCCATTCTGATCCGGCATCACGTACTTGTACCCAGTCGGAACCGTATCGCGCGACGACGGTATTGGAATCGTGAACAGCGGCCGCGTCATCACATTGCCGACCTCGCCCCAGTAGAAACGCGGATGCGAGATCACAATCTCGCCGCCGGTGATCAGCAGAGCCAGAAAGGCGACCACCGTAAGCCAGTGCGTTACGCGAACAATCGCGGAGTGCCGCGGAGCAGTCCGGCGGGGTGTTTCCGGTTTGGGAGGAGAGGCAACGGCGGACATTGCGGGGAGCATAGCACAAAGCGCACGCGGTTGAGCCAGGTTAATCTCTGCTGTCGTTCCGTCCGCTCAGTCGTAGTCGCCGCGAAGCCGGCTCTGCCCCGGACGAAACGGCGCATACGGATCGCTGCCCGGCTGGGCCGCCCTTTTTCGGCTGTCGATCGCGTCGCGTTCCGCAAAAAACGCCGGCGTGGGACTGTAGTCGTAGTCGAACGGCAGCGGGCGCTCAGGCTTCCCGTCGGGGCGTGCATTCTTTGGACCGTTGAGCCAGGTGTAGCGGTCGGTGATGCCCCAGGTCAGCGCCACGTTGACGTTTGGTTCGGCCAACATCATCGTCAGATAGTCGCGATAAGTCTTTGCCACAACAGCGTCGCGGTCCGCGACCGAATCGGCCAGCTTGCGGTCGTTCACATCCAGCTCGGTGATAAAGACCTGCAACCCCATCTCGCGCAGCTCGCGCACAAAGTGCTGCAAGCCCGCTCCCGGCGCATCGCCCGCTGCGAGGTGGCTCTGCACTCCCACGGCGTCGATCGGCGCGCCGCGCGCCTTGAGCCGCCGCACCAGCATCATCACCTGTCCACGCTTGTCGATCTGCTCCGGCGTGTCCAGCTCGATGCCGTAATCGTTGTAAGTGAGCAGCGCGGTCGCATCCGCCTGGCGCGCCGTGCGAAAGGCAAGCTCGATATATCCGGGCCCAGCCAACTGCAGCCAGGGGGAGTCACGCAGTCCATCCGCCCGCCCGCTCTTCACATCGATCGCTTCGTTCACCACGTCCCAAGAATGCAGCTTTCCGGCATAGCGTCCGGCCACCGTGAGGATGTGCTGCGTGAGGAATTGCGCCGCGTTGTCTTTGGTGACCGTACCCGCGAACCAGGAAGGAATCGCCTCGTGCCAGCACAGGTTGTGCCCGCGCACCTTTTGCTCGTGCGCAAGCGCGAACACCACCACGTCGTCCGCCTTGCGAAAATCGTACTGGTCGGGAGTGGGGCGGAGCGGTCCCCACTTCAGAGCGTTTTCAGGAACCAGAATGCTCGCCTGCTCGGCCACCGTGCGGGCATAATCGGGCTCGCCGTCAAGCTTCTCGGGAACCACCGCGCAACCCACCAGCATGCCGTGTTCCGCCGCGTGCGCGCGCAAGGAGCGCGTGCCTCCGACCTTGGTCAATGTGGGAGCCGCAGCTCCGTTGTTGACTGGGTCGGCCTTCGCTTTGCCGCAGCCAAGAGGAAGAGCGCTTGCCAGTCCGCCGGCTGCAACCGCGGCCGCCGCATCCATCAGAAATTCGCGCCTGGTCTTTGGGCTGGTCTTTGGGCTGGCCTTCCTGCCGTCTTCTCCGCGCACACCCGTATGGTCCGCCATCATTCTCCTGCTCCGTGCCGCTGATCTGCGCCTGTTTTCTTCCACGATTCCATGCGGCTCGTCCAATGCAGGAAGCGCAGCAGATTCCCCTTCTCCCGCCACGCAAACCCGAGCACGTCCCGCCCCTTCAGCTCTTCAGCCTTTTTGCCGGAGTAGGTCTCGATGCGCCACTTCAGATATTCGCTGCGCCAGGGGCGGAAGCGGTGACCGCTGGTGGCATTCCAGAGAAATCGCAAAGACGCAAACAAGGCGGGTCCTTTGAGGTTGAGTATAGCCGCGCGGGTGGGGCGAGTCAGCAGGACGCAGCAGGCGGGAACATCACGATTGAGGCGAGGACATACCGGCAAGCTTACGCAGAGCCTCGCGGTATTCGCACATCACTTTTCTGCCCTCACGCAATTGACGCTCGAATTCGGCAGAGTTCTGATCCGATGCCGGCTTGTTCTGCCCTTTTCTCTTCCGGCTTGCGCTTCGCTTCACCAGATAATGCTATCCGATTGCTCACTGTCCAGGCTTCAGAGCCACCTGTGGCGCCTCCTGCAACTGCCGCGCCCTGGCGCATAGCTTCTTCAGCTTGCCTTCAACGCTGGCATCGCCGATGTGCTCATCCTGCAGAACCCCGTCGGCGTCGATCGTGAAGGTGTGCGGGATGGCCTCGACGCCGAAAAGCCGCGAGACCGGGCCGGTGAATCCGCCGTCCCGATACTGCACCCAGGTCATGCCGTTCTTCGCCACGAAGTCCTTCCACTTTCCCTCATCGCTGTCGAGGCTGATGCTCATCACCACCAGCGGCTCGCCGGCAAACTTTTTGGCAATATCGCGAACGTGCGGCAGCGCCTCGCGGCACGGACCGCACCACGTCGCCCAGAAATCGATGAGCACAACCTTGCCCGCCAGAGAGTCGAGCGAAACCTGGCGGCCGTCGAGCGTGGTGACAGAAAAGGCGGGCGCCATGCGGGCTCGGGCCAGGTCCACGTTGTCGAGATAACGCTGCGCTCGCTCCCGATCGGGGTCGTCGGGCCTGGCGACGTTGAGATACTTCCTGAACTGTGTCTTCGCCGCATCGTCGCGATTCAGCCGGGCGAGCGAAATGCCATCGTAGAAGCATGCGCCGGAGGTCTTGGGGTACGCGGTCAGTGTTGCCTGGAACTCCTGATCCGCCGCGGAGTAACAATCCGCCTTGTTCTTGCGCAGGCCCTCCTGGTACTGGACCATCCCCCGCGCCATGTGCGCTTCGGCCGTCTGCTTCGCATCCTTGGCGTCGGCGATGAGCTGCTGCGCGGCGGCATCGGCGGATTTGTAATCGCCGGTCTTAAGGCCGTACTCGATGATTTTGTAAGCGCACTTCTCGCAGTGGCCGCCGTCCTGCTTGTCGGCCTTCTTAAAGGAATCCAGCGCGGACTCAGGCTGGTTATGGTGAAGCCAGTCGAGGGCTTCCTGGTAAGTCTTCTGCGCCTTTGGGTTGGTGGGACCCTGAGCCTCCTGGGCCTGAAGGCTACTAATAGCCGTTAGAAATACTGCCGCGAATAGAGCCGCGCTCCGCATGGTTCAATCCCTCGCGAAAGCAAGTTATCACGAATTCCCCGCAATCAGGCAATGTATCAGGGCCACGCCGTTCCGGTGGAAATTAATATCGAAGTAACTTTTCGGCGGTAGTGCACCGGCGGGTGATTGGGAATCAGCTCCCGGTTCAGATATTCATCGTCGAGTCTTCAATAGCGCGCCGCACATTGCCCTCAGCTCGCGCCAACCGTCGCACTGCCTCAGGCTTGTCGACGCCTGCTTTCAGCATGACCAGAGCCACCGGCACGCTGCGTCCGGCGGACTTGATCACCTCTACCGCCTGCTCGCGCCCGACGTTGCAGGCTCGCATCAGAATCCCGATGCCGCGCTCGATCAGCTTCGAGTTATGCATGTGCACGTTCACCATGAGGTTCTCGTACACATAACCCAGCCGCGTCATGGCGCCGGTCGTGATCATGTTGGTGATCATCTTCTGCGCCGTGGCCGCCTTCAACCGCGTCGAGCCGGAAATGACCTCGGGGCCAACCTCCGCCACGATGCAGGTTTCAGCGGCATGGGCCAGGGGCGTGTTGGGATTGCAGGTAATGCACGCGGTCTTCGCGCCCAGCGTCCGCGCATAAGCGACGGCGGAGACAACGTAAGGCGTCCGCCCGCTCGCCGAAAGGCCGATCACCACATCCTTGCGGCTCGGGCGACGGCGCGCGATGTCGCGCTTGCCCAGTTCCTCTGAATCCTCGTTGACTTCGACCGGCGAAGCCAGGGCCTTCGGGCCTCCGGCCATGATGTACTGCACGGTTTGTGGACTGGTAGAAAAGTAGGCGGGAATTTCGCAGGCATCGAGTGCGGCCAGGCGGCCACTCGAGCCCGCCCCGATATAGATGAGGCGGCCGCCGGCGCGCAGGCTGTGCGCCACCATGTCGATCACCTCGGCAATTTCCGGGATCGCCTTCTTTACCGCAGCCGCAACCTTCTGATCTTCCTGATTGATGATGCGTGCGACTTCCAGCGCCGACCGCGTATCGAGGCCGCGCGTGGCTTCATTCGCCTTTTCGGTGAGCAGGTCCTGAATATCCGCCGACCGTCCATTGGACCCGTTCGAACCACTGGAACCGTTCGAACCGTTGGACGATCCGTTCTTCGATCCTTCAGCGGCCTCGGGATTGGAATTGAGTGTAGTTCCCATTTTTTCCGGGTTTTGGCCGTACAGGCCCTCGATAATTCTAACGCCTTATCTCATGCACGCATAATCAATTTTGCTGAACAAAAGTGGTACCGTTTCTCCATCGAAACGGGAAAGCAACCGGTTACAGCGCCTACCAGGTGTGCTGCCCCACCGATCCCTGGCCCGCTTCAATCCCCCGAATCTTTCCGTCCCGCATATGAATGATGCGGTCGGCGATCGACGCGGCCTCCGGATTGTGCGTGATCATCAGCACCGTCTGCCGAAACTCCTTATTAGACCGCCGCAACATCTCAAGGACAGCATCCGAATTCTCCGTATCGAGGTTCCCCGTCGGCTCGTCGGCCAGCACAATCGACGGCCGCGTGATCAGCGCCCGCGCAATCGCGACCCGTTGCTGCTCGCCCCCTGATAACTCCGAAGGCCGGTGACTGAGCCGCCCGGCGATGTTCAGCAAACCGGTGAGCTGGTCCAGAAACTTACCATCCAGAGGCTCGCTGCGTCCGGCAATCTCATAGGCAATCTCGATATTGCCGCGCGCTGAAAGCGTCGGCAGCAAATTGAACTTCTGAAAGATGAAACCGATCCGCGACCGGCGCATCTGCGTGCGTTCGCCATCCCCAAGCGCCGCGAAATCCACGCCCCCAATGAACACCTGGCCCGTCGTTGCGCGGGTCAGCCCTCCCAGCAGATAGAAAAGTGTTGACTTGCCGCTGCCGGACGGGCCGACGATCGATACAAATTCACCTTCGTCGACGGAGAACGTCGCATCGCGCAGCGCCGGAACTTCAAGTCTTCCCGTACGGTAGACCTTGCCGAGGTGCTCGGCGCGAATGATCGCATCCACTCAGCGATTGTAAATGGACCAGCGGTCTTCCACTGGTCCACTCTCAACGCGTGCGCGATGACGGCATCAGATGTCGTTCAGGGTCGAAGCCTGGAAGACCTGCTTCAACCCACTCACGACGCCACGGCCTGCACCATCGGCTGAAAAACCTCCCCATCCGGCGCATCGAAGGCCGGCCGGAGCGACTTCTTCGGACCTCGCTTGCGCGCGATCATCACCCGGATTCGCTCCAGCATCTCACTCGGCGTTGAACTGCCCTTAGGCAGGAAGGCATCGGCGCGGTTGGCATGGTCGAACACCTTCACGCTGCCGCTGATCAGGATCATCGGCACCTCAGGCGCGATTTCCTTCATCCGCCGCACCAGTTCGTTTCCATCCATGTTCGGCATCACCAGATCGCTCAGAACAAGATCGATGCCGCCTCCGCGAAATCGATCCACCGCCTCTTTTCCATTGCGGGCAGCTACCACCCGATAGCCTCCACGGGTTTCCAGCAGGAATTTGCGCACAGCCAGAGCCTGTTCATTATCGTCAACACACAGAATCGTCTTCTTGGGTCTCATGTTTCTCCTGGCAATCCCCGCACAAGGCGGTCGTACTGCGGCGAGGCGCAAGGCAGAGGCGCCCGTCAGCGGGTTGATCGATCACCGCATCCCGGCGTTACGGCACTCGCGGCGCCTGCCTGCTCTAACCAGCACGCGAGGCCGCGAGCCCGCCGTGTTGGCAGGATGCGGGGAACAGTGCGGTGGGCTCCGGCGTCGTCGATGGCTCGCGGTGACATCCGCGCTCGTTCCCGCGCTGATTCCGTGCTTGTTCCCGGAATGATGGCGGGCGGCGGTGACGCGCTCAGGCTGCTTCGTTACTGTTCCAATTCAGTTTTCAGCTAAGGCAAAAGTAACGTTCCCTTTTGAAACGCCACGTCAGATTACGAAGCTCTACCCACCCTGTAAATGGCGAAAATTTAGAGAACAAATGGCGCGTTTTTAGCGGGACTTGCACCGGCCTCTGTTATAGGCCGATGAATATTGCCTCACACGCATGCCGGCTCTGTTGAAAGGATGTGGATCACGCAGGGAAAAGCGGGTTTTTTGCAGCGTTTGCGGTGCGCCCCGCAAACTGCGATCGGCCCGGCGCCAAGCGTCCGAGCCTCAACAATCGCTTTTTCAGCGATGGAAAATCTGCAGCATCATCTCCGACTGCACCTGATTCAGCTGCTGAATCGTCGCTTCGAGCGTCGGACGGTCGTCGAGCGACGCACCCGTCATCAGCTCCTTTAGCCGGAACGCGGTGTGGCGGATGAGAATCTCCGCGTTCTTCAGCTTCTTCGCATCCCGCAGCAGGCTCATCTGAATCTTGCCCGCGTACCCCTGCGCCGCCTTGAGCGAAGCCGAAGCGTGCTCGACATCGCCGGACTGAAATTGCGCGGTGGCCACCTCGGTCATCGAGTGCACCAACTCCGCGTAAATGTACGGCTGTTCGTTGGGAGAGGCGACGGACGCCCTGGCCTCTAAATCCGCCAATTCGTGCGCATCGGGAGCGCGGTCATCCATGCCATGGGCCCAGGCGAGACTAGCGGGGAGAACCACAGCGGCAACCACAGCGAGACATCGCATGGTGCACCTCCGGGGGGAGCGTTCGGAAAACCATAACTCAGATCGAGTGCTTCGCGCCAGTGCCTCTAAAAATAAACCTGCCGCAGTCACTCAAAAAAGTAACCTCGGCATAGAGGCTGTTAGCACTACCGGGATGGGCCCTGGTTGCGAAACACCCCCGAGAACGGGACTGCGAACGCGCGCCTGTGGGCACCGATCACTTGGCAAGGGCGGCAAGCCGGTGCTTTGCCTGCCACTCCTGATCCGGGAATTTTCCCTGGGCAGCGGCCAGAAAGCGCTGATAGTAGTCCGCTGCTGCTTTCCTTTGATGGAGATTGTCGTACGCAGTTGCCCAGAGAAATAAACTTGCCGGATTTTCTTCCGCGTACTTCGATCGGGTCGTAAGAGCTGTCAGTTCGTCCTGATATTGGTGCGTCTCGGAATCCGCAAAGGCGATCCCCGACCAGGCGTCGACATCCTCGGGCCGCGCCGCCACCGCTTTCCTGAACGCCACAATGGCCTCGTCGTAGCGCAGCTGCCGGATCAGAATCTGCCCTCGCGCATCGAGCAGCGCCGGATCGTTGGGGGCCTGCGCCAGCAACTGCTGGTTGAGCGCATCGGCTTCGTCCAGATTGCCTGCCTGGAAGTCAGCATCGGCCAGCATCGTGGTCACCGACCGGCTGTCTGGCGAGAGCTTGTGCAGCTTCTCCAGCACCGCAAGCGCATCCGCCGGCTTGCCCTCGGCGTTCAGAATGGCGGCCAGCTGAGTATTCAGGACCGGATCGGCAGGGTCACGACGCAAGGCCCCTTCCACCACCGCCTGGGCATCGGAGTAGCGCTTCTGGTCGATCAGCAGATGGGCCAGTCCGGCGTTCGCGCCCGGCAGATTGGGGTCGGCATCGATGGCCTTGCGATATTCCTGCTCAGCAATCTCACCATCCCCCGCCGCTTCGGCAATCTCCGCCGCCAGCAGCGTGTCCGCCGGAGTCTCCGGACTCAGTTTCAACGCATCGACCAGCGCATCCCTGGCGCCGGTGGGGTCGGTGGACCAAACCAAATTGGCCAGCGCCCGGTCGGCGTGCGCTTTGGCGGCAGGGTTCGGCGGATTCGGCTCCAGCTGCGCGGCGGCGTAGAGCTGCTCGCGCGCGGCCTGCGTGTCCCTCTCGTCCCCCTTTGAAGCCAGGAGCAGCCCCAGCGCCATATGCGCCTCAAACTGCTTCGGGTCGGCGGCGACGGCTTTGCGGTACCAGTCTTCCGCCGAATCCGCGTTGCCCTGCGCATCGTCAACAAAACCGCGGTCGAAGAGGGCCCGCGCATCTTGAGGATGCGCCGAGAGATAGAGCTCGAGGCGGCCCGTAGCCAGCGTGTAGTTTTTCGCCTCGATGGCGGTTTCAACGTCGCCCAGCGGATCGGAGGCCTTCTGGGTTTGCTCCTGCGCCTCATCGCCGCTGGTGCCTGGGGGCAGCGGTGCAGGCTGGGCCGCGGCGATACGCAATGACGCCACGAAGAGGAATACGAAACCTGCAGCGATGGCAAGGCATTGCCGGAGCATTCTGAGTGCGATAGAAAAACATCCCTCAGGGGCTAAAGCCCAGGGGCTCCTTGCGGCCTTACGGCACGACTGAAGTCGTGCCCTGATACAAAAACTGGTGGTGCTCAGCCAAGCCAGCAGGGCGCACGCCCCGGCCGACAGAGATGCGGGCGCGACTTTCTTCACTGAAAAACCTCGCTCTCAACGCCTGCCGCCACCTCGGCCCCGGCGTGGCCGTGCAGTACACGTCCCAGCCATTGCCCTGTATGCGAAAGCTCATTGCAGGCGATCTCCTCCGGCGTCCCGGTCGCTACCACCTGGCCGCCCTGCGAGCCGCCCTCCGGCCCGAGGTCGATCACCCAGTCCGCCGACTTGATCACGTCGAGGTTGTGCTCGATCACCACCAGCGAACCGCCGCTGTCGATCAGCTTGCGAAACGCAACCAGCAGCTTTCCTACGTCGTCGAAATGCAGCCCGGTCGTCGGCTCGTCCAGGATATACAGCACCCGACTGCCGCCGCCCTTCCTGCCCTCCGCCGAACGCGATTCGGACCGAGTTGCCGCGAGGTGCGCCGCCAGCTTGACCCGCTGCGCTTCACCGCCCGAAAGCGTCGTCGCCGACTGCCCCAGCCGCACATAGCCCAGCCCAATCTCCTCCAGCACCGCCAGCTTGTCCACAATCTTCGGGTGCCCCGCAAAAAAGCGCAGCGCTTCGCGCACCGTCATCTGCAGCACCTCATAAATGCTGCGGCCCTTGTAGTGGATCTCCAGCGTGCTCGCCTTGTAGCGCGTCCCGTTGCATTCCTCGCAGGGCAGCTCCACATCGGCCAGGAACTGCATCTCGACCGTCACCGTCCCGTCGCCCTCGCACACATCGCAGCGGCCGCCCGGCACATTGAACGAGAAGTGCCCCGGGGCGTACCCCCGCCGCTGCGCCTCAGGCTGCGCCGCAAACAGCTCGCGGATTGCGTCGAACGCCTTGATGTACGTCACTGGATTCGACCTGGGCGTCCGTCCGATGGGCGTCTGATCCACCAGCACAATATCGTTCAGCCGCTCCACGCCCTTGATGTCCCGATAGACTCCCGTGGGATCGCCGCTTTCGATCCGCCCCAACCGATGCGCGACTGCCTTGTACAAGACATCGTGCACGAGGGTCGACTTGCCCGATCCCGAAACGCCGGTAATGGCCACCAGCAGGTTCAGCGGAATGTCCACGTCGATGCCTTTCAGGTTGTGCGCGCGCGCCCCCTTCAGCCGCAGCCACTCCTTCGCCGGCCCCGGCGTATGCCGCCGCGCCGGTACCGGAATGGTCAGTTGGCCGCTGAGATAGCGCCCGGTGATCGAAGCAGGATTCGCCGCGACCTCCTCCACCGTTCCCGCCGCCAGCACTTTGCCGCCGAATTCCCCGGCGCCCGGGCCCAGATCGAGCAGATAATCCGCGGCGCGCAGCACATCCGGATCGTGCTCCACCACCAGGATCGTGTTGCCCAGATCGCGCAGCTCATTCAGAATCCGAATCAGCCGCGCCGTGTCTCTCGGATGCAACCCAATCGACGGCTCATCGAGTACATAGAGCGCGCCCACCAGGCGCGATCCCAGCGACGTCGCCAGCTGAATGCGCTGCGATTCCCCACCCGACAACGTCGACGCCAGCCGATCCAGCGTCAGATAATCCAGGCCGACGGCGTCGAGAAATGTCAGCCGCTGCCGAATCTCCTCCAGAATGCTCCCCGCAATCTCCTCCTGCATGGGAGACAGCCGCAAAGACCCGAAAAACCGCGCCGCCCCGCCAATCGTCAGCGCCGCCGCCTCGCAGATATTCTTGCCTCTCTCACTTCCCTGCTCGCCGATCCGGACGGCACGCGCCTCCGCCCTCAGACGCTGCCCCTTGCATTCCGGACAAAGCGCGTACCCACGATATTTGCTGAGCATCACGCGCACGTGCAGCTTGTACTTCTTGCGCTCCAGCAGCGCAAAGAAACCATGCACGCCAGGAAACGATCCGTTGCCGTCGAGCACAAATGCCTGCTGCTGGGCCGTCAGGTCCCACCACGGCACGTCCATCGGAATCCCATTGGCCTTCGCAGCCCGCCGCAGCTCCGTCAGGTACGAGCGGTACTTCGGCCGATTCCACGGATCGATCGCGCCCTCATCGAGCGTCTTCGATTTGTCGGGAATGATCAGGTCGAGGTCGAAGTCGATCGTGTTGCCAAACCCCTGGCAACGCGGGCAAGCGCCATATGGATTGTTAAACGAAAACAACGTCGGCTCCGGCTCGCGATAGACGCGATGACAGCTCTTGCACTCGAAGGCCCCGGAGAAACGCAGAATCGGAAAAGCAGCTCCTTCGACTGCGCTCCCGTTGGTCGCTCCGCTCAGGACTCCGGTCGCTGCGCTCCCTTCGGCGTTGCCCCCCGGAGGCGATTGGGCACCCCGTCGAACAATTTCAAAGAGAATCTCCCCCGACTCCCGGTACCCGATCTCCGCAGCATCGACGATCCGCGCCCGATTCTCCGCCGAAACCACGATGCGATCCACCAGCACAAACACCGGCAGCGCAAAATTGATCTCCAGCAGCGACTCCGGCGTCGAAAATTCATAAATCGCGCCATTCTGATAAAGCCGATTGAACCCTCGTTTGCGCAGGTCGAATAGCCTCTCGCGCAATGGATCCGGCAGCGTCGCAGATCCCGCCGCCGCAACCGCCTTCTCCGGTTTTGCGGCCTTTCGTCCCCGTCCCGCAGGCTTCTTCTTAGGCGCAGGCTCGCCCGTGCTGGTCCCGGCTTTCGGCTCAGCCGGCGTAGTCGCCAGCGGCTGCACCGGAAACAGCGCATGGAGCCGCACTCCCTCCCCCAGCGCAAGAATCGCCGAGGCGATTTCGTCCATCGTGTCGCGCTTCACGATCCCATTGCACACCGTGCAGTGAACCACTCCGCAACGTGCCCACAGCAGCCGCATGTAATCGAAAATTTCTGTCGCCGTCGCCACCGTCGACCGCGGATTCCGCGTCGTATTTTTCTGCCGGATGGCGATCGCCGGGGCCAGCCCGTCGATCAGGTCCACATCCGGCTTCTCGATGCGCTCCAGAAACTGCCGCGCATACGCCGACAGCGATTCGACATACCGCCGCTGCCCTTCGGCATAGATCGTGTCGAAGGCGAGGCTCGACTTGCCCGACCCCGAAACCCCGGAAACCACGGTCAGCTTCCCGTGGGGAATCGAGCAGTCAATGTTTTTCAGGTTGTGGGTCCGCGCGCCGCGGATTGTGATCTCGTCGCTCAATGGCCGGTCTCAACGCTTCAGGGAAAAGTGCCCCAGTTTGATTATAGGGTCCGCGTCGAGCCTCTCGGCCTGTGTTAAAAATTGAACCCTATGCACCTGACCGGAGCCTTGATTCTGCTGCTGTTCATCGTCCTGCTCGCCGCCGTCATGTTGTTGTTCCTGCACCTGACGCGCGCCGGACGCATCCTTCACGAGCGCATTCCCGATCGGCCACGCCGCCGCCTCTTTCTCGCCGCCGTCAGCTTCTTCATCACCTTCCTCGGCGTGCGCCTGCTGGTCTGGGCCATCGTTCACCACATCGGACCCTTCGGCTGGGTCATGGTCGGCGGCCGCCATATCCATCACCTGGTTTGGGGAATCCTGCTTCTGCTCGCCGTCGGTTATTCCGAGATGGCCGAGATCGGCGACGGCGCCACGCCCGGATCGCTCTTCCTGAGCCGCCTCATCTCCATCTCTTTCGGCATGGGCGCGGCCCTTACGCTCGATGAATTCGCGCTCTGGCTCAACCTGAGCGCGGACGCTTACTGGACGCGCCAGGGACGCGAGAGCATCGACGCCGTCATCCTGTTTGGCGCGCTGCTGGCCATCGGCGCGCGTGGCGCTCCGTTGTTTACGAAGCCAAAGGCCACCACCACCAAACCAAACTGACTCCGATTCGGCTATGCCACCGGCTCGGGTCTGAGACTGCTCATGCACCTGTGAAGTCATCCGCAAGCGCTGGCGTCTCACCCCGCGACGGCCTGTTCCGCCACGCTCAACCTGCCGATAGATACCGGTGGCATGGTGGTGTACACCTTGGCTCCCGTAGCACGATTGATGGCTATCCCGCTGGTCAGCCAGACTGTCAGAATGGTGGTCATGCACTGGCAGGCTGCGTGGGTCCTCCTCGTCTTCATGGCAACGTGCGCAGCGGTGATCCTTTTCCTGCTGCACCGGACCCGCGCCGGCCGCGTTCTGCACGAGCGCATCCCCGACCGCCCGCGGCGTCGCCTCTTTCTGGCCGCGCTCGGCTTCGCCCTCACCTTCCTGGGCGTGCGCCTCCTTGTCCTCCTCATCCTCTTTCACATCGGCCCCTTCGGATGGGTCATCGTTGCCGGCACTCACATCCACCATCTCGTCTGGGGCATTCTCCTGCTCCTCATCTCCGGCTATGCCATGGTCGCGGAGATCGGCACCAACGCCACGCCCCTCTCTCTGTTTGCCGGCCGCCTCATCGCCATCCTCTACGGCATGGGCGCCGCGCTCACCCTGGACGAGTTCACCATGTGGCTCAGCATCAGGGACTCCGTGTGGTCCTTCCAGAGCCGAGCCAGCATCGACGCCGTAATTATTTTCGGTGCGCTTCTGGCCGTCGGAGCGTGGGGCGCTCCCTTGTGGACCCAGCGCCCAGGCAAAACGCGGCACAAACGCACGCAGAAAACCGCGGCCCGCTGAATCGAACTGCATCACAACGACACAACAAACTTGATCCAAATGTGTCGGTTCAGCGTGACCGCGTAGAATCTGTGCCAATTCCACGGAGAGCGAAAAACCATGCGCCGGTACCATCACATCGGAATTCCCACGACCGAAGCAAAGCCTGGCGAGACCCACTTGAAACACCTGAAGCTATTTGTCGTCAGCCACGACAAGAGCGAATTTGGCGTCGAGTGGATGCGTTTCGAAGCGGACGCGGCCATCCCCGATCTCGTCCGGCAAGTTCCACACGTGGCGTTTGAAGTGTCGGATCTCGCCGCCGAGCTTGCCGGCCGCGAAATCCTGATTCCTCCCAACAGCCCATCCGACGGTGTCCGCGTCGCGTTCATCGTCGAAAACGGCGCGCCCATCGAACTGCTCGAATTCACCGACCCCAACCATCCTGCCCGCCTGCGGAACAGGACCTGATCGAGACATCCCCCCTCGAAAGCGCCTCTTGAAGGGCAGGCGAGCACTTACCACTTTTCAAGAGCAGCCAGCCAACGCGTTCCAAGCAAGCTCCCTGAATCTCCTGTTGCTATCGTTCTCGCGCTCGCCTCGCCTGTTCCCTCCCTTGATTCCCGCCCCATTTCCTCGCCATTCACAACCCTCGCCACGTTATAGTCAAAGCGGCGATTCTCACGACCTTGCTCAGGCGTGGCGAAAACCAACACAGGCAGCGGGAGCGCAACGGTTCTCGATGAGCCGCCGGCGGACTTCTATCGTCCGCCGGTCGGCCGCGATTCCGACGCGCGTCCCTCCCGTCCGGTTCGGCCAGCCGCCGATCCCGAAGACGATGCAGGTGAGCCCTTCCTGCGCAGCCGCCGCCGTGTCCCCGTCCGCCGCGGCCTCATTCCCTCATGGGCCCGCACCCGCTGGGGAATGCCGCTGTTCGCAGCCACAGTCCTTATCGCCCTGGGCGCGATAGTTGCCCTGGCCCTGGCCGTCCGCAACTTCCTCGAGCGCGATCCTGGCTTCCGCATCGAATCCGCCGCCTCCATCCAAACCCTCAGCAACAGCGCCGGATCCCCAGCGAGCCCGCTCGCTGGCGCTGAGCTGACCCGCGCCGATCTGCTCTCCGTCTTCGGCTCCGATGTCGGGCGCAATCTCTTCCTCGTGCCTCTTGCGAGGCGCCGCGCCCAGCTCGAGCAGATTCCCTGGGTCGAGAACGCCACGGTGATGCGCCTGCTCCCCAATCAGCTGCGCGTGGCGATCACCGAGCGCACTCCCATCGCTTTCGTTCAGGTCCATGGCCGACATCCAGCTGGCGGACGCCAACGGCGTCATCCTCAACATGGCGCCTCTCGAGATGGCCGCCCGGCGCTACTCTTTTCCGGTCGCCAGCGGCATCAGCCCCGCCGATCCTCTTTCCGTCCGCGGCGCGCGGATGCACATTTACCAGCGCTTCATCGCCGATCTTGATTCATGCGGCGAACACATCTCGTCCCAGCTCAGCGAAGTCGACCTCTCCGATCCCGACGACGTTCGCGCTACCGTTCCATCGAACGGTTCGGACCTCCTTCTCCATTTTGGCCAGGAAGATTTCCTCGCCCGCTGGCGCAGCTATCAGGCGCACATCGCTGAGTGGCAGCAGCAATATCCACATCTGGCCTCCATCGACCTTCGCTACGATCAGCAAGTGGTCCTGAAGATGGCCGGCGATCCCGGCGCCGCTCCCGAAGCAAATTCCAGCCCGAAGCCGCCGCAGCCGCTCCGAAGACCACCCACACTGCCACGGCCGAGCACGGCCCGAAGCCACACAAGCCCGAGCGTCTAAACACACTCGCGCTTCTGCAAAGCCCACGAAGCAGCCAGCGAAACCCCACCCAGGCCGGGGGCCAGCGTGAGCCAGCAGGACAACATCATCGCCGTGCTCGACGCGGGCAGCTCGAAAATCCGCGCCATGGTTGCGGAGGTTCACGAAGGCGCGCTCCGCTACCGCGGCCACGGCGTCGCGGACGCGGCCGGCATGCGCAAAGGCCTAATCTCCGACCTCGGCCCGGCGGCATCGAGCCATCGATCGCGCGCGCGGTTGCCGCGGAAGACCTCGGCGCCGACCGTCGATCGAGCGCTGCGTCGCCGCTGTCGGCGGACCCCACATTCGCGGCGTCAACAGCCGCGGCGGCATCAGCCTTGGCACCCGCCTGCGCGAGATCACCCGCGAGGACGTCCGCGCCGCCGTCGATCGCGCCCGCTCCATCGCCCTGCCGCCGATCGCGAGATCCTTCACCTGCTCCCGCAGCAGTTCATCCTCGATGAGCAGCCCGGCATCCTCGACCCGGTGGGCATGGTCGGCAATCGCCTCGAAGTCAATCTCCACATCGCCACCAGCTCGGCCAGCGCCCAGCAGAGCATCATTACCTGCGCCAACCGCGCCGGCCTCGAAGTCACGGAAACAGTCTTCGAAGCCCTCGCCGCCGCCGAAGCCACCCTCTCCGCCGACGAGCGCGAACTGGGGGTCTGCCTGCTCGACATCGGCGCCTCCACCTCCGAGCTCGTCGTCTTCTTCGAAGGCTCAGTCGCCCATACCTCTGTCATTCCCATCGGCGGCGATCACTTCACCAACGATCTCGCCGTCGGCCTCCACGTCACCGCGCCAGAAGCCGAATGGCTCAAGTGCAATTACGGCCACGCCGTCGTCACCTCCGTTTCCCAGGACAATGAAGTCGAAATCACCGGCCTGCCCGGCTATCAGCCGCGCATCGTCAGCCAGCGGCTTATCAGCGAGATTCTCGAGCCCCGCGCACGCGAACTGTTTCAATTGCTCCGCGACAACCTCCGCCAGGGCGGCGTGCTCGAAGCTCTCGGCGCCGGTTGCGTCACTCACCGGAGGCGGTGCCCGCCTGCCTGGGCTTCTTGAAACAGCGGAGAGTCTGCTCCGCGTCCCGGCTCGCCTCGCGTTCGCCCGTCCCTCTCTCGCGCATGCCCGCTGAGCTGGCCGCAGCCCGAATTTGCGGTCCTCACGAGGAACCTTGCTCTATGCCCACCGCACCAGCCTTACCCGTGCGGCGGAAAACCAGGGACTGCGCGCCAAGTTGCGCGCCATCTTAGCCGGTAGTGTCTAGCGAAGGAGTCGATGCCGATGAAAACCCCCACCCCCATCCAGCCCGAAGAAATCCGCATCCAGTATCACGATGAAATCCCCGCGGCGCGAAGATTAAGGTCATCGGCGTCGGCGGCGGCGGCGGCAACGCCGTCAACCGCATGATCGCCGCCAGCGTCGAAGGCGTCGAGTTCATCGCCGCCAACACCGACCGTCAGGCGCTCCAGCTTTCGCACGCCCCGTCAAGCTGCAGCTCGGCGCCAAGCTCACCAGCGGCCTCGGTGCGGGCGCCAATCCCGACGTCGGCCGCCGCGCTGCCCTCGAAGACTCCGAAAAAATCATCGAGGCCCTCGAAGGCGCGGACATGGTCTTCGTCACCGCCGGCCTCGGCGGCGGCACCGGCACCGGCGCCGCCCCCGTCATCGCCTCGCTCGCCAGCGAAATGGGCGCCCTCACCGTCGCCGTCGTCACTCGGCCCTTCTCCTTCGAAGGCAAGCGCCGCATGGCCCAGGCCGAGCGCGGCATGCAGGAGCTCCTCGACAGCGTCGACACCATGATCGTCATCCCCAACGAAAAGCTGCTCGCCGTCGCCAAGGACGCAGGCTTCTTCGAGTCCTTCCGCATCGCCGACGATGTGCTCCGCCAGGGCGTGCAGGGCATCTCCGACATCATCACCATCCCCGGCATCATCAACCGCGACTTCGCCGACGTAAAAACCACCATGGCAGGCATGGGTTACGCCGTCATGGGCACCGCCGTCCGCAGCGGCTCCAATCGCGCCATCGAGGCCGCACAGGCCGCCATGGCCTCCCCGCTCCTTGAAGCCGGCGCGATCGACGGCGCACGCGGCATCCTCATCAACATCACCGGCTCTTCAGTCCCTCAAGCTGAGCGAAGTCAACGAAGCCTCCACCCTCATCCAGAACGCAGCCCACGAAGACGCCAACATCATCTTCGGCGCGGTGCTCGACGAGACCATGGGCGACGAACGTCAAGATCACCGTCATCGCCACCGGCTTCCGCCAGGGATCGCCGGAACGCCGCGAGCAGTTGCTTGCCGCCGCCCTTCGCCAGGAAGTCATAGCTCCGCGCATCGAATCCCGCCCCGCTACGCCCCGCTTCGCCAGCGAGGAGCAGGACGAGGAGTTCGTCGCGACTGCCGCTCCGCCGCAACCCAACACCCTGATTCCCATCTCCGCCCGTGAGTTTGTCTCCGCCTTCCGCGTTGATGATTTCGCGAGCCAGGAACCGGAAATCTCGGCGGCAGCAGAGGAGAACGGAACACTCGCTGCGGTGGCCATCGCTGAAGTTCCCGAACAGCCCACCGAGTACACCCCAACTCATCCGGCGTTTATCGAGGAACCCAGCGAAAACCTCGACATTCCCGCGTTCTTACGAAAAGGTACCCTTTGACACTCCGCAGCGGTACCCATTTTGCCGTCTCCGGGCGGGTGACTGCCCTGTGACCGGAAAGAGGCACCGAAATCCGCGAAAATGTACTGGACAGACAACAGTTTCCGGTTATAGTGAACCAATAGTTCCCGCCTCCCATCCAAGCACTTGCAGTTCGGCAACCCCCGAATCCGCAACTGGGTGGGTGTCTTCAGGGTTTGGACGAAGAATAATGGCGAGAACCTTAATTCCCAATGCGGGAAGCTGTAGCCCGCGGCGGGAACGGTCGATAAAGAACGGTACGAAAGAAAGCTTTCGCCAGATTGGGTTCTGCGGCACCATGAGTCAGCCCTTCTGGACTTTGAATTTAAGAGTTGCCCGATGAAGCGTGTTCTTCTGCCTTGCCTTCTCTCTGCCCTGGTCGTTCAGCCGCTCCTCTTCGCGGCTTCCACTACCACGACCCACCGTTCGACCCACCGTTCCCACAGCCGCGTCCATGAATCGGCCACCGCGCGTCACCACCTCGCCAACCTGCAGCACAGCGAGCGCGTTACCGGCGCACACCTTTCGACCGCCAGCCTGACGACCGTGCGCCACCACGGCTACGTGCGCCACACACGCCATCATTATTACGAGCGCTTCACCGCCAGCTCCTTCGCCAATACCGATCTCACCGCCGGCGACATCACGGCAGGCGAGGATCCCATCGTCCGCCAGGCCGCCATTGACGCCCTCGGCGACATGAACGGCACCGTCGTCGCCATCGATCCCTCGAACGGCCGCATCCTGGCCATGGTCAATCAGAAGCTGGCCCTCTCCAGCGGCGCCGAACCCTGCTCCACCATTAAGCTTTCCGTCGCCCTCGCCGCCCTCGACGAAGGCATCGTCACCAAAGATACGCCCGTCAATCTCGGCGGCAGCTACCACCTCAATCTCACCGAAGCGCTGGCCCACTCCAACAACGCCTATTTTGAGACCCTCGGCCGCCGCCTTGGCTTCGACCGCGTTCGCCACTACGCCACCGAATTCGGCCTCGGCGAACTGGCGGGCTACAACATCGAAGGCGAGCAGCCCGGTATCTATCCCGATCAGCCCCTGGCTGAAAACCTCGGCGGCGTGGGCCGCATGTGCTCCTTCGGAGAAGGCGTCTCGATGACCCCGCTCCAGCTCGGAGCCCTGGTCGCGGCCATCGCTAACGGTGGCACCCTCTACTACCTCCAGCACCCAACAAACCCGTCCGAAGCGCTGACCCTTCAACCCCGCATTAAGCGAACCCTCGACATCGCCCCGATTCTTCCCGAGATTCATGACGGTATGCAGGCCGCTGTGCAGTACGGCACAGCCCGCTCCCTGCGCGCCAACTTCAATGAGTTCCCGGTGCTCGGCAAAACCGGCACCTGCTCTAACGACGGCACCCGCTTCGGCTGGTTCGCCTCCTACGCGGACACGCAGTACGGCCGCATCGTCGCCGTCTTCTTCCTCGAAGGCGGACGCCCCACCTTCGGCCCCAAAGCCGCCGAGCTGACCGGCGTCTTCTACCGCAATCTTTGGGACTCAAGCTACTTCGCCGCCAAACAAGCGCCGGTCACTTCCGACGCTGCTACTGCCACCGCGGTCGGCGCTCCTCAGTAAACGACAAGGCGTTATCCCCAGCCAAAGAGCACTTGGAATCCCTGCCCAGCCGGCAGGGATTTCTGTTTCTCCTGGACGCCAATTTCGTTTGCATTCCTTAGCAGCTATCCGTTCTCTACGCGCGCCTTGATATCCGAATACGCCTTCTCGATCAGCGTGCGAAGCGATGCTGCGTCCGTGGTTTTTCCCGGTCTCAGCTTCACATGGCGCATGAACTTGCCACTGCCTTCCAGCAAGCCCGCCGGATCCGCCAGATCCGCTCCCTGAAAGAACCCAACATTCACATGCGAAGTAAACACGTTGACATATCCGAAAGGCACATCGCCCAGACATGCGACCGGGCAGCCATCATGCAGAATTTCGCGGACCTCGTCGCCGCACTTTCGCATCACCTCAAACCACTCGCGCGCGATGGCTCCCAATTCCCCTCTATGCTCCTTCATCCACCGATCGATGGCGGGGTCGCGTTCGACAGTCCCGTTGAACCGCAGCAATTCCGTTTTCACTAACACTCCATCTTCGCTTTTGAAATCGATGTTACCTGGAAGCCGTCCATCTGTTTGCAGAGGGGCACAACCCGTGAAGACGCCGTATGCGATGATGTGGCGGAGACGGTCTGGCTGAGTATGACCGTTGACAGGCGAACATGGCTCTGTGGTCCGCATTCTTCCTCGCATTCAGCGCGTTGCTGCCGCTGATCAATCCGCTGGGCTCCGCACTGGTCTTCCTTGGCCTGGTGGGAGATGCCCCGCCTGCGGTCTTTCATTCCCTGGCGCGTCGCATTGCGGTGGCGAACGTCATATTTCTCGGCGTCATCGAGCTGCTCGGTTCCGCCATTCTGCATTTCTTCGGCCTCTCTCTTCCGATTGTCGAGTTGGCCGGCGGCATCGTTATAGCCGCAATCGGATGGGGGGTGCTGAATCAGAGCGACTCCGGGGTGAGCATTCGCAACAAGAAGGAGGAAACCGGCGATCGGGGTTCGCAACTCAATGACCTGCGGGCGAAAATTTTTTATCCGTTCACCTTTCCTATAACTTCAGGGCCCGGCACTCTGGTGGGGATGCTGACGCTGAGCGCGCATAATGCGGGTGGCACCGTGACTGCGCACATCCTCAGCCATTTGGGGGTGTTTGTGGCTGTGGTGGTTCTCAGCGTCCTGGTCTACTTCTGTTATGCCTACGCTCCCATGTTGACGCGGAAGATCGCTCCATCGACTGCGCATGGAATTCTTCGGATCATCGCTTTCATATTGCTCTGTATTGGCGTGCAGATTGCCTGGAATGGCCTTTCCGCCCTTCTGAGAAGCGTGCTGCATCCTTAATATCCTGGTTCCCTGGGGCTTGCCTGCTGCAGGCCGCGGGGGGTACCCCCCCGGTAGGGGGGGCTGCGAAGGCATTTGGAACGAAGGGAGTTAAGAATGTTATCGAATTTGATATCCCTGCTCCAGGAGCTGATTCCGCGCAGGCTTTGAGGCTGGCGATGATGTCGTCGCCCGGATAGAGGGGATTGGAGGGGTCCATTTTCTTCTGCCCCGCGCAGTAGGCGCATTTGTGGGAATGTTTGGGGCCGTCGCACCAGTAGGTGTCAAAGGGGCAGGCTGGGTTCTTGCGTTTGCGATGGGGGTCGGGGAGGCCGGCGGCGAGGGCGGCGGCTGTCTCCTGCGCTTTGCGCGCTTCGTCGGCTTTGTAGAGTTCGAGTTTGTGGGCCTGGGTGCGCTTGATCCACTCTTCGGGGTCCTCCTTCATCTCTTCTTCAGTGAGCCAGCCGGAGGCGGGGTAGTCGGCGGCGCAGGTGGGTTTGGGCTGGCCGAGTTCCTCACATTGCTTCTCGTACATGTATTTGGAGAAGGACCACTGGGGCTCGAAGGTTCCGGTGGGGCCCTGGTATTTTTCGATGGGGGCGAGGTGTTCGCCATCGGGGGTGGTGACGATTTCGGCGACGGGTTCCTGGATGGTTGCGGGGGCGGATTTTGCGTTAGGGGCGGCGGGGCGGGGGAGGGTGAAGGCAGCGACCTGGCAGATGTAGGCGAGAGTGCGGGCGGAGGCGTTGTCGAGGGCGCCCGAGAAGATGCCGTGGGCGAGCTGGGAGAGGACGAGCTGGATGGCGGAGTGGTCCTCGAGAAGGGGCATGACGATTTTGGAGCCCTTCCTGGGGCACTCGGGGTGGCGATAGTGGCTGTGGGTGTAGCAGAAGTTGCCGTGGTCGCCGAGGGTCCAGGAGTTGCACTGGATGCCGTTGGTGCGGAGGCAGCGGCAGCGGCGTTTGGGTTTGGGGGCGGTGGGGGTGGGGGCTTCGGGGGAGGTGGGTGTGGGGGTAGACATGGGGTTTCCTTTTTAGGGGCGTTCAGGAGTCTTAGGAGCGATCAGCGTTCAGCGGCACGAGCGTTCAGCGTTCAGCAGTACGAGCGTTCAGAAAGGCTCCCGAGCGCGGAGATTTTGGGTGTGTGCAAAGGAAAAGCCTCGCTGGTGGCGAGGCTTTTTCGAGGGCACAGTTTTCCCTGTTGTCAGGATAGGAATTTTCGGGGGTTGGGGGCAAGGGAAATGTGGGGGGTTGGGGGTACGGAGGTAATGGGGGTTGAAGGGTTTTAGGGGAGGAATTGGGGGGGGATTTGGCGCTGCCTGGCTTGTTTGTTTTGCTCTGATCGAGCTTGCTTCAGCGGACTACAACATATGTGACCAGGATAGCTGCGATGGCGAGAGCGGCGATCCGGAGGCGATGTCTCTGGTCCCAGGTGCGATGTATACGCTGCCAGTCGGCGACGCCTTCTGCCACGCGGCTGTTCAGCGGAACCAGGAACAGGATCGATGCCACCGAGGTAAGAACCCAGATCGCATCCGCTGTGAGCAGGATTGCGCGGCCGGGGATGCGCCAGCAGAGCCAGGCCTGGATAAGGAGAAGCAGGGTAGAGACCGGGTACCAGACCGGCATCACCTTACCAAGGACGAGGGCAAAACGGCTCAGCATCTTCAATTGGGATTGGGGTTCGAGCCGCTCCGCGGCAGGGTGCACAAATGCAGATACAGAAAACTCGACGCCTACCAGGGTAAGAACGACGAAGAGGGTGACCACGTTGACGAGGTGCATAAGGGGCTCCTATTGAGGGTTCGTTTGAGATGCTGGTGAATTGGAACTGATGCAGAAATGAGGGCTGACTGATGTCAGGATATAAGGAGGGTGTTCGCGCAGCGAACACCGGCGGTTCTTGTTGTCCGCTGCGGCTGTCGCCTGCGCGGACGGCCTGCGGCAGCATGGTTGGCGCTTCGCGCCGGTTATTTATGGCACGACCGAGGTCGTGCCCTGATACAAGGGCCACGCTATCTTGTTCGGGGCATCGTCGTCGGGGCTGATTACGCGAATAGCCGGGCGATAATACAGCTTGACGGGTGGGGGAATGTGGAAGATCATGAATGGTCCATCTGGGAAGCCAGAAGATAGGCGGAACTATGGTTCGGCAACTTTGTCGGTTTGCCATTGCGGTTCTCTTTTCTCCATTACTCATCGCGCAACAGGCTAACGCTAGCCCCCCTGCGGCTCAGCAGTTATCAACGCCGCCAGTCACGTCACAGTCCACACAGCCGCCCCCGGCGAACGCCCTGCTGGACGGCACTCCTATCAAGCTGCGCTTAAGTCAGACCATTTCATCAGCGGACGCGAAGGTTGGTCAGGAGATTCCCTTCGAGGTTGTGGAGGACGTGAGCGTTGACGGCGTGGTGGTTCTTCCCAAAGGATCGGTCGCGATTGCCAACGTGACCGAGGCCGAACATAAGAAGAGCATGGGGCGTGCAGGAAAGCTGAATGTTACGCTCAGCTATGCCCGGCTTGCCGATCAAGAGAAGGTTGCCCTCCGTGCAGTAAAGGAGTCCAAGGGGGGTGGTCACGTTGGCGCGATGACCGGGGCGATTGTCGCCACGTCGATTGTGTTCTTTCCGGCAGCTCCACTCTTCTTGTTTATTCACGGCAAAGATATCACGATCCCCCAAGGTACGGAGATCACAGCATTTGTCGACGGTGATATGCACCTTGACATGGCCCATTTCGGTGTTGTCCCTACGGCTCCGGCGCAAGCCGCCGCTTCTCAGGCTAGTGTGGCAATCGATTCAGCTCCGGAGGGCGCTGACATCGAGATTGATGGTGGGTTTGTCGGCAGCACGCCGTCTACGGTAAGCATTACTCCTGGCACTCACAACATTGCGGTCAAGAAAAAAGGATTCGCGGATTGGACAAAGGCTCTCACTGTAAGTGGCGGGAGCATTCACTTGAACGCGGAGTTGGAAGCAGCGCCGGCCCAGCCTCAGCCCGCCGCACCGGCCAACCCAACGCAACCGCAATAAATCGTGGAAAAATCTCCCCTCAGCGGCTGAAGCCGGATTCGTTTTTGACCTGTTACGGCACGGCTGAAGCCGTGCCCCTTCACTTGAGGTGGCCGGGAGGCAGGCCGGGGCTGAAGCTGTGCCCCTTCACTTGAGGTGGCGGGTTCGGGGCCGGGGCTGAAGCCCTCTGAGGGAGAGGCACACGCGAGGAAAGGTCTCCCCTCCCTCAGCGGCTAAAGCCGGATTCTTTTTTCACCTGTTACGGCACGGCTGAAGCCATGCCCCTTCACTTGACGTGGCCGGGAGGCAGGCCGGGGCTGAAGCTGTGCCCCTTCACTTCAGGCGCCGGGTTCGGGGGCCGGGGCTGAAGCCCGGGGCTTTGAGGGAGCATTATTCGCCGGGTTGAAAGTCACCCCAACAAGCAACGGCGGCGTGTTGGGGAGCCCGCGACCTGGCGCTTCTACCCCGTTCGACTCGTCGTCTGCGCCGACTCGCTCAGGGCGGGCTGTCTCTTCGCTTCCCGGGGATGGATGAGCCTCGGGGGTTCGGGTTGGCGGATGGCGTTGTGATCCGTGACATGTTCTTTAGGTTCGTGGCATGGATGGAGCGGCCAAACCGCAGATCCTTCGACTTCGTTTGCCGCAAGGATGCGGCAAACTTCGCTCAGGATGACAGATTAAGAGCAAACGCTGGTGTGATGTTTTTGAAGTTCTTTACAGGCCGACGTGAAGAAAAAGCAGGTCCCTCGCTCCGCCTACCCCATCTGCGATGGGGCCCCACGGCGCTCCGCTCGGGATGACAATGTAAAGGAATTTTAGAAACACGACACCAGGTCCTTCCTCGGTCGCTCAGGGTCAGGATGACAGATTAAAAGCAAACGCTGGTGTGGTGTTTTTGAAGTTCTTTACAGGCGACGTGAAGAAAAAGCAGGTCCCTCGCTCCGCCTACCCCATCTGCGATGGGGCCCCACGGCGCTCCGCTCGGGATGACAATGTAAAGGAATTTTAGAAACACGACACCAGGTCCTTCCTCTTCGGGCGCTCAGGGTCAGGATGACAGATTAAGAGCAAACGCTGGTGTGATGTTTTTGAAGTTCTTTACAGGCCGACGTTAAGAAAAAGCAGGTCCCTCGCTCCGCCTACCCCATCTGCGATGGGGCCCCACGGCGCTCCGCTCGGGATGACAATGTAAAGGAATTTTAGAAACACGACACCAGGTCCTTCCTCGGTCGCTCAGGGTCAGGATGACAGATTAAGAGCAAACGCTGGTGTGATGTTTTTGAAGTTCTTTACAGGCCGACGTGAAGAAAAAGCAGGTCCCTCGCTCCGCCTACCCCATCTGCGATGGGGCCCACGGCGCTCCGCTCGGGATGACAATGTAAAGGAATTTTAGAAACACGACACCAGGTCCTTCCTCTTCGGTCGCTCAGGGTCAGGATGACAGATTAAGAGCAAACGCGGGGTCCTTCGACTTCGTTTGCCGCAAGGATGCGGCAAACTTCGCTCAGGATGACAGAATAGGGGTATGCACGACGGGACGGTGATGACGGATGTGGCGGGGGCGCTTGCGGAGATACAGGCGGGGCGGATGATTGTCGTGGTCGACGACGAGGACCGCGAGAATGAGGGCGATCTGACGCTGGCGGCGGAGTATGTGACTCCGGAAGCGATTAATTTTATGGCGCGGTATGGGCGGGGGCTGGTGTGCCTGGCGCTGACGGAGGAGCGCGCGGATTATCTGCGGCTGGGGCCGATGACGGCGGAGAATTCTTCGCGGTTCGGGACCGCGTTTACGGAGACGATTGAGGCGCGGGAGGGGGTGACGACGGGGATTTCGGCGTACGACCGGGCGCATACGATTAAGGTAGCGATCGATCCTGGGTCGACGGCGCACGATCTGGCGCGGCCGGGACATGTGTTTCCGCTGCGGGCGCGGAAGGGCGGGGTGCTGGTGCGGGCGGGGCAGACAGAGGCGTCGGTGGATCTGGCGCGGCTGGCGGGGCTGGTACCGGCGGGCGTGATCTGCGAGGTGATGAAGGACGATGGGACGATGGCGCGGGTGCCGGACCTGATGGAATTTTGTAACAGGCACGGTCTGAAAATGCTGACGGTGGCGGAGCTGATCCGTTACCGCTTGCAGCATGAGCGGTACATCGTGCGGGTGGCGGAGAGCCCGATGCCGACGGAGTGGGGCGATTTTCTGATGATCGCGTATGAGAGCGAGGTGCATGGCGGGGAGAGCCATGTGGCGCTGGTGCGTGGGGATGTGGACCAGAGTGGGGGGGCGGCCGCTTCTGAGCCGGTGTTGGTGCGGGTGCATTCGCATTGCCTGGCGGGGGATGTGTTTGGGACGACGCTGTGCGATTGCCAGCGGACGATGCGGCAGTCTTTGAAGATGATTGCGGAGGCGGGACGGGGTGCGCTGGTTTATCTGCACAATGCGGCGCGGGGATTTGAGATTGACCGGACGGTGGCACCACACCGGATTGTGTTTCACCGGGAGGCGCGGGCGCGGGAGCGGCATGAGGATCGGCACCAGCGGATATTGCGGGAGGTGGGGCTGGGGGGGCAGATTTTGGCCGATCTGGGGATTCATCGGATACGGCTGTTGAGCAATACGCCGACGCATGTGCCGGCGCTGCAGGGGTTCGCGGTGGAGATTGTGGAGCAGGTGGCTATACCGATGGGGGATGCGGTGCGGCGGTAGGTGCGGGATTTCGCCGCAGAGAGGCGCAGAGAAAAACAAACGAAGTTGGGAGTTACTTTGATTCAGCGCCGGTGAGTATCTCGGCGTGGCCGGCCCGCGTTTAACAATGAAGGTGTATTCTCTCCCGTTGCGGTAAGTGGGGCTTTTAGGGGGCCGCGATTGCCGGGACACCGGTTTTGGTTGCTGCTGTCTGGTTGCTGGGCGGTTGCGTGGGCGTGGGGAACGGCCTGGTCACAGAGGTACACGCCGCGGGAAGTGGGCGTTGGAGTTCAGGCGGAGACGGCGTCTGCGTACTTCGATGCCAGCAATTATGTGGGTCCACGGTCTGATTTTGTTGGGCCGCTGGGGCGGTACACGTGGAATTTGTCGCCGAGCCTGGCGGTTGAGGGGAGCGTGGCGTATCTGCCGGGCAGCCAGCCGGGCGGCGCGACCGACAGCGGCGGTGAACTGCTGGCGCTGGGCGGATTGAAGGCCGGATGGCGCGGGCGGCGGTTCGGCATCTTTGGAAAAGCGGAGCCGGGGATTTCGTCGTGGACGCCGGGGCTGGTGGTTTACGAGGGAACGGCGTCGTCGTTTCGGAAGATTGACGAGCGGCGGACGGATTTCACAATGGAGTTGGGCGGGGTAGTGGAGGTTTATCCGACCCCAAGGACGATTGTGCGCCTGGATGCGGGCGAGACGCTGATTGCGGAATACGATCAGGTGCTTATCCGCGAAGGGAACCCGCAGACAGGTGAGATCGAGGAAATTTCGCCTGGGCACATCGCGCAGCATTTTTCAGCGGCGCTGACGGTGGCACATCGGTTCGGCGGAATTCGCGAGGAGCGGGAGCGCGTGCCGGAGCGGAGTCCGGTGGATCTGGGGATACTGTTTTCTCTGCAACAGCGGGTGCATGAGGACGGTGCGGGGCAAATTCCGCCGAATCGCGGGGGCGGGGCGTGGGGGTCGTGGAACTTCAGCAAGTATGTGTCGCTGGACACGACAGCGTTTTACTCGCCGCAGGATGACAAGTCTGCTTTTCCGCAGGACGGGGGGCGGGATTTGATGGCGGTGTGGGGGATCAAGGCGGGGATACGGCGGGACAGGCTGGGATATTTTGCGGCGGTGCGGCCGGGGATGATGCAATTTTCGCGGACAAATTATTACCAGGATCTCTACGTGAATCCGCCGGTGATCCTGAACGCGAAGACAACGGACTACGTGATGGATGTGGGCGGCGTGGTGGAGTATTACGCGGCCAAGCATTTTCTGCTGCGGGCGGATGTGGGGAACGGGTATGTGCATTACCACGCGGGCGATCTCCGCTACCCGATATCAAAAATGCCGACGCCGACGCCGAAGGACGCTTATTATCGGCCCTTCCAGCGGGCGAGCATTGTCACACTGTTTGGGGTGGGATGGCGCTTCTGATCAGGTCTTAAGCGGGGACTGGCTCGGGCAGGTCTGCGAGAAGTTTGCGTGCGGCGAGGTCTGCGCGGAGCTGGTCGACGCCGCGAAACTGGATGGCATGGAGGCCGAGGTTTTCGGCGGCCTGGACGTTGACGAGGCGATCGTCGAGGAAGAGAGCTTCTTCGCGGCGAACGTGGAGTTGAGCGCATGTCCAAAGGAAGATGGCGGGATCGGGCTTGGCGATGTGGAGTTCGCAGGAATAGGTTTGGTGGGTGAAGTGGGCGAGCCAGGCGAACTCCTGGCGCATGTAGCGCAGGACCTCGGGGACCATGTTGGAGAGGATGGCGGTAGCGATACCGGCCTGCTGGAGGGCGGCGGCCCAGGCGAGCATGGGCTCGTCAACGGAGACCCAGAGGAGGACGTCGTTTTCGACGAGGGCGGCGATTTGGGCGGGTGAGAAGGTGAGGCCGGCGTCGCGGGCGAATCTGCGCCAGAAGGCGGGGCCGTCGAGGTTGCCGAGGTCGTAGTCATGGCGATCGCGCCAGTAGAAGCGCTCGAAGGTGTCGTGGTCGAGGCCGGTGATATCGAGGAGACGGCGATGGGCGGTGGGGTCGGGGGAGCAGAGGACCTCTCCGTAGTCGAAGATGACGGCCTTTACGGGGCTGTGAGTGAGCAAACGCTGGTCCCTGGGTTTTGGGTATGTGCTGCGTCCATTATGGGGGACGCATTGTGAATTGGCAGTGATTTGCATTGTGAAAAGATGAGCAGGTGCGATTTTCGGCGAGGACGGCGTGGGATGTGGCGGAGACGCGGCTGGCGCGGGCTTTGCGGGAGCGGCGGGCCGCGGGGTTGCCGGTGGCCGACCTGACGGCGTCGAATCCGACGCGGTGTGGATTTCAATATGACGAGGCTGGGATTTTGGCGGCGCTGGGGGATCGGGAGGCGCTGGTTTACGATCCAGACCCGCGCGGGATGCGGCGGGCGCGGGAAGCGGTGTGTGAGTATTACGCCGCGCGTGGTGCGGAGGTTGGGGCGGAGCAGATTTTTCTGACGACGAGCACGAGCGAGGGGTATAGCTGGCTGTTTCGGTTGCTGTGCGATGCGGGAGATGAGGTGCTGATCGCGGCGCCGAGTTATCCGCTGTTCGATTTTCTGGCGCAGATGGAGGATGTGCGGCTGGTGGCGTATCCGCTGGTGTATGACCACGGGTGGCAGATCGATATTGTGGGGCTGCGGGAGCGGGTGACGGCGCGGACGAGGGCGGTGGTGGTGGTGCATCCGAACAATCCCACGGGGCATTTTACGAAGGAGGCGGAGCGGCGGGAGCTGGAGGGGATTTGCGCGGAGTTTGGTTTGGCGCTGGTGGTGGATGAGGTTTTTCTGGATTATGGGATGCCGGGGTATGAGGGTTCTAGTTTTGCCGCGGGTGGGCAGGAGTGCCTGACGTTTGTGCTGAGCGGGATCAGCAAGATTGCGGGGCTGCCGCAGATGAAGGCGGCGTGGATTGCGGCTTGTGGGCCGGGGAGGGATTTGAAATCGGCGCTGGAGCGGCTGGAAGTGGTGGCGGATACGTTTCTGTCGATGAATGCGCCGGTGCAGTGCGCGCTGCCGGCGTGGCTGGCGGGCGCGGGCGGGATGCGGGAGCAGATTCGAGCGCGGACGCGGGGGAACCTGGGGAATTTGGATCAGACACTGTTACGATTCCCGATGGTGACGCGGCTGAAGGCCGAGGCGGGGTGGTATGCGGTGCTGCGGGTTCCGGCGCTGGGCGCGGATGAGGGCCTGGCGGTGCGGTTGGTGGAGGAGCGGGGAGTAAGTGTGCATCCTGGCTATTTTTTTGGGTTCGCGGGAGAGGGGTGGGTGGTGGTGAGTCTGTTGGGGCCGGAGGGGGAGTTTCGGAGAGGCGTGGAGGAGGTTTGCGGGGTGTTTGGGGACTCTTGAGGTGCTTGCGGCACGGACGATTGGTTGTGGGGGGTCACTTTTCCTGGTGTCGAATTCAGAGAGATCGTTTGGCGCGGTGCTTTCAGGATGAGGCTGGAATCGAATCTTAGTCATCGTCCCGCCTTTAAGGACATGCGAGCCCACTCGAGCCAAAACAGGCTTGAATGGGCCACCGTTCTCAGTTAGTTGCCGAGAGGCTGCCAGAGCTCGACACGATTTCCTTCCGGGTCGGTGATCCAGCCGAACTTTCCGAAGTCATAGCTTTCGCGTTTTGGATCGACGGTGACGCCCTGGGCTGTCAGACGGTCCAGCACGGCATCGAGGTCGTCCACCTGGAGATTGATCATGGCTTTTTGTGCGGGAGGGAAGTACGCATTGTCTCGTTTGAAAAGGGCGAAGACGACGTGAGGGTGTTGCTTGGGGGGAGTAAACGAGAAAGCTCCCTCGGCCTTCACCAGGCCGAGATGCTGCTCGTACCATTGGTAGAGAGCTTTTGGATCCTCCGCTCGCAAAAATATGCCGCCAAAGCCAGTGACTGAAGCCATGCAACCTCCTGATGAGAATCGTTTGACAGTTTAGAAGCTGGAATGTAAAGGACCAAGAATCGAAAACCAATCTTCGGTTGAAAGCCGCGGTCATCCTGCGCCATGGTACGGCATGTTACGGGACGCCGAACAGCATGCGGAAGAATGGGCATGGTGGCTATTGGCCTTCCCAAGATGGGTGCGAGGAGCACTTTGGAGTGGACCGCGGTTCGAGTTGTCTTGACGGTGTAAGCGGCAGGAGAGTTTGCTTCTTGCTATGGGGTGAACCTGGCCGTCGCTGGGTGTTGGTTTGGGGCCGTCGCTGAGTTGGATTGGGGGATGGGTCTTGTTGGGGACCCCGAGTATGGGGTGAACCTGGCCTTCGCTGGGTGTTGGTTTGGGGCATGATGGACCTGAGCCTTCCCAAAAGGGGTGCGAGGAGCACTTTGGAGTGGACCGCGGTTCGAGTCGCCTTGACGGTGTAGGCGGCAGGAGAGTTTGCTTCTTGCTATGGGGTGAACCTGGCCTTCGCTGGGTGTTGGTTTGGGCATGATGGCGATTAGGCTTGCCGAAATGGGTGCGAGGAGCACTTTGGAGTGGACCGCGGTTCGAGTTGCCTTGACGGTGTAGGCGGCAGGAGAGTTTGCTTCTTGCTATGGGGTGAACCTCGCCTTCGTTGGGTGTTGGTTTGGGCATGATGGCGATTAGCCTTGCCGAAATGGGTGCGAGGAGCACTTTGGAGTGGACCGCGGTTCGAGTCGCCTTGACGGTGTAGGCGGCAGGAGAGTTTGCTTCTTGCTATGGGGTGAACCTGGCCTTCGTTGGGTGTTGGTTCGGGCATGATGGCGATTAGCCTTGCCGAAATGGGTGCGAGGAGCACTTTGGAGTGGACCGCGGTTCGAGTCGCCTTGACGGTGTAGGCGGCAGGAGAGTTTGCTTCTTGCTATGGGGTGAACCTGGCTTTCGCTCGGTGCTGGACAGCTAAAGCTGTGCCGCTTCAAAGCTTCAAAATTGTCGATTCTTCCGCAAGCGGTCAAGCCGGGCTCCTTCAAAAACTGTCGATTCTGGCACAAGAACTGTCGATTCTGGCACAAGCATCAAGCTGTGCTCTTTCGGAACTGTCGATTTTTCCGCAGGTTGCCAAGGTGCTCCTTGAAAACGGCTGCCTTCATTCGGGCTCCCCTCAATCGCGAACGGTTCGGCCTTTTGATTTATGGGTGCATGACTGCGGGAGCGGGGGTGGGTTCGACCCCTGCTTTGCGGCGGAGGAGGGCAGCGGAGATAAGAGTAATGATAAGGCCGACGGGGAGAGGCTCCATGAAGGTGTAGGCCATGTTGACGAAGGGGTTCTGGTAGAGCTGCTGCGAGTGTCGTATGGCTGCGACCTGTGCGGCGATGGTGGCGGGGTCAAGACCGGAGGACTGGACCTTTTGAATCTGGGCGGCGAAGTAGCTGTCCATGAAGTGAGGCATGAAGTTGAAGTAGACGATCTCCCACATAGCGACGTAGAAGACGCAGGTGATGAGGGTGATGAGGATGCCGCAGGCGAAGGCGCGGCCGAAGGAGATTTGGCCGGCGAGGGTGTTATCGCGGTAGCTGCGGATGCCGAAGTAGATAAGCAGGAACGACGCCACCATAGTGGTGTAGCCGAGAACGAGGCTGTGACCTGAGCCGATCCTGTTGGCGATGAGAAGATTGCCGCCCATGAGGACGGAAATTACAACGCCGGCGATAAGGCCGAAGGTGAGGACGGTTTTCTTCAAGGCTGGCTCCTGGCGGTACTGAGGATGGAGTCACGATGCGGTGGTTGGTGGGCGGATGTCGTCATCCTTTTGGGTGATTTTGGGGGGGATGGGGCGGAAATCCTGCTTTTGGGTGAGGGCGGGCACCATTCGATCGCATCTGACTTCGTTCGGAGCCTGGTCAGGGCAAGCCAACCCCAGGCGGAGGCGCTGCGGGCACCCGAGTCTCACGGCAGCAGGCCCAGTTCTTTGCCGCGCAGGACGGCCTGGGTGCGGCGTGCGGCTCCCAGCTTGTCAAAGGCGCGGGCACAATGGGTCTTGACGGTGTTTTCGGAGACGAAAAGCTGCGTGGCGATTTCGCGATTGCTGAAGCCGCGTGCGACGAGGGTGAGGATTTCGAGCTCGCGCGCCGTGATGCCGAGGGTCTGCTGGCGGGCTGCATTGGGAGCGAAGGGTGCAGGCGTGGCGGGTTCTTGGGCGGGGGCTTGCGCGGGGACAAGCACTTCCTTCACGACGATGGTTTCGCGGATGGTTTCACGTTTGCGGGTGATGCGGAGGCCGAGCCAGATACCGAAAGCAGCGAAGAGGATGGCGACGAGCGCGCCGTAGAGCTCAACGGAGTGTTCGATGATGACGAAGCGGTATTCAGTGTATTGGAGGGTGGCGATGAGGAGGCCGCCGACGAGACCGAAGATGAGGACGTGGCGCCTCATGATGGGCTGTGAAGAAGTATACCGAAGACCGGGGCAAGTGGTTTAAGCGGGGAGAACACAAAAAGGGTCGAGGCGACGATGCCCTCCCTTTTACCCGTGAGCCGCAGGTGGCCGGATTTCATTGTCACGACGTGGGCCGCAGCATCTCGATTTGAGATGTTTGCTTCAACAGGCACCAGGATTGCTCCGGGTAACCATCCGCCGCGATTCCCGGGTGTGAACTGGCCGGGAGTGGTGGATGTTATGAATGGATACTTAGAGACTGGCGATTTTGCAGCTGAATTGTTACTGCACTACCACGGTGATTGTCGCTGCCGAGGTTATGCTGCCTGAGGTTCCGGTTACCGTTACGGTATAGGTGCCGGGCGAGGTTCCTGGGGTTACGACGTTTGGGCAAGTGCCGTTGTTGCCGCACGCGAGTATCCCGCTACAGGCCGAAGTGAGAAAGACCAGCATGCCGAGGATGGTTTTCCAACTCCGCCTGCGACGGGGGACCCTAAACAGCAAGACGCCGGCCAGGACTGCACCGCCAGCGGGTGCCCACGGGAATCGCGAAGGCGGGATGCCTTCCGCCGAGCACATAGCCGGGCCTGGGGCGAGGGTGGAAATGGCGAGGGTCGCCGTACCCGAGTTGGGGCCGGGGATAGCGACAGGGCTGGTGGAACCAAAGCTTAGAGTTGGAATATTGATGGCACCGTATGGCGTTGAGGCAAGAACGGCGGCGAGGGCTACGCTTCCGGTGAATCCGCCCGCGGGAGTGACGGTAATGGTGGAGGTATTGCCTGTGATTGCTCCGGCAGTGATAGTCACAGAGGTTCCACTTACCGAGAAGGCTGGCGGAGCGGATGGAGTAACAGTGACGGCTGTCATGGCGCTGGCCGCAGAGAAGTTGGTATCTCCGGAGTAGCTTACGGTCAGTTCGTCCGATCCGAGGGGCAGCGAGCCAGCAGTGATCTCTATGGTTGCGTTGCCGGTGGTAAGTGCCGCGATAGGAGCTGTGTAAGAGCCGCTGGTCAGGGTCACGGCGCCGGTCGGAGCCAGTCCGCTTGCCTGGTTCTGAACGGTCACGTTCAGGGTGAGGTTTTGTGCCGTAGTGATGGTGGCAGCGGAGGGGCTAAGGCTGATTTTGGGTACAGCCTGGTTGACGGTTAGATTCACGGTCGCTGTGGCCGCGGTGTAATCGATCGAGTCGGTTGGGGCGAAGTTGGCAGTCAGCAGTTGAAGACCTGCAGTAAGCACAGCGCCGGCCGCCGGCGAATAGTTGAAGGTTCCGGGTACAGTCGACATCGCGTCCAGCTGTGCCGCACCCAGTCGGGTGCCGTAGGTAATGGGCGCAGGATTGCTCCAGGTAATCGGTGGGGTCGCCGGTGTGCCGGTTCCGTTGAGCTGGATGGTTTGTTGCGAGGTGCTGGAGCCGGGCAAAGTGGCCGTATCGGTTACCACCAGCGCACCGGTGATATTACCGACGGTCGCAGGTACAAAGCTGACGGATAGCTCGCAGGAAGAGCCGGCATCCAGGATTCCGGCGGATGCTGAGTTGGCAGTTACACTGGGGCATGCCGAAGGGCTGGCGGTCTCCAGGTCAAAGCTCGAAGAAATATTCGGATTACTGCCGCTGGCTGGAACCGGGAAGCTCAACGGCAGATTTCCGATATTTTCCAAAGTTACATTTTGTGGACTGTCGGTGCTGGTGGACAGGTAAGGTGTTGTCGCGAAGGACAGGCTGGGTGGGTCGGCATAGTCGAGCTTAAGTACTCGATTATTCGAGGAATCGGCGATGTAAAGGTTGCCGGTTTCATCCAGAGTGAGTCCAATTGGATTGTTGAGGCCGGTCACGAGGACGATCTGGGTGTAGGTGCTGCCAGACGGGCTCTCCATGAGTACGCGATTGTTCCCTGTGTCGGCGATGTAGACATTCCCTGCGGCGTCGACGGATACTGCTGATGGAGAGCTGAGACCACTGGCGACAATGCTTTGAACGTAAGAGCCATTGGACAAGGTTTCTTTAACAACATCCCCAGGAATCCAGCCTGCGATGTAGAGGTTGCCGCCAGGATCGACTGCGATCTGTGTCGTGTCGGCGGAGCCTCCCGTCAATATCGTGGCGCCGTTAAATCCCGCGTACGACAAGGCCTCTTTGATCACCTGTCCGCTGTCCGCGATGTACAAATCTTCGGCGCCGTCGATGGCGATGCCGGAAGGGGAAACAAGAACGGGTCCCCCGGTGCCCGTGAGCGCGGGTATTAAGGAGCCATCGAAATAGGCGAGTTGAACGATCTTTCCCGGCGTCCCACCGTTGGCCCCCTCCGCGATGAATACGGTTCCCCCGGCGTCGACCGCGATCTGGCCTGGCTGAATAACTCCGGTGACGAGGGTGCTCTGCGTGTAGCTTCCACCGGCAAAACTTTCTTCGAAAACCGTACCGCTGCTGCTAACGGCGTAAAGATTGTGCCCGGCATCAACGGCGATGCTTACGGGGTTGGTGACGCTGCCAACCGTAGTCCGGGTACCGGGAAGAAAGTCCACCTGCGGGGCAGAACCGGTTCCATACACGTATCCGGCCCCATAGCCGACGTTTAACATCACCGCACCGTTGCGCGCGCCGGCGAATTTGGGAGTGAATTTTACGTTTACGGTACAGGTGCCATGGAAGTAAGGCCCAGTCGTGTTGCATGTGCCGGTTCCCAGATCGGTGAAGTCAAGCCCTGCGGCCCCAGCGGTAAGCACTGCAGGAGTGATGGAAGGCGGTTCGGCGGCCAGAAGGTCGAAGATCAGAGTGGCTGTCGCACTGCTCCCGACGCCCACCGCGCCAAAATCGCCATTCGTCGGCGTGTCCTTCACCACGAGGTTGTTACGGTTATCAGCAACGTAGACGTTGCCTTCCGCGTCTGCAGCAATTCCGGCAGAATACTTAAAATCTTGGTCCTCGACAAGGGTCTGGTTCAAGGAGTAGCGATAATTCGCGTCCGGCACGACCTGAAGGACGCGAATTCCGCCCGCACTGAGGTAGAGGTCCCCATTGCTGGCCACCGCAATGCCAAAGGGTAGTCCCATTGCCCATGTCTCAGGGGTGAGGATTTCGAGGTTGTATCCTCCCCCGAACGCCGGTATGGCCTCGTAAAGATAGTCCCCGGCCTCGGCTCCGCCCTGGTCTCCGTCCACCGTTGAGACGAAAATGTCGCCGCTCGCATCCACAGCGACGGCCTGGTCGCCGATTGGCATGTATGGAATCGTACTGGCGGAGTAGGTACCTGCTGCAAGGGTCTCCTTAAACAACACGCCGCCGTCGATCACGTACAGGTTGCCGCTGCTGTCTACCGCAAGGTTTGTGGGATCGCGGTATGTGGTGCCGGCAACGGCAACGCTCTCCGTGTAGACACCGCCTGACCAGGTTTCTTTCAGAATCCGGCCGTTGCTCGAGTCGGCAATATAGACATCGCCGTTAGCGTCAACAGCGACGCCCTGCGGGTCGTTAAGAGAACTTGATGGCACCGTGCTCTGGGTATAGCCCGTTGGCGACGGGGTCTCTTTCAGGACCCGATTATTGCCGGAATCGGCGATATAGACATTTCCGTCGGCGTCTACTGCAACTTGCCACGGAGAAGAAAGACCGGACGCGACGATCGTTTGCGGGCTCTGATAGCCAACAAAAGTTTGCGCATGAGATATAGCGCAATCCAGCAATGCCGTGGGAGCGAGCAAGCCGAGCGCGACGCGATGACATGCCCGCTTGTGCCTGCAACTGAGCTGGGAAGTAGTTTTCTGGTGGCTGGAGAGCGATTTTGATAACTTCAATAACTGGCAGCGATCAAACTTGAGGCTGAGCACAGCCGGATCCTTTCACGGGTTGACACTTCTTCAAAGGTTGGTGGAAGACAGTCTGCGCGGCGACAATCTTATCTCAGTGAGCACAGATAAGACTGCCAAAAGCCTGGCGTCAGCGCAATACAATAATGTCCAATACCAAAATCTACAATCAAGTAACCGATTGTTCGTGGATGGATGTTACTGATTGCGATTCCGGAGTCCTGGCTGGTCCCCCATTCTGACTGAATATCCGGCTTCGAGTCAGAGGATGTTGACGGCGCGGGCGGCCAGCAGGGCCAGGGTGGCGAGGGAGATGAGGGATTGGATCATCATCAGGACCTTGGCCCAGCGGGATAAGACGGGGACGTCGGTGGGGGAGAAGGCGGTTGAGGTGTTGAAGGCGAGGAAGAGGTAGTCGACGAAGCCGGGGTTCCAGCATTGTTCGCCCATGGCGATGCGAGACTGCTGGTCAAGAGTCATTTGCGGGAAGAGGAAGGCGCCGTCGGTGTGGACGCCGCGGAGCTCGCGGGCTGTTGGACCTCCGCCATCGAGGCGCCAATACCATGAGGCGAAGACGACGATGTTGGTGATCCAGAGAGCGGCGGCGGATTCGAGCAGTGCGATGGGCGATTGTTTATGAGCGGGCAACGCGGCTATGAGGAGACCGAGGGACCAGATCATGTCGAGGGTGACGATGGAGGTCATGACGTAGCCGAGGACCCGGTTGAAAGCATTGAGGGCGAGACGGTGCGCCCAGATGCTGGGGATGGCGAGGACGCCGATGATCAGGAGCAGGAGCCAGTCAGGGCCGTAAGAAAGCGATTCTGGGAGGGCAAGGCGCAGGCCACCGACGGCAAGCAGGGCGACCAGGGCTGGCCAGCGGGGCTCGTGGCGTGTGGGGGGCTGGTTGTTGGCTGCCGTCATGATGGTCGTGCCCCGAGGCAAGAAAAATGCAGGTCCTTCGACTCCGTTTGTGCTCTTGCGAGCCAAACTCCGCTCAGGATGACATCCTAAAGGTTCCTGATGTAGTTGATGATTTCGGGGCTGGTGAAATCCTGGGCGCCGATGAATTTGCGGCGGATGATGCCGTGAGCGTCGATGATGTAGGTTTCGGGGGGACGGGTGGTATCGAAGGCGTGGTTGGATTGCTGAGATAAATCGAGGATGGTGGTTATGCCGGCGATGTGGTTATCGATGAGGTATTGGCGGTAAGCATTGGGGTCGGTATCGAAGCTGACGGCGAGGACGACGATGTTGGGCATGCGGCGCTGGAGTTCTATAAGGTAGGGGAACTCTTCGATGCAGGGCGGACACCAGCTGGCCCAGAAGTTGAGGACGACGGTTTTGCCTCGGTAATCGCTGAGGCGGACGGTTTGCGGGCCGTTGTGGATGACAATTTTGGGGGCTTGTTCGCCAACCTGGGCGGGGTGGCTGCCGCGGTCGCAGGAAAGCAGGCAGCAGGCAACAGGCAGCAGGCAGCAGAAACGCAGGACGCGGGAAAGCAGCGCACGGGGTACAGGGTGCAGGGTAGATAGAAGGGCGTCCGCGATTGAGCGGCGGGTGAGGCGACGCCTAAGAACAGGTGGGGCGGGCACGTTTCTATAATAAGGTGCAGCTACCGTGGACGCATCTCCGCCGATTCTCTCTGTCGTCATTCCCGCGCGCAATGAGGAAGATTGTCTGGGGGAGTGTCTGCGTTCGCTGGTGGCGCAGGAGGAGGAGGGCTGGCGGCTCGGCGTGGATTGGGAGATCGTCGTTGTGAACGATGGATCGACGGACAGGACGCGGGAGATTGCGGCTAGCTTTCACGGCGTGAGAGTGATGGATGCTCCGAAGCTGGAGCGCGGATGGACCGGGAAGGCGAATGCGTGCTGGGCTGGGGCGCAGGCTACGCAGGGAAAATGGCTGCTGTTTACGGATGCTGACACCGTGCATGAACCGGGGCATTTGCGGCTGGCGATGATTGAGGCGGAGCGGCATGAGGTGGGGATGCTGTCGTATTCGCCGCGGCAGATTGTGCGGGGTTTGGCGCAACGGGCGCTGATGCCGCTGGTGTTCAGCGATCTCGCGGTGACGTATGCGCCGGCGAAGGTGAACGATCCGGCGCGGCTGGTGGCGGCGGCGAATGGACAGTTTTTGCTGGTGCGGCGCGATGTCTACGAAAAGATCGGCGGGCACGCGACGGTGAAGGGTTCGATTCTTGAGGATGTGGAGCTGGCATCGCTGGTGAAGCGGCGAAAGCTGGGGCTGCGGTTTCGTTATGCGCCGGAGGCGGTGTCCGCGCGGATGTATCGCAGCTTTGGGGCGATGTGGGAGGGGTGGACGAAAAACCTGGCGCTTTTGTTTGGGAATGCGCCGATGCTGGCGGGGATGCGGCTGCTGGAGCTGGCGGTGGTGGTGGGGGTGCTGGCGCTGATTTTTTTCTTTGGGTGGATGATGGCGCACCATCCGCTGATACCGCGGGGAGTTTTGGGAACTCCGCTGGCCCTGGCCGCGCTGGTGGTGGTGTGGCTGCGGGCTTTGTGGGGGCTGTATGGGCGGGTGGCGAAGTCAAATTTTCCATTCAGGGACTGGGTGCTGGCTCCGGTGGGGATTCCGCTGTATGCGGTGTTGCTGTGGCGGAGCTGGTTTCGCGTGAGGGTGTTGAAGCAGGTAGTCTGGAAGGGCAGACAGCAGGGAGTAGCCGACAGGCGGTAGCTCGCAGCCGGGAGAATGCGAGGAGCGAAGAAGAAGCCGGCCAGGAAGCTATCGGCGAAGAGCGTTTAGCAAAAGACTTTTAGCATAAAACGAGCAAAAGGCGAGCGAAAAGCAGCGAGTTACACAGAGCAAACCCATGATTTTATTGACGAGGAAGGCGGAGTTTTCGGCTTCGCATTATTACTGGAACGAGGCGTGGAGCGCGGAGGAGAACCTGCGCGTGTTTGGGAAGTGCTCCAATCGTAACGGTCACGGTCACAATTACGCGCTGGAGGTAACGGTGGCGGGCGAGGCCGATCCGGTGACGGGGTTCGTGGTCGATCTGAAGCAGCTGAAAGACGTGATGGAGAAGGAAGTGGTGGCCGCTTACGATCATCGGCACCTGAATCTGGAGGTGCCTGAGTTTAAGACGACGATTCCGACGACGGAGAATATCGCGGTGGCGATTTTTCGGAGACTGCAGGGCAAGATTCCCGGGGCGCGGTTGCATCGGGTGCGGGTGTATGAGATGCCGGATTTATTCGCCGACTGCTACGCGGCCTGACTCAAGGCCGCTGCTTTCGGGATGAGGCGATTCTTTTATGGAGGATGGACGGTTGGACCAGGACGGCCCGCATCTATGGGCAACGACGGCCAGAGCGCATCTGGGGCGGCGGTATGTGCTGAGCGCTTCGCATCGATTGTTCTCTGCGTCTTTGAGCGAAGCGGAGAATCAAAATGTTTATGGGAAGTGCGCGAATCCGCATGGGCATGGGCACAACTACACGGTGGAAGTGATTGTGGGCGGAGAGATCGACAGGCGGACAGGCATGGTGTGCGATCTGGCGGAGCTGGATGGCTGGGTTCGGCGCGAGGTGCTGGAGCCGTTCGACCATCAGAATCTGAATACGCTGGAGGTGTTTCGTGGAGTTGTGCCGACAACGGAAAACCTGCTTATCGAGATACACCGGCGGCTGGCGCTGGTATTGCCGCGGGCGATGACGCTGGCGGTGCGAGTGGAGGAGACGTCGAACAATTTTTTCGAGTACTGCGAAGATCCGATTTGATGAGAGCGGCGTTTTAGGGATTAGAGATGAGAGCCGGGTTCTTTGCGGATTCTCGAGGAGGAAGAAAGCGTGACGCGAATGGCGGTGGATGAGGATCGGGAGAAGCTGGATGCGGAGATCATCGGGACAACGGGCCTCGAAAATGTAACAACGCAGGAGATGTTTCGGGAGATCATTCGCCGGTACGATGGCGATCCGACGCGGGATGGCCTGGAGAAAACGCCGGAGCGGGTGGAGCGGTCTCTGGAGTTCCTGACGAAGGGGTACCGCGAGGATCCGATGGAGATCCTGCATGGGGCGTTGTTCGATGTGGCTTACGACGAGATGGTGATCGTGAAGGACATCGAAATGTATTCGTTGTGCGAGCATCACATGCTGCCGTTTTTCGGGAAGGTTCACGTGGCGTATATTCCCGACGGAAAAGTGATTGGGCTGAGCAAGGCTCCGCGATTGGTGGACGTGTTTGCGCGGCGGCTGCAGGTGCAGGAGCGGCTGACGCGGCAGATAGCGGAGGCAATCCAGGAGGCGATCCATCCGCAGGGTGTGGGGGTTGTGATCGAGGCGCGGCACCTTTGCATGATGATGCGCGGAGTGGAGAAGCAGAATTCTTCGACAGTGACTTCGGCGATGCTGGGGGTGTTTCAGAAGCAGAACACGCGCGCGGAGTTTCTGTCGTTGATTCGGGATGGAACAGGGATCAGAGTTTAGGGCTTAGGGATTAGAGAACGTGGTGCAGCGCACAGCGGGTAGTGTTTAGACTTCTGAGAATGATTCGGTCATCGCACCTTTCGGTCCTGGCCGCAGTATCGACTTCACCCTGCAGTAGGCTCGTTTTCCCGAAGGGGAGAGGATGCGATTATCGTAGTTGAGTGAATGGGCTCCTGATTGTCGATAAGCCGGGCGGGATGACGTCGCACGATGTGGTGGCGCGGGTGCGGCGGGCGACGGGCGAGGAGTCGGTGGGGCATCTGGGGACGCTGGACCCGATGGCGACCGGGGTGCTTCCGCTGCTACTGGGTAAGTACACGCGGCTGGCACAATTCTTTGGCACAAGCGCGAAGACGTATGCGGGGACGATTCGATTTGGAACCGCGACGGATACATATGACGCCGAGGGGCAGTCGGTGGGCGAGGTGCGGGCGGTTGCGCTGACGCTCGATGCGGTGCGGGCCGAAGCGGCGAAATTCGCAGGCGAGATTGAACAGATGCCGCCGCCGTTTTCCGCGAAGAAGGTTGACGGGAAACCGGCGTACAAGCTGGCGCGGCAGGGAAAGACACCGGAGCTGAAGCCGGTGAAGATCACGGTCGACGCATTTGCCATTGAAAGCGTCGATGGTGATACGGCGCGGTTCACCATGCAGATTTCAGCAGGCGGATATGTGCGGGCGATCGCGCACGCGATGGGGCAGGGGCTGGGGTGCGGAGCGCATCTGGCGAGTTTGCGGAGGATGGCGGCAGGAGCGTTCACGCTGGAGCAGGCGCTGACCCTGGAGGAGGTCGAAGGTTTGGGAGTGGAGGGAAGGCTGGAGGAGCGGATGCCGCATCCGCGAACGCTGCTGCCGGAGATGCCAGCCGTGACGGCGGACGAGCAGACGGTGGGGCGGGTTCGGAACGGGATGCAGGTGAATCTGCCGGAGTATTCGGGGGCGGCGCTGGTGAAGATTTTCGAGGGGCAGAGGGAGTTGGTGGCGGTGGGGCGGAGGGTGGCGGGGACTCTGTTTCAGCCGTTTGTGGTGTTGGTGTGAAGAAACAGGGAATAGGGAGTAGGGAGTAGGGAGTAGGGAATAGGGAATAGCGAACAACCTTGAGCTTGTGTGCTTGCGGGATTTCCCGGTCTAAGCGAGTGAGAGGCTGAGCTGTCTGAGTGCCCCTGCGATTTTTCATGGGCACTCAGAATTGCTCAGGCCACGCTACGAGGCACCGCGATTTTGTTATCCGCGGTGAAAGGCGTTGTGCTTGTCGCGATAGATGGCGCGGGAGACGCGGTTCTGGCGGCAGGTGAGAGCGGCACGGTCGCGGCCGGTAAGGCGGCCATCGTCGGCGCGGCGCATCCGGTACTCTTCGCGGTTGATGGAGGCTTCACGGGATTCGAGGTTGGTGGTTTCGCGCGCGGTGAGCTGGCCGCTGCGAACGCCCTCGGCGATGCGGTCCTGCTGGTCGACTTTGCGCTGGTTGATGGACTGCGCGAAGGCGCCGGTGGTGGTGAGGGCAAGAAGTGCGGTTGCAACCAGTGTGAGTTTCATGACGTGGGCTCCTGGGGACGGATGACTTTGTTGCGATCGTGCTTTGTCATTCGCCTTACGCACGGTGAAAACACGGGGTGTGGGATTTGTTGCTGGGAAATGGGCGCAACTAAACAGCGGGTAGCGGGTAGCCGGGAGGCAGGAGGCAGGAGGCAGGAGGCAGGAGGCAGGAGGCAGTAGGCAGGAGGCAGGAGGCAGTAGCCGGTAGCCGGTGGCCGGTAGCCAGTAGCTTTGCGCGTGCGCCTACACCGCAATTTCGCGGTCGCTATTTGTGGAGGAGAGGCAGCAGGAGCGGGAGGAAGTTGTCGGCGAGGAGTTGTGCGCCTTTTGCGGTGGGGTGAATGCCGTCGTCCTGAATGGCGCCGGGGATGGTGTAGACGTTCGCGTAGAGTTCAGGCAGAAGAGGCACGTGGAATTTTGACGCGGTGAGGCGGTAGGTTTCGTCAAACTGATGGATATAGTCGGCGCCGTAGTTGGGCGGGAGAGTGATGCCGGCGAGGATGACTTTGCTGCCGGCGTGGATGAGGGTGGAGACGATAGTGTCGAGATTGCGGCGCGTGTCGGCGATGGGGATGCCGCGAAGGCCGTCGTTGCCGCCAAATTCGACGATGACGATGGCGGGGTGGAGGCGGAGGAGGTCGGGGAGACGGTCGACTCCGTCTTTGGTGGTGTTGCCGCTGACGCCGGAGTTGACGATTTTGTAGTGGTAGCCGCGGTTATTGAGGTCGATCTGGAGGTCGTCGGGATACGCGTGGCCGGGCTCGACGCCGTAGCCGGCAGTGATGCTGTCACCGAAGCAGGCGATGATGGGAGCGGTTCGTGAAGAGACCGGAACGGGGCTATATGGAGCAGCGTACAAAGGTAGAGAGAGCATGAGCACAGTTGCCAGAGCCGCAAGGCTGGATTTTTCGTATGCAGGCATGAGCGTTGTAGGCTGGGAAAGAAACCGCAGATCCTTCGACTTCGTTTGACGCTCGCGCGTCAACCTTCGCTCAGGATGACATTTCTATTTTTACCCTAACAAGAGTAGCCAGGACGCTGTTGAGGAGAACGGATGATTGAGGTTCGAGGGCTGAAGAAGTCGATTCGGAATGGGACGCGGACGGTGGAGATATTGCGGGGGATCGATCTGGTGATTCCGAAGGGGCAGTTTGCGGCGATTATGGGGGCGAGCGGGAGCGGCAAGAGCACGCTGCTGGGATTGCTGGCGGGGCTCGATTCGCCGACCGAAGGGGAAGTGATTCTCGATGGCATTTCGATCGGCCGTCTTGAAGAGGACAAGCTGGCGGAGGTGCGGGGGAGGCGCATTGGGTTTGTGTTTCAGTCGTACCAATTGATACCGACGCTGACGGCGCTCGAAAATGTGATGCTGCCGTATGAGCTGAATGCGCGCGGGGATGCGCGGAAGAAGGCGGAGCCGTTGCTGGTGGCGGTGGGATTAGAGGACAGGTTGCATCATTATCCGGTGCAGCTTTCCGGCGGGGAACAGCAGAGGGTGGCGCTGGCGCGGGCGTTTGTGCTGGAGCCGCCGATTGTGCTGGCGGATGAGCCGACGGGGAATCTGGACTCGGTGAATGGGCAGCATGTGCTGGAACTGCTGGGGCAGCGGCAGCGGGAATCGCAGACGACGCTGGTGCTGGTGACGCACGATATGCAGGTCGCGGAGCGGGCGGACCGGCGGATTCAGCTGCGGGATGGGTTGGTGGTTGCGGACCAGTCGCAGAACGCTGCGGCGGGGGCCGCGGCTGCGGAGAGCATCCGATGAAGCCTGCACTGCCGTGGTCGACCGCGGTTCGGATTGCATGGCGAGAGTTGCGCGCGGGCAAGGCGAAATTCATGTTTGTGCTGTTGTCGGTGGCGGTGGGCGTGGCGGCGCTGACGGGGGTGCGCGGGTTCAGCCAGTCGTTTTCGCGAACGCTGTTGTTGCAGGCGCGCAGCATCATGGCGGGAGATTTGTCGGCGCGGATGTTTCGCCAGGCGACGGCGGAGGAATCGAAGGAACTGGATGCGCTAGCGGGTCCGAAAGCTGGGCTGGGTGTGCGGCGGACGGTGGTGACGGAGACCGTGTCGATGGCGATGGTGAAGGGCGATCCGGTGCCGTTGCTGGTGACGCTGAAGGCGGTCGATCCGGCGGAGTATCCGTTTTATGGAACGGTGGAGTTGTCGACGGGTGCGGACTTGCCAACTGCGCTGAACGACGACACGGTGGTGGTGGATGACAATCTGCTGGTACGGCTGCGCGCGAAGGTGGGCGATGAGCTGAAGATTGGCGGGCGTTGGTTTCGGATTGCGGCGGTGATTGTGAAGGAGCCGGACCGGATGACGGCGGGCGTGGGGCTGGGGCCGCGCGTGATGATGACGCGCCGGGCGATGGAAGAGACGGAGCTGCTGCAGCCGGGGAGCCGGGCGACGGAGCGGTACCTGTTTGCGCTGGGTGACAAGGTGAGGGTTGCGGATGTGCGGGCGCAGATCGAGAAGATTTTGCCGGACGCGCAGGTGGCGGATTTTCGGGAGACGAGTCCGACGCTGACGGAGGGTGTGGATCGGGCGACGGGGCTGCTGAGTTTGATTTGCCTGGTGGCGATGGTGCTGGGGGCAATCGGCGTGGCGATGGCGATGCGGGCGCATCTGCAGCAGCGGATCGAGATTCTGGCGATCATGAAGTCGATCGGGGCGCGGTCCGCGGATATTTTGCGGATCTATTTGTTACAGACACTGTTCCTTGGAGTGGCGGGGGCGCTGATTGGAGTGGTGCTGGGGCTGGGGGTGGAGTATGTGTTTCCTTCGGTGCTGGGGAAGCTGTTGCCGCTGCGGCCGGAGTTGCGGCTGCCGCTGAGTCCGGTGCTGGCGGCACTGGGGACGGGGATTCTGACGACGCTGTTGTTTTGCCTACCGCCGCTGCTGGATGTGCGCCATGTGCGGCCGAGCCTGGTGCTGCGGAGGGTGGTGGAGTCGGGGGACGGTGCGGGCTGGCTGGTATGGCTGAAGGAACACAAGCTGCAGCTGGCATCGATGGTGGTGATTCTGGCTGGACTGGGCGGGATTGCGGCAGCACTGGCGGACTCGTGGCTGGTGGGGAAGTGGTTTGCAGCGTGTCTTGCAGGACTGCTGGTGTTTATTTTGGGGCTTTCGGCTTTGACGTTGCGGCTGCTGCGGGCATTTTTGTCACGGACGCGGTTACATTTTCCGTCGGCGCTGCGGCACGGGCTGGCGAATCTGTACCGGCCGGGGAACCAGTCGTCGGCAGTGCTGGCAGCGCTGGGGACAGGGGTGATGCTGATCCTGAGCGTGTTCCTGATGCAGAGATCGATTGTGAATGCGCTGCATGAGGATGTGAAGCCGGACACGCCGAATCTGTTTCTGATCGACATGAGCACGCAGGAACTGCCGGGGATTCGAGCGGAGTTGAAAAAGCAGGCGGGGGTGATTGGCGATCTGGAGGCGATTCCGATTATCTCTGCGCGGGTGGAGTCGATTGACGGGGTTGGGGTCGATGATCTGAAGGTAAAGAATTATCCGAAGCGGATGTTGCGGAATGTGACGCTTTCGTGGACCGACGCTGCACCGGAGGGGACGAAGGTTGCAGATGGGAAGTGGTGGAGTGGGATGGGCGGCAGCGACTTTGCCGTTGTGGATCGGGTGGCGAAGCGGTTGAACCTGAAGGTGGGATCGAAGGTGACGTTCATTGCGGGAGAGAAAGAGATTCCGGTCAGGGTAGCGGCGATTTATAAGATTGTCGGCGAGCATGCCTTTGCGCGGAGCGAGTTTATTTTGCCGAAGGCGTTGCTCGATGATCAGCCGACGGTTTGGTATGGCGACATTCACGCGCGGCCTGCCGCAATTCCGGAGATCGAGCGGGCTTTGTTCGCGACGTATCCGACGGTGACGGTGATCAACATTGCGGACATACTGCAGACGATTACAGGCGTGGTGGATCAGATCACGATTGTGATTCGATTTCTGGCGGGGTTCTCGATTTTGTCGGGGTTGATTATTCTGGCGTCGAGTATAGCGAGCACACGCTTCAGGCGGATTCGCGAGGTGGTGGTGCTGAAGACGCTGGGTGCGACGCGCAACAGGATTGCGACGGTGTTCAGTGTGGAGTTTGTTGTGCTGGGGCTGCTGGCGGGCGCGGTGGGCGCGCTGTTTGCAAATGTGCTGTCGAGAATTCTGCTGCACCGGATGGATGTGGTTTTCCAGCGCGATGTGCGGGGATCGTTGACAGCGGTTTTGGGGACGGCGGTGCTGGCAGTGGCGACGGGATGGATTGCGAGTTTTCACATTCTGGGACAGAAGCCGCTGGAGGTTCTGCGGGAAGAGTGAGAGGCAGGGAACAGAGGATAAGAAACAGGGAATATAGGGCCGGCGCGGAGAGATGAGACGGGAACAAAGATGCCTGCAGGGCGCAGTGTTATTGACCGTGCCGGGCAGGGCCGATAGTATGAAAAGCGGCGGTTTGCGGCGAACCGGCCTTTTTACTGCCCCCTCGTTCAATGGTAGGACAGCTGACTCTGGATCAGCATATCGGGGTTCGAATCCCTGGGGGGCAGCCAATCACGCACTTCCTCGCACTTCCCTGAACCTCCCCATTCTACGTAAAAGACTGAAACTAAATACACTTATGCGGATACAGAGTTCGCTGCAGTGCGCGGGTATATTTCGACACTCCACCCCTGAAAGGGTGCTGCACAGGAACCTGGGTTCCTGCAGGCGAACCGCTTCTGAATCTTCGAAGCGGCTGTTTGAAGTTCCTGCAAAGTAACCCGCTTCGCCTTCAGGTTCACGCTCACCACCGCCCCACATGCGCACCATCGTCCACGTGCAGCACCTCCCCGGTTACATGAATGGCCTCCGTCAGATAAACCACCGCGGCAGCGATATCGTTCGGTTCGGTAAACGTACCCATCGGCGAGCGCGGATTCACGTTGTCCTTGTGCAGAGATGTATCCACAACGCCCGGTGCAACCGCGTTAAAGCGAATCTTCTCTTTTGCGTATTCGTTCGCAAGGCTCAGCGTGATCGTGTCGATGCCGCCTTTGGTCATCATAGGAACCGATGCCGGATCCCCGGCGATGGGGTTATCAGCCATAGATGCGCTGATGCTGGTCACGCTGCCGCCCTTTCCCTGCGCCAGCATCTGCCGCACAGCTGCCTGCGTCATGTAGACGAACCCTTCAAGGTTGGTCGAGAGGAAGGCACGAAGCTCCTCCCCGGTGTACTCCGTGAAGGGCTTGGAAAAATAAATCCCCGCGTTGTTCACCAGATGATCGATCGAGCCGAACCTATCGATCGCCGCTTTGGCCACCTTCTCCGCCGTCGCTCGCTCGCCGATGTCTCCATCGACCAACGCGAGGTTGGCAGATGCCGCGTACCCCGCCTTCGAAATGCTGCGCGAGGTCGCCACCACGTCATAGCCGCGCTCCAGAAATGCCCGGACGATGGCGGCGCCGATGCCCTGCGAGCCGCCGGTTACGATGACTGTCTTCCCGCTTGCCATAATGAGCTCCCGTTGTCTGTGTTAAGTTCCTGCTGCGCTCCCTCCGCCCGGGCCTGGCTCGCCCTCCGCGAACGGCGCCAGTGGAACGAGCAGCGCGGCCCGGGCCGGCATCCCGGTCTTCGCGAAATGCTGGCGCGTCATCCCGGTCGATTGCGTGTGCGTCATCTTCATCCTCCGTTTTCCCTCATCCTGCTGGCCGATTGCTGGAGCTTAGGTCGGTTATTCGGCTGGAGGAATCGTAGGGGGGGCATCTTTTATACCCCGCTTGTTCCATCCGTGGAAACGCGAGAGGTCACCCGCATTCCACGCCTCGCGGAGCCCGGGGGTGCTCAGATCCCAGTCCGGGCGGATTTCACTCGTCACGATGCGCAGATCGCGCCACAGATCGATGACCGATGGACGCCCCCAGAACCAGTAGCCGTTATAGATGCTGTAAATCACCAGGCCCGGCTTGAGCACGAACGTATGCGGGATCATCGGATTATGCTCAGGATCGGTGTACTCCTGAATGTCGAGGTCCTTCTGAATGGTTCGGTCGGGGTCCGAAAGAAACGTGTCATCCCCATTCAGACTGGACAGCAAATCGTTTGATGTATAGCCGGCTGAAACGCGAGTCTCTTTCAATTGGACTTTCCTTTCGTCGAGCCTGCCTGCACGTCAATCCTGTTTCCTTGAATGGGGTGATCTTGCTGGGTGGCATCGGCATTTTGAAAGCTGTAATATCTCCGCCAACAATTGACGCAGCGGATAGGTCTCAGAGAGAGCAGACGGAAGAAAACGTCGAGCCACTCCCGCTCGGCGGACTTGAACTCGATGGAACTGCAAAGAGGACACTTCCGGCGAATCCAGATGAATCTGGGAACTGCTGGTGGCCAGCTCAGCCTTGCGCTGTTCATATCGATCGCCTCCTCAGCGCCAGGATGTCGTGGCATCGTTTGAACTCGAGTTGGAGTCCAGCCAGGAGAGAAGTTGACGAATGCTGCCTGTTGCCAGAGCCACGCACGAGTCTCCTGCTCCGTAGTAGAGATGAATCGTGTCGCCATCCGGGCCGATGGTCTGCCCACATGGGAACACGACGTCTTTGACATCTCCGCCGCGCTCGTAGGCCGCTTCCGGGCCGAACATCCATGAATCCCCGCGCTGCAGACAAATCTCCGGATTCTCCAGATCGAACAGAGCAAGACCCATCCGATAGATACTGCCGGAGGCCGTCTGCCGGACACCGTGGTACAGGGTCAGCCAACCCTTCGCCGTTTCAATCGGGGGCGAACAGAGACCGATCTTATTCGCATCCCACCATCCGCCACGACGCGCTTCGAGGATGATCTTATGACGGCCCCAGTGGCGCAGATCGGGCGAGTAAGAGATCCACATGTGAGCGCCCAGTCTGGTCATCGGCCGGTGGATCAGAGCCCAGTATCCGCCGATCTTCCGCGGCAACAGAGCGGCGTCCTTATCCTCCGGCGGCATGATGACGCCATAGCGCTCAAAGCTTCTGAAGTTCCTCGTCAGAGCGAGTGAGACTCCCGGACCACCCCGGGCGAAGGAGGTATAGGCGATGGCGTATTGATCCAGTTCCGGCACCCAGGTGATGCGCGGATCCTCGATTCCCCAGATCTCTTCGGGATACTCCAGCGGCTCCGCGGGGAACGTCGGCGTCGCGTCGATGCGCCATCCGTCGACTCCGTTTGCGGATCGCGCCACTGTCAGATGGGAGAGCCCGCGCCGGTCTTCCACGCGGCAGAGCAGAAGCGTTTCGCCGTCAGCCAGACGCACAGCGCCCGCATTGAAGACACTGTTAACCGCGTAGGGCCAGTTATCCCGGCTGAGGATCGGATTCTCAGGATGACGAGTGAACAGCGAGAGAAGTGGATTGCTGTCCTCGGAATGCTGATTCGTAGAATTGCGTCCCTGTTGCGCAGATGGAAGCAGAATGGGGGTCAAAGGCAAACGCTCATTTCCTGGTTCGGCAGTCGGGCAGTGGACGTTTCGACGGCCTGCATTTCGAGCAGAGCCATGAGAAACGAGAGGGTGGATTCCGCCCCCTGATTTTCGTTTACGCGGTCCGGATGCAGTCCATCCCTGCAGCCTCCGGTCGCGGCATCGTACAGCGGAACCTGCAGGTCGTTCTCCCCAAGGAACCAGCGGAAGGCCGACCATGCTTCCTCGAGCCACAAGCTGTCTCCGGTGGCTCGATATGCCTGAACGCAGGCAGCGATGGTTGCGCAAGCCTCAACCGGCTGCTGGTCGAAGCGAGCCTTGTCTTTTCCTTCGGTGAAGAATCCCCGGGAACCGATTGGCACAAAGAGGTGGCTGTCTTCTCGATGCTGCTCGGCGACAAGCCACCGCAGGGACTCACACCCCACATCGATCATTCTTTGGTTCTTGCTATTCCACCCAGCCAGAATGAGAGCCTGTGACAGGCGTGCGTTGGAGTACGCAAGGCTTTTTTCGAACCAGCGCCAATCCCCGGAATGGGTACGCTCATAGAGGTCCAGCAGTTTGTTGGCCAGCAGATTGCGTGTTCCCTGGATGATCCTGTCTCCGGGAAACCCGTCAAGATATCCCTGCATGCCCAGAACTGAAAACGCCCAGGCGCGCGGACTCGTGAAGGTGAGGGTGGCCGGAACCGCGGCCTCGAACAACTGCCCGCTTGCCCCTCGTAATCCGTGATCTGTAGAGTGCCCAAGCACGGTTCCCAGTGCCCACAATGCCCGGCCGTGGCTGTCTTCCGACCCCGTGCTTTCCTGCCATTGGCGATCGTACCCGAGGAAGTTCCTGAACCGTCCTGCCTTGCTATGAAAGGCAAGTTTCAGAAAGGCAAGGTAACGGCGAGAAAGGTCTGCGGATAAGTCGCCGTCCAACGGTGGAGATTCTTGCAGCAACACTGTGACGATCAGGGCGCGGGCATTGTCGTCGGTTGTATAACCTTCATCGCAATTGGGCACCGAAAACACGGCGTGCTGCAAAATGCCTGTGTCGTCGGTCATGTGCCTGAGGTGACCCAGGTCGAGGGTCGGCAACTGATCGGTCGATCTGGCCGCCAGGATGTCCTGCAGTGACGGTCGCGGCCGCCGGATGCGTTCGGTTCGCGAACGCTGAAAACTCGCCATGTACGCCTGGGCGGTTCGTGGCCAGGTGGTGCCACGCGAATAAAGATAGGCACGCTTGCGCATCGTGTGCCTCTCTGCGTCGTTATCCAGCAGGCGGATGGTCGCCTGTGCGATGGAAGCTGGATCGTCAAAGGGAACCAGCACGCCGCGCCGGTCCGCGAGCAGTTCCTGCGCATGCCAGTAAGGTGTCGAGATAATAGCTTTTCCGGCGCCCATGGCGATGGCCAGCGTACCGGAGACAATCTGCGCTTCCTGCCGATAGGGTGTGATGTAGATGTCTGCGGCGCCCACATGTTCGATGAGTTCTTCCGCGCTGACAAAGCGGTTATTGAAGATCACATGAGAAGAAACGCCTAACTCGGCGGCGAGGTTCTGCAGTTCCTCCCGGTAGCGCTCGCCTTCGCGACGCCGGATATGAGGGTGCGTTGCTCCCGAAACGATGTAGGTCACGTTATCGTGTTCTGCGAGGATCGTGGGCAGCGCACGAATGACGTTCTCGATCCCCTTGTTGGGTGACAACAGCCCAAACGTCAGCAGCACCGGCTGACCCTGGGTACCAAACAGATCTTTGAAATAGTTAGGATCGGTAAATGGGAAATCCGGCACGCCATGAGGAATCAGGTCAATTTTTTCTGAGGGGACGCCATACACTTTTTGCAACAGAGTCGATGCGAGCTCGCCCATGACGATCAGACGATCGGAAAGATGCGCGATCTCTTCCAGCACGGTTCGTTGATTCAGATCCGGTTCACGCAGCACGGTGTGGAGGGTGGTAACCAGCGGCATCTTCAGGCGGCGCAGGAGCGACAGGATGTGGCTGCCCGCCAGCCCTCCAAAGATGCCGTACTCATGCTGGAGACAAACCAGGTCGTTCCCGTTGAAGTTAAGGAATTCAGCGGCGCGCTCGTAGGAGGCGGAATCCTCCTGCTCGATTTCCATGCGCACGCGATCGGGATATTCGTAACTCGATTCGGGATCGTTGACCGGGATAGCGAAGAGGCGGGCGCTGCCGTACTCCGATGCGATTGCGGTGCACAGGTCGGTTGTAAATGTGGCTATCCCGCATTGGCGCGGCAGATAGTTGCCGATAACCGCAATGCGCGTGGGCAGAGGCAGTGGCGAACTCCCGGCGGCTGCCGAAGAGGGGCTCGCTGACGAGGATGGAAGCCCGGCAACGCCTTCAACGCGAAGCATCTCCGAAAGGGTCAATTCGTTCCTGCTTTCATAAGTTGCGTCCGATTCGACTGCGGCCGTCGACCGGTTATCGGAGAAAAGGCCCAATATCTCGGCCGCTGTCGGCGAGGCTTTTTCGCGAACCGAGACGCTTCTTCCTAGACGAGTTGCTGGACGGACAAACCGTCGAGCATGCCGAGCGCAGCGGTCTGCTGGATGTGCCGGGGGTACATCATTACTTTGGCGATACGAAGGCCGAAGTAGCGCGAGACACGCACGAAGCTGAGTTCCGCGGCATTAAAGCTGTCCTGCGTCTGCATGAGCGCCTGGGTGATCGCTTGCGTGATCGCGGTTTCGTCGCTCAGACCCCATCCGATGCGGGAGCAGGCGGACTCAATCCACATGAAGTGCCAACCCGCGTCGCGCACCGCGAGATCCAGCTGCGCGGGCGCCACATTCTCAACAGACATCCACGCCCCGGCGAAAGGGGTGGTTCTCAGATGAAGACCGCTCGGCAGGATGCAACCCGTTCGAAGAAAAATCGCGGGAGGCTTTACCACGAGCCGTTGCCGGGTTTTCCCGTGTTCACAGGAACACCAACGGAGCCTCCAACCTGGGCGTTGGGCACTGCTTCGGGAGAAATCGGATGGCTGGGGCTGATGCTGATATCGGTCGGTTCAGGCTGAGGGCCCGGCTCCTTATTCTCCGCCTTTGTTTCGGACCGTTTCAATCCGAAGGGAAAAACCGAGGTGCTCCGAGAAGAAAGGTGGCTTTTCAAATCGGATTTCTTAATGAGGCTCATGGAAGCTCCAGTCGATCGTTGCGTACCTGAAAGGTGCTCGTCTGGAGCAAAACGGAGAGCTGGAGGCGAGGAAGAAAATCAACTGCTGTAGCGAGTATATGCCGGAAACATGCTTATGCCGTGGAAATCGCATTTGTGCCGGGATCGTAAATGTGTTCGTGCGTGAAATTCGCGAGAATGTGAGCTATTTAGCTCAGTTATTGCGTTGCGCCTCTGTTTTAATCACTTTGGAGCAGAGTTCCTCTGTATCTCCTCACTCTTGGTTCTGAGCTAAGTCAGCCCATCTGAAATGTGTTTCCCTTAGCTTCTCCCCACTGAACAAGGAAAACCAATGAAAATAATGTCTATGCTGTTGGTCAGCGCTTTTGCGCTGACGAGTGGCAACCTCTGGGCTGCGTCTGGACGCCAGGATTCGATCGAGCGTCTGCAAATGTCTTCCGAAGTACTCCACGCTGTCATGAACACTCCGGATAAAGGTATTCCGGACGAAGTGGTGAAGGACGCGAAATGCATCGTTGTGGTTCCGCATCTGGTCAAAGGCGGCTTCGTGGTTGGTGGAGAGCACGGACGCGGCATCGCTTCCTGCCGGACAGCTAACGGCTGGAGCGCGCCGGCGTTTGTATCCATCGGTGGCGGAAGCTGGGGCCTGCAGATTGGCGTTGAAGGCGTCGATCTGGTGATGGTGGTCATGAATGACCGGGGGTTGCAGCATCTGCTCGGGGACAAATTCCAGCTGAGCGGAGATGCTTCAGCTTCCGCAGGCCCGGTGGGCCGTCACGCTTCAGCGGGAACGGACTGGAAAATGACCACTGAAGTGCTTACCTATTCGCGCTCGCACGGAGTCTTCGCGGGGATCACCCTGGATGGAGCGGTGGTGGAGCAGGATGTGGATTCCACACGCGCCATTTACGGCCGCGATGCATCTTTCCGGTCGATACTGTCGGGCAACGTCCATGCACCGAAGTCGACACTGGGCTTTATGCGGGCTGTCGGGGAGATCGGCCGCGCGGGCACGCTGGCCGAGGCGAACCAGGGCCAGCAGTAAATCCGATTAACCCTGCAGATCGGGATCCATCGCGGATTCTGATCCGCACAGCTCAGTGCCAAGGAGAAACCTATGTTGATTCACATCGTGATTACGCTTGTCATCGTGGGATTCCTGCTGTGGCTTGTGAACCGATTCATCCCTATGCAGTCGAACATCAAGTCCATCCTCAACGGTGTGGTCGTTATTGCTGTAGTGTTGTGGCTTCTCAGCGCCTTCGGTATATTTCACCTCCATGCGCTGACCTCGATGTATGGTCGACGGTAACCACTGAAGGAATAGCTTCGGCCAGTACTATGCCTCTCCACTCCCGGTCGCTGCAATAAGTCACCAGGCAGTTGTCTGCCTCAAAGGAAAAATCGTTTCACCGGAAGGCCGGCCGGTGAATTTGGGAGAAGTGCTGGTCAGCGGCAATCATCGGCAGCGATGCGATGAATCAGAAGCTGTCGAACAGATAGAGAAAGGCGTTCTTATGAAAGTGTCAGGAATCACCCGCACGGCCGTTCTGTCGTTGCTTGCAGGACTGGCGGTTCTTGCGTGTGCAGCGCAGGACCGGCCGTCCGACGGCAAGGACAAGGACCATCCAAAACAAGACAACGCACGCCAGCAGGCTAAGCCCGATCAACATGCGCAACAGCCACCGCAGTCCAGCCGGCAGGAGCAGCCCGCCCGCCAGCAGCAGCGGCAGCCGGCTCAGTCCCAAGAGCAGCAACCGGATCGGCAGCAGCGGCGGCCCGCCCAGCAACAGCAGCCACCGAAGGAGTTGCCGCAGCGGGCTCAACAGCCACGGCAGGCGCCGCAGGCGCAGCTTCCGACGGTCAGTAAGCAGGAGGAGCACACGCGGCAACAGCGAGGTGCTGTGGCCCCACAGCGGAATCAGGCCCAGCGGGGAGTTCAGCAGGCTGCCTGGCAGCAGCATCGGGCAGACAACTGGCAGTCGGATCACCGCACATGGCAGCAGCGCGGCGGCTATAACGGCTACCGGATCCCCGACGACCGCTTCCGTGGTTATTTCGGACCGGAGCATGGATTCCGCATCCAGGGCCTGCCCTTCATGGTGGTTGGCGGATACCCGCGCTTCCAGTACGAGGGCTATTGGCTCAGCGTTGTTGATCCATGGCCGGCCAACTGGGGCGACGACTGGTACGACACCGACCAGGTCTATGTCGCTTATGCCGGCAACGGCTACTACCTCTACAACCGCAGCTACCCAGGCGAGGGCATAGCGGTCAGCATTTCGATGTAGATGGATGAGGGGCGGTCCTCCACCGTGGGGCCGCTCCTCGTCGCCTGACGGGCGACTGGCCCAGGTATTCGAGGAACGGCGTCTTCCTGTGCGGCCTTGTTTGGGTCAGCACGGCAGAGAACGCCTCGTCGCAGTCACCCAAACAACGGCCGATCGAGACTAGTAGAAGGTGTGTCCATCGCTTGCCCGAAGATCGGATCTCCCGGCGGAAATCGTTCCGAACTGTATAAAACTGATCAGAATCGCCACGGATAAAACTGGATACTCGTATTACCCTCCTCCAGCAACACCCGCCCCAGTGTCCAACGATGCAGGAGGGATGCAGAACCTAACTCCAAGTCCCGTGGGGCCGTGCGGTCAAATAGAAGACGTTGGAAACCGTTTGGGCCGTCCTCAGGACGTAAGAAAGGCTCACCGTGGATTCGGCCTTCACACCGAGAAAATCGATCGTCAATTCAGGAAACGGGAGCAGGGTTGAAGACCACCGGAGATCTGCGCCCCAGGAGCGATTCGCCACCGGGATCGCGGGCCTGGACGACATTCTGGGAGGGGACTCGCCCGTGATCACCTCTACCTCGTCGAGGGCGATCCAGGAACCGGCAAGACCACCATTGCCATGCAATTCCTCATGGAGGGTGTCTGTCGTGGCCAAAAGGGCCTCTACGTCACTCTTTCGGAATCGAAAGCGGAACTGCTGGAGATCGCCGATTCGCACGACTGGTCTCTCGATGAGATCGAAATATTTGAATTGGCTCCCGATGAGGCGCAACTCAGGCCTGAGGCCCAGTACACGGTCTTCAATCCTTCCGAAATCGAAATGTCCGACACCACCAACGCCGTCATGGCGGAAGTCGAGCGACTGCAACCTGTCCGCGTGGTGTTCGATTCTCTCTCGGAACTGCGTCTGCTGGCGCGCGACTCCCTCCGTTATCGCCGTCAGATTTTGGGCCTGAAACAGTATTTTGCCGGACGCAAATGCACCGTGCTGTTGTTGGACGATCGCACCGGCGAAGGCCACGATCAGCAACTCGAGAGCATCGCCCACGGCGTGATTCTGATGGAAAGCGCAGAACGGGAATATGGCATCAAGCGGCGCCGCCTGGAGGTCAAGAAGCTGCGCGGCGCACAATTCCGCGAGGGGCTTCACGACTACTGCATTAAGCGCGGTGGCGTGGAAGTCTATCCGCGCCTCGTGGCTGCCGAGCACCAGATGACCTTTCATCCGATCCAGCTGGAAAGCGGCATACCTGCCCTGGATACTTTGTTGGGCGGAGGCGTCGACAGCGGAACCAGCACGCTGTTACTGGGACCCGCAGGCTGCGGAAAATCCACCATCGCTGTCCGTTACGCGATGTCAGCCGTCGAGCGTGGCGACCGCGCGGCTCTCTTTACCTTCGATGAAATTCTGGCGACTCTGGTCATCCGGGCAAAAGGCCTCGGCATGGATATCAGGAAACACGTCGATTCCGGAAAACTCCTGCTTCGCCAGGTCGATGCCGCAGAGCTCTCGCCCGGCCAGTTTGTACACGAAATTCGGCAACTGGTCGAACAACACGATCTGAAGCTCCTGATCATTGACAGCCTCAACGGGTTTCTTAATGCCATGCCCGGCGAGCACTTTCTCGCTATGCAGTTGCACGAGTTGTTGGCCTTCCTTAGCCAACGGGGCGTTACGACAATCATGACCGTATCCCAGGTTGGCTTCGTGGGCACGAATATCGATACCCCTGTCGATGTCAGCTATCTCGCCGATACCGTCCTGTTGTTCCGCTATTTCGAAGCCGCCGGCGAAGTGCGGCAGGCGCTCTCCGTCATCAAGAAGCGCAGCGGAGAACATGAGCGCACCATCCGTGAACTGGTCATGAGGAACGGTGTCATCACCGTGGGAGAGGTACTCACGGAATTCGATGGTGTGCTTACCGGCGCGCCGACCTATCGCGGGCGCATGGAGAGCCTCCAGCGGTCCCGCGCCGCGACAAACCATCCGACAACGCCATGACTACCCACGAAAGCGATCTGCGAGTCCTCGTTGTTGCTCCCTCCGGGCGCGATGGTCCGATGATCTGCGAGCTGTTGGCCGCCAATGGCATCGCCAGCGTCTTTGCCGCAGACCCGGAGATGGCACGCCATGAATTGCACACCGGGGCGGGCGCTGTAGTCCTGGCGGAGGAGGTTCTGACTCTCCCGGTCATCGCGGCATGGGGTGCGGATGTTTCCGCTCAAGCTTCCTGGTCCGATCTCCCTCTGATCCTGCTCACTATAGCGGGTGCAGTCAGCGCGGAGAGCCGCAGGAAAGCTCTCGCTCGTCAACCGATGGGAAACCTGGTATTGCTCGAACGGCCGGTTCGTCCTGAGACCTTAATCAGCACCGTCGAAGCGGCGCTGCGCAGCCGCCGCCGCCAATACCAGGTGAGAGACTTTATTGCCGAGCAGCAGGCGGCCGAGGAAACTCTGCGCAAGGCCGAAAAACTTGCGGTGGCAGCCCGTCTCGCCTCCAGCTTCTCGCATGCAGTCAACAATCCGCTCGCATCCGTCACGAACCTGCTGTACCTCATCGGCGGCTCGTCATCCCTGGAGCAAACACACAAGTATGCCGAGATTGCGGCGCGGGAGTTGGCCCGGGTTTCAGAAATTGTCACCCAGAATTTAAAGTTTCATCGAGAGCCGATCAAACCGGTCGCCGTCGAGATCACCCACATTGTGAACGCCGCCGTCAATCTCTATCAGACGAGGCTGGCCACCGCGGAAATCTCGATTGAACGAGATTTCCGGGAATGCCCCCTGGTGCTCGGCATGGCCGGAGAGCTGCGCCAGCTGGTCCTCAACCTGATCGCCAATGCCCTCGACGCCACTGGGCATGGCGGGACGTTAAAAATCCGCATTTCCGGTGCACACGAGCACAGGCATGGGAACCGGCCTGGTGTTCGCATCACCATCGGCGATACTGGGTCCGGAATTCACCCTCAGATCAGAAGGATGCTCTTCGAGCCGTTTGTCAGCACGAGAGACGATACCGGTACCGGCCTCGGGCTCTGGGTCAGCTCTGAAATCGTCCACAGGCACGGGGGCAGGATTCAGGTACGGAGCCGTGCGCATCCCCCATCGACTGGAACGGTTTTCTCTGTTTTTCTGCCCTGCCACCCCAGCTGGATTCCATTGCGCCGTCGCGGGGAAGGGCAGGATCAGGGGTGCCAGACCTTGATGCTCGCGAACTGATCGCAATCCTGGCAACCTGTGAAGTGGACTCAATCGACTGACTTTGGCAATCTCTTCCGGGTAGGCCGCAGGGATGTGTCCAGCAAGGGGGGCTTTTCTGCGTTGTGCTCCGGCAGCTGGTCGTGCAGGATCATGTTGAGAAGCGATGGGCGCACGCGGATGCGCCCGTTGTATTCGATAAGACCCATCTTCCGGAATCGATTCATGAAAAAGCTGACGCGAGATCGCGTGGTGCCGATCATCTCCGCCAGGGTGCTCTGCGTGATGGCCGGAATCAAGGTTTCCGGCTCGCCGGGCTTGCCAAATTCCGCCATCAGCAGCAAAATGCGCGCCAGACGTTTCTCGCTGGAATTGAAGAGCTGATCGATCAGATCCGCCTGGGTCCTCATACTCCGAGCCAGCAGGAATTTCAGGAACAGACCCGAGAACGCGCGCTGTTCGCGCATCACCTGGATCATCTCTGCACGTTCGATTCTCAGGGCGGTGCAGGCGGTGATGGAGGTGGCCGTTGCCACGCGCAGACCCCCCATGCCGGCCAGTGACTCCTCGCCTGCGAAATCTCCAGCTCCGAGCAGAGTAATCGTGGCTTCTTTTCCCTTTTTTGACATGACGCTCAGTTTGGCGCGCCCCTTCTGAAGATAGAAGACGGAGTCAGCAGGACCGCCCTGCGAAAAAAGAGCATGCTGCGGCTTCAGCTGAACGATTGTTCGCCCCAGTCCGGCTTTGGCGAGAAAGTCGGCGAGGACGAATGCTGGTTTCAGGTGGTCGGTCATCGAGCCGTCTCGTTCGTTCTCGAAGGGAGCTTTTCGGTAATTTTTTGGGCATTCATGGAGTGGTCATGCGCCTGCTTTGTGAGTTCATGAGCGGTCAGATAATCTCCCTTGCGATGGGCGACGGCTGCAGCCGTATGGGCGTGCGCCGCGAGGTTGTGCAGTTCTGCTGCTCGATCATGCGTGCTCTGCGGCATAAGCTTTTTGACCAGAATCGAAAGCGTGTCTACTTGAGGCAACTTTGTGAAACCGCCGCCATTACCTGGCGGGTTTGGAGAGGGATCTCGTTCTCGCACCGGAGCGAGGGTTAGCAAAGTTCGACCCGCGCCGGTGCGAAATGATCCATAGCTACCGTCGCACGAGCAGACAGAGACGATCTGTACTGATTCGCTCACTTCTCAGTCTGGCCTTATGCGTGCGGGTTACAGCGCCATGGCGAAAGCCTCGTATCCGCTCCAGGCTGCTCGCGCCAGACTCGCTATGTTCAAGGGCCGATACGGCCGTGGGGGGCGGCGTCGGCGTCGGTGTCGAGCCGGAACTCTGCTGGCGTGATCCTGCCGGGGGGCGGGCCACCAGATGCACCCCGCGATTACGACTCGTCAGGTGGAGTGTCCGAGATGGACGGTTTAGGCGTTCCGTTCCGGCAGTTGATCGAGCAGAACCACATTTAGCAGCGATTCATGGACATGGATGCCGCCGTTGTACTCGATAAAACCCAGCTTGCGGAAGCGGTTCATGAAAAAGCTCACCCGCGATCGCGTGGTGCCGATCATCTCCGCCAGGGTTTCCTGCGAGATCTTCGGGATCATGGTTGCCGGGTGGCCTGGCTTGCCGAATTCCGCCATCAACAACAGAATGCGCGCCAACCGCTTCTCGCTGGAGTTGAATAACTGATCGACGAGATCAGCCTGCACGCGCATACTTCGTGCCAACAGAAACGATAAAAACAGATCGGAGAATGTGTGCTCTTCGTGCATCACGCGGATCATCTCCCCTCTCTCGATCTTCAGCGCGGTGCATAGGGTAATCGCGGTGGCCGTAGCCATCCGGAGTCCGCCGACCGCAGCCAGAGACTCCTCTCCTACAAAATCACCCGCACCCAACATGGTGATCGTAGCTTCTTTGCCGTTTGTGGAAACGACGGTGAGCTTTGCCCGACCCTGCTGCAGATAGAAGATCGAGTCGGCTGCATTTCCCTGGGCAAAGAAAGCCTGTTCCGGCTTAAGGTGAACAATTTTCCGTCCCAGCCCGGCGTTCGCCAGAAAGGCTTCGGCGTCAAAGGGCAGCTTCTCAAGCTGAACCATTCCATAGCCCTTTCCGCATCGACGCTGCTACCCAACGCGTGGCGCAACGGGATGCGCTTACACGTTTTAAGTGAACAAGGAGAGCCTGATTTCATTATAAATTCGGCGACATCCCTCAGTCCGGACGTGAGGTTTTACTTTTGTAGTTAAACGGTCGCGCCTCAATTCAGTCGTCGCCCCGCGGTGATCTCCGTTACTCCTCGCGGAAGAGTAGCTGAACAACTGGGCTGGCCGGCCCGATTCGACGTAAAAGCAGCGTGGCGAGGCATTGCTTTGTGCAACCCCTGAGCAAAGGATTCCAGCGCGAATCGGTTTGTGATGATCAGCGCTGCCCCTTGCAGATCGATCAGGCGCCGCCGGCGAAGTTCGGCCAAAGCTCGACACACCGTTTCCCGCGTTACCCCGATGCACTCCCCCATCTCTTCATGCGTCAGAGGAACGGTGACCCTGATTCCGCGTTCCGCCGTTTGCGAACAGTCTGACGACCAGTCCAGCAGGAGCCAGGCCAGTTTTATCGTTGCCGAGGATCCCAGCCCCTTGATCCGCGTTTGCTCACGCACGCGGCTCATCTCCACGCTCAATTCACGTGCCACGCCCTCGTAGGCAACGGGATACCGCACCAGAAAATCAAGAAACTCCCGGCGGCGAATCGATGCGATCCTGCATGGATGCAGAGTTTCTGCCGTTACTTCATGGCAGCTTCCGCGCAGTACAGACGTGAGTCCCAACAACTCGATCGGTCGTGCGACCCACAGGATCAGCCGTTTCCCCTGGCTGGAATTCACAGAAATCTTTGCGCAACCGTCCAGGACAATGAGGATGCTGCTGGCTTCCTGCTCTTCCTCAAACAGCACCGCGTGCGCCGGATAACAAACCAGCGACAGGCAGGTCTGGAATTCCCGGAAGGCGCTGAAGGCTAAAGAGCCAAGGAACTCGCTCGCTCTGTGTGGATGCGTCTGGCCCGGGTTGGTCGTATGCATCGATACCATGCGCGCTCATCTCTCCGGTCCACATCCACATCCAGCTCCGAATGAACCTTTCAACCCTCGGCCCATGCAACATCTCAGACGCCTGGTTGGCCCGCGAAGAGATCTCGACCTCCCGGTTGCACATCCTGTCGCCGAGAACACTGAAGGAAAGCCGGCACACGCAGTATTCCACCGTCCCAATTCCGGGACTGAGCAATTCTGCTCACATTGAGGGGCACGGCACGCATCAATGTGACATCGCCGCCGGAAACCCCCAGTGTCGGCGGCTCCGAAGAACGATGGATCGTGTCAGTGCAGAGTCGTTGCCGGCATGATTTTGGTGTGGCCACTGTCGTTGGTCGCGGGAAAGGCCGCCGCTCACTGGCTGACCTCAGCTGCGTGTGCCGTATTGACCAGTAACTCATGCGACGCGGTGGGAAACTACAGATGCGGATTCACTTTCACGCCGCCCCGAGGTGACCGATTCTCGACGTAAGAGCAAAGCTTCTCATCGTTGACGACGAAGCGACGGTTCGCAGAAACATGGCGATAATATTCCGCGCCCTTGGTTATGCGACCCGAACCGCTCAGAGCGGTTCTTCTGCGTTGGCTGCTATCAACGATGAGATTCCGGATATTATGCTCGCCGAGTTGTCTATGCCCGACATGTCGGGATTTGAACTATTCTCGATCATCCGACGCCATTTTCCGTCCATTCGCGTCGTCGCGATGAGCAGCGATTTCACAGGCGCGGCAGTTCCGGAAGGCGCCGCAGCGGATGCATTCTACGAAAAGGGATGCCACCGGCCGCATTTGTTGCTGGGGGCGGTAGCAGCGATGTCGCATCCACGGAATGCAAGCGGCTCGTCTCTCTCGCGTTCCGCAACTAGCGGAATTCCCACCAGCGAACATAACTACTGTGCGATCGCAGCTGACGCTAAGACATGACGAGAATCTGGTTTGGCGGCCGGGAGTGTCCACGACTCGCCGGTTTTTCATCGAAGTAAGGCTAGAAGGTCTTGAATGCCAGGTACCACTTTTTCTCTGAATTTCGTCTGCCCCACCTGCGGCGCGCAACCCGGGGAAGAGTGCAAGCAGAACGGTGGCACTCGTGGTTTGACGTCCCACGCGCAGCGCCTGGATATCGCCGACCGTTACCAGTGCAGTGCCGCTTTCCGCGCTGGCAGCCCGCTCGCCAGTCTGATGGAGCGATCGCCGCAGCTGACTCGCGTGGGAACGTCACCCACGAGCATTGCAGCGCAAGCCCACGTGAACGGTGGCTCGATACGCTCTGGAGCGAACGAAACACGGATCAAATCAGAATGAGATCGGTGCGGCGATTTACTGAAGTGGACCGGTTCGATGGGCGGCGGTGCGATCCCGCGCAAGAGCCCGTTTCCTGATTCGAAATCCGATGAAGCTGTGAAGGACGCATGGCAGCTTTGGCGTGAGGAGTTTGCAAGCGTCCCCCAGCCTGAAAGCCTCAGAATCGCCCGGGATCGACGGATCGGCCGAAGGATATCGTCAACAGACTGAAGTGCTCGGAAGAAAGGCGAGTGTCCGTGGACGTACCGCACAGTTCGAAGTAGTCAACAAAATTGTGGGGTACGAAATGGGTATCTGTTTTGGATATTCAACTAAGCCACTTATTATCAACATCAATGGCTGCCTGGGGGGCAGCCAATGAAGTTCTTCCTCACACCTTACTGAGCCTCCCCGTTCCACGTTTCCCACCGCCCCGACGACGACTAGGAATCTCGTCTGATCGACTGGACCAAAAACGGGGTCAGTTCTGGATTACTCTCACCAGAGGAGACGAGAATCAGTTATAGCCGACTTTCTCGGTGAGCACGGATGTGCGCATCGTGACGTCGGGAAATGCGAGCCTCCTCCCGTCGTGTGAGGGAACGCCCCATATCGCCGCGCCTGATTCGCGCAGAACCTTCGCGTGACCTTTGAGATCGATGTAAAGCAGGTTGTAGCCCGACTCTGTCTTGGTTTCCACAAACAGGCCCTGGCCGTTTGCCGCCCAGTTGGCATCCAGTGGGACGCCGAGGCCGTCCACGGGCATGTCGTCGAATTTTCCGCCAGGGTGGAGCAGGCTGAGAAGGTGGATTGCGGGAACGAGGTTATTGTGGCTGGCAATGGCGGCGGTGGAGCCGTCGGGTGAAATGGACCAGTCCCCCAGCACACTTGGCACCCAGGGCGTGCGTGCAAGTTCCTCTCCCATGCCCTTGACGGGGTCGAGCGCGTAATAGACGAATTCCTTCCCTTCGATGGCCTCGCGCAAGACGCATCGGCCGGCTTTATTGGCCGAGCAATGGAATTCCTCGATCTCGCCGTTGATGTGCAACTGCTGCGGAACTCCACCCGCCACGGGCACACGAAAGATGGAACGAGGCTGCCCCCGGGGAACGGGGTCGAGCCCCAGAAAGAGGATCCATTGGCCGTCGGGGCTGAACTCGGCCATTGCCGCGTCAATGGGCAGCCGGGCGACCAGATCGGGTGTTGCCCGATCGAGCCGCTGCTCGAAGATCGCGGCCAGGCCCACGTTGTTGTTCTCGAGCAGGATTCGATCGTCATTCGCGGACCACGCGTGCGGGTAGCTCTCGTAGGAGCGATGGGTGAGCTGGATGGCTCCGTCCAGGACAGGTCCGGGAAAATGGAGCGACCCGGCAAAAACGTCCGACGTGGTGCGATCGAGGATGACGGCAATCCGCTGTCCGTTTGTCGAGGCGGTCAACGCGCGGGGCTGATCTCCGTATGTGGTCTGCAGGATCGCAGCCGGGCTGAGTACGCGGCCATCGCTCGGGTCCGTCCGCAGCATATTGAGGTTGGTTTGGGTTGGCCAGATCGAGAGCGCCTCGGGATAGACCAGCCGGCCGTCCGCCAGGATGTAGCCGGAGTCGAAACGGATATTCTCCTGGCTGGCGAACAGCCGGCCGGAGTTGCAGTCCACCGCCTCGTAGTGCCATCTCTTCAAGCTATCGATGTCTCCCGAAGGAGTGGTGCTCCTCGAATCCGGAAGGCGTCCTTCGTTGAAGCGCTCGGCGATCAGGTACCGGCCGGAGCGAGCCCAAAGCAGGAAGACAAAGCGCTCCTTTTCACCAGCCTTCAGCAACCGGCGTGGGGCGCCACCCGCGGCTGGAGCGATGTCGATCTCTGTGTCTCCATGGACGGTCATGGCGATGGACCCGCCATCGGGAGAAACAGCCGCAAGATCGGCATCGTCGGCGATCAGCGTGGGCTGGGATCCATCCGGTGAAAGCTGCCAGACCTGCTGCCGGTGCGTGTTCTCCGTCATGCCACTGAGCGCCAGGTGCTGGCCATCCGGGTACCAGTCGATCCGTCGCCCCCGGAAGGCGGCCGGCGAAGCCAGCAGTTGGGTGGCGCGTGAGTCGATCCAGGCGATGGAGACTCCTGAACGGTCGGCGTAGGCGACTTTGTCGCCGCCGGGGGAGATGGCCTCAGCGGTAACCTTGTCGTCGCTGTCATTGAAAGTCACCGGATAAAACGTTCCGGTGGGAGGGGGTCCGGAGGATCCATCCCCGGCTTTCCGTGAGCTGCGATACACCAGGGCGGCCGCGAGGATGGCGGCGATGATGGCTGGCGTCGCAAAAACTGCGGCGTTGCGAAAGCGGCGACCCGGCTTCTGGCGACCGACGGATTCCGCGAGGCCGAGTGATTCCGGTTGACTATTGGGCTTGGTTTCCGATCGAGGAGCGTCCAGGGCCGCAGGCCGATCCCCTGCACGGCGGGCGTCGAGGCTCCAATCCTCCTCCGGGACGGAAGCCTTTGCTTTGCCCGCTGATCCGGCTTCATCCGGGTAGACCTGCTCCACAGGGGCGATGAAGCGATAACCAAGACCGATGACGGTTTCGATGTAAGCAGGGCGAGCGGTGTCGTCGTTCAGGATATAGCGCAGCCGGTTGACGGCGCTGTTGATCCCGTTGGAGACGTCGATGTTCCGGGAATCTTTCCACAAATGAGACGCGATTTCGTCCCGCGTCAACAGGACTCCGCGGCTTGTCAGGAAGAGAGTGAGAAGACGGGTCTGGGAGGCGGAGAGCGGGACGGGGGAGCCGTTCTTACTCAGAATCTGAGAAGCGAAGTCAAATTGAAACGATCCAAACCGTGCTTTTGGAGTCGTTCCCAGCATCACGAACCGAATCGGTGCTCAGAATAGCAGGGATGACCTGAAAAATTATGACACTTACGTAACAAAACAAAAGAGTTACCCGTTTAGACCGATTTTAGTTCGATTTTAGACCGATTCTATGGCGCATCGGGCGGCGACCTCCCTATAGTCCCTCCTGTCTTTCCCCCCAAGGCCGGCGTTGCAGCCGGAAGTTGTCCCCGTTTTCAAAGCTTCCCGGCTCGGACAGGCTCTTGTGAAGATTTGAATTTTGAACCGGCAGGCCGTTTTTCTCCGCCTGCCCGTTAGCAATGCACGCACCTTCAGGTACGGGCGAATTTGAGCGCCCAGGAGATCGATTCATGAAGAACGCAAGCTTCCAGTCCAGGCTGATCCGCTCCGTCTTGTTCCCCGTCATCGCATTGCTGCTCGGCACGCTGGCTTTGCCGGCGTCAGCACAAACTGTGACCAGCCCTGGTGACGACGGTTCATCTGGAACCTTGCGCTCCGTGCTCGCTTCGGCCGCGCCCGGCGCAACCATCCATTTTGCGCCCGCGCTGAACGGCAACATGATCTCGCTGACTTGCGGCAGCGGTCCCATCACCATCAGCCAGAATGTGACCATCGTCGGGCCGGGCGCAAACAATCTCGCCATCAGCGGGAACGGCCAATGCCAGATTCTGTATGTGAACAGCGGGGTGACGGCGACCATCTCCGGCCTGACGATCGAGAATGGCAGTGCCACAGGCGATTCCAACAGCCCTGCTGGGCAGGGCGGCGGAATCTACAACAGCGGCACGCTGGTGATCGACAATTGCGCCTTCCTGAACAACTCTGCCCAATTTGGCGGAGCCATTGCCTATCAGTTCGGCGCCGTGATCATCAGTGGGAGCCTCTTCTTGAACAACTCCGCCCAGGGCGGCGGCGGCGCTGTCTACCCAGGCTATTCGTATCCGATTACGTCGATCATCGACAGCACTTTTGCCGGGAACAGCGCTCTTTACGGCGGCGCCATCGCCAATTTGAGTGGCACTCTGGAATTAAGCTTCGACACCTTCAGCACAAACACTTCCGCCTACAGCGCCGGGCTCTTCAACAACAACTCCGCCACTGCCATTTTGAAAGCCAACCTGTTCGACGACCAAATCGGCCCTAGCTGCGACAACGAAGGGACGGAGGTTGACGAAGGGTATAACATCGAGGACGGCCCCACTTGTAACTTCACCCAGACCGGCGATCAGCAGATACCTTTCGATTACCTCCATAACACGGGCGTTATAAGCGGCCTGCAGAATAATGGCGGACCCACCCAGACGTTCGCTCTACTCTCCGGCAGCCCCGCCATCGACGCCATCCCGCTGAGCGTCTGCACCGATACGAACGGCAATCTGGTCACGAACGACCAGCGCGGCAACCCGCGCCCGGCAGGCCACGGCTGCGACGTTGGGGCCTATGAGGTGCAGTCCGGTTACTCGCCCAACTTTGTCGCCAACGTCTGCTCCGGACAAACCTCGCCCGCGCCCTGCAGCGTTAACTTCTCTCTGCAGTTCACGGTCCCGCAGGGAACGACCCTCGGTTCGACTCCAGTGCTGGCCCTGAGCGGCGGCACATCCGGCCTGGACTACAGCGTCGTCTCCGGATCGGGCACCACCTGCACGAGCGGTCTCGCAGGCCCCACGACCTGCACGGTGCAGACGACCTTCGCGCCGGTCGTGCCGGGAACGCGCCCGGGAGCTGTGGAGCTGATCGACAGCAATGGGAATCTGGTGGCCAGCACACTGGTCAGCGGCGTTGGCGCCGCCCCGCAAATCGTGTTCATCGGTAACAATATCGCGACGGAGGTTCTTGGCGGCGAGGGAGGCGTGTTTACCGGGGTGAATGGCGTTGCGGTAGACGGAGCCGGTAACGTTTACGCAGCCACTGCTGACGACCAGGCGGTGTCGGAGATGCCACCGAACTGTGCCAACTCAGGGTGCGTCAAACAGCTGGGCGGCGGATGGAACTATCCGGTGGGTGTGGCCGTGGACGGTGCCGGCAACGTGTATGTCGCAGATTCCCACGCCAATACCGTAGCGGAGATGCCGCCGAACTGCTTCAGTTCCGCCTGCGTGACATCTCTCGGCGGGGGTTTCGACAGCCCTACTGATGTCGCGGTGGATGGGAGCGGCAACGTCTACGTTGCCAACAACCTTGGCAACTCTGTTACCGTGATGCCGCCCAACTGCGTGGGCTCGTCGTGCGTGACCACGCTGGGTGGCGACTTCGACCAACCCTGGGGCGTGGCGGTCGACAGCGCCGGGAACGTTTATGTCAGCGACGCCAGCTCCAACGGCGCCGTCAAAGAGATGACGCCGGACTGCACCAGTTCCGCGTGCGTCACCGCGCTTGGCAGCGGCTACCATTTACCGCGTGACCTGGCCGTGGAACCGGGCGGAAGCGTCTATGTCGCCGACACCTACAACGGCCGGGTGACGCTGATGTCCCCGGCCTGCAACGGCGCTCCGTGCGTTACGCCGCTTGGTTACAGCTACAGTTACCCCACAGGCATGGCCCTGGACGGAGTCGGCAATGTCTATGTGGGCGACACGAATGATTATGAGGTGAAGGAGCTCACGCTGGCTACGCCGCCCACGCTGGAGTTTAGCAACACTTTCGTCGGCCAGACCAGCGGAGCGAAGACGTTCGTTGCGGAGAACATTGGCAACGAGGCGCTCGCTTTCACCGGGATCGTGGCCAGCACGGGCTTCACCGTGGATCCGAGCACGACCTGCTCCACCTCCACTCCTCTGGCGGCCGGCGAGACTTGCACCGTAGCCGTGGACTTCGCTCCGACCAGCGTCCTGGGAAGCGGCGGAATGCTCACCCTCACCGACAACGCGCTGAATGGAAGCGCCGCAACGCAGGTCATATCGCTCGTCGGGATCGGCGAGCCGGCGATCACAACCACCTACGTACAGTCCAACGATTCCTCTTCCACCTACGGCCAGGCGGTGAGCTTCTCCGCAACCGTGAGCGCAGCGGGAGATATAACTCCCACCGGAAGCGTGCAATTCTTTATCGACGGCACGAGTTTTGGCACGCCGGTTCCTGTGGTGAGTGGCTCCGCTACATCCGGGAGCACGTCCACCCTGACCGCCGGATCGCACGTTGTCTCCGCGGTATACCAGCCCTCAAGCGGCTTTGAGGCCAGCGACGGCACGTTCAACCAGCTCGTGAGCGCGGCGGCGCCGACCATTAACTGGGCAACGCCCACCCCTATCACTTACGGAACAGCGCTGAGCGCTACGCAGTTAAACGCCACCGCCAGCTTCAACGGCAACCCGGTCACTGGCACGTTCACCTATACTCCGGCCCTGGGAACGATTCTCTCCGCCGGATCGGGTCAGACCCTCTCGGTCTCCTTTGTCCCCAACAGCTCGAACTACTCCATCGTCAACGCATCGGTTCTGATCACGGTGAACCCGGCCGCGCCGACCATTAACTGGACAACGCCCACCCCTATCACTTACGGAACAGCGCTGAGCGCTACGCAGCTTAACGCCACCGCCAGCTTCAACGGCAGCGCGGTAACTGGCACGTTCACCTATACTCCGGCCCTGGGAACGATTCTCTCCGCCGGATCGGGTCAGACCCTCTCGGTCTCCTTTGTCCCCAACAGCTCGAACTACTCCACCGTCAACGCATCGGTTCTGATCACGGTGAACCCGGCCGCGCCGACCATTAACTGGACAACGCCCACCCCTATCACTTACGGAACAGCGCTGAGCGCTACGCAGCTTAACGCCACCGCCAGCTTCAACGGCAGCGCGGTAACTGGCACGTTCACCTATACTCCGGCCCTGGGAACGATTCTCTCCGCCGGATCGGGTCAGACCCTCTCGGTCTCCTTTGTCCCCAACAGCTCGAACTACTCCACCGTCAACGCATCGGTTCTGATCACGGTCAACAAAGCTGCGCCGACCGTTAACTGGCCGACGCCCACCCCTATCACTTACGGAACAGCGCTGAGCGCTGCGCAGCTTGACGCCACGGCCACCTTCAACGGCAACCCGGTCACTGGCACCTTCACCTATACTCCGGCCCTGGGAACCATTCTCTCCGTGGGATCGGGTCAGACCCTCTCGGTCTCCTTTACGCCGAGCAGCTCGAACTACACCACCGCCAATGGGTCGGTTCTGATCACGGTCAACAAAGCTGCGCCTGCGATTACCTGGGCGACCCCCACGGCCATCACTTACGGAACAGCGCTGAGCGCTGCGCAGCTTGACGCCACCGCCACCTTCAACGGCAACCCGGTCACTGGCACCTTCACCTACACCCCGGCCCTGGGAACCATTCTCTCCGTGGGATCGGGTCAGACCCTCTCGGTCTCCTTTACGCCGAGCAGCTCGAACTACACCACCGCCAACGCATCGGTTCTGATCACGGTCAACAAAGCTGCGCCGACCATTAACTGGCCGACGCCCACCCCTATCACTTACGGAACGCCGCTGAGCGCTGCGCAGCTTGACGCCACGGCCACCTTCAACGGCAACCCGGTCACTGGCACGTTCACCTATACTCCGGCCCTGGGAACGATTCTCTCCGCGGGATCGGGTCAGACCCTCTCGGTCTCCTTTACGCCGAGCAGCTCGAACTACACCACCGCCAATGGGTCGGTTCTGATCACGGTCAACAAAGCTGCGCCTGCGATTACCTGGGCGACCCCTGCTGCCATCACTTACGGAACAGCGCTGAGCGCTGCGCAGCTTGACGCCACAGCCACCTTCAACGGCAACCCTGTAACCGGCACGTTCACCTATACTCCAGCCCTGGGAACGATTCTCTCCGGAGGAGTGGGCCAGACCCTCTCGGTCTCCTTTGTCCCCAACAGCTCGAACTACTCCACCGCCAACGGATCGGTCTTGATCACGGTTAACAAAGCCAGCCAGACCATCACCTTCACTCTGCCGGCCGGGGTCAATTACGGAGTTGCTCCCATCGCTCTGCCCGCGACCGCATCGTCCGGGTTACCGATCACCTACGCCGTGACCTCCGGACCGGGGACCATCACTGGAACAGCCGCCGCTCCCACCCTCACCATCACCGGTTCGGGCACGGTGAAGGTGACCGCGAGCCAGGCCGGGAATGGTAACTACCTCGCTGCGACTTCTGTCACTGCGACGACGGTTGTCACCGCTGTTCCCCTGGCCAGCATTTCGCCGGCCAGCGTCAACCTCGGAAACCTCTACCTGGGTCAGATTGTCACCCAGACGATTACGGTGACCAACGTTGGGGATGCGACCATGACGATCAACAATCCTCTCATCGCTATCCTGCAGGGCGGGAATTCCAGCGAGTTCAGCACGCTGAATCAGTGCCCCGGTTCGCTGGCGGCGGGCAAGAGCTGCACGATGACTGTCACCTTCGTCGCCGGCCCCTTCTTTAACCCGCAGACTGCAACTCTGGATATCAATACCAACGCGGCAGGCAGTCCGCAGACGGTCATGTTCACCGCTACGGTCATCGATCCGATCGCCTTGTACAGCGGGACCAGCCTCGCCTTTGGCACGGTGAAGACGGCAACGGCCAGTGCGGCCAAGTCAATCACGTTGACGAACCTCGGCCTCACATCGCTCTCGGTGAGCAGCATTGCGTTCACGGGAGCCGACCCCGGCGACTTCACCCAGACCAACACGTGTACGGCGGCAGTCGCATCCGAAAAAAGCTGCACGATCAGCGTCACCTTCAAACCAGCGGTCAAAGCTGCGCGCTCCGCCACCATGGTTGTAACCACCAATGCCCAATCCGGCACGCAGAGCATCGCGCTGTCGGGCACGGGAAACTAGATCCTGCCACCCAAGGGCGTTCCGCGTTCCTCAGGTTTTCCGCGGTGATGGCATTGTGCTTCACCGTCACGCTTTGGGTGGTGGGAAAGAAGACAGAACTCGGCTATCGGCGAGCTTCGATCCGAATTGGGGCGTGAGAAATCCTCCGGTTCGAGGACTGACTTCGGAGCCAGTGCAGCCAGCGTTGTCCGGGAGAAGTCCGCAAGCTTTACCTCGGACTGCTCAAGAAGGGAATGCGGCAGCCGCGGCGCGGTTGACCTTGGCCCGCGAGATCGCTGCCATTGCCCTCAAGGTTCGGAAGAAAGGAGAATTGCAATACAGATCCGGCGACCAGATCAAATCTCACATCCTCTGCGTTGATTTCCGCGTGGGGAGATACTTCTGGTGCCAAAATTGTAAAGATGATGGTTCCAAATCTGGGTGAGTGGAACTTTGAATTACACCCTCGAATTGCTCGATAAGGTTCTTATTGCACTCATATCGAACCCAGATTTGCTTGCCACATTGGTCGCCATTCAGTGACCTCTGCCATGACAGTGAAACGGAAACCGGTAACTTATAGAAAACGATGCGTAACGGGTGGCTCCAATTTGCACTTACAGGAACACCGGGGAACAGTTATTGTTACCTTATTGTGCCCGCGAACTCTGCCCCACTGACTTCTGCCCGGAACTCAGCCCTTGTCCGCAATGCCCGACTCAGTCATCGGCCAATTGCTGTTGCAGGTGAGAACCAAAAAGACGATCCTCGCGACTGCCACGTTGGTGAGTTCAGCCGATGATGGACCGGGGCCTGAGAATGGATCAGCCGGGTCAGACCCCGAGCAACCGTGCTTCCGTTAGCCGTTGATGCGGCGAGCGGGGCCGCACGAATCGGTGAATAGCTGGTATTTTCACCGGGAAATTGGTTGGCGGTTCGCGCTCAGTACCTCGTTCAAAGCATCGCTCATAGTTGGCTCCTTGTGCGGGTTACTCGGTTGTGTTTCCACCTTTCGGTGGAGGCGCGGTCGGGCTCGATGCGGCTAGGATCAACCCGTAGGGAAGCTCTTCCAGAGATCCAACCTGCATCGTGTTCCCTGAGAATTGCAGACCAGTCAAGATCGGTGTGCTTCAACAACAATTCAAGACTGCCGGGGACGCCAAACGCCCCGGCTTATCCTATATAAGAGTGGAGATGGAATTATGGCAGACGAAGTTGTCACGAACCAGAAAACGATTCTTCAGCATCAGAAGAGCATTCTTGCGAACCAAAAGACGATCCTCGCGAACCAGGCCGACATCAGAAAGAACCAAAAGGCGCTGTCCGCGATTTTGACAAACCAGAAAGAGATTCTCAGCAATCAGAAGGCGATCCTGAGGGCGGTGAAGAAGTAAACGTCCCACATCTCTCGCGCGGAACCAGGCCTGCGGTTCCGCGTCAGGCGGTGAGAGCGACGAGCGAATCCTTGATGGTTGGGTTCTGGCCGGCTTCGACTTGTTGCCGCCGAATGCGATGAAATTGAGTCAGCACGGCATTTGCCTTCGCGAGCACCGCGATGCGCTCAGCATACTCAGCCAGCCTGGCGCCAGGGATCGCAAAGATCGCCACCTCGTCCGAGAAAACGTCAAGATAGGCGCGAGCGCCGCAGCATCCCAGGCTCAGGGCCGCGCGCCCGGTGTTCATCACCTGCGGCACCACCGCGCACGCGGGCCGGCCCATCGCAGGTGGAAGCTGAGCTTCCACCTGCTGCGTGGCCTCAGAAAGGATCAGCGTCTGATTGGCTTGCACGAACAGGATGACGACGTCCGGCGAAAGCGGCGTGCGCTCGAGCGGAGCATAGACAACGTACTTTGGCTGCGACTTCAGAACGGGGATGAGCGGTAAATCCTCCTGAGTAACATATCCAAGGTCGGCGAACACCTTCAGCGCGTCCATCAGGTCGGTCTGTTGTTCCGGTGAAGGTTGCAGATTGTGGGTATAAACGCCGATTGCGCAACTGCTGTGGTTGGCAGCGGTCGTTGCAAACGCTCCGGCCGCCGCATCCTCCCAGAACCTGCATCCGGCGGGCGCGCGTCCGGCATGCGAGGGAACCCCCACGGGAAGAGCATCCGAGAAGGATATGGCGATGGGAGGCTGTTGAAGGTTGAGGGATGCGGAGAGTAAGTCGGCAATTGCTGCAAAGTCGGCGTTCATCATCTTCCTCGGAGACTATGAAGTTCTGGTTGTCCGTAGCCCAGCTTTCGACCGACTTAGGCGTGATGCTCCAACTCGGCGGTAAATCCCAGATCGGAAATGAATCCTCGCAGCGCGGGCTCGGTGACGGTCGAGGGATCGTATTTAATGACCACTAACGCATCGGGATAAGTGGCCTTGACCCACTTCACTCCCTTTTGTTGACGGAGCATTGTTTCGAGGCCGACGGCACAGGTGACGCAGGTGAATCCCCGTACCCTGTACGAAACGGTCGCCGTAGCGCCGGCGTGGGCAGCTGCTTCCACCGCGGCCAGAGTGCCGGCGCCGGCGAAAGTCATCATCTGAACAAAGCGTCTACGTTGCATGCTGTTTTCTCCTTCAATGCGCAAGTCGATGCCGCTCGAACGGGCGGCTCATTTTGCAGTAGCAATGCCAGGCTCGTACTTCCATGCCGTTTGATCGGAAGCCTTGTCCGAGAACCGCGTATCTGTGTACTGACTGAATTCAATCTTCTTATTGAGCACGCCGGTTTCGATCATCAGGTCGCGAACCATATCGAAATCGGCCTTGCGCGGAGCAAGCTGTGTGTAAACGACTCGGTCCATCGGCTTAGTAAGAGCCCAGCGGAGCAGAGCCGGTTTCTGGTTGTAGTAGTAACGGCCCACGAAGTCCGCCGCGTCCTCGCGATACGGCTTTCCTTTGTCGAGCCACAGGCCGGAACGAGCGATGCCATCGACCAGAATCTGGACCGTCTCGGGCCGCTTGTCGATTAAATCCTGGCGAACCACAAGAATGCAGGACATATAGTCCGGCCAGTAGTCGCGCGCCTGAAAGAGGACCCGGCCGAACCCGCCTATCTCTGCCTGCGAGGGAAACGGCTCTCCCATCACGAATCCGTCGATGGCGCCGGCGGCCAGGGCACCGGACACATCGGGCGGAGCCATCTCCACCATCTTTATGTCTCCGGGCTTCATCCCCCATATCTTCATTGCTCGAAAAACGATGAGCCGCTCGTCGGAAAAGCGGCTGGGAATGGCAATGGTGCGTCCGCGCAAATCGGCAAAGGTGTGGACCGGCCCGTTCTTCTTCACCACCAGGGCGCTGCCGTAACGATGGCCGAGATAGACAACCTTGATGGGTACGCCCTGAGATGCAAGGGCAATGGCCAAGGGCGCGACAATGAACGCCGCCTGTACTTTGTTCGAGATCAGCGCTTCCTTGATCTCCGGGAATCCCTGGAACAGGCGGGGAAGAAATAACTCGCCATTTTCAGAGAATTTAGAGATATAGTCCGTCACCGGGCATGTAAGTTGGCAGGTTACAGGAATGTAGGCAACTGTGATTCTGCGCTGGGCCGGCGGACGAAAATCGTTCAGCACCGCAATCCAGTTGACGTTCAGCCAGGCGTGCAGCCCGGTAATGAGCACGAGCCACGCGACTACAATCAGGGCGACCTTCTTAGGACTCAAAACGGAACCCCCAGCGAACTGAATGGAGCTTTTCCAGGCGGCGAAAGGCAAGGTCCAGCACGAGCCCAATCACGCCGATCATTAAAATAGCGGCAACCACCAGGTCATAGCGTTTTCCGGAGTTACGGGAATCGATCACGAGATAGCCAAGCCCCGAATCCACCGCAATCATTTCCGCTGCTACGACGACCAGCCATGCAATCCCGAGCGCGATGCGCAGTCCAATCAGAATCTGCGGAAGAGCAGCGGGCAAGAGGACTTTGGCGAGGAGTTGGGGCGCGGTGAGTCCGAAGTTGCGCCCGGCGCGGCGGAACACCGAGGGCACGTTCGATACTCCGCTGATGCAGGCCAACACGACGGGAAAGAATGCGCCCAGAAAGATCAGGAACATGGCCGCGCGATCACCGACTCCGAAGAAGATGATCGCCACCGGAATCCACGCGATGGGGCTGATGGGGCGCAGGACCTGCATTACAGGATTCACCACCTGGTTAGCCGCCGGATACCAGCCGAGCGTGAGACCAAGCGGAACGCCCAGTAAGACGGCGGCGCCAAATCCCGCGGCGACGCGGCGCAGGGAGTCCACAATATCCCGCCACAGAACATGGTGCCGCACCAATTCCCCAATTCCCTTCCCCACTTCGCGCGGAGAAGGAAAGACCTTCGTTCCGCTCCAGATGACGGAATAGTGCCACAGAGCGAGCAGCAGTGCCGAAGCAAGGATCGGCCAGAAAAACTGTTCCCATTTTCGCGGCTTACTCAATAAGTTCATACTTTATGCGCCAGACCAATTTGCTGGAAGATGCCGTCGCGCAGCTGGAGATAGCGCGGTGAGCTGATGTCGCGGGGATGCGCTATGTCGATGTTGACGATCTGCCGGATGGTGGCGGGGCGTGCGCTCATGACCACGACGCGGTCGGCCAGCTGCACAGCTTCGTCGATATCGTGGGTTACAAAGACGATGGTCTTGCGCTCCGCTTCCCAGATGCGCAGTAACTCCCCGCGCATGATGAGGCGAGTAATGGAATCGAGGGCTCCGAAAGGCTCGTCGAGAAGGAGCATGTCAGGGTTGACAGCGAGAGCGCGCGCCACTTCGAGGCGTTGCTTCATGCCGCCGGATAGTTCCTGGGGATAGGTCTTCTCGAACCCTTCGAGTCCCACCATTTTTACGTAGTGAGCGATGCGCTTTTCACGCTCCGCGCGCGCCAGTTTCGACAAGCCGAAGCCGATATTGCCCTCGACGGTCAGCCACGGAAACACACCGCGCTCCTGGAAGACAAAGATGCGGCGCGGGTCCGGTTTCCGCACCACCTCGCCGTTTACTTTGATTTCGCCGCTTGTGGGCGACAGAAACCCCGCCATGGCATTCAGGAGTGTCGTTTTACCGCAACCCGAGGGGCCGAGCAAACATACGAATTCTCCATTGCCCACTTCGAGGTTAATGTCATTGAGAACGTGCGTGCTCTTGCCGTCGCGTTGGAAAACCATACCGACACGTTCGACAGATAGTTTCGTCGTGACCGCGGCAGGAACTGAGACTGGTTGAGTAAGTGACACTAATCCTCCGAATATCCCCAGCGGAACGATTTCACTTTTTCGAGGGATCGCATTCCCGCGTCCAGCAGGAGTCCGATCAGTCCGATGATGAGCATGCCCGCCAGAACCAGGTCATAGCGATTCCCGGCATTGCGCGCATCGACAATCAAAAATCCCAGCCCGGAACTAACGGCGATCATCTCCGCAGCTACCACCACCAGCCAGGCGATGCCCAGCGTGATTCGCAGGCCGACCAGGAGGTTGGGAACCACGGCCGGATAGAGTACGCGGTACACCAGGGCGGCTGAACTTAGCCCAAAATTGCGCCCAGCATTTACATACACCGCGGGAATGCTCTGCACGGCGTTGATCGCCGTGAGCATCAGCGGAAAGAAGCAGCCAAGGAAAATCAGGAAGATCGCGGCGAGATCGCCGACACCAAACCACAGAATAGCGATGGGAATCCAGGCTAACGGGGAAATCGGGCGGAGAATCTGCAAAATCGGGTTGAGCGCCATTTCTGCCCTGGGGTACCACCCGACGGCAAGACCCAGAGGAATCGCCAGCACTACCGCGAGGACGAAGCCCCAGGTAACGCGGAAAAGAGAAGCAACGACATCTTTCATCAGCAATCCATGCCGCACCAGATCGGCAATGCCCCCGATCACACCCCACGGGCCTGGCAACAGGTGATTGGGCTGTCTTCGTATCCCGATTTCCCAGAGCACCAGCAACACAGCGATGAACACGATTGGGCGAAGTCGAATTCGCAGCCTCGTCTTTGCCGTGGTCTCATCCTGCATGGATCCGGTCCTTATTGCGCGCGGAAATTGCCTTGCTGCAGGAAACCAACAAATCCTGCACGGCAGGTTAGTGAAAATTGCAGGCCTGGGGGCCGCTGGGATTCTCGTTGCGCGTCGATATTAACCCGATCGACCACCCAAGCGCCTCCATCGAAAGTTGGAACCTTTCACGCGTCTTTGGGCGTTGGGTGTTTCGACCCGCGATCAATCGCCGTGGCTGCGATCGCAAGCTGATTTTTGTCCGTCGCACCCGATACACTAAAGCGCAACACTTTGAGGAGTGCGATGGACCATTATGTTGAGCGAGTTGTTGACCTGATCGATCCCGCGGTGAATCAACTCTACGATATGAGCGTCGAGCAGGCACGCGAATTGCTGCTGCGAGGGCCCGCCGAGGTTGTTCGTCAGATTCGGGGTTCCTTCGCGCTGCTGGCGAAATCGGGGAAGACGGTGCGGATGGCGCGGTCGCTGGACCGCCCGATGCGGTACTTTCTGGCGAAGCGGCAGGAGGGACCGGCGCTTATCGTGGCGTCACGCATTGACGCGATCCATGGGTGGCTCAAGGCCGAGGGGCTGGAGGGGCAGTTTCATCCCAGCTACTCCCGCATGGTCCCTGCACACTATGTGGTGGATCTGGAGCTGATCGGTTGCCCCGATCCTGATCCTGTCTATACGAGGTTCTTTACACCGCAAATGGGGACCCTGCCTGCCGATCTGGATGTGATCGGCAAAGCCTATATCGCCGCGCTGGCCGAGGAGATTGCGGTCTGGCTGAAGAGCCTTCCGGCACAGGAGCCGATCGGCGTCTGCTTTTCCGGCGGAATCGACAGTGGCAGCGTCTTCCTGGTGACTTACCATGTGTTGCGCCAACTCGGCATGAATCCGAGCCGTTTGAAGGCGTTTGTTCTGGATCTAGGCGACGGGCCCGACGTGCGGCAGGCGCATTCCTTTCTGGAGAGACTGGGGCTCTCTTTGTTCCTTGAGCCGATTGAAGCCGATCCATCTCAGCTGGACGTGAAGGAGACGATCCGTATTGTGGAAGATTACAAGCCGCTCGATCTGGAATCGGCGACGATGGCTCTGGCGCTGGAGCGCGGGATTCGGGCGCGCTATCCCGGCTGGCGTTATCTGATCGACGGCGATGGCGGCGATGAAAATCTGAAGGATTATCCCATTGAGGAGAACCCTGAGCTGACGATCCGCAGCGTGATTCACAATCCGATGCTTTACCAGGAAGGTTGGGGTGTTGGAAAAATCAAGCACTCGCTAACCTACAGCGGCGGCCTCAGCCGATCCTATGTGCGCACTTACGCAACAGCACAGCATCTGGGCTTCGAGGGATTTAGTCCGTACACGCGGCCGGAGGTCATTGCCGTCGCGGAAGCGATTCCATTTATCGAGTTGACGCAATACAACGTCGAGCGCCTCTATGAACTGAAAGGGGAAATCGTCAGCCGGGGCGTGAAGGCGCTCACCGGCTTCGAGATGCCGGTTTTCCCCAAGCGGCGCTTCCAGCATGGAGCGATGCCGAAGAGCACGCTGCGCTCGGCGCTGCCATGGCGCGAAGCGGAATATCGCGAGCAGTTCCTCTCGCTCTATCACTGAGGTCCGCTTTGTCTTATCCGGAGCTTGCCAGAGAGCGCGATGCCTGGATCCTGGAGCGGCGGCCGCAGCGCAACCAGCTCGATCCGCGGCTGCCGTGGTCGTTTCTGGTGGAGGAGGAACGGAGCGCCTCGGGCGAAGTTGTTTCTGTAGCGACGATCTTCTTGACCAATCGCGAGTGCCCGTGGCGCTGCGTGATGTGCGACTTGTGGCGGAATACGCTGACGGAGGATACACCGCCGGGAGCGATTCCCGCGCAGATCGACTACGCCATCAGCCGTCTTCCCACTGCCCGGGAAATCAAGCTCTACAACAGCGGCAGCTTCTTCGATCGGAAGGCCGTGCCGCCCGAGGATCACGCTTCCATCGCAGGCCTTGTCTCTGGATTTGAGCGGGTGATCGTGGAATGCCACCCCGGGCTGGTGGGCGACGACTGCCTCCGCTTTCGCGATCGGCTGCGTGGCCGGATAGAAGTAGCGATGGGTTTGGAAACGGCGCATCCGCAGATTCTGAACAAGCTGAACAAGAGGATGACGGTGGAGCAGTTTGGAGCGGCGGCGGAGTGGCTGCGCGGGAACGACATCGATGTGCGAGTTTTCATTCTGGTGAAACCGCCGTTCATGGCGGAATCTGAAGCGATGGAGTGGGCCGCGCGTTCTCTTGATTTTGCGATGGAGTGCGGAGCTACAGTCGCGACGGTTATCCCGACGCGAGGCGGCAACGGAGCGATGGAAGTCTTGACCAGCCAGGGAGACTTCGCGCCTCCCTCTTTGGCTCTGCTGGAAGCAGCCGCGGCATACGGGGTCGGGTTGGGTCGCGGTCGCGTCTTTGCCGATCTGTGGGACGTGGAGCGGATCGCTCGCTGTCCGTCGTGCCGCGACGGTCGCATAGCGCGACTGCGGCGGATGAATCTGGAGCAACGTGTTTTGCCGGCGATCGCGTGCGAGATGTGCGGAGGAACGGCCTGAAGCGGACGTGGGACATCGCGGTGGTGGGTTCCGGGTTCGCTGGATCGCTGCTTTCTATGATCGCGCGGCGTCTGGGACGCTCTGTGGTGCTGATCGAGCGTGGAACCCATCCGCGTGTGGTCATTGGAGAGTCTTCCACGCCGCTTTCCAATTTGTTGATCGAGGAGCTGGCTGAGCGCTACGATCTGCCGGCGGTGCGGCCGTTGGCTAAGTGGGGGAGCTGGCGGCGCGATTATCCCGATGTCGCGTGCGGACTAAAGCGCGGTTTTACTTTTCACCACCATCGGCTGGGATCGGAGACCGCGGCGGATCCGAACCGGGAGGATCAGTTGCTGGTCGCCGGCAGTCCGCGCGACGAGATTGCCGACACGCACTGGTACCGGGCGGATTTCGATCATCTCCTGGTGAAGGAAGCGCAGAATCTGGGCGTCGATTATCTGGACCGGGTTGGGCTACATAAATTCACCAACGAGAGCAGCGGAGTTGTGCTGGAAGGCAGGCGCGACGGGGAGGAGATCACACTGCGGGCCGGATTCGTGGTCGATGCAACGGGACCGCGCGGCTTTCTGCATCATGCGCTGCATCTGGGCGAAAGGGGGCTCCCGGGGTTTCCAGCAACGCAGGCGTTGTACAGCCACTTTTCCGGAGTGCGACAGCTCGCGGATACGGCATTTCATCGGACCAGCGATGCCCCGCCCTATCCGATCGACGATGCCGCGGTCCACCATGTCTTCGACGGAGGATGGATCTGGGTCCTCCGCTTTGGAAACGGCATCACCAGCGCCGGTGTGGCAGCGACCGACCGGGTCGCTTCGGAGCTGAGGTTCGGCGATGGAGCCGTGGCGTGGGAGCGCGTGCTGGAGCAGATCCCCGCGCTAAAGGAGCAATTCGCAACAGCACAAGCGGAGCGGCCTTTCACCCACATCCCGCGGCTGAGCTTTCGATCGGGTGCGATCGCGGGGCGGCGCTGGGCTCTTCTGCCCTCGGCCGCGGGCTTTGTCGATCCTTTATTGTCGACGGGGTTCCCGCTGGCGCTGCTGGGCATCGAGCGGATGGCGGCAACGCTGGAGCAGGATTGGGGAACTTCCGCGTTCGAGAGCAGCCTGCAGAATTACGCGGAGCAAATCGATCGGGAATTGCTCGCGACCGCACGGCTGGTCGCTTCCCTCTACGCCACAATGAACAACTTCCCCGTATTCGTTGCCCTGTCCCTGCTCTACTTCGCAGCAGCCAGCTACTCCGAGGCGGCACGCCGACTGGGGAAGCCGCATCTGGCGTCATCATTTCTGTTGTGCGAGCATCCTGTCTTCGGGAAGGCGAGCGCCGCGCTGTTCGAGCGGGCGCAGCGGCCCATGACCAGGCCTGAATCGGCAGAATTGATCCGGGACATTCTCACGGTTATCGAACCATTCAATGTGGCGGGGCTCGGCCGCCCCGAACGGCGCAACTGGTATCCGGTGGAGGCGAGCGATCTGCTGGATAACGCACACAAGCTGGAGGCTACGCGGCACGATGTGCTGGCCATGCTCGCGCGGTGCGGCTTTACCGCAGGCGCACACGCTCGAGTCGACTAAAGAGAGCCGGCTAAGTACGCGCTGCGGCCGGATTCATCATCGTGGGAGGAGCCGCCGCACGCTTGCGCCTGGCATCGAGCCACATTTCGATGAACAAAGCCGCCGGTCCCACCCAGCACAGAGCGTAGAGCGGCGCATAGATGCTGCTGTCGAGCCGCATGAAGAACTCGACCAGCGCAACCGCGAAAGCCACGATGCACTGCCCTGTGCGGGAGCGAACTGTGGTCTTCGGGTCGGTGATCATGAAGAAGATGAAGAGCTGATACATCGGCCCGGTAATGGGCGATATCTCCGCCTGCCACGGATCGCCGGTGATGTGCGCGCGGAGCAGCGACAGCACGATAAACGACACGACATAGACGGCTGTTATGTGGAAGCGGCGCGCCCGCCACACGATCAGCGACCCCAGCACCCAGATGACGGCCAGAGCTGCAAAGTTGTTGCCCCACTGAATGCTGAGACTGGCGACAGCGTCGGAGGCCAGGAACAACATGGCGCAGATACCGAAGTTCGAGGGATTCCAGATATGCCGGCCATTGAAGCGCAGCGCATACTTCGATGTGATGGAGATGGCGGCACATAGGGCGTAGGGCCAGTACGCCGGCGAGCGGAGCAAGATGCCGACGCTGATGCCCGTGATGTAGGCGCTCGATGGGTGCGGCCATTTGCCGAGAAAGATACGCGCCAGAATCATCTCGCCGGCGATGCTGACTCCAATGGCGAGCAGGGTTTTCTGGTAGCTCTCCAGAATGCCGAACTGCAGATTGCCCACAAGCAGGATGAGGGTAATGAAGACGGGAGGCGTGAAGCGGCTGTCGAGGAGTTTCTTCCACAAAGCGACAGGAGCAGGAGCGAGTTGGGGGGCGGAAGTGACCGACGCGTTCATTGAGGCTCCTTCACATGGTACAGATGGTTGGGTGTGAGGTGGTCCAGGGTCTGCACGGTTCCCGAGGGCCAGCGAATGACGCCCTTCTCGATCTGCGGATCTTTGCCCAGCCCAAAGTGGAGGCGGCGATCGTTCTCGGAAACGAAGCCGTTGCCTCCGGAGATCGCCTGCACCTGCTTCTGGCCATTCCAGAAAAGCGTGACCTGCGCTCCGATCGCGCTGCGATTGCTTTTGGTCCCTTCCAGATCGAATTCGATCCAGGCGTGATCCGGAGCCACCACATCTTTATAGATCAGCAGCGGACCGGCCTGGTTAGCGACGACCGCGTCGAGAGCGCCAGTGTTCCATAAGTCGGCGAGCGCTACAGCGCGTCCATCGTGGCGATCGGTGACACCCACAGCCTGAGCAACGTCCTCAAATTTCCCCGCGCCGTCGTTGATCCATACTTTCTTCTGCTGATATCCGGAAAGGCTGCGGCCATCGAAAGCCGGCCAGTGCGAGGCGTCGCTGATGATGGAGCTGTTGCCGCCAGCGACTTTGGAAAAGTCGTACCAGTAACTGCGGGTTCGCGATGCCGAGATGTATCCGTTCTCCAGAAAGAGGTCGAGATTGCCGTCGTTGTTGAAGTCGCCGAACTGCGCACCGAAGCTCCAGCCCCCGAGTTCCACACCCAGATCGCGCGCCATATTCTGATAATGCAGTCCATTGCCCTCCTGGGGCACCCAGAGGTTGTTGCCCTGAATGAGCACGCCTTCTTCGGAGATGTTCGAGACATAGATCGAGAACCTCCCCTGGTTGAAGACGTCACCCAACGAGGCATTCATGCCGCTCTTGGGCGCGAAGCCAACGCCCGTCTCTGCGCCGGCCTCGTGAAAATGGCCGTGATCGTTGAGATAGAGTTCCGACACACCATAGTCGTTCGCAACAAATAAGTCCGGATAGCCGGTCCCCGAGAGATCGGCGGCAGCCGAGGCCAGCGCCCAGCGCCGGCTGTTGATCCCCACTTTCGCGCTGACTTCTTCGAACCGGCCATTGCCCAGATTGTGGAAGAGATATTTGCGGCCGCCGTTCTTCGCATACTCGAAGCTTTCGGGCATCATGCGAGTGCTCGCCAGGCGCCACAAATTCACGTTCTCCGGATAGTATCCGCCTACGAAGAGATCGAGCTTGCCATCGTTGTCGTAGTCAAGCCAGACCGCGGTATTGGCATTGATCCATGGCGGCAGGCCGGCCGTCTCGGTCACGCGCGTGAATCCCTTCCCGGCATCGTTGTGAAACAGCTCCGGCTTGCCCCACTTGATGAGATAGAGATCTTCATAGCCGTCGTTGTCATAGTCGCCCCATACCGCGCCCATCGAAACGCCGGTGCCAGGGCGATTTACATCGGCGATGCCCAGCTCCGCAGCGACATCGGTAAATGTGCCGTCGTGATTATTGCGGTAGAGATGGTTCTGGCTGCCCTCGCCGCTGTTGGTCACGTAAATGTCGGGCCATCCGTCGCGGTCGAAATCCACAATGGAAACCGACGCGCCCATCGACGCAACTTCCGGCATGATGCCCTTCAATTTGGGGTCGAGGACGGGGGCTTCATGAACAAAGTCGATCCCGGCCTGCTTCGATACTTCTTCGAAACAGAATCCGTAGCGTGCCAGGGCCGACTGGCAGTCGGTATGTTCGGCCACTGGCTGGCCGCGACCCGAAGAAAACCGGCGTACCAGCGCCGGCGTAGCCAGCATGCCCGCAAATACAACCGTGAGGACAACCCGCGCTAACGAGATTCGCTTCATCGCGGCCGCTGGGCCTCCGTCGCATCGTTGGGATGTGCGTTGAGAGCATCGTGAAACGGCTCCGGCGTGACGTAGCGCGTCTGCCAGTTCAACCAGTCCTCCGGGTGAAGGCGATAGACCCACTCGTCTTCGAGCCGCGCCGGTGCGGCATCGTAGGCAGTCTTCGCGTGATAAGGCAACGGCAGCACCGTTGCCGAATCTGTCGAATTGTAATCGCCGTCCTTAATCCAGCCGTCACCCGCAATTACGGAGTCGCGCACCCAGCCGGCTTCGGGGGCAGGTGGCGCAGGAAACTGCAGCGACATCTCATCGCCAGCGTTCATGATCACATACCGGTCGTCAATCTTCTGCAGAAGCTGCCGCACATCGCCAAACCGCGTGTAATAGCCCTCGAGATCGGGCCATATCTGCGTGGTCGAGGCGAGATGGTCATAATCCGGAAGCTCCGGCGATGAGGCATTCGCCTGATGGATTGTAGAGTAGCCGCGATAATGCAGGTCAGCCACCGCCGGCTCGATATGGGTGACGCGCAAAGGCGTGCCGGGCAATCCGCGCGCCCACTCAATCTGGTCCCAGTAAACCTCCAGGTTCGTCCGCAGCCGCAATTTCCGCGGGGCGCCGAGTGGAAATACGCCCGTCAAATCGATGAGGCAAATCTTATTGCGCCCCGCCGGAAATCCAAGATTGCGCTGTGCAACAACCCAACCGCCGTGACCATCCGGAACTTCCAGGCTCAGTGGCTCAGGTCGATCATGGCGTCCCTGGGTCAGCGCCACATTGATCGAAGAGTCAGACGGATGCACCCACCCGCGCGCAATCAGATAAAGCGGCCCATCCTGCGGAACGTCGGTGCCGAGGTCGATCTCCACAAAATGATCGCGCGTCACACCCTGGTACTGGCCACGGCCAAAGGTGTCGAGATAACGCCCGTCGAGGGCCCGCAGAATCTCCGTAACATCGTTGCCCCGATCATCCACTGCGTGGGCGATAGCCTGCGGCTCGCCAGTAACCGTGATCGCCAGCTTCACGGGAGGAACAGCAAAGCGCTCATCCACAAAAACCTCGGTCCCCCGTGGATGATCCACCGTCATCAGCTCAAGCCAGTCGTAATAGTAGGTTTCCCAAAGCTCGCCGGTGATCCTCAGATCGTAAACGCCGTCACGCGGCGCCAGATCCTCTCGCGGAATCTTGAACCACTCCTCGGTCGTGGCAATGCGCGCTGAGCCAAGATTATTGATGCGCAGTCCGATCGCCGACCCCCACGGGACGGTGTCTTTCACGAAGCGCATCTTCCTGCCGTCCCACGCAAACAGGAATGGGCACGATCCCTTCAATCGCTGCTGCGCCGTCACCTCCTGGTCGGCGTGCAGAGCAAACTCCGCGTTCACCACCCCGTTGGGCCAGAGAACACGCGCCACGTCCGTCTCGGTCCATGTGCCCAGGCCAAAATGCTCCTGCGGGCCGGTAATCTCCTGCGCTTGCAGCAGTAGTCCCGAGCGAATCTGCAGCTTACCGCCGACGCCGAACGAATTGATCCTCTGATCGCCGGTCGCCGTCACCGCCCGCGTCCGGATTACCTGCCAGTGGTAGCCCTTTGTCCCATGGTTTACGGCCTTCACCGGCTCACCCGCAGTATCGAGACCCAGCAAATCAAGCCGCCCGGTATGATCCACGTCTGCGGCCGCGAAGACGCGCTCCGCGTCCGCCGGATGATCCATCAGGGTATAGCTGCCGTCCGGATTGCCCAGCCACATCAGGGTTTCGCTCTGTCCCGCAGTCCCATTCGCCGTAAGCAACAGATCTACCGCCCCGTTGTTATCGAGGTCCATCGTCCTGAGACGAACCGAACCGTCCAACCGGGCCGGGTGGTTCGGCACGTGGGCAATCTCCGCTTGCGTCCACGAATCGCCATCGCGCATCAGCCTCAGAATCGCCCCATCGGCGCGAACCACCACCAGGTCGAGCCGGCCGCTGCCGCGCGTATCGGCAGCCGCAAGCGCCTTCACCACGCCGAGATTCGCCGGTACCGCCATCTCGCGAAAATTCCCCGAGCGCTCGTTGTGCAACACAACCAGGTGTCCCTCGCCATCGAGGAGCGCCGCATCGGGATTCCCGTCGTTGTCAAGATCGGACCAGACAAATTGCCGAACGCCGGAGACTCCCGGAAACGGATGAATCGGCGTGAACGTCCCATCGCCGTTGTTGCGCAGCACCGTGGGCGCTCCGCTCGGCGCACCGAGCAGCACATCCAGGTCGCCGTCAGCCTCAATGTCCAAAGCCCACGCCCCCGTGCAATCGGCATCCACAATCGACCGGGGCAACTTCGTCTGCGCAGTGACGTCCGTGAACTTCGCGGGAGAATCCTGCCGCATAAAACGCACCCCGCCCGCCCCAGCCAGGACCAGGTCGGTTTGGAAGTCGTAGTTAAAATCGATGGGCACGATCGACTCCGGCCCCGGCGCCACGCGCCCAAGCCCGCCAGGAAACGGAAACGACGCGCCGCCGATCAGGCTCACCGTCGTGGCGTTCGCAGTCACAACCGCAGGCCGCAGCTGGTCGTTCAATGAGACGGCGCCAATCCAGTCCCACTTCTGCCTCTGCGGATTGGGGAGCGGCTCGGCAACAAACCGCATCGCCCCATCGGCCGGCGCGGGCACCGAGCTGGGCACCGGCAACCGCAGAAAGTTCCGGAAGGGTTGCGCCTCCTCCCCAGGCTGCGCACGAATCACGGCCAGGCTCTGCCGAAAACCGGGAACCTGCATCAGCACGTTGCGCAGAAAGATGCTCTGCAATGCCGCTGTCGCCGGAGCAGCCTCCACCGCATTTTTGAGTACGCTGAGTTGCTGGTTGGCAGCAGCGGGCCAGTCAGCCGACTGCGCTGCGATGCGGTCGACAGCCGAACGCAGAGTCGCCACATCGCCGCGCTTCGCCGCGATGCGGCTCAGTTCCAGCAGAGCCGGCAAATTATCCGGATGCGCCGCAAGGATCCGCTCCATCAGCTGCTCGAACTGCGCCTCGCTGTCCGGGCCGGCCTGGCGCTCCACCTCGAGCGCCAGCTCATACAGCGCCCGCACATTCTGTGGATCGCGGCCAACCGCATCGCGAAAATGGGCAATCGCCGCCGCCGAATTCCCGCGCGCGCTCTCCAGAGCGCCCAGATCGGCGTCGATCTGCCCGTTGCGCGGCAGCAGACTGTGCGACCGGTCGAGCCTTTCCTTCGCCTGGTCGAAGTTGCGCTGGCGTAACGCCAGGATGCCCCAGTCCGCCCACGCCGCCGGCTCCCCTGGAGCCAGCTGCGTCGCCTGCGCAAACGAGCTTTCCGCCCGCACGTCGTTGCCAACTTCCATCGCGGCCAAACCCACATAAAACGCCTGAACGAAGCGGGCGTACTCCGCGGATTCCGCGTTAGGCAGCCCCGACCGGCAACCGGACAGAACGCACAAAGAGCCGGCCAGCAGCGCGGCCGTAAGGCGCCACTTCACCCCACGGAGCTCGCGCAGTCGCCGGTTCCCTAAAGGATGAAAAACGCCGGGGTTGGAGTGAGAATGCAAGGCCTCATCTACCTTACTCAACTCCCGCATGCACTGTCTTCCACCTTTGGATGGGGACGATCTCCGCGTATTCGATAACGCGATGAGCCTGCATCTCAACGGCCAGGCAGGCGGGGGCGCGCGACTCTAATGATGCCGCGAAATCGACCGATACAGGGAATGAGGCCCCTCAAACGAGGCAGGCGGCGCCTGTCGGTTTGGGGTCTGCTTGCGAAACGCTCGCAGACGGGTTCAAAGGTCAGGAGGATTCAGTGAAAAGCCTTGTGGCGGAAGACGATGTGACCAGCCGGATGATCCTCAGGAGGTTCCTCTCTCAGTATGGGGAATGTGACGTTGCCGCCGACGGCAGAGAGGCGGTGCTGGCGTTCAAAGATGCGCAGCAGAAGCGGCGGAGATACGATCTGGTCTGCGTGGACCTGGGAATGCCTGTCATGGACGGGCAGCAGGCGCTGAGGGAGATTAACCGTCTTGACGCCGCCGGGGGATTGAGGACGACGAAGATTATCGTCACCACGGCGCAAACCGATATGGAGAGCATTACCAACGCTCTGCTCGGCAGGTGTCATGCCTATCTGATGAAGCCGATCGATACCGGAAAATTGCGCAGCGAGTTAGTGGAGCTGGGGCTGATCCAATAACGGGCAGGACCAGGAACAGCGAGACGCGGAGGAGTGATCGTTCGATGGCGAAGTTGACGCTCAGTGCAAAGATCATGCTGATTGGCATGGGGCTGGGGATGCTGACAGTGGTGCAGGGATTTCTTTCCCTGCACAGCATGTACCAGGCGAGAAGGATCGTGAATGCCATGAACAACGATACCTACGCCACGCTTTTCCTGGCCGGGAAGATGAAGGCTGTGGCCAAAGACCAGCGCATGGCCATCATCCTGCATCTGGCCGCCGGGAGCGACGCGGAGATGGCGCAGCAGGAGGCTGCGGTGGACAAGGCGGAAGCCGATCTGCAGCAGATCCGGGACGACTATCCGAAGAAGGATCCCCGAGACCGGGAGCTGATTGTCGAACTGGCGGCGCGCCAGCGCGAGTTTTATCAGGTTGGGAAAGAGATCGAGACGCTGAGCCGCGGGGGCCGGAAGCAGGAGGCGTGGCAGGTTTACAATTCCCGGCTGCAAAATGCAACTCTGGCGCGGCGCAAAATCGAGGAAAAACTGGCGGAGATCGACAAGGCCCGCGGCGACACGCTGACGCGGTCGGCGGTGGGCGAAATGACGCATGGCATCCCCCTGATCTGGGGATTCCTGCTGGCGACCATCGTGGTGGGGACCACCGGGGCGTTGATTTTCGCGCGCATGGTTCGCCATTCGATCGAACCGCTCGAAGCGGCCATTCGCGCGCTCGGCGAAGGAGTGCTGCGGGGCAAGGTCAAGGTCGTGACCAACGACGACATCGGCAGCATGGCCGCCTACATGAACGGCGCGCTCGAACAGATGACGGGCACGGTATCGGGGATCGATTACTGCGGCAACAGGATCACGGATGCCGCTGTGGAGATTCAGGCGCGCGCGACGCGCGCGGCGGAGGCGGCGATTATGCAGCGCGACCGCATACGGCAGATCAGCGACTCGATGCATGCGATGGCCGAGGGCGTGCAACATGTCTCGGAGGATTCGAGCCGGGCCTCGGACTCGGCCAGGAACACCCTTGAGACAGCGAGGCAGGGCGGGCTGATTGTCAACGACGCCCTGGTGAACATGCGAACCATCGCCGACGCGGTGAACGCGACGGCTCACAGGATCGAGGAACTGGGCAGGAATTCCCAGCAGATCGGCAAAATCGTCGCGGTCATCGATGAGATCGCCGGCCAAACCAACCTTCTGGCGCTGAACGCGGCGATCGAAGCGGCTCGGGCCGGAGAGCAGGGGCGCGGCTTTGCGGTCGTTGCCGGCGAGGTGCGCCGCCTGGCGGAGCGCACCGCGAACGCGACCAGGGAGATTGCTCAGATGATTGCAGCGGTCCAGAACGAGACCCGGCAAGCCGTTGTCCAGATGAAGCAGGGAACGAAGCAGGTCGAGGCAGGCGTAGCCACCACCGCGAAAGCGGGCGCGTCTCTGGAAGCGATTATTGCGGCGGCTCAGAATGTGGGCGAGATGATCTCCCGCATCTCGGCGACCGCCAGCGAGCAGGGCGGCGCAGCCATGGGCATCAACGAAAACGTGGAACAGATTGCGAGGCTGACCAGCGAGTCGGCCGAAGATGCAAAGTTATCCACCAATACCTGCGATCGACTCTCCGAGCTTGCGGCGACGTTAAAGCAAATCGTCAACCAGTTCAGCTTTCGCCAGATCATCAGCGCCGGCGCAGAGCCGTAGCGCAGGGCGTTTTCCGGGGGCGCGACTCACGATTGCGCGGAAGCGGCCCCGGTTCCGGGGCGCGTCCGGAGGTGTTCGACTGTCCCTGAACGCGCCGCTTACGGAGCGCATTCATGCATAGCTTCGTGGCCGGTGTCCTGACTCGACGCCGGCTGCAGGGCCTCGTTCATCGCGTTGCCGAGCCTGACGAACTCGAGCTCGAGTGCATCGATGGCGGCCATCATGGGTTCGAGGTCGCCTGCTCCGCCGGCTTCTTCGATCGCGGAGGCCACCACGCGCAGGGTTTCTCCTCCGACGTTCGAGGCGGCGCCTTTGATCTGATGCGCCCTGCGGCCGGCTTCCCGCGCATCCCCGCTGTCGATCAGGTTGCGCAGATCGGCGATCTGCCCCGGCGTATCGCGGAGAAACTCGCGCATGACGTCGCGCATGAAATCTTCATCGTTCATCATGCGATCGGCGAAGCCTGCCTGGTCGAAGACAACCGGCGAGAGGGGGCGGGCCGCCTGGTCCTCGACCATGACAAAGCGGGCGGCGCCGGCATCGGGGACAGCGGCATCGGGGACGGCGGAATCGGGGGCCGCCTTCACGGCAGTGGAAATTCCGGAGTGCACACAATCGTCGGTTGCATGGGACACGGCTGACCTCACTTCCGAACAGGGTTACGTTTTTCTAATCGGCCACTTTTGAGTGCGGATGAGAACTTCCGATCGCGCGACGGAATGCACGCCGCTGGTAAAGCTTCCCCCGGACTCGCCGATGCTGTTCAGGAGGGCTGATTGCGCGCGCCTTTCCCGGCATTTTGCGCCGGATGTGTGGCGATCGAATCGGAATCGGTCAGCCCGGACTGCAATCGGAGGTCGCTATCGATGATCGACATGAGGAAAATGCACAGGGCAACCGGCGCGGCGTTCTTCGTCCTGCTGTTGGCACACGGATGGGCGCAACGGGCGCCGCATTCCTCGTATCTGCCCGGCCCGGCATCCGCTGAACCGGTTTCCGCTGAACCGGCTTCCACTGAACCGGCTTCCACCGCCGCGGCTGCGGCTGCGCCGTCCGCCGACCTTGCGTCCATGGATCTCGAGAAGCTGATGGACATCAAAGTCACAACGGCGTCTCTGTTCAGCGACAGGCTGTCGCAGGCTCCCAGCATCATGTCGGTGGTCACCCGCGACGAGCTGAGGCGCTTTCGCGGCCTGACCCTGAACGAGGTTCTGCAAACCGTTCCGGGGCTGACCGGATCCACGCAGTACTTCGTCGACCGCAGCATGGTGGCGGCGCGCGGAGACCAGACCAAGACCGACGGAGGCCACATTCTGTTCATGATCAACGGGCGGCCGACCCGTGAAGTCATGGAGGGCGGCATCATCTCCGATCTGCTGGAGTCGTTTCCCGTGGACATTCTGGACCGCATTGAGATCATCAAGGGACCGGGATCGGTTCTGTACGGCTCGAATGCCTTTTCGGCGGTAGTGAACCTGATCACGAGGAAGGCGGATGGCACCGGAATCACGGTCAAAGGAACCGGAGGCCTGGGCGCGGCTATGGACTCATCCGCGGACCTGACCCTCGAGCGTGGCCATCTGAACGCGGTGGGCGCCGTGCAGCTGCACCAGCTGCCTGACTGGAACCTGACCTATCGGGTTCCGCCTTCGCAGCAGAATCTTTCCTTTGCGCCGGCGGTGCCGCCGGTTGAGGCCGTGGACCTGAAGGACCGCGGCTTCGGCGCTTACCTCGGAGCGAACTGGCGGGGACTGCGGTTCATGTCCTCCTTCACGGAATGGCAATCCACCGGATTCATCGAGGGCACGGTCAGCGGAACGCGTTTGTCGCGCGACTTCGGCAACCTTGGATACGACCGCAAGGTCCGGCCGTACTGGGACACGAGCCTCGACCTGACCTTTACGCGCACAACGTTTAAGGAACCGCCCTTCCCCTATGTCACACGCGATTCCGATGAATCCCTCGCCGAGTGGACCAACCTGTTCACGCTGGGCGCGAAGGACCGGCTTTCGGCTGGCGGGTCGCTGAACCGCATCGAAGGCCAGGAATGGTTCACCGCCACCACTCCGATCACCGTGGATGCGCAGGGAAGGCGGCTGGGCGGAGCGTTTTATGCCCAGCTGGACCACCAGCTCCTCGATCAGGTGAAGCTCATTGGCGGCTTCCAGACCAACCGGATCGGCAGCATCCCGCTCCACTTCGATCCACGGGGCGGGGCCGTATGGACGCCGAAATCGTGGGCCAGCATCAAAGCGCTTTATGGGCAGGCCTTTCGCGCCCCGAGCCTCGACGAGAACCTGCTGAACAATCCGGGCCTCGGCGGCAATCCGAACCTGAAGCCGGAAGAGGTTGCGACCCTCGATCTGGGGCTGTACCTCGAAGGCCGGAAGGCGCAGTTCGGAATCGACTACTTCCACAGCAAATTCACCGACAACATCGTCAATCTTCCCGGGCCAACCCGTGCGGTCTATTTCAATCAGGGGCAGCTCACCTTCAACGGGGTCGAGGTGGCGGGCAAGTACTATCTGAGCCGCGATGTGTTCCTGCAGGGCTCGACGCTCTGGCAGACCAACGTGGATGGCAATGGGACCACGAACGTCTCTCCGGTGCCCAACCTCGGGTTCAAGGGGGGCGTCAGCTATGCCGGCGCGCACGGGTTGACGGCCGGCCTCTTCGATGTGTCCGATGGGCCCTTCACCGGCTATTCGTCGGTGAACCCGTTGCTGCGCTGGCGGAACAATCTCAACGGCAATCTGCGCTGGGAGCCTGCGCGCGTCCATCTTTTCGGGGGCGGCATGGCGCTGGTCGCGCACGGCAACGATCTGGCGAACCAGGCGATCTGGCTGCCCAGCGGATTCAGCAGCGTGGATACGGTTCCGGTTCAGCAGGGACGCACGGTCTTTGCCGGCCTCGAATACGCGCTCCCCGGAAAGTAGAGCGCACGGGGGGCGGGCATTGGCGGCCCCGCGGAGGCCGGTGCGCCGCCGCGCATGGGGAGGCCCCTCGCTCGCACTCCGTTGCCCTCCGGGCCTCCCAGCGATGGTCCGCCGATGCATCCCGATAAAGCTTTCACGCCACCCGCCGATGGAGGGAGGAGAGCCGATTTTTGCCGCGCTCTGCGCCGGAGGTCAGGCGGAGGTTCGGCGGCGGGCCGAATCGGAACTCCAATTCGAACCGTAAGGAAGGTCGATGTCGATGATCACGATGAGGAAGCTGCACGCGGCAACCGGCGCGGCGTTATTCGTTCTGGGGATGGCTTACGGAGTCGCGCAGCATGCGGCGCCTCCACCGGATCCGGCCGGGCCGGCATCCGCTCAACCGGCATCGGCGCCGTCCGCCGACCTCGCGTCGATGGATCTCGAAAAGCTGATGGACATCAGGGTCACCACGGCGTCTCTGTTCAGCGACAGGCTCTCCGAGGCTCCGAGCATCATGTCGGTGGTGACCCGCGACGAGCTGCGCCGCTTCGGGGGCGCGACGCTGGGCGAGGTGCTCGATCGGGTTCCGGGGCTCACACAGTCCAGTCAATATTTCACCGACCGCAGCATGGTCGCCGCGGATGGCGACCAGACCAAGACCTCGGGCGCGCACATTCTGTTTCTGATCAACGGGCGGCCCACGCGCGAAGTGATGGAAGGCGGCATCATCTCCGACCTGCTCGAATCCTTTCCGGTCGAGATTCTCGAGCGCATCGAGGTGATTCGCGGTCCCGGTTCGGTGCTCTATGGGTCGAACGCCTTCTCGGCCGTCGTGAACCTGATCACGCGCAAAGCGAAGGGGACAGAATTCAGCATCCATGGCCTCGGCGGACCGAACGGCGCGCTGTCCTCCTCGGCGGACCTGCTCTACCGGCGCGGCGATTTCAGCGTGGCCGCTGCCTCGCAGATTCATGCGGCGCCGGACTGGAACTTCGTCTATCTCGTGCCTCCTCCGCTGCAGCACGTGCCCACCGCACCGCCGGAGCCGCCCTTCCACGACGCCACGCTGGTCGACCGCGGGACCGGCGATTATCTCGGCCTGAATTACCGGGGACTGAGTTTCATGTCCATGTTCACGGAATGGCAATCGACTTCGTTCACCCAGGGGTCGGTCGGGGAAACCCGGCTGAGCCGCGACTTTGCCAATCTTGGCTACGATGCCCAGGCCCGGGACAACTGGGAGATGAACTTCAACGTCACGTATACGCGCACGACCTTCGGGCTGAACGCCTATCCCAGCATCTTCCGGGACGCGAACGACTTCGTTGCCGAGTGGACCAACAGGATCACACTGGGATCGAAGGACCGGCTGACCGCCGGAGCGCTCTTCAATCGCATTGCCGGAACCGAGGCTTACCTCCCTGTCGTTCCGCATCCGGACGATGCAGGCGGCAGCCGGCCGGCAGGCGGCGTGTACGTTCAGCTCGATCACCAGCTGATCCCGTCGGTGAAGCTGATCGCCGGTTTTCAGACCAACAAGTTCGCCGAGATTCCCGAATCCACGGTCCCCCGCGCCGGCGGCATCTGGAGCCCGTCCAAATGGGCCAGCGTCAAGGTCCTCTACGGAGTGGCCTTCCGCCCCCCCAGCATCGACGAGTCGACGCTCAACCTGGCCGACATTCAGGGCAACCCGAAGCTGCTGCCGGAGACGGTGGGAACCTTCGACCTCGGAGTGAACCTCGAATTCCCGCGCCTCGAGCTCGGCGCCGACTACTTTCACAGCCGGCAGACCAACAGCATCGTGACCGTGGGCAAGGCTCCGATTCACTACGAAAATCTGGGAGGCGTGACGTTCGACGGGGCGGAGGCCGAGGGAAAGTACTATGTCCGCCGGGATATTTTTGTCGAGGGCTCGCTGCTCTATCAGGCCAATCACGACCAGACCGGAGCCAGCAACGTCACGCCCATTCCAAACTTCGGCTTCAAGAGCGGCGCCGGTTATGAGAACCGCCATGGGCTGGTTTTCGGCCTGTCCGAGATTTCCGACGGAAAGCCGCCGGCCTACGCGTTCCCGACCAACCCCGTTCCCGGATGGCACAACAGCCTGCATGGGGAGCTGCGTCAGGATATTTCAAGGGTTCTGCATCTGCCGGAGAGGAACAGCGTCTCGATCGCCGCGCATGGCAACGATCTCCTGAACCAGGCGGTCTGGCTGCCGGGCTTCGGTTTTTCGAACATCGACAGCATTCCAGTCGAGCAGGGGCGAACGGTTTATGCGGGACTGGAGTATGCGCGCCGCCGGAAATAGCAGGCGCACGCGAGGCGTCGCCGGTGGAGCGGCACAACATTGCGAGGGGCGAGCGGACCGCGCCCGGCTCGCGGACACGGAGGCCGGGAGTGCGGGCTGGGACTCTGTTTGCGGTGCTCGGCCTGGTCGCCTTCCTCCCGATGGCGGCCCGGGGAGATCCCCAGCAGACCGAGGAATACCGCGTGAAGGCCGCGTTCCTCTATCACTTCACGCAGATGGTCGACTGGCCCACGGAGGCCCTGGGAGATGAAAAGAAGGCGATCGTCCTGTGCACCATCGGCAAGGACCCTTTCGGCGGCAATCTGGAAGCTGCCCTCGAGGGGAAACAGATCGGCGCGCGACCGCTCGAGATACGCCATCTGAAGCAGCCGGGGGAGGCGCAGGGGTGCCAGGTGGTGTTTGTCGCGGACGACCGGAAACAGGCGGCGCAGACCCTGGCCGCGCTCAAAGACGCGGCTGTTCTCACAGTGGGCGATGGGGAGGATTTCACGAAGCAGGGGGGCATGATCGGCTTCTCGATGGACGGCGATGACAAGGTCCGGTTCGTCATCAACGTGGACGCGGCATCGCGGGCGCGGCTGAAGATCAGCTCCCGACTTCTGGTGCTGGCCAAAGCCGTGATCGGCAGCCATCCGTAAGGAAAACCGGGTCTGCAATGTCGGGGAACGAGAGGCCGGGAGAGGGAGAAAACCATGGTGCTCAAAAACGTATCGATTCGGAAAAAACTCGGGTTCCTGATGCTTTTTGCGACGCTTTTCGCTCTGTTCCTGGCCTTCGCGAGCTTCGGCCTCTACGAGCGCGCGAGCTTCCGCCGGGACCTCGCGCAGCAGCTCTCCACTCTGGCCGACACGCTGGGGGCGACCACCGCCGCGTCGCTCACCTTCGACGATGCGAAAAGCGCGGCCGAACTGCTCAGCGCTCTCGAGGCGGACCCCAACATCGAGGCGGCCTGCCTTTACGACAGCCGCGGAAAGGTGTTTGCGACCTATCGGCGCAAGGGCCTGCCGGCCGGCTTCGGCCTGCCAGGCTGGCGCGCCGACGGAGCCTATTTCAAGCCGCAATCCCTCGTCCTGGTGCGCGGTGTCTCCCTGAACGGGGAGAAGGCCGGCTCGATCGCCATCGTCTCCGACCTGAACGCGTTCCGCTCGAAGATGGTGCAGTATCTGAAGATCGCCAGTATGGTGCTGTTCCTCGCCAGCCTGATCACGTATCTGATCTCCGCCCGCCTGCTCCGGACCATTACGAATCCCATGCTCCAGCTGGCCGGGGTGGCGGGGCGCATCACCGAGAAGCAGGATTACTCGCTGCGCGTGGCCCGGTATGGTTCCGACGAAGTCGGAGAGCTGGTGGATTCCTTCAACCGGATGCTCGAGCAGGTGGAGCAGCGCGACCGCGCGCTGATCGCGGCCAACGACGACCTTGAAATCCGCGTGCGGACGCGAACCGCGGAGTTTGAGAAGGCGCGCGACGTGGCGGAAAAAGCCAGCCGCGCCAAGAGCGAGTTCCTTGCCAATATGAGCCACGAAATCCGCACGCCGCTGAACGGCATCATCGGCATGACCGAACTCACGCTCGAAACCGGCCTCACCGCCGAGCAGCGGGACAATCTCGAAACCGTCCGCTTCTCCTCCGACGCTCTGCTCAGCGTGATCAACGACATCATGGACTTCTCGAAAATCGAAGCCGGCAAGCTGGACCTCGAGGATGCCGACTTCAATCTGCGCGAGACCCTCGAATCCACCCTCCGGTCGCTGGCCGTCCGCACGAACGAGAAAGGCCTGGAGCTGGCCTGCACCATCGCCCCCGAGGTGCCCGAGTTTGTTTCCGGCGACTCGACCCGCCTGCGCCAGGTGGTGACCAACCTGATCGGCAACGCCATCAAGTTCACGCATCATGGCGAAGTCGTCCTCACCGTCGAGCGCGTCTTCGAGGATGATCCGCTCACCGGGTCCAGGAGAAACGCCTGCGACGGAGCAACCTGCCTCTTCCACTTCGTCGTCTCCGACACCGGGATCGGCATCCCGAAAGACAAACAGGAGATGATCTTTCAGCCCTTTTCGCAGGCCGATACCTCGACTACGCGCAAGTATGGCGGCACTGGCCTCGGCCTCACCATCACCACGCGCCTGGTTCAGATGATGGGAGGCAGGATCTGGCTCGAAAGCGAGGAGGGCCGGGGCTCCCATTTTCACTTCACCGTGCAGCTCAGGACATCGCACATGGAAACCCACGCCTCGGAATCGAGAGCGCCGCTGCTGCTGCGCGGCGTCAGGGTTCTCGCGGTCGACGACAATCGCACCAATCGCCGCATCCTCGAGGGCATGTTTACCCGCTGGGAGATGAACGTGGAAGCCGTCGGGAGCGGGGACGAGGCCCTGGCGCGTCTGGCCGCCGCCCGCGATTCCGCCGTTCCCTTCAGCCTGATCGTGACCGATATGCACATGCCGGCCATGGATGGCTTCGAGCTCGTCGAAAGGATGCGGTTCGATCCCGGCTTGTCCGGCGTCACGGTGATCATGCTGACATCCGGCGCCCGCTCCGGCGATCAGGAGCGCCGCAAATCGCTCGGCATCTCCACCTTCCTCTCGAAGCCGATCCGTCAGGCGGAGCTGCGCGATGCGCTCGTGGGCGCGCTCGGGAACGGCCACCACCAGGCGGCACTTCCTCCCGCCACGCTTCCCGCCGCGCAGGCCGCACAGCCCCCGGCCCAGCCTCCTTCCCAACCACCGGTCGGGGAAGGCTCGATGCATATCCTGGTCGTCGAAGATAATGCCGTCAACCAGATGGTTGCGCGGCGGCTGCTCGAAAAGAGAGGCCACCGGGTCACGATGGCCGGCAACGGGCGCGAGGGCCTCAAGGCGTGGAAGGATGGGCGCTTCGACCTGGTCTTCATGGACGTGCAGATGCCCGAGATGGACGGCATGGAGGCGACGGCCAGAATCCGCGCGGCAGAAAAGCCCTCCGGCCGCCGCCAGATTATCGTCGGCCTGACCGCCCACTCGATGAAGGGCGACCGGGAGCGTTGCCTCGAAGGCGGCATGGACGACTACCTCACCAAACCGATCATGAACCCGGAGCTCGATGCGGTCCTGAGCAGGTGGCGGACCGGGTCTTCTGAGCCTGCGAGACTGCCCGAACCGGTTTCATAACCCTTCCGCGAACCACGGCGACGTCCGGCGGCAGGAAAGCCCGGAGTGGGAACGAGGCTTCGACGTGCGAATATTCACGAGCCAGCCGAACGGGGCGGAATCAGGCGCCACGCTCCCGCAGGAATGGATGTCCCGAAAATGGGAACCCTGGTCGTAATCGCCGGGCCTGTCAGGCGGGGCGCTTCCACTGGTAAAACACCGAGCGCAGGTAGCGTTTGGGTTCCAGTTCCGGGCAGAGTCCGGAGATGGACTCGGTCGAGCCGATGATCAGAGAACCGTCTCGCGCGAGAACCCTGCCCAGGTTCTGAAACAGGCGGGTCTTGTTCGCCTCGGTGAAATAGATGGCCACGTTGCGGCAGAGAATTACGTCGAAGGGATGCGGAAACGAAAAGGGCTCCAGCAGGTTCATGGTGCGAAACGTGGCCATGGCGCGGATTTCGTCGCGGACCTTCCAGCGGTCTCCGGAAATCGTGAAATGACGCTGGAGCGTTTCCGGCGGCAATCCCCGCTCCATTTCCACGCGGTTATATTCGGCGTAACTGGCCTGGGCCACGACCTTGCTCGAAATATCGGTGCCCAGAATGCGGATGTCGTAGCGATTCAGATCCCCGAGCAGTTCCTTGAGCACGATGGCCGTGCTGTAGGCTTCCTGGCCGGTCGAACAGGCGGCGCTCCAGATGCGGATCGGGATTCGGCCAACCGCGCCGCGGCGACGGTCGATCAGTTCGGGAATAATTTTGTGGCGAAGCAGATCGAAGGGAGCCGTATCGCGAAAGAACGAAGTTTCGTTGGTCGTGATGGCCTCGATGATCCTGGTTCGGAGTTTGCCGCTCGCGTCGGCCCGCGCCTTGTGAAAGAACTCGGAGAAATTGGCGGCGCCAGCCTCGGTCAGCAGGCTGCCCAGGCGCGTCTCGACCAGATATCCTTTGGACTCGTCCAGATGGATCCCGCAGATCTCGTGGATATAGCGGGACCAGACAGACATCTCTTCGCGGGTGATGGCAAGGTCACGCTCGGCCTCCACGGACAATGGAGGCGAGGCGGGCCGGCGATCGAATGCAGGGGCAGAACGACATCCGCCACTCCGGCTTCGACCGCGGCTTTCGGCATGCCGTAGACCACCCAACTCGCCTCATCCTGGGCAATGACAAAACAGCCGTGGCGCTTGAGAAGGCGCAGGCCGAGCGTGCCATCGCTGCCCATTCCGGTGAGAATGACGGCCATGAGCGCGCCCGGGAAAACGGCTGGCCGCCGAGCGAAACAGGTAGTCGACAGCCGGGCGGCAGTTATTCTCCGGTGGGTCGTCGGTCAGCTCGATCACCGGCCGTTTTCCGGTCCTGTCCCGAGGCGCATCTGCCGGCCTCCGGGCGCGATGTAAACCGTGGCTGGCCGGGGAGTTTCGCCATGAACCGCTTCGCGAACCGCCACCGCGCACTGGGCCGCCAGGCTCTCGGCCAGCGAACTGGTAAAGATGGGTGGCATATGCTGCACAATCAGGATCGGCACCCCGATGTCGGCGGGGATGGCGGGCAGAAGCTGGCCCAGAGCGACCGGCCCTCCGGTCGAAACTCCGATCAGAACCAGCTCGGGCCGGCCGGGGTTCGACAGCCGCTGCATGCGCATGGCGATGCCGTCGAGGCCTGACTTCCCGGGCCGCGGGTTCGCGACGGCGACGACGGACGCGACGACGGCGGGCCCGGCATGGGCCGCGGCCGCAGACGAACTGCCCCGCAGGATGGCGCGTATCTCCCAGCCGATGCCGGGCTGCGCGGACGCGTGGAGTCAGTTCCCGCAGCAGCGCCTCGCGCGCCGCTTCCGGGGTGGCGGCTTCCGGCTTGGTGATGAAATCGAAAGCGCCCTTCTCGAGAGCGCGCATGGTGAGATCGCCCCCGCGCCGGGAGAGAGCGCTCACCACGATGATTTCCACCTGGGCCGCCTTCCGCTCGAGCGCATCGAGCACGGCAAGGCCGTCCATCTCCGGCATCTCGATATCGAGGGTCAGAAGATCCGGCTTCAGTTCGCGGACCTTCTGCAGGGCGATCCTGCCGTTAGCCGCGGTTGCCACCACTTCGACACCGGGAAGCGAAGCCAGCAGGTCCGCAAGCAGCCGCCGGAACAGGACCGAATCGTCGGCGACCAGGACTCTCACGGCTTACCCTCTCTTTTCTTCATGCGGCAGCGATTCCCCCGGCTGATCGTCGTGGCCGAGAATCGCGGCGGGATCGAGCAGCGCGGCCAGGCGTTCGCCCGAGCGAAAGACGCCGAGCAGCTTCTGCATCTGCACGCCATTGCAGGTTCGATGGAGGCGGGCTCGAGATCGTCCGGCGCAAGGGCAATCGGCGTCCGCGACGCGGTCCACCAGCAGGCCGACGGGCTCGCCCTTCCAGTCGGCGATGAGAATGCGGCTCTCCGGGCCAATCTCCACCGACCCGATGCCCAGCCGCACGGCTAAGTCGATGACCGTAATGATGCGGCCGCGCAGATTGCGAATGCCGGCCACAAAGTCGGGAGCATGGCGGACGGGTGTGATCTCGCCCACCATGACCACCTCCTGAATCAGGATGGCGTTGATCCCGAACAAAAGATCGTTGCCGAAGAAAGAAGGTTGCGGTCAGCAGATCCTCTTCAACCTCGGGGCTGAAAACATCGATGGCCATGGCTGCCTCCTTCACATTCTGAATTGCGCGACCTGAGCGCCGAGCTCTTCGGCTAGTTTGGAAAGCTCGGCGGCGCTGGCCTCGACCTGCTCGCCGCCCTCGCGGATGCCGGAGACCGCCGCATTCATCCCTGCAATGTCCCTGGCGATGCTGTGCGAAACCTCCGCGGTCTGGGACACGCGCTCGTTGGCGTCCTCGCACGCCGGCCGAAGCCTGGGCGATGTTGCCGGCCACGTCTTTGGTCACCGTCGCCTGCTCTTCGATGGCCGCCGCGATTGCTGGCCACGATGTCCGCCCACATCCCGGATGACGGTCGTGATCTGGCCGATCTCGCCGATCGGCTGCGCCGGTCGAGCCCTGGATTCCGGCGATCCGCACCTTGATGTCTTCGGTGGCCTCGGCGGTCTGCCTGGCCAGTTCCTTGATCTCGTTGGCCACCACGGCGAAGCCCTTGCCCGCCGCTCCGGCCCGCGCCGCTTCGATGGTGGCGTTGAGCGCCAGCAGGTTGGTCTGCGCGGAGATGTTGTTGATGGTCTCGGTGACATGGCCGATTTCCTGGGCCGCCTGGCCCAGCTTCTGCATCTGTTCGGTGATGGTCTGCGCCTGGACGGTGGCCTTCTCGCTGATGGCGCGCGCCCGGGCGGTATTGGCGGCGATGTCGCCCACCGTGGCGCTCATCTGTTCGGTGGCGCTCGCCACCGAGGACAGGCTGCCGGTGGACTGCTCCATGCCGGCGGCGATCGACGAGGTGTTGGCGCTGGCCTCTTCGGCGGCCGCGGCCACGGTATGCGCGCGCTCGGACATCGAGGCGGTCCCGGACGCCGTGTCCTTCGAGATGGCGGAGAGCTCGGTTGCAGCAGCTGGCCAGGGTTTGCACGCTGGTGCGAGATGCCCCCCAGCAGCCGGCGCAGGCTGTTCTTCATGGTGTTCAGGGCGGTGGCTGCTTCCCCGATTTCGTCCTCGGAGGCGACGACGAGGTCCGTCTGGGTGAGATCGCTGTTCGCGATGCGGTTGGCGAAGTCAACGGATCTGCGGAGCGGATGGATCACCACTTTGCGGATCACAAGGAAAACAGCGGCGCCCGAAGCCAGAAGCGTGAAGAAGCTCAGCAGAAACGTGGCGAATCGAATTGGACCTGGCCGTCGCCGCCAGCTGATCGGTCGAGGCGGTCACCGCAAAGGCCCCGCGCAGGTCGCCCGTGCGCATGCCCTCTTTGGTAAACCCGAACGGGTCTTTCGCCCCCGCCGGGCTGCCATGGCAGAGGAGGCAGTCGGGCGTGAGGCGGACGGGCTGCGCATAGCGCATCACCTTCCGCCCGTCGACGGTCTGCTGCTCGGAGAACTCCTTGAGAGCCGGATCGCTCTGAAACATTTCAAGCGCCCTGCGCTCGAAATCGTCGGGCTGGTTTTTCGGGTCGCGCGGCCGCAGCGACGGGGTGTGGAAGACCATTCCGTTCTTCCCCGCGTAGAATTCGGCCACGCTCCATGCCGCTACCACGGGGACCTGCTTCAGGTCTTTGAACTTCCCGCCCGGCACCAGCGTGGCGAGGTTGTCCGAGTCCCAGGCCTGGGCCGCGGCCGCCATGCCGGTAATCTGGCGGACCTTGTCGCGGAAGCTTTCCTCCGCCTGGCGGTTGATGCGCCGCTGCGTGATCAGGAAACCGATCAGCGAGGTGACGCTCAGAACGAGGAGGATCGTTCCCACGATTTTTTGAGAGAGCCTGATGTGCCTGAACATCGGATTTGCACTCCTGGTTGCGGCAGAGAAGGGACTCCTTCCTTCGCATCGCTGGTTTTTCCTAAAGGCTGAACTGAGCCACCCGGGCGCCGAGCACTTCGGCGAGCCTCGACAACTCGGCCGCGCTGGCCTCGACCTGCTGGCCGCCGTGGCGGATGTCGGAGACCGAGGCGTTGACGCCGGCGATGTCCTCGGCGATCGTGCGCGAGACCTGCGCGGTGTGGGAGACGCGCTCGTTGGCATCGCGCACTCCCACCGAAGCCTGGGCGATATTGCCGGCCACGTCTTTGGTCACCGCCGCCTGCTGTTCGATCGCCGCCGCGATGCTGGCGACGATGCCGCCCACGTCGCGGATGACGGTGGTGATCTGCCCGATATCGGCGATAGCGGCGCCGGTCGAGCCCTGCATGCCGGAGATCTTCCCCTTGATGTCTTCGGTGGCCTCGGCGGTCTGCCGGGCCAGTTCCTTGATCTCGTTCGCGACGACGGCGAATCCTTTGCCCGCCGAACCGGCGCGCGCCGCCTCGATGGTGGCGTTCAGGGCCAGCAGGTTGGTCTGCGCGGAGATGTTGTTGATGGTCTCGGTCACATGGCCGATCTCCTCGGCCGCGGCGCCGAGCTTCTGCATCTGCTCGGTAATGCTGCGCGCCTGGGCTGTGGCCTGCTCGCTGATGGCGTTGGCGCGCGCGGTGTTGGCGGAGATATCGCCGACCGTGGCGCTCATCTGCTCGGTGGCGCTGGCGACCGAGGAGAGGTTGCTCGAGGACTGCTCCATGCCGGCGGCGATCGACGAAGTGTTGGCGCTGGCCTCCTCGGCGGCTGTCGCAACCGTGTGCGCCCGCTCGGACATCGTTGCCGTTCCGGTTGCGGTTTGCCGGGAGATGGCGGAGAGTTCGGTGGCCGAGCTCGCCAGCGTTTGCACACCCGTGGCGATCTCGCCCAGCAGCAGGCGGAGGTTTTCGGCCATAGTTTGCGCGGAGGCGGCCAGTTCTCCCAGTTCGTCGGGCCGGGCCAGCAGCGCCTCGTCCAGCCGGGCGCCGTTCAGGTCGCCTCGGGCGATGGCCTTCAGCCGCTCGACCACCGGCGCGAGGGCGCCGACCACCCGCCCGCTGTAGAGGATTGCGATGCCGATTCCGGCCGACAGAGCCAGAAGGGTCGAAATCGCGAGGATCCACTGGGTCTGACTCTGGCTCTGGAGCAGGCTGGCGACATCGGAGACCGTCAGGTCCCGCACGCTTTCGGCGAATGCCTCGATGACCGTCCGGACAGCGGCTCCATGGGGCTCGCAGTTCTTCGTCAGGTCTTCGTCCACCGACGCGATGCGGCCGCGGCCGGCAGCGAGCGCCCGATCGATAATCGCCTCCTGCTCCCGGTGCAGCACCGGCATTTCGACCCCCAGCTGGCTCACCCGGTCCCGGTTCGCCTGGAGAACAAAGGTGGAACTCAGCTGCCGGAGCGTTGCGAGGTCCGCATCGAGGGTGGTCCAGTCGTCCTCAAGCTTCCGCTTATATTCCCTGACTCCCTCCGTTTTGCCGGTGGCGGCAAACAGGACGGCGCGGCGCACGTCGGACCGGGCCTTCATCTGCGCATAGTCCATCTCGCTCACCCTGAAAAGGATGGGAACCCGGCTTTGCTGCATGTAATTCAGCTTTTTTGCAACCACGGCGGCCTTGAAGAAGACCACCGCCGAGGAAACCAGCGTCAGGGCCAGAACGACGGAAAAGGCCAGTAACAATTGATTGCGCATTCTGAGTTTCATAGCATCCATCCCTTTCGGTGTTTGGTTCCGTTTTCCGTTCTGGCCCCCTGCGTTCGAGGCCGTCGATCAGGCCGCCGCGTGCGCCCCCTCGGCCGGCGGCGGCGGGTGCACGGCGGATTGGCCGGGGGATTGGCCGGCGAACTGCCGCACCCGGTCGAGCAGCCGATCCCGGTCGAGCTTGGTCTGGTAGTCGTCGATGCCCGCGGCCATCCCGCGCGCGAAGTCGTCTTCTCCGGCTAGCGAGGTGAGGGCGATGATGGGCAGATGCGCCGTTCGCCGGTCGGCGCGGATTCGCCGCGCGAGCCCCAGGCCGTCGAGGCGCGGCATTTCGACGTCGGTCACCACGGCCCGCACCTTGTCCAGGTTGCCGAGAAGGATCTCCCAGGCGGCCTCGCCATCGGCGGCCGCCAGCACCGGATAGCCGTCTTCCTCCAGAAACCGCCGAATTTGGCTGCGGAAGAAATCCGAATCCTCGGCCAGCAGCACGGGGCAGCCACGGGCGCCCACGACGGGCGGCTGATCGGCGGACGGTTGCGCCGCCCATTCCGGCCAGCAGGCGTCCACCAGCTCGTACAGGTCGACGATCAGAGCCGTGCGCTTCTGAATAATGGTGGACCCGGCCACGCCCTTCTGGCGATGCGTCTGATCGATCCGGGCGGCGGATTCGACCACATCGACGGGCAGGGTTCCCACCAGGCCAACGTCATGGCCGCGAATGTTGGCGAGCATGACGGCAAGGTCCTCGTCCCCTCCGATCGGCTCGACCCGGGCGGTATCCGCCAGGGTCACCAGCGGCAGCAGCCCGCCGTGGTACTGCATCGTGCGCCGCCCTCCGATTGTCTCGACCTGGCCGGGACGGATGCGCTCGATCCGCGTCACGCTGTCGAGCGGAACGCCGCAGAGCACCTCGGACCGGTTGTGAAAAAGAACCAGGGAATGGCTGTCGGAGGCCCCGCTCTCCCCGGCCTCCACGGCGGCGTCGCGGGAGCGGGTGGCGCGGACCAGGGCATCGAGGCTGGCCTTCGCGGCAAGCCCGGCCACGTCGAGGATCAGCGCCAGGGAGCCGTCGCCGAGGATGGTCGCACCGGCATATTCCTCGAGGCCCTTCAGGTGCGCGCCCAGCGGCTTGACCACAATCTCTTCGGTGTCGTGAAAACCGCCGACGACCAGTCCGTAGGTTTGCGCGCCGGTCGTGACCACGACGATCTCGAGAGCTCCTCCCTGCTGGCGGCGGTCCCCCGTCCTGCGCCCGGCATGCCCCCTCGATCCGGGAACCGGGGAGACGGGAGTTTGAGAGGGCGACGCGCCGGATGTGTCCTGCTCCTCCGGCGAACCCTGATCCTGCGGCAAACCCTGGGACGGAGTGCGCGGCGAGCGCCGGTCGGCCAGCCGTGTCCGGCGATCGATCTCCCGCCGGCCGGGCTCCTGGGCCGAACAGGTGGGCACAACGCCCAGCACATCGGCGAATCGCACCAGCGGAATGAGGCGGTCCCGCAGGACCAGGACCTCGGCGCCTCCCACCACCTCGATGCGGGTTTTCACCTGCCCGGGCACCACGCGGCGCATCTCTTCGACGTTGATCTGGGGGATGGCGAACCGCTCGCCCTCAACCGACACGATCAGGGAAGGAATGATCGCGAGCGTAAGAGGCAGCTTGATGCGAAAGGTCGTTCCCCGCCCCACGGTTGAGACGATCTCCACCTTGCCGCCCAGCCGGTCCAGATTCGTCTTGACCACATCCATGCCGACGCCGCGCCCGGAGATGTCGCTTACCTGCTGGTTGGTGGAAAGCCCCGGAAGGAAGATCAGAGCCATCTTGTCTTTGGCCGACAGGCCCTGCAGCTTTTCCGGCGTCACCAGTCCTTTGTCGAGGGCCACCCTGGCAATGCGCTCCGGATCGATGCCCCTGCCGTCATCGGCAATTTCGACCACCACCTGTCCGGCCTCGTGCCGGGCATCGATGCCGATCGTCCCCTGACGCGGCTTGCCGGCGCGCGCGCGATCCTCGGGCGATTCGATCCCGTGGTCGACGGAATTGCGCACCATGTGCGTGGCAGGGGGACAATGGTAAGGCG
>CAVWUF010000004.1:0-920829 GCA_963758135.1 uncultured Acidobacteriaceae bacterium
AGGCGAAGCATGCTTCGCCTCATACAAATACATCTCCTCGCCATCCGGAAGCCGAAACGCCACCAGCCGTCCCCAGCGTAACTCCTCAACCGCCTTCGTGAACTCGACGCCCTTCGCCTCCAGCTCCTTCACCGTAGCCTCGAGATCGTCGCACATCAGGTAAAGCTGGTGCCGCCCAGGACCATCGTGCGGATGCACCGCCATCTCCGATGGCGGAAGCGCGAAGATCAGCCACCCTCGTCCCGCATCCACAGATGGGAAATTCAGCACATCGCGAAAGAATGTGCGCAGCCCCTCCGGCTCGCGTGAGTGAAGAACCACATGGGCCGCGTTGATCATCGTCAGACCCTCCAGCGTCGCTGCCACTATCGCACACCGGCCGGCATCCCCCAAAAGTTTTTCCCGCTGTTGACCCTCCGATCAACCCCGCCACCCATCCCGGTATAATGAAGCCTGCGGAAAGAGCGAACAATTTTCTTTCCAGTTTCGATCTGAAGGGAACACCGCCACATGGCGACCACCAACGCCGGCGCCCCGTCTGCGCAGGGCGAAGCAAGCATGGAACCAGCGGCTCCTCAGAAGCCGGTCATCAACGACTTCAGCATCCAGGTAGCGACCGTAAACGGCTCGGGTTCCCAGACGGCCAACAGCGTCCTGCTCCGCAGCATCTTCCAAATGGGCGTGCCGGTCAGCGGCAAGAATCTTTTCCCCTCCAACATCGCCGGCCTGCCCACCTGGTTCACCATCCGCGCCAGCAAAGACGGCTACGTCGCGCGCAAGAAAGAAATCGACATCCTGGTGGCGATGAATGCCGAGACCGCCACGAAGACATTCTGTCGCTGCCATCCCGGCGCCGCCGCGATCTACGAAGAGCCGCCAACCTCAAGCAGTATCGCGACGACGTCGACCTGCTACCCGGTGCCCTTCGACAAGCTCACCGCGGCGGTGTGTCCCGAAGCCAAGCTGCGCAAGCTCGTCAAGAACATGGTCTACGTCGGCGTGGTGGCGCAGCTGCTCTCGCATCGACATGAAGGCCGTCGAAGGCGCGGTCGGCAAGCAGTTCGCCAAGAAGCAAAAGGCCGCCGACCTGAACTGGGCCGCCGTCGAGGCCGGCTACAACTATGCCGCGCAGACCTTCACCAAGAAGGACCCGTTCGTCCTCGAGCGCATGCACGCGACCCAGGGCAAAATCATCATCGACGGCAATGCCGCCTGCGCGCTCGGCGCCATGTTCGCCGGCGTCACGGTGGTGACGTGGTATCCGATCACGCCCTCTTCGTCGGTGGTTGAGCAGCTGATCGATTACCTGAAGAAATATCGCGTCGAAGCCGACGGCAAGGCGACCTTTGCCGTCGTCCAGGCCGAGGACGAGCTGGCTGCCGTCGGCATGGTGCTGGGCGCCGGCTGGGCGGGCGCGCGCTCGATGACGGCGACCTCCGGACCGGGCATCTCGCTCATGGCCGAGTTTGCCGGGCTTGGATATTTTGCCGAGTTACCCGGGGTGATTTTTGATATCCAGCGCGTGGGCCCATCGACCGGCCTGCCGACGCGCACCGCGCAGGCCGATCTGCTTCGATCGCTTTTCTCTCGCATGGCGATACGAAGCACGTGATGCTGCTGCCCGGCAACGTGCAGGAGTGCTTCGAGTTTGCGCGGGCTGCGTTCGATCTTGCGGAGCACTCCAGACGCCGGTGTTCGTGTTGTCGGATCTCGATCTCGGCATGAACAACTGGATGTCCGAGCCGTTCGAGTATCCCGGAAAAGCCTCTGAACCGCGGCAAGGTGCTCAGCGCCGAAGACCTGAACCGGCTGGGCGGATTCGCGCGATACAAGGATGTGGACGGCGACGGGATTCCCTACCGGACACTGCCGGGCACCGAGCATCCGCAGGCTGCTTACTTCACGCGCGGCAGCGGCCACAACGAGAAGGCACTCTACACCGAGCGCCCCGAAGACTACCAGAACCTGATGGAGCGGCTGACGCGCAAGTTCGAGACGGCGCGCACGCTGGTTCCTGCGCCGTGGTCGTGCAGACGGGCAAGTCGAAGGTCGGCCTCATCGCCTTTGGCACCAGCTGACTTCGCTGTGACCGAAAGCCGCGATCAGCTCAAGAAGGAATACGGCGTAGAGACGCGACTACCTGCGGATTCGCGCGTATCCCGTTCACACACGAGGTGCACGACTTCGTCGCGTCGCATGACCGCGTATACGTCATCGAGCAGAATCGGGACGCGCAGATGCTAAGCCTGCTGAAGCTCGACCTGCCGGCGGAAGATGACTGAAGCTGCGCAGCGTGCGGCACTTCAATGGCCTGCCGATCGACGCGCGATCGGTGACCGATGAGATGATCCTGCAGGAAGGAGATTTAATGGCAACGCGACGGTTACAAATCCGACTCCGAAAGTCAACCGCCTCGGCCTGCAGGTGCTGGATTATCGCGGCGGCAAGACGACGCTGTGCGCCGGCTGCGGCCATAACGCAATCTCCGAGCGCATTATCGACGCGCATGTATGAAATGGGCGTACAGCCGGAGCGGGTGATGAAGCTGTCGGGCATCGGCTGCTCGTCGAAGAGCCCGGCCTACTTCCTGTCGCGGGCGCACAGCTTCAACAGCGTGCACGGGCGCATGCCGTCGGTGGCGACGGGCGCGCTGCTGGCGAACAAAACGATGTCGGCGCTCGGCGTCTCCGGCGACGGCGACACGGCCTCGATCGGCATCGGCCAGTTCATCCACCTGATGCGCCGCAATCTGCCGCATGATCTACATCATCGAAGACAACGGCGTGTACGGGCTGACCAAGGGACAGTTTTCGGCGACGGCCGACATTGGCTCGAAACTGAAGACGGGCGTCGTCAACGATCTTCCCGCCATCGATACCTGCGCGCTGGCGATTCAGCTGGGCGCCACGTTTGTCGGCCGGTCCTTCTCCGGCGACAAGAAGCAGTTGCTGGCGATGCTGAAGGCGGCGATCGCGCACAAGGGGACGGTGATGCTCGACGTGATCTCGCCCTGCGTCACCTTCAACGATCACGAGGGCTCGACCAAGAGCTACAAGTACATGCAGGAGCACGAAGAGGCGATCAGCGAGGTCGGCTTCGTGCCCACTTCGAAGACATCGCCGTCGATTACGATCCCGGCACGACCTACGACGTCGACCATGCACGACGGCTCCCAACTGCGGCTGCGCAAGCTGCACGAGGACTACGATCCGACCGACCGCACATCAGCCGTGAAGGCGCTGATGGAATCGCATGAAAGGGCGAAGTGCTGACCGGCGTCTTCTATATCGATACGCAAGAAGCCGAGCTTCACCGACCTGCTCAACGTGGTCGACGAGCCGCTCGCGACATTGTCCAAAGCCGCACGCGGCCCTCCAAGCAGGTGCTGGAGGAAATCATGACACGGCTGCAGTAGCGGGCATTGCATCACTACGACCGGCTCAAGCTGCTCTCGCCCGCGCATCGGACGGAACGAGGCTATCGGCTCTACGGCCACGAGGATCTCGGCCGCCTGGAGCGGATTCTCGCCCTGCGGTTTCTCGGACTTCCGCTGCGCGAGATCGCCGCGCTGCTGAACAACCCAGCTGGCCGTGGCGCAGAAACGCTCACCGTGACCCTCGCCCGGCAGCGGGCGGCGCTGCGCGAGCGGCGCGACGGCCTGGATCGCGTCCTGCGTGCCATCGAACATGCACAACGGCGCGCCCAGGACCTACAACCGACCCTGAGGAAACTGAATGGCTCCTCTACCAAACCATCCTGAAGGAGATACAAATGCAAGAAGCCACAGACTGGACAGAGAAGTACTACAGCCCGGACGCCCTAGAGGCGCTTCGGTCGCAGCGGGCAGCCATGACGCCGGAACAAAAGGCGGAGGCCGGTGCGCGATGGCAGGCTTTGTTAGCCGATGTGCAGAGCGCGCTCGATCGCGAGGTGGCGCCGGACAGCGCCGAAGGCCGTGCGCTGGTCGCGCGCTGGCTCCGCCTCGGCGACGAGTTCACGCTCCGCAATCCGGAAATTGCCGAAGGCTACCGACGGCTGCATGAAGACGAAAGCCATTGGCCGGAGGATGAGACAGCGGCCATGCTCAGGGCAGCCCGGCCCAAGCCCGAGCAGCGATCCTTTTTTCAGCAGGCGGTGCAAGCCTGCCTGCGTCACGGCTGATCACTGCGGGCCGATCCGCTTCTTGCATTCCAATAAGAGCTTCTGCGCCTGGACTGAATGCGATCGGATTTTGATCACGCCTGCCAATACGAAGGGTGCGTCCTCACGGACGCACCCTTTTCTCTACTGGATGGCAGCTCTTCCCTGTATTTTCTCCGCTAAGCAGCCTTCTCCTTCGCGCTACCGATCGCCCCGATCAGCGTTTTGCTGAATGCGGGAATATCATCCGGCTTACGGCTGGTGATGAACTGCCCGTCTGTGACCACTTCCTTATCCACCCAGTTCGCGCCGGCATTCTTCAGGTCCGTTTTGAGCGACGGCCACGAGGTCATTGTCTTACCCTTCACCACTCCTGCTTCGACCAGCGTCCACGGACCATGGCAAATAGCAGCGACCGGTCGCCCCGTCGCCACGAAATCCTTCACGAACTGAACCGCCTTCGGTTCCATCCGCAAGTGATCGGGGTTGATCACGCCGCCCGGCAAAACCAGCGCGTCGTAATCCTGCGCGCGGGCCTGGTCGAGCGGCTTGTCGACCTTCACCTTGTCGCCCCACTCCGTGTGATTCCAACCCTTAATCTCGCCACTCTTGAGAGAGATGACCTCGGTGGTTGCTCCCGCCTGGTCCAGCGCCTTACGCGGTTCGGTTAATTCCACCTGTTCGAAACCATCGGTCGCCAGAATTGCTACTCTTTTTCCTGCCAGGTTTTCTGTCATGACTCCTCCATTGTTGTTTCTCTTCAGTAGGACGGGCCGACCCGCGCAGGCGTTGCCAATTCTTCGGTTTGTAACCTTGGGCCGGCCAGTATTGTTACATTCCCGCTCGTGTGCATCCCCATCACGGATCTGGGCAACGTAAATGCAGAGGTGTTTGCTTATGTCCGTTCGACAAGTGATCGCGTTTTCTGCGGTTTTCCTGCTGGGCTTTCTGACTGCCTGCAAGTCTTCGAGCAACAACGTTCAGATCTCCGGAGCAGGCAGCACGTTTGTCTATCCCGTCATGACGCGGTGGATTCAGGATTTCTCACGCACCCACCAAAATGTTCAGATCAATTACCAATCCATTGGATCGGGCGGCGGCATTCAGCAAGTCAAGGCGAGGACCGTGGATTTCGGGGCATCCGATGCCCCACTTACCGACCAGGAACTCGCCGAAATGCCGCCCCTGGTGCAGATCCCGGAGAGCGCGGGGCCGGTGTGCATCACTTATAACCTGCCGGGGCTGGCCCAGCCGCTGCAGCTCTCACCCGAAGCGCTGGCCGGAATCTACCTCGGCACGATCAAAACCTGGACCGATCCGTTACTGGCTCAGGACAATCCGGGGGTGAAGCTTCCTTCGCTTCCTGTGATCGTTGCGCATCGTTCCGAAGGTAGCGGCACTACAAACATATTCACGACGTATCTTTCCGCCGTGAGCCCCGAGTGGAAGCAGAAAGTCGGCGAGGGACCGGCCGTCAGCTGGCCCACTGGCATCGGGGGCAAAGGCAGCGAGGGAGTTACAGGAAACATCCGCAACTCGTCAGGCGCGATCGGTTATGTCGAGTTGACCTATGCCCAGCAGAACCACCTGCCCACCGCGTCCATTAAAAACGCGGCAGGGCAATATGTGCAGCCGACCGCGCAGGGCACAACCGCAGCCATCGCCGCGTTTGCCGCACAGCTCACCCAGGACCCTCGGGTGCCTATTGTGAACCCACCGGCCAGCGCGATGGCGGGCTATCCCATCTCCGGGCTGACCTTCCTCATCATTCCGAAAGATGGACCCGATAAGTCAAAACGGACAGCGCTCAAGCAGTTCATCCAGTACGTGATTACAGATGGGCAGGCGACTGCGGAAACGCTGAACTATGCTCCGTTGCCGGATGAAGTGAAGCAATACGATCGGCAGCAACTGGAGCAATTGATGGCGGCGGGTCAACCGATCGGCTAAGGGGCGTTGCATGGTCTGGCGCAAGCAAGCTGGTTCAGGGGCGCGGGGATACATCCGATAATGCCGGCACCTCCGCCGCGCCCCTGCGCGTCCCTCAGAAACGGTACGCGAACCCCAGAGAAAGGATCGGGAAGAAGCGTGCATCTTCCGCATCCTTATTCAGCTTTTGTACCTGAGCGGCAAGGTTCGACTGGATCATCGAATTCGTAGAAACGTCGCTGCAGTACTGCGTGCCGGCGTCGGTGTAGCACGCGGTGCCGGCAAGATTGACAGCAACCTTCGGATCACCGATGTAAGCAAACCCGAGTTCCACCGGAACGGTGAAATGCCGGCCATTGCGCGGAAGCAGGTTTCCCCATCCCACCGTCAACTTCGGCGCTTCCTTGTTCATAGTCACGCTGCCGTTGCCAGTGACCGGATTGGTGGCACTGCTCGTGTAGGTTGTGCCGTTCAGGGTGAAGGTCTTTCCAGCGGGAACACTTGCTCCACCGGTGATCTGATTGTCGTTATAGAGGAGCGCCCCGGGGCTGATGTGAAATCCTCCCGCGAGGGGGAACCAGTCGATGCTCGCTTCTGCGGAGCGGAAACGCAGGGCCGCATCGTAACTGATGCCATCGCTGGTCAGCGTGTCGTTGTAACTGAAAAAATTACCGCCGGCCCGCAGGTTCAGGTGGTACGAGAGGGGCGTAGCGATTTCGAGTCCCGCGCCCAGTAGTCCAATTTTCGCGCCAACGGCAAATCCGGAGAACGCGCCGGAATGGCTGACGGAAGGGGGTGCGGTGACCGCTCCCAGCGCGGCTGGGACGCCGCCGCCCGACAGAAGCTCCGGAGTGACCAAAGATGAGCTGCTTTGCTGGGCGAACCCAGCGGAGATGCAAAGAGACAGGGCGAATAAGGTCAATGAAACACGGTGCATGAGGGAGACACTCCTGGGCCCTTGATGAACGGATCGAATGCCCGGGGACCCAGTCTGTAGCTGGTGCGATCCCGACTGCTCCATCGATCATGGAGAGTGGAGGGGCCCGGGCAAACGTGTGTTGTCTCTCGCCCTGACTTCCTCGTGGCAATTTGGTAATCAGCGTAGGTCACTTATGATCTGTCCGCAATGACACGGTGGTGCTATCAGGGGAAACGCCTGGTACAAGGCGTTCGCGCATGCGATCGGCAATCTCGGCCAGATTCCGCAGCCTGCTCTCGACGCCCGGCGGAATGCCCTCCTCGGCCAGTGCCAGACGGGATTCGAGGAGGAAGCCGGTAATGGCATTCTTCAGCTCGGAATCGATGGCAGCGGTGGCAGCGGCGCCGGCCAGTTGCTGCTCGCGCTGGCGGCGCGTAAGGGCTGCCTTGATCTCGCGCACCAGCCGTGCGCTTCCCGCAAGAGCGAAATTAACCTGCAGAGGGATGGCCACGCCCGCATCTTTCCAAATCAGGTCGGCGCCGTCGGGATCGGAGTCGGCGAGGATCTGGTCGAGAATCACAACCGAGTAGCTGCGGCGCGCGAGAAGGCGCAGGGCCGTGGCTCGGGTGGCCGCAATTTCGACGGTTGCTCTCAATTGCTGGGCCAGAGTTGCGGCCGTGGTTTCGATCCCCTCGATCGCGGTGACGATGAGGGCGCCCGGTTGCGCTGTTGCGGGCGAAGATGCCGGCGAAGATAGCGGTTGTTCCGTGCGATCGGCCTGGGCGCTCATGGCGTCCCCCCATATTCCTTGAGCTTGCGGTAAAGCGTTGTCTTCCCGATGTTGAGCAGCCGGGCGGCCAGCAGCTTGTCGCCCCTGACTTGTTCGAGCGTGGTGAGAATGGCGCGCTTCTCGAGCTCAGCCAGAGTCACGACAGCAACCGTCTCAACTCCGTTTTCCGGCTGCTCCCGGCGTTTTACATTGGTCTGCATCCAGGCATCGCGGATGCTGGTGCTCATCTCGCCCATCTCGATCACTTCTCCGGAGGAGAGATTGCAGGCGCGGTCGATGGCATTCGAGAGTTCGCGCACGTTGCCCGGCCACGCGTATTCCATCAGAAATGACAAGGTCTCCGCGCTCAGCCGGAAGGGCCGCCGCATCTCCAGGCTGTTGCGCTCCAGAAAATGCGCCGCCAGCAGAGGGATGTCTTCCTTGCGCTCCCGCAGCGGCGGCAGCGTTAGCTTCACCACATTCAGCCGGTAATAAAGGTCGCGCCGGAACCTGCCCTGGTCCACCATCGCAGTCAGATCCTGATGCGTGGCTGCCAGGATGCGCGCACGAATCGGCACAGAGTGGTTGCCACCGAGAGGGCGCACCTCTTTTTCCTGCAGCGCGCGCAGCAGCTTGGCCTGCAGATCGAGCGGCAGCTCGGCAATCTCGTCGAGAAAAACCGTGCCGCTGCCGGCCGCCACCAGAAGGCCGTCATTCGGCCGATGCGCACCGGTGAAGGCGCCCTTCACATGGCCGAAGAGTTCGCTCTCGATGAGCGTGGGCGCTAACGACCCGCAGTCCACCGGAACGAAAGGCTTGCTGGCCCCGGGTCCGTTGGCGTGAATGGCGCGCGCGATCAGCTCCTTGCCCGTCCCGCTCTCTCCCAGGATCAGCACCGGATGGACCGTCTGCGCAACCCGCGCCAGGATTCGGTACAGCTTTTCCATCTCCGGACTCTCGCCGAGAATGTTGCCCGCGCCCCGCCCGGAGCGCAGGCGCTCCCGCAATCCACGGCTGGCAGTGTCGACGGTGCGCCTCTCCGCCAGCCGCCGCAGTACCGCGCTCAATTCCTCCCCGGAAAACGGCTTGACAAGATAATCGCTGGCCCCGAACCGCAAAGCTTCGAGCGCCAGCTGCACGGTCGAGGCCGAGGTCATCCAGACCACGGCAACATCGGGACGCATCTGCCGGAGCTCTTCGAGCAAATCGGATCCCGCCCCAGTGGCGATCGTTTCGTCGACCAGCAGAATGTCGACGCCTTTAGCCAGCAGCAGTCCGCGCTCGCGGCTGGACAGCTCGGCTTCATGGGCTACCATCCCTTCGCTTGCCGCAATCTCGCAGCAGGCTCGGCGGATCGACGCGTCGTCGTCGGCGACGAGCACATGCAGGGGAGCGATTTCCGGTTGCAGCGTTGTAACCATCAAATTGACCGGACCACAGGAGGATTCTGTTTTCCATCGTCGCATCATTTGGGATCACTGCGAACATCCACAGCCCGTTCCGAAGGTAAGAACGGGGTTACGTTTGTAAGTGGCAACTCGATCTCGAATCGTGCTCCCCTCAAAGGCGGATTGACCGCGTGCACTGTTCCGCCCGCCTCCTCAACCAGTTGGCGAACAATACTCAGCCCCAGCCCGCCATGCTGCGGCTTCGGCCACGAATTCTCCCCGGCATGCGTCGTGAAGCCGGCCTCGAAGACCCGCTCCAAAAATTCGGCCGGGATGCCAGGTCCCGTATCTTCCACCGTGATCGTCACGGTGTGAAGCGCGCTGCCCGCCGCATGGGGCGAGTCGTCCCACAGGTACTGCGCGGAATCCTCCGTGTCCGCCTCCCCCGAGAGCGTCCAGAGAAAACCAGCACCGCCGCCTGGTTGGGCTGTGATCCGGATTCGCCCGCCGGTTGGCATCGCATCGGAAGCGTTCCGCACCAGATTCACAAGGATGCGAGACAGGTTCTCCTCGGACAGGCGCAGCTCTCCGCGGCAGGGAAGGCATGCAATCTGAAGATCGACCACCGGCCCGGCAATGGCCGCCAGCAGGCTCTTCATCTTTCCCACCGCATCGGCGAGGTCCGTGACCGGAGCCTCCGCGCTCTTCCTCTCGCTGCTGCGGGGGAGTTCCGAGAGCCGCTGCACCAGCCGCGCCGAGGCCTCCGCGATCGACCGGATTTCCCCCGCAAAATGGCCGTGCCGCGGCGCAAGAACCCCCGGCTCGCCGATCATCTCCGCGCACAGCCCCAGCGCTGTCACCAGGTTGCGCGCGTCGTGGGCGATCCCCGCCAGCGCCAACGCCTCGCCACCCTGCTCCCGCAACGTGGGCGCGGGGCCTTTGCGCGGAAGAGGGAAACGCGGCAACATCAGGCCCGCCGCCCCTGCCTGTACTGCCGATTCCTGCGTCTGTTGCGCGAACGGTTCCATAACATTCTCCTCGTTCCGGAAAGAGAGGCCGTTGCGCTCTGGAGGTCGCCCCGGCTCCCCTATCGCAGGTTCTCGATTGTCCACCTATAGAACACGTCGCGTGCCATTGCGACCCCACTCCCCCAACTCCAGCAAAAAGAGCTACCTGCCACCGAAATCCGCCCCACCCCCAAACCGGGACCCGCACCCAAAACGTCCCGAATCGGCACCCTCCCACGCCAACGAACACCACAACCACTCCGCAATCAGCGCCTTACCCCTCCCTCCCGTTTCCGAACCCGTTTTCCGTTTTGAAAACCGTACAATAGCCCCGATGCCACCACCCTTTTTCCGCACCGAGGGCCGCGCTCCCAACGCCCTCCGCCCCGTCCGCCTCACACCCGGCTACGTCCACGTCCCCGAAGGCTCCGTCCTCATCGAAGCCGGCCACACCCGCGTCCTCTGCAACGCCTCCATCGAGCAGGGCGTTCCCGCCTGGCTCCGCAACAGCGGCCGCGGCTGGGTCACCGCCGAATACGGCATGCTCCCCCGCGCCACCCTTACCCGCACCCCGCGCGAGGCCGAAAAAGGAAAGGTGGGCGGCCGCACCCACGAGATTCAGCGCCTCATCGGCCGCTCCCTCCGCGCCGTCGTCGACATGAAAGCCCTCGGCGAGCGCACCGTCATCCTTGACTGCGATGTCCTCCAGGCCGACGGAGGCACGCGCACCGCCGCCATCACCGGAGCCTGCGCCGCCCTGGCCATCGCCTTCAACCGCATGATCGCGACCGGAGCCCTCAAGGCCTCGCCGCTCCGCCAGCTCGTCGCCGCCACCAGCGTCGGCATCGTCGAAGACACGGTTCTGCTCGACCTCGCCTACGAAGAGGACTCCCAGGCCGAAGTCGACATGAACCTCGTCATGACCGAGGACGGCAACTTCGTCGAAGTCCAGGCCACCGCCGAGCGCCACGCCTTCCCCCGCGCCCGCCTCTTGGAAATGATGGACTACGCCGAAGCCGGCATCCGCGAGCTGCATGAACTGCAGAAGGCAGCCATCGCGTCAGCCGCGTGACCCGCGCTGAGAAGCGTGAGCGTCAGCGAAGGGAATCGACAACGAGCCGGCACAGCCCGGACCCAAAGCGGGCAGGACCCTCGTTGGTGCGTCTCCGAACGCACAGGCGCTAAAACTTTCAGATTGGCCACAAACCATCCAGAACGATGTCGATGACCGCATCGGCTTGTGGTCAACAGTCGAAATGCTTGGGCGGCTTGCCTCTGAAATGCCGACTTTTGAGGATTAATCCGGTGACCCCTTTTCCACGGTCCTTCTCAATGATCATCAAAGGGTTAGCGGACTCAGCAGCATTGGAGTTTATGATTGCTGCAACGATTCAGCAGCGACAGCTCAGCAACAAGAACGAGGTTTCTATATGAGGTACGAGGAACTCAAAGAAGAGATTAAGGTGATCGCGGAAATCGCCGATTCCGTCCCCCAAGCCTTCAAAGAGCGTTGCTTTGAAGTCCTCTTGCAAAACCTGCTGGCTTCCACACCAGGCACAGCCGCAGTGGCCGTCCCGCCAGTGCAACAGCCGCCAGCAAATACGAACGACGTGAAACCGCCAGTTGGCGTGAACGGAACGATACCTACGCCATCACAGATTAAGGTCCTCATGCAGAAAACGGGTTTGACGCAGGATGACCTTTCGGCAGTGCTGATGTATGAGGATCAAAGCGTTCTCTTCGTTCATGAGCCCAAGACAACCAAGGTCGCAAGAGGCCAAGTTGAGTGGGCTTTGCTCTTGGCCCTCAAGAACGGCATAGAGTCCAATGTGCTCTCTGTCGATCCCGAGAGAATACGTTCGGTTTGCCAAGAGAAAGGTTTCTACGATAAGGCGAACTTCATCAAGAATTTCAAGGGTGCAACCACAGCCGGCTATTTTGCGGGTGCGATGGAAGCCCAGGGTGAAGCGCAAAAGCTGACGACAGAGGGCATGAAAGAACTGGCAAAAGTAGTGAAAGACTTGTCGGCGGGCTCATGAAAGGGCCACTACTCGAAAAGTTGGAAGCGTTCAAGAAAGAGCTACAACTCCTTAAGAAGCTGGTCATAGCTGTGCCGGGTGAACGGATCAACCGAAACAACATAAGCAAACAGGCAAACGCCATAGCTGATATGTGGGTTGAAGAGATGCGCAGCCCGCTTGAACATAAGGCTAAGCTTCCTGCTCCGCTAATCGAAAAAACGGCGGAAGACATGAAGAGGCTTCATGTCTTGAGCAGGCCGAACAATCTTAAAAGTTCGTATTTGGCCGTCATCGATCAAACGTTAAAGAAGTTCGACGATAAATTCGTTTTACCCATCAAGCAGAGCGCCACGGAAGTTGAAAGCATTTTCGACCTGCAAAAGCTGGTCCCTGGTCTAGCTAATCCAGACGAATCGGAATATCTGAAAGAAGCGATCGAGTGCGCGGAACAGGGACATCGACGCGCTGCGATAGTTTTGGGTTGGTGCGCCGCTATCGATAAGGTTCAGCAAAAGATCATTCGTCTTGGCCTTGATAAGTTCAACGCAGCTTCGCGAAAGCTAAAGGCGCAGACCGCGGGCAAATATAAGCGATGGAATAAGGAGTTCGCGGTCACGACCCTTGCAGAACTGCAAACCGTCTTCGATACCGATTTGATTGTCATTCTAGAAGGGTTAGAACTACTAGATGGGAATGAAGCGGAGCGAATGGAAACATGTTTTCAATATAGGAACCACAGTGCCCACCCCGGCGCGGCGCCTATCGCAGAGCCTAACGTTATCGCATTCTTCTCCGATATCAGTGCAATCGTGCTCCAGAATCCGAAGTTCAATTCCTAAAATGAATGCCATGCTTGCAGCCTCGTTTCTAACTTCGTGTTTTGCCCAATCCAAATATTTAGCCTCAGGCCTTCGCGTTAGCCCCGAAAACGCCCTTCTCGTCAGTTGTAATTCTTCGATGAGTGCCAAATCGCCGAGTCGCTCATTGACAAATCGTTGGACAGATTACCGGCCACACGAACATACCGCCTCCGGCGATCCAGTTCTCGACCCCGGCATAACCGAACTTCGGTCCCGATAATCTCACCCCAGTAGACTGAACCAGCATGAAAAAGATCGGCTTCCTCTCCTTCGGTCACTGGACCCCCTCCTCGCAGTCCGCAACCCAGTCCGCCTCCGACGCGCTCCTGCAGTCCATCGACCTCGCCGTCGAAGCCGAGCGCCTGGGCATGACGGCGCCTACTTCCGCGTTCATCACTCCGGGCGGGTGGCCCATTCAAGCCGTTTTCTGGCTTGAGTGGGCTCCTGCCCCCGCAGCTAAACCCATGCCGCCGATCCCGATGCGCGCAGAACATCTCCGAACGCTTCGGCGCCGCGGATCGCCCTCCCGCCACCCCGCCATGTATCCTGATCGCCCCGGCCATAACACCCAACCATGGAAATCCACCTCATCGACGGCACCTATGAGCTCTTTCGCCACTATTACGCGGTGCCGCACGCACGCGACGCCGAAGGCTGCGAAGTCGGCGCCGTCCGGGGCGTGCTCGCCTCCCTGCTCGGCATGATGAAAGCCGGCGCCACCCACATCGCCGTCGCCACCGACCACGTCATCGAGTCCTTTCGCAACCCCCTCTGGGCCGGTTACAAAACCGGCGAAGGCATCGACCCCGACCTCCTCGCTCAGTTTCCTCTCCTCGAAGAAGTCCTCGCCGCTGCCGGAATCGTCGTGTGGCCGATGGTCGAGTTTGAGGCCGACGACGCCCTGGCATCGGCCGCCTTCGCCGCCGCGCAAAATCCGCAGGTCGACCGCGTCGTCATCTGCACGCCCGACAAGGACCTCGCCCAGTGCGTGCGCGGCACCCGCGTCGTCCAGCTCAATCGCCGCACCAACGCCATCTCGGACGAAGACGGCGTGATCCAAAAATTCGGTGTCCGCCCCGAATCCATTCCCGACTACCTCGGCCTCGTCGGCGACGCCGCGGACGGCTATCCCGGCCTGCCAGGTTGGGGCGCAAAATCCACCGCCGCGGTCCTCGCCAAATTCGTCCACCTCGAGTCCATCCCTCACGACAGCCGCGCCTGGCAGGTCAACGCAGCCCATGCCGGCAGCCTTGCAGCCACCCTCGTCAACCACTGGGACGAAGCACTCCTCTTTCGCACCCTCGCCACGCTTCGAACCGACATCGCCCTGTTCGACGATGTCGAGCGTCTGCGCTGGAACGGCCCCACCCCCGGCTTCGAAGCGATCGGCAAGCGGCTCGACGCGGCGGTCACGGAAAAGACTGCACGGCAGGCGGGTCCTCCATGAGCGTGTTGAGAGCGCTCGAGGCGTTTGGGTCAGACACGCGGCGGGATGTAAGCCGGCTGGCTGATGGGAACGACTTTCCACTCGCTGAAAGCGAGCACGTAGAGCATAACGATGTTAATGAGGGGAATGAGCATGAGAAGGCTGAGCAAGGGCGAGAAGCCGGCTTTTTTGAAGATGAACCAGTAGGGAATCGTGAAAAGGACGACAAAGACCAGGAAAAAGATCGGGAAGATCGCCATCATGGCGGCGAACATGTGCATGGTGTGTGGGTCCATGGATCACCTCGGGCAATGAAGATAGGCGTTTCGCGCCAGCTTAGCGGAGAGCGCGGGCGGAGGCAAGGGGCAAGGCGGGGGGGGCTGAGAGCGAGCTAGACGCGAGCAAGGACCGAGCTAAAAGCGAGCGAGGATCGAGCTAACGGCGAGCGTTGCCGATGCATCATCGCGACCCGTTCGATCGGATGATCGTGGCGCAGGCGATTAGCGAGGACTTGACTCTCATTACGGCGGACCGGCGGCTCGCGGGATACGACGTCAGGACGTTGCGCGTCTGAACCCGAAATATTTGTGAACAGGTGAGAGTGCCGGTCCGTCTTTGCGAGTGAACAGGCAAGGAGCCCGCAGGCGTGCGAACGGATGACGAGGCGGAGTTCGCAGGTCTGATGGAGCGGCAGTGGAGGTTCGCCTACAAAGTGGCGTGGGGAGTACTGCGCCATGCGCAGGATGCGGAGGACGCGGCGCAGGAGGTGTTCCTGAAGATTTTTCGGTCGAAGGCATGGCGGGGATTGCGGGATGAGCGGGCGTTTGTGGCGAGGGCGGCGTGGCGGGCGGCGGTTGATCGGTTGCGGGGACTAGCCGTCCAGTCGGGCGCGGCAGCGCCGCAAAGGCACGAGCGGGAGGTTGGCGAGTCGGCGATTCAGCATTTAACGGCGGTCGGACCGGATCCGGAATGGGTCACGATAGCGGCAGACTGGGAGGCGGCGGTGCGTCGGATGATCGACAGCCTGCCGGAGGAGTTGCGGCAGCCGTTGGTGCTGAGCGCGGAGATGAATTCGCGGGAGATTGCGGCGGCGATGGGGATTGCCGAGGGGACGGTGCGGACGCGGCTGATGCGGGCGCGGCAGGTGCTGCGGGAGAAGATCGCGGCGATGGAGGAGCGGCGTTATGCGGAGCGATGAGCGGGTGGAGGAACGGATCGATGAGGCGCTGCGGAGTTATGTGGGTGAAGTTGAAGTTCCGGAGACACGGGTTGCCGTCGCGCGGGTAATGGCGCGGGCGCGGGAGATTGAGGGCCGCAGGCGGATCTGGATTTGGGCAGTCATGGCGCCGGCGGTGGTGTGTTTGTTGGCGGTCGCGTTAGGAGGGTGGTTGATGCGTGGGCCGCAGGTTGCGGAGATTGCCTGGTTGCCGAGGGCGCCGGGGATTCCTGGCGGAGTGAGCACAGTGGAATCCCGCCCTTTCCTGACGAACGGCGCGTCAGGAAAGGGTGGGGCACCCAGGATTCGTGGAGGGTCAAGCGAAACGCGAGGATCTTCGTTGGATCCGCCGCAACTCATGATGACAACTTTGCCGAAGATGGAGGTGTTTCCGACGCCGAGGCCGTTGAGCGCTCAGGAGCGGGCGCTAGTCGGGTTTGCGGCGCAGGCTTCGCCAGCCGCGAAGCGAGAGGTGGTCGAGGCCGAGAAGCATTTGGGGGATCCAATCGTGATCGCCGAGTTGAAGATTGAGCCTCTGGAAGACAAAAGCAGGGAGTAGGCAACAGGCAATAGGGAACAGGGAGTGGGGAGCAGGGAATAGGACGTATGTAAGGAGAGGGTGGAGGGCTTATGAAGAGATTTGCGCTTGTGGTGGGCATTCTGGCGATGGCGATGGGGCCGGTTTGCGCGGTGGGGCAGGGAGCCGATCAGGGCTCAACGAAGGAACCCGAGCATTATTACCGGCTCAATTTCACGCTGGAAGAACTAAACGAGGCGGGCAAGGTGGCGAACTCGCGGAGCTATTTTGCAACCATTGTGACGGGGCGCGGGGCAACGCAGCAGATTCGTACGGGGTCGAGGATTCCTATAGCGACCGGCACGCACGATGGTTCGACGCAGTTCCAGTACGTCGATGTAGGTGTGAGCGTCGATGTGCGTCAGGTGAAGGAGGTCGCAGACAAGCTTGGATTTTCCCTGACGGCGGAGGTGAGCAGCCTGGCCCCGCAGGCCAATACGACTACGGGCACGGTGGGGAACGATCCGGTGATTCGGCAGAACAAGTGGGACTCAGCGGTGCTGATTCCGATTGGGAAGCCCACGGTAGTTTTCTCGTCGGACGATCTGGACGATAAGGGAAAGTTGCAGGTGGAGCTGACGGCTACGCGGGTGGAGTAGGGGCTTGGCGGGCGTGGAACTCGCCTTGTGCGGGGCTCAGGATTTGATTCTGACTCGCGCGCGTTCCCGATCCAGTCGACGAATCTCGATCGGGTCGAGATCGAAATCGATCGTGCCGAAGTGATTGAGGATTTCGAGTTGTTTTCGCCGACGAGTTTGCTCGTCCCATTGTTCGGGAGGAGGCTCTGATTCGTTAGATTGCGCCTGGGTTGCTGTAGCTTTGTCACTCACGAGATCCTCCCGACAATACGAGTTTCCAGTCCGCACCAACGGATAAGGCTGCGGAGTGATCCGCAGCCTTCCTGTTGATGCCGATTTAGTTAGCTGACGAGCAGGATGCCTTCGCTGACTTTGTCTTCGCCTTCTTTGACGACGGGGCGATAGAAGAGCTGGTTGTTGTCGAGGTAGACCTCGAGGAAGGCGGGGCGTTCGCTGATGCCTCCGGCGATGAGGGCTTCGGAGAGGGGATCTTCTACAAAGCGCTGGAGGGCGCGGCGGAGCGGACGTGCTCCGTAGCTGCGGTCGACCAGGGTTTTTTCGAGAATCCACTTCTTGGCATCTTCGGTGACGGAGATGGTGATGGCCTTCTGCGCCAGGTTGGTGTTGAGCTGCTGAACGAGCAGCTCGAGAATCTGGATGAGGTCGGCATCGGTGAGGGACTGGAAGAGAATGATCTCGTCGATGCGGTTGAGGAACTCGGGATTGAAGGTGCGCTTGACCTCATTCTTGACGAGGTCCTCGATCTTCTCCATGACCAGGTCTTCGCGGTCGCTCTGGAAGCCGAGCCCCTGCTTGCGCTGGAGATGGCGGGCGCCGATGTTGGAGGTCATGATGATGATGGTGTTTTTGAAGTCGACGGTGTTGCCGAGGCCGTCGGTGAGCTGGCCGTCTTCAAAGACCTGGAGCAGGATGTTGAAGACGTCGGCGTGGGCTTTCTCAATCTCGTCGAGCAGGACGACGGAGTAGGGCGAACGCTTGACGCGCTCGGTGAGCTGACCGCCTTCCTCGTAGCCAACGTATCCCGGAGGCGAGCCGATGAGTTTGGAGACGGAGTGCTTCTCCATGAACTCCGACATATCGAAGCGGATGAGAGATTTTTCGCTGCCGAAGAGGAACTGGGCGAGGGTGCGGGCCATTTCGGTTTTGCCGACGCCGGTGGGTCCGAGGAAGAGGAAGGAGCCGATGGGGCGAGCGGGATTTTTGAGACCGGCACGGGAGCGGCGGATAGCACGGGCCAGGGCCGAGATGGATTTGTCCTGGCTGATGACGCGCTTGTGGAGCTCCTCTTCGACGCGGAGGAGCTTCTGGGTTTCTTCTTCCTTGATGGAGGTGATGGGGACGCCGGTCCAGCGGCTGACGACGTCTTCGATGTCTTCGCGGCCGACGATGCCGGCGGTGGAGTCGTCGAGGTGGTATTTGTCGCGGAGGGCGCGGAGGTTGTCGCGTTCCTTGCGTTCCTCGTCGGAGTAGAAGCGGGCCTTCTCGAACTCGTGGTTCGCGATGGCGTTCTCCATGCGGTGGACGATGAACTTGATGCGCTTCTGGACTTCGGTGATCTCCTCGGGCAGGGAAGTCTGGCGGAGTTTGACGCGGGCGCCTGCTTCGTCGATCAGGTCGATGGCCTTGTCGGGGAGGAAGCGGTCGGAGATGTAGCGATTGGAGTGGGATACGGCGAAGTTGATGGCTTCGTCGGTATAGCTGACGGCGTGGAATTTTTCGTAGCGGTCCTTGATGCCGTTGATGATTCTGATGGCGTCTTCTTCGTTGGGGGGCGGAACCTTGACGGCCTGGAAGCGGCGCTCGAGGGAGCGATCCTTCTCAATGGACTTGCGGTATTCCGCGGGCGTGGTTGCGCCGATGCACTGAATTTCGCCGCGTGAGAGGGCGGGCTTGAGGATGTTAGCGGCGTCGAGCGAACCTTCGGCGGAGCCGGCGCCGACGAGGGTGTGGAGCTCGTCGATGAAGATGATGGAGTTTTGATTTTCCATCAGCTCTTTCATGATGGTTTTGAGGCGCTCTTCGAACTGGCCGCGGTATTTGGTGCCGGCGACGATGAGGGAGAGGTCGAGGGCGAGGACGCGCTTGTCGGCGAGGAAGCTGGGGACATCGCCGTCGGAGATGCGCTGGGCGAGGCCTTCGACGATGGCGGTTTTGCCTACGCCGGGCTCGCCGATGAGGACGGGGTTGTTCTTGGTGCGGCGGCAGAGGATCTGGACGACGCGCTCGAGTTCCTGGTCACGGCCGACGAGGGGATCGAGCTGGGAGTCCATGGCGGCCTGGGTGAGGTCGCGGGAGAACTCGGCGAGGAGCGAGGACTCGCGGTTGCGCTGCTGCTGCGGAGCTTTTTCCTGGGTGGCGCGGGCGAGCTCTTCGCGAACGGCAAGCAGCTTGAGGCCGCGCTCGTGGAGGATCTCCGAGGCGAAGCATTTTTCTTCGCGGAGAAGGCCGAGGAGCAGATGCTCGGTGCCGATGTGCTTGTGGGAGAGGCGCTCGGCCTCCTCGGCAGCGTAGGCGAGCACGCGCTTGCACTCATTCGAGAGGGGGAGATCGACGGAGGTCGAGACCTTCTCACGGATGGTGGTGTGGCCCTCAATTTGTTTACGGATGGATTCAACCGAGGCGTGCGAGCGAAGAAAGCGGTTGGTGAGTGCCTTGTCTTCGCGCAGGAGGCCGAGCAGGAGATGCTCGGTTTCGATGTATGGGGAGCCGAACTGGCTGGCCTCATACCTGGCGAAGAAGATGACGCGCCGCGCTTTTTCAGTATAGCGTTCGAACATAATCCCTCTTGAGAGACTCCGTTTGCGGACCAGGATGCCGGTCGTTGTGCCGGCAGCGCTGGAGGCAATCGGGACTCTTCTTCCTGTGAGTCTCGGTACGGCTGAGACTCGGACCGCCGCCCGTACCAAAATCCAGGGGTAAACCGGGCGACCCTGAGGCTGGTGCGTTCGTCCGCATCCATCCCACTTTGCGAGATCGGCGGCGAACCATCCAGTTTCCAGCCTTCGACGCAGATCCCGTTCCTTACAAACCCTACATCCAATTATCCGTTGCCGGACCGGTAAATCAGACCGACAGCGGAGAAACTTCTTCCAGGCGGCCTTTCTCCAGCCGCAAAACTCGTGTACAGCGGCGCGCAAGCGCCAGGTTATGGGTCACGATGACCGAGGTAAGGCCATGCTGCTGGTGCAAGCGGTTAATGAGGCTGAAGACCACTTCGGCGGTAAGGCTGTCGAGATCGCCTGTAGGCTCGTCGGCCAGCAGCAGCTTCGGCTGGGTGACGAGGGCGCGGGCGATGGAGACGCGCTGCTGCTCGCCGCCGGAGAGTTCTCCGGAGCGATGCATGAGGCGGTCGCCAAGTTCGACTTCGTTCAACCATTGCTCCGCGGTTCTGAAGGCCAGGGCCTTCGATTCGCCCCTGGCGAGCAGGGGCATGGCAACGTTCTCCAGCGCGGTGAATTCCGGCAGGAGGTAGTGGAACTGCCAGACGTAGCCAACTTCGCGATTGCGAAAGGTGGCTGCCTGTCCGGGGGTGAGGGAACGCAACTGAGTTGAGGCGCAGTATACGTCCCCGGCGGAGGGGGTATCAAGGGCGCCGAGCATGTGCAAAAGGGTGCTTTTCCCGGCTCCGGACTGGCCGACGATAGCGAGCATTTCACCCTGCGCGACTTCGAAGCTGAAGGAGTCGAACAGGGTCAAACGGCCGCGGCCGGTGACGTAGTCTTTGCGGAGATTTGTGACGCTGGCGATTGGATGATCGGCGGCCGGGAAAGGACGCAGCCCGAGGGGCTGGGAATTGTGGGGGACTGCTTCGGGGGCGGGGACCGTCTCCATACCTACCTGTACCACTCCAACTGCCAAAAAGGAAGATGGGAGTTACTCCTTTGGACGCAATGGGAAGGAAAACCGGTACAGGAGTACCGAATGTGCAATTACTGCGGGTGGGAATGGCGCAAAACAGAGCAATTTGTGTGGGGAGGGCGGTGCGATGGCGGATGGCGAGGCAACGAGAGCACGGAGGCTGCGGAGAGCAACAATATATACTGCAGTATAGACGCGAGGGAAACGCGATGCCGCGAACGAAGCTTGTCCGACTCTTTAAGAATGGCGCCAGCCAGGCGGTTCGGCTGCCCGCTGAGTTTCGTTTTTCGGGAGATACGGTGTATGCGACACAGAACGAGTCGACCGGGGATGTTGTACTGTCGACGCGGCCTGGGACAAAGCATTGGGAGGATTTCTTTGGGCGGCTCCGGGCCATCAAGGCGGAGCCGGATTTCATGGTCAAGCGGCCCATGAACCGAATTCCGGAGGAGAAGGACGTCTTTGGGAAGTTTCCTGACAGCGAGGGGCGCAGCGACCGTGGCCGCAGCAGTCATAGCCGCAGCAGTCAGGGCCGCAGCAGTCAGGGTGGCAAGCCGCAGCGGACTGGGAAAGGCTGAGCCAGCGATGCTGCACATGCTGGACACGGACATTTGCAGCTACATCCTCCGCAGCGGTTCGCGGGCGGTTCAGGCCCGGCTTGGCGAGATTTTGCCGGAGGACATCTGCATCTCGGTTATTACGCGGGCAGAGTTGGTTTACGGGCTCAAGCGTGTTCCTGAGAACCAGCGGCTGCAGGTGGAGGTGCGTCGATTTCTGCGAATGGTGCGGGTGCTGTCGTGGGGCGAGGAGGCCGCGGATTACCATGCGGAGATCCGGCACCAGCTGGTCCGCGCCGGGCAGCCCATCGGGGAGCTGGACATGATGATCGCCGCCCATTCGCTGGCTACGGGTGCGGTGCTGGTGACGAACAACACGCGGCACTATGAGCGCATCGCGCAGCCATTGACGCTGGCGAACTGGGCGGAGTGAGGCGAGGAAGGGCCCAGGGGCCGACATTCGCATCAAGAGGCGTCGTCACTCGGTAGAAGCAGAGGCACGATTCCCGCCATCGTTCCCGCGAGGCGGGAGGGCGGCGGCGATGAGGGCGAAGCCGGCCATGGTGAGGCAGACGAAGCCGGAATTCCACTCGTCGCCATCGTGCGGGGCGTGGGCGATGCGCGGGGTGTGCACGAGGACGACCCACGAGAAAAGCATGAGGGCGAGGAGCGCGGCGGAGGGGCGGGTCTGGATCCGCGCTGCAATGGAGAGGCCCGCGGCGACCAGCGCGCAGCCGGTGAAGTACGCGAGGAAGAGGTGGAAGGGAATCCAGGGCGGGATGATGCCAGCAATCCAGGCGGGGGCCTGAAGGTGGAGGCTGCCGAAGACGACGAAGGCGAAGCCGAAGAGCCAGCGCCCGGCGGTGGCGAGATTTTGAGTGAGTGAAGTCGCGGGAAACGGCGGGCCGGTGGCGCTGAAGAGACTGGCGAGCATCCAGGAACCGGCGCCGCAGGCGAGGAGTTCGAAGAAGACGCCGCGATCGCCGATGTTATGGGCCATGCCGGGAATTTGCGTGGAGAAGCGAAGAAAGGCGGAAAGAAGAAAGACAAAACCGAGGAGTGTTGTGATGAATCGCGCGTATATTCCGGTGAGGATGGAAAGGCCGGCGATAAGAAGGACGGCGCCGGCGATCCAGGCGCACAGGAGATGGGCGGGGGCCCATGCGGGGACGAGTCCGAGATCGGGGACGTTGCCGGAGTAGCGGAATTGCTGCACTCCGAAGGCGAGGAGGGAGGTGGCGATGAAGAGACGCGCGAGGCGGGCGAGCACGGTGGCGGCGGGTTCGCGAGGAGCGGCGTCTGCGAACAAAAAAGGGCCGGAGTGCGGTCGTTCGAGAACGCCGCTCCTCCGGCTGAGAGGCAGTGATTTGGGTGAAGTCAAAATGCGGGGTGACCTCAGTTGTGATAGCGGAGCTTTTCTTCGGCCATGAGCTGGGCGAACTCGGGAGTCTTGCGGAGCTGGGCGAAGTCAGTGTCCTGCATCAGGCGATTGCGGTCGTCGAAGCCGTCGTTGAGGGATTTGCGCAGATATTCAAGGGCGCGGTCTATATTGCCGGCTTCGGCGAATAGCTCGGCGATGCAGTAGTCCTGGCGGGCGCGGTCTTTAGCGGTGGTCGAGCCTTGAATCAGGGATGGCGAGTCCGGGTCGAAGACGGTGGGGTCGAGGGAGAACGCCGTCTGATAGGCTTCGAGGCCGTTTTTGTATTTGCTGCGCGCGAAGTAAGCTGTGCCGAGGTTGGCGGCAATGACGGCGGAGCGGGGCATCAACTTAAGGGCGCGGCGGTAGAGGCGGATGGCTTCCTTATAGTTGCCCTGGGCGAAGTCGGCGGCGCCGAGGTTATTGATGGCCTCCGGGTAGTTGGGGCGGATGAGGAGGGCTTTTTGGTAGTCTTTGCGGGCCTCGTCCAGCGCGAAGAGATGATGGTAGGCCATGCCGATTTTGTTGAGGACGACGGCATCCATGGGGGCCTGCCGATAGGCTTCGATGGCGGCGAGATATTGTTGGCGGGCCATGAGGAGGTCGCCGCGGTCCTCGGCCGAGAGAGTTGGAAGACTCTGGGCGGCCGGCGTTTGCGCCTCCGCGCGGCAGAACGGGGCTGGGTAGAGCAGGAGCGCTGCGGCGGCCAGCGGAAGAGAAACGAGCAGGCGACGGATTGTCATGTGCGGCCTCCCGGGGAACGGGTTGTGGAAAAGTGTGCCGCAGTTGGGTGGCAGGTTGCCATAGCCACTTCGTGAAAAGTTGGCATAGCCAGCCCGGGGGCAAAATGTGGTGCTCCCGGAACGCCGCCTCCATCGCTCCTTTCGGCCCCAGCGATGCTGAAGTTTCGGAGTCGGGTAACGGTACTCATCCAGCCTCGCAGCTCAGCATACCGGGGGGCCCCCCCCTACCCTCTCCGTGCATATTTCTCGAAACAATAGGTTTAATTTTGTTATCGAGCTTGATAACACCGGGGGGTGTTGGGCAAATCATATGCCTGTTAGTCGGGTTCCCAGTCGTTAGTCTCACGTCGTCAGTCTCCAGTTGTCAGTTTCCAGTTGTTAGGCTCCGGCTTCGGGTCGCGATCCGCAGGAGCGCCAGGGCCCGCACAGGCGGGACGGGCAAGGCAAGTTGTCGGGGATTGTTGGGCGAATCGTCGAAATCGGGGGACCGAGGTCGTGCTCCAACGGAAAAAAGCCCAGCCGGTGAAGGCGGGCTTTTCTTTTTTCTATCCTAATTTCAGAATAGCAGACTGGAAGGGGAAACTTGCCAACTTTGTTGGAGCAGTTCGGCGTGGAAGGGGAGCAGAATCAGCGCGCGTTACTTTGGTGAAGAGGTGCGGGGGTTGACAAGAAATGCAGGCCTGGCAGGTGCGGGATGACGGCGTCGGATTTTTCCGCGCCGCCGCGCAGGGAATTGAGATCTTCGAGACTGCCGTGGTGAACCTCGGCGCCGGCGCGCGCCAGAGGTTCTGCGCCGGCGTCGGAGCGTGTGAGCCCAAGAACCTGGTGACCTGCGGCGATCAACTCGGGGACCATAGCCGAACCCGATAAACCCTGTTCACGCCTGTGACGAATGCTCGCATTTCGTCTATTTCTCTTTTTACCGATTTGTGATGCGCTTTGGCTGCCGCTCCGGGCTCTCAATCAAGCGCAGAATGTCTCGCCAGGAGCAATTGACATCCGGCTGCCGGCTTCCTACTCTCAAGCTATGCCGACTCTCCCGAGCAACGTCAGCAGTCTGACTGCAGCCGAGAAATCCGAGCTGATCGACGCACTTTGGGAAGATCTGGAATCCCATGGATACACGCTCAGTGCAGAGCAAGCGGAGGAACTCGATCGGCGCATCGACTCCTGCGAAAAGAACCCGCCCACCGGGATACCGTGGGAGCAGGTGAAGGCAGGGCTCCCTCAGCGGTGAGTTTGCCCGTTGTATGGACCGAGGAAGCGAAGGCGGAATTCTACGACGCCGAGTAATGGTACGCCGCATTTTGGTGGTCGCTTGTTTTCATGGCATGCGTAACCCGCGCGGCTGGCAGAGCCGTTAGGTTTGAGCGGTGGAATCTTTCAAGCTTAAAAACGCCCGCGCCCCATCCTTGAATCAATGAACGATTCAAGAATTAGGGCGCGTGAGCACTTTGTTGGGAACGCTAGGGGATGTTGAGCGTAACCGTCGTTTGGGCTGTGATTGTGCCAGAGGTGCCTGTGATCACAATCTTGTTTTTGTTGGAAGCAGCCGCACCGGCGGGTACGTAGATGACCAGTGTCGTGCCGGAACTGCTGGATGCGGGAACAAAGGCAAGGTCAACGCCGGCCGGCACACCCGATGCCGTAAAGGCGACCATACCCGTGAAGCCGTTTGCCGGATGGACGGTGATGGCATCTGTGGCTCCGCTTGCGGCGCCAGGAACCTGCGAGAGGGTGCTGGATGCCGCTGTGAGGGTGAAGGTAGCCCCTGCCGCCCTCACGGTGAAGGTCTGGCTCACCGGGGTTGCGGCTGAGTAGGAGGTATTACCCGATTGCGATGCGGTGATGGTGCAGCTTCCCGCGCCGACAAATGTTGCGGTGCTGCCCGATACCGTGCAAACCGTCGAGGGCGAGGCCGTGTAGCTGACCGCAAGTCCCGAGCTCGCCGATGCATCCAGAGCGAGCGCCGTGCCTGCGGATTGGGCCTGGATCGCGCCGAAGGTGATGGTCTGCCTGCTGGTTACAGTCACGTTCAGGTTGACCGAGGCGTTGAGGCTGCCTGATACGCCGCTGATGGGAATCGCATAAACGCCCGGCGTGACCGATGAGCCTGCAACGATGACGAACTCCGACCTGGTAGTGGTGGAGTTGCCGGGGAGGAACGCATCCATGAAACCGGAGGGCAGGGCGGCTGAGAGCGTAACAGAACTGCTGAAGCCGTTCGCCGGCGCCACGCCGATCATGTCTGTGGCGCCCGCGCCGCCAGCTGGAATGGTGACGGCCGGTGAAGACAGGGATAGAGTGAAGGACTGATTACCCTTGACGGTGAAGGTTTGGCTCACTGCGGTCGCGGCGGCGTAGGCGCCGTTCCCCGGTTGCGATGCGGTGATGGTGCAGCTTCCCGCGCCAACGAAAGTTGCGGTGCCGCCCGACACCGTGCAAACCGTCGAGGGCGAGGCCGTGTAGCTTACCGCAAGCCCTGAGCTCGCCGTGGCGCCCAGAACGAGCTGCGTACCAACGGTTTGAGTTGGGATGGCGGCGAAAGTGATGGTTTGGGGGGCTGCTCCGCTCACGGTAAACGTCTGGCTCACCGAGGTTGCGGCCGCGTAGTAGGTATTCCCCGGTTGCGATGCGGCGATGGTGCAGCTTCCCGCGCCAACGAACGTTGCTGTGCCGCCCGATACCGTGCAAACCGTCGAGGGTGAGGCCGTGTAGCTTACCGCAAGCCCTGAGCTCGCCGATGCGCCCAGAGCGAGCGCAGTGCCTGTGGTTTGGGCCTGGATCGCGCCGAAGGTGATGGTCTGCGTGCCGGTTACCGTCACGTTCAGGTTAACCGAGGCGTTGAGGCTGCCTGAGACGCCGCCGATGGGAATCGCATAAGCGCCCGGCGTGACCGATGAGCCTGCAACGATGACGAACTCCGCACTGGTTGTGGTGGAGTTGCCGGGGAGGAATGCATCGCTGAAGCCGGAGGGCAGGGTGGCTGACAGCGTAACAGAACTGTTGAAACCGTTCGCCGGCGTCACGCCGATCATGTCTGTGGCGCCCACGCCGCCAGATGGTATGGTGACGGCCGGTGATGCCAGAGACAAGGTAAAGGACTGCGGAGTGATGATGTTAACCACCTGTCCGATCCCTGGAGCGGCCGCGTAAGTGGCGTTGCCGTTCTGGCTGGCGACGATGTCGCAGGCGCCCGGGTTGATAAAGGCAACGTTGCTGCCGGTAAGGATGCAATTGCCATTTGGCGCCACACTGAACGTCACCGGAAGACCGGAGCTGGCGCTCGCGTACGAGGCCACATTCAGCGTCGTGTCGATGAACTGCGCGGGTATGGTATTGAAGGTGATGGTCTGCGGTTGCAGAGCCGGACTTGTGCCGGTCACCGTCAAGGTGAAGGTTGCAGTCTCGTTCATGCCGCCCGAGGACCCGGTCACGGTGATCGGATACTGCCCCGGCAACACTCCACTCGCGGCGCCGATCGAAAGCGTGGTTCCGGTGGTGGAGCTGGCCGGAGCAAACGAACTCGTGACGCCCGCGGGCAATCCGGAGGCGCTGAAGTTCACCGCGCCGGTGAACCCGCTCTGCGGCGTCACTGTGATATTTGCGTTGGTTGTCGAGTCCTGAGCCAACGCTATGGCTGACGAAGACGGTGTCAGGTAGAAGGTCTGGTTGGCATCGCAGTAAAAGCGGCCGATCACCATGTCGCCGCTCTGCGAGTAAGAGTGAAAGAAGACGTAGATGCGATTTTCCTCGCCGGGAAGGTTGCCGTATTTCACGGAAGGCGAAAGGATGCCGCTGTTGTACCAGGCGGCGGCGTTGGGCGCGTCGTATTGGAGCAGGGTAACTTCGTTCTGCCAATTGGAGAAGGTGGCGTTCGGCGCAGCCGCATCGCGCCACACGATGTTGCGGGAATTGGCGCCGCCAGCGCCGGTGGGGTCGTTCGAGACTACCATCTCGTAACGGCTGTAGATGGGATTGTAGAGAAAGTCCTGGTTGTAATAGCTAACCGGGAAGCCGAGCTCCTGGCGGTTCACAAAATTGATGCCGTCGGTACTGTCGGCGTAGGCGATGGTGTTGTCTGGCGGGCTGGCCCACCATGCCCCCGCGGTGTAAAGCATCACATATTTGTTGAGCTCCGGTTCCCACCGCACCGACTGCTCCAGCAGAGCGGGCAAGCCGCTGCTGAACTCCCAGGGCTCCTCGGCGGTCGCCACATAGTTCGGATCGCCGTAAGCGGTTCCATTGCTGAAGTCCGTCATCAGGCCGATCTGGAAAGGGGTCTGGCCCGAGTTGTGGCCGGAGTAGTAGACGCTGACTGTGCCGTCCGGGTTCACATTCACCGAGGGCGTCTCGGCGGCCAGTTCATCCCAACCGTTGGTGCCGGGATTCGGCGAGACCGGTACCGCGGTACCCTGGCCATTGGCCTGTGCCCCCACCAGGCGCCACCCGTTCGGGTCGGAGGGATAGGTCGTCGAAGTTGACAGAGACGCCCCCGGAGGCAGATATGCCGCGAAGGGCTGAATGTCGCGCGGAAGGACCGGGCCCGTCGCAAAGATCATCCACCATTGGTTGCCGATCAGCACGATGTCCGGGTCGCTAACCGCGATCAGGTTATTGACTCCATACGCGCCGCTGCCGATGAGGCCGGCGTCGAAGATGGGTGCGGCGGTGGCATTGCCGCAGTTGGCGGTGAACTGACCGCCGGTCAGGTTAGCAGAGCTCTGGGCCATTGACGGAGCCGCGACAACAGTGGAGAGGGCCAGCAAAACCAGCAGGCCTTCGAGCCTGCGCAATATCGAATCGAGCGAGACCCTCTTCGCTTCAATCAGGGGGGCGGAAAAGAACATTATGGACACTCCGTTTCATGGGCAACCTTTGATTGCCTCTGTTTTTTGGAATCATGCCAGATCGGTATTTTGTGTGGGTCAGCGCAGGCGAGCGGCGGAGTGGCTCAGCGAAAGTGCGACACCATCCCCTACTGATTTTACTAACATTGCGCTAAATCCATCGGCAATAATGACCAGAGATTTTAGCGATGTTACTGTGGGCATCCACTTTTGTTGTACACCTGTCCGCGGTGTCACGTGCGACCAAGCTCGGGCCGATCGACGAGGAAAGAATGAGGCTTGGTTATGCTTCTGCCTGACGCTTTCTGAGGGCGGCGTCTGGGTTGACGGTGATATCGATCCATTGCGGGTTCGGCGCCTGTTCGGCGCGGTAGTTATCGTGCCAGTTCCACCACTTATAGGACGGCGTCTGGGGATAACCTTCTGGCGAGTCCTCCCACGTTTCCTGGCGGCCGAGTGGCGTGATATCGAGGTAGCTCCAGGTGCTGCCCATGGCCTCGTCGCCGCGGGCATTGACGAAGTAGGTGCGGAATATCTTGTCGCCGTCACGAAAGAAGACGTTGTGGCCGTGCCACTGGTCCACGCCGAAGTCGATGTCGGAAGCTGTCGGTGATGGTGTATCAGGGCATCTTCCAGTCCATGCGTGTTTTACTTCCTGGGATCCTGGTCCTTCGCCGCGTCGTTCGGGTCAAAGTTGGAGGGTCTGCCGCAGGTGGTGGACGGCGGCGGCCATTTGATCTTCGGGGGTGTTGCCAAAGCCGAGGATGAATCCGTGGCGCACGGGGGTGGTGGAGTAGCAGGTGGAGAGGGGCCAGAGCCAGAGTTTCTCTTTTGCCGCGCGCATAGCGATGGCGACATCGCTCACCCCGCCGCGGGCGATATCAGTGGAACCGATGTTTTCAGGGAGAGTGACGGTGAGGTGCATGCCGGCTTCGGAGCCGTGGATTTCGAGTCGATCGCCGAATTCTGAGTGGAGGGCATCGACGAGGGCGGTGCGGCGAGCCTTGTAGAGGGAGCGCATGCGGCGGATGTGGCGGACGAAGTGGCCCGCGCGCATGAAGTCGGTGAGGGCTTCCTGAAACAGATGGGAGGGGAAGATATCCATAGCGAAACGCACGGCGGCGAAGCGGTCGACGAGGTCGGCGGGGATGACGATGTAGCCGAGGCGCATGGAGGGGCGGAGTACTTTGCTGAAGGTTCCGATGTAGATGACGCGGTCGCAGGGATCGAGGCCCTGGAGAGAGGGGATGGGCATGCTCTCGAAACGGTATTCGCTGTCGTAGTCGTCTTCGACGATCCAGGAGGAGGATTGGCGGGACCACTCGAGGAGCTGAAAGCGGCGGGAGGCGCTCATGGTGACGCCGAGGGCGTAGTGGTGCGACGGGGTGACGAACGCGACGCGGGCGTTTGGGGCGAGGCGGATACCAGCGTCGACGTCGAGGCCTTCGTCATCGACAGGAACAGGGACGGGGCGGACGCCGGAGCCGAGCAGAAGCGAGCGGACCAGCGGGTAGCAGGGCTCTTCGATCCAGGCTTCGTCGCCGGGGTCGAGGAGAACGCGAGCGGTGATGTCGAGGGCCTGCTGCGAGCCGGAGACGATCATGATCTGGCCGGGATCGCAGCGGACGGAGCGGGCGGTGCGCAGGTAGGAGCACACCGCGTCGCGGAAGATTTCAAGGCCGAGGGGATGGAGGTTGTGGGCGGTGTGGATGCGCAGGGAACGGCTGTGGCGGGTAACAAGCTTCGACCAGATGTCGAAGGGGAACTGGTCGAGGGCGGGCTGATGGACTCCGAAAGCTCCCCAGCCGTGACGCCAGGGAAGGCGATCGTAGGCCGGGTAGAGCATGGATCGTTGGGAGGTTTGGCGGGCGACGTCGGGGGCTGGGGTGGGGTGGCGGGCGTGCCCAGGACGGTGAGGCAGCGAAGCGGAGACGTAGGTTCCGGAGCCAACGCGGCTTTGAAAGTAGCCCTCGGCGAGGAGCTGGGCGTAGGCGTCGAGGACGGGGAAGCGGGAGATTTCAAGCTCGGAGGCCAGTGCGCGGCTAGAGGGAACCTGCTGGCCTGCGGCGAGATCGCCGCGCAGGATTGCGTCGCGAAACCCGGCATAGACCTGCCGATGGAGTGGCGTGGCCGCATCGCGGTCGAGGGGTATGACGGGAAGGAGGCCTGCCGAAACGTCGGACATTTGCAGGGCATAGTAGTGGTTATGTTGGATTCCTGGCAAGTTGCTATGGATGGTCACCACTTTTTGATGGGAAGTGGTCGCTCCGCAAGAGCAAAGGACGGGCTAAGTGGAAGCCAAAGGCGCTAAGGCGAGCGAAAAGCGAGCGAGAGGCGAGCGAGAGGCGAGTAGCGAGAGACGATTAGCAAAAGACGATTGGCGAAAGGCGAGCTAGAGGCGAGCGAAAAAGCTAGCGAGAGGCGAGCGAGAGGCGAGTAGCGAGAGGCGATTCGCAAAAGACGATTAGCGAGAGGCGATTAGCGGGAGGCGATTAGCAAGAGACGATTAGCCAAAGGCGAGCGAAAAGCAAGCGAGAGGCGAGCGAGAGACGATTCGCAAAGACGATTGGCGAGAGTTACTTCTTCTCGTAGCTCACCTCGCCTATGAGCTCAGCAAAGTCGGCGGAGTCGCGGAGGCTGGCAAAGGCTGGATCCTGTGTGAGGCGCCGGCGATCCTTAAAGCCTTCATTGAGGGCTTTGCGGAGGAATACCAAGGCACGATCCGGAGCGTTCATCTGGGCAAAGAGTTCGGCGAGGCAGTAGTTTTGCTCGGCACGATCCCGGTCGCTCACGGGACCGCCGATGATCTGCATCGAGTCGAGGTCGAAGACGGAAGGATCCATGGAGATGGCGGAGCGGTATTCTTCGATGCCGGAGCCCGGCTTGCCTTCGGCAAAAAAGGAAGGGTGGCCGATGTTTTTAGGGAGATTTAGCCAGATGTGGAAAGGTCCTTTTTGAGAATCACAGTGCGAGCGTTAAGCGTTGGCGAAAGAGCGACAGGGAAAGCGAGCGAGAAGGGTTGTGCGGGAGCGCTGGAGCAGGATTACTTGCTGACGGGCCTGGCGATAGCTTGCGCCGAGGGCCACCGGGGCTCGCGCTTTTCGAGGAAGGCGCCGACGCCTTCGTGGAAGTCCGCGTTGGAACGGGCGTCGACGCTGGCGCGGATGGCAGCTTCGATATCGTGGGGCAGGTGGTGATCGGAGAATTTGCCGAGCAGGCGTTTAGTGGCTTCCATGGCGGCGGGGCTGTTGCGGAGCAGGCGTGTGGCGAGGGCACGGGCTTCGCGCATGAGATCGGGCTCGGGAACGATCCGGTTCACCAGGCCGAGCGATTCAGCTTCGGCTGCCGACACCAGGCGTCCGGTGAGGAGCAGATCGCGGCAGGCTTTTTCGCCGAGCTGGGTGCGGAGAAAGGCGGAGACGATCGCCGGCACGAATCCGATACGAACTTCGGTGTAGCCGAATTTCGCTTCGGGTACGGCGAGAGTGAAGTCGCAGAGGGTGGCGATGCCCATGCCCCCGGCGATGGCGGGGCCATTGACGGCGGCGATGCTGGGTTTGGAGAGTGAGTAGAGGGTGGTTAAAAGGGTGGCGATGCGCTGGGCGTCGGCTTGGTAATCCTCGGTGGCGGAGTGCTGGCCGGGGGCGATGGCCATGGCGCGGAGATGCTCGATGTCGAGACCGGCGCAGAAGGACGATCCGGCGCCGGTGATGATGACGACGCGGCAGGTTTGGCTGGCAGCGAAGGCTTCGAGGGCCTGGGTGAGGTCCTCCATGAGCTGGTGATTGAGGGCATTTCGCTTCTCAGGGCGGTTGAGAAGGATGGTATGGATGCCGGAGTCGGTGTGGGTGTGAAGCGTGGAGTAGTGCGTCATGGGATGTCTCTTGCGGTGAACTCAAAATCTTAGAGGATGCGGGCGAGAAAGGCGAGCGGCGAGTTCAGCTCAGAAGCGGCCAGCAAGAAAGTGGCGGCGAAAAAAGCGGCTGGCCTGGACCGGGTAGCGAGAGCCGAAGAGAGCGCCTAAAAAAACATTCAACTATTCGGTTGACAAGCGGGAGTGCTCCGCGATACATTCAACCACATGGTTAAGTCTAGTACCGCACGGCTGGACTCCATCTTCCACGCACTGTCCGATACGACGCGGCGCTCCATCCTGCGCGACATCGCCGCGAAGGAAAAGACAGTGGGAGAAGTGGCGAAGCCGTACAGGATGACGCTCGCGGCGGTATCGAAGCACCTGAATGTGCTTGAATCCGCAGAGTTGATCGCCCGCGAGCGGCGGGGGAGTTTTCAGATCGTGAAACTGCAAGCGCAAAGCCTGAGGCCCGCCGAAGACTGGCTGGCCTTCTACGAAAAATTCTGGAACCGGCAGATCGACGCCCTCCAGAGCTACCTCGAAGGAGAGAAAGATGAGCACAGTGGCAGCTCCCGTGAAAGCAAGCGGCGTTCTGAAGGTTGAGGTTCGCCGAGTGATCCGCGCCAGCCGGCAACGGGTCTTTGACGCATGGACGAAGCCGGAGGAGATGCGGCGTTGGTTTGCGCCCGGACCGATGACCGTCGCCGCGGTCGAAGCCGATCCGCGGGAAGGCGGTGCCTACCGGATCGAGATGAAGGGTTCAATGGACAACTTACCGGAGAATGCCGATCGCCGCTCGATCGCGTTTGGCGAGTACACCGAAATCGTTCCCAACGAGAGGCTGCGCTTTACCTGGCGGCCGAACTGGAATCCGGAAAGTGAATCGGTGGTCACGATTCATTTGCGCGATGTGGAAGGCGGTACCGAACTGCTTCTCATCCACGACCGGATCGATCTGGAATCCTCCTGCAGCGGATACCAACAGGGCTGGACGAGCTGCGTGGCCAAGCTGGACGCTTACCTTGGCGATTAAGCGCGTCAGGCGCGGGAAAGAAGTGGAGCGCGGATATCTTTCCGCGCTCTGCGCCGCTTTGAAAGCGTGGCCGGATGTAGCCATCCAGCGGAAAGTGCACAGCGCCTCGTTTGTGGTGGGAAGGAAATTCTTCGCGTTCACCCGTCCGGAAGGTCTGGCCATGAAGTTGCCTGAGAGCCGGATTCGCGCGCTGGTGGATGCGGGGGAAGCGCAGTTTTTGAAAATGGGGAAAAGGACCATGCGAGAGTGGGCTCTCCTGAGGCTGGAACCGACGGCTCCGGTCCGGGATGAGGTTATACGGTTGTTGCGGGAAGCGATGAAGTTTACGTCTTCTTAGTGCACCCGGTAGCCTGATGCACACCCGCTGGCGACTGCCGCTTACGGATCTGGCGGGTTGGCGGGATTGGGTCGCGCAGTCCCCCGACGGTGGAGTTTGCCACACCGTCAAATGTCGAATGTGAACGAGCAGAACGCGTAGGTTCTGGTGGGGATCTATCGCAGCTCTCGTGGCCCGGCGGTGAGGCAACAAATCATCCTCGCCCCGCCGGGCCGGTGGGGAGAGCTATCCGCGCCAGTGACCTTCGACCCAGTACCAGCCTCCAGCCTCATGACGCCAATGGCCGGGAACCCAGACGGCATGCTCGCGCGGCGGAGAGACCCAATGCCCGGGAATCCAGACATAGCCGTGACCATCCCAGCGGTGATAGCCCGCCACCCAGACCCAGCCTTCGTGCGGGCGTGGACCCGGATGTTCAACGAGCGGCGCTGGAGGGCCGACCTGGACATAAATATGTTGCGCAAGCGCGGAGGGGATCGCCGGGATGCTGAGGATTGCAGCCGTAGCGATGAGAAGGAGTTTTTTCATAGGAGTGGGTCTTCCTTTCTGGAGAAAGTTGGTGCCGCTGGCGGCTTTCTAACCGCCGCACAGCCAATGGAACCCGAGCGGGGGCCGCCGGGTTGCGAAGAAATCTTCTCACAAAAAACGCTGCTCATGGTTTGCGCGGGATGAAGAGCGCCGCAGGTGGCGTGACGTGGTAGCTCGCGGCAAAGTTGCCCTGGTTAACGGCGAGCGAGAGGCGGCCGCGCGAATCGATGTAAAACAGCGGCTTGCCGACCGGGACGTCGCTGAAGGTTTTGTGGAACGGGATCGAGTAGGACTTGCCGCCGAGGGTGACGGGAACATTGTCGCCCAACTGATAACCGAGCTGCGCAAAGACCGGCTGCGGTATATCGAGTATGAGATTGCCGAAGGGACCATCGGTGCCGATCACGTCGCCGTGGAGGCCTTTGGCGTCGATGGCCGCCGTTTGAATATCGATGCGCACGAGCTGTGAAACGTCAAGGGCGGGCCCTGCCTGCGTCCAGTCATCGCCCCGCGCGAGGTGCGCGCCGGCGGGCGAGAAGATGTCGCGGCCGTGGAAGGTCGAGGACAATTTCGATCCGATCATCCAGTCAGGGTTGGTGATTTCGCGCGCGGCTTCGATGCCGTCGCGATCCTGGACGAGGGTGAGCAGGCCATTGTCGGGAACGACGAAGAACTGGCCCACTTTCGATTTGGCGATGATCGGCTTGCGTGTGCTGCCGACGGTGGGGTCGACCACGCCGACGAAGACCGCGTCTTTGGCGAAGTAGGGTGCGGAGCCGGCGAGGAAGCGCGCGCCTTCGGCGATGTTATAGGGCGTGACCTGGTGAGTGATGTCGATGACCTTCACGCCCGGCGCGATGCCTTCCATGACCGCTTTGCAGATGCCGATGGCGTCGTCTTTGACGTCGAAGTCGGAGATGAAGCCGATGACCTTCAGAGGCTGGGGCGCTGGAGCAGGCGCAGTGTTGGAGCACGCAATGGGGAGGAGTGCGAGCAGGGCGGCGATGGCGGTGAGGAAATGACGGCGGGATGTGGGCATGGAATCTCCGAGGGGAAGAATGAAAACGAATCTACCATGGAGGGCAAGGCCGACGGCTTGTTATCATCCTTATGTATATGCAGAGCACCATCACCATTCCGGTCGATCAGCAGGTCGCACAGGCATGGGACGCGGCTGGTGATCAGGAGAGGCAGAAGGCCCAGGCGCTGGTAGGGCTATGGCTGCGGGAGATTCTGTCGGAGAAGCGGCGGTCGCTCGAAGAAATCATGGACGAAGCTGGTCGCAAGGCTGAGGCCCGCGGGCTGACGCAGGAAATTCTCGACTCCATTCTGAAAGACCGCTGACCTTGCGGTGCGTGCTGGACACCAACGTCCTTGTCAGCGCTTTTCTCATGCCGCAATCGATTCCGAGGCAAGCCCTGCTGCGCGCACGCACCCTCGGCACGATCCTCTTGTCTGCCGCTGCGTTGGCAGAACTGACCGAGGTCCTCGTTCGGGAGAAACTGCGCCGGTATTCCGATCAAGAGGACGTTCGGGATTTTCTTTCCGAACTTGCCGCTGGATCGGAGTGGGTTTATCCAAATCGGAAAGTGGTGGCATGCCGCGATCCCGAGGACGATAAGTTTCTTTCTCTCGCAGTCTCAGGGCGAGCTACCCATCTTGTCACAGGAGATGCGGATTTGCTGGTGCTCGACCCGTTTGAGGCCGTTCGTATCGTTACGCCTCGGCGCTTTCTCGAAATCTAACAAACAGCGACCAACGCCCGATCAGGAAATGAGCGCCCAGGCGACGAGGGTGTTGCCCCTGATGCCGGTGGTTTGTTCGGCTTCGGTGGTCAGCGTGGATTCGAGAGCGCTGACACTTTCGAGGTGGACTTCGCAGGCGGCGATCTCTTCGGTCGTCGCGCCGTGAAAGCAGAGATCGCAGACTCCGAGGCCGTCTTCTGTCCGCAGCGGTGGTCCGAAGGTGCGGCAGGTCATGGGACGCGCGGCGTAGAGGTCGCAGAGTCCGGTGGCGGGATCGAGGACGGGGCAGGGTTCGTCATTGGCGAAGTCTTCGAAGTCGGCGGCGCGAGATTCGTCGATGATGCCGGACTGCGGATCGCCGGGGAATTCGGGCGTGAGGCGCGCGATGGATTGCCGCACGCGCTGGCGGAGGGCGGAGGCGCGTTCGGCGTCGGTTGAATCGAGGCGGTCGAGGCCTTCGCGCAGGCGGGCTGCGTCAAGCTGCGAGATCGGGAAGACCCCGAGGCAGCATTGCGTGCATCCAGGAGCGCAGAGAAGCATAGGGCCGGACCGGCGGGCCGCGTCGGCAACGGCCGCGTCGACGATCTGGACGAGATGCTGGTCGGCTGCGGGCAGCATGCGGTCAGAGTACAGCGATCGGCGTTCAGTGATCAGAAAAACAATACGAGCACAACGGCTGCGCTGCGACAGGCAAGCTCGAGGCATGGATGAAGATTCTGTCACGCGAAGAAAGTATGCTGATTGCAGTGGGTCGCTCATCCAATTGCAGGGGAATTCGTGGATTGATTGGGTCAGGCAAAAGGGGGCGGCTCAGAGCGCTGTTCGCAGCCGGGCTGCTGTTTTGCGGCGTCGCGACGATTGCCGCGGCGCAGGACAATTACGAAATCCAGGTTTATCCATCGGAGACGATGGCGCCCGGCACGCTGCTGGTGGAGCTGCACAGCAACTACACCGTTGAGGGAAGCACAAGCCCGAGCTACGGTCTTCGGCCTACGCAGGGCGAGGAACACGAAACCGTCGAGTTCACGCAGGGATTGTCGAAGTGGGCCGAGCTGGGCTTCTATGTCTTTACCGAGGAGCACAACGGCACAGGCGTGCAGTGGGTGGGCGATCACATCCGGCCGCGTGTGCGCATTCCGGAGAGCTGGCACTGGCCGGTGGGCGTGAGCCTTTCTAATGAGATTGGCTACGCGCGGTCGGCCTACGCGAACCCGACCTGGTCGTGGCAGATCATGCCGATCGTCGATCAGACGGCCGGCAAGTGGTATTGGTCGATAAACACCACGTTGAATTGGGGAATTCATCCCACCGGGCTGCCGCCTGGGACCTCGCAGACGGAAGTGAACTACTATTACCGCGACGTGTCCCCGCATGGGGTGACATTCGGGCCGGCGGCGACGCTGGTTTATCAGCCGAACAAGCTGTATAACTTCGGCCTCGAGTACTACGGGTACTGGGGCGAGCTGGGGCAATTCGTGAATGTGCACAACCAGCAGCACCAGGTTTTTCCGGTGGTGAATCTGTTTGTGTCGCCGAAGTGGGAGATCAACATCGGCGCGGGATGGGGCGCCACGGCTTCGACGGATCATCTGATCGTGAAGGGCATTCTGGGACATTACTTCAACTGGGGGCGGCCGGAATTTCGAAAGAAAAATCCGGCAGCGGAGTAACGGTGAAGGCCGATCCCATCCAGATCGACGCGCAGGATCGCGTCTTTGTGCTGACCGGCGCCGGCGTGAGCGCGGAGAGCGGGCTGAAGACGTTTCGCGATCAGGGTGGGTTGTGGGAGGGGCATCGCGTCGAGGACGTGGCCACGCCCGAGGCATGGGAAGAGGATCCGGCGCGGGTGTGGCGTTTTTACAGCGAGAGACGGAGCGGTGCTGGGAAGGCCGAGCCGAACGCGGCGCATCGGGCGCTGGCGGAGCTGGAGGCGGCGATCGGGGATCGCTTCTTTCTCTGCACACAGAATGTGGACGATCTGCATGAGCGGGCGGGATCGCAGAGGCTGGTGCACATGCATGGGGAGCTGTTCGTATCGCGGTGCGAGGACGCTTGCGGTCGGGCGCCGTTTGCGGATCGGGCGCGCTATGCGACGGAAGACGCGATTGCGCGGTGCGCGTGCGGCGGGCGGATTCGGCCGCACATTGTTTGGTTTGGGGAGATTCCGCTGGAGATGGAGCGGATCGAGCGGGAGATTGCGCGGTCGACGGTGATGCTGGTGGTGGGAACTTCGGGAGCGGTGTATCCAGCGGCGAATTTTGTGCGCTGGGCCGGACCGCGAGTGAGGAAGTACTACATCGGGCCGGAGGAGCCCATGAACGCGCACGCGTTCACGCGGCTGGTGCCGGGGAATGCGGGCGAAGTGCTGCCGGGGCTAATACAGGCAACGGGGAACAGGGATAGCCAGTAGCCAATAGGGAGTAGGCAGTAGCCAGTAGGTAGGAGGCAGTAGCCAGTAGCCAGTAGCCAGTAGCCAGTTGGGAGTAGGTAGTAGGGAGTAGTCAGTAGTCAAAAGGGAGAGAAGATCGCTGCTTAACGTTTGAGCGGAACGGCGTCAGTCGGGCGTGTATTCTTCGCGATGATCGAGGGGCGGGGTTTCACTGAGAGCCGAGCGCATGCGGGCGATCTCGCGGCCGATGAAGCGCGTGGCCAGCAGACAGAGACGGGGACTGCACTCCAGCAGATCCATGACCCGATCGGCGGGAATAAAACCAAGCTCCGCAGGTTCCACGACTTCGGCGGAGAGGCTGTACGTGCCGGTGAAAGTGGCGGGAAGGCCCGCGATTTCCCCGGGTCCGAGGGTGACAGGCGGAAAGAATTGGTTGCCGGTCTTGTCCAGCGACATGCGCACGGCGCCTTTGCGGACGATGAACACGCCGGAGACGGGGTCGCCGCAGCGGAACAACGGGGTGCCTTCGCGGAGAGATACAGTCGATGCAGCGCGGTCCAGCTCCGTGACTAACTCAGCTAACTCTTTCGGCATAGGTTCGTCGGGGCCGTCAATTAGTAGAGCTGGTCAGACCCTGTGGAATGCATTCTGCGGGGAGTGGGGTCGGCAGCGATGTGACGACGATCACACCCTGCGACAGCGCTGGCGCGATATGGCGCGACGAAGCTCAGGAGTGTGGAGGGTGCACGACGGGAGGCCGGGTGACGATGACCCGTGTGCGTTCGCGAGTCATGCGGATGCGGCAGGGGAGGGGATTAGGGCCGATGCAGGTTCGATCGCGAATGGCGATCCAGGCGATCTGATCTTCGCCATTGATCATCCAGGCGGTGGCGTTGGTGGCGTAGTTGACCTGCTCGAGGTAATAGGCGGCATTCATGTCGATTTCGGCGGCGTCGGCGTCCATCTGGGCGCACTCGTCGGGCGCGGGTGGGACAGCGTTGGGGTCCGGGCCGGGGGCACAGTAGTCTTCGGTGTGCTCAAGCAGGATGCGTTTGTCATTGCCGGTGAGGAAATAGCGGGTGGTGATGGGGGCGACGCCGGACTGGGTTGACCACTGGATGAGGTCGTCCTGAAAGGCGGGCGGGAGCTGGGTGATGGCGAGGGCGTGGTCTTTGGTTTTGATCTGGCGCGAGAAGGCGGCGAGGGTGGGAGTGGGTTCGCCGTTCGTGGGGCGGAAGAAGAAGCCGCCGAGCACGATGCCATCCTGCATATCGATCCAGATGAAACCGCGGCCTCCGAGGTAGGGGCCGCGCTGGCCGGAGACGAGGAGATAGCGGTTATCGCGAATCTGGACAGGCACGCTGGAGCCGGGGAGGACTTTGTCGAGGGCGTCAGTGAGGGGCATGTCGCTTCCGTAATGGAACATGCAGTTGGGGACGGTGGCGTTGAGGAGCTTTCGGAACTGGCGGTCGTGGTAGAGGGCGCCGGAGGGCGCGCCGTCAAACTGGCTGAGGAAGGCGAGGGCCGGGGCAGGAACTCGATTCTGGAAGAGGTTGACGTTGAAAGGCGGCGGAGGGGGCACCGGAATCGGCGGTTGCTGGGCTTGCGGAGTTGGCGCGTCGTTTTGGGAGTCGGGGGGTGGCGGTGGGGGTGCCTCCTGGGCGGGCGGCGTGTCAGCGGAAGGAATTGCCTGGGCGGTGGCGCGGGGGCAGATCGTTGCGGCGATGAGGGTGATGAGAAGGGGAGGCAGGAGGACAGCAAGCGGGCGGAAGGGCAGGCGAAGGGAGTTCATGCGGCTCCTTTAGCGGGCAGAGCATCGCTGCAATCGAGTCGTGGTTCGACGGCTCCAACGCAGGGGGCGGGGAAAAGTTGCGGATTCTGCAAGCCAAATTTTGAAGAATGCGTCCGCCGCCAGCCAGCGCGATCCTGACATGTTAGCGCGACCATTGAAACGGACCTGCATCAGTGCATGGAGTCGTTGAGCGTTTTGAAGAATTCGTCGTAGGCCGCCTGCCCCTTTTCGGCGATGGAACGCATGGGCAGGACGCGTTCGACACAAATCTCTTTGGCGCTGGGTTGGGTGCGGAGAATCTGCATGACTTCTGCGATGAAGTCGGCGAGGGGCATGGCGCGGGGATCCTGGGTCTGCTGGGGGCCCATGAGCTCGGTCTGGACGTAGGGCGGGGGAAGCTCGAGGACTTCGACTCTTGTGTCGCGGAGCTGATAGCGGAGGGACTGCGTCCAGGAGTGAATGGCGGCCTTGGTGGCACAGTAGGTGGGAGTAAGGGCGAGGGGCAGGAAGGCGAGGCCGGAGGAGACGTTGATGACGGCGGCATGGGGCTGCTTTTTGAGTTGCGGGAGCAGGGCGGTGGTGAGGCGCAGGGGCGCGAGGAGGTTGGTGGTAACGATGTCCTCGACGATATCGAAGGGGGCGGTGGGGTCGTTGAGGTCTTCGGGCGCCATGATGCCGGCATTGTTGATGAGGACGTTGAGGGAGGGGTGCCTGCTGGTTTGCTGAGCGGCGAAGAAGGGGAGTTCGTCGATATTGGCCACGTCGAGGACGGCGGATTGCATGCCGGGGTTGGCGGCGGTGACCTGGTCGAGGAGGGCTTTGCGGCGGCCGGCGACGATGATCTGGTTGCCTTCTTTGTGGAGTGCTTCAGCGAGGGCGCGGCCGATGCCGGAGGTGCCGCCGGTGATGAGAATCGTGTTGCCGGTGATCTGCATGGTTTCTCCTTATGGTTGATAGGGGTGGATGAGCGAAGCGCGATCTCCGACAGGGCTGAATCTGGATTGTAGCGTGATGAATTTGCCCTCGGCGCCTTGACCTATATTGACCCCTATTTTGTTTCTGCGATGTAATCCTCAAGAGTCCGTGGGCGCTTCTGTGCGCGCGGCGGAGCGATATTTCAAAGTGTGAGGAGGAACGCAGATGGCAGTTGAGCAACCCGGCCCCGGAGAGACGGTCAGTTTCGACCGGGATATTAAGAATCTGTTTCGAGCCACGGATCGGGAGGCGATGCGAGGCGCCTTCGACCTTTGGTCGTATGACGACGTCAGCAAGCATGCGGCTCCGATTCTGGAACGCTTGCAGGACGGCACCATGCCTTGTGACGGAGCGTGGCCATCGACACAGGTGGCTGTTTTCGAGCGTTGGGTAATGGGCGGCATGGCGAAGTAAGAAGTGGTCTGGCAACAGGCAGTGGCCAGGAGTGAGTTGCCAATCTCGCGCTGCTCCTGGTAGCGTATAAGGTTTTGTGCGCGAACCGGGGCGATGGGGAGGTTGGGATGGGTCAGGCGGAGCTTGAGTATCAGTCGGGATTTGGGAATGAGTTTGCTACGGAGGCGGTGAAAGGGGCGCTGCCGGAGGGGCAGAACTCGCCGCAGAAGGCTCCGCTGGGGCTGTATACGGAGCAGTTGAGCGGGACGGCGTTCACGGCTCCGCGGGCGACGAACCGGCGGACGTGGACGTATCGGATCCGGCCGTCGGTAACGCACAAGCCGTTTTCGGAGATTGGATCGGGACTGGGGTTGGGGTTGTTTCGGAGCGGGCCTTTCACAGAGGCGCCGTCGCCGCCGAACCAGATGCGCTGGAATCCGGTGCCGATGCCGGAGACGAAGACAGACTTTGTCGAGGGGATCGTGACGCTGGGTGGGAGCGGCGATCCGGCGATGCAGGTGGGAGTGGGGCTGCACGTCTATGCGGCGAATGCGTCGATGCAGGGGCGGTATTTCTACAACGCCGACGGCGAGATGCTGATCGTGCCGCAGCAGGGGTTGCTCCGGATCAGGACAGAGTTGGGGATTCTTGGAGTTGCTCCGGGGGAGATTGGCATTGTGCCGCGCGGCATCAAGATGCGTGTGGAGATGGAGGGGCCGTCGCGGGGATACATCTGCGAGAACTACGGGCTGCCCTTCCGCTTGCCGGACCTGGGGCCGATTGGGGCAAATGGGCTGGCGAATCCAAGGGATTTTCTGGTGCCGGTGGCAGCGTATGAGGATTTGGATGGGGATTCCAAAATCATTGGGAAGTTTCTGGGCCATTTATGGGAGGCGGAGATCGATCACTCGCCGCTCGATGTGGTGGCGTGGCACGGAAACTATGCGCCGTATAAGTACGACCTGGCGCGGTTCCAGTGCATCAATACGGTGAGCTTCGATCATCCTGACCCGTCGATTTATACGGTGATGACGTCGCCTTCGCAGATGGCGGGGACGGCGAATGTGGACTTCGCCATCTTTCCGCCGCGGTGGCTGGTAGCGGAGCATACGTTCAGGCCGCCGTGGTTTCATCGCAACATGATGAATGAATTTATGGGGCTGGTATTTGGCGAGTACGATGCGAAGGCGGAGGGATTCTTGCCAGGCGGAGCGAGCCTGCACAACTGCATGAGTGGGCACGGGCCGGATGCGGAGACGTGGGAGAAAGCGAGCCAGGCGGAGCTGAAGCCGGTGAAGCTGGATAACACGCTGGCGTTTATGTTTGAGACGGGGCTGCCGGTGCGGCCGACAAAGTTTGCGCTGGAGACGAAAATTCTGCAGCATGAGTACTACGAGTGCTGGCAGGGGTTGAAGAAGCACTTTAAGGGCAGCTGAGAAGCGGGCAGCTAAGAACGGTCAGCCAGATACGAGCGAAAGGCGAGCGAAAAGCTAGCCAGGAGCGAGCCGAAAACTAGCCAAGAGGGAGCGGAAAGCTAGCCAGGAGCGAGCGGAAAACTAGCCAGGAGCGAGCGAACAACGATTAGCGAAGAACGATTAGCGAAGAAACGTTTAGCTGAAAAGCAGTTAGCGAAAAGCGAGCCAAAATCGAGCGGAAGATGAGCGAAAAACCAGCCAAAGGGCTTCGGACATGAGTGCTGTGCAGGCGTTCCTCGGGAGAATTCTGGAGTACGCCGGGTTGTTTCCTCCGGCGGAGCTCGAGATGGAGAGCGCGCTGCGGAATTATCAAAGCTATGCGCAGACGGACGAATTCTGGCTGCTCGGAGGGTTTGTGTTGCCGGCCAACCGGCTGAAGGAGTTTGCGGTCGCGTTTGAAAGGGTTTGGGGGACGGAGCAAGAACGGCCGTGGACTCTGAAGGTGGTTTGCGCGGGCGAGACCGCCGAGGACGTGCGCGCAATCGAAGAGTTCCAGCAGGGGGCGGTGTTCATCGGATCGCTGGAGACGAAGGCGGCGGATGCGCGCGCTGCGCAAGAGGCACTGGAGAGATTGCCGGCGGCGCGGTCGCGGTATGTGGAGTTTCCTCCGGAGCGGGCGAGCGAGGTGCTGCCTGTACTGGCGGAGTATGGGGCGCGGGCGAAGATTCGGATGGGAGGGCTGACGGCCGAGTCGGTCCCGCCGGTGGAGAAGGTGGCGCAGTTTTTGCTGGCTTGTGCGCGGGAACGGGTGGCGTGGAAGGCGACGGCGGGGCTGCACCATGCGGTGCGGGGCGTGCATGAATTGGAGCCAGCCGCTTCGCGTGTGGCCATGCATGGATTTGTGAATCTGTTTCTGGCCGGCGCGCTGGCATTCTTTGGTGCGGATGAAAAGGCGCTGGTGAAGACGCTGAGCGAGGAAGATGCCACGGCGTTCCAGCTGGATGACGAGGTGATTCGCTGGCATGACAATGCGCTGATCGCGGACCAGCTGGAGAAGGCCCGGAATGAGTTTGCGATCGGCTTCGGGTCCTGTTCGTTTGAGGAGCCGGTACAGGATTTGAAGCGGATGCAGTGGATTTAAGGTAGAGACGACGACGGGGTGGGTGTGAGGGGCGACGCGCCGGGGCGAAAGCGGAGCTGGGTTGAGTCGGCAAACGATCCGGAGGGGGATTTCCCACTGGAGAATCTGCCGTTCGGGCTTTACGAAGACCATCGGCAGCGCCGGCACACCTGCGTAGCGATTGGGGATCACGTACTGGATCTGGCCGGGTGCAATGTTGCAGGACTTCTGAATGCAACGGAGATTGTGGGCCTCGGGCCCCGTGGGCTGGGCCATATGGAGTTATGGCGGGCGCGCGAGATACGGCATCGGGCGACGGAACTGCTGAGTGACCCCGCACATCGGACCCAGGTAGAACCGCACCTGATTCCGCAGGGAGAGGTACGGATGCTGCCGCCGTTCGGGGTTGGCGGGATCGGCGACTATACGGATTTTTACGCTTCGATCCATCACGCGACAAACGTGGGCCGCCTGTTTCGTCCCGATAATCCATTGCTGCCAAACTACAAGTGGGTGCCGATTGGGTATCACGGTCGTGCTTCGTCAATTGTGGTGAGTGGGACGGAGATCCAGCGGCCGTGCGGGCAGACGAAAGCTTCCGATGCGGCGGAACCATCCTTCGGGCCAAGCCGGATGCTGGATTACGAACTGGAAGTCGGGTTATTCATCGGCGAAGGAAACGATCTGGGTTCGACGATCCCGATTGAGAAGGCGGAGGCGCACATCTTTGGGCTGTGCCTGGTGAATGACTGGTCGGCGCGGGACATTCAGAGCTGGGAGTATCAGCCGCTGGGGCCGTTCTTAGGGAAGAGCTTTGGGACGACGATCTCGCCCTGGGTGGTCACTCTTGACGCGTTGGAGCCGTTTCGCATTCCGGCGGCGCCCAGACCCCAGGGCGATCCGAAGCCGCTGCCGTATTTATGGTCGGAGCAGGATCAGGTGCGGGGCGGGTTCGACATCAACCTGGAAGTTCGGCTGTCGACGGCGAAGATGCGCGAGAGGAGCGAGGGGGCGGTGCAGCTGAGCCGCGGGAACATGAAGGATTTGTACTGGACACTGGCACAAATGGTGACGCACCACGCGAGCAACGGGTGCAATCTGCGGCCAGGGGATTTGCTGGCGACGGGGACGGTTTCAGGCGCGACTCCGGAGAGCGTGGGAAGTTTGCTGGAGCGGACGAAGCGGGGTGCAGAGCCGTTGGTGCTGCCGAATGGCGAGCAGCGGAAGTTTCTTGAAGACGGGGATGAGGTGATCCTGAAGGGGTGGTGCGAACGCGAGGGTTATGCGCGGATTGGGTTTGGGGAATGCCGTAGTGTTGTAACGCAGGCAACAGGGAATGGAAAACACACGGATCCTTAAATTCTAATCCCTGCGTTTCTTGTCAACTTTCCACTACTTACCCAAAGTAAAAATGCATGATAAAGCGTTACTTGCAACGCGGAAAAGTTTGTAGGTTTGTTCTCTGAACATGCTATTCTTAACTTATAGATTAAAAAAGAAAGCCTCGTCATAACGGCGGGGCTTTTATCATCCTGGAGCAAGAAGAACAATGGCCACTGCCGAAAAGCCGACTGCTCGAAGCAGCTCGCCGATTCTGCAGTCCACGCCAACCAACCCGAGGCCCACTTCCGCACCAGCTCCCAGTGCAACCGCGCGAGGTCATTTCCGGTACCCCCTCCCCAATTCCAATCCCATCAGCGGCCGTCCCGCACTTACCCACCCCCATGCCCAGCCCAAAGCTTTCCGACACGATTAGCTAAAGACGACACGATAAACTCAAGGCTTGCCCATGACTGCCCACCTGTCACCCCGAGTCCGCTTCGCCCCGTCCCCGACCGGCTACCTCCACGTCGGCGGAGCCCGCACGGCGCTCTTCAACTGGCTCTTCGCCCGCCATTTCGGCGGAACCTTCATCCTCCGCATCGAGGACACGGATTTTGAACGCTCCTCGGAAGCCATGGTCGACGGCATCCTCGAGGGCATGCGCTGGATCGGCCTCGACTGGGATGAAGGCCCCTTCTTCCAGTCCCAGCGCCTGGCCCTTTACCAGCAGACCGCCGAGAAACTCGTGGCTTCCGGGCATGCATATTACTGCTTCTGCACCAAAGAAGAGCTTGAGCAGCGGCGCGCCCAAGCCACAGCCGCCGGCCGTCCACCGATGTACGACCGCCGCTGCCGCGGCGTTACCCCCGAAACGGCGGCCGCCCGCAAAGCCGCCGGCGAAGCTGCCGCCGTTCGCTTCTCGATCCCCGACGGCGGCTCAACCGCCTTCGACGATGCCGTCTTCGGCCGCGTCGAATTCGCCAACGCCGAAATCGAGGACTTCGTCCTCCTCCGCTCCGACGGCATCCCCACCTATCACCTCAGCGTCGTCGCAGACGACATCGATATGCGTCTCACTCACATCATCCGCGGCGCCGACCACATCTCGAACACGCCCAAACAGGTTCTCCAATACCGCGCTCTGGAGGCCGACCTGCCTGTCTTCGCCCACGTCCCACTCATCCTCGGCCCAGACAAAACCCGCCTCTCCAAACGTCACGGCGCAACCTCCGTCATCGCCTACAAGGAGATGGGCATCGTTCCCGAAGCCTTTCGTAACTTCCTCGCCCTGCTCGGCTGGTCGCCCGGCCAGCAGCACAAAGACCGCGAGATTTTCTCCTCCGGCGACCTTATCCAGCTCTTCACTCTCGACGGCATCTCCAAATCCAACGCCGTCTTCGACAACGACAAGCTCGCCTGGTTCAACACCGAATACATCCGCGCCTCTGATCCGGAAAAGCTACTGCCACTGATACAAAACGAGTGGAAATCCGCCAAATTTACGCCCAGCCGCTCTACCGGTGAAATCCTTGCCGCCATCGAGCTCCTCAAACCACGCGCGCGCAGCCTCAAAGACTTCGCTACATCGTTCCGCGCCTACTTCAGCGACGACTTCGAATACGATCCCGCCGCTGTTACAAAATTCCTCGGCGATCCCGCGGTTCCCGCGCTGCTCCGGGAGCTGGCAGTTCGCTACGCTGCCTCGCCCGACTTCAATGAAGCCTCCGCGGAACAAACTCTCCGCGACTTTGCCGCCGAAAAGAATGTCAAAGCCGGAGCGCTCATCAATGGATCCCGTGTCGCACTCACCGGTCAGGCCGTGGCCCCCAGCCTCTTTGCGGTCATGGTGTCTCTCGGCAAAGATCGCGTCGTCCACCGCCTCTCCGCCATCGTCATAACCCCTCACCTCCAGTGACCGGCTCGAACGAGAAAACGATCAAATGTCAAGGAAGAACGGCTTTGCCCGTGCTAGCGCCAGCGCTAAGCGGAATTCCGTAGACAGCCCGCGCGTTAGAGGTAGACCCTATGGGCCCGGTCCAGCCACCGCTCTCCGTCACGGGCCCAGATTGACCGCACTGCCGGAAGCCCCTTCGACGGAGGCGACATTCTGCCATGTTCCCCCATTTATCTCAATTCAAGGAACCGTCGGGGTGGGAGCCACGACGATCACAAATGCCTGGGTGCTCGTAACGCCAGCCGCATTGGTGTAAGTCGCGGTGTAGACATTCGTGGGTGAAGTCAGGGGGATGCCGTTGATTGCCCGCGCCGCGGATGTGAAGCCATTGGGACCGGTCCAGCTCCACGAGCCACCTACCGGTTGCGGGCCCAGGTTGACGGTACTGCCCGGGGTCACTATGACGGCGGCGAGATTTTGCCACGCAGCTCCATTTACCTCGATATATGGAACGATCGGGGTGGGAGCGACCACGATGGTGAACGCCAGCGTGCTCGTAACTCCAGCCGCATTGGTGTAAGCCGCGGTATAGACATTTGTGGGTGAGGTCAGGGGAATTGCGTAGATCGCCCGCGCATTGGAGGTGAACCCATTGGGGCCGGTCCAGGTCCAGGAGCCACCGCTCTCTGGTTGAGGGCCGAGATTGACCGTGCTGCCGAAAGGCACAACGATATTGGTGACGCTTTGCCACGCGCCATAGCCCACCTCAAGATACGGGACAATCGGCGTCGGGGCGATATTGATAGTGAACGTCTGGCTGCTGGTAACTCCGGCGGGGTTAGTATAGGACGCGGTGAAGACACTTGTGGCCGAGGTCAGAGGAATTCCGAAGACCGCCCGCGCATTGGATGAGAACCCGTTGGGCCCGATCCAGCTCCACGAGCCACCGCTCGCAGGTTGTGGGCCGAGATTGACCGTGCTGCCATAGGGCACCGTGGCGGTGGTCACGCTCTGCCATGCTCCTCCGTTGACCTGGATATAAGGAACGATTGGCGTGGAAGAAACCGTGACCGTTAACACCAGTGTACTGATAACTCCGGCAGGGTTGGTGTAAGTCGCGATGTAGACATTTGTGGGTGAAGTCAGGGGGATGCCGTTGATTGCCCGCGCCGTGGATGTGAACCCATTGGGACCGGTCCAGCTCCACGAGCCACCGCTTACCGGCTGCGGGCCCAGATTGACAGTACTGCCAAAGGGGACGGTGGCGCTGGTCACGCTCTGCCACGCCCCCCCGTTGACCTGAAGATATGGAACGATCGGGGTGGAGTTAACGGTGATGGTAAATGCCTGGGTGCTTGTGACTCCGGCCGGGTTGGTGTAAGTGGCGGTGAACACATTTGTGGGCAGAGACAGAGGGAGCCCGGAGATGGCCCGCGCCGTGGAGGTGAAGCCATTCGGTCCGGTCCAGCTCCACGTACCGGCGTTGTCCGGCTGGGGTCCGAAGCTCACCGTGTCGCCATAGTTGACGGTGGCGCTGGAGACGTTCTGCCAGGGTCCTCCGTTTACCTCGAGATATGGAACGATCGGAGTAGATGCGACCGTGATGGTAAATGGCTGAACGCTCTTGACCCCCGAGGGGTTGGTGTAAGTCGCGGTATAAACATTAGAGGGCGAATTCAAGGCAACAGCATTGATGGCCCGCGTTTTAGATGTGAACCCGTTGGGGCCGGCCCACTCCCACTTGCCTCCACTTGCGGGTTGCGGGCCCAGATTTACCGTGTCGTTGTAATTCGCTGTAAGGCTGAATACATTCTGCCAGGCGCCGCCGTCCGACTGGAGATCCTGCATATAGGGAACGATGGGAGTTGAGCCAGCCGGGTTGACCTGGATCGTTACCTGCACCGTCACGATGGCGTACTGACCCAGCAGGTTATTGGCTGGGGTGAAAGTGGCGATATCGACCTGAGGGCCGGTACTCAGCACAGTTCCGGCGCAGGGCAGGTAGCTGAAGGTGCCGGGCACATTCGCCGTCGCATTGAGCTGCACTCCGCTGAGCGCGGTGCCGTAAGTTATCGGCGCAGGCGTGGCCCATGCGACAACCGGAGTAAGCTGGTTAACCACGCTAATGGTCTGCGAGACTGGAGCAGCGGGTGCGTAGTTCGTGGTACCCAATTGTTTCGCGGTAACCACTACAGTGCCCACTCCGGTGATCGTCAGTGTGGAGCCATTCAGTGTCGCCGGGCCGGTAACGCTGAAGGTGACCGGGTTAGTCGAGCCGCCGCCCGTGGCGGTGAGTGTATATGGGCCTCCGTAACCGTATGCTATTTGGGACGGGAGGCCGGTGAAGGTAATCGTCTGGGGCTTCGGGTTGACGATCGTAGTTATCGAAACGGGAGCAGCAGCCACATAGATCCCGCTGCCCGCCTGGTTCGCAGTTACGGTCACGTCGCCCGCGCCGGTGATGGTAAGCACCAGGCCGTTGAGGGTAGCCGGGCCGGTCACGCTGAGAGTTACAGGGTTGCCCGACGCGCCGCCGCTCGCCGTGAGCGTGTATGGACCCGCCGAGCCATAAGTCGCGAACGGGGGTAGTCCGCCGAGCAAAATCGTCTGGGTGGTCTGAATGGTGAACGGGCAGGTGGCTCCTGCGGTGCTGGCCTTGTCTGCCACTGCGATGCCGAATGTGCCCGGAGCGGTCGGTGTGTCGGTGATTGCGCCGGTCGCGGAGTTGAGAAAGAGGCCGGCCGGCAGCGAGCCTGTGATGGAGAAGGTGTAGGGCAGCGTGCCGCCGCTGACTGTCTCCGGTCCGCTGCTGAAGGGCGCGTTTATCATCCCCAGGCTGGTTGTCGAGCAGGTGACCGAGAGCGCCTGCCCGGTTACGCTGAAGGTATTCGCGGTGGTTGTCGCCAGATTGATGGCCGGCAGGTTGGGATTCAGCACGAGGGTTGCGGTCAGCGAGTCGCCGGTGGTGGGAGCGGTGAAGAGCAGGTTGCTGAAAGCGGCTTGTCCATTGGTCGCGGAAGTGGCGCCGGTCTCTGGAGTTGAGGTGAGCTCCTTATTGGCATCGGTGAGGCTGAGGCTGACCGCTTCCCCGATAAACGGCAGGTCGCTCTCGGTGACCGTCACAGTGGGAGGGGGGAACATAGCCGTATTGGTCACGGTTCCTGTTGCGGGGGGATTGGTGGTGAAGCTCAGCGCATAGTCGGTCTGGACCGCTCCCACGTCGTAGCAGGTAGTCGTGTTGTAAGTCGTGGAGTTAGGATAGCCGCGCTGGTCAGAGGTAACTCCGTTCGGAATGGGCGCAGACGAAGCAGCGCAGATAGCAGCGCTGGCGGGCAGCGGAATCATGGTCGGCGTGGATCCGCCATAGTTGCCGAGCGGGGCCAGGTTGGGATTGCCGGAGATGGCGTTGGTGGAGGTGCAGCCATTGCAGTCGTCTTCGGTGGTGGTGCCGGTGTCGTAGTTTTGGTAGAAGAGGTTGGAGCCGGAGGTCAGGCCGTACACTGCCATGCCGGCCCCGGCTGCGGCCGAATTGCCGGAGAAGATGCTGTTCACTACGGTGGCGGGGTATCCGGACTCGATGGCGCCGCCGTAACTGAGACTCGCACTGTTGGAGGAAAAGGTGCTGTCGCTGACGGTGAGCGGCCCGTAGGAGACGATGGCCCCGCCGAATCCTCCGGCTCCCCCAGAAATGTTGTTGTAGAAGGTGCTGTAGCTTACATTCGCGGAATCGCCACCCGCGTAGATGGCGCCCCCCCCCGCATTGGTGGCAGAGTTCGAGGAGAAGGTGGAGTTCTGGACGATGAGTGAGCCAGCCACAATATTGATTGCGCCGCCCGCCACGGCGGTATTGCCGGAAAAGACGCAGTTGGCGACGGTCAGAGCTCCGGCGCTGTTGATGCCGCCTCCGTTGACGCTGCTGATGCCGTTGCCGTTGGCGATGGTGAGGCCGGAGATGGCCACAGTGGCTGTGTAGTGGACCACGAAGATGCTGCCCACGGTCAAGGATTTGTTCCCCGAGACGGTGATGAGGTTTGCGCCCAGGCCCTGGATGGCGATCAGGCCGTTCAGGGTGGGGAGTGGCGTCAGCAGGGTGATGGTGTTCTGCGCTGTTGTGTTGGTTGGCTTAAATACTGCCGGACTGAAGGTGATCGTCCCGGCGCCGCCGCTGTTGGCATCTGCGGCCGTGATGGCGTCGCGCAGGGTGCAGCTCGATCCTGTCCCTGGGCAATTGGCCGCGTTGCCGGTTGCGTCGTCGGCTGTGCTGGTCACAACGTAGCCTGGGATGGGCGCGAAGTTTGCGGTCAGCGTCTCCGGCGCATTCATGGTGACGGTGGTCGTCGCGCTCGTCGAACTGGCGAGGTCGCCGGGGGCGTGTGCGCCCGTCCAGTTCACGAAGTAGTAGCCGGGATTCGGAATAGCGCTGATCGTCTGCGGGCTTTGGGGCGCGTAGTATCCGTTAGCCGCCGTGCTTGCTGCGATGGTTCCGTTGGCGCCCGCTGTGACGGTCAGGTCGTAATCGGCGATGGCGAAGGTTGCCGTGTACAAGGTCGTGCCGGAGGACGCAGTCACCTGGTGGGAGATCGCGCCGCCGTCCGACCAGCTGCTCAAGGTGTATTCGATCCCGCCAAGATACTGCGGCGACGTGGTTGCGATCGTATGCTGGCTGGGGATGCTCCAGATGGGCGTCTGCGTGGACGTCGAGGTTGTGCTGTCTACTGTGAACGATAGGCCCGCGATGTTCGTCCCCACGCTTACCTGGACCGTCGCCGGGCTAACCGTGAACTGGCTGCTCTTGACGCTGATCGCGGGCTGCGTTGAAATTGCGGAATTCAGAACAAGGTACGCCGTCAGCGTGTCGCCGGTATCGGCAGAACTTACCGTCAACCCGTTATAGGTTGCGATCCCGGTCGTGGTGCTGGTGGTTGCCGAACCGCCAGCCAGCACGCCGGCTCCCGTAAATCCCATGGGTATCGTGACCGATGGCCCGATGAACGGCGCGCCGCTTTCATCGAGGGTGACCGCCGTTTCAAAGTCGGTTCCGGCCACAATGGAGGTTGCCGGCGAGATCGGCTGCGGTTCGGTCGAGAAGATCAGAGAGTAATTCGTCTGCACCGCGCCCAGATCGATGCAGGCATTGGTCGTATAAGCAGGATAGCTGGTGTTCGTGCGCGGAAGGCCGCGCTGGTCGGTGGTGACTCCGTTTGGAATGAGCGCAGAGGACGCGGTGCAAATGGCCGCGCTCCCGGGCAACGGGATCATCGTCGGGGTGGGGCCGCCGTAGTTGCCGAGCGGAGCCAGGCTGGGGTTGCCGGAGATTGCGCCGGTGTTCGAGGTGCAGGCGTGGCAGTCGTCTTCGTTGGTGGTGCCGCTGTCGAAATTCTGGTAGTAAAGGTTGTTGCTTGCGTTGAACACTTCGGCGGAAAATATCGCGGCGCCGCGCGATGCTCCCGCCGAATTACCAGCGAAGATGCTGTTGACCACGGTGGCGGAGAAACTGGCGTAAATGGCGCCGCCGTAGCCTGAACTGTTGGAGGAAAAGGTGCTGTCGCTGACGGTGAGCGGCCCGAAGGAGGTGATGGCTCCGCCGGATCCTGTTGATCCGTCAGTCGTGTTGTTGTAGAAGGTGCTGTAGCTTATGTTCACGGAAACGCTATTCGCCAAGATGGCGCCTCCCCCCTCGCCGGTGGCAGAGTTCGACGAGAAAGTGGAGTTCTGGACGGCGAGTGAACCAGCCGTAACAAAGATTGCGCCGCCGCCCACGGCGCTATTGCCGGAAAAGACGCAACTGGTGACGGTGAGGGCTCCAGCGCTTTCTATGCCGCCTCCGTAGCTGCTGGCTTTGCCGTTCGAGATCGTCAGCGCGGAGATGCTGACCGTCGCACCGGCATTGACGAAGAAGATGCTGCCCACCGTCGCTGAATTGTTGCCCGAGACGGTGACGATGCTGGCGCCGAGCCCCTGGATGTTGATCAGGCCGTTCAGGCGGGGGAGTGGCGTCAGCAGGGTGATGGTGTTCTGGGTTGTTGTGTTGGTGGACGCGAAGACCGTCGGACTGAAGGTGATGTTGCCCGTACCCGCGGCGTCGGCGGCGGTGATGGCATCGCGCAGAGTGCAGCTGGTTCCCGGGCAGTTGGCGGCCGCGCCGGTTGCGTCATCGGCTGTGGTGGTGACCACGAAGCCCGGCGTCGCATTCACCTGGATGCCGGTCTGCGCCACGCTCGTCAGCCCCTGGATCGCCGCGGTGATGCTCTGCGTGCCGGTCGTTGCGAAGGTCACCGTGAACGTGCCGGTCCCGTTGGCGATGGTCACCGGCGTCGTCACGGTCGCCGCGGTGTCGCTGGTGGTTATGGTCGCGGAGCCGGAGTACGTGGTCAGAGGATTGCCATACTGATCGTCGACGGTCACCGTTCCGGTGTGGGCTAACCCCACATACACCGGCGAAGGATAGCCAGTGACGACAAGCGAAGTCGCGACCGGGGAAGGCGAAACCGTGAATGAGTTGCTGACGGCCGACACCGACGGCGGAGTGCCCGCCGCGGGGTTCAGCGTCAGGCTTGCGGTAAGGGTGTCCGCGGTGCCCGTCGAGTTCACCTGCAGCGTGGAGTAAGTTGCTATTCCCGTGGTCGTGCTGGTGGTGGCCGAGCCGCCGGTCAGTGAGCCGGTTCCTGCTGAGAGGGTCAGCGGGATTGTGACTGCATGCCCGATGAACGGCGCGCCGCTCTCTTCGAGCGTGACGCCAGCCTCGAAGTTCGTGCTGGGGAAGATCAGGCTAGCCGGAGAAATCGGCTGCGGCTCGGTCGAGAAGATCAGGGAGTAACTGGTCTGGACCGCGCCCACGTCGTAGCACTTATTGCTGTTGTAGGTCGTGGAGTTGGGATCGCCGCGCTGGTCGGTGATGGCGCCATTCGGAATGAGCGCAGAGGACGCAGCGCAGATGGCAGCGCTGCCGGGCAACGGGATCATCGTCGGGGTGGGGCCGCCGTAGTTGCCGAGCGGGGCCAGGCTGGGGTTGCCGGAGATTGCGCCGGTGTTCGAGGTGCAGGCGTAGCAGTCGTCTTCGTTGGTGGTGCCGCTGTCGAAATTCTGGTAGTAAACGTTGTTGCTTGCGTTCAACACTTCGTCGGAAAATATCGCGGCACCGCTCGATACTCTCGCCGAATTACCAGCGAAGATGCTGTTGACCACGGTGGTGGAGGGACCGCCGTAAATGGCGCCGCCTTCGCGCGCACTGTTGGAGGAAAAGGTGCTGTCGCTGACGGTGAGCGGCCTGAAGGAGGCGATGGCTCCGCCGGATCCTGTTGCTCCGTCAGTCGTGTTGTTGTAGAAGGTGCTGTAGCTCACGTTCGCGGAATCGCCAGCTGCCCAGATGGCGCCTCCCCCCGAAGCGCTGGCAGAGTTCGACGAGAAGGTGGAGTTCTGGACGACGAGTGAACCAGCCGTAACAAAGATTGCGCCGCCCCCCCCGATGGCGGTATTGCCGGAAAAGACGCAACCGGCGACGGTGAGGGCTCCAGCGCTATATATGCCGCCTCCCAAAGGGCCGCCGGCGTTGCCATTCGCGATGGTCAGCCCGGAGATGCTGACCGTCGCGCCGGCATTGACGATGAAGATGCTGCCAACGGTCGAGGAATTGTTGCCCGAGACGGTGACGATGCTGGCGCCGAGCCCCTGGATGGTGAGCAGGCCGCTCAGGGCGGGGAGTGGCGTCAGCAAGGTGATGGTGTTCTGCGTAGTTGAGTTGGTGGATTTGAACACTGCGGGACTGAAGGTGATGTTGCCCGTACCCGCGGCTTTGGCGGCGGTGATGGCATCGCGCAGAGTGCAGCTGTTTCCCGGGCAGTTGGCGGCCGCACCGGTTGCGTCATCGGCTGTGGTGGTGACCACGAAGCCCGGCGTCGCATTCACCTGGATGCCGGTCTGCGCCACGCTCGTCAGCCCCTGGATCGCCGCGGTGATGCTCTGCGTGCCGGTCGTCGCGAAGGTGACCGTGAACGTGCCGGTACCGTTGGCGATGGTCACCGGCGTCGTCATGGTCGCCGCGGTGTCGCTGGTGGTGATGGTCGCCGAGCCGGAGTACGTGGTCAGAGGATTGCCATACTGATCGTCGACGGTCACCGTTCCGGTGTGGGCTACGCCTGCGTAGACCGGCGAAGGATAGCCGGTGACGACAAGCGAAGTCGCGACCGGGGAAGGCGAAACCGTGAATGAGTTGCTGACGGCCGACACCGACGGCGGAGTGCCCGCCGCGGGGTTCAGCGTCAGGCTTGCGGTGAGTGAGTCCGCGGTGCCCGTCGCGCTCACCTGCAGCGTGGAGTAAGTTGCTATCCCCGTGGTGGTGCTGGTGCTTGCCGAGCCCCCGGTCAGTGAGCCGGTAGTTGCTGAGAGTGCCAGCGGAATCGTCTCTGCCGCGGCGGTGAACGGCGCGCCGCTTTCGTCCAGTGTGACCGCAGCCTCGAAGTTCGTGCTGGGGAAGATCAGGCTAGCCGGAGAAATCGGCTGCGGCTCGGTCGAGAAGATCAGGGAGTAATTCGTCTGCACCGCGCCCGTATCCACGCAGGGTGAACTCGAGTTATAGGGTGCATAAGTCGAGTTAGTGTTGGGCAGGCCGCGCTGATCGAGGGTGACTTGGTTGGGGATGTTGGCCTGAAAACCGCCGCAAATCGACGCGCTGCCCGGCTCTGGGAGCATGGTCTTTGTCGGGCCGCCGTAATTGCCGAGAGCGCTGAGGGTGGCGCTTTGATTGCCCGATCCACCGTAGCTGCCGTAAATGTTGCCCCCGGTGTTTCCGGTTACGATGCTGTTGTTGATGGTGGCGCTGCCGCCGCCGATGTCGATGCCGCCGCCAAACGCGGCTGCCCCGAAGGCGAGGTTATTGACAATCGTGCTGGATTCAACCCGCAGAGTGCCGGTGGTGTAAATGCCGCCGCCGTAAGCGTAGTTCCCGGATGCGTTCTCGTTGCCGCTGATCGTGCTGTAAACGATCGTCAGGCTTCCGCTGTTGTAGATTCCGGCGCCATACCCGTTCCCGGCTGGCCCAGTCAGGTTGTCCGACACCGTACTGTCGGTCAGCGTCATCGTACCCGAGTTGTAGATCCCCCGGGTGGCATAGGCGTTGTTGGTGACGGTCACTGTGCTGCCCGACACCGCGAGCGTGCCGGCGTTGACGATGTTGGCTTCGCCGTTTGTATTCTGGATGGTCAGGTTCGCGATGGAAGCTCCGGTCACTCCGGAGCTGACGTTGAAGGCTCCGCCGGTGAAGCTGTCGACTTCGATGCCACTCAAGGTAATGAGGTTCGTCAGCGTGTAACCGCTGCCGCTCGTGATCCCCTGGACCAATGTGTTGGCGGGAATGGTGAGGCCTTTACCCAGGTTAATGGTCGTCGGGGCCGTGAAGACGCTGGGTGAGAAGGTGATCTTGCCCTCACCAGCGGCTGCCGCCGCCGCCAGCGCGTCACGCAGCGAGCAGTCCGCGCCACCCCCGCCCGCCGGACAGTTGGTCGCAACACCAGATGCATCGTCAGTCGCCGTTGTCACGACATAGTCCGGGAACGGATTCACCACGATGCCCGTCTGGCTCCCGCTGATCGGCCCTGGGATGGCCGCGGTGATAGTCTGGTTCGTCCCGGTCGTACTGAACGTCACGGTGAAGGTGCCCGTCCCATTGGTGATGGGCACCGGCGTCGTGACCGTCGCCGCGTTGTCGGTGGTGATGATGGTTGCCGAGCCGGAATATGTGGACAGAAGATTGCCGTTCTGATCGTCGACGGTCACCGTTCCGGTGTGGGCTAACCCCACATAGACCGGCGAAGGATAGCCGGTGACGACGACCGAAGTCGCGACCAGTGGCTGTATGCCCGTGCCGCTGAGGCCGATGCTCTGCGTGGCGCCGGTGACGTTGAGATTGTTGTCGGTCAGCACGACGGAACCCGTGATTGAGGTTCCGCTGGTGGGGATGAAGTCGACCGCGAGGTTGCAGGTGGCTCCGGCGGCCAGAATGCCGGCCGATGACGAGGTCGTGACCTCGGGGCAGGTGGTCGATGAATCGAGAGTGAAGTTGGCGGCGACGCTGGGATCGGTGCCGGTTCCGGGAACCGGGAAGGTCAGCGCGGCGTTGCCGATGTTCCTCACCGTAGCCGTCTGCGGGCTGCTGGTGCTTTGGACGCCGACCTCCGAGCTGCCGAAGCTCAGGCTGGGTGGGGTGGTGACATTCAGCTCGCTGACCGTGCCGCTCGTGATGGAATTTGCCACATAGATGTTGCCGCTTCCATCCAGCGCAATGCCACTGGGCTGGTTGAAACCCCCGCTCAGCGTGGTGACGCAGCTGGAGGATGCGCAGCCCGGGGTCAGCTTCTTCACCGTGTTGTCGGTATCGGTGACATACGCATTGCCGCTCGCGTCGACGGCGACGCCCTGCGGAGCCTGCAGGCCGCCGCTGCCGAGCGGGGTCACGCAGGCGGAGGAAGCGCAGCCGGGGGTTATTTCGTCGAGGAGTTGTTTGGGTTTGTCGGTGACATAGACGTTACCGGTCGCGTCCACGGCCACGTCGAAGGGCTGGCCGAAGCCGCCGCCGAGCGTCGTCACGCAGGTGGCGGAAGTGCAGCCGGGGGGGATTTCTTTCACGACATAATAGTCGCCAACATAGACGTTGCCGGCGCCGTCCAATGCGACATCAGACGGATAGACGAAGCTACCGCCCAGCGTGGTCACGCAAGTGGCGGACGCGCAACCGGGGGGCATTTCCTTCACGGCCTGGTGGCCGGAGTCGGCGACATACACGTTGCCTGCCCCGTCCACCGCCACGCCAAAGGGCGAGGAGAAGCCGCCGCCCAGCGTCGTCACGCAACTGGAGGAAGCGCAACCCGGGGGCATTTCCTTAACTGCGGAGATCGGGGTATCGACGACATAGATGTTGCCGCTCCCGTCCACCGCCACGTTCACGGGATTGGAGAAGCCGGAGCCCAGGCTTGTGGTCGTGGACGGGCTGAAGGCCAGTTGTGGACCGGTGCCGATGCCGTAAATGTAGGTGGTGGCGAGCACGGTCGAGCCGTTTTTGAACACCACCGCGCCCATGCGCAGGCCGGCGTATTTCGGCGAGAACTGCACGTTGACCGTGCAATTGGTGACTGCGGCATAGGTGGTTGCGGTGCAGGTGGTGTCCGCCGCCTGGGTAAAGTCCAGGCCGGTCGCGCCCTGGGTGAGCACGTTGATGCTGCCGACGACTGTGCCGGAGGCGACGGTGAAGAAGACCGGCTGCGTGACGGAAGAGCCGACTGCGACCGAGCCGAAGTTCATACTGGCTGGCGTCGTTCCGGGAACAGCGGCTCCGCCCGGAAGAGCGCCGGCAACGGGACCGACCGTTGTTGAGCCGTTGACTGTGCCGCCGTAGTTGAAGACTGGCACGGAGCTGGCGCCGCCGTTGCCGCCGTTGGTGGCCGAACAGCATCCATTGGTGGCGCCCGATCCGCCGGTTCCCCCGGTCGCGGAGAAGCCGGCACCGCTCACGTTGTCGAGGGTGACGGTGCCGAGGTTGACGAAGATGGCTGGGCCGGCCGCAGCTCCGCCGCCGCCGCCGCCGTCAGGAAACTCCTCCGGGTCGAGGGTGTTGTCGTAACCACTGCCGGCGCCACCGCTCCCTCCGGAGATGCCACCCACCAACGGGCTTGTCCCGCCGGAAGAGTTTCCCGACCCGCCGCCGCCGCCGCCGCCGAATCCACCCATCCTGCCGGAACCGACCTGCCCGCCGGCGCCTCCTCCGCCGAACCCTCCGTTTCCGCCTACCGCTCCTCCTCCTCCTCCAAAGCCGCCATTACCGCCCTCTCCATTCGCGCCGTTCGTCCCAGAGTTATTGTCGGCGTAGGCGCTCCCACCGGTGCCGTTCCCCGGTCCGCCGCCGCCGCCGCTGCCACCCGCGTTGCCAGTCCCCGGACCCGTCACTCCACCACCGCCCCCCTGGGCCCCGGCGAAGCCCAGGCCTCCGCCCCCCCCGCTACCACCAGGGCCGCCTATAGGTGAGCCGGCGATGCCTGCACCACCGGCACCGCCGGTCACGCTGCAGTTGGAGAAGTAAATGTTGGAGAGCGTGACGACCGCGGTTGCCTGATTCACGAACAGGCCTGCTCCAAAACCCGCGCCACCCCCGCCTGCGCCGTTTCCGCCCGCACCGCCGGTGGCACTGGCGTTCTGAATCTGCAGGTTCTGCAGGGTGACCTTGACGTTATCCACGAAGAAGACGCGGTACTGGCTCGCTCCGTCGATGATTACGGTGCCGAACTGGCCGCCGTCTATGGTGAGGTTGTAGCTGCCGATTCCACCGGGCGTCGCAAAGATCGGAGGCAGGGGGCCGCTCAGCGTGATGGTGCATGGCGCCGACGCGCAGCTGAAGTCGATGATGTTCGTCCCGCCCGCCGCATTGGCGGCCAGGATCGCCGAGCGCAGATCGCCAGACGCGCCCAGGCCAAGGCCGTCCCCGGTATTTGGACCATTGGCCGCCGTGTCGTCAAAACGGGTCACGGTGATGGTGGCGGCGGAGGCCGTCGCACAGATCAGCAGGAGCGCAAGCACAGGCAGGGCGAGGCTGGGAGAGGAAAAATCCGACTTGGGGCAAGAGGCAGGGGAATGAAACGCAGAACGGATGAGGCCCAAAGCAAACTCCTTCACGGAAGCCGGCCAGTCCATTTGGGGAAACGGGAGGCGATGAGCACAGCGGTTTCGTTGCAGCTGCCGAAGGGGGTACGGCAGCATCGACGCGCCTGGAACGCGCGGGGCTGGGTTCAGGCTTCGGAGCGGGTGAGAAACCTGAGCGAAGATAGCGGATAGAAGTTAAGGAAGAATGAAACGCTCAGGAAGCACGATGATGACGGTGCGAGGGGGGAAATGTCAAGCGGTTTTCCCTCACGTCTGTCTTCCGCAGGATTGCTCCCGAAATCCGTTCGCTGCGGCCAGGTTTGCAGTAGACTGATCCGTCTCTGGGGGGACCGCTATGTTTCCCATCTCTGCTGCCGACGCTATTTCTCCCGCCATTCAGCGGACCAGGATTTTCCTTTTCCGTCCGTTCCGGCTTGGCACCTATCTCAAACTCTGTTTGGTGGCGGTGCTAACCGAAGGCGGCTCCGGCGGAAATTTCAATTCCTCCAGCTTTGGCAGTCACCACAAATCATCGAGTCAGGGAGCGGATTTCTCCTACACGCCTTTCGCTCATAGCCCATTGCGCATTGCGGAGTTTGTGGCGATTTCGCTGCTGGTCGTGCTGCTGTGCTTCTGGCTCTATTACCTCGTCACGCGCCTGCGATTTGCTTTTTTTCATTGCCTGATCCACAACACGAAGGAGATTCGGCCCGGATGGCGACTGTACCGCGAGCCGGCAACGCGCTTCTTCTGGCTGAACGTTGTGGTCGGTTTTTGTTTTCTGCTGCTGGTGGCGCTGATTGCTCTGCCTTTCGTGGCGGGATTTTGGGGGTTGTTTCAGAATGTCGGGGCGGGCGGGCATCCCAGTTTTGCGGCGATCTTCGCTTTGCTGCTGCCGCTGATTCCGATCATCCTGCTGATCATCCTCGCTGGATTTCTGGTGGACGTTCTATTGCGCGATCTGATGCTGCCCCACTACGCGCTGGAAAACGCGACCGCCGGCCAGGCCTGGGCGGGTGCTTGGGCGCGCATCAGGGCGGAAAAGGGTCCGTTCTTTGTGTATGTCTTGCTGCGGCTGCTGCTGCCGATCGTCGCCATGATCGGGTTATTCATTGTGCTGATCATTCCGGCGATCATCTTTGTGGTTGTTGTTGCCGCCGTTGAGGCTGGGATCCATTTGTCCTTTTCGGGGGCGACGGTGGGAGTTGCGATGGCCGCAGTTTTTCTCGAGGTTCTGGTCGGCGTGCTGGCTGTCGCCGTGGGGCTGCTGGTATGCATCGCCGTTGCCGGCCCGGTGAGCACGGCGGTTCGGCAATACGCGCTGCTGTTCTATGGAGGGCGGTATCAGGCGCTGGGGGATATTTTGTGGCCAGCGGCGCCGGCTCCGGTGACGCCGAATGCACCGGGATTTGCGTGATCGCCCAGGATCCCTAAAAGCAGAGAAGTCCGGCAGGATCATGCCGGGGCGACCTGAAGAAAACTTCAGGGTGAAATCTGTTGTTTCGAAGGTGGCTTGATGCCGGACGCGCGAGCTATTCTTTTCCAATCCTGATTTACGGGATGAGGACAACAGAAGCACTCCATCGACAGAATCCGGGCCACTGGGAGCGCGGGTTGTTCGTTGGCCGTGTTGCGGTGTCCAGCGGTGGTCCGCAGCGCAAACCACATCACTCCAACCTACTGACAAGGAGGACACCATGGCTCGAACCACGTCCGGAGGGCAAGAAAATCAGAAGGCAACCGACAGGAATGCGATTCGTCCGTTTCAGGTGAATGTTCCGGAAGGAGATCTCACCGAATTACGCAGGCGCATTAAGGCGACAAAGTGGCCTGAACGGGAGACGGTGGCAGATGCGACCCAGGGCGTACAGCTGGCAACGGCCGAGGCTCTGGCACGCTATTGGGCGACGGATTATGACTGGCGGAAGATCGAGGCGAAACTCAACGCTTTACCGCAGTTCATCACGGAAATCGACGGGCTGGATATTCATTTCATTCACGTGCGCTCAAAGCACGAGAATGCGCTGCCGATGATCGTCACGCACGGCTGGCCAGGCTCGATCATCGAGCAGCTGAAGATCATCGGGCCACTCACCGATCCTGAGGCTCACGGGGGAAGCGCGTCGGATGCGTTCCATCTGGTGATCCCGTCGATGCCGGGCTACGGATACTCCGGCAAACCAACTGCCACCGGGTGGGACCCTGCCCACATCGCGCGTGCCTGGGTAGTGCTGATGAAGCGCCTCGGCTACACAAAATTCGTGGCGCAGGGTGGCGATTGGGGCGCGATTATCACCGAACAAATGGGGGTAGATGCGCCTCCGGAGCTGCTCGGCATTCACACGAACATGCCTGGAATCTTTCCCAACGAGATCGACAAGCTGGCGTTTTCCGGCGCGCCCGCGCCAGCGGGTCTCTCCGCCGATGAGAAGCTCGCTTACGAGCGGGTGCAGTTTGTTTATCAGAAGGGAATTGCCTACGGGTTCCAGATGGGGCTCCGGCCGCAGACGCTGTACGGAATCGCGGACTCACCGGTCGGCCTGGCGGCCTATTTCCTCGATCACGACGCGCGGAGCTACGAACTGATCGCACGCGTGTTTCGGGGAGAATCCGAGGGCCTCACCCGCGACGACATCCTCGACAACGTGACCATCACGTGGTTGACGAACACTGCGCTTTCCGGTGCCCGTCTGTATTGGGAGTTTTGGGGCAAGGGGAGCTACTTCAGCGTGAAAGGCGTCAAGATTCCGGTTGCAGTGAGCGTTTTTCCCGACGAACTCTATCCCGCGCCGCGGAGCTGGACCGAGCAAGCCTTTCCGAGGCTGATCCACTTCAACAAGGTTGCAAAAGGCGGACATTTTGCCGCATGGGAGCAGCCGCAACTGTTCGCAGAGGAAGTGCGCGCGGGCTTCAGATCGCTGCGTTCCAATGTGGCGGAATCCGATGTGGCCTTCGCCAAAGCCAGTTAGCTGTTCGCGAGACGGAGCGGGAGAGCCTTCGCGACTCTCCTGCTCTGAACAGCAAAGTCAGCACACGCCGTACTAACCGTATGACGGGCATCATGGCCCCCGTCATTGAGGAGAGATCATGAAACTCACAGGCAAAAAGGCCCTGATCACCGGCGGAAACAGCGGCATCGGCCTGGCGACTGCCCGCCTTTTCGTTACTGAAGGCGCTGAAGTCGCGATTACAGGCCGGGACCAGAAGACGCTGGATGAAGCAGTTGCAGAGCTGGGACCGAAAGCGCGCGGTTATCGCGCCGACGTAACTGTGGCGGACGACCGCAAACGGCTCTTCGCGGATGTTGCGAGGGATTTCGGCAAGCTGGACATCGTCTTCGCTAATGCCGGAATCAGCGGGAGGACGCCGACCGGGACGACCGACGAAGCGGTGTTTGAAAATATCGTGCACATCAACCTGAACGGCGCATTCTTCACCATCAACTCCGCCGCTGGTTTGTTGAACGACAACGCGAGCATCATCTTCAACGGATCGGTGCACAATTATCTCGGCCAGCCGGGCCTGGCCGCCTACGCTGCCACGAAAGGCGGGCTTGTCTCGATGGCGCGGGCCATCGCCGCCGATCTTGCGCCGCGCAGGATTCGCGTCAACGTGGTGGCGCCAGGGGCGACGAGGACTCCGATCTGGAAGCGCGGGGCGCGCGCCAACGCCAGCGGGGAGGAATCGGCAAAGCTTTCCGACTTTTTCTCTTCCACGATTCCGCTTGCCCGATGGGGGGAGCCGGAAGATCTGGCCAGGGCTGTGCTTTTCCTTGCCTCGGACGATTCGTCTTATATCAACGCGGTGGAGCTGATGGTGGATGGCGGACTCACGGGAGCTCCTTTCGGGGCTGCCATTCTTCGCGGCTAAGCGCGGAAGGCTGCCTATCGAAGATCATCCGGGAAAAGCGTTCAACGCGGAGGGTGGAAGCCATGAGCATCACAGAAGCTGGTAGTGGCGATGCAGCAAGAGACGCGGTGTCCGCGAGCATCGACATGAGGATCGAGGTTGTCGTCATCCCTGTTTCGGATGTCGATCGCGCGAAGGATTTTTACCTGAAGATCGGGTGGCGGCTCAACTTCGACCGCACCGCCGGAGAGGGGTTCCGCCTGGTCCAGTTCACGCCGCCGGGCTCCTGCTGCTCGGTCCATTTCGGCAGGAACGTGACATCGGCCGCTCCCGGTTCGTCGAGAGCATTCCTGGTCGTTCCCGACATTGTGGCCGCGCGGGACCAGCTGGTTGCCGCCGGCGTCGAGGTGGGCGAGTTCTTCCACGACGGTCCGGAAGGCCGGGGCAGCGGATTGCATCCGCAGCGTCTCAGCTACCGGTCACGCGCATTATTCAGTGATCCCGAGGGCAACGGCTGGCAGCTGCAGGACGCCCCGACCCGGCTCCCCGGGCGCTTCGAGCCTGGCGCGACTTCCTTCGGTTCCGCAGGCGATCTGGCCAGCGCGTTGCGGCGTGCGGAGGCCGCTCACGGCGAGCACGAGAAGCGCACAGGGCAGCACGACGCGAACTGGGCAGACTGGTACGCGGCCTACGTGGCGGCCGAGCAATCTGGAAAAGAACTGCCGCAATGAACGACGCCGATGAATCTAAGTCGCCATGGCCAAACTCAGCATCGCCACGCAGCGCAAGCGCCAGATCCTCGACATCACCGAGCAGATTGAGCAACAGCTGACTGGAGGCTCCGGCGTTTGCTTCGTGAATGTGCTGCACACGACGGCGGCGCTGACCACCGCCGATCTCGATCCTGGCACGGACCTCGACATGCTCGACGCTTTCGAGGCCATGATGCCGAAGCTCCGCTACCGGCATCCGCATAACCCGGAGCATGTGCCCGATCACATCCTCTCGTCGCTGATCGGAACGGGGCTTACGCTGCCGGTGGAATCAGGGTCGCTGGTGCTGGGGACATGGCAGCGGGTGGTTCTGGTGGAGCTGGACGGTCCGCGGCAGCGGGAGCTGAGGGTGCAGTTCCTGAAGAGCGACTAGCAGCCCGCTTCCGTACCCGTGTTGCGCAAAATATGCGATGGAATCGCATATTTTGCATGCGCATTGGTTTGGCCTACAGATTCAGAGGGTTACCTCACGTTTGCTAGAGGCTCGAAAATCGTGAAGGAAGAAACTCCGGCGGCCTGCCTGTTGCCGTCCGCGTCTCGCCGCTCCTACATCTTCACTTCGAACCCACCGCTGCCCTCTTCCGCTTTCACCGCGGCTTCGGCTGCCTGGAAACCCATCTTCGAATGGGTACCGTCGCAAAACGGCTTGTTGACCGATGCGCCGCAGCGGCACAGGGAAAACGCAGGCTTGCCTGTCAAATCCCATTCATTGCCGTTCGCGTCCACCAGCGTGACCGGACCTTCTACGCGATAAGGTCCGTTGGGACGCACCGTAATCTTCACATCCGCCATTGAGAACTCCTAAGGAATCGAAATCGAGTTGCCTGGTATCAAGTTGCTTGTTCCAGTCTACCCGTAGAGAACAGGCTCAACCCGCGCCGTGCCTACTCCGCCTCTCATCCCCCGGAAGAAGGATGGTCTGCGCTCGAACCCCACGGGGAAGATGGAAGCAGTGAGCACCCTCCTTGCCAGTCCGAGTGATGCATCGCGCGAGGCGCCCCGCGACCGCGCTTCGCAGGATGGCCTGCTCTTTCGATGGATTTTTCCCGCGCTGGGAGTCGCGTCTCTCCTCGCCTCCTGCATCCTGTGGTCGCTGCGTAAGCAGATGTGGGGTGATGAGGTGGTCACGGTCGTGGAACTCCGCGACCCCTCGCTGGCGCATCTGCTGCGCGCCGTACCGCGACTGGGCGGCGCCGGGATGCCGTTGTTCTATCTCACCGGGTGGCCGTGGGCGCATGTTTTCGGTCTGAGCGATCTGTCTCTGCGGCTGTACTCTTCGTTCGGGGTCTGCGGGGCCTTCCTGGTTCTGCTGGCGACCCTGCGCCGACGCTTCGGCGCGTCATCGGCTTTTCTCGGCGTTGCCTTCGGCCTGTTCGCTTCGCTGATCGTTCTCGACCAGAACGCAGAAGCTCGGGGGTACGGCCTCTACCTGCTGGTGTTCGCGCTCGCTCTTGCTCAGGCGTTGCGGGTCGCTGAGGCGCCGCGGCCTTCCGCTGCAGCTCTCGCTCTGCTCGTTCTCAGCCAGGCAGGGCTGGTGCTGGGCCACATGCTCGGCCTCATCTATGCCGGACTGATCCTCATGGCCCTCATCGCTTCCGACGCGTGGCAGCGCCGATTCCGCGCCCGAGTCTATCTCTGCTGCATGGCGGGCTGGCTTGCGCTCATTCCCTGGATTCCAGCGATCCGGGCCTCGGCGGCGGTTGGCAGGCCACATGGGTGGATCGCGATGCCGAGCCTGGGCGATCTGGCGTCGAGCCTCTCCTTCTGGCTCTTTACCGGACTCTACTGGCAGCTGCCGCACCGTCCTGCGATGCTGCTTGCATTCGGATGGGTCACTGCTGTTGTCTTTGTTGTGGGGCTGGTTGTGGTTTCGATTCGTGCACTCAATGCGGCTGCGCCCCCGCAGCGTGCCGTCTATCGGCTGGGATTCGCGCTGCTCCTGGCGCCGACGGTTTTCTTCGTGATCTCGCACGTTGCCGCGCCCATCTTTCTTCCGCGCTACCTCATCCCATCCGCGCTCGGCATTGCGATGCTCACGGCGGCCTGGGCCGAGCGCAGCAAATTGGGGAAGGGAACTGGCGGCTCGGGGCTGGGTCGGGGGACGCAAATTGCCCTCAGTTGTGCGCTTCTGGTCCTGCCCATCGCCACAGCGTTGCTGGCCAGGCCAGCGTCGCTCGACGTTTCCCGCATTGATCAACTTGCGGCCGGGCGACAGGTGGTCTGCGATTCGCTGAAAGATTTGCTGGTGATGACGCGTTACAGCTCTCAGCCAGGCGAGCTCGCCTATCCGATGAACGAGGCTGTAGCGAACGGCGAGCCGGGTGTCGATGCGGATTTTCGCCTGATGACCAATTACCGGCGGGAAGGCTATCTCGCGGTCAATCTGCCGGATGATTCCGCGATCCTGGCTTCGAGTTTAGTGGCTCGGAAGTCATTTCTGCTGCTCGACAACGGGGATGCGGCGTGGTTCCGCGTCGTGATCGAATCGAACCCTCGGTTCACCTGGAAAACCCTCGCTCAGATCGACGGTAGCCGGCGCCTCATTGAGATAGAACAGAAGCCCTGAGCGGTTAGGACGCAAAATTACCCAAGCGCAGCGGGCTGGGCCGTCAACGCCAGCGAAGCGGTTTCCTTCTTTCCTTGTGCGGAACGCGCGTACAGATACCAGGCGAGCCATACCGGCGCTGGCCACAGATACCACGCCGAGTGAAGACCCACGACGAAAAACGGCTGAATCTGGAGGGCAATGTAGATCGACGCAAGTACCGCGAGCGCGGTTCGCGAGGAGGTCCGCCAGGCGCCCACCATCAGCGCGGGGAGCGCGAGGGACTGATCGTAGATCCAGCAATACGGCGCGACGAGGATCGAAACCAGGAGAAGAGGATTGCCGTTTTCGATCCAGTCCCAGGCGTGGCGTCGACGCCAGAAATAGAGGACTGCCCAGATGCAGCCTGGAATCGCGGGTACAAAGGCCAGCCATTTCGCAGAAGGATTGATAAGCTGGCGGAGCTCCACGCCGAAGCACGGAATAAATTCGTTCGCGATTCCCGAGGTGTGCGCCCACTGCAGGTATTGAGCAAAGGCTGCGGGGTCGATGAGGAGGGTAAGGCAGCAGCTCACCGCGATGGCTGCCACCGCGCCAGCCAGAACCCGATAGCTGCGCGAAGCGACGATCCACAGCAGAAGCACGACGCCGAATGGAAGCAGCAGATGCGGCTTCAGCGTGCAGAGCCACAGCGACGCGCCTGCCCAGAAGGGCCGCGTTCGATGCAGCCGCAGAAACAGCACGAGGCCGAGGAGCAGAAACAAGGAAGTCTGCCCCATGATCACGCACTGCAATGCAGGCGGAAAACAATAGCCGAGCCACTCCAGATGGGTTCCGGGACGGCCGAACATCTTCCAGATCGTCTGCACGCAAAAAATCAGGATGCCCAGCATCAGCAGCGACCACGGCAGCGCGGCGACCCGCGGACCGATGAACCCCAGCGGCAGCGCCAGGGGCAATGCCCAGGGCGGGTTCCGCATGTAGTAGGAGCCGCGCTTGCCATTGAATCCAGCGGCGCGCTCGAGCTCTCCCATCGCAACGGGATCGTAAGGATTGGCATGATGGACGAGTTGCTGGCCGGTTGCCCAGTAGACGACGTAGTCGCGCGCCCCCGCCAGGTGGCGCACCATCGGCATCACGCCCAGAAACAGCGCGGTTGTTGTGATGGCCAGACCGCACGCTATGGCGACGATGAGTTCCGAAAATCCGGGGCGCTTTTTTGAAACGGGGGGATGATGCGCGTCCGCCATGGACGCAATTTTACGGTTGGGGTTATGCGGGCAGGAATGCCTCTTTCGATACTCGACGGGGAAGCCGGGGGCCGATGTTCAGCAGTTCCGGGTCAGCATTTTTTGCACTTGGCCAGGATCGCCTTGTGCAGCCGCTCGCGGAGATCGTCCGGCAGCGCATAGAGCTCGTGGCTGCGATAAATCTCAATCGTCTTGCGGGTGGTGCTGAGGGTGATCTCGCAGTGCTCACAATCTTCCAGATGCTGTTGCAAATCGGCGCGCAACGGGATTGCCGCGTCCTGATCGAGCATCTCATCCAGCTGGGCCAAAAATTCCGTGCATGTCACTTCACACCGTCCTGGGCCTGTTGTTTCTGTCCCCGCTTAAAGTAGCGGCTCAGCCGCTCTCGCAGCTGCAACCGCGCCCGCAGCAGGCGCGACTTCACCGCCGGGATACTCAATCCCAGCGTCTCCGCCGTCTCCTCGGTCGAAAGCCCTTCGACGTCGCGGAGCACGAACACCACGCGGAAGCCCGGCGGCAGCCCCTGGATGGTCTTGCGGAGAATATCGCCCATCTCGGACTGGCCGTACAACGCCTCGGGATCGGGACTCCAGTCCGCCAGATCGCGCGGCATCGAGCCTTCTTCGGTCTCCACGTCCTCGTCGATGGAAACCATCCGCCCGGTGCGCCGTTTGCGCAGGCGCATCAGCGATTCATTGACCGCGATGCGCACCAGCCAGGTATAAAACTTTGAGTTCCCCTGGAACTGGTCGAGCTTCTCGTACGCCTTCAGGAACGCGTCCTGTACTACATCCTCGGCGTCTTCGCGGTTCTGAACGATATGCTGCGCGATGCGAAAGACCTGGCGATCGTACTGCTTCACCAGCTTCTCGTACGCGGCCATATCGCCCCGCCGCGCGCGCTCTACCAGCGCCACGTCAGGATGAACTTCGGCCGCTCCTTGTGATTGGATGGGAGAAGACATGAATGGCTTCAGAATCAGGACCGCAGCGGACACCGTGCTCTCCCCTCATACTAAACGGCGCGGCTGTGCGGCGGCAAAGACGTGGCCGGCAGCTCTGCTCTGGGCATTGCTCTTCTTTTCGATGGCGGGGTGCGGCAAAAAGACTCCGAGTTATGCGGGTCCGCCGGACACCGTCCGGCAGATTGTGATGAAGAAGTGGGAGATTGACCCCGGCCGCATCGAAGTGCCGCAAGGGGCGCGGGTGGAGCTGGTCGTCTCCTCGACGGACGTGGAGCACGGAATCGCGGTTCCGGGGCTCGGCATCCGCGAGCCGGTGCAGCCGGAGCATCCGGCGGTGATTCGCTTCCTGGCGCAGACGCCGGGCGTTTACCCGATGCGTTGCAGCATTCTTTGCGGGCGAGGGCACGGCAAGATGACGGGGGAAATTGTCATCACGGCGGGGGATCGCTAGTCTCCAGTTGCCAGTTGCTAGTTGCTAGTTGCCGGTCTCCAGTCTCCGGTTGCCGGTCTCCAGTCTCCGGTTGCGGGTCACCAGTTGCCAGTTGCTAGTTGCCAGTTGCCGGTTTCCGGTTGCCGGTCTCCAGTCTCCGGTTTCCGGTTGCCGGTCTCCAGTCTCCGGTCGTCAGCAACTGCGCATGTTCTGGTGATCAGAGCCGAAAGGCGGCATCGTTGAAGAGATGTGGGGTACTGGGACGATTCGCACGGTGGCGGAGAGACATCGACATCGTTTTCCTATCCCGTTGCGGCCGGCATCTTTGCTCATGGAGTTACTCTCCCGGACTGTCAAGGAGAACAAAATTTATCCTGGGGAAGGCAGCGGTACACAAGTAAGCAACTTTTCCCGCGTCGCACCGTTTTCTAACCAGAATCAGAGACGTTTCGTCATACTCTGTTGACAGAGGCTGGGATGTTTTCGTTTTACGGCGGTGGCGGGGTGAAAAGGCTCTTTGTATCGTTGACTTTGCTGATGGGCGGCGTGTTCGTGCTTGCGCCCGGGCGGGTGCGCGGGCAGAGCGGAACCGATTCCACGGCACCGTCCCAGCACACGGCCACGACAGGCTCGGCTGCGACCCACCGGACCCCAACTCAACAGACGCACGGGACCGCAAGTCAACAGGTTCATCACCCCGGAACGCGCACCACCGCCGCGCATCGCACCGCAGCCGTCTCGCACACAGCCCATACGCGAACGGCCACCCGCCGGCACCGCCGCCGTGCGCTGACCGCGCACGAGCTGGCCCGGAGCCGTCGTCTTCAGCGGGCCTTTGTCGCCTCATCGCAATTGCGCCCGATGGCCCAGCAGCTTGCCCAGACCCCCACGCCTGCCGCCTATGCGGGCGTTTCCAGCTACGCGCACAGCCACACCGGAGAGGCCTCGGCCGCGGCATTCCTGGCTTTGGGCCATGCCTACCTCCTCGAGCGCAAATTTCCTGAGGCTGTGAGCGCCCTCCGTTCCGCGCACCTTGCCGACGCCACCAAAGCTCAACCTGATGGCGCCCTCGCCGACTACTCCGACTACCTCACCGCCCAGGCCTTTCTGCAGAGCAATCAGCTGCCCCAGGCCGAGCTGGTCCTTAACGACTATGTGATGAAGTACCCCGACAGCATCTTTGTGAACAGCGTGCCGATTCTGCGGGCGAATCTTCTGGTGCAGGAGGGCGACGCGCAGGCGGCGCTCACAACGCTGAACCCGCACCGCCAGGAGCCTATCGCCGGTCGAGCCGATTTCCAGCTCGCGCTGGCCAAAGCCGAGGCCATGGCGGGCCACAACGACGAGGCACAGCAGCTCTTCGAGCACGTTTACCTGGATTATCCGCTCAGCATCGAAGCCGGCGTGGCGCGCAGCCAGCTTGCCACGAACGGCGCCCTCGCAACGCTGCCGCCGGAAAAACGCCGCGCGCATGCCGACGCTTTGTATAACGCAGGTCACTTCGCCGATGCGGAAGACGAGTACCGCTCCCTGGCCGGGCAGGCCAATGTGGAAGAAGCGAGCCGCGATGCGCTTCTGGTGGCCGCGGCCGAATGCGACTGGAAACTGCATCGTCTGTCGCAGAGCCAGCTGAATGCCCTGGCGGACACCAATGACGAGGCTGGCGCTCGGCGCATGTATCTGCTGATGGAGCTGGCCCGCGACAAGGGCGACGACACGACGCAGCAATCCATCGTTACGCAGATGGAGACCCGCTTCCCGGATAGTTCGTGGCTGGCCGAGGCTCTTTATTCGAGCGGCAACATGTATCTGCTGCTCAAGGATTATCCACACGCCATTACTTACTACGGCGAGCTGGCGAGGCGCTTTCCGACGAACAAATACGCACCCAGCGCGCACTGGCGTGCAGGATGGCTGAACTACCGGCTGGGCCAGTATCCGGAGGCGGCGCGCCTCTTCGATGAGCAGATTCACGTCTACGCCGGGGGGAAGGAAATCCCCGACGCGCTCTACTGGCGTGGGCGGATTTGCGAGGACCAGGAGCACAAGCCATCAGCGGCTGCGGCGTATTACAGCACCATCCTGCGGGTGTACCCGCACTACTACTACGCGATGCTCGCGCAGGACCGGCTGCTGCAACTGGGCTCCGTGACGGCGGAAGCGATCGCCGACCTCGACGCGATGCATCCGATGCCCATCCCCGAGCTGACCGACGATGTTCCAGAAGACGATCCTCACGTCGTGAAAGCGCGACTGCTGGCCAATGCGGGGCTGAACGAATACATTGCGCCGGAGATACGCGCGGCTGAGGGGAGCGATGAATGGGGCGCGTTTGCTGAAGCCGAAATCTACGCGTCTTACGGGGAGTCGTGGCGGGCGATGCGCCTGCTGAAGCACGCTATTCCGTTCTACACGTCGGCGCCGATCGAGGCTATTCCCGTTGCCTACTGGCGCATCCTGTTTCCTCAGAATTACTGGACTGACATTAAGGCCGACGCTGAGCGCAACGGGCTCGATCCGTATATGGTGGCGTCGCTCATTCGTCAGGAGACGGAGTTCAACCCTGCCGCCATCTCCAACAAGAGCGCCTACGGGCTGATGCAGCTGCTGCCCTCGGTGGGCCGTTCGCTCGCGCGAGAAGAGGGCATCCGGCATTTCCAGACCACGGAACTTCTGAATCCCTCGACGAACATTCGACTCGGGACTCTTTATCTGAAACAGACGCTGGAAAAATTCGGAGGCCAGGCCGAGTATGCATTCGCCGCATACAACGCCGGTGACGACCGCGTGGTGGACTGGCAGAGCATCGGCAATTACCACGGCATCGACGAATTTGTGGAGTCGATCCCGTTCACGGAAACACGGGAATACGTTCAGGCGATTCTGCGCAACGAGCAGATTTATCGCGAGCTGGACAAGCTGACCACCCAGCGCGCTCAGCGCTGATTGCCGGCCGCTGCGCAGAAAATCTATTCGGCCCGGCCTCGGTTAGTCCCTTCGCGCCGCCAATCCGATATATCGTATTCATCATGAAATTTTCATCGCTCGCCCGCGCTCTGAAGCGCGTTGCCCCATTCTTCGCGTTCGTGTGCGTTGTTACGCTGCCCTGCCTTTCTGCAACTGCGCAGTCGGACACCGATGCGCCGCCGCCCCATGCAGCAGCGCCGCCGGCCGCTAAACCGGCAGCCGACAAAGCTACCGACAAGGTCGCCGACGCGCATCCGTTGCCTCCGCTGCCGCCTGACGCTCACACGCAGCAGAGCATCACGCTCGACGGCAAGAAGCTTGCCTATACCGTCACAGTGGGCACCCTGATCGCCCGCGATGCGGAAGGGAAGGCAGCCGGCCAGATCGTCTACACCGCCTACACCGTCGACGGGCCCAATCGCCCTGTCACGTTCGCCTTCAATGGTGGACCGGGTGCTGCTTCTGTCTACCTCAACTTCGGCGCCATTGGACCCAAGCACCTGAACGCCGGCAACGAAGGCGACAGCCCGTCGGACCCGCCAACGCTCGTCGATAACGCAGGCACCTGGCTCGACTTCACCGACCTCGTCTTCATCGATCCCATCGGCACAGGCTTCAGCCGCTCCCTGGTCGATGCCGATCAGACTCGCAAGCTCTTCTGGACGACCGAGCCTGACATCGAATACCTCTCGCGGGCTGTTTATGACTGGCTTGTAAAGAATGATCGCCTTGAATCGCGCAAGTATCTCGTGGGCGAAAGCTACGGCGGATTCCGCGGGCCCCGCATCACTTACTTTCTGCAGTCGCAGCTTGGCGTAGCTATGAACGGCGTCGTTCTGGTGTCGCCGTATCTGAACCCCACCATCGAGCAGAACGGCGACCTCTCGCCGCTGCCCTGGCTGGTCACGCTGCCATCCATCACGGCGGCCACCCTCGAGCGCAAGGGCCAGCTGACCCCTGAGGCGATGAAGCCGGTCATCGACTACACGCTCGGCGAATATGCGACCACGCTCATCAAAGGCAACTCCGATCAGGCCGCGACCGATGCCATGATCAAAAAGGTCACCGACATGACCGGCCTCGATCCGACATTCGTCAAGGAGTCCGGCGGACGGCTTGAGACCGGCGCGTATCTGCGCGAGGTCCATCGCGAACAGGGGAAGATCGGCTCGGTCTATGACTCGAACGTGACCATGTTCGATCCGTTCCCGTATGCGCCAGAGCAGCGCGCCAACGATCCACTGCTGGCCACGCTCATCGCACCCACCACCACCGCCATGGTCGACTTTGACACGCGTGTGGTCGGCTGGAAGGTGGAGGCTCGCTACAACGCGCTCTCCTACGACGTTGCCGAGCACTGGAACCGCGATCAGGAGCTGCGCCAGGGGTCAGCCACCCAGCTGCGCCAGGCGGTCGCCGCCGATCCTAAACTGCGGGTGATGATCGTTCATGGATGGAACGATCTTTCCTGCCCTTTCATGGGGTCCATCCTCACCGTCAACCAGATGCCGCTGATGGGCGACCAGGGGCGCGTCTCCGTGCACGAATTTCCTGGCGGTCATATGTTCTATACGCGCGAAGCAAGCCGGGTTGCTCTGCGTAAGGATGTGATGGAGATGTACGACAAGCACTGAGCGGGAAGGGAACTGGGGACCCCACGGCCCTGAGCTTGCGCTGGGTGAAGGCTGGTGCGTGTCGAACGAGGGTCCCCGAACCCGAAGTCGAATCCAGCCGTCCGCGCCTCTGAACTTAAGACTCTTCGCCCAGGGCATCCGGAGCGTGCGCGATACGCTGCAGCTTGCCGTGATCGAGCCAGTCCAACGAGCAGCGTTCGCAGTCCGACAGAATCACGTTGCCGGGTCCGGCATAGAAGTGGGTCTCCATCGGCTGGCGGCAGTGCGGGCAGGTCAGCCTTCGATTGAGCTCCCTACGGTCCGGAGCCTGCGGAGATACACCACCCTCGTGCCCGTTCCTCAGCGTCTGGACCAGATCGGCAAACACATCCATCTGGATCAGCATGCCACGGCAGCGCGTGCAGTAACGAATCCGCACACCGGAAAAAGAAGCGTCGACCAGGCCGAGGGCGCATATCGGACACATCTCGTCCGTCGGCGGACCCAGGACGCGCACGCCGTCGTCATTTTTCTCGGGGAAGATGAGGCTCCCGCAATACTCGCAGGTGAGGCTCTCCCCGGCGGACTCGAGGCGCATTGGCGCGCCGCATGATGGACAGTTCATTGGGCGCTCGATCTCACCGTGCCTTGTCGGTCATTGCTGCACACCGCAGTTGGGGCAGAACTTCGCCGCGCGCGCCATCGGCTTGCCGCAGGAGGTACAGAACTTCTCAGCGGCCGCAGCGCCGGTTGCCCCGGCAGCAGGCGCGCTCATGGCGCCCATCATGGCTTGCCCCATGGCCACGCCCGCGCCGATGCCCACTCCAGCGCCAGCTGCCCCGCCAGGATTCGCGGCGGCGACACCCAGTGCCTGCGCGGTTTCAAACTGCGTATAGCTGCCCAGGTTTCCGGCCATCTGCACGCCAATGCGCTGGTCCATCACCTTCGTCAACTCGTCGGGCAGAGAGATGTTCTCCACGGTGAACTGATTCAGTTCGAGGCCAAGAGCGGCAAACGAAGACTGCGCAACTTCAGCAATTTTTGCGGCGAGCATCGACTGATTCTTTGCCATGTCCAGGAAGGGCACGTCGCTTGAGGCAAAGACGTCCGTCATGCGCGCCACAATCGTTTCGCGCAGCTGCCCCTCGAGGTCGGAGACGTAGTATGTTTCGCGCGTTCCGCTGACCTCGGTGAAGAATTTGCGCGGATCCTTGATGCGATAGGAGTAGATTCCGTAGCCGCGCAGCCGCACCGCGCCGAATTCCTTCTCGCGAATCGTAATCGGAGTGGCCGTGCCCCATTTCTGGGCGATTTGCAAGCGGGTTGAGAAGAAGTACACGTCCGACTTGAACGGCGACTCGAAGCCTTTGTCCCAGTTCATCAGATCGGTGAGCAGCGGGAGATTCCGGGTGTTGAGCGTATGCAGCCCCGGGCCGAACACGTCGGCGATCCTGCCTTCATTCACAAAGGCCGCCAGCTGCGATTCGCGCACCGTCAGCTGGCCGCCATTCTGGATCTCCATGTCTTCCATGGGATACCTCCAGGCCAGAATGCCGTCTTCGGTTTCGTTCCACTGGATGACGTCGATGAGTTGCTTCGTCAGAAAATCGCGCAGGGACACGTGCTCCTCCTGGTTCTTTCCGACTGCAATCTAGCATTGGGCGCAAGCGCTGCCACTCCCACAAACGGAGCACGGGTGCCGCAGCGGTATACAACAAGAAACGGCGCGGGAATCATCCCCCGCGCCCCCTATTCGCTACTGCCTATTCCCTATACCCTGCCTTCACGCCGTGTGCTGCAGCACCTCTTCGCGCACCTGCTCGTCGTGGCGCTCCTCGGCCCGTGAGCGGGGCAGCGCCACGGCGAGAACGTCTTCAATGCGGCTGGCGTAGTGGATCTCGACGCCTTCGATCTGCTCCGGCATCAGATCTTCTTCGACGTTCAGGCGATTTTCGTTAGGCAGAATCACGGTCTTTCACGCCCGCCCGTTTCGCGGCCAGGAATTTCTCCTTGATGCCGCCCACCGGCAGCACATTGCCGCTGAGGGTGATCTCGCCGGTCATCGCGGTCAGCGGATGCACGGGCTTGTCGGTGAGCAGGGAGACCAGAGCGGTCGCCATGGTCACGCCGGCCGAAGGGCCGTCCTTGGGGATGGCGCCGGCCGGCACGTGGATGTGCAGGTCGGTGTCCTTGAGTGAGGTCTTCTTCGAGGCCGAGCGCATGCGGCGTTGGAGCGTACCCAGGTAAGCGCGGCCTGCATGGATTCCTGCATGACCTCGCCGATCTGGCCGGTCATGGTGAAGCCGCCCTTGCCCTTCATGCGGTTGGCTTCGATGAAGAGGATGTCGCCGCCGGCGGGCGTCCAGGCGAGGCCGACGGCCACGCCCGCGCGTTTGGTGCGCTCGGCGATTTCGGTATCGACACGCACTTTGATGCCGCCGAGGAATTCCTGAATGACCTCGCGGGTAACGACGAGCTTATCGGTGTGGCCTTCGGCGATGCGCCGGGCCTGCTTGCGGCAGACGGTGCCGATCTGCTGCTCGAGCTTGCGAACGCCGGCTTCGCGCGTGTAGTGGCGGACGATGTAGCCGATGGACTCCTCGGGAAACTCGATGTTGTCCGGCTGGATCCCGTTCTCCTTGATCTGCCGCGGGATCAGGTAGCGGAAGGCGATGTGCTTCTTCTCTTCTTCGGTGTAGCCCTGGAGCTCGATGATCTCCATGCGATCGCGCAGCGGCTCGGGAATCGGTGTCGAGCACGTTCGCGGTGCAGATGAAGAGCACCTTCGACAGGTCGAAGGGCTGGTCGAGATAGTTATCGCGGAAGGTGTTGTTCTGCTCCGGGTCGAGAATCTCGAGCAGCGCCGAAGCGGGATCGCCGCGGAAGTCGCGGCCGAGCTTGTCGACTTCATCGAGCATGAAAACGGGATCGTTGGCGCCTGCGCGGCGCAGGTTCTGGATGATCTGGCCGGGCAGGGCGCCGATGTAGGTGCGGCGATGGCCGCGCAGCTCGGCTTCGTCGTGCATGCCGCCGAGGGAGATGCGGCTGGAACTTCCGGTCTGAGGGCGCGCGCGATCGCTGCGGCCGAGCGAGGTCTTGCCGACGCCCGGAGGGCCGACGAAGCACAGGATCGGACCCTTCATGTCCGGCCTTCAGACGGCGGACGGAGAGGTAGTCGAGGATGCGGTCCTTTACCTTCTTGAGGTCGTAGTGATCCTCGTCAAGAATCTCGCGTGGCCTTGGAAATGTCGACGGTTCGCTGCCTGAAGATTTGGCCCAGGGCAGGACAGCGAGCCATTCAATGTAGTTGCGCGTCAACGAATAGTCGGCGGCCATGGGAGACATGCGGGAGAGGCGGTTGAGCTCTTTGAGGGCTTCTTTCTTTGTCTCCTCGGGCATGCCGGCGCCTTCGATCTTCTGGCGCAGCTCCTCGATGTCCTTCTGGCCCTCGTCCATTTCGCCGAGTTCCTTCTGGATGGCCTTCATCTGCTCGCGCAGATAGTAATCGCGCTGCGACTGCTGGACCTGGTCCTGGACTTCGGACTGAATTTTGTTGCGCAGCTGCTGGACTTCGAGCTCCTTCGCGAGGTGCTTATTGATGCGTTCGAGACGGATTGCGACGTCGGGAGTTTCGAGAAGTTCCTGCTTATCGGTCGTCGCCAGAAAGGGCAGGGAAGACGCGATGAAATCAACGAGCCTGCCGGGCTCATCGATATTCATGGCGATGGTCTGCAATTCGTCGGAGAGGGTGGGCGAGGCGGTCACGATCTGCTGGAACTGTGTGACGATGTTGCGCTGGATCGCTTCGAGCGCTGGGTTCTTCGGCGCTGGTATTTCGGCCACCGTATCCACCGACGCGACCATGAAGGGCTCGATCTGGGAGAACTCGCCCAGCCGCACCCGCTCCGTGCCTTCGGTGAAGACAAAGAGGCTTTGGTTGGGCATCTTGACGACTTTATGGACGGTCGCCAGGGTGCCATATGCGTGCAGATCCTGGGGCTGAGGGGAGTCCACGCGGGCATCGCGCTGGGCGACCACTACGATGCTCTTTTCCTCGCCCAGCGAATTGATCAACTGGATCGAGCTTTCGCGCCCGACGGTGAGGGGCAGGACCGCGTGGGGAAACAGAACCGTATCGCGGACGGGGAGGACGGGCAGGACTTTGTCGTTGCTGCCTTCCCGCTGCCTGGGATCGCCAGGCTGAATAACGCTAATAAAATCGCTAGCCATGAGTGTCCTTATATCAAATAATTAACCATTGGATTCAGCAGATTTGAAAAAGTTACATGCTGTGCACCCCTCAGGCTCATCAGACTTCGCTTAGCCGCCCTCTCCGGAATCCCCTAAAGTGCTCCTGTTCTTTTATTTGCGCCTCGAGGGGCGGGAAAACAGATTCGAATTCAGGAAACATCTCCCCGCACTTCTTATCGGCGGAGCAAGGTTTCCGGTGAGCTGAAACTCCCTTGAATGCTGCCCGTTTCGAGCCTTCGCGCCGATTTCAGGCCGCCTTTCAGACTGCTTTCGCCGACCGGTAACGCCCCAGCTCCCGCACCATGGAGCAATGCTTAGGGAGCATTTTCAGGACCACATCAGCCGTTCCCGGCTCCGCGAGCTGGTAATCGGCGTAGAAAACGTATTCCCACGGCCGTCCGGGCACGGGCCGCGATTCCAGCCTGGTAATATTCGTCCCCATTCCGGCGAAGACCTGCAGCGCCTCCACGAGGCTCCCCGGTCTATTTTCGACCGCAAACGCCAGGCTCACCTTATCCGGATGCTGATCGGCCGACACCTGAGACCGTGTCCGAATCAGAAAAAATCGCGTGTAGTTCTCCGGATTGTCCTCGATGCCCGCCAGCAGAATCTCGCCGCCGTAGTGGCTGGCCGCCTGCGCGCTGGCAACGGCCGCTACGCTCGTTTCGCGCAATTCCATCAACTGCTTCACGCTGCCCGCTGTATCGTAGTACGCCACCGCTTCAATCTCCGGATGCTCGGCGAAAAACCGGCGGCACTGGGCCAGCGCCACCGGGTGCGAGTAAGCCTGGCGAATCCGATGGAGCGACGTCCCGGGCACGCCGATCAGGTTATGCCGGATGCGCAGCAGCCACTCACTCTCAACGGCGACATCGTGGGCGAGCAGAAGATCGTAATGTTCGAGTACGGAACCGGCGAGCGAGTTCTCAATGGGGATCACCGCCGCGTCCACCGCGCCACCGCACACTGCGGCGAAGACCTCCGCTGAGAGCGCGCACGGCAGAATGGTTGCCTCAGGCCGCGCCTTCAGAGCCGCTTCGTGACTGAAGGAGCCCGGCTCTCCCTGGATGGCGATGCGCACGCTGGAAAATCCTCCGTATCATTTGTATCCCAACGGCAACCCCAATCGCCGCCGCCGCCTCTATCCATAGCGTTGGATAACTCACGCAGGAACCAGAAGGGAGATTCCGCCGGATGCTTTGGACACTGTTCATCATCCTGCTGATCGCCTGGCTGGTCGGCTTGATTGGATTCCACGTTGTTGCCTGGTACATCCATCTTCTTCTTGTGCTGGCGCTCGTGGTGCTCGTCATTCAGCTGATCAGCGGGCGAAGGCCGGTGCTTTAAGAACCGCGGCGAACCGGTGCTTCAGCAAAAGTACGCGGGTTCGTCACAACCACCAAAAAGGGGACCTCTATGAATTCGGATCAGGTGAAGGGCAAAGCTAACCAGGTTGTTGGCAAAGTGAAGCAGGGAGCCGGTGAAATGACCGGCAACGATCGACTCGCCAACCAGGGCGTGGTCGACCAGGCCAAAGGCGCGGTTCAGGAAACGTGGGGCAATGTGAAAGACGCGGCCCATGAAGCCGGGAAGACCCACGAAGCCGAGCGCAAGCAGAAAACGAATGAGACACGCGAGAATCTCTCGCACAACATCGATAACGCGAAACAGAACGCCAACGACAAGATCGACAACTTCAAGGACCAGCAGCGGGAGCGCCGCTCGGCCTAGACGCTTCTGATTTAGAAACCCGAGGGTGCGGCGCCGTGACGGCCCGATCACCCGGGATTCATCTACCTTACCTGGCTCGCGGTTCACTCCGCGAGCCTTTTTTTGATCCTGCCCGAAGCGATTTTTGCTGGTTGGGGTGAGCAGCGAGGCTGGGAGAAGATTCAACGGCCTGGCGCGGTCCGTGCCGAATAGTCGTGCGGCTTATATCCTGCCCCACCTCCGGCGGTTTGGGGCTCGACGGGATGCGGGTCGCTGTCTGCTCTGAAGATCTGGTAGCTGCCTTTGCCCAGTTCCTTGGCGCGGTAGAGCGCGACATCGGCCTGCCTCAACAGAACGTCTGCAATCACATCGCCGTCGAAGGACGTGCTGATCCCTACGGAGGCGGAGACAGAGACCCAGCGGTCGCCGATCTGAATCGGCGTCGACAACATCTCCACGATGGCGGCTCCAATCCTCTCTGCTATCCGCAGGTCGTGGAGTTCGGGCAGAAGCACAACGAACTCGTCTCCTCCGACGCGCACGATCGTGTCGCTGCTGCGCACAGCTTTCTGGATTCGCCGCGCGCTCACCCGGAGGACCTCATCGCCGGCTTGATGTCCGAGGGTGTCGTTGATCTCCTTGAATTTGTCCAGATCCAGCATCAGCAAAGCCACCCCGCTGTGATTGCGTTGAGCTGTTGCCAGCGCGGTGGCGAGGCTGTCGGCCAGCACCAGCCGCGAGGCCAGTCCGGTGAGTGCGTCATGGTTCGCGAGGTGGCGAAAACGCTCCTCGCTTTCACGAATCCGTTTTCTCAGCCTGACCACCCACGCCAGCACCAGCAGGGTGATACACAGCGCGAATGCCAGCAACAATACGGCATGCACAGGAGTCCACCACGACGCCCTCCTCACGATGGCCACGTCTGCAGGCGTCCGCAGCAGCAGCCGGAAGGTAGTCGGCACCGCCGTTCCTAAGCCGAGTGCGCTTTTTTGGGCGTCCAGCTGAACCGAACAGATTCCTGTGATTCTAAGGATGCTGCCGTTTTCCCATCGTCGCGTCTCCGGGCTGGCCAGATTGGGGGGAGAAAGGCCTTGAAGATATATTTGCCTGACGAAAGCAGAAGCACCGTGTCGGAAGAGGCCAGGTCGCGAGAGATGAGCTGCCCTTCCGTCTGAACCAATTGCGATTCGTGGCCCCCGCGCAGAAGCTGTTCGGCGGTGACGGCTGCGGGGGTTACCGGCTCTGGCGAGGAAGCGCCGGCTGGCCGGAAGAGCGCATCAGTAAGCACCGGCGCGCCGCCTTCCACGCTAACGAAGCCCACCATGTCAATGGGCTCGCCGTTCACGAGCTGGGTCTTTTGGCCGGTTTGGGCACAGATTCCGCCCGTTGTATCGGTGAGGCAAAGCGACGCGCCTGGCCACTGGAGAGTGGCGCGTCCGGCCACATGCACACGGTGAGCCAACAGCGGCGCCACGTCCCATTGCAGCAGCGTATTGATGGCGAGGGTGCGCAAAGAGAACGGATCGGCCGGGGCCGGCTCCAGGACTCGAATCGCTGCGCGCCCGGGACAATGGAGATTGACGCCGATCATCTGCCGGCGGGTGACGTCGAATAGTGGTCCGGGATTGCCTCGGATCCGGACCGCCGCGTCGATCAGCCCGGAGTAGTCCGTACCCGGCTGCCGGACGATGTGGACCGTAATTGACCCGTCCACCATGGCAAGCTGCAGGTCGACATGAGCCTCCTGTTCGACGATGGAATGGACTACGCCCTCGACCTCGACCCATTGACCGTCCTCTTCGCCGGATTTCAGGCGTGCGAGGCTGGGCCGGTGGGGGGAGGCGGGCAAACCGGAGTATCGGATTTCCCGGATTTCCGGCTGCGCGACGATCGGGGCAAACTCACCGCGATTGCTCACCCCGCGCAGATCGATCAGCGTGCCGACCGGCGGGGAAGCGCTCAATCTTCCAGATACCCTCACGAAAATGCAACCCGTCCTGTCGCATACGAACAATGCGCCGCTACCGTCGCCGGTGGCGGGATCGAAGTAAGTGACAGTCCCCCGCAGGTGCACTGGATAGGCGCGCGCCGCTTCGCTGCTGACCAACGAGTGAACCTGACGCGCCGTTGTCAGCGTCGGCCACGGGGCAGATGCCTCCTCTGCGCGCACGAGCCGCTTACCCGGCGTTGCTTCTGCGAGCGAACCTTTGCAAACGACCGCCAGGAGAAGCGCTGAGAGGAAGATGGTTCGAGAACCGTCGGACACTCGGATGAGGGCCCGCGCTGCTATGTCCCTTCGAGGATGTCTGAGATCTTTCACCGTCTACCATTACCGCATTCCGCTCATGCAGAGCTCTAAGTTTCCACCCGTCCGATTTCGTTTCCCGCTAAGTCTGCAGGCCGACCCAGAGCTGGCCGGCTTGCTTTATCGACAGGGGCGATGCTTTCGATCAGGTTGAATTTATATTCTCCGGTTACGAAAGTTATGATCGTGGCCCTTCCGGAGGGAAGCCTCAGCCGGCGAAAACCTGGTTGGTGGGAATGAATTCCGCCCAACTATCCCCGGCTATCTGCGCCAGTCAATTGTATAAGTAGCCAGCCAGGGTGCAGTACCACGAAGGATTTCCGCGACGGGCCTCCGGACCAGCGAAGGCCTCGACCACCCCTGTCCCTGGTGGCTAACTGCTTTCGAAGGGGATATCCGCGTTCCGCAAACCGAGCTTCGCACCGAGCGAATAGCCGATCATCGCTGCCGCGGGCCAGGTTGCGATCAACCTTCCCTGGCCATCGAGCAGGCCGCTGTCCGCGTTCAGGCTCAGGAAGGTGAGCCACAGCTTTTCCGTAGGCCCGCAGTGGTAGCAGGCCATTGGCCCGGTGGGCATGTCGAGCACGTGCAGCCCCCACACCATCCACCAGATCAGTCCCATCATCCAGGGGAGCGTGGCGCTTTCGCTGGGGTGAATCTTGACGACCACAAAACCGGTCACCAGCGGTACCGCGAAGGAGACGACGAGGGTCACCAGCGGGGGCACGTATTGCGGATGCAACAACGTGATACCCAGCAGGGTCAGGCCCCAGACCACGAGACTCAATCCGAGGTTCAGGAAAAACCATACTGCCTGGTAAAGAACCCGAGTCTCGTTAGGTCCGAAAGTTTCGACTGGTGGCGAGTTCATACCCGAAACTCCGAAACGCATCTTCCCATGAGACTAACCCGCCTGGCGAGCGGCGCGGCAGTTTTCCTGGATGTTTCCGGTTACCTGTTTTGCGGTTACTGGCTAGAATCGAAACATGCTGCTTGAAGGCGTTTTTCCCGCTATTACGACCCCGTTTTATCCCGATGGACGGCTTTACCTGCGCAAACTCGAGCATAATGTCGAGCGTTACTCCCGCACGCCCGCGGCTGGCCTGGTTGTTCTCGGTTCTACGGGCGAAGCGATCATGCTGGGGGATGAGGAATCTCGCGAGGTTCTGCGCCACGCCGCTAAAGCTGCCGCGCCCGATAAGGTGCTGCTCGCCGGGGTTGGGCGGGAGAGCCTTGCCGAAACCCTGCGCCTGGCGGAATATGCGGCCGAGCAGCAATACGATGCCGTGTTGGTGCGCACCCCGCATTACTACACGCCTTACTATGGGTTGACGACTGGCTCCGCGAGCCTGCTCACGTACTATCGCGCGCTCGCAGACAGGTCGCCGCTGCCGGTGGTGCTTTACAGCATCCCGAAATTCACGCACTGCGAGCTCCCGGTGGAAGCGGTCGCGGAGTTGGCGCAACATCCGAACATCATCGCCATCAAGGATTCCTCCGGCTCGCTGGAACGACTGGTGGCGCTGATTGCTGCTACTCGCTCCGCGCCGAAACGCAGCGTCTTCGTCACGCCCGTCTTCACCGCTTACACCAATCGCATGATGCTGGCGGAGACGGAATCGAACTTCGTCTCGGCGGAAATGCTCACGGGCGGGGTCGGCCCGGCCATTGCGCCGCCGCCGGCCGTCAGGACCATGCGCAAGAAAGAAGTCGGCTTCCAGGTGCTGTCCGGGTCGGCGGAATCGTTCCTTCCGGCGCTGGAGGCGGGTGTTTCGGGAGCGATTCTTGCCTTTGCGGCGCCCGCGCCGCAGGCCTGCCAGGAGGTTTATACCGCGTGGAAGGACCACGATCTGACCGTGGCACGGGAGAAGCAGGAGCGCATCGTTCAGGCCTCGAGGGTGGTGACGGGGAAGCTTGGCATGCCTGGCATCAAGTATGCATGCGACCTGAATGGGTACTATGGCGGAGTGCCGCGGATACCGCTTTTGCCGCTGACTGCCGAGCAGCAGGGCGAGGTTGCGGAGGCGATGGCGGATGTACGGAACTGAGGCTCGATGACCGAGTTAGAACGAACCCAAAAGTAATATTGACTGGGATGTTGGTCTCCCGTACCGTTAGCCATCTAAGATAGCGGGGATACGATGAGTCGAAATGCGCAAATCGAAGCCCGAGTCTCTGCCCTGTCGGGCGCGCCTTTGAACTCCTGGGTTGCGCTATCGGACGACGAGACGAAGCTCGTCGCGTTCGGGGCGACTTACCAGGACGTTGCGGACCAGCTGGACCGTATCGGCGACCAGACGTCGGTTATTCTGAAAACACCTCCCAGCTGGCTGCCGCTGGCTCTCTAAATGCATGCTCCGTACCGGCCTTATCCTGGTCGTAATGGAGGTGTAGATTTTTACCCTCTCATTCGCGTCTCCGCCGGCAAAAAGCGTGCAGGCAGGACACGCCCGTTTGAAGCGCTCGTCGACTAGGGCGCCTCCGACTGCATCTTCCACGAGATGGTGGCTGCTGCCATCGATATCAAATTGGAGTCTGGCAGCAGAGAACAACGAGCCGGCGTCGGGGGAACCCAGGATGTTTGGGTACATCCCATCCAGCTCTTCGTGGCTGACCAGATTCTGGAGATTGAAGCGGTTTTCGCGAAAGAGCTCCCGATCGCGGGCGTGCTCGGGCGATCCGGATTCTTCGAGCATTTCAGGATCACGTTTGATCCAGTCAGCGATCCGCCGGGGCTGGACATCGAGCGTGTCTACAAAATCTGAGTTCCGACTCAGGCCCATCAGAGCGACCTATGCGATAATCGCTCGAATTCCGCTGGCAATCATTCCACTCCGACGCGAGGTTTCGCATGTCCCATAGCGCAGCAGCGCCGGTCCTTTCTCTCGATGTAGAGCACTGTGCGGGCAAGGTGTCCGTGGTGCGTTGTCATGGGAAGCTGGTTGCCGGGGTCACGGATGTTCTCATCAACGGCGTTCGTCCGCTGATTCCAGAGAGCCAGCGCATCGTCCTCGACCTTTCCGACCTGCAGCACACCGACAGCATGGGGCTGGGAGCACTGGTGCGTCTTTACGTGGCGGCCAAGAACGGCGGGTGCAGCCTGGAACTGACGCACCTGAGCAAGCAGATTCGGAATCTTCTCGGGCTGACCCATCTGCTGGACGTGTTCACGGTGATCGGCGAAAGCGGCGTGAAGTTCATGTGACCGGGTTCAACGGGCCAGAGGGCCGAACGGGCCCCGGTGGCAAGCGCCCAAAAAGCGTCACAGTCTTCTTGACAATTCGCCTGCAGAGGCAAAAGATGGTTGCGCCCCACCGGAGCGAATCTGTCCATCCGTACGCTCCTCTGGAGCACAGGCCCGGTTCCCAGGCTCAGGTTCCCCCACACAACGAGGCAAGGAGCGGCGGGCCTCATCGCGTGCCGTTCCGCTCCGACTCACCACTTGTCCGCAGCCGCCTTGGGCATTCGGCTGCCCGAGCGACAGTCGGCCAACGCTACTCCAGTTCCGCGCGCCTGCGGAGCGTTCAGCCCCAAGGAGGGCCACCCACTATGCAATTCCGCACCCTTATTCGACTCGCAACCTCCAGCTTCCTGGTAGCTTCCGCCATCTGTGCTGCAGCTCAGGATGCCACGCCCCCGCCTCCGCCTAAAGTGCTCGTTATTCAGCGCGAGTACCTCAAGCCTGGCAAGGCCGGCGCCATCCATGTCAAATCGGAAGGTAATTTCATCAAGGCCGCAACCGACGCCAAATGGCCGACACACTACGTCGCCATGGACTCGATGTCGGGGCCGACGCGGGCGCTCTACATGTTTGGGTACGATTCTTTTGAAGCCTACGGGAAGGATCAGGAAGCAAGCGCCGCCAACGGCAAGTTTGCAGCGGCCATCGATGCGGCATCGCTGGCAGACGGAGAGTTACTCACCCGTTATGACAGCTCAACCTGGGTTTACCACCCCGAAATGAGCGAGCATGCCAGCGTCGAGGTTGCTCACCAGCGCTACTGGGAATTCAATCTGTTCACCATCAAAGTGGGTCACGAAAAGGAGTGGCAGGATCTCGTCAAGGTTTATGTCGATGGGTATAAGAACGCGCCCGATACTCACTGGGCGGTCTACGAGAGCGTTTATGGAGAGAACAACGGCGGTGAGTGGGTGGTGATCACCCCGATGAGCTCGCTCGATGAAGCTGACAAGGGCATGGACGCCGGCAATGCCTTCTTCGCCGGTCTCGGCGAACTGGGTGTTCGGAACGTCGCTGAGCTCGCCGCCCACTGCATAGAATCCAGCCAGAAGAACCTCTTCGTCGTGAACGCGAAGGAGAGCTATGTCGATCCCAGCTGGGCGACCTCGGCTCCGGAAATCTGGGGCCAGCACTAGACCGGTAGCCTGGAGCTGGGAGCCAGGAACGGGGAGCGGGAAGCCGGAAGCTGCAAGCGAGCCGCCGGCACCTATCACCGCCGGCGGCTCCAGCTTCTGGCTTCCAGCTTTCAGCTTTCCGCCTCGAACTTACCCATATACCCACGAAAGCGAGACACTATGCAACGCACGCGTATTTTCCTTCCGGCAGCCGCCGCGCTCGCCTTCTCAGCCACCCTGTTCGCCCAGCCATCTTCCCCTGGTTATCACTCTGTCACGTGCTACAAGCTGAAACCGGACAGTACCGCCGCCTTCAATAAATTCGAGTCCGAAGAAGTGCACCGGATCGCCCAGGCCCGCGTCGACGCCGGCGAGATCACAGGCTGGTACTTGCTGCGCGCCGCCCTACCGATGGGCGAATCGGCGGATTGCGACATCGTCATCGTGAGTTTCTATCCCAAAACGCCGCATCCGCTGGCCGGAGAAGTGCTCGCCGCCGCAATCAGTAAGTCAGGCCTGAAGATCACCCCCGACGACTACGTCCACCACCGCGAAGCTGTGGTCAAACTCATGTCGGTGGCCATCTTCCAGAACGAGGCCGCCGTCGGTACGCCGAAGAAGGGCGACTACTTCCAGGTCAACTACATGAAGGTGACCGATGCCAATTTTGACGACTGGATCGCCTACGAGAAGAAGGTCTGGAAACCGATGGCCGAGGCGCTCGTGAAGGACGGCAAGCAGGACGCCTGGTCCCTCAACGTCCAGGTGATGCCCTATGGATCCGATTTGCCCTATCAGGCCGTCACCGTTGACGTTTACCCGAGCGAAGATGCTGTCTTTGCCGAGGACGCCCAGTTCATGGATCGCTTCCACAAAGTGCATCCAGACATGGAGGTCGGCACCACCATGGAGCATTTTGAGAAGCTCAGAACTCGCGGTTTGGTGACTTTGTATTCCCTCGACGACATCGTGACTGCACCCTAAACCCTCAAAAAATCAAAAAAGGGAGGCCGGGCGAACCGGACCTCCCTTCGCCATTGCCGCAGGGAACTGCAACTACTCCGCGAAGACGCGCACCTTTGTGTGATCGTCGTCGACGTCGATGGTTACATCCTTGAGTTGCTCCACCAGCTCCTCGAGATTCTCCGGCTTGATCTGCGTCAGGTCGAAGGCCATGCCGTGCTGACGCATCGCCTGGTCCACATGCTCGCGCGCCTGTACGGGGATCAGCCCCGCCAGCTTCACTCCGGATCGCAGAAGCTGCATCGGCACGCGGATGTTGACCTTGGTTGGCGTCTTGCCGGAGTTCTGATCCGTGTCCACCGTTACGCGAATGTATTTCGCTTTTGCCGGGACTCCGCTGGCGGGGGCGACCGCTGCCGATCCGCCTTCAAGCGCGGCCAGCAGGCGCTCGGCCTCTACGGTGTTGATCTTTCCCGCGGCTAACATTTCCAGAACCTGTCTGCGATCGTCACTCATCTGGCTACCACCCTTTCTCAAGACTCTCTGCTGCGATCCCTATTAGGTACACCACGCTCCTCTAAACCGGGAAAGTCCGTTTCAGAAAGAAGCCAAAAGCGCAGGGGCTAAAGCCCGCATCGTGCCAAGCCTGTTGCGGCACGAGTAAACTCGTGCCCTGTTACAAAAGCGCGTTGTTTCGGTATTTTCCTCAACCTGCGAACCTGATCCAGGTAATCCTTAACACTGTTCCTCACCACACCTTCACTCGAACTAAAACGTCCGGGCTCTCCACCTCGACGAGCGTCCGCCGCAGCGAGCTGAGCATTTGCCACGCTGTCGCATAGAGCTCCAGGCCGTTGATCCCTAAAAACACCGATGCCAGCGCAACGAACGGAAACAGCACCAGCACCATCGGCGCCAGCACCAGCCAGACCAGGAAAAGCGGCACCCAAATCCGGAACCTGTGACGGCCCTCCTGCCTGTCGCCCCGCCCGCCGCCTGGTCCGCAATCCCGCCACTGCACTCCAATCGACGCTCCCCACGGAATCATGCCGCCCCTCCTCGGATCCGCGCTCGGATCCACTCTCGGATCACTGATCGCTGTTGTCCGATCACCTGCTTCTCTCCAGTTCCTCAATCGCCGCTGCCGCCGAAATCTCGCCCCGCTTCAACCGTTCCAGAACTTCCCCCCTGGGCGGCGCAGGATTCGTTTCCACAAACTCCAGGCTCCCCGCGATCCGATTCAGCCGCGCCTTGATCGTGGGGTAGCTCACTCCGAAGACCTGCTCCATCTCCTTGATGGAACCATGGCTGCGCAGGAAGGCGATGACGAAGACCTGATCCTCGGAACTGAGGCGGGCGAGTTGCGGCAGCTCGAAGGCGCCTTCGATGGCGACGTCCTTGCCCGACAGACGGACCCGCTCCACGACGAGGGGTTGCCCCTGCGTGAGCCGGCTGAGCTCTTGCCAGTCAGAAACCGTTTTGTTTTCGCTCGCCGCCACCGCCGACTCCTTGTGAAACGTGATCAGTATTCTCTTAAAACTTAACAATGTCAATAGGAAAATTAATAATATTAATTAAAACTGCCAAGCGTTCCGAATTCTGCCCGCAGTAACCCGCCTCGCTGCCCCGACTGGCGAGGCTCGTCCCACCCCTCGGGGATTCCGACTGGTTCGCTGCCAGGCCTACATTTCCCCAATCATGATCTTTGCGCCAGGCCAGCACGTCCGCGTCAGCCACAGCGGAGCCATCGGCAAAATCTTTCTCAAATTGCCGCTGCGCGAGGTGTACCTGGTCCAGTTTCCCGGCTTTCCTGTCGTCGAGAAAATCTACAATGCCTGTGACCTGGTAGCGGTATCTCCGTTTGAGGCATGGGTGGAGCAACACCCCGAGAAGCACCATCCCGGCGCCTGACTCTCCTTTCCACTTCCCCACGGCCCGGGAGTACCATGGGTCAGGGAGCAGGCAGGCGTGTGAGCAACCGTCAGCGTAAGGCGGACCATCAAGCAAAAGCCCAGACCCAAGCGGGACAGGCAGCGGCCCGGATTTTTTCTGCGAATGATCGCCTGAACCGAAAAGTCAGGGAACCGAAACGCTGACTGTGGCGGATGGCTCGCTTGAGTTTCCCTGGGCGTCAACAGACTCCACCATGTAGGAGTAGGTCTGGCCTGAGGCGGCGGTCGAATCCAGGTATGAAGTGCTGGTCACCGGCGACGCATTGAGCTGCGCGAAGCCGGCATTTTGTTCGCGATAGACGTTATAGCTGACAACGGGATCGGCGCTGCTGGTTTCGCTCCAGCTCAATTGCACGCCGTATTGAGTGCTGTTCCCGGAAATGGTTGGACTGCCCGCGGCACCGCCGCAACCGGACAGCGCGAAGGGTCCCAGCACAACAAAAACAAATATGAGAAGAAGCCGGTGCACACTCCTCCAGAGAACCAGAAGCAAGTTCAGGTATTCAGTAGGGGGAGATTACCAGGTCGGCGCTTTGGAGCAAATCCCACGCAAGTTGAAGAGTGGCGCAAACGAAGGGGGAGGCTTATGCAACCTCCCCTTCAAGCCTCGGGCCAACAAACCTTAGGCCGCTTTGGCTTCGACATTGACGCTTTCGGCGATGGAGGTCAGCTTCTCGTCTGCCGCCTTCTCTTCCTTGAGTGTTGCATCCAGAAGAGTGACGATCTGCTTCTCGCCCAACAGGTTAGCGAAATTCTTTGCAGAGCCGTAGGCGGCGATCTCATAGTGCTCCACGCGCTGCGCATCGGCAATCAGGCCGGCGTCGAGCACGGCGGGCTCGCCGCCTTCCTTGATCCGCTCGTCGGCTTCGCTGATGAGGCCTTTCATGCCTTCGCAGGTCTTGCCCTTCGGGCTCTCATCGAGTTGCTCGAAGATCTGCTCGAGGCGCTGAACATGGCCTTCGGTTTCTTTCAGATGGCTCTCGATCGCCTTCTTCAGCTGAGGATCGGAGGCGTTTTTGGCGACCTTGGGCAAGGCTTTGGTCAGTTGGTTCTCAGCCGAGTACAGGTCCTTCAATTCCTCGACAAGCAGCTCTCTCAAATTCTCATTCTTCATACGCGGTTTCTCCCATGGGATAGGTGATGTAGGACAGAAATTCTGGCCGGAGTGGAAAGGGCAGGCAAGTCAAGCAGCCGTCACGTCCGGTTCCTTTTGGTTAGGATGCTGCTGTTAACCGGCGAGTTATCGCGTGAGCCCGGCGCGCCTGGTTCGGCGGCATCTGGCGCTTCGATGGGGCCTTTTGGACCGTCAGCCGTCTGTTATGATGGCCCGTTTCCGAGGGGCTCTGGACATGCGGAGTGCGTTGTCTGTCATGTTGCTGCTTCTGGCGCAGTTTCTGCTCCTGCCTGATGGGCGGGCGCAGGTGCTGGCGACGCATCCGTTCTCGGCGGAAATGGAACGAGCGCGCGCGCTCGAGGCTGGTGCGAGCCCGACCGACGTTCCGCATCATGTCCATTACGACCTGAAGCTCTACAACCGCAAGGGCAAGCTCACCACGGGAACGTGGGATATCTGGCGGGACCCGCAGCACTACGTTCGCGACGAAATTGTGGCGGGGGATTTTCACTACACGGCTATCGAAGATCTGGCGCGCAGGCTGAACTGGCGGCACTTCAATACCGTCATGCCCCTGAAGGTCTACGATCTGCGCCACAACTACCGCGAGCCCGACTTTCTGGTAAAGCAGTTCAGCGCGGCCGGCGTGAAACACAACGTTGGGTTTGTTGAAGTGGCTGGGTCGCCCTTCGATTGCACCAGCAGGATCGCCGATATGCAGATTTGTTTCGATCCGCTGGTCCACATGCTGGCCTTCGCGCAGATGCTGAATCAGACCGTGACCTGGGAAGACTGGCAGCCGCTCGGATCGCACGGCGTGCCGAAGCGTTTCCGCATTTATGACGCGGGCCGGGTGATGGTGGAAGCCGCGGGAACGGCGGAGGTAGCGAAGAAATTTCCCGATGGGCTCTTCGTGATCCCTGCGAATGAGCCGGACATGGGAGAGCCCGAGGACGCTGGCGCGGTTCCGCATCCGGTGACCGGGATGAAGCCGATTGAGATGGTTTCTCTTTACGGAAACGTTCTCATCCATGTCTCGGTCGACTCCGACGGGCATGTCAGGAAGACCACGGTGATCGACGCGGACGACGAGGATCTGGTGCAGGACGCCGAGGAGTTCGCCCACCATCTTACCTTCGCTCCGCAGATCAAGGATGGCGTTGCCGTGCCTTTCGAGCAATACATCTATCTGCGTCACGCGCCGGCGATACAGTGAACGCTTTTAGCGGGGGAGTTCTTCGACGCGCAGAGTTTCAGTCGCGGCCAGATAGCCCTTGCGGCGGAACCAGTCCTCCATGGAAACGCGCAGGCGGTCGAGCGGGACGCGGAAGCCTGCCTCGATCAGGCCGTCGCCGATGGGCAGCGTGTCGTCGAAGATGGCGTCGTTGGTGAAGTTGCGCATGGCGAAGTTGTCGATCCAGGCAATGGGGCAGGGATGAGCTTCGCCGGCTGGGGTGAGGCGTTCGATGCGAAGTTTGCGAATCCACATAAAGGCAGGGTACAGGGTGCAGGGTGCAGGGTGCAGGGTGCAGGTTGCGGGTTGCGGGTTACGGGTGCGGGGTACGGTGCGCAGCAGGTTGCCCGGAGCCGAGCGGTAGTGGATCAGTAGCCCTTACTGTGGAGGATGAAGACGACGATGGAGGCCAGCAGGCAGTAGATGCCGAAGTAGTACCAGCGCCCGCGCTCGAGCCAGGAGCTAAGCCACTTCAACGCGAGCAGGCCGGCAAGGAACGAAAAAACTGCGCCCAGCAGGCTGGGGAGCGCGGCGTGCGCGAAGCCGCTGGTGTCGGCATGGTGCAGGCGGAGAGCTTCGCGACCGATGGCGAGCGGGGTGAGGATGACGGCGAGGGCGAAGCTGAACGATTCGACGCGCACCTTTTTGATGGCCTGGAGGATGCCGACGGAGATGGTGGCGCCCGAGCGGGAGAAGCCGCGAAAGGGGAGGCACAAACCCTGCACCGCGCCGATGACCGCCGATTGGGCGAACGTGATCCGATCCGATTCCGCTGAGTCCGGCTGGCGGCCTTCCGCGATGCCCGCGATAAGGATGAGAATACCGGCTGCGAACAGTGCCGGCGCGACAATCTCAAGGTGGCTGAAGAGGTCTTCGATCTGGGCTTTTGGCGCTCCTCTGAACAGCGTGTGCTCGATGACTTTGATCAGGATTTCGCCGACGACGCCGGTAAGAAAAGTAGCAATAATCGCCAGCCAGACGAAGCGCTTCAGGGCCTCGCCCTCGGAAAAGTAGGTCGCGCGCCACTGCTTCCAGAAGTAGACGATCACGGCGAACATGGTGCCGGTGTGGAGCATGACCAGCAGCAGAGTCATGACCGGGGAGGAGGGATCGAGGCCCATCAGCTTCTCAGCGACGACGACGTGCGCGGAGCTGGAGACAGGCAGCAGCTCGGCGAGCCCCTGAATGACGGCGAGCACTATCACTTGCAGAAGAGACATGGTCAGATTTTAACGGTCAGGCACATTATTTTAGTAATTTGAATAGCGTCAAAACGAACCGGTATCATGGCGGGTGACGGTCCTGCATACAATGACTGGCGAGCCGGGGGAAAGCGCCTGCTCGCTTTCGGAGAGTTCCGCAGCGTTCCCGCAGATTCATAGACCCGAGCAAATTCCAGAACCAAATCCAGAATCAATTCCATCAACAGGGAGACAGGAAAGCGATGCGAATCGGTGTGTTGACGGGCGGCGGAGACTGCCCTGGCCTGAATGCCGTGATTCATGCGGTGGTGCGAAAAGGCATTATCCATTATGGTGACGAGTTTGTTGGGTTCTTAGAGGGCTGGCGCGGAGTGCTGGACAACAACACCGTGCCGCTGACGCTGGAAAAAGTAGACGGGATTCTGATCGAGGGCGGGACCATCCTGCGCACTTCGCGGACCAACGTCCGCAAGATCGAGGGCGGCATCCAGAAGTGTGTCGAGGTGCTGAAGGCCAACAAGCTCGACGCGCTGATCGCCATTGGCGGCGACGACACGCAATCGGTGACCAACGCGCTGATCGAGGCGGGCGTTCCGGGGGTTGGCGTTCCCAAGACCATCGACAACGATCTGAATGGCACCGACGTGTGCTTCGGATTCGATACGGCGGTGATGATTGCCACCGAGGCGGTCGATCGCCTGCACACCACGGCTGAATCGCACAACCGCGTGATTGTTTGCGAGGTGATGGGGCGCGACGCAGGCTGGATCGCGCTGACGGCGGGCGTTGCCGGAGGAGCGCACGTGGTGCTGGTGCCGGAAAAGCCCATCGACCTCGAACACGTCTGCGCCATCCTGAAGTACAACCACGATCACGGCAAGAAATACGGCATCGTTGTGGTGGCCGAGGGCGCGAAACTGCCTGACTCTGGGGAGCAGGCCACGAAGGGCGAGAAAGTCGATTCGTTTGGCCACGCGCGGCTGAGCGGGATCGGCGAGCATCTGGCGGAGGAGATCGAAAAGAAGACCGGCTACGAGACGCGCTCGGTCAACCTCGGGCATACCCAGCGCGGAGGCACGCCGACAGCCTATGACCGGATGCTGGCGACCCGGTACGGCCTGGCGGCGATCGATCTGGTCCATCAGGGGAAATTCGGGAGGCTGGTGGTGTTACACGGGACGAAGATCGAGGACATCCCGCTGGCGGAGGCGATTGCTAAAAATCGGACTGTGGATGACAGCTTCCTGTCGATCCTGACCTCACTGGAGCCAAAGCTCTAACGAACAAACCTATTTCATTGTCAGCAAAAGACTTGAACGGGCTGGGGTTTACAGTTCAGCAACCCGCAAATTCGTGATTCCATTCGTCATTCGACCTATGGTATACAGGGCGTGCCGCTTCACTTTGGAGAAATCCTTGAAAGCCTCTTCTGCCCAGCCCGAAATTCGCGAAGTGATGGACATCCGCCAGGCGGCCCACTACCTGGGGATCAGCGCCGACAGCCTCTATCGGTATGCAGCCACAGGGTTTATCCCTGCCTTCCGATTGGGTAACCGCTGGCGCTTCCGCAAATCGCGCCTCGATGAATGGATGGATCGGCGGTCCGCGCCCGAGGCTGCGGCTCCGAAGCTGGTTCGTGTCGCTCAGAAGAAGCCGGTTCGGTCGGCTCGTGTTGTTGGGCGCGGCTCCCGAACAGCGTCGTAGCGGGCAGCGTTTCAGCCCGCCACTTTCTCCTCTTCACGTGATGTTCTGTGCATGGCTGCCCGATTTGGCGGCTAGTTGTTGGATGAGCGCCTGAAAGCGCGGCTCGCTCCTGAGTGGCACGAGATCGGGATCGTTTTCGACCCATTCCTTTTGCCCGAATCCACTGCGCACGGTTTTTTCCAGCAGATCGAGTGCGCGGCCGGATTCTCCGAGATGGGTGTAGAGGCAGGCGACGTTGTAGAGGGTGGTGTTCTCCTCAGGATCGAGGGCCAGCGCCCGAGCGGCCCAATCGAGGCAGCGCTCGCGATCTCCGAGCACGACAAGGGCCGCGGCGCCTAGATAGAGGGCGCGGGCATCTTCGGGATGCGCCGCGACGTAACGCTCCGCGCGCGCGATCGTAGCCCGGCTGACATCGCGAGCCTCATCGGTCCTGCCCAGCGCTCGCAGGCACATGTCGAGGTGATTGAGGGACTGAACATCCGCCGGATCCAGCTCGCTGGCTTTCCGGAACAGGGCCGCCGCTTCCGCCATCTTTCCCTGGGTGAAGTAGCAGCGGCCGTAGAAATAGACCGCGTCATAGTACCTGGGGTTCAGGCGCATCGCCTCGACAAATTCCTTTTCGGCCTCCTGGAAGTTTTTGTTCAGGGATTCGGCGAGGCCGCGGGAGGCGTGCGCCTCGGCAGATTCGGGGTCGAGCTCGACGGCGCGGCGGCTGGCGCTGCCCGCCTCGCGCAGGTTGTCCTCTGAAGCTTCGAACCACATATAGAGTAAAGAGCTGGCATCCGCCACTCCGGCATAGGCCGCCGCATAACCAGGATCGATGGCAATGGCGCGGGCATACATCTGCCGCGCGTATTCGAGACTCTTCCGCCGCAGCTCGTAAAACACGCGCCGGCCGCGGAGGTAGTAATCATAGGCCTGGACGTTGCGGGTGGGAATCTTTTCGATGGCCTTCTTTTCCTTGTCGGTGAGCACCACGCGCAGCGTTCCCGCGATGTTCTGCGCAATCTCATCCTGAATGGTGAAGACGTTTTCCAGATGCCGGTCGTAGCGCTCGGCCCAGACCGAATGCCCGGAGCGGGTCTCGGCGAGCTGCGCATTGATGCGCAGGCGGCTGCCGGAACGGCGGAGGCTGCCATCGAGGACATAGGCGGCCGCGAGCTGCCGCCCGATTTCCGCCGCCGGGACCGCTTTGTCTCGAAAGGGCAGCACCGCGGAGCGCGGCAGCAGGCGCAGCTCGGCGATCTTGGTGAGTTCCGTGATGATGTCCTCGGTCATTCCATCGCGAAAATACTCGTCGTCCTTTTCGCCGCCGAGGTTCGCGAAGTAAAGCACGGCAATGGATTTTTCGGTTTTGTGCGAGGGAGTGGTGAGGCGATCGAGTGACTGAAGAATCTCGTCCATTGACGAGCAGCGTTGCGCGGGCGACTTTGCAAGGCAGGCGTCCACCAGCGTCTCCCACCCCGGGTCTATCTCCGGGAGAAGCTGGCGGAGCGGAACGTGAGGGGTGCGCAAAATCGCATGCATCACGTCGATGGCGGTTTCGCCCCGGAAAGGGGTGCGTCCGGTGATGCACCGATAGAGGAGCACGCCGAAAGAGAAGATGTCGCTCCGGGCATCGCCGGGTTCTCCGCGAATCCTCTCCGGCGCCATGTACTCGACGGTGCCTCCTATAACGGCGTGGGCGGATGAACGGGTCACGAAGTCCTCTTCCGGCTCGCTGGGACGGCGCTCGGGGCGGGCGAGTTCAGAGAGGCCGAAATCGAGAATCTTGACGCACGAACGTGCATCCACCATGACGTTGGCAGGCTTGATGTCGTGATGAAAGACGCCCCGGCTGTGGGCTTCGCGCAGACCTTCGGCGATGGCGCGGACGATGGCCAACGAGGCTCCGGGAGAAAGGGAAGTGTGCCGGAGCAAATCGCTGAGAGTTCGGCCCGAGACCAGCTCCATGCAAATGAAAGGGGGATCGTTGGCGAGATTCAGTTCGTAGATGGTGGCGATGTTCGGATGATTCAGGCGAGAGGCGGTTTGCGCCTCTTTCAGAAGCCGGCTGCGGGCCTCGGGAACCGCCGCAAGATCGGGTGGGAGGAATTTGAGGGCAACCTCTCGACTGAGGATTAGATCTTCTGCGCGATAGACAGCGCCCATGCCGCCTTCGCCGAGCTTGTTGCCAACACGGTAATGCGAGATGGTTTGGCCGATCATGCGAATGCCGGTAAGTGAGTATCTTAATCGAGGCCAGAGACAAGCCAACAAACCGCGCGTCGCGTTCGCCGTCAGGTACCATTGTTGGTTTGATGGGCAGGGCTGGAGCGATGGCGCTTTTGCACGACGACCGACTTTTTCCCGCGGATCCAACGCAGCGTGCGATTGCGCGCCGCCTGTATGCGGAGGTGCGCGGGCTGCCCATCGTCAGTCCGCATGGTCATACCCAGGCGGCATGGTTCGCTGGCAACCAGCCCTTTCCCGATCCGGCGAAGCTCTTCGTTCAGCCCGATCACTACGTCTACCGGATGCTCTACAGCCAGGGGATTTCGCTGGACGATCTCGAGATTGGTGTGGAGCAGCTCAAAGATCCGCGCCGCGTCTGGCGCATCTTTGCTAAGAATTACTACCTGTTTCGCGGAACGCCGACGCGCCTGTGGCTGGACTATGCGTTCCACGAGCTCTTCGGGCTCGAAGAGCGGCTCTCCGCTGCTACGGCCGATCTTTACTTCGACACCATCTCCGAGCGGCTGCTGACGCCTGAATTCCGGCCGCGCGCGTTGTATGAGCGGTTTCAGATCGAGGTGCTGGCGACGACGGATTCGCCGCTTGATTCGCTGGCGGATCATCGGGCCATTCGCGAGTCCGGATGGAAGCCGCGTGGCGTGGCCGCCAGGATTTTGCCCACGTTTCGTCCTGATCCCGTCGTCGATCCGGACTTTGCTGGTTTCGCGAAAAATATCGCACGGCTGAGCGATCTCACTGGCGAAGACACCAGCACGTGGGACGGCTTTCTGCGCGCCCTGGCCAAGACCCGCGGCCGCTTTCAGGCGCTCGGTTGTACAGCAACGGATCACGGCCATCCGACGGCGCAAACGGCGAATTTGCCACGCGAGGAGGCGGTGCAGCTTTTTGGGTCCGTGCTGGAAGGACGGGCCGACGCGCAGCAGAGAGAGCTCTTCCGCGCACAAATGCTGACCGAGATGGCGCGCATGAGCGTCGAGGACGGCCTGGTGATGCAGATCCATCCCGGCTCGCAGCGCAATCACAATCGGAATCTTTACGAGCGCTATGGCCGCGACATCGGCGCCGATATGCCGATTGCGGCCGATTATGTGCGGGCGCTGCACCCGCTGCTGGAACTGTTCGGCAACGACAAGAACTTTACGCTGATCCTCTTCACGCTGGACGAAACCACTTACAGCAGGGAACTGGCGCCGCTGGCCGGGCATTATCCGTGTCTGCGCCTGGGGCCGCCGTGGTGGTTCCATGACAGTCCCGAGGGCATGCTGCGCTTCCGCGAAAACGTGACTGAGACCGCGGGCTTTTACAATACAGTGGGCTTCAACGATGACACCCGGGCCTTCCTCTCGATCCCGGCGCGGCACGACGTGGCTCGCCGCATCGATTGCGTGTGGCTTGCGCGGCTGGTCGCCGAGCATCGCCTGGATGAGGATGAGGCCGTCGAAGTCGCTCGCGATCTGACCTATAACCTGGTGCGCAAGGCATACCATTTATAAAGTTGCGAAATCTCTCCAATGAAAAACGCCGGCAGCGCGATCGAAGAGGCAGAACCACCGGAGACTGGCGGCAAACTGCGCCTCGGGCATGTGCGCTGGACCATCTGCGCGATGCTGTTCGCCGCGACCTCGATCAACTACATGGATCGCCAGGTGATCAGCCTGCTCAAGCCGACGCTGCAGCACAGCATTGGCATGACGGAGGTGGACTACGGCTACATTGTGGATGCGTTTCAATTCGCCTATGCGGCGGGTTTGCTGATCGCGGGGCGCATGGTCGACCGGCTTGGCTCGCGCATCGGCTACTGCATCGTGATGGGCATCTGGAGCCTTTCCGCGATGGGCCATGCGCTGGCGAATACGGCTTTTGAATTTGGCATCGCGCGGTTTTTCCTGGGATTTGGGGAGTCGGGCAACTTTCCAGCCGCCATCAAGACCGTGGCGGAGTGGTTCCCGCAGAGCGAACGTTCGCTCGCGACCGGTATTTTTAATTCGGGCGCAAACGTTGGCGCGATCCTCGCTCCGCTCATTGTGCCGTGGGTGACGCTTCGCTTCGGTTGGCACGCGGCGTTTCTCACTACCGGCATCTTCAGCCTCATCTGGATCGCCTGGTGGTATCGCTACTACCGCAAACCGAGCGATCATCCCACGCTGACCGGCAGGGAACTGCGCCACATCTATCAGGAAGCCGCTGCGCAGATGGGCCCTAACATCCCGTGGCTGCGCATGCTGAGCTACCGTCAAACCTGGGCCTTCGCCATCGGCAAATTTCTCACCGATCCGATCTGGTGGTTCTATCTTTTTTGGCTGCCCTCGTTCTTCAGCCAGAGATTTCACCTGAACCTCAGCCACCTGGGGTTGCCGATCATCATCGTCTACAACGTGTCGGCCATCGGCAGCATCGGCGGGGGCTGGCTGCCGAAGCCATTTCGCAAACTGGGACTCTCAGCATCGGGTGCGCGGCTGGGCGCGATGCTCTTCTGCGCCTGCCTCGTGGTGCCAATTTTTCTGGTTGGTTCGATCCACTCCGAATGGGCGGCGGTGGGCCTGTTGAGCCTCGCAGCCGGAGCGCACCAGGGGTGGTCGGCGAATCTGTTCACCACTGCCTCGGACATGTTTCCGAGAAGCGCGGTGGGCAGCGTGGTCGGCATCGGCGGCATGGCCGGCTCGGTGGGCGGCATGCTGCTGGCCACCAGCACCGGGTGGATTCTTGAGATCACGCACAGCTACTACACGCTATTTGTAACCGCCGCCAGTGTTTATTTGCTGGCGCTGCTGATTATTGTGACGCTTGCGCCGGGATTGAAGAAAGTGCAGCTGCCGGCATGAGCCTGTTTGTGGCGCGAGGCGATGCGGCGGCGGAGATTTCCTGCGCGGAATTGAAGTCTCTGCTTTTCGATGCGCTCGACAAGCTGGGCGAACGGCGTCGTGTGCTGGTCATCCCACCCGACATCACGCGGCTCCATTCGCGCGCCGGCGAGCTGACTCGCTACGCGTGGGAATACTACGGCGAACGGCTGGCAGCTATTTTGCCGGCTCTTGGAACGCACGCCCCAATGTCTTCCGCGCAGCTGAACCGCATGTTTGGCGATTTGCCACAGTCGCTGTTCCATATTCACAACTGGCGCACGGACATTGAGACCATCGGCGAAGTGCCCGCGGCTTTTATTGAAGAGCAGTCGGAAGGGAAGCTGCATTTTTCCTGGCCGGCGCAAATCAACCGGCTGATCCTTCAGGGCGGCTTCGATCTGGTTCTTTCCGTCGGCCAGGTCGTGCCGCACGAAGTCATCGGCATGGCGAATTACAACAAAAACATTCTGGTGGGAACGGGCGGCAGGGAAGGCATCAATCGCAGCCATTATCTCGGCGCGGTCTACGGCATGGAGCGCATCATGGGGCGCGCCGACAACCCCGTGCGCCGCGTTCTGAACTACGCCTCCGATCGCTTCCTGAAGCACCTGCCCATCGTTTACGTGCAGACCGTGGTCGGACGCGCGCCCGACGGTGGGCTGGCAACCCGAGGCGTTTTCATTGGCGACGATGCGGAGTGCTTCCGTAGTGCTGCCGAGCTCAGCCTTAAAGTCAATTTCGAGATGCTCGACCGGCCGCTGCGCAAGGTGGTCGTCTATCTTGACCCGCACGAGTTTCACAGCACCTGGCTGGGCAACAAAGCTGTGTACCGCACGCGCATGGCGCTGGCCGATGGAGCGGAGCTGATCATCCTAGCGCCGGCGGTAAAGGAATTTGGCGAGGATCGCACCATCGACGCGCTGATTCGCAAGTATGGCTACCACGGCACTCCGGCGACGCTCGATGCGGTGGCGAAAAATGAGGACCTCGCCGCCGATCTGAGTGCGGCGGCGCACCTGATCCATGGATCGTCGGAAGGGCGGTTCACCATTACGTGGTGCCCGGGACATTTAACACGCGAGGAAGTCGAGGGAGTGGGCTTTGCGTATGGCGACCTGAGCGAGACGCTGCGGCGTTACGATCCGGCGAAGCTCAGAGACGGATTCAACACCGTCGGCGGAGAAGAGATTTTCTTTATTTCGAACCCTGGTCTCGGCCTGTGGGCGCACCGCGATCGATTCCGGAATTGACTGGCCAGATTGAGAACAGAATTGAGGCATCCGATGAGCGCACTTGAACTCGGCAAATTTTCTATCGGCGTGGGCGATCGCTTTGCTCACCAGGCAAAGGCGCAGTTGCAGGCGTGCATTGAAGCCGCACAGGCCGGCGTCGAAGTGATTCCGGTGTGGAACAAATCGAACCGCGAGCACAACATTATCGGATCGGAGCCGTCCCAGACGCGGGCAGCCGCCGATGCCGCAGTGAAGGCGCTGGGCTGGAAGAAGCCTTACTTCTGCGACGCTGACCACATCAACCTGACGACTGTCGATCGTTTTCTCGCGCCCTGCGACTTCTACACCATCGACGTGGCCGACTACATCGGCAAGCCCGCCGAGCCCGCCTCCATCGAAGCTTTCTTGAAGCGTCGCTCCGATCTGACAGGCAAGGTGCAGCTCGAAGATGTTGACGAGCCTTTCGAGATCACGCCGGCGCTGCTTCGCTCCACGGCGGCCAAGTTTCTCTTTGCTGTACAGGAGGCCGGGAAAGTCTACCGAAAGATCGAAGCCGCCAAGGGGAAGGGCAACTTCATCCCCGAAGTATCGATGGACGAGACCGATGCTGCGCAGACGCCGGCAGAGTTGCTGATCATTCTTGCGGCGATCGCCGACGAAGGCATTCCAGTGCAAACCATCGCTCCAAAATTCACGGGCCGATTCAACAAGGGCGTCGATTACGTTGGCGACGTGGCGCAGTTTCGTCGCGAGATCGTGCTCGATGTGGCCGCGATTGCAACGGCGGTGCGCAACTTCGGGCTTCCGAAGAATCTTAAGCTCAGCGTGCACTCCGGCAGCGACAAGTTTTCCATCTACTCCGCGATTCATGAGGCGACGAAGAAGCCGGGCGTTCATTTGAAGACCGCCGGCACCAACTGGCTCGAGGAACTTATCGGTCTCGCGGAGTCGGGCGGCGACGGTCTTGCGCTCGCGAAAGAGATTTACGCCGAAGCCTACGCGCATCGCGAAGAACTCTGCGCTCCATATGCAACGGTCATTGATATCAATTCCGCCAAACTGCCCGCGCCCGCAACCGTCGCGCGCTGGACTTCGCAACAATACACGGCCGCCCTGCGCCACGACCCGCATTCGCCCGACTACAACCCCAGCCTGCGCCAGCTTCTGCATGTGGGATTCAAGATCGCGGCAAAGATGGGCAATCGGTACCTGAGCCTGCTCGGGGCGAATGAAGCGGTGATCGCGAAAAATGTTACAGAAAACCTCTTCAGGCGGCATATCGCGCCCGTCTTTCTGGGAAAAGCCCCCGGGAGACCTTCACCGGCGACGGCGCTGGAGCATGCGGAGGCGAACTGATGCTCAAATCTTTGCAACTCGATGGCAGGATCGCGGTCGTGGTCGGAGGAACGTCGGGCATTGGCCGCGCTATCAGTCTGGGACTCGCGGAAGCCGGCGCGGATGTTGTCGCCTCTGCACGGCGGCCGGAGCAGGTGGAAGAAACGGCAGCGGAGATCGAAGCGCGGGGGCGGAGCACCCTGCGCCTCACCTGCGACATGCAGGATCGCGGGTCTCTCGAGAAATTGCTGGCAGAAACCGTCTCTCGTTTCGGCAAGGTCGACATCCTGGTCAACAGCGCCGGTAAGATCAAGCGCGCACCCACGCTCACTTTTCCTGAAGAGGAGTGGCGCGACATTATCGACACGAACCTGACCGGCACGCTGCGTGCCTGCCAGGTTTTCGGCAAGCACATGCTGGAGCGCGGTTATGGGCGCATCGTCAATATCGCGTCGCTGAATTCGTTTGTCGCCCTCAGTGAAGTCGCTGCCTACGCCGCCAGCAAAGCCGGCGTCGCCTCACTCACCCGCTCACTTGCCGTGGAGTGGTCAAAGCAGGGCGTGCTGGTCAACGCTATCGCGCCAGGCGTCTTCCGCACCGCGCTCAACGCGCAACTGCTCGATAGCACGCCGCGCGGCAAGGAACTCCTGATGCGCACTCCCATGGGCCGATTTGGCAAAACCGAAGAGGTGGTGGGCGCCGCGGTTTATCTCGCCTCCGAAGCGGCGTCGTTCGTCACCGGCCAGGTGCTGGTGGTCGACGGAGGATTCCTGGCCAGCGGAGTCAATCAGTAAGGCAGGGAGTAGCCAATAGCCAGTAGGGTGTAGAGAAGCTGCGTTAACCCACTCCCTATTGGCTACTCCCTGTTTCCTGCACGGTCCTGTCATACTAATGACAGGACCGTGCTCAGGGCCATGCACACCAACAACACCATTGCGGTAGCCATGTCCGGCGGTGTCGACTCGTCGACCGTCGCGGCGCTGCTGCGTGCGGAGGGATACGACCTCGTCGGGCTGACGTTGCAACTGTGGAACCAGCGCCGTCTCGCTGGCAAGGAGGGCATGCCGGAGCAGGTGACGGGCCGCTGTTGCTCGCTCGACGATGTCTATGACGCGCGCAGCGTCGCCGAGGCTCTCGACATTCCCTACTACGTGGTCAACGAGGAAGAGCGCTTCGAGCAGGATGTCGTCCGCCCATTTGTTCGCGAGTATCTGAACGGCCGCACGCCCATTCCATGCTCGCTGTGCAACGACCACCTGAAGTTCGATCAGCTCCTGGTGCGCGCCCGGCAGATCGGGGCCGACCGCATTGCTACAGGCCACTATGCCCGCAACCACTTTGACCCCGTGCGCGATCGCTGGATTCTCAGCCGCCCCATCGACCGCGCCAAGGATCAGACCTATTTTCTTTTCGGACTTACGCAGGCCCAGCTGTCGCGCACGCTGTTTCCGCTTGGCGGTTATCACAAGGCGGAGGTACGCGAGCTGGCTGCGAATCATGGGCTCGCGATTGCCGTGAAGCCGGATTCACAGGAGATTTGCTTCATCCCCGGCGGCGATTATAAGACATTCATCGCCGCGTATCTCAACGAGCAGGGCGAGGAGATACCCGACTCGGCCGGCGAACTCGTCTCGACTTCCGGCGAAGTTATCGGCCGCCACACCGGCATTCACAACTTCACCGTGGGCCAGCGCAAGGGGCTGGGCGTGGCGTCGCCCGATCCGCTCTACGTGATTCAAATCGACAACGCGAGCCACCGCGTGACGGTCGGAGCGGATGCAGAGGCGACCACGAGGACGCTCGGTGCCCGCGATCTCAACTGGATTTCGATCCCTGAGCTTCGCGGCGAGATGCGGGTCCGCGCGAAGATTCGTCATCGTCACGAGCCAGCCCCAGCCACGATTCGTATGACGAACGATGACGAAGTGGAAGCCACCTTCGACGAGCCGCAGCGAGCCGTCACGCCTGGGCAGGCTGCGGTTTTCTACGACGGCGACGAGGTAGTTGGCGGCGGCTGGATAACGGCAGGCAACAGGCAATAGGGAGTAGGCAACAGAGAAACGTTTGAATAAGGGAGTAGCCAATAGCAAGTAGGGAATAGAAGACGGCAGGCAACCGAGCCGCGTTGCCCAAAATCCGATCACTGGCTACTGGCTACTGGCTACTGGCTACTGGCTACTGGCTACTGGCTACTGGCTACTGGCTACTGGCTACTGGCTACTGGCTACTGGCTACTGGCTACTGGCTGGCTTACCGCACCTCGTTCACCAAATCCCGCAGCGCCTTGAGCACCGTAAACCGAGTCAGAGCGACCGGCTTCTCCGCCTCATCCAGAATCGCCAGCTTCTGAGCCTTCCATCCAGGTGGCGCGGGTACTCCCGAAGACAAGTACGACAGCGCTTCGATGCCCATCGTGCCTAACTCGGTAAGTTGCTGCGCGCGCGGCAATGCTGCCGCGAGTTGCGGAGATGCCGACATCAGCTCGACTAACTCCGGTTGCGCGATCCAGGAGTGAAACGTCTCATTGAGATCGTCCTGTTCGCCCGGATGCCCGATCGGATCCTGGAGATAAGTGCTCATTAAATCTCCGAAGTCATGCCGCGACGGCGGATCGGGTGGCAGCGCATCCACGAGACTGTTCAGCGGTGTGTGGGTTGTGACGTTGTGCGCCTGCGACCACTCGGAGCGCTCGTCGAAGCTCACCGGCTCCAGAACCGCCGCCAGCGGACGCAGCGCGCCAATCTCCTGCGTGCCTGCCAGCCCGCGCAGGCTCGCCCATTCCTGCGAAATATGCGTGAGGCCGAGCTCTTCGAGGCGCAGCGACTCGACCGCCAGCCGCCGGTACATGTCGTCTTCGCTGGTGACGCTTGCGGGCGACCAGAGGCGTTCAGCGATGGCTGCGGTGCGCGGCCAGATGCGCGAGTCGATGGTGCGCGGATCCACATACTCTGCCCACATACAGGCTTCGCCGCCCAGAATGCGCGCTGCCTGCTCCGGGGTGAGACCGCTGTTCGCGGGGACAGGATCGACCCTGTAGTGCGCGGAGGCCGGTTCCATATGGTCGAGGTAGTAGCCCGCCGAAAGAATCCCGCTGTAGCCCTGCTTCGCGCCGGCAGCAAGAGATTCGAATCCGCGCCACGACTGCACCACGACGTCCTTCGGAAGATCGGGCGTGAGCACCTCGTCCCAGCCGATCATCTGTTTTCCGTGTTTCTTCAGGATTTGTAACAACCGCTGGTTGAAATAGGCCTGCAGTGCCGCGGTGTCTTTGAGATTATGCGCGCTCATGAAAGCCTGAATCTTCGCATTCTGCTTCCATTCCACGCCGTTATTCTCGTCTCCGCCGACGTGCATGTACGCATCGGGGAAAATCGAAGCCATCTCTGCTACAAATTTGTCCAGGAATGCGTAAGTGCTCTCCCGCGTCGGATCCATCACCGGATCGAAGACGCCGAATTTGGTTTCAACAGCGAAGGGACCGGGGCCGCTGGCCAAATCCGGATAGCCGACCGCCCACGAAGTGCTGTGCCCCGGCATATCGAACTCCGGCACCACGCGGATGCCGAGGCCGCGGGCATAGGCGACGACTTCTTTTGCCTCGTCCTGCGTGTAGTACTGGTTTTCGGACCCCAACCCGGTGAGCTTCGGATAGACCCGGCTCTCAATCCGGAAGCCCTGGTCGTCGCTCAGGTGCCAGTGAAAGACGTTCATCTTGACAGCGGCCATTCCATCGAGCGTGCGCTCGATCACGCCCACCGGCTCGAAGTGGCGGGAGCAGTCGATCATCAGTCCGCGCCAGCGGAAGCGCGGCGAATCCTTTATCGAGACGACGGGGAGCCAAAATCCCTGGCCGTCTGACTGCACCAATTGCAGAAGCGTTTCGAGGCCGCGCATCGCACCTACGTCCGTTGCCGCATGCAGATGCGCACCCTGCCCCGTGATTTCGAGCGAGTACGATTCGTCTTCGTCAAGGCCCTGAATCGGTTCTCCCGCGCCGTCGACAGAAACGACCAGCCCCGGACTTCCGCCTGGAGCAACGCCGGTCTGGGTCCTCAGCCGTTCCATCGCCCATGCGATTGCGCCGTCCAGCCGGTCGTCGTGAAACTTATCCGCACTCGCTGAAAAACCTGGCGCGAGCGCAAGGCGACCGCTGCCGGCCGTGAGCTGCGCCGGTTGCGGCATCAGGGTATTCACGAATTCTGCCTCCGGGGGCTGCGCCAGCGCCGTCAACACTGCTCCGGACAACATCGCTCCAGTGATCATTCCACGCCTCACTTTTTGCGCGACTCCATTCCAGCTCCGATTCCCGTTTCCAATCACGTTCACAGTTCACCTCAGCGCATTCAGCTTACGCAAAACAGGCTCTGCGATGCCAGCGTGGGAGATACAGCGAAGAAAATCTGTTACCTTGTCTCTTCACCTACAAGGAGCCGATCCGATGCGAAAACGCTTCGCAACCGCTGGTCTGTTGGGAATCATGGCGGCATCCGCCGCAATCGCGCAGAACGCACCGTCGTGGACACCACCCGACCCTGCCACCAAAGATCTGGCGCTGAGCATATTCCGTCAGATCATCGACATCAACTCGACGGATTCAGTGGGCAGCGTCACCGCCGTCTCGAAGGCGATGCAGCAGCGTTTTCTCGAGGCGGGCTTTCCTGCCGCCGACATCTTCATCGGTGGCCCGAACGACCGCAAAGAAAACCTGGTCGTCCGCTATCGAGGGACCGGAGCGAAGCCACCCATCCTTTTTATCGGACATGAAGATGTCGTTGAAGCGAGGCGCGAGGACTGGACCACCGACCCATTTCAGTTCATCGAGAAGGACGGCTACTACTACGGGCGCGGCACGCAGGACATGAAAGACTGCGACGCGATCCTCGTGACCACGTTCCTGCGCCTGCACAAAGAAGGATTCAAACCGGACCGCGACCTCATCCTCGCGCTCACGGCAGACGAAGAGGGAGGTCAGTCCAATGGTGTCGACTGGCTCCTGAAGAATCATCCCGAGCTGATGAAGGCCGCCTTCGCTTTTAATCCCGATGGCGGCGGAGTGGATCTCGAGAAAGGCAAGGCCGTCACCGCCGACGTCGATGCCAGCGAAAAGCTCTACGCCGATTATCAACTCGTCGTCACCAACCCTGGCGGCCATAGCTCTCTGCCGGTGCCCGACAATGCGATCTACCATCTTGCGGACGCGCTCCAGCGGCTGCAGAACTATCAGTTTCCATTTGAACTGAATGCCATCACGCGCGCGTACTTCGAAAAGCTGGCTACGCTGGAGCCTGCTGCGACCGCTGCCGATATCAACGCGATCCTGGCGACCGCGCCCGATCCCTCCGCTATCGCGCGCGTCTCTGAAAACCCGGAGTGGAACTCGACCCTGCACACCACTTGCGTTGCCACGCGGCTGCTCGCCGGTCATGCCAACAACGCTCTGCCGCAGATGGCGCAGGCCAATGTGAATTGCCGCATCCTTCCGGGCCATTCGCGCGAAGAGGTGCGGCAGGACCTGATTCGCGTCTTCGCCGATCCGAAGATTACGGTGAAGTATGTGGACGATGGAGGTGGTATTCACGGCGGCGCGCCGGATTCCAAGGGTCCGCCGCCCGTGGCTTTGCAGCCGGAGGTGATGGCGCCGCTTGAAAAGCTGGTGGCTGTCTACTGGCCTGGCACGCCCGTCGTCCCGGACATGGCAACCGGAGCCTCGGACAGCGTCTTCACTAATGCCGCGGGCATTCCCACCTATAACTGGTCGGCTATCGAACTGGAGACGAGCGACGTGCGGGCGCACGGCAAAGACGAGCGGCTGCCGGTGGGGTCGTTCTATAAGGGCGTGCAGTTCTGGTACGACTATGCGCGCATGTTGACGGGGAGCAACTGAGCTGATTCGAGTGGTTTTTACTTGAATGTGGGTGTGCTCGTAGCCGGCTGCGTCACGATGCTCACATTCGTGATGCCCGACTGCTTCACCGCATCCATTAACGTCGCAAACGCGCCGAAGGGGACTTTTTCGTCCGCGCGCAGATAGATCACTTGGTGGGCGGTGTCGTTGTTCTGCGAGCGCAGGATGTTGGGCAGGTCGTTCAGGTTTACCGGCTTGTCGTTGAGGAAGACCTGCTGGTCCTTGTCGATGGTCAGCACCGTGCGCTGCTCGGTAATTTCGCGCACGACCTTGGTTTTGGGAACGTTGACCTGAATACCCGACTGCAGCACGGGCGCGGTCAGCATGAAGATGACGAGCAGGACCAGGACCACGTCGACCAGCGGCGTGATGTTAATTTCCGCCAGCGCCGTCTGGGTGTGACCACTTCTACTTGTGAAGGCCACGGGCCGTCTCCAGAGCGTCCTGATCGGGCTTAAGCGCCGCTTCTTCCATACTGTTGAGCAGCTCGCGGGCAAAGTCGTCCATGCGCGCTCCAAAATCGCGGCAGCTGGAGGTGAACTGGTTGTATGCGATCACCGCGGGAATGGCGACCAGCAGACCGGCGGCTGTGGTGATCAGCGCCTCGGAAACACCCGGTGCAACCGCGCGCAGCGTTGCCGTGCCTTCGGTGCCGAGGCCGTGGAAGGCATCGACGATGCCCATGATGGTGCCGAAGAGTCCGATGAACGGCGAGATGGCGCCGATGCTCGCCAGCCACGTGAGCCGCTGCTCCATTGCGGTGAGTGATTCACTGGCCGCCGTCTGGCCAGCGCGCTCCAGAGCGGTGATATTGCGGCACGGGCCAAAGCCGCCCGTCTGCCGGCGGTACGTTTCATACACTTCGTCGAAGACATTGACCAGCGGGCTGGGCTTGAACTGTTCGCTGACAGTAGCAATCTCCTGCAGCCGGTTTGCCTTCCTGAAGGCACGCAGAAACCGCCGGCTTTGCGCACGAGCCTTACGGAATGCAAAGAATTTGCCGATGATGATGGCCCACGAAAAAAGGCTCGCGACCAGAAGCACGCCCAACACCGTCATGGCGATGGGGCCGCTGTTCTGCAACATCTCCACGATCGCGCTGCCGTTGTTGGTTGGGGGAGCAGCGGGGGGAGTTATGTCCTGAAAGAAAAGTAACGCGGAAATGAGACTTATCATCGCCTGCTTTCACGTTACCAGAAGCAGGAATGGCGCGGGGGGTTGCACGCGATGCACGAACCTGCCTCGTTATACCTCGATGCGCGAGAACAGCCAGGCGCTGGCGCCCAGGAAAACCGCGGCGAGCGCGGCAAGAACGGCGAGGTCGAGCAGGAAGTTGAATTGCCAGCCGAAGTTGAACTGCCAGCTTCCGATCAGAACGCCGCGCAGGCCATCAATGCCATACGAAAGAGGGTCGGCGTGGGTAATCCAGGTCATCACAGCGCCCAGATTTTTGAGCGGGAAAAGAGCGCCCGACAGAAAAAAGATGGGCATGACCATGAAGTTCATCAGGACCTGGAAGCCCTGCATGTCCTTGATGCTGGAGCCTACGGAGGCGCCGAGCGCTGCAAAAACCAGGGCGATCATCGCAACAAAGATGAGCGCTACGGGAATTGCGAGCCAGTTCTGGGTTGCCGCCGTTCCGGGCGCGTGCGGGTGCACCGGGCGAAAACCGGCGATGAGACAAACCACAAGCATCAGCAGCCCCTGCATCATGGCCACGGTTGCGCCGCCGAGGGTGCGGCCAAAAATGATGTTGATGCGCGGCACCGGGGCCACCAGCGTTTCTTTGAGGAAGCCAAACTGGCGATCCCAGAGCATGGCCATGCCGGAGAAAATGGAGCTGAACAGGACGGTCATACCAATGACGCCCGGCGCCATGAACTGAATGTAGTTGCCCGCGCCGGCTTTGGCGAAGATGGGACCGAAGCCGAAGCCGAGCGCCAGCAGATAGAGCGTCGGCTGGCCGAGCGAGACAATCACCTGCGCCTTCGAGCGGAAATAGCGCTTCACCTCGCGCAGCCACATGATGTAGATCGCACCCATACGGTCTCCTTAAAGTTCTCGCCCTCGTTCTCGGTCCGGCGGCCTAGCGTTTTTGCTGCCACATCTGGGCGAACCGCCGCAGATTATCGGTGGAGCTGGCGCTCTCGTCGCGCAGGGAGGTGCCGGTGAGCGCGAGAAAAGCAGCTTCGAGCGAATCCGTGTTGGTGCTGGCTTTCAACTCGGCCGAGGTACCGGTGGCGACGATCGCACCATGATCCATGATGGCGATGCGGTGGGCCACGCGATCGGCCTCATCCATGTAGTGCGTGGTCAGAAAGACTGTCGTCTTCTCACTCTGGTTCAGGTTTTTCACGTGGGTCCAGAGCTGGTTGCGGCTCTGCGGATCGAGGCCCAGAGTCGGTTCGTCGAGGAACAGAATCTTCGGCGTGTGCAGAAATCCGCGCGCGATTTCGAGGCGCCGCTTCATGCCGCCGGAGAAGGTCTTCACGTAATCGTTGCGCCGTTCCCACAATTCGAAAAGGCGCAACAGCTGCTCGATGCGCTCCACCCGCGTGCGCCGCGGGATGTGATAGAGGATGCCGTGCAGCTCCATGTTTTCGTACGCGGTCTGCTCGTTGTCTAGGCTGGGATCCTGAAAAACGATACCGAAGCGCTGACGGGCATCGCGCTGTTTCACCCATGGATCGAATCCGTCGAGATGAATATGGCCGCTGGTGGGGCGCAGCAGCGTGGTGAGCATCTTGATGGTTGTGGTCTTGCCCGCGCCGTTCGGGCCGAGGAAGGCGAAGATCTCCCCCGAGTCCACCTGGAATGAAATGTCCTTGACCGCGGTGAACTGGTCAAAGGTTTTGGTCAGGTTTTCAACCTGGATCACGAGGTAGGCCTCCGGGCGCATTGTGCGAGTGGGGACAGCTTGTTTATTTTGCCAGAAAGACTCAGGTGAGGCTATCGCCGGTGAGCGGCGGGCGCCCGGGCTCACCTCAGGATTACGGCCGCGGCCGATCCAGGAAGGAGAACAGCTCATCCAGCTCAACGAAGATCGGCGTGCCTGGTACTTCGAGCCGTCGCGCGGACTTCCAGTCGTCTCCAATGCACATCCGCCCACTGCGGGTCCTGGGATCGATGGCCCAGATCGCAGCGACGCCCATGTTGCGGTAGTCGGACACACGCTCTTCGAGGTCAGAGTAAGTATCGTCGGGCGACAGAATCTCAACGATCAGGACGGGAGGCGCCTGGATTACGTCGGGCTGGGATTCAGCTTTCACGATCACCAGGTCCGGCACGCGGACCCGTGAAGACGCGACTCTCGTCCGCTGCTCGGTCGAGGTCATGACCTGCCACGCTGATTCGTTCGACAAGAACCAGGCGGCCAGAAGTGCCTGCAACCTTGCATGCTCCCACTTACCCACATTCCGCTCCCGCACCTCGCCGTCGATGTACTCCCGGTCGGGACGGTAAGGCGTTTCGAGATATTCCTGAAGGGAAATGCGAACCTGAGTCGCCATCGAGTCACCGTTGCTGAAAAGTTTAGCACCGGAAGCCGGTTACTTTGCCGCCCTCAGCGCCGGTGTCCACGTGACCCGATTGCCTGGTTCGATCTCGATCTTCAGGGATCCCTCCTGCCCCTGTTGTAGTTGCGGCCCGCTCACCGTGTGGTTGTGGCGTGCGGCGTCGGTGAAGCCGATGCTGACGGTGTCCGTGCTGAGATTCCGGAAGCGGTAGTGGTAGCTCGAGCCCGCTGCGATGGTCTGCACACCGAACCAGCCGCCGGGATAGTTCACCTCCACCAGGGACACGGGTGTGTCCTGGTGGTTCGCGACGGTGCATTGAATCCACGGGGACTCACAACCGGAGAACAGCAGGATGATGGCGAACGCCGCGCAACATGCGGGAAGGGAACAGAGGGAATTTCGCAGCATGACGGCTCAGAGTACCATCAGCGGCCCGGGCTCTGTCAGACGCGCTAAACGGTCATGCAAGTCCAGACTGGATCACAGCATTGGCTTCCGTTCCAGCGCCCTCGCCGTGAGCACCACACCCGTTTCGCCCGTGTGCAGGGTAATGGGGAAGGCAAGAACGTTCCACACCCAGCGATCGCCCTTGCTGGGCAGGTTGAGCACGCCGCGGAAGGTGCGATCGATGTAGGTTTCCCGCGTCTCGGCGACTGTGCGCAAAATTTCGGCCCAGTCGACGGCTAACTCCGGCATCTCCTCGAACATATTGCGGCCGGGGAACCAGTCGCGCGGCTTTTCCAGCACGGTCGCGCACTTTTCGTTCACATATTGCCAGGTGCCCTCGCCGTCCAGAATTTCGAGGACGACGTCGTCGCCCATGGCCATGTTGATGCGCGAATAGAAGAAGTCTCGCGCGTCGACAACCACGGGTTTGCCGCGCCGCTTGGCTTCAAACGAACGCAGCGCGGTCACCAGGTCATCGATCGAGCTGTAGCCCTTGAGCAGGTGCATGTCCTCCACTCCCCCGAAGCGCCGCTCCAGTGTGGCCGAGAGGATGATGATGGGAACCTGCGGGCGGCGAGCGCGAAGATCCGACGCTACATCGGTACCGAACTTACCTGCGCCGAGGTGATAGTCAAGGACGGCAATGTCGATGTCGTCGATCAGGCGTTCGGCTTCTTCTATGGTGCTGGCGGTTTCCGTCACGTATCCGTATTTGCGGAGGATCGTGGAGCGCAACAGCAAATTGTCGGGGTGGTCGTCGAGCAGGAGCACGCGGATCGGCTCTGTCGGCGTCTGGACCAGGGTCAGCGAGGAATCCTGTTCGTTCGTGGGCATAAACAAGTCTTGGATGCGATCCGCTACAGCGTCGCTGCCAATACACTTAGGGAAATTTCCTGGTACTACTCTACTCTTCGCGTTTCGTTTTGCGGTGGAATTGCTTCACCAGCTCCGGCAGACGGCTGAACAACGCGGTCGCTCGCAGCCACTGCTTGTGATCGAAAGCCGGGGAGCCCGCCAGCATGGAGCCCGCCGGAATATCCCCATGCAGCCCCGCCTGGGCGATCGCAATCACACCGTCCCCAATGTTGCAGTGACCGGCAACACCCACCTGGCCGGCGAGAATCACGTTTTTGCCGACGTGCGTGGAACCGGCCAGGCCCACCTGCGCGCACAGCAGTGTGTTCTCGCCCACCGTTGAGCCATGCCCCACCTGGACCAGGTTATCCACCTTCACCCCGTCGCCGATCCGGGTAGCGCCGACACTGGCGCGGTCGATGCAGGCGTTGGTTTGCACCTCGACGCGGTCGCCGAGGATCGTCGGGCCGGACTGCGCAATCTTATGCCATCGGCCGTCCTCGTCTTTGGCAAAGCCAAAGCCGTCAGAACCGACCACGGCGCCGTTTTGCAGGAGCACGTCGTCGCCCAGGGTGCAATTTTCACGGACGACCGCGTGCGCATGGGCAAAGAGCCGATCCCCGATTCGCACGCCGGGGTAGATGACAACGTGGGGCAGGATGATCGCGTCGCTACCGACGATGACGTTTTCGCCGATAACGGCATAGGCCCCGACCCGGGAGTTGGCTCCAATTTTTGCCGTGGGATGGATGACCGCGGTGGGGTGAATCCCCGGCGGCCAGGCGGGTGGCTGGTAAAAGATGTCGACGGCGCGAGCGAAGGCGAGATAGGGATTTTTCAGCCGCAGGGTCGCGGCAGGCACATCGGGAAAGTCGGGTGCAACCAGAATCGCGGAGGCGTGTGTGGTCCTGGCCAGGTGCGCGTATTTAGGATTGGCGACGAAAGTGAGTTGGCCAGGACCGGCTTCTTCGATGCCGGCTACACCGGTGATTTCGAGATCGGGGTCGCCACGCAGCTCAGCCTGGAGCACGCGCGCCAGCTCGGCGGATTGCATGAGGGGATTGTAAACGGCAGGCAACAGGCAACAGGCAGCAGGGAACAGGCAGCAGAGTCGAATAGTAGGGAATAGCCAGTAGCCAATAGGGAATAGCTGCTCCAAAGTAACCGGCAACAGACAATTCGCATTACCGTAAGGACCCTAAGCGAACGACATTAAGGTCCAGGCGATCTTCCGAGGAGCCGCAATGAAAGTCGAGTCGTACCGCGATCTTATTGTCTGGCAACGCGCCATCGAAATGACTCTCGCGCTCTACCGCGTCACGGCGGAGTTTCCGCGAGAAGAAATTTACGGCCTAACCTCCCAGCTTCGTCGCGCGGGCGTCTCCGTCGCCAGCAACATCGCTGAGGGCTACGGCCGTCCATCGCGGGGCGATTATCGCCACTTTCTCGGCATCGCTCGCGGCTCGAACTCCGAAGCCCAAACGCAACTTGTCATTGCCCGAGGCCTCGGCTTCGGCAGTTCGAAGAAAATCGGCGAGGCCGAAAGCCTCTCCTTCGAGGTTGGGCGAATCTTGGTGGTGCTGATGCGCAGGCTGACCTGAGGAGGCGTCCCGCCCCCTCCACTCCCTACTGGCTACTCCCTACTCCCTGCCTTTACGGCGCTCCCGAACCCACCGACCGGCTCTCTGTCTGGTAATTCAGAGCCCCTGCTGTCGATTGTCCAGGATATTGCGCGTTCACCCGCATCTCGACAATATTTCCCTCTAACTCCGGCGTGTCGCTTATGATGTCCGAGTCGGTGCGAATAATCGTCAGGTAAGGGCTGTTCTGAGACGCCACATAGACTTTACCGATTGGGTAGTTATAAATCGCCCCAATGGCGTGTGGGTTCGCAGTCAGCGGAATCGTCTTCTCCACGGTGTAATTTGTAAGATTGACGATGGAGACGCTGCCCGGGGTTCCGGCCGTAATGTCTCCCTGATTCGCGACATATACGCGGCTGCCATCCTGCAGCACCGCAACCTCGACCGGATGCAGGCCCACCGGAATCGTGGCCAGCACAGTGCCGAAGGTGGCGCTGTCGTTGCCGTAGGTGTCGAGGCTCACATCAACGATGCTGATGGTGTTCGAGTCGTAATTCGACGTGACCAGCACCTGCCCGGTGCGGTAATAGTCCGCATACACCGGACCCGCACCCACGGTAATCGCCGGATGCACGGCGTCAATGGCGTTCAGCTGCGAGTTGATGACGGTGACCGTCCCGCTGCCCCGGTTCATGATGAAGGTGCGCAGGGTATCCGTGGTCATGAATCCGAATACGGGGCACACACCCAGCGAAAGCCGCGCGGAGATGGTATTCGTCGTGGTCTCGATCGCGTCCGCCTCACCGTTCACCGTTACCGCAGAAGGTGTCGAACAGTCTCCCCACGCAGGCTGCGCCCCGCCGCCGGAATTTCCCTGGCTTATGGCATAAACCCGCTCGCCCGTGCTGAACCCGGTCAGGTTGATCAGCGATGGCGCCACGGGAATTTCCTGCTTGAGCGCGGAGGGTGACCCGGTCAGTTGCGCCACGCAGTTGGTGGTCAGGCAGGTTGGACCGTGCAAACCAACTTCGGTGACGTATAGGCTGCTGCTGGCCAGCAGCGTGTTCGTCGGCTCGGACCCCGGCAACAGCGTGCTGGTGAGCACGTATTTCGTCAGCAGCGAAGCAGTCGTCGCCTGGGCCGTGGTCAGGGTGCCGTCGCAGTTCGGAGCGTAGGCATTGGCGCCGCCCTGTTCCAGGGAAAAGGTGAGCGGCCCATTGCCGCCGTTGGCTTGCGCCACCACGGAGTCGCCGGAGAAATCGAACAGGGTATAAATGCTGGGCGTCGAATAACTGATCCCCGCGCATGGCGCCGGGCCGCCCGGAGGCGGGGGTGTAAATCCTGGCTGCGAGATCACTACAATATTTGCTGTAGGCAACGCTGCCGGCCCGGTTGGATTAATCGGCGTGATCACCGGGCGGTACTGGGCCCCGCAGCCAACGGCCACCAGAACCACACCGCCAAGAACGCCCCCAATAATCGCGGAAACGGTCGCCGCATGACGATAAAAAAAGCTGCCGGCTCTGCGCACGGTCCGGTCCAGAAACTGGCTCGAACCGCCACGAAGGCGATCCAGCCATCTAATGCTACGCACTCGCAAGTACCCGACTCCTTCGCCCGGCCCCATGGTTGGCGCGGGTTGAACCTGCTGCTGTTTAGAAAGATGATTGTACTGTACGCGGCTGGCTTCGCGCCCGTCGCACGCCGTTCGCTAATCGAGACCATGCCCGAGACCCCAAAAAGCAACGGCCAGCATCGGCAGACCGGCCAGACCACACTGCGCTGGCAGTCGCAGGCCGTGCTGCTTGCCTTCGTTCCGGTCACGGCGATCTGGGTCACCCTCGCAGCAGGGCAGGCGTGGAATGCACGCGATCCGGTCCTGTGGGGCGCGCTCGGCATCAGCGTGGTTCTTGCTGCGCTGGTCTATCTGACCCACGCGGCCACACTCGGCGCCGCTATCGCCGGCGGCATCTTTACCGCGGCACTGTACCTGCTGACCCCGGGCCTGCACACCGCCATGTGGCCGTTGCTCGCGCTTCTGGTGCTCACCTTCGGCGCGACCCGCTTCGGGCGCAAACGAAAAGAAGCCCTCGGCACCGCGGAAGCCCGCCGTGGCCGAACCGCCTCGCAGGTGGCCGCGAATCTCGGCGCCGCGACGCTCGCCGGCATTCCGCTCTCGGCGGTCCATATTTTCAGTCCCACGACTTTCAACGCGCACGCCGCGCTGGTGGACATGATCGCTGCCATGGCCGAAGCCACCGCTGACACCGTCTCGTCTGAACTGGGCCAGGTTCTTGGAGGCGAGCCGCGTCTTGTCACTACATTCCGCCGCGTCCCGGCCGGAACCGATGGCGCAGTCAGCCTGGCAGGCACCCTCTCCGGATGCGCCGCCGCGGCCGTGGTAGTTCTGGTTGCACTCGCCGTTCTGCCGCTCACACGCGGGGACGCGGGCATAGCCCTGGCGGCAGGCATAGCCGGCATTTTCTTTGACAGCCTGCTGGGGGCGATTCCCGAACGCCGAGGCTGGCTCAACAACGATGCTGTGAACGCGTTATCGACGCTGACCTCGGCGGTTCTTGCCGCCGCCTGGGCTGCCGGCTGGCCCTAAAAGACGAAAGGGCTGCCTCCCCTTCGATTCGCTGTCCGGTGAGCCAAAGAATTGGTCCGGAGGACCGACACGCCAATTTACAGGACTACCAAGCCATGGGAATTCCCCAGCCTTCGCACCGGGGACCGGTTCCAGCCCGGCTACGATCCGAATGGCTCGCGCTTCATCGAGCCATCGCGCTGCTTGACCAGCATCTCAACTTTGCCTTCGGCTTCTTCGAGCTGCTTCCGGCACTCAGCGGAAAGACGCGTGCCCTCCTCGAACAGCTTCACCGAATCCTCAAGGCTGAGGTCGCCGCGCTCCAGGTTCGCGACAATCTCTTCCAGCTTCGTCAACGACTCCTCAAAGCTGGCCAACCTGGGTCTCCTCCGGCTGAGCAGCGGCCGTCGCCTTCGCGCTGGTGGCGCGAGAGGGCAGCACTGCCGCCAGAACCTCCGCCGCAGCGCCGTAGCGTCCAAAAGGCGCGCTGACCTGCACCCCCTCGACCATGGTTCGCGCGGCGGCCAGCATCTCCTGGGCAATGCGAATCCCTTCCGCTCGAGCCGCATCGGGCGTCGTGGCCTTTGCCATGCGCGCGAGAATCTCATCCGGAACGCTGACGCGGAGATCGTTCTTCATAAACTCAGCGTTGCGCAGGCTGGTGAGGGGCCAGATGCCGGCGACCACGGGAATGCGGAATCCCTCGATGCGCTTCAGGAACGTCTCCAGAACCCGCAAATCGAAGACCGGCTGTGTGACACCGTATTCCGCTCCCGCTTCCACTTTCCACGCGAAGCGGCGAACCTCGTTGTCAAGGTCCGGCACTCCTGGATTCGCAGCCACCGCGATGGTGAACCCGGTCGATTCGCCAATGGGATTACCGCCAATGTCCAACCCGTGATTTAGCCGGTGGACAATGTTCACGAGCCCAATCGCGTCCACATCGTAGACCGCTGTCGCGTCAGGATAGTTGCCCAGCTTGGGCGGGTCGCCGGTGAGGCAAAGAATATTTTTGAGGCCAATCGAAGAGGCCCCCAGCAGATCGCTCTGAATGCTGAGCACGTTGCGGTCGCGGCACGTGTAGTGGAGCAGCGTTTCTATGCCTGTCTTCTGCTGGATCTGAATGCAGAGGCTCTGCGCGCTCATGCGAGCCGAAGCGCGCGGCGAATCAGGGACGTTGATGGCGTGAACGCCGAGGTCGGCCATCTCCTGGGCGCCCTTCAGCTCCTTCGCGCAGTCGATGCCGCGCGGCGGAACAATCTCAACCATTGTGACGAATTTGCCCTCGTGCACCAGCTTGCCGACCCGGGAGCGCTCCTGGATGGCCGCGGGAGGCGTCTCCGTCACGATCGCTTCCTTGCGGGCAGCCCGCTCACCGGCGGCAGTTTGCGCGTCGGTGGCCCGCATCGCCGACTTCATTGCACGGATGTGCTGGGGGGTGGTCCCGCAGCAGCCTCCGATAAACTGCACGCCCACCCTGGTAAATTTGCGCGCAAAACTGGCCATGTACTCCGGCGAGCACAAATAAATGTTGCGGCCCTCGACCGACCGCGGCATGCCCGCATTCGGCATCGCCATCATTGGCAGCGTTGTTACCGCAGCCATGCGTTCAATCGCGGTCAGCACGGTGGCCGGGCCCACGCTGCAGTTGCAGCCAATTGCATCCACGCCCCAGGATTCAATGCGGACAGCGGCCGTCTCGGGCGATGATCCATCCAGACAGTTCGCTTCCTCATCGACGGTCATCATCACGACGATCGGTATGTCTGGCGCCACAGCGCGCGCGGCGAATACCGCCTGTTCCGCCTCATTGAGGGCGATCATGGTTTCGATAATGAGCAGGTCGACGCCCTCGCTGGGTCTCCCACTAGTGAGTGCGCGAATCTGCTCGGCAAAAGCCTCCCGCGCTTCGTCCAGACCCGTTTTCCCCAGCGGCTCCAGATGCACGCCGAGCGGCCCAACCGAACCCGCTACCCAAGCGCTTCCGGCCTGCTTGTCAAGGAGCTGCCGCACCGCCTGGCGCGCAATCTTCACGCCCGCCTGGTTGATTTCGCCAACCTTGTCGCGCAGCCCGTATCGCTGGAGGCGAAGCGCATTCGCGCCAAAGGTGTTGGTCTCGATAATCTCCGCGCCGGCCTGCAGATACTCCTCATGAACGCCACGCACCAGTTCGGGCTGAGAGAGGTTTAACTCATCGAAGCAGCGATTGATGAAGACGCCGCGGGCGTAGAGTGACGTGCCCATCGCGCCGTCGCATAGAACGGTGCGCCGGCCAAATAATTGCTCCAGACGGCTGGTCATGGGGGATACCTGGTTTATGTTAACAGGCTGCCCCGTGCCCGATGCCCGTGGGGTTGCGCCCGCACCTGTACCATCAACACCTCCGGCCACGACGACGTTTCGCCGCATCCACCAATGCTTCGCGGGTCTCGGCCTCTCGACCGAATGCGCATTCCCCCTGTTATACTTGGCCTTCCCACGAGATCGTCCTAAGCCATACGCCTGGTGAGGTTCTAAGGTTTTGAAGAAGAGAAGTTCCCTGTATTTCGTTGCCATCCTCAGCTCGGTCTTCCTGACCTGCAACGTCATTAGTTCCTGCGGAAAGAATTTCTATTTCGCCGGGCGCACCCTGCCTCCCAGCGGCGTTCTTAATCGCGTGCTGGTCGCCGAGCAAAATCCGAGCGCCTTTGCCAGCGGCGCGCTGCCCTTCATGGATGCCTACTACGACATCCGCCACGCTTACAACGCATCCTCCGGCCAGTTCACCATCACCGGTTACTCCGGCAAGTTGCCCCTCACCATCCAGAACATGCCGGAACAGCAAACCGGTGCGGTCTACGGCCAGGGCGATGGGAGCCTCGCTCTCGTTAGCTATGCACAGGAGAACATCAGCGGCACCATCTCCATTCCCGGCAGCCTCTCCAGCACTACCGAAGGCAGCCCCTATAACGGCGTCTTCATCAGCCGCGACCTCGGCTATGTTTACGCGGCTAACCCCTCAGGTCACGTCATCAGCGTCGCCAACCGCACCAACGGCAGCGCACTCACGCTGAACCTGGCCAATGCTTACGGAATTTCTGTCAACCCAGGGGGCACCCTCGCACTGGTCTTTATCCAGAACGCCACTCAGGCTGCCAGCCAGACCGTCAACGTCGCCCCGCCTCAGAGCTTTGCTGTCTACAGCATCGTTCAGCTAACCCAGGCCCAGCAGACCGCTGCCACGAATAATCCGAATTATCTCGGCGCACAGGATTGCGAACCGCAGAAGCTGCCCGCCTGGTGCGTTTTTCCGGTCAGCACCGGGCCCGCCGCCACCTTCGATCACCCCATCAAAGCGGTCTTTTCGCCCGATGGCACCACGGCTTACGTGATCAACTGCGGCCCCGAGTGCGGCGGCACAACTGCCAGCCTCACTACGATCCCCATCACCGCCTCATCGATTAACACCGGCAGCAAAGGGGCAAGCGGGATCTCCCTGGTCGCGCAGGGCAACGTCCCCATCCCCAACGGAGCCACCAACGCGGTCTTCAGCGGCACCACGCTGTACATTGCCGGCCAGCAATACCAGGCGTCGAGCGGCCTCTTTGCCGGCTTTCTCACCGTGATGAACACGCCCGCGAATACGATTACCGGAACTTATTCCATCAGCGACGGCACCCATAACCGCATGGTCTTCGCCGATGACAATACTCTCTGGATCGGCTCCTCGCAATGCGATCATGGTGTGCGCTATCAGCAGGCGCAATCCGGCGCCGGCATTCAGTTCGGCTGCATCACCATGTTCAACACTGCCACCAATGCGGTCACCATCGACTCCTACCAGGGAGACGGTACCGGCATCGCGGGGGTCGAGGGTCTGCATAAGGTCTATACCACTGAGGGTGGCCAGATTTATATCTACAGCACCACCAACATGGCCCAACTCGACAATTCCAACGTCACCATCGCCGGCACCGCCATCGACTGCGCCTATATGGACGCTGGCACCGACAACGACAACACCATTTACTAATGACTTCGTTCTGATCAACGAGAATCTGGCATGGCGGAAGAACCGATCACCCCGGCATCCGCAGCTGACGTTCTTGCTATTGCCGCCCATCGCGACGACGTGGAGCAAACCTGCGGCGGCACTCTGCTCCGCATGCGTTCCATTGGCGTATCAACTGCCATTCTCGACCTGACCCAGGGCGAAGCGGGCACGCGTGGTTCTGCGGAAGACCGCGCTGCGGAAGCCGCCGAAGCGGCGCGGCTTTTGGGTGTGGGGCACCGCGAAGCGCTCGACATCCCCGATGGCCGCGTCGAAAATACCTGGGAGAATCGCCTGAAGGTCGTCGCCGTCCTGCGCCGCGTCCGTCCCCGCGTCGTCATTGTTCCCTACTGGACCGCCCGCCATCCCGACCATTCCACCGCATCCACGCTCGGATACGAAGCCTGCTTCCTCTCTGGCCTTGCGAAGGTCGAAACCGGCACTCCGCCCCACCGCCCGTTCAAGATCGTCTACGCCAGCCTCTATGCGGACGTGCGGCCGAGCTTCGTGGTCGACATCACGCCGTTCATTGAGGACCGTCACCGCGCCCTGATGGCTTACATATCTCAGTACGCGAATCAATCCACCGGCAGCGGGCTGTTCGTTCCCGAGGAGGAGATTCGCGAGCGCACTTTCGCCGAAGCTCGCCATTATGGAATGCTGGCTGGCGTGCGCTACGCGGAGCCATTTGTGCAAAAGGAAGTCGGCCTGGTGGACGATCTCACGCTTATGCCGGTGCAGTCGCTGTAGAGCCAGCTGAGAACCTGTCAGCTAAGAAAACGGTCAGCCAGGAACCGGGAAGCTAAGGTCCGGGCAGCCAGGAACCTGTCAGATCCACCTTCTTGCCCTTCAGTCTCACTGAGAAATGCAGGGGCTGACCGCCCTTAACTGACCGAACTTCTTTGACAGCACTTCAGCTGACCGGCCCTTAGCTTGCTGTCTTTCGGCTTCCTGCTCGTTGTCGGCTCGCAGTTTGCTACTCGCTACAGGCGTGCCGGCCGCCGCCACCGCCTTCATCTGGACTTGCCTCAATGCAACCGTGTACAGTGTCCTGCGGCACTGCCATTTCTGTTTCCCGGGAAGGAACCGCACAGCGTGAACCTGACAACCATCGACTGGCTGATCATGCTGCTGTATTTCGTTTTTGTGCTGGGCATCGGCTTCGCACTCAAACGTTTCATGAAAACCAGCAAGGATTACCTGCAGGCCGGCCGCTCTCTGCCCGCCTGGATTTGCGGCCTGGCTTTCATCTCCGCCAACCTCGGCGCCCAGGAAGTCATCGGCATGGGCGCTTCTGGCGCCAAGTACGGCATCGTCATCAGCCAGTTCTATTGGATCGGCGCCATCCCCGCGATGATCTTCGTCGGCGTCTTCATGATGCCCTTTTACTACGGCTCAAAGGCCCGCTCTGTCCCCGAATTTCTCCGCCTCCGTTTCGACGAGAAGACCCGAGCGTGGAACGCCTGCACCTTCGCATTCATGACCGTGCTTTCCTCCGGGATCTCCATGTACGCCATGGCGCGGCTTATTCAGACCCTCCACGTCTTCGATAAGCCATTCATGCACCTCGGCCTGCCCCTGCAGTGGATCTTTCACTTCTCGATCATCCTCTCCGCGCTCATCGTGCTCTGTTACATCTTTCTCGGCGGCCTGACCAGCGCCATTTATAACGAAGTCCTCCAGTTCTTCCTGATCGTCGCCGGATTCCTGCCCCTTGTCTGGGTCGGCCTGAAGAATGTCGGCGGATGGAGCGGCCTGAAGGAGACCTTGCCGGCAGCTTACATGCATTCCTGGCGCGGGCTAAGCAGCTCGCACACTAATCCGCTGGGCGTGGACTGGTTTACCCTCGTCGCCGGTCTGGGCTTCGTGCTCTCCTTCGGCTACTGGTGTACCGACTTCCTCGTCATCCAGACGGCAATGGCGGCCAACTCCGAAGAGTCGGCCCGTCGCGTGCCCCTTATCGCTGCCGTGCCCAAGATGTTCTTCCCGTTTCTCGTGATTCTCCCTGGCCTCATAGCTATCGCCACGCCTGTCGTGATGCGCCACATGGATCACAGCATCGCCCAGGGCGCGCCGGTTGGCCTGGCGACATCCAGCGCCGGCGAGCTCGATGCAGGGAAAGGCCTCATCCCCGCCAAGGTCGATGCGGTCACGGGCAAAATCATGCTCGATACCCACGGCCAGCCGGTGCTCGACTACGACCTCGCCATCCCCAACATGCTCCTGCATTACTTCCCCACCGGCATCCTCGGTCTCGGGCTCACCGCGCTCCTCGCCAGCTTCATGTCCGGTATGGCGGGCAACGTTACCGCCTTTAACACCGTCTGGACCTTCGACCTCTACCAGTCCTACATCCACAAAGGAGCGAGCGACGCGCACTATCTGAAGGTCGGCAAGTGGACGACCGTTGTCGGCATTCTCATATCCATGGGCTGCGCCTATCTCGTCATGGGCTTCAACAACATCATGGATACGCTGCAGCTGGTCTTCTCCATCGTGAACGCACCGCTGTTCGCAACCTTCCTGCTCGGCATGTTCTGGAAGCGCTCCACCGGCCACGCAGCCTTCATCGGCCTCGTGGGAGGCACGCTGGCCGCGGTGCTGCACCATGGGCTCACGCTCTCGGCCGGCGCCAGCCCAGGCGTCCACGGTGGCTGGATTCACGTCGTCCACACCTATCCCAGCGCCATGGCCCTCGACTTCTCGCAGGCCATCTTCGCCTTCTCTGTGAATTTTGTACTCGGCGTGGTCATCAGCTTCATGACCAAACCCCGGCCTGAAAGCGAACTGGTCGGCCTGGTCTACTCGCTGACGCCTAAACCGGTCGAGCATCACATGGCGTGGTATGCGCGGCCCAGCGTGATTGCCATTGGCCTGCTGATCCTTCTCGTGGGGTTGAATTTTGTCTTCCGATAGGACTTTCTGCAGCAATGTGACAATGATTGACCCAGACTTGAGAATGAAATGAAGGAGAAGCTATGAGCCTCGACCTCCGCATTCCCCTCGGCCTGATGTTCCTGATCGTCGGCGCCATGCTCTCGATCTACGGCCTCGCTACCCGTGGAAGCGACATCTATCTCCGCTCCGCGGGCATGGACATCAATCTCATCTGGGGGATCGTGATGCTCGTCTTCGGCCTCATCATGTTCCTGCTCGGCCGCTACTCGGACAGGCATCCGAAGGCTCCGGCCGTCGAAGGCACCTCACGGCCGCTCGGCCATTAGGCGGCGAGTCAGGCCTGCCCCCGGCCCGAACCTCCGGAATGAACTCCCGTGCACGATCGCAGTGCTATCACTCGCGCACACCTGACATCATTGCGTACAATGGAGCCGAGGTGACATCGTGGCCAACCTGACAGTCCGGAACCTCCCGGAAGAGACGCATCGCGCCCTCCGCGTGCGCGCCGCCCATAATGGCCGCTCCGCCGAAGCCGAAGTCCGCGCCATTCTTGAAGAAACCGTCCGGCCGGCGGAACGGCTGAAAATCGGGACCGAACTCCAGCGCATCGCCCGGAACGCCGGCGGTATGGGCGATCTCCAGATTCGCCGCCACCGCAGCAGCATCCGCGGGGCGGACTACAAATGATCGTCCTCGACACCAACGTGCTTTCCGAACCGTTCAAACCGCGACCCAACCCAAAAGTCCTGGCCTGGCTCGACGCCCAGACAGCAGAAACGCTTTTCATCAGCACCATCAGCTACGCCGAACTACGCACCGGTGTTCTGCGGATGCCTGAAGGCGCACGCAGGAAGACGCTTGCCGTGGGCATCAGCCAGGTTCTGGACCTGTTCGTGGACCGAACGCTGTCTTTCGATACCGAAGCCGCCGAGCATCTTGCTGCCATCGCAGCCCACTGCGAGAGAATCGGCAAACGAGCCGTCGCGCCGGACGCTTATATTGCGGCGATCGCACGAGCCCACGCCTTCTCTGTTGCGACGCGCAACCTGAACCACTTTGAACACACGGGCGTGGCCGTGATCAATCCGTGGGAATAACCTTGTCTCGGCCTGCCCTTGCACAAATCTCCTCCTTGGCGTAGTCTTTGACTAACCGGTTAATTTAACTAACCAGTCAATCAATGCCCCACACCCGCCAAACCGACCACGCCGATCACTCCAGCGAACGCATCCTGCAGGCCGCCATCCGCGAATTCAGCGAGCACGGCCTCGCCGGCGCCCGCACCAGCGCTATTGCCGCAGCGGCCCGCGTCAACAAAGCCCTCCTCTATTACTATTTTCGCGACAAGGAAGCCCTGTACGCGGCGGCCATCGGTGAAGTCGCAAGCAGAGTCGCAGGCGATGCCCTCGCCGTTCTTGACCTTGACTGCAGTCCCGGCGAACGCCTCCTCCGCCTCGTCCTCCAGCACTTCGACCGAATCTTCTCCCAGCACGGTTTTCAGGCCCTGATGCAGCAGGAGATGGTTCGCTTCCGAACCGGGCAGTCCAACGCCATGCGCATCATCGCGGAGAAAGCCTTTGGTCCCACGTGGGACCGCTCTCTTCGACTCGTCGCGGACGGCATTCGCTCCGGCGAGCTGTGCAACGTGGATCCGATGCAGATGATGTACACCGCTTTCGGCGCGAATGTCTTCTTCTTCCTCAGCTCCCCGATGGTCCGCCTCGTGGCCAATTTTGACCCACTCGATCCCGCAGCGGTCGCGGACCGCCGCACCGCAGCCATTGAATACCTCGGCCAAACCATCTTTACCGACCGCAAACGCGGCGCCCGTCTCGCTAAATCGGTTCTCGGCGCCATACCCATACCGGAGCACGCTCCTCCGGAGAGAAAGACCGCATGAAACCACGCAATCGCATCTTCATCATCATGGGCGTGCTGTTCGTCATTGCCCTCCTCTTTTACTTCCTGTCCGTCAAGCACACCAGCGATCTGCAGCTCATCGGCACCGTCGACGCCAACGAGGTCGTGATCAGCTCCCGCATTCAGGGCCGCATCGCATCGCTCGCCGTCGACGAAGGCGAGAAGGTCACCGCGGGCCAGCTGGTCGCCACGATCGACGCGCAGGATCTGGCCGCCGCCCGCAATGCCGCTGCAGCCACCGTCTCCGGCGAAAAACAGAAGCTGCTCGGCTCCCGCGATACCGAAGAACAAACCCAGGGCGACACAACCAGCCAGGTCACAGCCGCTGAGGCGCAATTGCGCGTCGCCAAAGCAGCACTGGCCCAGGCGCAGGCGAACTACGAGCATCAGCAAGCCGACACGAAACGCGCCGTAGCGCTGGCCCAGGCCGGCGTTACCAGCGAGCAGACGCGCGATGAGATGGTGACCAGCCTCAATGCCGCTCAAGCCGCCGTCGATTCCGCCCGCGAGAATGTCGACGCCGCGCAGGCATCGCTGCGCACCGCCCGCGTGAATCTGGTCGAAACCCAGGAGGCGGCCAAGACCGTCGCGGCCACGCGCGACGAGATGCGCAATGCCCAGGACATGCTGGACCAGGCCCAGGTCCAGCTCGGATATGCGCAGGTCGTCTCGCCGGTCACCGGTATCGTTAACGTCCGTGCCGCGCGCCAGGGCGAAGTTGTGTCACCTGCCACGCCCATCGTCACCGTCGTCGACCTCTCGCAGACCTGGGTCTATGCACCGCTGCCCGAAACCGAATCCGACGCGGTCCAGCTCGGCGACAAGCTTCGCGTGGTGATGCCCAGCGGCGCAACGGTCTGGGGCAGCGTCATCGCCAAAGCCGCGGAAGCCGCCTTCGCCACGCAGCGCAACGTCAGCCGCCGCAAGCGCGACATCGAGACCGTTCAGCTCAAGCTCCTCATCGACAACCCCGGCATGAAATACGTCCCCGGCATGATCGCCGAAGTCTATATTCCGAAAGACAAGCTGGTGAAGCAATGACTACCGCGGAGCAAGTTTCGACGCAGCCCACTTCGGCTCATTCGGCGCCGCCGGCTATCGCCGTCGAAAACATCGTCAAGCGCTACGGCACGTTTGAAGCGGTCAAAGGCATCAGCTTCGAAGTGGCCGACGGCGAAATCTTCGGACTCCTCGGTCCAAACGGCGCCGGCAAATCCACCCTCATCCGCATGATGACCACGCTGATTCCCGTCACATCCGGGCGCGCTCTTATTGCCGGCCACGACGTTGTAAAGGAGCCGAACGCCGTGCGCAGCCTCATCGGTGTTATCCCCCAGGCGCTCACAAGCGACATCGATCTCACCGTCGAGGAAAACCTCTCCATTTACGCCAAGCTCTACGGGGTTCCGCGCGCGCAACGAGAGCGCAACATCGCTCACCTACTCGAAGCCGTCGACCTGACCAAGTGGCGCGACGCCCAGACCAAAACCCTCTCCGGCGGCATGAGAAGACGGCTTGAGATCGCCCGCGGCCTCATTCACAACCCGCGCATCTTTTTTCTCGACGAACCCACTACCGGCCTCGATCCTGTCTCCCGTGTTGCTGTCTGGGAGATGCTCGACAAGCTTCGGACCAGCATGAAGCTCACGATTCTGATCACCACCCATTACATGGATGAAGCCGACAATCTTTGCGATCGCATCGCTATCATCGATCACGGCAAGCTCGTTGCCCTTGATACGCCGCTCGGCCTCAAGTCGAGCGTTCCCGGCTCCAGCGTGATCGAAGTGCAGTTCGGCAAGAACCACGTCGACAGAAAAACTCAACTGGAGCAGCTCGCCGGCGTCAGCGGCGTGGAATCCCGAGGCTCCGGAGAATACCGGCTTATGACCTCCAACGGTTCCCTCACCACCACCCAGCTCGTCGAAATGGCGACCGCCGAGGGCACGCCCATCCATGGCCTCAGCGTACAGAACACAACCCTCGACGATGTCTTCGTCTACTACACAGGACGGCAGCTCCGCGATGAACAGGTAAAAGCCGTCGGCTTCATGATGCCGCCGCGTCCGGGGATGCAGCCATGAACCGTATGTGGGCAATTGTCGAACGAGAGATGCGTAAGTTTTTCCGCTCGCCTGCTCTCATGCTCATGTCCATGACCCTGCCTCTCGTTCAGCTGATCATTCTCGGCAACGCCTTCGGCGGCAAGATCACCAATTCCCGCATGGGTGTCGTCGATTACGACCACGGCGAGGAAGCTCTCAAAGTCCATGAAGCCTTCCAGGCCGTCGCCGCCAACATCCGCACCTTCACTACTGTCGCGTATACCGATGAGCAAACTGCCAAAGACGATGTGCGTACCGGCAGAATCGACGCCGCGGTTATCATTCCCGCACAATATTCGCGGCGGGTGCTGGCTGGCGAATCGCCCCACATCGGGCTGGTCGTCGATAACTCCGACCAGTTCGTTAGCGGCAGCCTCGAATCCGAGATGCAATCGCTGGTAGACGCTCTGAACGCCCCGCTCATCCAGCCTAAAGTTGTCCAGTCCATCACCCTCGATATCGTCGAGCTCTATCCCTATATCGAGTACATGAAGTTTCTTCTCGCCGGCTCCGTCGCCCTCGCCATGTATATCTCCGTCATGATCGGCGGCGGCATGTTATACATCGACGATAAAGCACGCGGGGTTCACGAGGGCTACCTCGTTACCCCCATCACCAAACTGGAATTGGTTCTGGGCCTCAATGTTGCAGGCGCCATTAAAGCCGTGCTTTCCGGCGTCAGCCTTTCCGTGATTGGTTCGCTGCTCGCCGGCCTCGGCGTTATCTTTCACCCCCAGGCGGTCTTCGAGCTCGCGCTCCTCATCGTCGCCACATCCATCGCTTTCAACGGGATGATGTTTCTCCTGATGGTCCGCGTGGAAGATCCACTGGTGCCACGGGCTATGTTCGGCGTCCTGAACACACTGCTCTTCTTCCCCAGCGGCGCAATCTATCCCATTACCGCTTTTCCGCCGTGGCTGCGAGCGATTGCCATCGTGGATCCCTTTACCTATGCGGTGCACGGCCTCAAAGCCGTCCTCATCAAAGACGGAGGCTTCACCGCAATCCGAAGCGACCTGTTTTTTCTCTTCGGCTTTGGGATTATCTCGCTGCTGATCGCGACGCCGCTGTTCCGCCGCACACTCTAACCGTCAGGCGGGCTCCGAAAGCCCGCCCCAGCTATGCTGCCTTCGCCACCTTGGCAGCGGCCTTCCGGCGCTCCGCCCACCGGCGTTTGAGCGCTTCTGAAATCCTCTTTCTTCCTTCCGGACTCAGATGTCCCCTGCGGCCACTCCGAACCGCGTTGGGTTTTCCCGGTGGTCTTCCACGCTTCCGTCCCGTCGTACTTCCGCCCGCCAGCAATGCCCGCGCTTCCTTCAGCCGGTTAATCTCCCTGTCCAGCTCCGCAACAATCTGTTTAACTTCCACGTTATCCTCCCAGAATCGCCAAAATAGACATGGCCCAGACAACCTGATTTTGTTGTTCCTACGAGCCTAAATGGGAAGGGCTAACTTGACAAATGGGAAATCGAAGGTTCCGCGAAGGGTTAGGGCCGTTGACAATATGGGATGGTGGCGACGGGAGACAATGTTGCTCATTTCGAGGAGCGAGGAGCGACTGATACCGGTGTACCTTACCGACGGTCATATCCTTACAACGCACTTTTCGATCTGATATCGGATGACCGGCATCCCTGGGATAACTCTCTCCGCTGATTGCGAAATCCGCCTTAGGTGCGTGCGCCGGGTTCAACCTCCCGGGGTGCTCCGGAGCAACTCGGAAACGGCAGAGCCTTTCAGCAGGCTACGCCTGCCGCGCGAGAAGTAAGCGTTAACCTGCGGGTCGAGCGAGAGCAACTTCATCCGCTCGGAGAGCGCTTGCGCCACAAGGAGTCGATCAAAGGGATCCCTGTGCAGCAAGGGTAGTGCGTCCACGCCGACTGAGTGCTCCGCTATCACGGCCAGTTCTTCGAGGCCGGTCTCGCGAGCGGCCTTCCAGATGGTCGACGGCTCGACGGGGAAATCGTCCCTGCCCAGAGAGTGTTTGATGGCGATCTCCCAAATCGAGGCTGCCGAGAAGCAGACGCGGTTTCCGGCATCCTCGATCAGCCGGCGCATCGGCGCCGGCACTTTCTCCGGATCGATGAGCGTCCAGAGAAGGACGTGGGTGTCGAGCAGATAGTTCACTGGGGCGCGCCTTCGAACATCTTCCGAATCTCAGCGTCGTACGCTCCGAGGTCGTCCGGCAGCTGGACCTTGCCCCGCAGGATTCCCAGCGCGCGCTGCGTGGGCCGCGCCCCGGGGTGTGCGGAGACGATCACGACCGGCTTGCCCGCGCGGGCGATAGTCACAGGCTCGCCGCTCGCCAGGACGTTCTGGATGATGCGGGACAGGTGCGTCTTCGCTTCGTGAATGTTTACAGTGGTCCCGTACGACTTAGTCATGAGACTTAGTCTAACATGCGTCCGCTTTTTTGGGATGATGATCCTTTTCCCGGCCATGAACTCGATCGTCCCGCTTTGTTTCTCGCCAGTCTGCCGTCTGGGATACGCCAGACCTTCCGGCATCCGTCATCCCGCCAATTAACATCAGAGGGGCGACTCTGATTTCAGGAGCACGATGCACGGCGGCGGAAAAATCTTTATCTCGGCGGGGGAAGCCAGCGGCGAACATTACGGCACGCTGCTGATCGAAGCACTGCGGAAGCTGGAGCCCGACGCGGCCTTCTTCGGGCTGGGTGGGCGGCGAATGGAGGGCGTGGGCTTCCGGCCCATCGTGCGCGCTGAGGACGTCGCGGTTATGGGGATCACCGAGGTGGTGCGCCACCTGCCACGCATCTACCGGGAGTATCGGCGGCTGCGAGCATCGATTGCCGCGGAGAAGCCGGACGCCGCTGTGCTGATCGATTTTCCCGAACGTCAACCTTTCGCTGGCGAGGCATCTGAAGCGGCAAGGTGTGCCGGTGATTTATTTCGTGAGCCCGCAACTCTGGGCCTGGAAGAAATACCGGATCCGGAGTGTTCAGAGGTATGTGGACCGGATGCTGACGATCTTCCCCTTCGAGGAGCGGTTTTATCACGACCATGGCGTTGAGGCGGAGTTTGTAGGGCACCCGCTGGCTGAGCTGGAACCGCCGCAGGTGAGCCGGGACGATTTTGCTGGCGAGGCGGGCCTGGATGTCTCCAAAACCTGGATTGGGCTGCTGCCGGGCAGCCGGGAAAAGGAAATCCGGCTGAACCTGCCGGAGATGGTGCGGGCGGCTGCGTTGCTTGGGCGTGGGTTCGCGGCGGAGGGGTTCAGAGCGCAGGATGCGGAGTTCGTGATTCCGCTGGCGCCGACGCTGACGGGGCCGCAGCGGGACCATATCCGGGCGCTGTTAACGCAGCTGCTCGCCGTCGAGGCGAATCCACCGCGGATGGTTGTGGTCGAGGACGCCCGGGCGGTGCTCCATCACGCGCGGGCCAGCATTGTGGCGAGCGGGACGGCCACCGTGGAGGCGGCGCTGATCGGCAATCCGTTTATCGTGGTATATCGGATCTCGCCGTTGAGCTATGGGGTGGCAAAGCGGGTGGTGGATGTGCCACATGTGGCCATGGTGAACCTGATCGCCGGAAAACGCATCGTACCGGAGCTGATTCAGGGTGACTTTACGACCGATCGGGTAGTCTCACAGCTCAGGCCGCTGGTCGAAAATGAAGACGCGCGGGTACGGATGCGGGCGAATCTGCGGCAGGTGGGAGAGATGCTGCGCGGCGAACAAAGTGCAGTGGGCCGTGTGGCCCAGATAACATCCGAATTGATGAGACCCAGGATGATGACACAGAGATTGACGCCGGAAGAAAGACAGAGCCACGTTCGATGACGAATTTCCCTTTTTATTCTGTTGAGCCGTGCTGGTCCGGGCCATCCGGGTTCCGGCCTTTCCGCGGCGCGCGTGTTTTCTTTTTTTACGCGGCGATGGCTGGGGCTTGGGTGCTACCGGCTGGAGCGCAGAACGTCGCGCCCAAGCCCACGCTGAACATCACGGCCTACAACATCCATGCTGAAATCAAACCGAGCTATCATACGCTGGAGGCGACCGCGCAGGTGACCTTCACGCCGACGGCCGACCTGCCGTCGGAAATCTTCGATCTGCATGGCGCATTGCTCGTGGATAAGGTGACGGACGCCAGCGGCGCGAACCTGAACGGGGAGCGCGGACCGGGCGCCACGCTGGTGGTGACGCCGGCGGCAATGCTGGCGAAGGGGCAGCCGGTGACCTGGACGTTTCATTATTCCGGGAAACTCGAGACCGATGCCGGTGGTCCGGTTGAGGGGCTGAAGCTTGCGTACGTGGGCGAGCCTATTAGCTATTTGCTGTATGCGGGTCGATGGTTCCCGATGACGGGCTACCTGACTGACCGGTTCACTGCGGAGATTCACGTGAAGGCCCCGGCGGGCTATCGGGTGATCGGCAGCGGCAGCACCGGGAAGCCTACTGCGGCGGGCGGCGAGCAGGAGTGGGACTTCAAGTGGGATAAGCCGGGATTTCCGGGAACGATCATCGTGGGAAAATTTGACGCGCCGGTTTCTGGCAACGCCTCGAATATTCACGTCTACGTTTTGCCCGCGCACAAGGCGCAGGCGATCGATTATGCGGGCACAGCGCTGCGCGAATTTGCCTATTACACCAGCACGTTTGGCATTCCAGAATCGACGCAATTGAACGTCGTGGAGCTGCCCGATGATACGGTGCCTGCGTTCTGGGCGCCGGAGATCGCGGCGATCGCAGGCTCGCATATCGGCGGCAAGAACGATTTCCGGCTGCTGGCCAACACCATCGCTCACCAGTGGTGGGGGTGCGAGGTGAGTCCGGCGACGCTGAACGACGCCTGGATCATCAACGGAATGTCGCGCTATGCCGAGCTTATGTATCTGGAAGACGACGAAGGTAAGAGCGCCCTCGAGTCCGCAGTGCACGACGTTTCCGCCGGCGCGCTTGCCTATGACACGATTCCACTGTCGAGCGTGGGGACCCTGCCGGCTTACTCACCGCAGTTCCAGTCCATGACGCTCGAAAAGGGCGCGCTGGTGTTTCACATGCTGCGTTGGGAGGTGGGCGACGACAGCTTCGAGAAGATTCTGCGCGCGGTACTGAGCCAGTACAAAGACGAGGGAGTGCGGACCGGTGAGTTCGAGCGCACGGCGGAGGAGCAGTCGCAGCAGCAACTGACTCCGTTTTTCAGCGAGTGGCTGGATGGCACCGGCGCACCGGAGTTCACGGATAAGTACGCCGTCTACCGGCTGGGGAATAACAAGGGCTTCCGCACGATCGGCGAAATCCAGGGCGACATGGACCTGTTCAACATGCCGGTTGACCTGCGGGTGGAAACGGAAGGCAAGACGGTCGACAAGCGCATCGACGTGGTGGGTACCGACTCGCAATATGTGATCGACACTTTCGGGCGGCCGCGGCGGGTGCTGATCGATCCTGACGGCTGGGTGCTGAAGAACACGGCGGACCTTGAGGTGCGGGTGGCGATTCTGCGCGGGCAGCAACTGGCGGCGCAGGGCGATTCGGGAGGTGCGCTGGCGGAGTATCAAAAGGCGCTTAAGGCGAATCCGCAGAGCTCGCTGGCGAATTATCGGATTGGCGAACTGCTGTTCAGTATGAGGAACTACCAGGCGGCGGTGAACTCTTACCGCGACGCGCTGAACGGCGATGACGATCCGCGGTGGACGGAGGTCTGGAGCCATATAGCGGTGGGAAAGATCTTCGACCTGACCGGACAGCGGGAGCGTGCGATTCAGGAATACCGGCAGGCACTGCAGACCAACGACAATACGGCGGGCGCGATGAACGAGGCGCGGCACTGGATCCAGACACCGTATAAGCGGCCGGAGGGGGAGCAGTAGACTGTTACTCAGGAGTTTGAGCCTGGGCCGGTAATTCGCTACAACCCCTTGTAACTCCCGCCATCCACCAGAATCGTCTGCCCGGTGATGCTGGCTGCGGGTTCTGAAGCCAGCCACACAATGGTCGCAGCTACTTCCTCGGGTGTAGCCATGCGCCCAATGGGGATTTCGCGCTCCAGTTCGGTTTGAACCTGTTCCAGGGAGACATTGCGGTTCTTCGCGCGGGTTTCAAGCAGGCTGCGGGAGCGGTCGGTGGATGTGAAGCCGGGGCCGACGTTGTTGATGGTGATGCCGTCGCGCCCAAACTGGCCGGCGAGCGAGCGGACCAGGCCCATGATGCCGGCGCGAATGGTGTTCGAGAGGATTAGCTCCGGAACCGGTTGCTTGACGGTGTACGAGGTGAGAGTAACAATGCGCCCCCAATGGCGTTTCTGCATGTGGGGAATGACGGCCTGGGAGAAGACGATAGCGCTGCGGAGATTGAGCTGCCACGCTCGCTCCCAGTCGTCGAGAGTGGTATCGAGGAACGGCTTGGCGGGAGGGCCGCCGGCGTTGGGGACGCAGATGTCGATGCGTCCAAAACGCGCCTGCGTGGATTCGACGAAGCTCCGGACGGCGGCGCTGTCACTGACGTCAAACGCCTGGGTTTGGGTCTCGACGCCAAAGCGAGTCGTGGCGTCGGCCGCGACCTGGTCCAGCTCGGTTTGACGTCGCGCGCAGAGTGCCAGGTGCGCGCCTTCGGCGGCGAACGCCAGAGCCGTGGCCTTGCCGATTCCACTGCTGGAACCGGCCACCAGGGCGACCCGGCCTTTCAGTCCTGTGTGCATGCGCCCTATGATAGTCGAGTCGCCCGGCGCAATCTAACCACTGGAGAGACAAGTTGACAAACGAAAAAGAGCTGCAATACACGAGCTTCGACAGAATTCCCGTGGATCACCTCAACCCTCTCATTGATCGACAGTTTGTCTATGGGAAGCGAGCCATGCTGGCGCGCCTGGTGCTGCGCAAGGGCGCGATTGTGCCGGAGCATCATCACGAGAACGAGCAGATCACCTATGTACTTGAGGGGGCGCTGAGATTCACCATGGGAGACGGAGGTGTAATCACAGTAACAACCGGGCAATTGCTGGTCATACCGTCCAACATGCCGCACAAGGCGGAGGCGCTGGAGGACACGCTCGATCTCGATGTTTTTAGTCCGCCGCGAGCCGACTGGATCGCAGGGACGGATGCTTACCTCAGGAAGTAGCCGTTGCTGCAAACGTGGAAGCAATCGTCAGAGCGGGTGCATGGCCGCGCCGAGTGATTCCGCACTTAGCCGTTGAAGCCGGCGACCGTGGGGGCGCAGGGGCTCTCGTCCGGACTCCGCTACCCCTTGTCCGGGCTTTCAGCCGACCCCCTGACTTACGCTTCAGATCGCAGGCAGGTATTTCAGCAACTGGGCTGCCTCTCTCACGAGCCATGACGGTGCCGCGAATTCCGTGCGACCGCACCAAGCACGTCAGGTATAAACTCGACGGCGCGGACGGGCGAGGTTCTCCTCACGGAATCGTGGAGGTATCCGGTAACGTGAAGAACCCACGGCAGTTCGCAAAGCTCGTGAGAGCGAGAGCTACTTCTTTGCGGCGGCCTGAGCTGCCTTTTGCTTAGCCCAGCGCCGTCTCTGGGCGGCAGCTATGCGGGCCCGAGCATCGGCGCTGAGAACACGCTTCTTGCGGGGACGGTTACCAAACGTAGAGGCGGAGAAGCGGGAGCTACCCGTGGATTCAAGGAGAGCGCGCACCTTCTCAAGTCGACTGATTTCTTCATCAACGGCAGTAACAAGTTCTTCGCGTGTCATTTTTTCTCTCGTGTGTTTTGGGACAGTTATTGCGGGGAACGAATGCAACACCGCTTACCATAACAAATTCAAGGAGCTGTTACAAAGATTTTTGCCATAGGCGGATCGCGGCACATGGAACCGGAAGATTGCTGTACTGAAATGCTACATTGATTTAGAATTTGCACGTTTTTCTCCGATTTGTAAAATTCCGCAACGAGGGAGTGAAGCATCATCAGGGCGTGGACAGCATTAAACGTCTGGAAATACCGCGCCGGCTGATCCCCGGTGCGTCGGGTTCCGTTGATGTACAGGTTGGCGGCAAAACCCCTTTTACGGGCGGGTTCACCCAGCAGACGCCGCTTATTTCGCTGGAAATGGGCCGCTACAGGATCCGGCTGGCGGAGACGCTGGCCGAGCGCGAGGCGGCATGCCGGCTGCGGTTTAAGGTGTTTAACATTGAGCTGGGTGAGGGGCTTGAATCGTCCTACCAAACGGGTCTGGATCGTGACCAGTTCGATCTGTTCTGCGATCACCTGATCGTCGAAGAGCGCTCGAGGCGGGAAGTGGTTGGCACTTACCGTATGCAGACGGGAAGCACCGCAGCCCAGAAGCTGGGTTATTACAGCGAGCAGGAATTCGATTTTTCCCCCTACGAGGGGATTCGCGGCGAGGTCCTGGAACTGGGGCGGGCGTCCATCGACCGCGAGCACCGGACCAGCGAGGTACTCACGCTTTTATGGCGAGGTATCGCCCAGTATGCGCGTTTCTACCGGCTAAGGTATCTCATCGGCTGCTCCTCGCTGAATTCGCGGGATCCGCGTGAGGGATGGTCGATGTACCGGCATCTTGTTGCGTTTCTGGCGCCAGAGCCGCTGCGCACGCGACCGACGCGCTCCTATGAGCTGCCCGAGGAGGCTGACGGCGACGAGCAGGAAGTGACGGTTCAGGAAGTGAAGGTTCCGAAACTGCTGAAGACGTATATTGCAGTGGGAGCGAGAATCTGCGGCGCACCGGCATGGGATCGCGAATTCGGAACGATCGACTTTCTGACGCTGCTGGATCTGGCGCAGCTCTCCCCGGCGGCGAAGAACCGCTTCCTGCCGGAGTCGGAAAAGGACGTGGAACCTTCGCTGGCATCGCCCGCGCCTGGTTGCGGCTGCTGATTCTTCTCTTCAGCCTCGCAGAAGTTGGGGCTCGGTTCTACTTTCTTCAACTGCGGCTCGGTTCTTCCCCCGAAATATGGAGACGTGCGCAATGGCTGCATGCTTCCTGCAGGACGATTCTCCGGCGGATGGGCATGCGGCTGGAGTGCCGGGGTATGCGGCCGGCGCAGGGCCTTGTCTGCTCCAACCACCTCAGCTATCTCGACATTCTGGTGTACGCCGCGGCGATGCCGTGCGTCTTCGTCTCCAAACGCGAGGTGAGGAGCTGGCCGGCCTTCGGGGCCCTGGCGCGCAATGGGGGCACGATCTTTGTGGACCGGCAGAGCCGCACGAGCAGCGAAAATGTCTCGCGGCAGATCGGCACGGCGCTCGAAGCCGGCGTTGCGGTTCTCCTGTTTCCGGAGGGGACGAGCACCGACGGCAGCGCGGTACAGCGATTTCACCCCACGCTGCTGGAGGCGGCTGTGCAAATGCAGGCCGAAATGACTCCCGCAGCGATTGGCTACCGGGTACAGGGCGGGGAAGAGCGGGCAATGTGCTGGTTCGGCGATGCCCCCTTTCTGCCGCATCTGCTGCGAACCCTGGGAAAGGCGGGAGTAGTGGCGGAAGTGGAGTTTTATCCTGAACGGCGGGCGTACTCGGACAGGAAATCCGCAGCTCTGGATTTGCATGACAAGGTGGTGGCAATGCGGAAGGGTATGTCTCGGATGGTGGCGAGCTAAGAGACGCGTCCGGTTAGCAGTACTCACCCTATTCCTCTTCGAGAACGCCCTCTTTCGTAGCCAGCTCTGTCAATTGCTTCCGCCAATCGAGCGATTCGATGAAGACACGCGAATCGCGCCAGTGCTCGCGGACCAGGACGCGCAGCTCGAGATAAACACGGGTGCCCAACAGAGCTTCAATCTCGCGCCGGGCGCTGGTACCGATTTCCTTCAGCTTTGCGCCACCTTTGCCGATCAGGATTGCCTTTTGTCCGGCGCGCTCGCAGTAAATAGCGGCGGAAATGCGCGTGAGCGGGAGTTTGGCAGCGGTTTTCTTCTTCGTTCCCGGGGTTGCCGCCTCGGGCTCCTCGAAGCGCTCAACCACGACTGCGGAAGCATAGGGAACCTCTTCACCGGTTTCCGTCAGGATGCGTTCGCGGATCAACTCCGCGACGAGGAAGCGCTCCGGCTGGTCGGTGAATTGATCTTTCGGAAACCACCTCTGACCTTCGGGAAGGTATTCGGCAATCTTATGCAGGAGCACCTTGAGCCCGTCGCCGGTTCTTGCCGAAACGGGGACAACCTCGACGAAGGGATGCAGGGCGCTCAGGCCGGCGATCAACGGCAAAAGCGCATCTTTCGGGACCAGGTCGATTTTAGTAACCACCAGGAAGACGGGGCAGTCGAGTTTGCGGATCATCTCGAAGGCGAGAGCTTCCTCGCTGGCGCGGTCGAGCTTGAGCGGCGTGTCGGCGGCGAAGGACTGTTTGCGAACCGCGTCCACCACCAGCAGCACCAGGTCACGCGTCATGAGCGCTTCGTGGATTTCACCCATCATGCTGCGGTCGAGCTGCGACGCAGGTATGTGAATGCCGGGCGTATCCACAAAGACGATCTGCGTCGACGGATGTTTGCCTTTGCGCTCGGGAACCTCGACCATTCCGTGGATACGGGTGCGCGTGGTCTGCGGTTTGGGCGTGACGATGGCGACCTTCTCGCCGATGAGCGCATTCAGCAGTGTGGATTTGCCGGCATTGGGCCGCCCGATGATGGAGACGAAGCCGGAGCGCATTTTCATACGGTGCCAGCCTCCGCCAGGCGGGAGACGCGAAGCCGGTTGACGCGCCGATCGGTGGAGGCAAGGATTTCAAAGCGAATGCCATAGCCCTCGACCACCTCGCCGGGCTGCGGAATGCGGCCGGCCGTTTCGCTGACCAGGCCGCCCACGCTGGTGGCTTCCACGTCCTCCGGCAATTCAACGCCGCCCAGGATTTCGTCGACGCGGGCGATCTCGAGATTGCCTGGAACCACCCATGCGCCTCCCGGTTCTTTGACAACCGCGGTGTTGTCTTCGTCTTCGTGCTCGTCGCGGATGGCGCCGACCAGCTCTTCGAGCAGATCTTCGATGGTGACCAGGCCGGCCACGCCGCCGTATTCGTCGATGACGATACGCATGTGCTGTTTTTCGCGCTGCATCTCGCGCAGCAGCTCATTGGCTCGCTTGGTTTCCGGTACGAACGCCACCGGACGCTGGATGCTAGCCACGGTTTGGGAGCGCGCATCGGTGTCGGAAATTTGCAGGAGATCGTGTGCGAAGGCGATGCCGGTTACATTGTCGAGTGTTTCGCTGTAGACAGGGACGCGGGAAAAAGGCTGGGCGCGGAGCAGGTCGAGAAATTGCTCCAGAGTGATTGTGCCAGGCACGGCGAAGATGGCGGGGCGCGGGGTCATCACTTCGCGCACGACTTTGTCGCCGAATTCGACGGCGGATCGCACCAGGTCACGGTCGCTTTCCTCGAGAATGCCTTCCTCTTCTCCGGCCTCGATCAGCGCCTCAACGGCCTCGGAAGCGGCTGTTTCGCCGTTGGCGCCGGGTTGCTCCTCGGCCAGAGCGGCGATCGAGAGCAGGAACTGCACGAAGAGCGTGATGGGCAGCACCAGCCACATCAGCACCTGCAGCAGCCAGCGCCAGCGCACGATCCACGCGCCGCGGGTGCGGGAGAAGAACGCAAAGGGCAGCAGCCGGTTAAAGAGGACGATCACGAGAACGATGCCCAGCACCACCTGGGCGATCTCCGGAAAGCCCGGACGGTCGCCAGCCCGGGCGCGATCGAAGAGCAGCATCCCGAAGATCAGGGTGAGAAAGGCGAGCGAGAGATGCATGAGGATCGCCGCCGAGAGCGTGATGCGGTCCCGGTTCATCCCAAGGCGCGGCTCGACGCGCTGTTCCCACAGGTCGATGTTCTCCTGGAACTCACGCGCCAGGAACTTGCCCATCTCGGAGTAAAGCCGGTCGATGTACGAAGCCAGCGTGAAAACAACCAGCAGGAACGCGATCAGCAAAGCGGAAGTGAGGCTCATTGCTTGCCACTCCCGTGCGGGCTGGCTTTCTTCTTCGGCGCCGGCCTTGCGCTGCGCTCGATCAGGCTCTGTGCCAGGCCGAAACGGCGGCGCAGAGCGGCTTCTTTGCGGGCCATCCTTCCTTTGTCGGTTTCATGATCGTAGCCAGCCAGGTGAAGGAGGCCATGGAGAACGAGGATTTCGAGCTCCGTCGCCAGCGGGTGGTCATGCTCCCGAGCCTGGCGCGCCGCGGTTTCGACAGAAATGGCGAGATCGCCAGCCGCAGGCCGATGTCCATTCAGAGCCGGGGTGAGCGGTTTCGGGAGTGGGAAGGATAGGACGTCGGTCGGGCGGTCCTTGCCCCTGAACTCCCGATTGAGGCGCCTGAGACGGGCGTCGGTGGTCAGCAGGACCGCAACGTCACCATTGAGCCGCGCGGCTTCCGAAGCCTGCTTGAGAAAGGCTGCCAGCGCCCTGCGCCGCAGATTGCGGCCGAATCTGACTTGTATCGTGGGTTCGATCAGAATCATGGTCCAGTGCAATCGACCCTGGGACCGGCCGCCGCACAAAACAACTGGAGGAGGGTGGGTGCACCCTCCTCCCCCCATGGTACGCCGATTTTCGGCGAGGGCTGGCCGGGCGGTGCCGGGTCGGGCCCGCCAGCAAAGGTTATTGGGTTTGCGGACGGCGGACTTCACCATCGTCGCCGATCGCCAGCGGCAGCTCGGGCTGGGAGCGGCCGAACCCCTCGTAGGCGCGAATGATCCGCTGGACGAGCTGGTGGCGAACCACATCGCCATCCTCAAAACGCACGAAGCGGATTCCGTCGACGCCCTCCAGGATATTGATCGCCTCCACCAGGCCGGACTTGCGCGGGTTGGGCAGGTCGATCTGCGTAATGTCGCCGGTGATGACTGCCTTGGCGTTGTTGCCCATGCGGGTCAGGAACATCTTCATCTGCTCGCTGGTGGTGTTCTGCGCCTCGTCCATGATGATGAAAGCGTCGTTGAGTGTGCGGCCGCGCATAAACGCCAGCGGAGCCACTTCGATCACGTTGCGCTCCAGCATCTTATCCACGCGCTCGGGCTCCAGCAGGTCGTAAAGCGCATCGTAGAGCGGCCGAAGATAAGGATCGACTTTTTCCTGGAGGGTCCCGGGCAGGAAGCCAAGGCGTTCGCCGGCTTCGACCGCCGGGCGCACCAGGACGATGCGGCTTACCTTTTTGGCAAGCAGGGCCGCCGCGGCCATCGCGACGGCAAGGTAGGTCTTGCCGGTACCCGCAGGTCCGATGCCGAAAACCATATCCGCCTGCTCGATGGCTTCAACGTACAGTCGCTGGTTGAGCGAACGCGGCTGCACCATCCGCTTAATGCCGGCGGAGCGCTGCTTGCCGCTCTCTGCCAGACTGCGCAGGGAGACCGACGGATCGGCTGTGACCAGGCGCAGCATGCCGTTGAGTTCGCCGTTCTGTAGAAGGATTCCCTGGCGGCGCAGCGTCTCGTAATCCTGGAAGATGCGCTCCACGCGCGCAACGGCGTCTTCGGAACCCTCCACCATGACAGCATCGGATATCAGGTCGATGCGGGCACAGAGAGCGTCCTCCATCAGTCTCAAATTTTCGTCGCGGGTCCCGAACAGGGGCTCAAGATTGGGCGTGATCTCGAGATGTTTTCTCATCAGGCGAGGAAAAAGCCTCCAGGCGTGGCTTGGTGCGGGCCACGAAGCTGAACTTGGGTTGTTGGAGGGACTGTTGCCGTCCGCAACCGAATTTGCTCCACGCTGATAGGATGCCTCAGGCGGGACGAAGGAACCGGGTTGGCAGTCGGCAGCAAAAGAGTCGAAGTTGCGGTCAGAGTAGCCCGGGAGAATTCCGCAGTCAATGCCTAAATAGTGAATATTTCCGGAATTTGAGCTGAAGTGTGTACACTTTTCATTCCAGACAGGTTGCCGTCCATGGCGGGGCCGTCGATATCACGCCTGGGTTAGCTCTGCCCGAACGCGCTCGGCACGTGACATCACGGCCACCGACGGCGGTTGCGTAGCGTAACCCCCAGGACTCGAAACGGGAGGTTGAATGCGTCCATCGATACTGTGGCCCTGGTTGACGTACGGCTGGGCAGCCAGCGAGGGCAAAGCATCTCGCGCGTAAACGTAAGGGTGGAACTATAATCTGCATTTCCCCGTAATTGCTGCAAACAGACATTCCCTGTTCCGAGGAGCCATGGATGCATAAGCCAATACGTTTGCTGGCGGCACTGGTCGCAGCCGCTGTTACGTTTTCACCCGCGATCGCGCGCGCAGCGAGCGACGACAAACCGGCCGAAAAGGCTCCGGAAAAGCCCGCGGAAAAACCCACCCCTCAGGAAGTCACGACGCAGGGCACCCTGGATGCGGGCGGCCAGCACATTCTCTACAACGCCGTAGCAGGAACGATCACCGTCGGCTCCTCCAACGGTGAAGACTCTCAGCTTGGTCCCGACGGCAAGCCGATGCCGGATACCGATCTCGCCGCCGCCTTTACCGCAGCCAAGGACGCCAGCCAGGCTCCGCCCCTTGCGCGCATCTTTTACGTCGCCTACTTTAAGCGGGATGCCACCGAGCCCCGGCCGATCACGTTCCTGTACAACGGCGGCCCAGGCAGCTCCACTGTCTGGCTGCACATGGGATCGCTGGGTCCGAAGCACGTCGTCACCGAGATGGACACGCACCTGCCTGGCGCGCCCTACAAGCTCACGGATAATGCTTACTCGCTGCTGGACGTCAGCGACCTCGTCTTTATCGACATGCCCGGTACTGGCTTCGGCCGTCTGACCGGCAAAGATGCGGGCAAGGCTTTCTGGGGCATCGACGAAGACGGCCATGCCTTCGGCCGCTTCATCAAACGGTTCCTCTCCAAATACAACCGCTGGAATTCTCCCAAGTACATTTTCGGCGAAAGCTACGGCACCACCCGCTCGGCGGTCCTCTCCAACATCCTCGAGAACGAGGAAGACATCGACCTGAACGGGGTCATCCTGCTGTCGCAGATATTCAACTTCGCCACCGACATCGATGGCGCCCACCAGAACCCAGGCATCGATCTGTCGTATGAACTGGCGCTGCCGACGTACGCGGCCACCGCGCGCTACCATCACAAACTGCCCACCGAGCATCCCGATCTCCCCGCCTTCATGAAGGAAGTCGAGGACTTTGCAATGGGGCCTTACGCTGAAGCCCTGGCCAAAGGTACCGACCTCAGCCAGAGCGACAAGCAAACCATCGCGCAGAAGCTGCACGAATACACGGGGCTGCCGGTCGACTATCTGGTGAAAGGCGACCTGCGTATCGCCGGGGGACAGTTCGAGAAGAGCCTTCAGGATGACACCGGCGACACCACCGGCCGTCTCGATACCCGCTTCACCGGGCCGTCCATCAATCCGCTGAGCGAAACCGCGGATTACGATCCGCAAAGCTCGGCAATCTCCTCAGCCTATGTCGCGCTCTTCAACCAGTACGTGCGCAACACGCTGAAGTATGGCGAAGGACAGACTTACCTGCCCGAGGCGGACTTCGGTGGTGGCTTTATCTGGGATTTCAAACGCCAGGGCTTCCCTCTGTTGAATGTCAGCAATGACCTGGCAACGGCCATGAAAACCAATCCAAAGCTGAAAGTCCTTGTCAACGGCGGCTATTACGATCTGGCAACACCCTTCTACGCCGCCATGTATGAGGACAAGCACCTGCCCATTTCAGACAAGATCGCCGCCAACATCGAATATTCCTGGTACGAGTCGGGCCACATGGTCTACGTAAAAGACGAGTGCCTGAAGCAGCTGCACGATCGCGTGGCGGCATTCATCAAGGGCACGGAGGCTGGCAATCAATAGGCCGCGACCGGCGCACTCGCCGTAGAATCGGAGCCAATGTCGGAGTTCCTCCTCTTTCACGGCGTCGCCATCGTGATCCTGATCCTGGCGAACGGGTTCTTTGTGGCGGCGGAGTTCGCGCTGGTCAGCGTCCGTGAAACGCGGATCGAGCAGCTCATCGCCGAGGGCAACCCGGGCGCCCGCATCGTTCGCCGCCTGCAGGAGAACCTGGGGGATTTTCTTCCGGCCGTCCAGTTGGGCGTTACCTTGTGCAGCCTGGCGCTGGGCTGGATCGGCGAGCCGGCGGTGGCGGGAATCTTCGAGCAGGCCCTGGGGCCACTGCCGCATGCGCGCCTCTACGCGCACCTGGTTGCGGTTCCGCTCGCCTTCGCCTTCATCACGTATTTCCACGTTTTGCTGGGGGAGTTGGTGCCGAAGGCCCTGGCCCTGCGCCGTGCCGATCAAATGGCCGTCGCTGTTGCCGGGCCGATGGATGTGTTCATCGGCCTGGCGCGGCCCATCGTGCGGCTGATGAACCGCTCCGCCTCGCTGGTGCTGCGGCTTTTCCGCGCGCCCCTGATGCCTGAAGGCGCGGTCCACTCGCCCGAAGAGCTGAAGCTGATGGCCACGGCCGCGCGCCGCATGGGGATGCTGCCCGCTTATCAGGAGTCGCTCATTCATCGCGCCGTCGAGGTGAACGAAGTACTGACGCGCGAGATCATGACGCCCCGCCAGAGAATTTTTTCGCTGCCGGCGGATATGCTGATTGAGGACGCAAGCGCGCGCATCGTTGAAGAACTGCACTCCCGGGTTCCCGTCTACGATCCCCTGCGCGGGTCGGAATTCATCGTGGGTGTGGTCTACTCGAAGGACATCAGCCGCATCATGCATTTTCGCGCCACGGCGGCCACGCGCTTCTCCACCGCGCCCCTCAGCGATCTGCGCCTGAACCAGGTGATGCGCGAGGTGCTGGTGGTTCCGGAGACGAAGCCGGTTCTCGATCTGCTGCACGAATTCCAGCAGAGGCGGCGGCACATCGCGATCGTGGTCGATGAGTTCGGATCGACGGTAGGCCTGGTGACCGTCGAGGATGCCATCGAGCAGCTCATCGGCGAAGTTGAAGATGAGTTCGACGTGGGAGCGCGCGCAGTGCTCGCCACTGCGACCGGCGGCATGGTCCTCGATGGCAGCGTGAGCCTTCGCGATCTCGAGACGCAGATGAACTGGCGTCTGCCGCGCGACGGCGGCGTCGAGACGCTGGCGGGATTTCTGCTCACGCGCCTGGGAAAAATTCCTCAGGGGGGAGAGTCCATTGAATACGACGGTCGCCGCCTTACCGTCCTCGAGATGAACGGGAGACGCATCAGCAAGGTGAGAGTCGAGCAGCTGGAGCCGGTTGCGCAGAAGGCGGCCGGATGAAACGGCTCCTGCGATCGCTCCTGGTGAGGCTTGGCTATACGCTTCCCGTCCTGTGGCTGGTTGTGTCGGTAGTCTTTCTGCTCATCCACATCGTTCCGGGCGATCCTGTGGAGCAGATGCTGGGCGAGGGCGCGCGTCCTGCGGACATCACCGCGCTGCGTCACGCCTACGGGCTCGATCAGCCGCTGGGCGCGCAGTACGTTCATTACTGGCGTGGCGTACTGCATGGAGATTTGGGGCGATCGATCCGGCTGAACGACTCGGTGACACACCTCGTGCTCACACGCTATCCATTTACGGTGGAGTTGACGGCGGCGGCGCTGGTGCTCGCTTTGCTGCTGGCAATTCCCGCCGGCATTTCCGCGGCTCTCCATCGCGGCCAGGCGCGCGACCATGTGCTCAGCGTTGTCAGCCTGCTGGGGCTCTCGTTTCCGTCGTTCGCGCTGGGACCGATTCTCATCCTGCTGGTCTCGATTAAGCTGGGGTGGCTCCCGGTTTCGGGCGCGGGCGATTTATCGCATCTGGTGCTGCCCGCCGTGACTATGGGCAGTGCTCTCGCTGCAATCCTCACCCGCATGGTACGGACTTCGATGCTCGAAGAACTTGGCCAGGATTACATTCGCACTGCGCGCGCGAAAGGGCTGCCGGAGCGGACTGTCGTCTACAAGCACGCGCTGCGCAACGCCATGATTCCCGTGCTGACGCTCATCGGTCTGCAATTCGGCGCGCTGCTGGCCGGGGCCATTGTCACCGAGACGATCTTCAGCTGGCCGGGGATTGGGCGTCTGACCGTTTCGGCCATCTCCAATCGCGACTACCCGCTTCTGCAGGGTTGCATCTTAGCGGTAGGTCTGACTTATGTTCTGGTCAACCTGGCGACCGATGTCTTATATATGGTGGTGAATCCAAGGATCAGGTCTTAGCGTGATGAAGTTGGCAAGATCACTCGCCGGATGCATGTTAATGAGCGCGGTTTTTGCCGGCGCTCAGCGCAGCTATGTGGGCTTCGACAAGAATGGCTATCCTGGCGACGATCTGCTGCCAGCCCTGCGCAAAACTTTCGCGTACACGGGCTACTGGCTCAACAATCCACCAGGCATGAGTAACAATCCCTGGACAGGGAAGCGCCGCGTGGTGCGGGCGGCGGGTTTCGGGTTCCTGGTGTTGTTCAATGGCCGGCTGGACGCTCAACTGAAGGGCCAAAATGCGGCCGCAATCGGCCGCCAAGACGCTGCCAACGCGGTTGACTCAGCGAAAAGGGAGGGGTTCCCGTCGCGCACAATCATTTTTCTGGATCAGGAAGAAGGCGGGAGGTTGTTACCGGAACAGGCTGGCTATATCGGAGCGTGGATCGTTGCGATGAAACATTCGGGCTATAACGCCGGCGTTTATTGCTCGGGAATTGCCGTGCCGTCGGGCGCGGAGATGATTTCGACGGCGCGGGACATTGGCGCTCGATTTCCCGGTGTAAAGCTATGGGTGTGGGACGACCGCTGTCCGCCGGCGCCTGGGTGCGTTGTTCCGGTCAGGGATTTCGATCTGGCAAAGATCGGACTCGCGAAAGCTTTTGTTTGGCAATACGCGCAATCGCCGCGCCGTCCTGAAGATACTGGCGCATGCCAACAGACTTATGGAGCCGATGGACTGTGTTATGCCCCAGGGCCGCCGCACTCTGAGAGCACCTATGTCGACCTGAATTTGAGTCGATCATCCGACCCATCGCGTGGGCGTTGACCAGGATTAGTCAGCGGCTATTGAGTTAGAGCCAGCGCGCGGCCCAATCAAGAAAATACCGCCAGTTCGGCATTGGTGTGTGACCTTCGCTATGCTGACGAAAAGCGAGCTCGCCGCTGGTCAGTCCGGTTTGGATGGGTGGCAAGTCTGTCGCGCCCAAACCCTGCAATCCGAGCAATCGATACACTGGGTCGGCGCCGGCGGCGGCCAGGAACATTCCTTTCGCGTCCGCCCAGCCGTCGCCATCGGTCGCGCCTCCGCCGATGAAAACAGGGTGCGGGGCGCAGAGGGCGATCAGTTCGTTCGCGTCGATGGGCAGGTCGTCGGTTTTGAGCGGTCCCGCATACTTAAGAAAATTGCCCGCCATCCAGTGATACTCGTTCGTGGCGGCCACGTTCTCCAGCTGTTCTCCGAAGATATGCCGGTATAACTTCGCGCCGCCTTCGCCGGAGGAACTGATATAGCCGATGGCGAAGCGCGGGTCGTACGCCATGGTCACGAGGGATGCCTTGCCGTAACGCGAGTGGCCTGTGATGCCGACGTGCTTCGCGTCGACAGCTTTGTCGGTTTCGAAGTTGTAGCCGAGTATCGAATGTTGGTCGCAGGCGCATCCTGCGCAGATAAAATGAGGTCACGATGCTTCGCGCCTCCGATTCTCCAACCGCTTTGAATGACGATCTGCTTGCCAAAGTTGGACTCGCGTCGGCTGGTCGCGTCTCGAGAGGGAGAACGCAAGTTCACGAGGCGAGGCGAGAGGCTTCTGCTGCACCGATCCCTCAGCCGGCCAGGCGTGTCGTCAAATCGCGGATCGAAATTGTTCGGGTACCTGCGTGGGACGATTATCCGTGGCTGGTGCACGGCTTCAGCACACGCACCGGCGGAACAACCACCGCTTACCGGCCAGCGCAGCGCAGCGGCGAGCTGAACCTTGGATTCACAGCGTCGGACACACGCGAAAATGTCCTCGAGAATCGACGGCGATTCCTCCAGGCTCTCGGCGCGCCGCCATCCATGAGGCTCGTAACACTGAAGCAGATTCACTCCGCGAGCGTGAGGCACATTGGTCGGCCAGGCCTTGAAAATACGGGTCCCGGCAATGGCGGTCCGGGCAACGCATCGGAAGCGCCACCATGCAAAGGCGATGGCCTCATGACCAATACCCCCGGTGTGCTGCTGGGCATTCAAACCGCGGACTGCATTCCCGTCCTGATCTGCGACGTGAAGAAGAGGGCGGTCGCGGCGTTTCACGCGGGCTGGCGGGGCACGGTCAGGCGGATCGTCGAGAACGGTGTGGGAAAGATGAGAGTGCAGTTTCGCAGTCGTCCCGAGGATCTGATCGCCGCGATCGGTCCGGGAATCGGCGGCTGCTGTTACGCGGTGGGCGAAGAGGTGCGGAGCGAGTTCGGTTCGCAGTTCGCGTATGCGGAGGAGCTATTTAGCGAGGTTTCGGATTCCGATCCTATCCGTGAAAAATACCCGATGCTGTTCCTGACGCAGCGCCCACCCGGGCACAGCAATATCGGGCCTTCGTTACACCTCGACCTGATGGAGGCCAACCGGCGGCAGTTACTGGACGCGGGCCTGCGACCGGACGCGATTATCGTCATCGGCGACTGCACACAGTGCCAGAACAATCGCTATTTCTCCTACCGCGCCGAACACGGGTTCACCGGACGAATGCTCTCAGTGGTGGGCATTCGCGCTCGAACCCTGCAGCCAGTGGCCGGTAGCTGATCGCAGCAACTTACTTGGATTTCTCACCGAGGAAATTCACGAGACATCGGTTCTCGCCTTCGCTTTCCCTCGAGCCCCCAACAGAGCAAGTAGAGAAGGACCGGCAGCCAGAAGCACAAAAGGATGGGGTTCAGGACGCCCTTCGGACTAAAACCACCAGAGACATTTCCGGGGAACGATCCCTGGAACAGTATGACGAAGAACGCTGCGAGAGATCCAACAGCAATAAGTGTTCCGGCGTGTTCCCATTTGAGGGCCAGGAACATGGCGACGATGTAAAAGCCCAGGAGCAAGAGTCCGATCCCTGCGATCGGGGCGACGTGTACGAACGCGGAAGTGGCCGGATTCCGAAGATGCCCCTCCCCGGTTTCTCCAATGAACATGAAGAGCAGAAATCCTGAAATCAACAGCCCGAAGCCGCGTGCTAACCACCGGATGGCCGCGATCCCGGTGCTTACTTCTCCGCGGTCGGTGTTCATAAGTCCTCCTTCCGGCGGAGTTAACCTCCTGTACCCCTCGCGTGACGCACACTTAGCACCGGTGATTTCGCCTGCGAGATGATGTTGTAGACCGTGTCATCGCCGCGAATCGGCCAGAACGCGACCTCGCTGTTGACCCCCAGCACGATCAGGTCGGCATTGAGCTCGGCTGCGACATTCAGGGTCTCTTCGACGACGTCGCCGATCTCCACCTGCACCGTCACCTGGCTCCAGAGCGGTGCTTCTTCCGGGACCAGGCGTCGCAGCTCCACAGTGGTCCATTCCACAACGCGATCCGCGTCCGGCTGGCCATGTGTGGTGCGCGGCAGCACGTGCAGCAGCGTAATGTCAGCCCGATAGAACTGCGCCATCTCGATGGCCATGCGAGCGCTCTCCTCGAATCCGGCGCATAGAGAGACGGGATGGAGGATTTTGCGTGGGGCGCCGAAAGAGGAAGCCTCATGCGCGTGCGGGCCGATGGTGCAGACCGGCACCTCGGCGGAACGAAGAATCTCGTGGGCTACGGAGCCGAGCAGCAGCTTCTTCAAATGACGCCGACCGTGGGTTCCGGCGACAATTCTTCCGGCCTGAGTCTCACGCGCCAGGGCCGTGAGTTGCTCGCGCGGGTTCCCTTCCATGACGATGACATCGCAGGGAATGCCGCTGGCCAAGGCCTGGGCGGCGACGCGGTTCAGCGTTTGCTCCGCCTCCCGCTTCATTTCCGCTACATCGAGGTAGGGAATAGCGCTGGCATCCAGCGGAACGGCCTGGCCTGGCGGAATCACATGCACCAGGGTCAGGGCGCTGCCGCACGCGCGGGCCTGGGCCACGGCGTGCGGAATCAGATAATCGGTGTCGCCCAGATCCGTTGCCACCAGAATCTTGTCCGGGACCACAAAGGCGCGCTTGCTGGAAACAGTTTCTTCGAGGGTTTTCATGGCGAAAAACCTCCTGCCGGAGAGTCTGCTGCCGGTCCCGCACCGGGTCTGTGACTTCGAGCACAAGGGCCTGTGACGGCGGTCACCAGAAAACCCTCGCCGTCTGATGCTTAATGTCTGAAGCCGGAGGGCAACCAGAAATCCGCCTCCGGTGATGGCGATCACATACAAGCGTTTTTCCCCAAAGCTACGGTCTGTCTGCATTCCCCGGAGTCCATTACCGCAGGCAGGAGAGCCAGAATGGCCAAAGAAGAGTCGATTCTCGAAGTTTGCAAAGAGCGCGGCATCTCGCGCAGGCGGTTCATGGAGTTCTGCGGCACGATGGCGGCCACGCTCGCCCTGCCCACCTCCTACGCGCAGAACATCGCTGCGGCGCTGGGGCAGAAGCGCAAACCAGTGCTGGTTTGGCTCGAGTTTCAGGACTGCGCCGGCAACACGGAATCGATGCTTCGCTCGCCGCACCCCACCATTGAAGACATCGTTCTCGAGACGCTGTCGCTCGAATATCACGAGACCATCATGGCCGGCTATGGCAAGCACGCTGAAGCGGCCCTGCAGCGAGTGGTGAAAGAAGAGAAAGGCAAGTACCTCGTCATCGTGGAAGGCGCGATTCCTACGGCCGATGACGGCGTGTACTGCACCATCGGCGGACGCACGGCTCTCGACATCGCGCGCGAAGTTTGCGGCAGCGCCGCAGCCACCATTGCAGTGGGCGCATGCGCGTGGGATGGCGGCCTGGTAAGGTCGAATCCCAATCCCACTGGAGCGCTGGGTCTGCATGAGGCGGTGCCCGGACTCAAGGTTGTCAACCTTCCCGGTTGCCCGCAGAACTCCGTCAACACCGCCGCCGTGCTGGTGCACTATCTCACGTTTGGCGTGCTGCCCGCGCTCGATGGCGAAGGCCGCCCGCTGTTCGCCTACGGGCAGCTCATTCACGATCAGTGCGAGCGCCGAGCCCACTACGACGCCGGCCGTTATGTGCAGGCCTGGGGCGATGAGGGCCATCGCAAGGGATGGTGCCTCTTCAAAATGGGCTGCAAGGGACCGGAGGCAAACTACAACTGCCCAACGGTGCGCTGGAATAACTCGACCAGCTGGCCGGTGAAGTCCGGGCACGGCTGCATTGCTTGCGCGTCATCACGCTTCTGGGATACGAAGTCACCGTTCTACGAACGGCTGCCGCATCCAGCAGGGTTTGGAGTGGATGTCACTGCCGGCGAAATCGGCTGGACGGTTGTGGCGGGCGTCGCTGCGGCGACTGCGGCCCACGCTGTCGGGCACGTCGTTCGCGATCATTTCCATCCGGGAGACGACGATGTTTCACCGCACGAAGAAGACAAAACCGTAAAGACCACGACGGAGGTGCACTGAAATGGCACGCGTCGTCATTGATCCCGTAACCCGCATTGAAGGCCACCTTCGCATTGAGACCGAAGTCAACGGAGGCCGCGTCACCGACGCCTGGAGCTCCGGCACCATGTTCCGCGGCATCGAGCTGATCCTGCGCGGCCGCGATCCGCGCGAGGCATGGATCTGGGCGCAGCGCATTTGCGGCGTCTGCACCACGGTGCATGCGCTGGCCTCAGTGCGCGCGGTCGAAAATGCGCTCGGCATCGATATTCCCGATAACGCCCGGCTCGTGCGCAACATTATCGCGGGCGCGCAGAACGTTCAGGATCACGTTGTTCACTTCTACCATCTTCATGCGCTCGACTGGGTCGATGTGACCTTAGCCTTGAAGGCCGATCCGGCAAAGACTTCGCAGCTTGCGCAGTCGATCTCGGAATGGCCGAAGTCGAGCACTGTCTACTTTAAGGGTGTCCAGGACCGCGTCAAGGCGCTGGTTGCCAGCCGGCAGTTGAGCCTCTTTAGCAGCGGTGACTGGGGACACCCTGCTTACCAACTGCCGCCGGAAGCGAACCTGCTCGCTGTCGCGCATTACATCGAAGCGCTTGATATGCAGCGGGACTTTATTCGCATCCACGCGGTCCTGGGCGGTAAAAATCCACACCTGCAGACGTACCTGGTGGGTGGGATGTCTACCGCAATCGATGGTAACGAGCCGGAAGCCGTTATTAATCCGGAGCGCATCACGCTCTTTAATGAGCTTGCGGCTCGCGCCAAAACCTTCGTGGAGCAGGTCTATGTGCCCGATGTCCTCGCTGTCGCCGGCTTCTATAAGGAGTGGTTCGGCTACGGTGAAGGCCTTGGCAATTTCATGGCCTACGGGGACCTGCCTTCCGGCAGCATCAACGATTCGGCAGGGTTTGCTTATCCGCGGGGGGTGATCCTCAATCGCGATCTCTCCACCGTGCATCCCCTTGATCCCGGGAAGGTCGCTGAATACGTCACGCATTCCTGGTACGAATACTCCGATGGCGACAAGGTCAGCCGGAGGCCGGCCGAAGGCGAGACCAATCCGAAATATTCGGGGCCGAAACCGCCGTTCCAGCAACTGGATACGGACGCGAAATACTCCTGGCTGAAGTCGCCTCGTTACGACGACAAGCCGATGGAAGTGGGGCCACTGGCTCGCACGCTGATCGCCTATGCGTCCGGCGACGCGCAGGTGAAGAAGACGGTGGACGGCGTTCTGGCGCACTTCAACGCGCCGCCGACGGTGCTTTACTCGACCCTCGGCCGAATCGCGGCCCGGGCCATCGAGGCCGACATCGTAGTCCAGAAGCTTCCAGTCTGGATCGCGCAGCTGGACGACAATATGGCGCACGGCGACGTTCGTATCCACAACGGAGACAAATGGGATCCGGAGAGCTGGCCGAAGAATTGTGCGGGTTTTGGACTGGAAGAAGCGCCACGCGGCTCGCTCGGACACTGGGTCGAAATCGAGGACAAGAAGATCGTCAACTACCAGGCGATTGTGCCATCAACCTGGAATGCCGGACCACGGGATGCGCATGGCCAGCGGGGAGCGTACGAAGCGGCGTTACTGAACACGCCGATCGCCGACCCGGAGCGCCCGCTCGAGGTGCTTCGCACGGTTCACTCCTTCGATCCGTGCCTGGCCTGCGCCGTCCATGTGGTCGACGGCAAGGGACGCAGCTACGGCCGCAACGTTGTGGCTGTGAAGGAACCGGGGGGATCCACGTCGCTTCCTCCGGATCCTGTGGCCGATGACGAGGCGGTGCTGCAGGGAGGCCGGTGATGGCCGCTATCGTTGGTCCGGCTCCTGTGAAGAAGCACGTCGCCGCGGACGAAGAGCACCTCGTCCCCGTATATGTCTGGGAACTGCCAGTCCGCCTCGCCCACTGGGGCATCGTGGCCGCGGTCACGGTTCTCACCTGGACCGGCCTTTATCTGAATCACCCCTTCCTGATCTTTCCAGGGCCGCGCTCCTGGACGATGGGGACAGTGCGTTTTATCCATGAATTGGCTGGATTCGAGCTGATCGGGGCGCTCATCGTGCGCGTCTATTGGTTCTTTGCCGGCAACCACTGGGCTCGCTGGCGTCAGTTCCTGCCTCTCACGCACCGTCAGTGGCGCAGCCTGAAGGCGATGTTCCGCTACTACACCTTCCAGCAGCGGAAGCCGTTCGAGCAGATCGGCCACAACACGCTGGCCGGGCTTACCTACATCGTCGTCTATTTCCTTATCGCGTGCGAATGTGTCACCGGCCTCGTGTTATTTGCGACCGTGGAAGGCTCGCCGACCCTTAGGTTTTTTGTTGGCTGGATACCTCGCATCATCGACATCCAGTGGATCCGCATGATTCACTTCCTCTTCCTGTTCTTCCTCATGGCGTTCTTCATCCACCACGTCTACAGCGCGGTGCTGGTGGCCATGACCGAGCGCAATGCCGAGATGGAAAGTATCTTCAGCGGTTACAAATTCGTGGACGATGAAACCATCGACGAGGAAATGCAAATCGCCAGGCTCGAGCCGCGGCACCTCTTCGGTAAACGCAAAATCCATCGCACCCGGGACTGGGATCGATAAATGGCTGAGTGCACAGCTTTGCCCCGCATCGCGGTGCTGGGGCTGGGCAACCTGATGCGCACCGACGACGCCGTTGGCATGGTGGTTCTTCAGCTGATGCAGGCCGACCGCCGCGTGCCGCAACCCATCTCTCTGATCGAGGGCGGGACTCTGGGGCTGGACCTGCTGTACCCGCTGAACGGCGTAACGCACTTGCTGGCGATCGATGCGATTGACGTCGGTGCCCCTCCCGGAACGCTGTTGCGATTCGAGGGAGACGAGATTGCCGATCTCCCCATATCGAAAAGCGTGCATTTGCTGGGGTTCTCCGACCTGATCGGTGCGATGCGACTCAGCGGCAGTGCGCCCGAGCAGATTGTGGTGCTCGGCGTGCAGCCGGAACGGATCGAATGGGGCACACGACTCACCCCCATCGTCGACTCAGCGGTTGCTGCGCTGGTCAACAGCGCGATTCGCCAGTTGCGGCAGTGGTCGGGTGACATTGAGCCGGAAGAAACCCCAACGCCGCAACTTTCCAAATCCGCCATCTCCGCATAAACGCGCGAACCAGAATAATTACGCTCCTCGCCTGGGACGTCCAAACAACGTCAGCTGCGGTTCCTCGCCGTTAGCTGTTGATTCCGCACAGTTTCTGCGCATTTGAGAATCCGGCCCCGCGCGATTTCCGGCTTTATCACTTGTTTTGCCGTCACGCAAGCGAAGTGATTCAAATCACTGCACACAAAGTAATGTGGCTCTGTGATTTAGATCACTGTGTTCCATAGTGGCACACCGTATTCTCCAGCAGTTATGAAGCTGTAATTTTAGCGAGCCAGGGATTGCGAACTGCTCGCTGCGCGAGGTGAATACGCATGCGTCGAATTCTAACCAGCATCGCGTGTCTTCTGCTGCTCACCGGGTTCGCAGGAACCAGGCTTAGAGGCCAGCAACAAGCGGTATCTTCCCAAACGAAAGCGGCGATTGCGACGGATTTCGTCGGCCAGGATACCTGCGCCACCTGCCACGCGGATGTCGTGAAAAAGTTCGGCACGAATCCACATTCACGGCTCGCCCTCGAACATGCGGGTAAGGGCGTGACCTGCGAGAGCTGTCACGGACCCGGCAAGGCGCACGTCGAAGGCGGCGGCGATGTCACGAAAATTCGCCGCTTCGACAAGCTGAGCGCCAAAGACGCCACAGCGACCTGCCTCGGATGCCACGCGGGTGCACATCCGAACTTCGACCGCTCCCCGCACGCCAGGGCCAACGTCAGTTGTCTCGGCTGCCACAGCGTCCACGATTCCGAAACGCCCGAGCATCTGCTGATCGCCGAACAGCCAAAGCTTTGCTTCAAGTGCCACAGCGACCAGAAGGCCGCGTTCGATATGCCTTTCCACCATCCGGTGAACGAAGGCGCGGTCAGTTGCAGCGATTGCCACAATCCGCACGGCACCTTCGGGAATAACAACCTGAAGTCCACGGCGGATCAGAATGCGGTCTGCACCAAATGCCACGCGGAGACGCGCGGGCCTTACGTGTACGAACATGCCGCGGTCAAGGCGGAGGGATGTGTGGGCTGCCACACTCCTCACGGTTCGCAAAACGCGCGGTTACTGAACATGCCGTCGATCAACACGCTTTGCAACCAGTGCCATAGCCGGGTTGCCAACCACACGATCACCGGAATGGGCGCGGGGTCGGATGAACTAGCGCCATGCACGAGCTGCCACACCTACATTCACGGCTCCAACATCAATCAGGCGTTTCTCAGATAGGCGGGTTGTGGACCTGGGCCGCCGGTGCAAGGGGCGGCCCGGATCCGGTAACAGGTTCGAGCACGACTTCAGGATTTTTGATTCGGTCGATGTTTTCAAGTGAGGCTTCCTATGAAGAAGACAGACTGGTTTTCGCGGCTCTCCAATCGGCGGTTCTGCGCCGCAAGGTTCATGCGTATCGCCGGGGGCGTTGGAGTCGCCATACTAATGACGAGCGTTGCACTCGCCCAGGCTCCGGTACCCGACGCGCAGCCGTCGACGGCTGTGAGTGGATATTCGGTCCACGAGTCCATCGATCTTGGCGGCCACATCGCCAATGTCGACGGCAGCGGCGCGATGTACGACACGCTGGTCAACGAGCAATCGGGACCGCGGATCCTGCATGAGACCTTTGTGATGCATGCTCTGCCGGGCGCAAAGGACACGCTCTTCGATTCACTGACCGCCGTGGGCAGCGGGTTTGGCGGGGATCCCTATAGCTTCGCCAAAATGGATTTTTTCAAGGGGGACCGTTACGAGTTCAACGGACTTTTCAGGAGAGATCGTCAGTATTTCGACTACGATCTGCTGGGCAATCCGAACATTCCGTCGGGGCAGTCGATTCCCATTGGGCCGACCGCCGCGCCAACCGGCTCCCTGCCGTACTCCCAGGTTCTTCAGTCGCCGTTTCTATATAACACCGTGCGCCGCATGACGGACAGCAATCTTACGCTGCTCCCGCTGGCGAAGGTGACCTATCGTGTGGGGTACTCGCACAACACGTTTGAAGGCCCGAGCCTCAGTCCCAGCGGCTATCAATTCGCCGGTTCCTACGACGTGCTGCTGCAGGAGTATCAGAGAAACGGGACCGACGATTTCACCGCCGGCGTCGACTGGAAGCCCGTGCGCGACACCCGGCTGACCCTTGAAGAGCAGATCGATCATTACAAGGCCGACTCGTACTTCACGATGGATCCTTCGTACTACAACGTACAGGAGCCGGACGGAACTAAGGTTGCACTGCTGGCGAACTACGACAGCCTGACGCCCTATGCAACCAGCAGCGCATGCAACGCCAACAGCGTTGGCACGACGCCTCCCTTGTCGACGCCCACCACTCCAAGCGGCCTGCCGGTTATCAACCCTGCCTGCGCGGTCATCAGCAGCTATCTGCGCACCCAGCCGACGCGCTTCTTCTATCCGACAGAAATCTTCCGCTTCCAGAGCGCCAGCATCAGGAACCTCTCGATGAACGGCGATTTTCGTTACACCAGCGCGAAGATGAACCTGCCCTCTTACTACGATGATTTCGAGGGACTGGCCAAGACCTCGCGCAGCATCGTTTACACCGCTACGGCGACTGCCAGACGCAAGGTCACAGCTGCCGATTACGGCATCGTGTGGCAGGCAACGCGGCAATTCAGCGTCTCCGATCAGGTCAGCTACTCCAATGTGCAGCAGCCCGGAGCCACCACCATGACCAGTGGGACCACGGTGTCGACCCCTGCGACAGCGGGCAACGAAACCATCAGCTATGCGGGCGCGCTCACCACGACGAATGCGGCCGCGGGCGCTGGAACGTTTGAAGGCAGCGGCGCTATCGGAGTTCCGAACCCTGACTTCTTTGGCCAGAGGTTCATCACCAACGACCTTACAGGCACCTGGGATGGCTGGTCGCGGGCCACAATTTCGCTCACCTATCGCCACCGCAATCATGTTATCGCCGAGGGTCTGCCCCACAACGTTCCGATAGCCACATGCGTTGCCGAGAACCCGCCCGGAGTGACCTGCGGAACAGTAACCATTAATGAAGACGGTGGAATCTTCAGCATCGCACTGCGTCCTTCCAGCAACTGGGATGTTAACGGCTCCGCGGAGATACTTTTCGACGACAACGCCTTCACTCCCGTGGGGCCCAGAGAGGTGGAGCATTTCAGAGTGCACACTCTTTACCGGGCAAAGTCGTGGGCGACCGTGTCGGGAGCCTTCAACGACCTGGAACGCAGCAACAACACGAACAACACAGGCATTGTGCAACCTCTGGACGGGGCGCTTCATCACGGCGATCATAGCCGGACAGCGAGCGTGGGTGCGCAGCTGGCGCCGAACGAGCGCTACGGGGTGGACCTGAATTACTCCTTCAGCGATGTCTATGCGACGACGGAAATCTGCTATCTTGCCGGGGCCACGGCGAAACTGCCCGGCGCTTCGACGCCGAGCGGCACGGCGTGCCCGTCTCCCACTGCCAACCGGGGTGGAGGTTACGACATGGGCCCGACGAAGGATTTTATAGATGCTCCGACGCAGTATGGCTCTGCGGCCATTCGGGTGAGTCCTTCCGATGCCCTCCAGTGGCGGGTTGGCTACCATATCACCTCAGTGGACGGAAGCCGCTTCTATAACGATGCGCGCGACGTCGCCGGCTCGCTGGTCTCGAAGTATCAGACCCCGTTTGTGAGTGTCGCCTACAAGGTCCGTCCAGACTGGACCTGGAAGGCGGAATACGATCACTTCGGGTACGGTGAGGGCGGCGCTTCGGGTGCGTTTTATTGCACCACGTCCAACCCCAGCCCCACGGCGCCGTCGCCTGTGGTGCAGTGCAATTCCCTGGCGGCTCAAACCGGTCAGACGCTGACATCCGCGGGAGAGACCGCGCCCCGCGCATTTCATGCCAATAACCTCACCATCGGAATGCACTTCGAATTCTGATCTGGAACCGTATCGATGGCCGGGGTTCCACCCTGGCCATCGCTGTAGCGAGGGTCGATATGAAGCAAAATACGCTGATTGCCATCATGACTCTGCTTAGCATTTCGGGTATCACGGCTGTTGCCCAACAAACTGGTGAAGCTGCTTACAAAGCCAAATGCGCTATGTGTCATGGAGCCGATGGCGCCGGCAACACGGCTATCGGGAAAACCATGAAGCTGCGATCGCTGAAGGCTCCGGAAGATGTAAAGGAGACAGACGCCGAGATCTTCAAGCAGACAAAATACGGCGTCGGCAGGATGCAGGGATACGCGGGAAAGCTCGCCGATGCCCAGATTAAGGACGTCGTCGCGTACATTCGCACCCTGCAAAAGTAAGCGGACTATCCAGAGAGCGTGGCCCTGGCGGGCGAAATCGCGCACCCGGATTTCGCCGCGCAGCGACTTGGGTTGGAGCGCAAGCTGGCGCTCAAATGTGGAGATTCCATCGGGAGCCCCCAGCAACTCCCGGGCGGAATCGGGAAAGTAGTCATGGGAACCAACGGCGGAGATTTGCCGGCGGAACGACTTTCTTTTGAGAGCCCTGGTCGCAATTATCGGATCGACTTTGTTGCGTTCTTCCTTCTCACAGCCGCACTCGTTGTTCCCGTCGCGCGCGCCCAGCAGGCTTCTGATTGCCTTCTCTGTCACGGCCTCTCCACGGGGCTGAAAAATTCCCAGGGTAAAGACATCGCCATCAATCCTGCAGCCCATATGAAAGGGCCGCACAGCAGCTTGGGCTGCATCGATTGCCACTCAGGAGCGTCCGCGCCATCGCACAACGCGAAAACCGCGTCGGCCTCCTGCGTCACGTGTCATTCTGACGCTGCCAAAGCGATGGCCTCCGGCGCTCACGCAGCTCTGGGAGATCCCAAAGATCCGCAAACCTGCATCGCTTGTCACGGAACCAGCAATGTGACGAAAGCGGTCGCAGGTCCCCTGTTCTGCGCCACCTGCCACGCCACTGAAGTTGCGCAGTACCGCGCCAGCATCCATGGCCGCGCACGCGACCACGGCAACGCGGATGTTCCAACCTGCCAGAGTTGCCACGGTTCCACCCACGCTGCGCTGCCTTCGAGCGATCCGCACTCGCCCGTGAGCAAGCAGAACCTGCCGAATACCTGCGGATCGTGCCACTCCGACCCGAAACTCGCCGCGAAATATATGTTCACCGAGGTGCGCCCCGTCGAAGCCTACCGGCAGAGCGTGCATGGGCGCGCCATCCAGCAGGGCAACGAAAACGGGGCCTCGTGCAACGACTGCCACGGTACCCACGACATCCTGCCCGTCTCCGATCCGCACTCGAAAATCTGGAAACAGAATGTCGCCGCTACCTGCGGCAAATGCCACACCGGCGTTTACAACACCTACGCGCAGAGCATCCACGGCCAGGCTGTCGCAAAAGGCGTTCTGCAGGCCGCGACCTGCACCGACTGCCACAGCGAGCACAAGATTCTCGCCCCAGGCGATCCCGGCTCCCCCGTTTTCATGGCGAATGTATCGCAGGAAGCCTGCTCCCGCTGCCACGCCGACACCCAGCTGATGGCTGGCTTCGCCATGCCCCAGGACCGCGTGCCCACTTACGAGGACAGCTATCACGGCCTCGCCGCGCGCGAAGGCCGCCAGACCGTCGCCAACTGCGCCAGCTGCCACGGCGTCCACAACATCTACGCATCCAGCGATCCTCGCTCGACAGTCAACAAGGCCAACCTGAGCAGGACCTGCGGCCAGTGCCACAACGATGCCGGCAGCCGCTTCGCCATCGGGCCGGTACACGTAATGTCGAAAACCACGCCCGGCGGACGCGTCCTCGATTTCGTGAAGCTCTTCTACTTCATCGTCATCCCGGTCACCCTCGGCCTGATGCTGCTGCACAATCTCATCGACCTGCGCCGCAAGGCCCACGTCGTACTTGCGCAGTATCGCCAGACTCCGGGCCAAATCCGCCTAACCCTCAGCGAACGCTGGCAGCATGCTTTCCTGGTTGTAAGCTTCATCGTCCTGGTCATCACCGGCTTCGCTCTAAAATATCCGCATTCCTTCTGGGCGGCGCCCCTCGTTCGCTGGGAACACGGCTTCCCGATCCGCGGCTGGGTGCATCGCATCGCCGGCGTGGTGCTCATCGGAGCCTCGGTTTACCACGTCGTTTACCTGTCGATAAGAAACAGCGGCCGTAGCTGGCTCAAAGACATGGTTCCCGACCTGCGCGATGCGAAGGAAGCCATCCAGACCGTCGAATACAATCTCGGCGGCCGCAGCCAGCTCCCATGCTACCGCCGCTTTAACTATGCCGAGAAGGCCGAGTACTGGGCGCTCGTGTGGGGCACGGCGGTCATGGCCATCACTGGCGTGCTGCTCTGGCTCAACGACTGGATCCTCGCCCACCTGCCGCATCCCGCGTCGATCCTGACCATCAGCACCGCGATCCACTTCTATGAAGCGATCCTGGCGACAGCGGCCATCGTCATCTGGCACTTCTACGCCGTCATTTTCGACCCTGACATTTACCCGTTGAAGTGGACGTTCCTCACCGGCCGCGGGCCCGAGCACGAGGTGCGGGAGATGCAGGAAGATTCACCGGACTCAAAGACCGATCCCTCTTCAGCTCCGGCTCCGGACGACATCAATCCTCATCCACAACCCGGGAGTGACGACTGAAATGCGTCAGCCCGCATATGATCAATCACGCCTATGTCTGTGGCCAATATCACAGACCAGGCAATCTCCCGTGATGTATCAACGGGAAGGACTTGGGACTGAACAACCTCGAAGGAGCACCTATGAACCATCGCATCAGAACCGCAGCTATGATTCTGCTTGCCGCTTCCATTGCGGCGCCTGCCTTTGCGCAGGGCGCCGGCGCCGACACCTACAAAGCCAAGTGCGCCATGTGCCACGGACCGGACGGAACCGCCGCGACGCCGATGGGGAAGATGATGAAGGTCCCGTCCTTCAAGGATCCAGAGCAGGTTAAAGCCACGGACGCAGCTTTGATCGCTATCACAAAGGACGGCAAAGGCAAAATGCCCGCGTACAACGGCAAGCTGACCGATGGCCAGATCAAGGAAGTGGTCGCCTACATCCGCACGCTGCAGAAATAAGCGGACCAGTTCTCGAGAGGCCGTCATCGGTGCGGTGGCAACAGGGGGAGGCAGGCGATTGCTCTGCCTCTTCCGATGGCCGCGGCGAACGGCATGGTGTACCGGAGTCTGGAATGAAAGCTGTATCCCTCTCAGGCCTGACATTTTTTGCGTCAGTGCTTCTATTGGCCGGCCCGGGCCAGGCTGTACACGCGGACACCGACTGTCTTTCCTGTCACGCCGATCCGACGCTCCAGGATGCCAACGGCAATAACATCGGCGTCAGCGCGGATAAATTCCACGCGAGCATCCACGGTAGTCTTAAGTGCAGCGATTGCCACAAAGACATCCACGACTATCCCCACCCAGAACATCCCGCGCCGGTCCAGTGCGAATCCTGCCACGCCGATGAAGCCTCCGCCATCGCCGGCAGTATCCACGCCAAAGCCAGCACTTCGGTACCCGGCGCCACTGGCTGGAAAACGCATCCCTGCACCGGCTGCCACGGCAACGCCCACGAAATTGTCACAAAGACGGATCCAAATTCCACCGTCTACCCGCTGAACATCCCCAAAACCTGCGGCGGCTGCCATGGCGATCCCGGCATGGCAAAGAAATTCCACCTGCCCAATGTTTACGCGCTTTACATCGATTCGATCCACGGCTTCGCGCTCGGCAAAGAGGGCCTGCTGGTCGCCGCCAACTGCACCAGCTGCCACGGCTCGCACAAAATTCTCCCGCATACCGATCCGCAAAGCTCGACCTACCGCACCAACATTCCGGGCACCTGCGGCAGCTGCCACGTTGGCATAAACGAGCAGTATCAAAAAGGCGTTCACGGCAAAGCCGTCGCCTCCGGCGATAAAAACGCACCCGTCTGCACCGACTGTCACACCGCGCACGGCATCGTCGAGCCCACCTCCTCGGACTTTCGCATGCAGTCCACCCCCATCTGCGGCTCCTGCCATCGCGACAAGTTCAGCACCTACCGAGATACGTTCCACTCGCAGCTCGGACTGCTCGGCGGCTACACGGAAACAGCCCGCTGCTGGGATTGCCACAAGGCCCACGAGGTCCTGCCCACCTCCGATCCCAGGTCGCCGGTTAACAAGGCCAATCTCATCGTCACCTGCGGACGCTGCCATGCGGGCGCCAACGCCAGCTTCGTTCAATACCAGCCCCACGCCAACGCACGCAATCGCAAGCTGAACCCGGCGCTCTACTACATCCGCCTCTTCATGAACCTGCTCCTGGCCAGCGTGCTCACATTCTTCCTGCTGCATACCGCTCTGTGGCTCATCCGTTCCCGCTTCCCTCAGGGAAACAGCAAAACGCCGGGAGGAAAAAATGCCTGATCCAATCCGAACTACAGCGGCTCCCGCTCCCGAAACAACCGTCGCAACCCAGGCCGCTGCTCCGGAACAGCCCCGCTACTTCCTGCGCTTCACCCTCGGCCAGCGCTACCTCCATGCTGTCCTCTTCACCACATTTCTGGGCCTCGCCGCCACCGGATTGCCGCTGCGCTTCAGCAGCACGCCGTGGGCGATCCGCCTGGCCAAAATTACCCAGGGCTTCGGCACTATCCTCTTCTTTCACAAGTTCTGCGCGCTCCTCCTCACACTGGCCTTCATCGTCCACCTCCGCGAAATCGTCGCCCGCGGCATTTTCCATCGTGACAAGAGCATCTTCTGGGGACCTACTTCGATGGTGGCGAACTGGAAAGACGTTAAAGATCTCTACGGCCATATGCGCTGGTTCCTCGGCCTTGGCCCCAAGCCAAAGTTCGAGCGCTACGCTTACTGGGAGAAATTCGACTACTGGGCTGTTTTCTGGGGCATGGTCGTTATCGGCTTCTCCGGGTACGCCATGTGGTTCGCGCCCTTCTTTGCGCGCTTCCTGCCGGGCTGGGCGCTCAACGCCGCCCTCGTCATCCACAGTGAAGAAGGCCTCCTCGCCATCCTGTTCATCTTTTCCATCCACTTCGTCAACACCCACCTGCGCCCCGACAGCTTCCCTATGGACATGGTCATCTTCACCGGCCGGGAGAGCGAAGAGGAATTCAAAACCCGGCGTCCCGAGGAGTACAAACGCATGATCAGCGAAGGGAAGTCTGCGACGAGGATCACAGACGCGCCTCCGCTCTGGCTGATAAATTTCAGCCGAGTCGTTGGATTTACAGCTATATTGATTGGCCTGACCCTGCTCGTCCTTACTTTGAGCGCATACATCTTCGGATAAGAGGCAACCATGTCCCTGTGGCAAAAACTGAAGCAGGAATGGCTCGAGCCATTCCTCTTCTTTGGCAACAACCTGACCAGCCTGATCGGCGGAGCACTCACAACGGCTTCAGCGTTTGTGCTGATCGGATTCTGGATCGTATCGATCTTCGGCCACAGCGGCTCCTCTAACCCCTACATCGGCATCGTTCTCGATCTGTTTTTGCCGGGGCTCTTTATCCTCGGGTTGGTTCTCATCCCCATCGGCATCTGGCTGCGCCGCAGGCAGCTCATCGCCGCCGGGCAAGTGCCTTCCATCTATCCACAAATCGACCTGCGCAATCCTGTTTTCCGGCGCGGGATCGAGACGGTCATCGTGATCACCTTCATCAACTTTGTCATCGTAGGCACGGCGACCTATCGTGGCGTCGCTTATATGGATTCGCCCCACTTTTGCGGCCAGTCCTGCCATGTGATGGCGCCGCAATGGGCAGCCTACCAGGTGTCTCCCCACTCGCATGTCGATTGCGTCGAGTGCCATGTCGGCTCGGGCATGAAGTCCTACGTCCAGGCCAAGGTGAACGGCACCAAGCAGATGATCGAAGTCACCTTTCATGCCTGGCCCACGCCCATCCGCGCTCCTCTGAACGAATTGCGTCCCGCCCGCGCAACCTGCGAGGAATGCCACTCACCCACGCGCTTCATCGGTGAAAAGCTGCTGGTCAAAACCACTTTCGGCGATGACGAAAAGAATTCTGTCACCCGCACCGTGCTCGTGCTGCACCTCGGTGGAGTCGATTCCGTTTCGCACATGAGCGGCATTCACGGCGCCCACCTCAACAACTTCTCCTATGTCGCCACTGATGCATCGGCGCAAACCATCATCGCGGTCAACAAGCCCAACCCCGATGGCTCCTCCGGTACGCAATACGTCAGCTCCGATTGGAAAGGCCCCATCCAGGGCGTCCGCCGCACCATGGATTGCATGGACTGTCACAATCAGGCTACCCATATCTTCCAGACCGCCGAGGACGCCATCGACGAGGCCATGCTTGATGGCGACCCCAGTCCCAGCCTGCCCTTCATGCACAAGCAGGGCCTGCAGCTGATCCAGGCCAATTATGTGTCACAGGCCGAAGCGGGCCAAAAAATCACCGCCGGCCTCGATGACTTTTACCGCACGCAATATCCCGACCTCTGGAATACTCAGCGATCCGCAATCGATGCCTCGGCAAAGAGACTCGTCGCCATCTACGACCGCAATGTCTTTCCCGATATGAAGGTCACCTGGGGCACCTACCCCAACAACATCGGCCACATGGCGTATCCAGGCTGCTTCCGCTGCCACGATGGGAGCCACACGACCAAGGACGGAAAGACGCTCTCTAACGACTGCAGCCTCTGCCACAATCTGCTGGCCACCGACGAAACCCACCCCAGCGTCCTGAACGACCTCCAGCTGCAGAACGAGTTGCATCTGCAGTAGCAGGTAGTTGAAAAGGGCAAGGCTTCAGAGCCAGCGGAAACACTCAGCAGGTTTGAACGAGCTGACCACTCTGATCAGAAAACTCGAAGCAGCATCAGCACTACCACGATGAGCAGGATCAGGCCGATGCCGCCGGTCGGGTAATAGCCCCAGCTGCGGCTGTAGGGCCATGAGGGGAATGCTCCGATGAGCATCAGGACGAGGATGATGAGCAAAATTGTGATCATGTTTAATCCTTCGCGCGCGGGAGTCTTGATTGCTCCTTTGGCTCTACATCTGGATGCGGAGCCGATGCGGCGAAGATGTCCGTTGTGCGAATTATGAACCCGGTATTTTTATCAGCTGCCGGGCCCTCCTGAAGACACCCAGCATCATCGACGCCGTCAGCTTGCCCGTGTTCGTGTTCTGCAGCGAAGGATGATAGCTCGCCAGCAACCATCGATTCCCAGGAATGGGATACTCCACTCCATGACCGAACGCGAGCTCCCCACGACGCTCGATCTGTCCGGTACGAATGAGATGCGCCACCACGCCGTCGAAGGCAATCTTCCCGAAGCACACAATCGCGCGCAACTGCGTTAAGGCGGCGATCTCCTCATCGAAAAAGGGCGCGCAGTTCGCGATCTCTTGAGGGAGCGGTTTGTTTCCCGGTGGAGCGCATCGCACGACTGCGGTGATCCACGCGCCGGTCAGCTGCATGCCGTCGTTTCGATGGCTCGACGAAGGCTGTGATGCGAACCCAGCCTGGTGCAGCAGAGGATAAAGAAAATTTCCCGAGCCATCTCCTGTGAAGGGACGCCCGGTGCGGTTTGACCCGTGCGCGCCCGGGGCTAGTCCAACAAACAGCACTCGGGCCTGGGGATCGCCGAACGATGGCACCGGCTTGCCCCAGTACTCGGCATCGAGATACGCCCGGCGCTTCTTTTCGGCGACCGACGCGCAGTATTGCCGCAGCCGCACACATCGGTTGCAGGCAACGATGCGCTGATTGAGGACCTGCAATGTCGCCGGCTCGATCATCAATATGCGGCAGGCGAGCGTCTCCACAACCGCCCCGTGGCCGCCCCAAAGATGAAGCCGCCGACATGCGCGAGATAGGCCACGCCGCCGGTTTGCACGGTCGCGACCGAGCCGGCATCCACCAGCTGAATGAGAAACCATATCCCGATCAGCAATGCTGCCGGAATCATTGTGATCCTCACGAAGATAAGAATGATCAGCACCGAACGAATCTCGTCGCGGGGATAAATCACCAGGAACGCGCCCATCACGGCGGCAATTGCTCCGCTGGCGCCCAGGTTCGGAACGGTCGATCCCGGATTGGCCGCCACCTGGGCCAACATGGCTATCACGCCGCCCAGCAGATAGAAGACAACGTACCGCCCGCGGCCCATGGTGTCCTCCATCTGCGGCCCAAAGGCCCAGAGGAAGACCATGTTGCCGATGATGTGCGACCAGCTGCCGTGCATGAACATGGCGGTCAGGATCGTGATCCACCGATGGCCGCTGAAGATCACCGCAGGGATCGCGGCCCATTGGGTCACGAAAGCATCGCCGCGGATCAGCTCCTGCACAAACACGAGACCGTTGATCAAAATGATTAAGGTCGTGACTGCCGGGAATGAAAGCGTCCGGCGCGTTGCATCGGATAAAGGTATGACGGTTCCCACGCAGGTTCTCCTCTCGACAAATTGGGCAAAAACCCATGGCCAACCAGCTTTGTCGCCGCGGTAGTGGGATTGTACCCGCTACCGACGATTTGCGGCTCAGCATCGCGCTTCGATTCCGGGCGTAGAATGGGTGCGCTTCAGCAATCCCGATTCGGCAGCACGATCCATAAAAATTGATCCTCTTTCTTTTTTCAGGGAGACGAAGTCCATGTCGATGCAATGCAGGTCAATGCGCACCAGAACGATCGTCACGTCAAGTTTGGCGGTAGCACTCGTCCTTTTCGCCGGTTGCAACCAGCAGTCGCAACCAACGCCGGCGGCCACGCAGCCCGCGCAGCCAGCCGGGCCACCGCAGATTGGCAGCGAGCCCATCGTGAAGCTGACGCGTGCGGCCACCAGCAACGGTCAGCAGCCCGAGTTCCTTTCGGTCACGGTGCTTCCTGGCCGCGGCATGAATGTCTTCCAGATCACCGCCAACGTTCCCGGGAAGGGCGAGATTCCGATCCTCGCCTCGCCCACGATTGAAGAGGCCGCAGGCAAACTCAGCGGCGGACCAGACGATCAGAACGGCAACGCCAGCTTCAGCTTCGGCGGAGCGTTCCTCGTGCCGTACCCGAACCGCATCATCGGCCCGGTCTCGTCCGACGGCACCACCCTCACCACGAAATGGCACGGCAAGACCATTACTCTGCCCGCCAATTGGTATAACAGCGCCGACCACACGAAGAACAAGCACGCGATGCACGGGCTCATCCTGGCCTCGCAGACCCAGGATGTGCAGACGCAGAGCATCGCCGACGGCGAGAACCTGACCGGCGTTATCCACGCCGGCGACTTCGGGGGCCACTGGCTCTCGCAGACGGACCTGAGCTTCGTCATCGCGCTTACGGGCGGAGCGGTCGACGCAACGATCGTCGCGAAGAACGTCGGCAAAGAAGACGAGCCCATGGCCATCGGCTGGCATCCGTATTTCGCGATTCCGAGTGGAGACCGCAAGCAGGCGCTGCTTCACATTCCCGCGCTGCAAGTGGCTGCCATCAATAACTATGAAGACGTTTTTCCAACTGGAGACCTGATGCCTGTCAAGGGCAAAAAGTACGACTTCACCGCGCCACACGGCAAACCTCTCGACGACATTTATCTGGACGATAACTGGTCGAAATTGCAGCGGACCAACGGCGCGGTCGACGTGACGCTCGCCGATCCGGCGGCTAATTATGGAATTCACGTGCTCGGCCTTTCGCCTGAAATTCGCACCGTCCAGGTCTACGCGCCACCGACGAAGCAGTTCGCGGCTATCGAGGAGCAGTTCAACTTTGGCGACCCGTTTGGGAAGGAATGGGGAAGCATGAATACCGGCATGGTGACGCTGGAACCCGGAAAATCGGTCGAGTGGCATGTGAGGCTGGCGCTGTTCCAGCCGAACAAGTGAGGCTCACGAACTTTCGGCTGGCCGTTTCGGGAGTTGGCGATTTCGTAATGGTTGGCGGCGGCATGGGGTAGCGTTGAGCGGGATGGCTTAGCCAGTGGGTGACGTTCTCCACGGTCACGGGCGCACCATTGGCGGGCATCGCAGACTGAGTGCGCCACGGGTTGATTTTGACGATGCGCACAATTGTGCTATTCTCAAAAAGCTGTCTGTCAATGGCTGTTTCGTCTGTATAAAGCGGGGCGGAGGAGCGTGACAGGGCGGACGTGGGAGCCGGAGACGGCTGAAGTTTTCACGGACGCTGGATTGAGGTTTTGATCGCAGCTGGATCGCAACGGGCTTCGCGACACCTGCCACCCTTGGCAGGCTATGCGGGCCGGAACTTCGAAACGGAATCGGCTGTTCCAGAGGCCCTCAGAGAGCGCGAGGGCTAAAAGGCACGCTCGGTCACCGTCGCAGGTTCTCGTCGAGCAGGGAAGAAGAGCGGACGCGAAGCAGATCAGGACTTCGTGCGGCTATCCTGAGGAGCCCCGTGTGGCTTTTTGGGAATCGCAGCGCGTGCCGAATCCGGTTGAGACGGATTGGCGACGCGAACGAAGCGGGCCGGTTTGTTTGCCGCGCTTGAGTTTGGACGGGTTTTGGATGGTTGAAGGAAGAAGGAGTTTGGTTTGCCGACATTCAATCAGCTGGTGAAAAAAGGGCGGACGGCGCCACGGTACAAGACGGCGTCGCCGGCGCTGCAGGGATCGCCGCAGCGGCGCGGGGTGTGCACGCGCGTTTATACGCAGACGCCGAAGAAGCCGAACTCCGCACTGCGGAAGGTGGCTCGGGTGCGGCTGACGAATGGGATTGAGGTAACTACTTATATTCCTGGGATTGGTCACAATCTGCAGGAGCACTCGATTGTGTTGATCCGCGGGGGACGTGTGAAGGATTTGCCTGGGGTGCGGTACCACGTGGTGCGCGGAACGCTGGACAGCGTTGGTGTGGCCGGGCGGAACCAGGGACGATCGAAGTATGGGACGAAGCGGGCCAAGGGCGGAGCCGCTAAGAAATAGGCTACAGGGTACAGGGTACAGAAGCCCTTAAGCCGATAGCGGTTAGCCAGTAAGGATGGCGAGTCGGGTTTAGGGGGTAGCAGAAAGCGCGCTCGGATGGGCGCAGGGAATAGAGAGCATGCCGAGAAAAGGACATATCGCGAAGCGGGAAGTGGCGGCGGATCCGGTTTACAGTTCGACGCTGGTGACGAAGTTCATCGACTCGATGATGTGGGACGGGAAGAAGTCGACGGCGCAGGGGATTTTTTATACCGCGATGACGAACCTGGAGCAGAAGGGCGGGGCCGAGGCGCTGACGCTTTTCAAGAAGGCGGTGGAGAACTGCAAGCCGCTGCTTGAGGTGAAGACGCGGCGTGTGGGTGGCGCGAACTATCAGGTTCCGGTGGAAGTGAATCCGGAGCGGCGGACGTCGCTGGCGATCCGGTGGCTGGTGAGTTATGGCCGGGCGCGCGGCGAGAAGGGCATGATCGACAAGCTGACGAACGAGCTGCTGGATGCGGCGAATGGGCGCGGCGCGGCGATGAAGAAGAAGGAAGATGTGCATCGCATGGCCGAGGCCAATAAGGCGTTTGCGCATTACAGGTGGTAAGAAGCGATCTTCGATCGCTTCTTACCAGGGAACAGGGAACAGGGAGTAGGGAATAGAAACCCGAAACCGATCAGGCAGCAAGAAACGACCGCCGGTTCTGGAATGGAGCTGGCGAAAGATTGAGAGAGTATTGTGCCGCGACAAGTACCGCTGAATCGTTGCCGGAACATCGGAATCATGGCGCACATCGACGCCGGAAAGACGACGACGACGGAGCGCATCCTCTATTACACGGGGATCACCCACCGTATTGGCGAGGTGCATGAAGGCACGGCAACGATGGATTACATGGAGCAGGAGCAGGAGCGTGGGATCACGATCACGTCTGCGGCGACGACCTGCACCTGGAAGGATATTCGGATCAATATCATCGATACGCCTGGGCACGTGGATTTCACGGCCGAGGTGGAGCGTTCGCTGCGTGTGCTGGACGGCGCGGTGGCGCTGTTCGATTCCGTGAGCGGCGTGCAGCCGCAAACCGAGACGGTGTGGCGGCAGGGCGATAAGTACAAGGTTCCGCGCATTTGCTTCGTGAACAAGATGGATAAGGCGGGCGCGGACTTCGAGCACGTGATCGAGACGATCCGGAAGCGGCTGGGAGCGCGGCCGGTGGCGACGCAGATTCCGATCGGGGCCGAGGCGAAGTTCAAGGGTGTTGTGGACCTGATCGAGATGAAGGCGATCCTCTGGCACGACGAGACGATGGGCGCCGAGTATTCGACCGAAGAGGTTCCGGCCGAATTGAAGAAAAAGGCGGAAGCATTCCGGATGCAGCTGATCGAGACGGTCGCGGAAAACGACGACGAGATGCTGCACAAGTTCCTCGAAGGCGAGACACCGACGGCCGCAGAGTTGAAGAGCGCGTTGCGGCGGGCGACGATCGAGATGAAGGTCTTCCCGGTGCTGTGCGGATCAGCGTTCAAGAACAAGGGCGTGCAGACGCTGCTGGACGCGGTGGTAGATTTTCTGCCGAGCCCGCTGGACGTTCCGCCGATCGAGGGGATCGATCCGCATCACGCGGGTGTGGTGTTGAAGCGCGAGGCGAAGGACGATGAGCCGTTTTCGGCGCTGGCGTTCAAGCTGATCAACGATCAGTACGGAAAGCTGGGGTTCATCCGGCTGTACTCGGGATCGCTGAAGACCGGGGATACGGTGCTGAATCCGAGGTCGGGGCGGACGGAGCGGGTAGGGCGGCTGGTGAAGATGCACGCCAACAAGCGTGAGGAGATCACCGAGATTTATGCCGGCGATATCTGCGCCTGCGTTGGACTGAAGGAGATCAAGACAGGCGATACGCTGTGCGATCCGCACCATCCGATTGCGCTGAGCGCGATCGATTTTCCGGAGCCGGTGATTTCGGTGGCGGTGGAACCGAAGACGAAGACCGATCAGGAAAAGATGGGCGTGGCGCTGCAGCGGCTGGCCGAGGAAGATCCGACGTTCAAAGTGCGGACCGATGTTGACTCGGGACAGACGATCATCAGCGGGATGGGCGAACTGCATTTGGAGATTCTCGTGGATCGCATGAAGCGCGAGCACAAGGTCGAGGCCAATGTAGGGGAGCCGAAGGTCGCGTTCCGGGAGACGATTCGCAAGCAGTCCGAAGCCGAAGGGAAGTACATTCGGCAGACGGGCGGCTCGGGGAACTACGGACACGCGAAGATTCGTCTGGAGCCGAACGAGACGGGCAAGGGCGTTGAGTTCATCAACGAAATTCGTGGTGGCACGGTTCCGAAGGAGTACATCAAGCCGATTGAGCATGGCATTCGCGAGGCGGCGCTGGGCGGAATTCTGGCTGGTTACGAAGTGGTGGACTTCAAGGCGATTCTGTACGACGGCAGCTATCACGAGGTCGATTCGAACGAAATGGCGTTTAAGATTGCCGGATCGCTGGCATTCAAAGAGGCGGCTCGGAAGGCTTCGCCGGTGCTGCTGGAGCCGGTGATGGCTGTGGAAGTGACGGTACCGGAAGAGCACATGGGCACGATCATCGGGGACATCAACTCGCGGCGGGGCCGCATTGAGGGGATGGAACACGTGGGCGGATCGCAGGTGATTAAGGCGATGGTGCCGCTCAAAGAGATGTTCGGATATGTGAACGACATCCGTTCATCGACCCAGGGGCGGGCTTCGTACAGCATGCAGTTTGCGCGTTACGAAGAGGCTCCGCGAATGATATCGGAAGAGATCATCGGGCGGAATCAGGGGAAGTAACGGATTGACTGGACAAGTTTTGGGGCTGGAGCCGGATAGCCGGCGCTCCGTTGAGAAACAAGTAGTACAAGCTACGAAAGGGAATCAGGACTTTTATGGCGAAGGAAAAATTTGACCGGTCGAAGCCGCACGTGAACGTGGGGACAATCGGCCACATCGATCACGGCAAGACGACGCTGACGGCGGCGATCACGAAGGTGCTGCAGAAGCACAATCCGAAGAATACGTTTCGCTCGTTCGATTCGATCGACAACGCGCCTGAGGAACGGGAGCGCGGCATCACGATCGCGACGGCGCACGTGGAATACGAGACGGCGAACCGGCACTACGCGCACGTGGATTGTCCGGGCCACGCCGATTACATCAAGAACATGATCACAGGGGCGGCGCAGATGGACGGCGCGATCCTGGTGGTGGCGGCAACCGATGGGCCGATGCCGCAGACCAAGGAGCACGTGCTGCTGGCGCGCCAGGTTGGCGTGCCGTACGTGCTGGTGTTCCTCAACAAGTGCGACGCGGTCGAGGACCCGGAGCTGACGGACCTGGTGGAGATGGAAGTGCGGGAGCTGTTGTCGAAGTACCAGTTCCCGGGCGATGACGTTGCGGTCATTCGCGGGTCTGCGCTGGGGGCACTGAACGGAGAAGCGCAGTGGGAAGCGAAGATCGACGAGCTGATGGAAGCGGTGGACAAGCAGGTGCCGTTGCCGAAGCGCGCTATCGAGCAGCCGTTCCTGATGCCGATTGAGGACATCTTCTCGATCTCGGGGCGCGGCACGGTGGTGACGGGCAGGATCGAGCGCGGCAAGGTGAAGGTGGGCGAGGAAGTGGAGATTGTGGGCTTCCGCGACACGCGCAAGACGGTGGTGACGGGCGTCGAGATGTTTAAGAAGCAGCTGGACGAGGGCATGGCCGGAGACAATGCCGGACTGCTGCTGCGCGGCATCGCGAAGGAGGACGTGGAGCGCGGGATGGTTCTGGCGAAGACCGGATCGATCACGCCGCACACGAAGTTCAAGGCCGAGATCTACGTTCTGTCGAAGGACGAGGGTGGACGGCACACGCCATTCTTCAATGGATATCGTCCGCAGTTCTACTTCCGGACCACGGACGTGACCGGTGTAGCGAAACTGCCGGCGGGCACGGAGATGGTGATGCCGGGAGACAACGTGTCGCTGGAGATCGAACTGATCACGCCGGTGGCCATGGAGAAGGGGTTGCGGTTCGCGATCCGCGAGGGCGGCAGAACGGTGGGCGCGGGCACGATCTCGGAAATAATTGCTTAGCTGGAGGACAGCTAGTTAGCTGATTAGCAAGTCAGCTAGTTAGCGGTTTAGCCGGTCAGCGAGACAGCGAGTTAGCGAGTTAGCGGGATTGGAGGAGTCCTTCAGTCCCGCTGACGCGGGAAAGAAGCGAAACCATGGTTGGACAGAGAATACGAATCCGGCTGAAGGCTTACGACTACCGGGTGCTCGACACATCGACGGGAGAGATTGTCGATACGGCGAAACGGACGGGGGCACAGGTGGCGGGGCCGATTCCGCTCCCCACTGTGAAGAACAAGTACTGCGTGCTGCGGTCGCCGCACGTGGACAAGAAGTCACGCGAGGAGTTCGAGATTCGCACGCACAAGCGGCTGATCGACATTCTGGAGCCGACGCAGCAGACGGTGGATGCGCTGATGAAGCTGGATCTGCCGGCGGGCGTGGATGTGGAGATTAAGGCGTTTGAGAAGTGAGTCGTCAGTTGCAGGTTGTCAGTCCCCAGTCAACACGGGAATTTGGCAACTGAAGACGGGTCATTGAGAACTTAAGGTAATTCCGGCAGTGCGGCGCATATGGCTCCGCATGATGAGGAGAGGAAGATATGCCAGTTAACGGAATTTTGGGGAAAAAGGTCGGGATGACGCAGGTCTTCGATGAGAAGGGCGAGGTGCATCCGATCACCGTGTTGCAGGCGGGGCCGTGCGTGGTGACGCAGCTGAAGACCGCGACGAAGGATGGGTACGATGCGGCGCAGATTGGGCTGGTGGAGTTTGTGAAGGCGTCCAAGGTGACCAAGCCGCAAGCCGGACATTTTGCGAAGACGAATGTGGCACCGGTACGGTTACAAAAAGAGGTTGGGATTGAAGTTGCGAAGCCGGGCGCGGGGGAAGAGGCCGGAACCGATGGAGTGAAGGCCGGCGATCGCGTGCTGGTGGATATCTTTTCGGACGAGAAGTACGTGGATGTGCAGGGAACGAGCAAGGGCCGCGGATTTGCGGGGGTCGTGCGGCGGCATCATTTTGGCGGCGGTCCCAAGTCGCACGGACATATGTTCCAGGTGCAGGGTTCGATTGGGGCGTCGTCGTTTCCTTCGCGTGTGTTTCCTGGGCAGCGGATGCCCGGGCACATGGGCGTGGACAAAGTTACGGTGCGGAATCTGCGGATACGCGGGATCGATCTCGACGAGAACCTGATTATGGTCGAAGGTGCGGTGCCGGGGCCGCGGGATGGATATGTGCTGATTACGAAGGCGAAGGCTCCGCCGAGAGAGCGCCGTGGATTTGCTGGCGCCGGGACGGTGGATCCGCTGAAGGCTTCGAAGAAGGCGGCGGGTAAAAAGAAGTAAGGTAGCCGCTAGCTGCTAGCTTTTAGCTATTAGCTACTGTGCTGCAATCCGAGTTTGAGTTAGCCGGAATCTGACTAATGGCTAATAGCTAGTCGCTAAGAGCTGGGTCGAAAGAGACGAAGATGGCGAATATTGACGTGGTGGATCTCGGAGGCGCGAAGGTTGGCTCATTTGAGCTGGCCGATGAGGTCTTCGGGCAGGTGAACGAGGCGCTGCTGTGGGAAGCGGTGAAGCATTATCGCGCGGCGCTGCGCCAGGGCACGGCTGCGACGAAGAATCGGAAGCTGGTCTCGGGGTCGGGCAAGAAGCTGTGGAAGCAGAAGGGCACGGGGCGCGCGCGCATCGGTTCGATCCGTTCGCCGCTGTGGCGGCATGGCGGCACGGTACACGGGCCGGTTCCGCACTCGCATGAATATGCGTTTCCGCGAAAGAAGCTGCTGGGCGCGCTGCGGTCGGCGCTGGCGGTGAAGTTTGCCGATGGGAAGCTGACGGTGGTTGAGTCGCTGGAGGCGGAGGAGCCGAAGTCGAAGTTGTATCGGGCAGCTCTCAATAAGCTCGAGGCGAAGCGGACGGCGCTGCTGGTTGAGAGCGGAGCGAGTCTTGGACCGAATCTGCAAAAGGGCACGCGAAATCTTGCGGGCGTGGATTTGATGCTCAACAGCGAGGTGCATCCGTACGATCTGCTCCGTGCGGAGCGGGTGATTTTTTCGCGGCCGGCGCTGGAAAAGCTGCAGGAATCGCTGAAGAAAACGGCTGCGACGCGCAGGAAGGCGGAGGTGGCCTGATGGCGGCAACGACTTATACGGTAATCAAGCGGGCGATGATCACTGAGAAGGCTCTTGCGGCGAAGGAAACGGAGGGCACCCTGGTGTTCGAGGTAGCCGCAAACGCTTCAAAGACGCAGGTGAAGCAGGCTGTGGAAGCGCTGTTCAAGGTAAAGGTGCGGGCGGTGCGGACGGCGAACATGGTGGGCAAGGAACGGCGGCGGGGTAAGTTCGCGGGTTATCGTCCTGACTGGAAGAAGGCGTACGTTCGGCTGAAGGAGGGCGAGAAGATGCCGGATTATGTGAATAACCTCTAAAGACAGGGTACAGGCAATAGATAAGCAAGATGGGAACCGGCGGAGTTAGCCGGAGGGCAGAGAGAAGAATAACAATGCCGATTAAGACATACAGACCGATTACACCGACGCTGCGGTTTCAAACGACGCTGGTGCGGGACGAGATCACGACGGATAAGCCGTACAAGCCGTTGGTGACGAATAAGCTGCGGACGGGCGGGCGGCGTAACTCGGGCGATTTGACGATACGTCATCATGGCGGCGGGCATAAGCAGAAGCTGCGGCTGATCGATTTCAAGCGCGAGAAGTATGGCGTGCCTGGGACAGTGGCGACGATTGAATATGATCCGGGGCGTTCGTCGCGGATTGCGCTGATCAGTTATGCGGATGGGGAGAAGCGGTACATCCTGCAGCCTGTAGGGCTGAAGGTGGGGCAGAAGGTGATGAGCGGGCCGGAAGCGGACATTCTGGTGGGCAATGCGCTGCCGCTCAAGAATATTCCGGCAGGCACGACGGTGCATAACGTGGAGCTGCGGCCTGGCAAGGGCGCGCAGATGGCGCGGTCGGCAGGAGCCCAGGCACAGCTTGTGGCGAAGGAAGGCGATTACGCGCTGCTGAAGCTGCCATCCGGGGAGACGCGGCGGGTGCTGGTCGATTGCATGGCGACGGTCGGGCAAGTGGGGAATACCGACCACGAGAATGTTTCGATCGGCAAGGCGGGGCGTAATCGGTGGAAGGGAATTCGGCCGACCAATCGTGGCGTAACCATGAATCCAGTGGACCATCCGCATGGCGGTGGCGAGGGCAAGACTTCCGGTGGACGCCATCCGGTAACGCCGTGGGGGCAGCCGACGCGTGGTTACAAGACGAGGAATAACAAGCGGACGGATGCGTTTATCGTTTCGAGACGCAGCAAGTAGGGTGGCCGGCAGCAGGAGCAAGTGATTTAGCTAAGAGCCGGTCAGCTAAACAGTAGTCAGTTGGGGAAGCGGTTAGAAAAAGCGTTTAGCCAGAGGCGATTAGCAAAAGGCATTGAGCGAAAGGCGAGCAGAAAGCGAGCCTGGAGCGAGCAACGAAGCCGGAAACGATCGGCGAAGAGCAGTTAGCGAGAAGCGAAGAGGATATTCGATGGCAAGGTCGACGAAGAAGGGCGCGTTTGTGGATGTGCACCTGATGGTGAAGATCGAGACGATGAACCGCGCGAACGATAAGAAGGTGGTTCGGACGTGGTCGCGGCGGTCGACGATCCATCCGGAGATGATCGGGCACACGATTGCGGTTCACAACGGCAAGAAGTTTATTCCGGTGTATGTAACGGAGAACATGGTGGGACACAAGCTGGGCGAGTTCTCAGCGACGCGGACCTTCAAGGGGCACTCGATGAAGGCGGCGGAGACGACGGCGAAGCCTAAATAAGACAGCCAAAAGCGAGCGAGAAACGAGTGCGAGCGAAAAGCTTTTGGCGGAAAACGATTAGCGAGAAAAGGTTAGCGAGAAACGGCAAGCTGGTACGGGAGCCGCGCGAGTTGGGAAGGTTGGAGTAAGGGAATGCAGACAGAGACACGGGAGTTCCGGGCTGAGGCGCGATTCCAGCGGGTATCGCCGCAGAAGGCGCGGCTGGTGCTGGACATGATCAAGGGCCGGGGCGTCGAAGAGGCGCTGAACACGGTGGCGTTTGCGAAGAAGTCGGTTGCGCCGCTGGTGGAAAAGGTGCTGCGCTCGGCATTGCAGAATGCGAATCATCTGAGCCAGGAGCAGGGACTCGATGTGGATCTGGATAATCTGTACGTGAAGTCGGCGGTGGCGAATGACGGGCCGCGGATGAAGCGGATCCGGCCGGCTCCGATGGGGAGGGCGTACCGGTATCAGCGGCGGCTGTCGCATATTGCGATTGCGGTTGCGGAGCGGGAGCAGGCGGGTGGCCTGGTACATCGGGTGGAAGACGAGGCTGCGGAGCAGCCGGTGAAGCAGGCTGCGGGAAAGAAGTCGGCAGCAAAGAAGGTTGCGGCAAAGAAGGCAGTGGCTAAAAAGGCCGTGGCGAAGAAGCCGGCGAAGAAAGCAGCGGCTAAGAAGCCCGCGAAAAAGAAGTAGGTAAGGGCAGCGAAAGGCGAGCCAAAAGTGCGCGAAGGTCGAGCAAATGGCCAGTGGCCAGGAGCGAGCGAACGGCAGCCCAAGGCGAGCAAGAAGGCAGAGTAGAGAGGGTTAAGAAATTATGGGACAGAAAGTCCATCCTTATGGATTCCGGGTCGGCATTAACAAGCCGTGGCACTCGCGCTGGTTTGCGGGGAAAGATTACAGCCGGCTGCTGATCGAGGACGTTCACCTGAAGCGGGAGCTAAAGGAGAAGCTGAAGGCGGCGGGCGTGAGCTCGGTCGAAGTGGAACGGCCGGGGAACAAGCTGCGGCTGATGATTCGCACGGCTCGGCCGGGCATCGTGATCGGGCGCAAGGGCGCCGAGATTGAGAAGCTGAAGGGCGAGTTACAGAAGCGGACCAATCGCGACGTGTTCATCGACATCCTCGAGGTAAACAAGCCGGAGCTGGATGCGCAGCTGGTGGCGGAGAATATTGCGTTGCAACTCGAGAAGCGCGTTGGTTTCCGGCGGGCGATGCGCAAGGCGGTGGACTCTGCGCTGCGGTTTGGCTGCAAGGGCATTAAGGTGCGGGTGAGTGGCCGGCTGAACGGGAATGAAATTGCGCGTTCGGAGTGGTATCTGCAGGGGCGGTTGCCGCTGCACACGCTCAGGGCTGACATCGATTACGGGTTTGCCGAGGCGCACACCACGTACGGCATTATTGGCGTGAAGACATGGATTTATCGCGGGGACATTTACCAGCAGAAGCGGCGGGAGCCGCAGGCGGCGGTGGGGACTTCCGTGTTCTAGGAACACGGAAGAGGGAATAGGCAATAGGGAACAGGGAATAGGAATCCGATATGTTGATGCCAAAGAAAGTGAAGTATCGCAAACAGCAGCGCGGGCGCATGCGCGGCAAGGCGTGGCGCGGGAGCGAGCTGTCGTTCGGCGACTTCGGGCTGAAGGTGATGGAGTGCGGTTACATCACCGATAGGCAGATCGAAGCCAGCCGCGTGGCGATGACACGTTTTATCAAGCGCGGCGGGAAGATATGGCTGCGTTTGTTTCCGGATAAGCCGGTAACGAAGAAGCCAGCCGAAACTCGTATGGGCAAAGGCAAGGGCGCGCCCGATCACTGGGTCGCGGTGGTTCGGCCGGGGCGATTGCTGTTCGAGATGGAAGGCGTGACGGTGGAGATGGCGCAGGAAGCGATGCGTCTGGCGGCGCACAAGCTGCCGCTGAAGACGAAGTTCGTAATGCGCCACGACGCGAAAGTCACGGTAGCGGCGAAGTAATTGGCGGGGGCCGGGAAGTTAGCAGGATTTGAGACGCAGGTTGGGCCGTGGATCTGGGTGCGGCCGGAGAGAAGAGAAGAGATGGAAGTGGAGAAGATTCGGAACCTGAGCGACGACGAGCTGGCGCTGGAGGGGCGGAAAGCGGCGGAGGCATTGTTCCGGCTGCGCTTTCAGATGAAGCTCGGACAGACGGAAGGCGTGAAGAAGCTGCGGGAGCTGAAGAAGGACATAGCGCGGATTAACACGATCGGGAGGGAGCGCGAGCTGGGAATTCACACCGTCGTGGCGCCGAAGCACCATGCGGAGGCGGAGGGTGAGGCGGCAAGCGCGCCGGCAAAGCATGCACGGAAGAAGGCAGCGAAGCCGGCGAAGAAGAAGGTTGCGAAGAAGGCAGCTGCCCGGAAGTCCGGAGGCAGAATTCCGACGGCGCGGAAATCGAGTGCAAAGCCGTCGGCGAATAAGAAGAAGGCGTCACGGTCCACGAGTGTGAAGAAGGGTTAAGAGATGAACGCAACGGCAGAAAACATCGCGGGAAGCAAGACGGCGGGGACGACGGGCGCGAAGGAATCGCGGCGCAACGAGAAGGTGGGGCAGGTGGTCTCGACGAAGATGCAGAAGACCATCGTGGTGGAAGTGGAGATGCGCAAGGCGCACGCGAAGTACAAGCGGATTGTGCGGTCGACCAGGAAGTTCTACGCGCACGACGAGGAGAAGCTGGCGCGGGTGGGCGATGTGGTGCGGATTCGCGAGACACGTCCGCTGAGCAAGCTGAAGCGGTGGAATCTCGAGGAGATCGTGCGGCGCTCGGCGCTGGCGCAGGTGCAGGAAGCCGAGGCGGCGGTAACGGCAGCGGAGTAAGCCGTGGTCGTTGACAGTGAATCAGTGGGGCGGGACCGGGGCTGAGGATCGCGACCGGAAGTAAGGAGAGAGTGCCATGGCAGTGCAGATGAGAACGATGCTCGAGGTCGCCGATAACTCCGGCGCGCGCAAGCTGCAGATGATTTTGCCTCTGGGCGGCGCGAGCGGTTCGAAGGCGGGGCTGGGCGACATCATTACCGCGGCTGTGAAGGAAGCTTCGCCCGATGGGCAGGTAAAGAAGGGCAAGGTGGTGAAGGCGGTGGTGGTAAGGACGCGCAAAGAGACGCGGCGGCGGGACGGGACTTACATCCGTTTCGATACCAACGCGGCGGTGCTGATCAACGATGCGGGAGAGCCGGTGGGAACGCGCGTGTTCGGACCGGTGGCGCGGGAGCTGCGGGAGAAGAAGTTTTTGAAGATTGTGAGCCTGGCGCCTGAAGTACTTTGAAGCGAGGCTGCAAAGCACAGGGAACAGGAAACAGGGAACAGGGAACAGGATAGAGAGACGGATATGGCGGGACTGGATATACAGCGGAACGATACGGTGCAGGTGATCTCGGGGAGCGACCGCGGCAAGAAGGGCCGGGTATTGCGGGTGTTTCCGGATGCCGGGCGGATGCTGGTGGAGCATGTGCACATTGTGAAGAAGCACATGAAGGAGAATCCGCAGCGGCGGACCAAGGGCGGGATTGCGGAGCAGGAAGCGTCAGTCAACCGCTCGAATGTGATGCTGGTTTGTCCCAGCTGCAATCAGCCGACGCGGATAGCGCATAAGTTCGAGGGCGACGTGAAGGTGCGGGTTTGTAAGAAATGCGGCGGAACGATTGCCGCGAAGAAGAAGTAAGGCAGCTGTTAGCTATTAGCTTTTAGCCAGTAGCTTTCAGGCAGTACGGTGAGGATAAAAGCTAGCGGCTAAGAGCTACTCCTCCGAAACGGTAGACGGCCACAGCCAATCCGAGAGCGGAGACAGAGAGAAGAGAGACGGAAATGGCAGCGAGACTGAAAGAGAAGTATCACAAGGAAATCAAGGGCGCGCTCCAGAAGGAACTGGGGCTTGAGAACCCGATGGCTGTGCCGCGGCTGGAAAAAATCGTAGTGAACATGGGGCTGGGCGAGGCGACCCAGAACTCGAAGATGCTCGATCCGCTGGCCAATGACCTGGCGGCGATTGCCGGGCAGAAGCCGGTGACGACGCGGGCCAAGAAGTCCATTGCGGCTTTCAAGGTGCGCGAGAACATGCCTATTGGGGCGATGGTGACGCTGCGCGGGGACACGATGTACGAGTTTCTGGATCGGCTGGTCTCGGTGGCGCTCCCTCGGGTACGCGATTTTCGGGGAGTCTCGACGAAGAGCTTTGACGGACGGGGCAATTACACGCTGGGCATACGGGACCAGCTGATCTTTCCGGAGATCGATTACTCGAAGGTGGAGAAGCTGAAGGGGATGAACATCACGATTGTGACGACGGCGGGGGACGATAACTCGGCGCGCGCGTTACTGAAGCAATTCGGGCTGCCGTTCAGGCAGACGGCGTAAGCGAGGGATTAGGGAAGATATGGCGACAACTGCAAAAAGAGTGAAGGATGCAAGGAAGCCGAAGTTCAAGAGCCGGCAGCATAACCGCTGCCAGCTATGCGGACGGCCGCGGGCTTTCTTAAGGAAGTTCGGGATTTGCCGGCTGTGCTTCCGGAGTCTTGCGCTGAAGGGCGAGATTCCCGGCGTAGTGAAGTCCAGTTGGTAGACGCTGGCCGCGTCGGGCGGAGCCCGCGCTTATGCGCGGGACAACAGTGAAGACCGAAGGCTGAGAGGCCGAGGTCAGGGCGAAAAGACATTTCCGCGGGTTCTCTGCCGAGCGACCAGGATGGGCAGAGCGAACGGGGGATGAAGGAGAAACGATGAGTTTGACCGATCCGGTAGCGGATTTTCTGACGCGGATACGCAATTCGATACGGGCGCGTCATCAGAAGCTGGATGTTCCGGCCTCGAAGCTGAAGGCGGAGATAGCGCGCATTCTTAAAGAAGAGGGCTATATCTCGAACTTCAAGACGACCGAGGAAGAGGGGCGGGCAGTACTGCGCGTCTATCTGAAGTATGGCGCAAACAACGAGGCGGCGATCCGCGACTTAGAGCGGATTTCGCGCCCGGGATGCCGCGTCTACATTGGACGCGACGAGATTCGGCGGGTGCAGGGCGGGCTCGGCATCAGCATTATGACGACGCCGAAGGGCGTGATGACCGGGCGACAGGCAAGGCGCGAAGGCGTAGGCGGCGAAGTGTTGTGCGAAATCTGGTAGAGGCAGCTGGTAGCCACTAGCTACTAGCTGTTAGATCCCATGCTCTTCGGACGAAGGGGGGCGTGGTACGAGGTGAAGTTGGCCGACAGCCGGCTAATAGCTAACGGCTGAAAGCTTAAAGGCTGCCGGACTTTGGTCCGGCGAGGCTGCAGTGGAACGGTTGAGCGTAAGCGGAGCCGGGACTCGCAAGCCGCAAAGGATCTGAAGATGTCGAGGATTGGAAAAAAGCCGATACCGCTGCCGTCGGGCGTGAAGTACTCGGTGCAGGGGAATGTGGTTGTGGTTGAGGGCCCGAAGGGCAAGCTGGAGCAGGCGATTCCGGCGGGGATTAAGCTCGAGACTGCGGACGGTCACATCAACGCGGTGCGCGAGACGGATTCGCAGGCGGCGATTCATGGGCTGACGCGGGCGCTGATTTCGAATGCGGTCGAGGGTGTGACCAAGGGCTGGTCAAAGGATCTGGACATTGTGGGCATTGGGTATCGCGCGGAACTGAAGGGAAAGAACACGGTTGTATTCACGCTGGGGTATTCGCACCCGATTGAGTTTCCCTTGCCGACTGGAGTTACGGCGACGGTGGATGCGAAACAGACGCGGCTGACAGTAAGCGGGATCGACCGGCAGAAGGTTGGCCAGGTGGCGGCGGATATGCGGTCGCTGCGCAAGCCCGATCCTTATAAGAACAAGGGCGTGCGTTACTCCGATGAGAAGCTGAAGAAGAAGGTCGGTAAGACGGGAGCGAAATAACTGCTAGCCGCTAGCCATTAGCTGTTAGCTAAGGCAGTGCAGATTGGAAGATTTGGAGCCAGGAGCCGGGAGCTAGTAGCTAAGAGCTGCAGTATAACCGAACGAGGCTGCATTGCAGCTTCGCTATTAGGAAGGAAGAGAATCAATGATTCCGTTGAGGAAGAGAAACGAGATTCGGCAGCGGGTACATACGCGGATTCGCCGGAAGATGGTGGGGACGGGGGAGCGGCCGCGGCTGAACGTTTATCGCTCGCTGAACCACATTTACGCGCAGGTGATCGATGATAGCCAGGGAGTAACGCTGGTTTCGGCGTCTACGGTAGCGGCGAAGGCGAAAACGGGCGGCAATGTGGCGGCTGCCAAGGAAATTGGCAGGATGATCGCGGAGCGCGCGAAGGAAAAGGGCATAAAGAAGGTGGTTTTCGATCGCGGCGGCTATTTGTATCACGGGCGCATTAAGGCGTTGGCGGATGCCGCGCGCGAGGCTGGATTGGAATTCTAGGTTACAGGTTGCAGGTTACAGGTTACAGAAAAGCTCCGGGACGGTAGCGGCAACCGGCAAGAGAATGAAATTTCAAAAGGCAGGAGGGTAGGTATCGAGGGACAAGGCGCGCGAGTAACAGAGTTAGTTACTGCAACCTGTGCCCTGTAACCTGCCGTTGAAGGGAAGCGAATGGCGATCTTGAAGAAGAAGCTGGATTCGGGGCAGTACAACCTGAAGGATCAGGTCGTGGCGATCAACCGCGTGACCAAGGTGGTGAAGGGCGGCAAGAATATGTCGTTCGCCGCGCTGGTGGTGGTGGGCGATCCAGGGGCGGCTGTTGTTGGCTATGGCTCGGGGAAGGCGCGCGAGGTTCCGCAGGCGATCCGCAAGGGGATCGAGGCGGCGAAGAAGAATCTGGTGCACGTAAACCTGACGCAGACGTCGATTCCGCACCAGGTGCTGGGATCGTTTGGATCGGGGCGGGTGCTGCTGAAGCCGGCTCCGGAAGGCACGGGAGTGATTGCCGGCGGGGCGGTGCGGGCGGTGATGACGTCGGCGGGGGTGCAAAACGTGCTGACGAAGAGCCTGGGGACGGCGAATCCGCACAACGTAATCAAGGCGACGTTCGATGCGCTGGTGCAGCTGCGGGATCGCGCCGAGGTAGCCGCCATGCGCGGCAAGACGGCGCAGGAGATTTAGCGATGACCGAGGCGAAAAAGGAAGCAATGGCGAAGACGACTGGGGCTAAAGCTAAGGCTGGGGCGAAGGCCACGGCGAAGGCGACGATTCGGATCCAGTATTTCCGGTCGAAGATTCAGGCGCCGGTGAAGCACAAGCGGGTGATCAAGGGGCTGGGGTTCACGCGGCTGAACCAGATTGTGGTGCGGGAAGATACGCCTTCAATCCGGGGGATGGTGAAGACGGTACCGCATCTGGTGAGGATTATCAACTAGCAAGAGGCGAGCGGGAAACAGCGAGAGGCGAGCCAGGAGCGAGCGAAAAGCGCTTAGAAAAAGGCTGTTGGCAAAAAGCTTTTAGCCAGACACAAAACGTGCGAGTCGGGCGGTGAAATTCCGTGCCGGCGTTGAGCGAGGGTGGACATGAACTTATCGAATCTGCGAGCGCCGAAGAAGGCCAACCGCAATAAGAAGCGCATTGGGCGCGGTATGGGGTCGGGGACGGGTAAGACATCCGGACGCGGCCACAAGGGACAAGGTTCGCGGTCGGGATCGAGCCTGATGCGCGGCTTTGAGGGTGGTCAGATGCCGCTGCATCGGCGTTTGCCGAAGCGCGGCTTCACGAATATTTTCCGGACCGAATATACCGTGGTGAATCTGGATCGGCTGGCGGAGCTTGGCGAGAAGGAGTTGACGCTCGAGAAATTCACCGAGCTGGGGTTGGTAAAGAAGCGGAATGGGCTGATTAAAATTTTGGGCGATGGCGAGCTGAAGCTCGCGGTGAAGGTGCACGCGCATAAGTTTTCAAAGTCGGCGCAGGAGAAGATCGAGAAGGCCGGCGGTAAAGCGATTGTGCTGGGCGGAGATGTGCCGCCGAAGCCGAAGGGAAAGCTGAAGAAGAAGGCGGAGAGGTAGCTAGCCAACGACGAGCGAAAAGCTATTAGCGGAAACCTATCAGCGAAAAACGATCAGCAAACAGCGAGCGAAAAGCGAGCTGAAGGTCGAGCTAAAGGCCAGCAAAAGACGAGCCAAAAGCGGCACAAAGCCTATGATGAGAGCAGCGACTCATGTTTGAGAAGTTTCTGAATATCTTCCGCGTTCCCGACCTCCGCAGGCGTGTGCTTTTCACCCTTGGCATTCTGGCGGTATATCGGCTGGGCGCGCACATCACGACGCCGGGTGTGAACGTCGCGGCGCTGGAAAATTTCTTCAATAACCAGGCGGGCTCCTCGCTGGGGCTGGTGGATCTGTTCAGTGGCGGCAATCTACGGCGGCTGACGGTGTTCGCACTGGGCATTATGCCGTACATCACGGCCTCGATCATCTTTCAATTGCTGACGGTGGTTTATGAGCCGCTGGCGAAATTGCAGAAGGAAGGGGAGCTGGGGCGCCGGAAGATCACGCAGTGGACGCGCTATGTGACGGTGCTGCTGGGTGTGGTGCAGTCGGCAGCGATTGCCATTGCGCTGCGCAGCTCATCGGGCAATCTGGTGATCGATCCGGGATTCGGGTTCATCGCGATGACGGTGATCACGCTGACGGCGGGCACGACCTTCATAATGTGGCTGGGCGAGCAGATCACGGAGCGGGGCATTGGCAACGGGATGAGCCTGCTGATTTTTGCAGGGATTGTGGTGGGGCTGCCGCGCGGCATCGCGGATTTGGTAAACACGGCCCGGACGCAGCGGTTTGGGGTGTTCACGATTCCGGCGCTGCTGCTGCTGGTTTTCGGCATGGTGGCGATTGTCGCGTTCATCGTGTATGTAGAGCGCAGCGAGCGGCGGATTCCGGTGCAGTACGCGAAGCGGATTGTTGGACGGCGGCTGATGGGTGGCCAGTCGACGCATCTGCCGCTGAAGGTGAACTCGGGCGGCGTGATGCCGGTAATTTTCGCGGCGTCGGTGTTGTCGGCACCGATGCTGTTCGGACAGGCAGGGTTTGTGAAGAACAGCGCGTGGCTGTCGCGCACCTTCGATGCTCTGCGGGTGGGGGAGCCGGCTTACGAATTGCTTTACATGATCGCGATTATTTTCTTCGCCTACTTTTATATATCGATCGTGTTCCGCCCGGACGATATCGCGGATAACATGCGCAAGTATGGCGGGTTTATTCCGGGGATTCGGCCTGGGCGGCGGACGTTCGGACTATGTAAACGAGATTCTGACGCGGATTACGCTGGTAGGGGCGCTGTACCTGATCGTGATCTCGATCATCCCGCAGATTTTAATCAGCGGCATTCACCTGAACCATTTATGGCTGGTGGGGCGGTTCTTCGAGTCGATGCCGTTGTGGGTAACGAATGGGTTGGGCTTCAACTTTTATTTTGGTGGCACATCGCTGCTGATCGTTGTAGGTGTGGCGATGGATACCGTGAATCAGGTCGAGTCGCAGCTGATCATGCGGCACTATGAGGGCTTCTCGCCGAAGAGCGGGAGGATTCGAGGAAGGCGGGCCTGGTAATGGCGTTAGCAGTCGCGGATGCAGGTGTTGAGAGGAAAGAGACGCTGGATGTAAGGCCTGGGCCAATTTTGCTGTTGGGCGCGCCGGGGGTGGGCAAGGGAACGCAGGCGAAAGAGCTGATGGCGAAGTGGGGGATTCCCCAGATTTCGACTGGGGATCTGCTGCGCTACCATCGCGACCACGGTACACCGCTGGGCTTACAGGCGAAAGAGATCATGGCCGAGGGCAAGCTGGTTCCCGACGACCTGGTGAACCAGATGGTGGCGGAGCGGCTAAAGCAGCCGGATACGACGGCAGGTTACATTCTGGACGGCTATCCGCGGACTTTGGTGCAGGCGAACTGGCTGGATAAGCACATCGGGGCGGCGGATTCGAAGGGTGGCAGCACGCTGCCGGTGATTGCGGTGAGCATCCAGGTCGGATACAATGTATTACTGCGCCGTATTACCGGGCGGCGCATCTGCCCGGTCTGCGGGACGATTTACAACATCTACCTGCAGCCGCCGAACGTCGATGGGAAGTGCGATCTGGACGGCACACCACTGGAGCGGCGATCCGACGATACTGAGGAAGTGTTCAGGGAGCGGATGCGAACGTATGAAACGCAGACGGCTCCGGTGGTGGAACATTACCGCGCGCAGGGGCGGTTTGAAGAAGTGGACGGCGACCAGCCGGTGAGCGCAGTGGCGGCGGAAGTGATGGCCGCGGTGGCGCGTTTAAGGGGCCGGGAGGCAGGCTCCGGCGCAGAGGCAGCAGAGACGCAACAGAACCGAGTTCAAGGATAACGATTGTCGAAGGAAGACGCGATTGAGGTCATGGCAACGGTACTGGAGACGTTGCCAAATGCGATGTTCAAGGTGAAGCTCGAGAGCAGCGGCGGGCACGAGGTGCTGGCTCACGTGTCGGGACGCATGAGGAAGAATTTCATCCGCATTTTGCCGGGGGATCGGGTGGCGGTGGAGTTAAGTCCGTACGATTTGAATCGCGGACGAATTGTTTACAGGTACAAGTAGCTATTAGCTGTTAGCCGTTAGCTCTTAGCCAGAGCGGCGGTACGGGCCAGGCATTGCAGCCTGAAACCCTGAGCTAGGAGCTAAAAGCTAACGGCTAGGAGCTGTTGTTATGAAGGTTCGGGCATCGGTAAAGAAGATTTGCGATAAGTGCAAGGTCATCCATCGGCGTGGAGTGGTGCGGGTGATCTGCGAGATTGCGAAGCATAAGCAGCGCCAGGGGTAAAGGCAGGGAATAGGCAACAGGCAACAGGGAATAGAAAGAGCCCGTAGCCGGTGGCCTGTAGCGGATAGCTTAACGACCTGGAGCTGGAAACAGAGGGCTGAGTTTCTTCGGGATTAGTTTGGGGAAGCTGGGGCTAGTTAGCCGTAGTTAAGGCTTGCGATGAACCCCGACGGAAACGGGCACCGGACTCAGGGCACCGAGCACCGGACTCAAGGCTCAGAACAGCGGGCAGTCAGGCTCTCATCACTCCGGTACGGGAATCGGCCGGAATAACCGCCGCGGGGATCTTCCTCGAGGCAGGACGAAGGACACGGTATGGCACGTATTGCGGGCGTCGATCTGCCGAGGAACAAGCAGGCGAGGATCGGGCTTACTTACATTTACGGGATCGGGAATCCGCGTGCGCTGAAGATTCTGGTGGCGGCGAATGTGGATCCGTTCAAGAAGATCCAGGATCTGGGCGAGGACGAGGTCAACCGCATTCGTCAGGTCATTGAAGAACAGGGCGATGTGGAAGGCGATCTCCGCAAGGATGTGAACATGCACATCAAGCGGCTGGTCGATATCCAGTCGTATCGCGGCCAGCGGCATCGGCGTGGTTTGCCGGTTCGCGGGCAGCGCACGCATACGAACGCGCGGACGCGCAAGGGACCGCGCAAGGGCACAGTGGCGAACAAGAAGAAAGCGAGCGCGAAGACCTAATGGCCGACCAGAAACCAGCGAAGGCCGCGACCGGCAAAGCCGCGCGGAACAAGAAGTTCAAGAAGCGCGAGCGCAAGAATGTGCCGTTTGGTTTGGTGCACATTCAGGCTTCGTTCAACAACACGATTGTGACCATCACCGATCAGCAGGGAAACACGCTGTCCTGGAAGAGCTCGGGTTCGCTTGGGTTCCGCGGGTCGCGCAAAGGCACTCCGTTTGCGGCGCAGCAGGCGGCGATGAACGCGGCCAACATGGCGCGGGATCACGGCGTGCGTTCGGTGGATGTGCGGGTGAGCGGGCCGGGTTCTGGGCGCGAGTCCGCGGTGAGAGCACTGGCGGCGGCGGGGATCGACGTACGGTCCATTCGGGATGTTACGCCGATTCCGCATAATGGGTGCCGGCCGCCGAAGAGACGGAGAGTATAAGACAAGTCTCCAGTTGCCAATTCTTAGTCCCCGGTGTGGGGTTTGCTGGTAACTGGCGACTGACAACTGTAAACTGGAAGTGGACTGGGACGAAGGATTTCGATCCGTAAACCGGTCGGCCTCTGAATTAAGGAGAACTGCATTGGCACGTTATACGGGGCCTGTCTGCCGGTTGTGCCGGCGAGAAGGCATGAAGCTGTTCCTGAAGGGCGCGAAGTGTTTCACGGACAAGTGCCCGATTGAGAAGCGCAATTTTGCCCCTGGCCAGCACGGCCGCGATCGCAAGGCGAAGATCGTAGGCTACGGTCTGCAGCTGCGCGAGAAGCAGAAGGCGCGCCGCATCTACTTTGCCCTGGAAGGGCAGTTCCGCGCCTATTACGAGAAGGCTGCGCGCACACCCGGCGTAACCGGCGAATTGCTGTTGCAGCAGCTGGAACGGCGTCTGGATAATGTGACTTTTCGGCTGGGTTTTGCCAGCTCGCGGCGCCAGGCTCGGCAGCTGGTTCGCCACGGACACATTGAAGTGAATGGGCGCAAGGTGAACATTCCTTCGTTCCAGGTGGGCGTGGGGGACGAGATCAAGATTCGTCCGAACAGCACGAAGCTGACAGTGGTGGAGAGTTCGCGGGAGTTTGCCAGCCATCAGCCGGCGCCATCGTGGCTGACGATCGATCCCAATAACCTGAGCGGGAAGGTGATGTCGCTACCCAAGAGGGAAGATATTAACTTGCCGGTGAATGAGCAGCTGATTGTGGAGTTGTACAGCAAGTAAGACAGGGTACAGGTTACAGGGTACAGGTTACGGAATACCTGGATCGGTGCAGCCCGAAATTTTCAAGGTAGGGCTAGTTCGCAGCAGGAAATGCAGGACGCCGCGAGGCGTGAATTCAATCATGGAGTGAAACGGCACAGCCGCTGCAAAATGCATCGCGGCGCTCGCTGTGCGGAGATATCGATATGCTTTGGAGAGGATTTCAAAAACCGAAACGTCTGGCGGTGGAGACCGAGACACTAACCGAGAAGTATGGCAAGTTCAGCGCGCAGCCGTTCGAGCGCGGGTTCGGCACCACGATTGGCAACGCACTGCGGCGGACGCTGCTTTCGTCGATAGAAGGCGCGGCAGTGACAGCGGTTCGGATCGAGGGAGTTCTGCACGAATTCCAGTCGATCGCGGGCGTAGTGGAAGATGCGACCGACATTCTGCTGAACCTGAAGCAGATTCCGTTCAAGCTGAACGGAGACGGCCCGAAGGCGCTTTATCTGAATGCGGAACAGCCTGGGGTGGTCACCGCCGGCATGATCGAAGCCGACGGGGACGTTGAAATTCTCGACAAGGAAGTCTATATCGCAACCGTGAGCGAAGGCGGGCGGTTGAGCATGGAGATGCGGCTGAAGCGGGGCCGCGGGTATGTCTCGGCGGATAAGAACTTCGATTCAGATCTGGGAATCGGGTTTATTCCGGTGGATTCGGTGCATTCCCCGGTGCGGAAGGTGAACTTCGCGGTGGATGCGGCGCGTCTTGGTCAGATTACGGACTACGACAAGCTGACGCTGGAAGTGTGGACGAATGGGTCGGTGCTGCCGGCGGATTCGATTGGCCTGGCGGCGAAGCTGCTCAAGGATCACATGAGCATCTTCATCAACTTCGAGGAGGAGATCGAAGCGGAGCACATGGCCGATGAGGGCCGGATTCAGCTGAAGAACGAGAACCTGAACCGGAGCGTGGAAGAGCTGGAGCTGAGCGTACGCAGTTACAACTGCCTGAAGAACGCGAATATTCAGACTATCGGCGAGCTGGTGCAGAAGACCGAAGCCGAGATGCTGAAGACGAAGAATTTCGGGCGGAAGTCGCTGAACGAAATCAAGGAAATCCTGGCGCAGATGGGGTTGTCGCTGGGGATGCGGATCGACGAGCAGGGGAATGCGGTGCCGGGACCGACGAGCGTGTTGCCGGCCGCGCAGCTTGCCGCGAGCTACAGCCGATTCGACGACGACGAGGACGAAGGACTGGACTCGGATTTGCCGATTCAGCCCGAGACGGAGAACTTCTAGAGGCAGGGAGTAGGCATTAGGGAGCAGGGAGTAGAAGCGCCCAGGAACAGGGAGTAGGCAAAAGGGAATAGGGGATAGAAAGAAGCCCGAAAACCCAGGAGCAGGGAACAGGGAGTAGAAAACCTGTTCCCGACTTCCCGAAGAGTTCGAGACGAAATTCAGATTGTTCAGATAGAGAGATTGCCATGCGTCATCGCAATGCAGGATACAAACTGGGACGGAACCCGAGCCATCGGCGCGCGCTGCTGCGGAATCTGGTGACGTCCATTCTTTTGGAGGATCGGGTCCAGACCACGGTGGCGAAAGCCAAAGCCGCTCGGCCGCACGTGGAGAAGCTGATCACACTGGGCAAGAAGGGCGACCTTCATGCGCGGCGCCAGGCGCTTTCGTATTTGCAGACAAGCGAGGCGGTGACTCGTCTGTTTGACACGGTTGCGCCGCGGTATGGGGATCGGAACGGTGGTTATCTGCGGATTATTCGCGCGGGTTTCCAGCGCGGTGATGGGGCGGAGAAGGTTTATATCGAGTTGGTGGACGCCGAGCAGGTGCTCGACGAGAAGCGCCAGAAGCGCGCCGAGGCTCGGACGAAGCGCCGCGAGGAGATGCAGAAGGCGATGGCCGAAAGCGAGAAGGCTGAGGGCGGGGACGAGAAGGCTTCCTGAAGCAGCGAGCGGCGAGCGTAAAGCCGGCAAAGAGCAGCGAGAAGCTCTTCGCGGACAGCTTTTAGCGAGAGGCGTTCAGCGGAAGAGCGAGCCTCAACATTTGCGAAGGGCGCATCCATATCGGGTGCGCCCTTTCTCTTTGCGGGCGGTGGAGGCGCAAATATTTTGGCTGGTTCGCGGCCGGCGCTGATACGCTGGCTGGAATATGCGAAGTGGAGCGGAAGCAAGACGAGGGCTGCGCGGATTTCGATTGCCCGGATTGCCGATACGTGGGGGGCGTAGGGCGGAGCAGGACCAGGCACGGGCCATTCAGTCGCGGCTTTTACCCGGGTCGACGCCGCAGCTGGAGGGTTTTGACATTGCGTGCGCGTGGCAGCCGTCGGCGGAGGTGAGCGGGGATTACGTCGATGTGTTTGCCCTGGGTCCGGACCGCGTTGGGGTTTGCATAGCGGATGTATCGGGCAAAGGGCTGAACGCGGTGACGATGACGGGCCGATTGCAGGCCGCGGTGCGGGAGTTTGGCTTCCATGCGGGGTCGCCGGCGGAGCTTTGCACGCAGGTCAACCAGGCGCTGTGCGGGCCTGCGGGTCCGCAGACGCGGTACATCACGATGTTCTACGCGATGCTGGAGCGGGGCGAGCGGCGGATGCGCTACGAGAGCGCGGGGCACTGCCTGCCAGTGCTGGTTCGTGGCGACGGCGGGGTCGAATTTCCAGCCAGTTTCAGCGGGGTGATTGGGATTTTCTCGCACTGGCTCTATCAGAACCAGGAGGTGGAGCTGCGGTCCGGCGACTGCCTTGTGCTGGTGACGGATGGGATTCTGGCGGCGGAGAATCGGCGGCGCGAGGAGTTTGGGTATCAGCGGCTGATCGAGACGGTGGAGCGCGCGCGAGGGCTGGGAGCGGCGGAGACGAGCCAGAAGATTCTGGCGGCGGTGACGAAGTTCCGCGGGAGCAAGCTACAGGATGAGGCTTCGCTGATTGTTGTGCGGGTGGGGTGAGCCACTGTCTGCCCGTTCACCACGGAGGACAGGGAGAGCATGGAGAAGGACGGGGAATTCATCAGCTGTCAGCGAGGCTGGACTTCGACGGCTGTGGGGATGGTCTGGTCTTTTTTATTGCCGGTGACCTGGATGCTTAGGCCGCGGGCTAAATACGGGGCGATGACTTCGGGGCGAGCCCAGTCGAGGGTCCAGCCGTCTTCGATGGCGACCACGGTGTAGTTGCCGGGAATGACGCGACTCAGAGTAAAGCTGCCGTCGGAGTTGCTCTGATCGCGGCGGCAGAGTTCATGCGTGTCGCGGGAATCCTGGGGTACGAGCAGGATCATTGCGCCGCCGAAGCCTCTGTAGCCGCGTTTGGCGTAGCCGTTGAGGGTGGTCGACCCGCTGGCGATGGTGGCGGCTAGCAGGACAGGGTCGCTGGCGACTGCAATGTGACTGCCCGCAACTTCCGCGCCGGTCGCGGCCATCTGCGTGACAGCGAGTGAGCTTCCGGGGGCGTGGACCTGGACCTCATAGGTGCCGGGCGATACGCCGTGAAGAGTGAAAGCACCGGCGTTATCGATGCGGGTGGGAGCGGGGGATGGACCTCCGTTCGCGGGGACGAGCATGACGCTGGTTCGGACGGGCAGGGGATCCGACGACGCCATGACGAATTTACCTGAGACGTTAACGCCGCTGACAGAGGAAGTGGAAGAGAAGTCGACGACCTGGTCGGTGGTGAGGTCGACGCTGACGGAACGAGGAGACTCGCCCTGCTGCCCATACTGGTGCAGGACATATTGGCCAGGGGCGACGCCACTGAAGTCGCCAACGGGCTGGCCGTGATTGGGACCGCTCATCCATGTGACGCTGCCCTGTTGTATCAGGTCTGAGCCAAAGACTTGCTGGGTGAGCGTGGGCATAGCCATGCCGTGGCCTGGCCGGTCCGGTGGACGCGCCTGCACCAGGATGTGGATGGCGGGGACGGCATGGAGGGAGACGTTGATCCCGGTGCGATCGCCTGGGTTGATCTGAATGGGCGTGGCCGAGGCTGAGTCGGTGGCGTTGGCGTAAAAGGTCATGGGGTAGGCGACATCGAGAGGCGAGTGGGGCTGTTGATCGTCGGGCAGGGGCGCGCCGCTCGCGTCGGTCTTGCGCGGAGGATGGAAGGCGTACCAGGGCGAGGCGGAGACGCCGATGTAATAAGTGCCGCCTTTGAGGCGGGCGAATTCATAGGTCCCGGTGTCGTCGGTGTTGTCTGAGCCAGCGCCGACGACTCTTCCTTCGCCATTGGTTTGATCGACGCGGTAGAGATGAACCTGAGCGCCGCCGATGGGCTCTCCGAATTCATCCGTGACGACACCGGCAATGATGGCGGTGGGAAAGAGCTGGAGGCGGAGATCGTGGGAATCGAGATTGCGGCCGACGACGATGCCGGTGAAGAAGCCGTCGTGTTCCTGATAGCCTGCGGCGATGTAGCCGCGGCGAGAGGCCTGGAGACGGTACTTGCCGGCCTGGAGATGGTCGAAGCGGAAGCTGCCATTTTCTGAGGTGAGGGATTCGGCGATTTGCGAGCCACGCGGACCGGTTGTGGAGAGGGTGACGTCGGCGCGATCGAGAGGCGTGCCCGCGGTTGCGCTGACGACGGTGCCGGTGATGGACCAAGAGCCGGGGCCCGAAGGCGTTGAGGATGGCTCGGGCTCGGATGGCGGGGTTACGGCTTGGGTGGCCGGTGGTGGTGGAGGTGGGGGCGGGGGAACCTGGGCGGCCAGTAATGAGGAGACGCCAAGAAGCAGAGACGCGAGAGTAATGGCGCGGGCTAGGTTCCGCTGTGGCGTGCGGGTTGGTGTTTGGGCCAGGGTGTGATTCATTGGGCTGCCGCTGTGATGTGGAGGACTTCGAGTTCGACGCTGGCGGTTCCGCCCGGATCGACGGTGATGGTTTGCCCTTTGGCTGCCCAGGCGGCGAGGCCTTCGGTGGAGTGGAAGTCGATCTCCTGTGGTGCGTCGCAGGCGACAACGCGATAGGAGCCGGGCGCGAGGTTAGGGATAGTGAACTGGCCAGCGGGCTGCATCGAGCCCTCGGGAAGATTGCCAGCGGTGGGGAAGAGGGGAATGGCGTAGATCCAGACGCGTGGCTGCTCGCCAACTGTGCCGGAGGTCGCGGTGCCTTGGCCGGAGATTTGACCGGTGATGGTGCCTGGGTCGTTGCGGAGGGTGACTTCGATGGGCATGGGATCGCTGCCGGGAATGACAACGAGAGGGCTGCTGGCAAGATCGGCGCCACCGCTGGTGATGGAACTGATATATGTGGGCGGAAAAGACTGGGCTTCGACCCAGTAGCGCCCGGGTTGGTTGATGTTCAGCCATTGTGCGTCGCCCTCCTGATTCATGCTGCCGCCAGATCGTCCGAGAGCGAGGCCGTCGGCTGGAACGAGGAAGAGGTTCATGCCGGGGCCGGAATCGATGATGCTGGCGCCTGAGGCATCGGAGTTCGTGGCGAATTCGCGATGGATAATGACGGGGATTTTCGGGACGGGCAGGATACTGATGGCGAAGGAGACAGGAGCGCCGTTAACCTGGAAGTCGGTTCGGCCCCACTCCGCGGTTCGGCCGTATGCGTGAGCTTCCATGGCCCAGGTTCCATTGGGGATGTCGGCGCGGACGATGCCTTCGCGCCGATTAAAACTTTCGGGAAGGCCGGTGGATTGGCCTCCGCTGTTGAGGATGTCGAAGTTGGCGGGAGAGTCCGACGCGCTGCGGACGAGCGCGGTAACGGGGAAGAACTGCTGGCGGGTGAGGGTGAGGTCGGCTTCGCCCTGCTGACCGGCGGTGAGGGTGATGATGCCAGCGGAGGCAACATCGGTAACGCCGGGGTAATAGAGGGATGGATACCCCCAGACAGTGCCGCTGCCGCGGCCGGCATAACCGGGACGATCGAGGGAGGCCTGGGTGGCGAGCATGTAGCTGCCAGGTGAAAGGTCTGGGATGCGGAAAGAGCCATCGCTGCGGGTTGTGGCTTCGCCCTCGGGGCTCCAGGTGGCGCGGCCGTTCTGGAACTGACGGGAAAAGACCTGGATGCGGATGCCGTCGGCGGGATCCGCGGTGGAGAGGGTGACGTGGCCGGAGATCATGGCGAGGGGAGTGATGCGCAAGGTGAGGGTCGGCATGTCCGGGCCGACTTCAATCTGACGGGGAGGGATTTGCGGAAAGTGCCGGCCACCGATCTTTACCAAAAATGCTATTCCCGTGGGTCCGCCCAAGCCCTGGTAGCCGGGCTTCATCACGGAGACTGAAGCATCACCGGCTGGGACGTTGTCGAAGGAGAACTCTCCGCCGCTGCCGGTGAGTGTGGCGTAATTCCCGCTGATAGATACGAGTGCGCGCGCGATGGGTAGACCGCTGCTGGCGTTTACGACGGTGCCGCGGACGGAGTAGCCGGTCGCGGCGGAGGTATCCTGTTGGATCTCCTGCGCGGGCGCGCGAAGCGCGAGGAGGAGGGCTGCGATGGGGAGGAGCAGCGGGAGAGGATGGTTCCGCGATGAGAACGAGGTGTGCACGCAGTCTGGAGCTATTCTCCTGCGTTGCGGAGAAAAAGCAAGGCTGGGGAATAGACGCAGGACAGGGAGCGAATGTTCCCTGGGCGGGGGCCGGTAATTCATGAAATTGTAACGGTCACGGATCGCATCAACCTTTATATTTCAGTCATGTCCGCCGAACCTCTGACGCTTGAAAGCGTCGCAGGGCAGGCTCCGGGGTGCAGGATTTTGCGCCTGACGGGCCCGCTCACGCTCAGCAGTCTCTTCGATTTTCAATCCACATTAAGAGCCGATCCTCCGCCGACGCTGATTCTGGATCTGACATCCGTGCCGTACATGGATTCGGCGGGGATGGGTGCAATCATCAACTACTTCGTGTCGTGCCAGCGTGCAGGCCGGAAGCTGATTGTGGCTGGCGTGAACGGGCGTGTGATGGAGCTGTTCAAGATGACGAAAGTGGATGCGCTGCTGACGCTGAAGCCGACGGTGGCAGAGGCTGAGGCGGCGGTCTGAACAGCGAGCGAAAGGCTCTTAGCGGAAATCGTTTAGCAAAGATTCTTTTCGCGAAGTGCATTTAGCGAAGCTTGCCTCATTGGAATCCATTGTCTCTCAACCATAACTTTGCTCGCTATCGCGCGGGGACGGGCGACACGTTGGTGGCGACGTTGATAAGCGCGTGGGGTGCATGATCGCGGATGGCGGCGAGGAACGCATCGCGGTCGGCGGGTCGGGCGATGACAGTGTCCTTCACAAACGGAGGCGCAGAACGAAGGAAGCGGATCGCGAGAGTACCCCAGGGATTTGTCTTCTCAGGCCACGAGCTGACTTCGGTGATTGCGTTCGAGAGGATGGTTTTTGTGGACCAAAGGCGGCGCTCGTGGAATGCGCCAGGAGTTATGTCCCACCAGACGAAAAAGTGACGTAGCAACTGATTGGCGGTCATCAGGGAGAAATATAAGGCTAAGAACCGCAGGGACCGACTGGCGCGATTAGGCCCCGTGGTGAGCAGAAGCCCAGCAAAGAGCGCAAAAGCGAGAAAGACCCAGGAGATCAGACCGAACTTTGCCCGAAAGCGCATTTGCGAAGAGAATAACCAGGTAGCGAAAGAAGTCGCAATGATGAAGCGCGCCGCGCTGGTATTCGCCGCATTATCGGGTATGTCGTTGCCCCCGACAGCCGCATGGACGCAGGACGTGGTTGTTCCTTATGTTGCGCCGCGGCCTGCGGACACACTGGTGATGCTGCCGGATGGGTCGACGGTGCATGTGGAGCTGGCGACGACCGAGGCGCAGATGCAGTATGGGCTGATGGGGCGGACGCGTTTGCCGGAGGGTCGCGGGATGCTGTTTGTCCATCAGGATATGGGGAAGCATCCGTACTGGATGTATCAATGCAAGATTGGGCTGGACATTGTGTGGATGGATGCGGACCACCGGATTGTGGAGATGAGCCCGGATACGCCGCCCTGCAAGGGTAAGTCGACTACGTGTCCTAACTACGGCGGCCATGAGCCTTCTAAGTATGCTCTGGAGCTGCCGGTGGGTTCGATTGCGAAGCACAAGCTTGCGGTGGGGGAGGCAGTGGCGTTTGGGGGTTGAACAGGTTACAAATTGCGGGTTACGGCGTTCAGGGTGCAGGGTTCAGGGAAAATTTGGACGCAAGTTCCGGATTGATTGAAATCGGCGCTGGTGTCAGGCTTAGGGCATGACCACGTCTCATGCTCCCTTGCAGGCAGTTTCTCCCTCCAGCGCTGCACCGTACGAGGATGTTCTCCGGCAGGCTTACGAAAAGGCAATTGCGTATCTGGCAAGTTTGGAAAACGCGCCGGTGGGGGCGACGGCGGATTTGTCCACGCTGCGCGAACGGCTGGGGCGGCCGTTGGCGGAGCAGGGAATTGCCGCTGAGCAGGCGATCGCCGATCTGATTGCGGATGTGGAAGGCGGAATCACCGGCTCCGCAGGCGGACGCTTCTTCGGGTGGGTGATCGGAGGCGCGGTTCCGGCGACAGTGGCCGCGGACTGGCTGACCGCGGCGTGGGATCAGAACGCGGCGGTGTACGCGACCTCTCCCGCTGCGGCAGTGGTGGAAGAGGTCACCGGCGCGTGGCTCAAGGAGATTCTGGGACTGCCGGGGCATTGCAGCTTCGCGCTGGTGAGCGGCTGCCAGATGGCGCACGTGACATGTTTGGCGGCGGCGCGGCATTGGGTACTGGCGCAGCATGGCTGGGATCTGGAGCAGAACGGGCTGAGCGGCGCGCCGGCGATTCGCGTGCTGGCCAGCGACCAGCGGCACGCTTCGGTGGCGCGAGCGCTGCGGCTGCTGGGAATCGGGCGGGCCCAGGTTGTGGATTTGCCGACGGACGCGATGAGTCGCGTGGAGCCACAATCGCTCGAAGAGGAGCTGGCGCGAAACCCTGGAGCCCCGACGATTGTGTTGCTGCAGGCGGGCGACATCAACACGGGCGCGTGCGACGCCTTCGAGACGCTGGTACCGATGGCACATAAGCAGGGCGCGTGGGTGCATGTGGATGGCGCGTTTGGCTTGTGGGCTGCAGTGAGCGGGAAGTATCGGCATCTGGTGCGGGGCGTCGAAGGCGCGGACTCATGGGCAACGGATGGGCATAAGTGGCTCAATGTTCCCCACGACTGCGGGTATGCGTTTGTGGCGCATCCTGAGGCGCATCGGGCGGCGCTGTCAATGAATACGTCGTATGTGAACTATGTTGCCGGCGCGCGCAACCAGATGGAGTGGAATCCTGAGTGGTCGCGGCGAGCGCGGGGTTTTGCGACCTATGCGGCGCTGCGGCAGCTGGGGCGAGAAGGCGTGAGCGCACTGGTGGAGGGCTGTTGCGAGCACGCGAAGTCGCTGGGTACGCGGATTGGACAACTGCCGGGCGCGCAGCTGATGGCCGAGCCGGTGCTGAACCAGGCAATGGTGCGGTTTCTGGATTCGCGGCCGGGGGCTGGTGAGGCCGAGCATGCGAAACGAACCGATGAGGTGATGGCGGCGATCAACGCAACGGGCGAGGCGTTCTTCACCGGGAGCACGTGGAAGGGACGTTCGCGTGATGCGCATCAGCGTGAGCAGCTGGCGTACGTCCGGGGAGGATGTGGAGCGGGTTGTGCGCGCGGTGGAGGGGGTGCTGCGGGGTTAGAACGCTAACCCATCATTCCGGCGTCGCGTTAACGCGCAGTCAACGCTTTTTCTTTTTCTTCTTCTTGTCGGACTTGCTGGGCCTTTCCTGTTTCTTTTTGTCTGCTTTAGGTGAGGATTTTGCAGCGGCCTCGCGCGCGGGCGCGGCGGGCTGCTTTTTGGCAGCGGACTTCGGTTTTGGCGCAGGCTTTTTAGGTGCCGGCTTGACAGCCTTCTTTTCGGGAGCCCTGGTTTTGACGGCGACCGCTTTGGGTTCTGACTTCGCAGCGGCTTTTGTAGGAGCTTTCGCCGGGACCTTCGGCTTCTCGGGAGCTTTGGGCGCGGTTTTGGACGCGACTCCAGGCCTGGATGATTCTTTCGCGGTCTTCGCCGGTGCCGCTTTTGCAGGTACGGATGGAGGCGCCGCTCCCTTTCCCGCCTTAACGGGGACAGCAGGCGCTGATTTGGGAGCGTTGGGCGGAGCCGTTGCTCCCTTTGGTGCTTTAGCGGGGGCAGCGGGTGCTGCTTTGAGAGTAGTAGGCGGAGGTGCTGCCCCTTTTACTGCCTTGGCGGAAGCAGCCGCCGCTGCTTTGGGGGGCGCGGGTGCGGCGCCTTTCTTTGGAGGCAGGGCTACGGAGTCCCCGAGCAGGGAGCTGCCAAGGGGCACCGGTTCCCGCTCGTCGTCCGATTCTGCTTCGTCGTCGCCATTGCGAGCGGGGAGCTCGACCTCCTCGTCTTCCTCGATCTTGATTTCGGCGCGGCGGCCTCGCGGGCGGCGAATGACGACCGGCGGCGGCGGCGCGGGCGGCGAGAAGGGCGTGAGGAAGGCGCGCACCTCCTCCTCAGTCTGCAGCTTGCCGTCCATGAACTGGAAGAAGAGGGCTTCGGCAATGTTGCCGTAGGTCGGGAGCTCGGGGGTGATACGCATCTCCGCCATGATGGTAGTGGGAATCTTTTGGCGGGCTTCCGGCCAGACGTTGAAGAAATTGTTGAACTTTTCTTTCACCTGTGGATTTTTTGAGCTATAGGCGAGCCACAGCACGGCTTCGGCCTGGTAACTGACGAGGAGCTTCCAGGCGGCCGATGGGGTTGCGGCGGCTTTCGAAAGTAGCTCTTTAGAGAATTCTTTAGCGCTTTGCTCCAGGTGGTTCCACTGCTCCACGAAGCCCTGGCGCGGAAAGAGGCGCTTGAGATTGGCCACGTCTTTCGGCTGCATCTTGGCCGTCAGCAGCTCAAGGTGCGCGGCGGATGGGTCGGGATTGACGCCGAGCATGAGGAGGCGGATGAAGATTTTGTTCAGCTCGTCGAGCCCTTTGGTGTCGGCCTTGGCGGAGGTCCAGGGGGGATCGAGGTCCTTCATCCAGCCTTCGGCTTCGAGGGCGCGGAGGGTGCGGAGGGGATCTTCCTCGTGGGCGATCTCCTCGAGCTCATAGCCGCGCGCGTAGGCGGAGAGGTTCTCCATAAGGCCTTCGGCTTTGGCATTGTCGTAGCGGGTTTTAGTGCGTTCGTCCATCTGCCAGCCGGTGCGGGCGGAGAGGCGGACGGCCCGGATCATGCGGGATGGGTCTTCGATAAAGCCGTAGTTGCTGGCGAGGCGCAGGTGGCGTGCCTCGATGTCGGCGAAGCCGTTCAGCGGGTCCAGAAGCAGCCCCCAGGAGCCCTCGTTCAGGGAGATGGCCATGGCGTTGGCGGTGAAGTCGCGGCGGCGGAGATCCTCAAGGATGGGCGCCCAGTGGTAGACGGGTTTGCCGGGTTTGGGATATTCCTCGCGGCGCGCGCTCGAGACTTCGACGCGGACGCTGCCGGGAAACCAGAAGAAGAGGGTCCGGGAGGGCTCGTGATCGCCCCAGAAGGCAGCACCGGTTTTCTCCAGCGATTTCTTCAGCTTGAGAGCATTTCCCTGAACCGAAAAATCGAGATCGCGGACCGGAAAGCCGCTGGTGAGGTCACGGACAGCCCCGCCGGTGAGGAAGAGAGTCATGCCGGCGTCGCGGGCGGCGTCTCGAACCTGGCGAAGGGCGTTCTGCTGTGCGGGGGAAAGGCGATTTTCAAGAAGGTAGATGTAATCGGGCATGTGGAGGTGTATTCTTCTGGTGAGGCTTTCGGGCCCCTCCTGCGCTTCCCCGGTAACCGTCCATAAAGCAAGGCAAGGTAAGGGTTTAGGGGACGGGTAAACGGCAATCCAAACTACCAATGTAACACAAAAGTGTGCACTGGGGGAAACGCAGAATGCACAATTTTTGATGCTTCCCCCTGGAATGTGCAACAATCCTGTTCTCCCTCCCGGATTGTCTGAAACGCATGTCTTCGAGCCGCAAAAAGGCGATCTTCCGCAAGTTCTCTCGTGACTGGGTGGCCGGGTACCTGCCGCTGAGCGGGTTCGTGCATGAGGGGATGGTCGAGATGCTGGACCTGGACGGCAAGGTGCTGTCTCTGGCCGCCGAGGATCTGAAGTGGATCTGCTACGTGCGGGACTTCAATTCCGGGGAGCTGAATAATCCCGAGCGGCTGGTGCGGAAGACGTTTGCGGGGCGGCCGCGCGGCGACGGGCTGTTCGTGCGGGCGCGAATAAAGGATGGCGACCTCATCGAAGGTCTGGCCGCCAACGATGTGACCCTGGTGGGGAGCGAGGGGGTTTTTCTAACGCCGCCGGATTTGCGGTCGAATACGCAGCGGTTGTGGATACCGCGTGGGTCGCTCGAGGAGCTGGAGGTGGTTGCCGTGATTGGCGCGGCGAAGCGGAAGCCTGTTGTGGCGCCGGCTTCCTTGGAGAAGACGGTTGCTCAGGAAGAGCTGTTCTCCGGCAAATAGCTGAGTGGCGCGGACGGAAGCTCCGAAGCTCGCTCTCAGGGATTGAGCCTGATGATCTGCGCATTCAGCAAAGTGGCGAAGCCGACCCAGGCTGCATAAGGCAGGAAACAGACCGCCGCTGTCCGATCGAGCTTGCGCGTGGCGACGATGAACCCGAGGATCAGGCTCTCCATGACGAGAATGTCGATTAGCGCTTGCTTTGGATTGTGTTTGCCGAAGAAGAGGTAAGTCCAGACGGCGTTGGCCAGGAGCTGGGCCCACCAGAGCGACAGGCTTAACGAGCGCTGCGAGGAAGACTGCTGGCGCCAGGTGCGCCATGCTGCGATGGTCATCAGGATGTAGAGAATGGGCCAGACGATGGGGAAGATTGCGTTGGGAGGATTGTAGGGCGGCTTCTTCAACTGGAGGTACCAGTCTCTTGTGCCCGGGTTAGCAGGGCTGAAGCGGGCGCCGAACCAGGCGGCTGCGGCGACGGCGGCTCCAAAGCCGACAAGGGCCAGCAGGGAGCGCTTTCTTGTCATGGGGACTCCTTTGTTCCAAATGAGCCTGCTGAAGGGGAAACCTGCGAAAAGCGAGCAAAAGCCGAGCGAGAAACTGTTAGCAAACAAACCTTAGCGAGAGGCTATCAGCGGAAAAACGATGAGCGAAGGAGCCGGCAAAGGCAAGCGAGCGATCGGCGTCGTCTTCACGGATACCGGTAGAGCTTTAGTTTTTCGGTGTGGATGCTGCGTCCGTCGAAGCGCCAGTATTGGCCCTGGTCGTCTTCGTCGCCGTTGAGGCGGCGGCCAGGCACCCAGTTGCCGTCGGTGAATGTACCCTCGTCGATCGAGGCGATGCCCACCCGCGGAGCTGAAGAAGAGCGCGGGACAAAGGAGACGCGGAAGCCTTTCCCTGCGCCAAGGAATTCGTCGGGCCCAGTGGCCATGATGAGGCCGAAACCGGCGCTGGCCTGGTTGCCGAAGATCTGATCGCGGGTAACGTGGACGGTGTAGCCGCTCATGGTCAGGTCGACGGAAGGATGGGCGCCGTTGAGGACGAAACCGTGCACGTCGCCGGCGCTCTGGTGGGCGAGCAGCAGCGGCATGAGGCTGGCGATCTCCGCGTAGCTGGCGGCCATATCGCCGTCGGGATCGGAGTTGAGTTCGTCAATGGCAAAGGGTGAGAATCCGATGCCGGCCTCTTCGCCGAGCGCATAGAAAATGTTCGGGGCTCCGGCGGTGCCACCGCGCGTTTCCGGCATGAAGAGCGGATTGCCGTCGCGGTGATAGCGCTGGCACCACTCTTCGAAATTCTCAGCGTAGAGATCGGGGGCGTAGATATCGATGGCCGAGCCCGCGGCCTTCCATACATCGACGACGCGGGGTTGCGGACCGCCGCTAGGGTAATCGCCGGGTGGTGTGTTTTCACCGGCCAGCCAGGTGTTCACGTACATGGGGATGTCGTAGGCGGTTTTTCCGGCAGCGGCGACGGCCTGAACATAGCGAGCGTAATGCCACGCCATGAAGATTTCGTCGGCGCGCTCGGTGTCGCCGAAGACCTCGGGCCAGGAGCCGGTGAGCTTGTCCCCATTGGCGTCCCAAAGCGTGCGTAGATCGGGGTAGATCTGATCGTGGTGGACCTGGAGATAGTGAGTCAGCTCGGCGGGGACGGCTGATTCGAAGGCGCGGTTGGCGGCTTCGGAGTGGTCGCGGGTGTCGTTGAGAACCCCGACTTCGTTCTCGACCTGCATCATGAGGACAGTGTGATCGCGGCTGTCGACCTCCTTGATGTGGCGCATGAGAGCGCCAAAGGCATGAGCATCGGCGTCGCGGCTTGCGGCGCTGAGGGGCGTAAGGATTTCGACTTCATTGCCGCGCTCGACGACGCGGGGAAAGCGGCGCGTATCCTGCTTGACCCAGGCGGGCGGGTAGCTGGACATGCCGTTCTTCCAGGAGGCGAGCCACAGGAAGACAATGCGCTCGTGCTGCTGGCGGGCCTGGGCGAGGAGGCCATCGACAAGGGCGAAGTCGAAGGTGCCTTCGGTAGGCTCGATCAGCTCCCAGGTGAGCGGCGTGACCACGGTATTGAGGTGCATCGAGGCCATGCGCGGCCAGATGGGCTTCATGAAGTCGAGGCTGGAGGAGGAGGAGTTGCGAACTTCCCCGCCGAGGATGAGGAAGGGTTGGCCATCGACGATCAGCTGCGTGGCGGCGCCCCGTTTTTCGAGATGAGGTGCAGGGTTTTGCTGGGCGGGAAGCGAAACGGTCATGAATGCGGCTAGAAGAAAGAGGGGTGGGTTGAAAATACGGCTTCGCATGACGGCTGGAATTCTAGCATTGATCGCAGCTTAGCCAGCTAAGACCTTTAGGGAATCTACGATTAAACGTTCAAGAACCATCCCTCAGGTGCTGAACCCCATTTTTCAACGGTGCTTACGGCGCGGCTGAAGCACGTGCCCTTTCGAAACAAGCGGCTTTACCAGAGCTTCCTTAGCAAAGATCGGCTAACGGGAGGATTCCGCGACGCTGGTTTTGTGGGCCGGCTGCTGGTTTTGGGACGCGGGGTAGTAGCCGGTGCGGGTACGGACGAACAGCTTGCCGTGGCGAGGGGCGCGGGCTTCAACGCGGACGGTGCGGTATCCGCCGAGGGCGGCGGGTTTGCTGGAGTGGTAGCCGATGGTGTACTGGTTGCGGATGTCGCGGGCTACTTCGGCGGCGATGTTGTCGACATCGGCGAGGGAATGGGGGAAGAAGGAGAGGCCGCCGGTTTCATCGGAGAGCAGGGTGAGGGCGCGTCTCGCGCGGTGGGCTTCCTGGCCCTTGTCCTCGTCGCCGAAGAGGAGGCCGATGGAGTAGATGACGGGACCGCCGAGGTCCTGGACGCGCCGGATGGTTTGTTCGAGGTTGAGGGTAGAGGCGTTGTCCTCACCGTCGGTGATGATGAGGAGCACTTCTTTGGGAAGCCGTGCGCCGTGGGAAAGCTGATCGGCGGAGGCGACGACGGCGTCGTAGAGGGCTGTGCCGCCGCGAGACTCGATGTGGGAGAGGCCCTGGCGAAGCTTGTCAATGTCGGAGGTGAAGTCCTGATCGAGGAAGGCTTCGTCGGAGAAATTGACGATGAAGGCTTCGTCGCTGGGGTTGGAGGCGCGCACGAGGTCGAGGGCGGCGGTGTTGACGGCGGCTCGCTTGTCACGCATGGAGCCGGAGTTATCGATGAGGATGCCGAGGGAGACGGGGACGTTGGAGTGGGCGAAGGAGACGATGTTCTGGAGGGTGTTGTCCTCGAAGACGTGGAAGTCGCTCTGCTGGAGGTCCTGAGCCAGGTGGCCGTCCTGATCGACGACGGTGCAGGCGAGGAGGACCTCATCGACATCGCGGCGAAGGGTATAGACGCCGTGGTCGCGCTTGATTTCCTGCGTGGGATTGGGGTGGGAGGGGCTGACGGCGGCGTTGTCAGCGGCATCGGGGGAGACGACGGGATCGTGGTCGACGTTGAGCGGCGGCTGAATCTCGGGCTGCTGCGGGGATGGGACTACCGCGGGCGCGGAGGGCGCGGCTGCTTCGGGCGGGGTGATTTGGGCAGCCGGACCGGCGACTGGCTGCGCTGGAGCGGTTGTGGGTACCGCAGCGGGCTCCTGAGCGTGGAGAGCCAGGGCAGGGGCGGCGATCAGAAGGCAGCAGAGGAGGAGGCGATTACTGCAAAGGCGCATAGTATCCGGTACGTGCATGCACAGTAAGTTGCGGCAAACCCGGAGGAGGCTGCAACTTAACCTTCACTTTACGCCATTTTCCGTCCATCCTGGCGTTGTCGGTTTTGTAGCCAAGGACGTATTCATTGCGCAGTTCGGCGCTGATGCGGGTGGCGATATCGCCCATCTCCGAGAGGTCGTCGACGCGGAAGAGGCGGCCGCCGGTATCGTTGCTGATGTCGTTGAGGAGGAGGGGGCCGTTGCGCTCCTCGATGGTGGCAGCCTCGGGATCGAAGATGCCGATGGAATAGACCTGAGTGTCGGCTTCTTTGACGGCGGAGCGGACTTCGTTTTCGGTGTAGCGGCTGTTGTTGTCGCCGCCGTCGGAGACGATGAGGAGGGCCTTGCGCTGGTATTTGGCCTGCTTCATTTTCTCGAGGCCGAAGTAAATGGCGTCGAGAAGTGCGGTGCGATGACCGGCCTGGACGGTGGCGAGACGGGCTTCGACGTTATCGGGGGAGGAAGTGTAGTCGGTGATGAGTTCGGGACGGTCGTTGAAGCCGATTACGAAGAATTCGTCCTGGGGGTTGGAAGTTTTCATGAACTGGAGGACGGCGCCGCGGGCACGGACGACCTTGTTGCTCATACTGCCGCTGAGATCGAGGATGACGCCGATGGAGACCGGAGCGTCGTCACAGGCAAAGGTGCGGATGTTCTGGGAGTGATTGTCTTCGAGGACGACGAAGTTCTGCTTTTCGAGGCCGGTGACGAGCCGATCCATGGGATCCGTTACCGTCAGGGGAACAAGGACGATGTTGGTGTCGACACGGAACTGGATGCCGCTGCGCAGTGAGGCACCGGCGGTAAGAGGGATGGAGGGATCGGCTTTTGCGGCGACCGGGGGCGGAGTCGCGATGTGGACAGCGTTGAGCGGATCATCCTGGCCGAAGGCCGGACATACAAAGAAGACCACGAAGAACGCGGGGAGGAGAAGGGGAGCGAGCAGGAGTGACAGCAGCGGAATACGACTGGCAAAAAAGATTGCCTGTACAGGTCCCGGGTATGCGTTGGCACTGCGTTCGCGCCCAACAATGGACGCCATGGCGGTACCTCTCGTGAGGAAAATACTGGCACGATTAAGAGAGAGATGCAATAGCCAATCCTCCTTCATTAAGCATTTGACGTTTGGATGACGATTGCAGTGCGCTCTTGTTCGGAGCCGTGAAAATTTCGATGCAGGAATGGCGGTGGGGAGGGGACGAGAATCATGAGGGTTACGGCAGCCATCTCGCGCCAGGTGACGGGGAACAGGCAATAGGCAACAGGGGAGAGCAAAAGCCAAGCCACCTCGGAAGCAGGTATCTCCCTGGGAATCAGGCGGGTGGCGTTGCGCTCCGGGCGACAAGATAAAATCGGGGAGAACGTAAAACCAACTATGGCTCGAATTTATCCGTTTCGCGCATTGCGCTACAACCTGGCCCAGGTGTCCGCACAAGATGTGGTGACCCAGCCGTATGACAAGATCACGCCGGCGATGCAGCAGGCCTACTACCAGAGGAGTCCGTACAATTTGGTGCGGATCATCCTGCGGATGCCGGAACTGTTCGATAAGGAGGGCGACCTCTATGCGAATGCGGCGCGGGATTTCGCCGAGTGGCGGGCGAGCGGCATTCTGGCGCAGGAGCGACAGCCGTGCGTCTTTGCGTACGCGCAGCGGTTCGCGGTTCCGGGGCAGGAGGGCGTGGTACGGGAGCGGCGCGGGTTCATCGCGCTGGGGGAACTTTACGACTACAGCCGCGAGGTGGTGTTCCGGCATGAGCAGACGCTGTCGAAGCCGAAGTCGGACCGGTTGAATCTGCTGCGGGCGACGAGAGCGCATTTTGGACAGATATTCATGCTGTATTCGGATCCGGCGCACAGCGCGGAAGGGGTATTGTTCGGCAATGGCGCGGCTGGGGAGACGCTGCCGGATATCGAAGTGACGGACGAGTATGGGGTGGTGCACCGGGTGTGGAAGGTCACCGATCCGGCGAAGATCAATCTGCTGGTAACGGGACTGGAAGACAAGAAGCTGATCATCGCGGACGGGCATCATCGTTACGAAACGGCTCTGAATTACGCGAAGGAGCGAGTGGCGGGGAAGGCTCCGGAGCCGGGCGAGGCGAACAGCGCGGGACGGAACAGTGGGGGGCTGGCGCAGCCGGCGTACCCGGAAGCAGCGGCAATGATGACGTTCATCAACATGGATTCCGAGGGGTTGGTGATTCTGCCGACGCATCGGGTGGTGTTTGGGCTGGCGGGATTCGATGCAGCGCGCCTGCTGGAGGCGGCGCGGCCGTATTTTGAGATTGAGGAGCTGGCGGAACGGGATGCGGGGGCTGCGATGGGGAGGCTGGACAGCGTTCAGCGCTCAGCGTTCAGCGCTCAGAAAGGCGCGCACCCGGAGAGTGGGGCATCCGCAAAAACGGCCTTTGTGGCGGTGACGGCGAAGGGGTGGTTCCTGCTGACGGCGAAAAACGCAGCGATTGCGGAGGCGCTCAAAGAGATTCCTGCGCGGCAGCGGCAGCTGGATATCGTGCAACTGCACAGTCTGGTACTGGAGAAGCTGCTGGGAATATCGCAGGAGGCGATTCGAGATCAGACGCATCTGCGGTATTTGCGGGATGCGGCGGAGGCGACGGATCAGGTGGGGCGCGGGGAGGCGAACGTGGCGTTCCTGATGAATCCGGTGACAATGGAGCAGTTGCGGGAAGTAGCGTTTGCCGGGGAAGTGATGCCGCAGAAGTCTACGGACTTTTATCCGAAGCTGCTGAGCGGTCTGGCGATTTATGCGCTGGATTGAAGCGGTTGCGCTGGGGGTGGCGTGGCTAGCAGGATGGGTGCAACAGACGCCGCAACCACAGCTGCCGCAGGCTCCGGCGGTTCCTTCGATACCCGCGCCTGTCGCTCCCGTGCCGTTTCAGCCGCCGAGATTCGTCGTGGTTCTGGATGCGGCGCATGGGGGCAGCGACACGGGGGCGCGGATCGGGGGCGGGATTCTCGAAAAGGACATCACGCTGGGATTGTCGGCTCGTCTTCGATCGACGCTGCACGCGCACGGAATTGAAGTGGTGACGACGCGGCAAGCGGACATGGATCTTTTGCCGGTAAGCCGCGCGGAGACGGCGAATCGCGCGCAAGGCGCAGCGTGCCTGGTGATCCATGCCACGGCTACGGGCAGTGGCGTGCATCTGTTTACTTCTTCGTTGAGCGCAACAGGGAATGCGCGGTTTTTAGCGTGGCAGACGGCGCAGTCGGCGTATGTAACGCAGAGCCTGAAGCTGGAGTCGGAGATCGATTCGGCGCTGGCGCATGCGGAGATACCGGTGAGCCTTGGGCGGGCATCGGTCGAGCCGATGGACAGCATGACATGTCCGGAGGTGGCGGTGGAGATGGCGCCCCTGGTGGGAGGGCATGTGACGGAGGCGCGTCCGGTCACGGATGCGGGATACCAGAAGTCAGTGGTGGACGCAGTGACGGCGGCGCTGGAGCAGTGGCGCAGCGACTGGAAACAGTAATGATCAGCACACTGCAAAAATCCATTTTTTTTGCCATGCTGGTGGCGAGCGTGGTGATGGCTGCGTTTTTGATTCGACTGCGAAATCGCGCCGAGGATCGGTTGCAGGCACAAGGTGCGGCGGCGCCGGCGGCGCTGGGGGAGTCCGCAGGGAACCCAACCAGGGTGGTGACGCTCTACGTGCCCAACGATCTGGACGACTCGCTGACGACGGTCGAGCGGAACATTCCACTGCCAGTGGATGAGAATGCACAAGCGCGCGTGCTTCTGGAGAATCTGATGGAGGCTTATCGTGCACCCGGGTCGACTCATCCGATGAACGTGGCCACGGGGGTCAACGATGTTTATTTTTTGGCGGCGCCGCAGGGCAAGGGCCAGGACGGAACGGGCGACGGGGATCAGATGGCGGTGGTGGATCTGAACGGAGCACTGGCGGTCGCTCAACCTTCGGGCATCGAGCCGGAGACATTGACGCTGCTCTCGATGATGGTGACGCTGCATGCGAATCTGCCGAGGGTGACGCAGGTCCACTTTCTGGTGGATGGGCAACCGCGCGAGACGCTGGCCGGCCACGCGGATCTCACGCGTACATATTTGGCGGCGGACGCTGAGCGGCAGCATGGTCCGTCGGGTTCAGGGGGAGCGGGACGATGAAGATCGGGGTCTTCGATTCGGGAGTTGGTGGATTGACGGTGCTGCGTGCGCTGCTGGAGCGCATTCCGCAAGCAGACTTCCTGTATCTGGGAGATACGGCGCGGTTGCCGTACGGGGCGAAGTCGCGTGAAACGGTGGCGCGCTATGCGGCATCCAGCGCGCGATTCCTGGTGGCGGAGGGTGCGGAGTTTCTGGTGATCGCGTGCAACACAGCAAGCGCTCTGGCGCTGGATGCGATTCGGGAGGCGGTTCCGGTGCCGGTGCTGGGCGTGGTGGAAACCGGCGCAAACGCTGCCGGACGGAGTTCGACGACACGCGATGTGATGGTGATCGCTACGGCGGCGACGGTGGAGAGCCATGCGTATACGGCTGCGTGCGCGGAACTGGGAATGCGCGCGATCGAAAAGGCATGTCCACTGCTGGTGCCGCTGGTCGAAGAAGGGTGGATCGAGCATCCGGTAACGGCGGATGTGTTGCGGATTTACATGGCCGAACTGATGGAGGTAGCACGGGGCGTTGGGCTCAACGCGGACACGCTGGTGCTGGGGTGCACGCACTATCCGCTGCTGCGGAGACAGATTGAGGCGACGGTGCCGGAGCCGGTGCGGGTGATCGATTCTGCGGAGGTGACGGCGATTGAGGTAGCCAGAAGACTGAACCTGGGGCGGCGGGGATCGGGTACGATGCGGTTTTTCGCGACGGATTCGGTGGCAAAATTCAGCGGGCTGGGGAGCCGGTTTCTGGGAAGGCCGCTCGGGGATGTGAGTTTGGTGGACCTGGAGGCAGGCGACAGGCAGTAGGCAACAGGGGACAGCGAAACGGCGTATGCAGTGCACGGTCACGGGTTACGTGGGGCGGGCGACGGGGCACCGAAGTTGTTCCGCGGTGCATCTGAGAGGGCAGGTGTTGTACGAGCGAGGGCATTAGCTCCTGGCGAATCAGGCGCGGGTCCGCTTTCGCCCCATTGCACAGGCCGGGGCTTCCCGGTAGGATCACATTGTCCGGCGAATCCGGTTTATTCCTAAGGAGATAAAGACATGTCGGAAGAGAAGCAGTCGAGCGGATTTAGCTGGTTTCTTGCGGGGCTGGGACTTGGAGCGCTGATTGGCGTACTGTATGCGCCCAAGGCGGGCCGGGAAACGCGCGAGGAACTGATGAGCAGCGCGAAGGAACACACCGAGTATCTGAAGCAGCGCGGACGCGACGCGGTCGACCAGGTTGGAGATATCGTAGATCGTGGCAAAGGTCAGGTGAACGAATATGTAGGCCGCGGCAAGGAATATGTGGAGCGTGGCCGCGCGCAGTGGGATGAGTTCGTGAACCAGGGACGGCAATATGTGAACGATCAGGGCGGTCGCGTATCGGCGGCGGTGGACGCGGGCCGGCAGGCTTACCAGAGCAGCACCGCGAACAAAGCCGAATCCGCCTGAAATCGAAAAGAGGGTTGACGCACCAGCGACTGGCGAGCGGTTCCGCACTGAGAGGTTGACGGCCGCTGGGGAGCACAGCTATGCATCAGGAGATACCGCAATGGGTCTATATCACCTTCACCGTGGCGACAGCGGTGGGAGTGGTGATTCAGGCTGTGGTATTGGTGGGCATACTGTTTGCAGTGAAGGGCGCGCTGGGGCGCTTTCATGAGATATCGAAGAAGGTGGAAGAGCACGCCCTGCCGATGCTGGAGACGACGCGGCGCCTGGTGGACGAGATTTCTCCCAAGCTGAAAGTCGCGACGCAGAATGTGCTGGAAGTGAGCCAGACGCTGCGCGCGGAGTCAAAGCGCGCCGCTGGTACTTTCGACGATCTGCTGAAGAAGGCCACTGCGCAGACAGAGCGGGTGGATGAGATGGTGACCGGAACGCTCAATATCGTTGCCCACGCGACCGCGACGGTGCAGCGAGCGGTGATCGGTCCGGTGCGCCAGGTGGAAGCGGTTTGGAGTGGGTTGAGAGCAGGATTCGACGTGCTGCGGAATCATAAAGAGCGTGATGCGCACGCCGCCGCAGACGGCGAACACTTCACCTAAGCTGCCTTGGTCAATGAGCGCGACATATCCTCGCTGGGGCGCGGGGATTTTTTGTGGTGCGCGGAGGCCATCAGCTTGACGACGACAGATAGTCTTGCCGGGATTCTCAGCATCCAACCGTCCGTACCTGCGCGGACGATGGAATCCCATTCGACAATTCAGGAAATGAAGGACTGCATCGAGCGGACGCCGCGCATGGAGGCTCGCGCGCCATTGTCGACGTATCGTCTGCAGCTGCATGCGGGATTCACCTTCGCCGACGCAGAGGTGGTGGCGCCATACCTGAAGAAGCTGGGAATTGGGGACATCTATGCTTCGCCGATCTTCGAGGCGCGGCCAGGCAGTATGCACGGCTATGACGTCACACGGCATGACCGGCTGAATCCAGAGCTTGGCGGAGAGGACGGGTTCGGGAAGTTTGCCGCGCGGTTGCGCGAACTGGGCATGGGGCTGCTGCTCGACATCGTGCCAAACCACATGGGGGTGGGCAACGACTCAGTGTGGTGGCAGGACGTGCTGGAAAACGGACGCGCGTCGGAATACGCCACCTATTTCGATATCGACTGGAATCCGCTGAACCCGGACATGCAGAACAAGTTGCTGCTGCCAATTCTGGGGTGCCAGTACGGGGATGAGCTGGAGGCAAAGCGCATTCAGCTGGTGGTGGACGATGGGCGGCTGCGGGTGAAGTATTTCGATCGGCTGATTCCCGTTGCCGCACGGTCGACGCCGATGATCTTTCGTGAAGACGATCTGAAGCATCTGCAGGCGCCGCAGTTTTTCCGGGACATTTTGCGGGAGATGGCGCACATTCCACCGCATGAGACGACTGATCCGGCGCTGGTGACGCAGAGGAGGCAGCAATTGGCGGAGCTGCGGCCGCGGCTGCGCGAAGCGCTACGGCGCGAAGATATGAGGCCAGTGGTGGAGCGGGCGCTGGAACGGATCAATGGGGTAGAGGGCGATCCGCGCAGCTTCGACCGGCTGCACGCGCTGCTGGAAGAGCAGCCATGGAGGCTCGCGTACTGGAGGGTGTCGAGCGAGGAGATCAACTACCGGCGGTTCTTCGACATCAACGATCTGGTTGGGCTGCGGATGGAGAACCCCGAGGTGTTTGCAGCAACGCATTGCCTGATCCGGCAATTGCTGGCGCGGGGCGAGGTAACGGGGCTGCGGATCGACCATTGCGACGGGTTGTTCAATCCGCGGCAGTATTTGATACGGCTACAGTTACTTTATGTGGCGGCGCATTGCTGCGGCGAGACGGCACACGGCCCGACCGCGCCGAATGGGATCGAAATCGAGGTGCGGGACGCGATGCGCGGGTGCAACTGGGCCGCGGCGCAGGGTCCGCTGTATGTGGTGGTGGAGAAGATATTGGAGCCGCGCGAGTCGCTTCCGCGGGAATGGCCGGTGCGGGGGACTTCGGGATACGACTTTGTGTATCTCGGGAATCAGGTTTTCATCCGGTGTGAGAATCGGAAGCGCTTCACCGAGTTCTACGAGAAGCTGACCGGGGTGTCCGATCCGGAGACGATTATTTACCAGTCGAAGCTGAACGTGATGCGCAATGCGCTTTCGAGCGAAGTGTATGTGCTGATGACGCAGCTGAGCCGGTTGGCTTCGGCGAATCGCAAGGTGCGCGACTTTACGGAGGATCTGCTGGAGACAGCGATTCGCGAGACGATCGCCTGCTTTCCGGTGTATCGGACGTACATCGACGATCGCGGGCAGTACACGGAACGGGATCGCGCGTTTATCCGGCAGGCGATCGGGCGGGCAAAGCAGCGGAATCGGGAAACGGATGGGTCGGTGTTCGATTTTCTGGAGCAGACGTTGCTGCTGCACGACAGGAGCGGCGCGGAGATCGATCCAGGGGATCTCTATTTCGCGCTGAAATTTCAGCAGCTGACGGGACCGGTGATGGCGAAGGGGGTCGAGGACACGGCGTTCTATGTGTATAGCCGATTCCTGTCTTCGAACGATGTGGGCAGCACGATGGAGGCGTTCGGGATCGCGGCGGAGGAATTTCATGACGCGAATCGCGGACGGCTGAAGACGGAACCGGACGCGATGCTGGCGACGTCGACACACGATACGAAGCGCAGCGAGGACGTGCGGAATCGTCTGAACGTGCTGTCAGAGATGACTTACTTATGGCCGTCGTACGTGCGGCGATGGGCACGGCTGAACGCAAGGCACAAGCGGACGCTGGAAGATGGGCGCGTGGCTCCAAGTTTGAACGAGGAGTACTTCATCTATCAGACGCTGGCCGGGGCGTGGCCGTGGACGATGGTGAATTCCGAGGAGCGCGAGGAGTTCGTGCGACGGATTCAGGAATACATGACCAAGGCGCTGAGCGAGGCGAAGGTCAATCTGAGCTGGACGAATCCGAACCCCGCTTACGTGGATGCGGTGCATGCGTTCATTCGGAACATTCTGATGCCGGACGCGCGAGGCCGGGAGCCGCGGTTCGTGGAGACGATAGGGGAGATTCTGCCGGCGCTGAAACTGTTTGGGGCCGTGAACTCGCTGGCGCAGGTGGTGCTGAAGATTGCCTCGCCGGGAGTTCCGGATTTTTACCAGGGAACGGAGATGTGGGATCTGAGCCTGGTGGATCCGGATAATCGGCGGCCGGTGGATTACGAGGTGCGGCGGCGGGCCCTTGAAGAGATGCAGGAGAAGGCGATGAGCACGGGTGATCCGGGGGTGTGCCGCGAGGTGCTGGAGCGCCTGGACGACGGGCGGGTGAAGCTATGGACGATGCATCGAGCGCTCGAACTGCGGAACCGAATGGCCGAGGCATTCCAGCGTGGGGAATATGTGCCGGTGGATGTTACAAAAGAGTATGCGGAGCATGTGATCGGATTTTCGCGTGGGGGGCGGGTGCTGGCGGTGGTTCCGCGATTTGCGTACACGCTGATGGATGGAAAAGCGCGCTTGCCGTTGGGGAGCGCGTGGGGGCGCGGGGAAGTGGTGGTGGAGGAAATGGCGGGAGCTCTGGTGGAGAATGTGTTCACGGGCGAGCGGATCGCGGTTGGCCTGGACGGGCGGATTGCGTTAAAGGCGTTATTTGCGGAGTTTCCGGTGGGGTTGTTTGTGAGGGAGTGAATGGGGCAGAGTGGGAACGGCGCTCAGGGCGGGTAACAAGGACTAAAAGGCGAGCTAACTACGCGCCAGAGGCTGGCGAACTGCGAGCGAAAAGCGCTTGGCTAAGAGCTGTTTGCAAGAGGCGTTTAGCGAAAGACCCTTCGAGGGAGCTGGCGCGTGCCGCATGGACGCGACAACGCTTCGTTCACCCGGGATGACAACAAAAGCAACCGTGCGGCTTAATCGCGCTGCGGGCGTTCGTGTTTATCGCGGTCGGTGACTTCGGTGAGGGCGGCGAGTTTCCGGGCTAGTTCGGTAGTGAGGGCGTTTTCGGGGCAGCGCCAGCTCCAGTTGCCGGTGGGGCGCGAAGGGACGTTCATGCGGGCTTCGCTACCAAGTTCGAGAATGTCCTGCAGGGGATAGAGGGCGATGTCGGCGACAGATGTGGCGGTGGCGCGGATGAGCGGCCACACGACTGCGGCGCCATCGCCGTGGGCATCGGCGCCCAGGTACGCCTGGGCCGCGGCCTTTTCAGTCTCGTTTGTGCCATGGTCCCACCAGCCGCGGGTGGTGTCGTTATCGTGGGTTCCGGTATACGCCACTGTGTTGGTTACAAATTGATGGGGCAGGTGGATGTGGGCGCCGCGGGCGGAGAATCCAAACTGCAGGACTTTCATCCCTGGCAGGCGGAACTGGTCGCGCAGGGCGTCGACTTCTTTTGTAATGAGGCCGAGGTCTTCGGCGATGAAGGGGAGTTCGCCGAGCTCATCGTGAAGGCGCTGAAACAGGGCGGCTCCGGGCGCCTTAACCCACGTTCCGTTGACGGCGGTTGCGTCTTGGGCGGGGATGGCCCAATAGGCCTCGAAGCCGCGAAAGTGATCGAGGCGGATGACGTCGTAGAGGAAATGGGCGCGGCGGATGCGGTCGACCCACCACGCGAAGCCGTTCTGCTGGAGCACATCCCACTTGTAAAGGGGATTGCCCCAGCGCTGGCCGGTTGCGGAGAAGTAGTCAGGAGGGACGCCGGCGACGCGGATGGGGGCGAGATTCTCGTCGAGTTCGAAAAGCTCGGGATGGGTCCAGACATCCGCTGAATCGTAGTTGACGAAGATGGCAATGTCGCCAATGAAGCGGATATCGCGGGCGGCGCAGTAGTCGCGCAGGTCACGCCACTGCTCGTTGAAGGCGAACTGGAGGGCCTGGGCGGTGGCGAGTTCTTCGCCGTGTTCGAGGCGGAGGCGCTCGAGGGCCTGCGGCTCGCGGTGCTTGACTTCACTGGGCCATTCATTCCAGGATGCGTAGTTGAATTTGCGGCGGAGAACGGAGTAGAGAGCCCAGTCGTCGAGCCAGGTTGCGTTCTCGCGACAGTAGCCTTCGAACTCGGACCAATCTTCGGGGGAGTGGTTGTGGAGGAAGTTGCGGGCGGCTTCTTCAAGCAGCGGCAGCTTTTTTTGAGCAACGGCTTCGTGGTCGATGTTGCCGGAAGCGCCGGCGAGTTCGGCGAAGCGTTCGTGGCTCAGCCATCCGCGCTCGGCGAGAAATTCAAGAGAGATGAGCAAAGGATTGCCGGCGAAGGCGGAGAGCGCCGCATAGGGAGAATTCCCATAGCCGGTGGGGCCAAGGGGAAGAACCTGCCAGAGGCGCTGTTTTGAGGCAGCGAGAAAGTCGGCGAAGGCGTAGGCCGCGGGTCCGAGGTCGCCGATACCCCCGAAGGAAGGCAGAGAAGCGATGTGCAGCAGTAGTCCCGAGGAACGTTCAAAGGGCATGAAGAGTCCTGTAGGGTAGTGTGCAACGAAACGGGCCGTTAATCCATGCAGTCCTGTTCGAAAGATTCGGATGGCGGGAGCCCTGTTGCTTTGAGAGCCGGTAGCCTGGAGCCTGGAGCTGGGAGCTCGGAGCCTGGAGCGTGAAACAGAAATGATCTGGCCTGGCCGGCGCGGAAACTGACGAGGGGACCAGGCGAGGCTGGGTGATTTATGTACCGCTGAGCGGGCCGGGTTGCTGAGTTTTGCGATTGACGAGGACGCGGCCAGCCTTCTCGTAACTGGAAACCAGGCTGGAAACAAAGACTTCGTACATCTGATCGCGGCGCTGGTTAAGGAGGGTGTCGCGGGTTGAGTCGAAGTTTTTGGCCAGTTCGTCCGCGGAGGGTTGCTGCTTGTCGACGATCTTTGCGACGACCCCGGTCGTCCCGTTATTGATGGCGCTGCTGATCTGGCCGGCGTTGAGATCGAAGAGGGCGGGTGCGGCGTTTGAGAGAGAGCCGATGTCGGGAACCTGCTGGTCGCGACCGACGAGGTCGCTTGTCTTAATGGTGGCGCCCACTTCTTTAGCGGCTTTGGCCAGGTCGTGGTCGGCATGCGCGCGATCGGCGAGCTCATTCGTCTTGCGCGCGAGCAAAGACGTGACCTGCTGATCGCGGAAATCGCCGAGGATGTGGGATTTGTATTCGTCGAAGGTGGGGGTGTGGGCGGGCTTGGTGTCGGCGACCTGGAAAACGGCGTAGCTGTTGCCGCCTGTATCGGCAACCTGGACCGGAGCACCCGGCCGGGAAGCGAATGCCGCAGTGAGGAGTTTGGAGCTGTCGCTCATGCCGGGCAGGGTTGCTCCTGTGGCAACGTAGTCGCTGGTGAGGATGGGGAGATGATGCGCAGAGGCAGCCTGCGCGAGCGAGGATTTCTGCGCTTCGGTGGCGAGTTGGTTGACGAAAGCCTGCTCGGCCTGCGCGTCTTTCTGTTTGGTGAGGGTCTCGACGATGGAAGCCTTCACTTCGTCGAGAGGTTTGGTGTGGGCATCCTGCTTTTCTTCGGTCTGAATGATGTGGTAGCCGAATTGAGTGCGGACCAGATCTGAGATCTGGCCGGGCTGCTGCGAGAAGGCGACCTTATCGAATTCAGGAACGGTGACTCCGTGCTTGACCCAGCCAAGCTCGCCGCCCTGGTCTTTGCTGCCGGGATCGTCGGAGTTCTTCTTTGCTAACTCGGCGAAGTCTTTGCCGTTATCTTTGCGCAGCTGATCGAGGATGCCCTGGGCTTTGGCTTTGGCGGCGGCATCGGCGCCCGGGCCGCCCTTTGAATCGACGGAGATGAGGATGTGGCGGACCTTGACCTGCGGATCGACCTTGTATTGCTGCAGATTCTGGTTGTAATACTGCTGAATTTCGGCCTGGCTGATCTGTGGTTTCCCGCCGGGAAGATCGGTGTCGGTGACCTCGATGTACTGAATCTTACGGGTTTCGGGGTCGGCGTTGGTGTAGCGGGCGGCGTTTTGTTTGTAGAAGGTCTGAAGTTCGGCGTCGGTGGGATTGATGGTTTTGCGAAGGTCGTCGGCGGAGAGGACGGCGTAATCGAACTTAATTTTGGTGTCCTGCTTCAGGACGGAATCGCGGACTTCGGTGGGTGAAACGGTGATGCCGCCGGTGATGAGAGAGCGGAGGCGGTCAGACATAATCTGCTGCTTGATTTCGGTCTCAAACTTGTCGGTGGTGATGTTGAAGTTCTGAGAGACGAACTCGGCGTATTGGGCGTCGCCGATATATTTGCCCTCGGGGAAAAGATATTGGCCCCACATGCCGGAGTGAAGGAACTTGCGGACGTCGTCGTCGGTGGCAGTGATGCCGAGGCGGTGGGCCTCGTCGATGGTGATGCGCTGCTGGATGACCACCTGGCCGGCGTTCTGCATGACCATGGGCATGAGTGCGTCCGGAATCTGCTGGCCGCGCATCATGCGGCGGGCGACCTGCTGCACATCGAGGATGGGGATGGTTTCTTCAGCGGGGAGAAAGCGGCCGACGAAGCCACCATGGCGAATGGTGGCGTAGGTGTCGGACGAGGAGGCCGTGTCCTGGAAGATGCCCGGCACAAGGAAGATGACCATCGTGATGCAGGTGAAGCCGATGATGACGATGAATACGGCTTTGACGAAGCGGGTGTCTTTCTGGAATAAGCGAATCATGGGGTGGTGGAAGCCTTTTCTCGAGTTCTCGCGGGGTCCGGCCACGCGGGCGGGGCACACGGAGACAACGATTTCCTGTGGGCAGGAACCGATTTCAGTATAAATGGGCGGCCCGGGAGCGAGCGAAGGAGCCAACAGCAAACGAAGAGCAGATCGCCGGAGGGCTTACCGGGTTACGCCGAAGGGACTGAGCTGCTGCGCGCGAACCTGCCAACTCTGCATATGGCTCGCAGCGCTTTCCTCGAACATCAATCGCCGGGGATGCGGTCCTTATATCTGGACCAGTTAGCGACGATGGTGTGAACGACGGGGCTGCCGACGCGGTAGGCGGATTCGAGGGCCGGGATGCCGCCGATGTAGGGTGCGGTGATGGATTCTGCGGCGGTGTGGCCGGGCGCCTGGAGGGAGTAGTTCGAGGCGGTACGAAGAGCGAGGAAGCGGCGGAAATCGGCGCGATGCATATGGTCAAGGCGGGTGAGGGCTTCGGCGATGCCGGAATCTTCCATCGCGGTCATGACGAAGCGGCCTTGGCCGTGAGTGTGGATGCGGACCCAATCCTCGGCCCAGTGGTTCAGGATGACGCCGTGCCAGTAGGAGTCGGAGGCGAGGATGTCGCCCTCAAGAACGAAAGGCGGACGCTGAGCATTCGGGTAGCCGGTATACGTGGCGGAAAAGGCTGCGACCTCTGGCGTGGCAATGACGGGGATGTTCAGCGGAACATCTTTGGTGAGGTTGAAGGCCCAGTCGGTGAGCTTTGTGTTGAGGGGGTAGGCGCGCGGCTCGGTTGCCCACGTGCGTGCGGGATCGGGAGGGTCGCCGGCGCGGAGAGATCCGATGGCGAGGATGCCATAGGGCCAGTCCGACGGAGCTTCACGCGGATCCATCTCCTGGCGGATGTCCGTGACGATCCATTGAGCCCAGGCTGCGGAGCCGACGGATGCGACATTGGGATCGACGCCGGCGATGCCTGCCAGCAGCCAGTAGGCATGCGTGAGGTCGAAGCGCGGATCCGTGCCGAGCGCCATGATGGAGCTGGCAGCGGGTCCGATGGTCATGCCGGTGACGATGGCGAGGATGTCACCACTTGCGTTGGTTCGGAGAGGGTGAACGCCGCCCGGGAAAGGAAGGATACGGTCGAGGTGCTCGCGCTCGACCCAGAATTGAAACTCGCCGGGCTTGTCACCCGTGTCGTTGCCGACCTCAAAGGTGGTGACGATGACAACCTTAACGGGGACGGGCGCGGACTGGGCGAGCGCGTGGGGATCGGCGCAGAGGCATGCAAGGTACACGAGCAGCAATGCGAGTTGACGCATGTGCGATGCGGTCCAGTGCTGTGGGGTGACGACGTTTTCAGAGTAGCAGGAGAGTAGCTGGCAACCGCGGGTGCCGGCTTTAGCGGGGGCAGCTCGTGGGCGTTTTCACTCCGGCCACTACGACCCAGCCGTTGTCTGCGCCGGGATGGGTGGAGCAGTGGACGTCGTGAATGCCGGCGGCCCACGGGCCGTGGGCGATGTATCCCTGGCCATAGGCGAAGACCGGATCGTTGATTTGCGCAGTTACGATGCCGTCAAGATCGTCATTGGTGACGACCTGCACGCTGACGGTTCCGCCGGAGGGAAGCGTAACGGCGATGGTGGTTATGTGATGGCTGCCGTAGCGGCCACCATAGTGCATACGGGTCCTTTGGGTCGCAATGCCGCAAACCATAATGTTTTCCACGTCGCGGCGTGTGCCGGAAGCGATGAGATTGTCGAGGCTTTGATTGACCTGGGGTGTGCACGAGGCGGGGACGGGGACATTCCTGGCAGCGAAGGCAAACGGAGCCGCGAAGAGCGCGAGGGTGAGTAGAGCTGCGTGTCGCATGGGACCTCGATTTCAGTTTCACCTGACTATCGCAAAGTCGAGCGATTGCTGCAAGAGAGTCGCGACGGTGAGGCATCCGCGCAATGTGTTTCGGGCGTAGTACAGGTAGCTGCACTGGAGAACATAAAGTCGGTGCGTAACAATCCAGAGGCCACTGAGTCGAATGATAGAAGGATAGAATAAAGGCTCATGCTGATACTGAAAAAGAAGGGCATTCCGTCTTCGGAGATTACGCCGAAGCAGACGTACATGAATCGTCGCGCGTTTATGGCGGCGGCTGCGGCGACAGGGGTTGCTGCCGTGGCCGGTGACCGTGTTGCGCGGATCGTGCGGCCAGCAGGTGTGGAAGCGGCGGAGAAGCTCGCGACGGTGCCGAGTCCGCTTTCCACCAAAGGCGAGACGTTGACCTCGTATCAGGACATCACGCACTACAACAACTTTTACGAATTTGGCGTGGACAAGGGCGATCCGGCGCAGCATGCGGGGACGCTGCGTACGCGGCCGTGGTCGGTGCAGGTGGAGGGACTGGTCAAGGCGAAGAAGACGTTCGACATTGATACGCTCCTCAAGCTCAAGCCGATGGAAGAGCGCGTTTACAGGTTTCGGTGCGTTGAGGCGTGGAGCATGGTGATTCCGTGGGCCGGGTATTCGCTGTCGGAGTTCATCAACGCCTGCGAGCCGCTGCCTTCGGCAAAGTATGTGCAGTTTCTTTCGCTGGCGGATTCGAAGCAGGAGATTCTTCCCTGGAATTCGGGGATCTCGTGGCCTTATTCGGAAGGGCTGCGGATGGATGAGGCGATGCACCCGCTGACGCTGCTGACGTTTGGGTTGTATGGCGAGGTGCTCCCGAATCAGGATGGCGCGCCGGTTCGGGTGATCGTGCCGTGGAAGTATGGGTTCAAGTCGGCGAAGTCGATTGTGAAGGTGAGGTTTGTGAAGGATCAGCCGCACACGACGTGGAACGATCTGGCGTCGAATGAGTATGGCTTCTACTCGAATGTGAATCCGAATGTGGATCATCCCAGGTGGAGTCAGAGGACGGAGCGGCGGATTGGGTTTCCGATCTGGAAGCAGCGGCAGCCAACGCTGATGTTCAACGGGTATGGGGATCAGGTGGCTAGTCTTTATGCGGGAATGGATTTGAAGAAGAACTTCTAAAAGCAGCCAGTAAGCCAGTAGCCTGTAGCCAGTAGCCTGTAGCCTGTAGCTAAGACGCGGTCGGCTGAGAAGCTATTAGCGAAGGACGTTTAGCAAAAAACGTTTAGCGGAGAGCTTTTAGCGGAAAGTGTTTAGCAAACAAACTTTTGTTTGGCAAAAGGCGAGCTAGAGGCCAGCTAGAAGCAAGCCGAAGTCGAGCGGGCGGTTCGATGAGGCTCCACAATCCATGAAAGAGCGGCGGAAAGACTGAGCGATGAGTAAGCGGTGGATTGTGGCGCTGAAGGTTTTGGCGCATGCGGCGTGTCTGGGGCCGGTGGTGTGGTTGTTGTGGCGCCTGTATCTTTCGGCAACGACGAATCCGAACGCGCTGGGGCCTGATCCGACCCACACGGTTACATTTTTCACCGGGCGCGGGACGCTGCGGTTGCTGGTGATCACGCTGGCGGTGACACCGCTGCGGCGGCTGATTCCTGCGTTGAGTTGGCTCGGGCGGTTCCGGCGCATGCTGGGGCTTTATGCGTTTTTCTATGCGTGCCTGCATTTGATGACCTATGTGTGGCTGTATGCCGGGTTCAGCTGGACGGCGATGGTGGATGACATTAGCCAGCGGCGGTTTATAACGGCGGGACTGGCGGCGTGGTTGATGCTGGTACCGCTGGCGCTGACCTCGACGACGTGGTCGATTCGGAAGCTGGGCGGAAAGAACTGGAATCGGCTGCACCGTCTGACGTATCTTGCGGCAATCGCCGGGGTGGTTCATTACTGGTGGGGCGTGAAGAGCGGGGTGAAGACCCCGATGACGATCACAGTGGTGCTGGCCGTGCTGCTGCTGGCCAGGCCGCTGTTGTCCGCGCGACAGCGCGCGCTCAGCACCCAGCGTGGTGAGGCAAACCAGGGATAATCCTGCGTCGGGATCGCTGCCATTATCCTGAAGCGTGACTGCAAGGCCGAACAAAGTCTCTGGAAGCCCGCTTCGAAAGGGGCTTCGCGGCGTTAATTTCCGGCGCGTACTTCAGTGGCTAATGCTCGGTGTGGGCGCTCTGTGGTCGCTGGCTGCGCTGACTCTTCTGGCCGCACGTTGGATCGATCCCCCGACGACAGCAGTTCAGCTCGAGCGCCGCCTGCAAACCTCGAGCAACCACAGGCCGAATCCAAAGCGTTACAAATTTGTTCCGCTGAGCGAAATCTCGCCGAATCTGCAGCACGCGGTCATTGCCGCGGAGGATGCGCGCTTTTACCAGCACCACGGGTTCGACTGGAACCAGATTGAGATCGATGCCAAAGGCGATCTGGAGGGCGGGCGGACGCGCGGGGCTTCCACGCTTACGCAGCAGCTGGTCAAGAACCTGTTCTTCGGGACGGGGCGATCGATCCTGCGGAAGGGCGCGGAGTTCACGCTGGTGCCGGTTGCCGAACTGGTGCTCGGCAAGCGGCGGATTCTGGAGCTCTACCTCAACGTGGTCGAATGGGGGCCGGGAATTTATGGGGCGGAGGCGGCCTCGCGGGCTTACTACGGTACGGCGGCCCGGAACCTCGACCGGGAGCAGGCGGCCCGGCTGGCCGCGATTCTGCCGGCTCCGCTGAAGCGGCGGCCGGAGAGGATGAATCGCTACAGTGCGCTGATCCTCGAGCGGATGAGCCAGATGGGGTGGTGATCGCGGGTTGCGGGCCCGGTCGGTTAGGTTCTGGTTCGTTCGGGGTCCCCTCCCCCCTGGGTGGGGATATTGCCATGTTATTCGTGTGGCGGGGGTTATTTTGATATCGAGTTTGATATCCATGGTTCAGGTATTAACCATTGTATAAATCCAAGGCGTTATCGCACTCGCATTCCGCGAGGGGGGACGGCTGACGGTCTCTCAAGGAGCGGGTGACGTAGCCACTCAGCCTGAGCTGGGGGCAAAGAAAAAGCTCTGTTCGCGTTTGCGGACAGAGCTTTGCTTGTTGTTAGTTTGGAGTGTATTTGGGGCGTGGGGCAAGGAGAATCGGTGGGTTGGGGGGTACGGAGGTACTGGCCGCTCATAGTCATATAATTGCTTACCGCCATCATGAAAGAGCTATTTCTGTGTATCTTCGTTACCTTCTGTGGGCATTTTTCCTACTCGCAATCCGAACCCATAGTCGTGGTCGACAATATTGCTGTCACCCACGAGCCTAAAGGTTGGCGTGTCATCAGCGCATCGACCACGCCGATCCATTTCAACCTGGTGAAGGGCGATCTGATCGTCCGGATAGACGGCAAGAACGCTGCTGAAACCGGCCCAATGCAAATGGCGAGCCTCTTCAACCAGGGAGACCGCCGGGAAATCAATTTGTTCATTGAGCGCGGCGAATTTGGCATGGAGACGAGACTGCGTGAGATTGCCGAGTATGATCCGGTCGGCCCCAATCCTTTCAGGCATGTGGCAGGTGGTTTCAGCGCACCGGAAGCGGAGTTCAAAGACATGGACGGCCATCCAGTGACTCTCGAACAGTTCAAAGGCAGGTGGCTACTCATTGACTTTATGGGCACCTGGTGTCCGCCCTGCCTGGAAACGCTGCCGAACGTTTTGAGCGTAGTCAATCATAATGACTTGAGCCTTGACCTGTTGTTAGTTGCTTTGAATGACAATGCGGAGGTGGTTCGACGCGTGCGACAGAAGTACGATATCGCTTCGCCGATAGCGATGATGCAGGCTATGTCGCAATTGCCGATCGACTTCGGCATTACAACGAATCGCTTTACAGGGCAGGTTCCGGCGCTCGTGCTGATCCGCCCCGACGGTGAGGTGGCGCTGATTGATTTGGGTGGCGTTGACGCAACCAACATTGAAAAAACAGTAGATTGCCTGATGAGTTGCAAGTCGGACGAAGTCGTGAAACAAGCGGAGCAATCGTTGAAGAGATGAAGGCGACAGGCCACTTGTCACTCGAGATTTACGACACAAGGACCGTGGTTTTTCTTCGGCGCCCAGGGGAGGGAGAGCACCGAGGGCCCGGAGCTAACAGCATGCGGCCTGTTGAGCCGCTGCCGAGGCAGGGAAAGCCCCCGACGCACCAAAAATGAGGGTCTGGAGCGTTGTCAGCCGTCGTGGAGTTTGAGCCGTTGCTTTTCCAAAATGGTTCAGGACAGTACTCGGGCTCAACCCAGAATCGATTCGCATTGATATACGCGATGGCAGGGGAGTTTGCTTCTTGCTATGGGGTGAACCTGGCCTTCTCCGGGTTTTGGGGTTGATTGCTCTTCGAGCTATTCATCCGTTGCCGAGGGGTTTGGTCATTTTGATGAAGTGGCAGGGCTCGATGAGGCGGGGGATCATGTCTTCGCGGATGGGCTCGGTTCCAACGACGGTGTAGCCGAGTTTTTCGTAGAAGGGCGGGAGCTCGGTGCGGCGGTTTACGACGGTTAGGTCCATGTGGCGGGAGCCCATCTCGCGGGCGAATTCCTCGGCGGCGGCGGTGAGGCGGCGGCCGAGGCCGGCTTTCTGGCGGCTTGGGTCGACGGAGAGCAGGCCGAGGTAGCTGCGGTCTCCGCGAAGTTCGACGTAGACGGCTCCGGCGAGGGCGCCTTTGTCTTCAGCGAGGAGGAAGCGGCCTTTCTCGAAGTATTCGCGAGTGCGTTGCTCGTCGAGGCGGTCGCCTCGGATGAAGAAGGTTTCGACGATGAAGGCTTTGTTGATGAGAGCCATCAGGGCGGGGAGGTCGGGTTCTTCGGCGAAACGCAGGTTCAGGGTCTCAGTCCTGATCGTTTCGGGGGTGGAGAGGGACCTGGCCATGCGAATGAAATGGCATGGCCGATTGATGCGGCGCGCCCATTCCTCGGGCATCGGCTCCTCGCCGACTTCCACGTAGCCGAGCTTGCGGTAGAAGGGCGGTAACTCCGTTCGCAGGTTGACCACGGTTAGTTCCATGCGATGGGCGCCGTTCTCGCGGGCGAAGTCTTCGGCGGCATTGGTGAGGAGGCGGCCAAGGCCCGACTTCTGGCGGGAGGGATCGACGGAGAGCAGTCCCAGGTAGGCGCGGTCGCCGTCGAGCTCGACGTAGACGCATCCCGCTAAATCGGCTTCGTCCTGGGCGAGAAGAAAACGACCGTTGCGGAAGTACTCGCGGGTATGTTCCGGGTCGAGGCGCGGCTCCAGCTTAAAAGATCGCTCAACCTCGAAGGCAGTGTTGATCAGGGTCTCGAGTGCGGGGAGGTCGGATTCGGAGGCGAAACGAATATCCACGGGGTTACAGGGTGCAGGGTGCAGGTTACAGGGTGCAGGGTACAGGGTGCAGGTTACAGGGTGCAGGGTGCAGGGTACAGGTTAGATGGCGCGGGTTACGGGGTGCAGGTTACAGGGTGATTCGCGTAACTGGGCGACCTCTGGGCGAGCGGTTTACGCAGCGGTGAAAAGCGGGTCCCTCGCTCCGCCTACCCCATTTGCGCCTTACGGCGCAATGGGGCCCCAAAGCGCTCCGCTCGGGATGACAGAATCATAAAGCCGACGGCCCACATTACCGCGAGGCGGGGCCTTTGTTGAGGGCGGCTTCTTTCTGGGCCAGGACCTGCTGGGCGTGTTGCTCGAGCTGGGCTGCCTGGGGCATCAGACCTACGGCTTGCTGAATCTCGGGGTCCCAATCGGCTTCTACCTTCAGGCCGGCGGTCTGACCGAACTGGGTCGCTTCGATCTTCGACTTAATGTTGGTCTTGACCCAGTCCAGATTATTGTCGAGTTCCTGCTGGGTATAGTCGTAATTTGACGACGACAGATACTTCTTGAATTCGCTGAGCACGGCATCGTCGACCTGGAAATCTTTATTAACGGTGCGGTGCGCGAGATACTCTTCGGTGAAACCGAGGAAGGCATCGCGTTCGAGGAGCAGGTCCTGGAAGGGAGTGGACTTGGGGGCATCGACCTTGACGTCGGGGGTGATGCCGCCGCCACCGTAGACGGTGCGGCCGGAGTCGGTGAGCTTGACCTCGCGGTCTTTGTCGTCCTGCGGCTGGTCGTGATTGTAGTAGTAGTCGTAGAGGGAGACGCCGGAGTAATTGCGCTGAATGAGGCGGCCACTGGGCGTGAAGTAGTGATAGGTGGTGAGGGCGAGGCCGGTGTTATCGGAGAGGGTGTAGACGGTCTGCACGAGACCTTTGCCGAAGGTGGTTTCGCCGGCGATGAGGGCGCGGTCGTGATCCTGCAGAGCGCCGGAGACGATTTCAGCAGCTGAGGCGGTGCTGCGGTTCACGAGGACAACGATGGGGAAGTTATCGCCGTCGTTGCCGTGGGTAGCGCGGTAGACCTGCTCAGGAAAGGCGCGGCCGCGCTGGGAGACGATGATCTGCCCGCGCTTCAGGACGCGGTCGCAGACGCTGACAGCTTCGACGAGAACGCCGCCGGGATTGCCGCGAAGATCGAGGACGAGGCCTTTGAGGTTGGGACCGAAGGCATCGATGGCGTCGTCGAATTCGCGGCCAGTGGTTTCCTGGAACTGGCGGATGTGGACGTAACCGATGCCGGGGCGAATCTCATAGCTGAGGTCGATACTGGCGTTGGGGATTTCGTCGCGGACGAGCTCGAAGTTGAGGGGAGCGGAAGAGCCGACGCGGGTCATGGTGACGTTGACCTTGGTGCCGCGCGGACCCTTGAGGCGGTTGGCTACTTCGTCGGAGCTGAGGCCGGCCGCGGATTGGCCGTCGATGCTGGTGATGACGTCACCAGGATGGATGCCGGCGCGGAAGGCGGGGGAATTTTCAATGGGGGTAACGACGACGACCTTGCCGTTCTGGGGCACGATGAGCATGCCCACGCCGTAGTACTTGCCATGCTGGTCTTCCCTCATCCTGGCGTAGGCTTTGGGGTCGTAGAAGCTGGAGTGGGGGTCGAGGGTGTGCAGCATCTCCGGGATGGCGCCGTCGTAGATGGCTTTGTCGGGCATGTCGCCGGTGAGCGGCTCGGCGTAGTTCTTCGCGACGATGTCGTAGACGGCGCTGAAGGACTTGAGGCCGTCACGGAAGGTGGTTTCGTCGGTGGCGGATTGCGCCCCAACCTGTTGGCTGAGGACCATGCCGCCGAGGGCGCAGACGGCAAAGAAGACGATGAGGGAAAAGAAGGTGCGGCGAGTGCGGATGGACATGCTGGTTGGGAATCCTGGCGCTCTGGTCCGGCGTGGGACGGAAAAGATGCGACTTTGGAGAAGTATAGCAGGGAGAGGAAGCCCTGTAGCCGGTCGCCCGTAGCCGGTAGCGGGGACGCCAGACGGCTGGAGCGGGAGCGATAAGGCGGTCGGCTCAGAGATGTTTGGCGGGAAGTTGTGGGGCCCATGATCGAGCGAAAGGCGAGCGTGAATCAAGCCGGGCATTTGCGGTGCAAATGTCAGGCGTTGACGAGGCGTTCGAGCTGGGCGATATGGTTGAGGTCGTGCCCGGCCATGGTTTCTACGATGGTGGAGAAGGTCATGGGTCCGCGTTCGGGGTGGGTGACGGGCTTGTCAGCGTGCTGGGGCAGCGCGGACTCGATGAGGAGGAGGTTCCAGCGGCGGAGGGCGGCGAAGGTGAGGAGGGCGTCGGTGGCGGGGATGCTCGAGTAGGCGGCGGCCCACTTATCCTGGTCGAAGGGCTGGATGACGTGATGGTCTTCGGCGAGGGTCTGGCGGAGACGGAAGGCGAAGGCGATTTCGCAGTCGGCGAGGTGACAGAAGATGTCGCGCGGGGACCACTTGCCGGGCGCGGGCGGGGTGGTGAGGCGGGAGGGACCGATGGAGTGTGCGAGCGCGTGGAGGCGGTTGGGCGTTTCGCCGAGAACGGGGAGTGGGGGCTGGTTGTTGAGGTATTTGGCGTAGGGGTTGAGGGTGGGGGCAGTGGTCATGGGGTGCTCGCTTTCTTAGTCCGCTCGTCCTCCGCAGATTTTCGCAACAGCATCTCGGCTTGGGGATCCATGGGCTCCTTTCCGGTAGAGGACCACTCCTTCTTCGGCTATGTCGTGGTGCACGCTATTGATGGAACGGCGCATGCGTTCATGGATTGTCTCGTTCGTCATGATGAGGTCGACGGACATGCGCAAGCCGGATACAGCCTCCCAGAGTTCGGAGCGAGCGGGGAGATTGCTGTTCGGGAGGATGACGGCGAGGTCGAGATCGCTGTCTTCGTGCTGGGTACCGCGAGCGCGCGATCCGAAGGCGACGATTTTGACCGGGTCGGCAGCGGCGATGAGGCGCTCAAGAGCAGTCCAGACCTTTTCTTCGGTTACGGTCCAGGAGAGGTCTCCGGTTTGTGGGCTTGCCGCGGTCATGGTGAGGGTTTCGGGGCCAGTATTCCATAGGGCTGGGGGATTTGAAAGCGGGCGTGAAGGCGAGTAATATGGTGGCAGACGAGTTTGTCCGGTGACCTGAGTATGCGGGCCGGAGAGATGAGTGGGCGCGAGCCCACTTTTTATTTGCGCAAAAACTATGGCGTTCGATGTCGATCAGATCAGAGCGGTGGGGCAGAGGGTGGCGGCTTCGCATGGGCTCGATGTGGTGGAGATCGAATTTTCAGGCGGAGCGAAGCACCGGACGCTGCGCGTCTTTATAGAGAAGAACGCGGGGGAGCGGAAGAAGCTGTTGGAAGCGGGTCCTGAGGGCGGAGCAGGCCCGAGTGGGGTGGGGGCGGCAGGGGTGGATCAGCTGGCGGGGGTGACGCACACGGACTGCGAGGCGTTCAGCCGGGATTTCGGGACGGTTCTGGATGTGGAGGATCTGATTCCTGGGGGCGAGTACACGCTGGAGGTGTCGTCGCCGGGACTGGATCGGAAGCTGAAGGGGATTGAGGACTACCGACGGTTCGAGGGGATGCTGGTGAAGTTGCAGACCTTTGAGCCGGTCGAGGGCAATCGGCACTGGCAGGGGAGGCTGGGCGGGGTTGGCGAGGCTTCGGTGAAGCTGCTGCGTCAGGTAACAGGCAACAGGCAACAGGCAACAGGAAAGAAGCAAAAGACGGCAGGGGGCAAGGCGCGGAGTTCGGGCGAGACGGAGGTAGAGATTCCGCTGAAGAATATTGAGAAGGCGCAGCTGGTGCCGGAGTTCTAAAGGCAGGGAACAGGGAACAGGGAATAGGGAATAGGGAACAGGGAATAGGGAGTAGGCGAGCTGAGAGCTAAGAAGCGGTCAGCGATAAGGTCAGTATAGAAACGGTCAGCTGAAAAACGGTCAGCTAAAAAACGGTCAGCTAAAAAGCGGTCAGCGGAAAGACAGTTAGCGAAGGGCCGGTTAGCTGAAGAGAAACCTGATTTTTGTAACACGACAGAGAGAGAAACAAATGGCGAGTGTGCTTTACGACAGCATTGAGGCGTTGAGCCGGGATAAGGGCATCGATGCGCAGATTGTGATCACGGCGGTTGAGGATGCGATTGCGCTCGCGACGCGCAAGTATTACAAGACGCAGGAAAACATGCGCGCGGAGCTGGATAAGGACACGGGCGAGATTCGGGCGTATGTGTTCAAGACGGTGGTGGAGACTCCGGAGCAGATCGAGGATCCGGTGAACCAGATTGCGCTCGAAGAGGCGAAGGAGCTGGCGCCGGAGGTCGAGGTGGGGGGCGAGATTCGCTACTACAAGCCGACCGATGTGCTGGGACGCATCGCCGCGCAGATGGCGAAGCAGGTGATCTTCCAGAAGGTGCGCGAGGCGGAACGCGACACGGTCTTCAACGAGTACGCGCATCGCGTGGGCGAGGTGCTGAACGCGACGGTGAAGCGCGTGGAGCTGCAGGATGTGATCTTCGACCTGGGCAAGGCGGAGGCGCGGATGCCGAGGCGGGAGCAGTCGCGGCTGGAGCAGTTTGCGGTGGGCGAGCGGGTGCGGGTGGTGCTGCAGCGGGTGGATCGGGCATCGCGCGGGCCGCAGGTGATTGTTTCGAGGGCGGCGCCGGAGCTGGTGCAGAACCTGTTCCAGAGCGAAGTGCCGGAGATTTACGACAACACGGTGACGATCCGGGCGATTGCGCGCGAGGCTGGTGAGCGGACCAAGATCGCGGTGATGTCGCGGGACAAGGACGTCGATCCGGTGGGCGCGTGCGTGGGCATGAAAGGGATGCGGGTGCAGTCGATTATTCGCGAGCTGAGGGGCGAGAAGATCGACATCATCGAATTCAGCGAAGAGATCACGACGTTTGCGGAGAAGGCGTTGCAGCCGGCAAAGGTGAGCCGGGTGAGCATCGCCGATCTCGAAGACAAGCAGCTGGAAGTGATTGTGGACGACACACAGCTGTCGCTGGCGATTGGCAAGAAGGGGCAGAACGTGCGGCTGGCGGCGAAGCTGCTGGGCTGGAAGATCGACATCAAGAGCGAGGAAGAGAAGCGGCAGGAAGTGGAGCAGCAGATGACGGCGATGGCGGGTGCGACGGCCACGCCGATTGAGCAGGTGAGCGAGCTGGGCGAATCGATCATCCAAAAGCTGGTGGCGGCCGGAATCACGACAGTGGAAGCGCTGGCCGACATGACGCCGGAGCAACTGGAGGAGATCCCGGGGATCGGCGAGAAAACTCTGGAGAAGATCAGCGTGGCGGTTCGACACTATTTTGGCGAATACGAGGAAGGCGAGGAGCGGCTAGTGGAAGCGCTGGCGGCTGCCGCGGAAGGCGGCGGTGAGGCTGGGGCGGCAGGCGCAGAGACGGCGGCTGAAGCCCGTGCGGAAGCGGCAGAGCGCAAGGCCCAGGAGGCATCGCTCGATGAAGAAATCGATGCTCTGGAGCAGGATCTGACGCAGAGCGGCGAGGAGCCTGCGAGCGCGGAGGGGTCGGGGCTGATCCGCGACGAAGTGGCGGAAGAGCGCCTTGCGGAGCTGACCGAGGTTGGACCGGAGCTGGATGGAGAAGGCGCAGAGTCGCTGGTTCCTGGCCGGGAGGATACGAGCGAGTTGCTGGCCGAGCACCAGGTGCATCCGGAGGTGGACGGGGATGCGGGTGTGATTGAGGACAGCGTGGAGGAAGTGCGGGACGAGGAGAAGAGCCAGTAGCCAGTAGGGAGTAGGCAATAGGCAACAGGCAGTAGGGATACGGGGCAGGAGCAACCGGGAGGCCAGCCCCGTCGCGGCACAAGCCTGCTCGCGAGAGACCACGGTTCGCTCGGAACGACGGGCGGGGCGGAGAAATGTCGGAGTTGGGCAGGGAATTGAAGCACAGGCCAGGCAGTTTTCAGAGATAATGAAAGAGCTGGTAAGACCCACAAGTCAGGAGTTTTTATGAAGAACTAAGGACAGTGGGAAGTCGAGAAACGACAACGGGGACGGATGAGCACAGTTCGCATCAATGAATTAGCGCGGGAGCTGGAAGTAAAGAGCAAGGCGATCCTTGACGCTCTCACGGAAGTCGGCGTAACGGAGAAGAAGACGCATTCGAGCTCCATCGAAGTGGATGAAGCCGAGCGTGTGCGCGCGCATATTCTGAAGGGGCGCGGCGGCAACAACAGCGGGGCGGCGCGTCACGAGGCCGAGGCCAAGCCGAAGATCGACTGGTCGCGGGTGTCGAAGCCTGGCGACGCGGCCAAGGCGATCCTCGAGAGCCGGCACCAGGAGTCTCACCCTGCGCCGCCGAGGCCGGTGGCACCAGCCGTGGCAAGTGCGCCGCAGCCTGCGTACCCTGTGACGGCGAAGCCCGCTGTGACTGCGGCAGCGGCAGGTGCGGCCACGGCGAGTGCATCGCCGGCAGGGCCGGCCGCGATCAGCGCTGCCCCGGTTGGCGCTACCCCGACAAGTCCTTCCGCGGCGAGCCCTGGACCAGCGGTTTCCGGGCCTGCGAGCCCCGTGCTTCCGGCGGCTGCTGAGATGAAGCCAGCGCCGAGAAAGATTGTGCCGCAACCGCGACAGGGGCCGAATATCGTTGTGGCAGCTCCGCCGTCGTCGAGTACGGCGCGAGCGGGAGGGGCCGTGGTGGCTGCTCCGCCGCAGACTCCGGCGATTGCCTCTCGGGCGCCCTCGGGTCCGGTGGTGGCGAGGCCGCCAGCGGGAATGGCAGCGGGTTCAACTTCAGTGACGGACGGCAGGCCGGTTTCGTCCGCTGGTCCTGTGGTGGCGGTCAGGCCCCAGGCCGCAGCATCGACGCCGACGCCGACACCAATCCCGACCATGCCTGGACCGGTGGTCGCGGCCGCGCAGGCCGCTGATTCGGTAGAAGCGAGGGTAGCGGCGCCAGAGGCGGGAGCCGGAGAAATTTCCGCGCCGCCTCCGCCTGCACCTCCCGCGCCGCGACGAGTAATCATGCCGCAGACGGGACCGCGGCCGGTTTACAGCGCTCCGCCTCCGGCGCCGGTGGTGGCTGCGGCTCCGAGCGCTAATCCGGGCGGGATTCAGCGGGGCAGACCGATTTTCGATCGCAGACCCACGGGTGCGCCCGGAGGGCCTGGTGGAGCACGCCCAGGAATGGGCGGTGGACCGGGGCAGGCGCCGGGCGGAAGACGGCCGATGCATCCGACGCGCTCTGCACCAAGTGGCGCGCCGGGAGCGGGGCAGCGGCCGGGAATGGGAGCGCGGCCAGGATTTGGCGCGCGGCCTGGATTTGGGCAGCGGCCGGGGATGGGCACGGGCGCGGCACTGCCGCCGCCGGGTGAGGCGCCACGGCCGCAGCGTCCGGGACCGAGGGGACGCGGGCGTCCGCGTTACGAGAAGAGCAAAGAAGGCCCGATGAAGGGCTTCGCGCCGCCGTCGCGGATGGCAGCGCAGGTTCCTACGGGACCTGTTCCGATTACGCGCACGATCACGGTGACGGAAGGCGTGAGCGTGAAGGATCTGGCGGAGAAGCTGGAGATTCGCGGCAAGGATCTGATTGCGACGCTGCTGATGAAGGGCGTATTTGTCACCGTCAACCAGACGCTGGATGGCGAGCTGGTGAAGGAAGTGTCGGCGCAGTTCGGAGCCGACGTGCAGATGATCAGCTTCGAGGATTCGATGGCGAACGAGGCCATGGAGAGCATCCTCGCCACCGAGAATCCGGACGAGCTGGAGGTGACGCGGCCGCCGGTGGTGACGGTGATGGGGCACGTGGACCACGGCAAGACGTCGCTGCTGGACGCGATCCGGGAGACGGATGTGGCGGGCGGCGAGGCGGGCGGCATCACGCAGCATATCGGCGCTTACAAGGTGAAGATCGGGAAGGTGGATTCGCCGGCCTACGGGCGGGAGATTGTGTTCCTCGATACGCCGGGTCACGAGGCGTTTACGCGGATGCGCGCGCGCGGGGCGAAGGTCACGGACATCGTGGTGATCGTGGTGGCGGCCGACGATGGCGTGATGCCGCAGACGCTGGAGGCGATCGATCACGCGAAGGCGGCGAATGTGCCGATCATCGTGGCGGTGAACAAGATCGATAAGCCGGAGGCGCAGCCGGATCGCGTGAAGAAGCAGCTTGGCGATCGCGGGCTGGTTCCTGAGGACTGGGGCGGCAGCACGGTGTTCGTCGATGTATCGGCGAAGAAGCGGACGAATCTGGATCTGCTGCTGGAGATGGTGTGCCTGGTGGCCGATCTGCAGAATCTGAAGGCGACGCCGGAGCGTTCGGCGGTGGGTACGGTGATCGAAGCGAAGCTGGATCGCGGACGCGGCGCGGTGGCGACGGTGCTGGTGCAAAACGGGACGCTGAAGAACCAGGACAACTTTGTCGTGGGCAATACGTTCGGCAAGATTCGCGCGATGTTCGACGATCGCGGCCGGACGGTGGAGTCGGCCGGACCTTCGACGCCGGTGGAGATTGTGGGCCTCGAAGGCATGCCGGACGCGGGCGATACGTTCCTTGTGGTGAGCGATCGCGACAAGGCACGCGGCATCGGGCAGTATCGCAAGGGACGCGAGCGCGAGGCGCAGCTGGCCAAGTCTTCGCGTGTGACTCTGGAAGGGCTGGCGGACTCGATCAAACAGGCGGGGATGAAGGAGCTGCCGCTGATCCTGAAGGGCGACGTGACGGGCTCGGTGGAAGTGCTGGCCGATTCGCTGCAGAAGATGTCGACCGAGAAGGTGCGCATCAAGGTGATTCACTCCGGGGTGGGTGCGATTACGGAGAGCGACGTACTGCTGGCGTCGGCGTCGAATGCGATCATCATCGGGTTCAACGTGCGGCCGGAGCGCAAGGTGGCCGATCTGGCAGAGCAGGAAGAGGTGGAGATCCGGCTGCACTCGATCATCTACGAGCTGCAGGACGAGATCACCAAGGCCATGCTGGGGCTGCTGGAGCCGGTGTACCGCGAGAACTTCCTGGGACGCGCGGAGGTGCTGAACGTCTTCCGCATTCCGAAGGTGGGGACGATTGCGGGATGCAGGGTGACGGACGGCGTTCTGCGGCGCGATGCCGAAGTGCGCCTGATGCGCGATGGCGCGCAGGTGTACAAGGGCAAGCTGACTTCACTGAAGCGCTTTAAGGACGATGCCAAAGAGGTGACGAACGGCATGGAGTGCGGCGTCGGCATCTCGAACTTCAACGACATTAAGGTGGGCGATACCGTTGAGGCATTCGTTACGGAGAAGATGGCGGCGGAGCTGACGGCGTCCTGAAGGCGGGGAGTAGCCAGTAGGGTGTAGGGAAAAGCGCTCAGCGGACGCTGGGCGCGAAGGGCAGGGAACAGGCAGTAGGCAACAGGCAATAGTGAAAAGCGCTCAGCGGATGCTGGGCGCTTTTATTTTTGGGGGGCGGGCGGTTCGGATTCGAGGATTTGGATGGCTTTGTGGTAGTCGAGGCCTGTGGGGACGGGGGTGTAGTGGGCCATCTCTTCGGTCAGGTTGATGTTGAGGGTCTTGACCATGAGGGCCTTGCCGGTGAAGTTGAGCTTCATGCGGGTGAGCTCCCAATCGTGGGGCGCGACTTCGGTTTGCTCGAGGAAGATGGTCCCTCCTTTGTTGAGGCGGCCGATGAAGCCCCAGCCGAAGTCGACGTCGGCGATGAGATGAGCGTCGAGGCGGGTGAGGCGTTCCTGGGATTTTTCGATCCAGACTTCGCCGGCCATGCCGCGCATGATCTTTGCTTCAATGTCGGGGGGATTCCAGTTGGGGCTGGGGATGAAGGTGAGGTGATAGCACTCGTCTGATGGGACCGGTGTATCGGCTGGGGGCGGAACCGGCTCGCCCGGGATCGCGACAGCAGGCGGCACGACGATTGTGCAGGAGACGGTGCTCTCGTATTGGTAGAGGAAGGCGTCCGGTAGGAGGCGCATGAGCTTGTCGACGCGGGCGTTGTCCTCCTGCTCGCGCTTGTGGCGATGCTCCTGGAGGTCGGGGTGAGCGTCGAGGTTGTTGAGGCGGTCGATCTGGGCCTGGCGCATGTCGGGGTTCAGCGGCTTGCCACTGGCGGCAATGGCCATGGCGATGTCGCCCTGTTGGGTCTCGATAATCTCCTGGACGAAGTCGCGCTTGTCGTCTTTTTTGTGGAGGACGAAGCGCTGGGGGTGGTGGGCTGCCTCGGCGCGCATGTGGTTGGCGACGGCGCGGCGGATGAGGGCGGCGGCGTCTACGGCGGGTGAGGGCTGGTTTTGGGGAGAAGCTCCGGGGATGGAAAAGAGCAGCAGGGCGACAGAAGACAGGAGGCGGGGAAGGGGCCGGCGCGGGTTGGGATGAGGTGATAGAACCATCGGGCTGGAGAAAGGATGATGGATGATCGAAGGTGGCTTGTACGCTGGTTCTGAAGCTCTGGTCAAGACTATGAGAACCACCCCTCAGGGGCTAAAGCCTCAGGGGCTAAAGCCCGCCTCAATATGCGGTAGCAACGGCACGACCAAGGTCGTGCCCTGTTACAAAAGCGGCTTGTTCGGCATTTTTCCGCAAGTCGTGCCCCTTCACTTTTCGTGCCTGCACACAAAACGTGCCGTGCCCCTTCACTTTTCGTGCCCTGCACACAAAATGTGGCGTGTCAGGAGACAACCTCGTATTTTTCCGCGAGCTGTGAAGGGTCCCCTTTCAAAACAGCGGGTTCATCGGAGATTCCCGTTCGCGGGTCTCTGATGTTGTTATAGACGAGGAGAAACGGCCTGGAGTTACGCGGGGCGGTTTCCGGAGCAGGGTGAGTTGGTTAGAATTGTGGCATGAGCAGGATGTTTTGTCGTTGGGCGCCGCTGGCTACGCTGGTGGTGGGGTTTGCGCTGGGCGCGCACGCGCAGGAGCAGGGACGAGGGCGGAAGTACAAACCGCCTCCGCCGACGTGCAAGATCACGGTGACGGTGCTGAAGGCCTCGAATGGCAAGCCGCTCGAGAACGCTTCGGTTGTGTTTCATCCGCTGAAGAACGGCAAGGATGAAGGCAACATGGAGCTGAAGACCAACGAGGACGGCAAAGTCACGATCGACGTGATTCCGGTGGGGGATGGATTGCGGCTGCAGGTGCTGGCGACGGGGTATCAGACGTACGGCAACGACTACGAGCTGCCGGCGGACACGAAGGATATCGAGGTGAAGCTGGGCCGGCCGCAGCGGCAGTACTCGATTTATGAGAGTCACCCGGACCAGGGTGGGCAGGGGAACCAGGGGCAGGGAACGGACAAGCCGCAGCAGGATCAGAAGCCTCCGGTGTAAGCCCACGGGCGAAACAGCTCTGCAGTGGGGTCAGGGATGCTTTCGCCATTTCGCCGGATCGCGGCTGCCGTGGAAACAGGCGATGATCGTCAACGTCCCGTCGGCTTCGATAACGAACATCAGAGCTTAGGGAAAGCGGCGGAGCAACGCGCGGCGGATACCCTTGTAAATGACGGGAAATTGGCGGGGATTGGCGCTTATGCGCTGGATTGCAGCGTCAACCGCATCGCGAAAACGCCGCCCGAGGCCGGGAGCCTCATTCTCGTACCAGTCCTGCGCAGCGACCAGCTCGGCGCGTGCAGCCTGGCTGAAGATAACCGGATGGTTTACGGACAACGCTGCTCAAGCTCAGCCTTCAACGTCGCCCAGGTGATGCCTTCGCGGTTGTCCAGGTCGAGAGAGGCAAGGCGGCGGTCAAGCTCTTCCCGCTGCGCGGCGGTGAGTGGAAGTTGGTCGTCTTCCAGGCTGTCCCAGAGTTGCGAGATCAGGGCAAGGCGCTCCGGCGGGGTAAGTCGCACAAGCTCGTCAGCGGTGAATAGTTCCATGCATTGAGCATAGGAAACAACGCGGCGGAAAGCAATCGGGCACGAAGCGGAGCGGAGCAAGAAGGCGAATCGCTGAGGCCTGGCTGGGTTTTCCCGAGCAACGTCGCGATGGTAACGTCCGCGAGCCGTTTCAGAGCCGAATTGTCTTGTAGCGTGATGCGCCACGCAGTACACTGGTTCGTGATCCGGTCGTTCCGACATGCGGGCCTGGAGCGCTTCTTTCTGGCCGAGACGTCGATTATCAGGATTATCACGAGCGAGGGCGAAATCGATGGCGACGATGTATAACCCAGCGCACCCGGGACGGATTCTGCGGCAATACCTGGGGGAATTGCAGGTGGGCGAGGCGGCGGCGAGGCTGCGCATCGCACGCACCACTCTTTCACGGGTGTTGAATGGAAAAGCTGGAATCTCCGCGGATATGGCTCTGAAGGTTGCGGAGGCGACGCGGACCGAGCCCACGCTGTGGATGGATCTGCAGACACAGTACGATTTGTGGCAAGCCAGCCGAAGGAAGAGAGCCAGAATTCGGCCGTTCCCAAAAGCTGCGTGAAGCATCCCCTCCTCCTGCCCGCTCTGCGAGACTATCTACGTGTCCTCCACCACAAAAACTGAAGCTGCGCTTCCTTCGCTGCATGATTTTTTTGCGCCGGGGGGCGTTTTGTCGCGGTCGAGCTTGCCCTATGAGTTTCGGCGGGGGCAGCTGGAGATGGCGCAGGCGGTGGAGCGTGCGCTTCGAGGATCGGCGGCACCTGATTGTCGAAGCGGGAACGGGGACGGGGAAGACGCTGGCGTATCTGCTGCCGGCGCTGCGGATGTGCGCGGCGAATGGGCACCGCGTGATTGTCTCGACGGGCACGAAGAACCTGCAGGAGCAGCTGTTCTTCAAGGACGTTCCGTTTCTCGAGTCGATGCTGGGACCGCTGCGGGTCTGCTACATGAAGGGGCGCGCGAATTATCTGTGCCGGCACAAGCTGTTTGCTCTGCGCAGCCAGCCGATCCTGTCGGGCCTTGAGGAGATAGCGCAGTACCAGGCGATCGCGGAATGGGAGAAGACGACGGAGACCGGGGATCGCGTGGAGATCGACGATTTGCCGGAGGCGAGCGCGCTGTGGTCGAAGCTCGATGCGCGGAGCGAGGCGTGCCTCGGGCAGGCGTGCCCGGATTACGGGCGGTGCTTCATCACGGAGATGCGGCGGCGGGCGGCGGAGAGCGATGTGGTGATCGTGAACCATCACCTGTTCTTTGCGGATATGGCGATTCGTCAGCAGGCGGGCGGGGCTCCGGATGCGGGGGTGCTGCCGGAGGCGGGAGTGGTGATCTTCGACGAGGCGCATGAGCTGGAAGATGTGGCGTCGAGCTACTTCGGAATCAGCCTGAGCAATGTGAAGTTCGAGGAGCTGGCGCGGGATACGGAGACGCTGCTGCGCGCGCAGGGCGCGTTGAAGGCGGAGGTGGTGACGGCGGCGCAGATGATCCGGGAGCGGGCGCGGATGTTTTTTGCAGCGCTACCGTCTCGTATGAATGCGCGGGGCGGACCGGGGAGTTCGGGCGAGGGGCGGATGCCGTTCACGAACCGGGAAGAATTTCTGGAGACGCAGGGGGATGTGTATCTGGGCGTGTTGAACGCGCTGCACCGGATGGAAGGCGAGCTGGAGCGGGTGAAGGCGGAGGAGTCGCAGCCGCTGCGGCGGCGCACGGGGATGGTGCGCGAGCAGCTGAAGTTTCTGATGGAGTCGGAGGATCGGAATACGGTTTTCTGGCTGGAGCGGCGTAGCGGGCGGCAGATGAGCACGCATTTGCAGGCGACGCCGATCGATGTCTCGGAGCTGCTGCGGGAGCTGCTGTTCAACGTGGTTCCGAGCGTGGTGCTGACTTCGGCGACGCTGACGGTGCAGGCGGGGTTCGGGCACATACGCAAGCGGCTGGGAATGGACGAGGCGCGGGAGCTGGTGGTGCCGTCGCACTTCAAGTATCAGGAACAGGCACTTTTATATTTGCCGCCGGAGATGCCCGATCCGCGAGAGCCGAATTTTCAGGAAGAGGCGGCGAAGCGGATACGGCGGATGCTGGAGATCACCGAGGGGCGGGCGTTTTGTTTGTTTACGAGCTACGCGCAGATGCGGGAGATCTACGAGCGGATGCTGGTGGAGGTGGGGTATCCGCTGTTGCTGCAGGGTACTGCGCCGAGGAAGGCGCTGCTCGAGGAATTTCGCGCGACGCCGAATGCGGTGCTGTTTGGGACATCGAGTTTCTGGCAGGGCGTGGATGTGCAGGGCGAGGCGCTGAGCTGCGTGATTGTGGACCGGCTGCCGTTTGCGGTGCCGACCGATCCGGTGGTGCAGGCGCGGATGCGGGCGATCGAGGAGGCGGGCGGGAGTCCGTTCTTTGAGTATCAGGTGCCGTCGGCGGTGATCACGCTGAAGCAGGGGTTTGGGCGGCTGATCCGGTCGCTGGACGATCGCGGGGTGCTGATGCTGCTGGACCCGCGGCTGGAGCGGCAGCGGTACGGTCGGATTTTTCTGGAGAGCCTGCCGCCGTACCGGATTACGCAGAATATTGGGGATGTGGAGAGATTTTTTAGCCGGTAGCCAGTGGCCGGTGACCGGTAGCCGGTAGCCGGTAGCCTGTGGCGGGTAGCTGGGGGCTGGGGGCTAGGAGTTGGGAGCTGGGAGCCTGGAGCGAAGCCTGCAGTCGTTGCGTGAACCCTGTCGGATAGCGCGAAAAGGCGCAGCTCTTGACGCGCGGTGACGCAGCTCACACAAGAAGCTCCGGGGCGGCGAGTTGCGCATTTGATTCGAAGGCTAGTTGTTTCATCACCTTGCAGGTCAATCCCAGTTTGGCACGAGCCTTGCAGTATGTCCTGGCATCGATCAACCCCCCAGGAGAAGCCAAAATGGAACGCAGCCAGGGATGTTTAGAGTGCACGTCGCGCAGCAAGCACCTGTTCTGCAACATGGAAAATTCTTCGCTGGAGAAGTTCGACTGCATCGGAACGCCGGTGCAGTTTGGGAGCGGGGCGGTGATCTTCCGCGAGGGCGACAATTGCGGGTCGGTGCACGTTCTTTGCTCCGGGCGTGTGAAGCTGTCAGCCACCAGCCGTGAGGGGCGGACGCTGATCCTGAAGATTGCGCGGGCCGGCGAGGTGCTGGGACTCTCGGCGGCGCTGGCGGGACAGCCCTTTGAGGTTACGGCGGAGACGGTTGAGCCGTGCCGGCTGAAGACGATTCGGCGCCAGGCGCTGCTGGATTTTCTGGACCGGACGCCGGACGCGAGCATGCGGGCGGCGCGAGCGGTGGCACAGGAGTATAAGGCTGCGTTCAGTGAGGTGCGGCGTCTGGCGCTGCCGGCGACGGCATCGGGACGGGTAGCGAATCTGCTGCTGGACTGGAGCCGGGATTGTTCTTCGGAGAACGCAACGAGCGGGCGGTGCATGATGCCGCTGACGCACGAAGAGATCGCATCGATGACCGCGACCACGCGGGAAACCGTGACGCGGGTTCTGGGTCAGCTGAAGCGCGATAATTTGATATCGATTCGCGGAGCCGCGCTTACCGTACTGCAACCACAGGCGCTGGAACGGCTTGCGGTCTGAGGTTTCATCCTCCCCCTGAACTGTGGATTGATTGATGTAACTTGATGTGAGACTTCGAGGCGGCCGCAAGGCCGCCTCAATTTTTGTGCCCGCGAGCTGCACGATTCAGGTGCGGCTGGCGCTACCGATGAACGCGAAGCGGGCGTGAAAAATCAGGCATGAGCGGCCAGGATCCGAGGAGAGGCCACGGTCGCCGAGCGGGAGCTGCGGTTGGCTCCCTGGGGGCTGGAACCGGTCTCAAGGCGGAACTGGACGACGAGAGCCTCGAGGCCCGTTGCCAGGCGGCTGAGCTCTTCGCATGCGGAAGCGGTTTGACTGGCGGAAGAGGAAGCCTGCTGCGCGCTATCGGAGATGCCGGCGACGGTTCTGGTGATTTCGCTGCTGGCGGCCGATTGCTCGGTGGCGGCCGAGGCGATCAGGCTGATCATATTCTCGGTGCGGGCGGAGGTTTCCATGATTCCCTTGAGGGCGTCGCTGGCCTGAGCGGAGAGCTGGAGACCCTGGTCGACATCGGTGCGGCGGCTGTTGATGCCTTCGATGGATTTGCGGGTTTCGGTCTGAATGGAATCGACCATTCCGGAGATTTCATCGGTGGCGGCGCGGGTGCGTTCGGAGAGGCGGCGGACTTCACCGGCGACCACGGCGAAGCCGCGGCCATGCTCGCCGGCGCGGGCCGACTCGATGGCGGCGTTAAGGGCGAGGAGATTGGTTTGTTCCGCGATTTCGCGGATGACGGTGACGGCGCGGCCGATCTCCTCGGAGCGATGGGCGAGTGAATCCATCTGCTCGCCGACCGCATTGGTAGCTTCGTGGATTCTCTGGATGGAGGCAACGGTCTGGTCGACGACGCGGCCGCCTTCGGTGGCAGTGGCAGCGGATTCGCGGCTGGCGAGTACGGCGTGCTGCGCGTTCTGCGAGATTTCGGCGACGGTGGAGGTCATTTCTTCCATGGTGGAGGCGACCATCTGTACCTGACCGGCCTGGTCCTTCGAACCAGCGGCCGACTGGGACGCGCCGGCGGAGATTTCGTTGGTCGCGCTGGCCAGCATTTCGGTGCTGCGGGTGATCGAGGCGAGGATGTCGCGCATGGACTCGATGGTGGTGTTGACGGAGGCGGAAAGCTGGCCGACCTCGTCGGTGGATGTGACTTCGAGGGTTTGGGAGAGGTCCTTATCGGCGACCTTACGCAGCAGCACGGCAGCGCGCACGAGGGGGGTTGCGATCATGCGGGTAAGAGCCCATCCGGCAAGGATACTGAGCAGGATCACGGAAGCGACGACGGAGACGATCAGGCGGAACTGCGAACGGTAGAGAGCCGCGGCATGTCGTGTGGCAGCCGCCGCCCCTTTGTCGTTGAGGGCGATATCGAGTGCGATCTGAGCGAGCAAAGCGCGAAAGCGCTCGCCGCCTTCGGAGGTGGTGAGGGTTTGGGCGACGAGGGGTTGTCCGGCGTCGGCGGCCTGGAGGACGCGGTTCGAGGTCTCGAGATAAGCCGCAAAGGCCTGCTCAATTTGCTGGTACAGGGCACGTTCCTGATCGGAGGAGATCATGGGCGCATAAACGGCCATGGCGGCGTCGAAAGACGCCTTTCGCTTCGTTACGAGGGCGCGGTACTGTTTTATGCAGTCGTCGGTGGGACAGACCAGGAGGTTGATCTCGGCGCGGCGGTAGCCATTGGCTGCGTCATTGACTTCTCCGAGCGCGCGGACGCTGGGAAGCCAGTTGGAATCGATCTCCACCGTGGATTGATTCAGCGCCGCCATGGCGCGCAGGCTCATCCAACCGGCGACCATGGCGAGCAGGCAGACGAGGCTGAATCCGGCGGCGAGTTTGCGGGAAATGGAAAGATTACGCAGAAAGGTCACAGTGGTCCCTCGTGGTTTCGCTCCTTTTATCGGCTGCGCCGACGGGGAGTTGAATCGAACGGCAATCGCCGAGGGAGTGAGGGTCCGAATCGGGAATGCTCAGGAACCGGTTGCGGGTTTTTCCTGATACCAGGGAATGTTGATGACGACGATGCGCTGGCTGCCACGCACCAGCAGCAGGAGCTTGAGCAGGCTGGAGCGCTGGTTGTGCAGCAGGGCCTCCCACCAGTGGCGGACGACCAATTCAGGAACCAGAACGGCGATGTGCCGGTCGGCATGCGAACGCTCTTCGGAGAGGATGTAGTCGAGTACGGGCAGCAGGATGGTGCGGTAGGGGGACTGGAGGCGGGTGAACTTTGGCTCGGGGAGGCCGGCGTTGCGCATGGGGGTGAGAATCTTGTCGGTCCATTGCAGAGCGAGTTCCTCGTTGCCGTGGTCGGTGTCGGGGGAATCGACATGAACGATCTGCAGCTCGTTGGAGATGGACATGGCGAAGCGGATGGCTTTGGCGGAGATGCGGCTCCAGCGGTCCATGGGAATGATGACGATGGGCGGATTGATGTTGGTGACCTGCAGAGGATCGGGGCAGGCGGTTTCGAGTGAGACGCGGCGATAGTGGCGATGGACTGACGCCATTAGCAGGATGAGGCAGGGAATCAGAAGGGCGGTGACCCACGCGCCTTCGACGAACTTGGTGACGAGGACAACGATGGTGGTGATGCCGGTGGCGACGGCGCCGAGGCCATTGACGAACATGCGGAGTTTTGAATGGCGGCCGGGGTGGCGGATCCAGTGGACGACCATGCCGGCCTGAGAGAGCGTGAAGGCCATGAAGGCCCCGATGGCGTAGAGGGGAATCAGCCGGTCGGTGACGCCGCCGAAGAGGATGAGGAGGCTTGCGGTGAGCGCGACGAGAACGTAGATGCCCCACGAGTAGAGGAGGCGGCGGCCGCGCAGACTGAAGACGTGGGGCAGATAGCCCTTGAGCGCAATGGCGCGGGTGAGGCGGGGGAAATCGGCGAAGGCGGTGTTGGCGGAGAGCGCGAGGACGAGCAGGACGGAGCCGATGGTGATGTCGTAGAACCAGCCGCGGCCCATGACGGCGGAGGTGAGCTGGGAGAGCACGCTCTGATAGCCGGGAGCGTCGGGATCGGTGGCGCCGACGTTGTAGAAGCGGCAGAGGGTGGCGATGCCGGCAAGGAGAATGACGAGCAGGGCGATGATGACGGTGAGGGCGCGGCGAGCATTTTTGGTGTTGGGATCGCGGAAGGCCATGACGCCGTTGCTGACGGCTTCGACGCCGGTCATGGCGGTGCAGCCGCTCGAGAAGACGCGGAGCAGTAGCCAGAGGCTGACAGCGGTGACAGCCGGCGGGAGTTTTGGAGCAACGACGATCGGCGTTGGATGGCCTCCGCTGGTGACTGTGTGGAAGAGGCCGATGGCGATGACGACGAGGAGTGTGCCGAGGAACAAATAGGTGGGAATCAGGAAGACGACGCCGGTATCGTGAACGCCGCGCATGTTGACGATGGTGAGGATGACGAGGATTACGAGGCAAATCGCGAGCGTATGCGGTTGCAATTTCGGCAGGGCGGAGATGAGCGCGCCCACGCCAGCGGAGATGCCGACGGCCGCGGTGAGGACGTAATCGATCATGAGCGCGGCTGCGGCGAGCAGACCAGCGCGGTCGCCAAGGTTTTCGCCGGCAACGGTGAAAGAGCCGCCGCCGTGCGGATAGGCCTCGATGGTCTGGGAGTAGGAGAAGTAGAGGATGACGAGGAGGATGAGAATCGCGGTGGTGATAGGCCCGATGTAGTGGATGCCGCCCATCCCGAGGGGGATGAGCAGTGTGAGAGCGGCTTCCGGGCCGTACGCTGCGGAGCTGAGCGCGTCGAGGCCAAAGATGGGGATGCCGGCGGCCGGCCCGATGCATTCGGCGCGTTCTTCCGATGTGGGGAGTGGCTTTCCAAAGAGCAGGTCAGTGATCTGCATGTGGGTCGAGACTCGCGAAGGCAGGGATCGGGGTCAAGCTATGGTGCCAGATTTATTGAATCAGTGCTCCAGGTGCCGAAGAAAAAAGTGAGCCATGATGCCGTCGGCTTCTTTGGATTCGGGAAGGTTGGGGTCATTCCAGAAGGCATGAGGCAGGCCCTCGAAGACGACGAGCTCGTCGTTGTCATTGCCGGCGCGGAGAAAGGCGCGATGGAGGATGGTCGTGCCGCTGAGCAGGAGGTCGCGTCCGCTGGTGATGAAGAGGGTTGGAGGCATGTTATGCAGGTCGGCGAATAGGGGAGAGAGGACAGGGTCGCGCAGATCGGTGGAGCCGGTGTACTCCGTGCTGTGGGAGGCGGGGTTGGGCGGGTCGAGGTGGCCGGAAAGCCCGTTCAGGGTGTACATGGTCCAGGAGTCGCCGAGGCGGGAGAAATCGCCCGCGCCGGAGAAGATGCCGAGGGCGCCGGGCAGGGGCAGGTTGAGCTGGCGAAGGCGGACGGCGACCTCGGCGGTGAGTATGGCTCCGGCGGATGTGCCATAGATGGCGATGTGGTCGGGGCGATAGGTTTTGAGGATTTCTTTGTAGACAGCGACGGCGTCATCGACATCGGCGGGGAACTTGTGCTCGGGCGCGAGGCGGTAGAGGACGGCGACGACCTTAATCTTTGTGAGGTTGGCGATGGGGATGGATTCGGTGAGAGAGCCCGAATCCGAGTTGAAGCCGCCGCCGTGGAGATTGATGAGGACGCGGCTGGAATCCATGCCGGAGAGTGGGGTGACGACGCGGACGGGAACGCCGGCCATGGTGCTCTCGGCAAGATTGACGGGGTAGAGGCCGCGAGAGACTTCGCCTGCGTGAGCCTGCCAGATGTCAGTGCCGTGGCGGCGCTGTTCGAGGGTCAGGTGGTCCGGAGCGTCGGAAACCTGGCGGGAGAGCGACTTCTTCGCTTCTGGGCTGAGATCGGGCGGGACGGGAATGACGCGGGTGATGTGCGCGGTTCCATCGGCATCGATGTAGCTGGTGTCGGTGTTGGGAGCCTGGGCGGCGGTGGTGCCCTGCTGCGCGAGGGCGGCGGTCGAGGCGAGGGCGAGGATGGCGGCTGAAAGCTTGAGGATGTTTTTCATGTTTTAAGAGCCAGCCGAGGCAGGATAACAGAGGGGTTGAGGTGCGGCTTATTTTGATAAGGCGGGCGCGGGCGAACAGGTCGGGGCAGGGGGATTTGGCGCTGGGGCGGACGCTGTGGGAAGACGACGGCGGTGGTCCGGAAGGCCTTGGAGGATCGCAGCCGGCGGGGCGGTTGGACCGCTGGCTCTGGGACGCGCCGGCCTGACAACGGAGCGGGCAGGCTTTTGGGCCTGCCCTTGGTTAGTGGTGAGGCTTACTGGCCGTAGAAGCCCGCTAAGTCGCGCTTGAAATCCTTGAGCGCGTCTACGTTCAGATAGACCATGTGGCCGGACGGGTAGTACGTGAAGCTCACATTCTTTGCCAGCTCGGGGGTGAGCATCATGTGGGCGATATCGTACTCGGTGATGAAGAAGGGCGTGGCGAGGTCGAAGTAGCCGTTTGCCGACAGCACCTTCAGCTTTGGGTTTTTGCGCATGGCGTCGGCGAGGTCGCCACCAAGGTAGGGAAGGCCGGCGCGGTTGCCTCCGCCCCCGCCGCCGAAGCCGCGCTGCCCGGGCGGGGTGTGGTGCATATCCCAGGGAACCTCGGATTCGGAGTGGACGCGGTAGGAGTCGGTTGTATCCCACTTGAGCTCGTGGGAGAGGTAGTCGTGGAAGGCGGAGACGAAGGCGCCGGTGATGCCGGTATCGGAGGGATCGTAGCCGGGGAACTCGCCGGCGTTGTCGGTGTCTGTGCCTTCGAAGCGGGCGTCGTAGCGGCCGAGGATGTCGCCTTCGTCGCGCAGCAGCTCTTTGCGGAAGCGTGTGGGGCTGATGCGGAGGTTGGCATCCTTGACGTACTGGACGCTGAGGCCGGTATAGCCGGCGAGCTTTGTGGCGATGGCGTTGAGACGGTCGGGCGAGAGCTGATCGCCCTCACGGAGGGCTTCAGAGTAGTCGCCGCGGGCGAAGGTGCGGACGTTGGCGAGGAAGGCTTTCACGTCGGAGGGCTTGTTGGGAATCTTGTCGTGATACCAGGCGATAGCGGCGAAAGAGGGCAGATTGCCGATGAAGCTTTCGTCGAGGCCGGGGGCGGAGACGTAGTAGTTGAGGATGGAGGAGAGGAGGACGACGCCGTTGAGGGAGATGCCGTCTTCCTGGAGAGCGTCAGCGAGGCCGCAGGAGCGGGGTGTGCCGTAGGACTCGCCGAAGAGATACTTAGGTGAGTTCCAGCGCCCGTTAACGGTGACCCAGCGGATGACGAATTTATCGAAAGCCTTGATGTCCTGATCGACGCCGCGGAAGTCTTTCTCAGTGCCTTTGCCGACGGCTTTGGAGAAGCCGGTGAGGGGGGCGTCGACGAAGACGAGGTCGGACTTGTCGAGGAGGCTGTACTGGTTGGGGACGATCTGGTAGGGGGCGGGGCCGGTGGCTTTGGGGCTGGCGGTGACTACGCGCACGGGGCCGACGGAGCCCATGTGGAGCCAAAGGGTGGCGGAGCCTGGGCCGCCGTTGTAGAGGAAGGTGACGGGGCGGGTGTTAGGGTCGGCGCCGTCGAGGGTGTAGGCGACCGAGAAGATGCTGCCGTAGGGATGGTCGTCTTCGCCGTCGCGGATGAGGAGGGTGCTGGCGGTAGCGGTGTAGTGGAGGAGCTTGCCGTCGAGGGTGAGGTCGTGGCGGGTGATGGAGTTCTTTTCGGGGGGAACGGCGGGGGTGGGTTCGGGCTTGGCGGCATCGCCGGCGTGGGATTCATCGGGACGGGGCGGGCGGTCCTGGGCGTGGAGGACGGGCAGGGTGCAGGTGAGGAACAGGGCGGCGATGCGAAGAAGGGTGCGGGGAGAGGGGACGCAGGAACTGCGCGGCAGCTGGCTCAAGGTGTCCTCCGGGGACGGCGGGGTGAGTTGGGATTGCGGTACGGCGGGGGACGAATGCTTTTCTGACGGATCAGCGTGCGATTCAGTCTCACCTGGGATTGGGGATTAAGGCAAGTTGAGGATTGTTGGGAAGTGTGGGGGCGTCCGCTCCTGGTGTGGTGAGTTCGGAGCTAATGCTGAGTTTGCTTCTTGCTACGGGGTGAACCTGGCTTCTTGCTTGCCGGGGGTGTTTGGGGATTTTCCCCGAGCGGTGAAGCCGGAACCACGGTGAAGCCGGACCAGCCTGGGAGCGGCGGCCGCCAATCAGGTATTGTCCTAGGTGCCGGTGCCGCGGGCGACCACGTGAGCGGTCTGGAGGAGGATGCGAAGGTCGAGCCAGATGCTCCAGTTTTCGACGTAGGCGATGTCGAGGGCGATGTAGCGGGCGAAGGAGGGGTCATGGCGGGCCTGGACCTGCCAGAGACCGGTGAGGCCAGGGAGGACTTCGAGGCGGCGGAAATGCTCGAGTTCGTATTTCTCGACTTCGGAGGCGATGGGAGGCCTGGGGCCGACGATGCTCATCTCGCCGCGGAGAACATTGAGGAACTGAGGAAGCTCATCGAGGGAATATTTGCGGAGGATGCGGCCGAGCCGGGTGACGCGGGGGTCGTTGGAAACTTTGAAGAGGATGCCGTCGCGCTCGTTGAGGGCGGAGAGGTCTTTCTTCATTTTTTCGGCATGGTTGACCATAGTGCGGAACTTGAAGCAGGGGAAGACGCGGCCTCGCTTGCCGATGCGCTCGGAGATGTAAAAGACAGGACCCTCGCTTTCGAGCTTAACGGCGATGGCGATGGCAAGCATGAGGGGGGAAGTGACGATGAGGGCGAGGAGGGAAAGTAAGGTGTCCACGACGCGCTTGCAGAAGAATCCTATGACGCGGGGTTCGCGGCGGTGGAGGGGTGCGACGGGGAAGATGCCAAGATATTCAACGGGAGCGTTGGTGGTGAGCTCGCTGTAATAGCCGGAAATGGCGCGGACATCGATGTCGAGCTCGCGGGCGTCCTGGACGAGGCGGATGGCGGCTTCGGTGGGGTAAAAGTCGGCGATGACGAGTTCGTCGACGAAGTGCTGGCGGGCGAGCTGGCGGATTTTGTCGGCGCCGCCGAGAATCTGGTCGGAGGTGATTTCAGCGCTGACCGAGGTACCCGGGGCGGTGACGAAGCCGACAAAGCGATAGCCGAGGCGGCTGTAGTCGCGGATGTGACGGCTGAGGGCAAAGCTGAGCTGGTTGGTGCCAAGGATGACAACATTACGCAGATCGATACCCTGCTCGTACTGCTTGTAGCGGGAGAAGCGCCAGATTGCGCGGCGGGCGGCAAGGGCGAAGGAAGCGGTAATGACAGCAAGCAGAACGAGGATGCGGGAAATGGCGATTGCGTGGAACATATACAACGCGCCGCAAAGAAGCAGACCGGCGTTGAGGCAGGCCTGCAGGACAAGGCGGAGTTCGTGAGTCCCGGTGCCGGTGGGGGCGGGAGCGTACAGGCCGTAGCGGCGACTGACCAGAACATAGGCCAAAACAAACCAGCCGAGGTAAAACAGGTCGACGGGCGAGGCCCAGTAGTTGATGCTTGGGCCGGCGGCTGGGGCAATCCTGGCGACGACAAAGCTTCGCACGGCCATGGCAAACGCAAATGAAAGCAGGATCATGAGGACGTCGTTGGCCATCATGACCAGCGATGCTGCGGTATCCGGGCCGATGACAGTGCGGCGTGGGGAAGCCGGGAGCTGTAAAACCGGGGCCTTTGATCTGTTTGTTGAATCGCGGTTTCGCAGGTATTCAGAAGTCGCCATAATCCTTGCGATCCTGGCCGGAGCGGGCTCCGGCAGGCTGAAATACTCTTTCTGGGGCATCGGGAAAGATGCCCACCGGAAAATTCGCTATTCTTGAAGCTCAGATGCGAAACTGAGGCTTCTGTTGCTTCTCTGCAACGCAACGGCGCTCATCATTTCGATTGCCTTTTCCAGACCCGGCGGAATCCGGAGATTATTGCAGAAAAACCTGCAAATAGAGCTACTTGCCCAGTAGAAGTACGATACATGAATTCACCGGCTTTTGCATCGCCGGCAAGCGTCATGTCGCGAACTTGAATCCCGTTGTGAAACAGCGATTCTTGTGGTGGGGCGCCTCAAATATTAGAAACGTCACAGGCACCTGTGTCGAATGAATTCTGGTAATCCATAATCGACTGCGTGTGGCAATTTCGCAGTGACAAATTCGGGGCAGAAGGTATGACTTTCGCGTTACAAGGGTTTTGATGAATTCCGATTACGCGGGAACTCTGGCGCATTACATCCAGGAGCAGTGCCGGCCTGTGGACAAGTTTGGGCATCAGCCGCGCCTGGAGGCGCTGACCGTGGCCATCGGCGAAGATCTTTCCTATGACCGGGATGTTGTACGGGCGGCGGCGTGGCTCCATGACCTTGGGGTCTTCGTCGGCCATCGTCCCGAGGATTCAGGCCTATTGGCCCAATGGGATCACGTGGCTTACGCCTGCGAGTATGCCCCGGGGATTCTTCGCGAGGCGGGCTTTCCCGAAGAGAAGGTTACTGCAGTACTGGACGCCATCCGGCAGCACCAGCCCAAAGACGAACCGACGACGCTGGAGGCCACAATCCTGCGCGATGCGGACATCCTCGAGCAACTGGGGGCAATCGGGATACTTCGAACGGTGAGCAAAGTCGGGCGGGACACGCGATTTCCCCGGTTTACAGACGCGGTCTCGGTGCTGCGCCGGAATCTTGAGGAGCTCCCGGGCAGGATCCGTCTGGAGAGCGCGCGGCGTTTGGCCCAGCCTCGCATTGCTGTTCTGCGGGAATTTCTGCACGCGGTCGATGACGAAAGTGGTTCGAATCTGTATTGAGAAGCTCGACCCATGATGGCGCTTCATTAAGATGAAAGGAACATCTGCGAATATCAGTAAGCGTCCGGGGGCTCGGGAGCCGCTGGACTCAGCCACGAGGTTTCCATGCACGAATTTCCGCGCATCCGCCGCCTGCCCGCGTATGTCTTTAATATCACCGGCGAACTGAAAGCCGCGGCGCGCCGCCGGGGCGAAGACATCATCGATTTCGGAATGGGCAATCCGGATGGCGCGACACCGCAGCACATTGTCGACAAGATGATCGAAGCCGCACGAAGGCCTGAGACGCATCGTTATTCGCTTTCCAAAGGGATACCGCGGCTCCGGCGGGCGATTACGAAGTGGTACGAGAGCCGTTACGGGATCAGCCTCGATCCGGAGACGGAAGCCATTGTGACGATCGGATCGAAAGAGGGGATCGCACACCTGTGCCTGGCAACGCTCGATCAGGGCGATGTGGTGATGGTGCCGAATCCCAGCTACCCGATTCATATCTACGGGCCGGTGATTGCGGGGGCGAACATTCGGAGCGTGGCGATTCACAATGCGGACGCGTTTCTAGCCGAGCTGGAACAGGCGATTCCGACGATGTATCCGCGGCCGAAGATGCTGATCCTGAACTTTCCGGCGAATCCCACCACGCAGTGCGTGGACCTTCGGTTCTTCGAGCGGGTGGTGGCGCTTTGCCGTCAGCATGAGATCTGGCTGGTGCATGATCTTGCTTATGCGGATATCGTTTTTGACGGATACCGGGCGCCGTCGGTGCTGGAGGTTCCGGGAGCCAAAGATATCGCGGTGGAATTTTTCACGCTCTCGAAGAGCTACAACATGCCGGGCTGGCGGGTGGGATTCATGGTGGGCAATCCGGAACTGGTGTCGGCGCTGGCTCGGCTGAAGAGCTATTTCGATTACGGGACGTTTACGCCGATCCAGGTGGCGGCGATTCTCGCGCTTGAGGGTCCTCAGGAGTGTGTGGGGGAGATTCGCGATAACTACCGCCGCCGGCGCGACTGCCTGGTGAGCGGTCTGAACAAGGCGGGTTGGGAGATCGCCTCGCCAAAGGCGACGATGTTCGTTTGGGCGCCGATCCCTGAGCCGTGGCGGCACCTGGGGTCGCTGGAATTTTCCACGAAGCTGCTGAGCGATGCGAAGGTCGCGGTTAGCCCCGGCATCGGCTTTGGCGAATACGGCGACGGGCACGTACGCTTTGCGCTGATTGAGAACGAAGAGAGGACGCGCCAGGCGCTGCGCGGCATTCGGCAGATGTTCCAGCGCGAAGGAGTGTCAGCAACGGCGGCGGCTCACTGAGGAAGGCGCGATGCGGGAAGTTCGTTCGCGCCGACCGGAGCATCGGAGTTATTGGTGAGGGCGCGAGCAATCAGTTTGCTGGTGCTGAACCCTTCGACGATGGGAACGATTTTGACGCGGCCTCCCCAGGAGCGGATCTCCTTCGCGCCGACGATGGTTTCTTCGTTGTAATCGCCGCCTTTGACGATCACGTCTGGACGGAGCGCCTCGATGACCCGCAAGGGAGTGGGCTCTCCGAAGACGACGACGGCGTCGACTGCGGCGAGCGCAGCAAGAATGCGTCCGCGTTCGCGTTCGCCGACAATCGGGCGGGTTGGTCCCTTCAGCGCGCAAACGGAAGCGTCGCTGTTGATGGCGACGACGAGGCGGTCGCCTTCGCGGCGCGCATCTTCGAGCAGAGTGATGTGTCCGATATGCAGCAGATCGAAGCACCCGTTGGTGAAGACAATGCTCTTGCCTGCCGAGCGCCACGCCGAGGCTCGCACTTTCAGCTGCTCGAGGGAAAGCACTTTCTCCTGAGCTCGGAGTTCAATCTCCGGCATCAGGCCGGTCAACATCTCGTCGCGGCTCACGGGCACAGTCCCGACCTTGCTCACCACGATCCCCGCCGCCACGTTAGCCATTTGGATGGCGGTTTCCATCTCGAGGCCGCTCGCTACTGCGAGGGCCAGGATCGCGATCACCGTATCCCCGGCACCGGAAACGTCGAAGACCTGACGGGCAACGGCTGGGGCGATGGTTTTCGAATCTTCGCGGAGCAGGGCGATTCCTTTTTCGCTCAGGGTTGCGGTCATGCAGACGAGGTCCAGTTCCGGAATTAACTTTTGTCCGGCGGCCAGGACGGCATCGATATCGCGAGGAGAGAGACCTGTGGTTGCGGAAAGTTCTGCCAGGTTGGGGCAGATGGTCGTCGCGCCGCGATAGCGCGAGAAGCAGCGCTGCTTCGGGTCGACCAGAACGGGAATGTTTTTGGCGCGGGCGGCGGAGATGACGCGGGAGCACACGTCCTCCGTGAGCACGCCCTTGGCATAGTCGGAGAGAACGATGGCATGGGCCTGGTCGAGGGCGGCTTCGAGTCTCGCCATCAGCGCCTGATACGCTTCGGCGGGGTAGCCGTGGGTCTGCTCCATGTCAAGGCGCAGCATCTGCTGCCTGCCGCCGAGGATTCTTAGCTTGGAGGTGGTTGGATGCGTGGCGACGGTCGTGATCTCTTCGGCCACGCCTGCTTTGCGCAGACACATTGCCAGCGCGAGCCGATCGGGGTCGTCGCCGCAAAAGCCAAACAGGGTCGCCTTTGCGCCAAGGCCGGCGATGTTCATCGCGACATTGGCTGCACCACCGGGCTGCTCGGTGCGATGCGCGGCCCGCACGACCGGGACGGGCGCTTCGGGAGAGATTCGTTCCACGTCGCCCCAGATGTAGCGGTCGAGCATAATGTCGCCAACAACCAGCACTCTGGTATTGCGCCAGTCACCTTCGATGAGCTGGATGACGCGGTGGAGATCCTGAATCATCGCGAGGGGAATGTCCTTTCGACCGGCTGATCGGCGCGCTCAGGAAAGGAGATCGCGTTCAAAGGCTCCGCCACAAGTTCTTCCTCCGACTGCTGGTGGCCAATGGTTGCCGCGGTGCGAGGCAGGAGCGGCGAAATGCAGGCCCATCATTCGTTATCATACTATTCACCACCTATGCCATCTTCGCCTGCGACGGCCGACTTTTCCGGCATTCGAACAGTTTTCCTCGATCGCGATGGGGTGATCAATCGCAAGGCGCCGGAAGGCGAATACATCGCGCACTGGGGCGATTTCCATTTTCTTCCCGGCGCGGAAGAGGCGATTGCCGCACTGAACCGGTCTGGCAGGCGGGTTATCGTGGTTACGAATCAACGCGGGGTCGCGCTGGGCCGTTACACAAGCGCCGATGTGGACGCACTACACGCGCAAATGCAGAAGCACCTGGCGGACCACGGAGCGCGCATCGACGCGTTCTATTGCTGCCCGCATGACAAAAACCAGTGCGAGTGCAGGAAACCGAAGACAGGCCTGTTTGAGCAGGCCTTCCGTGATTTTCCAGACGCGTCAGCGGTTACGAGTTTGATTATCGGGGACTCGCTATCGGATATCGAGGCTGCGCGAAGACTGGGGATGCGGTCGATCTTTATTGAGGGTGATCCAGAAACGCAAAAGGCGGGCGCGGGGAAGGCGGCTGCTCTCGCGGACGCGGTGTGCGGCTCGCTGCGGGACGCTGTTGGCATTTTTACGCGGGGCCATTGATTTGCCAGTCAGAGCGTTGAATTGGCAGCGAGACGGTCCTGACCGAACTGCCAGGCCTTCATCGCGGCGGAAGTCATCTCCGCAATGGAAATTGACGTTATGCATTCCCTTTTGTTTTCGATACAGATTTCAAGGTTGCAGAGAGAACAAGGCAGCGTGTGGTACACGACCTGGTGGCCGTTGCCGACCGGGAACCAGTGACCGCGACGGCTCCGTGAAGCGTAAACAATTGCGCAAGGCACGCCGTAAGCCGCTGCCAGGTGCATGGGTCCGCTATCCGGGCCGAGGAACAGTTCTGAGCGCCTCAGAACCGCAGCCGTCTCGCGCGGAGTCAGGAGTCCGCAGAGGTTGGCTACCGGGCCAGTCCATTGTGCGCTCGCATAGTCGCTGACTGGCGCATCCTCTTTTGCACCAACCAGCACGAGGCCGCGGCCGGGCAGTTCGACGGCGAGCCTCGCCAGCAGAGCACGCCAGTTCTGCTGGCCCCAGTCCTTTGCCTGCATTTTGGTACCGGGGCCACAGGCGATAAAGGGCTGCCCGGCAAAGCAGGCCAGAACGTCCGTTGCGGTGCGGTTTTCTTCCGGGGTAAGGCGCAGATCCCAGGCGGCAGGATCGTGGAGATCCGCATCGCCGAGGCTTCGCAGACAACGCAGAAGTCTCGAAGCCTCATGCTCCCAGACCCTGGTGTTGGGATCGAGGGCCGGTTCCGCCCGATCCCCGGCCGGCAAGCCGATGATTTGAGGCGAGCCACACAGCCGAAAGAACCAGGTGTCCCGGTTAAGGGAGCCGCGACCACGCGCAGGCATGAGATAGATGAGGACGTGTGGGCGGAATCGGCGAATCCGCCACCACAACGCCGAGAGTTTGCGCAGGCTCCGAGTGCCGACAGGATAGCTGAGATAGCCGTGGACCAGTCCGGAGCCCTCAAGTACAGCGGACGCTGCGGGCGCCTTGGCGTGGACGGGAATGTTGGTGAGCATCAAGCGGCGGGCGTGTGGGAAGGCGCGCTCGACGAGGTGCAGGGCGGGGAGCGCCACGACGGTGTCTCCGAGGCTGCCGAGCCGATAGATCAGCACCCGCTTGACACGAGCTGGGTCGAAATTCAACACCAATTCGCCTGTTTCAAAGGAAAGGAAAGCCGCCGGGTAGGTTCTTTCCCTGATGGAACGAGCGAGCGGGGGCCCGGGACACAACTGGAATATGGTTTCTTCAACTTCATTGAACGGCGGACGAGTCGCCTTTGAGAACTGGTCTCAAATATAACGCAGCGGCTTTGGCGGAGAGCGTGAGTAACGCCTTCAACGCGAATCTCAAATGCGCAGCATTGCGGTGCTAAGGGGCTGGTGAACCAGGTTCTACGGCATCCGCTGGCCTGCGACAGCATCCCGGGTGTGGGACAAACCCGGACGGCCCACACTGAGATAGGTGAAACCACTCTCCGTCATCATAGCCGGGTCATACAGATTCCGGCCGTCGATGATGATGGGATAGCGCAGGGTGTAGTGGAGGCGCTTCAGATCGAGCTCGGCGAACTCCTGCCACTCATTCAGGATGACGAGCGCATCGGCGTCCTGTGCGGCGGCGTAGGGGTCGTCGACGTAGCGCATCTGCGGACTGGCCGGAATGGTCTCTTTGGCGCGCTCGGCAGCGGCCGGATCGTAGGCGGTGACGGTCGAGCCCTCATGGAGCATCTGCTTCACGATGTCGAGGGCTGGTGATTCGCGGATATCGTCGGTGCCGCCTTTGAAGGCGAGGCCGAGGACACCGATTTTCTTGCCGCGGAAGGTCCAGAGGGCGGAGCGTACTTTCTGAAAGAATCGCCGTTTCTGTTCTTCGTTGATTTTCTCGACTTCTTTCAAGAGGCAGAAATCGATCCCCATGGTTTCGGCGACGTGGCGGAAGGCCGCGACATCTTTGGGGAAGCAGGATCCGCCGTAACCGACGCCCGCGCGGAGGAACTTGGGGCCGATGCGGCTGTCCATACCCATGCCGCGCGCTACCTCTTCGACATCGGCTCCAGCCGCCTCGCAGATATTGGCGACAACGTTGATGAACGAAATCTTGGTTGCGAGAAAGGCGTTGGAGGCGTGCTTGATAATCTCCGCTGCTTTGGTCGAGGTGAGCAGTACCGGCGGCGGGGTCCGCTCGCCGCAGGGCCCTGGCACGGCGTGTGCCGACCGATAGTAGGTTCCCGAGGTCAGCGGGGCGTAAATCGTCTTCAGCAGATTGCCGGCGCGTTCGGTGTCTGCGCCCACAACGATGCGATCGGCGTGGAGGAAATCGACAACGGCGGTGCCTTCGCGGAGGAATTCGGGATTGGAGGCAACGTCGAAGAGGTCGCGCGGCACGCCGTTGCGTTCGACCACACGGCGGATCCACTCATTGGTGTAGACGGGAACAGTGCTTTTTTCGACAATAACCTTGTACTCATTAATAGAGCGGGCAATCTCGCTGGCGACCGCGTCGACATAGGAGAGATCGGCGCTGCCGGTGCTGCTCTGCGGCGTCCCCACGGCGATGAAGATGGCCTGCGCCGCCTGGGTGGCGGCACGCAGATCGCTGGTGAACTCGATCGAGTGCCCACGGTGCCGTTCGAGCACCTCAGGCAGGTAATCCTCGTGAATCGGGACTCCGCCATTCTGCAGAATGCGCAGTTTGGCTTCATCGTTATCGACGCAAATCACGCGGTGGCCGATCTCCGCGAAGCAGGCGGTCGCTACCAGACCCACATATCCGGAACCGACGACGGCGATGGAAATGCCCTTGCTCATAGCTTCTGTAATTGCTCCTGAATATCAGGGGGACATTGCTGTCTGCCCGGAAAAGATGCCCTTTTTCGGCGTTTCTGCTGCATCATCCTACCATGCTGCCGGTGAGTGGGATGTGACTCCTAAGTAGTAGTTTGAACCTGATTTTGCAACGTTCTTGAGGCAGGCAGGTCTGGCGTCGAAGAGGGAGAAGCAAGGGGCGAGGGGCGGTCGCCGGGGCCTGATTTACAATCCCCATGTGATCGCTCTGGCCCGCGCCGTGATGGCCCTTTGCACCTGGCTCTTCTTCATTGGGATTGCCGGCTCGCTGCTGGTTATCTTCATCAGTTTCTTTGAAGATCTGAACGAACTGGTCGGCAAAGAGTAGTCGGGTGGCTTTGGACGTGGCCTCCACTGCCAAGACTCCGGTTGCCGGTCCGGCTCGCACATCCCGATCTTCACTTTCGCTGTCGATCCTGTTCGGTCTGGTCTCGGCCGTGCTTCTTGATTTCTGCTTTCCGGTTGGGGGACCGATGCCCTGGTGGCGCGGATTCCTTGCCTGGATCGCCCTGGTCCCGCTGCTTTACGCGTTGCTCCATGAAAGCTCCGCTGGTCACCCGCATTATCTGCGTCGCGCTGCGCTCACCGGCTATCTTTGCGGAGTTCTCTGGTACATCCTCAACTGCTACTGGATTTATCAGACGATGCTCTATTACGGGCATGTACCAGCTCCTGGGGCAGCCGGGATTTTGGTGTTGTTCAGCCTTGTGCTGGGGCTTTACTTCGGGTTGTTTGGACTGGGGCTGGCGTTTTTCCGGCGGCGTTTTGGGCTGAATGGGGCGCTGATTCTGGCTCCGTTTTTGTGGACCGCGCTGGAGCTTGCGGCTGCGCGGATCACGAGCGTGCCGTGGGATCAGCTGGGGTACTCGCAGGTGGACAGCTCCTGGGTGACCCGGCTCGCACCTGTCACTGGCGTCTACGGGATTTCTTTCATTCTCGTCGCTGGAAATGTCTATTGGTTCTGGACGATTCGCCAACGCAAAGGCGCATCGCTTCGCAGATCCGCATTGGGTTTCGCTTTCCTGGTGGCCCTTATATTTCTTATGAGCGGAGGTTCGCCGGCGATCGCACCAGCCGCCAGCTCCGATTATGCCGTCCTCCTTCAGCCCAACATCGACGTCGAGCCTCCGGACAACTGGAAGGGAACTGAATGGCAGGGAAATTCAAGCTGGCTGATCGATGCGGCTCGCCAGACGTGCACTGCGGCCTTCAACGGTATGCCCGTGCGTGACACGCCGCCACCAACTCAAGACTGCCCGCAGAACGCGCCGCCACCGGGCATGGTTTTGTGGCCCGAGGTCGGCTCCTGGATGCGGTCGGACGATCCCCGGACGCTGGCTCTGTTGCGCTCGGTTGCGACCAGCGCGAAGGCGCCGTTTATCGCCGGAATGGTTGGCGAGGATCCGGCCGGCATCTACAACTCCGCTGTCTTTGTCGACGCGAACGGCGCGGTGGCGGGGCGATACGACAAGATTCACCTCGTCCCCTTTGGCGAGTACGTTCCCTACCGCAATCTCTTTTTCTTCGCCAACCACCTGACGCGCCAGGTGGGCGACTTTACACGCGGCAGCAACCGGTCGGTCTTCCGGACCGGCGGGCATACCTTCGGGGTTTTTATCTGCTACGAGTCGGTGTTTGCGGACGAAGTGCGCCTGTTCGCAAAGAACGGCGCAGACGTGCTGGTCAACATCTCCGATGACGGATGGTACGGGGACACGAGCGCACCGTGGCAGCATCTGAACATGGCGCGGATGCGGGCGATCGAGAACGACCGATGGATTCTGCGCGACACCAACAACGGTGTGACCACGGTGATCGATCCAAGGGGACGCGTGACGCTTTCTGCGCCGCGGCATACGCTGACTTCGCTGGTCGCTCGGTATGGGTACCGGTCGGACCTGACTTTCTATACCCGGTACGGCGATGTTTTTGCGTATTTCTGCTGCGTCGTTTGTGGGCTGGCGGTCATCTTTGGGGTGTGGTCCAGGAGACGCCCCGATGAACGAGCCCCGTCCTCCGCTTCCGCCGTTTAATCTCGAAACCGCGCCGCAGAAGGTCCGGATGGCCGAGGATGCGTGGAACACCCGCGATCCGGAGCGGGTTGCGCTTGCCTATACAGAGGACAGCCGCTGGCGGAACCGGGCTGAGTTTTTCTCCGGGCGGGCGGCGATCGTCGAGTTTCTGCGGCGCAAATGGGCGCGGGAGCTCGATTATCGGTTGATCAAGGAGCTGTGGGGGTTTCGCGAGAACCGGATGGCGGTCCGGTTCAAATATGAATTTCACGACGACTCCGGAAACTGGTTTCGCGCCCATGGCAACGAGCTCTGGGAGTTCGACGAGAATGGCCTGATGCGGCGGCGCGAGGCCAGCATCAACGAGGCGCCGATCCCGGATGCAGACCGGAAGTTTCACTGGCCGCTGGGCAAGAGGCCGGTGGATCATCCTGGGCTGACGGAGCTGGGAATGTGAGGGCGAGCGGCCCGCTTTTTAGCTAGACTTGAGTGATGCTCTCCGATCTCGAATTCGCTTACGCTCCCGTCCGCGAAAAAGTGCGCGGTCTGCGGGAGTATCTTTGACGCGCCGCGTCTCCGCACTCAATTAGCTGCTATTGAAACCAGGCTGGCCGATCCGGCGCTGTGGTCGAACCCCGCGCTGTCGCAGCCCATTATGCGCGATCGCAAGCGCATCGAAGGACAGCTCGCCGACGATGCCGAGCTCGAGCGCCGGACGGGCGACATTGAGGCCTACTTCGAGCTCGCGCGTGAGGGCGAGGCCGTCGAGCCCGACCTCGAACGCGAGATCGCTGCGCTTCGCGACCACGTCGACAAGCTCGAATTCCGGACCATGCTGTCCGGCGAAGCCGATCCGCTCAACGCCATCGTTACCGTCCATCCTGGCGCGGGCGGCACCGAGTCCCAGGACTGGGCCGAGATGCTCATGCGCATGTATCTCAGGTGGGCGGAGCAGCAGGGCTTCCGCACCGAGATGAACGACTACCAGGACGGCGAAGAGGCCGGCATCAAATCCGCCACGTTCACCATCACCGGCGAGTATGCGTTCGGCCTGCTCGGCGGCGAGACGGGCGTGCATCGCCTGGTCCGCATCTCGCCCTTCGATCAGGCGAAGCGCAGGCATACTTCCTTCGCATCGGTATTCGTGTCGCCGGAGATCGACGACTCGATTGAGATCGACATCAAGCCGGATGAGATTCGCACGGACACATACCGGTCGGGCGGCAAAGGCGGCCAGCATGTAAACACCACCGACTCCGCCGTGCGCATCACGCACATCCCGACGAACATTGTCGTGCAGTGCCAGAACGAGCGGTCCCAGCACAAGAATCGCGAGAAGGCGATGAAGATGCTGCGGTCGCGGCTCTACGAGTACGAGCTCGAGAAGAAGCAGGCCGCGACGCGCAAGATCGAGGACTCGAAGCTCGACATCAATTTCGGGTCGCAGATTCGTTCGTACGTGCTGCAGCCTTACCGCATCGCCAAGGACCACCGGACGAAGGTGGAAGTGGGCGACGTGGACAAGGTGCTGGACGGTTATTTAGAGCCGTTCATCCGCGGCTATCTGCTGATGAAGCGGCAGGGCGGCGTTCCGGTGGTTGCCGCGGCGGACGACGATCTGGAGTAGAAAGCCGAACGCCGGGCAGCCCAGGCCCTAGTTGTGCACCATGCGGGCCTGCTTTTTGTCCCTGTACATGGCGGCGTCGGCGTCGGCGATGAGCTGGTCGACGGTGATGCCGGGATGCCACTCGGCCACTCCGACCGAAGCGTCCATGACGACCTCGACGGACTTGCGGTGGGCGCCGGTGGTGACGGTGTATTTGCCGAAGACCCATTCGCGAATCCGGCCAATGTGAAACGAGGCGTTGGCCGCGTCGCAGAGCAGGAGCACGATGAACTCATCGCCGCCCCAGCGCCCGACGAGGTCGCCGGAGCGGGTGTTCATCTGGAGCTCTTTGGCGAACTGGCGGAGCAGGTCGTCGCCTGCCAGGTGGCCGTGTTTGTCGTTGACCTGCTTGAACTCGTTGAGGTCGAGCATGACAACACAGAAGGTTGTGTTTTGCTGGATATTCCAGTGAATGCGCTCTTCGAGGCTACGGCGGTTGGCGACGCCGGTCAGCTCATCTTTGAGGACGAGGCTTTCGACGGCTTTGAGGCGGCTCTGGAAGGTGGAGACTTCGGCCTGGAGGTGAGCGACGAGTTCCTGGCTGTCGCGGGTCATCTGATCGACGTTGGACTTCAGTTCGGTCACGCGCTGGACGAGGGAGGAGCGAATCTGGGTGAGGTCATCGAGGTTGCCGATTTTCTCAAGGCGCGCAGTGAGGTCTTTGAACTGGCCGGTGTAGCTTTGGTTGCGATCGCCGACGGCTTCGGCGGTGTGCGCCAGGGCGATGAGCAGTTCCTTGACTTCGTCGGATTTGGCTTTGAGGTGCTCGGCCGTGCGGGCGCCCCATTCCTGGAGCTGAATTTCCACTTGCGATTGAGCCCATCGGATGGATTCGGCGGTGGGATTGAAAGAGATGCGGCGCTCCAGACCCTGGAGGCCGGTTTGCAGGTTGAGACCGAGCGAAGGGGAGCCGACAACAGCGTTGCGACCCATGGCGAGCAGGGCGGCGCGATAGGATTCCATGGCCGCAGCGAACAGCGGATCGGGGGCGGCGTCCGGTTGGGTCGTGGACGGCCGATGATCGAGATCGAGGTACTTCTTGAGGGAAATCACCTTGCGTTTCCTCTTCCTGTTTTTTTTTCGCGATGGGGCCGACGGGCGGAGACGAGATGCGTGGGTACTAACGGCACTTCGGGCAGGAAAGTTTAATGGGGGGCGGAATCGTTAAGGAAATTCGGACGTTTCGGGGGCTGTGCTGCGGCTTCAGTGGTTTACGCGTCGAAGTGGTGGGAGGGAAAATGGCAGGTCAGGCGCGGTGGGTTACATCCATCTCGCTGAGGCGCAGGACGAGGCACTTGGCGGCGCCGCCGGCTTTCAGGAATTCCGTTAGCTCGACCTGGATGGTTTCAAAGCCCCGCGCTTCGAGCCGGGCGCAGAGTTCTTTGCTCACGGTATTCAGCAGAATGGTTCGGCCGACATTGACGGCGTTGCAGGCAAACTGCAGGGCGTCTTCTTCGGACACGGTTATGCGTTTGGAGCGGCTGCAGCGAGCTTCGATTTTTCTCTGCGATTCGTCGTCGAAGGCGGCGGGGAAGTACATCACGTCGCCGTTCGATAGGGGACAGAAGCATGTATCCAGGTGATAGAAGCGGGGGTCGACCAGGCGTAGAGAGACAACCTCGAACGTCCCATAGGCCAGTGAGGTGACGATGGCTGTCCTGGCGGGTGCGGGGGCCGTGGCCGGCCCAAAGACGCGCGCCGTTGGCCTCGAAGAGGGCGTCGCCTTCGCCTTCGAAAGGTGTGACGCGGGGGATGTCGCACACGGCGAAACCGGACTCGTGGAACCAGCGGCGGAAATGGGGCTCCTCGCCCTGGCGTTCGGGATGATGAAAGCTGCTGAGGGCGACGATGCCGTCGCGGACGAGACCGGCATTGGCAGTAAAGACCATATCCGGGGACCCGGGCTGCGGTTCGACGATCAGCACCTGGGCGATCTGCCGGAGGGCGGCGTGGAGCTGGTTCCACTGCTGGGCTGCGCGCTCGCGCGAAGAGCGGTGGACGTTGCCGGCCATCCAGGGGTTAATGACATAGTTAACTTCGTAGTGGGTGGGAGGACACATCAGGAACGTCGGCTGGGAGCAGGCAGCGACCGCCGGAAGCGGACTGTAATGAAGGGCGGCATTCAGGCCGGCATTCCGATTGGGCGTATTCAGATTGGACTGGGGGGTTCCCATGGTTGAGTATGCTCAGGTTTTGACGGGCGGTCCATCCCCCGGAGGGGGAAACCACCGTTATCCAACCAGATATTACTTCGGGGTTACCCTGGCGCTGGACCTACCCACCTCGGCGGGCCCTGGGCCGGATGTTGGCTTGGGGAAGAATCTCCCAAAAAGGCAGGGACGATTTCCCAAACACACCGAGGTTTGTCTAAGCTTGGAACCGCAGTCCCCTCACAACCCGAAAGGATTCAGAATGAAGCTTGCAGTCCGATTCCCCTCCGTCCTGGCCTCCGCCCTCATTGCTCCAGCCATTCTTGCCCTGGCCGCCCCGCTTGCGATGGCCCAAACGTCCACCTGGAAATCCGACCCGAACCATAGCGAGGTGGATTTCACCATCAAGCACATGACCGTCTCGAACGTTCGCGGGCGGTTTGGCACCGTCGACGCTACCTTGGTTTACAACGACCAGGACGTGACGAAGTCGACCGTCAACGCGACCATCAACGTGGCCGGCATCGACACCGGCGTGCCGAATCGCGATAACGACCTCAAGGGCGCGCGCTTCTTCGATGCCACCACCTATCCCACCGCGTCGTTCGCCAGCACCAGCGTGGCGAAGGGCGGATCGGGTTTGCAGGTCAGCGGGAACCTGACGATCAAAGGCGTGACCAAGCCGGTGGTTCTCGACGTGGATGGTCCGACAGCGCCGGTGACGGGGATGGATAAGAAGCAGCATGTGGGCTTCTCGGCGTCGACGACCGTTCATCGCACGGACTTTGGGGTTGGCGCGGGGATGCCGTCGGCGATGCTGGGAGATGACGTGAAGATCACGATCGACCTGGACCTCGCCAAGCAGTAACCCGGAGCAGGGAATTCGGGCTTACCAGGCGCTCGTTCGCCAGAAAGTGTAGCTGGATTGGGATCAGGCCGCGTCTTCGAGCGCGGCCTTTTCTTCGCGCGTGGTGCGTGTGCGAAGAACATAGAAGCCTACGGCGATGAGGTTACTCAGGACGATCGTCGTGAGAATTTTGATCGCGTAGGTGCGCGGGCTGACGACATTCACGAACGGATAAGCGGAGATAAAGAGGCTGAACAGTGTAGCGGCGAAGCCGACTGCAGAAGTCCACTTAAGCCACGCGGGCAGGGAACGGCGAAGGCTCGCGGCTCCCACCAGAGGCACGGCGAACATCGCGAGGTAAGCGACCTCGTAGTGGGTGAGGCTGGCGTTGGTGAGCAGCTGGTAGGCCTCCTGCGCGTGAACGCCGGTGCTGGCCAGTAAGATAAGCGCGAAGACAAGCGCTGAGGTGCAGGCGATGGAGTTAATGGGCGTCGCGCGCCGCGGGTCGAGGCGCGTGAACCACTCCGGGACGAGGTGGTTCCAGCCTGCGGCCATGGGCAGCCGCGTGACTCCGGTAAACAGATAACTTGTAGCGCCGAGGAGTCGAAGCTGCAGCAGGAGGATGGCGAAGACAGCAACGACATTGCCGATGCCTGTAGTGCCGAGGGTGATGCGCATGGCCTGGGGAATGGGCGCGATGAAATCGATGTGGCTCCGCGGAACGAGCACGACGATGGACGCCGTGCCGAGCATGAACATCGCGCAGATGATGGGCGAGGACACGATGACGGACTGGCCGATGGAGCGTGCCGGGTCACGGCTCTCACCCGCCAGGATCGCGATGTACTCGAGTCCGCACAAGGCTCCGAAGAGCATCTGCCCGAACAGCGCAAACGACCGCAAGTCAAAAGTGGGAGCGGCAATCGAGAAAGGCGTGTAGTGCACCGGCGCGTGCCGCGCAAAGGCCACCAACGGCAACAGGATCAACCCGGCGAACACAATCAGGATGGCGATACCGCCGATGTTGTGAATCCACTTGCCGAGTTCGAGGCCGCGGACGGCGGCATAGGTTACGCCAGCGAGCATGAGCGTGACGATGGCCAGCGATGCGAGACGATTCTCCGGCAGCCACGCGGCGGCCGGACCGATGAGGTAAGACAGCTCAGTGGGAATGGCGTAGAGGATGGTAGCAGTGACAGCGACGCCGTAGACCCAGAGATTCCATGCGGTGAGAAAGCCGCCCAGGTCGCCGAAAGCTTCGCGGGCCCAGACGTAGAGGCCGCCTTCGAGAGGCATGCGGCGGTTGAGGCAAACCACCGAGGCGGCCATGGGCACATAAAAGAGCAGCATCGCTGCGACCCAGACCAGGGATTGCGCGCGCCCGAGGCCTGCGGCGACGCCGACCCATGAAGTGCCCACGACGCACAGGACCTGCGCGAGCACGAGATCGCCGAGACGCAGGGTGCGGTGCAGGTGGTGGTCACCGGCCTTCGCGCGGGTTCCTGTGCCGGACACGGCGCTGGGTGTGGTTCCGGGCATGGTTCAGCCATAGTGCCACAGAAGGGAAGCTGGTTGTAGAAAAGTGGGTGGGCGACCGCTAGGTCTGCATCAGCTGCATGTCGTTCGCGATCTCCGCTCCCAGCCCCTCGAAGCTGCCGCCGATCTCACGAGCTCGCGCGAGTGCGGCCTGGACGTTAGGGAGGATGTTTTCGCGTCCAACCTCTTCGACGAAATCCGCTCTGGCGAGGAGGCGGGCAGGCTGAGCGCGGGCGCCGCAAAGCAGGAGGGTGCGGCCGGATTCGCGCAGGCGTTCGGCGAAAACTTCAAGTGCGTAGAGTCCGGTGGCGTCAAGCGCGGTCATGTTGCGCAGCCGCAGGATGACGATGGCGGGGAATTGCTTGAGGTCGCTGGTGGCATCTTCGAGCTTTTGCGTGGCGCCGAAGAGGAATGGACCGTGAATGCGGAGGATGGCAGCGTTGGAAGGTATGTCTTTGTCCTGGAGGACGTGCGCCTGTCCTTCGCGGAGGTATTGTTCGGTCACCGCTTCGACGGTGGTGGTTTCGGCGATGCGGTAGATGTAGAGCAGGGCAGCGAGCGCCATGCCCACGCCTACGGCTACCGTGAGGTCCGCCATCACGGTGAGGGCGAAGGTCGCGGCCCACACCGCGATGTCGGCCTTCGCCATCCGGAACACGCTGCCGATTTCCCGCCATTCGCCCATGTTCCACGCGACGACAAAGAGAACGGCGGCGAGCGTCGCGAGCGGAATGAAGCGCGCCATGGGAGCCGCGACCAGCAGGACCGCGAGCAGAGTGAGGGCGTGGACCATCCCCGAAACCGGGGTGAGCGCGCCGGAGCGGATGTTGGTGGCGGTGCGTGCGATCGCGCCGGTTGCGGGAATGCCGCCGAAAAGGGGAGATGCGATATTCGCGATTCCCTGGGCGACCAGCTCGACATTGGAGTTGTGCCGATCGCCGGACATGCCGTCGGCGACCACGGCGGAGAGCAGGCTTTCAATGGCGCCGAGAAGAGCGACCGTCAATGCGGAAGGCAGCAGCGGCAGGATGTGTTCGGCGTGGAGATGCGGGAGGGTTAAAGGGGGAAAGCCCTGGGGTATGCCGCCAAAGCGTGTGCCCACGGTTTCAACGTGAAGATGCAGCAGGGTAGCGAGCGCGGTGCATGTTAGGACGGCGAGGATCGAACCAGGAATGCGACGGCTGACGCGCGGCCAGAAGAGAATGATGGCAAGGGTCAGGCCGCCGATGGCGATCGCCGGCCCATGCACGGTGCCGATGTTCTCGGCCAGCAGCTTCATGCGGGGCAGGAAACTGCTGGGAACCGCCGCGGTCCGGAGTCCGAGGAAATCTTTGATCTGCGTGGACGCAATAAGCAGTGCGATGCCGTTGGTAAAGCCAATGATCACGGGGCGGGGAATGAACTTAACTGCGGAGCCGAGGCCGGTGATGCCCATTACGATGAGCATCCCGCCGGCCATCAGAGTGACGAGAGCAAGACCGGCGGTGCCAAAGCGCGCGACGATGCCGGCCACGATCACGACAAACGCGCCTGTCGGGCCGCCGATCTGAACGCGTGAGCCGCCGAGTGCGGAGATGAGGAATCCAGCGACCACGGCCGTGTAGAGACCGGCCTGCGGCGTAACTCCGGAGGCGATGCCGAAAGCCATCGCGAGAGGCAGCGCCACCAGTCCTACAGTCACACCGGCGGCCAGATCGTGGCTGAAGCGGCGCGCTGAATAGGTGCGCAGCGCTGTTACAGATCGAGGAAGCCAATTCTCCGCGACGCTGATCTTTGCCGGGAAGCTCATGGCTCGCGCCCCTCGGCCTTCTCGATCAGTTCAAGCATCGCCATCGAGTCCCCCACTTGCTTATGGAAATATCGGCGCATGAGCGCGAGGATTTCGAACATGAGCGGATCGCGGACAGAATAAAAAACCTGGTTGCCCGCTTTGCGGGTGACGACGATCTGCCGCGCACGCATCACCGCCAGATGCTGGGAGAGATTGGCCTGCTCAAGGCCGAGCCGTTCGACAAAGCTCCCAGCCGTCAGCTCGCCATCCTTGAGCTGTTCGAGGATCGCAATGCGCGTGGGATGGGCCAGGGCCTGGAAGATTTCGGCTTTGAATTGGCGGAGGGAATCGGGCATTCTTTCTACTATATGCGAAACTTCGCATATACATAACTACAACCAAAGTATCAGCTTATTCCATCAGATCGGCCCTCCGGGCCCCGCTCCCAGCCCCTGCTCATGGCTACTTCTAACGGGCTACAAGCTACCGCCAACAGCCGACCGGCTCACTCTATCTGAGCGTAAATGACTCATCTTTCGCCTCGGGGTCTCTTGACATCCACACCGAAGAGCAGGTACGTTAGCAGTCGTAGGGCGAAAGTGCTAAACGACGGTATCGTTCGTGGCAAGAAAAGACGCGATGCCGTTCCGGATGGTGCAAGAAGGCCTCCGGCGGTCGCCCCAAAGCCGAACTCAGGTAACGGCCTCAAAAGTTAGTACCCTTCCGCGAGATCGATCTCGCGGGCAATACCACGCCGAGCGACCGCCCGTATGTGCGCGCTCCAGGAACTCTGAAGGAGAAGCAACGCAATGCCTACAGCAACAGCAACTGCATCCGCAACCGCAATCAGCACGTTTACTCCGCTGCACGATCGCATCCTGCGTCCGCCGGATCGAGGAGGGCGAACGTCCGCGGCGGCATCATCATCCCCGACACCGCCAAGGAAAAGCCCCAGGAAGGCGAAGTGATCTCCGTCGGCAAGGGCAAGTCGAACGACGAGGGCAAGGTCTTCCCGCTCGACGTGAAGGCGGGCGACCGCATCCTGTTCGGCAAGTACTCCGGCACCGAGATCAAGCATCGACGGCGAAGAGTTCCTCATCATGCGCGAAGAAGAAGTCCTCGGCATCCTCAAGAAGTAGTGGGGCGCCCCGACTTGTCGCGCTGTTCGACAAGCAAGCTACTGGCTACCGTCTACGGGCTACAGGCTACCGGACCAGCGCCCACAACAAGTTCTAAGGAGATTTCAGCAATGGCAAAGCAAATTCTGCACGGAGAAGATTCCCGCCAGGCAATTCTGCGCGGCGTGAACACTCTGGCGGACGCGGTCAAGGTGACGCTCGGGCCCAAGGGCCGCAACGTCGTCATCGAGAAGAAGTTCGGCTCGCCCACCATCACCAAGGACGGCGTGACGGTGGCCAAGGAGATCGAGCTCAAGGATGCGCTCGAGAACATGGGCGCGCAGATGGTGCGCGAAGTGGCGTCGAAGACCTCGACGTCGCCGGCGACGGCACCACCACCGCGACCGTGCTGGCCCAGGCCATCTATCGCGAAGGCGTCAAGACTGTTGCCGCGGGCGCGAACCCGATGGCGCTGAAGCGCGGCATCGACAAGGCAGTCGAGGCCAGTTGTCGGCAAGCGCGATGAGGACGGCGTCGTCACCGGCGGAGCGCTCGCCAAGCTTCTCGAAGCCCGTCACCGGCGACATGATCGCCCAGGTCGGCACCATCTCCGCCAACTCCGACACCACCATCGGCAACATCATTGCCGAGGCGATGAAGAAGGTCGGCAAGGACGGCGTGATCACCGTTGAAGAGTCGAAGACGCTGGAGACGCAGCTGGAAGTCGTCGAGGGCATGCAGTTCGACCGCGGCTATCTGAGCCCTTACTTCGTCACCGATCCCGACCGCATGGAAGCTGTCGCTCGAAGAGCCCTACATCCTGATCCACGAGAAGAAGATCAGCTCGATGAAGGATCTGCTTCCTCTGCTCGAGCAGGTTGCCCGCAACGGCAAGCCGCTCGTGATCATCGCTGAGGACGTCGACGGCGAGGCGCTCGCGACCCTGGTCGTCAACAAGCTGCGCGGCACGCTGAACGTGGCTGCCGTCAAGGCGCCCGGCTTCGGCGATCGCCGCAAGGCCATGCTGGAAGACATCGCCATCCTGACCGGCGGCAAGGCCATCACCGAAGACCTCGGCATCAAGCTCGAGAACGTCAAGATCGAGGACCTCGGCCGCGCCAAGCGCGTGACCATCGACAAGGACAACACGACCATCGTCGAAGGCCGCGGCGAGTCGCAAGGCCATCGAAGGCCGCGTGAAGGAAATCCGCAGCCAGATCGAGAAGACCACCTCCGACTACGATCGCGAGAAGCTCCAGGAGCGGCTTGCCAAGCTGGTCGGCGGCGTCGCCGTCATCAAGGTCGGTGCGGCTACCGAAACCGAGATGAAGGAGAAGAAGGCTCGCGTCGAAGATGCGATGCACGCAACCCGCGCTGCGGTCGAGGAAGGCATCGTCCCCGGCGGCGGCGTGGCTCTGGTGCGCTGCGACGAAGGACGTTGACGACCTGATCGGCACCCTCGAGGGCGACGAGAAGATCGGCGCCCAGATCGTTCGCCGCGCGCTCGAAGAGCCGCTTCGCCAGATCGTCGGCAACGCCGGCGAAGAGGGCGCAGTGGTCGTAGGCAAGATCCTCGAGAGCAAGGACGCCCACTACGGCTACAACGCCCAGCACCAACAACTTCGAGGACCTGGTGAAGGCGGGCGTCATCGATCCGACCAAGGTGACGCGCACGGCGCTGCAGAACGCCGCGTCGATCGCCGGCCTGATGCTCACCACCGAAGCCATGGTTTCCGAAATTCCGGAAGCCAAGTCCGGAGCCCCCGCGGGCGGCGGACACGGCGGCGGCATGGAAGGCATGTACTAGAACAGCGAACGGCCGGTCAGCCAAGAACCGGTTAGCAAAAACAGCGGGCTTCGTCGAAAGACGAGGCCCGTTTTGTTTTCCGCGCGAGAAAGTCGACCAGGGACGTGATTCTCGACGTTCGAATCCGGATGCGACCGCAGAATGTCCTAATGCGAGACATTCTGCAACTCGTGGTTCGCGACCTGGTAATCTGATCTGTCAGTCCCGATCCAATTCCATGCAACGGATCGCCATCATCCTCGGCTCAACTCTGTCCGTCGTTGCTGTGCTCAGATGGGCGGAAAAGCGAAACCAACGACGCGCGCATCGCTTTGACCCGATGCGGGGGCTTCGTGGTTCTGGCCGCCAGATCTGGGCCCGCGAACATGCAGACGAATACGTACGGCGTCTTCGGGAGGGCTGGGAATGAAGCCTGCCGGATTGAGCCGAACGTTGCGCGAAGAAATTCAGTCGTATGGCGCGCGCGATTTCGTCTACCGTCTCCCCTACGTGATCGCACGAATCAAGGATTGGGCTCCCTGATGAATTGCTTACTCAGCGTCAGTCCCTGCTTCTGATAGGACGAGCCGATCGCCGGCCCGTATATCTTTTCCGGGACCTGCGCCATCGCATGATAAACGAGCTTGCCAACGATCTGGCCGTGTTCGAGGAGAGTTGGCACCTCATGGGCTCGCACTTCAAGAACAGCCTTGGTGCCGTTGACTCCATGACCAAAGCCTGGGTCGAAGAAGCCCGCGTAATGAATACGGAATTCGCCGAATGCCGGATCGAAGGCTACCATTTCGGCAGCATGAGTCGGGGGTACGCCCACGCGCTCGGATGAGGCGAGAATGTAAAAGTCCTGGGGCTGCAGGATGATTTGCCTGGAACGAGGCGCCCGGACAAATTCCCAGTAATCGTCCGGCCGATAGAAATTGATCTTGTCCAAATCGACAGGAGGAGTATTTTTCTTAGCCTTATAGGCAACGATAGTAGAATCGTCGCCCGCAAGGTCGACCGAGAAACTGAGGCCGCGGTGGATATGGGGAGTGCCGGGACTATCCTCGTCCTCGTAGACAAGATTTTCGCGTCCGGCTAACTGTGTGAGCTTCGAATCGCTGGATTCCGATTTTCCACGGATAAGGCGAAGCTGGTCTCAGCCTCATGCCGGCCCGTATAACTACCGGGAACGTACGTGCGACTATCTCGGCGTAAAGAGCTCCTTTGTAGCCTTTAGGAATAACTTCGAATTCCGTGCCAGCGTCAGTAAGAAGGCGGATAAAGATATCGAGGCGTCCGGTCGTGCTTTTGGGGTTGGCTTTCCCGTAGATATTCGGGGGCAAAGACAGGCTCTCGACAAGAGGCACGATGAACACGGAGTTAGGGGGGAGGACAGTCGCCTCATCCAGGGAGATTTTTTTGACAAGAAGCTCGCGAACTTTGTTTTCCACCGTGGAGCTGCCGGGCAGGAAGCTGGCTCGCACCTCCCAGGCCACTTTGCCGAGACGGAGGTCGATGCTGGCTGGCTGAATCTGGCCGGGGAGCAGCGGTTCCGGAGTGATGATCTTCCCCGAATCCACAAATTCAGCCAGCATCTGCGAGGGGAATATCCCAGTTGATACCGTATCGGCTCGAGTTGGGAAAAGATCGGGCGCTCGACTGTCCTCTGGTTCGCAACCCGCTGGGGCGAGCGACTGCTCGAAGAGGCCGATCTCGTGTAAATTAGCCATAGTGGTGTACCTAATGGTTAGGGTTGGCCACGACTAAGTACCGCGGCATCGTCTTACTGACAGGTTCATCCAATCCGATCCTTAAGCAGGCTCATCCAATCCGATCCGTAAGAGTTCACGCAGCTGCCCAGTCTTCAATTCGCGCGGAAATTGCTGCAGGACGAGGTTTAACGCATAGGCTAGCACCCGCGGATGTGGAAATGAGGTCCTCGAACATTTTCCAGACAGTTGAAGACTCCCGCGCTTGCCGCATAATCAATCAGTCGAGCCAAAGGGACTAAATGGAGACCTTTTCACTCGTTAACGGTGAGGGTGATGTTCGTGGTTTGCATTACGCTTCCGCCCGATGCGGTCACGGCGATCGTGTAGTCTTGTGATTTGGTTGACGGTGTAGCGCAGCCTGTGGCGACAATTCCGACGAGCGTCAGGAATATGACCGCCAAAAACGTCCGCGTACGTCGCCGGCCGAAAGGCAAGAGAACCAGAGACAGGGCAAGTGCACCACCGACCTTACGCCAGACAGGGAACAGATTATTTGCAGCCGCCGCAGACGGAGCAACGGTCATTGTGGAAGTTACGGCTGAACCCGATGGCGTGACACTCGATGGCGAGAAAGAGCACTGGTCGCCTGCGGGCGCGCCTGTGCAGCTGAAAGTGACCGCCTGGGCGAATCCATTTTGTGGTGTGACAGTAAGGGTGAAGTTTGCCGACTGCGAGGCCGTGACCGTCGCGCTGGTCGGTGACGCTGACAGAGTGAAGGTCGGCGGGGGCAGATTTATCGTATAGGCGGCCGTGGCTACGGCGCTGGGCGTGTAACCGGGTGCGACCGCGATCGATTCGAGAGTTTCCGTGGCGCCCACGGAGATAGCGGAGTTGTACTGTGTAGATGACGTGGTGGGCGTGGCTCCATTAGTCGTGTAGTAGATGACCGCTTCGGCAGTCGAGTCACTGATGGTGACGGACTGGGCCGAGGTATACGTTGCCGCCCCTGGGGAAAAGGTTGGGGTCGCGGTGATTCCAAGCGAACTTACCGTCAGTGTGCCGTTGACAAACTGGAACGTGTAGTTGGCGGCAGCCAGTGTTCCCTGAGTGATAGTGATGGGATAAGTGCCCGGCGTCGAGCCCTGAATGGCCGTGGTCGTTTCAGACGGGACGCCGGTCAGGACGGCGGATGTGTCCCCGTTGACGAATCCGGCCGCGGCGTAGGTGAAGGATGGGATTGGCTGGCCGTAGGGAATGGTGGCGTTGGCGGCCGTTATGGTGAGGGTGGCCTTTGTTGCAGTTAGAGTGAACGTGGACGAGCCGGTGACGCCGGGAGCCGTGGCGGAGGCGGTCAGGCTGCCGGACGCGGTGGCGGTTACTATGACCGAGCCTTCGCCGTTCGATCCGGTGATTGCGGTTGTGCTGGAGAATGCGAGGCCTGTGCCGGAGAAAGTGATTGTAGCTCCGGAAACTGGATTACCGTTGGCATCCTTGACCAACACGACGAGGGGGCTGGCGAAGGTAGAGCCGTAAGTGGTGGTTTGTGCCGAGCCGGACACGACAGCGATGCTGGCGGCCGGACCGATGATGATTTCGGTGAGAGTGCCACTGCTGACGGAGTAATTGGCATCACCGGAATAGCTGGCCACGACGACATGCGAGCCGGCCGTTAGGGTGCTGGTGGAAAAAGTGGCTACGCCTGAGTTGTTGAGTGTTTCCGGAACTCCGGTTCCGCCATCGATGGTGAAGGTGACTGTGCCGGTCGGGACGCCAGTGCCCGACGCGGGCGTCACCGTGGCCGTAAAGGCGACGTTGTCTCCGAGGGTTTGGGGATTGGCGCTGGAGGTGAGTGTGGTGGTGGTCGAGATGGTGGCAGTCGTTGGAAGCGCCGACAGTTTCGTGACAAAGGCATTCGAATATCCGGCCGCGGCTCGATTTCTCAACTGAAAGGCGCCCGTGGTTGTCGGAAAATCTGAAGATGCGGTGGATCCGGCGGCATAAATGTTTCCGGATGAATCCAGAACGACAGCGTATCCCGTGTCGCCAACATAGGTTCCAGTGCTCAAATCCTTCGATCCGCTGCCGCCAATGTATGAGGAGTAAAGAACTCCTGCGCCGGCAGGATTGACCACGGCCACAAAAGCATTGTTTGCGCCGTTGGCTGCGCCTTTATTCGTAGCCTGGAAAGCATCGGGCGACACCGGGAAATCGGTGGAAGAGGTGAAACCTGTGAGGTATGCATTCCCCGATGCATCAATCGCGATTCCGTAGGCGACGTCCCCTTGGCTGCCGGAGCCACCCAGTAATGTTGAGTATTCAAGCGCAGATCCTGCCGCATTGAGCTTCGCGGCAAAAGCATTGGATGCCTTGCTCGCCGCAGCCTTGTTTGTCGTCTGGAACGCTCCAGCGGTCGTGGGGAAGTCCGGCGAGTATGTGCCGCCGCTTACATAAGCATTCCCGCTACTGTCTACTGCAATCCCGCTTCCGCCGTCGCCATTCTGGCAGAAGTAACAGGTCTCCGACGGGTTCGCAATACTGGCACCTCCCAGATAGGTCGAATAAGCCAGGGCAGACCCGGACGAATTAAGCTTGGTCACGAACGCGTTTGACGAATGAGTGGTGGCGGCGTTGTTGGTGGTTTGAAAGGCGCCAGGGGTGACTGGGAAATCAGTTGATGAAGCGATCCCGGTCAGATACGCATTACCGCTGCTGTCGATAGCGATGGCTCCTGCTCCGTCTCCGAAGTAGTAACGGTCTGGATTGGTGCTCGAACCGATGATTCCGCTCCCCCCAAGGAAGGTCGAATAAACTACTGTCTGGCCAGTGGGATCCAGTTTCGTAATAAATGCAACGGAGTTGACTGTGTCAGCGCTAATACCTGGTATTGTCTTCTGAAAGGCATTGGCTGATATAGGAAAGTCCGTCGAAAAGGTAATTCCAGTTACATATACGTTCCCGGCAGAGTCAACTGCGATGGCCCGCCCCGAGTCTCCGTCATCGACTGAATAGACATAGCTGGAACCGCCAAAATATGTGGAGAATACGAGCGCTGAACCGGAAGCATTCAACTTGGCGACGAAAGGCGTGCTAAGCCCGTTTGCTGCCGCGTGGTTCGTCGACTGGTACGGATTCATGGTCGGGAAGTTGGTTGAGAATGTGAGACCCGTCAGACAGGCCTCTCCTGAGGAATCGACTGCAATCGCCGTTCCCACGTCACCCTGTCCGGCGCTCGCACCGCTTCCTCCAAGGTATGTGGAATAGATCAAAGAAGAGCCGTCTGCGCTTATTTTGCTGACAAAAACGTTGCTCGCGCCATTTGCAAGGGCACCGTTGCTCGACTGATAAGGGCTTTGTGTCGGGAAATTCGAAGAATAGGTCTCTCCCACCACATAGGCACTCCCTGAAGAGTCCACTGCGATACCATGCGCTTCTTCGTCGGTGCTGCCTCCCAGGAAAGTCGAATAGCCCAAGGTTGGATCGATGATCAGAGCCTGCGCGCGATCGTAACGGCCGAGGGTGAAACCGACAGTATTATTTGCGGCAAGAGAAAAACGGCCCTGGACGGTTTGTCGCTTCCCATCGATGGTCTGGTAGACGACGGGGGCGTGGAAGGCAATTTCGCCGTCCGGGGCGATAATGCGCAGATCGCCGTCTTTATCGAGGCGAAGCTTTATGGCGCCGCGAAAGCGAATCTGTATCTGGTTGGGATGGGCGCCGGGAGCGACCACATAGTCGTACTCCAGCTGGCGTTGATTACCGTAGTAGATCAAGTCGATGCCGGGATAGACATTCCTGTAATCAATCTTGCCGTAGGTCGGCACTCCGGAGTGCCACTTCGATGGATCGTTGCCGATGAAGTAATTCGCCGTACCCGGAAGCTTATCCTCACCGGCGACCTTCACCCCTGAACTGGCGCCCACCAGCTGCATTCTCACAACGTCGGTCTGAAACGAAGGCCTCGAAGAAGCGCCCCGCCGTATAAAAGCGGGCGTGACCGGCGTCAATCTCTCCTTGCCCAATTCCTTCCTCAGGGCCAGCACCACCTCGCGGTCCGTCAAAAACAGTGAATACCCGTTGCCGCGGGAAAGAAACCGCACCGGGGAGTCTGCCTGGCCCTGATTGGCTTCAAAACTGAGCGGCAGATTCCCGTAGTCTTCGACCAGAGCGGGCCGCCGGAAAGATGAAGGTCTTGTTACAGCCTGACCGCAGGCCGGAGATAAGCTCGCTACCATCATCAGGGTAGCCAGGGACATATAGGCCAGACCCAACCGTCGCCCGGCAGAAAGGTGTGATTTCGACTCGATCACTGTCGGCATGCTGCGTTGCAGGCGCATAGGGTCTCCATCGCTGGATTCGCCAGTAAGTGGCGGGTCTAATTAAGGCGCTGGGGAAGCGCCGACGCGGGTTACAATGCTATCTGCGCAAATATCCGGGGCTGAAGCCAAATATATTTGCAGCAATCTGGCCAGACTCAACCGAACATGCGGGGTTCATCTTCCGTGGCCGCCTCATCCGACCTCACAGAAATGCTGCGCCGCTTCTCCGCCGGCGATCGTGAAATCGCCGAGGTGGTTCTGCGTGATGTTCTTCCCCGGCTCCACGAGATCGCCGTGCGGGAGCTGCGGCGCGAGCGTTACATGGCCCCTTTGGAGCCCACCGAGCTGATCAACGAGGTATGGATCCGCAACCTGAGCAAAGGTGGCTGGCAGATCGAGGGGCGCGAGCATTTTTATGCGATTGCTGCGCAGGCCATGCGATGGGTACTGGTGGATTTTGCGCGCAACCGGCTGGCTCAGCGGCGCGGTGACGGACGGGCGCCATCTTCGCTCGAGGATTTACCCCTGGCAGCGCAAGCCGGCGGCGAGGATCTGGAAAGTACGGTCCAGATCGGAGACCTGATGGAGAAGCTGGAGAAGTTCGATCACGAGGCGGCCCGCATCGTGGATATGCACTATTTCGCCGGATTCACGCTCGAAGAGATTGCGAAGATCACAGGCGTGACGGTGAGGCATATCCGGCATCGGTGGGAGAAGGGACGGGACTGGCTCAAGCTGCGGATGTAAGTCTCCCACGCGAATGAGGTTCGCGGGTTAGCCAAGGCGCTCAAGATCGCTGGCGATGCGGTCGGCAAACTGGCCAGCGTCTTTTGGTCGGCGCGCGGGATCGAACTGCAGCGCCGCCTCAAGCAAATCGAGCGACTCCGCATCTGGCGGAAATCCCCACTCCCTCATCATCTCCCGGCTGCGCGCCGGCAGATCCATCGAGGCTGTGGGCAAGAGGAGGTTGAGCCGCTCGCCGGTCAGCATCTCGATCACGATTTTCGCAAGACTGTAAATATCCGTGGCCGGGTCGGCATACCCGATGGCCTGCTCCGGCGCCATATAGCTGATGGTTCCCGCCGCGCGCGATAAGCCATGAACGGTCTCGTCAGGATCCTTCACGATCGCAATTGAGAAGTCGATCAGCACTACCTCCTCTCCGGGTGGGGCACCGGATCGGAGCATCAGGTTTTCGGGCTTAAGATCGCGGTGGCAAATGCCGCGCGCGTGAATAGCTTCCAGAGCGCTTCCCATCTGGCGAACGTAGGCTGCCACTTCGGCCGGAGGCAGTCTGCCATTCCCCAGTTTCTCTCTAAGCGTCAGCCCTTCAATGAAGTCCATGGCCAGATACATCGTTCCCTGGGGCAGGATGCCGCTGCCGATGATGCGAACCACATTGGGATGGTCGACCTCGCTCAGCGCCCGAACTTCCTGCTGGAATCGCCGCTCGATCCATTCACGTTGGGCGACTTCCTGGCGGAAGATTTTCACCGCACAGCGGCGCCCGCCATCGGCGAGGTCGCGTCCTTCGGCCACCGCGGCAAAGCCGCCCCGCGCCAGAACCCGGCCGGCCTCGAAACGTCCCCCCAGCGGCTCCCCATCGAGTTGGGCCATTTCCGGCGACAACGCCGTCAGCCTCCACTCGGACAGATCCGGGAACGCCCGATTGAGTTTTTGCCGGGCTTGCTTCCGCCGCCGTTGCCAATGTGAAGTTCCAGTTCCACAGGCGATTCCGACAAGTGCGAAGGTGGACAACGCAGGCCATGTGAACGCCCACGGAGTGGCGATGGTAAACGACTCGCTGACCGTCGATGACCACGCGCCCGTGCCGAGGCGGGCCTGTACCTCCAGCGTGTGCGGCCCCCAGTGAAGCCGCGCCAGCACCAGATCAAACCCTTTCGCCTCCTGCCAGGCGTGCTCTCCGGGAAGGATGCGCCATCGCAGTCTGATTGCGTTTCGCCGATCGAATTGCAGGCAGCCGATGTGCGCGGTTATTTCGTCGCTGTAAGGAAACTTATCAGCTCCAGCTGATTGAAGATCGGAATGAGCGGCTGACGTGGAGAACCCCGAAACGAAGACCGCCGGGGGCGCGAAAGCGGTAGCGAAACTGGACGCCGGCGAAAAGTGCACAACCGTGTTGCCGCTCGCGAACCAGATCGATCCATCGGGGCTGGTATAGAACGAGTTTTGATTGCCACCCGGCACCGGAATTCCATCCTGGGCATCCAGGCGAATCCATTTCCCATCCCGGGCCATGGTCTCGGTGGCCACGTAATCCGCGTCCGATCCGCGCCACAGCCACCCTCGGCGATCGACACTCAAGAAACTAACTTTCGCTCCGCCCACATCGTCTTCTCCAGAGCGGAAATGCCGTATCGATTGCTCCGGGGTGCCGGGGTGTTCGATCAGGGAGAATGCGGCGAGCCCGCCATACCCAACCCAGACATCACCGCTCTGTGAAGCTGCAATCGACTGACAGAAATCATGCAGAAGGCCCCCACGGGTGTCGAGCTTCGTCCATGCCCCCTCCAAACGTGTAAAAATCTGATTTGGATCGCACGCCCAAAGCCGTCCTGTTGACTTGTCCAGGAAAACATTCAGAACGATTTGTTGCGCGTCAATCGGGTCTTCCATCGTGAGGTCAGAGCCCCGCCGGACGATCCGGGAGATACCCGTTCCTCCTAGCCAAACGTTGCCTGCGCCATCGCGAACCAGAGATGCGCCGCCCGGGCCCGGCTTCGTTTTAGCAAGAATTCTCCCATCTGATGTCAGCCGCATCACGCCGACCACCAGAGCTGCAGCGTCGAAGGTATTGGCCGGACCATCGAGCAGGCTGACCACGGTGCCCATCGCATTAGCGTTGGGCAACTGTCTCCACAGCTCCCGGTCAGCATCCAGATGGTAAATCCCGTTAGACGACGCGTAAACGCTGCTTCCCTTTTGGAGCAGCGAGTAAGGGGCATCGACTCCGTCCTGCTGGTCCCAAAATTCGAGCCTGAATGGATACATAAACCGATACAGTCCATCTGCCGCGCCGATCCAGATGGTCCCGTCGTGCGCGATGAGCGCTGCGCTGACGCCGGCCGGCAAACCGTTTCTGGCGCGAACGACATGAAATGCACCAGGGCGTCCGAAAATCAGCGCACTGCCCAGCATCAGCATCGATCCATCGGGCGCTTCGGCCAAAAATTCGAACTATCCGGGCTGATGATCGAGGTCGGTACGATCTGGCCCTGCAAATGACGGGTTCCTGGGCAGCTCAGGCTGGCGCTAATCTCATTGCGGTTCCAGAGACACCCGAACTGATCACGAAAAATCCGGTGCGGAAACGAAGCGCCCCACATCTCCACGATTCGCGTCACCTGCTGACCGGTGGACCAATGAGCTATTTGATCCGGGGTTAATTCGCAGGCGCCGCCAGGACAGGGGAAGTAGATATCGCCGTCCCAGCTGGCCGACAGCGAATACGCCGCTTTGGAAGCCAGCAGTTTTGGCTTCCATCCAGATGCCGTCGCGTCCATTCGGTAAAGATCACCGAAGTCCGATCCGTACTGTGATAGCAACATGTATTGCGACGACACGTGCAGGATACTTTGTACCGGACCAGGCAGCACCTGAGTTACTTTGTCGCCTCGATAGATCCAGGCCGCCCCGGGATTGGAACCTCCCCGAGCGATGTCGCCGTCAGTTCCGATCCAGATACCTCCTCTGCTGTCTTCTGCCAGGCTGGTAACCCGCTCAGCCGGAAATCCGAAGGACCGAAGCGAATAAAAGCGGGCGCCGTCAAAACACCAGACGTTATCGACCGTTCCGACCCACAATCGCGATTGGCCGTCCTGCAGCAGAGCAGTAATATTCGGCGGCGAACCGGCGACGGGCAGGATGGGATAGCGCTGGGCGCGTGCCAATGGGCAACAGCCCAGAACCAGCAGCCAAAGGAAAAGAAGTCTCACTCTCTCTCTTGCGTGAGAACAGGAGGGAAAAGCCATCCCGGCCAGAGGTCCAGCGGCGGTTGACCTGCCGGAACGCCGAGGCTGTGCCTTGATTCCTGGACCGGATGGGCCCTCAGCCCGTTTCTGAACCGTTCTCCGGGAAAAAATTTGCAAGTTGCGTGGCGCTCGAGACTCCGTATTCCGCAATAGAAGTTAAGGCTCCCCATCCCCTGACGCCGAGGAGCTATCCGCGATCCGATGATACCGGACCCCCATCCGGCCCACGGAGCGCCTCGCTTTACACCCACCTGCCGGATCTCAATCCGCGCACTCAGGAGCGTTATGCGTTGCCGAAGCTTCCCACCCATCCTCGCAGGAATCCTACTTTCGTTCGCTCTGGTTTCTGCGGGACAAACTCTGCCTCCTCGCCCGTCCATTGTGCCCTCTCGCAATGCGCAAAGTGCGGCGAAACCGGCCACTATCCCACCCCGCCCCGCTTCGTCTTCGCAGACGCCCGCGGCCCGGACTCAACAGGCACCAGGTCAGCAGGCTTCTGTTCCGCAAAGATCCCAGACTGCTTCCTATGCGCAGACGCCAGCCAGCGGCTCTTCGAACGCGGCGACCGCGACGGCGCCCTGCACGCAGAACAACAACTCCGCCAAGCAGCAGGCCATCGGCTCCGGGCTGTCTCAGCTGCGGGGTAAGCTGGGGAGCTTCGGATCCTTGCCGTCGAGCGTGTCGAAGCCTTGCCCCGCCGGTTCGACTCCTTCAACCACCTCAGGTTCGACTCCTTCAACCACCTCGGGTTCCGGTTCGCGAGCTCCTCTCAATCTCGCAGGCGACGGGGTCGGCAGCTTCCCCGGCTGCTGTGGATACAATCTCACCGCCTACAGCTGCTTCCGCAGCGGCGGACAAGTAATGTGCGATTTCGACGTGACCAATAGCGGCAATGCGGCTGCGAATGCGACCAGCATCTACAACGACATGCGCATCGTCGGATCCACGGGCCGGGTGTTTCCGCGGACCAGCGCATTTTTTGTGGACACCGATGGAAGCCCCTTCCAGGTTTCCGAAATTACTCCCGGGAGTAAGGTTCGCTTCGTGATGGAGTTTCAGGGCGTTCCCGACAGTTATACGACCGTAACTCTCGCCCAGGGCAACACGGTGGTCCAGAACGTGCAGATTGCAGCCCCAGCTGCTGCGGCAACGGCAAAATGATTCGCCGACAAAATCGCTAAGCTGGTTGGTCCAGAAACCTCGCTGCGAACCCGGGGGGTCGGCGCATTTCCACATCGCCTTCCCGCCGTCGTTGCGACCGCAACGCTTCTTAAACAACGCGACGCCCGCACCGGCGACAGTGACGCTGCAGGTTAACCAGGCCACGCCGAAGATCACCTGGGCGAAGCCTACGACCATCACTTACCCAGTTTCAGCGGTTGTCAGGTTTGTGATGTAGTTATTGCTACCGGGACAACCCCGCGAGGATGTTATCCGAGACATTATCTGGCCAATTTAAAGTTGAAGAGCTTTTCACTTGACTCGTCGCATAGAGTGTTGTTACAGTTGCCGCGTTTCGTCCTCCTAAATCCCGCAGTCCCCTCCCCTTGGGTTGAATTAAATCGGGCCACTCAATTTGGAACCAGCAGATGCGCCCCGAGGCGAACTCGTGTGGGAGCTAATCCTTTGTGCGCGTCTGGTGACCATGCACCACCAGTCGGGGGACGTTTCTCATGTTATTCAGCACCCACTCAGCAAAGGCCGCTTGTCGACCTGCAGAAGCTTTGAAGCTTCTCTCGCAAGCCCTGCCGCCCAATCATCTCGCATTGCTGTCGCCATTGAAAAGAGGGATCCATATGCCATCCGATGTCGCTCGTAAGTGTCAAACGCGGAGTACGGCTGTAAGGCGACCGCTCTTCAACCGGGTCAGCAGCATGGCATGCATCAGCGCGATGACCTTCCTATGCACCCAGGCCTGGGCACAGATCAGCACCGGAGCTAAACCGCCGGCTACGCTCCCGGCAGCGAGGAAAAGCCCCCTGGCTTTTGTACCCAATCGCGGACAGCATCCCGCACCCGAGCTCTATGCAGCGAGCGGCGCCGGCTATCAAATCGGGCTTGAGAAGAACCGTCTCGTTGTAAAGCTTCCTGTGAACGAGCCTTTCCCAAAGAGGGGCGAACGGCCGAGCGTTCCATCGTTGAGATCGGCGCCGTCCTTCAGCATCGACCTGCTCGGCGCGAATTCTGAAGCAAGGATCGCGGCCAGTCAGCCGCTGCTGCAGAAGAACAGCTTTATCCCCACTGGCGACCCGAAGAGCTGGATCACCGGGGTTCCCAGCTACGCTCGCGTTGACTATGCGGATATCTACAAGGGAGTAAATCTGGATTTCTACGGCCGCGAGGGGAGGCTGGAATACGACTTTACCCTGGCTCCAGGCGCCGATGCTCGCGCGATTCGTATGGGGCTGGATGGGGTCGGCCTCGCTGAGATCGACAAGCAGGGCGACCTCGTTCTCGCTGTCGACAAGGACAAGGCGCGGCAGCAATTACGGCTGTTAAAGCCGGTGGCGTATCAGCTTTCAGCGGATGGCAAACATAAGACCAGCGTCGACGCGAAGTACCGGATCGCTCGGAGGGAGGACGGCGCCGAGACTGTCGCATTCTCGCTCGGCAAATACGACCACTCGCGTCCGTTGGTGATTGACCCTGTGCTGGCCTATGGCGAATTCCTGGGAAGTAGCGCCGATTATCTAGGAGCAATCACCGTAGACACGCAGGGAGACGTGTATACCACCGGCTATGCGAGCCCGGGCTTCTATATCCAGAAGCTGGATCCGAACGGCAATTCCCTGCTGAATGCTACGCTCGGCACGAGCTATATCTATCCAAATTCGATCGTGATCGATAGCTCCGGTGACGTTTTCGTGACCGGGACGGCCTACACTGGCCTGCCCACCACGGCGAGCGCCTATCAACAGACTTCCCCGAGCGGCAGTTATGCTCCGTTCCTTGCTGTGCTGAAGGCGGATGGTTCGGGGCTGAGCTACTCGACGTATTTTGGGGGAAGTTCTGGCGACGACACCGCGTACGGAGTTGCCGTAGACAGCAATGGCAAGGCATATATCACCGGATACGCGTACTCGACGAATTTCCCCACCACCAAGGGCGCCTATGAGGCCGCTCCCTCAAGCGGCCAAACCTTTGGCTTTGTTGCAAAGATCGATCCGACTCTCAGCGGCTCCGCCTCGCTGGCCTACTCGACGGCCCTCGTCAGTCCTGGTGAACCCGCTGACGAATATGCGATCGCAGTGGACGGCAGCGGAAACGCCTATGTGACCGGTTATGCGTATCCTGGATTTCCGGTAACCGCCGGAGCCTACACGTACAGCGGATATTACGATACTTCTTACCAGGCCTATGTGACTAAGGTCAACCCGACCGGCACTGGGCTGGTGTATTCGGCAGACCTGGGTCCAGGACAGGCGAACGCCATCGCCTTGGACAGCAGCGGGACAGCCTATGTAACAGGTCTTGTCTCCGGGGATGACTTCCCGACGACCGCCGGCGCTTACCAAACGACCTACCCGGGCGGCTTCGCGGCCAACCTGAGCGCCGACGGCAGCGCACTCCTCTACTCGACTTTCCTTAACGGGCCCAGCGGGTATAGCGGCAGCCCTGGCATCTTTGATCCCACCAGTGTCGCGATCACACCGGGATGTGCCTCCTCCTGCGCCGCTTACATTGCGGGGTTCACGAGGGAAACCGATCTTCCGCTCGTCAACCCGATTCAGAGTTTCGGCAACAGCAACGGCGCGGCCTTTCTAACCGAGCTGGCCGGAAACGGGAGCACCGCCGTCTTGTCAACGTACCTGAGTGGAGTGAGCGCCGAGGTGCTTCCCTATGGATACTACGGTTGTTGCAGGTATCCGAACGGTGCAACGCCCGATGTCGGCGTGGATAGTTCTGGCAACGCCTACGTCGGCTTGAATGTCAGCGGCTCCGACCTGCCGACGACCGCCGCCCTCTCCAGCAGTTCCTCCACGGCGTATGTGGCGAAGATCGCGCCCACCAATGCCAGCCTCGCGTTGGCGATCCCGAAGAGCGTGAACTTTGATCAGCAATTTGTGATTGTGAACGTGCCGACGTTGCTCTACGGCGCAGCGCAATCGGTGGAGCTGCGCAACCTGGGCAGCAAAGCGATCAATCTGCAGACCCCATTCACCATCAGCTCCAGTCAATTCTCTGAGACGGACAACTGCGCGTCTCCGCTACCCGCGGGCGGGTACTGCACGATCAATCTGAGCCTCACCGCTACCTCCAGCGGCACGCAGACCGGAACTTTGACCATTACCTCGGACGCTCCGAACTCACCGACGACGGTGAGCCTGAGCGGCACGGCGATCGACGCCAGCTTTCTTACGGTTTCCCCGAGCGCCCTCAGCTTTGGGAATCAGGTTGTTGGCACGCCGAGCGCCACCCAGACGGTGACCATCACCAACATCGGCGATCAACCCGCGACCGATCTGCAGGGATACATTGTCTCTTATTCAGCAGATTACACCGTGGTCAACAGCTGCCCAGCGAGTTTGCCGGCTGGGCAAAGCTGTCAGGCCGGGGTTACCTTTTCGCCCTCGCAGGTAGGTTTGCGGTCTGGCACGATCTACGCTGGCTATAGCCCCAACGTTGGCTACTCTACGGTCTCGGTGACGGGGACCGGCGTGCCCGTATCCGGAGGCGCAGGAAGTGGGACAATTGCGCTCTCGGCAACGGCTCTGAATTTCGGCACACAGCTTCAGGGAACGACATCCAGTTCGCAACTCGTTTATGTGTACAACACAGGGACGGTTCCAGTAACCATCACCTCGGCCGTAGCCGCGACCAACGGACAGACCGGAAGCAGTGACTTTCAGCTCACGAACGGTAGTTATTGCTATTCGGGCGGGTATGTGCCCGCCCAGGTAGGTCCGGGGGGTACTGCTACTTCTACATCACCTTCACGCCTTCCACCTCGAGTAGCGAGACGGGAACGCTGACCATTACGGACAGCACCTCAGGGAGCCCGCATACGGTCGCGCTGAGCGGGGTGGGAGTTGCGACAGCTCAGACACTTGTGACGAGTCCTTCGAACCTGGTCTTTCCCAACCAGCCGGTGGGAATCACGAGCGCCAGCCAGATAATCTACATCTACAACACTGGGACCGCTCCCTTTGTCGTGGATCGCGTGGAGATTACAGGCGACTTTCAGACCACCTCGGACAGTTGCGCCGAGGCGACGCTGAATCCTACCAATCCGCAAAACAACTACGCATATAACGTTTGCTACGTTTACATCACTTTTACGCCGACGGCTACGGGAAGCCGCACCGGCACGTTGTCGCTGATTGACGCGGCTACCGGCAATCCGCAGGTTGTGAATTTGATGGGGACCGGCATCACCGCAACCGGAAGCCTTGTACCCGAGCCGGATAACCTGACCTTTGAGGCGCAGGCGACAGGAACAACCAGCGCGAGCCAGTTGATCTACCTCTACAACACCGGCAATATCCCGGTACAGATCAACAGCCTCACGACGACCGGCGATTTCGCAATCCAATCCAACTACGGTTGCAACAGTGCGCTCCCGACGACGGTCAGTCCGGGATCCGACTGCTCTCTCTACGTCACCTTTACTCCGATGCAGACCAGCGGCGCCGAAACCGGAAGCGTCGTTATCGGCAGCACGGCTGGCAATATCACGATTCCGCTGAGCGGTACGGCGGAGGCGGCAACGCAGGCAATCGGTTTCACACCAACCACCTTTAACTTTGGAACGGTGCTGAAGGGCACGACGGCGGGGTACGGGGAAGGCTACGGCAGCGGAGAATATCGGGTCATCGTTCGGAATACCGGGACCGAGGCAGTGACCTTGTCATCCGCCCCGACGATCACCGGATCCAATGCCGCGGACTTCGCGTTCGTGAACACCCAATGCGGGGCTCAGCTCGCGGCTGGGGCCAGTTGCAGTTACTATCTGGATTTCACGCCCAGCACAACCGCGGCCGAGACCGCCACGTTCACGCTAACGGATTCAGCGGGTACGCAGACGATGACGCTCACCGGTACCGGCGCATCGGCGGTTTCGCTCTATCCGGCCACACTGCCGTTTGACCTTCAACTCGTTGGAACGAATTCGAGCACCAACTATACCTATTACGTTTACTTCGTTAACAATGGCGCCAGCGCGTTGACCGTGCAGTCGGCAACGATCACCGCCGGCGGAAGCGATTTCTCCATTCCCGCCGGATACAACGAGTGCAGCGACACACCCGTTGGGACCGGCAGCTACTGCTACGTCTATTTAGACTTCGCGCCCTCGGTTGCCGGATATCGCACAGGCACTCTGACCTTCACGGACCAGAACAACAATACCTACACAGTGGCGCTGGCGGGTTTCGCCCCGGCGGACGCCGACTCCGCCACGCTCGATCCGCAGGCGCTGGAGTTCCAGCCGCAGCCCATTGGCGCCACCAGCAGCAATGGCGAGCAATCCTATCAGTCCATCACCCTGACGAACACAGGCAACACCAACCTGACGGTAGGAACGCTGACCGGGGTGGACACGATTGTGGGAACCACGGCGGCAGGCGACTTCTCGACCACAATCGGCGGTGATGAGTGCAGTCGACAGCCACTTCCCCCGGGCAGTCCCTGCACCGTCTACGTGAGCTTTGTGCCAACAACCGCGGGATCGAAATCGGGCAGCATCACGTTCCCGGTGACCTATTTCGACGGGACGACGGGCAGCTTTACCGCGACGCTGAGCGGGCAGGCGGTGAGCGAGCAGGATTCGGCAACACTCTCGCCCACCAGCATTCCCTTCCCGGAGCAGGTGGCGGCTTATCCGAATGTCAACGGCGTTTCGAACGGCTTCACACTCACTCTGAGCAATACCGGCAATTTGGCGTTTACCGTCGGTACGCTGACAGGCACGGATACGATCGTTGGGACCTCAGCCGCAGGCGATTTCGTCGCAAAAAACACGGCCCTATTCGGCGTTTCCGTTCCCGGTTATGACCTATGCAGCGGCCAACCTGTGCCCGCGAAGAGTTCCTGCCCGGTATATGTCTATTTCGCTCCCGGCACAACCGGATCGAAGACCGGCAGCATCACCTTCCCTGTCACTTATACAGACGGGACCAAAGGCAGCTTCACCGCCACGCTTTCCGGCACCAGCATCGCCGCAGTCAATACCGTCAGCATCTCGCCTTCAGCAACTCAGTTCGAATCGCAGATTGTGGGAACAACGGATTCGGGCAACACGCAGACCATCACGGTGCAGAACACCGGCAATATTCCGGTAACCTTCGCCGCGAGCACCGTGAGCAGCACGAATTTCAGCATTAACTATGACGGCTGCGGCAGCTATAAGACGGTTGCTCCAAATTCGTCCTGTCCCGTCTTGGTCCAGTTCACGCCGCAGGCCTCGGCCACGCCGGGCACGCTGACCGGAACGCTGACCATCAACGACTCGGCGACAGGCAATCCGCACACGGTTTCGCTCTCCGGCCTCGCGATCGCGGCGAGTCAGCAGCTTGCCTTGTCTCAGTCCACCGTGAATTTCGGCAGTTTGGCGGTTTCGACCACCAGTAATCCCCAGGTCGTCTATGTCACCAATCAGGGAACGAGCGCCACGATTGCGATCAAGAGTGTGTTGCTGGGCGGCACGAATGCGACCGACTTTACCGAGTCGGATACCTGCAACGGATCGGGCGGCACCACCCTCGGCGCGCGCAGCAGTTGCACAGTGACGGTAAAGTTCGCCCCGGCCGCGAGTTCAACGGGATCGCGGACGGCGACGGTCACGGTGACTCCGTCAACCGGCGCGGCGCTGGTGATCACGTTGAACGGGACGGGCACGAATCCCATTCCGCAGGCGACGGTATTCCCGACGAGCATCAACTTTGGCTCGGAGCCGGTGACAAAGACGTCGACGACTTATGAATATTTCACGGTGACGAACACGGGAAGCGCGGCGCTCTCTGTGGCGAGCGTTTCCTCAAATGATTCCCCGGAATTCGCGATCAGCTCCGACGGCTGCTCGACTCAGTCGATTGCGGTGAACTCCAGCTGCACGGTTTCGCTCACGTTTACTCCAGGCGCGTCCGGAACCCGCAGCGGCACGATTACGATCACGGATAACAGTGGCGGCGTGGCCAACTCGACGCAAACCGTGAGCGTGAGCGGCACGGGCACGGGAACCCCGCTGGCCAGTCTGAATCAGAGTGCGCTGACATTCCCCAGCCAGACGGTGGGCACCACGAGTACCGCGATGACGGTGTCACTGACCAACGGTGGCACTGGGCCGTTGAGTATCGCCAGCATCTCTGCGTCGGGTAATTTCGGACAGACCAACAATTGCGGAACCTCCGTGGCGGCCAGTTCGTCATGCACGATCAGTGTGACATTTACTCCACAATCGACTGGCTCTCTGTCGGGCAGCCTGGTGGTGACCGATAACGCCAACGGAGTGGCTGGTTCGACGCAGACCGTTTCACTGAACGGAACCGGCACGGGAACTCCGCAGGCCACTTTGTCGACAACGAGCGAAGTCTTCAGCAGCACACCGGTGAACACAACGGTGAGCAATCCCGCGTTCACTCTGTCAAACCCCGGCACCGGAACGCTCACCATCAGCAGCATCGCCATTACCGGAACGAATACCGGAGATTTCAGCGAGACGAATAATTGCAATGGTTCGGTGGCAGCCGGTGGGAGTTGCTCCATCACAGTGAGCTTTACTCCCAGCGCGACCGGCGCGAGGGCGGCGACGCTGACCTTTACAGACAATGCCGGTGGAACCGCCGGCTCAACCCAGACAGTGTCCCTGAGCGGAACGGGCCTTGGTGTCCCTCTGGCATCGCCGAGCACTACCGCGCTGAGTTTCGGCAATGAACAACTGCTCAGCACCTCCGCTGCACAGACCGTCACACTGACGAACGGCGGGTCGGGCCCCCTGACAATCAGCAACATTGCTGTCTCCGGCACCAATCCCGGGGATTTCCTCGAAACGGCGAACACCTGCACTGCCAGTCTGCCGTCAACCAGCGGCAGCAACACCTGCACTGTTTCGATCTCCTTCGCGCCTCAGGCGCAGGGCAGTCGCAGCGCAACGCTGGTATTCACTGATAATGCGAACGGAACGGCCGGCTCAACGCAGAGTGTAACTCTGAGCGGGACTGGCGTGATCAACAGTCAGACGATCACCTTCGCAGCGCTGGCGAACGTGACCTACGGAGTCTCTCCGATCACGCTGACGGCGACGGCCAGCTCAGGGCTGCCGGTGAGTTACGCGGTGAGCGGCCCGGCGACGGTGTCGGGCTCCACGCTGACCATCACGGGAGCGGGGACGGTGAAGGTGACCGCCTCGCAGGCGGGCAACAGCAGCTACGCGGCGGCCACGCCGGTCTCGCAGAGCTTCACCGTGAACCCGGCGACGCTGACGGTGACCGCGTCGAACGTGACCGTGGCTTATAACCAGCCCATCCCGGCGCTGACCGGTTACGCGGCGACCGGCTTCGTCAACGGCGACACCACGGCAGTGCTGAGCGGCGCACCGGCGGAGAGCACCACGGCCACGCAGGGATCGCCGGCCGGTACGTATCCGATCACCATCACCCAGGGCACACTGGCGGCGGCCAACTACACCTTCAGCTTCGTCAGCGGCACTCTGACCATCAGCGGCGGAGCCGCGCAGACCATCACCTTCGCAGCGCTGGCGAACGTGACCTACGGAGTCTCTCCGATCACGCTGACGGCGACGGCCAGCTCAGGGCTGCCGGTGAGTTACGCGGTGAGCGGCCCGGCGACGGTGTCGGGCTCCACGCTGACCATCACGGGAGCGGGGACGGTGAAGGTGACCGCCTCGCAGGCGGGCAACAGCAGCTACGCAGCGGCCACGCCGGTCTCGCAGAGCTTCACCGTGAACCCGGCGACGCTGACGGTGACCGCGTCGAACGTGACCGTGGCTTATAACCAGCCCATCCCGGCGCTGACCGGTTACGCGGCGACCGGCTTCGTCAACGGCGACACCACGGCAGTGCTGAGCGGCGCACCGGCGGAGAGCACCACGGCCACGCAGGGATCGCCGGCCGGTACGTATCCGATCACCATCACCCAGGGGACACTGGCGGCGGCCAACTACACCTTCAGCTTCGTCAGCGGCACTCTGACCATCAGCGGCGGAGCCGCGCAGACGATCACCTTCGCAGCGCTGGCGAACGTGACCTACGGAGTCTCTCCGATCACGCTGACGGCGACGGCCAGCTCAGGGCTGCCGGTGAGTTACGCGGTGAGCGGCCCGGCGACGGTGTCGGGCTCCACGCTAACCATCACGGGAGCGGGGACGGTGAAGGTGACCGCCTCGCAGGCGGGCAACAGCAGCTACGCGGCGGCCACGCCGGTCTCGCAGAGCTTCACCGTGAACCCGGCGACGCTGACGGTGACCGCGTCGAACGTGACCGTAGCTTATAACCAGCCCATCCCGGCGCTGACCGGTTACGCGGCGACCGGCTTCGTCAACGGCGACACCACGGCAGTGCTGAGCGGCGCACCGGCGGAGAGCACCACGGCCACGCAGGGATCGCCGGCCGGTACGTATCCGATCACCATCACCCAGGGCACACTGGCGGCGGCCAACTACACCTTCAGCTTCGTCAGCGGCACTCTGACCATCAGCGGCGGAGCCGCGCAGACGATCACCTTCGCAGCGCTGGCGAACGTGACCTACGGAGTCTCTCCGATCACGCTGACGGCGACGGCCAGCTCAGGGCTGGCGGTGAGTTACGCGGTGAGCGGCCCGGCGACGGTGTCGGGCTCGACGCTGACCATCACGGGAGCGGGGACGGTGAAGGTGACCGCCTCGCAGGCGGGCAACAGCAGCTACGCGGCGGCCACGCCGGTCTCGCAGAGCTTCACCGTGAACCCGGCGACACTGACGGTGACCGCGTCGAACGTGACCGCGGCTTATAACCAGCCCATCCCGGCGCTGACCGGTTACGCGGCGACCGGCTTCGTCAACGGCGACACCACGGCGGTGCTGAGCGGCGCGCCGGCGGAGAGCACCACGGCCACGCAGGGATCGCCGGCCGGTACGTATCCGATCACCATCACCCAGGGCACACTGGCGGCGGCCAACTACACCTTCAGCTTCGTCAGCGGCACTCTGACCATCAGCGGCGGAGCCACGCAGACCATCACCTTCGCAGCGCTGGCGAACGTGACCTACGGAGTCTCTCCGATCACGCTGACGGCGACGGCCAGCTCAGGGCTGGCGGTGAGTTACGCGGTGAGCGGCCCGGCGACGGTGTCGGGCTCGACGCTGACCATCACGGGAGCGGGGACGGTGAAGGTGACCGCCTCGCAGGCGGGCAACAGCAGCTACGCAGCGGCCACGCCGGTCTCGCAGAGCTTCACCGTGAACCCGGCGACGCTGACGGTGACCGCGTCGAACGTGACCGTGGCTTATAACCAGCCCATCCCGGCGCTGACCGGTTACAGCGCGACCGGCTTCGTCAACGGCGACACCACGGCGGTGCTGAGCGGCGCGCCGGCGGAGAGCACCACGGCCACGCAGGGATCGCCGGCCGGTACGTATCCGATCACCATCACCCAGGGCACACTGGCGGCGGCCAACTACACCTTCAGCTTCGTCAGCGGCACTCTGACCATCAGCGGCGGAGCCACGCAGACCATCACCTTCGCAGCGCTGGCGAACGTGACCTACGGAGTCTCTCCGATCACGCTGACGGCGACGGCCAGCTCAGGGCTGGCGGTGAGTTACGCGGTGAGCGGCCCGGCGACGGTGTCGGGCTCGACGCTGACCATCACGGGAGCGGGGACGGTGAAGGTGACCGCCTCGCAGGCGGGCAACAGCAGCTACGCGGCGGCCACGCCGGTCTCGCAGAGCTTCACCGTGAACCCGGCGACACTGACGGTGACCGCGTCGAACGTGACCGCGGCTTATAACCAGCCCATCCCGGCGCTGACCGGTTACGCGGCGACCGGCTTCGTCAACGGCGACACCACGGCGGTGCTGAGCGGCGCGCCGGCGGAGAGCACCACGGCCACGCAGGGATCGCCGGCCGGTACGTATCCGATCACCATCACCCAGGGCACACTGGCGGCGGCCAACTACACCTTCAGCTTCGTCAGCGGCACTCTGACCATCAGCGGCGGAGCCACGCAGACCATCACCTTCGCAGCGCTGGCGAACGTGACCTACGGAGTCTCTCCGATCACGCTGACGGCGACGGCCAGCTCAGGGCTGGCGGTGAGTTACGCGGTGAGCGGCCCGGCGACGGTGTCGGGCTCGACGCTGACCATCACGGGAGCGGGGACGGTGAAGGTGACCGCCTCGCAGGCGGGCAACAGCAGCTACGCGGCGGCCACGCCGGTCTCGCAGAGCTTCACCGTGAACCCGGCGACACTGACGGTGACCGCGTCGAACGTGACCGCGGCTTATAACCAGCCCATCCCGGCGCTGACCGGTTACGCGGCGACCGGCTTCGTCAACGGCGACACCACGGCAGTGCTGAGCGGCGCACCGGCGGAGAGCACCACGGCCACGCAGGGATCGCCGGCCGGTACGTATCCGATCACCATCACCCAGGGGACACTGGCGGCGGCCAACTACACCTTCAGCTTCGTCAGCGGCACACTGACCATCAGCGGCGGAGCCGCGCAAACGATCACCTTCGCGGCGCTGGCGAACGTGACCTACGGAGTCTCTCCGATCACGCTGACGGCGACGGCCAGCTCAGGGCTGCCGGTGAGCTACGCGGTGAGCGGCCCGGCGACGGTGTCGGGCTCCACGCTGACCATCACGGGAGCGGGGACGGTGAAGGTGACCGCCTCGCAGGCGGGCAACAGCAGCTACGCGGCGGCCACGCCGGTCTCGCAGAGCTTCACCGTGAACCCGGCTACGCTGACGGTGACCGCGTCGAACGTGACCGTGGCTTATAACCAGCCCATCCCGGCGCTGACCGGTTACGCGGCGACCGGCTTCGTCAACGGCGACACCACGGCAGTGCTGAGCGGCGCACCGGCGGAGAGCACCACGGCCACGCAGGGATCGCCGGCCGGTACGTATCCGATCACCATCACCCAGGGCACACTGGCGGCGGCCAACTACACCTTCAGCTTCGTCAGCGGCACTCTGACCATCAGCGGCGGAGCCGCGCAGACGATCACCTTCGCAGCGCTGGCGAACGTGACCTACGGAGTCTCTCCGATCACGCTGACGGCGACGGCCAGCTCAGGGCTGGCGGTGAGTTACGCGGTGAGCGGCCCGGCGACGGTGTCGGGCTCGACGCTGACCATCACGGGAGCGGGGACGGTGAAGGTGACCGCCTCGCAGGCGGGCAACAGCAGCTACGCGGCGGCCACGCCGGTCTCGCAGAGCTTCACCGTGAACCCGGCGACACTGACGGTGACCGCGTCGAACGTGACCGCGGCTTATAACCAGCCCATCCCGGCGCTGACCGGTTACGCGGCGACCGGCTTCGTCAACGGCGACACCACGGCGGTGCTGAGCGGCGCGCCGGCGGAGAGCACCACGGCCACGCAGGGATCGCCGGCCGGTACGTATCCGATCACCATCACCCAGGGCACACTGGCGGCGGCCAACTACACCTTCAGCTTCGTCAGCGGCACTCTGACCATCAGCGGCGGAGCCACGCAGACCATCACCTTCGCAGCGCTGGCGAACGTGACCTACGGAGTCTCTCCGATCACGCTGACGGCGACGGCCAGCTCAGGGCTGGCGGTGAGTTACGCGGTGAGCGGCCCGGCGACGGTGTCGGGCTCGACGCTGACCATCACGGGAGCGGGGACGGTGAAGGTGACCGCCTCGCAGGCGGGCAACGCTGACTATAGTGCCGCGACCCCGGTGTCGCAGAGCTTCACCGTGGCCAAGGCGACCCCCACGATTACCTGGGCAACGCCTGCCGCTATTACTTACGGAACGCCATTGGGCAGCGCCCAGTTAAACGCCCAAGCGAGCTACAACGGAATCAATCTAACTGGGACCTATAACTATGGCAGTATCCCCGTGCCAGTTATTACCTCCGGCGCGATTCTGCCTGCCGGTAACATTCAGTTAGTCGTTGTCTTCCAGCCGTCAGACTCGGCCGACTATGCTCCGGCGTTTGGAGATGTCTTCCTGCAGGTGAATAAGGCCAGCGCAACGACAACAATTACGGCGATGACAAAACAAACCGTCGCCGGCACCACCGCAACGCTGACCACGACGATCTCCCCACAGATCTCTGGCACGCCCACCGGTACCGTGACCTACACATTGGGTTCAGCTACCTTGGGAACTGCGGCCGTGGGCACAGCCTTCACCACGCCGGTGCTGCCTGTAGGTACAGATCAGTTGACCGCTGTCTATAGCGGCGACAGCAATTTCACAACCAGCAGCGCATCCGTGACCGTCACAGGAGTTGCTCCGACTCTCGTCACTCTAAACCTGCTGACGGACAGAGTGTTGTTCCCCCTGCCTGCCGTATACAGCGTCGAAATCCGGAAACAGAGGGGCCAGGCCTTGAGCGGGACTGTCACGCTCTACGACGGAAACACAGCTCTCTGCACGACTGAGGTGCCACCGGACGGGATACTGATTGGTATCACGCCGTTGCTCTCGGTTGGCGTTCATAATCTGAGAGCCGTATACAACGGCAATTCGGCCTTCCCGCCCGGCGAATCACAGATCGAGACGGTCACCGTCGTTGACCTGTTCTGACGGGACACCGGAGGACATCGGACTCTATTTCTGTACGTCAGACGGCGGGGTTGAACTGCGGCCGGAGGCGCTGGACCGAAGCGGCGCTCTGGTTGAGAGCGGTCGGGTCGCAACTTCCAGCGCGGGAAGGCGTGTGCTGAAGCCCTGGCAGGCAACTTATCTGCGGACCGGCAATTCCCCTGAATTCGCGACGGGCTGAGTCTGCGGCTGGTGGCCGGTTGATCGGGGGCCGAAGCCCAGCCTGAAGGTGGGTCTGAATTGGCCGCGATCGAAGACCCACTTTTCAGAGGTTTGGCTTTTTCCGGCTCACTCTTCGACGAAACGGCGGAACGCACTTAATACCGAACTGACCACAGTCACGGTGCCGTTCAATCAAACCTCGGGCTGCACCTTACGCGCACCTGAGCCCGTAGCACACGCGATCGGTGGTCGATCGCGTTGCCGACCCCCAGAAGAGACCGACACGCACTGGCGGCCAAAGACAAGGAGGCACCGAAGCCTTTTTCCAACCTTTGTTATGGTGCCGGGAGGGGGGGTCGAACCCCCATGACCGCAAGGGCCGGCGGATTTTGAGTCCGCTGCGTCTGCCAGTTCCGCCATCCCGGCATGGAAAGGACAGTGGTTAGTATAACGCGCAGTTGTGCGACTGCTTCGCCCTGTGGGGAGAGCCTGAAGCCGGGCGCCTCCACGTCCATGACCGACGATCCTGACCGACGATTCCACAATGGCTGCGCCTTGCGATCAGTGGCGGGCGGTGGTGGAATGCTCCTCGGCTGGTTCCCGCTTTGGATCGCCAGCGACGGCCTCCGTTGCCGGGGCAGTCAGAGCGATTTCGAGGGTTCCGGCTGCGCCGGATTTTGGCCTTCCCTCCATGCTGCCGACGGTGGGGCTAAGAACATCGAGGCGATAGCCGGAGCTTCCTGCGGCAGCGGTTGCCGCTTCGGTTAGGGAGCCCAGGGCCCGCACAGCAGTGCGCGTAGCGGGCGATTTTGCCAGGGGATCTGCTTCAAGCGCGGCGATGAACCGGGGCAGGCAAATCCACCAGAGCAGCTGCTCGTGCGCTTCTTTGTTGAAGTATCGATGACCCTGCGCTTCGTGCAGTCCGGTAAGCCAGACGACGTCCGGGTCGTCCCAGTCAAGAGACGGGGTAGCCGCATCGGGGCGGCTGTCGCTGGATTGTGTCAGCAACAGGCGGACGCGGGCGGCGGCGCGATACGCGGCATCGCCCTCGACGCCCAGCGGGTGAAAGATGTCAGCGAGGGCGGAGCGCAGGTAGAGGCGGTCGAAGACTTCAGCAGGATTCCGATCGGACGGGAGACCATCGGCGAAGGCGCGCAGAAGACACCAGGCGACAACGGGCGCCCACACGGTGACGGCCGTGGTTTGTGGACTGTAACTGGGGAGGACGATGCGCGCATCGGGAGGCCAGCCGTGGGCAAAGGCGTGCTCGAGCGCGGGAAGTTTGCCGGCGGCGAGCAGCAGATCGCGATAACGGGCTCCGGGCGAAGATGCTTCCAGAGTAGAGACGTGGAGGCGTGCTGGCCGGCCTGGAGGCGCAGCGTTAGGTTCAGCTTCGGCGGTGCCGGCCTGGCCGTCCTGATCTTCTGGCTTGTCGCGCTGCGCGTCTGTGGAAGGACTTACCTGGCTCAGCGATTGAAGGGCTGTCCTGAAAAAGTGGTCCGCAGTTTTTTGCAGTGTGGCGAGAGTTTCTTCGTGACTGCAGGGGGCCTTGCTGGCATGAGCATGAGGCGCCTGAGGGTCGGCGGCGGCGGCTTCGATCAGATCGGAGAAGCAGCGCAGAACATCGGGATGGAGAGCGGCGCGGAGAGCGTGGTGTACGGGGCGAAGTTTGAAGTTAGCCAGGGCATCGTCGAGGCTCCAGACGCCGGTGCCGTTCAGGTCGGCGCAGAGCTGGTCCCAGGGGTATTCGGCGGTTACGTGCATCTCTCGCCAGTTCTGAAACAGGTGGTACTGATACGCGCCGAGGTTGAGATGGAGGCCGCGTTCGCGAATCTCACTGAGCTGGCGTAGATAGTTGAGGCCGCTGGCATTGTCCTGGTATGCGAGGATGGCGCTGTGGTCGCCGGGCAGGCCGAGAGCTTCGTGGATCTGGACGCTGTAGAGGGCGCCGGAATTCTTGTCGGTGCGGAACGATGACTTATGCAGAGTGCCTGAGGTGCTGGAGAATTTGTTGTGGAAGACCGCGAGGGCGCGCTGGTCACCGGCGCGATTGGACCAGGCGAAGACGTTTTCGTCGACCTTGCCGTCTTCACGCCAGAAATCGAAGAGGGCGAAGTTAGCGCTTTCGGCGAACACGTGGCGATTTTTGAGGAGCGGGGCGATCTCGCGCTGGTGGCGCTCGACGAGGTGCTGGTTAGGGGTCTCGTCGTAGCGTGGACGCTTGTATTCCATGCCGTACTTTTCGGTAAAGGCTTCGATCTGACCGTGGCCGAACATGGGCAGGCCCGGAAGGGTGGCCATCATGGTGCAGACGCCGAAGTATTTGTCGCCGGTCCCGAACTGATCAATCGCGGTACGCTCGTCGGGATTGCTCATGAAGTTCACGTAGCGCTTGAGGATGTCGGGATCGAATTCGACGGTGTTCTTGATGACGGAGCGGTACTTGGCATTCTCCTCGTCGCGAAGCATGTTCATGAAGGCGCTGTTGTAGACGCGATGCATGCCGAGGGTGCGGACGAAGTAGCCTTCGAGGAGCCAGAAGGCTTCGGCGAGGAGTAGAGTGCCGGGGACTTCCGCGGCGACGCGGTCGACGACTTCGCGCCAGAATTCGTGAGGCATGGCAGCGTCGAATTGCTCCTGGGTCATGGAGCATTCGGCGCGCGACGGGATGGAACCGCCGCTGCCGGGAAGCGGAAACCAGAGACGCTGGACATGACGGCGGGCGAGGGTCATAGCGGCGTCGAAGCGGATGATGGGAAACAGGCGCGCAACGTGGAGGATAGTCTGGATGACTTGTTCGCGGACGTCGGCGCGGAGGTAGTTGAGCTGGGCGGTGTCGTTCCAGGGAAAGCTGGTGCCGTCGTTACCGTGGTAGATGTACTCGGTGTGGCCGGAGGCGTTGTCGCGGCGCTGGAAGACGACGGCGGCGTCCGACTGGTCGTAGTAGTGGTCTTCGATTTTGATTTCGACGCGGCCGTCGGAGGAGAGATCGGGTCCGTTGAAGTTGTAGGAGGGCCAGGGGCGGTCGGGGCGCGAGAGGAACCACTCGGGGTGCTCGACGACCCAGGGCGAATCGATGCCCATGTGGTTGGGGACCATGTCGGAGGCAAGACGGATGCCGTAATGGGCGGCCCGTTCCCGAAGATTGCGGTACGCGTGGTCGCCACCGAGATCACCGGCGATATTGTAGGCATAGAGCGAGTAGGCGGAAGCGACGGCGTCCGGCTGACCGCGCATATGCTTGATGCGCTCGGAGGCGCGGCTGCGCTCCCAGAGGCCGATGAGCCAGAGGGCGTTGAGGCCGCGGTTCGCCAGGGTCTGCAGCTCTTCGTCGGGAACCTGGTCGAGGCGCTCGATGGGGCGGCCGTACTGGCGGGTGAGCTGGGCGAGCCAGACGTACGTGCTCTTCGCGATCATGACGACGTTGGGCATCCATTCCTGGTCGGGACTGAAGCGCTCGTATTCGATGTCGCCGGGGTGGCTGCGGAAGTCCGGGACCTCGGAATGGTGCGTATCGCTGAGAGGATCGTGCGGGCGCCGCCGGGAAGATGGATGGAAGCGCATCCAGATGGCGACTTCTTCTTCCTTGAGAACGTCGACGGCAAGGAGAACCTTCCGGAGGTTGTCGCCGAGATACTGGGCCCAGTTTTCGCGGATCCAGTTGAGCTGTCCGCTGAGGGAATCGGGAGCGGCCTGCATGGGCGCGCGAAGCAGGTCAAGAAGATTGCCGAAGCCCATGCCGGTTGCGGGGCGGGTGGCGAAGTAGTTGCCGAGTTCCGCCGTGACTTGTTTGTAGGCGGTGCTCTCAGCCAGCTTTTTGTCGTCGTAAAGCTCGCGGAAGGGGCGAAACGCGGGGTTCTGATTCGCCAGCCACAGGAGCATCAGTTCTTCGAGGACGGCTTCGCGGTGGGACATGCCATCGGTTGAGCCCTGAAGCCATGCGTCGAGCTGGACGTCGCCGCGGTAAATGGCGGAGTTTGGGAATTCCTGAACGAAGGTCCGCAGCAGTTTGTCGACGTTGTCCTCGCCGAGACGGGCGGCAAACCACCCCAGCGCCGCCTGCGTGACCTGGGGATCGCGGCTGCGGCGGTATTGCGCGACGATCAGGTGGCTGACCTCGTCGATGAGGCCCATAGCAAAGAGGGCCCCCGGATTGATGGGCTCGGCTCCGGGTGAAGAAGCGCGCACTTCCGTCATCCGGAAGGCGAGTTGGCGGCAGGAGGCGAGGTCGGCAAAGATCACGTTGCCAACAAAATTGAAGAGTGCGTCGCTGACCTGGAAGAGGTCGCGGGTTTTACGAGCAATGTGAAATTCCATCATCAGGTCCCTACAGCGCTTTCAGGATGGTTAGATGTGGGTTGCGGTGTTCCGTGCGCCGGTAACTCGTTCAGAAGCGCAGGCGCGGATGTCGAAGGCGGATGGATGCGAGATACCATACGAAGCGATGCCCGAATTGCCCGACATCACAGCGTACCTGAGAGCGCTCGAGGTGCGCATCCTGGGCCAGGTTCTCGAACATGTGCGCCTGAATAGTTTTACGCTTTTGCGAACCGCGCAGCCACCGCTTGCGAGTGTGGAGGGGCGCGTGGTGCGAGAGCTGCGGCGGATTGGCAAGCGCATCGCGATTGGGGTCGAGGGGGATCCACCACCCCAACCAGCGGGATCGGTCGCCGGGGATCCGGGGCGCGTGTGGCTGGTTCTGCACCTGATGATCGCGGGACGGTTGCACTGGAAAGCACCGGGAGCGAAGCTGGCGGGGAGGAATGCGCTGGCCGCGTTCGATTTTGCGGCGGGATCGCTGGTGCTCACGGAGGCAGGTACCAAGCGGAGGGCGTCGTTATACGTTCTTGCCGGGGAAGAGGCATTGCGGGAGATCGACCCTGGCGGGATCGATGTGCTGGGTTCGAGCGCGGCTGAGTTTCGCGCGGCGTTGACGGCAGAGAACCGCACATTGAAGCGGGCGCTCACCGATCCACGGCTGGTAAGCGGGATTGGAAATGCATATTCGGATGAAATCTTGCATGCAGCGCAGTTGTCGCCGGTGACGCTGACACAGAGGTTGAGCGAGGCAGAGTGGGCGCGGCTGTATGAGGCGACCCGGAAGACACTGCGGCTTTGGATAGAGAGGTTGCAAGAGGACACGGGGGACGGCTTTCCGGAGAAGGTGACAGCGTTCCGCAACGAGATGGCGGTGCATGGGAAATTTGGCCAGCCGTGTCCACGGTGCGGAGAGAAGATTCAGCGGATCCGATACGCCGATAACGAGACGGATTATTGCGCACGTTGCCAGACAGGTGGGAAGCTGCTGGCGGATCGGGGACTCTCGCGTTTGCTGAAGCAGGACTGGCCGAAGACGCTGGATGAGCTGGAGGCGCTGAAGAGGCGGTAGGCCGGGATGGTGAGCCACGCGGTTTTCCGCGCCGAATTTTTGCAAGCACGAGAGAGGTCGGCTAATGTGTTTGCAAGGCGCGGCCCGGACCTGGCATGGACGCGCATCCTCTGGAAATGGAGAGAGGCGACAACGTGAAGAAGATTGGCGTTCTGTTCGGCATGGAAAACACTTTCCCCGGCGCGCTCGTAGAGAAGATTAACGGGATGAACGTCGATGGGATTTCGGCGGAGTTTGTGGAGATCGGCGCGATCCGGCTGGATAAGCCGCCGGCCTGGTCCGTGATCGTCGATCGCATCTCGCACGATATCCCGTTCTACCGGGCGTTTCTGAAGCATGCGGTGCTGAACGGGACGACGGTGATCAACAATCCGTTCTGGTGGTCTGCGGACGACAAGTTTTTCAACTACTCGCTCGCTGCGAAGCTCGGAGTGGCCACGCCGCCGACGGTAATTCTGCCGCACAAGACCTATCCGCCCGGGACAACGGAGCGGTCAATGAGGAATCTGCAGTATCCCCTGGACTGGGAAGACGTGTTTTCTTACGTGGGGTTCCCGGCATTCATGAAACCGGTGAATGGCGGCGGATGGCGCGATGTGTACCACGTTCATTCGCGGGACGAGTTCTTCCATGCCTATGACCGGAGCCGCGACCTTTGCATGATGCTGCAGAAGGCCGTGAATTTCAACGAGTATTTCCGCTGCTACGTGGTGGGCCAGGAGAAGGTGCGCATCATGTATTACGATCCGCGGCGCCCGCATGCGGAGAGGTATGTGCTGAATCCTCCGGCCGCGAGCAAAAAGCTGCTGGAAAGGGTGGAGCGGGATGCGCTGACCCTGTGCCGGGCGCTGGGCTACGACCTGAACACGGTCGAGTTTGCCGTTGAGGATGGGATTCCGTATGCGATCGACTTCATGAATCCGGCGCCGGATGCGGACCTGCATTCGGTGGGCAAAGAAAACTTTGCATGGATCGTGGATGCAGTTGCCGACCTGGCGGTGAATAAGGCCAGGACGCCGAAGCCGAAGGTACCGGAGTTTCATTGGAGTGCGTACCTGGGAGCGAGCGCCGCTGGGCCGGCAAAAGAAGCGGCCAAAGAGACTCCAGCCGCTAAGCCGCCGGCGAAAAAGGAAACCGCGGCCAAACCGGCTGCAAAGGCCGCGACGGGTAAGGGCGCGCGGTAGAAGCCTGCAGACCCTGCGATGCTCGTCGGCGCACGAATGCTCTTGCGCTGACGCTGTAGTTCGTCATACAACGGTAGAACCATGCGGCCTTCCTTCACTCTGGGCATCGAAGAGGAATATCAAACCATCGATCCGGTCACGCGGGATCTGCGATCGCATATTGCGACCGAGATGCTGGCGCAGGGCAAGATGCGCCTTGAGGAGCGGGTGAAGGCGGAGATGCACACTTCTGTAGTGGAGGTGGGCACGCGCGTTTGCCGCACGATCAGCCAGGCGCGCGAAGAGATTTACGAGCTCCGCCGAGAGATGATCAAGCTGGCCAGGGAAAACGACCTGGTGCTGGTTGCGGGCGCGACGCATCCGTTTGCCGACTGGCGCACACAGGAGATTTATCCCGATCCGCGTTATCACCAGGTGGTGAAGGATCTGCAATTGGTGGCGCGGTCGAATCTTATCTTCGGCCTGCACGTGCACGTGGGCATTGAGGACCGGGAAGCGGCTATCCGCATCATGAATTCGATGCGTTATTTTCTGCCGCACATTATGGCTCTGGCAACGAATTCGCCCTTCTGGCTTGGGCTCAACACCGGCTATAAGGGTTACCGGGCGAAGGTGTTTGAGAACTTTCCGCGGACGGGAATTCCGGATGCCTTTTCGAGTTACTCGGAATTTGAGAATTACGTTGCGCTGCTGGTGAAGACGAACTGCATCGACAACGGCAAAAAGATCTGGTGGGATATTCGGCCGCATCCGTTCTTCAATACCGTCGAGGTGCGGGCCTGCGACATTCCGTTGCGCGCCGAGGAAACGATTGCCATCGCGGCATTGATTCAGGCGACTGCGGCGATCCTGTTTCGGCTGCACGAGACGAACCAGGATTTTCGTCAGTATGCGCGGCCGCTGCTGATGGAGAACAAATTCCGCGCGGTGCGGTATGGGCTGGACGGCATGCTCATCGACTTCGGCAAACAGCAGGAAGTGCCGGAGCGCGATCTGATCGAAGAGTATCTGCAGCTCATCGATCCAGTCGTCGATGAGCTGGAAAGCCGCGAGGCGATCGAGTACGTCCGGACCATTCTGAAAAATGGGACGGGCGCGGACCGGCAGCTGCGGGTGTTCGAGGAGACCAAAGATTTGAAGGCTGTCGTCGATTACATGGCCGAAGAGACGAAGGCCGGGCTGTTTGAGCCGGTTTCGGCCGCGCCGCAGAACGTGGCGTGACTTTGGTTCGCGCCGGAAGTCCTGGACGCATCTATGTTTCAGGCGTGTGAATGATAGCCTGAGAAAATGAGTGTTTCCTCCCTTCTTTCCTCCGATTCGTCTGCGCGTTCGATGCTGCTGGAGATGGCGTTTCCTGTTGAGTTTGCGCCAGGCGCCAAAGCGGCAATCGGCATCTGTTTGCGGGTCGAGCCCGCGGAGAAGGTGACGCTGATCTGCGACCGCGAGACAGCGCCGATTGCGGCGTCTTTGGCGCGGGAGCTGGCAGTGAATGGGTGCCGGTGGAACGCGTTCGTGCTTGAGGATCTGGCGACGCGGCCGCTGACGGCGATGCCGGCGGAGATTCTGGCCGATATGGAGACTTCGGATGTGAGCATCTTCGCGGTACAGGTGCAGCGGAACGAGCTGAAGTCGCGGATGCAGATGACCGAAGTTGTCAATCGGCGGCGGATGCGGCACGCGCACATGGTGAACATCACGCCGCAGATTATGTGCGAGGGCATGCGGGCCGATTATGAGCGCGTGGATCGCCTGTCGCAGAAAGTGATCGAAAAGGCGCGGCGGGCGCGGTTTATTCGGGCGACGACGGCCGCGGGGACCGATATTCGGGCTGAGCTGAATCCTGAGTACAAGTGGCTGAAGACCTCTGGCATCATTTCGCGGGATAAGTGGGGTAACTTACCGGGGGGCGAGATCTTTACGACGCCGGGGGAAGTGAACGGTATTTTTGTAGTTGATGGTGTGGTGGGCGACTATCTTTGCGCGCAGTACGGGCTTTTGGAATCGGCTCCTTTGACGATTGAGATTCGGGGCAATCGGATTGTGGAGTGCCGGTCGGAAAATCGGCAGTTGCAGGCGGATTTCGCGGCTTACACGCATACCGATGAGAATTCCAACCGGGTGGGCGAGTTTGCGATCGGGACGAATATCGGGGTTGAGCGGGTGATTGGCAACATTCTGCAGGACGAGAAATTTCCGGGGATCCATATTGCGTTTGGGAATCCATATGGGGAGCACACGGGGGCGGAGTGGCGGTCTTCGACGCACATCGATGTGGTTGGGTTGCGGTTCAACATCTGGATTGAGGATGAGTTGATTATGCGGGAGGGGAAATTTTTGATTGAGCCGTGATTTTGGCGTCGAATGGCTCACCAGCCTCCCTGCCTTGTGCTGGTTCTGGGGTTTTGGCGCGGGAGTTTCATTCGACGGAGGCGCGACCGCAGTCATACTGGCATTTCCTCGAGCGCTGAAAAATGACGATCCCAGTGGCGCACACCCCCCTCCCCCCTCCTGCCTGGCTTGGGATCCTGGCGCGCAGGTATTTGATTCGATTGAAGCGGCGCGATATCGGGAGGGGTGTTTGCATTTGATTCATTGATAGATGCGGGTATTTATCTTGTTTTGTGATTCGTGCGTGTCGTTCACAAATGGGCGGCGATTATGTATCTGAATTCAAAGTGGAAGATATCGTTCCATTTGGATCCAAAATACTTAGCAACTGGGCGCAGGCGGCCTGGAGTTCTTCAGGGGAAAGCTGGGGCGTGCCGGCGGGCAGCCCGGTGGGCGGCAGAGCGAACAGCTTCCGGGGTTCGGGAGGGGTGCCGGGGCTGATGGCTTCGCATCCCGCGGTTCGGGAGGTTGTGGTTCGGGCATCGGCGCGGTATCCGGCCAGCTCCAGAAAGATGCGGTCCTGAGCTTCGCCGACGGCGATGGTGGCGCGCATGTAGGCGGCACGGTCGCGGCGGGAGGAGCGGCGATCGATGAGGCCGTGGATGTCGGCGAGGGCGCCGTTAGTGGCGTAGAGGAGGTTTTCGAGGTTCATGGCCCTGAGCTGGCCGGTAAAGATGTCCAGTCCCTCTAAGAAGGCGGTATCTTCTTCGAGAATTCCGCGGCGGCGCTTTGCGCGGTGAGCGGGGCAGAGTTTCTGGCCGCGTTTGGGGATGCGGCGGCACTTGTGGCCCTTTTCGTTGACGTGGACGCATTCTTCGACCATGGGTTTGCTCCTCAGGGAACAGAAAAGCCCCGCCGGGTTGGCGAGGCCTTTTGTTTTTCTATCCTAAGTTCAGAATATCAGGTTGAGAGAGAATAACGGCCAACTTTATTTGGATGGAAGTCCTGATCTTTCATCGTGGGTTACTTTTGGTAAGTGGTGGAAACTTGACAGGAAAAAGAGGATTCGGTTTTTTGCAGCTATATTGCTTTTGGCGCGGAGCTTTGAGAACTGGTCTCCTATAGAGCGCGGCGGGTTTGGCCGGCTGCATGAGGGCGGGTCTCACGCGATACATTTCGGGGGTATGGGGTTTGTGAGACCAGTTTGAGTTTCGATGACAGGCGGGCGGGAATTGGCATTACGAAGGTACCGTGCGCGGAAATATGGAGGGCGTGAGCAGGCTCACGCCAACTTATTTGTTGCCGGCTGCGTTCCTTTGGAACTGCGCCGTCTGGCCTGCGGCAGCAAGGAAGGCGCTTCGCGCCGATTTCTTCTTTTTCCGGGCCTGAAGAGGTTGTTACCGGAGTCCGGCTTACGCGGGACGAGCCGTCTTCTGCGGCTGTCGGCTTGATGGGCCGGGTGCTGCTTGCGCGAGACTGCTCTTTCGGATTTCGAGGTCGCGACGGCGGAGGTCCTCGAGGATGCGGAGCTTTTCTTCGAAGGGGAGTTTGCGCTGTTGCTCGCGCCATTCGGATTTGGTCATGGTCTTCTCGTCAGGCTCCGCTCAACGAGAGTGAGGCGGAGGCGGCGTCCCAGGACGGAGGCGGCACGTTCGACGGTGTCGAGCTGGACTTTGTCGTTTTCCGGGTCGAGGAGGCGGTCGAGATGGGCGCGGCTGGTGCCCATGCGGCGTGCCATTTCGGTTTTGGTGAGGGACCTTTCCCGCATCGCCTTCTGAATCTGCCAGGCGAGAATTCTTTTCACCGCGTAGTTGGTGGCGTCCTCGTGGATGCCCTCTTCTTTGAGGAAGTCGTCGAGGGAGGAGCCGATATGGGGGTTCTTTTTCACAGGGTCAGATCCTTCTGTCGCTTGCGTGCCAGGTCCAGTTCGGCCTCGGGAGTCTTTTGCGTTTTCTTGATGAAGCCGTGGAGCAGGACCATGTGGCCCCCGGTCGCGCAGAAAAAGACGCGCGCGATGCGATTGCTTCCGAGGGTGCTGCGTACTTCCCAAAGTCCACCTCCGAGGGAGCGGCATAATGGCATTCCAATTGGCCAGCCCATCTCGACGAGGCGCAGGTCTCGGCCCAGGGTGTGTCGATCGTCGATGGGCAGGTTTTTGAGCCAGTCGCGAACGGGTTCGGCTCCCGAGCGCGAGCGATAGAACGCGACGGTTAGCTTTTTCTGCTCGCTCACTGTCTGAGCCTGCTTCTCAAGTGTACCTTACAAGGTACGGTCGGGCAAGAGGGCGGGGCTTGCGGGAAGCGGTTAGCTTCGCCAGTTTCTTGCGAATGCGAGGCTATTCTTTCGGATTTCGAGATCGCGGCGGCGGAGGCCTTCGAGCGTGCAGAGTTTTTCCTCGAGTGGGAGCGTGCGCTACTGTTCGCGACATTCGGATTTGGTCATGGCTTGGGTCCGGTGGTTGCGGATATCCTCGGCGTTTTCGAGTCCCTGAGCCCCCGCTTCACCTCATCCAAGAAGTTGAACAGTAACCGATCCAGTTCCCAGCCGTTTAATCCGGCCCGATGCGCGACTTCCACGTAGAAGGCTTCGTGTTCCAGGTAGTGGCTGTCAGAGAACGGGAGGCCAAGGGCAGCTGAGATGGATTTGATGCGCGTATCTATTGCAATGCTGTCTCTAAAGTCCTTTTGGTAAACGTCCATCATGATGTTCCTCGCGTACTTGGGGCCAATGCCAGGGAATGTCCTCAGAAAATGGATCTTTCCTTCTCGACCTGGCTGCGCAAGAAGCAAATTCTTTGCCTTTTCGGGTCCTCCCAGGGTCTCGACATATCGGAAGCATTCGAGGATATACCGCGCCTTCAGGTCGGGCATTCGGACCTTTGCAGCACGGCAGGCTTCGCGGATCTGCCTCTCACACTTTTTTGGAGTGAGCGCCGCGAGGGCCTCATATGTGACGCGCTGATAGTTACTTTGGTCCTCAATCAGGCCCTTCGCCCCGGATGCTCGGCCCATCGTGGCGAAGCTCTGCAGGAGGTGGTGCCAGATGAAGTCCGGGCGCTTCAAATCACCACGTTTACGTTTGCCGCGGTTGATTTCCCGCATCTTTTGAGCCGCGAGTGGTCGGATTATCGCAAGAAGCCTGTCCCGCGCGGACGATTTTTTCATGGGTACAAGATACACCCAGTGAGAAACGAATAGCTCGCGGCTGTTTCTAAGCTCCAATTCTCTCGGCAACCGGGATGCGGACTTCGGCGATGCAGCCTGTGTGGTTCGGCTTGTTGCGGAGTTCGATGGAGCCGCCGTGGGCTTCGACGATCTGGCGGGCGAGGGCGAGGCCTACTCCGGAGCCGGCTTTTTTGGTGGTGTAGAGAGGGACGAAGAGGTTTTCGGGATTGGCGAGGCCTGGGCCGTTGTCTTCGATTGCTATGGCGACGAGGTCGGCGTCTTCAGTGGCGCGGAGGGTGACGGAGGGGCCTTCGACTCCGTACGCCCGCTCGCGCGGACGTCCTCCGCTCAGGATGACGTTCCCTTCGCTTACGTTCCCCGCTTCGCGGCGAACTTCGCTCAGTAGGGCATCTCCCGCGGAAGTACCCGTGGACGGTTCAGGTCCATTCGACTCGCGTTCTGGTTGTTTGTTGCGCCCAAAGGCCGGCGCAACGGATTCGGATGCTTCGCTCCGGATGACGGTCATATTGGGGGTGGGCTCGCCCTGGATGGCGGCCGATGCGGGCTCGGGTTGTTCTTCGGCACAGGTGAGCGCGGATTCGACCGCGTTGCGGACGAGGTTGATGAGGAGTTGCTCGATCTGGTCCTGGTCGGCGAGGAGGTCGACGTCGGGGGCGGCGAGGATGCGGACGTCTAAGCGGATTTCGAGGGAGACGACACGTTCGAGGAGCGGAACGAGCGGGACTCGTTTGAGGACGGGCGCGGGGAGCTGGGCGAGCTGGCGATAGGCCTGGACGAATCGGTTGAGGGACTCGGCGCGATTTTCGATGACGCTGAGGCCTCGCTGGAGGTCGCGATTGAGCACGCCGTTGGGCGAGGGGGCAGGAGACGAGGAGACAGGAGACGAGGCAGGAGTGGAGGAGACATGAGGATCCGAGCGGGACGCGGCGGGTAGGATGCGGGAGCGGAGGCTGCCGGCGATGGACTTGATCGGCGTGAGGGAGTTGGAGATTTCGTGGCCGATGACGCGGATGAGACGGCGCCAGGCGAGGCGCTCTTCTTCGCGGAGAGCGGCCGAGACATCGGAGAGGACGATGAGCGTGTGAGGGACGCCGCGCTGGCGGAAGGTGGAGCGGCGGATCATCCAGCGCTGGGGCTGGGTGGGTTCGGAGCGGCGCGGGCCGGTGGAGGTGGCGCGGGGTAGTTCGAGCTGGACGGCGGCTTCGCTGGGCTCGTTGAGGAGGCTGGTGAGCTCGAGGTCGGTGGCGGTTTTGGCGAGGTCGCGCGCGGGCAGGAGGGAGAAGACGCGCTCGGCGGCGGGATTGAGGAGGCGGAGGCGGGTTTCCTGGTCGAAGGCGAGGACGGGGGCGTCCATTTCGGCGATGACGCGGCGGAGGAGGGCGACGGCTTCAAGGGCTCCGACGCGCTGCGACTGGAGGGTGTCTGCGAGGGCGTTGATTTCGAGGGAGAGCTGACCGACGGAGTCTTCACGATTGGCGCCGCGTGCGCGGAAGGAGTAGTCCTCTTCGCGGAGAGCGGCGACGACGTTGGCGAGGGTCTGGATGGGGCGGATGGCTTCTTCGATGAAGGCGGCGAAGACGAGTAGGAGGATGAGGAGGAGGATGCCCAGGGTGGCGAGCATGGGTCCCATGGTGACGTGGAGGAGGGCGAGGACGATGGCCGAGAGGCCGAGGAGGCAGAGGGCGCCGACGGTGCAGAAGACGCGGAGGCGCGCCTCAAAGGAGATGCTCTGGCGTTTGGGTTTGCGGTGGTAGTGGGGATGCTGCGGCACAGGGGTTTTTCCTGTATCAGACTGTATTGCCGATGATGTTACGTATTTCCGGGGGGATTAGGGTCACAATTTTGGTGCGTGCGCGGGGGTTCGTGCCTGGGGGTGGGGGGTATTGGCCTTGATGGAAGAGGCAGCCGGACAGGTACCGTGCGAGGTGAGTGGGTGGATTTCCAAAACGGGTCGACGGCAGTACTTTGGGGAGGGTGCCAGAGTCGAGTTTTGTTGAAGTTCGGGCGGCACTGGAGTTTGCTTCTTGCTGTGGGGTGAACCTGGCCCTCGCTGGTTTTGTTTTTGGTTTTGGCTGCTTCGCTGGGGGCTTGAAGGGGGAGGGTCAGATGCCATATTTTTCCATCCGCCGGTAGAGGGCTCCGCGGCTGAGGCCGAGGGCTTCGGCCGCCTGGCTCACGTTGCCGTTGCAGCGGGAGAGGGCTTTGCGGATGAGGATACTCTCGACGGACTCGAGGGACATTTCTTCGAGGGCCTGGGTGGAGACGCGGGCCGGGGATAGGCCGAGGTCGGGGACTTCGATGACGTCTTCGCGGGCCATGAGGACGGCGCGCTCGATGGTGTGGTCGAGCTCGCGGACGTTGCCAGGCCAGGCGTAGTGGAGCATGAGCTGGAGAGCGGCGGGGTCGATGCCCTGGACGGGCTTGCGATAGCGCTGCGCGTAGCGGGAGAGGAAATGCGCGGCGAGGGGCGGGATGTCTTCGCGGCGCTCGCGCAGGGGCGGGAGGTGAATCTCGACGGTGTTGAGGCGGAAGAGGAGGTCGGCGCGAAAATTTCCTTTCTCGACTTCGGCGCGGATATCGGCGTTGGTGGCGGAGACGATGCGGACGTTGACGCGGCGGGTTTTTGAGGAGCCGACGCGCTCCATCTCTCCGGTTTCAAGGACGCGCAGAAGCTTAGCCTGCTGGCGCATAGGCACGTTGGCGATCTCGTCGAGGAAGAGAGTGCCGCCTTCGGCGAGCTCGAAGCGGCCGATGCGCTCGGTGCGGGCGTCAGTGAATGCGCCTTTGACGTGGCCGAACAGCTCGGACTCGAAGGTGCCCTCGGGAAGCGCGCCGGTATTGACGGCGACCATGGAGCGGGAGGCGCGCGAGGAGAGGGCGTGGAGGGTTTGGGCGACGACTTCTTTGCCGGTGCCATGCTCGCCGGTGATGAGCACGCTGGCGTCGGAGGGGCCGATGCGGGCGATGGTGGCGAGGACCGGTTGCATGGCGGGGGCGGTCGCGATCATCTCGGGGAGGTTGGCGGTGCGGAGGAGGCGATTCTCGGCTTCGAGGCGCTGGGCGCGGCGGACCGCGTTCGAGAGATCGATCTGGGTGCGGAGGACGGTGAGGAGGCGAGCGTTGTCCCAGGGTTTCTGGATGAAGTCGTTGGCGCCGCGGCGCATGGCTTCAACGGCGAGCTCGACGTTGGCCCAGGCAGTCATGACGATGACGGGGAGATGCGACTCGTGGGAGCGAATCTGGGAGAGGAGGTCGAGGCCTTCGCGTCCGGAGGTGGTGTCGCGGGTGTAGTTGAGGTCGAGGAGGAGCGCGTCGAAGGTGCTGGACTTGAGCGCGTCGAGGACCATGTAAGGCGAGGTGGCTTTCTCGATGCGATAGCCTTCGGGTTCGAGGAGTAACTCGAGGGCGTCGAGGATGTGGGATTGGTCGTCGGCGATGAGGACCAGGGGCGCGAGGCGGCTGGTGGTTTCTACGGGGACGGGTTGGGCGGCTGTTGACATAGCTGTTAGCTGCTAGCTGCTAGCTCTTAGCTAGTGCTCCTATTATGGGCCGTGAGTTACTACGCCTGATTTTGCGTCGTCGATGGAGACGTTGGTGCGATCCAGCGTCGAACCGGTGGCGCGATCGACATCGACTTTGGCCTTTTCATATTGGGTCTGCGCAACGTAGAGCGCCGATTCGGCCAGCGCCAGCGCGTTCTCCGCAACCAGGGTATCGGAGCTGGACTTCGCACCGAGCTGCTGTTCCTGCTTGGTGATATCGAAAGTGCGCTGAGAAAGGTCGCGAGCTTTTTGCGCTGCGTCGATGCGTGCCTGTGCCTGCTGGAGGGCGAACTGTGAGTTGCGCACGTCGAAACGGATGTTCTTTTGTTGCTGCTCGTAAGTAATTTGGCTCTGTCGGAAAGCAAGCTGAGCCCGGAACTGATCGGCCTTCTGAATACGGTTGCGGATGGTGATGTTGAGGGTGAAGCCGACCTGGTATTCGGGCGCCGAGTAGTTGAAGGCATTCTTGAGCACACCGGGCGTGTCGGGAGGAAGTGTCGTGCTGCAGTAAGCAGGACCCTGGTCGCAAAACGGGTTCAGGGGACCGCCGAGTCCGGTTCCGGCAAAAAATCCATACGCGTTGAGCTGAGGCAGCAGGGAGTTATTGATGGCTTTCAGGTTCTCCTGAGCGATTTGCATGCCGATCTGGTCCGAGGATACGTCGGGGCGGTTCTTCAGAGCCTCGGCCATGAGATCGTCGATCGATTTGCTCTCGTTGGGATCGGGCGCGCCTTTCAAATCCAGAGGAACCACGGGCATCTCGTCGATCGCCGGATCGTCGGCTTTGGTGAGGGCGTTCTTCAGATTTAACTCAGCGCCTCGCAGGTTCGCACGCGAAACGGTAAGGTTGCCCTCGGCGGTGGCAACGGCGGACTGGTCGGTCATGACCTGCATGGCGGGGATGGCCTTGAGATCGAGTTGCTTCTGGTCGTCGCTGAGGGTCTGATTAGTGAAGGCCAGCGAGCGCTCCTTAATCTGCTCGTCCTCGTAAGCGTTGACCAGATCCCAATAGATGTCCTCGACTCCTGTAACCGTGGCGATGACCTGCGCTTTGAAGGCATAGTCGGTTATTTGCAGGTTCCGCTTTGCGATACGAATCCATCGCTCGTTGGTGCCGAAGCCAAAACCCGCCAGCAGGGGCTGGGTGATCAGGCCCTCCCAGAAAAGCTGAATTTGGGGGTCCACAATGTTGAACGGGCTGTTGGAGGTCACGCGTTGCCCGTTAAGAGCCCACTGAATGCCGGTACCGGAGGGAAAGTATTCGGTGTACTGGGTGGTGTAGCCAATGGTGTTGGTCTCGAGGAGGTTAACGCCGGTTTGGATCGTATTTACTTCGGGTGTCTTGGTGTGGTCGACCGCAGCCTTTACGGTGAAGACTGGATCGAAGGGATTCACATAAGTGCCTTCGCCGAGGGTGGAGGTGACCAGACCTCCTGCCCCGCCTGCTCCGGCTCCGGAGGAAACTGTGCTGCCGGATACGCCCCCGCCCGACGCTCCCACTGGGCTGGTGACATTGGTGCTGACGCCATTCGCGTAGCCACCGGCCCTGGTGCGAGCAAGATCGGTGAGTGCTGTGGGAAGGTTGTAGCGGAACGAGGCCAGGTCAAGGTTGTTCTCAATCGCCAGCGCGATAGCATCCCGCAGGGAAATGTAGAGCTTGCCTTCGCGGATCAGGCTTTGCAGACGGGGCGAGTTCGTGAGATCGACAGGGGGCACAAAACTGGGCCGATAGGGAGACAACGGGTTGCGCGAGTGCGGCAGCTGCACGTGAAACGGCTGCTGCGGCGCCACGACGGTCTGTTGCTGAATTTGCTGGGCCTGCTGAGCGATGGTGGGGGTTGTAGTGGCTGGGGGGGCGGGGGCTTCGGGGGTGGTTTGCGGCTGGGGCGTTACGCTTTGCGCCACGGCGCCGATAGCAAACAGAGCGCAAATCGGCAGTACGCATGCGCGTAATACCACAGAGAAATGCAGGCGCCATTCGACTGCGCTCAGGCCAGGCTTTTCGACTCGCGTCTGAATTTTGGTGCGCCAAAACCGGGCGCAACGAATTCGGACGCTTCGCTCAGGATGACACTCTTTCACGATGCGGAGACCTCCACGCCGAGGTTGGGATTGGAGGAATCGGCAGTGAGCCAGCCGTCGCGCAGCTCGATGATGCGCGAGCCGTACGCGGCGTTGGCTTCAGAGTGGGTGACCTGCACGATAGTGGTGCCCTGCTCGTTCAGCTCCTTGAACAACTCCATGATCTCCTTTGCCTGGCTGGAATGGAGATTGCCGGTAGGCTCGTCCGCGAGCAGCAGCATAGGTTTGTGGATGACGGCGCGGGCTACGCCGACTAACTGCTGTTGTCCGCCGGATAGCTGGGAAGGGAAGAGGTCTTTCTTGCCGACGATCGAGAAGCGGTCCAGGGTATCGGCTACCAGGCCCTGGCGCTGCGCACGCGGCATGTCTTTATAGGAGAGGGGAAGATCGATATTTTCCTGGACGGTAAGGTCGTCGAGAAGGTGGTAACTCTGGAATACCATGCCGATATTTCGCTTGGCGAGTTCGGCGCGCTGGCGGCGATTCATGCGGTGCGCGGCTTCGTCTTTGAACCAGTACTCGCCGAGCCATTGGTCGTCGAGGAGGGCGAGGACGTTAAGGAGCGAGGATTTTCCGGCTCCGGAGGGCCCCATGATGGTGAGGAACTCGCCCTCTTTGATTTCGAGGTTGACGCGGCGGAGGACCCAGGTTTGGCCGGCTCCGGTTTTGTAACTGCGTTCGATGTTTTTCAGGTGAATCATATTTGAGCCTGTAGCCTGTAGCTGGGAGCCTGTAGCCGGTAGCCGCAGCCTGTAGCCTGTGCGTCATCCGAGACGCACACTGATGCGCCTGGCTAGCTACGAGCTACAGGCTACCGGCTGGTTACTTAACTTCGAGGACCTGTTCCAGCGACTCACCTTCGGCGACCACTTTGCCATCGAAGAGATGGATCTGGCGATCGGCATGGCGGGCGAAACGCGGATCGTGGGTCACCATGCAGATGGTTGCGCCCTCGCGATGCAGATTCTGGAGTAGCTCCATGACAGCTTCGGCGTTGCGCGAGTCGAGGTTTCCAGTAGGCTCGTCGGCCAGCAGGATCGATGGCGAACCGGCCAGGGCGCGGGCGACGGCGACACGCTGCTGCTGACCGCCGGAGAGCTGCGATGGATAGTGGCGGATACGGTGCGCCATGCTGACGCGCTCGAGCGATTCCTGCACGCGACGCTTACGCTCGGCCGAGGACATACCGGAGCGATAAGTCAGCGGTAACTCGACGTTTTCATAAACGGTGAGATCGCCGATAAGATTGAAGCTCTGGAAGATGAAGCCGATCTCCTGGTTGCGGATGCGCGAACGCTGCGAAAAGTTAAGGTTTTCGACGGAGTGGCTGTTGAGGGTGTAACTGCCGCCGGTAGGTGTGTCGAGAAGCCCGATGATCGAGAGCAGGGTTGACTTGCCGCATCCCGAGGGGCCGGAGATAGCGACGTACTCGCCTTTGTCGATCTTCATGTGGACGCCGGACAGCGCGTGGGTTTCAATCTCATCGGTGTAGAAGACCTTGGTGAGGCCTTCGATTTCAATCAACGCCTGATTGTTCTCCATCCTGCTCTCTCCTGCGTGCGAATTGATGTGCGTCCTGCGTTTGCATCTGAGCCTGACTAATCCAGACGAACCTTGTCATTAATCAAGACGAACCTTATCGGTGGCGTCGTAGCGCGACATGTCGGAGAGGATCACGCGATCGCCCTCGTTGAGCCCGCTGAGTATCTGAATCTGCGTCACTGAAGCTCTGCCTACTTTAACCTGAACCCGCGTGGCGGTTTTGCCACTGGGATCTTCCCTGAACAAACTGATGGTGCTGTCTTCGTTGCCGAATGCCGGGCGTCCCACGAAGAGCACGTCGTGCAGACGCTCGAGATCGATGGTGCCGTCCACGCTGAGCTGAGGAACCGCCCCGGCCGGCAGGGGGCCATCGAGTGCTACGTCAACGGTGCGCGTTCCGTTCAATACGGAGGGATCGATTCTTGTGACGTGGCCGGGAACGATGCCGTTGTGAGTGTCGACTTCGGCCTGCTGACCGATGAGGATGTCGTGCGCCTGGGTTTCAGCAATCTGCAGCGCGGCCTTGAGCTGGTGGGGATCAATGACCTCGGCGACGGAGGTTCCGGCGGAGACGTGCTGGCCGACCTGGACTGGGGTGGGCAGGGAAGCGAGGACGCCGGAGATTCCAGCTCGGACCTGGAGGGCGGCTTCCTGCTTCTCGTAGAGGTCAAGCAGCGCCCTCGCCTGGTCGATCTTGGTTTGCTGTGAGGCGAGCTGGACTTCGATGGCTTTCTGATTCACGTCCAGCTGCTCCTGGCTGATCTGGTGCTGCGCGGTGAGCTGGTCGGCTTTGCTTTTCGACTGGTTGTACTGCAGGCCGCTGATGACGCCAAGGCTGAGGAGCTGCTTGTCCGTTTGCGCCTGTAGCTGGTCCTGGGCGTAGTCGGAGCTCACGGCGGCAGCGGCGCCTTTTTTGTCCATGAGCGTGCTTTGCAGTGTCGCCTGCAGGCTCTTGTAGTCGGCCTGCGCGCCTTTGAGCGCTAACTGCGCGTTGAGGACTTCCTGCTGCAGCTGGGGGTCGGTCATGTCGAGGAGGATGGTGTCGGGCTTGACCATGGTGCCGGGCAGAACGCGAATGCGGATGACGGTGGCGTCGGTCTGCGCGGGGATGAGCTCGATGCTCTCTTCGCGGGGCACGAGTGAGCCGAGGCCGTGGACCTGGCGGATCATGTCGCCGCGTTTCACGGTGTCAGGCCAGACGGTACTGGCGTCGACGGTGGGGACGGCCGGTTTGAGACGCATCACAGCCCAGGCGGCAGCGCTCACGCCTAGTGCAACGATGGCCAGCACGATGATTTGGCGGCGGAGCTTCTTTTTTCGAAGATCGGGGCGAGCGATATCCATTCCGCAAGAGTAATTGCATGCGCCACGCCAATCCAGGGGGCCAGCTATGTGATTGAAGATGATGAGTTTATTTCGAGGTTGCGGAAGGGTGTCGGAGCAGGACTGGTCGTTTGCGCGAATGAATGTCCATTAACGGACAGTAGCGGCGGGAGGCGTGTTTCAAACGGATAAGGAGGGTACTTGTGGCTTGGGCGCACCATTTAAGTCGATGACGAGAAGATGACCGGAGGCGTTTGCTTCTTGCTATGGGGTGAACCTGGCCTTCGCGGATTTCGGGGTCGGCGTTTGATTGTTGGGTGGGGGTGAACCTGGCCTTTGCTGGGTCTCGGCGTCGGCATTTGCTTGTTGGGTGGGAGTGAACCTGGCCTTTGCTGGGTTTCGGGGTCGGCATTTGCTTATTGCTGGAGGTTAACCTGGCTGGGGAGGAGACCGGCAGCTCGGAGTTTGTCGTCGACGAGGGCGGAGATTTGCCGGTGGATCGCCTCGATGGACTGGTCGCCTTCAATGACAACGACGCGGCTGGGCTCGCGAGCGGCGATCTCGCGGTATTTGTCGTAGACGCGGCGGTAGAAGGCTTCGTCTTCTCGCTCGAAGCGGGCTTCGTCGTGTTCGGCTGTGGCGTTGCGGTCGTTGCGGCGGCGAGCGCGGCGGAGGGACTGGTCGAAATCGGCAAGAAGAAGGATGGTGAGGTCGGGTTGGAGGCCGCCGCACATGGTGCGGTGCATATCGAGGACGATTTGGCTACCGAGCTGGCGGCCGCCTCCCTGGTAGGCTTCGGTGGAGTCAGTGAAGCGATCGCAGAGCACGATGTTGCCGCCGTGAAGGGCGGGGGCGATGACCTCGGCGATGCATTCGGCGCGGTCGGAGAACATAAGGCCGAGCTCGGCCTGGGGCGCGAGGTGGTCGGTCTTTGAGTCAAGCAGGAGGCCGCGGATGCGATCGCCGATGCGCGTGCCTCCGGGCTGGCGGGTGACGGTGACGGCGAGGCCGAGGGATTCGAGGTGAGCGGCGAGCTTGCGAAGCTGGGTGGTTTTGCCGGATCCATCGAGGCCTTCGAAGGTGAGGAAGAAACCCATGAGAGCAGGGTACAGGGTGCAGGTGAGTAGGTGCAGGCAGGGAGGCGTTGAGTGTCGTTAGCACATGATATGTCCGGTGGGATTAGCAAATGAAATGTCCGTATAGCGGGCGGCGAGGATGTCTCCATGGAAGCGGGCGTGGAGATGTATCCGAGGGCCGCGATGGAGCGGGCGATGAAGTGCAAAAAGTGATGCTGCGAGCGATGGCGAAGAAGACCACATGGTGGCAGGCAAATGATGACAGCAAGGAACGCGTGTGGACACGTCGTCCGAGCGGGATCCACCCTTGATGCCATTGAGGGTCGCGGCCCCCGAGGTCTTCCAGCGGGTCGGCAAAAACGTGCCTCCTATCTAACGATGCGCCATCCATCATCGAATCGAGCAAATGCCACCTGAAAACTCTGTGTTCCGGTCGTGGCCTTTACATCCGGTATTTCCCCGCAGTACTCGAACAAGGCCGCCATTGTCATGTTTACTTGGCGACACAGCGCCATCTCTTTGACCGTCGCTCCGATTATTTTGTGGTAGGCAGCTGTCGGAGATTTTTCCACCTCAACAATCGCGACAGCATTGGTTCCTTCTTGTTGTATGCCGGTCACTTCCTTCAAAGCAGTATTCGTCAGCATCACCCGCACTGTTCCCGCGCCTGAATAGGATGGGGTATTGTCCGTCGTGACGTCCGGCTGTGTAACCGCGGCTATCACAGTCTGAGTAGCCCCGGGACCGTCGGCTGCCGGATATGGAGAGGGTCCTTGAGACCTAATCGTTATCACGCCAGCTTTTACGAGATCCTGCATAAACGCCATGCGAGCGCGATTAATCTGCCCCTGATATCCATCTTGGCTCTGGTTGCCGATCCGTTCATTGATCGGCACAATGAAAGAAAGGTCATTGTTGGCGTCCGCTTTCCACACCTGCGGATTATCCTGCAGAAGCTTCAGTGCTGTCTCTCTGCTCAATGTCTGAGATTTCGTACCGTCAGAGCAACTGCAAAGAAGTGCCGTGATGACGGCACACGTAGAGATTGTCAACCACTTGAGCATTGTCTGTCATCACCTCTTTGTCAGGATGTTAGGCCGCCGGGGGAGGGTGACGCACGTCAGTATAGGCCTCTAACTGGCATTTGTAAATGGTTTAATGTCATTGTGTCGTTAGCACATGATATGTCCGGTGGGATTAGCAAGTGAAATATCCGCATAACATGCCGCGAGGATATTTCCATGGGAGGGGGAGTGGAGACCTATCCGAGGGCCGCACTGGAGCGGGCGATGGGGACGGCTGCCGCAGGAGCTGCGCCTGCATGGAATCGGCACGGTCGCGGAGGCTAACCGCTTCCTGCGCGAGCAGTATGAGGCCGAGTTCAACTCGCGCTTCCGGGTGCCTGCGGCGCAGCGCGGCACGGCCTTTACCGCCCGCCCGGGCCGCAGTCACGCTGGCGTCATCTTCGTCAGCCAACGAACGGTGGGCGATATCGGATCGCTGGTGCGAGCCCTGGCTTGGATTTTTCGCGAGTTCGGCAGCGCCGACTGGACGGACCGACAGGATTTTCTGCGCTACGTTTGAGCGCAGCTATATAACAACCAGGCGCCGGCGATCAGCAGGACCGGCGAACTCATGACACCGGCCATCCATCGGCGGTAGACGATGGAGGCTCCAATGTGGAGGCAGCCGTTGCCGATTCCGACGAGGATGGCGAGGGGCACGGCGACGATGCGAATCCAGCGAACGCCGTGCAGGGCGAAGGGAGAAAGCAGCAGAAGAAGGCAGACGCCGGAGGAGAGGAGGATAAGGAAGCTGCGGAGGGTGAAGACCGGGGGGAAGGGAATGTGGAGGCGGCGGCGAATGGCCAGCGCGTTCGGATTGTAGATGGCCAGAAAGTCGTGAGTGGCTTCGTCGGCAACGTGCAGCGCCACAGCGAGGGCGAAGGCGATCCAGGCCAGGCCGAAGTTCCAGTAAAGGGTGGGGTGCGGGGTCGAGGCAAACATCGTGCGCGTACCTCTGGACGGAGTAGTTTACCCCGACGGCACAGAAGGCAAGGGGCGCGTTGGTGGATGGTGGCGCCTTGGTTAAACTAGGGGTTTGCACTTAATGAGTGCGATGCTTCAGGAGGATGAATGCAATTTCGCCCGTGCCCGATATTGGGGCTGATGTTCGCTGCCGTACTTTCCCATGGAACTGCCCTTCAAGCCCAGACTGCTCCTGCAAAAGATGACCATTCTGTCAGGAATGCGCCTATCAAAATTACCGCCGACCTGACCGATGCGCCGCGCAAGATCATTCATGCGGAGATGACGATTCCGGTGAGCCCCGGTCCGCTGACGCTGCTGTATGCGAAGTGGATTCCTGGGGAGCACATGCCGGATGGGCCAATCGACAACCTGGCCGGGTTGTTCATCACCGCGAACGGACAGCAGTTGGCCTGGGTGCGCGACGACGTGAACATGTATGCGATCCGCGTGACGGTGCCGCCCGGCGTTACGCAGCTCGATGTGAAGGACGATTTTCTGGCGACGGCGGCGGCTACGGGATTTTCTGCGGGCGCTTCGACGAGCGCGAATCTGGCGTTGCTGAGCTGGAATGAATTGGTGCTGTATCCGGCCGGGCATGCGAACGACTCCGACATTGATGTACAGGCGTCGGTGATTTTGCCGCAGGGATGGCAGTACGGGACTGCTCTCCACCCCATCGCGCCAACAGCGGGCGCGTCGGGGGCCCCGGCGCTCACGAAGACTGGCGGTGACGCTTCCCATGTGGACTTCGGGACAGTGTCGCTGGAGCAGCTGATCGATTCGCCGTTGCTGACGGGGCGGTATTTCCTGGAGGTGCCGCTGGCTCCCGAGATCACGCCGAAGCATTTTCTGGACGTGGCGGCGGATGGGCCGGAGGATCTGAAGCTGACGCCCGACACGATCAACGGCTACAGCAATCTGGTGCGCGAGACGGGGGCGCTCTATCAGTCGCGGCACTATGAGAGCTATCACTTTCTTGTGACGGCCAGCGATCAGGTGGCGCACTTTGGCCTCGAGCATCACCAGTCGAGCGACGATCGGGTGCCGGAGAAGACTTTTGTCGACGACAATCTGCTGCTGCTGTCGGCCGATCTGCTGCCGCATGAGTTCACGCACTCCTGGAACGGGAAGTATCGTCGGCCGGCTGGGCTGGCGACGGGCAACTACGAAGACCCGATGAAGGGGAATCTGCTGTGGGTGTATGAGGGGCTGACGGACTACCTGGGCAACGTGCTGGCGGCGCGCAGCAAGATTGAGACGGCCGCGCAGTATCGGGATTATCTGGCGAGCGACGCGGCGATGCTCGATTATCGGCCGGGGCGGACGTGGCGCGATTTGCAGGATACGGCGACCGCGGCGCAGATTCTGTACGAGACGTCAGACCAGTGGGACAACTGGCGGCGCAGCACAGACTATTACGGCGAGGGCGACCTGGTTTGGCTGGATGTGGATACGACGATCCGCAAGCTGACGAAGGACAAGAAGAGCCTCAACGATTTTCTGGCCGCGTTTGAGGGGCTGGGCGGCAATACGCCGCCGAAGGTGGTGCCCTACACGTTCGACGATGTGGTGAATGGTCTGAACGGGGTGGTCGCTTATGACTGGGCCGGGTTCCTGAAGGAGCGGCTGACGAGCAAGTCGCCGCATGCGCCTTTGGGCGGGATCGAAAACGGCGGGTACAAGCTGGTGTACACGGATCAGCCGAATGACATCACCCAGGCGAGGATCACGTCGACGGGAACGATGCTGGAGTGGTGGTCGATCGGGATCGATGTGGCGAGCGATGGGCACATTGAAGATGTGCTGGTCGGCTCGCCGGCGGATAAGGCGAAGCTGGGGCCGGGCATGCAGATTGTCGCCGTTAACGGAAGGCAGTTCAGCGGGCAATTGCTGAGCGATGCGATCCGCGACGCGAAGGGGAACAGCGCGCCGATCGAGCTGATCGTGGTGAACACCGGCGTTTATAAGGTGATTGGCATCGATTACCACGATGGCTTGCGCTTCCCGCATCTGGAGCGCGTGGAGGGGACGCCGGATCGGCTGGACGATATTTTGAAGCCGATTACGGAGACGGCGAAAGGCAGCTAAAGGCGAGCGGAAGACGAGCGAAAAGCGGCCAGCGAGGCGCGATTAGCAAAAGATCTGTTAGCAAAAAGGCTGTTAGCAAAAGGTCTGTTAGCAGGAAACTAATAGCGAAAAGCGATTAGTGGGGGGCTTCCAGTGAATAACCCCCGAGGACAAGCAACAGGATGCCGAGTCCGGTGCGAATGGGCTTTGGTTTCCGCGGCGCTTAGTCAGCCATGGCTATCCTCAGGCAGTCGCGGCGGTGGGCTGCTCCTGCAGTGAGCGCAGGACCGTTTCAGCGGCTTGCTGGCCGGTGCGGATGCAGTCGGGCACGCCGATTCCTTCGTAGGCGTTGCCGGCCAGAGCGAGATCGGGGATCGCGGCTACCGAGTCGCGGACGATCTGCATGCGCTCCAGATGGCCCACGGCGTATTGCGCCATGGAGTGGCGCGAGCGCCGGATGCGGACGAAGTTGGGCTGCGCCTTCAGCTTGAGGATTGCCGAGAGTTCCTGAAGGACGATGGTGGTGAGGTGGGCGTCGGTTTCGTCGAGCAGGTGCTCATTGCCGCTGCCGCCGAGGAAACAGCGGAGGACGCCTTTTTCCGGCGGAGTGCGCCCGGCAAACTTGGCGTGGACGAAGGTGCAGGCGAGCATGCTGCGGCCTTCGGTCGCGGGGACGAGATAGCCGAAGCCGGGCGGCAGGCTTTCGAGATCCGATCTGTTATAGCCGAGCGTGACAGTGATCGAGGAGCTGTAGGGGACGCTCGCAAGCGCCTCGGCGAGGGGTGTATTCAGCGGCCGCAGAAGACCCGCAGAGGCCCACGCAGGCAGGGCGAGGATGAGCGCGTCGAATCGTTCCTGGCCGAAGGAGGTTTCGAGAACCCAGCCGGATTCGGTTCCTGGGTGCAGGCGCGACCGGCGGGGATCGCGTGGCGGGCGCGCGATGGCGTGAACCGGAGAGCTGAGGTGAACGGCGCCGGGCTGTAGTTGGGCGGCGATGGCGTCGACCATGAGCTGCATGCCGCCGCGGAGGGTGGTGAAGAGGGATCGAGGTGCCCCTGGCTTTCCGGATGACTGTGAGTTTGAAGGAGGATGCGCGGCGTTCTTGCGGGCAGCGAGCATGGCGCGGGTGAGGCTGCCGTGGTTCTGCTCCATGGCGACCATGCGGGGAAGAACGGCGCGCACGCTCAGCTGCGAAGCGTTGCCGCCATAGACGCCGGAGAGCAGGGGCGAGACGAGGCGGTCGACGGTCTCCTGGCCGAAGTGGCGGCGGGTCATGTCGGCGACTGATTCGTCCTGGGTCGCGGGTGCGGGAGGGAAGAGATATTCGCGCGCCATGCGGAGTTTGGTCGACCAGGAGAAGAGGCGCGTGAAGGCGGTCGGCACGAGCCGGGTCGGGATCATGAACATGAGGCCGTCGGGTAGTGGGATGAGGCGGTTCCGGACGACGATGTAGGTCTTGCGCTCGCGGTCGTTCGAGGGAAGGAGCTGATCGGCCAGGCCTAATTCACGGCAAAGGGCCGCGGCGGCAGGCTTTTCTGTGAGCCAGGAGTCGGGACCGCCTTCGATGATGCAGCTGTCGATGGTCTCCGAGCCGATGACTCCGCCGAGGTCGCCGGAGGCTTCGTAGAGGCGATATTCGAGGGCGTCTCCAGCGCGGCGGGCTTTTTCAAGGGACCATGCCGCGCTCAGGCCGGCGATGCCACCGCCGATGATGGCGATTTTTGGGATATTGGTCATCTCGATGATCCTGCAAACACCTTTTCAGCAAGTTGGATGATACCCAGGGTAATCAACAAATCGACCAACCCCAGTGGCAAGACGACCGAACCCGGGGTCCATCCTTTTGGCCACCGAACAAGCAGGACCACGGGGACCTGGAGGGCCATTGTCAAACCAACGCTTGCCCAAAACCAGACATGCTTCCTTAGGTCCCAGCGTACTCTGATGGCAAGAAGAATTATTCCCAAGCAGACAAAGATTGATCGACCAAGGTCCTCCTTGCCTAGATAGATAAACAGAATCAGCAGTGGGGCTAAGGCGACTCCTATGATGAGGCCGGAGTAGTCCGGCTGCTTCTGGCGCTCTGTTGATGGCCCTTCGCTGTCGAATGGATCTTGCATGTGACTCTGTCGCGGCAATGCGGAGGAGGCGTCCGGATGATTCACCGAGGCACCTCCGTACTAGGAATGCGCAACCTCTAACTGAATCAGATCATGGGCGGCGCATTGAGGGGAAGCCTCTTTATCGTTCGGGTCGGGATGGTAGCCGCGCGGCTGATAGATGCAGCAGGGTTCTTCGGCCATGATGTCGCCGGTGACGGCGTAGGCGCGGGCGCGGGAGCCACCGCAGATGTTGCGGTATTCGCAGGCGCCGCATTTGCCGTGGAGGAGGCCAGAATCGCGCAGCTGCACGAAGATGGGCGACTCCTGGTAGATGTGCGCGAGGGTGTCGTTGTGCAGGTCGCCGCCTTCGATGGGCAGGAACCCGCTGGGGTAGACCTTGCCGATGTGGGAGATGAAGACGAAGCCGCGGCCATCGTTGACGCGCTTGGTGGCCCAGCCTACGGCTTTATCTTCGGAGCCGCGGCCGGGATGGCCGGAGGTGACAGTCCAGCCTGGGTGAGCAGCCGGGTGACGGGTCGGGTCCGCGGTGGGGCGCGCGCCGGCGTCGTCGTGCACGCCGGTGGTGGGGAGATTTTCTTTCAATCGCTGCTGGATGAGGTAGCGGCGGTAGTGCATGGCCTCGGTGGTTTTGATGGCGAAGGGGACGCGCTTGGTGAGGTCCCACATTTTGGCGAAGACATCTTCGAATTCCTGGCCGGTAAGCAGGTCGTCGGTTTTGCCGCGGCCGACGGGCACCAGGAAGAAGAAGCTCCACATCACGATTTGCTTCAGGGTAAGCAGGGTCGCGAGGTTGTCGAGGTCCTCAATATTGAGGCGGCTGACGACGGTGTGGACCTGGATGGGCAGCTGTGCTTCGTTGGCCCAGTGGATGGCTTCGACAGTGCGCTCCCATGTGCCGGGGATGCCGCGGATGGAGTCGTGAATGGCGGGGATGGAGCCGTCGAGCGAGACAGCGAGGCGCGAGAGGCCGGAGGCTTTCATGCGGAAGATGGCGTCGCGGGTAAGGAGCGGCGTGGCGCTGGGGGTGAGCGCTGCGTGCACGCCTTTGGCGGCTGCATGCTGGATGAGGTCGAAGATGTCCGGGCGCTTGAGCGGGTCGCCTCCGGTGAAGACGAAGAGGGGGACTTCGAGATCGGCGATCTGATCGATGAGGTTCTTCGCCTCGGCGGTGGTGAGCTGATTGGTGTGGGGCACCGGTTGCGCGGAGGCGCGGCAGTGTTTGCAGGCGAGGTCGCACGCCTGGGTCGTCTCCCAGATGGCGAGAAAGGGGGCGCGATCGTAGTCGAGCTTGGCCATGGATTGACGGATGTCCATGGGGATAGGTTTGCAGGGGCGGGGCGGGGTGGGATGTGATGGGAGTCACAAAGGGCAGGGAACAGGGAACAGGGAACAGGGAACAGGGAACAGGGAATAGAAGACATCCAGGTTCGCTCGCTGTTGGGAGCTTTCGTTCGGAGCGGCCTGCCAGCAGCCCGATCTCAGGATTCCGGATTGTCGGGTTCTGAGCGCCACGTGCTCCGGATTTGCTCGATCCTTCGCCTCAACTCCTGGGCGTCTTCCGCCGAAAGTGAACCGCCAAGCGCCAGGAGCGTCGCTTTTTTCAACTGCGTAACTCCCTGGCGAAGACCCGCGACTTCGGCTTCGAGTTGGTCGAGGCGTTCGCGGTCGGAGGGGCGGAGAGTGGAGGCTGACGTTTCGCGGCCAGCGGCGAGTTCCGTGAGATCCGGTTCGCCGGAAAGGAGGTGGGTGTAGCGGATCTCGCGTGAGCCGGGTTGGCGGGGCAGAGCCGCGACCAGGGCGGGTTCGCGCTGGGCCAGCTTTTGCAGGACGGAGAGGACGTCGTCGAGCTCCTCGAAACGATGCATGCGCTCTGTGCGGCCGCGCAATTCACCGGGCGTCTGAGGGCCGCGCAGAAGCAGCACGCACAGGACGGCGGTTTCGCCGCGAGTAAAGTTGAAGACTTCCTGAATGCGGTGTTCGTATTTGGCGACGCGGCTGTCGTGAACGGCGGCGGCGAGGTCCTGGTCGCGCAGCCGATTCAGCGCCAGGCGGACCTCTTCCTCGTTGAGCTGCATCACGGGCTCGCGGTTGTTCTTCTGGTTGCAGGCGTTGACGAGCGCGTTGAGGGAGAGCGGGTAATACTCCGGGGTAGTGGCTTCTTTTTCGATCAGCGCGCCGAGGACGCGGGCTTCTATGGGGCTGAGGAGGATGGGCATGAGCAGGGCCTCGGGCGTGGGGAGAATGCTCCGAGTTTACGGCATGGGCGACGGAGTCGGAGCCTGGGCGGTTTGTAGCCAGCCGGTGAACGGCTCTCGTCGCCTCAGGAGGCAGGTAGCCTGTCACTCGAGGAGTCGTACGTGCTGGCGGAACTCCGCGCCTGCCAAATACTGGAAATTCTTGTCGAAGGTGACCAGCACGCGCATCTCTTTGATGGCAAGGCCGAGGAGATAGGCATCGGTCACCTGTTGATGACCGTGGATCCGCGAAGCGAACCGGCTGGTAAGAGTCACCCAGCTCTCGTCGATCGGACAATAGCGATAGCCGGGATAACCCTTCAGGGCTTGAAGGATGGCGATTGCGTGCTCGAGTGCGCGTGGGCCAGGACGAAATGCGGGATTCGTTGTCACTCGCAAAAAGCCTGCCTCTGTAAGAGGGCAAAGGGCCCAGTCCTGTTTGCCGGAGGAAGCGAACCAGTTTCGCGCCTTGCGGTGATGCCGATGCTCGGTGTCTGTGAGCGATATCAGGACGTTCAGATCAAGCAAACTTTTGAGGATCAAACTGTTCCTCCTCGAGTCTCTTCACCGTCTGGTCTGTAACAACGCGGCCGTTCCCGGAAGGTGGAAACATCGGAAACCCGTCGGAGGAGAACACGATTTCGGGTTTGGATTCCGGCGCCCGCGCCGCCTTGCGGATCAACTCGTTGATGGCGGCGCTGAGAGTCATCCCCCGGGCGTTTGCGTAGACAGAGGCAAACTGGTGAACCTGATCGTCGAGATTGATGCTGGTTCTCATTTCCTGATCGTACACCAATTATAAATAGTGGTGCTTTCAACACATTGTGGTGCTGGTTGAATCGATTGGAGCCCAAAGGGGGTAGGGAATCTGGTTTGGTAAATCGGGGAACGGGCGCACGCAGAATGTTCGCTCGCCCGGCGGATAATGTTCCCTGTTCGGGGTAGAGTTATCCCATGAGCGACGCCCGATGGCCAAATAGTTCGAGGTGGAATTACCGGGAACCAACCTGGCCATCAAGGCGGGCGAGCCATTCACGGTATAATCAACATTGTGAGTGCTACCCCATCAGCGACCCCAGTCGCTCCTCTGGATTTTGTGTCCGACCCTCAGGAAAAGCGCGTCCTTCTGCTTAAGCCCCGCGGGTTTTGCGCGGGCGTAGTGCGGGCCATCGACATTGTGCGCATCGCACTTGAGACGTTTGGCGCGCCGATTTACGTTCGCAAAGAGATCGTCCACAACCGTTTTGTGGTAAACGAGCTGGCCGAGAAGGGCGCGATCTTCGTTGACGATATTCACCAGGTTCCGGAAGGGGCCCGGGTGATTTACTCGGCGCACGGAGTTTCGCCCGCGGTGCGCGAGCAATCGACGGAGCGGAATCTGAAGGTGATTGACGCGACCTGCCCGCTGGTGACCAAGGTCCATGTGGAGGCGGTGAAGTTCGCGCAGCAGGGCTACTCGCTGGTGCTGATTGGGCATCGCGACCACGATGAGATTGAAGGCACGTTGGGCGAGGCGCCGGACGTGACGCAGGTGGTTTCAAGCGTTGCAGAAGTGCGGACCCTCGAAGTACCGGACCCCGAACACGTGGCGTATCTCACGCAGACCACGTTGTCGCTGGACGAGTCGCGGGACATTATTCAGGCGCTGAAGCTGAAGTTCCCGAAGATTGTCGGGCCGCATTCGCAGGACATTTGTTATGCGACGGAAAACCGGCAGGTGGCCGTGAAGAACGTGGCGCACAGCGCCGATCTGGTGCTGGTGGTGGGTTCGAACAACAGCTCGAACTCGAACCGGCTGGTGGAAGTTTCGCGGAACCTGGGAACGCAGGGGCATCTGATCGATAATGCCGATGCGATTGACCCGGAATGGCTCGAGGGCGTCAGGAATGTCGCGGTGACGGCCGGGGCTTCGGCGCCGGAGATTCTGGTCGAAGGCGTCATCGAATACCTGAAGCGCAACGGCTTCGGGACGGTCGAGGAAGTCGAGGTCATGCCGGAAAATGTCCGGTTTGGGCTTCCTCCGGAGATCGTACAGGCGATCCGGTCCGCGCCGGCGCCAGCGCGCGTCTAAACGGACGGAGCGTGCATCGAATCGGCAACGCATTGACGGGAAGTATCAGCCAGGGGGCATAGAGTACTCCGTAGAAAGATTCAGGCAAGAACGGTTTTCTCATCGGCATGAGCACACCTTTTGAAACCATCCCGCCCCGAGCCGCCTCTCCATCCGGGAGTTCGGGCAGCGCTCCCAAAGCGGCCGAGGTTCGGCCGATATCCACCAGCGTGAAGTTTGGACGCATCGATGCCGCTCCGGAAGAGGTTGCGCACGGGATTGAACGGGCACGGGAGTCGATGCTGTCGCGGCAGCATCCGGAGGGCTACTGGAGCGGGGAACTGGAAGGCGACTCGATGCTCGAGGCCGACTACATCTTCCTCCACGTGCTGCTGGGCACGGGCGATGAAGGAAAGATGCGGCGGGCGCTGACCGAGATCATGCGCTACCGGAACGACGATGGAAGCTGGTCGCTCTATCCCGGCGGTCCCGGAAACATCAGTCTTTCGGTGAAGTGCTACTTCGCGAACAAGCTGATGGGTGTTGCGGCGGACGAGCCGCATATGGCCGAGACGCGGGAGTGGATCCTGGCGCATGGCGGTGTGACAGCGTGCAATACCTTCACCAAGATTTATCTCTGCTCGCTGGGGCAGTACGAGTACAACTCGGTGCCGGCGATTCCGCCGGAGATCGTGTTGTTTCCGAGCTGGTTCTGGTTCAGCATCTATGAAATCTCGTCGTGGTCGCGGGCGATCCTGGTTCCGCTGTCGATCGCCTATGCGAAGAAGCCCTATAAGAAGATTCCGACGGAGCAAGGGATCAGCGAACTGTTTGTGGGGGGGCGGGAGAACGCCGACCTTCGGCTACAGTGGGATCGCGAGCACGTCGTCAGCTGGCGGAATTTCTTTATCTTCTGCGATCGGTTGACCCATTGGTTTGAGCTGGTGCATATCCGCCCTCTGCGGTCTGTTGCGCTGAAGAAGGCGCAGAAATGGATGCTGGAGCGGCTGGAGATGTCCGATGGCCTGGGGGCGATCTACCCCGCCATTCTGAACTCGATCATCGCGTTGCGATGCCTGGGCTATTCGCTGGACGATCCGCAGGTGATTCGGGCGATGGACGAGTTTGAGAAGCTGGGCATCGACGAGCCAGGGGGGACGAAGGATTATCCGGAGCCGACTTTCCGGATGCAGCCTTGCCTGTCGCCGGTGTGGGATACGGCGCAGGCCGTGTATGCCCTGGGTGAGGCGGGACTGGACCGCAGGGATCCGCGGCTGTTGAAGGCCGCCGACTGGATGCTGGCCAAGGAAGTACGCCACAAGGGCGATTGGGCGGTGAAGAACCGGCGTGCGGCGCCAGGCGGATGGTACTTCGAGTTCAACAATGAGTTCTACCCCGATGTTGATGATACGGGGCAGGTTTTGCTTGCTTTGAACAAGGTCGACAACCCCCGCGAGCGTTATCAGTACGATGTCTGCCAGCGCGCCATCGAGTGGGTTTTCTCGATGCAGTGCCGCAACGGCGGCTGGGCGAGCTTCGACAAAGACAACACGAAGATGATCTTCCAGCACATCCCGTTTGCTGACCACAACGCGATGCTCGATCCGCCGACCGTCGATATTACGGGGCGGATTCTCGAGATGCTGGCGACCTACGGCTATACCCGCAAAGACCGGCGCGTGGAGAAGGCGATCAAGTTCATCTACTCCGAACAGGAACCGGACGGCAGCTGGTTCGGGCGGTGGGGCGTGAATTACCTCTACGGAACGTTTCTGGTGCTGCGCGGCCTCGAGGCCATCGGCGTGTGGAACCACGAGCCGCAGGTGCAGCAGGCAGCGGAGTGGATCCGCTCGGTGCAGAATGCCGATGGTGGATGGGGCGAGAGCTGCAACAGCTACGACGATCCGGTAACGCGCGGCATCGGCGTCAGCACGCCTTCGCAGACGGCGTGGGGAGTTCTGGGATTGTTGGCGGCTGGCGATACGCGCAGCGATTCAGTGGCCAAGGGTATCAAATGGCTCCTGGCCAAACAGCAATCCGACGGTTCGTGGGATGAGAGCCTCGGACAGGGCAAGACAAGGCAGGCGATCTACACCGGGACTGGTTTTCCGCGGGTGTTTTATCTGGCGTATCCGCTGTACCGGGATTATTTTCCACTGCTGGCGCTGACGGATTACAAGCGGGCGATGGAAAAGGCCGATTAGCTGGCTTGGGAAAACAGGTCCCTCCGCTCCGCACGCCAACAACAGCGTGCTCCGGTGGGGATGACAAAGCTACATGACGGAGGAAGGATCTGAATGGCGGTACCCGTATCGCAGGCGTGGACGGTTGCAACCTATGTCCTGACGCAGAAACTGAAGGGCCGGAAGCGTTTTCCGCTGGTCACGATGCTGGAGCCGCTCTTCCGGTGTAACCTGGCATGCGCCGGTTGCGGGAAGATTCAGTATCCGCCGCACATCCTGAAGCAGGAGCTGACGCCCGAGGAGTGCTTCCGCGCGGTCGAAGAAGCCGGCACGCCGATGGTTTCGATTCCTGGAGGCGAACCGCTGCTGCATCCGCACATCGACAAGATTGTTGCGGGCTTGGTCGAGCGGAAGAAGTACGTCTACATGTGCACGAACGCGCTGCTTCTGAAAGAAAAGCTTCATCTGTTCAAGCCGAGCAAGTACTTGTCGTTTTCAGTTCACCTCGATGGGCAGCGCGAGCATCATGACTTCTCTGTCTGCCGCGAGGGCGGCTACGACATCGCGATGGAAGGGATCAAGGCGGCGATCGCCGCTGGGTTCCGGGTGACCACGAACACGACGCTGTTCGACGGGGCCGATCCCAACTCGGTGCGAGCGCATTTTGACGAACTGATGGACGTGGGCGTCGAGGCCATGATGGTGGCGCCTGGCTACACCTACGAGAAGGCGCCGGACCAGAAGCACTTCCTGGGGCGTGCACGTTCGCGGCGGCTGTTTCGGGCGATTTTGTCGAACCGCAAGAAGCGCTGGAAGTTCAACGCAAATTACTTGTATCTCGAATTCATCATGGGGAAGCGGGACTTCAAGTGCACGCCGTGGGCGATGCCGACGTTCAGCATTTTCGGCTGGCAGAAGCCCTGCTATCTGCTCCAGGACGGCTACGCGGATACCTTTCAGGAACTGATCGAGGCGACGAACTGGGATAACTACGGCACCGAGAGCGGCAATCCCAAATGCGCAAACTGCATGGTGCACTCCGGATACGAGGGCACGGCGGTGAACTACACATTCGGGTCGCTCAAGGGGCTGTGGGAGACCGCGAAGGCGATGACCAGGCTTTATCCGGACAAGGGCGCGCTCGATCTGCTGCGCGAGCCTATCAAGCCGGTGCACAGCTTTAATCCTTTGGTTCAGATTGAGACCCACGTGACGGTCGAAGAGGGAACTCGCGTATGACAGGCCGCCCGGCTGCCATGGATCCCAACAGCGTCGAGGTCATGGAAGGCCGCGAGCGCGAGCAGCTGGAGGGATGGATTCCGTCGCTGGCGAGCGACGACGATATTCGCCAGGCGCTCGAAAAGGCCTTCGATTATCGCGGCGACGTAACGCTGACGCTGAAGGACGGCCGCGTGGTGCATGGGTATGTCTTCGATCGGCGCACCGGAGCGACGCTCGAGGACTCGGCTGTGCGGGTCATTCCTTCTGACGAGCGCACGAAGCTCAGCATCCCCTACTCCGATATCGCGGCGCTGGCGTTCACCGGGCGCGACAACGCTGCCGGCCGCACCTTCGAGGCCTGGGTGAGGAAGTACTGGGAGAAGAAGGCAGCGGGCGAGACGAACATCAGGATCGAGGCAGAGACGCTGTGAGTCAACGGTTCGCGCAGCTAACGTGATTACTCCGGCAGCTCACTGCGGATTACGCAGTATCATAAGTAAGAGGTGCGAACTGCTTGACGCGCAGTTTTTTGGTGCGCCGCTTTGCCTGCCACAAATCATAGGCAAGCTGCATCTGCAGCCAGTGCTCGGTCGTTGGCAACTTTTCAGACGTCCGTTTCTTTGTTCGTGCCGGGATCTCTTCGCTTTTCAAGCGTCCTGCGGACCGCAGCAGCATCTGCGATATCCTGGGGCCTCGCTGCGGCCAGCTTGTTCGCAATGAAATCGTGCGCCGAGATGAAGGGCACCCTTAGCCCGGTGTTCTCGTCCATGACGACTTCAACCCGGCGGTCCCACGCCTGATCGAAGTCCACTCCTGAAATCCGCGGGATGATCTCTATCATCTGCGGCGCGTTCCCCATGCGAAAGAACGACGCGGGGTCCATGAAATCTTCCGGCGTTAGTCCAGTCAGCGGAGCCCCAAATCGCGCAAGGGCGGCAAATACAGCCTTAGCATTGTCAGGTTCCGGCTAGACAAAGAGATCAAGGTCCCTGGTAGCCCGAGGTTGCGCGTGGAGGGCGACGGCATAGCCGCCAACGACGAGATATTTAGCGCGGTGCTCGTTGAATGCGGACAAGAGTTCTTTGAAGTCCTGACTGAACATCGCGTGCTGGTTCCTTCCATTGATATTGCATAAGGGAAAGCTCTGCGGCGGCGTCAAGACGAGCCTGCGCGGACAGCGCTTGCCACTCTGTGTATTCCGCGTCCTTCATCGCTTCGAAGCTTGTGAATTTGCGAATGGTTTTGTCCATCGATTCCCCCACGCAGCCGAAGCTTCTCCTGGCCAGCAGTATGCTCTCTAAGTGTACCGTTCATCCCCAGTGTTTGAGTTCCGGCCACACTGTCCGCAAATCCCATTTCAATCCGCGGCAGAGCCAGATGGTGAAATGCTCGTCTTCCCGCGACCAGGGGTTGTCGGTCTTCTGACCCGTATCGATGACGGTCTGGAAATGTTCGCGGTCGCCACTCCCATCGCTGCCGAGAACGATCATCGTGCTGCCGTCGTAATCGCGCGGTCCCCAGAGCCAGTAAGAATTGTGCGCGCTGATGGCGCGGGGCAGGCCGTACTTCGGGCCGAAGTAATCGATGGCCGCGGCCTGGCCCCAGGAGTTCGCGAAGATGGCGGTGCGGGCGCGTTCGGCGGGCGGCAGGCTGTTATAGACAGCCGCAGTTTTGCGGACCATTTCCTCCCAGCCGAATTCGTCGGCGAAGAACTGGGGCAGCGGGCCGGTGCGCTGGTTCTCGGCTTTCGACGGAGCGATGCCCAGCGCACGCTGATAGCGGAGATAAGTCTCGACCGGCAGCAGCGGGATCGCCAGCGGCGCGAGGAGGATGCCGGAGGCGGCCAGCAGCGCAGTGTAGGCTCCGCGCAGCCATGCGTTGCGAATCCATTGCGTCCATCCCACCGCGCCGGCAGCGAAGATCATCGGATACACCGGCACGACGTAGTAGTTCTTGCCCTGGGTGACCATCAGGGCGCCGAGCACCACCAGGAAGGTCCACGCCAGGATGCGATAGCGCGCGCCGGCGCGGGTGAAGAGCCACACCAGTCCTCCAACCCACAGCGGGGCTGAGAGAGGGTTGAGGATGTTGGCCTGGTCGAGAAGAAACGCCACAGGTCCGCGGCGCACATCGCGCGGCGTGCTGCGGACGTTGTGCTCGTATTCGAGAAAAGGGAAGTGGTGGTGGATGAGCCACACAAGATGCGGAAGAAAGATAAGAAACGCAGCCAGGCAGCCAAGCCAGAACCACTTCGAGGCGAGGATGCGGCGATGGGGCGTGAGCGCAAGTCCGACGATCAATCCGGCGGCAAAGAGGACGATGGAGTACTTCATCTCCAGGCCTAGGCCGGTGAGGATGCCGATCCAGAGCCACCAGCGCGGGTCCGCGCTTTCGACATAGCGGAGAACACACCACGCGCAGATCATCCACAGCAGCGGCTCAAAGGCGTTCATGGTGAACCAATGGTGCATGAGCATGTAGATGGGCGCGACGAGAACGGCAAGAGCGGCCAGAGCCTGAGCGAGTCGTCCGCCGCCCATCATGCGAGCCATTGTGCCTGCGAGCCAGACGAGCGCGGCTCCCGCGAGCGCGGGCAGGACCCGCAGCGCGATCAGCGAAGTGCCCAGGGTGTGGCTGACCAGCCAGGCGATGAACGGCATTCCCGGCGGATGATCGACGTAGCCCCAGCCGAGGTGCTGGCCACAGGCCAGGTAGTACATCTCATCGCGAAAAATGCCGTAGTGCGGTGCGGCGAAGAGCTGCAGGGCGAGCTTGAGGATCGCGATAGCCGCAACGATGGCGGGGCCGGTGGAGAACCAGCGTTCGGAGCGCGCAGAGCCCGCCTGCGAGATGGTTGTCGATGCGTTCGTAATGGCTCCTCGTAAGAGTTGATCGTACTCCGCAGTCGATACTACGGAGTGGCGAGGGCGCGGGTTCCGCCGCCGGGCTGAGAGACCGGTTGGGTGGCGGCGGGAGGCTTCGACGCAGGAGGGTTCGTGTCAGGGCCGGAGCGTATTTGGGACCGATCACGCAGCTCAGGGGCATCATTTTGAGCAGGGCAACGATCCGGGTGAATCGAGGCGGCGAAAAGATGTCAGGTTGTCGAGAGGGATCGTATGAAAGTCGCCGCTTACGGAGTCGCACCGATTTCGTAGTGAAGAGTTGCGAGGGAGAGGCGGTATTGATAGCGAGCACTGGTGTCCTGAATCTGCGCGCTTGTCTGCTGGAGCTGCGCCTGGCTGAGTTCGACGATGGAGCTGAGGCCGAGCTTGTAGCGTGTCTGGGCCAGATCCATTGCAAGATTGGCCTGCTTCACGAGCTGGGCGGTGACAGCCATGCGTTGCCAGCCCATGTTCGCCTGGAGCCACGAGGTGCGCACATCCCGAACGATTCGATCGCGCAGGTCGCGGCTGTTTTCCGAGGCCGCCTGGGCGCGGTAGCGAGCTTCTTTCGCCTCTGAGACGTAGAGGAAGCCGTTGAAGACGGGAATGTTGATGTTGCCCCCGATTGCCCCCCACCAGTTGGTGATGTAATACGTGCCTGGATGAACAGGGATAATGCCGGCGGTACCGGCGGCTGACATCGAAGGCAGGAGCTGGTCCCACTGAGCGCGCGCGAACTTCTGCGCCGACTGCGTGTCGTAGGTAAGAGACTGCAGATCGGGGCGCTGCTGGAGCGCCGTCTGGATGAGGGGCTCGGCAGCCGGGGGTGGCGGCTGCGGCGGCGATGCATCCTCAACGAGCGCGTATTCGACGCTATGATCGAGGCCCAGGACGGCATCGAGGGCGGCCATGGCCGCGTCCGCATTGTTCTGCGCATCCAGTTGCAGGAGCTGTCCCTGGGAGAGGTCAACATCGGCGAAGCTGAGGTCGAGGGTGGATTTAAGTTTGTTGCGCGTCATCGCGCCTACCTGGTTCTCGGTGGTCTGGCGTGCGTTCACGGTCTGCTTCGCGACTTCAAGTTCGGCTTGTGCGATCAGGGCGTCGTAGAAGGCCTGGTCGGTGGCGAGGACGATTTCTTCGGTGGTGGCGAGGGCGCTGGCATTGGAGGCTTTCTCTTCGAGCTTGCGGGAGAGGACAAGGTTGTGGGTATGGCCGAAGTCGTAGATGAGCTGGGTGAAGTTGGCGCCGCCGCCGACGTGCTGCAGGAGACGGGAAGCGGTGAGCGATCCAGCGGAGAGACGACTGGCTTCCTCGGCCTGGACGGCGGTGGCCGCGGCGTTGGCGGTGGGAAGCTCGGCGGATCTGGCTTCAAGGGTGATTTCGTGCTGGGCCACGGAGGTGAGTTTGGCGACGCTGATGCGGGGGTTGTTGCGGATCGCGAGCTGTTCGGCCTGGGCGAGGGTGAGCGTCGGCTGGTTACCGGGCAATGCGGGGGCGTTGCTGCCAGGAAGTGGAGCGCCGGCCGACGCGGGCGGCGTTTGCTGCATGGGCGCCGGACTCTGCTGCAGCGACGAGAGCAACCGCGGCCCGGGGGCGGCGGGCAACGTGGACTGGGCAAAGAGAGATCCGCAGGAGAAGAGGGCCGCAGCGAGGGTCAGTGATTTCTTCATGCTTCACTTGCCTGTTCCTGGCTTAGCTTCTGTTCGCTTCGCCCATGGATCATGAGGTATACGGCGGGCACCAGGAACATGGTGGCGACAACGGATACACCGAGACCGCCGATGATGGCGCGGGCGAGTGGGGCGTACTGCTCGCTGCCGGCTTCGAAGCCGAGGGCCATGGGAATCATGCCGAGCAGGGTGGCCATGGAGGTCATGAGGATGGGGCGAAGGCGCATCTTGCAGGCTTCGACGGTGGCGTCGCGCAAGGGCATGCCCTGGGCGTGGAGGATATTGGAGAAGTCAACGATGAGGATGGAGTTGGAGATCACGATGCCGGTCATCATGATGGTGCCCATCAGCGACATGATGTTAAGCGTGCTGCCGGTGATGAGCAGCAAAAACACAACACCGGCGATGCCCGGTGGGATGGCCATGAGGATGATGAAGGGGTCGACGAAGGAGGTGAACTGGGCCATCAACACGAGGTAGACGAGTACGATGGCGAGCAGCAGTCCGAAGCCGAAGTCGTGAAAGGCTTCATTCATGCTGACGACCGCGCCATGGAGCATGATGCGCGTGTTGCTGTCGGTGGTGGTGTGGCCGATGAGGTCACGGATGCGCTTGCCGGCGCCACCGAGCGCCTCGGACCTGGTTGCGACGTAGACATCGATAACACGGCGAATCTGGTAGTGGTCGACTTCGGTGGGGGTGTTGATGAGCCGAACGCTGGCGACAGAGCCAAGCGGCGTGTAGCCGGTGCGATGGGAGCCAATCCACTGGTCGGGATCGGCGTCGGAGGCCTGGAGGGCATCGTCGATCGGACTGTAACCGGCGGGGCGGATGCCGCGCAGGGGAATGCTCTCGAAGTCCTGCGTCGACATGTTGTCGATCCAGCGATTGGCGTATTGCACTGTGACCATGTAGTTGTTGCCGCTTTTCGGATCGATCCAATAACTGGGGGCGACCATGCCGTCGGAGGTAAGGGCGGTGATCACGTTGTCGACAACATCTTTGGCCGAGAGGCCGATGAGCGATGCTTTCTCGCGGTCGATGTTGAGCTGAATACCGGGGTAATTGACGTCCTGGGGGATGTAAGTGCCGCTGACGTTGGGGAAGGTACGAATCTTCGCGGCCAGCTTTTCAGCAAGGGCGTAGGCGCCGTCGATATTCATCGAGCTAACCTGGAGATCGATCGGCGCAGGCAGGCCCTGGTTGACGACGCCGTCGATGAGGCCGCCGGCCTGGAACCAGGTGGTGAGCTCGGGCATCTCGCGGGAGAGCCGCGCGCGAACGCGCTGCATGTATTCGTAGCTGCCGATGGAGGGATCCTGTTTGAGGCTGGTCTGGACGAATGCGGTGTCCATGGAGGCGTTGGAGGTGAAGATGGAGGACAGGTCGGGATAGACGCCGATGTTAGAGACGATCATGCCCAGGTCTCGGGGACGCACCTCTTCGCGGATGATCTTTTCGACGCGGGCGATGTATTGATCGCTGACTTCGAGGCGGGTTCCGCTGGGCATGCGGACATCGATGACGAATTGACCAGGGTCGGTACGCGGGAAATAGGCGCGGCCAAGGAACGGGAAGGTCAGGGCGAGCAGGACAACGCAGGCCCCCAGAATGCCGGCGGTGGTGAATCCGGGGCGGAAGAGGGAGCGGCGCAAGAGACCTTCGTACCGGTTCACCGCGCGCGTGAAGGAGTCGTTAAACTTTCCGACGATGGCCTCGAGGGAGAAGCGGCGTTTGAGCTGGGGTTCGTGCTGATCCACGAGTTCACCGGCGTCGTCGCGCTCGCCATGGCCGTGCCCGCGCAGGAAGAGCGCGCAGAAAAGCGGAATGACCGTCATGGCGAAGGCGTAGGAGGCAAACATGGAGAGCACGACGCCGAGCGCCAGCGGAGTAAAGAGATACTTGCTGACGCCGGAGAGAGAGACGACGGGAAGGAAAACAATGGAGGTGGTGACGGTGGCGGCCAGAACGGCGAGAGATACTTCGGTTCCGCCCTTTTCGGCCGCGATGCCGGCGGGCTCGCCGAGTTCCATGTAGCGGAAGATGTTTTCCAGCACAACGACGCCGTTGTCGATGAGGCGGGAGAAGGCGAGGGCGAGGCCACCGAGGATCATGGTGTTGATGGTGCCGCCCATCATGTTGGCCATGAGCATGCACGCCAGGGCCGACAGGGGAACTGCCAACATGACGGCCACGGTGGCGCGAGGGCTGCCGAGGAAGAGCAGGATCATGATGCCGGTGAGGGCGAGGCCGATGGCGGCCTCGTTGACGAGTTGCCTGAGGGCGAGCTTGACGAAGAGAGACTGATCGAAGACGACGGCGGTCTTCAGCGAGGACGGAATGTCGACAAGGTGTTTGATGGCCTGCTTCATGCCGTCGACGATGGTGATGGTGTTGCTGTTGCCGCCCTGCTTGAAAACGGGCACGTAGACGGAGCGCTGGCCGTCGATGCGGACGATGTTGTACTGGAGCGCTCCGGAGTCCTCGGCGTGGCCGATGTCGGCGACGAGGACGGAACCGTTGCCGACAGACTTGAGCGGCATCTGGTTCATCGCCTGGGCGCTGGGAAACTGGCTGTTGGCGTAAATATTGAAGTCTTTGCTGCCGATGCGGACGTCGCCTGCGGGCAGAATGAGGTTGGAGCTGTTCACAGCCTGGACGACATCCTGGAGGCTGAGGTTGCGCGCCTCCATTTTGAGCGGATCGACGTAGACCTGGATTTGGCGGTAGGTTCCGCCGTAGGGCTGCGGCACGGAGGCGCCCTGAACGTTGGAAATCTGGTTGCGGACCTGGAACTGCGCGAGGTCTTTGAGCTGGGTTTCGTTGAGGCCTTTGCCTTCGAGGGTCACAAGGCAGACGGGCTGTGTGGAGGCCGTCAGGCCGAGCACAACAGGCGGCAAAGTGCCTGGCGGCAGACGGCGGAGATCCGCCATGGCCAGGTTAGAGACGTTCGAGAGCGCGGCGTTGGGATCGGTACCGGGCTTGAAGTAAATCTTGATAAGAGAAACGCCGGTGAGCGAACGGGACTCGCTATGGTCGACGTTAGCGGCGAGGGTGAAGTAGCGCTCGAATGTGTTGGTGATGTCGGCTTCGATCTGCTGCGGAGGCATGCCGCTGTAGAACGTCGCGACAACAACCACCGGCATGTCGATGTCGGGGAAGAGATCGACCGGCATGCTGAACAGGTTCACGATGCCGACGATCGAGACGATCAGGCACAGCATGAGGATGAAGTAGGGATATTTCAGTGCAAATTTTGGCATTTTACTGCTGACTTTCGTTGGCGGAGTTCTCCGCGTTCATGTCGATCATGCCGCCGGACTGCGGGGCTGTTTCAGAGGCGGGTGTCTTCTCAACGACGGGGGTCACCACTTCGTTCTCGGTGTATTTCGACTGCGCAGCGACGATAATGCGGTCGCCAGGATTGAGGCCGCTTTGAACTTCCACGAGCTGATTGCCCCGGATGCCCGTCTGCACAGTGCGGATATGCACGCGGTTGCCGCCGTCCAGCACATACACCTGCTGCTGGTTACCGTGCAGAACCAACGCTCCCACCGGAATGGTGATCACGTTGTCCGCATGGTTCAGCCGCAAAAGAGCATTCGCGTACATGCCGGAATCAATCGTCAGGTCCTTATTGGGGACGTTGATTTCGGTCTCCATCGTGCGCGTCTCGAAATTCAGCTCGCGCGTAAAGCGCACCACAGTGCCGGTGAAGGACCGCCCCAGTGAATCCACGCGCAACTGCACCGTGTCGCCGATGTGCACGTAGCGCACGTACGATTCCGGGACCGGCAGACGGAGCCGCATCACGCCGCTCTGCGCAAGTTTCACGATGGGGAGGTCCTGATTATTGGAGCCGACGCCGGACTGGATGAGGGCGCCGGTGTCGGCATAGCGCCAGACGATGACGCCATCGAGCGGCGCGACCACGTTGGTATAGTCCTCAATTGCGCTCACTCTCTGGTTGTCTGCTTTAGAAACCTCCATTCCGTTCTGAGCCGCGGACAATGCCGCCTTGGCCGCATCCACCTCGGCGGCCGACGAGAGATCCTTGGCCTGTGCATCGTCGAGTTCCTGCTGCGCTACCAGGCCGGGTTGCGCCTGCGATGTCTGGAGGAGGCGGTCGTAGTCGGCATGGATTGCGCTGTGGGTGGACTCGGCACGTTGGACTTCGTGTTGGGCGCGGACGATCTCATCGCCGCTGCGCGCTACTTCTGAAACGGTGCCGGAAAGCTGTGCTTTGAGCTCGGGAACTTCAAGAACGGCGAGAGTCTGACCTTGGCGCACCCGGTCGCCGATGTCGACGTAGATGTGGCGGATGAAGCCGGATACTTTGGGATGGACGTCGACGGTCTGGTAAGGCTGGAATTGTCCAGCGAGGCTGAGGACCTGGTCGATATTGCCACGCTGCACCACGGCTACCTGCGCCGATGCGTTCTCCGCAGCGTCAGCCTTCGAACTTCGGGTACCGGAATTACAGGCAACTACGGCAATCGTCGCCGGGAAGGCTAAACCCGCGACAAGCATGAAGGAGAGTCGACTTCGCATGTTTTCTGAACGCACCTTTTTGTAGGGTTTGCATGATCGGGCCGCGAGTTTAAGAACTCACGGTCCCCGAAAACGGAACACACCATTGGCCCTCGACTATTGGCCCAAACGGTTAGCACCCGAGATAAAGGGAGATTCAGATCGCGACAGGCGGAGGTCGGAAAAAGAAAGCACTCAAACTGGCGAATGAGCGCACCCGCCGCGGGCGAAGACTATCCGGGCTGCCTCCAGCGCCTTCGGCCTTGCGGAAGAAGTTCAACCCAACCCTGAAGAACAGCACCACCGCGGGGAGAACCACATATACGGATATATGTCTGAGGGCAGGCTTCGCAGTGCTTATCAGCGGACTGTCAGTGCCCCTCGTCTGCTCATTGCGGGATAAGAGCTTGGCGGCCGGAATTCGGCGGGAAGCGCTATGCGGCGAATTGTAGAGAGAGAGCTTGTACTGCAGGCCCCAGGTAAACACGGTCAGCGTTAACCCCAGGAACGCCAGGCTTCGCCATGAAAAACCTATCCGTCCTGGACGCAAAGTATTCAAATGGGGTGAACTGCCTTAATTTCAGGCCCGGGGAATGGTCGGCGGAATATACCCCGCACCACAGCATGATAATCCTTTGACGGTTAAAAAGGCGCGAAAGGATGTCACAGTTTCCTGCGGTCTGGCGCCTCTACCGATGAGCAGCTTGTCGTACGCCGAATTGCTTCTCGAACCGCTCGTACTGCGCACAGATACGACTTTGCGGGTGGGATCGATGCTTTCCGCCGTGTGGTTCGACATCAACCGAAGGCCGGGAAACTCAGTGCGATGCGCCAGAGAATGCCAGTCCGGAGTTTCACGGCTCAGAAAAAGCTGTCGATTGCGATGTCGAGAGCAGGATCACGCTGGTGGTTTATACGCAGGCCGTGAATTCGAACAAGCGAGTCGCACAGAGCAAGGTTGTGAAGGTGATGATTCCAAATCTGGGTGAAGAGAAGGGCGAAGGACACTCTCGAATTGCTCGATAAGGTTCTTATCGCACCCAAATCGAACCCAGATGTGATTGTCACATTAGGCCAATATGCTCCGTAACTCTTTCGGAATGATGGCGGGGACGACGGGGCTCGAACCCGCGACCTCTGCCGTGACAGTTTTGCCAGTAACCGTAAGTTATAGAAAACATGAGCGCCGATGGCTAACAAAAGCGCTCTAAGTCATTGAAAAGCACTCAAGGTTTACCCCTCAGCACCCTCGTCAGCACCCTCGACAAGGGTCTGAGTTTATTTTGCATCTCTCAAATTTCGGTTTTTGCGAAGACCTCTGCCGTTCGCTGGCAAGACGATCCGCGAAACCTCTGCCGTTCCCTCGCAAGACGATCTAAAAGTGCTGACCTCTGCCGTTGCCCAACTACTATCGCGTCACTTCCTTAAATTTGGGGGACTTTCCTCCGCCGCTGTCGGCGGCTGAGGGTGCTGGCGAGGGTGCTGAACGGCGGAAACAAAGACCTTACTGCTCATTTATAATCTTCCGATGTATCGGATACTTTTGCTATAATAGTCCGCAGGAGGACTTGACCGCCATGATTGAAAGCCTGACTCCATCCGAAGCTGCTGTTGTAGCCGGTGTCTCGGTGCGCGATGTCCACCGCATGATCGACGAACACATCCTTCCCGAAGCGCTCTATACGGCCACCCAGACGCGGTCGTTTAAGAGCCAGGCCTGCGCCCTGATCTCTTTCTACTTCCGCGCAGCGAATAGGCTGACCTCGGAAGAACGGCAAAGGACGATCACGCGGGCGAGCGAATCCAACCCGGAGCCTCAAACCATCCAGGATGAGTTTCTGACCATCGACCTGACCTCGTTCCACAAGGAAGTGGAGGAACGCCTGGAGCGTCTTCAGGCAGCCCAGGAAATAGTGGTTTCGGACCCGGAAATCCTGAGCGGGACACCGGTAATTCGGGGAACGCGGGTGCCAGTCTATGACGTTGCTGCGTCCGTCACCGCTGGAATTCCGGTGGACCGAATCCTTTCCGCCTATCCCAGCCTCAAGCGAAAGCAGGTCGAGCTCGCGGCACTTTATGTTGAAGCAAACCCGCAGCGAGGGAGGCCGCGCCAGAAGGCCTCCCTTCCCCCGAACGCGAAAGTCATCTCAAGGCGAACGGGGACGATCTCAAAGCCTCAATGACCAAGCTCCTCATCGACGAGTGCCTCAGCGCGGAACTGGCGCTGATGGCCCGCGACCGCGGCCACCATCTGGGTGACACTACTGCCCGTCCCAGCAAAGGCCATTTCGTACGCACGCTTCATGAGAATCGCTTGTGCAAGGATAGAATTTGTAGCGACGAATCCCTCTCCGTCCGCTGATCAGGCTTTCCGGCTTGACTTCCTTCCGCTCTATCGCGGCGTCGCAGCCACGACAAACGTGGACGGCCTCGAATAGTCCTCGTTCGAAACCGCAATGAGGGCAGGCAATCAGTCCGGGGCGAACTCGCGAGAGGAGTTGCTGTGATCTGCTTCGAATCAGTACCGGCGGCGACAACCGCTAAATCCAGTTCTCCAACCGCCACGCGATGGGTGAGTTCGGGCGAGTATCCGCTCACGATGTGGACGTGCAAGTGGGAATGCATGGGTAGATGAACTGCGGTGAGCACGGAACTCAAGAACGGATCGAGGTATTGGGACGTGCCGATATTCAGAACGACTTCGGCTCCACGGGCGACGGACCGCGCCACCTCGACCGCCCGATCGCGATGGAAGAGAGATTTTGCCGCTTCTGCAACAAACGCACGCCCGGCCTCGGTAAGCTCCACTTTCTGGGTATCCCGGTCGAACAGCCGTATCCCTATCCGATCCTCAAGCTCCTGAATCTGCTTCGTGAGCGCCGGTTGAGAAATCCGCAGCCGCGAGGCTGCGCGGGAGATGTTCAACTCCTCCGCGACGACAACTGCTGCTCGCAAAAGCCGAAGATCGATCTCGATCATTGGGGCCGTCCTTCTGCTGCTAGAGGACCGTCACGAGACAAATCAAGCTGGGCCTACCCCGGCCCTATAACCGCCAGGAATAACGCCGCTATGACATTTGATTGGACTGGAACCAAACTGGTTAGCCACACTGGCCGCATTGGTTGTCTGGAAAACCGAAAAAACGGGGGTCCGTGTGCGAAATTCCGAGATTAATTCTACTATCCCGAAAGAATCGACTGACACCGTTCCATCAAACAGTCGCCGCATGAAGATCCTCGACGCCAGCGAGGCGGCTGCCATCCTGCGTATGGACAGCCGGACGCTCATCTGCTGGGCCCGGCTGGGCCATGTTCCGGCACATCCGCTCGGCGAGGGGAAAGCGCCGCCTGTGGCGGTTTATTGAAGAGGAAATTCTCGACTGGTTTGAGCAACGTACCCAGGTCCAAAAACGGCCCCCGGCGCGTAGCATAGATTCAGCCATCGGCGCTCGTGCAAGGAGATCTGCATGAGCCGATTCCAAGAAGGAAGTCTATTGAGGCTGAAGCGCAAAACCGGCCCGGATGCCTGGGTTTTCCGTTGGTACGAGGAGATCAGCGGAGAACGCAAGTACCGCAAGTCCGTCATCGGAACCGTAGACCGGTTGCCGACGCGGCACGATGCGGAGGGGGCGATCCTGTCGCTTCGGCGCAACATCAACTCAGAGCAGAGAGCACCGGAAACGGTCTCCGAGCTCATCACCCACTATCGAAAGCATGAGCTTGTCCCAGAACGGAAGGCTTTTGCGACCATTGAATCGACCGGGCACTACCTGAAGCGGCACATCGAGGCCAAGTTTGGTTCGAAGCGGCTCCTGGAAATCCGGACCGTTGATGTCGAGAAGTGGCTGCATTCCCTGAATTACGCCCCTGGAACACGCAGCAAAATCCGCAACATCATGTCCGCATTGTTCAATCATGCGATGCGTCATGAATGGATGGACCGGAACCCCATCACCAAGGTGCGCACATCGGCCAAGCGGCTTCGCGAAACCGATGTACTCACTCCCGCCGAGTTCGCAGCTCTGCTTCCAGAGCTGAAGCTTCGCGAGAGGACGATGGTCGTTCTGGCCGGCAGCACCGGCCTCCGCCGGTCCGAGTTGGTGGCGCTCACTTGGAGCGACATCGATCTTGAACTGATGCAGGTCAACGTGCGGCGCTCCTGCGTGCGCAATCATTTCGGAGACACCAAGACCGAGGCGAGCCGCAAGCCGGTTCCGCTGCATCCTTCGGTTGCGAAGACTCTGGCCGCCTGGAGGGAGGAGACTCCATATCCAGCGGACGATGACTTCGTGTTCGCTTCATGGCGCCTGCACGGGAAAAAGCCCGTCACGCCCGACATGGTGCTTGAAGAAGGTGATTCGACCCGCGCTCGAAAGAGCCGGCATTACGGAGAAGGTCATCGGCTGGCACAGCTTCCGCCATTCGCTTGCGACCAACCTTCGTGCGGCCGGGGTCGATTTGAAGACGGCTCAAGAACTGCTTCGTCACGCCAACTCGCGGATCACGCTGGAGGTGTATACGAGGGCCATCTCTTCGACCAAGCGGGAAGCCAACGACCGAGTGATGCAGATGTTTCTGGATGCGGGAAAGAAGACGATTTCAGCACCCTCGCCAGCACCCTCGCGCACTTCGTCGAAGCTTCTTGAGGCGGAAAATGTTGGGGTAGGAAGTACCGCTGAAAGGCACCTGGAGGAGGCAAGCTAATGTTCAGCACCCTCGCCAGCACCCTTTTTCGTGACTGTCACTTTGGTCTACTGCCACAAACCTTTGATTTTATTAGGTTTAGTGGCGGGGACGACGGGGCTCGAACCCGCGACCTCTGCCGTGACAGGGCAGCGCTCTGACCAACTGAGCTACGTCCCCAGATTGTTTTTCAACAACTTGGATTTATGTCACATAGAATCAAGCGTTTCGCAGCTTTCGCTATTTTCGCTCTCTTCTACCATTTCGCTGCTGTGGACTCAATTTCGGGCTTCCGTGGACACCACGTGGACACCAAGGTGGACACCAAAATCAGCGAACCCAACAACGAAATTTAGTGTATCAGATGAGCCGGCGATTTGGTGTCCACCTCCCCGGTCACCGATGCGAAAGTTCATACGGTGTCTTTCGGTTCCGGGGTTTTTCCTTCCTGGCCGGTCATCGGGAAGATCAAGGTGAACGCCGTTCCGCTCGCCCCAACCGTGTTTTTGCTGCGAAGATGCATGCTTCCGAAGTGCTTGGCTAGGATTCCCGCTGTGACCCAAAGCCCCAAACCTGTTCCCTGCGTTCCTTTCGTCGTGAAAAACGGGTCGTAAATCCGCCTCCGTGTCTCCTGCGTCATTCCGTAGCCCGTGTCCGCGACGGTGATTCGCACCCCCGGCGAGCCCGTTCGCCAGTCTGTTGAAGGCCGCACCCGCACGCGCAGCCTTCCGCCCCCGGCATTGCCTCCAAGGCGTTCCGAATGAGATTCGCAAGCACCTGCCTTATTTCACCGGGATAGCAGATCAACTCGGGCGTGTCATTCTTTTCCAGTTCTAACTTTACTTTTGCGGCGGAAAGCTTGCCCTTGAAAAGCGACAAAACCGATTCGAGCAACACCGTAATGTTGGTGGGCGCAGGCTTCGTCTGTTGTTTGTGGAACTGGAGCGTATGGCTGGCGATTTCAGCCGCTCGCTGGATTTCCCCTTCAGCCTGCGCTAGAAATGGTTGCGCGTCTTCAAGGTTTTTCGAGCCCCTCGCCAAGAATAGAAAATTCTGCACGGCCTCAAGCGGATTGTTAATCTCATGTGCGATGGAAGTAGCAAGTTGGCCCACTGCGGCCAGCTTCTCTCGCTCCAGCAGCATTTGCTCTGCGCGGCGTCGCTCAGTAATGTCATTGCAAATGAGAATGATATGTGTAGGGCTGCCGGAGTCGTCCTTTAGGAGTGAAAAGGAATTCCGCACCCAAATCGCGTCGCCATCGGGGCGTACATAGCGCTTTTCCAGTACGAAGCTCGGCACCTTGCCGGAAACAAGCCGATCCAGGTGTATGCGGCAATTCTCCCTATCATCCTCGTGGGTGATGGAGAGTATCGACTCATCATCCAATTCCTGCTGGCTTCGTTTTACGATGTCTCTGTATGCAGGATTCGTCTGCTGGAACACCCCTGTCCAGGCTGGTGATAGCCAACCCTGAGGCAGCATATTCGAACGCCTCTCTGATTCTGTCCTCGCCGATCCGCGAGCGGACTTCACCTGGTGTCTGCATCGGATGCCGTTCCTCAGTTGATGGCTAGCCAAGAGCACTCCTGCAAAGACTTAGATGCATTCCTACATCTATCGCGAGCAGGCCGCCCCGGCTGGGGCTGTGACAGCGATCCAAAAACGGAGCGGCTTGGGCCAGCATCCAACGGTTCGAGGTGCATCATGAGCGATGAGCCGGCCAAAAGCGTGTGCACCCTTCAAGATCCAACCAAGCAATACCCTCATTCGAAATTCAAGCGTCAAACACAGACGGCGCCCGGGTCCGACAGCAGAATGACTCCCAAAGCCGACCACGGAGAAACGAGCTATCGAGGTTCCGGGCGACTGCCAAATCGCAAGGCGCTTGTGACTGGCGGAAATGTTTTCACAGCGAGTGGTTTCGGTCGGCATCCAGAATTCCGTGCAGAGGAGGCTTGCAATGACGAACGTCGTTAAGGAAAGTACAGCATTGCCCAAAATCGTCGATCGCAGCACGTTTCAGGCGCAAATCGGACGCGTTACGGGTTCGAGAGAAGGCTCACACCCACGAAGGCGACGCGATCGCGGCCGCCCGCACGGCGGCTTCCGATGGTCGAGATGGACGGCTCGACACCGCTGATTGGCGAGACACGGTCCAGTGACACTACTCGATACATTCGAGGGTCGCGGCAGCTCATCGCCTACTACTTCATGTGGCACGCCGGTCATCCTGCGCCGGAGCAGTGCGAGGGATGCACCTGGGCTACATCGCAGGTCCGCGAACTGTCCTACATTCATTCTCGCGACGTCACTTTCGCCGTGTTTTGCCAAGGCCCATACGAAGAGAGCGCCCGCTACCGCGACTTCATGGGCTGGGAGATGCCTTGGTACTCGCGCCCAGGACTCACTCGAAGTCCTCCTCGTTGGCCGCCGGATGGGCATGATGCATATCGTCTGCTACCTGCGACAAGGATCCAAGGTCTTCGAGACTTACTGGACTACCAGTCGCGGCGTGAAGTAGATGGATAACAGTTATCGGTTGCTCGATTTGACCATCTACGGGCGGCAGGAGACGTGGGAGGACTCGCCGGCTGGTTGGCCGCAACAGTGCACGATCACTCGGACTAAAAGCGGTTCACCCACTTGGGAGCCGGAGTGGCCGGGCGGCCGCCCCATCGCCCAATGGCCACGCATACAGGCCGGATATTCAGACGACCTTAGCCCCAAAAAGCACTGAACGAGACAGAAAGAAAGCCCGCCGCTTTTATCTCCGGCCTGGCCGTCCGAATCATTGGGAGCTGCGCGAGTTGACACTTGGGAAAACTTCATGGATTCGAGAAACTTGATCGCCTGACCCGACACCGTGGAGCAAGAACGATATCCTATCGCCCGATTCGAAGCGGCAATAGAACATGAATGGCAGACATCGCAGACTGTCGGCGGGAGAACCGTCTTCGGTGATCAGCGAGTTCGGCGAAAGGATATTCTCCCTCTTCAACGGTCATTATTCGAGTGAAATCTCTTCTGAATGCCGACAACTCGACCAGGTTCAGCAACTGTTGGACTGGGCCTAAAATTTCAATAGGATGAATTAACTTTGCCAAAATATCGAAACCCGCGGCTCTTGAACTCGGGCAACGCGAAAAGCAAATAGAGCATCGAAAACTGAACGTCCGGCTTCTTATCGAATACCCTGACCCCATCTATAGCTCAATCCTCTGGCTTCCTGCCTGCTCGCGATTGGGATGCCGAGAGGGCCGCCAGTTGGTTGTTGAGTGAACGATCGGTAAGTTTGGAGGTGATTATGTGCTCAACTGCCATCCTTGCGGTGGGCCTAGATTCGCCCGTGACCGAAGTGGATCGCCGAACATGGCAATCGGCAGGATATTTCGTGACTTGGACCAACTCGATTCGAGAGGCGATCGAGTGGTTCCGAGTTGGTGATTTCGACCTGGTCCTCCTGGGCGGGTCGATCCCTCCGGAAAGCCGCGAGAGGTTGGCCTTTCTGATTCGAGCGTCCGGGTCAAACACTCCAGTCGTTTCCATCGTGGATTCCTCCGCTGACTGCGATGCCTTCGCTGACGCCACGAGCGGTCACGAGCCAAAGGAGGTATTCAGGAGAATTGGGGAGATACTGGCGAGCAACACACGATACGGACCGAAGGAGCCGCACGAGACAGCTACGCATTCGTAGATGAGCGGGGGACGCAATTTATAACTCGAGGGAGCTGGACGGATTGGCCAGCCAAGCAGCCTGTGTGGATTTCTGACGATTCCTGACCATATATGCATTTGTCCGAAGTAGAATATTTCCGAATGGTACTGCCGTTAGAGGCCGGCTGAGGCGGAAGTTCGATGGACGTTTTGAATTGCGATCCTGAAGCAATGGCGAAGGCCGAGGTATTGGCCGGTGGCGGAGATATGGGCGCTTTGATGCGCTCCCACGATTGGAGCTCTTCGCCTCTCGGCCCCGTGGAAAAATGGCCGCAGAGCCTGCGCACCTCAGTCAGCACCTGCCTCAACTCCCGCTTTGCCATCCTCGTCTGGTGGGGGCCGCAGTTGGTCATGCTCTACAACGACTCCTACGCGCCCATCATTGGCACGAAGCATCCCAAAGCCCTAGGCTGCCCAGGACGCGAGGTTTGGCCCGAGATCTGGGAGATCATCGGACCCATGCTCAATGGCGTGCTCGAACGCGGCGAAGCAACCTGGGCCGACGATCTTCTCCTCCTGCTACATCGAAACGGGTATCAGGAGGAATGCTATTTCGCGTTCTCGTACAGCCCCATCCGCGATGAAAGCGGCGGCATCGGCGGCATCTTCACTCCGGTCTTTGAAACCACCGACCGCGTCATCGGCGAAAGGCGCCTGCGCACCTCTCGCGACCTCGCCGACGCTCGCGCCGCCAGTAGCTCCTCCAGCGTCGAAGAGGCCTGCAAGACTGCCATCCGCATCCTCTCCCAAAACAGTCAGGATCTTCCCTTCGCCGCCATTTACCTCTTCGACAAATCAGAAGCTTCGGCAATCCTCATCTCATCCACGGGCGCAGAGTCCGGCACCACCCTGCTCCCTTATCGCCTTTCGCAATCCGAGTCCGACCCATCGTGGATTCCGCTCGCCAGCATCGCCCGCGGCGAAACCTGCGACATCGACCTCCAAGGGTTTGTTTTGGATGGCTTGCCCACCGAACCGTGGGGCGTCGCGCCGGTAGAGGCCATCGCAGTTCCCATGCTCCAGAGAGGCAAAGATTTTCCCACTGGATTTCTCCTCTCCGGCGTCAATCCCCGTAAGCGACTGAGCGAAGAATTCCGCCCCTTTTACCGCATCGTCGCCGACCAGATCGGCAATACTATCCGCGAAGTCGAGGCCTTTGAGCAGGAACGCAAGCGCGCCGAAGCACTGGCCGAAATTGACAGGGCCAAAACCGCGTTCTTTACGAATATCAGTCACGAGTTCCGCACGCCTATCACCCTGCTGCTCGGTCCCCTTGAGGACACGATTGCCGACCCCGGACTTTCCGAACAGGCGCAGCAGAATTTAAGACTCGCACACCGTAATAGCCTGCGTCTGCTCAAGCTGGTCAATACCCTGCTCGATTTCTCACGTATAGAAGCGGGACGTATGCAAGCTGTTTATGAGCCCGTTGACCTGGCCACTTTTACCGCGGAACTGGCCGGTCTCTTCCGCTCTGCGATCGAACGCGCAGGAATCGAGCTGATCATTGATTGCCACCCCCTCGACCAGCCGGTTTACGTTGATCGCGAGATGTGGGAGAAGATCGTTCTGAACCTGCTCTCGAATGCCTTTAAATTCACGCTCAAAGGTCAAATCTCGGTGATTCTGAAAGCCGCGGGCGAAGCCGTCGAATTCATCGTGCGCGATAGCGGCTGCGGCATTACGCCAGAGGAGTTACCGCGCATCTTTGAGAGGTTTTATCGCGCAAAGGGCGCACCGGGACGGAGCTACGAAGGTTCCGGTATCGGCTTAGCGCTCATTCAGGAACTGGTGAAGTTGCATGGCGGAACAGTTCGTGTCGAGACCGAAACCGGTGTGGGGAGCGCATTCACCGTCTCGATGCCACTAGGGTTCGCCCACCTGCCGGTGGATCGAGTAGGGGCGGCGCGAACTGTCGATTCCACCGCAACCGATGCGGTCGCTTATGTCGAAGAGGCGCGGCGGTGGCTCCCAGACGGGGAAGACGTTTCCGACGGCCAGGAAATCGCCGCGACACTTGCGGTCGGCGCGGCTTACAAGGTACCTAAGGATTCCGGGGCGCGTGCCCGCATCCTGCTCGCCGACGACAATGCGGATATTCGCGAATACGTGCGTAGCTTGCTTGCGAGCAGATACGACATCGAAACCGTGAACGATGGCGAGGGCGCTCTCCAAGCGGCGCTCCAAAGGACGCCAGACTTAATCTTGAGCGATGTGATGATGCCGAAACTCGATGGTTTCGGTATGTTGCAGGCCTTGCGGGCTGACGAGCGCACCGCGACCATTCCGGTCATTCTGCTTTCGGCTCGCGCTGGCGAAGAGGCTCGCGTGGAAGGAATCGCAGCGCGCGCGGACGACTACATAGTGAAGCCGTTTGCTGCGCGCGAATTAGTGGCGCGCGTAGAAACCAACCTAGCCCTGTCGCGCCTGCGACGCGAAACCGAGCAGGCACTCCGGGAGAGCGAAGAGCGCTTTCGCGCTCTGGTGACGGCCAGCGCGGATGTTGTCTATCGCATGAGCCCGGATTGGAGTGAGATGCGCCAGCTGCACGGCCGCGATTTTGTTGCCGACACTGACACACCGAGCCGCACCTGGCTTCAGAGGTACATTCACCCGGATGATCAGGCGCGAGTACTGGAGGCTATCAATGAAGCCATTCGCACCAAGACTATGTTTGATTTGGAGCACCGGGTCGTGCGAGTGGATGGCAGCCTGGGGTGGACCTGCTCACGCGCTGTCCCACTACTGAATGCGAACGGCGAAATCGTGGAATGGTTTGGAACAGCGACTGACGTTACCGAGCGTAAGCGGACCGAGGAAGCTCTTCTCCGCAGCGAGAAGCTGGCTTCAGTGAATCGCATGGCGGCTAGCATGGCGCATGAAATAAACAATCCCTTGGAGGCGGTCACGAACACGCTCTACCTGGCGCGAACAAATGCCGACGATCCCGGGTTCGTTCGCCAATATCTCGATATGGCAGAGGATGAGCTGAAGCGCATATCGCACATTACGCGCCAAACTCTAGGCTTCTATCGCGAGTCCTCCGCTCCTACAGTAGTGCGCGTAACCTCCATCATGGATTCCGCGGTGGACCTTTTGCAGCGAAAGATCGACGCCCGAGGAGTTTCCATTGAAAAGCAGTATGATGGCGATCTTCACATCGTGGCAGTTGCAGGGGAACTACGACAGGTCTTCTCTAACCTTTTGGTCAACAGTCTAGAAGCCATTGAGAAAAGAGGCACCATCAAGCTGCGTGTCACAAAATCAACCTGCGTCAACACCAGTCGTCCTCGGATCAGGGTCACCGTAGCCGATGACGGCAAGGGCATCGACCTCGCTACGCTCCCACGCATCTTCGATCCGCTCTTTACCACCAAAGAAGCCACGGGTTCCGGCCTTGGGCTTTGGGTGAGCAAGCAAATTATAGAGAAGCACGGCGGATCGATACGCGTTCATTCCAAGCCGGGAGGACTGCATTCCAGCAATAATGGAACGCGTCGTGGCAGCGTTTTCTCCGTTTTTCTACCAGCAGAATTGCCGGCGGAAGACAGCGCCCGATAGAGCTTCCCGCAGCATCGACTTAATCAAGCGTATTTGACCCTTCGATGAAAGAGTCGCAAATCGCTTCCGCGATCGCCTGCCGGAATTGCGGCCAAAGTCTCGATTTCAGCCTTCTACTGATTTGCACATCGACTTTCTCTTTTTATTCGCCTATGCTTATCTGGCCGTGGGATTTCTAGCGCCAAACCGGAAGCAGTTCGTCGTCACGTGCAAGCGGTGCCGCCGCGACGTGCCCTCCGGAGTCGGAGAATTCCCCTTCCAGTCCATCACGGTCGCCTGCCCTCTTTGCGGAGAACAACGACGATATCTGCCTTCCGAGGTTTTCCTCGGCATCCAAAATCATCTTGTAAGTAAACAAGCTGCGGGCCGGGGGAAACTGAAATGTTCGATCCCGATGCCGCCATCCCTCGCCCGAACCGTTCCCTAATCTACTTCGGGGCGTGCATCATTGCGGGCTTGCGGCTTGCGCGAGAGAAGCAAGTTAATGTCCGGGTAATCCCGACAAGTCATGCCATAGATGAATCAGTTGATCTCGCCCACGAGATATTCAATCGAGTTTTTCGAACGGCGTACCAACGCTCGGCCGAAAAATGAGGATAAGGCTTTAATCGGCAAATTCTCACGTAGGCTTGTTCTTGGAGGGCAGGCTTTAATCCACGACCATGAGCGAATACACAGACTATCTGAACGCCAAGGATGCCAACAGGAAAGGCTTCGAACAGAACTACCGCGATGACCTGAAGTTCTTTGAGGCAGCAAACACCAAATTGAGCGCCATTTGGGAGCGCCTCGGTACCTCCAGGGATAAAGCGGGCCGCTCGCACGCGGGACTGTTGTACTTTGCGAATATTTTGCGAAGGCATTCCTTGCTCGGGTTTGAGAATATCGCCGCGTACCAAAGTTATCTGATGTGGTCCAACTTCCGCGCCGGCCTTGAAGCCCTACTGATTGCCGGCAAGATCGTGGATGATCCCGCTAATTCAAACATATGGCTGAATCGGAGTTCTAACCAGGCGGCTGACAAGAAAGCTTATTCCAAGGCATTCAGCGGGCAAGGTCTTAAGTCGAAGTCGATCTCCAGGAGCGGAGATCTGAGGAATGTTCTGACGCACCTCAACGACAACTTCATGCATCCGAACCCTGACTTCACCTACCGTGACTCCACGCAGCGAGACGAGGGGAATGATTTGCTTCTACAAATCGAGCTATTTGACGTTGATCCCGGCATACATGAGACGTGCCTCCTCGCCTACCTCAACCTCGTGGCTGTCGTGACAGAAGAATCTTGCAAATTGGTCGTTGATCTGCTTGGAAGTGGTGAACCTCAGGATGGTCTCAATCGCTACGAGCAAACCAACGAATCTCGGGCAAGGCAACTCATCTCAACGATTCCAGGGGCGAAGAAAATCTTAGAGGAATATGGGCTCTGGCGGATTTAGGACCCGAGCTCTCGTACCTACGAATGGAGATACTGCCAATGCCTGTCTTTCAGCCTACCGTTAGCAAAGAGCTTGCCACACAGATTGATCGCGCAGAACAGATGCACAACTTCGTGCTTGCGAACGTCCCCGATCGCCTCCTTCTTGACACCGACGAGAAAACAGTTCTCGTTGCACTGTTTTCGCTCACGATCGAGCATCATGGTGCAATCCTGTACCTCCTAAAGTCGGGCCGGTTCGACGGCAGCGCCATGGCTCTCACGCGACCATTGGTTGATTCCGTGTATAGGGCACTCTGGCTCCATTGCTCTGGAAAGCCCGAACATTTCGCCTCAGTGAGGGCCGGTGATAGTCCTTACCCAGGACTCCAAAACATGGCCGATGCGATTAACAAGGCACTGCCTACCACGAACGGGCTCTTCCAAGCATTGAAGCCATTTATCACCGCCCTGCATGGCTACACGCATGGCGGATTGGAGCAGCTCGGGCGCCGATTTGATGCGGAAGGCAATGTCCGTGGAACGTATACGGACGGGGAGCGGTTTGAAGTGGTGAATGCAACGACCGCTTACCTTGTCATGTTCGCGGTCGCATGGTGTCAGATCTATGCGGGTGGCAACCCCACTTCCGAGCCGCGGTCTGCCGCGATCATGAATCACTACAGCGAACTTTATGGAGAACCGGCCACCCCTTAGAGTTCCATATTTTATCTACATCTGGGGCTCCAGTCGCGCCGGCAAACTGGTGCTCCAACCTCCAAATCAGTATTTCTCTTCATCCTCAAGGAGAACAGGACCGTAGATGGGGCCAAGCCGGTCTTCAGCAAGGCTCTGCAACAATCCAGCATTGATCCGGGCAGACGAATATCCATTCATTTCCTTCCATGAGGGGCTATTCAACCAATCAGTATGCTTCCGGACCTTCTCGACTAGGAGATCATGCGCGATCAGATACCAGTGGTCTTTATAGGGAAAGGCAATCCAGAGATCTTTATCGCTGTATTTCTTGCCGATTGTGACCCTCGACTTCAACTGCACCTTTAGCGTAGTAGTGCCGTTGACGTGATATGCGAGGAAATCCGCTCCTTGCCAATCGTCAGCTAACTTGATGCAATTGAACCCGTAGTCGGCGAGCGTGGCAGCGATTTTCTGGAAGTTAAAAAGTTCCTTCTGCCGCGCCGTAAGGCTGCCGTAGAGAATCTTCTGAAAGTGGCTACAACTTTCGATCATAGTTTCACCTTGAACATTTGCTTTAGGTAGAGCAGGTCAGTGAATCAGTGTGATATCGGAGCCGGGATCTCCTTTTAGAGGATGTGGGCTTGAAATGACCCTACCAACCTTACCAAACTTCGTTATCCTTGCCAAATGATTGGGAGCACGGAATGGTTATTTAAAACCGAATCTTGGAGCATCAACGGGTCGAGGTCGGGTGCGGGTAGGTGCCCGTCGGGTGGGCAAACATGGCGCTCTCGCGAATGCGAGAGCAACTTTCAGGGTGGGAAGACGGGCGGACACGAAAAAATGGACCTGCCCGAAGGCAGGTCCCAAGATTCACGATTTGTTAAGCGGCTCGCTTTGGCCTTTGCCGCTGGCTTCGGCTCCGGCTTTGTGGCTTTCCTCGCCTTCTCCTTCGCGGCGAACTCCTGCTTGACCTTGAGAGCTACGGCGTCCGTATCGACTCCGTAGGCCTGGGCTGCTGCGCGGAGAACTTTGCCTCCGTCCGACTGTGACTCTGGCGGAGAGCAGAATCACAGCTTCGACAATCAGCTTGCCGATTGTGCCTTCGTCGGCCTTGCGGACGAAAGCGGTTAGCAGCTTGCCGACTGACTCGCCATCCTTCGCCTTGATGCTCCGGTTCCGTGCGACCATCTCCAGCCGCTTTTCGTCCAGCAATGGGAGCAACTGTTCGGCAATAAAGAGAAGGTCGCGCTTCATCAGCCGAACGGGAACGGCGGCCACGATGGATTGCAGGACGCGGATTCCGGTTGCGTTCGCCAGTGCTTCCTCGCGGCGGCGCTTCTCCTGCTCCGCTTTGAAGCTGGCATCGGCCTTCGGCGTCTGCTTCTTGGGATGGTGTACCGGGCAGGTCGGCTCGGTGCAAACCTTCCGCAATTCGCCCTTGTCGATGCCGTCCGACACGATGGCCTCGGTGGTGTACTTGCACGTTTTGAACTCCGGCCACTTCGCTTTCTCCGGCGTGTCGGGCTTCTCCTCCCGGATTTCGACGTACTTGTTGCGCGGGATGGTCTTCTCGCCTTCCGGCTGCTGCTTGTATGCCGTGCTGATCTGGACAAGCTCCGGCTTGGCGGCAACCTTCGCTTTTACGTGCGCGTCCAGTTTGGCGGCATAGCAATTCGGGTCGGTGCAAGCGTCCGTATTCCCGCTGACATCGGCGAAAAGCAGTTTGTTGTGTCCGGTGCGCTTGGGGCAATCGACGCAGCTTCCGGCGGCGGGGACAAGTTGCGGGTCGCGTTTGTTGAAAGGCGCCTGTTTCAAGAGCAAGAGGACGTTGTGCTCAATCCACTGTTGCAGGTGCCGAACCGGGAGCAGGATGCGCTTGGCCTTGGCTCCGGCTCCGTTCCACTCCTCGCGGAAGCAATTGGCGAGTGCCTGTTCCTGTTGCGCTGGTTGCAATTTGGCGAGTAGTAAGCGCGTGGCCTACGCCGATTTCCTCGGCATAGAACGCCTCGACCACTGGCGCGGCAAGCTCGGTCAAGCGGACTCGGGCTGCGCACAATATGCGGGCGTCTTTCCAACCTTCGCGGCGATCTGCTCGATGCTGTACTTCGGGTCTTCCAAGTTGAGCAGGGCTTTGAATCCCTGCGCCTCCTCCAGCGGGTGAACGTCGCGGCGTTGCAGGTTTTCGATTAGCTGCGCCTCCAATGCCTCGGCGTCGGTGAGGTTGACAATGCGGACGGGAACGGTTGGGGCTTCGGCCATCTGCGCGGCGCGATAGCGTCTGGCTCCGGCGACAATCTCGAAGCTCTGATCGGTGAGAGGCCGCACAAGCAAGGGAGAGAGAACGCCCTGGCTGCGGATGCTCTCGGCCAGTTCCTTGAGGGCGGAATCCTCGAAGATGCGGCGCGGGTTGGTGGCGGACTCGGTGAGGACGGCAAGGGGAAGGTTGCGGTATTCAGTTGCGGTGTTCGTGTTCATGGGTTGCTCTCCTTTGAGCGGTTGGGACGTGCGGGGAGTTGAGCGGACGGCGCGGGGCCGTCCGCATCGTCAAAGTCGCGGGTTAGCTGGCTTGCGCCAGTTCCGGCTCCTGCTCTTCGGCTGTTTCTGCTGCGGGGTTTTCGATTGCGGCGAGAATGAGGGCGGAGGTCTTCTGGATCACTTCCAAGCTCTCGGTGAGCAGGGCCGCGTTGCCGTGGTACAGGTGGATGTAATCCGCCTGTTGGACAAGAAACTCGCAGCAGCGGTGCGAGTTTTTGCCGCAGGACGCAAGGCCCGTAGCCAATTTGAAAAGCCCGCGCCGGAGGATGCCGGCGCGGGCGTGCCCAGCTAATACTCGCTGGGCAGGTGAATGACGTTGTTGGCGAAGTAGAGTTTCACTTCGTCTAGCCGGAAATCCGTGAACGGGATATCCTGCGTGTAAACGGGGTTCCCATTGCCGTCGTCGCAGAACACGGTCGCGCTGCGGTCGGCGTGAACCTTCAAGTTCCAGACCTGGAATTCTTCGGCTGACACGCGACTTGTCATGCTGCTGGGCGATTGCGATGATGTCGAGCAGCCAGTAGGCTCCGCCCTGGTCGGCGAGGAACTTTGCGCCGTCGGTGATAGAGCACCGAGCGATTGATGCCGTGGCGATACCAGTTCTCAGAGCCGGTGAACTGCCGGAGTTGAAATTCGGAGAGTGTTGCTGCGTTCGTCATGTGATGCCTCTTTTCCTTGAAGTGACCCCAGCGGCGGGGGCAAGAGAGGCACAAGAATGCTGCCGTGCAAAGCGCAGCAGTCATAGCTTTTTGGGGGGACCGTGACCGTAGGGCATGGGGGAGCCAAAATAGCGTCATTGACGGCAAGCGGCGGCAGCTAAAGTGCCATCCGCCCGCCGTTCATTGGGTCACGGAAAAGAGTGCAGTTTGAAACCAGCAACCAATTCGAATTCGGAAAGTAAAAACAGGACCGCCTGAAGCTGTACCACAGAAAACTGAAGCCTTCAGAGGATTTAGAGTGGAATGGCACGACTACTGTAATCCCGGAGTATATCCGGCCGACCGCCTTGGTCCTGAGAATAAATGGCTTCTATAGAGATGGCGGTCTTGAGGCAGGCGGAAAACCGAGTGCCATCGGTAAACTCAATTTGGATGTCGGGGCCATAATGGCCGTCCTCAAAGATTGTGAAGAGGCGAATGACTTTCCCGGCCAGTTCTTTACATTCGATCATAGGGGCGGCCTCCGTGGCGAGAGAATATCACACTCATCGTGTGTAGACTCATAGTGGTCAAGGTCGAACCATGAGAGAGTGCCTAAGGCCTCGACCAAATCTCTGTTCGGAATGGCGATACGCGCTCTGCGGGAAGCGCGCGGCTACTCGCAAGAGGATCTGGCGGAACGGGCAGACCTCCATCGCAATTACGTGGGCGGCGTGGAGCGGGGCGAACGGAACGTAGGCTTGGAAAACATTGTGAAGTTGGCGCGGGCGCTCTCGGTCCGCACGAAAGATCTCTTTGAGTCCCTGCCATGACGTAGCGATTGGACAGTTATGGCTGTTTCGATCATTTGTAGGAAACGCTGCCAGACAAGATCGTCGGCGGGTCGGAGCAGTCTTGAGGGCTAGTTCTTAGGGCCGGGCGCTGCGGATTGGGACAAAATCCCTCGCATGTGGGGATGGGGAACGTCGCCGTATCGGACTCCACTGAACCCCGAGCGGATATTATTGCGACCATCAGCCTTATTTGATACGAATCGGACACGAATCGAGGGAAACACTTTGGAGCTGATGGAATTGAGAGCTGCGTATCGGGATGCTTGGCTCGATGCCAGCGACAAGAAAATCAAATGCTGATGCCTAATTCCTCGCGTTCAAGTGCTTGCGCTCTTGGCGTTTGGGTAGGAACAGCGCTGATTTCAGCCGCTGTATTCGGGTTGAACGCAGTGGTTTTGGAGACATTTGAGGCGAGTCGTTCTCCGAGCGTTCCAGCATCGTTAGTGAAGATGCGAGCATCGTCTGAGGCGCGGGAGATGGCAACGTAGGCGAGCCGATCATTGATGAGGTTGCGAGACGGAATCGGTGTCGATGTTGGCGAGAACACGGCCTGCAGTGAGGCCCTGCGAACTGTGCGAGGTGACGGCGTAGCCGTGGTCGAACTGGCGGAACTCCGCTGGATCGAATGTGCACGATGCGCGCGGCTTTGCCATCCATTCGCAAGGTCATCTTGCCAGTCTTCGAGGCTGACCACGGTTCCAAGATCGCGATTGGCAACGCCAAGGTCTTTGTTGGGTGCGGTGAACTGGACGCGGTCTCCTGTGGCGAACTCACGCTCGACCTCCCGGAAGACATTGACACCCTTCAAGCCGACGCGGGTCGTAGGTGACGCTTGAGCCGTCTTCCAACGTCGACGGTGAGAGTGTTTGTGCGGGCATCGACGGATTGCGACGGTAGCGAAGCTGCCGCGCTCGATCCCCTCGGCCTTGCTGCCGGTGGTGTACTGGAGAACGTCGCCGGCGTTGTAGCGCGCCGCCCATGTTCGGTCTGCTCCGGTCATGTCGGAGCGGTGAGTCAGCGTGCGGAACATCTGCCCGTCCTCGCCGAGTCTGCCGACTTTCCGTAACTCGTCGCGAACGGCTTCATTGATCTGCTGGCGGCTTCGATTGTCCGGGGAGACGATGATGGTGTTCTCGGGCTGCGCGGCATAGTCCCTGGCGATGGCGGCGATGCGGTCGTGTCCGTTTGGAATCTCGGTGACGCGGCCCTGCTCCGCCAGCATCGCGATGCCCTTGACGGTTTCGTTGTTGGCAAGGTGCTGGACTGCCTTCAGCAGTTCCGGGTCTTTCTGGCGCATGATTTGGTCAAGTTGCGAGGTCTGCATTCCGGCCTCCTGCATCTGCTGGAAGGGCCGTCCGGCGTCCACGCCTTGATGCTGCCGGGTGTCTCCGATGACGAGAACTCGGTCGTCTGGATTGAGCTTGCTCGAGGAACGACCGCATCTGTCTTGTGCTGGCGAGGCTGGACTCGTCCAGCATGTAGAGATGCCGATTGGCGGTGATCGGCACTCGGGATGATTTTGACCACGGGCGAGGAAGCTCTGGAGGGTCGTGGCGTCGATTCCGGCCTCGCGGAGTTGCCCTGCTGCCTTGGACGTTGGAGCGAATCCTTCGACGATATAGCCGCTCGCTTCCGCGCCTTCGCGGATGGTCTGGAGGGTCGTGGTTTTTCCGGTGCCGGCCAAGCCCTTGCAGGCCGTGGACGCGGTCGGATGAGTTCAAGACTTCCTCGATGACCCGACGCTGCGAGTCGTTCAAGAAAGGATCGTGTGTTGGCTTGGTCTCGCGCCCGCTCCGCACTCATGATCGGCTCGACAGCGTTCCGACCTTCCAGGACATGGCGGATGTTGGCGCGTTCGGCGGCGATGGTTTCGGGCGTGGTGAAGCTGTCGACCGGAATCGTGCTTCATGCCTTGAACGAAGCGAAACTCTCCCGCCTCCTGCCGTCTATCGAACTCCGCTCGAATGTCCCGGTACGAGGCTTCGCCCATGCCGCGCCGGAGCGCGTCGCGGAGGATCGCCCGCTCGTCGGCGACGGCCTCGCGCTCGAAGATGCTGTCGCGGGCGAACGTGACGGCTTCTTTGGCGGGGGTCTACTTGTTCCGGCTGGCGCTGCCTGTTGCTCGAGCGCGTTCGCGGGCGGCGGCGACAACCTGCTGAGGCTGATTTCCGAAGCTGGCGGCCATTTCTTTGTGTGCGGCAAGGACCTCTTCGGCGGTGAGGCGTTTGCTTGCGGTCGCGGGTGGAATGGGCCGCAATCTGCGCTGCCTCCGGGCCGCTGTAGCCGGTCTTTTCCAGTTGCTCTCTGATCTGGCGGGAGCGGGGGCTGGAGGCGTCAAGGTACTCCTGCGAGTATCCTTTGATTTCCGGTGCGCCGCTTCTCCCGGCTCGATTTCATATCCCAGATTGCGGAGCCGGTGCGTCAGCTCGGACTGGTAGACGGCCGTCGCAAACTGCTGGGAATCGAAGAAGCCACGCTCCTGAAGGGCGCGGGTCGTGCCGTCCGCTCGCTCGGTGACATTGAAGATGACGGCATGGGTGTGGAGCTGCGGCGCGGCGTAGCCGTCTACCGGGCGCGCCGTGTCGTGCTCGAACTTTGCAGCGATGAATTTGCCGGTGGTCTCGGCGGGATTGTTGCCGCCGATCCGCGCCTGGGTGTACCGCTCCAATTCGTCCAACGCGGTTGTGACGGCGGCGCGGTGAGCCTCCCGCACCCGATCGTCGCCGCCGACCAAGAGCGGTGAGCGAAACGGACTTCGGGGCCGAAAAGGTGGCGTCCCAACCGGCGCGGTGTTCGACGGACTTGGTCGTCTGCCGTCGGCGATTCTTGTACTCCGATAGCGGCGCGATGCCTGACCATCTGCTCGTCGGTCTGCGGGATGAATGCCATCCGCGAGACGCGAGAACTCGAGCGGCGAAACCTCGCCGGCCAAGCCGAGCCGAGCGGCAAGTCTGCCTTGCCATTCGCCTTTCACCGCAGTCGCCCTGCCTGTAATAGCTCTGCGACTTCGGACGTGAACTCCAGCTTGTGATAGCTCTGCGCCTGGCCGGAACTGAGCGGTTTGGAGATGGTCAGCATCGATTAGAAAATCCCCTGAATGGATTGTGTGCTCGTGGCTCGCCGAGTGAGTCATGAAGATCGATCTGATGCTCCGAATCTGCTGTATTCTCAAGCTCCGCCGTCGTCTTCGGTGACGCCGTGATCGGCAGCAATTCTCCGTCTGCATCGTTTGGCTCCGCTACGAGTTAGCTTCTGGTTCTCGCTTGATGTGCGAGTGGGGCGCCCGGTGCCAGACGGCGGTTCCGCAGTTTGAACGTTGGCATCTGGTTCCGCGACTGGGCCGGCGAGGCTGCAACGTGTCGGGGTCGAAGCTCATCTCCCCGTCCGCCGAGATTGGCGGGGAAGGAAGCCAGGCGTCGGAGTGGGCAAGATCGAGGTAGTCGAAGTCGAAGCGGGCAACGAGGTTCCCGAGCTTGAGATAAGCGTGCCGGTCGTCGAGATCCGCTGATCTCCGAGCCCATCACCAGCGGCTCGATCTGCCGGTCCACGGTAAAGTTTTTGCCGGAACGCGAGCCGTCGAACTTTGTCTCCTTCAGCCGTTCGATCTCGACTTTGCCGATGGCTTCAGAGATCCATTCCGCCGCCTTTGGCTCGGCGGTCTTCATGAAGATTTTGGTCGCTGGTTGCGAGAGCATGACCTCGGCCAGATGGCCATAGATCACCTCAAGCTGCGCCTTGCCCTGGAAGCCGAGCACGAGCGGATTTTTGCTCTTTCGGTTCTCGGTGATGGCGGTGTGAAGCTGCGGCAGCTTCTGCAAGCTCGCCAACTCGTCGATCACAAACCATACCGGCTTCTGTCCCGGCTGCGGTGCGGTCAGCAGGCGCATGACGAGCAAGTCGATCCAGAGGGAATGCAGAGGACGGAGCGTTTCCCGCTCCGCTGGCCGCGAAGTAATGAAGATCCATCCCTTGCGCTCCTTCGCCCAAGTGCGGGCATTCCAGAGTGCGATTCGGTCTCGTCCTTTCTCCGGCAGGAGCCGGAAGCATTTCGCGACCAAACCAAGAGAAGCCAGGACACCTGCCCGCTGCGGACCGGCCTTGCGATCGATATAGAAAGCCATCTCTGTGCCCGGCTACCAGCAGCTCCAAAGTCTCGCTGTTCGCCATCCATTCGGCAAGTTGGTGCGGCGTCGGTCCCTTCCTCAAGCAGATGGGCAAAAATCTGTGCCGGCGTCTGGTGAAAGAACTCGTCTTTCACATCCGTGGCTGGCTGATAGAGCGACGCGGCGATGGCGTCTGCCTCGGCATTTGAGCCCATCTCCTGCGCCGGCCCCCAGTAGGGGCAGCGCTCGTCGAGCGGGTTCAGGACGATGTCGCCGCGCTCCTTATCGAAGAATCGCTGCAGGTACTCGCAGGCAGGATCGTAGACGATGGCGGAGTCTCCGCGCTCCCGAATCTGGCGCAGGATTTGCATGATGAGTTGGGTCTTTCCGACGCCCGTGTCGCCCATGATCTGGAAGTGCTGGGCTTCTTTGCGCAGCGGAATTCGCATCATTTTGCCCAACTCGGTTGTCTTGAACCCGATGCCGTCGCCCTTCTGCCGTCGATTGAATTCCTCCGGCGACAGCATCTGTGGGCCGCGCAAGATGCGCCCATATTTCATCTGCTTGAAGCGGCTGGATGTCATATGGAACGGCGAACCAGAGCATCGCGGCGAGGCACGCTGCCCCCTCGACCAGGCTCACGGCGAACAGCCCGCAGGATGCTTTCGTTTTCGATAAATGGCAGCACGCAGCCAACGGTGCATGGGCACATCCGCGAGCTTCACTGCCGGCCCACGGAAGAACCACCGATATCCCTGGAGTCGTTGCTACATCCGAGAGCGCAACGGGAAAGGTTTTGCCATTGGGAAGAGTGGTATTGCCTTCGATGAAGTCTGCTGGGAGCGCAAGCCGTGCCCTGGCCTGTTCCGCCTCCCAGATAGAGCAAACGGTAGCTCTGATGTGCCTTGAACATCGCACCCAACTGCGAGCGGACGTACTCGGTGATGTAGCTCTTCTGGAGCGGCGGCAGCGAAAAGTGAGCCGCTGCCAGATGAAAAAGCATGTGCAAGAACCGCCGATGCGACGGCGGTGTAGCTCAGGATCGGCACATGCGGAGGCCAGATGATCGTTTCTTTTCGTCCCCATTGAGTTGCCATGATCAGGCCTCCTTCGGTGCGGCAGTGCATGTATTGCTGTTGGATCTCCTGCGCCACTTTTCTCTTGTCGTTGCGCACGGTCGCACTGATCCGCGCGAAGTCCTCGGACGTAACCTGTTGTCCCATGGCGAGCGGCTTCAGGAGATTCAGCAGGATCATGCGAGTGGCGATGAGTTCCGTGAAGAGCGGGTCCTCCTGTGAACGGCGAGCCTCGCGCAAGAGAACATCTCGCGACCCAGTCGCGCACCGTCTTACCGTGCAGACGCGGCGGCCTTACTCAGAGACTTCACTTCTGAACGAGTGAAGCGTGTCGCCAAGCTTTCGCTTCTGGACTCATGACCTACGTCTGCCAAGACGCGGGTCGAGATCATTGCTTGGTGTGCTCATTGCTTCTCCATTCGGCCCGGTTCCGATTGCAACCGACGTGGTTGCAACTGGAACCGTGTTGCCCGCTAAGTGCTCACTTTCTGCATGGTTCCGCAGGGAACCTTTTCGGCCTCAAACACGACCCTCCAAGGGATGGAGTGTCAACATTCTTCCGGTGCGAAGCACCGCAGTGGCTTTGCTCCGGAATGAAATGGAGGATCAAGCGCCTTTCGCATGCGATACGGGAGCGGCGACGGCTGCTGCAACAGGCTTCTGAGCAGCCGGCTCTGAAGCCTCGGCAGCCGGAGCCTTCCGAATCCGCAACGTCGAAGCGACTTTCCGGGCTTCCGGGGTCTTCAGGAAGTCCTGGAAGTCGCGGTCTTTGCTGAAGACATAAGCGAGAGCTTGCTCGACGACATCGTCGGCACAAGCGCGGATGAATGCCGCGTATTGATCGACCTGGAGTGCGGTTGTGTCAGTGAGCCGAATCGAAGCACTGATCTGACGGGTTTGGACGACTTCAAGCAGTGGCATTGTGGTTCTCCTTTGGGGTGTGAAATGAGGTGAACGTTGTTGCGGGAAATCATCCGCTGCGCAGTCGTCGCAATCTCCCGTGCTCTGGAGGAGCAAAGAGCGGATGCAATCTCCGCGGAACGCCGGTGTTCCAGCATGGCGATCACGTCGTCAATCGCCATGCCATCGAGCAGAGCAGAGACGAGCGGAAGCGATGTCGATCGTGCGCTGCGCGTAGTAGAGAGGATTGGGTTTATCAGACCGCGCGGAAGCAAGCGCAAGCGTGAGCTTCCCGGCGTCGGCTCCATGGGAAAGCTGCTGAACGACCCACATCCAATCCTGCTCAGAATGGCTTGTTCTTGCCGCTGGGATGTGACTGTTTGGATTCGTGAGTCTGGATGTGCCGAATTGAAGACCTGGATCGTCCAGCCGGAAGTCTTCGGGACGATAGCTGATCGTCGCTGAGATATTCGACGGTGACTGGGTGAGCAGGGTCGTACTTGCAGTTGCGGAATCCCGGGACGCGAAGAACCCGGTTGCGGTCGGTGCAAGCGGAGTCTCCGCCAAAGGTGATGAGCGAGCAACTTGAGCGTGGTCTCCTGCTGATCAAAGTCGAAGCCTTCGACCCTCCATAGCGCCTGATACTTGTCCGGCGATGTCGAGAGAATGACGCTCGGAAGCGGGAACAGCATCCGACGTCTTCAAGGCGGCGATCCGGTTCTCGCCATCCACGTCGATATCGATGTAAAGATGACGAACTTCCGCGATGCATTCCTTGGTCCGCTTTCGGCTGCCAGGGCGAAGCGGATTGGCGCGACATAGACGTTCGCTCCGTGTGTGATTCTCATAGCGCAGCCACGCGAGATAGCGCGGACGAGACCATCTGCTCCAGCCGGACGATGCGCTGCGTCGTTGATGCTGGATTCTCCTTGCGCAGGAGGACAGCGATCGTCTCTTCTGGGGCGAAGCATCGGGTTAGGAATTCCTGTGCGGTCTGCGTGTTCATGCGGGCGTCTCACAGGTGTTGGAAGCCCGGCGTCTACCGGGCTCCCGAGTTGATGGAAGGAAAGCGGCTTATGCGGCCGCTTCCTCAGAGGAGTTGGGTCTACGGTTCCTGCTCCTCCGGGCTGGCCTTCTCCGCCCGGTCCAGCTTGAGAATCGAGTTCACCCGGATCTCCCAGATGGTCTTCTTCTGGGCTGGCTTCTTGCCGACCTTCTTGGTCTCGTACTCCCGGCTGCGCAGCTCGCCTTCCACCTGCAGATGAGCGCCCTTCTTCAGCGTGCCGGCGAACTCACTGAGCTTGCCGAAGACCACGCAACGGTGCCATTCGGTGTGCGAGATGTACTGGCCGTCCTTCTTGTAGGAACTCTTGGTTGCCAGCGAGAGAGTGGTGAAGCTGCGGTTGTCGTTGGTGCGAACTTCTGCGTCGTTGCCGAGGAAGCCGATGAGGGTGACTTTGTTCTGGTACATGGTGGTGATCTCCGTTTCGTTGAATTTCCCGATCTTGCTCGGGTCACTAATAAGCGAGAGTGGGCCCGGCTCCCAAGTGCCAAGCTCTGCATTTGCGGAGGGTCCGGCGAAGCTGGAAACCGTAACCCGAAGGGCGACGTAGTCGAAGCAGAAGAGCGCCGAGCCGCAGGGCGCCGGATAGGCCCCGAAGCAGTGACCGAGCAGAGGACGGGATACGAGGCGGATGAATCCCTCTGGACCGAAGTCATCCTCTCGCTTCTCGGCGGCGGATGTTCGCCCAAACCGCAGCTCATTCCTGCTGGCTAGAGTTCCTTGGAAGGACGGCCTCTCGCCACTGCCGTTGCGCTCTTCGCGGCTCAGGAACGGCACGCTGAAGGCGTTTAGAGACAGGTGGGGCTGTGCCGCCGGATTGGGAGCATGATGGTGCATCGGTAAGACCTCGGATACGGGTTGGGTTCTCTAGCGTTTGGACTGGGCGTTAGGCCGCGGAGGCGCGGTAGACCTCCTCGGTCTGGAAGCTCTGGTCTGCATGGCTGTAGCCGCTGACTGTAATCAACTCGCGCACACGACGCCGGCCTGTATGGTCGCGCTCGCAATAGAGCACGAAGTCGATGGCTTCTGCCGTCTCAGACCGCATGAAAGCGTGGTTGAGATTCGGTCTGGCACTGAGGGCAAGATTGGAGAGACGGTTCAGCGCATCCCACGCCGATTTCGCGTGGATCGTAGAAAGCGTTCCGCCGTGGCCTGTGTTCATCGCCTGGAGCAAGTCGTATCCGCATTCGTTGCGAATCTCGCCCATGATGATCCGGTCGGGACGATGGCGAAGAGCTGCCGCCAAAAGCTCGCTTGGAGTGATGGCAACTTGGCCTGGGATCTCCTCGACAGCTTCCCAGCGAACGGCATTCTTGATGGGCGACTTTCAGCTCTGCCGGTTGCTCGATGATGAGCAGCCGTTCGTTCTCCGGGATATGGTCAAGGAACGCTTTCATCAAGCGTCGTCTTGCCCGAGCCCGTTCCGCCGCTGATGATGCCGTTCTTCTTCTGTGCCGATGAGTTCGACCACAGTGTCGCGAACATGCTTCGGCATACTGCCCGATTCGATCAGCTCATCCGAGGTATACCAGCGGTTGAATTTGCGGATCGTCAAGCGTCGGGCCATTGATCGACGATGGCGCTCCCACAACGGCGACACGAGAGCCGTCCGGCAGGCGCGTATTCAGGATCGGATTCTGGGTCGTAAGGTCCTGGCCCAGAATCCGCGCAACCCGCTCAATCGCCGCCTGCAGCCGGTCGTTCGTGTAGGGCTCGACAGCGGGATATGCTGCACGACTCCGGCCCGATCCGCATAGACGCCGGTCGTCCCATTGATCATCAAGTCCGAGATGGAAGGGTCAAGCAGCAGCTCCCGCAATTCCTCGGGAAAGAACGGCAGAATGAGGTGGTAGCTCATCGCGATTCCCTCCGTAGTTGGCGTGCGGCGCAAGCGGGGAAGCGGCAGCGTTGTGCACCGGCCGCAATAGGATCGACGGACATCCGGTTTTCGTGGAACTCGGTGATGGTCAATCCGAGCGGATTGATCGTCTCGAACTGCGGGAAGACGCGGGCCTGGTCGCTGACCTGCTTCGGATTCAGGTAGTAGGTGACACTGAGCAGCCAATGTTCCGTCCTTGGCTCCCGCGAGTTGCGCGGCGAGTAGAGCTTGTCGATGGTGACAAGCGCCGTTCCGCGGGCCATGGTTGCGCCCTGAACCGTCTCCTCCGACATGGAGGTAATGGTGACGTTCTTGACCTCTACATCGCTTTGCTCAATCTGCCCTCCGACGACCTGCGAGACGAGGTGATTCTGGTTGTCCTGGCCCATCAATTGAGAGGCGAGAGTTCTGCGACAGGAAGTAGTAGTTGAGCGGATACTTCTTGGCGATAGTGTCGCGGCTGATGGTGTAGCGATAGTTCGCCCAATCGGTGAGGTACGTCCGAACTTCGCCCTCGCGGGGGCTGTAGTTGAGGTCGGTGTATGCGATGGCCTGTGCTCGTCCCATCTCATCGATCCGGATGTAGCGATTGGCAATCGGGCGGTGCGCCAAAGAGAAGATCAGGCCGAAGGCTCCGAGCAGTAGAACCGTTTCCGTTCCGATAATGAATCGGCTGAGCTTTCGTTCGGCGTAGTGGGAGGCGTAAACCTCGTTCCCGATCTCGTCGGTGAGGAGGGATTGCTCCGGGGTCAGGCGAGATTCAATGGGTAGAGTGTGTGCTGGACATGAGGGGCCTGATTCCTTTCGGTGAGAGCGTGGAAAACATCACGAATGCATAGATCGAGGCCGGCGATCAAGCACCCGACAGAGGACGACAGAGTGAGCGTAGCGAAACGGACGTGTCAGACCGAGTCGACGAAGCAACAAGCACATGCAATAGAAATCTCAACATGGCTTATGCTCCTCCTGCGATAGCAGCTGATTGACGCGACGTTCCTGATGACGCTTCCCGATGCTGTCCGCCATTCCCGCGGCTCCGCCGAAGATCGCCTGAGTCATGCTCGGAATGAAGAGCATGTTGATGATGAAGGCGATGAATACCATCGTGCAGGGAATGAGATTGGCGAGCCACATTTCCATCGAGTAGTTTCCGTTGAAAGTCTGCTGGATGAATGCGTTCATGAACCCAGCCCAGACAAAGATGAAGGCTGCTGCGACGGCCCGAATCATGGCAAAGCTGATCAGCACATCCAGAAAGTGAAAGAACTTCGCCCGGAAGGTCTTGGTCATCAGCAACGGGACGAAGATCGGTCCGAAGAGCGCCGTCACTCCGTAGAGGATGAAGGCGCTGCAATTGATAAGAAAGAGGATCGCAGAAGCCAGCCCAAGGAGGACCTGCACAAGGAAGTAGCAAAGGATCTGAACCGGCGCCGTGAACGACGGCATTGCGTGTTGATCGCCGGCAGTTTTGAGCAACTGAAGCAGCGAGTCCAGCGAACTTTGATCGAAGGCCGCAACCATCGCCTGGGCGATGTAGGAGAAGAAGTGGTTGATGCCGAAGCTCGCTCCGGGAAACGGATTCACCCAGTAGCTCTCAAGCAGGCAGCAGATGATGAGCTGCAGCAGAAACTTGGTCAGATCGCCCGCTTGAACCGGATGATGGTGCAGCCGGAACGTCATGCGTCGAGGTCTGCCAGTTCACGACCATGCTGACGAGCGTAAAGAGAGCGAATGCAGCTCAGTTCGGTCATCCCGAGCTGAGTGAGAGCCCCGCCGTTCTGTGTCGTCAGGTTGGTCAGATTGTTGGTGAACTGATACAGCCAATCGACGCCGGAACTCGCGCTTGGAAGGGCCTGGGCTAACAACACAGTGGAAGCCATGACGGTGCTCTCTCTCGGTTTCTCGGTTCATGGGGTTAAGGGATATACGTCTTCCAGGTCTTGCCTTCATGGGCGGCGGCTGAACTGTGCCGCTTCTTCTCCGCTTCGACCTGCTTCCGAAGCGCCTCGTTTTCTTGCTTGAGGTACTCGTTATCGTCCTTTTGTAGCTGAAGGATCTCGGCTGCTTTGGTGGCTGCTGCCGCTGCCTTCGCCGCTTGGTCGCGTTGATAAATCACGGCACCGCCAATGACGGTCAGTGCCGCAAGGATTGCAAGGAGAATTTTCGTGTTGATGAGCGTTCAGCATTGGGTCTCCGGGTTAGGGTAGATAGGTCTGTCCAGGTGCTGCCTTCGTTGGCTGCACTGGTGTCGTTTGTGGATCGTTGCTGCTTGAACCGCCGCTGCCGTGTTCAAGTCCTGAGCTGCGGCATTTCGCTGCTGCATGTTGGCGACGGTCATCTGTGAGGCAAGGCAGACCTGCATCGCGGCCTGCGACTGCATCTCGGTCAACTGTTGAGCTTGGGCAGCGTTCAAGAGGTTCAATTGCTCCACCTCGCTGTTCGTTGCTGACTGGTATCGAACTGCTGCTGCGTGAGCGCGCTGTTTGCGGTAGCGTTCTGGCTGCGCGCCGGCCCGATACTGCCCGACTGCCGTCAGGCAGTCCGGCGAGACCGAATCGGACATCTCGACCATGGCGAGTTGGGAGAGCTGTGCGCTGTTCCCGACCGTCTGGCTTTGGAGGTAGGTGCTCGTTGTACTGTTTACCGGGACGGTCGCCGTCTTCCAGGCCATCGTCGATGCGCTCGGCGAATTGGTGTTTAGCGCGATGCTGAACCCCGCGGTTTCGCCAAACATATTCGCCACGTTAGCGTTCTTGAGAGCATTGAGCGTCGTCTGCCACTGCTGCTTGAACGAAAAGTGGGTGACGTTGTTCTTGAGCATGTTGAACTGCGATTAAGGGTGGTCGTAGCTGGGAGACGAGACTCGCGTAGCTCGTCGGATCGAAGACGATGTCTCCGATTCCGAAGAGCGCGAAACCCGGCGTGGCCGTCGCAAGAATAGTCCGCCCGCGATCAGGTACTTCTTCCGGCGGTTCAATTTCAGCTTCATAAGGACTCCTGAAGGGTTAGGGTTGGTTGCACTCAGAGCAGGTCGGGTTCATCCGCTCCGAAAGCTTGGTGAAGCTTGTGGCCGCTCGATGAAAGAAGCCCGGCACGTCGCCGTAGCCAACTCAATGCAGTTCGGAACACGCCTAAGACCGCCGCCGAAAGACAAGTGAACGAAACCACAGGCGAGGATCGTGGCCAGAGGTACGACGGTTGGAAGCACTAGCCTCGTGACGCTGCTCTTCATGGTGTTCTCCAGCGATTCATTACAGGGTCGGATCGACGCGATGTTCCGCGTAGGACGGAATCAGGATGTCCGTGCCGATGTACACGCGGGCGCGAGAGCCTTCCTTGAGCGTGATGACGGGCAAGCGGTTCAGAAAGTGATTCAGTACCTGCTCTCCTTCAGCTGGCGGACTGCTCCGAGATGCCGTTACGTATCTGCGTCGAGGGCGAAAGGACGCTGCCGTTGTTGCCGATCTGCGCAAGGCCGCCCAAGACCGCCAACAGCCGCAGCCGCGGCGAATGCCTGGAGGTAGCCGTGATCGACCTTCGTGGCAAGGCCGGTAGTTCCCAATGGGTCAAGTCCGACGTACTTGTCCAATTCAAGCGAGAACCCATCCGGGCATACGGCTCGATGGAAGGTGACAAACATCTTCCGCTGCTGGGCATTGCCGACACTCTGGACGGTCCCGATCAGCCGGGTTCCTTGCGGCATGAGAAGTTGCTGGTGATCGTGCGAATAGTAGTCGGTGGTGAGCATGATCAGAATCGGGCCCGCTCAAGCCGCCGTCGATATGGTTCGTCACGACACCTTCAAGCACCGTTCCCTCGAATACCCGGTAGAGCCGCCCCTGATAGTTGTCGAAGTCATAGGGCGCCATCGGATCGACTCTTGGCCGCAGACTTCGTCTGCTGCGCGTCTGCCGACTTTGCCAGCATCGGGCGCATTAGGATTGGGCGGTTTCCGCTGAAGCCTTCGTGGCAGCCTCCTCTCGTTCCGCTAGCACGCGGTGCTTGCTGGCGACGCTGCCGAGGGGGCGGCACTTTGGATGGCTGAAGTCGATGGCAACGGTGTCGCTATTCAGAGCGTCCTGATGCAACTTTTCGCGTTCCAAAGCCTTCTGCTTGGCTTCGGCTTGGGCCTGCGAGACATTGGAGGTTTGTTGCGGAGCATTCGGGCTGTCTCCATAGATGGCCGAACGCTGGGCGGCAGTCATCGTGGGCGTTCCTGCAGCCTCCGGGCCAGGCACAGCTTGCTCTGGCCTGAAGCTGCTGCATCTCGGCAGCGAGCTCCTGCTGGCGTTGCTGGTCCTCGGCATCTCGTTCGCGCCTGCATCTGTTGCTGCGTCTCGAAGCTGGAGACTTGCTGCGGATTCGCAGTCGCAGGGACGCATCGGCAAAGCGCTCGGCGGCGCGGATCTCTTCTTGCCGCTGACAAGGCTGGATACGTTCGCGATACCGATCAGGCCGACGATAACGACCAGCGCGATGATGACGGGCGTGCTCTTCTTGACTGGTCCGACAGCTTCACGCTGCGCCGGAACAGTAGCGGGCGGATTTTGATTGATCTCGGTCATGGCTAGTTCTTCTCCGCTTTTGCTTGGAGTTGCGGTGGAAGTCCACGCGCTTCTTGCCGATGGCGAGATACCCGTTCTCCAGTTGCTTCGGAACTGTGTAGAGGCCGGCGTTGTAGTCGAAGTTGATGAGCGATCCCTTGCCGTCCTTCAGCTCGTAGAGCGCAGGCGTCTCCTGGAACTGGCCGCGCAGATAGGTGAACTTGTCGTCGTGCCATATCTGCTGCAGGCCCAAGCTCCTTGCCCTTCTTCTCGTCCCAGGTGTAATCGAAGTGCAGACTGCCGGGATACTGGCTGCGATACGTCTCGGCTTTGGCTTCTTCCGCCTTCAACTCGGCGGTTTGCGCCGCCTTGGCTGCGGCTGCCTCCTGCTTGGCCTTGTCCAACTCGGCGGCGGGTACGAATACAGGCATGTCGGTAAGTCTGTCCTTGGCCGCCTTGTCGCCGGGCACAATGAACATCTTGGAATCGAAGTGCGCGTCGGCATCACTCGGAGATCTCCTGAAGCTGCAGGGTGTATTCGTTGCCGTGGTCAGAGACGATGTGAATGTCCGTGGTCGCATTGGCGAGCTTCGGCTTGACGCTGATAAACCGGCTGGCAACATGGCCGCCATCGAAGACCCAATCCACGGTGTCTCCGCCGAAGACGGTTGCGATCTTCTCTTCGTCGGGAAGCAGGATAAGGGTCGATTGCAGCAGGCCCGCGCGGATCGTCGGCGGCGTTTGTGCCTCGGAAACCGTGACGGAACGCGGGGCGCTCGGCTCAAGGTGATGCGGGGCGGGGGCGGGAGACGCATGGGCGATCGCCACAGGCAAAGGAGAGGAGAGAGGTAACGGCAAGGATCATCGGCGGTTTCATAGGGCGCCCTTTTGGTGGTGGAATGAACTCGGTTACACTGACTCGCCCTGGGCAAAGCGAGCGATGCCCTCGGAGAGTCCGTATTTCTCGATCAGCTTGGTCCGGCGTACCCGGTCCTTCGGCTTGGTCGAAAACGTTGCGTAGCTGCGGCTGTCGAGATTCAGGGTGACGACCTTCGTCAACCCATCGCGCCGCATGTAAAGTCCTTCGCGGTCCTGCAAGCTCTCGAAGAGAGCGATCTGCTGCTCGTTCATCTTGAACAGCTCGGCATAACGCTTCCGGTTGAAGGTCGCGTCCTTCAGGAACAGGAACGACGTGCAGGAGTTCACGATGCTGTCGGCATTCGCTCCAAGGTCGTCGGCGGATTGGCCGATCATGGTCACGCCGCCAAGGTTCTTGCGGACGGTCTTGATGGAAGCCAGAGCGCCATCGAGCAGCTGCTTGTTCTTCATCGAAGAGAAGATCTCTTCGATCAGGATGTGCTTCGGTACGCCAAGATTGGCTGGGTTGTAGAGCACGTCGTTGATGCGGCGGAGCAGCCAGACCATCAGCGGCTCGATCAGGTCGGCATACTGCTCGTTGTTCACGCCCTGGAAGTCGAAGCATTGGAGGCGGGAGAGCGAGAGGCTGTCTTCGACGTTGTCGAAGACGGCGTTGTAAATGCCCTTGCCAACCCACTTCGATAGATACCGGTCGAGCTTCTTGGGAAGGAAGAGATTCGACAGTCGGCGATTGGCGGCGTCGAGCAGGTACATATCCTGCACGGCCTTATGGATCACATCGTCGTCTTCGGGCTCCAGTTCCGCGCCGCCGTTGGTCAGCAGGAGCTTCACGAACGAGTACAGGAACTTGATGTTGCTTTCGGTCGGCTCCAGCGCGAACGGATTGACTCGGGGGCCATCCTTGCCGACGCGATCGACCTTGCCGCCATACAGTTCGACAACGCTCTCGTAGCTGCCGCCGATGTCGAAGATGTAGGTGAAACCGCCGTACTTCTGTTCGAGCGAGATGAGCGTGATTGCCGTGAACCGATTTGCCCGGTTCCGGTTGGCCCGATGATGAGCATGACCCGAACGCCGTCCACATACACGTCCTGAAAGAACGGCGTCCGTGTCCGCGTCTCGAAGATGTTCAGGTACTCGCGAATCAAGATCTTCCGAATGCGGGTGTCCGATATGAGGGGCGAACACAGAGGAGAGGCGAGCATGGTGGTCCTCGGCCAGCCACATGCGGGAAGACATTGAACTTGTGATTGCCGGGGAACATCGCGTAGAAGGCGGAGAGATTCCCAAGCGTCTCCTCCATCACTTGCGCCCGGGCATCGACAAAGACCCGATGCACAGCGGGAGCGATGTCGCGAAGCTGCTCCGGGCTGCGCGCCGCCAGCAGAAGCCGAAGCGAGAACTCGCCCTGGGCCTTCTTGTCGAGCGAACGGATGACATCGCTCAGGTCATCGACATTGTTGTTGGCAGCCTTGGCTCCGGCTCCCGTCTCGAGCGAGGCGGTGTCCCGTCCGCTCATTACGCGGGTCAAGACGCCGACTTTGAAGAACGAGATGAACTTCTCCTGGGCGTCGATCTCGCTGCGGGCGGCGGACGTGGACTTCACCCGCCATGTCGAGCACAGCACACTGTCGCAATCGAGGGTCAGCAGAGCCGGAGAAGAGGCAGGGCCGCGATGCCTCCGGGGTCGTCTTCAGCGAGAACATCTGGACGTGCCGCTTGCCGATCTGCACATGGTCGCTATGCCACGCGACCGGGCTCTTTACGATCTGCCGGTCAACGCCAGTGTCGCCGCGGAGCTGGTCGCGGCCGGCCCACTCCTCCAGATTGAACAGATAGCTGAAGAACTGGAAGGCTTCGGCCTTGCCGAGCAGCTTGAGACCGAGCGAGCTGCCGAGGTGTCCTTCCAGCAAGGTTGCCGTCTTCTCAAGATCGGAGAGCATCCGGGATGTGTCAGCGGCGTTCTCCTTCGGCTTGCGCTCGAAGGCCTTGACCTGCGACGGCTCCAGCGTCAGGCACCAGTGAAGGTCGATACGCCGAAAGGCCGCCGTCTTGTCGAGGATGCGCGAGACGGTCGCTTGCGAACGTCTCCGTCACCTCGTTCGCATACTGCTTCTGCCGGGGAAGATCGAACCCGGACATCACGCGCGTGTACTGATAGAGGCACGATCCTTCTGGCAGTCCGCGCAAAGCGCCTTCAATCTGACGAACCCGCGACTTCAAGCTCCAGGTCGGTCAGAGCCTCTTCATCCAAGCCCGTGAGAGAGAAGAGGCACCCGTAGCCGCCGCCCTTCAGGGCGAAGATGTTCGGCCCGACGAAGCGGGAGATCGGAACGATGCTGCAGGCCGCTCCCGCCTTCGCGAACCACGGGGTATGTTTGAGCTGTTCAGTATTTGCGCGGGTCATAGTAGCTCTTCTGGCTGAGGCTGAGGCCCCAGAGTTGGAACATCTTTGGGTGTTTGCGGACGATCAGCCATGCGCCGCCCGCCAGTGTTGGGAAAGCTGAGGATCGCCAGCATTCGGAACCCGACGAGGAAAACCGTTACGTCAGACAAACACGATGGCCATCCATGCCGAGAGGTCAAGCCCTAGCTTGGCTCTCGGCCTGTTCAATGCCTGATTGATCGGTAACGGTTCTCCCCGCTTGGTCGTGTGCATGGCAGCCTCCTACATCGACTGCCCGGTGAGAGACCCAATCCAGCCCGCGCCCCATCCGAGAACGCCAGCACCAAACAGCGCACCGAAGAGGCCGGGAATGGCGTCCTGAAAGCGACCGCTCATCATCCGAATGCCGGCGAAGATCAGACCGCCGAAGCAGATGACAGCGCCCGCATAGATGGCGAACGTCTTGAACGTCCCCATAAGCGTCTGAGCGCCGGAGAAGTCCATCGTTCCTTGGGCGTGGGCAACGCTCGCGAACGTGAGCGCAAAGAGGGTTGGAGCCATCACGCGAAACGCGTGAGCGAGTTTGTTCGGAAGGGAGTGTGACCACTTCTTGCAGTGTGGCCAATTGAATTGAGTTATTCTGCGGGTGGAGACAACACGGATTTTGCGGAACATCGGCACCTCCTGCGACTGGGGAATCAGTCGGGTATGCCGAGACATTAGGCGCGATCTGAAATCCCGTCCAATGCTTTGTTGCGATGGCAATCCATGCTTAAACGAGATGGCCAATCGCTTCGAGTATTGTCCCGCAGAGTTCTACTCGGTGGGATGGCCATTCGTACCGAATGAGAACTTTTGCTGATCTTCTTTGTTGGTCGCCCGCCGGGGAGGCTTCTTTTCCGCCGCTGGTTCAGCAACGGAAAAACGCTTTTCAAGATCGCGGAGCAGCAGTGGAAGCGCGTGTTGGTCGTGCTCTTCTCTATATGCAATCGCCGAATCGATCGTCCATTTCACTCCCTGAATCGGTCTAGTCGTGAGGTCGTTATGCAGAGGCTCACTTTGACGGATGAGAGCGATGCACATTCGTTGTCTCACCATCCACTGCACATGTTCAGAATTGAACGTAGGCTTGGCTATTTTCGGCGTGATGCCCTGGGCTTTCAGCATTTCGAGAAGCCGCTCGTGTGCTCGCGGATGGTGTCGCGGATCGCTGAAGATCGCGAGCCGGCTATTCAATTCTTCAGAGGGTAATTCATCCCATCGGGCCAGCGGATCGTCTTTGCGAATACAGACCACTAACGGTTCATGCATGACGGGTTGGACACGGTAACCGTCCGGCATAATTGGGAGCGTGACCAATGCAGCGTCCAGTTCAGCTGCAATAAGCCGATTTATGATGTCATCCGTATCGCCAGTATCCGGTTCAATGTCTCCTTTGGGAAACAGATCGCGATATGCATCGCAGACCGTACTGATAACTTTGTGTTCTACGAACGGGGTGAAGCCGAGTCGAAACGGTCGCATTGCCGCCTGATGAATAGCCTGTACAGCGTTCACTATGTCGATGCGCGTTTGGAGGAGTTCTCGGGCGAACCTAAGAAGCGATTCACCGGCGGCAGTCAGAGTAGTTCCGGCTGCGATCACGCTCGAATATCTGAATCTTGAAAGCATCTTCGAGGTCGCTGATCTGGCGGCTTAGGGCAGATTGAGCCACATGAAGCCGACTTGCCGCCGCCGTGATGGTCCCTTCCTCGGCGATCGCGACAATACTCTTGAAATGCTTGAATTCGAGATGATCGTAGTTGCTCATGGACATGCCCCCCGATACTCAGCAAAGCGGTGGTGCTGTCGTGACAGGAACTCCGAATCGTAACTTCTTTCTCATCAGTTAGAACCAAAATCGGCAACAAAAGTTGCTATCCGCAGGGCAACCATTTTCGGGCACCATCTCGCGTGAGCATGGAAAGCCATCGCCAGAAAGCATTGGACGCGTCGCCGGTGCCTGCTTGAATCTTGACGAACAAGTGATGTTCGAGAACGTCAATTGGAGGAAATTGCGTGAGCCACAACCTCATACAAGAGCTGGAATCACGTCATGGAGCTATGAAGGTCTCCGAACTCACCGAGCTTTTGGGCGTGGATGACAAGCACATTTATCGAATGGCAGCGCGAGGTCAGCTGCCTAGTTTTCGAGTCGGAGGCGCCGTCCGGTTCGACCCCCAGGAGGTTGCAAACTGGCTGCGGCTGAAATATGGCCGTCCACAGCTTTCGGCCAAAAAAGTACCACACGGAGAGCAGGCACAGACCAGTGGGGCGTCGAATGCTGCGTAGATTCTCCCTCTGCTGGTAATGGAGAAATGCTGCCATCCGTTCCAAGACTATACAGTCAACTGAAAACGTCAATGGGCGCATTGGCCTGTACGCGTCAACCGAAAGTCATGCGCAGTTCGATCGGCAGACTTTGCCGACTTTCGACTTTCGGGTGGTAAACCTCGGAAACGCACGACTCTTGAAACAATATTGGGTAATAGACGGTGGAATCAGAATGTCGTAACCAAGCGAAGCATACCCATGCGCCCGGGGCCGATTGCGTTGCCCGAGAACAACCCTCCGAAGTCAATTACTTCCAGCTTGTTGCTCAGATTTTCACCGTCGGCCTGCAGGCGTACCGCCACCTTCTCTCGCCGATAGAGATCGGCGCTGACAGAAGCATTCTCCGTCATGTAGGGAAGGATTCGGCCGCGATCAAAGTTGAGATGATTCACGACTGCCTGACCATACTCGGCGACATCCTGTTGTACGGTCTGATTCGCATCAAACGGTAGGCCGGTATTGTAGTCGCTTCCCAACGCGATCCACACACGCGGGGTGACCTGGTACCGGATGCGGTCCCGCACCGAATTCCGCTGGTCCTGCGAGTCAGGGGAGTGACCCGTCAACTGGCTAGTCGCGTCAATGGCGTCTCCACCCAGGAAAAGGCCTCCCGTGACAGGGTTCCAGACGTTCCCCACCATATAGGAGTAACTGGCGAATCCTGAGAACCGCCCCCATTGCTGGACCTCAAGCTTGGCTTCAGCGCCATAAATGATCGCCTTGTCGAATTCGATAGGAAAGCTAATCCCTGTACTGAAGATCTGCGAGTCGTCGGCATAGTTTTTAACATCGCGCCTGTACATATTCGTGTCCACACGTAGCTTGCCGAACAATGCCTTTGTTGCGCCCAGTTCATAGTAGTTTCCATGCGCAGGCTCAACCGGCAGTTGCACAATGGGAACGCTGGTATCGAGTGCCTGTGCCTCCGGAGAACTCGACAAGAGAATATTTTCGAAGGAGGGTGTTTGGAAAACATGATCCCACGAGCCGTGAACCTGAACTCCAACAGAGGGAAAATAGCGCGCGATTGCGACACGCGGGCTGACGGCATTCTTGTTGACGGTGAGTTGGTAGTGGTCCCAGCGAAGTCCCGCATCAATCGACCAATTGCCTAGGTGTAAGGAATCCTCGACATACGCCGCCTGCTCCAAATCGGGTCGGCTGCCGGAAAAGGCAAAACTGGTTGCAGCGACGTCAATGATGCCCACGTTAAACGGACATTGTGGATTGCTAGGGTCGTCACAGTCAGGAATCACGTAACTGAGATTCTCATGGAGGAACTTGTTGTCCGTCTGAACGCCTGCCTTCCACTCCTGATGGCGACGATCGGCAGTGATGCTGGCATTGAAGTAGATGTCTTTGAAGTCGTTGCGCTGCGTGACATTCACAGGCCACGAGGCCGGGTTGGAATAGAAGTCGAGAGAGTTGTCACGTGCCATGCCGCGCATCGCCACCATCGTATCGGGCGAAAAAATGTGTTCGTAGGAGAGGATGCCCATGGTTTCAAAGTTGTCGTTGGTCTGCAACTGGCCCCCTGGAATGTACACGCAATTATCCGAGGCAGGGTCCGGACCGGAACATCCATCCGTATTGTCGCCATTTGGCACGTAAGCGCCGTTCTGCTGGACCAACTCATTGGGAATCGCGTAGCGAGCGAGTTCGTGACTGGCGATCATCGTGAGATGATCCTTCGGCGTGAACTGTCGCTCATAATTCAACGAGAACTCTCCTGTGGTGCCGTTGTTGGTGTAGTTCTCGGGGGATGGAGTATTGAGATAGTGGTCCGTCATGTTTCCTGCCCCGCTGAACCCCACCGTATTTTTCCCCCAAGTGTATTCGTCCTGCGTTTCAATCCCGCCCGTGGCATAGCTGCCTCCAAGCAGAGTGAACTCCCCGTGAAAGCCAGGTTGTTCGTTTTGGATCGTATTGACCACCACCACGCCACCGAGCGAGCGACCATACTGGGCCGGAATGCCTGCGGTGTAAATCGACATGGACTGTATGTTGTTCGCTTCAATCGATGCGCCAAAACCGGGAGAACGGTTATCGGTAAGTGGGATGCCGTTGATCACAAACTGCGTCTGATATTCGGATCCTCGGGGGTGAAGGACAGCGTTTCCTTCGTAGAGCCAGCCTGGTTCCGTGTTGACCAGGTCCTGAACGGTGCGGCCCGGAATTGACGTCAACCGGTTCTGAATGGTCTGCTGCCCCATTTCGTTTAATGCCCCTGCGCGATACGGATCGAGCAGCGTATCAGACTCGTGAACTGTCACCGATTGGGAAACCGGAGCCACTTTCAATTGAATCGTACGGTCAACGGGGAGCGTTGAACGTATAACCACCGAGTCGGAGAATTGGCCAAACGAGGGCGCCTGAATCTGCACCTGGTAGATTCCATAGGGCAGCCGCCTTGCATCCACACTACCCTGAGCATCGGTCGTGAACGTGGAGCGGTACTGATTGGCGTCGCTGACAAGTTGGACTTCTGTGCGGACGGCACGACCGGATGGGTCGTTCACGGTCAAGCGCAGTTCACCTGTGTTGCTCTGGCAAAAGCCTGGAGCAGAGACAAGAAAGAGGAAGAGGGCATATCTTTTCAATGGTTTGGGCCTCGGAGAATGTAAATTTCTTTTGTTGGGGCGTTATTCTGGGTGCATGGGGATGCGAGAATTGTTCTCTCATCCTGAATATTCCCGTTGGCCCAAGTCTGTTCAGTCTTTTTTTTGCGCACTCCCTTCAAAAAAAAGACTGAACAGAGTGAGAAGGATTCGAATATTCAAGTGGACGGACCAGGACAAAGTTCGCCTGCAGAAGATGTATACGGTCTGCCGCCTTTAGCTTCCATAACGGAAGCTCAGACACGCACGGGTGAAATTGAGACAGAGGTTATGAGCTTGTTCGAGCAATATCGCGCACCGCTCCTACGGTACTCAGTCTCCTTCGGTGTTCCGATTGCGGATGCGGAAGAGATCGTGCAGGAAGTATTTCTTTCGCTCTTTCGGCACCTGCGACTTGGACGATCACGGCGCAATTTGCGGGGTTGGATCTTCCGCGTGGCGCACAATCTCACCCTGAAGCGTAGATATGCAAACAGGCGCCAATCGGAGCTTCTGGATGACGATGCCAAGATTGCGGCCCTACCGAGCGATCCATCAGGGAACCCAGAGGAATCTTGCAAGAACGCTGAGAGACAACACCAGCTCCTGGCAATTGTCCAAGCGCTTCCCGAAATCGAGCAGAGCTGCCTTCGCATGCGCGCCGAGGGACTCCGCTATCGAGAGATCGCCACGGTCCTTGGAATTTCGTTGGGAAGCGTTTCAGTATTTCTCACACGGTCACTCGCCAAGCTGATTCGCGCAGATCGGGGGTAGAACGATGCAAGATCGCGAACATTTATCGGATAGAGAGCTTGTCCTTGCCGCAGATGATGAACTGGGGTCGGAAAGAGCACGCGTTCATCTTGAGGTCTGCGCCGAGTGCAAGGAAAGGGCGGCGAACTTCGAGGGCATAGTCGCCCAGGTAGCTCAGGCCCATAGAAACAGCGTGGATTCTCAACTGCCATCGATCGCGCGGCCTCGTGCAGTGCTCCGAGGCCGAATATCGGAGACGATCGCTCACGAAGCAAGTCGTCGGGCACCGCGCCGTCTTTTTGCAGGCGCATTCGGATTTGCTGCTCTGACAATGGTGGCTTTAGCCAGCATATTGACCATGCGGCATCTTGTCACACGGGACGAAAGTGTTCCGCCCGCGTCAACCACTGTCAGTGTCCTGCCCAACCGTAATGTCACTCCGGGGGCAGTGCGCGCGGCTTCACTCGAGCAAGTTTGCGCTGTGGCGCAAGAGGAGGTGGTGAAAGATGTCTCGCCGTCACAACGCGAGAGGGTTTTTGCGGAGTACGGCATTCCTGCGGCCCAGCGCGGGGACTATGAAGTAGACTACTTGATCACTCCAGGGCTGGGAGGCAATGACGATATCCGCAATCTCTGGCCCGAGCCTTATCACACTGCGAAGTGGAACGCTCACGTTAAGGACGCGTTGGAAGAACGTCTGCATGAGATGGTTTGCTCCCATCAACTCGATCTTGCGGCGGCGCAAAAAGCAATTGCCACTGACTGGATCGTTGCCTACCAGAAGTACGTCCGGGCAGTTCCTGCGAAAGGTTAGCTGTCCTGTCAGGTGAAATTTGGAGTCAACTTAGCCTTCAGGCCAAACCAATCATCCAGAGCCGTCTCGGGAATATTTTTACGGGACAGGTACCCGAAAACGCCCCAGTGTCCCTGAGCATTTTTGGATCTACGCAAGATCGCCGAGTGACTCACCGACGCATCCAAGCAGTACCGGATCAGGCTCCAAGGTCTACAATTGCCGGCTTTTCGGGTACCCCGCCTGGTTGCCGAATTCGGACTGATTCCAATGTTGCCGCGACGGCGGCAAGTTGCGTTTCGCTTCGTCCAACGGCCCGTTGGACAAATTGAACTCACTTCTCCTACTAATTCTTCGCTTTACTTTTCTTGAGTTCCGCTTCGAGTTCCTTGGTAGTTGGCAGGTTCCCGCGCAACTTCGTAGGCAAGCTCGTCGTTAGTCGGTAAGCCGATACTCCAATCGGTCTCGTTGCTTCGCGCAGCGCATATTCAGCGATAATCGCGTTCTTTGATTTGCAGAGAATGATACCGATACTGGGTTGATCGTCCTGATGGCGCATGAGGTCGTCGATCGCCGCCAGATAGAAGTTCATCTTGCCGGCGTGCTCAGGCTTGAAGGGTCCCATCTTCAGCTCGATGACGACAAAGCAACGCAGTCTTATATGGTAAAAAAGCAGGTCGAGCTTGTAATCTTCACCGCCTACTTCGAGCGGATACTGGCTGCCAACGAAAGCGAAGCCGACACCAAGCTCAAGGAGGAATTTGCGAAGGTGCTCCAGTAAACCGCCTTCTAGTTCCTTTTCCCGCGCGTCCTCAGCGAGAGTGAGGAAGTCGAAGTTGTAGGGGTCCTTCAGTGCCTGTTGTGCGAGTTCCGATTGCTGTGCCGGCAGTGTTGCACGGAAATTTGTCTGTGCCTTCCCCTGCCGCCGATAGAGACCGCTCTCAATCTGATGGACGAGCACGTTGCGGCTCCAGCCGTGTTCAACCGCCCGATGAATGTACCACTCGCGTTCTGTCGCGGTTTTCACGAGGTCGAGAAGTCGAACGTTGTGCCCCCACGGGATTTGTCCAACAACCTGTTGGACAATTTGCTCGTCTGGCCACGCCTCTGCAAACGCGCGCATATAGAGCAGGTTCGTTCTAGAAAACCCTGTCATTCCCGGAAACTCACGATGTAGGTCGGCAGCGAGATGTTCAACAACCTTTGCGCCCCAACCCGCCGCGCTCTGGCGCTTCAGGATCTCGCGGCCAACCTGCCAGTAGAGCAGGATGAGTTCGCGGTTCACGGCGAAGACTGCTTTTATTTGGGCAGTCCGAATCCGCTGCTTTAGGTCTTGCAGGAATTCGTCGTATCCGACCGGGCGCGTAATGAGAGAGGGGGCTACCATTTGATTCGCTTGATCCTAGCACTTTGCCCAATACAACGGAATTGAGAGTGCGGGTCAGTTCGGAACGTCTTCCGAAGCTCGATAAATCAAAGCCCCGGATATTTGAAAAAGCCACCGGCGACGGTGGCTTTTCTCATTCTCGGTGGACTCAGGCGACCAGCGAGGCCAGTTCACCGCTATTGACCTTGGTGGCGGCGTCCTTGGAGCGAACGCCCTTAAGGTAGACCATCGTCGATTGGATGTCACGGTGGCCTAGCCAGGACTGCACAGTGCGGATATCGACGCCGTCCCGGAGATGGTTGGTTGCGAAGGTGTGCCGGAACTTATGCAGGAAGAAATTCATGCAATACGGACCCTCAGCGCACTTGTTGCCATGCTCGGTCACGCACTGTCCGCAGTTCAGACCGGCGCGCTCCGCCACGCGCTTGACGACCATATCCATTTCGCTGTCGGGACGCCCCTTCGTATTGCCGAAGACGAAGTCGTGCGGCCTCGCCGTCTTGCGTTCCTTCCGCTTGCGTAGACGCTCTATCAACCCCGCGGGCAGCGGTACGGTGCGCTCTTCCCAGTTCTTCGGCGTAAAACCCCACTTCGCCTTGGCGGTCACGCGCGCGATCTGATGCCGAAAGTCGACATCCAAATACTGCAGATAGCGAATCTCCTGGTCGCGGAAACCAGAACCCAGGATGAACTTCAGCATGTCCGCCTCATCCTCGGTTGCGACCTTGAACATCGCTGTCAGCTCTTCAGCTTCATACATCGGCCGGATGGCATCGACATACTTGGGCCAGTCGCCCTTTTCCATCAGCCCTGACCGTCCATGCTTCTTGAATAGTTGCAGCACGGTCACGACCTTGTCGTAGACAGTCCGAGCACCCAGCCCAAGCTCATAGCAGTAGGTCATGAAGTCGAGCACGTCTTCTCGCTTCGCGTCCTCCACATATTTCTTCTTGTAAGCGGCGCGGAGCAGGGTGTCGAGCGTGTAGCGGTAGGTCAGATGGGTGCGAGGCTTGCGTTGCATCTTCACATACCGGAGATAGGCATCGATGGCATCGCCGATTGTCGTCTTGGCCGCAACCTCCGGCTCAGGCTCAGGACCGGCAATGAGGCCATCGCGGATGGCGCGCAGCTCGATAGCCTTGCGGCGGGCCTGATCGATGGCTTCGTCTCTGGCGACGGCTGTGCGGTAGCGGCGACCGCTCCGACCACCGACCCGCCACTCGATGTAGTAGGCGCCTTCGGGGTGAACTTCGATCGTGCCGTTGATGCGCACCCGATCCTTGAGCCGTCCGTTGGCTTCAGGGACGACGGGCGCAAATCGCCATCCATCGGCGGTTTTGATTTTCTTGATGAGATTGACGCGGTCGGCGTAGTCGGGGGCGTTGAGAAGAGTGCCGAGTGGCTTGGGAGTGGGCATCCAAAATGTCCTCCTCTGGGCCATAGCTTATCAAAGCGTGGACACCAACGTGGACACCAAGGAGTTATGTTACTGATTCCAAAGGTAGCCGGTTAGAAGGCAGCGTTCTAACCAACTGAACTACGTCCCCACGCTCAACAATCAGCCACATAGCGCAAGGCCGCGCTGGACGCGGGCTTTGCAGGTTTTGCATACGGCACGCTGTTTGCATTGCTCCCCCCGAAAAGCAGCACTTTCGGGATGAACTGCCCACAAACCGCCTGCAAAAACCTCTGCCTCGTGACTTGTCACGACCAATCATAGCACGGCGGTTCCGCCGTTCGGAGCATGGCGCTACCAGGTGATGGACAGGCCTCGAATCGAGGGATTTGGTCCGCGCCGTTTCCCGGCCCGCTGTGGCGCGTATTGGGGCGACATGCACTGGGGGCCACGCCAACAGCCCGGACCTGGTGCACTGGGGCCATCTTCCGGTCGCGCTCGCGCCCACTCGCGGTGGCCGTATTCGCCGATTTCTCTCGATCGTCTGACCACCTGATCCACTGCGCTCGAAATGCTCCACGCGAATTACGGCGGATTCATCCCTCAAATGGCCCTGGCATTTCCTTCTCTATAATCAAGGTGTGGCCCTGTCTTTTGCCATAGCATTGTGCGCGCCTGTTGTCCTGCTGGCTGCCTTACTCCTGCCGCCGCAGGGGGCGCAGAATCTGGGTACAGACCTGGACGGTCATTCGATTCAAGATCTCGCGCCTGCGAATACCAGAGCGGTCGTGCTGTTCTTCGCGGCGTCCGATTGCCCCATCTCCAACCGTTACATCCCCGAAATCGAGCGGCTCGATCGCGAGTTCGCGCCCAGGGGTGTCGCGTTTTGGTGGGTGTACCCCAACCCCTCCGACACCGCTGACGTCGTCCGCCACCACCAGGAGCAGTTCAATTTACGGGGGCAAATTATTCTGGACAACGCTCAACGGACCACGCAGATGGCCCACGCCACCATAACCCCCGAAGCGGCGCTTTTTGTGCCCGATTCGTCCGGGCTGCACGAAGTCTATCTCGGCAGAATCGACGACCGGTACATCGCACTCGGAAAGGAGCGTCCGGCGGCGAGCACGCATGATCTCGAAGGCGCCATCCGGGCCGTCCTTAACGGCGCGCCGGTTCAAAAGCCGGGTGGTCCCGCGGTTGGCTGCTCGATTGTGCCCCTGAACGCCCAATGAACGGGTTCCGACGCCTGGTGAGGGCGTTCCATCGCATGGCATCCGTGCCGCGTCGCAGTATCGTTCTGTTCGGGGTCATGCTCGGCGCCACAATTTCTGTTGCCACGTTCGCGGCTTCCGACCCGCCGCAACGAGGTGGCGGCGCAGTCCCGGTTCATCCCACCTGGAATCGCGACATCGCGCCCATCGTGTACCGCAACTGTGCTGTCTGCCATCATCCCGGCGGTGGCGGCCCTTTCAGCCTGCTCAGTTTCCACGACGCAGTGCGCCGCGGCCCGCAGATTCTGGAAGTCACCGGATCGCGATATATGCCGCCGTGGCTTCCGGCGCCCGGCTTCGGCGACTTCGCGGGCGCGCGCCGCCTCAGCGATGAGCAGCTCGCGCTGATACGCAGGTGGGTCGAGTCCGGAATGCCGGAGGGCGACAGCCCAGCACCTGTGGCGCCTCACTTTGACGCGACCTGGCAATTGGGCAAGCCCGATCTCGTACTCACCGTCGAACGCCCGTTTACCCTCGCGGCGGGAGGCGCCGATGTCTTCCGCAACTTCATTTTCCAATACCCGCTGAGCCAGACCCACTTCATTCGCGCCGTCCAGATCATGCCCAGCGTGCCCTCTGTGGTCCACCACGCGAACATCCTCATCGATCGCACGGCTTCGTTTCGCCGTCTTCACCCCAGCGACTGGCAGGACGGAGTACCCGGCATGGAGATTCAGCTCGATGCCGGCAATACCTTCGATCCGGACAGCCACTTTCTCTTCTGGAAGCCCGACACACCGGCCCTCGAAGAGCCGGAAGGGATGCCTTGGCGGCTCGATCCGGGCAACGACCTGGTTCTCAACATGCACCTGAAACCCAGTGGCAAGCCAGAAAACATCACTGCGCAGATCGGACTTTACTTCTCCGCTGCGCCAGCCGTCGAACATCCCATGCTGCTCCAGCTGGAGGATGACCGCGACCTGGACATTCCGGCCGGCGCGCGCAACTTCGTCGTCGAAGACGAGCTAACCCTTCCCGTCGACGTAAAGGTTCTGGGCGTCTATCCTCACGCGCACTATCTGGGCCGCGAGCTTGCCGGGTGGGCCATCCTGCCCAATCAGCAGAAGACGTGGCTCATTCGCATTCCCAGCTGGGACATCGATCGGCAATCCGTCTACCGTTATCGGGAACCAATCGTGCTGCCGCGCGGGACCGTCCTGCACATGCGCTACGTCTACGACAACTCTGAAGACAACATCCACAATCCCAACACCCCACCGATCCGCGTGCGCGCCGGCAACCGCTCAGTCGACGAGATGGCTCACTTCTGGCTCCAGGTTCTGCCTGTTAATACGCCGAAAGGTTCACCCGATCCGCGCCTCCTGCTTGAGAGGGCCTGGATGGAGCATCGCGTCCAGCGCGGGCCCGATGACGTGATCGCGCGCTACAATCTCGCCGCGGCCGATGCGGGGCTTGGACACTACGATCTGGCTGCGGCGGAGTATCGGCAGGTGCTCGCTGCAAATCCGGGCGATGCGCGTACCCTCAACAGCCTCGGCGCAGCTCTCGAAAGCTCCGGAGACCTCAGGCAGGCTCAGGAAGCCTTCGAGCAGGCCATCCATCTGGCCCCGGAAAGTTGCGATGCGGAGTTCAATCTCGCCAGTCTCCAGTTGAAACTCTCCCGCTTTGCAGAGGCGGAAGCCCACCTGCGCGCGGTTCTGCAACGCTGCCCAAACGACGCCTCCACGCATAGCGCGCTGGGCGTTGCGCTCGCCGGCACGGGTGATTCCTCCGCCGCGGAGCGCCAGTTCGAGCGCGCGCTCTCGATTGACGGTTCCGACTTCACTGCGCTTTATCATCTCGGGGAAAGTGCAATTGCCTCAGGCGAGCTCGACCGCGCCATCGATCTGCTCCAGAGAGGGTCTGCGCAGCGGCCCGATGATGTCGATACGCGCGAGCGCCTTGCCATGGCCTTCGCTCAGTCCGGGCGCACGAACGAGGCCCTCAGCCAGCTGCAGGCAGCGGAGAAGATCGCTCCCGCCGATGCCTCAGTTCACTCGCTTCTCTCCCAGGTGCTGGCCAGCTCCGGCTCATTGGCCGGAGCCATCGACGAACAAACCCGGGCCCTCCGCCTGCAGCCGAAGGATGCCGACGGATGGAATAATCTCGGTGTTCTGGAGGCCCGGTCCGGAAGGACCGCCGCGGCTCGCGCCGACTTCCAGCATGCCCTTGACCTTGTTCCCGATCACGAGCAGGCACGCGCCAATCTCGCCCGGCTGGGTCAGCAATAAACAGCATCAGCACGAAAATTGAACTTTGGACCGTGCTCAGACTCTTGTCCCGCAGGAAGCGCGAATCACCAGCTCGGTCTTTACGCGAACGTCCATCACGGGATGGTTGGGGCGTTTGATGCGCTCCACCATCACCGACATCGCCACCGCTCCTATCTCCGCACAGTCCTGGCGCAGGGTAGTCAGTGGAGTGGGCAGGTATCTGGCATAGCTGACGTCATCGAGCCCCACCATGCGGATGTCATCGGGCACGCGCTTGCCGAGAGCGATGATCGTTGCCATCAACCTGGCTGCGGTGATATCGTTCGCGCACACAATTCCGTCCGGCCGTTCGCGGTCCAGCATCTGCTTGACGAACTTCGCGTCTTCGAAATCCGCAAATACCACCTTGCCGTGACCACCATCCTGCAGCGTGTAAAGAGCCTCCCGATAACCGGCGGCCCGTTCATCAACCGTCGGTGCAGAGTTCGGCCGTGCGGCAAAAATGATTCGCTTCGCACCCGCTCTCAGCAAATGACGGGTTAATACGAAGCCCGCGCGATGGTTGTCGATTCCCACCAGGTCGAACTCACTGCAATCCGGATAGCGCACCAGACAACGGTCCAGCAAAACCACCGGAATATTCGCGCGGATAAACATGTCGGCGATGCGGCGATTGGTCCGATCCTTATCCTCCGCGAACTCTACAGGTGCGAAGAACACGCCGTTTACGCCCTGGGCGATGTATTGCCTGCAAAGACCTTCCGCGCCGTCCTCGGGAGAGCGAGCCAGGTTCGATGTGTTTCCCCACGCCAGGGAATGAGACCGAGCGCCCTGCGTGCTCAGAATCCCCTGACAGATGGGCTCAAAAATGTCGGTGGTGCCAAGTTCCGGAATCAGCACCCCGAACTGCATGGACTCGCCTTGCAGCGGTCGCTCCACATAGGTACCCGAACCGGGGCGCCGGACAACCAATCCCTCGCGCTGCAGATTTTCGAATGCCTTGGCTACGGTGATCCGCGAAGCGTCGAAGCGCTTACAGAGCAGCGCCTCACTGGGGAGACGCTCCCCCGGTTTGTAAAGGCCCGACCGAATCTCGCTCAACAGTTCCTGATAAATGGCGCGGTGGCGCGGAAGACTACCGCGCTCTGCTTTATCGCTGTTCGAAGCCCGAGAATTCCCATTTTTTGTAGTGTGCGACTGGGGACGCATCGGAGATCTCCGTCATCCTGGAACTGAAAGCCTGGAAAAACAGTGGGAAACGGAACATTGTCTGGAGATTAAGAAATTGACAAGACAGCTTGTAGCATATAAGAGGAATGCTGTCCTGTCGATCTCTAAGTAGAGCGCTTCTCGATTGGAAAATCGTTTGATCTAGAGCTAAATTCACAGCTTCGCGCAACTTGGCGCACCCATCGCCGCTTTTCAGCCTTTTGCCCCCTGGGTCGATCCGCGCCTCGATTCGCTCCTCGGTTTACTGAGGCTTGCCTTTCCCTTCGGTTAGCTCGACGAACCGGTCAACCCCATCCACCGAAAAGGATTCGCTCTCCCCATTGGGCCATCGGATCGAGATGCTCTTGATCGCGGATGAGGTTCCGAGCCCGAAGTGCAGCCGCAGATCGCTGGAACTGTCGTAGCCGGAGCCGCTCCGCACTTCATCCAGCCAATCCCTGGCTGCGCCGTGAACCACCACACGCGCTCCGATTCCGTCCCGATTGGACTTCGTGCCGATCAGCCGAACGCCAAGCCAGTGGTTTGAGTTCTTCGCTTCGTTGACCAGTAACAAGGGCCGATCGCTCAGGTTATTGACGACCGCGGAGAGGCGCCCATCATTCCACAGGTCCGCGATCGCCATGCCGCGCCCTGGCATCGGCTCCGTCAGGCCGGGACCTGAACTTTGCGATATATCCCTGAACTTCCCATTTCCCAGGTTCCAGTAGAGAAAGCGCGGCTCCCGGAAGCTGACCCCGAGTTTGGCGTCGTCCACCTCGGGGTACACATGCCCGTTCGCCACCAGCAGGTCGGGCCAGCCGTCGTTGTCCACATCGGCAAACATGGTCCCCCAACCCAGCGACTCCTGATGGATACCGAGGCCTGCAGCGGCGGTCAGGTCAGTAAAGGTACTGTCTCTATTCGCATGGTAGAGGGTCGACGTGTCGTCGGAGAAGTTGGTTTTGAAGAGATCGATGTGTCCGTCGCCGTCGTAATCCCCCGCAGTCGACCCCATGCCTGCCTGTTCTCGCCCGTCCTCGTTGTAGGCCACGCCCGCTTCCGCGGCAACATCGGTAAACGTCCCGTCGTGGTTGTTCCGATAAAGGATCGAAGGTGTCGAGTCACACGCGACATAGATATCCGGCCAACCATCCTCGTTGTAGTCGAGCGTCGTTACGGAAAAGCAATAATGCCCCTGCGTCTTCTCGATCCCGCTCACGGCGCTCACATCGCGAAATCTGCCGTTGCCTTCGTTGTGGTAAAGAATGTTGGGCGCGTGAGGCAGGCCACGCGGCCCGCACATCACCGGCGCTCCCTTCCACATGCATCCCGCCTCGGATCCGGGCGCCGGGGTTGCGGCCAGATCGAAGTGCACGTAGTTGGAAACCATCAGGTCCAGCTTGCCATCCCGGTCGTAGTCCACAAACGCGCAACCCGTTCCCCACTCTTTACCGGAGCCCGCGACTCCGGCCTGCTCGCCGACTTCGCGGAATGTGCCGTCGCCCTGATTGTGGAACAGGTGGTTCTTCCCGTAGCCAGTCACGTAAATATCGTCGAAGCCATCGTTGTCGTAGTCGCCCACGCACACGCCCTGCCCCCAGCCGGTCGACACCAATCCAGCTTTCACAGTCACATCGGTAAACGTGCCATCGTGATTGTTGCGGAACAGATGACTGGTCGGCGGCGCGCCCTTCCGCTGTTTCGGATCGAGTTCCATACCGTTTACGAGGAAGATATCCATCCACCCGTCGCGATCGTAATCGAGAATGGCAACCCCTGAGCCGGTTGATTCAATGATGTATTTCTTGTTCTGCGGATCGCCGTTCACGTTGCGAACCGTGATGCCGGCCTGCGCAGCCACGTCCACAAACCAAGCGGGAGTGGGATGCGCCGCACTCGGTGCATAAGGTGTCTGCGCCGCGACGCTGATACAAAGGCAAGCGTCGAGCACCAACCACCAGGCCTTCGGCCCTGCCGTCACTTGCGCCCTTTCCCAGGTTGGTTCGATGCGCTCGGCGTGGATGCGCCCATCGCCATCGTCTTCAGAATCCTGCCGCCTTCCTCTACGACGTAGAGATGGTTCGCGGCCAGGCCCTTGAACGTGTCCTTCGTCCCGCTGGGCCACAGGATTTCGACCAGGTCGACGTTGGTTGCCTGATCCAAACCGAAGTGCAGGCGCAGGTCGTTCTGCGAATAATAACTGCCGCCGCTGCGCAACTCGTCCAGCTGCTTTAATGGCTGTTTGCCTATGCCGCTCATCTCCTGAGTCGTAGTTGTCGCCGTCACAGTCACGCGGGCCCCGATGCCGGACCGATTGCTTTTGGTACCCACCAGCCGCAGTTTTATCCAGTTGCGCTGGATGCTTGCATCGCATCGCAGAAGCTGCGGCGGAGCATTCACGCAGTTCACAACCACATCCAGATTGCCGTCGTTGTTGTAGTCGCCAAACGCGCAGCCCCGCGCCGGAACTTCCGCGTTCATTCCCGGCCCTGCTGCTTTGGTCACATCTTCAAACTGTCCATTACGCAGGTTGCGATAGACATACTTGTGCTGCGCATAGGACACATCCAGACTGGAGCCGTCCACTTCCGGATACACATGGCCGTTCGAGACAACGATGTCGAGCCATCCATCGTTGTCCAGATCGGCGAATCCTACGCCCCATCCCAGATAACGTGTGTTGATACCCAGACCCGACATATAGGTGCGATCATCAAACGTCCCGTCCCCAAGATTCAGATAGAGCGAGTCCGTGTCCCCGGCGAAATTGGTTTTGACGATGTCGAGCAGGCCATCGCGGTTGTAGTCCCCGACCGACACTCCCATGCCCGCCTGCGGCTTGCCATCCGGCGAGTAGGCCACGCCTGCCTCCACGGCCACGTCCTTGAAGGTTCCGTCCTTTTGATTCTGGTAGAGGGTGGCCGCGGTTGAGTCATTCGCCACATAGATGTCCGGCCAGCCGTCATTGTCGAAGTCCGCGACGCTCACGCTCAGCCCGTAGGTACCAGCGGTTGTGCTCAGTCCGGCTTTATCCGAAACATCCGTGAAGGTGCCGTTTCCATTGTTGTGATACAGAATATTCTTTCCTCCATCCAGCCCGGGCGGTCCACAGGCGACCTGGATTCCCTTGTACTCACATCCGGCGGCCTCGGGGAGCGGAGCTGTTTTGATGTCGAAGTCAATATAGTTAGCGACAAACAAGTCCAGGTGCCCGTCCTTGTCGTAGTCGAGGAACGCACAGCCTGAGTTCCACCGCGAGCGCGATTGCAGCAACCCCGCCTGCGCGGTCACGTCGGTGAACGTTCCATCTCCGTGATTCCGGTAAAGGATGTTCTGTCCGTAATAGCTGACGAACAAGTCGTTCAGCCCATCATTGTCATAATCGCCGACGCAGCATCCCTGCCCCCAGCCGCTGCGCACCATCCCGCTCTTCGCCGTAATGTCGGTAAACGTTCCGTCACGATTGTTTTTGAAGAGGCGGCTGATCGGCTCGCTACCTTTCGGAAATCCTTCCAGCCGAGTCCCGTTCACCAGAAACACGTCGATCCAGTCGTCGTGATCGAAGTCGTAGAAAGCGACGCCGCATCCTGTGGTTTCGAGCAGGTAGCGGTTCTTATGCTCCCCGCCAAAGATCGTTCTGGCATTGAGGCCGCTCTCTTTGGCTACGTCGACAAAGCTGAATCCCAACGGGGTGCCAGCCACCGGTGAAGGCAATGCTTGTGCCTTGCGCGGCGTCACGTCGTAATCGGGCCGCGAGCCAACCTTCTGGCCTGGCGTCTGCTGAGCCGGGAGCGCCAGACTCAGGACATCTTCCAGACTGAGAACCAGGGCGGTACGCGACAGCGATTTCACAAATCCACGCCGAGTCCAGATCATGGCTTGAGTTTTCCTGCTTCGGGCACGAGTTTTCCTTCCCCTTCGCGCAGGGTATACCGTTTTCCCACTGAAACATTGCGCATCCGGTCAACGATCCCTGAAGCCGGCCACGTCACAACCACCTCTTCCACGGAGGTCGCAGTCCCTACGCCGATGTGCTGCTCCAGCGGATTGCCCCCAAAACTCGACCCAAATCCGACCGTGCGATAGATGAACCGCCGCTGTCCGTTCTCCATGATCGTCACGCGCACTCGTGCGCCAAACGCCGCTCGATTCGACCGCACCCCTTCCAGCCGCAGTGTGAACCAGTGGTTGCTGTTCCCGGGATTGCTGTACAGCGCGCTCTGAAACGCATCCCCTGGCTGCGCCCCGCCCATCTCCTCGAACACATCTTCGAACCCGTTGCGATCGAGATCGGCAAACGCCACGGCATGCCCCTTCTGCAGGTGGCCGAAGTTGCCCGCCGTCGTCACATCCTGAAAACGCACGCCCCGATCGTTGCGGAACATACGATTCGGCAACAAAGCCTGGTAGGTCGAATCGCCGGTTCCCAGATAAATGTCGAGCCACCCATCGTTGTCGAGGTCGCCGAAGTTCGCCCCCATAGTCAGGATGGCCCGATCCATGCCGGTTTTCGCGCTGACGTCGGTGAACGTCCCATCGTGATTGTTGCGATAGAGCCTGGTCTTCTCCGCCTTCACCGGCAGGCCCATCTCAAACGCGCCCACATCGCCCGAGGCCTCGGTGGAATAACCCGCAACAAACAAATCCGGCCATCCATCGTTGTCGTAATCGAAAAACCAGGTGGCAAATGTATTGGACTGCTTCGCAACGCCCGCGGTTTCCGTCACGTCCGTAAATTTCCATCCCTTGCGAATGTCCTTTGCGTCCCTCGGACCATCGTTGCGAAACAGATGATTCCGGCCGTACATCACGGAAACATACAGGTCCGGGCGTCCGTCATTGTTGTAATCGCCCCACGCTACTCCCTTCACGAATCCCAGGTCGCCCAGCCCCGAAGCCTCTCCCATCTCGGTAAATGTGCCGTTGCCGTTGTTGTGAAACAGCAGCGATCGATGCGGGTCGCCTTCCCGGGACTCATATCCGACAAAGAGGTCCAGCCATCCGTCTCCATCGAAATCAGCCCAGGCTGCCGTCTGCGTAGGCCCGTAGACCAGCAGCCCTGCCACTTCCGTTACATCCTCAAACGTCCCATCGCCGCGATTCTTCAAGAGAGAGAGGGGATAGGCGCCCTGCTTTCCCCACCATCCCCCGCGCAAGACCAGCACATCCGGTTTGCCGTCGTTGTTGTAATCGGTGAGCACAAGATTGAGCCCACCCGTCTCGCCCATCAGGCCGGACTTACGGGTCACGTCGCGGAACGTGCCGTCCCCGTTGTTGTGGAATAAATGCATCTGGTCCAGCGGACCGGAAGAGGAGACCATGATGTCCGGCAGCCCATCTCCATCGAAGTCCTCGACGATGGCGCCGCCCGCGTGCCCAAGAATATCCACTCCCTCTGACGCCGCGACCTGCGGGAACGCCGGCAGCGGATACTCGGATGCAAATCGGCTCTCTTCGATCAGCCATCCTGCCGGCACGTCCTTCGGGTATCTGCCCAGCTGCATATACGCAACATTCAACAACCATCGCGACTCTGTGTCATTCTCATCGGCTTCGAGCAGCGCTGTCAGCTCGCGAACCGCGCCTTCCGCGCCAAACGGCATGGTGTGCGCCGCGGCGGCCTTCAGGGGAAACAAGCAGGACGACTGCCCGTGCATCTCGACGCAATTGTCCTGCTCGCCAACGCGCAGATAAGCGAGGGCTAGCCATTTGCCCAGGTCTTTCGCCTGCTCCGGCGTCATCGTCTGCTTCGCGCGCACCCAGCGGCGGCGAACTTCTTCCAGTTGCCGAACCGCGCTGGCGCTGTCGCCCTGATAAAGCATCTCCCGCGCCAGTTGCTCGCGGACCACCGTGTCGTCGTGCAAATCCAGCGTCTGCTGGGCAAGCAGCTCCGAATAATAGTGGACGCGCCAGGCCGCCTTGTTCGGGTCCAGCTTCCAGTCTGTTGCCGCATAGACTGCGCGCAGCCGTTCGGCCATCCGCTTGGTGCTGTCCGCCTGGTAGATGGGGTCCGTATCGGCGCCACGCGCGGGAACGCTCACCTCGCCGATCGAGGGCATCCGCATCCCGCCGTGATCCGTCCCCTGCGCCCGTGCGCCCGCAGCGCATGCACCAACCACGCCGCACAGAAGAATGGGAACCCAGGACCGCATCGCCTTCCGCCTACCGCGGGTTATCGAGCTTCGGCTCGGTTCCCACCTGCAGCTTCTGTCCCAGGTCGGTCTCGCGTTTGGCATCTTCGGTGCGGCCCATCGCGCGATATGCCTGCCCCAGCAGGTTGTGCGTGATGTAGTTGGCGTTGTCCATCTCGGCCGCATGCTCCAGATACATGGCCGCTCCACCGGGATCATTCTTCCTGAGCAGCGTCTTGCCGAGAAGAATGAACGGTCCGGTCGAGTTCGGCTCGAGCAGCAAAGCTTCCTGCAGAACTCTTTGCGCGTCGTCATAGCGCGCGGCCCGATTATAAGCATCGCCCAGCCGGTCGTAGGTGGAGGGCTCCAGAGGATTCATTTTTCGCTCAGTCTCAAACTCCGTGATCGCATCGTTGAGCCGTCCCTGCGCCAGCCCAATCTCGCCCAGCAGCTCATGCGCCAATGGCATCGAGGCATCGAGTGCGATGGCCTTCTCGGCGAAATTCCGGGCCACTGGCAGATATTCGCGGCGCAGAAGCATCCGCGCGGTTACCAGATACGCTTCTTTGCCGTCGCCGGCAAATCCAAACTGTGCAGCAAAGGCATGGCGCGCGTCATCGTAGCGGCGCGTATCGATATAGCACAGGGCCAGCGCATAGTTCGGGTCCGCCTTACCCAAGGTGCTCTTTCCCTCGGAAAAGGAACGCCCTGCTTTTTCGAGGTAGGGGATCGCGTCCGCCGGGCGACCCAGTTTCAGTAAAACAAGGCCGCGCATGCCGGCAGCTTCGGCGTCGTTTGGATCTTCACTGAGCGCTTCCGCATACGCTGCATCCGCGGACTGCAGGCTGCCCAGCGCATAGTCAGCCGAGCCCTCGATCCGCTTGAGCCCCGGAAGTTTGCTACCCTGGGCTTCGAGCGCTTTGATCTGCTCCAGCGCATCGCTGGCGTGTCCACTGTCAATCGCGGACTGCAGGGATTGATAGGTTTGGGGTGCGGCCAGCGGCGCCGGCCCCGAAACCGTTGACTGGCCTTGCGCATGTGCACAAAAACACAGAGCCGCGAACAGGGTGCTCGATTTAAGAATCATCCTGGCTACAGACTGGAGGGGGTTTGGAGTCACAGCTAATTCGAACCTTACAACAAGAAAGGGGTGGGATGCCGTACATCCCACCCCCTGGAAGACAGCAGGGTAATTTAGAAGGCCACGTGCAGCGTGAACTGCAGCTGACGCGGGTTGGTGGTTCCACCGGTGCCGGCCGGGTACGGACCGCCGCCGATCGAGCCGGCGCTCGGCGAGTCGATCTGGCCGTTGGGATTACCCAGGTTGATATGGTTGAAAGCGTTGTAGGCGTCCATCCGGAACTGAACGGTATAGCGTTCCATCAAGGTAACGTTCTTCATCAGTGACATATCGCTGTTGAAGAAGCGCGGGCCCCAGGCGTTGTTGCGTCCACCATCGCCGATGCCGTCCAGGCCCGAGCAGCTGAAGCCGCCCGCACCCGCACCCGAGGTGCAAAGATCCGCGCCGCCGGTTGGGCTCGTGAAGAAGGACACGCCTTGACCCGGAACACCCGTCAGATGGGTCTTGAGCTGGCTGTTCTTGCCGTTGACATAGCAGGGGCCAACTGTGAACTTGCCGCAATCGCCGAAGCTGAGTGTGTAAGGCAGACCACTCTGCCAAACCACCGTGGGGCTGAGCTCCCATCCGCCAACGATGTAGTTCACCGCGCCTCCCTGGTCCAGGAACATCTGGTCCTTGCCAAAGGGCAGCTTGTATAAGCCGTAGGCCGTGAACGCGCTCCTGCGGATGGCCTGATCGTTGCCGATCACCGCGTTCTTGTCCCAGGTTGCATAACCGGAGGCTGCGTCCGTGCCTATCTGGTATGCGTAGTTGCCACTTACGCTGAGGCCTCGGGTATAGCTTTTGGTTACCTTCAGTTGCAGCGCATTGTAGTGAGTATCCTGGTCATCCCCGTAGTAGCTGATGTCCTGGGTCCATCCGCAAGGGCCGCCACAAGCCGGCAACGATCCCCCGTAGTACCGGCGCAGAAGAGTGGAATTGTTGGTCGCACCCATGTACGGACCCGAAAGCGGCACGCCGTTTTGGCAGGCCCCCGCCGTGGCGCAGAATGCGGTGATGGCGGCCGTGTTATAGCCGTCATAATGCAGGGCAATCGGAGAACCGCCACTGGTCACCGAGCTGAAGTGGGCGGGAAGAAAATTGCCTGGCTCCTGAGGATTGGTGTTGTTCCCATCGCCGTCGCTCAGGGTATGCGTTCCTTTGTTGCCGACGTAGGCGATCTCGAACGTCGTCGACCCGTTGATGGTTTGCTGGTAGGAGGCATTCCATGCATCGAGGGTAGGCAGGCGCATCGTGAAGGGGCGAGCCTTCACGTTGACCGACTGCGCGATCGTGGTTCCACCCGAGTTGGGAATCACGGCATTGATGGCAATCTGTCCACTGCCGCTGATGGCCGGGGATGTGAACGGAATCAGGGGGCTGGTTGCATTTGCCGAGTAATTCGTCGAAGGATTCGTCAGGTTAAATGCGTAGCTCGCCGGACCACCCGTGCCATTGAGTGACTGGTTGGCAAGAACAGGAATGTTCTGCGTAACCACGTGACCGAAGGTCGATCCGAAGACGCCAAGATCGAAGCTGCGTCCATATCCGACACGCACCACCGACTTGTTATTGACCTGGTACGCCAGGCCCATGCGCGGATTCCAGGTGTTCTTTGCGGCCGATACGCCCATGTTCAATGGAATGCCGCCTTCACCCGCCACGTTGATGTAGCCCGTTGCCAGGTTGAGCAGCGCTCCATTGCCGTTGCCGTTCACTCGCTCGGGCCCGTAGAACTCGTAGCGGATTCCGGCGTTGACCGTCAGTTTCAGTGTCGCGCGCCACGTGTCCTGCGCATAGAAGTAGTCGCGCGGCTGGAACTCTTTCGCATTTGTCTCCGAGGCAGATGCGCTCGTGTACCGGTTGAACGAGGTCACATCTCCCAGAATGTAGGTTGCCCAGCCGAGGCCACCCGTCTTGCCGTTCAGGGCGGTCGGGCCTTCGCCGAAGTTGTTCACGCCGGTACGGTCCGCATCGGACGGCACGCGCAGGTTGCGCGCGTAACGAAGGTCCGCGCCGAACTTGACGGTGTGAGTTCCCTGGATCCGCGTCCAGTTGTTGACCAGCTGGAACTGATCTTCCTTCTCCTTCAGCGGGCAGTTGCAGTGGTTCATATTCAGGCCGGTGCCGAACTGCGCGCCAGTGTTCTGCGAGTTGTTCGGTCCGCTGCCGTTCTGAACGTTCAGGTCGGCAACATTGATGTCGGGCGTGCCGTAGTCGGTGCCGATGGTCAGCGCCGGCGTGCCGCCGCTGATGTTCTCTCCAATAAACGGCAGGTTCGTGTTTCCGGGATCGTTCTTGTGGGTGATGATGTTGTACCGGAAGTATCCGAGTCGAACATCGGTCAACCACTTCGGGCTCAGTGCGACGTCCGCGCCCAGAGCCAGTGAATCGTTGGCGCCCTGCGACACCCCGCCATATCCGGCGATGCCGAGGCCCGGTCCGCCCGCGGGTCCAAAGAGACTGGCCCCGCTCAGCGTGTCGGTAAAGCGGCTGAATCGGCCGAACAGGTGCGTCTTTTCAGTCACGTTCGCGTCGCCACGAACATCCCACTGATCGCTGTTGAAAGATCCCGTGCCCGTGCCGGCAAAGTTGTTGTAGAGGCCGTTGTCATTCGCGGCGCCGGAATTCCGGTTTGGAGTGTACTTGTTGGCGAGCAGGAGCTTAAACAGGTTTGCAGCCTGAGGAGAAACCAGGCTCAACGGAATAATGTTGTTGGGGAAGGCCGCGCCCCCGCCGGTATTGTTGTTGTAAATCGCGAATCCATAGGGAAGGTACTCGCTGAAGTCGCAGCCAGGCATGCCATTCGAAGCACTCGCCGCGCCTGTGCAGCTCTGGAGTGCGAGGAGCGAGGGCACTGAGCCGGTTCCCGACGAGCCGACCTTCTGCCGCAGTCCCTGATAGTCGCCGAAGAAGAATGCGCGGTCCTTGATGATCGGGCCACCGATAGAACCTCCGAACTGGTTCTTCAGGCCGCCAGGATAACCGGCAGCCTTCGACACCGAGAACGGATCGCGCGCCAGATTGGCATTCGATTCGCGGTTGTCAAACAACGTTCCATGGAAGGCGTTTGTTCCGGACTTGGTCTGGACGGTCTCCACCGATGCGACCGCCTTGCCAAACTCCGCGTCGAAATTCTGTGTCGCGATTTTCGCTTCCGACATCGATTCCGAATTCGGGTTGATGACGATAATGCCCAGGATCGCGTCCTGGTTATCGGTTCCGTCGAGGGTGTAGTTCACCCCGCCGAAAGCCTGTCCGTCGATCTGGATCTGCTTGGACCCCTGCGGATTCTCAGAAGACGCGTGCGCCCATCCCAGCTGTACCGCACCCGGCAGCAGCAGCTGCAGATTCGCAAAATTGTGGTCGGGGATCGGGAGCTCCGTCAGCTCCTGAGCTGTGTAGTTCGTGGCAACGTCGGCGCGGTCGGTCTTCAGCTGCGGTATCGACGCCGCGTCCACTTCTACGGTTTCCGACGCCGCACCAGGCGCAAGGATAGCGTGAACGTTATCCGACGTATCTGCAAAAATGTGAAGGTCCGTCTGCTCATACGATTTGAAGGTCTTCGCTTCGACCTTCACGCTGTAAACATCCGGGATCAGGTGCTCGATAACAAACTCACCATCTTCCTTGCTGATCGCCGTAACCACCGTCCCTTTTGTAACGTCGGTCACGGTAATCGTGGCTCCTGGCACAGCCGCTCCAGTGGGATCCGTGACGTTGCCCAGAATCTGTCCGTAAACAGCCTGACCATGTGCGCGGACGCCTGAAACGGCAAGGACGGCCATTGCCGCGAGGGGCAATATTGTCCGTACCCACCGACTCCATTCGTTTCTCATTCAAACTCCTCCTTGAAAATCTGTGCAACGATGCACCCAAACGGCACACAAAAAGGCCATGACATATGCTCTGGCGGATTATCCGCGGGAACCGCGGGATCTGGAGCGTGCATTCCGATTGGGGACTTAAACAGCGAATCAAACCTTACGCACCGCACGGCAGAGATGTCAATACTTGTTCGAAACTAATTTCGAGGAAAAATGGGCAAAGCTGTCATGTCATTTGCCCATCGCCTCGATTCCATACGCCTGGAAGGTTTCTAACTTCTCCAGAACGGCGCGGATCGGCCCACAATATCGATTTAGCCAAACCACCCCTTCAGAAACATTGCTATAACCTCTCCGCGAGAAGTGCTATAGTTTGGCCGAACTTCAGGAGCCCGAAAAGCATGCGCTTTCCTTTCCATCACTCCCGCTCACCCCAACGGACCTCGATTCTCCCCTGCCTGCTCTCCATGGCCCTGGGTCTTTTTGCCGTCATCCCCCTGGGCGCACAGAGCGTCCCCGCCTCCGTTCCCTGGTGGAAGCATGCTCTGATCGACGAGATCTACCCGCGCTCCTTTCAGGACTCCAACGGCGATGGGGTTGGCGATCTGAACGGCATCGCCTCGCGCCTCGACTACCTCGAAAAGCTTGGCGTCGATGCCATCTGGATCGCCCCGATGTACCCCTCTCCCCAGGTTGACTTCGGCTACGACATCTCCGACTACGAGGCCGTCGATCCGCAGTATGGAACCATGGCCGACATGGATCGCCTGATTGCCAGGGCCAATCAACACCACATCCGCGTGATCCTCGACATGGTGCTCAACCACACTTCCGACAAGGCCGCCTGGTTCATCGCATCGTCCAGCTCGCGCTCCAATCCAAAGCATGACTGGTACGTGTGGAATGACGGCATTCCGGCCGACGCGCCGGGCGTTACCGCTTATCAGAAAAAGTACGAACACGAAGGCCGCGTTCCCCCCAATAACTGGGTCTCGCTGTTCGGCGGCTCGGCGTGGGAGTGGGTCCCCGCCGTCCATCAGTTTTACTACCATAAGTTCTACAAACAGCAGCCTGACCTCAACTGGCGCAACCCCGCGGTCGAGAAAGCATGCTTCGATGCCATGCGCTTCTGGCTCGACAAGGGCATTGCCGGCTTCCGCCTCGATGCCATCCCCACGCTCTATGAGGATCCCCAACTGCGCAACGAGCCCGAACTCGGCGGCGTCAACGCACAGGGCGACCCCAATCTGGACAACGTCTACACCAACCTGCTGCCCGAGGTGCACGATGTGCTGCACCGCATGCGCCAGCTCGCCGACAGCTATCCCGGTGACCGAGTGCTCATCGGTGAAACTTACCTGCCCGACACCCGTGAACTTCTCAAATGGTATGGCGCGAATCACGACGAGTTGCATCTCCCCATGGACATGCTGGTTGGTTTTCATGCGGAGGGCGGCGGGGCAGGCACTCCGAACGTGAAGCTCAGCGCCAGCCACCTGCGCGCCTCCATCGGCGAGATGGAGACGCAGCTCGGAACCAACTGGCCCCTGATCGTCTTTGACAATCACGACAACGAGCGCAGCTGGGATCGATTTGGCGACGGCGCGCACAATGCCGAGATCGCCAAAATCATTTCGACCCTGCTGCTCACGACCCGCGCTACCGCTCTTATGTACTACGGCGAAGAGATCGGTATGGTCACTTCCACGCCAACCCGTAAGGAAGACGTGAAAGATCCCATCGGAATCACCGGATGGCCGAAAGAGAAGGGGCGCGACGGCGAGCGCACGCCAATGCAGTGGACTGCCGGTCCACAGGCCGGCTTCAGCACCGACCCGAACACCTGGCTCCCCATCCCGGCCAGCTACGTGAAGACCAACGTGGCCGTTGAATCCAAAGACCCCGATTCGCAGTTGACGTGGTTCCGGAAGCTGGTGGCGCTGCGCCGCTCGAATGCCGCGCTGCACGATGGCTCATTCACGATGCTGGACGCCGGCAGTCCTGACGTCATCGCCTACGCCCGCACTTCGGCCGACGGCTCTGGAGTCGTGGTCTCCGTCAATTGCTCCAGCCAGCCGCGCACCATCTCGCTCGATATCGGCAACAGCGGCATGAAGGGCACCCATCTCACAACCCTGGCTACGGACGATCCGGCTCTTCGCACCGCGAGCTCGATTAGTGGGGTCACCCTCGCTCCTTTCGCCAGCTGGGTGGTTCAGGTTCAGTAAGTTCCAGTTAGTAATTGTCGAGGTTCAGTTATTTCCTCTCCGCCACATATCACTCAGCCGGAGCGCTGCGGCCACCAGGGCACAGCGCTTCGGCTTAAAGATAAAAGCGGCACCGCGAAGACTTCCTCTCTTCGCTTCGCTTCTCTTCAAAGCCAGCATCGTCGCTGCCTTGCAGGCTGTCGAAACATTTCCGTAGGATAATCATCGCTGTGCTCGAAGGTCTTCTTTTTCGTTGCCTCGCAATTCCTCTGTTGCTCTCTCCTGTGCAACCCGCTCCCGCCCAGCAGACGCACGCGCGGATTCTCACGCTTGCCCGCCGCGAATTCGCCGCCGGGCATATGACCCAGGCCGCAACTCTCTTTCGCAACGCACAGCAACCGCCCCACCCCTCTGCGCTTTCCTCCGCGGATACCCTGAGCTTTGCCACCGCATTGAGCGCAACAGGAGATAATCGCGGCGCGCTCGACGTTCTCGCGGCCGGGCTCAGACGTTCCCCCAAATCTGCCGCGCTGATGGATGCCGAAGGCGCACTGACGGCCCAGTCGGGCGACCTCGACAAGGCCGTCTCTCTTTTCGCTGACGCGGTTGCTCTGGACCCCAACCTCCTGACTGCTCACTATCACCTCGGCGTTGCACTTCTCTCCATTGGCCGTCCCGAGGAGGCCGTTTCCCACCTCCAGAGTGCGGTTGCCGGGAATCCGAACAATTTCGACGCACAGCTCCAGCTCGGACGCGCCCTCTCCACACTGCATAGCGACGAAGACGCGCTCAACCATCTTCACCGCGCCGTGGATCTGCGTCCCGCCACCGCACCCTCGCAAGCCACTTACGCCCTCGCCCTGGCACTCCAGGCAAGCGGCGACGCCAAAGCTGCTCTGCCCCTGTTCGATCTGGCCCTCGCCGACCCCGCGATATCCGACAGCTCGGCCCTCACCAACGCCGGCCTCGCGCACACCCAGACCGGCGATGCGAATGGCGGCCTGGCGCTCTTTGCCAGGGCTCTTGCTCTCGGACCGGATTCCGCAACCCTTCGTGAAGACTACGGCGCAACCTATCTACAGCAGGCGGACCTCAACGACGCCATCACTCAGTTCCAGGCTGGACTCAAAATCGAGCCCGATAACGCACTCCTGCACTACAATCTCGGCCTCGCATGGAAGCTGAAGGACGATCTGCCCTCCGCGGTCCCCGAGTTTGAGCGCGCAGCCTCACTGGACCCCTCGCTTCCCGATCCCGCTTTCACGCTCGGCATCATCTATATGCAGCAGGGCCGCTTCCCCGAGGCAGTCACTCAGCTCAGGCATGCGGTCGCTCTCCAGCCGCAGAACGGCGACGCATGGGCGCTGCTCGGCAGCGTCCTCAAGGATGCCGGCGACCCCGCAGGCGCGACAGAAGCGCTCAAACACGCCATCGCGCTCCTTCCCGACCAGCCCAGCCTCCACATCCAACTCGCCGCTCTCGAAGCGCAGGCTGGAGACAAAGAAGGCGCAGCCGCCGAGCGGGGGATAGCCGCCGATCTCAGCCGCTCCGCTATCAACCGCCAGCGCGCCAGCTTCGCTCTGAAGAGTGGCCGCGCGCTCCTTGAACAAAATCAACTTAACGAGGCGATCTATCAGCTCAAGACCGCTGCCCAGGCCGATCCAAAATCCCCCGAACCCCACCAGCTTCTCTCCGAGGCCTACACACGCCTTGGCAAACCCGCAGAAGCAAAGCAGGAAACGCAGCGAGCACGGGAGCTGTCACAGCCGTGAGGCGATTCTTTCCTGTCTCTATCGCTCTTCTGATCATGCTCGCGGGTGCACTTATCTCCGCACCGATGCGTGACGACCTGGAGTTCATTGTTTTTGCAGCGCAAGCTCCGGAACCCCCGGCTCAACTCGAAAACCCCGACCTTGTCTGCGCCAGCTGCCATCGGCGGATCTACGACCTCTATCGAACCAGCGCCATGGCCCGCGGGAGCGGCGAGGCGTTGCCCTTCCTCTTGCCCGGCAGCTTTCATCACGAGCCTTCCAATACCTCTTATCGCGTCTATCAACAGGATGGCGCTGCGTGGATGAGTTACTCCCGCCCCGCAACCGACCCGCGCGGCGCACTCGACGGCCGTCAGCAACTGCGCTTCTACATCGGCTCCGGACATCGTGGGCGCACTTACCTCTACCAATCCGGAAATCAATGGTTCGAGCTGCCGATTAACTACTACACGCGGCGCGACGGCTGGGACATGGCTCCCGCCTTCGGCGCCGTGGCAAGGCTCCCCGCACCCTTACCGGTCGATCCCAACTGCCTCCACTGCCACGCGACCGAAGTGCAGCCATCGCTTGCCACTGTGCGCAACAGCTTTGCCACAATTCCTTTCCTTCAGGGGGGAATCGGTTGCCGGTCCTGCCATGGCGATCCGGCTGCCCATCTCGCGTCGAATGGCCATGCACCCATCGCAAACCCGGCAACCATGTCCCCCGGGGCTCGCGATAGCGTTTGCCTGCAATGCCATCTGGAGGGAGATGCCGTCGTCTATCGGCCTGGCAAATCGCTCAATCAGTTCGTTGTCGGCGATGACCTCGCCAACACGGCCGTCTACTTTGTTCGACGCAGCGGAAAGAGCGGCGGCGGCAGAGCGACAAGCCAGTACGAGGCGCTGCTTCTAAGTGCCTGCAAGCGCGCCAGCGGCGACCGCCTCACCTGCATCTCCTGTCATGATCCCCATAACTCGCCCGCCCCGGACCAGCGTGTGAGCTTCTATCGCGCGCGCTGCCTGCAATGCCACACCAGCCCTGCCATGGCAACCCACCATCCCGAACAGCCCGACTGCACACACTGCCACATGCCGCGCCTCGACACGGCGGACATCTCGCACGAGCAGCTCACCGACCACAACATTCAAGCCCGCCCTCACGTTTCGCGGGATCGGCCATCGTCCGCGGAGGAAAATGAGACCCTCCTGCCGGTCGGCAATGTTGCCTTCACCGACCGTGAGCTTGGCCTCGCGTATGCGCAGTTGGCCGAACACGGCTTCCCCGGCATGGACAATAAGGCGCTAGAGTTGCTCGCCAGCGCCTCTGCCGCACACGCATCCGACCCGGAGATGAACAGCCGCCTCGGTTATCTCTACCAGCTTGCCGGCAACCCTGCGCTGGCCAGCCAGTACTACCGCAAGACCCTCGAAGAGGATCCGTACCAGCCCACGGCTTTGGCGAACCTGGCCGTACTCGATGCGTCGAGCGGACATCTTTCCGAATCCGTCCACTTGCTCGATCGCCTTGTCACTGTGGACCCCTCGCGTACTCCTGCCGGATTAAATCTTGCCTTCATCGACTGCAGCCTGGGACGCAACACTGAGTCGAAAGCAATCATCGAGAAGCTGATGCAATTCAACCCCGACGACCCTCAATTGCGAACGTTCCTCGAAAAGGGTACTTACGCGGGGCGGCGCTGCCCCGCATCGGCAGCGAGCAGTCCCCACCAATAGCCCGCCCGTCGTGATATACGAGTGTCCGTGGGCTGGCGGAAGCGCGTGAAACTCTGGCTGCGGCAGGAGGAGTATGGGGTGAGGAGAACTCTGCGACCAGCGTCACTGCTTCTTGTCTGTGCCCTTCTGGCGGGCGCGCAGTTATCGGACCCGTCCTGGACGATTGGACCGTTTGCCCGGCCGGATGCCGGCAACCCGGTGATTGCCCCCAATCCCGCATCCGCGTTTGCCGATCCGATTCGCAAAGCTTCGGTGCACTGGGAGGCGCTGCATACATTCAACCCGGCGGCGGTAATACGAGACGGCGTTGTCGACGTACTCTACCGTGCTGAAGATGATACCGGCCCAATGCAGATCGGCATGCATACCTCGCGTCTCGGTTTGGCGGAGAGCGCCGACGGCATTCACTTTACGCGGCGCCCCGCGCCGGTGTTCTATCCGGCCGATGACAGCCAGGCCTCGCGCGAATGGCCTGGAGGCGTCGAGGATCCGCGCATTGTGGAAGGTGAAGATGGAACTTATGTGCTCACTTACACGCAGTGGAACCGTGTGACTTACTCAGTAGGTATCGCGGCTTCGCGGGACCTGGAAAACTGGACGAAATATGGTCCTGCATTTCTTGAAGCAGAAGGCAAGAAGTACGCGAACCTGAAATACAAGTCAGCCGGCATTGTCACTGCACTGCAGGATGGAAGGCTAATGGCACACCGCATCGATGGTAAGTACTGGATGTACTGGGGCGAGGGGGCGATTCACCTTGCCACTTCTCCGGACCTGATTCGCTGGACGCCCGTGGAAGACGCAACAGGCGAACCCATCGAGGTGCTCGGGCCACGCGCGGGACGGTTCGACAGCTCGTTCCCGGAGACGGGACCGCCGCCGGTGCTCACGCGACGCGGGATCGTGGTCATCTACAACGGCAAAAACGCCGTTTCGGGTGGCGATCCGAATCTGGCTGCGAACAGCTATGCGGCAGGCGAGGCGCTGTTCGATGCGCAGAATCCAGCGAAGCTTCTGGCAAGAACAGAAGATCCCGTGTTGCAACCGGCTCTGCCTTACGAAAAGACAGGCCAATACAGCGCCGGCACCACGTTTGCCGAGGGTCTGGTGTATTTTCACGATCGATGGTTTCTGTATTACGGGTGTGCCGATTCCCTGGTCGCTGTGGTTACGGCCTCGGAATCGACGGCAGCCCAACGAGTGGGCTTAAATGGACCGGACCCTGATCTCACCGTTTACACCCAGGCAGTGAACGCCGTCGAACAAGCAAGCCGAACAGGGCAGGGAATCAGCGCACGTTCCAGGACTATCCAATACCTTTTAGGTACTGAGAGCTTGGGAGGCAAGCCGCTCAGTTGCGGCGAGAGCTTGTGCCCGCGTCAAAGATCAGGACAAACTGCCCCGCTCCTTCATGAGCTGGTACACGAACATCTGGACCCAGCTATCGAAAGCAGCCGGTAGCAAACGAGAATTTGCCAGTCGAACTCGTCAAGCGAGACCGGCTTGTCGTCTGCCTTCCCGCGGATCGTCCTCTGGCTAAGAATCGAGAAGGTGGAGTTCTTTACCTGGCTTGAAGCGGACGGCTTTGCCGGGAGCGATGCTGACTTCGGCGCCTGTACGGGGATTGCGGCCGATCCCGGTTTTGCGCGGGCGAACATTGAAAACGCCGAAGCCGCGCAGCTCGATGCGCTGGCCCTCGGCGAGGGCACGCTTGAGGCTCTCGAATACAGTATCCACGGCAGCCTCCGCCTTGTTGCGCTGAAGGCCGGTACGCTCGATCACATGGTGAATGATGTCCTGTTTTATCAAGGTTTTCTCCGGTCAGGCGAACAGTCCGCTTCAAGGCTGATCGTAGAAACGTTTTCCCGCGTTGTCAATGCGGTGCGGGTTCCTGGAAGGAGTCAGCATCCCCGCCCACACCCCATTGAATGCCCGGTTCATTTTGCTGAAGTTTCGCGTGACAGCGGGGAGATTTGCATGGGAGAATCAAAGTACAAGCTGTAGGACATCATTGTTGATTTCGCAGTCCCGTTTCAGTCGGATGGAGCTGTTCACGTTCGTTGCGCCGATTCGGAACCGTTCCTCCTCAGACGCAGCAGGGAATTGTTTCTGCCGAAGTTGCAAGACCTATGGACACGATCTCACACCAGCCGAGACCGCTGCGGGTAGGATTGCTCGATTTCGAGCCTATCCGGATCGCCGGATTGCGGGAAATTTTCGCCTCGCAGCCCAATTTCAAGGTTGTGGCAACAGAGTGGACCATGGCCTTCAGGGAGAAGGCCCTCGATCTGGCGGTCGTGGATTTGCGGGAACAGCCGTTCTCCCTGGCGCTGCTGGCCAGACTGCGATCGAGGAATCAGAACCTTAAGATTCTGGTCATCGGCCCCGGTTCGGAGCCGGAGAGAATTCTCGCAGCCGTCCATGCCGGAGCCAAGGGCTGGCTGGAAGAGACCGCGAATCCGATCCAGATACTGAAAGCCGCGAACGCCGTACTGAATGGGTCCATGTGGGTGCCGAGACAGGTTTTGTCCACCTTTGTGGACCGCACTCTGGACGGTGCGGCCGCGCGGCGCCGCCAGAAGAGTCCGCGGTTTACCGAGCGCGAGGAGGAAGTTCTTCAGCAGCTGGTTCTCGCACGGTCGAATCGCGAGATCGCTCAGGCGCTCAGCCTTCGGGAACAGACTGTAAAACATTACGTTTTCCGGCTGATGAAGAAAGTCGGCGCGGGGAATCGGATCGAGTTGTCGGTGCAGGCGGCCAGCGGAGCGTGGGGGCAGCAAAGGCTTTAGAATCCGATCAAGTAAACAGAATATCTGTTATCAGACATTAAACCCATGAAAGCCGGGAGCGGGTCCCGACATTCGACCGCCGTCTGTTTCACGTAGTAACGTCCGCGCACTCCGCGATGAGCGAACCTCGCCCGCGCAAACGCCCTTCACGCCAATGACCTAAAGCAGCAGAATCGGTCGCGGGACGTTTGGCTACCCTGGTAATTCGAAGCACCGAGGAGCTGCGGTAATTTCCCTATGCGCTGCGCCGGTCAAGAAACAGGCAAACGCGTTCGGCGAGCGTCTGGCCGGGATTCGGCAGCTCGCCCGCTGTTGGCTTCCTCGTGGATACGTCGACAAGCGTGAGTGTGGTCGAGACAGGAACGGGCGCGCCGCCCGGCTCGCGCCTCTCATACATGGTGATCGATGTCATCGGTCGAGCTCCAAAGCAGAAATTCGAACAAGGCCGACCCGAACTGGCAGCGGCTAAGATTCCAAAATATTCGCCTTGCAATTCACCACGCCAACCGAATTCCAGGACTGCGGAATTCAGCGGTTGAACGTAAATGGTGCCATTTCCAGGAGGCCTGCGCAAGGGCACGTTACTCTTTTGATCTCCGGCTGGGTACTATCGGTTGAGACCTCCCGTACCGCAGGAACAGCTCGACTGCGCTATGGTGGGAAACGGCGGCTCGCCGGCCATTTCTGTCACGCAGAAACGCGCAAATCATCCCTTCCAGCAATGGCTGCCCCGACGGTATCCTGCAGCTCCGGCAAGCTGAGTTGCTCCACGATCTCGCGTTCCACCTCACGGACCGGCATCGGAGGTATCACCACGATTCCTCCGGCCAATTCGCTGAACGTCAGATACGATTCACGGCAGGTATAGAGAAAATCGAGCGGATATTCCGGCTTGCGGGCGCGCGCCTGAATGGGGTCCGCATCGAGAAGGAAGCTGATATCGGGCCGCGGCACGAGTTTCATCACCAGGCGCACGTAGGCGCGGATGAACCAATGATGCAGCGTTAGGTTCACGAGCTCGTCGTAAGCGTAGCGATCGCAGATCACGAAGTCTGCGTCAGAGGCCAGCTCCCTGTTCATTGTGTTGCGAAGTGATACCGCATCAGCAAGATAGAGGAATAACCTCACAATTGTCATGAAGCCTGACCGGACGTTCTTATCACGCCGACTGATGGGTGCTTCGGGCGTTCCGACGCCTTTGTCACCCTTGAAGATTCTGTGCCCGGTCGTCTCACGCAATCCAGTCAGGACCGCAACGTCATCCCAAAATGTGATCACGCGAACGCGAAGGCCGTCGGCCTGCAACCGAGCGCGCAGAAGATTGATCTGCGTGCTCTTTCCGGCGCCATCGACACCAGAGAAGCTTACGAATCGGGGAAGTTTGCGTTTCCTTTGCGATGACATTGCTGGCCCTCCGGGAATCGATGCGGCAGACTCATTCATTGGCCCGATGCGCGGCTGGGGCTTGCGCTGGACAGAGCCACGACCGATCCGACAGCAACGCCGGCCGCGATCAGCAGCCCAACCTTAATAACGAAGGATCGCGTCCGTTTTTGACGCGCCGGCGCAATAGCGGCGCCGGACGGCCTTGAGGCGGCAATTCCGGTACCAGGTTCGTAGGGCGCGGCCGCAGTGCCCATCGGTTGAGCCGGGCCATTTTGCTGCGGAGCTGACTGTGAAGAGCTGGCTTGCTGGCTCGCCGAACTGGATTGGGGAGCTGCCGAACTCAAGGCGGGATTGGGACTGTCGGGCAGCGGGCTCGATGGGCCGTCGTTCGCCGCCTGCTCCGGCGCCGCAGGGCCGGCCGTCTGCGGCACAGGCTGAGTTGCCGCTGTTTGCGGGGCTGGCTGCCCTTGCTGTTGCGGTATTGTTGCCGCTATGCCAGGAGGAGTAGCGAGCACGAACATCAGAAAACCCGCGACCATCCGATAAAACCAGAGTCCTGCAACCTTCATCTCTTACCTCCGTACCAATCCGGCCACGTTCGATGAGGCGAACCTACAAATCATGCAGCCTCTTCTGATTCCTGCGGCTGCCTGACCACAAGCGGCTGTTGCTGGGTATCTTGCGGAAGCTGATGGAAGCTGTTGACCGCCTCCGCAGTCGTGTCGAACGTTTCGAACAGCCCCGCTACCCCGTTGCTCACCAGAGCCACAGCTGCGGCTGGCGGAATCGCAGCCAGCTTCACGTCTCCATTGCGCTTCATAGCCTCTTCCAGACAATGCAGAAGAAGATGAATGGCAGCGGTGTTGCATTCGCCGAGCGTCGAGCAGTCGATGACCAGCCGTGGACGGTTGACGCTCATCACGCTTCCTATCTCGTGCAGGAAGGTGACCTTTCGCTTTACATTCAACTCTTCGGGAAATCGCTTAACTGCAACGGCCCGTAACCCAGTCGTCAACATAACTTCTAATTCCCATCCCTTTATTCTGTTCTTACCCGCAACCAATAAACTAACCGGTAGTGGTCTGCAATAAACGCGCAAGTTCTGCCTCGGGATCCCTCACGATGTGACGCACAATATTCTTTCCGTAGCGCAGAAGAGTGACAAGATTGGTGTTGTACCAGCAGCATTCCGTCATCCTCGTGGACAGTCCGCAAAAAAAGCGCAGCTTCTCAACTCTGTTCGGAGAGGCAAGCAGGGCCGCCGCGAGGCGATGATTGCCGTCAAGCACCGTCACCGGTTCCGTATCGCTGATGCCGATCAGAACCACAGCGCCCAACTCGGCATCTTCCTGCCCTAGCCGTTCGCGTATAGCGTCGATCTTTGACTGGAAGCCTGGATGGGCAAGGCTCTGCGGGCTGCGCAGGCGCTCGACAATCGTGGGAGCTGAGAAATCACCCCTGGCGAGCTTGCGCCACTGGGCTCGGGGAAATACCCTGATCTGCCGGAATTCCGCTGGCCGCAACTCTACCTCATACCATTCGGTATCTTTCGGAATCTCCTTCCACAGGGCGAGATGACGGATAAAAAGGAGCGCACGCCTCTTGGCATTTTCGCCAGGATCATTGAGATTTGGGTCGGTAACGAGGTAGTGCAAGGCTTCTCGATATCCATGGAAGGCGGGGCTATTGAAGTCGCTCCTGAGAAACTCGGCGATTACTTCATTTTCGGAAACGCGGCGAAGAATCCTGATTGGCCCTGTGCCGGCCGATCGCTGCGCAATGCGCGATTCTGCCAGCGAGTTCAGGATGAAGGGCACAGCCACGACCACGAGCAACACCACCATCGCAATCAGCTGAACCCAGATAACCTCTCTTAACGACGAATGGAACCGGCAGATACCGGCAATAACGACGCCGCTGAAAGCCAGCTGAATCCAGCTGGTATTTGCGATTTTGTAGGACATTTCGTAGGTGATGATCACCACGCTGAGTGAGTACACGACTGTAGTGATGGCGTACATGGCGAGCAGGTAAGGGAGTCCATATTCCCCGGTAATCGAAAAACCCTTCCCAAACAAGGTTGTCCAGATTGCGGGGGGGGCAAGGCGCAAACCGACCGCCAGCGCCGAGCCGATCACCAGTACCAGCAAGGATGACGTTGCGATGACCTTCAGTCCCCTTCTCTCTTCCTGGCGCGTGCCGGCTACCAGCGGAAACATCGAGTTCACCACCGCGGACGAAAAGGCAAAGATAACGCGGCCAACCATCGCCACCGCGGCATAGAGTCCCGCCGCTGTCGGCAGAAAGAAGTGCTTCACAAGGACGATGTCGCAGTTATTGATGAGAACCTGTCCGGAAAAGAAAACCAGTGCCTGGAAAGTCTCTCGCATCGCATAGTTGAACCGGAGTGGGTTTGCTATCCGTGGAGCCCTCCTGGGTGTAGCCGCGAAGTAAGCAACCGCAACCGCCGCAGCGTTGGCGGCGACCACCCCGCGAACCCCGAAACCGAGCTGAATGAGCAGGAGGGAGCCAAAGAGGCGAACCACTCCTTCCAGCACAAGGTTGGTGGCAAGGCTGCGGAAGCCGCAAACGCCCTGAATGTAGCCGCGCCGGCTGCCCAGGGGAACGTAAAATGCCACCCCAGCCGCCAGCAGCGCGACCAGGACCGGGCTCGGCAGATTCAGATACGCCGCGATCTGGGTCTGAAACAGCAGAAGCGCCAGCGCAGTGACAATGCCGCATGCCCACCCGGCGTGGTGAAACCCGCGATAGACTGCGGCCTGGGCCTCGGCAGAACTCTGCTGCGCCACCATCTTTGCGGAGACAATCTGGAAAGAAAGTGTGGCCGCTGAAATCAGAATCAGAAGAGTGTAGACGGCGGTTGCGTGGCCGTACCCTGTAGGGCCAAGGAACCGCGCCACCGCCATGTTGTAAGCAAGGTTCGTCGCCGTCGCGATGCCGGAACCCAGGAGCAGCACGAAACTGCCCGACAGAATGCGGGCGTGGAGGGTCTTCGATCGCTCTGCCGTGGTTGACTCCAAAGCTATAAACTCCGTCGCGGTGCGCTTAGCGGCGAAAAATCGTTCGCTTTCATCGAGGCTGCCTCGCGCTCACAAGAGGCGTTTTTGAACTGAGCATTGGATGCAACGCTCACCATGGCGGCTGCCCCCGGCACGCTGTCATTGCCCTTTGGACCGGAGCGCTCGGACAACCCGGATCCGTTTGTGGGCGTCCAAGACTCATTCCGTAATGGCTCGTATAACGACTGCATTTCTTTCTCTTCTTCTGCTTGCTCACGGATGTTCTCAATCGCCACCGCAGAAGGTAGCACGGCTCAGACCGAAGCACGGCAGCCATGCGCCTGAGCTTCTTGCCGTGTACGAGCCCTGGTTCGGCCACCCGAACCACATTTCCGTTGGCTATTCGTCCCACGATCCGGCCGAACTGCGCAAACAGATCCGCCAGGCAAAGGCCATGGGCATTTCCGGCTTTGTGATCGACTGGTACGGCGATCGCGACCCCTTCAACGACGAGACCTACGCCCTGATGCAGACAGCGGCAGCCGAGCAGAAGTTCAAAGTCGCAATGATGTACGACGAAACCGACCGCGAAGACGGAGCTACAGACGATGCGCTCTCCGACTTCAAAATGTTTCACGATACTTACCTGGCCAAAGACTCGCCGGGAAGACAGGCCTACCTCGAATACGAGGGACGCCCCGTCATTTTCATCTTCCCCAAGGGCATGCATACGAACTGGGACCGTGTCCGGAAAGATCTGAATCAGTGGAATCCGGCGCCTCTGCTCATCTATGAGAACCTGCCGGCCGCTTATGCCGATGCGTTTGACGGCTTCTACGCCTGGGTGCAGCCCGGCAAAAAAGGCTGGGCGGCGGACGGCAGCAACTGGGGCGACGACTATCTCAGCGACTTCTACAGCACCATGCAGACGAAGTATCCCGATAAGATTGCTGTCGGCGGAGCCTGGGCGCAGTTCGATGACAGCAAGGCATCGTGGAGCCTCAACCGCCATATTGCAGCGCGTTGCGGTAAGACCTTTACCGACACGCTGAATTTCTGGCGGCAGTACTATCCGTCCGACGAAACCTTGCCCTTCATACTGATTGAAACCTGGAATGACTATGAGGAAGGCACCGCGGTCGAGCCAGGAATCCCCACGTGCCCGGCTGGGTCGCCATAGGGCGTGCTAAGTTTGACTTTTCAGCCCTGAGGAACCGCTCCTAAGCAATCCGCAGTATCCTTGCCGCGGGCTGCTCCTCTTCTGCAGACTGATCCGCCAGAGCCCCGGCCATATCCGAGGCGTAGTAGACCTTGTTGATGATCGACAACGGTCTCTGACGGACTTCATCATAGACGCGGCCCAGATACTCACCCAGAACGCCCAGACAGAGGAGCACCGCGGCTCCCACCAGAAATATCGCGGATGCCAGGCCAAATCCGACGGAGTTTAATGCGCTGCCGGATAAGACGCTCGCAAGCACCAGCAGAGCGCCTGCGCAGCAGGAAAGTCCCGCAAGCGCAAAACAGAGTCGCAGGGGCTTGTAACTGAAGCTTGTGATCGCATCCATCGCGTACTTGATGCGGCTGATGAACGTCAGCTTACCGTCGCCGGCGGCGCGATCCTGCCGATCGTAATAGACTACGGCGTTACTGTATCCGACCCAGGCTCTCAGGCCCGGCAGGTAACGGTTGTTTTCGCGCATGGCATTGATGGAATCGACTGCCTGCCGATCCATGAGGCCGAAGATGCCGGCGTTCAGTGGGATTGGAAAATCGGAGAGAGCGCCCAGTACGCGATAAAAGAGGGGGAATAATTTAGCAAGAAGCTTGCGGCGCTCCTGGCGGCTCCTTCTTACAGCCACCACGACCTGCGCTCCCTGGTGCCAGGCTTGAATCAACTGCGGCAGCACTTCGGGCGGATCCTGAAAGTCGCCATCCATCAGCACCACAGCGTCGCCGCGTGCCGTCTGCAGCCCCGCTGAGATAGCGCCCATGTGGCCCCAGTTCCGCGACAGATCCACCACGACGGCGTGGTAATCCCGGGCTTGCAAACCGCGCAGCAATTCCAGTGAGGAGTCCTTTGATCCGTCATTGACGTAGACCAGCTCCCAGTCCTCGCCGATGTCTTTCAACGCAACGGCAACGGCTTCGTGGAAGAGGGCGATATTCTCTTCCTCGTTGAAGATTGGTACGACGACCGAGATCATGGACTTCCTCCCTATAGTTTTTCTGCATGGCGGTCGTACGGTCTTCGATTGCATGGCAGGTGGATCATTGTGAATCAGACTGGAGTACTCGAACTCTCCAGCGAACTTCGGCAGGCGTAAGCACAGCAACGTAGCGTGCACGAATCACTTGTGTGGTTTGAGTCTTCTCGTGGTCGAGAAGTTGCACATCGTATTGGACGTTATCAACCAGCTGGACGGATAGCCCTTCCGGCGAGTAAAAAACGATCCGAATGTCGTGGGAGCGCACCTGGTAGCGGGTGCGAATGCCAAGTCTGGCTTGTTCTTCGATGGTTTCCGCAAACTTGTCCCTGGCCGTGCCCACAAAATCCTGATTCAGCAAATCTGTTCGATTTTGCTCAAGAGCGGCGTTTAAGCTCTGCCACGCTTCGAGATAGTCGCGCACCACCGCGGTTGCGGTTTGCTTTGCCAGCGGCCGCGGCCCCTGCATATTGGTGGGCTCGATCTGTACGGATCCGTTATCCGCGCCAAATGCGCCGGATGCCGCAAATACGGCCGGCAGAATCACCGCACGCAGAATTATGGCGCGACCGATCATTAGTTTGTCCACCGAATCTCGTTCCCCATCACCACGCCGGTCGCTACGGAGATTCTTGCCCCGTTGTAAGCGGGAACCTCGGCCTGCGCGACTCCGTGCTTCAGAGGCACGTCCACCGTAGTTTGCCCACCGTTCCAGGATTCTGTAAACGTGACGATAGTACCGTCGGTGACCGCGTTCCCGCTGCAGTCGCGCAACGGATCGGTCTCGAGATCGATCTGTCCGCCCACTTTCTTTGCGTTCATCTTCAACCCGCAGGGATCGCCGGGAACCTGCTCGATGACGCGCGTTGCGGAAACATCGCCGGCTCGGGCCACAAACCTCGCATTGCCGTCCTTTGCGCCGGAATTCATCTCGGTCCACGCCGCGCCCAGGTGGCTCTCTACTGTTCGTGACTGCACCGATTCGGAGGGAATCGACAGTTGAAATGAGACAGGCGTTGGCGCGGTGATCAGATTCTGAAACGCGTCGAAGACGTAGACAGCGCCGGTAATGCCGTTCTGCAATCCGACCGGAAGACGCGACGGCTTGGCCAGGAAACTCAGAGTCGCCGGTTGGTTGGCCGGAACAACATCGAACTCACCCGTTTCTGTCGAAGACCCGCTGTTAAGAACCGCGAGATAGTGGCCGGCATTATCCAGGTCTCCGGCGGCAATAGCGACGGGCTGGCCGAGTTGCACATCGCGCTTCAGCACCTGGCTGGGGCCGACGATGTAGAGAACGCCCTGGCCGCCGCCCTCTGTCTCGATAGAAAACGCGCTGCCGGCCACAACGCTTTTCGGCACGTCGAGCTTTCCGCTTTGGGCCAGCGCCGGCAGCGATGACGCGGAGATCGCTGCGCCAATCAGGAAGGACCGGGTAACGTTCACTGGAAGCCGCCCGCACTGTAAGTCGCAACCACGGCACGTTCGGTGCTGATTTTTCTGGCAAGGTCTTCGGGAACCGGGATGGAGAATGCCACGGGGGTTTGCGGCAGGAGAGCCCGGTCGGTGTATTGATCCGCTACCCAGACCAACTGACCTGACTTGTCATAGAAGGTGCCAAGAACGTGGGCGATACTCACATTCTGGCCGCTCTGGTTTACCAGGCTTCCGGTAAAGTAACTGTCCGGAGCGGGACTCAGTTTCTGATTCTGAATCTCAATGACTGGATCGGCCGAAGCGGCCACAAGGTTCGAAGTCGGATCCATGTGGATACTGTCGACCTGGGAGAGCGACACGTTGGGGAAGGTGATGAGAAAAGGAGTGACCTGCTTGGGCAGGAGCAGGTGAGAAATCTTGTCGAAGCTGTCGCCTGAGGCGATCGTCGATCCATTTTTCCCCAACAGAGTCGCCTTGACCGAAACATAAGCCGGCACTACGTCTTCATTCAGCAACTCGCCAAGGACGACAACCCCAGCGGCCCGCTCCACCGGATGCATATCGACGATGCGGACATGGGGCGCGTCGACATCCTGAGCACCCCAGTCATCTTCCGGACCGCGGTAGATCACATCCCAGCGCAGGTAGGTGACCGGGATAACCTGTGGCGGGACGCGCGGCTCTTTCACGATGGGCCATACCGGCGCCCAATGATCGCCGCTTTTGATGACCCGGAGCGTCCGCGTGTCGAGAAACGTGCCGACTACGGTTGACCAGCGCAACCGCAGCTCAACCTGCGCTTCATTGTCTGAGGCATGCAACGGGCGTACGTGAAAGTTATCCAGAGTCGCATAGGTGCGCAGGCTTGGATAAGTTCCGGTTATGTCGCGTACAAAGTCCTGCTCGGTGAATTCGCCCCTGTTGCTGAGTGTGGAATAGGCCTTCTGCCAAGCCAGATGGCTCAGGTCGTTGGCGAAGCTCGTAACTGCTTCCTCCGGAGTCGAGGATGAACTGGTGAAAGCGCCGCCGCCCGCATAAGCCGCCGCCGCGGGAACGGGCCAAAGAGTCCCGATAACGACCAGCCCCACGGTCGCAAGGCAAAGAAAGACTGCGAGCAGACGTCCGCCCATTACGAGACCAACCTTCCTGGAATGCGATCTTCGTGAGTTGCGGCAGGCTCGACGCTCGCTGGCCGGCGCCGCCTATTGGGCAGTACCAGGACGACCAGAATCGCCAGCACGCTGCTCCCGAACGGCAACGTGCCCCACATCAGTCCTTGCCAGCGCGGCGGAATCTGGGGCGCGTTCACGGGAACGGCCGGAGGCACGCCGTCCTTGCTCCAGACGATAATGGTGCGGTCTTCGAGATCGTCGACACGCCGCCAACCGCCGAAGGACAACAATGGTTCGTAGTAGGGATCCCGGACGAAGACCCACTTCAGACCGTAGCGATCGGCGTGATCCAGAATGGCGTGGAGCGCGTCCAGGCCTTCTTTACCGAAATACTTTGAACTGGTGAGCGCGCCGCCGCCGTGGGCCGTCAACTCCGGCAGCATACGTCCGGAATTCCACTCGCCATCGACACTGCTGGCGTCTGTAAGTACGGCGAGCCGCGAAATCTTGTTGCCAAATCCAAGGGTCACGTAGCGGTAGTTATCATGACCGTCGCGGTTGAGCCACGCCGCAACCGAATCCACTTTGAAGTCTTCGGCATCGGCTGGCCGATAGGTGGACCAGGCGACCGCCAACCCGCAGGTGAACGCAGCTGCAATCGTCAAACCGACCATTGCCCGCAGGCGATAACGGTCGATTAGTTCCGCTGCGAGGAGCCCGACAAACGGCAATGCCAGCAGGGTAGCCCAGTAACTAAACCGTTCCATGGTCAGGACTTCAAACGCGCGACCAAGCAGCAGATGGCCAACCGGAGTAGTCCCGCCGAGGCCCACCAGGAACGCAACCCAGAAGCCCAGCAGCAGTGGACGCAGACGGGTGACAGCAGATCCACGAACGAAGATAAATGGCAGTGCCAGAATCAACGCACCGTAAGGGATGACGAAGTAGTTCAGACCCCACTGCGGGCTCAGGATGTAGTTAGCGCGGCTCGGATGCGGGATGGGTGTCTGAGTAACAGGATAGTGGATGAGCGCGATCCAGAAGGGCAGGAGCACGACGGCCACTGCGGCGCCGACAACGACGGTCATGACCACGGTGCGCATCAGGAACGTGGAAGTCGCAACCCGCTCGCCATCCTGGCGATCGATCAGAACAAGCGCCAGAACCGGAATGGCGAAGAACATCGATCCGAAGAGCAACGTGGCGTGGTGGGCAGCCGCTGCTGCGGTAAACAGAACCGCGCCCTTGACGAAGGAACGCCACTTCCCTTCCCGGACCCACTCAAAAAGATACGGCAGCGCGTTCAGGTACAGGGGAGCAGCGAAGGTGGTCGATAGCTGGCCTGCGGAATAGATGAGAAAGCTTTCCGAGCCCAGAAACACGCTGGCCAGAGCAGCCAACGATGCCGCGCGTGGATTTACCCACAGCAGAGCGAAGCGATAAACGCCCAGTGTGAGAAGCAGAACAGCCGCGAACTGCACCGCCATATAGCCCATATCCAAACCAAAGACGTGCGACACCAGCGCCACCCACTGCTGGGGCAATGGCGGATACGTTGTCTGTGAGAATCCCGCATACCATTTCGGGTTCCACGGATCGAACCAGTGGTGCAGATAATGCGACGCGAAAAATATATGGAAGTTGGTGTCGTACGACTTCAGCGGCAGTTCCATCAAGAGCAGCGGCAGATGAACGGCGAAAACCGCCATGAAGATGAGGCTCAAGGGGATGGGCCGTGTTGAGGGAGAAACCGCTTCGAGCTTCTGCAAAGAAATGCCTCGCGAAAAGCATTGGATTCGACCGGTGACCCTCCTGGTTGCCTGATAAACGGCTGCGAAACCCCTCGCAAAAGCCAACGTTGCAGAGGCCCGCGGCATCCAAGCCGACATTCTGTGCAATACCCCGGTGATACTTTGATCGCTCGACCTCTTGCTCGACCTGGCTGCCTGAGATTTGCAAGCGTTCTTTTGATCGTTATCCCTTTTGCATGTCCGACTTTGGCGCAGACGTACAAGGTTGGCTCTGACGGGTCGACAAAGACGCAGAACGCGCCGAATCAGCCGAACACGCCGCAGCCGCAGGACCAGTCGCTGGGCTGGGGATCGAATATTCAGAATGCTCGCCTGGCAGGCGCCGCGGAGGCGGCGATCAAGCGCGGCGACCATGAGCAGGCGGTCGCCTACGCGCAACGTGCCGCACAGGCTGCTCCCAACGATCCGCATCTTTGGTTTCTGCTCGGCTATGCCGCGCGGTTAGACTCGAAGCCCGGGCTGGCCGCTGATGCATACAACCACGGCCTTCGCCTCAGCCCTTCCTCGCTCGAAGGGCTCTCCGGTCTCGCGCAGACGTATGCAGTCATGGGCCGAACCAAAGAGGCGCAGGATCTGCTGACGAAAATATTGGCGTCCGATCCGAAGCGGACCGACGACGCTGTGCTCCTCGGCGACCTGCAGATGAGATCCGGCGACTATCAGACCGCCGTCGAAACGCTAGGCGCCGCGGAGCGCGCGCAGGGGAGCGCCCGCGCGGAGCTGCTGCTGGCCATCTCGTATGAGCATCTGAAACAACTGGACCTGGCTCGACGCTATCTTGACATGGCCCGGGCCCGTACTCCGAATAACCCCGATGTGCAGCGATCGCTGGCCGGCTACTACCGGGAGACAGGCAACTATGGCGATGCCATCGCCACGCTGAAGTCGATTCGCTCGCCTCGGCCAGATGTCCTCGCTGAACTCGCTTACACTTACCAACTCGACGGAAAGCAGGAAGCAGCCGCGAAACTCTACCTGCAGGTAGCAAATAGTCTGCCAAAGAACATCGATCTGCAGCTTGCAGCCGCTCAGTCTCAGGTCGCAGTCGGTTCCCTGGAGCAGGCGAACAAGTTTCTGGAACGCGCCGCGGCAATCGATCCGAATCAATATCGATTGCACGCGATTCGCGGAGAGATTGCCCGGATTGAGGAGCGGGACCAGGATGCGGTACAGGAATTCACCGCGGCTCTGGCGCGCCTTCCCGCGGAACCTGCGGAGGGTCCGCTCTACGCAGTTCAACTCCACATGGATCTGATGGAGCTCTACCAGAGCCTGCGACAGCCGGATGCCGCTCAACAGCAGCTGGCCACCGCCCAGACTGCCATCAATGCGCTAGATGAACATGGGCCTGACCGAGCACAGTTTCTGCGCCTGCGCGCGCTCATCCGGCTGAACGCCGGCGACCTCACCGGCGCGCACAGCGATATGGATGAAGCGCTGGCCATCAACGCTACCGACCCGAACAGTCTGCAGTTGGACGGGGATGTACTGATGAAGCTCGGCCATACCGAAGAAGCGATCGACGTTTATAAGAAGATTCTTGCTATCGATCCCAACAGCCGCTTCGCCCTGACTTCCCTTGGCTACGCCTCTCGCGCCGTGGGGCGTGACCAGGATGCGGAGAAGTACTTCCAGCGCCTGGCCCAGGCTTACCCGAAGCTCTACATTCCCTGGCTGGCTCTCGGGGACATGTATACCGCGCGCCGCGACTATACGCGGGCGGAGAGCGCCTACAGCAAGGGCTATGCGCTGGCCCCGGCCAACGCGCTCATCGTCGCTGGCGGCATGAACGCCGACATCGAAGCCCACAAGATCGATGGCGCCGGGGTGTGGTTTCATCGGGTGACGAAGGACATGCAGGACGAACCTCAGGTGCTGCGCGAAGAGGAGCGATATCTGAGTTTTCATGGCGACTATCAGCAATCGGCCGACGTTGCGGCGCAGGCTATTCGTGTCTTACCCAACGACAGAGACGTTGTGGTCTACCTTGGATACGACCTTCTCCACCTGAACCAATACGACGACCTGCTTAGTCTGACCTCGAAGTACGATCAGATCCTGCCCAAAGAACCGGATATTCCGCTGCTGGCCGGCTATGTGCACAAACATAATGGCCAGTTACAGGATGCCCGCGCCGACTTTACCGAGACACTGCGGAGAGACCCCGAGGTCGTAACAGCGTATGTCAATCGCGGTTACGTGCTTCACGACCTCCATCAGCCCGGCCAGGCAGCGGCGGATTTCGAATCCGCCCTGAAGCGAGAGCCAAAGAATGCGGAAGCGCATCTGGGCCTGGCTTACACAAGTCTGGATCTGCACCGATCCCAGATGGCGCTCCGCCAGGTCCAGCTTGCCGAAGAGGGCCTTGGCGACTCGCAGCCGATCCATCTGATTCGCGCGACGGCTTATGGAATGCAGGGTGCGCTGGGCAAGTCGGCGGAAGAATATCGCGCCGCACTCAAATACACACCCAACGACGGTTCCCTCCATCTTGACTTAGCGGGTGTGCTCTACGCGCAGAGGCGTTATCACGACGCGGTCGACGAACTGGACATTGCGCAAAAGCTGCTCCCGGGCGATGACCTGGTTTACGCTTGGCTGGCGCGATCATGGTCGCAGCTGCAGAACACCCAGGAGACCCTGCACTACGTGCAGCTGGCCGAGCAACACGCGATGCTCAAACCGGCTTCGGCGAGCCAGCCACGCTCCGACGCACCTGAGGTATTTGTTTTTACGGGCGAAGCGCTGAGTCACCTTGGCAACCAGAGCGCTGCCATGGAGCGATTTCGCAGGGCGCTTACCATGCCCGCCAGCGATCGCGTAACAGTACGCCTGGCCATCGCCCAACTGATGGCTAACGACAATCACTCGGAGGATGCAAGCCGCCAAATCGCCCTGGCGCTCATGGAAGCCGAAGCAGGCACTACGCTTCCACCTACCGGCCAGCAGATGATCGAGGCCGCTGACCTGTTTCGTCAGATGCATGATTACCAATTATCGGAGACTTACCTCCAACGTGCCGGGGCGGCAGGTGCATCCGATACTGCTGTGCGAGTCGGATTGGCCAACACGTACCTCGCTCAGGGCGACACAGCGCGCGCCGAGGGCGAGCTCTCCGCGGTCAGGAGTTCTCCAGACGACGAGCCGGATTATCAGTATATGTTGGCCAAGGCCAACGTCTATCGGCAGGAACATCAAAACACTGAGGCGCTTACAGCGTTCGCTCAGGCCTCCGACGCAGCAGGCGAAGATCAAACTGCGGAGCAGAATCTGCTGCAGGCGGCAGGTGACGAAGGCTATAGGGTCAATTCCCGGCTAAGCGTGCTCGGCGATACAACCGTGGACGGAATATTCGAGGACACAACCGTTTACGTGCTTGACTCCAAGCTCGACGCGGTCTTCCCCATACCGATTTCCGATACTTCCCAGTTGCCTCCGCCGCGCTCGTCCCTCGAATCGCAGGGTACCGCCGCCTTCCATGTTCACCTGAATTACTTGCCCACAGCCAGCGGCTTCTTCGAGGTGAGAAATGCCCGCGGTGTTATCTCTGTGCCGGCCACCAATTCCGTTGTAAATCGCAATACCACCGACTACTCCTTCAACTTTGGCCTCAATCCCACCATCCATCTTGGCACCAATGTCATTACTTTCAACAGTGGCGGTCAGGCCACGGTGCGCCGCGACTCCGAGTCTCCCGTCGAACTGGATCAGAATCTGTTTCGCGTATTCACCTACGTGTCAACCAGTTCATTCTTCAATGTACTTTCGTTAGACGGCTATGTCCTGCGCGAAACGGGACCTTTCACAGAGAGCAATCTTCACGCGGATGCAACCGCCGCCGCGGTCAACTTCCGCGTTGGGGCGCCATGGGGCAAGACGGCTCTTGTTACGGGGTGGGGACAGAACGATCAGATTTTCACGCCAATCAGGATTGAGGATTACTACACATCCTCTTACATAGGCCTGGATCGCCGATTTACCGACCGGCTGGACGTCAGAGCCGTAGCCGAGGATCTGCGCGCATGGCGCACTGTTGGAACCAGCTCGGGAATTGCGCAGGCTTTGCGCCCGGCCGGAAGTGTGCAGTTCATTCCGGCGCGGAACTGGAGCCTGCAGGCCACCGGAGCTTACTCCAACAACCGCGGCTTTCACGTGTACGACGCAGTCCAGAGCAGTTTGTCGGTTTCTTATGGAATGCCTTTCCACCGGGAATTCAGGGACGAAACGGGGGATGTTGTCCTGCAGTATCCAATACGCTTTTCGGCGGGTGTGCAACAGGAGACCTTCTTCAATTTTGCAGGTGGGCAAAGTGAGCAGTTTCGTCCGTATGTGAGCATCACCTTATTCTGAAGGGACTTTGATGAAGATTTGTCTTGTTGCCACGTTTCCTCCCAGCGGGCGCCAGCTCAACGAGTATGCGTTCCATATTGCGCGGGAGTTACAGCGGCATACGGAAATTGAGTTAACTATTCTGGCTGACGAGCTTACCGAATATGAGTTCGCAACAGATCAGAATGGTCGCTCTCTGAACGGCCGCAGGCAGGAGGAGTTGCCCGGCTTTAATGTCATCCGCTGCTGGAACTTCGGCAGCCTCGCCACTCCCGTACGCCTCATCAATATCATCCGGCAAATCAAACCTGACGTTGTCTGGTTCAACCTGGTCTTCTCCAGTTTCGCGACCCCGGAGAACCCGGTAGCGGCCCTCGCCGGTCTCTCCGCGCCGGCTCTGGCCCGCGCCTGCGGCTTTTTCACCCACATCACGCTGCATCATGTTCTCGAACACGTGGACTTTGTTGCTGCCGGAGTTCGACAAGAGCGGCTATACCGCATAGGAACGGATATCGCGACCAGAGCGTTGCTGAAGGCCGACTCCGTTTCGGTGTTGCTTCCCGGTTATCAGCGCACTTTAATTTCGAAGTACGCCGCGCAAAACGTACTGCTGGGCACACACGGCACATTTGCGTCCGCTCCCACTCCCCCTGACTTTGCAAAGCGCGGGAATCCGGAGCTGCGCATCCTGGCGATCGGACATTGGGGAACCTACAAGCGGCTTGAGACTTTGATGGAGGCATTTCCGCTTGTCCTGGAGAAAGTTCCCAATGCAAAGCTGATCGTCGCTGGAGCCAATCATCACACCAAAGCGGGTTATTGGGAATCGATCCGCGCGGCGCAGCCCCCGCACCTGCCCATCGAATTCCGCGGATACGTTCCCGAGGACGACATCCCCGAGCTGTACCAGACAACGTCGGTGCTGGTGATGCCCTACGATTCCGCGACAGGATCGAGCGGGCCCGCCCATCAGGCTTGCGAATACGGAGTGCCGATCGTGTGCGCGGATATCGCCGATCTGCGTGAGATGGCAATCGATGAAGACATGGCAGTCAGCTTCTACGAAATCGGAAATGCGCTTCATCTTGCGGACCAGCTAACGACGATCCTGCAGTCTGCGGAACTGCAGCGGCGCATGGCGGAACACAATTACGCCGCCGGTGTGCGCATGACAATGAGCTGCGTCGTCCGCAACTATCTTCGCTGGTTTGATCTGCAACGTTGTAAGAAGGCGATCAGTAATGGCTGCGAAGCCGCACAGCAGCCGGATGTTTACCCAAGTGGGGTTATCTCCGCGGCCATTTCCGTACAAACAGGCCGGCCCTCGCCGCCGGGCCTCATGGAAGACGATGGAACTCGTATTGGGCTGCGTGGTGGTGGGCCGCCTGACGGCTTCGAATCAGCAGATGGCAGAAAGCTAACCATGGGCTTTGCGCATTCGGGTGCATCGAAAAAGCCGAGTGCTCCCAGAGACGGATCCGTCATCGACCCGTATCCGTCCGGCCCAACCCTTAAAAGTGAGTGTTGAGTTATAGCGCGGAAATGCCGTGGACGCTCAGTGGCCTTAGACGAAACAGGAGGAACGATATCATGAGAAGGCGACCGATTCATCACCTGCCGAGCTGCCTTGCCTCCTTGCTCGCCCTGTGCACCGTTCTCCCCGTGGTTATATCCCTGGCAGGTTGTGGCACGAACACGGGTGCAGCCACAATCGGGGACACTGTTATGCCCACCGTAAGCATCACGGCCAGCCCTGCCTCGATCGTGGCCGGGGCTTCGTCAACTCTAACCGTGGCTGCCGCTAATGCCACCCAGGTGAAAGTTACCGGAACGGATGGCAGCGCCTACACGATGCAGGCCGGAGGCGGTACGCAGGCGGTAAGCCCGTCGGCCACTGCCACTTATACGGCCACGGCAACCGGAACCGGGGGAACTGCGACCGCGACTGCAACGGTGACTGTATCGGCTGCGAAGACACCAACGCCGACCGTGACGATCACCGCTAATCCAACGTCCATCACGGCGGGAAATTCGTCGACCGTGACTGTGACCGCCACCAACGCAACCCAGGTAACAGTAACTGGCACGGACGGAAGTTCCGACACTTTGCAGGCGGCTGGAGGTACGGACGTGGTTAGTCCGACTGCCACCACTACTTACACCGCCACCGCCACCGGAGCGGGCGGCAACGCATCGGCAACAGCAATCGTAACGGTAGTTCCGGCTGGCAGCCTGCAGTCAGTCGATCACGTCATCTTCATGCTCCAGGAAAATCATGCGTTTGACAATTACTTTGGAATGCTCAATCCCTACCGCAAGGCGAGCGGATATAACGTAGGGGACGACGGCAACACTTATAACGTCGACGGCATCGACGACAAGCTCAGCTCGATCAGTAACGAGGACGACGAGGGCCAGATCTACCCGCTTTTCAAGTTCAAGACAACGTGCATCGACGACGAAACTTCAGATTGGGTGGCAAGCTACGGCGACGTCAATCGCTACGACTTCCTCGCGAACCGGCCCATTCTGATGGACGGGTTCGTGCATAACGCCGAAGGTTATGCAAAGAGTTGTCAGAGCGGGGGCGGTTCCTGCGCCGGAGCCTTTACCGACACCACGGGCCAACGGTCAATGGGCTATTACGACCAGGGATTTCTTAACTACTACTATTACATGGCGTCGCAGTTCGCGCTGTCCGATCGCTGGTTTTCGCCCGTTTCGAGCAAGAGCATCGCCAACCGGATCGCCACTTTCACGGGTGGCACAACTCAGGGATTGGTCAGAGATCCGGGAGGTGATGACCATCTGAACACGCAACTTGACATACCCACGATTTTCGAGGAACTGGATCAGGCCAATGTACCGTGGAAAATCTATTACACGGTCACAGAAGGATTCTGCCTGGACGAGGACGACTGCACAGGAGGCTCGAATGCGGAGTACCCCGCGACGGACTTTTCCAATCTGAGCTATTCGTACATGTACCTCTACGAGAATCCATCAGGAGCGCCCTGCACCGGTACTACAAAGCCTTCCAGCGTGGTAGGAGATTCTTCGAATTCCTTCTGCATCGACCCAAATCACATTGCGCCGCTGTCTCAATATTTTACTGACCTGAATAACAAGACATTGCCCAGTTTCGCTTTTATTGAAGCCGGATACGGAAATAACGATGAGCACCCGGGCTCAGGACAGTCGATTCTTCTGGGTCAGGCGCAAGTGGCCAGCATTCTTGGCTCCTTGATGTCCAGCAGTTCGTGGAAGGATTCCGTCTTCTTCCTGGGCTATGACGAAGGCGGAGGGCCTTACGACCATGTCCCCCCGGTTCCGGGACATTCGAACGACTATACCGATACTTCCCTCGGAACCGTTCCCGACATATCGCAGATCGCGGTGAACGCGGACAGTTACAATCCATGCCTGCCCCCGGGCGGAACGCCTACGCTCCACTGCGACCTTGTGTCTACCGATCCGGGAGCTAACTCAGGGGACGCAGCCGCGGAACAGGGATTTGCGGCTCAGTTGGGGTTTCGCATTCCCAACATTGTCGTATCGCCTTTCACCCGCAAGCACTATGTCTCGCACACGCCGATGGATCATACCGCGATTATCAAGTTTGTTGAAAATCGGTTTATCAACAGCTCCACAAACCTTACCAACCGCGATGCGGCACAGCCCAATCTGCTGGACTTCTTCGACTTCTCCAATATCCCGTGGTCGACGCCACCGACCCCGCCGAGTCCGGTCACAGCACAGTCGCTCGGCTACGATCCATGCACGCCGACGGATATGGGGCCGTGACCAAATGAATATAACGGCAGGGTTCAGAAGGGGAGCGAGGTATGAGACAGACAGAATACGGCCATTTATTCGGCATGCAAGCGGAGCGCATCCCCGAGCTAAAGTCAGCTACCAGATTCCTTTGTCGCTACCTGTCACCTTCTGACCTAACAGAGCAGCCGTGGCCAGCCAGGGCAACAAGCCAAGGCGGGCGCTACTCTCTAATTCCCTTCTTCGCAGCAGGCCCGTTAGCTGTGAACGATAAAGGCCCGCAGATTGCGGAAGAATGGGAATCCGCAGAAACTCTCTGGCGTAGTAAACCTGTTCTCCCCCAAACCGAGCTGCAGTTCCCACCCACGCCGGCAGATCATAACCCGAGCCCCGAAATTGCCGGACGTAATCGGAGACTATAACTAAATAAGTGGCGACGCCTTCCCTGATGCCGGCCTCCTGCGCCCAACCTCGCAGGTCCTGATAGTCGACCGCACCAGTCCCTATAAGGCCACCACTGTCGACGATGTCACAGAGGCGGAAATAAAAGTGACGGTACATGCGCTGCAGTGTAGAGATCATCAGGCGGTGGGAGATCGCCGGTACGCGAAAGCTCCAGCCTCCGACATCAATCGAACGTGCCCGCTGCGCCAAAGAAGCAGCAAGAACCACCTGCTCTCCCGTCTGGCCCAGACGACCCAAGTGGATTTCAACCGCCTCGGGAAGGCTCGGGATGAGGAAGTTCCACTTACAGGCGAGACGATCTCCCCAACTGCGCGGCGCGATCCGAGCCTGGAAGCGTCTCTTCATGAGGTCGATGACCGTGGCTGGTTCGGCGTTCGTGTAAAGGTCAAGGTCGCTGCCCAGGTCGGGCCAGTGATCGAGCGACTTAATGACAGTCACATCATTTCCCTCTTCCTCGAACGCATAGCAGATGGCGTAGAGGAAGGGCAGCGCATTGTGAATGCGGGCGCGTTCCGCGTCAAGCGCGGTCATGGCCCAGCCGGCACGCACCTCATCGCCGACGGCTCGCATAATGTTAAGAATGCGTTCCATTCCGCGCACAATCACATGGTTCGAGCTGGCGAGCGCCGCTAACTCGTCGAATTCCGGGCGGCCCAGGTTCAGAAGCGAATCGCGCAACTTTGTTTGTGCTGGAGAGTCCAGCGGGCGTACTTCCGGCTCCAGTAAAAGCCCGGAAAGCAGATCCATTGAATTGTTCGCCGGATAGGCAGAAAGGTTAGGCATGCTGGCAGGGTCCCTGAGTTCGAATGTTCTAACTTACTATTGCGGCTGCGGCGCCGTGGTTGTGGAGTGTGGCGCTGAACCATCTGGCGAAGAGGGCTGAGCGGGCGCCGGTTTTGATGTCACGACGGGTGTTCCATCGCGATGAAGCAGTTCGATCGGGCCGGTCTGCCGGTGGCGGGCTTCGCGCTCCCGATCCAGCTTGCTCTCCGTCTCCTCGTCGTTTTTTGTAGCGACCGTTACGAGCGGGTTGCCCTCCGCGCCGTGCTGCGTGGCCAAGCCGACCGGCGTGCGCGCGTCGTTGGCTTGTTGTGCTTTGGCATAGAAAAATTCGGCAGTTTCTATGTCGCCGTCGTGCTCAGCGACATAGCCGGCATTGTTAAGGGAAAAGGCGCTGTAGGGATTCAGCGAATAGGCATCAAGAAAATCCTTCCGCGCCGTACTCCAGTCGTTGCGATTGATGGCTGCGACGCCGCGCGAAGCCATCAGTGCCGCGCGCGCATCTTTGCTGGTCAGATCCTGCATGCGCGCTTCCAGCCGCAGAGCATTGGCGGCAGCCATCTGGCTGACCGGCCGGCCACGCCACGCGCCGGTCAGAGTTACAACCGCTGGCTCCGCAGAGCGGGATGAGGCAGCCTCCTGGTAATGAATCAGGGCCTCGTCGTAGTCGCCGTTTGCTTCCTCCGCAACGCCGAGGTTATTCAACGTAAAGCTGTTGTGTGGATCGAGCTTCAGAGCTGTCTGCAGCAAAGTTTCAGCTTCGGCCCCTCTATTTTGCGACAGCAAGGTCATCGCATCGAAATTCATGCGGTTTACCCGCATGGGTATGTCCTGCAGGCTGTTCAAGGCATAACTCATCCGCTTGCCCTGCAGGTCTTTGTCGTTGCTCTGGTCGATGAATGCATCGGTACCCTGTTCGGAAGCCAGTTTGTAGAAGCTCTGAGCCCGATCGAGCTGTCCCTGTACCTCAGCAATGTAACCTAGATTGTTCAGGGTGAAGGGATCCGATGGGTCGTAGAGATAGGCCTTGTAAAAAATGGCTTCGGCCTTCTCGTATTGTTGACGGCGGACGGCGTCGACCCCCTCGCGATTGAGCTTCTGCACCGGCGTAAGCTCGCTGCGTTTCGGGAGGGTGATCTTCAGGTTTTGCGCCCGGGGCACCGGAGCACCAAAGCAAACGATAATGGCTACGGGAGCCAGTCCCTTTAAAATGCTGGAAATACTGCTCATTCGTCCACCCTGCCCACCGGGGCCTTTCAGCTGGTCTTTTGCAACCTACGATTGGGATGCGAATGCGCGAAATGTGTTGCCGAAAACGCACGCAAAAATCGGTCTCAGGCCAACCGCTGCGCGTCCTCCTACATCCAACCATCGCTGAAAGTTCGAGAGCGGAGACTAACTGCAATGCGGCTCCCCATTCCGGCTTTGTTGACGGGTCTTGTGCTGGTTTCAGTAGCCTACGCGAACTCGCTGCCGGCGAGTGGTCCGGGCGCACCTCCCTTGCCAGCGCCCTCGGCCTCCGCGACCGCAGCCACAGATCCTGGCGCGGCGGGGGATACTGTCCCCGGATTTCTGCCTCCTCTGCCGGCAGTGCCCCGCGGCAAAAGCACCGTCATCGGCGGAGTGATCGCGGGTGTCGATCCTGTACTGGATCAGATGACTCTCAAGGTCTACGGCGGCGGCCATCCGATGAAGATTCTCTTCGACGAGCGCACCCAGTTTTTTCGCGACGGAATCAAAACACCGTTGAGCGACCTGCGCCCGGAGGAACACGCGTCGGTGGAAACACTGCTGGATGGCGACAATGTATTTGCCGTCAGCGTACATATGCTGTCGCACCCCCCTGAAGGTGACTGCCAAGGCCAGGTGCTGGCGTTTGATCCCCGAAACGGCGAATTGACCGTGCGCAACACGCTATCCGGCGAGCCGATCCAACTGCGTGTCGAGCCGCAGACCACCATCGCTCGCATGGGCCAGCCCGCTTTTGCTTCGGCGCAAACGGGTACTTCGGACCTGATGCGAGGAGCTTTGATCGCGGTCAGGTTCGAATCTGACAATGGACGCGGCGTCGCGGACCAGATTTCCATTCTCGCAACGCCAGGCTCGGGTTTCTACTTCAGCGGCGACGTGACCTTTCTCGATCTGCATGCCGGAACGATTGCGCTCACCGATCCACGCGATCAGCGGAGCTACACCATCGCCTTCGATCCTTCGCGCTTTCCAGACAGCCGCGAGCTTCATGAGGGCTCACATGTGAGCGTGAGCGCCAGCTTCGATGGCACTCGTTACGTTGCGAGCAAGCTGAACGTCTACTAACCTGTCTTAGCCAGTCATGAAGCGGCTGGCGCTGTCAGCTACCGTCGGGGTAGCCGCCGCGGTGCAGAACCATGGGGAAGTGCGGCAGCGTCTTCGGCCTGGGCACCTTAGCCCGCCAGCCATCCGGATAGGGTTCCAAACCGGCAAACAGCTGCGATCCTTCCGGCGTGCCGTCACCCGCGATGCGCTCGAGGCAGCTCCACAACTTCTGCAATTGATTTTCGCCATAGCGCTGGGCCCAGCTATGTTCGATTCTGGCCAGCAGCCGGATACAGGCCTCACGGGCTTCCACCCCCTGGGAATTGAGCAGCACCTGCTTGCCGCGCTTCCCTTCCAGAGCTATAACCTTGAGATAGCCACGCTTCGCGAGGAATCCCAGGGCCATGGCGATTGCCTCCCTTGAAACGCCGCTCAGCGAGGAAATTTCGCTAACTGCCGTTCCCTTCTCGTCCAGGACCCGCAACACGTCGGAATAGATGGCGAGGGAGACGCTCGACTCTCGTTCGAACTCCACGGCGAAGGCGAGCAAGACACGTGCCAGCAGGAACGGCAAAGGCAGAGCGGCGATGTCCTCAGCCTCGTGAGCCCCCGGCCCGGATTTTCCCAAGCACACTAAGTCGTTGGTCAAACCGTACTTCAGGATGGGAAGGCAGTCGGGCAGCAGAACCTCGAACTGACTCGCGACCGCAATGAGCGCGTTCCGCAACTCGTCGATGGAGGAAGCCCCGAATCGATTGCGCCAGCGGTCCTCGATCACGCCGACAAGCGGCTCCAATATCCCCTGAGCCATCCTGCCCTTTGCCGTCGTGCGGACGACGAGCGCGGAGTGTGGCGGCTTCGGCCGGTTATCCGCCGGGTCGGGCTCGAAATAGACATAACCCCATCGCCGCATGCCATCCCAGTTCGTTGTTGTGCGCGCCAGGCGTTCCAGCTCGCGGACGACAATTCCCTGCTCAGGAACGAAGCGCAGGCAGTTGAGCCACATCACCATGGAAATCAGCCACGGCCCGGACGCCAAGCCAGATCCATGCCTTGTGGTTCGGTGCGGGAGACGATGTTCCGACTCGTTATCGAACTCTATGGTGAAGGCTACCAGCGCGAATGAGAGCAAGGTGGGAAGCGGCAGGCGGCTGGTCACGGCGGGCATGATCGAATTGTCACCGCGAGACATGCGAGGAGTGCCAGGTCGAATAGATGCGGGCATTTATGCGGCAAACTTCAGGATTCTCGTAGACGGCTGAACTGGCCGCGGTGGGGTTTGCGATGGTGGCTGAGTGCGCCGGATTTGTCGGGCGGCGTTTTGTGAATCACGGACCTCTCTCCGGCAATAGCAGAGGACGCCTGGCGGCCTTTGCTCTCTACCCTTCTAATACCGTTTTTTCTTCTTTATCCTCTATTTTTAGAATATCAAGGTTGAGAGGAAGAACTGCCGACTTTGTTGGGATGGTTTGGTTGGGGAACTGGTTTGGAGTGAGGGGTTACTACTTTTGGGTTTGGGTTGGGGGTGACAGATTTTCCACATTTGGCAGTTTGGATAAATTGCTGAGTTGCTCGCAAGGTCAGCTGGTGTTATTTCGCCGGTGCTTTGCGCCAGGGCTGCCGGTGTAGATCCTGTCGTATGCGGTGCCGTGGAACCAGGGGCGGATGGTCTACGTGTCTCCAGGCCGGGTGATGCGATGCGATCGGAGGTGACGGTCCGCACGCGAAACAGGGCAACGGTCAGCGTAGCTCTCGAGGGCATCCTATTGATGATGGTCCAGCTCTTACAACAACGGCTTGTCGCCGGATTATTGGTAGCTTCGTTTCTTGGGTTCGGAGCCAACCTGGCGCCGGCTGAACAACCCGACGAGGCATCCGTGATCCGGAAAGTGGATGCGGCGGTTAAGGCCAGAATCGATCATCTTGCGGGATATACGGTAACCGAACATTATTCTGTTTACCGAGGCAAGGACGAAAACCATCCTGTAGCCGAGATGATCGTCAACACGACTTACAAACAGGAGTCGGGAAAAAGTTACGTGATCGTCTCGCAGACCGGCTCTGCTCTGATGCGCAATCTCGTGTTGAACGCGATTCTGGACAATGAAAAGCACCTGAACCAGCCTGGTGTCCGAGAGGGCGCATGGATCACTTCCGCAAATTATGAGATGAAACTGATGCCTGGCGGGCCCCAGCAGCTGGATGGACGAGAATGCCTGGTCCTGGCCCTGACTCCAAAGGGGAAGGCTCCCTGGATTATCGAAGGAAGTTTGTGGGTGGACGCGAAGGACGGGTCGATCGTTCAGATTCAGGGGACGGCGTCGAAGAACTCGTCGCTGGTGACCGGACCCACGCAGCTGATGCGCCAGTATGCGAATATTGGCGGCTATCCGGAGGCCACCCATCTCAGGGCGCTGTCCAGCAGCTTTTTGTTTGGCGAGACAGTCGTGAAGGTGGACTACCAGGATTACCACGTCGAGTTGCGTCCTGCTGGATAGGGGGACCGTGCCGGGGTTCGCGGGGGTAGTTAAATAGGGCACCCGGCCATCACACAGTTCTCGCCGTGAAGGAGAGTCCGCCGCGTTCTTAATAAACGTCGCGCAGATAGCGTTTTTGCTTCTTCATTTCGGCGAGGAATTCATTGGCGTAGTCCGGGCCTCGGCGGCTGTGGTTGGCTACGGCTTCCAATAGCGCCGCTTCGACGTCGGGGGCCATGCGTTTCGAGTCGCCGCAGACGTAGAAGTATCCGCCGCGCTCGAGCCAGTCCCAGAGCTGGGCGGAGTTTTCGCGGATGCGCTGCTGAACGTAAATCTTCTCCTTCTGGTCGCGGGAGAAGGCAGTATCGAGGCGCTGGAGGATGCCGTTCGATAACCAGCGCGCGATATCCTCGCGGTAGAGATAGTCCTCGGAAGCGCGCTGGTCGCCGAAGAAGAGCCACATGGGCCAGCGTCCGCAGCCGGCCTGCTTGTGTTCCAGAAACGCGCGGAAGGGTGCGACGCCGGTGCCTGGTCCAACCATGATGACCGGCACGCCGGGATCAGCCGGAAGGCGGAAGAGCTGATTGGAATGGATGAAGATAGGCAGCTTGCCGCCTTTAGGAGTGCGCTCGCCGATGTGCGCGGAGCAAACGCCCTGGCGCTCGCGGCCGTAGCTTTCGTATTTGACAACGCGCACTGAAAGATCGATCTGGTTCGGGCGCAGCGCCTGGCTCGATGCGATCGAATAAAGGCGCGGGGCAAGGCGCGGAAGAAGCTTGAAGAGCTGCTGCGGGTCGTCGAGTTTGGCGGGCGAGTGTTCGAGCAGGTCGAGGAATTCGCGGCCCCACAGGTAGGCGTCGAGCTTTTCGCGATTGGCGGCGAGTTCGGTGAGTTCGGGGTTCCCGGCATGTTTGGCCCAGCCTTTGAGGGTTGCGCTGGAGAGCTTGCCGATCATCAGCCACGAGGTGAGCGCTTCGCGCAGGTTGAGGGGCTGGCCGTAGAAATCGACAACCGGCTCGTCGCCGGTGAACTGCAGGCGTTCGAGGACAAGCTCGACGGCGTCGCAGGGGTTGACGGGAAGGATGCCGGCGGAATCGCCGGGCAGATATTCGATGCCGGAGCCGGTGAGGTCGAGCTCGATATGGCGGGTTTCTTTTTCTGAGCCGGGGCCGGTGAGGAGGCGATTTTCGAGGACAGTGGCGGGAAACGGATTCTTGCGGCTATAGGCGGTGGCTGCGTTTTCCAGTGTCCCCGGTTTCTCCAGTGTCCCGATTGTCTCCGACTGCATTCTTATCTTTGCCCCTTTGCGGACCCGCCGAACCTTAATTCGATTGTAACGGGACTGGCAATACTATTGCTGGGCGCGGCAACGGGCGCGGTGATGGGTGTCACGGGTTGGGGGCTTGTCCGCCGCACTCGCGGGGCAGCTGGCGGGTCGGGAGCGCGCGAATGACGGCGAGATCGAAGCAGGTGGCGCTCACGTCGGCAGATGCGCCTGGGTTCATGACCGGGTTCGTGACCGGGATCGTGACCGGGCTGACGCCTGGCTTCGCGCCGCCGTGCGCCAGCGTCATCACGGTCGGAGCGGGGGTGAAGGGCGCGAGCTTCTTTTTGAGCATCGCTGCGGGAATTTTGTAGCTGGCGAAAACGGCGGTGACGATCGGCGCGTCGGCGGCAGCGACGGCGCTGGGCGCCTGGGCCAGCAGCATGATGTTCTTGAAATTGCCTCCGTGATCAAGGGGGAACGAGCAATAGGCGCCCGTCGCTTTCATGGAGCCCGAACCTGCATTCATGGTGGCGACGAAGCGTCCGCACTGTCCGAGGGCCGGGGGGAATTGAATAGGGCTCGCGGAGGTGACGGTGAAATGCGGGTTGGGCTTGCCACCGAGGACCGCGCTCTGATCGACGATCATGGTGAGCTTCTGCGTAAGCGTGGCGCTGTGGGGCATCGAAAAATCGATACCCGCGGTTCCACGTTGACCGAGACGAAACGAGCCGTCGTGCGCGACGATCGTGTCGCCGAGAAAGATGGTCTCGCCCTTGGGGCCGGTCATCTGGATGAATGTGTCTTTGCCGGTGGCGACTTTCCATCCGGGGGGGACGCCAGCGGAAGCACTGTTATCGGGAGCCGTGTAGGGCTGCAACTGTGGCGCCGCGGGGCTGGTCTGGGCAACTGCGGTGGAAAACCAGGAAGCAGCGAGAATCAGGCTACCCATCGCCACGAGGCTGGCTGGGACAACAGGAGAGTGAAAGCTTTGCATGGTCACGTGCCCGGTTGTTCGTTGGTTCGTCTCAACCCGGGAGCGAAAAACGGGACGAAGAACTGCGCGCCCGCGCTGGTCTGAGGCTAACATCCGTCGGCAAATGCGGACCTCCAATACTGCTTTACCTTTCGGTGGCGACCAGATGGTGGGCGATGGCGAACATGGCCAGCTCGAGGCGGGTGGAGACGCCGGTCTTGTCGAAGATGTTCGACAGGTGGCGCTTGACGGTTTCTTCGCTGAGGCCGAATTGCTTGGCGATATCGCGGTTGGAGCAGCCCTCGACGATGCAGCCGACGACTTCCATTTCGCGGGGCGTGAGGCCGAAGGTTTTGCGGTCGGGGACGGCGGCCTGCTGCATGAGGTCGTGCAGCGCGCCGACGAGGTTGACCACGCGGCGGCCTCCAATCCAGTAATCGCCGCCGGAGACGGCGCGGATGGCGGCGGTGATGTGCTCGGCGACGGCGTCTTTAATGACGATGCCGCGGGCGCCGATCTGGAGGGCCTCGATGATCTGCTGGGTGCTGATGGTGCTGGTGAGCAGGATGATCTTGACGGAGGGCGAGCCGTTCATGATGGCGCGCATGGCTTCAATGCCAGGCAGGCGCGGCATGTAGACATCGAGCAGAAGGATGTCGGGCAGCAGCTCGAGGGTTTGGGTGATGGCTTCATCGCCGTCGGAGCATTCGCCGACGACTTCGAGGCCTTCTTCGCTCTGGAGCATGTTGCGCACCCCGATGCGGATGACAGGGTGGTCGTCTGCAAGAAGGATGCGGATGGCCGGGGAAGCGGTCTTGACCGGTCGCGAAGGCGAGGGACGAGCGGACCTGGTTTGGCTGTTCATGCTTTGAGCCTCTGTCTGAGGATAATCTCGGCGAAACGGCATTGGGCCTCCATATCGTCGAGTTTGCGCAACCGATCATCAGGATCGTCAATACCCGATTCGATGGCGGCGGCGGAGCGGGAAATCTGAAGAGCGCCGACCATGGAGGCGCCCCCTTTGACGGTATGAGCTTCGCGGCGGATGGAATCCGGATCGGCCGTGCGCATGATGGCGATGCGGTTGCGCGTGTCGTTGATAAAAACGGAGAAGACTTCTTCGAGGCCGTCGGGAGTGATGGCGTGGCGGAGGCGATTGAAGATTTCCGAATCGATGACGACGTCGTCTTTGGGGCTGTGGGCGGCACCGGTCTCGATTGCGGCACGGCGAGCGAGGGCGGCGCGCAGGGTTTCGGGAGAGAGCGGCTTTTTGAGGATACCGTCGTAGCCGTCGAGTCGCGGCGGCGGAGTGGCGCTCATGGCCAGCAGCAGAGCGTGGGGAGCGGCCTTGCGGAGGGAACGGGCCAGGTCGGTGCTGGCGAGCCCTGGCATGCGGAGATCCGCGAGGATGCAGTCGAAGAGGTTCGATGTAGCGAGGTTGAGGGCCTGCTCACCGCTTTCGGCCTGCAGAACTTCGCAGCCTTCGGCTTCAAGCAAGACAGCCGTGACCGCGAGGCTGACGGGATCGTCATCGACGGCAAGCACGCGGCGTGGGGTGGGGGACCCTGAAACCATGTGAAGTTGATTTTACATACCGATTGTGACAGATTCACGTGCCATTTGCGCGGCTTTAACGGGGATTTGCGGCGGCGGCATCCCGCAGTCGCCTCAGGCCGTGAATTTGCAGTTCGGGCTCGAAAGTCCTGTAATGACTGCGTTCGCAGTCTTTCCTTCGCCAGGACCGGGCGAGCGGCTCCCATTTTATTTGCGACGAGAGTAAAGTGGGCGGCAATGGATCCGGGGCCCGAGCGGAGTCTTGAAGAGCAGATCGCCGCATTGCGCACGCGGGTGTGGCGGCTGGAGGAGACACTCGCGGCGCATGGGATCGTGCCGCTGGAGGGGCTGGTTGCGGCTGGGGCGGACCTGCCAGGAACAGGCGCGGGGGCGAATGTGCCCATCGCTGTTACAGAAGCCGGCGCGGCCGTAAGATCGAGTTCGCAGCAGCTTCCGCAGGCTCCGGCGGCTGCACCGCAGTTCGCTTTGAACGCGGCCCCGGCCCCGCACGACGATCAGTCCCTTGAGAGCCGCATTGGGTCGCAGTGGTTCAACCGGATCGGCATTCTGGCGGTGCTGATTGCGGCGGCGTGGTTTCTGAAGCTGGCCATCGACAACCACTGGATTGGGCCGCTGGGGCGCGTGCTGATTGGGCTGGTTGCGGGCGCTGGACTGATTGCCTGGTCGGAGCGCTTCAGGACGCGCGGGTATGCGGCATTTTCTTATTCATTGAAAGCGGTGGGCAGCGGCATTTTGTACCTGTCGCTGTGGGCAGCTTTTTCGCTGTATCACCTGGTCGACTCGACCGTTGCGTTTGCGGCGATGATCGTAGTGACGGCGTTCAACGGGTTCCTGGCGTGGAGGCAGGACGCGGAGCTGCTGGCGCTGTATGCGATTGTCGGCGGCTTCAGCACGCCGCTGCTGCTTTCGACGGGCGGGAATCACGAGGTCGCCCTGTTCAACTACCTGTTGCTGCTGGACGCGGCGGTGCTGGTGCTGGTGGCGCTGAAACCGTGGTCGCGGCTGTTGTGCGGGGCGTTTCTGGGGACGGTATTTTTCTTTGCGGAGTGGTCGCTGGAATATTACGCGCAGAGCGAGTTTGGGACGACGGCGTTTTTTCTGGCGCTGTTCTTTTTGATTTTTGCGTGGGCTCCGCGGCTGGTGCGGCTGCGCGCGGAGGATGGCGGGCCGCACGCGGGGTGGGATCATCTGGCGCTGGTGGTTGTGCCGCTGGCGAATGCTGGTTTGGGGTTTCTCGGGTTTTATCTGATGATCGCGAATGCCGGCTCTGCGGGGGCGGAGCCGTGGGTCGCCGTCGCATTTGCCGCGTTCTATTTATTGTTGCTGCGTTTTCCGGCGCGGGGAGCGATTCATGGAAGCGCCGAGGCGACATCGACACTGCATCTGATGATCGCGGTGGCGTTCCTGACGATTGCGATTCCGCTGAAGACGCATGGACGGTGGTTGACGATCGGATGGCTGGCCGAGGGCGGCGCGCTGGTGTGGCTCGCGGCGCGCGTGAAGTCGGCATTGTTGCGCGGCCTGGCGCTTGTTTGCACAGGACTGGGATTGTTTGCGCTGGTTGCTGTGAATCCGCCGGTATCGGTAACGCCGATTTTCAACGAGAGATTTGGGACGTATCTGTTTGCGGTCGCGGTATGCGCATTTGTGGCGTGGCTGGGCGCGCATGCTGAGGAGCCGGAGGGTGCGCCGGAAAATACCTGGCGCACGATTGCGGGGGCGGCGGGGCTGGCGGTGAACGTGCTGATCCTGCTGGCGGTGGGGTGGGAGATTCACGCGTACTGGTGGTACCTGCGCTGGCATCTGGGCTATCGCGGCGACTGGCGGCTGATGCACGATTACCAGATGTATGCGCAGTTCACGTACTCGGCGTTCTTTATGCTGTTTGGGGCGGCGCTGCTGGCGCTGGGATTCCGGCGGAGGGCGGCTTTTTTGCGCTGGCAGGGGCTGGTGTTGCTGGCGCTGGCGATCGGCAAAGTTTTCATCGTGGATGTGAGCACGCTGAGCCAGGAGTATCGGATTCTGAGTTTTCTGGGACTGGGCGCGCTGCTGCTGGCGGTGAGCTTTGTGTATCAGCGGGACTGGCTGAATTTGCGCAGGGCTGAGAGCCGGACGCCATGAACTGGCGGGCTGTTTATGTTCCGCAGGCGCTGGCTGTGCTGCTGGCGGTGGCTGCGGCTGCGCCGTCGATTCGATATTTCCGGTATGAGCGGGAAGTGTTCGTCCAGACGAACTCTGGCGCGGTTGCGTCGCAGGCGTCCGGGCCGAAACAGACTTGCGCGACGCTCGATGCTGGGGTCTTCGCGCAGGCTGCGCCAGGATTAGCCGATCTCCGTTTGTATCGTGAAACGACCGAGACCCCGTATGTGGTTCGCGAGGCGATGCCGGTCGAGCAGCAGCAGCCGGAGATTGCGCCGTTGAATCTGGGCAAGCGAGGCGCGCCACCACGTTCGAGGCGGCCATGCCGGAGGGACGGTACAGCGACGTTGAGCTGGATGTGACCGCCAAGAACTTTATCGCGACGGTGGCGGTGACCGGGAGCCAGACGGAGGGAGGGCGCGAAGGGACGGAGCTGGGCTTGTTCACGATCTTCGATCTGAGCGGGCAGAAGCTGGGACGCAGCACGGTGCTGCATCTGCCGCAGTCGGATTTTCGGTACTTGTATTTTGCGATTGCGGGACCGGTGAAGCCGGAGGATGTGGCGGGGCTTTCGGTGGAACGGGTTTCGGAGAAACAGACTTATGTCACCGTGGCTGATACAAATCAGTTGACGCAGAAGGGGCATGCGACGACGGTGCTGTTTAAGGTGCCGGCGAATGTGCCGGTGGACCGGGTGGAATTTGTGGTGGGCGCGGAGCCGGGGAATTTCAGCCGCGATGTTACGGTTTCGGTGGCTTCGGCGGCTGCGCCTGCGAGTGAATCTGAGCCGCCGGCGCCGGTGGTTGGTTCGGGAAATTTGCTGCGGGTGCATGGAAGGCACGATGGGCAGCAGATCGACGAGGAGGATCTGACGGTCGATGCTCCGTGGGGAGCGCTTGGCGCTGCGGGGTCGCTGTGGACGGTATCGGTGGATAATGGCGACGATGCTCCGCTGGCGATTACGGATGTGAAGCTGGAGATGGCGGAGCGGAGGCTGTGTTTTGACGCGGCGGCTGGGGCGGCCTACACGCTGTATTTCGGGGATGCGGCGCTCGCCGCTCCGCGGTACGACTATGCGAGGTTGTTCGCGCCGGAGGCGGATGCTGCGCAGGCGGGGCTTGGTGCGGAGAAGCAGAATCCGGAGTATCGGGTGCGGCCGGACGGGCGGGCTTTTACGGACAGGCATCCGGCGCTGTTGTGGGTGGCTTTGATTTTGGTTGTAGTGGTGCTGGGGGTGGTGGCTTTGCGCACGGCGAAGGAAGCTCCGAAGGCAGGGTGAACGGAAACCTTTACCACGGCTGCTGGTGTTCGTCCTCGGACCTCTGTTTGCGCTACCGCAGCGTCGGCTCGACTTCGTTGAGCCAGTCTGGTGGTTTAAGGATTTCGCGGGGTTTGGAGGCTCCTTCGGCGGGGCCTACGATGCCGTCGCGCTCCATCATGTCGATCAGATGCGCAGCGCGGCCGTAGCCGATACGCAGGCGGCGCTGGAGCAGCGAGGTTGAGGCCCTGCCGAATTCGAGGACTAAGCGAACAGCATCTTCGAAGAGATCGTCGTTGCCTTCTTCGCCTTCTTCTCCGGCCATGCCCGGTTCGCTTGAACCTGTGTCTTTGGGAGATTCGAGGAAGCCCTGAACGTATTCGGCGGTTCCCTGAGTCTTCCAGAAATCTGTAACAGCGGCGATTTCTTTTTCGGTGACAAACGGCGCGTGAATGCGATGGAGGCGCGAGGTACCGGGAGGCAGGTAGAGCATGTCGCCGCGGCCGAGAAGTGCCTCAGCGCCGTTCGAGTCGAGGATGGTGCGCGAGTCGACCTTGGTGGCAAGGCGGAAGGACATGCGCGTGGGCACGTTGGCCTTGATGAGTCCGGTGATGACGTCGACCGAGGGGCGCTGCGTGGCGAGGACGAGATGGATGCCGACGGCGCGGGCCATCTGGGCGAGGCGGGTGATGGACTCTTCGACGTTGGCCTTGTCGAGCATCATCAGGTCGGCGAGCTCGTCGATGATGATCATGATGTAGGGCAGCGGATGCTCGTCCTTCACTTCTTCATCGAAGAGCGAGGGCGTGGCGCCGTCAAAGAGGCGGTTGTACTGGTCGATGTTGCGGACGCTGCGCGAGGCGAGCAGCTTGAGGCGGCGCTCCATTTCGCGGACTGCGTTGCGCAGGGCGTTGGCGGCGAGTTTGGCCTCGGTGATGATGGGCGTGAAGAGGTGCGGGACGCCTTCGTACATGCCGAGCTCGACGCGCTTGGGGTCGACAAGAATCAGGCGCACTTGCTCCGGCGTGGCCTTGTAGAGCACAGACATGATCATGGCGTTGATGGCCACGGATTTGCCGCTTCCTGTGGAGCCGGCGATGAGAACGTGGGGCATGGTGGCGAGATCGGCAACAACGATCCGGCCGTTGATGTCCTTGCCCATGGAGATGGTGAGTTTGGAGCGCGAGTTGGCGAAGTTTTCCGACTCGATAACGTCGCGGAGCCAGATGGTTTCGCGCTCCGGGTTTGGTACCTGAATGCCGACGGTGCTCTTGCCCGCCATGCGCTCGATGAGGATCGACTCGGCTTTGGTGGCGAGGCACAGGTCTTCGGCAAGGCCGGTGACGCGGCTGTATTTGATGCCGGCTTCGGGACGGAATTCAAAGGTGGTGACGACGGGGCCGGGGTTAATCTGCACGACCTGGCCGAGGACATCGAATTCGGCGCATTTTTCAACAAGGACCTGTGCGGAGGCGCGGAGCTCGTCCTCTTTCACTGGTGAGGGGTCGTCGCTGCGATGGAGGAGGGTCGAGGGCGGCAGGCGGAATCCGCTGACGTTTTTGGGCGCAAGGGTGACGGTGCGGAGTTCGGTGTCGGCGCGCTCGCCGATTGCAGGAGCGGCTGGCGCGGCCTCGCGCTTCGGAACGAGTTGGGGGCGGGGAGGCATGGGCTCGGGCGCCGGTTCTTTGGCCATCGTGCGCGGCATTTGATCCCATAGGCCGGTGCGGGCTGGTTCGGCTGCGGGCCCGGCGGGGGCGAATGTTTCTGCAAATCCGTACTGGCGGTGGGGGACATCGCTGTGATCTTCGGCAAGAGCCACGGGAATGCCTGGGGTTTTATCGGCTTTTGTGGCCTTTTCCGCGGCTTTGCGGGCCTTTGCCATTTCTTTTTCGCGAATCTTATCGAGGCGTAGAGCTGCTTTAAGCTCACGCTGTTGAGCGTGCGTGCGACGCCAGTTGGCGAAGCGATCGCGCCACGCGAACAAAAAAGCCAGCCTGATGCCAAACCACTCGCGCGCGGTAATGAAGCTGAAGGTGGTGGAGAGATAAACGGCGACGGCGACCAGCGTGATGGTGACGATGCAGGCGCCGGGATAGTTTAGGAAGCGGACGAGGAAGTCGGCGACGAGGCGGCCGGTGAGGCCAGAGACGGGCAGGCCGTAAAGGAAGCGCGGATGGCCGGGGATCAGGCCAAAGAGCGCTGGGGCAAAAACGATGGCGAGCAGAATACCGGTGAGTTTCCAGGCGGGCGAGCCGGCGGGGCGGGAGAGCATCCACGTCCAGCCAAGAGCGCCGAGGAGGATGGGAACGAGGAAAGCGCACACGCCTTCAATCTGGAGGATCAGGTCGCTGAGGTAGGCCCCGGCTGGACCGATCCAGTTGCGGATGGGGCCGTGGCCTTCGGTGTTGAAGGAGGGATCGGTGGGGTGGTAGGAGACGAGAGAGAGGAAGAGGAGGAACGCGCAGGCGAGCACCAGCAAGCCGATGAGTTCATTCAGACGGCGGCTGCGGGTGGGCGTGAGATCCAGGCGGACGGTTTTCATGGGCAAACGAATCGCGTGCCTCGCGTGGGAACGAGAGGCAGAACCGGCCAAGCCAAAACAAGGGCAGGGACGGTCAGAGCCGAAGGCCAGAGCAAAGCTATTATCCCAGATGGGGCATCGGAGGGGGCGGGAAAAGGGTGGGGGAATCGAGGTGGATATGGCGGGGGTAAGATTCGAGACATGAGGGTCGTCACTCTTACAGAATTCAAAAAAAATGTGAGCCGATACTTGCGGTTGGTGCGCGGCGGCGAGGGGCTCGTGGTACGCGACCGAGGTGTTTGCGTGGCCCGTGTTGTTCCGGTCGATCCGGAATTTGTGTCTGACCATGAGGCGCGGTTGGTTGCGGAGGGGAAACTGAAGCTGCCAGAGCAGGAGATGGACTGGGATTCGTTCTTCTCTCTGCCAGGAGCAAAGGTCTCCCGAAAAAAGATGCTGGAGGCGGTGCGGTGGGCTAAGGGCAACCGGTAAGGCAGTCCTCGTTTGGAAGAGCATCCCTCGGCGGCTAAAGCCGGGAGCATTCCGCCAACTTTACGGCCCGACTGAAGCCGGGCCCCTTCAAAGAACTTGACGGTTCCCCAAGCTATCGTGCTGCTCACGTGAATTTGCTGCTTTATTCAGGAAGGGCACGCCGAATTAAGGACTCGGTCCTAATGGTGATCAGTTGGACATCAATCGCCCGCCCCAAAGCAGCAGCGCGGCTCCGAGGATGAGGCGGTAGAGGGCGAAGAGCACGAAGCCGTGGTTGCGGACCCACTGCAGGAACCACTCGACGACGCCGAGGGCGACGAAGAAGGATACGGCAAAGCCGATGGCGAGGACGAACCAGCCATGCGCGTCCATATGGACCGGGGCGAGGTGGGAGTGGAGACCGGGGGTTGCGCCGGGCTTGCGCCAATGAAGGAGGTGAAGGCCGGGCCAGAGGCTTCTGCTCAGGTCGTAGAGGGTGGCGGTGATCATGGTGGGGATGGAGACAAGGAAACTGAATTCGAGTGCGGCGGTTCGGGTCATGCCGGCGAGCTGACCGGCGGCGATGGTGGACATGGAACGCGAGGTGCCGGGAAAGACGGCGGAGGTGACCTGGCAAACGCCGATCCATACGGCTTGGAAAAGGGACATCTGCTCAACATCGGCCACGGAGGCGTCGTGGCGGACGCTCCACGCATCGACGGCCCACATGACGATGCCGCCGATGATGAGCGCGAGAGTGATGGCGCGCAGGCTTTCAAGGTGCTGCCCGATGATGTTAGTGAGCAGCAGGGAGGGGATGGCCGTGCAGACAAAAGCGACCGAAGTGAGGGTGAGCGGATGGTTCCAGACGGTGTGCTTGCCGTCTTCGCCCCGAGGGAAGGTGCGGACGAATTCGATGATGCGCCCGGCGAAGAGCAGAGTGAGGGCGAGGATGGCGCCGAGCTGGATGACGATGGTGTACATCTTCCAGTAGGGGTCGTCCAGGCCGATGCCGAGCAGCACTTCCCCGATGCGCAGATGGGCAGTGGAGCTGACGGGCAGGAATTCAGTAAGGCCTTCGATGATGCCGAGCAGCACAGAGACCACGTAGTCGTTCAAACTAGCTCCGAGCTGGGGGAGGAATGCGGGTGTTATTCGCGGCTGCTGCCGTACACGGCGATTCCCTGATCCACCTTGTATATCAGACTGGCGGCGCGCGCAGTGTACGGTGAGTCAGGATATTTCTGCTGGAGGCGCCCGAAGATGGCTTTGGCATGGCCGCGATCCTCATCGGCGCGTTTGCCGTTGCCATCGGCCTGCCACATGTCTCCGGCGGCGGCCTGGCGCCACAGAGCGTCGTAGAGGGCCTCGGCAGCGCTGGGTGAGTTGGGGTGTTCGTCGACGTATCTAAGGTAGTAGTCGGTTTCCTGTTCGGGGCACTTTTCTGAGCCCTGCCAGTCTCCGCAGAGTTTGTTGTCGATGAGGTCGAAGGCGGCGAGATCGGCCCATCTGGTCTGGGGGAAGTATTTCTCGACCTTGCGCATCTCGTCCTCGTCCATCTGCTCGCGCAAATAGCTTTGTTTTTCATGCGCGGAGGGGAGAGTGGAGGCGTCGGCCTTCTGAATCTGCCAGCGGATGTCGGCGGCGCGATACATGGCTTCCGGCACCCACGGTGACTGCGGGTACATGATGACGACGCGGCGATAAAGGAGGCGCGCTTCCTGAGCAAGGTTCGGCGGCGGATCGGGAACGGCGGCCTGCTGCTCGAGATTGTCGGCCGTGCCGAAGAGGATGAGGTCGCCACGTGCGGTGTTCACGTCGACCATGCCCTTGTCGAGAATCCAGCCGGAGATGGGCTGGGCTTCGTTTTCTGTACCGAAGGTGGGGCGGTCAGCCTGGCGGGTATCGGGGACATCGGTGTTGGCGAAAACGCGGAGCCATTTGCCATTGCGCTCGACGATGACGAGCTCGCGACCGGGCACGATGGTGGCGATGGGACCGGCGGAGTCGTCGGGGTTGGCGTAGAGGTTGCCCTCTCTGACGATGGTGGCGAGGGTGCCGTTCTTTGGCATCTGCTGGCGGGGAAGCGGCCTTTGGGCGAGGGTGGGGATGGCGAGGGCCGCGAGCAGAATGGAAGTTGGGATCAGACGCATGACGAGGGTAGGACGATGAGAAGGGGTGGTTCGTCTCATGAGTCGGGTCACGGGTTGGTTCACCTGGGGTCTTCTTCGGCAAGAACGGATTTGAGGACGTCGGGCTCGACATTGCCGCCGCTCATCACGACGACGACTTTGCGGAAGGGGAGCAATTGTTCGCGGTGGAAGAGAATACCGGCGACCGAGCATGCGCCGCTGGGCTCGGGTGTGAGACGCGCGACATGAACGAGGGTGCGCATGGCGGAGCGGATTTCAGCTTCGGTGACGGTAATGATGTCGTCGACGTAGGTCCGGATGTGATCGTAGTTGCGCTCGCCGAGGGATTGGGTGCGGAGGCCGTCGCAGAAGGTGCGGGTAGTCATATCGGCGGGCCAGGCGACGAGGTGGCCGCTGCGGAAGCTTTCCTGGGCGTCGGCGGCGAGCTCGGGTTCGACGCCGATGACGCGGACATCGGAGCGAAGGTGCTTGATGGCGGTGGCGATGCCGCTGAGGAGTCCGCCTCCGGATACAGGTGAGAGGACGAGGTCGACGTTGGGGAGGTCTTCGAGGATTTCGAGGCCGCAGGTGCCCTGGCCGGCGATGATCTGCTCGTCGTCGTAGGGCGGGATCATGACGTAGCCGTGCTGGGCTTCCAGTTCTTCGGCTTTCTGCTTGCGGTCGGAGCTGGCGGGGCCGACTTCGACGATCTCGGCGCCAAGGGCGGCGGTGGCGCGCTTTTTGACCTCCGGGGCGTTCGAGGGCATAACGATGACGGCCTTCAGGCCGAGCGCGCGGGCGGCGTAGGCGACTCCCTGGGCGTGGTTGCCGCTGGAGTAGGTGATAACGCCGCGGCCCTTTTGGTCGGGGGTGAGCTGGACGATTTTGTTGTAGGCTCCGCGGAGTTTGAAGCTGCCGATGGGCTGGAGGCTTTCGGCTTTGATGTAAACTTCGGCGCCCTCGAAGCTGGGATCCAGCAGCCGGATGAGCGGAGTGTGGACGGCTACGCCGCGGATGCGGGTCTGGGCTTCGCGGAAGGCGTCCAGGGTCAGGAGGGTGGGAGTGGTGGCGGTGGCCATAACTCCTATTGTGGACCAGATGGCCGGGCAAGTGCGGCTCAGCCTTTGGTCCAGGATGAGGATGGGGAGGGAGAAGTGACGGTCGCCCAGCGCTCGGCGATTTTATCGCCCTCGAAGCGCCACAGCACGAATCCCTGGAATTGCATCTTTCGGCCTGAGGCAGGATCGGTCCATCGCCAGATATTGCGGCAGACGACTTTGTCACCTTCGGCAATCATTTCTTCGATGGTGAGGTGAATATCGGGCATAGCTTTGTACATACCCCGCATCATTTGCTCGTCGCCTTCGACGCCGGTGGGTTGGCCGCCGGGACCGTCGTGGTCGAAGAAGTCCGGCGTCATATTGTTGCGGATGACTTCGGCTTTGCGGTTGTTGACGAAGTCTTCGAAATGGCGGCGGACAAGCTGCTTCATCTGGTCCGGGGTGAGGCTGGTGGGCATCGCTGTTTCCTTCCTGTGCGGGGTGAGGGAAAGTATGCCACGCTCGGGTAAAGAGCGGATGACTGGACTGCCTCGGGGTGCCGCTGAATGTGCGCAGGGAATGCCCGCGTGCCAGAATAAGAAGGATCCCTTATGAGCGACGAAATTATTTCTGAGCCTCTGGCGGCGGCTGAAGCCAAGTCCGCGCAACCTCTCGAGAAAGCAGACACCGAGAACACGGACCCGGAGAGCCGGGACGCTGGGAAGCCTGAAGCTTCGTTTGGCGATATGCTTTCGCAGTTTGAGCAGAGCCACCGGCCCGAGCCGGGCGCGAAGCAGCTGGAAGGGACGGTGATCTCTGTCTCGGCCGACGCGGTGTATCTCGACATCGGCTACAAGACGGAGGGCATGCTGCCGCGTACGGCGTTTCGCGATAACGCGGAAAGTGTGAAGGCGGGCGACCGGTTCCGCGTTTCGGTGAAGGGGCGCAACGAGGAGCGGTACTACGTGCTGTCGCTGGCGCGGGTGAGCCAGCCGACGGACTGGGAATCGCTCGAAGCGGCCTTCGCGCAGAAGCTGGCCATTGTGGGCACCGTGACGGGAGTGGTGAAGGGCGGGCTGAGCGTGGATGTGGGAGTGCGCGCTTTTATGCCCGCTTCACGCAGCGGCACGCACGACGCGCGCGAGCTGGAGAAGCTGGTGGGTGAGGAGATCACCTGCCGGATCGCGCAGCTGGATGTGGCAGACGAAAACGTGATTGTAGACCGGCGCGCAGTGCTCGAAGAGCAGGCGCTGGCGCAGGGGCAGAGCCAGATTGCGGCGCTGAAAGAAGGCGACGTGGTGCGCGGGAAGGTGAGCCGGCTGGCCAGCTTTGGCGCGTTCGTCGATCTGGGCGGGATCGATGGCCTGTTGCACGTGAGCGATATTTCCTGGAGCCGGGTGGCGAATCCTGAGGATGTGCTGACGGTGGGTCAGGAGATCGAGGCGAAGGTGCTGAAGGTGGATGCGGAGACGCGGCGCATTTCGCTGGGGCTGAAGCAACTGCAGCCGGAGCCGTGGGAGACCGCGGCGGAGCGGTACAAGGCGGGCCAGCGGGTCGCGGGCTCGGTGACGCGGCTGATGGACTTTGGTGCGTTTGTGGAGCTGGAGCCGGGGATCGAGGGGCTGATTCACGTATCGGAAATGTCGTGGGTGAAGAAGGTGCGGCGGCCCAGCGACATTTTAAAGCAGGGCGACACGGTGGAGGCGGTGATCCTGAGCGTGCACCCGGCGGAGCGGCGGATTTCGCTGGGGCTCAAGCAGGCTTTGGGCGATCCATGGGCGGATGCGGGGAAGAAGTTTCCGGTGGGCTCTGCGGTGGAAGGTGCGGTGACGCGGATGGAGAAATTCGGCGCGTTTGTGCAGATGAGCCCGGGCGTGGAGGGGCTGGTGCACATCAGCGAGATTACGGCGGAGCGGCATCTGCATCATCCGCAGGACGTGCTGAAGGTAGGCCAGGTGGTGCGGGCGCAGGTGCTGGCGATTGATCCGGAGAAGCGGCAGGCGAAGCTGAGCATGAAGCAGCTGGTGCCGACGAGTCTGGATGAGTATGTGGCCGAGCACAAAGTTGGGGATGTGGTCTCGGGGCGTGTGGTGGAGCAGGCTGGCGGCTCGGGGACCGTGGAGTTGGGAGAAGGGATTCGCGTGACGTGCCGGCTGCGCGAGGATGCCGGCGGCCAGTCGCAGACCGGGGGCGGAGCGGATTTGTCGTCGCTGACGTTGATGCTCCAGGCACGATGGAAGGGGAATGCGGCGGCGCGGCCGGAGCCGTTGGGCGTGGGGCAAGTGCGGAATTTCCGGATTGTGGAGCTGGATCCTGAGGGGAAGCGGATTTCGGTGGAGTTGGTTTGAGGGGTCTGTTAGAGATGCGTCGACCTTTAGAAAGAGGAAACACAGGTCCTTCGGCTCGCAACTGAATTGGTTCATCGCGCCAAAAGCGCGACGATATTCGGCGGCTTCGCTCAGGATGACAGGGTTGTTTCATGCGATCACCGGCTTCCCTTTTTCGTTGAGTTCAACGTGCCCGTACGGCGTGTGGTGGTCGTGGGTAAAGAGGACGAGCCATTGTTCGGGGATGGCTCGATGGTAGAAGCGTTTGCGTTCGGCGATGCAGGTGACGGGGTCGAGATCGTAGCCCATCACCCAGGTGGGGTCGAGGTGGGCGGTGGTGGGGATGAGATCGGAGATGTAACAGGCGTGTGGGCCGCCCGAGCCTTTGCCACCTGGCTCGATATGGATGGCGAGGAGCTGGGCGGTGTGGCCGGGGAAGCATTCTACGGAGATGCCGGGGATGATCTCTTCTATCTGGCCCGGTTTGGTTTCGAGCAGAGTCATCTGGCCGGACGCGATGAGGGGATCGTAGTTATCGGAGATGTAGCTGATGGCGTCGCGTTCGAGTTGCAGGTGACCGTGGGTTACTTCGCCGCGGTGAGCAAAGTAGCGGGCATTGGGAAAGGTGGGGACGACGCGGCCTTCGGGCGTGCGCGTGGTATTCCATCCGCAGTGGTCGAAGTGGAGGTGGGAGTTGATGACGATGTCGATTTCTTCGGGGCGGATTTGGGCGGCGGCGAAGGCGTGGAGCAATTGTTCTTTTGCGCCGTAGATGGCGCGTAATTTGTCGCTGAGTTTGTTGCCTATTCCAGTTTCGATAGCGACGGTGTGCTTGCCGGTGCGCACGATGACGGTATTGAGTCCAAGAAGAATGCGGTTCTGGTCGTCGGCGGGCGCGCGTTTTTCCCAGAGGGGCTTGGGGACAACGCCGAACATAGCTCCGCCGTCGAGGAAGTAGAAACCGTCGCTGAGGATGGTGAGCTCGTAATCGCCGAGGGTCGTGCGGCCGCGGATGGGGTCGGCTGAGTTGGGTTGGATGGAGGGGTGCATATTCTTAGGACAGCGTATAGCGTCTGGCGGTCGGCGGATAGGAATCGCGAAACTTGCGGGTAGCCGACCTTTGAGGTATTTCCTCTAGATGGCGCAGCACGGCGTAGAATCGGGGCGCGGGAACGTGGAGAGTTGGAGCTATGATTGCTTTTTTCAACACGGGGCTGCGCAGCGCCTTCATCCTCACAGTCGCCTTCGGCAACATCGTTGCACTCGGCCAGTCCACGGAGGCAGCCAGGAAAAACGATGCACTTGCCGTATCCCTGAAAATGCAAACGGAGCAGATCCAGATCGGTCAAACGCCTTGGGCCATCGTGACCGTCTACAACATAACCGATCAGCCGCTGACCATGCATGCCTCGATGATTCGAGTGTATGTTTACGGGAAAGATGGAGAAGCGCCGACCACGCTCGTTCAGCGAGTGTTGACTGGCAGACTTCGTCCAGGCGATGTGGACTTGCGGACGGATGAATGGCCGGGTTCTATTGAAACGGTATGGCCCGCTGGCGGGGCTGGCGACTCGTGGGATCGCATGTTTGATCTGGCCTACCTTTACGATTTAAGCGCGCCCGGCAAATACACAGCCTATGCGGAAGTCACAGACCCGTCCTCCCATCGATGGCTGCGTACCAAGACGGTGGCCTTCGAGATGACGGCGTCTGCGCAGTAACCTCTGACTTAGTGCTGCGATGCATTACCGGCAAACCGGAAGATTCGTCTGAGGACTCTGGCTTTACACCCGGAGCGGCTGCTACGGAAGAACAGAGCAACCGCGGATCCCTCCGCTGCGCGTCGGGATGACAGAGTGAGTGGTTGATCCTGATTCGCACAGGCCTTCTACCTTTTGCCTGGGTGGGCCGGGGACGGCGTTGGCGGCACGGCTGTTTCCGCTGACGGAGCGGGAGCAGGCGGCGCCTTCAAATACATTTCGAAGTGCTGCAGCACCTTGTTGTAGAGCTCGGTTTGATCGTCGGCGCCGGTCACGCCGTGGGTTTTGCGGGGATAAATGTTGTAGTCGTAGGGTATGCCGGCCTCGATCAGCTTCTGGATGTACTGCGTGTCGTTCGAGAGGTGGACGTTGTCGTCGCCGGTGCCATGCAGGATGAGGATGTGGCCTTTGAGGTCGGCGGCAGTAGTGACGTCGGAATCGTCGTGGTAGTTCTGCGCGTCGTCGGAGGGCAGGCCGAGGTAGCGCTCGGTGTAGATGGAGTCGTAGTCGCGCCAGTCGGTGACGGGAGCCCCGGCGACACCGGCGAGGAAGCTGTCGCTGTGGGAGAGCGCGAAGAGGGTGAAGCTGCCACCCCAGCTCCAGCCCCACCATCCGAGGCGGTGCGGGTCGAGCTGCGGAAAGTCGCGCAGAACGCGATCGACGGAGGCCATCTGATCGGCAAACTGCGGCGGCCCGAAATTGTGGTAAGCGACCTGCTCGAAGTCGCGGCCGCGGCCGCCCATGCCGCGGTTGTCGACATGGAGGACGGCGAAGCCGTGCTCGGCAAGCAGCTCGTCGAAGAGGAAGTGCTTGCCGCCCCAACGGTCGCGCGTGGCGCCGACGCCGGGTCCGCCGTAGGGGTTGACGATAAGCGGAACGCTGTGCGCGGTGGAATTGCCCGGCGGCAACAAGAGTGTGCCGTAGAGCGTGGTCTTTTTGTCCGCGGCCGTCAGTTCGAGAGATTGCGGTGCGATGACTTTGTGACCCTGAATTGGTTTGGAACTCCAGAGGGGCGTGCAGATCACACCGGAAGGGCTGGAGCCCGGGACACAGGCGGCAACAGCAGGCGGCTCCAGAAGGCTCGAATACGTGTCGATGAACGGTCCGCCGTGGTCGGGGAAATCGGCATCGTGGACGCCGTCGCCCTGGGAAAGCTGGCGCTTGCCCGTGCCGTCAAGCTTGACAGCCCACACCTGTTGCCGGCGCGGGTCACCCTCGTCGGAAACGTACCAGACGGTCTGCGACGCGTCGTCGGCCGCCTTGATGGAGGAGACCTCGTATTCACCGCTCTCCACCTGGTTGGTCAGCTGCGCAGCGGAGTCGAGGGGATTGCTGGGGTTGAACGAGTAGCGGTAGATGTGGGTGTAGCCGTCGCGCCAGCTGAGAATCAGGAACTGGTGATCGCCGAAGAACTTCACATCGTAAGTCATGGTGAAGTATTTCGGCTCGGATTGTTCGAGGACGCGGCGCGCTTCACCGGTCTTCGTGTCGGCGAACCAGAGGTCGAGGTGCTGGTGGTTGCGGGAGAGCGTCTCGATCCACACGATGCGGGGATTGACCCATCCGAAGCGGGGGATGTAGTCGTTGCCGATGTCCATGGGGATTCTGAGCCAGCGGGTATTGCCGCCGCCGGCGCCGACGACGCCGACGCGCACGCCGGGGTTAGGATCGCCCGGTTGCGGATAACGCTGCTCATCGATGCTGGCGTGGATCGGGATCCAGTCGACGAGCGGGTACTGCGGGACGTTGGCCTCGTTCATCTGGAGATAGGCGATTTGCCTTGAGTCCGGCGACCAGAAATAGTTGCTGCGCACGTCGAGCTCTTCGAGGTAGACCCAGTCCACGCCGCCGTTCAGCAGAGTGGCGTCGTGCGTATTCGTAAGGGCGAGCGGGGGCGCTGAGCCGTCTGGCCGCTGGATGTAGAGATTGTCGTCGTGAAGGTAGGAGACGAACTGGCCGTTGGGGGAAAACTTTGGGTCGTCGCCGGAAGACATACCGGAGTTGCCGATCTGGATCCCGGTTCCGTTCTTTGGGGTGTAGAGCCAGAGCGACCCGTTGGTATCGAAAAGGATGTGATCGGAGTCAGGCGCCCAGATGTAGTCAGGCTCGTCATAACGGCCGCGGTGGTCACGATCGCGCTCCGGAAGGGCCGCATTGAGCAGGACTGAGATTTTGTTGTACGGGATCAGCTTCCGGGGTTTGGAGTCGGGAGGCTGAATAGCATCGAGGTTGCCCTCTTCGTCGATCCATGTGGCGATGCGGCCGTCGGGGGACCAGCTGATTTCCGAGGGCGGCTCGCCAGTAAGACTGCCCGCATGGCCGAAGATTTCTGGGACGGTCCAGGGGTGATCAGTCTGAGCGAGGAGCGGCTGCGCCACGAAGGCAGCGGCTAAAACGATGGCGATTTGGAAAAAAGGGCAGGAAACGAAGTGCGAGGCAGAGTCCGAAATCATGCGGCGAAAGGTCTTGCTGGGCAAAAGAAGCTCCAGGGAGATCCGGCCTGCGTCTGTCTGGCGCGCAGAACCGGGTTGGGTTGGGTGAAAGAGAATTCTAAACCCGGCGGAACATAGCCCTGAACGTTACGCCAGGACGGACGAGTCAATGGGCGCCGGCTGGGCCTCCGCCTTTGCGCTTTTTCATAAAGAAGATGAGAGGGATCATGCAGGCTGCGCCAACGGAGAGCAGCGCGATGACGTCGAGGTAGGCGAGCTGGGTGCTCTGGCGGAGGAGCTGCTGGTAAATGCTGCCCTGGGCGAGCCCGCGGGCCTGGGAAGCGGAAGCGGTGAGGCCGCCGGACTGAATGCGGCCGGTGAGGCTATTCATGGCCTGGCGAAAGGGGAGGCTTGCGTCGTTGATGTGCATGGCGAGGCGGTCCTGGTGAAACTGGCTGCGCCGGGCGAGGGTGGTGACGAAGAAGGATGTGCCGGAGCTGCCGCCGATGTTGCGGGCGAGGTTCATGAGGCCGGAGACATCGTTGTTCTTCTGGGGAGGGACGTCGGTATAGGAAAGCGCGTTGATGGGGACGAAGAGAAACGCAAGTCCAGATGCCTGGAAGATGCGCATCCATGCGATGTAGCTGTAGCTGGCCTGGACGTCGATGGTGTGCAGGGCCGCGAGCGATGCGGCGAGGATGGTGAATCCGATGGCGATGAGATAGCGGAGATCGGCGCGGCCGACCAAAAAGCCGACCAGAGGCATGAGGATGAGGATGGCGATGCCGCCGGGAGAGATGACGAGACCGGCGCGCTCAGCGGTGTAGCCCATCATGACCTGAACGAATTGGGGGATGAGCACGGTGGTGCCGAAGAGGGTGAAGCCGAGGACGAACATGAGCATGAAGGAGAAGGCGAAGTTCCGGTTGCGGAAGAGGGTGAGGTCAAGGATGGGGCGGTGACCGCGGCGAATCTGGGCGATCTCCCAGAAGATGAGGAAGACCAGCGAGCTCGCGCAGACGATGAAAAAAGTGGTGATGAGGTGCGAGCCGAACCAGTCGTCTTCCTGGCCCTTGTCGAGGACGAACTGAAGCGAGCCGAAGCCGAGAGCGAGGAGGCTGAAGCCGAAGTAGTCAAGGTTAAGGCCTCGTTTGTGACTCTCCGCGACCTCCTTCTTGATGTGGGGCGGGTCTTCAACGATGCGCGAGGTGAGCACGAGAGAGAGGATAGCGATGGGAACGTTGATGAAGAAGATCCAGCGCCAGTCGTAATTGTCGGTGATCCAGCCGCCGAGGGTGGGGCCGATGGCGGGCGCGAGGACGACGGCCATTCCATAGACGGCAAAGGCCTGACCGCGCTGTTTGGGCGGGAATGTGTCGGCGAGGATGGCTTGCTCGCTGGGCTGGAGACCGCCGCCGCCCACGCCTTGGAGGACGCGAAAGAGAATCAGGAGGGGGAGCGAAGGCGCGAGTCCGCAGAGCATGGAGCTGATGCCGAAGATGGCGACGCAGATCATGTAGAAGCGCTTGCGCCCGATGAAGGAGACCAGGTACGCGCTAGCGGGGAGGATGATGGCGTTGGAGACGAGGTACGAAGTCAGAACCCACGTCGCTTCGTCCTGCGAGGCGCCGAGGCCGCCGGCGATGTGGGGCAGGGCGACGTTGGCGATGGAGGTGTCGAGGACCTCCATGAAAGTGGCAAGGGTCACGGTGAGCGCGATGGCCCAGCGGTTGTGTTTGGGCTGCCAGTTTCCGTCGATGCCTGGGGGCATAGGGTGTTTGGGGCCGTGGCCTTTGATTGGAGGACGAAGTCTTAGACGAGGATGCAGGAAAATGGTGGGCGGGGCAAGGGGTGGCGTGATTCAATGTCCGAAGGCGCATCGAAAAAGGATGAAAGTGATTGGGACCGCGGTTCCCGGTTGATGAGACTCCGCACGACCTGATTCTTCCCTGATTCCCAAAGACCACGGCCGCGGCGATGAATGCCCGGAAAGGCCGGCTCAGAACATCCAGGCAGCGGATGATAAACTTCAGATTCCTACGATGCGAACAGAATTAGAAGCGCTGATGCGCCTGCAGACGATTGATGGAGAGACCGCGACGTTGCGCGCGGAAATTGCGGCGCTGCCAAAACGGCTGGCCTCGCTCGAGACCAGACTGGCAGCCGAGAAGGCCGCCGTCGAGCAGGCGGCGAAGGCGCTGAAGGACGAAGAGGCGCTGAAGCGGCGGCTCGAAAGCGACCTGAAGGATCAGCAGCAGAAGATTGCCAAGCTCCGCGATCAGATGTCGAATGTGAAGACGAACGAGGAGTATCGGGCCTTCCAGCACGAGATCGAGTTTGCCGAGGCGGAGATCAAGAAGATCGAGGACCGCGAGATCGAGAGCATGGAGCGGGTGGAGCGATTGAACCAGCAGCGCAAGGCGGCGGAGAGCGAGCTGGCCGACAACACGAAGGCTGTGGAGATCGAGAAGGAAGACGCGCGCGCGGAGTCGGCGGAGCAGCAGAAGAAGCTGGAGGAGCTGACGCGGCGGCGCAACGAAGAGCGCGCCCTGGTTCCCGAGGAGTTGCTGCGGATTTACGATCGCGTTTCGACTTCGTCGCGGGTGACGGGCATTGTGTATGCGCAGGGGCAGCGCTGCCACGGCTGCCAGATGGGCATTCGTCCGCAGATGTGGAACCAGATTCGCGCGGGAGAGATTATGACGTGCGAGTCCTGCGGGCGGCTGTTGTTTTACGACCACTCGCGGGAGCCCCAGCCGGCGCCGGTGGTGGAGAAGCCGAAGCGGAAGAAGAAGGTTCCGGAGGCGGGGGTGGAGTGACAATTTCCGCCGAGAACCGGTTGCCGGGTTTCCGGGTCGCTGGAATAATGTAGGCAAAGGCAGGATGGGTGTATGCCGCAGGAACTCAACTCCGCTAGGGTAACCGATTTGGCTTCTGAGCTGGCCGCTGTGACCGGTGAAGATATTGAGACTGCGGTGGTATCCGCGCTCGAGGAGAGGCTGGCTCGTGTCGCCCTTCCTGGCCACATTGAAAACGAGAATGAGATCGACGCCCTGTTCGAGCGTCTTGCCCGGATGCCGGTGCGTGATGGGCGTTGCGCGGACGAGATCCTGGGTTACGACGCGGATGGGCTGCCCGGTTAATGGTCCTCGACACGTCCGCGATTTTTGCCGCCATTGCTAATGAGCCGGATGGCGACTCTTATCGCAGGGCAATCAAAGCAGCGCCTCTTAGACTAATCTCGGCCGTCACTTTGCTCGAAACGCGAATTGTGCTCTCTTCGCGATTTGGGGATGAGGCCATTGCAACGCTGGAGGAATTGGTGGAACGCGCTCACATCTCGGTTGTGCCCTTCGATCGCGAGCTCTGTGAAGCAGCATTCGATGCTTTCCTCAGGTTCGGCAAAGGACAAGGAAAGCCGGCACAGCTGAATATCGTGGATTGTGCGGCTTACGCACTGGCTCGGATGCGCAGCCTTCCGCTCCTCTTCAAAGGCGGAGACTTTGCCGCGACCGATATCCGGCCGGCGTTACTGCCCAAGCTCTGAACGAATCGCCGACGAACAGCTGGAGTTTTTGGCGCCGAGCTACATCAACTCGTCGACAAAACCCTTCGCCACAGCCGCGTCGATGTGGAGCGGATAAGAAACCATCGTTCGCCCCTGCGTGACGGGTTCGGCTTCGTTGAGCGACGGCAGGTCGGTGCGCTCGAAGAATTTGCCGATGGGGATTTCTTCGCCCCAGACTGTCGACTTCTCGACGGCGTGCAGCCAGTTGGTGGAATCGTAGTCCGGGTTTTCTTCGAGCTTCTTCACCCGCGGACGGAACCACTGGAAGGTGTTGTCCTTGTTGTAGGTGACGCAGGGGCTGAAGACGTCGAGGAAAGAGAAGCCTTTGTGCTGGATGGCCTGTTTGATCAGGTCGGTGAGATGTTTTTGCTCGCCACTGAAGCCGCGAGCGACGAAGGTGGCTCCGGCGGCGAGCGCCATGGTGATGGGGTTGATGGGTGATTCGATGTTGCCGTAGGGGGCGCTCTTGGTCTTCATGCCGAGGCGGCTGGTGGGCGATGTCTGGCCGGTGGTGAGGCCGTAGATCTGGTTATCCATGACGATGTAGGTCAGGTCGATATTTTTGCGGATGGTATGCGTGAAGTGATTGCCGCCGATGCCGAAGCCGTCGCCGTCTCCACCGGTGACGAGGACGGTGAGCTCATGGTTGGCCATCTTAACGCCTGTGGCCACGGGCAGCGAGCGGCCGTGCAGCGTGTGCATCCCGTAGGTGTTGATGAAGCCAGGGAAGTTAGAGGAGCAGCCGATGCCGCTGACGGTGACGATCTGGTGATTGGGAATCTGTAGCTCGACGATGGCCTTCTGGACGGCGGCCAGCACGCCAAAGTCGCCGCAGCCCGGGCACCAGTCGGGATCGACTTTGCCTTTGAGGTCGGCCATGGTGAGGGGTTTCGGGGTTTCGACAATCGTCGCCATTCGATTCTCCTTGGGAAATTCTTTTTCACCACAGAGGACACGGAGGACACAGATGAAATTGATTCGGAATCTGTGCGCGCGACCGCATGCTGTTAGACCATAATTTCGTGGGCCGGGACGGAGAGCTGGGTGTCTCCGGCGAGTTGTTCGCGGACCGCTTCCACAATGTGGTGCGGCATGAAAGGTTCTCCATCGTACTTGCGGATGTGGCCGTCGGCGACGAAGCTGGTTTCGCTGCGCAAATAGCGGGCGAACTGGCCGCTGAAGTTGTTCTCGACGATGATCGTCCGTTTGGCGCCGCGGAGCTGATCAAGAATGGCTTCGCCGTGGAGCGGGACGATCCAGCGAATTTGTAACTGATTGGCGGTAATTCCCTGCTCCGCTAACTGAGCGCGGGCTTCTTCGATGACGCCCTGGGTCGAGCCCCAGCCGATAAGGGTGACGTCGGCGTCTTTCGGACCCTGCAAGCGCGGAGGCGCAATGGCGGCGGCGATACCGTTCTCCTTACGCATGCGTTTTTCCATCATGGCGCGGCGCTTGGTGGCGTTGGTGTACATGTCGCTGATGAGGACGCCGTCTTCGTCGTGCTCGTCGCTGGCGACTACGTGCGTGTAGCCGGGGACGCCGGGAACGGCGCGCGGGGAGACACCGCTTTCGGTAATCAGGTAGCGCTTGTATTCACCGTCAGCGTGACCATTGGGGGTGGTGATCATTTCGCCCCGGTCGATGGGTGGGGCGAAGTCGAGGATTTTCGGGTCGACGCTCAGGCGGCCCTCGGAGAGCAGCAGGTCGCAGAGCACAAGACCAGGCACCTGGAATTTGTCGGTGATGTTGAAAATTTCCGGCATCAGGGTGAAGCAGTCGCCGATGTCGAGTGGAGCGGCGATGACGCGGGGATAGTCGCCGAAGGCCGCACCGAGCATCTGCCACAGGTCGCCCTGCTCGGTTTTGGTGGGGACGCCGGTGGACGGGCCCGCGCGCTGGCAATCAATGACGACGATGGGGATCTCGGCCATGGCGGAGAGGCCGAGGGCTTCAGACATGAGGGCGAATCCGCCGCCGGAGGTTGCGCACATAGAACGCACGCCCGCTTGCGCTGCGCCGATGGTCATGTTGACGACGCCGATTTCGTCTTCGACCTGGCGGACCATGATGCCGGCTTTGCGGCCATTGGCGGCGAACCAGTGGAGGACGCCAGTCGAAGGGCTCATGGGATAAGCGCAGTAAAATTTGACGCCTGCCGCTGCTCCGCCCATGGCGAGCGCGGTGTTGCCGCTGACGACGGCGTACTTGTTGTCCGTCATGGGGACGGGGTTGGCGAAGGGCTTGAAGTTGTGTGTGGCGTAGTCATATCCGGCGCGGGCCACGGCGATATTTTCTTCTGCGACAGAGGCGGCTTTTTTGCCGAATTGCTCGGTGATGACGTCCTCGAGAGAGTTGAAGCCGATGCCCATCATGCTAAGGGCGGCGCCCATGGCGAGGGTGTTCTGCGCGACCTTGTTACGGGTGATGTCGGCGAGCGTGGCGACGGGGAGGGGACAGAGCTGAACGCCGTCGGCGTGTTCGCCGGGCTTCAGGGCGTCCGCGTTGTAGATGCAGGCGCCGCCGGGGCCGAGGAGGCGCAGGTGGCGGTCCATGGTGTCCTGATTGAGCGGGATGAGCAGCTCCAGAGTGTCGCCCATGTTCGTGACGGGCTCGGGGCCGGTGCGGATCATGAGAAACGTGTGGCCGCCGCGGATGATGGACTGATAGGCGTTGTAGGCGTTGAGGTGCAGGCCGCGGCGCGAGAAGATTTTGGCGAAGATGTCGCCGGGGGTGGCGACGCCCTGTCCGGCCGCGCCTCCGATGCCGATGGTGAACGTTTGACTCATATCCACTCCCGCAGAAAAGCCCTGGTTAGGGATGGTTCTCGACCCCGTCATGCCGGGAATTCAGACGTGTTGGGGACCCGTGTAGAGTTGCGAACCAGAATACAACAGCGAGAGGACGATTCGACAGGGGCCGCTGGCGAGCGGCGATTCGATTAGTGAAGGACGGTGAAGGAGCGCCGTTTGGAGGGTCCGAAGCGGAAGACGGCGAAATGATTGTCGAGTGAGGCTGCTCGCTCGATGCCGAGGCGCAGCATGACGGCGAAACTGGTGCGGTCGACCAGGGAGAAGTCCTGGTCCTTCGAGGCAAGTCCTATTTGCCACGCGGCCTCGAGGTCGGCGAGACCTACGGGTTCGATGGTCGCGGCGCCATTGCGGAGGGCATCCCAAAAGCGCTCCGCGGCGCGGAGATGAATTCGATTGCGGATCAGGGTCCAGGTTTCGGCGAGGACATGATCCGTGAGGAGGAGAATGTCACCGGATACGAGGATCTCCTTCGCGCGCCGGTTGTCAGGATCGTTGGCATCGGTTGCGGCATACCAGACGGAAGTATCGACAAAAAGGGTCAACGGCGAAGGGATCTCCGGTGCTCCGCCTGGACGGCCTCGCCGATCATCTTGTCCTTATTGCGGCGAATATTGGATCCGCTGGATTTGCCAAGGTCGAGGATGCGTGTCACGTCACCCTTTGGCCGCGGACGTTCGAGGTCACGCGCAACCAGACGGCGAATATATTCAGCGAAGGAGACACCCAGCTCGCTCGCGCGCCTTTGGGCGAGGCGCTGCGCTTCGGGTTCGAGGCTGATCTGGTGCCATCATGATGACGCCATCATAGCATCACCTTTTCTACTTAGGGCCAGATCGCATGAAGGATAAATTCACGGTTGCCTTCGGCGCCGGTAATCGGCGAGTCGATGACCTCGATGCCGGCTCCGTGGAGTTCCTGAACGCAGATGCGAACCCGATCGATGGCGAGTTGGTGGGCCGCGGGGTCGCGGACGATGCCGCCTTTGCCGATATGCTCGCGGCCGGCTTCAAACTGGGGCTTGATCAGGATGACGGCCTCGAACGTTTCGGCAGGCTGGTGGCGGATGGCATCGAGAACCGGCGGCAGGACGAGCGTCGCGGAAATGAAGGAGACATCGACACTGAGAAAGGAGATGCCGGGCGACAGATCGCCGGGGTTCAGGTGGCGCGCGTTGGTGCGTTCCATCAACGTGACGCGCGGGTCGTCACGGAGGGTTTGGGCGATCTGGCCATAACCGGTGTCGATGGCGAGAACGCGCGCGGCTCCGTGCTGGAGCATGCAATCGGTGAAGCCGCCGGTGGATGCGCCGACGTCGAGGCAGAAACGGTTGCGGAGATCGATGTTCCAGTGGGCAAGGGCGGCTTCGAGCTTGAGTCCGCCCCGGCTGACATAGCGGAGGTCGCCGCCGAGAAGGCGGATGGGAGCGTCGCCGGGGATTGAAGCGCCGGGCTTGTCGATCTTCTGCTCGTTAACGAGGACGCGGCCGGCGAGGATGAGGGCCTGAGCGCGCTCACGCGACGGGGCAAGATTGCGCTCCACTAGTAATTTGTCGAGGCGGATTTTCATGGACTGATTCTTGGCGCGTCGGCCCTGGCAGCCTTTGTCGCCGAATATCTCGGGGCGAGACCGCTGCATCTAACGTATCTTGCAGACTGGGCGTGTCTCCTGAAATTTGCAACGATGGCTGACGATCCCTCACAGACGAGGCAAGTGCATCCGCTGAACTGGCTGGGCTGGTTGCTGGCCGTGGTGTTTCTCGCGGTGGCGGCGGGCCTCGCACACAAGGTCGCAACCGTGCGGAGCGAGCTCAACACTTCGCAGGGAGGAGCGGCTCAGTTGCGGGTGCAGCTGGATCATGCGAATGAAATTGTCGCGGTCCTGAGCTCGCCGCAGTCGTCGCACGTCGTGCTGACGGAGACGCGGCAGGCGAGTCATCCGGTAGGCCAAGTGAGCTGGCTGGCCAGCAAGGGCGCGCTGGTGTTTGTGGCTGGTGGGCTGCGGCCGCTGCCGGCGGACAAGGCATATGAGCTGTGGCTGATTCCGGCGCAGGGGAAAGCGCCGATTCCGGCGGGGCTGTTTCGTCCTGATGCCGACCATGGCGCGACGGTGGTGCTGCCGCCGCTGCCGGCTCAGACGCAGGCGAAGAGCTTCCTGGTCACGGTTGAGCCGGGGCATGGGTCGGAGACGCCGTCGCTGCCTATTGTGATCGAGGGTCAGTGACGATAAGGTGTTCAACCGCCTTTCGCTTGTCCGCGATACACTTCCTGTTCCGGCTGGCTGAATCGGCGCAGGACGGGGCGGGGTTCGTGTTTCCATGATCAATCAAAAACCAATCGACGCGAAACCGCTGGTTACGCTCGCGGTGGATATTGGCGGCACAGGGCTGAAGATGCTGTGCCTGAACCATGACGGCAAGCCGCTCACCGAGCGGCTGCGCATTCCCACGCCCGATCCGCCGACACCTGCGCGGCTGCTGGCGGCGCTTGAGCAACTGCGGGCGCAGATGCTGCCCTTCGATCGGGTGAGTGTTGGCTATCCCGGAGTGATCAAGAAAGGTATCGTTTTCACGGCGGCGAATCTGCATCCGCGCTGGATCGGTTTTCCCTTGCAGACGGAGCTTGAAAAACGCTGGAAGAAACCGGTGCGTGTGGCCAACGACGCGGCTGTGCAGGGATTCGGGGCGATCCAGGGTCGTGGCGTTGAGATGATTATCACGCTCGGCACGGGTATGGGAACCGCGCTGTTCAGCGATGGGCGCTTGTGTCCGGGGCTCGAGCTGGGCCATCATCCGTGGCTGAAGAAGACGTATGAGGACTACCTGGGCCGCCGCGGGCTGAAGAAATACGGCGAGAAGAAATGGAACAAGCTGCTGCGCAAAGCAATCGCGCAGACGGCGGCAACATTCAACTGGGATCATCTTTATTTGGGCGGCGGCAACACGAAGCTGGTCACGCTGAAGACGCGTCCCAACGTCAGCATCGTTTCGAATCTGGACGGGCTGCTGGGCGGTGTGGCGCTTTGGCGGGACTTTTAGCTATTAGCTTTTAGCTTTTGTTTATCGCGTCGCCAAATGTTCTGCGTGGAGTTTTTGCAGCGGGTTGACGGTGATGCGTCGGCTTTGCAGCGCGGCGATGCCTTCGGCGGCGGCGCGGGCGGCGGCGAGCGTGGTGATGGTGGGGATGCGCGCCAGCACCGCGGCACGGCGGATGGCTTTCTCATCGAAGTAGGGATCCTGGCCGCGCGGGGTATTGATGATGAGCTGGATGCGCTCCCCTTTGATCAGGTCGACGACGTTGGGCCGGCCTTCTTTGACTTTGTAGACGCGGTCGACGGTCATGCCGGCTTTTTCGATGGCGTTCGCCGTGCCTTCTGTGGCGACGAGATGGAAGCCGAGCTCCATGTACTGACGGGCAAGTTCCACAAGGCCCGTCTTGTCGCGATCGCTGACGCTGAAAAAGACTGTGCCCTTGAGCGGTAGTTGCTGGCCGGCGGAAAGTTGCGCCTTGGCGAAGGCTTCGCCGAAGTTGTCCGCAACGCCCATGACTTCGCCGGTGGATTTCATCTCTGGGCCGAGAACCGTGTCGACTCCGGGAAATTTGCTCCACGGAAATACAGGCGACTTGACGTAGTAATGCGAGCCGGTTTCGAGATCCTTGCCGTCGATGTCGAGGAATTCACGCAGGCGGCGGCCGGTCATGAGGCGCGAGGCGATTTTCGCCAACGGCACGCCGGTGGCTTTCGAGACGTAAGGCACGGTGCGCGAGGCACGCGGGTTGACTTCGATGACGAAAACTTTGTCGGGTTGGCCGGGCTTGCGCTGAATGGCAAATTGCAGATTGACGAGGCCGATGACGTTGAGCGCGAGCGCGAGGCGGCGGGTATAGCCGCGGATGGTGTCCAGCGTGCCGGCCGCGAGATCGACGGCGGGTAGAACGCAGGAGGAGTCGCCGGAGTGGATGCCGGCCTCTTCGATGTGCTGCATGATGCCGGCGATGACGACATCCGTTCCATCGCAGAGGGCGTCAACGTCGACTTCGACGGCGTCTTCGAGGAAATGGTCGACGAGGATGGGGCGATCCTGGGAGTATTCGACGGCTTCTTTCATGTAGCGGGAGACGGCTTCAGCGTCGAAGGCGATGACCATGGCGCGGCCGCCGAGCACATAGGAGGGGCGGACAAGCACGGGATAGCCGATGCGTTCGGCGCCGGCGAGGGCTTCATCGACGCTGGTGGCGATCACGCCGGGGGGCTGGGGAATTTGTAACTGTTCCAGTAACTTTCCGAAACGCTTGCGATCTTCGGCGAGGTCGATGGATTCGGGCGAGGTGCCGATGATGGGCACGCCGGCGGCTTTGAGGCGGAGGGCGAGGTTGAGCGGCGTTTGGCCGCCGAACTGGACGATCATGCCGACTTCGGCTCCGCCGGACGCTTCGTGCTCATAGACGGCGAGGACGTCTTCAAGGGTGAGCGGTTCGAAGTAGAGTCGGTCGCTGGTGTCGTAGTCGGTGGAGACGGTTTCGGGGTTGCAGTTGACCATGATGGTCTCGTAGCCGTCTTCGCGAAGCGCGAAGGCCGCATGGCAGCAGCAGTAGTCGAACTCAATTCCCTGCCCTATGCGGTTGGGGCCGCTGCCGAGGATGATGACTTTGCGGTTGGGCGTGGGTGGGGCTTCGTCCTCTTCGTCGTAGCTGGAGTAGAGGTAGGGGGTCAAGCTCTCGAATTCGGCGGCGCAGGTATCGACAAGCTTGAAGACGGGGCGGAGGCCGTGGTGCTGGCGCAGAGTACGAACCTGCTCGATGCCTTCGGCGCCGGAGAGCGACCATGCGTCGGCCAGGCGTTCGTCGGAGATGCCGAGGCGCTTGGCTTTTCGTAACTGTTGCGGTGACATTTGTTGCGGATTGCCGGGTATTGTAACAGTGGCGTCGACAATTTCTTTGATCTGGAAGAGGAACCAGGGATCCATGGAGGTCATGCGGGCGACTTCGCGGACCGAGTGGCCTTGCTGGAAGGCGAAGCGGATGTAGCTGAGGCGCTCAGGCTGCGGCGTGACGAGGCGCTGGGTCAGGCGGCGGGCATCGAAAACTTCCGAGTTGGATTTCTTGCCGGTTTCGAGGGAGCGTATGGCTTTCATGAGCGCTTCCTTGAAGGTGCGGCCGATGGCCATCACTTCGCCGACGGATTTCATCTGCGGGCCGAGGGTTTCGTCGGCGCCGGGAAATTTTTCAAACTGCCACTTGGGAATTTTGACGACGACGTAGTCGATGCTGGGTTCGAAGCAGGCGGGCGTCATCTTCGTGATGTCGTTGGGAATTTCATCGAGCGTATAGCCGACGGCGAGTCGCGCGGCGATCTTGGCGATGGGAAAACCGGTGGCTTTGGAGGCAAGCGCGGAGGAGCGCGAGACGCGCGGGTTCATCTCGATGACGGTCATGCGGCCGTTGAGCGGGTTGACGGCGAACTGGACGTTGGAGCCGCCGGTTTCGACGCCGATTTCGCGCATGACGCGGATGGCGGCGTCGCGCATGGCCTGGTATTCGCGGTCGGTGAGGGTTTGGGCGGGGGCAACGGTGATGGAGTCGCCGGTGTGCACGCCCATGGGGTCCATGTTCTCGATGGAGCAGACGATGATGACGTTGTCGGCAAGGTCGCGCATGACCTCGAGCTCGAATTCTTTCCAGCCGAGGACGGATTCTTCGATGAGGCACTCGTGGACGGGTGAGAGGTCGAGGCCGCGAGCGAGAATTTCCATCAGCTCTTCGCGGTTGTAGCCGATGCCGCCGCCCGATCCGCCAAGGGTGAAAGAGGGGCGAATGATGACGGGGAAACCGATCTTGGTGGCGAAGTCGAGGCCGTCGCGGAGGTTGTTGACGAGGGCGGAGCGCGGGACGTCGAGACCGATGCGGGTCATCGCATCTTTGAAGAGGAGGCGGTCTTCGGCTTTTTTGATGGCTTCCAATTTTGCGCCGATGAGCTCGACGTTGTGCTTGTCGAGGATGCCGGAGTCGGAGAGCTCGACGGCGAGGTTGAGTGCAGTTTGGCCGCCGACGGTGGGGAGGAGCGCGAAGACGCCGCCGCGGCGCTGGTCCCTGAGCATTTCCGCTTCGAGGCGGAGAATTTCGTCGAGATATTCCTTCGTGAGCGGCTCGATGTAGGTGCGGTCGGCGAGCTCGGGATCGGTCATGATGGTGGCGGGGTTCGAGTTGACCAACACGACTTCGTAGCCTTCGGCCTTGAGGGCTTTGCAGGCCTGGGTGCCGGAGTAGTCGAACTCGGCGGACTGGCCGATGACGATCGGGCCGGAGCCGATCACGAGGATTTTGGTGATGTCGTTGCGGCGTGGCATTTAGTTTCCTATCTGTAAATGTCGCGACGATGGCCGATGGCAAGGGCCAGGATGATTAGCTCACGGTCTTTCAACTCGCAAATCACTCGATAATCTCCGATGCGATACCTCCAATACCCTTTGAGTTCGCCGGTCAAGGCTTTGCCGAACGCACGCGGGTTTGCACTCTTCGCTACTCTTCCCTCAAGAATCCGAGTGATCTGAGCGGCAGTTGGCTTATCGAGCTTTTCCAGCTGCTTCAGAGCCGTGTTTGTAAATTTAATCGTCCAGGCCAAGCTTCCGCCTCACTTCTTCCAGGCTGAAGGTTTTTTCGTTTCGCTTGGAAACCTCGACGGCCAGCAGGTAGTCCTCACGGTCTTCCACATACTGGCGTATGGCTTCTTTCGCATAGTAGCTTTTCGTGCGGCCCGTCTTTTTCGCCAGCCGCTCCAGCCGCTTTTCGAGTTCGGGTTCAAGTCTTACGCCCAGCATAATTTGCTCCTGTTAAACAAGTTTAACAGACAATGTCCCGCATCAACGACTCCTCCGCTGTGCATAAAAATGGCGGGAAATGAATCCCGCCGGTTGGCATAATTCTTCTGGAAAGCCCGCGTCATCCCTTCCACTCCTCCATCATTTTGCGGAAATCCTTAAAGAGGTAGTGAGAATCATGCGGGCCGGGGCTGGCTTCGGGGTGGTACTGCACGCTGAAGAGCGGCAGGGTGCGGTGGCGGAGGCCTTCGAGGGTATTGTCGTTGAGGTCGATGTGGGTGAGGTCGACCTCGGCGGTGTTGATGGAGTCGGGATCGACGGCGAAGTTGTGATTGTGCGCGGTGATCTCGACTTTGCCCGTGTCGTTGCGCTTGACCGGGTGATTGCCGCCGTGATGGCCAAACTTGAGCTTGTAGGTCTTGCCGCCGAGGGCGAGGCCGATGAGCTGGTGGCCGAGACAGATGCCGAAGATGGGCGTGCGGCCGGCAAGCTTGCGGATGCTCTCCTGCGCGTAAGTGACGGGCTCGGGGTCGCCGGGGCCGTTTGAGAGGAAGACGCCGTCGGGCTTGAGGGCGAGCACGTCTTCGGCTGAGGTTTGCGCGGGGACGACCGTCACGCGGCAGCCTTCCTGCGTGAGCATGCGCAGAATATTTTTCTTGATGCCGTAGTCGTAGGCGACGACGTGCAGGTCGGGTTGGATGGCAACCTCGTCGAGCCGGAGGGGGTTGGGGCCGTCCTGCTCCCACTCGTAGCGATCCTTGGTGGAGACGACTTTGGCCAGGTCGGTGCCGTCCATCTTGCGGATGGAGCGGGCTTTCTCGACGAGAACGTCGGAGTTGGGTTCAATGGTAGAGATTACGCCGCGCATCACTCCATTGGCGCGCAGGTGGCGGACGAGGGCGCGGGTATCGATTTCAGAGATGACGGGAACTTGGAAACGCTCGAGGTACTCGTCGGCAACCTGCTGGGAGCGCCAGTTGGAGCTGATGGGGGAAAATTCGCGGGTCACGAGGCCTTCGATGTAGGGCTTCGCTGCTTCGTTGTCGGCGGAGTTGGTGCCGTAGTTGCCGATCTGCGGGTTGGTGAGGACAACGATCTGGCCGGCGTAGGAAGGGTCGGTGAAGATTTCCTGATAACCGGTCAGCGATGTATTGAAAACGACTTCTCCGCGGCATTCGCCCTGGGCGCCGTAGCCGTCGCCCCTGAAGATGCGCCCGTCTTCGAGCGCAAGGATTGCCTGCATGGAGACTCCGAGACTTGGATTCTTTTGATTCTATCAGGGCATGGCGCGGCGCAATCGCTGTTCTGACGCGCAAAAAGGGACGAGTTTTCCAGAGACGCAGGAAGGCCCGCCCCGTCCCACTCGCCTGCGCGGGCACTCCCTCAGGGCAGGCATTGAATGACCGGCTTCTCAGCTAACTATTTCTGTAGCGACGCTTGCGGCGGTGCCGGCGGAGTCTGCGGTTGTGTTGGCTGTTGCTGCTCCTGCTGCTGCAACTGCTGTTGCTGTGTGGGCGGCGTCACTTCGGGCAGGGATTTCGCGGGTTCGAGGCCGGGGATGACGGGCGCTGTATGAATCTGCCCGGTCGCTGCATCGACGATCGAGATCCCGTAGCGATCGAGCGTGCTCGCGAGGGTTTCCTCAAACGCCGCGCGGTCGGTGGCGTAACGCGCGCGCGCCGCGATGAGCTGAGCATCGGCGGCCGCCACGCCTTTTTGCTGTGTGAGGACGTTGGCAGTGGTGGACGCCCCGAGGTGGAGTTTTTTGACTTCGGCGTCGAGGCTCTGCTGGTTGTAGTCATGATTGGAAATCGCGGAATCGACAGCGGCGCGGTCGTTGGTGAGTGCGTACTGTTGGCTGATGACGTTCATTCGGATCTGGATATAGAGCTGCTGCAGAGCCATCTGCGCCTTGCGGTACTCAATCTGCGAGCGCGCCTGTTGAGCCTGCGCGGGGCGGTTACGCAGCGGGATGTTCATGGTGAATTCGACGCCCTTGTTCGGACCGCTGCTGTTGCCGAGATTCTGGAGCACGGTGCCGTAGCCGGTATTGCCCAGGAGGGTGCAATCCGTGGGGGGAAGGCCAAAGGAGGCGAGGGCTGTTGGGCAGTTCGGGCTGACCGCGCCCCCCAGTGCGCTGGCGCCGTAAAAGGCCTGAACATCGAAGACGGGAAGCAATGCGTTCTTCACGGCCTTGAGGGTGATCTCGTCGATTTTCAGGTTCAGGATGGCCTGCTCGACGTCAGGGCGATTGGCGTCCGCCTCGCGCACCAGCTCATCCACCGACATATGCTCTTCGGGGGTTTCGGCGAGGCTGACGCGATCGGTCGGAATGATGGGGGCGTTGGCCAGAGCGGGATCGTCGAGATTGCGGGAAATGGCCTGTTTCATGACGAGCTGCTGATACTCGAGCGTGTTCTGCGATGCAATCAGCGACTGCTGGTCGCTGGACATCTGGCTCTTTGCGTTCACGACATCGAGAGGCGCCATGCTGCCGATCTGGAGTTGCTTCTCGTCGTCCTTTTCGAGGCTGGTGGACTGATCGAGAGCGCGCTGTTTGGACTGGACATCTTCATATGCGCTGACCAGGCCCCAGTAGATGTTCTCCACCTGATTGATGGTGTAGAGAAGCTGTTGGCGGAATACGGAGTCGGCAATACGGCGATCGTGCCTCGCCTGGACGATGAAGCGGCCGTTGACGCCGGTGCCAAACCCCTGCAGAAGATGCTGGGTCAGGGCGAAATTGAAGCTGGACGAAAGCTGCGGGCTGAAAAAACTAAACAGACTGTCGGTGGTGGTACGAGAATTGTTGAAGACCACCTGCATGTTCGTGCCGGTGATAAAACCCTGATTGAAGGTGAAGTTGTAAGTATTGGTATTTTGGTTAATGGAAGGCAGGCCGCCGGAAAAAATCGGGCTGGACTCAGGCTGCACCGCATGATTGAACTCGACGGTGCCCTGCAGTGTGGGATCGAAGTTTTCAGGCGTCGGCCCGGCGCCGTTGGTGGAAAGCGACAATCCACCAGGACCGGTGCCGGACACGCTGGAACCTGAGGCGCTGCCACCGGGGCCACCGCCGACGGAGCTGACCGAGGCGGTTGAACCACCCTGAGTGCCGGTGACCACACTCGCCGGAACACCCTGGATACCGCCGACGCCGGATTTGGCTCGCAGAATGTCGGTGTCAGCGATATCGAGGTTCAGGCGCTGAATCGCGATGTCGTAGTTGTTCTGGAGAGCGAGCAGGACCGCGTCGCCGAGACTGAGATAGATTTTGCCTCCCGTCACCATGCGGTCGAGACGCACGGGATTGAGGAAATTCGTCGGGGGCACGGTGGTGGGCGAATAAGGGGCCAGAGGATTGGGCCAGTAACCGCGCTCCTTTGAGAAGTCGCGTGTTGTGTCGCGCATGAAGAGCGGCTGAGTCGGATTCGGCGCTGGTTCCGGAGGCAGACCCGGGGCGGCGGGCGCCATCTGTTGGGGAACCTGGGCGAAGGACGGCGCGGTTCCGGCAAGCAGGCAGCAGATTGCGGCTGCGCCTTTCAATTTTTCGAAGAGAGTGCTTTGATTTTTCGCGGAATAACTGCGGGTAACTAACATTGGCCGTCTCCACTCCTCTGATACACGCTTGCAGGTCGGGAACAATCGCGCACTCCGGTTCCGCTCGCGCGGCGGATTTACGCGCACACAGACGTACTTCAGACCCGGAAAACCGCTTTAGCTCATCACGAATTACGCGGCAAGCCTCGGCCTGGTTCCGTAAACTCGTACACAATCAGGAAAGCTGAGTATATCGCAGCGATTCGATGATTCCGGAGAAACCTCGGGTGCAATAATTGCGCGAAAATAGTTAAGAAATGGATGCGGATCGGGGAATATCGACGGGATCGAACTGGAAGCTGACCGTCGCGTATGACGGGACGGACTTCAATGGCTGGCAGGTGCAGCCGGATCGGGCGACGATTCAGGGAACGCTGGCCGATGCGATTACAAGCGTGACCGGGGAGCGCGTGTTGCCGCAGGGCAGCGGGCGGACCGATGCCGGCGTTCACGCGCGCGGACAGGTTGCATCGTTTTTTCTGAGCGCGGCCATTCCGGAAGCGAATTTTTTGCGGGCGCTGAACCGCAGGCTGCCGGAGGCAATTCGCGTGCTGAGCGCGGAACCGGCCGCGGCGGAGTTTCACGCGCGGCACTCGGCCCGGGCGAAGACGTATGAGTATCGGATTTTCCGCATTCCCGGAGAGAGTGAAGTTTGCCCTCCGTGGAAGGCGCGTTATGCGTGGGCTTTGCACTGGGGCCTCGACGTTGCGCGTATGCAGGAGGCGGCGACACTCGTGACCGGCACGCACGACTTCACGTCGTTTGCGGCGACCGATCCCGATCTCGCCGCACGATCCGCCGAAGACTCCGGGGGAGATTCCAGGAAGGCGGGCAATGTTCGGACGATTTTTGATTCGGAGTGGATTGAAGACGGCTCGCTGCTGACTTATCGAGTGCGCGGAGACGGATTCCTGCACCACATGGTGCGGAATCTGATGGGCACGTTTGTGGATGTGGGACGAGGACAAACGGATCCGCTGGAGGTTGCGCGGATTCAGGCAGCGCGCTCACGCAGCGAGGCCGGAGCAACCGCGCCGGCGCGGGGGCTGTTTCTGGACACCGTGGAATATTGAGAACCAGCAAAGAAGCGGTCAGCTGAAGGACTCCTTCCGGGCGCCACTGAGTGCTAGGCTGAAATCTCCCATGGCTTCCCCAGCGCCAGCATCGGCATCCATCGCACGAATCGCGGCGGATCGGCGCGTGCATCAGGCGTTTCAGTGGCTCCATCTGCAGGAGCCACGGATCATGCAGTGGCAGGCGGAGATGGTGCGGATCCCGGCTCCCCCTTTCGGAGAGAAGGCGCGAGGGCTGTGGCTCTGCGAGAGGTTTCGCGATGTGGGACTCGATAATCCGCACATCGATGAAGTGGGCAATGCGATCGGAACGCGTTCCGGCCGAGCGCCAAGCGAGCGTCGCGTTTTGCTCTCCGCGCACATCGATACGGTTTTTCCGGCGGGAACAAAGATCGAGGCGGATCTGCAGGGGTCGCGTTTGACCGCTCCGGGCGCCTGCGACAACGGCGCGGGCGTGGCGGCGATGCTGGCCGTGGGGGCGGCATTGCAGCAGAGCGGCATTGAGACGGAGTACGACCTGGCGTTGGTGGGCAATGTTGGAGAAGAAGGCGAAGGCGATCTGCGCGGGATGAGGCATCTCTATCGTGATGCTGGGGCTTCGCGCGATGGCATCGCCGCGCACATCGTGCTCGATGGCGCAGGGCATGAGTCAGCAGTGACGCATGCACTGGGGAGCCAGCGTTATCTGGTGACCATCGTCGGGCCGGGCGGTCACTCGTGGACCGATGCGGGACGGCCAAATCCGATTGTCCTGCTGTGCCGCGCTATCGAGCGCTTCTCCGCGGTGCCCCTGCCGGATATTCCGCGAACCACGATGAACGTGGGAACGGTGGAAGGCGGCACGGCGATCAACGCTGTTCCGGAGCGGGCTGCGGCGCGGTTCGATCTGCGCTCCACCGATCCGGAGCAGCTGGTACGGCTGGAAGTCGAACTGCATCGGGCGGTCGAGGATGCGGTGTTGGAGGCGAACCGGGGGAAAGAGGCCGGGGCGAGCGCGGTGCGGTTTTCGATTGAGAAAATCGGGGACCGGCCGGCGGGCCGGTTGCCTCCGGGGTCGGATCTGATGGCGCTGCTGGAGGCGGTGGATCGTCATCTCGCGATTCGCACCGAGATGCGGCTGGCTTCGACGGACGCGAACATTCCGCTGTCGCTTGGGATCCCGGCGGTGAGCATCGGCGGCGGGGGCGAGGGTGGCGGCATTCACACGCACGGGGAGTGGTACGACTCCAGGGGCCGGGACCTTGGACTGCGGAGGATTCTTCTCCTGCTGCTGGCAGCGGCGGGCGGTTAGACTGGCTTTCGTGAAAGCTCACATTCTCCTGACCGCAGTGTTTCTGAGCGCTGGGATCGCGGTTGCGCAGTCCGGATCTGCGGCGGACGCGATCTACTATCACGGAAATATATTGACCGGTGTCGAACTGGAATCCACGCATCCGGAGCGCGTATCGGCAATCGCCGTTGCGCATGGCGAGATCCTCGGGGCCGGGGATGACGCTCGGATCACTTCGAAATATCAGGGCGCTTCGACGCAGATGGTCGATTTGCGAGGCGCATTTGTTATGCCTGGGTTCAACGACGCGCATGCGCACCTGGGAATGGGCGGCAGAATTCGGCTATCGGTGAATCTGCTGGGAGCAAAGTCTCTGGGCGAGATGCAGGAGCGGATTCGCGCAGCGGCGGAGAAGGCTGCGCCGGGGCAATGGCTTTCGGGCGGCGGGTGGGATCACACGCTGTGGGCGGACAAGACGCTGCCGAGTCGCGCGGACATCGACGCGGCTTCGGCGGGGCATCCGGCAATCTTCACGCGCGTGGATGGGCACATTGCTGTTGCGGATTCAGCAGCGCTGGCCGCGGCGGGGATCACGCGGGAGACGAAGGATCCTGAAGGCGGCAAGATTGATCGCGATGCCGGCGGCGATCCGACTGGGATTTTGCGCGAGACAGCGCAATCGCTGGTCAAGGTTCCTCCGCCATCGCCGGAGCAGCGCCGACGCGGGCTGGAGCTTGCGCTCCAGGACGCTTTTGAGCATGGAGTGACAAGCGTCCAGGATTTTTCGGACTGGGACGATTTTCTGGTTTTCGAGCAGATGGAGCGCGAGGGCAGGCTGCCGGTACGCATCGCGGAGTGGATCCCGTTCGCGGAGCCGCTGGAGCTTGAGAAACAGCAGGCGGCGCATCATCCGGCGACGGATCGCATGCTGCACACGACCATGCTGAAGGGATTCATGGATGGGTCGCTGGGATCGCGGACGGCAGCGATGAACGCTCCATATGCGGATGACCCCGGGAACTCAGGGATTCCGCGCTACGAGCAGGCAAAGCTCAATGAGATGGCGGTGGAGCGCGCGAAGGCTGGATTTCAGCTGGGCTTTCATGCGATCGGGGACCGCGCGGTAGAGATGGCGCTCGATGCATATGCCGCGGCTGAAGCAGCGGTTCGACAGCCTTCGCTGCCGCCTCATTCAAGGGCGTCGGGACCGCGGTCCGAGATGATTCCCGTGAAGCGTGTGCCGCCTCACGATCTGCGGTATCGGATCGAGCACAGCCAGGTGGTGAGCGCGGGGGATTTCGCGCGTTACAAGACGCTGGGGGTCATCGCGTCGATGCAGCCGAATCATCTGCTCACCGACATGGCGTGGGCGGGGCAGCGGCTGGGGCCGGAGCGCGAGAAATATGCGTATGCGTGGAAATCGTTTCTCGATGCGGGCGTGCCACTGGCATTTGGCACGGATTATCCGGTTGAGCCAATCACGCCGTTTCGCGGTGTTTATTGCGCCGTGACGCGGGAGAACGAGGCGGGGACGATGAGCTTTCATCCTGAGCAGAAGCTGACGATGGGAGAGACGCTCTACGCGTACACGCAGGGGTCGGCGTATGCGGAGTTTGCAGAGGGGTGGAAAGGAAAGCTGGCTCCCGGCTATGCAGCGGATTTTGTGGTGCTGGACAGGGACGTAACGGCGGTTGAACCGCACGCGATTCTGGGTACGACAGTAATAAGGACAGTCGTGAGCGGGAAAACCGTGTATTTGCAACACTGAACCGCGCGAATCTCCGCGTTTCTGGTAGAGCGCTCGGCTGCGAAGAACGCCCGTTTAGGGTTTGCATACCGCCATCCGCTGAAAATCGGCGGGGATTGGGGCTAGCGCAGCTACAATCAAGCCAATACTGTTCAGAGGAGATTCGCACGCATGGCAACCGCCACAGTTCAACGTAACGCCGCCTATAAAGTCGCCGACATGTCCTTGGCCGACTGGGGCCGCAAAGAGATTTCGATCGCCGAACACGAGATGCCCGGGCTGATGGCGATTCGCCACAAGTACGCGGCGGAGAAGCCGCTGAAGGGCGTACGCGTTTCCGGTTCCCTGCACATGACCATCCAGACCGCCGTGCTGATTGAGACGCTGGCCGATCTGGGCGCGAGCGTGCGCTGGGCGAGCTGCAACATTTTCTCGACCCAGGATCATGCCGCCGCCGCCATTGCCGCCGCCGGCATTCCGGTGTTTGCCTGGAAGGGCGAGTCGCTCGAAGAGTATTGGTGGTGCACGCTGCAGGCGCTGAGCCATCCGGATGGCAAAGGTCCTCAGTTGATTGTCGACGACGGCGGCGATGCGACGCTGCTCATCCACAAAGGCTATGAGCTCGAAAACGGCGACAAGTGGGTCAACACGCCTTCCTCGAACGAGGAAGAGCAGGTGATCAAGAACCTGCTGAAAGAGGTTTACGCCGACGATTCCCAGTACTGGCACAAGGTGGTGAAGGAGTGGCGAGGGGTTTCCGAGGAGACCACGACGGGCGTGCACCGGCTTTACAAGATGAAGGAAGTTGGCAAGCTGCTGATACCGGCGATCAATGTGAACGATTCGGTGACGAAGTCGAAGTTTGACAATCTGTACGGCTGCCGCGAGTCGCTGGCGGACGGCATTAAGCGCGCGACGGACGTGATGGTTGCAGGCAAGGTTGCCGTGGTTTGCGGATACGGCGACGTGGGCAAGGGCTCGGCGCACTCGCTGCGCGGCATGGGCGCGCGCGTGATCGTGACGGAGATCGATCCCATCAATGCGCTGCAGGCTGCAATGGAAGGCTTCGAGGTCACCACCATCGAGGACACGCTGGGACGCGGCGATATCTACGTCACCTGCACCGGCAACGTGGACATCATCACCTTCGAGCATATGAAGGCGATGAAGGATCAGGCCATCGTGTGCAACATCGGGCACTTCGACAATGAGATTCAGATGGACAAGCTGAATACAGCGAAGGGCGTGGAGAAGATCAACATCAAGCCGCAGGTGGATCAGTACAACTTCCCTGCCGAGGGCAAGAAGCCGGCGCACAGCATCTTCATTCTGGCCGAAGGCCGGCTCGTCAACCTTGGCTGTGCGACGGGGCATCCGAGCTTCGTGATGAGCAATAGCTTCGCGAATCAGACGCTGGCGCAGATCGACCTGTGGAAGAACCGCGATACGTACGCGATCGACGTCTACACGCTGCCGAAGCAGCTGGACGAAGAGGTGGCGCGGCTGCATCTGGAAAAGATCGGCGTGAAGCTGACCAGGCTGACCAGGGACCAGGCGGAGTACATCGGCGTTTCGCCGGATGGGCCGTATAAGCCGGAGCACTACCGCTATTGAACTGGGTTACAACCGCGCAAGAGATAGGTGGGCATCATGGATGCGGATCGTAATTCTCCGGCAACAAAGGGCGACCTGGCCGACCTGGAAGAGCGGCTGACGGGTTCTATGCATGAACTCGAAGAGCGGGTCAAGGGTTCTATGCATGAACTCGAAGACCGGCTGACGGGCTCTATGCGGGAACTCGAAGAGCGCATCATGGAATCGATGCGCGACATCCAGACCGAGATGCTGAAGGGCTTCTATGGCTTCACGCAGACGGTTTCCGCGCGCTTCCAGGAACAGGATCAGACAGAGATATCTCTCAAGAGGCGCATCGCGACGATGGAGGATCGCATCCTCGAAATCGAGAAGCGCCTCAATTTTCCTCCCCACGCGGCTTAGACGAATCTGCTAAGCCGGCGTTGGGTTTTGGCTTCATTTGGAACATTTCTGCTATGGGCTCTGCACCTTCTTATTCGTTCGAGTTATTCCCGCCGCGCACGCCGGCGGGCGTGGAGAAGCTGCCCGGCGTGATTCGGGAGCTGGCCGCAGTACGGCCGGATTATTTCTCGATCACCTACGGCGCTTGCGGCTCCGATCAGGACGGCACCTACGAAACCCTGATGGCGGTGGTGCAGCATGCCGGCGTGGAAGCCGCGCCGCACCTGACCTGCATCGGTTCAACGCGTTCGCATATTGCCGCGCTTCTCGAACGCTACCGTGAGGCCGGCGTCCGGCGAATTGTCGCGTTGCGCGGCGATCTGCCTGCCACAGCGATCAGCTCTTCCGCTCCCGGGGAATTCCACTACGCGAATGAGCTGGTCAGCTTTATCCGCGAGACTCACGGAGACGCATTCAAGATTGAGGTGGCGGCCTATCCCGAGATGCACCCGCAGGCGTGCGACCCAGCCGCCGATTTCGAGAACTTTCGGCGTAAGGTCGAAGCCGGCGCGGATGCAGCCCTGACGCAGCTTTTCTATAACGCCGATGCTTATTTTGACTTCATGGATCGCTGCGGCAAGGCCGGCATCGACATTCCGGTTGTGCCTGGCATCATGCCGATCACGAGCTTCGCTAATACGGTACGTTTCTGCGACAACTGCGGCGCCGATCTGCCGCGCTGGGTGCGTCTGCGCCTGGAGCAATTACAAGACGACAAGGCCGGGCTGCTTGAATTCGGCGCCTGCGTGGTCACTCGGCTCTGTGAGACGCTGTTGCGCAACGGAGCGCCGGGGCTGCATTTCTATACGATCAACCAGGCCGAGCCTACGTTGCGGCTATGGGAGAACCTGCGACTGCCGGTCGCTGTCTGACTTACGGCTCGGTTCGGAATGCACGGCGCTTCGGCACCCTTGCTTCGCTGATGCTTCTTGCTTTATGTTTCCAGGCTACTGCTTCGTCAGCGTGACGTAGCCCCATTTCCCATTGCAGCTTCCGCCGTAGATGTTGAAGGTTGCGCCTTCGGGTCCAAACGGCCCCACAATCTGGGCTGCGGTCGTGTCAGAGACGTTTCCTGAGATCCATAACCTCGAACCATCATTCATAAGGAAGCCTTGCGAATAATCACTGCCTACCACCATGCCCGAAACGTTTCCGCTGGAGGTTCCTGAAGTAAAGCACGACGACCCGCTGACCGAAAGCGTGCCGCTGAGGGCAAAAAAGGCAGAAACCAGAGTGTTGGGCCCACTCGCCGCTGTCGGACTGGTGGCCTGCTTGATCTGTGCGGTCAATGTGACGTTCGATCCCAGGTTGGAGCTTGAAGCGGTGCCCGCATAGGTGCCGGTCACTGGAGCAAACCGCACCGCCGTAAATGGGCCGGTCTGGTTCACGACGCACCCTGTTGAGTTGTTCACGATCGAATACGATCCACTCCACGTATCGTTCGCGTTCTCAGGGACGCGCCCCGAAAGCGTGAACTGCGTGTAATACGCCACTGACCCTTGCACAGGAGGCACAGTCGTCATCGTAAAAGAACCGTCTGAACCTATAACCCCGGTCAATTGGGTGCTGGAGCCGCCACTGCCCGAATTCGGCGTGCACTGGATGGTATCGGTAAGGCTCGCAGTTACCTCGTTACCGGTCACGACGATTGCAGCGGAGAGAGCCGGAAACTGGCCCGAGACGACGTTGCCGGCAATGTTCCAGTTGCCATTTAGACTGGTTGAAGGAACGGTGGACACGCCACAGGACGTCAGCGCAACTGAGCACAACAGTGCGGTCGCGGGCAGGCACTTTCTTTGCAGATTCATCGGTAGCCTGATTTCTGGCGGCATTCTAACATGCCTAAGTGACGGGCGGGCGAAGAAAAAGATCCTTCAATCTCAAGGAAAACTTAGTTATTTAGACAACCGACACTGGCATGTTAGCAACCGATGGCAGGCGATCTCATCCGGCTACCCACTAGCCATTTACTTAGCGGCCGTTTCCGCAAGGTGCTTTTTGTAAACCGGCGATAACTCGCGCAAACGCGCGACTGCGGCGGGGACTAACTCCAGCGCAGTATCGATGTCCGCCTCGGTGTTCTGCCGGGTGAGCGAGAAGCGCAGGCTGGCGCGCGAGCGAGCCAGAGGCAGTCCCATGGCTTTGAGTACGTGCGAGGGCTCGGTCGATCCGGAGGAGCAGGCCGATCCGCCGGAGACGGCGAGACCCTTTAAGTCGAGGGCGATGACCAGCGCTTCGCCTTCTAAGTGATCGAAATAGAGATTGGTCGTGTTCGGGACGCGCGGCTGCCCTGCCCCGTTGACGCCGCATTCTTCAATTTTCGCGAGCAAGCCTTGTTCGAGGCGATCGCGCATCACGCCGATGCGATCGTCGGTTCCGTCGGTGAGGGCGGCGCGGGCAATTTCGGCAGCTTTGCCCAGTCCCACGATGCCGGGGACGTTTTCCGTGCCGGCGCGGCGCTGGCGCTCGTGGGCTCCGCCGAAAAAAAGCGGCTCGAAGCGGGTTCCGCGGCGAACATAGAGGATGCCGATGCCCTGCGGCGCGTGCAGCTTATGCCCGGAAATGCTGAGCATGTGGCAGCCGATGGCCTTGACGTCGATGGGAATTTTGCCGGCGGCCTGAACAGCGTCAGTGTGAAACGCAACTTCGGCTTCGCCGGCGATTTTGCCGATCTGCTCGACGGGTTGGACGACGCCAGTCTCATTGTTGGCCATCATGATGCTGATGAGCTTCGTGTTGGGCTTGAGGGCGCGATAGACGTCGAACGGATCGACGGCCCCGCCCGCTGAAACCGGCAGAAACGTAACCTCGATGCCCCGCTCCTGCGCCTTGTGCGCCGAGTGCAGAACAGCGTGATGCTCGATGGCCGAAGTGATGAGGTGATCGCCCGAACGAAGGACGCCGAAGATGGCGGTGTTGTCGCTCTCCGTGCCGCCGGAGGTAAAGACGATCTCCGCGGGACGGCAGTTGAGGAGCACGGCGACCTGTTCGCGGGCGCGCTCGACGGCCGCGCGGGCATGCTGGCCATGCTGGTGGATCGAAGAGGCGTTACCGAAGGAGTCGATAAAGAAGGGCCGCATGGCCTCCAGCACCTCGGGGAGCAGAGGTGTGGTAGCGTTGGCGTCCATATAGATGCGGCGCATGATGACTTATTGTAACGGGGCCGGAACGGGGCATCCTCTGCACAGACGCAAAGGCCGCTCTCCCGGGCCTATGCAAGGATGGCGTTTCAGAGCGCGAGTTCGCCGCGCAGCAAGCCTCTTTCCTCAGTCAACGCAAACCCCAGCTTGCGGGAGAGATTGCGCATCCGCGTGTTCTCCGGCAGGAAGTAGACGAAGACTTCCGCGATGCCCTCGAGCCGAGCGGCCGACAGGGCGCGGCGCATCAGCTCCTCGCCGAGTCCCTGCCCCTGAAAATCGTCGGCGACGACAACAGCGAGCGTGGCGGAGCGGCCGTCATCCTGGCGAATCATGCGGCTGACGCCTCCGATGACCCTTCCCACCACGGGGTCGTTCGTTTCTCCGACAAGTGCCAGCTCGCGGTCGTAATCGATGAAGCAGATGCGGGTGAGGCGCTCGTGCGCGGTGCGCGCATTCAGATCGAGCGCGGTGAAGTAGCGCTGAACGACGGTGCGCTCCGAGAGGCGATCGTGAAACGCCACGATGAGCGGTTCGTCTTCAGGGCGTATCGGACGGATGAGAGCGCTGGCGCCGGATTTGGTTTTCCAGGGCGCCACATACTGCACCGGATAGGGGCGAATGGCCGGGCGCGGAAGCTGGTCTTCCGTCGTATCCGGCTCATGCAGGACAACCCGCGCGTCAAGCGCGATGAGGCCGTCGGGCGAGGCGAGCAGCGGGTTGATGTCGATTTCCTTGATCCAGCGCTGCTCGACGACCAGTTCGCTGAAGCGGACGATCAAGGCATCGAGCGCATCGAGATCGACGGGCTTGCGGCCGCGCACGCCTTTGAGCGCGGTGAAGATCTTCGTCTGCTCCATCTGGTGGCGGGCGAGGGTCGCGGTGAGCGGAGGCAGCGCCAGGGCGCGATCCTTGTAGACCTCGACGAGCTGTCCGCCGGTTCCGAAGAGAAGCACCGGACCGAGCTGCGGATCGATGCTGCTGCCGAGGATAATTTCGTAGCCGTCGAGTTTGGCGAAGGGCTGCACGGTGACGCCGAGGAAATGCTGCGCGCCGACCTTGACAGTAACGGAAGAATGAATTTCGGTGAAGGCCGCGGCGACATCGGTTGCGGTCCGCAGATTGAGCTTCACACCACCAACGTCGGTTTTGTGGGTGATGGTCTCGGAGTGAAGCTTAAGGACGACGGGATAGCCGATCTCGGCGGCCTTGAGAACGGCTTCTTCTGAAGTTTTGGCCAGCTCGGTTCGGACCGTCGGGATGCCGTAGGCGGCGAGCAGCTGCTTCGATTCGAACTCGGTGAGGATGGTGCGGCGGCTGGCGCGGACCTGGCTCACGATGCCGTTGGCCACGTCGCGTTTGGTTTCGAGGACTGAGCCGGAAAGAGCGGTGGGCGTCTCATAGAGATCGCGCAGATGACTCGTGTGTTTCCAGGTGGCGACGAAAGCTTCGGCGGCGGCGTCTGGATAGGGAAAGACCGGAATGCCGGCGTGCTTGAGAATCGATTCGCCCTCTGCGACAACATCGCCGCCCATCCAGCTGGCGATGACTGGTTTGCCGGTGGAGGTGGCGTAGGGCGCGAGGTGCTCGGCGACCTCGGTGGGGTTGGTCATACCCTGCGGCGTGAGGATCACCAGCATGCCGTCGGTGTTGATGTCTTTGGAGGCGATTTCAAGCGCCTGGGAATAGCGGTCCGACTCAGCGTCGCCGAGGATGTCAACAGGGTTGTTGTGACTCCAGGCATCGGGCAGAAATTCGTTGTAAGTCGCGATGGTTTCCGGGGCGATTTCCGTTAACTCTCCACCGGCGGCTATGAGAGCGTCGGTGGCGAGGACACCGGGGCCTCCGGCGTTGGTGAGGATGGTGAGGCGCGGACCGCGCGGACGAGGCTGCTTGGCGAGGACTTCGGAGACGTAAAACAGCTCGCTGATGGAGTTGACGCGGAGAACACCGGCACGCTGGAAGGCGGCATCGAGCACGTCGTCACTTCCGGTGAGCGATCCGGTATGCGAGGCGGCGGCCTTGGCGGCGGCGGCGGTGCGTCCGGCCTTGATCACGAGGATGGGCTTGTTCATGGCCACGGCGCGTGCGGCGGAGAGAAAGCTGCGCGCGTCGCCGATGGATTCCATATAGATGACGATGGAGTCTGTATTGGGATCCTGGCCGTAGTGATCGATAAGCTCGCCGAAGGTGACGTTGAGCATGGAGCCAGCAGAGACAAAACCGCTGAGCCCAACGCGCTCGCGGATGCACCAGTCGAGCACCGCGGTGCCGAGCGCGCCGCTCTGACTGATAAAGGCGAGTCGTCCGGCGGAGACCATGGCTTTGGCGAAGTTGGCATTGACGCCGCCGACTGGATTCATGACGCCGAGGCAGTTGGGGCCGATGACGCGCATTTTGCCATGAATGATTTTGGCGATCTGCTGTTCGAGGGCTTTGCCGGGTGCTCCTGTTTCTTTGAACCCAGCGGAGATGATGATGGCCGAGGGGACGCCAGCATCGACAGCTTCCTGAATGATGGCAGGAACCGTGGCCGCCGGCGTGGTGACGACGATGAGGTCGGGAACTCCGGGGAGTTCCTGGATGGATTTGTACGCAGCAACGCCAAGGACCGTGGCACGCTTCGGATTGACTGGCCACACAGGGCCGCCAAAGGGGCTCGCGATAAGGTTCGTGAGCACCGTGCAGCCGACGCTGCCCGCACGCTCGGAGGCGCCGACGACCGCAACAGCTTTAGGGGTGAAGATCGACGCGAGCGGACTGCGCCGGAGGCTGACGAGGTCATGGGCGGGATCGATGATCAGCGGGCTTTCAACAGCAACCTGAGCGGCGGGCGAGGCCATGAGGGAGTTCTCCTTCGAATCTCGTTCAGTGTCCATAGCCGGCTTCCGCTGTGACCTTGCCACGGTAGAGCCAGTAAGACGTGATGATGTAACCCAATGCCAGAAGCAAACCGAACGACCACCAGATGAGCCCGACGTGCAGCGAGTGCTGGCCGGTGAGCGCGTTGGCAATAGTAATGTCGCGGGCAGGGTCCGTCGACGAAGGCAGCAGCGTGGGATAGAGTCCGACCGCCGCGCCGACCAGCATGAAAACCAGATAGAAGCACGAAGAGAGGAACGCCGCGAGCGGTTTTCTCTGCCGCGTGAAGCTGAGTATGCCGACCAGCGTGGCGACCACCAGCGCGGGAATCAGAAAGAGGACCTTGTGAGCCTGGTAGTTATCGAGCGCCGAGGGACGCACGGCGATGGTGGCAGGCAGGCTGATGAGCGTGACCACGAGCAGCGCAACCCACAGGGCCGAAGCTGCGCGGCGGGCGCGTTCTTCGAGCTCGCCGGGAGCTTTCGAGCACCAGCCAAAGCGCGCCGTGTGTGGCGAGTGCGACCAGGGCGACAACTCCGCCGATGACCGTGTACCAGTCGAGGATGCCCGGGTTCGGGCCGACGCGCCAGTTGGTCCAGAGGGGCAGGAAGAAGTAGCTGTCTGCGCCGAGGGGCACGCCGCGAATTACGTTCGCGAGGGCCGCACCGAAGAAGATGGCGAGCAGAGCGCTGGCCACGAAGAAGAGCCCGTCGAAGAAGCTGCGCCAGACGTTGTGATCGATGTGCATGCGCAGCTCAATGCTGGCGCCGCGCATGATGAGGAGCCAGAGCACGATCATGAGCGGCAGATAGAAGCCGCTGAACGACGATGCATAGAGCAGCGGAAAAGCGAAGTAGAGCGTGCCGCCGCCGGCGAGCAGCCAGACTTCATTGCCATCCCAAACCGGACCGATGGAGCGGATGAGCATACGGCGATCATCCTCCGAGCGGGCGAGGAAGGGCGAGAGAATGCCAACGCCGAGGTCGAAGCCATCGAGCACGACATAAGCGGCGATCATGACCGCGACAATCCAGAACCAGACAAATCCCATGGTGTTTCCCTCTTTTCCTAGACGGCGGCCAGCGTTGCGGGTTCAGGCGCGGGTGCGACTGCGGCGGCTGGACCAGTGCGGATGAAGCGATACACAATGACGATCCATAGGATCGAAAGTAAAGAGTACATGCCGAGGAAGCCGAGTAACGTGAACAGGGTGTTGCCGGCCGAGACGTGCGTCGAGTAGCCCTCGCTGGTGCGGATGAGCCCGTAGACCAGCCAGGGCTGGCGGCCGATCTCTGCAGTCATCCAGCCCGCGGTGTTAGCGATATACGGCAGCGGGAAGCTCAGGAGGATGGGCCACAGAACCCAGCGCGCGGAGTAGAGCTTGCCGCGCCAAAGCATGACAGCAGCGACCACCATGAGCAGCAGGAACCACGTCCCGAGGCCCGCCATGATGTGGTAGCTGTAGTAGAGCAGCGGAAGAGCTGTCGGCCACTGGTCCTGGGGAAAATCGTTGAGGCCTTTCACTTCGGCCGAAGTGGTTCCGTAGATCAGGAAGCTGAGGACGTCGTTAATCGGGACAGGATTGTCGATCTTCTGCGCCTGATCGTCGAGCTGCCCGATAAGTATGACCGGGGCGCCCTTCTGCGTGTTGAAGAGGCCTTCCATGCCCGCAACGGCGGTGGGTTGGTAACGCGCAGCGAAGCGGCCGTGGAGATCGCCGGTGGGAAAGATCTGAAGAACGCAGGAGACGAGCCCGGCGACGATGCCGATTTTGAGAAAGAGCCTGCCGAATTCCTCGTGGCTCTTTTCCAGCAGATAAAATGCGCCCGTGGCTGCAACGACGAACGAAGCGGTAACCACCGAGCCGCACATATTATGCGCGTACTGCAGCCATGCCCAGGGATTGAGCAGAAGCCCCCAGAAGCTCGATACTTCATAGCCGCCGTTGGGCAGCAGATGATACGCAACGGGGTGCTGCATCCAGGCGTCTGTGACGATGATGAAGAAGCCGGAGATCCATGAGCCGACGAAGACCATGAACGCGGCGCCGAAGTGTGCCAGCTTCGACATGCGCTTTTCGCCGAAGAGGAACAGGCCGAGGAACGTCGACTCGAGGAAGAAGGCGAAGACGCCTTCCATGGCGAGCGGCTGGCCAATCACGCCGCCGGTTCGCCGCGAGAATTCCGACCAGTTGGTGCCGAACTGGAATTCCATGGGGATGCCGGTCACGACGCCCAGCAGGAAGTTGATCGCGAAGATCTTCGCCCAGAAGCGCGCGGCCTGGTTCCAGCGTTCGTCGCCGGTGCGGAGAGCGATGAGTTTCATCACCACCATCAGCAGCGCCAGGCCCATGGTGAGCTGCGGGAACAGATAGTGGTATGTGACGGTAAATGCGAAGTGGATGCGGTCCAGAATGAGGGCGTTCATACCGCTTCGAGAGTAATTGCGGAGGGTATGGATGGCCTGTGATGTTTGTCACAAATCAGGTTGCAGAATACAGGTTGCAGGTTACGGGTTTCAGCGTGCAGAACGGGTCGAAGCAGGGATGAGGGCGAAGCACAGACACTCCCTCGGCGGCTGAAGCCGCTGCTGAGTGGCGCCAGCAGCTGCACGGCTGAAGAAGCCGTGCCCTTTAGCGTGAAATGGAGCTGGAGACCAGGATCGAAGCGGCGACAGTCAGCTTCTGAAGTTGGGGTTCCCTAAGGTCCGTGCTGAGCAAGCGATTCAAAATCTTGCGCGGAGTGTAGGAACCGTAAATTTCGAGGAGTTCAGTGGGGGAGGGTTGGTGAATGCTTTCCCAATTGGAGCGGGAGACGGGGATCGAACCCGCAACCAACGGCTTGGGAAGCCGCTACTCTACCATTGAGCTACTCCCGCTTCTCCCCATAATTATACTGCGTAAGAACCAGGTTCCAGTTAGGGTTCGCCCATCACGCTGCGGAAGCGTGCAACCGCCGAGCCGTGCCGCGAAACGCTGGATGGACTGTGCGAGGGGTAATTGGGGAGGACCGCCCTGCGCCGCATAACAACGGCGTGTCTAAACGAGACGTTGACGTGCCCAGGAGATATTCTCGCCGCCGCCGAGGCTGTGCGGATGTGGAAGCGTAGTCGCCTTTCCACATTTGCATAGACTGTTGTTACCCGCCGGAACTCATCAGGCGTGCCGGTAGCGAATGCGGTGCTTCGGATCTACCCGATGATCTTGATGTTTGCCGATTGAGCAATCGCAAACACTTTGACAAAACCGCCTCCCGAATCAACGTTTGTCGGACCGGAGGTGACAGTGAGAGCCCCTGGGGCGCAGCGATCTCCAAAGAGCATGTATGCCAGCCCGGCGCCGCCGAGACGTGGACGCCAGCAGAGACCCTGAAGCGAGGGGAGACTGTCGTGCAGGAAGCGAGCCCAGGTGCGAGTGTGGGGGTATTGGCTCGGCGGAGTATGAATCAGTTCTTCCTCCTTCAAGGAGGTGCGGCGGCGCGCGATAGCGAGTTGGCGCAGCTGAGGGTTCGTCAACTCAATGACAACCAGGTCGGCGTTGGCCACGAGCTCGCTATAGCTTGAATCTTTGAGGCCGATCCGAGGGAAGGTCGGTGATGGAATGTGTTTCACGCCATGGAAGATGCTTTCGAGGGCCGCCGCAGTGAAGTTGTCGGCAGCGTATAGCGTAGGCACATTGGCGGCCGGGGCTCCAGGAAACGGATTGAATCGAGCGCCTTCCTCCGCGATCTCGATGCGTTTCCCGGTGTTCGGATTATAGATATTGCCCGCACGCGATTTGCTATGGAAACGCGTCAATGCCGATCCCGCCCTTAGGATCGCGGTTTGGATGACGAGTGCGGGATTTGCGGCGACGGGCGCGGGCGGGCATTTAATAGGCATCGGCGGGACTGGCCGCGGCGCGAGCAAGCGAGAGAACACGTTCGGGATCAGACTTCAGTAGTTCGAGAGGCTTCCGCCCTCCGATGTTCGCGTTGGGAGTGGCGAAGAAGTAAGCGAAGTCCCACCCATTGGCGTGGCTCGGATACGCCTGGATGACCTGCCCAATTGTGGTCAGAGGCTCTCCATTCTGAAACTGGAAGCGCGGATACCAGAGCTGCCCCTCGTATTTCACCGCGAAGATCTTTCCTTCCTGAGCCCAGCGCGAGGCGAGCGCAGCTCGATTCTTCGCAGTGCTGGTACTTTGATCCGCAACATCCTTCGCGGACCAGCTCGGATTGTTCTTCATGAACTGGCTTCGCCATTCCACCGTATCGCGGTCGATCGTTTCCTGAGCTGCAATCTCATCAAAAGTGGCTTTGACGAAGTTCTCCCAACCGGGCAACGGTTCACCGTTCTTTCGTTCTTTCTCTTCTACCTGCATGACGAGAGGCATGTTTCGGAATCGCTCGGGAAGGTGAGGCAGCTTGAGATCATCAAGCAAAAGCGTGTCAAGATGGGCCGTGTTGATGTAGACGCCAGGCGATGGCTTCGCTTCTTTTTTTAGAGCGCTCACCGCTGCCTTGCCCGCGAATACCTTTACGATGTAGCGGACATTGCTGTGTTCGAGCACACCGATAAGAGCGTTCCCTTTTTCTCCAGCGCCCACCACTCCGACTTCCATCTTCGAGAGAGCGGTCCATCCCTTCAGATAGGCCTGGACGAACCAACCGGTCGCACTCAGCATGTTGGGAGCCGGGACCCTCTTCGCGGCATGGTAGATCACGACACCATAAGCCGCGTTGGCATGGCTTTGCCCGGGAGAGACTGCTGCAATGAGTTTGTCCATGGCGTGGCGAACATCGAGCGTATGAATGCCGGTAGGCTCGAGGAGGGCTGCAGAAGCTGTTAGAGACTCTGACATGATCGCACCCTCCATGATTTCCATGATACTCATGATCTCCATGATTGTCAAAGCGTCTGCAGGTCGTTATCCGTGGGGGTGGAGAGCAGAGATTCATGTGGCTTCGCCCCAAACTCTGGTCGATGCGCTCTTGCGGAAGCGCTCATGGTTGAACCTGCCTTCGACCCACTTGGGGCAGTTGCAGCGGTTGCAGAACCGGTCACGTTTGAGCTTGCGGTCGGAAGAGTGACGGGTGAAGATGAACGAATCCATGGGGGCCGCCCACTTCAGCCGGAGGTTTGCTCGAACGCTGCAATGGGTCAAAAAATCGGGAGGCTCTTTGTCCCTGGTGGAAAATGGCTACAAAACGGTCACAAAAACGACCCGATTTTTAGGCCATGATTCGTAGGTGCAGGAAAATAAAAGGCTTAAGTATGGTGGAGGCGGCGGGAGTCGAACCCGCGTCCGAAATTGTTGTCAGCACAGGAGACTCCATGCTCAGTCCGTTCAGTAGTTTCGCTTCCGGCGCTCAGAGCGGACAAGAAACGCCTGAAACTAGTCCGATGATCTCGTTAGTGCCACACGGACCGAGCGGCAGCAACCAGCCTGCTGTGCGACGTCCTTTCCCGGCCCACAGGCGAAGCCGAAGAGAACGGCAACTTAACTAATTAAGCTGCGTATGCCAGTTGATTGTTGGCAATTATGGTTTTCCAGGCGATTACGGGTGCCCAGACCCCGGCATGCCTCCTCGCCGCAAGCAATCCCGTCGAAACCGTGACGCCCCCTCCAGGGGTAAAGCAGGGGATCCCTGACAGCACTTTTATTATCTCACTTTCGAGTGCAGGATCCGACTGGCGAAAGTGGTGCGCTTTTCCGCAGTTTGATGGCTGGGGCTCCCCCCCCGAAGGGCTGTCGGCGATCCAGCGACAGTTATGTGCCGTGGATTGCCGATGAGTTACTCGCAACGTGCCCTGGCCCGGAAGTAGGGCGTTCGGCCATTGATCGCCCACCTGCCGTCAGTACCCGTTGGCGTACAAAATCGATCAGCGGCTCACTCATGTATGCCGGCGGAGAGATTTGGAAGCAAGGCTTGCCCTGCGTGGCGGAGTTGGAAACCCTGGACTCTGCGAGGGGTGACGAAACCAGAACTGCATCGGCGACAGGAAGGAAGCGACGGGCGGAGTCCTTGAAGTCGGTCACGGCAGGGTCGAGGACGGTTAAGTAGAGGTCGGGGCGCAGGAATTCGAGAATGCTGTTCGATTCGAGGATCGCGTTTTCACAAGCGGCGAGTTCTTTTTCGATGCGTGGCATCGCGTCGGACAGCATGCCGATGCGGGTCCGAACCCAGATAGAACGCGCGGCGCCGGCAGCCAGGAAGCGGGAGGTGTCGGTACCGCTGGCGGGATCGCGTTCGGCAGTGACAGAGACGCACGAGTCGGCGGTCTGACACTGGCAAGGCTTGCCATCCGCCGTGCAAAATCCGTGACCGTACTGGGTGATCTTAAAGGCGGTCCAGTGGAGTTCAGGCAGGGCGGCGATCAGTCCGGCAACCACTGAGGTTTTGCCGATGTTGCGAGAATGTCCGCCGACGACGATGACGGCCACTACAGTTCCTCCTCTTCTTTGGATGAGCGAGCGAGGCGGGCGAGTGCGGCTAATTCTTTGAGGTACTGGCGAAGGGGGCGGGCGGGGCGGCCCCAGAAGACGACGCCCGGACCTTTGACTTTTTTGTGCGTGAGTACCCCGGAGCCGGAGCCGAGGATGACCTGGTCTCCGATGTCGGCATGGTCGCCGATACCGACCTGTCCGCCGACGATGGCGTTGGCGCCGATGGTGCTCGAGCCGGAGACCCCGGTTTGGGCGGCGATGACAACGTCGTGTCCGACGCGGACATTGTGGCCGAGGTGGACGAGGTTGTCGATTTTGACGCCGCGCTCGATGCGGGTTTCTTCGAGGGCTCCGCGGTCGATGGTGGTGTTGGCGCCGATTTCCACGTTGTCTTCGACGATGAGGCGGCCTTGTTGGGGAAACTGTAGGTACTCGCCGGTGTTGGCGTCGCGGACGTAGCCGAAGCCGTCGGAGCCGAGGACAGCTCCGGCGTGAAGGACGACGTGGTTGCCGATTTCGGTTCCCGAATAAATCACGACGCGGGGGTAGATGTGGCAGCGGTCGCCGATTCTGACGCCAGCCCCGATGACCGCTCCGGCGCCGATGCTGGTGCCCGCTCCGACTTGCACGAACGCCCCGATGACGACAAACGGGCCAACGGAGGTTTGCTCGCCTAAGGTCGCGGACGGATCGATGCAAGCGGTGGGATCGATGCCGGAGAACGGATGCGTGGGCTTGAGCAGGCGGGCCGCCTGAGCGAAAGCGAGTTTCGGTTGCGAAGCCAGGAGCAGGGATTTGTCCGCCGCCTGTCGGACTTTGTCTGACGCGGTGTCAGACATTTTGGGCGAGACGATGATGGCTGCTGCGCGGGAGTCGAGCGCTTCGGCGAAACTTTGCGCGTCTTCCGCGAAGACCAGGGATGCGGGCGTGGCCGAGTTGATGGCGGACACGCAGAGGATTTCCGCGTCGTCGCCGAGGAGACGCAGCTCGGCGCTCAATGCCGATGCTAATTCGGAGAGCCTCATTGCAGATTCAGGGTACAACCTGGGGACGAAGGGAAGAGCGAATACGGAACGGGTTCCCTCATTCGCTGGAGCGGACTCACGATGACCGCGTCATTTCTCCCGCGCGACAACAAACTCCGGCATCCACTGGAGGGCGCGCTTGTATTCGGAGTCGGGGAGGACGGCTAATGCGGCCTGGGCGGCGGCGGAGTATGCGAACGCCGATTGCATGGCGTAATTCACGGATTGGTTGCGGTTGAGGATGCGCAGAATCTCTTCGTGCGAGACGCGCTCGAAATTCTGATCGCTGAGAACGGTCTGGATGGCGGAGCGTTCAGCCGGTGTGCTGCCGTTTTCAAGAGTATGGATGACGGCCAGGGTGGCCTTGCCTTCGCGGAGATCGCTGGCTACCGGTTTGCCGAGAACCTCTTCGGTGGCGGTGAGGTCCAGCACGTCGTCGACGATCTGGAAAGAGAGACCGAGGTTGCGGCCGTAGTCTCCCATGGCGTCTTCCGTGGTTCGGTCTGCGCCCGCAAGCACGGCGCCGAGGCGCATGGAAACTTCAAAGAGGCATGCGGTCTTCCGGTAGATGAGGTCGTTGTACTCGCCTTCGGAGATCGGTTTCCCCAGCCTCTCCATTTGCAGCAGCTCGCCTTCGACCATCTGCTGGGTGAGCCCGATGAGGAGATCGAGGACTCGAAAATTGCGCTCGTCGAGGGCGACACGAAAGGCCTGCATGTAGAGCCAGTCGCCGACGAGGACGCATTTGCCGTTGCCCCAGGTGCGATTGGTGGAGGGGCGGCCGCGGCGTGTGTCGGCCGCGTCGATGATGTCGTCGTGCACGAGGGTTGCGGTGTGAACCATTTCGACGACGGCGCCGAGGCGGATCATGCCGTGGCCGGTGTAGCCGAGGCTGCGAGCGGCGAGCAGGAGCAGGGACGGACGGATGCGTTTGCCGCCGCCCTCGCGGAGATAGTCGGAGATTTCTGTGATGGCGGAGACGGAGGAAACCGCGTCGGTGCCAAACTCGCGCTCGATGGCCGCGAGATCGTCGTGCAGCAGGTCGAAGACTTCTTTCGCGGTCGTTGTCGCCACTGTGCTCACTTCGGTCTCCAACCTCGGGGGTCCCTGGTGCTCAGTTTGAACGGTAGTTCGTAAACTGCATATCGATGCCGAGGTCGCGCCCGCGCAGCAATGCCATGACCTCCTGAAGTGAATCGCGGTCCTTGCCTGAAACGCGGACGACATCGCCCTGGATCGAGGCCTGGACCTTCTTTTTTGAATCCTTGATGACTTTAACGATCTCTTTCGCCTTCTCTCCGGCGATGCCCTGCTGGAGGGTGATCTTTTGACGGACGCTGGAGCCGGCCGCTGGTTCCACTTTACCGAAGGTGAGGGCTTTGAGCGAAATGCCGCGCTTAACGAGCTTCTGCCTCAGGATTTCCGTGACCGCCTGAAGCTTGTATTCGTCGATCGATGCGAGCTGGATTGCCTCTTCGCCTTCGAGGTTGATTTCCGATTTCGAGTCCTTGAGATCGAAACGCGTGCGTACTTCTTTCGTCGCCTGATCGATGGCGTTGCGCACTTCCTGCATATCTACTTTGCTGACGATGTCGAAGGAGTTCTCCGCTGCCATTTGTGCCCCTGTCTTTACATTATCCGCTACCGGCTGGGTAGATGTGTTGCGGGGGGGAGTCCGGAACCGAAAAGCGCGGCGAAATTGCTTGTGGTGCGGTCGGAGATCTCGTCCGGCTCAAGGCCGCGGATCTCGGCTACTTTGGCGGCGACCTCTTTGACCCAGGCGGGCTCGTTACGCTTTCCGCGATTGGGGATGGGGGCGAGGAAGGGCGCATCGGTTTCGATCAGCATGCGGTCGAGCGGGATAGCGACGGCTGCATCTCGGATGGCTTGCGCTTTGGGGAAGGTGATATTGCCGGCGAAAGAGATCAGAAAGCCGAGGTCGATGGCTTCGGTCGCGTGATGGATCTCGCCGGTGAAGCAGTGGAGGATGCCGCCGAGGTTCGTGCGGGACCATTCCGTGCGAAGCAGGGTGAGGGTGTCGTCCCATGCGTCGGTGGAGTTATCGGAGGGGCGGCAGTGGATGATGACGGGCTTTCTGTGGGCGGCGGCGATTTCCATCTGGCGGGTGAAGACGGCTTTCTGGACGTCGCGCGGGGAGTGATCGTAAAAGTAATCGAGGCCGATCTCGCCGCACGCCAGAACTTCAGGCTCGGCGAGGAGGCTGTCGAGTTTGGCGTAAGCTGCGTTGTCGGCCAGGCGCGCTTCATGGGGATGGACGCCGGCGCTGGCCCAGATCTTCGGAACCGCAGGGCGGCCGGCGTATTCGCGGCTGATTTCGAGGGCGCGGTGCATGGTGTCAGGGCCTTCGCCGATGCCGATGGAGAGGATTCCGCGAACGCCGGCTTCGAAGGCGCGCTGCAGGAGGGCTTCGCGGTCCTCGTCGTAGCGGGCGCTGTCGAGATGGGCGTGAGAGTCGATCATCGATAGATTTCGCGGCGGTGGCCGACTCGAAGAACGAGGACCACCACTTTCTTGTCCTGAATTTCGCAAACGATGCGGAAATCGCCGACGCGGTATCGCCAGTACTCGCCGAATTTTGAACCCTGAAGAGCCTGGCCCAGGCTACGCGGATTTTCGAGTTTGGCGACGCGCTCGCCCATGAACTCCGTTAGCCTCGACCGGAGTTGCACGTCCATTTTTGCGAGGCTCTTTTTTGCGGGTTCCGAGTAGGTGATCGTCCAGGCCAAGGCTGCGCTCAACCTCTTCCTGAGTATAGGTTCTGCTGCGGCCTTCGCGGATCGCCTTCAGAGCCTTGTCGGCGAAGTACACATCCTCCAGGTCCTCGAGATGATTCAGGATAGCCTCTCGAACGTACCAGGTTTTCGTGCGACCGGTGCGTTTGGCGAGCTGATCCAGGCGCTTTTCGATGTCGGCGGGTAAGCGAATCGCGAGCATAAAACAAAACCTCCGCTATACAAGTATAGCACTTCGATATACGCGTATAGCGCCGGTCCGGCGTTCTATTTGAGCCGCGCCCCGATTTCAATGTCTTCGAGGAAGCCAGCGAGGACTGCTTTGCCTCCCTCGACGGAGGCGGCGACGATCATTCCGTTCGATTCGAGGCCGCGGAGTTTGCGTGGGGCGAGGTTGGCGACGATGACGACCTTGCGTCCGATCAGCGATTCGGGGGTGTAAGACTCGGCGATTCCAGCGAGGATCTGGCGGGTCTCGTAGCCTAGGTCGACTTCGAGGCGGAGAAGCTTATCGGCTTTGGGAACGCGCTCAGCAACTTTGATCTGGGCAACGCGGAGCTCGACTTTGGCGAAGTCGTCGATGGTGATCTTGTCGCTAGCGGGCGCAGGGGCAGGAGAGGGACCGGCCGAAGCTGCGCCGGTTTCAACCGGAGGAGCGGTGATTTTGCCGCCGAGGGTTTCGCGGAGGGTGGTTTCGAGGCCCACGATGGCCGCGGTCTCGTTCGTGGATTCGGCGATGGCGACGGCAAGACCGTCGGCGAGGGAGTGGAGCTTCGAGATGTGTGGCTCGGGCTTCGCTGCGGGAGCGGGAGCGGCGGAGGCCTGAGGGCTCGCCGGTTCGGCAGCGACTGGCGGAGTGTTTTTCTGCTCGAGTTCGTTCATACGGGTAATGGTCTCCTTGTCGGCGCGGGGGAAGAGGGGCGTAAGCTCTCCGAGCTTGGTTCCGGGTTTAAGTCCGCGCCAGTGCAGGTTTGTGAGATCGGCCTGGTGGATGTCGCCCAGCCCGAGCTGCGCCCAGACTTTGGCTGCGGCGCTGGGGATGACGGGGTAGACGAGGGCGGTGACGATGCGGGTGGCTTCGGCGGCGGTGTAAAGGATGTCCGCGCGGAGCGCTTGTTGCTGCTCGTCGGTTGTGCCTTCGACCTGCTTCCACGGCGCATTGGCGGTGAGATAGCCGTCGACGGCGGCGACCACAGCCCAGGCGGTTTCGAGCGCGCGCGAAAAATCGAGCGCGTCAAAGGATGTGCCGAACGAGGCGATGGCGCGAGGGACGTCGACAGCGAAGGAGTGGGACTGTGCGACGGATCCAGAGGCGGCGGGATAAGGCACAATTCCATCGAAGTAGCGGCCGATCATCGAGAGCGTGCGGCTGACGAGGTTGCCGTAGCCGTTGGCGAGGTCGGAGTTGTAACGCTGCACGAGGGCGTCGAAGGAGAAGCTGCCGTCCTGGCCAAAGACGATTTCTCGCAGGAGAAAGTAGCGGAGCGCGTCGGCGCCGAAGAGGTCCTGTTCGGATTTCGGTAATTCGGGCTTGAGCGCGCCGAAGGCTTCGAGGATGGTCTCCGCACGGACGATGTTGCCGCGGGATTTGGACATCTTGCTTTCTTCAAAGAGCAGCCAGCCGTGGGCGTGAACGGATTGGGGCAGCGGGAGGCCCGCGGCGAGGAGGAAGGCAGGCCAGTAGACGCAGTGGAAGCGGATGATCTCCTTGCCGACGAGGTGGAGGTCGGCAGGCCAGAATTTTTCGTATTTCGAGGGATCGCTCGAACCCCAGCCGAGGGCCGTGATGTAGTTGGCGAGAGCGTCGAGCCAGACGTAGATCACGTGCTTTTCGTCGCCGGGAACGGGGATGCCCCAGTTGAAGCTGGTGCGGCTGACGGAGAGGTCGCGCAGGCCGCCCTTGACGAAGGCGATGACTTCGTTGCGGCGCGTCTCGGGGCGGATGAATTCGGGGTGCTCGTCGTAGTACTCGAGAAGGCGGCGCTCGAAAGCGGAGAGCTTGAAGAAATAATTTTCTTCGCTGACGGTTTCCGTGGGGCGGCCGCAGTCGGGGCAGGGCGCTCCGGGCGGGGCTTCGACGTAGAGCTCGTCGAAGACGCAGTACTGGCCGGTGTAGGAGCCCTTGTAGATGTAGCCGTTGTCGCGCAGGAGGGCGAAGAGTTTCTGGACGCCGCGTTTGTGGCGCGGCTCGGTGGTGCGGATGAAGTCGTCGTAGGTGAGGCCCATGCGGTCCCAGAGGCGCGCGGAACTGGGCGGAGACTTCGTCGGCGAATTCCTGGGGGGTGCAGTTGGCGGCCTGCGCGGAGCGCTCGATCTTCTGGCCGTGCTCGTCGGTGCCGGTGAGGAACCAGGTGTCGATGCCGAGCGGAACGCTTGCGCCGCGCGATGGCGTCGGCAGACGATGGTCGTGTAGGTGTGGCCGATGTGCGGGCGCGCGTTGACGTAGTAGATCGGGGTGGTGAGATAGAACTTGTCAGGCATAGAGGAGCTAAAAAGCGGCTAGCTGAAAACGGTCAGCTGGAGTCCGGTCAGCGGTATTGCGGCCAGCAGAAGGCCGTCCGCGAATGCTGATTCTCCATCTTAATGGAAGCGAGGGGGGCGGCCCTTCGCTGGCCGGTTCTCAGCTGGCCATGTTGTTGCTGACCGCTTCTTAGCGGACGGGATCCCTCAGTCAAGATCGGCCAGGATGGTTTGCATGGGCAGGGCGATGCTGGTCCCGGGAATGACCAGTGTCTCGACAGACTTCCAGTCGCGCAGGCTCGCCCCCTGGCACTGATAGGCGATTCTCCGGCGCGGATCAATGACCCAAACGGCGCGTACACCCATGCTCAAGTACTCTTCGATCTTGTCTTCGATGCGGCCGATGCGGTCTTCCGGGGAGAGGATTTCGACGCACAGGAGCGGGGGATGTGTGATGACCTGTTCGTCGGGCGCGTTGCGGTCAAGGACGGTGACATCCGGAATCCGGTAGCGATCGGACGTGATGCGGATGCGCAGTTCCGGGATGACCTGAACGTTCGCGCTCTGGCGCCAGGCGCTCAGAAGGCGCACCAGGGCGCCTTGCCAGTTTCCGTGGTCTTTTTCCCCCTATTTCTCTCCAGGACTTCGCCGTTGACGTACTCGCGATCCGGCTCCCACATGCCGTGCAGGTACTGGTCGACAGAGATCAGGGTAGTGCTCATCGGCTCACCTCAATGCGGGCTGTGTTCATGATAGCGCCGCCTCGTGCCCCGCGATCCGATTTGCGGGCGGGCGCTGCTAGAATCAAGCTTTTCCTCGAAAGCGAATTGGTGATTGCAGCGTGTATTTGAGACGGCAGAGTGAGCTTGCGGGGCGCATTCGTGCTGCACTGCACAGCCTTTATCAGATCGACGTGGAGACGGTGGTGCTGGAGCAGCCGCCGGAACTCGCTTTTGGCGAGTATGCCACTCCGATTGCCTTCGAGCTGGCGCGCAAGCTCCGCAAGGCTCCGCGGAAGATTGCCGAGGAGATTGTCGGGGCGCTCGACGCTGTGCCTGGTTTTGCCGGGTTTGAGGTGGCTGGGGCAGGGTACATCAATGGTCGGCTCGATCGTGCAGAGTTTGCGCGGGAGTTTGCGCGGTCGGGCGAGCCTGAGGGCCCGACGGAGGCGCTGCACTCCCTGGTCGAACACACAAGTATCAATCCCAACAAAGCCGCCCACGTCGGGCACTTGCGAAACGCGATTCTGGGCGACACGTTCGTGCGTCTGCTGCAGGCGGCCGGACAGAAAGTCGATGTGCAGAACTACATCGACAACACCGGCGTGCAGGTGGCGGATGTGGTGGTGGGGCTGGCTCATCTGGAGGGGCTGAACCTGGCCGGTGTTGAGGAGTTGATGGCGGAGCTGGCCGACGAGGGCACGCGCATCGATTTTTATTGCTGGGACCTGTATGCGCGGGTTTCGTCCTGGTACGATGCCGAACCGGCTGAGGCTGCGGTGCGGAAGAATCTGCGACTCGACACGCTGCACGCTCTTGAAGCTGGCAACAATGAAACAGCAAAAATCGCCGAGCTGGTTTCGACAGCTATTCTGCGCCGACATCTGGAGACGATGTTGCGGCTCGGGATTGAGTATGACTTGCTGCCGCGCGAGAGCGAAATTCTGCGTTTGCACTTCTGGGATCTGGCGTTCGAGCAACTGAAGGCGAAGGGCGTCCTGTATTTCGAAACGGAGGGCAAGAACAAAGGGTGTTGGGTGATGCAAAGGGCAGGGACCAGGGAACAGGGAACAGGGAACAGAACAGAGGGCGAGAGCACTGCTGAAGAGGAGGGCCAGGATTCAAGCCAGGGTCCTGATGAGGATGCGAAAGTCATCGTGCGATCGAATGGGACCGTGACCTATGTGGGCAAGGACATCGCGTACCACCTCTGGAAGTTTGGCCTCCTCGGACGGGATTTCGCGTATCGGCCCTTCTTCGCTTACCCCGATCATCGCTGCTGGATTTCGGCGGAGACGGGCGAGAAAGATCATCCGCATTTTGGCGGGGCGCAGGCGATCTATAACGTGATCGACTCGCGGCAGGCCGATCCGCAGGCGAACGTGATTGAGGCGCTGCGGGGCCTCGGGTATACGGAGCAGGCGGCGCATTTCACGCACTTTTCGTACGGAATGGTCGCCCTGACGCCGCAATGTGCGCTCGATCTGGGATACGACCTTTCCGAGGAGGATCGGGCACGGCCGTTCATCGAGGTGTCGGGACGCAAGGGATTTGGGGTAAAGGCCGACGATCTAATTGACAAACTTATCGCGGCGACGCGGGGTGAGGTCGGCAGCCGGCATCCGGAACTGCGCGAGGACGAACGCGAGGCGACGGCGAAGGCGATTGCGGTGGGAGCGCTGCGGTATTTCATGCTGCGCTACACGCGGAATTCTGTAATCGCCTTCGACTTCAAAGACGCGCTGAGTTTTGAGGGTGAGACCGGACCCTACCTTCAATACGCAGTCGTGCGGACGCGCAGCATCTTTCGCAAGGCAGGGACGACGGCGGAGGAGGCATTGACCGGGCTGGCAGGTGCGGAGGTCGCGCCGTATCTGAGCGGTGAAGGCAGCGAGGGCATCTGGGAGGTATGGCTGCGGGCAGCGAAGACGACGTTGCTGCTCGACCAGTGCATTCAGACAGCCGAGCCTGCGTATCTGGCGAAGCATGCGTTCCAGCTTGCGCAGGACTTCAGCAACTTCTACAGGCGGCACCATATTTTGAGTGAGGAAGATCCGGCGCGGAAGACGCTGCTGCTGGCTACGGCGGCGGTGACGCAGCGGGAGCTGGTTCGGACGTTAGGATGGCTGGGAATCAGCGCGCCAGATGTGATGTGAGCGCGAAAGTGGAGGGCACAGGAGGGGTCTCCCGCCTGTGATTCTCCGCGGGCAGCGCGAGAAATGCTCAGGAGCCTTTGGGCGGAATCGCTACTGAATGTCTTGTGCGCGCACGATCTTCAGGACATCGATAACCGGTTTATCCTCGGGGTTCCCGGCCGAATCGAGGGTCCAATAAACAACGAGATCGTTAAGTCTGACTGCGTAATAGCGATCTTTTTTTTCTGCGCCACGGAGGATTTCGGGATCGTGAGGATTCACCTGAAGTTGATGAAGAAAATCGACGAAGCGATTCTGCTCGCTCTCCGAGAGAGACGCGACATCATCCAGGACCCCGTGGGGGAAGCGGATTGGACTCATCGTTGCGGAACTCATCGTGAGTGCCTCGAGTCTTTGCTCTTGCGCAGACTCGTATGGGCGCGGGTCGTCATTTCCTTTGGGTCGTTAACCTGGACGGCGCTACCCTCAGTCATAGCCTTCTCTCGATTGAGGATTTCATGCGCGACCTCCGGTGTAAAGAGCCCTTTATCCATGGCATGCTTTGCAAGGGAAGAATCCTCCGATCTTAAAATCCACGGGTCACGGAGCATAAAGTAGCAGAAGGCGAGGGCAATGAGCGCAACGGTTCCCGAGACCAGGACTGCGAAAAGAATCAGGAGCCATGCAGGCGCGTGAAGTCCCAGAGTGAGTGCCAGCCCCCCGACCAGAATGACCAACATCCACTGGAGGGGGTTCAGAACTGAACTCCGCGATTTTCCTATGCTTGCCTGTTCGTAAATGGTCTGCAGCGGAGACGGCATATCTGAAATGCTTACCCAAGCTCCCCCAGTCTACAAGGAACATAAGTGGCCAACGCGGTCGCGCAAAATGGATATCAAGCAGGAATTGCCGATAGGGACGACGGGGGCGCTAAGGGCTCGATGAAGCGGCGGATCGCGGTTGCTGGGGTGTTGTTGGCGGGGTGGGGGACGGCACTTGCCGGGACGCAGGTTGCGATTGCGCCGATTCCCGACGTAATTCGGACGGATTATTTCGTCGTCACCATCAATGGGCGCTCGTCGCCGGTGGTGCATGCGGCCAGCAGCTATTACCTCCTGAATTTCGATCTCGACGGGCCGGCGACGATCACGATTCGCGCCTCCGATGCGCACTATTGGGATCGCGGAGTCGAGATCCAGCCGATGCGGTATGGGATCAGACCCCGGCGCAACGGCGCGGTGATCGCGTTTAGCATTCCCGGCCCGGTGAAGCTCTCGATCACGCGCCCGGGCGATCATTTTGCCGATGCCGACATGCTCTTTCTCCTCGGCAGCCCGCCGGATGAATCCAGGATCACGGCGAAGACGGAAGGCGTTCGATACTACGGGCCGGGAGTGCATCGGGAAGACATCGATGCGAATAGTGGAGACAGGATTTATCTCGCCGCCGGGGCCGTGGTTTTTGGCTCGCTGAATCTGTGGCAGGTGCACGATGTGCGTGTTCAGGGGCGCGGCATGATCGTCTACGACGGGCCGCAGGATCCTGCCGGCGATGAAGGCTGGATGCACAAGCGCGGCTGGCACTGCATTGTGATGGATCAGACGCGCAACGTCGAGATCGATGGGATCACATGCGTGGTGCGCAGCCGGACCTGGCAGGTGCAAATGCGCGACTCGCGGCAGACCGGCTTTTACAACGTCAACGTGATCGGCGGATTTGCGCGCGATGCGAATCAGGATGGGATGGACTGGCTGGGCGGCGGCGACACGACGGTTCGAAACTGCTTCTTCCGGGCGTCCGACGATGTGTTTGCCATGGAAGGCAACTGGGACGGTTACACCGACGAGGAGATGCGATTGCCGGGGCTCAACGTCACGAATATCACGATCGAAGACACGGTGGCGTCGACCAGCATTTCGAATACGGTGCGCGTGGCGTGGCCGAAGAAGACGTTTCGCTCGGCGCATGTGGTGATGCGCAATCTGGACGTGATCCACACGGGGTTTGGCGGCTGCGTGGTGCCGTTTGCGTTTTTTGAGCTGTGGGCGGATGAGGCGGCGGTGGGCGCGCACACCGATTTCGAGTTCAGCGACATTCGGCTGGAGGACTTCTATTCGCTCGCGCAGATTCGGTATCCGCAGCCTGCTGTGCGAGGGGTGACGTTCTCGAACATTGCGGCTATGGATGGCGTGGGCATGGTGCCTTCGGTTCTCAAGGGGAACGTCGCTGGTGTGGCGTTCGACGGAGTGCGGGTGACGGGCAAGATCGCTGCGAAGGATGCCGACATTCCGCTGGAGGTCGAGGATGGCGCGGCGGAGCCGGTCTATGGGCCGGGGCTGACGGATGCTTCGTTCGACTACGCGCCAGGCTTGATTCGACCGGGTGAGAAGGTCAGGTTCCATGTCGTAACACCGGCGACGGGCTGGCGGTATCAGTGGCTGTTTGGGGATGGCACGACCGCCGTTGGAAGCGATGTCGGGTATGTCTTTCCTGACGCCGACGGCACGCTGCTCGATGGGTCGGGGCGGTTTCGGGTATTGGTGCATGCGACGCGCGCTCCTCATGACGAGGTGTGGGTCTCACGCTCTGTAATAGTGGGGCAGCGGCCAGCGGCGGCGGGCTCGGAGCCGGTTGCACAGTTGGTTGCCGGCCTGGCACAGTCCGACTCTGGTCGGGCGACAGGTTACGACGGCTGGCTTCGGATTCCGGCCGATGGCGGCTACTCTCTGACGCTGCTGACGAGCCGCCACGCGACATTGTCCATCGACGACCTACCTGCGGTGCAGAGTCCAGAGCTGCGAATTCAGGTCTGCGGGTCGATGGGCGATGCGGTTCAGCCGACGCGGGTGAGCGCGGCGCTGCTGGCGGGGCTGCATCGAATCCGGATCGAACTGGAGCCGGGTATCGAGAACGAGCCTCGGGGCAATTTGAGTCCTGGCTCTCCGATGCTGATGTGGGAAGGGCCTGGCCTGCTGCCGGAGGCGATCCCGGCGACGGCATTGGCGCACGCTGCTTTGCCGGGACACTAATCAGTGCCTATTGCCGGATGAACTTGTCCTTCGGCTGCTCGCGGGGAGCCATGGGGTGGCCTTTTTCCGAGCCCGGGCTCTTGCGGGCTTCGCTGTCGTTGAACGGCTGCGTGCCGTCGGGTCCGGCCGCGGTCGGCGAGCCGGGAACGGGGGGAATTCCCGTCGAGACGGACGCGTATTTGGCATCCGGATGCGGCGTCGTGGTGATGTCGGAGACCGCTTCGAAGTGAGCGTGCAGCTTGTTCGTGCGGGTGGTCTCGCATCCGGTCAGGGCGAGACAGATGAGGGCGGCTGACAGGGCAACGGTGGCTGGTCTCATAATCCTCCGGTAGCGGTTCTGCCTGGTTTCGATGCAATGGCCCGGCGACACGAAGAGCAAACCTGAATTTTACAGCTATGCTTTGCCGATCCTCCAGCCTGCATTTCACAATCAGTGGTCGAAGCTGCCCGAATCGCCGACAAATAAGGCTCGGGCAGTGGACATTTCCGCATGTTGCGGTCGACCGAGACATGGACGGTTTCGGCGTCGGCGAGCAGAACCGGCTCGGCCGCGCCTTCTCTCGAGCAGAAGATGCGATAGGAGAACTTGATGACCGATGTGCGCAGGCCGGAGATGCGGGTTTCGATGGTGATGAGATCGTCGTAGCGAGCCGGAGATTTGTAACGGCAGGAGGCTTCGACGACGGGGAGATGGCAGTTGTGCATGATCTCCATTTGTTTGTAGTCGAAGCCGAGCTGGCGGAGAAGTTCCACGCGTCCGATTTCGCACCAGATGAAGTAATTGGCATAGTAGGCGACGCCCATCTGGTCGGTTTCGGCGTAGCGGACGCGGAGGGTGGTGGTAAAAGGCGGCATTTTATGCAGGGTCCAGCGATCGGCCCGGACATTTTCACTTGCTAAAAACGGAACACACAGTACAGGGTACAGGGTGGTGAGGAATGACTCGAGATGGGTGGGCCTCGCCTGGGTCCTGCAATGAGACGAAAGGCGACAGGTTCGATGGCGGCGGGTTTTTTCGCTGGTTGCCTGCGCCCGCCGCAAGCGAAGCTAAACTGCTTGCATGATGTTCATGGTGATCGAATCGTTTAAGCGCGGCGCCGGACCGGTGGGCGAGCGGTTCCGGCTGCGCGGCCGGATGATGTCGAATGAAGTTACGTACCATGCGAGCTGGGTGGATGCGGAGGGGCAGCGGTGCTTTCAGATTATGGAGGCGGCCAGCGAGGGTCCGCTGCGGGAGTGGATGGCGAACTGGAGCGATCTGGTGGAGTTTGAGCTGATACCGGTGATGACGTCGTCCCAATTCTGGTCGAGTTTCGAATCGGGACCCGCACGGTAACCGAGTCGCGGCAGCGATGGTCGCGAAGATGCGCCGACGCCAGCCTGCCGGTAGAATCGTTGAAGCCACTGATCGAAAAACATGCAGGTGTCCACGTTGACCGCGTCGAGTAAGTCTGTTGGGGTGAAGGCTCTGACATTTCAGGAATTGCTGCTGCGCCTGCAGAGCTTCTGGGCGGAGCGAGGCTGCGTGCTGGCGCAGCCGTATGACGTGGAGGTCGGTGCGGGTACGATGTCGCCGGACACCTTCCTGCGGGTGCTGGGGCCAGATCCGATTGCGATCGCGTACACGCAGCCTTCGCGACGGCCGGCGGACGGGCGATACGGGGAGAATCCGAACCGGCTCTACAAGCACACGCAGCTGCAGGTAATCCTGAAGCCGCCGCCGCCGGACATACAGGATATTTATCTGCAATCGCTCGAGGCGATCGGGATTCAGCTGCGAGAGCATGACATCAAGTTCGAGGAAGACAACTGGGAGTGGCCAGTGGGTGGCGCCTGGGGGGTGGGCTGGCAGGTGATGCTGGACGGCCTTGAGATCACGCAGTTCACCTACTTCCAGCAGTGCGGAGGGATGGATCTGGACCCAATTTCGGGAGAGATTACGTATGGCCTCGAGCGGATTGCGGCGTTTCTGCAGGATGTGAATTCGATCTACGACATTGTGTGGGCGGTCGATGCGAAGACGGGCCGGGCTGTGACGTACGGAGAGGTTCGGCTGGAGGAAGAGCTGCAGCTTTCGGTTTACAACTTTGAGGCGGCGGATGTCAGCAAGCTGTGGGAGCATCTGCGGCTGTATGAAGCTGAATGCCAGGCGCTGCTCGACGAATTTCACCAAAAGTTCAAGGGAGAGAAATCGGCAGAGCGGCACGAGAAGATTCACGACCGCGTGGTGCATGACGGAGGGGCGACGCCGCCGGAAGAAGATGTGCGCGTAGCGTTGCGGCGCTTTCCGATTCTGGGCGCGTACGAGCTGTGCCTGAAATGTTCCCACCTGTTCAACCTGCTCGACGCGCGAGGGGCGATCTCGGTGACGGAGCGGGTTGCGGTGATGGCGCGAATCCGCAACATGGTGGTGGGAGTGGCGAAGGCATACGCCGCGCAACGGCAGAGAGCGGGGGGTCGATAGATGGCGGACCTGCTGTTCGAAGCGGGACTGGAAGAGATTCCGGCGCGGATGATTGCGGCCGCCGAGACGGAGCTGACCGAGCGGGTGGTGGAGTTGCTGCGCCGGGAGCGGCTGCTGGGCGAGGAGCACGAGGTCCACAGCTACTCCACGCCGCGGCGTTTGGCTGTCCAGGTGAATGGAGTGTTGAAGCGGCAACCCGATGTGAAGCGGGAGATGACGGGCCCGGCGTGGGGCGTTGCGTTTAAGGATGGGCAGGCGACACCTGCCGGTCAGGCGTTTGCGCGCAAGGCGGGGGTTGAGGTTGGGGCGCTCGAAAAGGTGAGCACTCCCAAAGGGGATTACGTCACAGCGAACGTTCTGCAGCATGGCCGGGAGGCTGCGGCGGTGCTGGGCGATCTGCTGGCTGCTGAGTTGGCGGCGCTCTACTGGCCGAAGAACATGTACTGGAGAGCGCTGAAGCCGGAGCGCTTTGTGCGGCCCGTTCGCTGGCTGGTGGCGCTGCTGGATCACGCAATCCTGCCGGTGGAGTTTGCGGGCGTCCGCGCGGGGAACCTGACGCGGGGGCACCGCATTCTGCATGGCGACGCGCCAGTGACGATCGATCACCCGGACGATTATGTAGGTTTGCTGGAGGCGGCGCTGGTGACGGCGGATGTGGCGCTGCGCCGGCACCGCATTCGCAAGGCGCTCGATCTGGAGACGCGCAGCGTGCCGGGTGGCCGCTGGCGCGAGGATGCCGCGCTGGTGGAGACAGTAACGAACCTCACGGAATGTCCCTCGGTGGCCCTGGGGAACTTCGATCCCGAATATCTGGAGTTGCCGGAAGAGGTGCTGGTGACGGTGATGAGGGACCACCAGAAATACTTTGCGGTGGAGAATGCCGCGGGAAAGCTGCAGCCGTATTTTCTGGCGGTGCTGAATACTCGTCCGGAAGAGACGGGGATTGAGACGATCCGGCACGGGCATGAGCGGGTGCTGCGGGCGCGGTTCAGCGATGCCCGATTCTTCTGGACGGTGGACCAGAAGATTTCGCTCGAAGACCGGGTTGAGATGCTGAAGTCGGTGACCTTCCACAAGGAGCTGGGCAGCTATTGGGATAAGACGCAGGCGAATCTGCGGATCGCGGAAAAGCTGGCGGCCTTACTGGAGGAGCGAGAAACGGCGGTCGACAGAACCGCGTTGGCGAAGGCCGTGGAGCTGGCGAAGACCGACCTTACGACGGAGCTGGTGAAGGAGTTCACGGAACTGCAGGGGATTGTGGGCGGGCTCTACGCCCGCGCGCAGGGCCTCGGCGAAAAGGTGGCGCAGGCGATCTACTGGCAGTATTCCCCGGCCGGGGTCGAGGATCCGATTCCGCCGACGGTGGAGGGGCAGGTGCTGGGGATTGCGGATCGCATTCAGACGATTGTGGCGATGTTCGGGATTGGTCTGGAGCCGACGGGTTCGAAGGATCCGTTCGGGCTGCGGCGAGCGGCGAACGCGATCGTGAAGATTCTGGCCGAGACGGGACTGCCGCTGCTGCGATCCGACCTGTTCACGGCGGTGCCGGAAGGTCTCGATGCCGGAGTCCGGCAGAAGCTGGAGGATTTCTTTAGAGAGCGGCTGGAGTTCTGGCTGCGTGATATTCGCGGCTTTGCTTACGATGTTGTGAATGCGGTTGTTGCGGTTCGCTCCGATAGCATGCGGGACGCGATTGCGCGGGCCGACGCGTTGACTGCCGTGCGGGGTTCGGAGGATCTGGCCGCGATTGCGGCGGCGTTCAAACGCATCAAGAATATTCTGCGGCAGGCTGGGGAAAAGGGGATTCTCAATCCGGGACAGGATGCGGGGGCTACGAGCCCGGATTTGCTGCGCGATCCGGCGGAGAAGACGCTCTACGAGGAGGCCATGAAGCTGGCCCCCGTGGTGGAGAAGCTGCGGGGACAGCAGGAATACAGGCAGGCTTTGGAGAAGATTGCGACCTTGCGTCCGCACGTCGATCTGTTTTTCGACAAGGTCATGGTAATGGCGGAGGACCCCGCTGTGCGGAGCAATCGGCTGGCGTTGATCGCAGAGGTTCTGGGCGGTTTTTCAAGAATCGCGGACTTTTCGGAGATGGTTGCGGGCTGAGGCGTACACCGGGGGAGATCGCCCTTTGATATCATGATATCAAAGAACCTGCGGGAGATGTGCATGGCTCAGCTGGTGGTAAGAAACCTCGAGGAGGAAGTCAAAGTGCGCCTGCGCCGCCGTGCTCGCCGCCATGGCAGAAGTATGGAAGAAGAAGCGCGAGACATTTTGCGGGATGCGGTCCGGAAGGACGATCCTTCGGCCGGTGGCCTTGGATCGGAGATTGCGGCGCTGTTCAGCGTGACGGGCTTTGACCAGGACATAGTGGAACTGCGCGGACACAAGGTAAAGCCCGCTGTCTTCGATTGATGATTCTGCTCGACACCAACGTGCTCTCGGCGATCATGCGCCCAAATCCGGACAGGGCGGTCATCGGCTGGCTCGATGGTCAGCCTCGCAATTCTGTGTGGACGACTTCCATTACCGTTCTTGAGATTCGGTTTGGATTACAGATTATGCCCGCCGGGAAGAAGCGCTCGGCGCTGATTGGGAATTTCCAGCGCATGCTGACTGAAGTGATTGAAGACCGCATTCTCCCGTTCGACACGGCCGCTGCACAGCAGGCCGCCAATTTGATGGCTCTTCGGCACAAAGCGGGGCGGCCGGTCGAGTTGCGGGACACCATGATTGGAGGGATTGCACTAGCCTCGAGGGCGACAATCGCCACACGCAACGCGAAGCATTTCGCAGACCTTGCGCTTCCATTGATGAATCCCTGGGCGTAGCTGGTCGTGCGCGATTGCGCTGGGTCCGCCCTTTCAGGATTGCAAGGGCCTCTTCATCTTTCATTAAGCATCTCACCGCTTCGGACACCGTGGTCGCAGCGGTCCCAGCGTTTCGCGGGTGCGGGTCATCTCCTCGGGACGGCGGCTGGCCATGGTTGGCGGCTGAGGGACAGCTCAGGGAATGACGACGGCAGCGCCGTCGATCGCGTCGTTGGCAACGGCCTGCAGCGCGTCGTTGACTTCTTCGAGGCGAAACGTGGTGGTGCGGGGGCGGATGCCGATTTTTGTGGCGAGGGCAACGAAGTCGCGTCCGTCCTGGCGGGTCATGTTGGCAACGCTCCGGAGCTGCCGCTCGCCCCACAGCAGCGAGTCGTAATCGAACTGCGGGATGCGATCGAGATGGATGGCGTTGATGGCCACGATGCCTCCTTTGCGCAACGAGGCGAGCGCGGCGATCACCACGTCGCCGCTGGGCGCGAAGGTGACTGCGCAGTCCAGGGGGACCGGCGGTCGTTCGGCTTCGCTGCCGACCCACGTTGCGCCCAGAGTGCGGGCGAGCTGCTGGTGCGATGCGCCGCGCGTTGAGACGTAGACCTCGCAATTCCAGGATTTCAGGACTTCGATGGCGAGGTGCGCCGAGGCACCGAAGCCGAAGAGTCCGACGCGATCGCCGGGCCCCGCCTCAGCGACGCGCAGGCTCCGGAAGCCGATGATGCCGGCGCAGAGGAGCGGGGCGAGATGCAGGGCGTCGGGCCCTTCGGGGAGCGAGATGAGGAAGTCGGCGCGTGCGACGGCGTATTCGGCGTAGCCGCCGTTGACGGAGTAGCCCGTGTAAGTCGGGTGGTCGCAGAGGTTCTCGCGGTTCTTGCGGCAGAGGGGGCAGGTGCCGTCGGTTCCACCGAGCCAGGAGACGCCGGCGCGATGGCCGACTTGAATCGAGCTGACATCGACGCCGAGCTTTTCGGCGCGGCCGACGATCTGGTGGCCGGGTGTTATGGAATCGCGCAGGGGCGGCAGCTCTCCGGCCGTGATGTGGAGGTCGGTGCGGCAGACGCCGCAGGCTTCGACTTTGAGCAGGACCTGACCGGGGCCGGGCTCGGGGATGGGCAGGTCTTCGAGGCGCAGCGGGCGGCTGGCGATGGGAGCGGGATGGTGGAGGACAGCGGCGCGCATCTTCTCAGACTAGCGCTGTCAGGCGGGTTGCGGATGCGAATTGGAGGATACAAATCTCCGAAAAGCATCGGCGTCGGTTGAACGCCAGGGTCCGCAAAGAATCGCCAGATCTGAGTCTCATCGGAGTCTGGTGGGCGAGGCGGGAATCGAACTTGAGCCGTCTTGCGGGCGTCCGAGCCCGCAGGCGAAATCTTGAGCCGTTTTGCGGGCGTGAGCGAAGCGGAAGCCCGCAGGCAAAATCTTGAGCCGTTTTGCGGGCGTCCGAGCCCGCAGGCGAAATCCTGAGCGACCCTGAGGGAGCGCAGCGAGCCGAAGGGGAGTCGAAGGACCTCGGTGTCCGCAAATCTCCGCAGAATATGGTGGGCGAGGCGGGAATCGAACCCACAACCCCCGGCTTAGAAGGCCGGTGCTCTATCCAATTGAGCTACTCGCCCGCCCTTGCAGCGCTTCACGCTGCAAGTCCACATTGTAATGGTCGCCAGGAACGAAATCAGCCGTCGCGCATCGCCACAACACCCAATCCGTCCCCTCGTTCCCTGCCCCGCATCAGAAATCCGAGCAGCGTCTTCTCAGCCCAGCGGCCGTCGCCGCTCGCCCCCCTCGCCGGCTCCAGGAACGCGCAATGCCCCCCATGCTGCGTCTCAAGAAACGTCACCTGCGGATTCCCCATGAGCGCCGCCCGAGTCTCCGGCAGCATGCGAATAAACGGATCGTCCACCGAATGCAGGATCAGCGTCGGCACCCGGAACGACCCAGCATACATTGAGCTCGCAACGGTGTAGTAATAATCGTCCGCATCGCGAAACCCGCCGTACCGCGCCACAATCTCATGATCGAACTGCCGCATCGTGCGAATCCTGTCGACCGGCGCATCGCCGTAAATGCGCGGATAAAGCCCCATCCGCCGCCGCACCCGCTCCAGCATCGACCGCAAAAAGTGCCACTCATAAAGACGATTCTGCGGCAGATGCAGCGCCGCCGACGAAGCCGCAAGATCCATCAGCGGCGAAACCCCGACCACCGTTCTCAGCTCCGGCGGCGCTCCCGCCCCAACCTCGCCGGCCCAGCGCAGCACCAAATTCCCACCCATCGAGTAGCCAACCAGCGCCACCGCCCCCAGCTGCTGCTCGCGAACGATCGCCTCCACCACGCGCCCAATATCCCCGGATCGCCCCGAGTGATAAATCGTCGGAGACAACGCATCCGTCCCGCCGCAGGTGCGCATATTCATCCGCACCACGTTCAGCCCCGCCCCCAGCGCCCGAACCGTGTTGCCCACAATGTACTGCGAGCTCGACGATCCCTCCAGCCCATGCACCAGCACCACCGTCAGCCGCCCGCTCCGCACCTCGCGCGGCTGCCAGTGGCAGTGGCACAGCACCTGGCTCGGCCCATACCCGCTCACCGGCCCTTCTACTTCCACCAGCAGCGGCTCCGGCTCCGGCAGTGCCAGGCGTCGCGGCAGAAAGTTCCCCGCCAGCGTCTGCACGTGTCCATTGCGCAGCCATCGATGAGGAATAAACTCCGTCAGCCAATCCGCATCTTCCGTGATTGCCGCCGCAGCCATCACGAGCCCTCGCTCCGCCCCGCACCCCTCACCGACTCCAGCACCGACGCCGCCCACAACGCTCCCGTCGGCTCCTCCTCATGCTTGAAGTACGCAAACACATCGCCGCGCGCAGCCCGCTCCTTCAATCCTTCGCCGATCTCCCCCAGCTGCCCCTCCCCATACTCCGTCTTCCGCCGCCGATAGCACGAGAAAGGCGCGGTTGCCACATCCGGCGTCTCCAGCTCGTCGCTCTCCGCCACGCACAACGCAGCCTCATGCCGCTCCAGCACGCGATAAATCGCCGCATCGAACCACGACGCATGCCGGAACTCAAACGCCATCCGAAACCGGCACGCCTTCGCCTCCGCCAGAAACTGCGCCAGCCGCCCCTCATCGGCCTTGAAATTCGGCGGAAGCTGAAACAGCACCAGCCCCAGTCGCCCCGCATCGGCCACCGGCTGCAGAGCCCCGGCAAACGCCTCCAGCGCCGCCCCGCAGTCCTTCAGCCGCTGAAAATGCGTGATCCGCTGCGGAGCCTTAAACGAAAACCGAAAATCCGGCCCCGTCTGCGCCAGCCATGAATCGATCGCCGTGCGCCGCGGAAAACTCCGGAAGGTGTAATTCACCTCAACCGAATTCAGCCGCGTCGCGTAGTACTCCAGAAACTTCTTCGACGCCAGTTTCTCCGGATAAAACGCCGGCTTCCACGTCGGATAAGCCCATCCCGAACAGCCGACATACACCTGGCTGCCTGCATTTTTCTCTGGCTCGTTTGTCATGGAAGGTTCGCCGCGCGGCGCCCGAAAGGCCAATCGCTGGGGCGGCTAGTGGGGATCGAACCCACGACATCCTGAGCCACAGTCAGGCGTTCTGCCGCTGAACTATAGCCGCCATGCCAACCCTGATTGTAGCATTGGCCCCACAGCCCATTCGCGCCACAGCGCGTCCCAAACCCCATGCCCAAACCCGAAAATCAGCCGACAAAACAGCCCGCAAAACCCGACATCCTCCCTCCGGAAACCACCCCCACCCCCGCTCCCGGCATCGCTCCCGCGCTCGCCTCCAAACCCACCCTCCGCCAGCGCGCCGAGCGCCTCTGCTCCGACGAAAACCTCGACCTCTTCGCCCATCTCCTCGACGACTGGTTCCGCCTCCCCTTCACGCCCATCCGCGTCGGCCTCGACGGCCTCATCGGCCTCATCCCCGGCCTCGGCGACATCCTCGCCGGCATCGCCTCCTTCGTCCTCGTCTTCGCCGCCTGGATTCGCGGCGTCCCCTACGTCACCCTCCTCCGCATGATGGTCAACATCGCCATCGAGGTCCTCATCGGCTCCATCCCCCTCTTCGGCGACATCTTCGACATCGCCTGGAAAGCCAACCGCCGCAACTACAACCTGATGACGCGCCACCTCCGCCAGCCCCACCGCCACACTTGGCGCGACTACGCCTTCCTCGCAATCCTCTTCGCCGCAGTCCTCGCCATCCTCGCCATCCCCGTCATCGTTCTGGTGCTCATCCTCCTCTGGATCGCCCACCGCCTCTAACATCGCAAGCCGCGCCCCAGGGTGCCGCAAAGCCCCACGACGGTAGAAGCCCCGGCCTTCAGGCCGGGGAAACAAGCCTCATTGAAATGCGGGCTTCAGCCCCGGGCTCCATTGCATAACTTCACAGCCCAAAACTCGCCTACGGCACGTAAAGTGAAGGGGCATGACTTTCAGTCATGCCGTTAAGCCCGCAAATAAAGCGGGCTTCAGCCCCTGAGCACATTCTTGTCGTACGGATCGACCCTCTTGCGCATCCCTCCGAGCCTCCCAACCCGCCTGAAACAGGTTTTGTATCAGGGCATGAAACCGCCTGAAGCACAGGTTTTGTATCAGGGCATGAAACCCGCCTGAAGCAGGTTTTGTATCAGGGCATGAGTTCACTCGTGCCGCAAGAGCCCCAAATTAAAGCGGGCTTCAGCCCTCGAAACCCTTTGCCTTGCCTCACACCCCCCGGACTCCTTTGCATAACTTCACAGCCCAAAACTCGCCTACGGCACGTAAAGTGAAGGGGCATAACTTTCAGTCATGCCGTTAACCCCCCAAACGAAGCGGGCTTCAGCCCCTGAGCACATTCTTGCCGTACGGATCGACCCTCTTGCGCACCCTCAGACCCTCCCAACCCGCCTAAAGTAGGTTTTGTATCAGGGCATGAAACCCGCCTGAAGCACAGGTTTTGTATCAGGGCACGAGTTCACTCGTGCCGTAAGCGCCCCAAACGAAGCGGGCTTCAGCCCCTGCGTTCTGTTTTGAAGGGGCACAGCTTTAGCTGTGCCGAAGGATCTGCAAATGATCCCGGCTTTAGCCTCTGAGGGATGGCTTTCTTCCCGTCAGTCTTTTCTGCAAGCTGCTCAGCCGTGCCGAAGGTGCCGCGAAGCCCCACAACGGTAGAAGCCCCGGCTTCCTCCAGGCTGCGACTGCTCTCGGACCCCCCTGCGCTAAAATCTAACCATCGGGGCGTAGCGCAGTCTGGTAGCGCATCTGCTTTGGGAGCAGAGGGTCGGGGGTTCGAATCCCTCCGCCCCGACCATCCTCACCCAATTCCAACCATCGACGCCGAGGGCCGCCGCGTGGCGAAGGGGAGCATCACGAGCTTTGTCTGCGATCCCACCACCAACGGATTCAGCGCCGCCGTGAACGAGACCGACTACGTGCTCGATCAGGCGGGCCATCAGGTGACGGAGTTGGGCAGCGGCCTCAACGGCTCCATGGCGTGGGCGCACACCAACGTGTGGGCGGGCGGGCAGTTGCTCGCCACCTACAGCGCCGTCCAGGACGCCAACGGACAGGCCGATGGCGCGCTCCACTTCTACCTCAACGACTGGGTGGGGACGCGCCGCGTCCAGACCGACTACGCCGGAATCCAGGAACATGACTGCTCCAGCCTGCCCTTCGGCGACGTGCCGACCTGCACACAGTCCATCGACGGCCCGACCGAGCACCACTTCACCGGCAAAGAACACGACTCCGAATCCGGCAACGACTACTTCGGCGCCAGGTACTACGCAAGCTCAATGGGCCGATTCATGTCGCCGGACTGGAGCAGCAGCCCGACCGCTGTCCCTTATGCAAGTCTTGAATACCCGCAGACCCTCAACCTGTACAGCTACGCTGGCAACAATCCTCTGAGCAGAACTGATCCCGACGGCCATTGTACGAACGGCGGCCAACAAAAGGGCTTTTTGTGGTGCCTGTTCAACGATTCAGATCAGGACGCAGATCGGGCCCGCCAGCAACTTGCCGCGTATAAGAACATCTCGGTTAACGGCAAAACTCCGGCAGATGCAGCGAAGGGGTTGAACAACACGCAGACAGTTCTCTTGAACCGCTCTGTTTTTAATTACATATCGTCTCAGGCTATGAGCACGCCGGGGATGATGCTCGCGCTGGCAATCGTTCCTGGCGGGGCTGAGGAAGTAGGACCTTTGGAAATCGCGGCTGCTTCGGATCGGGCCGTTGCGGCGGGCGACGCTACACAATGGATCGTGCAGACCGGAAAGAGCGCATTGGCTACGGATATAAGCACGAACATCACGGCGGAGCAATTTGGCGCTAACCTAGAGGCCAGCGGTTTCACCAAATCGGTTGCAAAGGATGGGGTGACAACGCTTTATTCAAATGGAGATAAAGTGTACTCGGTCTATACCTCGTCAACTGGTGCTCCATCTGCGAACCTAAATGTCGGCGGACAGATCGTTACGAAGATCAGGTTTCAGCCATAGGAGTGGGCATGAGTTGGGTTGAGGATGAAAGCACGTTCAGGCTTGCCTACCAGCGCGCCCTAGATTGCGCTGCAACAGACAGTGGAAGACTGCCCACGTCGTTGCGGAAACTGACCTACAACGATGTCGATATCCTTTCGAACGCGTTCGCAGGACTAGTTCAAAAGCTGTTGGAGTGGTCTGCTGACGACGAGTGTGCTTTTGTCGTGCTCCGGCCTGATCCTGTGTACTATTTCCACCATTTTTTTGGGAAGTACCCAGTCGTTGAAATCAAACGCGGCATGAGCGCCCCCGACTACTTGGCAATCCTAAACGAGGCCCCGCCAGAGAGCAGGGCCGATGCACTGGGGACGATTTACGCGGAATACGTCTTCGCACCGCCGTCTCTTCGCTGGTTCATCCACGCGTTGCGCTCTGCGGAAAGTGACGGCGGGCATCTCTGGATACCTTCGGAGTGGTTCGATAGGCTTGCCACGTTCTATCCCTACGCAACCGTTGCGGAGTCGCTTCAGAAGCTAGCGTGAGTCGTTGACCCGCCTGCCATAGGTCGCCCGCTTAGGCGGCCTGTGCTGCGACTGCCGGCGATCTCCGGCAGTCGTGGTGTAACCGCCGAAGGACAACGCTGCTAAAGCAGCGGCTGGAGAGTAGGGACACGTCTCCCCCAGATGGGAGCTGCAGAGTAACTTCGGTTGCTGTGCGGTAACTCAAATCGAAAAGTGAGCGTCTAAAGAAAAAACGCCTCACGGTGAGTACGTGGCCCTGAGACGCTGCACGCAGCATGAGGTGCACGCGGTGAGCCGACTCCCCATCGATCCAACGCGCAGAGATTTTTCCTTTAGCAGCCTGACGTTGAACGCAGCACGGGCCGCACGCGAGTCGTGCGGCCTTGCTGCGTGTGGCAATGGCGGTGGGCGATGAAGCGCGAGCTTCGGTCGAAGTCCGTCGGCACGAAGGTGTCCGAGGCGGAGCTGCGGGTGCTGGAGTCGCGTGCCAAGCGCGCCGGGCTGACTCTGTCGGAGTGGGTGCGCGATGTGCTGCTGGGATCGAGCATCGAGACCGGCACGATGGCGGCGGAGCGGGCGATCCTCCACCCCAACGACGAAGAGCTGTCGTTGGGGACTCCGGTGTCCTGGCCGAATTGCTGGCCATGCGGACGATCCTGCTGAACTTCACGCTGAAGTTGGGCGACGGGACGGCGATCCCGGAGGAGTCGAGCAAGAAGCTTTGAATGTCGTCGATTTTGTAGCTGTCAGAGCACCAGCGTTCACTAAATACCAACAGTCTGAGTGTCGCATCCCCAAGCCATTCAATCGAAAGCAGATATTTTCAACAGATTTCCACAAGGTCCGCGATATGCTTTGGGAGCAGAGGGTCGGGGGTTCGAATCCCTCCGCCCCGACCATCCTCACCCAATTCCAACCATCGACGCCGAGGGCCGCCGCGTGGCGAAGGGGAGCATCACGAGCTTTGTCTGCGATCCCACCACCAACGGCTTCAGCGCGTCCGCGAACGAGACCGACTACGTCCTCGATCAGGATGGCCATCAGGTGACGGAGTTGGGCAGCGGCCTCAACGGCTCCATGGCGTGGGCGCACACCAACGTGTGGGCGGGCGGGCAGTTGCTGGCCACCTACAGCGCCGTCCAGGACGCCAACGGACAGGCCGACGGCGCGCTCCACTTCTACCTCAACGACTGGCTGGGGACGCGCCGCGTCCAGACCGACTACGCCGGAATCCAGGAACATGACTGCTCCAGCCTGCCCTTCGGCGACCAGCTCAACTGCACGCAGTCCGGGCAATGTTCCCGGCGGCCGCTCCGGCGCGGTCGGCTGGATCGACAGCAAGGGGAACCAGAACCGCTGCGCTATACAGGAGCCCAGCGAAACCGGTTCCGGACGCCTCTCGCTAAACGTCTCTGGCTAACCGTTTTTTGTTAACCGTTTTTCCGCTAACCGGTCTTCCGCCGGCCGTTCTTCCGCTAACCGGTCTTTTTGTCAAGTTTCCACCACTTACCCAAAGTAATTAGAGTTGATAAAGCAAGAGTTAAGAGCCACCAAAGTTGGCAGTTTTGTCCTCCCAACCTGCTATTCTGAACTTAGGATAGAAAAACAAAAGCCTCGCCTCGCCGGCGGGGCTTTTTTATTCCCGGAGGAGCGAACCCATGGTCGAAGAATGCGCCCACCTCAACGATTTAGGCCACAAATGCCGCCGCATCCCCAAACGCGGCCAGAAACTCTGCCCCGCTCATCGCTCCCCGCGCCGCCGCCCCCGCTCCATCCGCGGGACCGTTTCCTCTGCAGCCCTCCGCGCTGCCCGCCGGCACGCCTCAGCTCTCCTGAAGAACTCCAGGCCGCCTGCGCCCGGTTGCTAAGTATTCTGGATCCAAATGGAACGATATCTTCCACTTTGAATTCAGATACATAATCGCCGCCCATTTGTGAACGACACTTACCGATAACAAAACATAATAGATACCCGCATCTATCCTGCAATGAAGTGTAAAACGTCCGCCCCAAAATCTCCCGCTCCCATGGAATCAAATACCTGCGCGTCACCACCCTGAAAACCAGCAGAGGGGGGTGGGGTATCGAGCCCAAACAGCCCCCCTGGCTGCTGATGCACAAGGCAATTCCCGACCCCAGGTTTCCCTTCCCCAGCCCCGCCGGATGGTAAACTGGACGGAGTGCCTATGCCGCTGAAAACACTATTTCTAAACCCGCCCTCCTTCCAGAACTTCGACGGCGGCGCCAGCTCGCGCTGGCCCGCTACTCGCGAAATCGAGTCCTACTGGTACCCGGTCTGGCTCGCTTATCCCGCCGGTATGCTCGAAGGCGCGCGCCTGCTCGACGCCAACCCCCACCACATCACGTGGCCGCAGGTTGTCGAGATTCTGAAGGACTACGAATTCCTGGTCCTCTTCACCAGCACCATTGCATGGAGCGGCGATCAGCGCTGGGCAGAAAAGATTAAGGACACCTACCCCAACATCAAAATCTGTTTTGTCGGGCCGCCCGTCACCACCGATCCGGACAAAGCGCTGAACGAGTGCAAAGCGATCGACTTTGTCTGCCGTCGCGAGTTCGACTACTCCGTGGTGGAGTACGCCAACGGTAAACCGCTCGACGAAATCCTCGCCATCAGCTACCGCAAGAACGGCCAGGTGATGCACAATCCGGACCGTCCGCAGATTGAGAACCTCGACGCGCTGCCCTGGGTCACCAACGTCTACAAGCGCGACCTGGACGTGACGAAGTACAACGTGCCGTTCCTGCTGCATCCGTTCGTCGCGCTGTACTCCACGCGGGGCTGCCCCGCGCAGTGCACCTTCTGCCTCTGGCCGCAGACCACCAGCGGGCATGCCTGGCGGAAGCGCTCCACCGACGACGTAGCGGCCGAAATGGCCCACGCGAAGGAACTGTGGCCCAACGTGAAGGAGTTCTTCTTCGACGACGACACCTTCAATATCCAAAAGGCGCGCACCGTGGAACTCTGCGCCAAGCTGAAGCCCCTCAAGCTCACATGGTCCTCAACCTCGCGCGTCACCACCGACTACGACACGCTGAAGGCCATGCGCGACGCCGGTTGCCGCCTGCTGATCGTCGGCTTCGAATCCGGCGACCCGCAAATCCTCAAGAACATCAAGAAAGGCGCCACCGTCGAGCGCGCCCGCGACTTTGCCCGCGACTGCCACAAGCTCGGTCTCACCATCCACGGAGACTTCATCCTCGGCCTTCCCGGCGAGACGAAAGAATCGATCCGCAACACCATCAACTTCGCCAAGCAGCTCGATGTCGAGACCATCCAGGTGTCGATGGCCCATGCGTTCCCAGGCACCGAGTTCTACGAATACGCCCGAACGAATGGCTTCATCACCAACGAAAACAAAATGACCGACGAAGGCGGCCATCAGCTGGCCCACATCGAGTACCCTGGCTTGCCGGCCGACTACGTCCTCGAGATGGTGCACCGCTTCTACGACGAGTACTTCTTCCGCCCAAAAGCGGCGTGGCGGGTGGTGAGCAAGGCCATCGCGAATCGCGATCTGAAGCGGCTCTATATCGAGTCCAGATCGTTCCTGAAACTGCGCTCGGAGCGCAACAAAATGGTGAAAGACACACGCACCCAAAAAGCCGGCGAAACCGCCAGCGCGCAGGCGTGAACGGGCAGGAATCCAGAGAAGGCACGCGAAAAAGCGGTTAGCAAAGGGCTTTTAGCGAGATACGATGAGCAAGAAGCGCTGAGCCAGAGACTGTTTTCGCTCGAGGTTCGCGTTTTTGACTCATCTCTCAGCTCCGAGTTCGCTCGTTTTTCGCTAACAGCTTTTTGCTGGCCGTTTCACCGCTAACCGCCTTTTAGCCAAACGGTTCTTAGCTGACCGTTTCACCGGTAAACGTTTTTCGCTAAACGTCTCTCGCTGCTCCTCGCATGACCCACTCCACGATGACATTCCGCCGTTACCTGGTGCTGGGCGTCATCACCGTCACCGCGTCCTGCGGTGATACCTTCCTCTCGCGCGGCATGAAATCCCTCGGCCCCGTCTCCCTTGCCCATCCCGCAGCCCTGATCCACGCCATCTTTTCTCCCTGGGTCGCGGCGGGCATCGTGCTGCTCATCGGCTTCTTCGCCTCCTACCTGACAGCGTTGTCCTGGGCGGATCTGACCTACGTCTTGCCGGCCAGCTCGCTGGGCTACGTCATCATGACGCTGCTGGCGAAGTTCTGGCTGCACGAACACGTCTCGCCGATGCGATGGCTGGGCGTGGTCTTCATTACCGCGGGCGTTGGGTTTGTGACGCGGGGGCCCTCGTACACCGACCACAACACATCGGCGGCCGTAAGTGAGCGCTGAGGTTGAGGACACGAAGGCGGAGGTTGAGGACTCCGAGGAGGTTCGGCAGTGACGAACGCACATGCGGTTCTGGCGACCACGGCCATGATTGGGAGCATTGTGGTGTGGGCGACCGCCGGCGACATCCTCACTGCCTCCGCCATGCGCCAGGTCGGCGATCTGGATGTGATCCGCGAGCGATCTGGCCTATGGGGCGCTGCCGCCGCAGTCGTTACCAACACCCGATTCGGCCTGGGAGTCGTCTGCCTCGCCCTCAGCTTCTTCTCACTGCTCTTCGCCTTCAGCCACCGCGACCTCAGCCTCATCGGCCCCGCCGCCACTTCCCTCACCTTTGTGACGAATGCCCTGGCGGCAAAGCTCTTTCTGCACGAAAACGTCGACCGCCGCCGCTGGACTGCCGCAATCTTTGTCTGCGTGGGCGTAGCCCTGCTGGCGTTCTGAAACAAACTAGGTTTTAGGAAACCGTCGCCCTTACTGCCGTGCCGTCACCCGTAATTCCATCCCCAGGAAGTGCGGAACAGACGAAAGCGTCTCGAGAATCGGGCTTTTCGCCCGGCTTTTGCTCGCTGTTGGCTTGCTTTTGCTCGCGGTTCGCTAAAACCGGTGGTGGCGGCGGGTAGGATCGAACTTGAGCCGATTTGCGGGCGTTCGAGCCCGCAGGCGAAATCCTGAGGAGCACGGCGACGAAGGATCCCTGGCTTGAGACTTTTCCTGCTCTTGGTGGCGGCGGGTAGGATCGAACTACCGACCTTGGGGTTATGAATCCCACGCTCTAACCATCTGAGCTACGCCGCCAGCGAAAAGAATCAGTCCTCATCATACGAATCGCCCTGCAACCCGGTCAAACTCCTTCCCTCGCCTGCTTGCCAAATCGATTTATACAACGGTTCCGCCCCCCCTCTTCTGTACATGCACCCGCGCCGGGCGTACACTGCCTGGGGCGTTCTTTACCCCAAAAACCTGAAAGACAAATGGCCATGACTCAAAGGTTCGTTTCCGCAGGCGTCGTCCTCTTCTCGCTTCTTTCCGCCGGCACTCTCTTCGCGCAAAAGCAGATCGTTCTCGACCGGCGTGACGCCACCGTCACCCTCGAGCCGTATGCGCCCAACATTGTGCGCATCACACTGAGCATGAAGAAAGACGCCGCGCTCGCGCCTCCGGGATATGGCATCAGCGCGCAGCCGGCGGAGGCAGGCTGGACCTACGAACACACCGACGCCGTCGACACCTACCGCTCCGATCGCATGACCGTAAAAATGCCCGTTCCGCACTACGGCCCGCGCAACACGAAGTACACCTGCGATACCTGCCAGTACTTCGGCGGCTCCACGCCCTACGTTCCCCTCGCGATTACCGGCGCCGATGGCAAGCCGCTGCTCAACATGCAGGGATGGTCGATGTCCGTGCCCAACCACAAAGACGGCAACGCGTCCGTGCTCGCCGACGTGAATCCCTCGATCGCCTTCGACCACTACGACCCGCGCCCGGCAGACGCGGCGTACTTCCAGGTAAGCGCCAGCTTCCATTCGCCCGACGACGAGCACTATTACGGACTCGGCCAGAACCAGGAAGGCTACCTCGACCACCGCGGCCGTCCCATCCGCTGCTGGAACGACTACGACGCTCCCGCAGCGCCGAGCTTCTGCGTTCCGTTTCTGGTGACGAACAAGGGCTACGCGGTGCTATGGGATAATCCCTCCAAGACGACCATCGAGCCGGGCTTCAACGAGCAGACCCGCTGGATCTCCGAGCTTGGTAACCGTGTCTCGTTCTTCGTCATCGCCGGCAAAACCACCGACGAGCTTTACTCCGGCTACAAACTGCTGACCGGCGACACACCGATGCTGCCCAAAGCCGCATACGGCTACATCCAGTGCAAACAGCGCTACTCAAGCCAGGCAGAAGTACTCGCCGTGGCCGACGGCTACCGCCAGCGCCATCTTCCGCTCGACGTGATCGTCGTCGACTGGTTCTACTACACCAACATGGGGCAGATGGATTTCGACGCGCGCTACTGGCCCGATCCAAAAGCCATGAACGACAAACTGCACGCGCAGGGAATTCAGACCATGATCAGCGTCTGGCCGCGGTTTGTTCCCACCGATCGCTTTTATTCCGAGCTTGAGAAGAATGGCTGGTTCGAGCACCTCGCCGACGGCACTCCCACCAACGGCCTCCCCTACGACCACGCCGGCTCCGACATCGATACCACAAATCCGGACGCAGCGAAGTGGTTCTGGGCGACGATTCGCGACAACATCATCAGCAAGGGATTCGACTCAATCTGGGCCGATGAGACCGAGCCCGATCTGCCTCCGAATGGCAGCTATTACCACATCGGTCCGGGCACCCAGTATTTCAACGTCTATCCCTTCTTTCACACCGCGGCTCTCTACAACGGCTTCCGCGCCGACACCGACCACCGCGCCCTCATCCTCTCGCGCGACGGCTATCTGGGCGTGCAGCACAACGGCGCCATGGTTTGGTCCTCGGACATTTTTCCGACCTGGGACACGCTGAAGCGCCAGATTCCCACCGGCCTCGACTTCGCCGCCTCCGGCCTCGACTTACTGGAGCAACGACACCGGCGGCTGGCAGTATTTGCCGCAGGTGCATCATCCCGACCACAACGCCGCTGATCGACCCCTCCGACGCCCGCGACAACGTCGGCGGATACGACGATTATCCGGAGCTCTACACGCGCTGGTTTGAGTACGCCAGCTTCCTGCCCATCTTCCGCACCCACGGCAGCCGCAAATACAACGAGGTCTGGTCCTACGGCAAACAGGCCGAGCCGATCCTCGAGCAATATCTGAAGCTGCGTTATGAGCTGATGCCGTACATCTACTCGCAGGGCTACTTCACCCACAAGACCGGCGCGCCGTTTATGCGCGCGCTGTTCATGGATTTCCCCGACGATCCCAAAGTTGCGGACATCGGCGACGAATACATGTTTGGACCGGCCTTCCTGGTCGCTCCGGTGACCGATCAGGGCCAGACCACGAAGCAGGTCTATCTGCCCGCCGGAAGCCGACTGGTATAACTACTGGACCCACGAGCGCCTTCACGGCGGCCAGACCGTGAGCGTCGACGCGCCGATTGATAAGCTGCCTCTGTTTGTAAGGGCTGGTTCGATCGTGCCGCTGGGCAGCGCGGTGAACAGCACCGCGGACAAGCAGAGCATCACGAAGGTCGAGGTCTGGCCGGGCGCGAATGCGGAGTTCGACCTCTACCAGGACGACGGCCGCACCTATGCGTATGAGAAGGGTCAGTTCGAGATCACGCACCTCGAGTGGGACGAGAACGCGCATCAGCTAAGCCATACCGGAACCGCCGCCTGGACCGAGCCCGACACGCAGATCGTGGAAGTGATGCAGCCCCGTTGAGAGTCAGCTCGAGACGCGACAGCCTGAAGACAGCATTCGCTGGCTCAAAGGTTGCGGCCGGTTTCAGCGACTCAGCCCCTGCGACCGGGAGAAGCATCAACCTGACGCACGGATCATTGCAGCACTCACCTCTTAGGGAAGCTTTGATTAAGTCGGCTTGAAGCCGCGGTTTTGAAGGGGCACGGCTTCACAACTCGCGGAAAAACGCCTGCTCTTGTAACAGGGCACGACCTCGGTCGTGCCGCACACGCCGCACAATAATGAGGGCTTCAGCCCCTGCGCCGTTTTCAAAGGGCAAGCCGTTCAGCCCTGCCGAACAGCCCAGCAAAACAAATAGCTTTAGCCCCTGAGGGATGGTTCTCGAAGTTCTTAACCAGAGCTGCCTTAGTGCGCGTACTTATTAATAACCGTGATTGCCACCACGATCAGAATTACCGCTGTTATCAGTCCCGTTGCCGCCATCGTTGCCAGGCTCATTGCTATCTCCAGTCCGTCCTGTGTCGCGGGGCCGGAAAAATCCAGTCCGCGGACCAAAGAACGATCCAGGATAAATTCAATACGCAATGCGCTCAGTGATGGCGGTCACGAAAGCCGGCGCACGAACCCCCTTAAGTAAGGTCCATTACTGGCGCACGGCCCACGCGAGCCCGTCCGGTTCCCCGCCCACATCGATGTGCCCTGTTACCGCAAACGTCTTCAGGTCGAGAACCGCAACATAGTTGTCCGGGCCACATGCGATAAACGCGCGAGCGCCATTCGGCTCCATCAAAATGCCCGCCGCTCCATGACCGATGGGCACGCGCTTCCACTCACTCCGGCTGGCCGCATCGTAGATCACCAGATCGCCGCCGCGCAGGCTTGAAATAAGCACGTATTTCCCGTCCAGCGTGAACTTCAGCCGATTCGCCCCGAACACCTTCGCATCGAGCGTGGCTGCGACCTTTTTCGACGCAAGCTCGATGACGGAAATCGTGCCATCCTCAGCCCCGGCGGTCCACAACTCGCGCCCACCCGGCGAGACATCGAAGCCCTCCGATCCCTTGCCGACCGGGATGACCGTCTCGTTCCAGTCCATGCGCGGTGGTCCGCCCGGGCCGGGCTGACCTGGAGACGGCCCGGAACCAGCCGGCATTCCTGGCGGCGGACCGGGCGCTCCCGGCGGCGGACCCATCGGCGGCAAAGCGACCTTCTCGACGATGCTCACTGTCCCGGAACTTACATTCGTGGTGTAGATGCGGTCCTGGGCAGCCGTCACGTAGATCATGTGCGTGCGGTTCTGGCCCGTCCCCATAATCCAGTCCACCTTCGCAGAACCCGGGTCGTAGCGTGCAATGGCCTTCGCGCCTTCCGCTGTGAACCACACCTTGCCGCCCACAAAAGCCAGGCCGTGGGGTCCATTCAGCGCGCCGGTGTCGATGTCCGGCAGTGCTTTTTGCGCGACCAGGTCGATGACCGAGAGCGCGTGGTACCTGCCAAATCCGTAGATCGAGACGTACGCAGTCTTGCCATCGGAAGACGCAATCACCTCGTGCGGATCGGGTCCGACCGGTGCGCGCGCAATCACCGCGAGCGTCTGTGGGTTCACGATAGCCAGAGTATGGTTGCGCTTCGAAAGCGCCAGCAGCGACCCTTGCGGCGTCGCCTGAGCCATCGCGCCCTGCCCCACGGCAAACCCAACAACCGCCGTTATCACAAGCGAAAATCGTGCTGTCATGAACTCCTCCTGCTTCCCGCCGGCAGAGCCCCCGTCAGTCCGACCATGGAACCGGATGCCGCTCCCAGCGATGCTTCCTCATCTTCTCGATAAGGTCGGGGCCAAGGCCTCCGGCATCGCTGAGCGCAATGTTTCCCCGGACATGCTCTTCCTTCCGCATGCCCACGATAAGGGTGCTAACCGCGCGATGCGACAGGATGAACCGAATCGCCAACTCCGGCAGCGACATTCCCGCCGGTAAATCTTCACGCAGCCGATCCACGCGATCGAGCGTCTCGTTCAGGTTCTTCGGATTGAAGTATCCCCTGCGCCAGTCGCCCTCCGGGAATACTGTGTCGCGAGTCATCTTGCCGCCGAGCGACCCCTCATCGAGAGGAACGCGTGCAATAACGCCAACCCTATATTCTTCGCAGACCGGAAACAGCTCGTCTTCCGGGTTCTGATCGAAAAGGTTATAGATCACCTGAACCGCATCGACCAGGCCAGTGCGAATCGCGCCGATTCCATTCGCCGGCTGCCAGCGATTGAGGCTTAGCCCAAAAGCGCGCACAATCTTGTCCCGCTTCAGCTTCTCGACGGTCGCGCGAAATTCTTTGCGATCCGTCCAGGAATCGTCCCACACGTGAAACTGCAGCAGGTCGATCGTATCCACCCCCAGCGCGCGCCGGATCATATCCGCATGCGCGAAGACATGTTCGGCCGGAAACACATCGTTGTAATCGAACTGCGGCCTGGCCGGCCACTTGCCGTTCTTCGGCGGAATCTTCGAGGCCGCGTAGAGGCGCTTATCGCGATTCGTCGCCAGAATCCTGCCGAGAAACCCGTCGCTCTTGCCGTTCCCGTAGGCCCAGGCGGTATCGAAGAAGTTGCAGCCCAGATCGACGGCCAGTTGTAGTGCGCCCAGCGATTCCGCATCGTCGGAACCGCTCCACCCGCTCATGCCCCACAAGCCGCAACCGATGTCGCTGACTGAAAAGCCGGTCTTCCCTAACTCGCGATGCCGCATACCCACCCAGCCTACATCAGTCCTCGGACAGGCCTCATTGACCTCCTTACTTCCCGGCGCGCCACCACGGAGATTTCTCCATGCTGATCAATCCAGTCTTGCCGCCACGCGTCATCCACAGGTCGTAGTAAGTGCTGGCATCGAACGTATTGCAGGCCGGCCATGTGCTGTCGATCTTGAGGGTTGTCGGTCCCTCGGCCCCGGAAAGCGTTATCTCGTCCCTGCTGCAGGAAACCACCTGCTGCCGGGTCATCCGAAACGTCGCACCGTGCGGCCGCACGTCCTGCGCCACGTCATTCGCGTACTTGGTGATGAACAGTGTCCCGACAATCAACACCGTCCACATCAAAATCTTCTTCATAGGCGGACTGCTTCCCGTCCACTCTCTATAACTGACTATCAACTATTGTTTCACCCTCCGAAGGGCGAAACAAGACAGGGTTGCGGCATGGCTGTTTTGGAGTCGGAACCGGGCAGGACGCGCTGCGGCAAGCAAAACGGGCTCCGTCCGAAAGACGAAGCCCGCTCAATCCGCAATGCCGGAATCTTTAGTTGCTGCCCGTGCCGTTTCCGCTTCCGCTGCCACTCCCGTTGCCATCTTCCCGGCGATGCAGCGTCGGCTGATCGCTGCCGTTGGCCCCGGAGTCGGTGCTGTCAGGCGAAGTGCTCGCGCGGCGCAGCGTCGGCTTGCCCTTCTTGTTGTCGATGATCCGCCGCTTGTTCTCGATCCGCGCCAGCCGCGCCTTCACATCGTTGAACTCCGAGGTCGTCACCAGATACTCATCCTTCGGTGGGAGGATCTTCGCGATCTCCTCCTCCGTGTGCTCGATGCGATCCGGAGTCTGCGGATGATTCTCAAACACCTTCGCGACCGCCCCCGGCTTCTGCTTCTCGAGGTTCTGCACCTTTTCAAAGAACGTCACAAAAGCCTGCGGATCGTAGCCCGCCCGGTACATATACTGCACGCCCAGGTAGTCTGCCTGCGCCTCGAACTCGCGCGAAAATTCAAGGAAAGTGATGGGGATCAGCAGCTGGGTCGCCTCATAAATGCCGTATCCCGTCCAGCTGTAGCCGGTCATCATGATCAGCGGCACCATGCCGATCTGCGCGTAGTTGGCGCGCGTCATCTCCCGCGCCGCGTGGTGCGCGCAAACGTGAGCCGTCTCGTGGGCCATCACGCCGGCCAGCTCCGCTTCCTCGTCGGCCGCTAGAATCAGGCCCGAGTTCACATAGAAGAACCCGCCCGGCAGCGCCATGGCGTTGATCTCATCCGTATCGATCACCTTGATCGTAAAGGGCACCTTGCAGTCGGAGTTCTTCACGATGTTCTGTCCGATGCGGTTTACGTACTCCGTCACCACCGGATCGTTGATGAACTTCGTGCTCTTCTCGATCTCATCGGCGTACTGCTTGCCCATCTTGATTTCCGACTCGGTCGAATACCAGTTGCCCATGCCGCGCGCCCCGATATTCCGCGTCCCAACGGCGTTGACGTCTTCGATGCTGCCCGCATGCACGCCAGGCATCATCCCGTTCTTATCCGGCTCAGCCTGCGGGAAGGGATTCACGTTGGGGTCGGTCAGTTTGGAATTTTTGCCGTTGTCCGCGGCGTTTTCGTCATCGCCCGAAGAGGGGCTGGCAGGCGCAGGCGTCGCGCAGATGTCGCCCCCCTTATCAGGGGCGCGATGGAGCACCGGGCCGGAGCAGTTGTCCGCCGATGAAGTCGACGCGTTGCCGGAAGCCGCACTCTGATCCTGGGCCGTGCCCCCCGGTGTCTGCTGCGAGGGCGCCTGCTGGGCCGGGGTCTGCTGGGCCGGGGTCTGCTGGGCCGGGGTCTGCTGGGCCGGGGTCTGCTGGGCAGGGGTCTGCTGCGCAGGTGTCTGCTGCGCCGAAGCCGAAGACTGTTGCGCAGCAGGAGCCGTGGGAGATCCGGACCCGCTTGCAGTCTGGGCGCAAACCCACCCAGCCGATACCGCAAGACTGGCGCACACCAACAAGTTGAGGGAAATTTTCGGGGTGGGCATAAACGGACCCTCCTGCAAGGCGGACGTTACCCTGCTGCTCTTAGACGTTAGTATGCGCCTTTTCGGTGTCAGCCGTCCCAGGGATTCTTTGCATGCCGGCTCGAAATGAACCCTTTTGCGCCAGCCCGCGGGCAGCGTGTCGTCCGGCAAACCCTTACGGCCAGTCTGCCGGCCCTAGTTCACCTGCTGCAGCCGCTCGATCAGCTTCCGCGCCAGGCTCTCGCCCGATTCCGACCACAGCAGCCGCGTAGAAATGCCGCCGTTCTTCTGTACACGGTTTGTGAACTCCACCAGCCGCGCTACATTCTGTTTCACCCTCTGGATCGCGTCCTCATCCAGATCCATCTCTTCGTAAAGAAAGGGCGTATCCAGGCCAAAATCCACCCGAATATGGCCGTTGGTTTCGTACGCTCCCTCGTCGAACTCCGGTCCGAACCCCACCACCCGCACCGTGCGCGGCTCCTGGCGCCACATCGTGTCCAGGCCCTCGGCGTGTTCGGGAACCCACAGCTCCCAGATCAGCTCGAACTCCCACGCGTAGTCGTCATGGGCATTCTCCATCGCAGCGGCGATCACCGCGCGGGGGCTCGACTCCTCATCGTCGGTTTCGTGCCGGTAAACGCGCTGCCAGGCAGGCGTCTCGTTCCAGGAGATGGGATAAACCGTGGCCGCGGAAACGCGCGCCGACCCGCCTACAGCCGCAAACTGCTCCATCACCTTCTCAAGCGCAGCGGGCAGAGCCTCGAGCCGGAAGTTGGGATACCAGAGACTGAGGTAGAGCTGATCAGCCATGTTCTTACTCAGGGTACAGGGTCGAGGGTAGAGGGTACAGAGGCATCGTTAAGAGTACAGGCGTAATGGTGTAAGCCGAACTGATGCGCCGGTGAGAGGGTGGGCCGTGGTCCAATCGCGGAGGGGGGATTAGGATGGCCGCGCAGTCTTTTCGTGAACTCGTCGTTTGGCAGCGAGCAATTGAGCTGACAACTTCGCTCTATAAGCTCACGCAACAGTTTCCTCGCGAGGAGGTCTATGGACTTACGAGTCAATTGCGCCGCGCCGGTGTCTCAGTCGCTAGCAATATTGCTGAAGGCTACGGACGAGGAACGAAGGGCGAATACCGCAACTTCCTCGGAATGGCGCGCGGTTCAACGCTTGAGATTCAGACACAACTTGTGATCGCACGCGGACTTGGCTTTGGTGACGAACGAGACATCGCGCGGGCGGAAGACCTGGCTGTGGAGACGAGCAAAATGCTCTGGACAATCGCGCACAAACTGTGATCCTGCACCCTGCCCCTGCACCCTGCACCCTGCCACCCTGCACCCTGCACCCTGCACCCTGCCACCCTGCACCCTGCACCCTGCACCCTGCACCCTCCGCCCTCCACCCTGCACCCTGCACCCTGCACCCTGCACCCTGCACCCTGCACCCTGTCTCACTCAATTCTCTCGTGCCGATACCCGGCCTCCGTGAGCGCAGCGCGAATCTCCTCGATATGCTCCGCGCCGCGCGTTTCGAGCGTAAAGTCAATCACCGTGTCTCCCAAACTCACGCCATAGTAAGCGCGATCGTGGGCCGTCTGTACGATGTTGGCGCGCAAATCCGCGATGATCTTCGTCAGGTGATGCAGTGACCCCGGCCGGTCAGTCAGATGAATGCGCACCCGCGTTCGACGCCCGTCCTTCACCAGTCCGCGCTCGATGATCTTCGACAGAAGCGTGACGTCGATATTGCCCCCGCACACCAGAACCGCCGTTCGTTGGCCCTTTAGAGACGTCTTCTTCTGCAGCAGCGCCGCCAGCGCCGCCGCGCCTGCTCCCTCCGCCAGCGTCTTCTCTCGCTCCAGCAAAACCAGGATGGCGCTGGCAATCTCCTCTTCATCAACCGTGACAAGCTCGTCGACGTATTTCGCCACCATCGGCAGCGTCCTCTCACCCGCCCGGCGCACCGCGATGCCATCGGCAATGGTGGCTTCGGCCGGAATCGTCACCGGATGCCCCGCCTCGCGCGCGCGCAGCATCGAAGGCAGCCGCTCCGTCTGCACGCCGATGACGCGAACCGGACTCGTCCCCGCCGCCGCCCGGCTCTCCTTAATGGCGCAAGCCACGCCCCCGATCAGCCCGCCCCCGCCAATGGGCGCCACCACAGCTTCGAGGTCCTCGACCTGCTCCAGCAATTCAAGGCCGATAGTTCCCTGCCCCGCGATCACTCCGTCGTCGTCAAAAGGATGCAGAAACGTCAGCCCGCCGGCCTCGCTCTGTCGGATCGCCTCCGCGCAGGCCTCGTCGTAATTGGCTCCGTGCAGCACAACGTCGGCGCCGTAACCGGACGTCGAAGCCACTTTGACCAGCGGAGTCATCAGCGGCATCACAATGCGCGCGCGGATACCGTTCTGGCTGGCATGGAACGCGACCGCCTGAGCATGATTGCCGGCGCTCGCCGCAATCACGCCCCGTGCGCGCTCCTCTTCGGTCAGCGTCAGAATCTTGTTCAGCGCCCCGCGCTCCTTGAAGGCGCCGGTCCGCTGCAGGTTGTCGAGCTTCAGAAATACCTGTTGCCCGGTAATCTCCGAGAGCCCCGCCGAATGCCGCGCCGGCGAAAGGTAGATGTGCCCGCGAATCCGCTCGCGAGCGGCCCGGATCGATTCGAGTGTGACGGTCAACGCTCTTTCTTTCCCTTCCACTAACTCCTTCCCACAATACCTGACCCTTCAAGCCCCCTCTTCCAGAGCGCGATCATCGCAGGCGGGATAATGAACTTATGCCGCTGCTGCCCGCGATCCCCGAACCCATAGCACCAGGTCTGCCGCTCGAATGGGACAAATTCGCATCCTTCCTCGGCAGCTACACCCAGTCCGCCCTCGGGCGAGCCTGGATCGGCGCGCTGGTTCCCTCGATGGACCGCGCCTGGATCGCCCGGCAGCAAACGCTCGTCGCCGAAATGCGCGTCCTCGTCACCGCCGGAGTGATGCCCCAGCTGCGCTCCCTCTTCGACCCTTCAGACCAGCTCGCAAAGGCGCGCATCGAAGGCGTGGCCCTCGAATCCGAAGAACTCCGCGCCATCATCGCTCTGGCCGAGGAGATCACCGCCTGGACCGAGTTGATGCGGACTCCGCCCGAAAGCGCACACGACCGCCTGCCCGAGCTCACCGCGCTTTCACAGGTGCCGCTCGCCACCAGCCTGCGGCCGCTCACCGACTCCATGCGCGAGAAAATCCTCCCCGATGGCACCCTCGCCGACGACGCCTCACCCGAACTGCGCCGCATCCGCCGCGAGATGGAACGCCAGCAGCGCGCCATCGAAGAAAGCCTGCGTTCCGCGCTGCGCCGATTCTCCGAAGGTGGCAGCACCCAGGACGAGCTCATCACCATCCGCGGCGAGCGCTTCGTCATCCCCGTCAAGACGGAGTGGAAACGCCGCGTGCAGGGCGTCGTTCATGGCGCCAGCTCCAGCGGCCAGACCGTCTACGTCGAGCCCCTCGAGACCATCGAGCTCAACAACGATCTGGTGCGCCTGCTTGAGGACGAACAGGAAGAGATTCACCGCATCTTCTTGCACATGACGCGGCAAATCGCGCAGTTTGCCGGGGCAATCCTCTCCGGAGCCGCGATCCTGGCCGAAGTCGACACGCTGCTCGCCCGCGCTCGCTTCGCACAGGAATACGAGTGCGCCCCGCCGGTTTTTTCCCCCGACAAAACCCCCGAATTCCGCCTGAAAAATGCGCGCCACCCGCTGCTCGAACGCCGCCTGCGCGCGGAATCGAAGCGGGTCGTCCCTGTCAGTCTCGAACTAGCCGGCGCCAACCGGCAGCTCATCATCAGCGGCCCAAACACCGGCGGCAAAACCGTCACCCTCAAGACAGCCGGCCTCCTCGCCATCATGGCGCAGGCCGGCGTTCCCGTCCCCGCCGACGAGTTCGTCTCACCAGTCTTCGACGCCTTCCTCGCCGACATCGGCGACGCCCAGTCCATCGAACAGGACTTGTCCACCTTCTCCGCTCACGTCACCAATCTGAACCGCATCGCAGCCCAGGCCACCTCCCGTTCGCTGGTCCTGCTTGACGAGCTGGGGTCGGCTACCGATCCTGAAGAAGGCGCGGCCCTGGCCGTCGCGATCGCCGAGCATTTTTTGAACGCCGGCGCCTGGTCCATCGTCTCAACCCACCTCACCTCGCTCAAGGTCTACGCAGAGAATGCCCCCGGAGCCGTGAACGCCGCCGTCGGCTTCGACGAAAAAACGCTGGCCCCCACCTACGAGCTGCGACAGGGCGTGCCCGGCACATCGGCCGGCATCAACATCGCGCAGCGGCTCGGCCTCAGCACGGAGATTATCGACGCCGCGCGCCAGCGGCTCAGCACCCAGACCCAGGACATCGGCCGCTTTCTTGACAGCCTGCACGAACAGCTCGCGACCCTGACCAAAGAGAGCGCCCGCGTGCGCCGCCTCGAACAGGATTTAGCGCAGGAGCGCGCCCGTCTGGACGCTGAGGGAATGAAGGAATGGCGCGCGAAAGTCCGCGACCTCGAAGGACAGCTCCAGTCGCTGCTCAAAAATTTCGAGTATCAGATCCGCGAAACGGTGCGCGCCATTGAAGACCGTGCCGCCCAGCAGAAGCTCTCCAAACAGGCCGAGCAGCGCATCGCCCGGCTCCGCCGCGAATTTTCCGAAAGCTTCAACACCGCGGTCGTCGCGCAGCACACCGGTGCAGACCGCGGCGATCAGAACGCTCAACCGCACATCGTTCGCCACATCTCCGAAGGAGACACAGTCAAGCTGCGCACCCTCGGCAGGACAGCAACCATCCAGCGGCAGATCGATGACAAAACCTTCGAAGTTGCGGTCGGTGCGATGAAGATGCGTGTGCCCCGCGACGAGATCGCCGAAATTGTCACCGCCGCCGGCAAGCAAACCCCGATTCAGGCCGCTCGCCGCCGCGGCATCAGCGTCTCCGTCGCCGAGCCCGATGCGACCAGCAGCGAGATCAATGTCATCGGCAAAACCGCCGACGAAGCCCGCGACGATGTGGAGAAATTTCTCGACCGCGCGTTCCTCGCCGGACTGCCGCGCATCCGAATCGTTCACGGCACAGGGATGGGCATCTTGCGGCGAACCCTGCGCGCCTGGCTCAAAGACCATCCGCAGGTAGCCACGGTGACGGAGCCGGCACAGAATGAAGGTGGGGCTGGAGCAACGGTCGTGGAACTGCGTGAGGACTGACCGTCCAGGTTTAAGAGCCTTCTGCGCACGTCAAAGGATCAGGCGCGGCTGTGATACGCCGCTTGACGAAGCTGCCGAAAAAATGTCAGCATCGGCTCGAAAAGAAGGTTTTCATGATTCAGGTCATCACGGTGGAGCGCGAGTATGGCAGCCAGGGAGCGGAGTACGCGCATCACCTGGCAGAGCGGCTGGGATGGAAGTTCATCGACAGCTGTCTGATCGAAGATGTGGCCCGGAAGGCTGGGGTCGCGCCCACTCTCGTCAAGCGCTGCGACGAACGCGTCGACCCGTGGTTCTACCGCTTCGGCAAAGCCTTCTGGCTTGGTTCTCTCGAGCGCCTGCCCGAGGATCCCGCCGTTTTCGACAGCTCCCGTATGGTCGAGTTTGTCCGCGGATACGTGCAGGAGCAGGCCACCCAGGGCAACTGCGTAGTGGTCGGACGCGGCGCCGCCGTGACCCTGGCAAAATCTGCGGGCGCCTTTCACGTTTTTGTCTATGCGTCGATGACCCGCAAGATTCGCTGGTTCGAGGAGCACTTCCCGGAGCACGCCAAAGATGCGGAGCGCGAGATTCTCGCCACTGACCGGCGTCGCGCGGAGTACATCCGCCGCTTCCATCAACGGGAGTGGGACGACCGGCGGCTCTACCACCTGATGCTGAATTCGTGCATGGGAATGAAGGCGATGGTCGGCGCAACCATTGAGGCAGTGGGAGTGCATACGGTCGCGCCAGCTGCCGAGCACGCTGGCCAGGCAGCCAGTTAGCAATCCCCCTCAGGTTGGGCGCAGCGCACAACACAGCGTTGATAACGAACCGGTTATTTGCCATCCCGCCAATTTCGATCAGCCTTCCCTGTCCCCGGAAAGTAACATTTCCCATCCTGGCAGTGCCTAAAAAAAGTTACAGACGGCCTAGAATCCCCCTGCCAGACGCCGATAGAGAGCCCGCAACAACCACCTGCTCCACGTAACAATTCCGGACCTCTGGAAAGAGGGAAGCGGTTCGGTGCAGGCGGAATTCGATACAAGGAGCATCTGACATGAGCATTAGCTTACTGAATAACATTTCCTCGCTGGTTGCGGAGAACGCGGTTTCGAACACCCAGTCCAGCCTGCAGACCACCCTTCAACAGCTGGCGACCGGCCTGCGCATCAACTCCGGCGCCGACGACCCGGCCGGTCTTTCGATCTCCGAAGGCCTCGGAGCCAACATCGCGGCCCTCAGCCAGTCCAGCCAGAACGCATCGAACGGCGTTGGTCTCCTGCAGACCGCCGATGGCGCTCTGTCGCAGGTCAACACCATTCTGAACCAGGCAGTCACGATCGCGACCGAAGCCTCCAACGGCGGCCTGTCGGCGAGCCAGTCCAGCGCTCTGAACACCGAGTTTCAGTCGATCCTGTCGGAAATCAATCAGATCGGCTCCACCACCAACTTCAACGGCACTGCGGTGTTCGCCAGCAGCACGCCCACCTGGGTGTCCGCTCAGGGCTCCGCAGCAGCTCCGTTGGCAACCACCACGGCGCTGACCGCGGGTTCGGTCACCACGATTACCGACTCCAAGACAGGCGGCACGTTCGTCTTCACAGCAGCCGGTGGCAACACCGTCGCCACTCTGCAGACCGCGATCGCGGCGGCAGCGGGCACCACGCTGAGCACGGGCACGGCGCTCACCATCAACGCCAATGGCCAGGTTCAGGTTGCCGGACCTGCCGGAGACTCCATCCAGGTGTCCAGCACGGACGCGGCTCTTGGCAGCTTCAGCGCATCGGGAGCCACAGGCGGCAGCGCGACGACCTTCACCAGCGACGGCACCGGCACCGGAGCCTATAACCTGACCACCTCGATCGGCGCGCTTTCGGCGACCTCGCTCGGGCTGACCAGCACCCTGAACCTGAACAGCGCAACGTCTGCTCAGACCGCTCTGACCGCCATCACATCGGCGATCAACACGGTAGCCCAGAACCGCGGCACCATCGGCGCCTCGGTGAACCGGCTGACTGCGGATTCGGCCGTCGAAACGACCGAAGTGCAGAACCTGACCAGCGCTCAGAACAACATTCAGAACGCCAACATCGCCACCACTACGTCGAACCTGACGCAGTACAACGTCCTGGAGCAGACCGGATTCGCAGCCCTTTCGCAGTCCAGCCAGGCCGAGCAGAATGTCCTGAAGCTCCTGCAGTAACCAACACGGGCCGGCCTGTATCCTGGGCCTCCTGATTTGGCGGTGGCGTCCTTCAAGGGGGCCACCGCTTTTTCTTGCGCGCTGCCTGAACACCATGGCTGAAGGTGCCGATAGCATATTGCCGCACTAAGGGCAGGGGCGTCACGGCCCCGAGCAAGGACAGGCGAAGAGTATGAGTTCAGTTTCCGCACTTAATTCCCTTCTTTCCGGATCGTCCTCGATCAATCTGAGCGACATCCTCGAAGCAGCATTGGGAGCCTCCTCGCCGGGCATCGACGTGAACGCGGCAGTGAGCTCATCGCTCTCCGCTGCCGAGGAACCGGAACAGGCCTGGGAAAATCAGCAGACGACGCTGCAGAACCAGAGCAATGCGCTGAGCCAGCTCCAGTCCGACGCCGGTAATCTTGACAGCGATATGCAGGCTCTGAACAGCCTCACAGGCCCCTTGTCGGCTACCACAGTAACCTCATCCAATCCCAGCATTCTCACCGCCTCCTCGGCATCCGGCACAACGCTGGGGAACAACGTCGTAGTGGTCAACAGCCTTGCGAGCACGGCCTCGTGGGCTTCGGGAAGCTATACAAGCGGCTCCTCTGCGCTGCCGGCCGGAAGCTTCACAATCACAACGGCCGGCGGGGCGACGGCCACCATCACGACAGACGGAACGACGACCCTGAACGCAGTCGCAACGCAGATCAACGGCGACGGTCTCGGTGTTACGGCCAGCGTCATCGCCGACGCCACCGGCTCCCGGCTTGCGATCGTGAGCAACACCTCCGGAAGCGCCGCCAATTTCACCGTCACCTCGCCGCAGCTGGCCGCATACGGGTTCACCCAGGCCGGCGTCGGCGCCAATGCGTCGCTGACCGTGGATGGCATCTCCATCTCCAGCGCTACCAACACAGTGACCGGGGCAATACCGGGCCTGACCCTCAATTTGCTCGGCTCCAACCCCGCCGCTCAGGTCACCCTGTCGGTGACGCCGGACGGCTCGCAGGCGTCGAGCGCGATCAATCAGTTCGTATCGGACTACAACACGCTCCTCCAGGCTGTGAACGCTCAATATACCGACACGGGATCGGGCGAGGGCGTTCTGTCCAGCGATCCGACGGTGAACAGTCTTCAGACCGCCCTTCTGCAGGCCACGGACTACACCTACCAGCCTTCCTCAGGCACAGCGAGCCTTCCGAACCTCTCCTCCCTCGGCATTACCGTGAACTCCAACGGCACGCTGAGTGTGGACAGCGGAACCCTCAACAATGCGCTCCAGAACAACTTCAGCGGCGTGCAGAGCTTCTTCCAGGGAAGCGCGCTGAATGGCTTCGCGAATGCTCTGGACCAGCAGCTGACAAACTTCACCAGCCCGGCTGATGGGGCGTTCACGGTCGATCTGAAAAGCATCAGCAGCGAGAATACAGACCTCCAGAACGACATCGACAACTTCCAGCAAAACGTCATTACTCCCCTGAAAGCACAGCTGACCTCGGAATACAGCAACGCTGAAATCGCGCTGCAGCAGCTGCCAGGCGAATTGAAGAATATCGACGCGGAGCTGGGCCTGAACTCGAGCTCATCCTCGAACGGATAACAGGAGACGATCATGAGTCCGACAGAAGCGGCATATCGTAAAACCGGCGTGGAGGGCACCAGCGGCCTCAGCCTGCTTATCGCCCTCTACGACACCCTGGCAGGCGACCTGCGGCGCGCGGCTGCCGCGGAGCGCAACAACGAAATTGCGAAGCGGTGCAAAGAAGTGAACCATGCGCTGCTGGTCATTGGCTACCTGGAGAACTGGCTGGCGCGTGGCTCCGGCGGTGAACTGGCGGATCAGCTCGTGGCTCTGTACGCATCGATGCGGCTCAAGCTGATCGAAGCGCAGGCGAAACGCTCGGCCTTGATCCTCGAAGAACAAATGGCGCTGGTCCTGCAGGTCCGCGAGGGCTGGCAAGCCGTCGAGCTGAAGTCAACGCAGACGGCGCCCGAAATTATTCCTCCCGTCAAAGCTCATCGATCTCCCGGCACCCCGCCCATGCACGCGGAGCGCCGGCGACTCAGCTGGTCGGCCTAATACTACCCAGCACACCAAAGACCCTTGGGGCGCGGAAACGCGCCCACTTTTTTGCGTGCGGCAGGCGAGTGTGCGGACACGCGCGCACAACAGCAAACAGGGGCCCTCCAGCGAAGATCGGGCCGGCTCTATGAGGGAGTGGACAGGTAATTCAGGAGGTTTTGCGGCAGAACCTTCGCCGCCGCCGCGAGCACTGCGCTGTTGTCGGTTTCCGCCTGGCTCAGCTCGGTCGCCGCCGTCGCTTCGTTCACGCCGATCAGGTTCGTGGCCTGGGTAGTGAGGGTTACGGTGTCCTGCTGCAGCGTGGTCTCCTGAGCGGTCAGTTGGCCCTGGGCGCTCGAATAAAAGGCCTGCTGCTGACCGAGGTAGCTGATGGCGCTGGTCACAGCGCTGGTGGCCGAGGAAATACTGGAAGTGCTGCCGCTCTGGAGCGCCGTGGCCAGGGAGCTCAATGCGCCGATCACACTGTTGCTGGAGTTCGAAAACACCTGGCTGCCGGGCAGCGAGAACTGAACGTCCAGGTTGTCGCCCACCTCGACCGAATTACTGTCGTTAGTGCCGTTGTAGGTGTAGCCGGTCGGCGAGGTCGGGTCCGCCGTATAGGGAGCTTTTCCGGTCCCGGTTCCCCCGAAGAGATAGGAACCAGCAAACGACGTATTCGCCTGCGAGACCACATTGGCAAGAATGCCCTGCACCTGTTCCGCCAGGGCCTGCTGGTTGGAGGCTGAAGTTGTGCCGTTTGCGCCTTCCGTGCCGAGCGAGACGGCCTGGGTGAGAGATGTAACCACTGAGCTCAGCACCGAGCTTGCGCTCTGCACCGCGTTGAGCGTGGTGCTCACATTCTGCGTGTACTGGTCCACATCCGCGCTTTCAATGGTGTTCTGAACCATTTGCGCCGAGGCCGAAGGATTGTCCGACGGCACGCTCACGCTCTTGCCGGTGGAGACCTCCTGCAGCAAAGTGTTGAGCGTGCTCTGGCTCTGATTAATGTCAGCCAGGATGTCCGGAACGGTATTGGGATTAACGCGCATAGGAATCAGAAGCTCTGCGTGGAGCCCATGTCGAGGGTCACTGTGCTGAGTGCCTGGATGGTGCTTACGATCCGTGCTGCCGCCTCGTAAGCCGTCTGGTAGCGAATCAGGTTCGTCGTTTCCTCGTCGATACTGACGCCGGAAACCGCACTTTGCTGGTTGGTCAGCTGCAGGATGTTCTGACCGATCGCAGTGGAGTCCGCACCGGCGTTCGATGTGGCATTGCCCACCTGAAAGACAATATTGGCATACGCGTTCGCGGGCGTTTGCCCCGAAGGCAGCGCACTGGTCAGCGCGGCCGACAGGTTCGCAACGTTGCCGTTGCTGCCCGCCGAGCCGTCGGAGCTGATCGCGATCTGCGATGGGCTGGTGAGAGCCACGCTGATACCCGCCGCCGCGCCTGTCGTTCCGGCCGGTACGGTGAAGAAATTCTGACCCACATTGCCGTTTGAGTCGTAGCCTTTGGCCTGCGCGGCATTGAACGCGGTGGCAAACTGGCTGGCAAGCGTATTGAGCGAGTTCAGAAAACCAGGAATCACCTGATCCCGAATCTGAATGGCCCCGCCAAGCTGCCCACCCTGGATCGACGAAGTGATGTTGTTGCCGTTGGAATCGAGCACCTGCTGCAACCCATCCGTCCCGGTCGTGGTCTGCAGACTGAAGCTCTGGCCGCCAATGACCAGCGGCGATCCATTTCCTGTGGTGATCACTTCCCCGCTGCTGCTCTGCGAAACATTAATGCCGGTCAGGGTCGAGAGCTGCTGCACAAGCTGATCGCGCTGGTCCTCGATCGTTCCGCCATTCTCACTGGTCGTGCTCGTGGATGAGAGCTGGGAGTTGAGCTGCGCGATTTGCTGGGTCAGCGAATTAATCTGCGCCACCGTCTGCGTCACCTGCTGGTCGGCGCTGGTCTGCGCGCTGGTGAGTCCGTTGGCCGTGGTGTTGAAGGACTGCGCCAGGTTCTGCCCGGCCGAGAGAACACTTTGCTGCGCGGCGGAACTCGATGGATTCGCCGATAACTGCGCCAGGCTGCTCGAAAACGAACTAAGCGTGGTGGCGATATCGTTGCCCGAACTCGCGAAATACTGCTGGATCTGCTGCAGGCTGGAGGACTGCGTATCCGCGCTGCTCTGGAGCGAAGTCTGTTGCTGAATCTGCAGATTGAGCAACTCATCGCGAACACTCTGAATGCCGTCCAGCGTGACGCCGCCGCCGGTGACCGTGCCAGCCGACTCGTTTTCGGCGTTTTCGCTTAGCTGCACCACCTCGCGCGTATAGCCCGGCGTATTGGCATTGGCAATGTTGTTGCTGGTGGCATCGAGGGCGCTCTGGCTTGCCTCCAGGGCCTGTAAGCCAATCAACAGAGATGTCGTCAATCCTCCCATGGCATTTACATCTGGCAGGACCAGGTCTGATGTTTCAGCCTGGCGCCAGAAGCCTCCTGAAATTGTCCACGGAAAGAACTGAACAGCGATGCCATCATGGCCACCGAACGGCTCGAATGCTGGAGCAAGCTGGCGTAACGCCGATTCAGATTCTGCAGTTCGGCGTTAGCGGCGCGAAGCTGGGTCTTGAAGTTTTCGTCGATCGAATATGCAGCGGGACTGCGGCTGGGGGGTGCAGGAGCGTTGACCAAGTCCGCCAGCTCGCTGAGCCGAAGACTAAGCGTCTGCTGGTTGGCAACGCTGTCCTCCAGTTCATCGAGATTATTCCCGGCGATGGCCGCCATGGCTCGCTCGAGCTCTCCGGCGAGCGAACGCAGCAGCTGGAGATGCTCTCCAGCTTCGGCATTCCGGGTTGACGCATCAGCACCGTTCATGGCTGGTTCTTTCCACCCATCGCCTTCCCCGCTCGACGGCTACAGTATCGAGGGATCAGGCGTGCTCATCGACCATCGACGCGGCAATCTTCGCCGGATCGAGTTCATACTGTCCGCTGGCGATGGCCTGCTGCAGACTGGCTACCTTGTCTTCCCGGATTTCGGGCGAACCCAGGGCAGAGGCGACGAGTGCGCTCACCGAAGCCTGGCCGGACGTGAGAGTGGTGCGATCCTCGCTGCCCGCCGGCTGCGAAATCGCGGCGCCCTGCCCGCTGACCTGCTGCCCGGGCGTTTCGTTCAGGATCTGGCTCGCGGCCGAATTCGTTAGATCGATTCTCATAAATGATCCCCTCTACTGGATCGGCGTTACTATCGGCACTTCTCTCGCCGGAGTTTAATGGAAAACTCAGGGTCTTTCGTCGATTTTTCCGTTTCCAAGGGTTGACTGCGACGGCAACGGTGCCGGTGCCGGTACCGGTGCCGGCTCCGCCTTGCCCGGTGCTGTCGCCTCCGCCTTGTGCGCCGTTGCTTCCATTGCCTTTGCGATCATCTTCGCGATGCCAATGCCTCCCGACGCCGCCATCGACTCCGCCAGGGACTGCACTCCCAGGCTCATCATCTGGTCCCGTCCGGCTGCATCGTCATCGTCCTCGGCGCCGGGGATAGTCGCAAACGACTGTTCCGCCTGCTGCAGCCAGGTCCCCAGCAGCATGGCTTCGAACTGCTTCGATCCCTTCTCGATTTTCGCGTCGTCATTTGCGCCGTTCTGCCCCTTCATTTGCTGGAGCATCTGGTCTTCACGGACCTGTTGCAGACTGGCCTGTGACGACAGTGACCCCATGCCGATGGCGCTGCTTCCCATTACTGGACCTCCACTTCGGCCTGCAACCCGCCTTCGGCCTGTATCGCCTGCAGGATGGCCACCACGTCGCGCGCCGAAGTCCCGATCGCGTGCAGCCCGTTGACCAGCTCCTCGACGTTTGCGCCCTGATCGAGCCGCATCGTCTGCGCCGGGCCGTCGTTCACATCGAGGCTCGTTTGCGGAACCAGGACCGGTTCTAAACGCAGCCCGCGGTCTCCCCCTCCGCCGTCAGGTCCGCCACGGCCGGCCTCTGCGTCCCGTCCATCGGGGCCACGTCCATCTGAACCCCGTCCGTCTGAACCGTGGTCGCCGCCGTGGTCGCCACCCGGTCCCAGCCGCCCCGTGGCAACGCTGGCGACGTTATAGGTAGTCACGACCTGAATCGAAAGATTGCCATGGATAACCGAGACAGGAGTCAGCTTCACATCGCCGCCCAGGACGATCGTGCCAGTCCGCTCGTTGATAACGATCCTCGCCGGCGTGTGCACGGTGAGCGACAGGTTCTGCACCTGGGAAATCAGCGACGGCACCGAAGCGGCGCCGGCACCGGCGACATTGATGTCCACGCGAGTGCTGTCGAGAGCCGAAGCGACCGTCTTATGAAATTCCTGGTTCACCGCATCGGCGATTGATTTGGCGGTCGTGAAGTCGGGGTTGCGCAGCAGCAGAGATACCGTCTGGAAGCTGCGCAGATCGACAGCCGTGTCGCGCTCCACGATGCCGCCGCTGGTGATCATGCCGACGGTCGTTGAGTTCACCTGCTTGCCGTTCGTCCCGCTGCCCACGGTATAACCGCCCATCTGCAGCGGCCCCTGAGCCTCGGCATAAACCTGTCCATCGGGACCATGCAGCGCGCTCATCAGCAGCACGCCGCCTTCGAGACTCTTGGCATCGCCAACCGATGAAACCGTGACGTCCAGCCTCGCTCCCGGTCGCGCAAACGGCGGCAGCATCGCTGTGACGAAGACCGCGGCCACGTTCTTCACCTCGACGGTTCCCGGAGAGATGAGCACGCCCATCCTCTGCATCGCATTGGCCAGCGTCTGCACCGTGAAGTAAGTCTGCTGGCTGTCTCCGGTGCGGTTCAGCCCGACCACCAGGCCGTAACCCACGAGCATGTTGTCGCGAACGCCCTGGACGCTGGTGATATCGCGGATCAGCACCTGCCGATTCGGCGCGTCAACGGCCGCTTGCACCGGTGCCGTGAAGAACATGGCTCCGAGCGCCAGCGCACCAGCGATGACCCCACGCAACTTCGAGAATCGAGCATTCGTGGTCATCAGAATCCAACCAGCCAGAGAATGGCCTTGGTGATGGGGTTCATCGGCCGTGTGCTGTCGGCGATGATCCCCTTGCCCTTCATCTCAACTTCAAGATTGCTGAGCGCAGCCGAGGAGACGGTGTTGTTCGGTCCGATGTCTCTGGGCCGAACAACACCGCGAATCGTTATATCTTCATGCTGGTTATTCATGAAGATCTTTCGCTGCGCCTCCACCACCAGGTTGCCGCTCGGTAAAACGGCGATCACCTGGCCGGTTAGACTCGTTTGGAAAGTTGTGCTCGAATCCGTAGCTCCCGATCCCTTGAGAGTCGTGTTCGAATTCGCGTTGAACAACGGGTTCAGGCCCTTGGTGTTGATGTCACCGGCAAGACCCGTGATGCCGGATGTGGTCTGAAAGGCCCGCGAGCTGTTCACATCGGCGTTCTGCGCCGCGGTCGTCTGTACCGCGACAGAAATGACCAGCGTGTCGTTGAGCCTGCGCGCTTTGTAATCGATCGAGAGATCGTCGAGATCCGCTCCCGGCGTCCACAAGCTGCCGACAGTGTGCGGCGACTCCTGCTGGTCCTGCTCTTTCAGACGGGCGAGGTATTGCGAGCGCAGCTGCGCGGGGCTGTTCTTCTTGCTGGTGCGCTTGGCCGCCGCAGGCAAGGCCGTCGCGCTCAGCAGAATTGCCAGGCCGAGGATCTGCACGCCGCGATGTTTCAACCATCTCATCTTCACAGGCGTCCCTTCAGCAATCCGCCATCCACGACTTCAGCCGTGTAAACGACCGTATGATCTTTACTGGTGGCGCGGATCGTCTGCCCCGTGATGCCGTTCTGCAAGCAGATGACAGAGAGCCGGATGTGCACGTGGTCGCCGTCCAGCAACAGCACAGCTGGCGATCCCGCTCTCACCACAGGAGCATTCGCAGCCCGCGATTGCAGTGCTGCCGCCCGATCCGGCACAGCGGCGACCGCGCGCGCCGTCTCCTCCTGGCTCAGGCGAAGGCCCACGAAAAACGGCAGGCACTCGTCGCGATTCGCGCACTCCATCCGAACCATCACCCGATGATCGTCCCAGCGCTGCATGGATTTCACCGTGAGCTGCGGGTTCGCGCTGCTGGCCACCACCTCGGTCAACAGCGTCACCTGATCCGGCGCGATTTGCATCCCGATGCCGTTGATCGCCGCCACAACTTCCGCGGCCGTAACCGCATGATGAACAGCGCCCATCGCCGGCAGGGCCACAACGCCGCCGGAGACAAGCCACGAAAAGATCAGCCGAAATCGCGTCATCGGATTATCACTACTGAGCCAGCTGGTTCAACTGCTGCAGCATTTCGTCGGCTGCCTTAATCACGCGGGAATTCGACTCATAAGAACGCTGCGCCAAAATCATGTTGACGAATTCGTCGACGACATTCACGTTCGACTGCTCGAGCATCCCCTGCTGAATGGTGCCCAGACCCTCCGAGCCCCCAGCCGCGCCGACCACCGCGTCGCCTGAAGCTGTGGTTGGCAGATAGATATTGTTGCCAACGCTGTTCAAGCCACCGGGGTTCGCGAACATCGCCAGCTGCACAACGCCCACCTGCTGCGACTTTGTCTGCCCAGGAAGCGAAACGCTGACGGTGCCGTCACTGCCAACCGTAATGTTGGTCGCCGCAGTCGGAATATTGATTGCGGGCTGCAGAGCATCGCCGTTCGCGGTCACCAGGTTCCCCTGAGCATCGGTCTGGAACGATCCGGCGCGCGTGTAGCCAGTCTGCCCGTTCGGCAGCAGGATCTGGAAGAAGCCGCTGCCCTGAATCGCGAGGTCCAGCGGATTGCCGGTGCTGGTCAGGTCGCCCTGCGTCTGCACGATTTCCGTATTGCCGGGCCGCGTCCCCAAACCGATCTGCAGGCCGGAGGCAACGGTGGTCTGCTGCGTGGCGGCCGCGCCGGGCATAATGTCGTTCTGATAAAGAAGATCGGAAAACTGCACGCGCCGCGATTGAAATCCCGCCGTGCTCGAGTTCGCCAGATTGTTCGCGATGTTGTCCAGGTTGAGCTGCTGCGCCGTCATTCCGGTTGCGGCAGTAGAAAGGGCATGAAACATCGTTGGTCTCCTTAAACCTTCGGCAGATCCTGCGTTGCTGTTTTGTCGATCTCAGAGTTGAACATCGAAAGCGCCCGCTGCATCATCTCTGCGGAACGCTGCGCGGTCACCAGTTCCACCATGCCCGCGACGGGGTTGACATTGGAGCTCTCCAGCATGCCCTGCCGCACGCTGGCATCGGTCGCCACTGCGGCCGTATTGGCTGGGGCGGTGTAGTAACTCGCGCCCATGCTCGTTAGCTGTGTGTTGGGCGGAAAGCTCACAACCTTGATCTTGCCGACCACCGCGCCATTGGACGAGATCGTGCCGTCGGCGCTGATGGCGACCTGTCCGGGCGGCATGGCGATCGGGCCTTTGTCGCCCATCACCGTGTCTCCGGAACTGGTCACCAGCTGGCCTTTCGCTGAAACCTGGAAGCTGCCGTTCCGTGTATAAGCCGGACCATTCGCGGTCTGCACCGCAAAGTAGCCCTTGCCCTCAATCGCCACATCGAGATCGTTGCCGGTCTTCTGCAGCGCTCCCTGGCTCCCATCGAGCGCGGTTCCGCTCAGGATTCCGTAGTTGTTCATCGCCTGTTCGAGCGCGGAACCGGTCCGATCTCCGGCATTGGCCAGGACCGAACTGAACACGTTCTCCTCGCCGCGATATCCCACGGTGCTGGCGTTCGCCAGATTGTTGGCGATCGTGTCCAGTTCCTGGGTTCGCGACACCAGGGCGGTACACGCTGCGTAGTATCCACTGTCCATAGAGCCTCTTCGGCAGAGGATCATGCACGATGCGTGCCATCCCGATAGGCAAGGTTTGCCCGGATCGGCTGCCAAAAACCGGCCAAAAGGCCAGCTTGATGAGGGATCGATGAGAGCGGCGGCCAACGCCCATGAGAATCCCGTGCCCTCAGTCACCGCCCTCATTGGAAGGCAATCTGAGAGCAGAGATTTTATGCCCGCGATTGAAAGCTATTTCTACGCCCGCTTGTGCAACCGCGGAGTCAGCCCGTCATAGAGAGGGCATTGGACCGATGATCGTCTCGCCAACTGATGCCCCCGTTCCACGATGTCCGTCCATTGCGTGGCTTGGCCGGGGAGGGTGGCCTCGCGGAAGAAATCCTGGACACAGCGAGGGAGGCGCCAACGCTCGGCCAGGCTGAGCCCCGCCGCCGCCGCATCCTTCAACCCACGCTCGCGGCAGTTCCAGCCGAGAACGGCCGGCATCAACGGCAGCGCATGCAGCAAGCCCACCAGATATGCCGCTTCCGGCCGTACCGCTCCAGAGGATGCTTCGGCCAGAGCGCTCGAGTATCTGGCTACTTCCACTGAGTGTGCCCAGATCTCCGGAACCGCCCGATGGCGTGTGTGGCCAGTGACGGGTTGCCGCGCCGCTGCCTTCAGGCAGGCCTGCAATCCCAGGCTCGATATGCAATCTTCCATGCGCGACGGGCGATCGCTGCTGTCACCGTATTCATGGGCCGCCAAACGCAGAATCTGGAGTGTCGCCCCTGGGTCGCTCAGCACCAGCTGCGACATCTCGTGGAGATCGACGGAAAGTTCGTGCGCCTTCAGTTCCATCGACAGCAGAGTTTCCGGTAATACCGGCACGTCTGGAAGATCGTCGACCAGCTCAGGTTGAAATGTGCACCGCTCAGCGAAGCCACTGCGCTCCGTCCGAATTTCAATTACGCCGGTAGTCAGCACGATCCGTCACCCGGCACATCTATCGGCAACTGCTCCCGAATTTTCCAGGCCAGGTGCCGACAGTGTCAGGCGGATGCTTCCAGGATCGGACAGTTATGAAATCAGTTCCCGGCTCTCGCTCACGCCAACGGCATTTTTCATCGCAAACAGGATGTCCATCGTCCGCCGCTTGCTCGACAGCCTCGCCCAGACCCAGGATTTGCACCGGACGACGCTTGCCTCCCTCGCCCCAACCTCCACGGCGAAGCCGCCGAGTGTCCTCGCCATCTGCGCCGGTGTGCCTGGCTCGTCGACCACCACTTCCACGTAATCCGGAACCGCAGTCACCTGCCGCATCTGCGCCTCGAATTCCGCCGGCGTCATGAAACACGGCTCAGGACGGCATCCGATGATCTGTTCGATTGCGTGCAGAAAGCTGTGATCCACCTGATGCACGAATCCCAGAAGAAGCCTTTTCGCCGCCGGGGCATAGTGCACTGGCGCGGCGGCAAATCCCTGCAGAAACGTCTTCGGAAGATCGACCTGCACCGTCAGTCCGCTTCCATCCTGCCCCAGCACCGGAAATCCCCACTGCGCGGCGCGCGCCGCTGCCAGTTCCCTGTCGCTGGCCAGCCCCAGCCGGACAAGAGCGTCCTCCAGCGGCTCGCCGGCGCGGCTTTGCGATACTGCGAGTCGCAGCTGGTCCTCGGTCAGATAGCCCTTGGACAGCATCACCAATCCCAAAGACAGCCGGGGATTGCGGGCCGTATCCATGAGCCGTTCCCTGGAAAGCACCGCCAGCGGAATCCTGATCGCTGCCGCGAAACAATCTGCGCTGCAGTACCATTGGTGGCCCATATGGATACCAATGCGGCTATGAGGCACCGCCCTGGTCAGCAGTTTGTTGTGGCACGTGGAGACGCCGCACCGGGCGCGGACATGGTTCCACCCAAAATCAATCGGCGGCAGCAACGACTTCAGTGTGACATTCATCGATACGGTCCTCGGCTCCTCAGTGAATCAGGTGAGACGCCATCGGCTGTGGGATTTCCGTAACCCGCAGCCCATAATTGCCGTCGACGATGACGGCTTCGCCGCGAGCGATGAGTTTTCCGTCCAGCAGCAGCTCCACCGGTTCGTCGACCATGCGATCCAGTTCGACCACCGATCCGCTGGTCAGCTCCAGAATTTCGCGCAGAGGAAGCTGGCGCTGACCGAACCGCAGCGAGACGTTCAGCTCCACGTCCATCACGAGCTTCAGATTCACAGGATCGAAGTTCGTCCGGCCAGCGGCCTCGTCTTTCTCTGCAACGCCTCCCAATGCCGCGAGCATCTGTCCATCGAAGTAGAGCAGCACCGGCTCGCCCGACAAATCGGATGGCGCGGCCAGCGGAACGGCGAACATTCCGCCGAACGCCAGCCCGGAGACCCGTTCCACCTTGAAGCCGAGTTCGCCGTATTCTTCCGCGAGGCTCGTCCGCAGAAGCGCCATCGCAGATGCCAGCACCTGCTGCAGCGCTGCAACGCTCTCCTCAATCCCGGATGGCTTGTTCTGGAATTTCTTAGCCAGCGCCAAAACCTGAGGTTCGTAGAACTCGATGAAGCAGTCGCCATTCACCCGGCCGCTTACCGTCAGGCGGAAATGAATCGGGTTGGCCGACTCGGTTGGCGGCTCGGCCTGGTCCATCAATTCCATCGGCCATGGAGCTCCAATGGACCTGGTCAGCGCCTCACCCGCTGCAGCGGCAAATGCCGCTGCGAAGTTTTTTGCGGCTTTTTTATTGCCTGGCTTATCCACCATTTGTATCCTTCTCCCAATTAAGCGGCGTGGTTCGGCGGCCCAACTGGGCTGCCTTTTGTGATCCGTTGCGTACCGGCATTGCTTCGAAGAATCCCAGACCGCCTGCGGTCAACATTCCCGGCGTGCGCACCGGCGCGCGCAGCTTCAGGACGCTGCCCGGCTCCAGCGAAATCAGATCCCGCACGGACACGCGCAACCCTACCAGCTCCGCCGCCAGGTCAATATCGCAATCGAGAATGCGTTCACGAATGCTGGCTCTCGGGAAAAATCGCAGGCCACCCGGTTTCTCAGGCTCCTCCACCTTGATCTGCTGGATCAGCAAATTGAGAAATGTGGTGGGGAAGACGAACTGGAACGATCCCGTGACCCCCGCCAGTTCGACGGCGAACTTCACAAGAGTCACTTTCTCGTTGGCCGGGCAATATTGATGCAGAACCGAGGACTTGATCCGCTTTCCCACGGCAAGAGACTCGTCCGGCATATGCCATGCGTTTTCGGCCTGACGCGCGATCAGAAGAGTCACGTCGTGCATGATCTCCTCTTCTATCTCCGAAAGCTCGCGATTGCTGCCTGACTGGCCCCCAGTACCTCCCAGCAGAATCTCGATCGTCGCAAACACCAGATCGATGTCGCACTCGAGGACCATCGTGCCCGGCGTGTTGAGCAATGAGAACGGAACCATGTAACTGAGGGGCGGAATAGCCGCGATATGGTCCTTGACGGGGAGCTGCTCCAGTCCCGCCAATTTCACCTCGAGGCCGGTCGCCAGAAAGGCATCGAGCGCGCTCGACAAGTGGCGCGCAAAGGTCTCGTGCGCCGCCGTGAGCGATCTGGCATTCTCGTTCGACAGGCGCCCCGCCGACCTGAAATTGCAGTTCACCACGGTACGTTGCTTTTCGACGCGTGTTTGCGTCACCGGCGCGGCTGCCTCTTTTTCCTGATCCTCATCAGGCACGATCGAGTACCTCCGTATCGGACTTCAAGGGGTGGGATGACTGCTGCACGTGGGCCAGCGACTCCCGCAGTTTGATCATCGCGGCCTGTCTGATTTGCGACACACGCGAGAGCGCCACACCCACCACCTTGGCAATTTCTTTCATGGTCAGCTCCTCGCGATAGTAGAGCGAAAGAATCAGCTGTTCCCTCTCGCTGAGTTTCGAGATGGCCTCGGCCAGATGCGCCTTCATCTCGCCCTGCAAACACAGCTCAAAAGGATCGGGATCGTCGAGATTGGGCGCCGATTCGATCACATCCATCGTGTCGGACTGATCGTTCGAGGTGGCAACCTGCTGTCCGGCCACGTGCAGCACATCCAGCTGCGCGATGATGCGGCGCAGGTGGTCGATGTCCAGCTGCATTTCGTCGGCGACTTCCGCTTCCGCCGGATGACGGCCCAGCTTCGCCTGCAGCCGCGCCGTCGCGTCGGCAATTTCGCGCCCTCTGCGGCGCAGCGAACGCGATCCCCAGTCGATCTCGCGCAGACTGTCGAGAATGGCGCCTCGTATCCGGAATTTGGCGAACGTCCTGAACTGGGCGTTCTTGTTGCGGTCGAAGCTGCGGTTGGCCTCCAGCAGCCCAACCACCCCCGCGCTCACCAGATCCTCCATCTCGACATGCTGCGGCAGCCGCTCGCGGATGCGCGCGGCAATGTAATAGACCTGAGGCAGCTCCTGCAGAACCAGATCGTCTCCCGAGTCCGCATACGATGCGCTCATGGTGTACGCCATCTCTGCTGCTGTCATGGTTTCACCTCGTCCAACATCGAAATCTCAGCCTGGGTCATCGCACCGACCCCAGCGACATCACCTGCGTCATAGGCGGAATCTCCGACGGAGAAACCACCACAATCCTCGGTATGAACGGCTCCAGATGCCGCCGCAGATAGAAACGGCCTGGAGATGAACACAGCAGCACCGGCGGAGCCTGCGCTACCTGGTCGCCCAGCATCGCGCGCAGGCCGTCCAGCACCCTGCGCGCCACCGAAATCTGCATCGCCCCGGAGGAGGCCTGCGGATTCTGGGATCCGGTGCGCGCGCACTCCTCTTCGATAGAGCTGTCCAGCGTCACCACCTTCAGCTGTCCGTTCTCGTCGAGCAGCGGGCGAATCAACGCGCGCCCGAGCGAATGCCGCACGGCCTCCACCAGGATGACCGGATTCTTGTTGGTCGCCGCCGTCTCCACCATGGTTTCGAGAATCGTTCCCAGATCGCGAATCGAGACCTGCTCTCGTAACAGCTGCTGTAGCACTTTTTGGATTTCCCCAAGACTCATCAGCTTGGGCATCAGCTCTTCAATCAGCTTTGGATGGGAATCGGAGAGCCGGTCGATCAGGCGCTTGGTCTCCTGGCGTGTCAACAGGTCGTGTGCGTTCTGCTTGATCAGCTCCGCAAGATGCGCGGACAAAACCGACGTGTGATCAACCACGGCATAACCAGCCGCGATCGCCTGCGCCTGTAACTCCGGGGCAATCCACTTAGCGGGCGAGTTGAACGCCGGCTCGCGGGTCTCCTGGCCCTGTAAGTCGCCGGGCTTGGGATTCGAATTCACCGCCAGAAGCTTGTCCCGCCGCAGTTCCCAGCGAGCAATCTCCACGCCCCGCAGATAGACGACATACTCACGCTCCTTCAGCGATAAGTTGTCGGTGATATGAATCGAGGGAACCAGGAATCCCAGCTGCTGGGCAAGATTTTTGCGCAGCGATTTCACCCGGGCCAGCAACTGCCCGCCCTGCTTCGCGTCGACCAGAGGAACCAGGCCAACGCCCACTTCCAGCATCAGGTCGTCCAGCTTCATCGCCGCGTCCATCGGATCGACCACCGGTGTTCCTGGCGCCGCCTTCGCCGCTGCGGCCTTGGCTGTTGCGGCTTCCGCTGCGGCGTTCGGCTTCATCTTCCACGCGGCAAACATCGCAAGACCGCCCAACGCGACGAAAGGAATCTTCGGCATCGCCGGAATCGCGGCCAGAGCCAGCAGCACCCCGCCCACAATCCACAGAGGGCGCGAAGTCTTGAAGACCTGCGTGCCGATATCGGTGCCCAGCGAGTGACTGGAAGCGGCCCGGGTTACCACAATACCGCCCGCCACCGAGACCAGCAGCGAAGGAATGATCGCCACCAGGCCGTCACCCACAGTCAGAATGGTGTAGGTCTTGAGCGCCTGCTGGAACGGAACGCCCTGCTGAAACACGCCGATCAGGAATCCCGCGACAATATTGATAACCGTGATCAGGATGGTGGCCATCGAGTCGCGCTGGCTGAAGCGGGCCGCGCCGTCCATCGAGCCGCAGAACTCCGCTTCGCGCGCGACCATCTCGCGGCGCTGGCGCGCCTGATCCGCATTGATGAGGCCGGTATTCAGGTCGGAATCGATCGCCATCTGCTTGCCCGGCATCGCGTCGAGGGTGAAACGCGCCGTCACTTCGGCGGTGCGTACCGCGCCGTGGCTCACCACCAGGTACTGAATCGCGATCAGCGCGATAAAGATAACGAAGCCGACGATGTAATTGCCGCCCACGACGAATTGGCCGAACGCCTCGATCACCTTGCCGGCCGCCGCGGAGCCTTCATTCCCATGCAGCAGAATGCGTCGAGTGCTCGCCAAATCGAGAGCCAGACGCATCAGCGTCAGCAGCAGGATCAGGCTGGGAAACACCGAAAACTCGACCGGCCGCAGAACCTGGATTGCTGTCAACAGCACCAGCACCGAAGCCGTAATGCTGATCGTCAGCAACAAATCGAGCGCGAAGCCGGGCAGCGGCACCAGCATCACAAACACCAGCACGACGGCTCCTACCGGAATAATCCAGTCGGAGTAGGTCTGGAGCGTGCCAATCAGTCCTTTCTTGTTCACACGGGCCTCGCTTGGGCTTGTGCCTGCGGATTCATGGAAGCCCTTCTCTGGGCCTCACGGTTTCTCACTTCAGCCTGGGCCTTGTAGACCATCACCAGAATTTCCGCCACAGCGTGGTAAAGGGCCGAGGGAATCGGATCGCCCACCTCAACGGCCCGGTACAGCGACTGCGCCAGTGCGCGGTTTTCCATCACCGGAATATCGCGCTTCCAGGCAATCTCCTTGATCTTCGCGGCCAGGTTGTCGAGCCCCTTAGCCACCACGATGGGCGCGGCCATGTTGACCTCATAACGCAGCGCCACGGCGTAATGGGTCGGATTTGTAATCACCACAGTTGCAGTTTCGGCGGCCTTCAGCATCTGCCTGCGGCGCGACTGCCGTTGCAGCTTGCGCATCCTCGCCTTGCTCTGCGGATTGCCGTCGGACTCCTTCATTTCCTCCTTGATTTCCTGACGGCTCATCTTCAGATCGCCTTCGTTCTTCTGCCACAGCAGCAGGTAGTCCACACCGCCCCATACGAGAAGGATCAGTCCCGACTTCCAGCAAATCCCCAGCAGAATGCTGCTCACCAGCGAAGTAAACCCGCGGGCGCCCACATAGGAACTCAGCAGAATCTGTCCCCAGTGTTCGCTGATGCCCGCATAGCCAACCCAGATAATCGCGCTGAAAGGCAGCAGCGACTTCAGAATCGTGCTCACCGCGGTCAGCGAGACCATCTGCTTCAGCTTGTTTCCGGGGCTCAGCCGCTCGAACTTGAACGACAGCGCCTCCGGCGCAAAGACGAATCCGCCCTGCGCCAGACTGGTAAACAAAGCCACGCCCAGAGCGGCCAGCAGAATCGGAAACACCCAGCGCATCGCTTCAACGCTGGTCCAGAACAGTAGAGGACCGTTGGCGCCGATCGAATCGGTGCCGGCCGCGTCGAGTGTGTTGCGGAAAAAGACCGTCCAGTGCGGAACCGCGTCGCGCCCCAAGAAAAACACAACGCCCGCCACCGCCGCTAAAGTCAGCGCGCCGCTCAACTCGCGGGAGCGCGTCACCTGGCCGCGCTCGCGGGCGCGTTTCCTGTGTCGCGGTGTTGCTTTTTCTGTTTTGCTCTCGTCGGCCATATTTGTTATCTCGCCAGATGGAGCAGGCGGTCTCCGTTCGTCATAGCGTCAAGAAACAAACGCCGGAAAAGGTCGGGCCAGTACTTCAGGGTTGCGATCAGAATCAGCAGGCCCAGAACACTCTTGACCGCCGGCCCCAGCAGCATCAGCGGCATCTGAGGAGCAGCTTTACCCAGCAGACCCAGCACAATGTCCGCAGCCAGCGTGGCCGAGAGCACCGGCGCAGCAATCTGAACTCCTACTCCGAACAGGTCCCCAACGGCCTTCAGCACGCCGACCGTGAACAGGCCGCTCAGATGCGCTGACCCGGCGGGAAGATACGCATAGCTGTTGCCGATCGCCCGGAGCAGCCAGTAATGAACGTCCATGCGCAGAAACAGTAGCATGACGATGCTCTGATAGAAGACCGACATTACTGTCGTATCCACCTGCGTCTGAGGATCCAGGATGTTGACCAGCGAGTAGCCCATCTGCACCCCCAGCACCTGTCCGCTCAGCTGAGCTGCTTCAAACACGAGATTGGTCGCGATGCCCATCCCCGCACCGATCAGAAACTCCGTGAATACCAGGAACGGCCAATGCGCCAGCGACGGCGGAGTAAGTTCATGGCTCACCGCCGGGTACAGCAACCCGGTCAGCGCCAGAACCAGAACCGCCTTGATGCGCGCCGGAATGACCGTGCTGCCAAAAAAAGGAGCGAACAGCATCAGACCCGTCAGGCGCACCCCAATGGTCAGGATGCCGCTGATGATCGCCAGCAGGGGGATTTCGATCATTGCAGGTACACCTGAAAATTCGAGAGCATGGTAAGCGTGAAATGCGCCAGGTGCCGCCACATCCACGGCATCGCAACAAATAAGGCGCCGCCGGTCGCGATCAGTCGCGCCACAGAAGATACCGTCATGTCCTGCAGTGACGTCAGTACCTGAAAGACGTTCACAAACAAGCTCACCAGGATCGCGACTCCAAGAATCGGCCCAGCCAGCAGGATGACCTCCTCCAACACGGTTCTCCCGAGAAAAACGACCTGATCCACTCCCATTTAGTTAAAGCTCCTCATCAAAGACCCAACCAGCAGATGCCACCCATCGACCATGAGGAAGAGCAGCAGTTTGAGCGGAGTCGAAATCACCACCGGAGGCAGCTGCAGCATCCCAACCGAAGTCGTAATCGAAGCCACCACCATATCCACGATCAGGAATGGCAGAAAAAGCACGGTGCCGATCTGAAAGCCCGCCTTCAGCTCCGACAAAATATAGGCAGGCAGCAGCACTCGCATCGACACATCGTCCAGTGACGCCGGCCGCGGCTCCTTGGCCAGCTCGACGAACAGGGCCACGTCTTTTTCCCGCACATAATGGCTCATGAATTTCCGGACAGGAACTTCGCCGCGCCCAAGAGCGTCCATGGCGGTGATCTGCCCGGCCTGCATCGGAACAATCGCGTTGTCGTAGATCTGGGTTCCCACCGGCTGCATCAGGAAAAACGTCAGGATGAGTGAAAGCCCGATCAGGGTCTGGTTCGAGGGCGTCGTCTGCAAGCCCAAAGCTTGACGCAAAAAGTGAAAGACAATCAGCAGCCGAGCAAACGGCGTTACACACAGAAGGATCGAAGGAATCAGCGTCAGCCCCGTGAGCAGGATGACGATCCCCCACGGCAGCGATCCGCCCGGGACGCCCTGGAGCTGGATGCCTCCGAGCGGCGGCGGTGCGCCCGGTGACGCGAGCGAGTTGTTCACGCCCGAAGGCTTCGCATTGCGCGCGTCGGGCTTCGCAGCTGCTCCGGAAGCCGAGCCAGGTGCCGCACCAGGTGCAGTTGCAGATGCCGCGCCAGGTGCAGTTGCAGGTGCGGTTCCAGGTACCGCGCCCGCTGGAGCGGCCGCGGCTGGGACCGGCGGGTTAACCGCTGCCGCTGCCACGGCGGCGATCAGTTTAGCCCGGTCTCCATACTGATAAGTCTCAACTCCTGGCAGCGCCAGGTGCCCCTGCGCCGGAGCCGACGCTGCAAACGCGACAAAAATCCCCGCGTAAACAGCACGTCTTTTCACGGCCCCAATCATTCCGGAATCACCCCGGAAGCCATCGCCGCCCCAAGCGCTGCTTGCGCATCGCTGGCGGTCGTCCCCAACTGGGTCAACAAGGAAACGCCCGCCGAGCCGCCGCCGATCAGGAACTTGCGCCCTTCCACCTGCACCACCGCAACGAAGCGCTTGTCTCCCAGAGAAATCGTCTCGGCCACGCGCAGCTGCTTGTTCGAGGACAGCGAATAATTCCGGTTCAGCCACGACCAGGCCCGGAACAGCAAGTTGGTCTGCTTCCGAGGCGGTGGCGGAATGACCCGCGTCTGCGCCACGACATCTTCCGCAGGAATCAGGTTCACAACAGTCTCTTCCGCCGGGACCTCCTCGTTTGCGATGATCGGGCAGGCCGGGGTTGGGGCTGGGGTTGGGGTCAGGGCTGGGGTCAGGGCTGGGGTCGGGATTGGGGTCAGGATTGGGGTTGGGGTTTGGGTTGATGCTGGGCTCGCAACTGGCTCAACGGCAAGCCTTGGGCCTGCAACTGCCTCCTCCGCGAGGGTTTGGTTCGCAAAAGCCCTGTCCGGCTGGATTTCAGTGGCCAGGGCCTGGTTTGCCGCGGCCGGGTTCGACCATGGCTTCTGACGGCTCTGCCTCTCGGTACTGGAGAGCAGCGCAGCCATAAACGTGTTGTTTTGATTTGACCCCAACGCCGTCTGGGCGCGAAAAGCGCCGGCGGAAGGAAACGTGGAAGGTGACTGCGAGATACCTGCCGACGCGCTCGTGCCCGATCCGTCGTACCAGCCATGCAACGGTCGCCGATGACTCCGATTTCTATCCGGCCGATGTTGCCCAGCAACAGAACGGCGGTGGTGCGATGGCATGTGTTTTCTGCAGTGTGTACTCGGCGCGGCCTCGGCAGAGCGCCATTCGTCCAGCACGCTCGTCTGCCCCGTAACCTCCCTGACTGGAATCGCCTCCGCGACGATTTTTGCCGCCCGAGCTTCGTTCTCGAGCGCCATCTTCGCCAGGATTTCGATAAAGTGGACTTCGTTTCCGGCTTCGTCTGCCGGAGCCTGGTTCGCCCATGGCATAGGAACAGCTTGCTTATCGGCGCCGGCAATCAGCGCCGCCATGAACGTATTGCTCCTGTTCGCCGCCAGCGCTGCCTGGGTGCGCAACTTGCCGGCAAAAAGCAAATTCGGCATGCTCATCGACGTGTTCATGCCTGATCCGTGACGCGAACCGCCAGGCGGTCGCCGACAACTTCGAATTCCGTCCAGCCAATCAACACCTTGTTTACCCGCAGCGGAACGTCGCTGGTGTGGTGGCACGCGGTTTCAACAATCGATCCCTGGCGCAGCGCCAACAAATCGCCAATCGTGAAGCGAACCACCGGGATCTCAAGGCTCAGCGTGCAGGGCAGCCACGGCATCGTGTCCAGCAGATCCTCTTCGCTCTGCGTTGTGGTGGTCGGTTGCGCCGCAACAGGCCTGGGCTGCATCTCCTGCGCGGGCATACTCAAAGTAGCCATTGCTCGTCTCCGGCTCCATCCCTGCGGTCACCCTGAACCCGTAAATCGGAACCACTTTCCGGATCAGGGTACTCAGCAGGATGGAGCGATTGCGACGAGGTAAGAGCAATCGAGGGGCCGGAATCCGGGCACGGCCAAGCGGCCCCGCAGCAATGGCGGAGACGAGCGCAGATCCCTCATGCGCAAGCACTTGCGTGAGAGAAAGAGGGGGTCCCCCGGCCCTCGCCATCCGTGAGACAGCCATGAGAGCCGGAAGCGTTCCACAGGCCCTCGCCGGGGCAGGGTTGCGCCCGGCGAAAGCCTCTAATCGTAAGCTAACAACCGCGCCGATTCGACTAAGAGATCAGCTGGATTGTTGCCTGCGAGACCTGGTCCATGGTGGTGAGCACCTTGGCGTTGGCCTCATAGCCCTGCTGAGCAACAATCATGTTGGCAAACTCGGTTGAGAGGTTGACGTTGGACTCTTCAACTGCGCCGCCGGTGATGGTGCCGTCTCCACCGGCTCCCGCCTGCCCGACAACCGCGGTTCCCGAAGAGAAGGTCGGCTGATAATCGTTGCTGCCCAACTGGGTCAGACCCTGGACGTTGGCAAAGCTGGCGATCGCCACCTGACCCAGCGACATGGTCTGGTTGTTGCTGAACTGCCCCTGCACCGTTCCGTCAGCCAGCACAGAATAGCCCGTGAGCGTCCCAACGCCGTAACCGTTCTGTGTGCTGGAGTTCGTGGCGCTCGATGCGTCCTGCTGGGTGATGGTGGGCGTGGCGCCTGTGCCGTCGAGATTCCACGAAAGTGTCATCGGCGCGGCCCCGTCCGCCAGAGTGGGAATATTAATACCCGTGATGGGTGAAGCAGGCGCGGTCAGAATGCCTGAGGAGTTAAAGTTCAGCGTGCCAGTGGCCAGCGTGGTTGTGGTGCCCGTGCCCCCCGTATCGGCCGATGGCAGGCTGATGCTGTAGTTCCAGGTGTTGGCGGCTGTGTTCGTGAACTGCACCGTCATCACATGCGAGGCGCCTAACGAATCGTAGATCGTGATCGGCGTGCTGAAACTGGTGCCCACGGTTGCACTTGCGTTCAGATTGGCGTTGAGCTGGAAGTTCGATGTAGCCACGGCGGGAATGTTGCTCGCCTGGTTCACGCTGATCGGCGACAGCGCCGCGGTGGTCGAAATCACGCCGTTAACCGCCGGATAACCCATCACCAGCTGCCCCTCGGGTGTGCACAGCTGCCCCTGGGAGTTCACTGTGAAGTCGCCATCGCGCGTGTAGCTCGTCTGATTGGCCGCGTCCTTCACCACGAAAAAGCCGTTGCCCTGCAGCGCCATGTTCGAGGCAATGCCTGTCGAGCTAACGGTGCCGTTGGTGAAGTTGCCCGTCTGACCGGAAACCTGGACGCCGGATCCTATCTGAATGGGGTCGCCGTTGCCGGAGACTCCCTGTACCTGGTTGAAGACGTCGGCAAAGTTGAGGTTCTCGTCCTTATAGCCGTCCGTGTTGAGGTTCGAAAGGTTGTTGGCGATGACATTCAGCGAATCGGAGCTGGCTGCCAAGCCTGATAGAGGGATCGAAAACGCTGACATTATCTGCCTCCCGGGGTTGAGAAGTTAGGGTTTGAGAAGTTAGGGGTTAACAAGTTGGGGGTTGAGAGTTTAGGAGTTGCGAGGTTAGAAGCGGGTACCGGCGTCCCGATGTTGCCGTACAGGTTCATCAGACCGCCCGGCGCTGACCCGTTGTATGCGCCCCCGTTGTAAGCAGGCAGGAACTGCGTTGCTGCCCCAGGGCTCGACGAGCCTGGAACTGTTCCCGCTGCCGAAGGGTTGGTGGCCAGCGCACCGGCCGCGGCGTTCGCGGTCGGCGTGCTGCCCGACGTCCCGGAGCTTGAGCTTCCGGACAGATTCGTGAGCGTCTGGTTGATGGAGATCAGCTGATCCAGCTGGTTCAACGACACCATCTGGCTCACCATTTCCGTCGGATCGACCGGCTGGGTGGGATCCTGGTTCTGCAGCTCCGTCACCAGCAGGTTCAGAAACGTGCTCTGCAGGTCCGTGGCCGAGAGGCCGTTTGTGCTGCTCGAACTGCTGCTCGACCCGCTCGCCCCGGAAGTCGCGCCCGTGCTGGTGGCGGCCTGCGCCTGCATCGGTGCGCTCATCGTCGGACTAAAACCCTGTATGTTCATCGTGTCTTTCCTCGTTCCTTTCTTCTTGTTCCTTATGCCCTGACATCCAGCCGGTTGCCGTCCCAGGCGGCCGCGACTGCGACCGGGTTCAGGCTCTCGGTTTCTGGCGAAATATTCTGAGGCTGCACGGATCGCGCATACGGCCGCTGCTGTCCAGCCGAAGAACTTCCCTGCTCTCCGGAGAAAGACGCGCCACTCTGGTGCACCTCGATCGAGGCGCGCAAACCAAATTCTTCTCCAAGCTTTGACTGCACTGCCGGAACATGCATCGCGATTGCCTTTCCCAGGTCCCCGTGATCCACGGAAATCTGTGCCAGCATCTGTTGCTGCGAAACCGAAGTACGAATCGAGATATCGCCGAATTCCGCCGAACGCATGCCTACCTGCATTCCCGTCTCGTTCATGGTCTGGATCAGCCTTGCGGTGCTGATCGCCGATGTCGGTGTGCTTTCGCCGTTCTCTCGCGGAACCGAAACCGTCGCTGCCGTCAGTTCAGTCGAATGCGGACCATCGCTGACACCATCCCCAGCTCGCCGCGCATCGTGAACCGCCGCTTGGGTGCCGATCGCGTTGCCGACCGCCTGGATCGCTTGTGCGCCGTTGTCCGCCGATTTCGTTGCGATCTGCGCTCCGTTGGCCGCAGGCTGGGCCGTCTGACTCGCTTGGCTCGCGGTCGCAGCCGTGCTGCTTTGAATGCCGTGCGTCCCCGACGCTGCCGTCGAGCTGTCGGCTCCGCTGGTCTTCCCCGTCGCGACTACGCTCGCCGCATCGGAAACCTTGGAAATCGTCGCGTTCGGTCCTGGACTCTGTTGTCCCTTGCCGGCTAACGGGCCCGCGCCGGTTTGCAGAACGTCATTTCCAGGAAGGCTCGCATCCGGCAGAGTGATATAGCTCGGCAAGACGGAAACCGCAGTCAAGCTCGGCTGAACTGACCCATCATCGTTCGTCGTCGACGCCGTCGCCGGATCGGAGGCGGCGCTATTCTGCGCGGTCGCTGTTTCACCGGGGTTGGACGCCTCATTCGGACGCGGGGCCGCCGCGTGTTCCGCAGCCGGCAAGCTTGCCATCGGCGGCGCGGGACCAGAGTCGTGAGCTGCTGCCGGCTGCACTGTTACTGCCGAGGCTGCATCCCCGGCAGAGCGTTCATTTTGCTGACCGCTGGGCTGTTCCGCCATCGGCTGAACTGCAGGATTCATCGATTGGACCGCCAGTTCGATTGGCTGCGCTGCAAGCGTGACGGGCTGCATGACAGGCGGGGCGGCCTGCACCACGGGAGGGGTCGCCGACGCCATAGGCGCGCCTGCCCGGACTACTGGCGCGTTCGGCGGAACAGCAGGGTCGATGGTCTGCACTAAGGGCGCGACCGGCTGCTCCGCAGACCCAGCCGGCTGCACTGACATAGCGACCTGCGGGAGAGTGGCGGCGATCGGCTGCTGCGGGAGAATCGTCTTCTCCGGAAGAGGAGCCGCGTTCACGGCTGCAACGTCGGTAGTTTCCAGCGCTTTATCCTCGCGGCTGGTGACCCGAACCGATCCGTTTGCATTGTTGGTCGGGCTTGCCGACGTCGTGGACTGAGCTGTCGGCGCGACCTTATTGGTTGCATGGTCGCCCGCCGGAACCCGTGCCCCTGCGTCCTGCGATGGCCCTGATTCTGCGACCTCCGCGATGTTGTTTATGGGTGCCTGCGCAGCGGAGCCCTTCAACATTGCCCCAGTCGTCGCGTCGGCAACAGGGCTCGACTGCTCTGCCGTGCTGGCGAGCACCGTGCCGAACGGCGAGCCTGTCGTCTGCTTCTGTATCAACAGCGGGTTCGCGGTTTCGGCGTTTGTCGATCTCATGGCAATGCGCACGCCCTGATTGATGCACGCACCGCGCCACGATTCCCGATCCCGCGACCCGGCGAAAACGCAGCTCAGCCACTCATTCCACGAGACTTACAACGACCAGCCAAATCGCCTCGCCGGCAAATCGGCAAGCCTTGCCTCCTTCGCTGGGCAACGTTTGCCGAGTGCATTGCACGAAGCATTTCGAAGGCATCGCAGACGGATCAATCAACTACGCTGCCCCGTCCATTTGTAACCAACACAGTGGCGTGACAATCCGCCGCGGAGCGCACACGCGGCGGCCTTGATTTTTGTTTGGAAGGGTGAGGATCAGCCGCGCTGGTGGCGGGATCCGAACAGGTCGTCGAGTTGTTTCTGTTGCGTCTTAACCTGCTCCTGCTCGTGCGCAGCCTGCTGGCGGGTTTCCATATCGCTCAGCATCCGGCGTTTGCGATGCGCCGCCTGCCAGGCTTTCAGCCGCTCGTCCCGCTGGCGCTCCAGATCATGCAGCGTCGTCTCAAGGTGCTTCTTTCGCTCGACGGCAGCTTCGGCCTCTTTCACCATGGCTTGCAGCTGAGCTGCGGGAATCGCCTGCTGCATCGCCCTTTCCCGGGCTTTCTGCGCGTTCTCAATCTCCGCCGTCGTTCGCTCAATGCCGCGCGTCACCGCGGCAACCTCCAGCTGAGCCTTCTGCAGCTCAAGCTCCTCACGCTGCTCCACACTCTCGCGGAAGCGAAGAACCGTCTCTAATGGAAAATGAAACTTCATAGCTCCTCGTCAGGTTCCTCGCTACCCCGGCAGCGCCATCAACTGGTCAACGGCATCTTTGTAGGGGCAGATAAGGTCGGGCTTCTGCTGCAGAAAATTGTTGAGTGCCGGCAGGCTTTCGATCGCTCGATCCAGCACCGGATCGGTGTTCTTGTGATACGCGCCAATACGGATCAGATCTTCAGACCGAGCATAAGCCGCCATCAGCACCCGCAACGCCTTCGCTTTCGCCAAATGCTGCTCAGTGACCAAACTGGACATCAGCCGGCTCAGGCTCTCCAGAATCGAGATCGGAGGATAGTGGCTGCGCAGCGCCAGCGTCCGGTCAAGCACCACGTGCCCATCGAGCAGCGATCGCACCGTGTCCACCACTGGATCCTGCTGGTCGTCGCCTTCCATCAGAACCGTGTAGAACGCGGTGATACTTCCCTGCGAAAAATTCCCGGCTCGCTCCGCCAGCCGCGCCAGCATGTTCAGCACACTACGGCGTATAACCCTTCGCCGTGGGCGGCTCGCCCGCGGCCAGGCCGATCTCCCGCTGTGCCATGGCAAAGCGCGTGAGTGAATCGGCAATCAGCAGCACATTCTTGCCCAGGCTCGCGAAATACTCGGCGACCGCTGTGGCCGCCAGCGCCGCGCGAATCCGCAACAGCGGCGACTGATCCGACGTTGAGACCACCACCACCGCCCGACGCAGCCCCTCTTCGCCCAAAACCTCCAGAAACTCCCCAACTTCCCGCCCGCGTTCGCCCACCAGAGCCAGCACCGTCAGGTCCGCAGCCGTACCGCGCGCCATCATGCCAATCAGCGTGCTCTTCCCCACCCCGCTGCCGCCAAAAATGCCCACGCGCTGCCCCCGGCCGCAGGTCAGGAATCCATCGATAGCGCGAATCCCGCAGCTCAGCGGCTCGCGTATCGCTACCCGATCCATAGGCAGAGGAGCCGATCCATCAATCGTCACCGCATGCGTCGCGCGATACTCCCCTTTGCCATCGAGGGGATTGCCGCCGGTGTCGATCACGCGACCCAACAGCCCCGGACCCACACGAATCGACGGCCGCCCGCCCCAGGTCACAATCCGATCGCCGAAGCGGATGCCGCGCGGCGGTTCGGCCGCCATGGAGAGCATCGTGGAACCGCGGAAACCGATGATCTCTCCGTCATACCGGTGCCCGCTGTCTCCGGTGATCTCGCACGATTCCCCAACAAAACAGGATGGCCCGTCGGACTCGACCAGATTCCCCACCACCTGGCTGATCCGCCCCTTCCAGCGCAGGGTGGATCCGGTCTCAAGATGGTTGATGTAGGGGGCCAGCAGGGCGCGGCTCATCGCGTCGTCGGCCTCAGCGCAAGCAGATCGAAGAATCCCCTCTCCACTTCCTTCAGTTGGCTGTCCAGTCCGAAGTTCGCCGATCCCAGCTCCGTCTCCAGCACACAATCCAGGTCGCTCAACTGCGGATCTTCGGCCACCGCGACGCGCCCCATATTCGGCTGCGCGGCAAAGTATTGCCTGAAGCTTGCCGCCCGCGCCGGGCTCACCCGCACCGTCACACTTGACTCTTCGCGCATCTTTTCGACGGCCATTCTTACCAGCGTCGCCACCAGCATCGGATCCACCTGCGCCTCACGGTGCAGAATCTTCGCGGCGATCGACAACGCCAGCTGAACAACCTCCTGCTCTACCCGCGCGAAGTACTCAACCCGCTCTTCTGAAAAGTTTGCGATCGTGGAAGTCAGCGCCGAGCGCTCCGCCTGCAGCTTCTGCTGAAATTCCTGGCGCAGCTTCTGCTCCGCCTGCGCCGCCGCATTCGACCGTTCCTCTGCGATGCGGGCAGCCCATTCCGCCTCGTTCTGTGCGTCGTGGCGCCGGCGTCCCGCGCTGCCGGTTCGCCTCTCCGTTGGGATCGGAGGCGCGGCATCCGCCGCATTGCCGCCCATATCGGGATATTGCAGCGTGGCCACCGGCCCCCCAAATACGCTGGTCACCTCCGAGTTAGACGACATACTCATCTTCTCCCTGACTCTTTAAAACGATCTTGCCTTCCGCCTCCAGCTTGCGCGCAATCGCCACGATCTCTGACTGCGCCTTGGCCACGTCTTTGCTGCGCACCGGCCCCATCACCTCGGAATCTTCCTTCATCATTTCAACTGCGCGTGAAGACATCGTCCGATAGAAATGGCTGCGCAGATCCTCGCTCGCGCCCTTGAGCGCCACCATCAGCGTCTTCTTGTCGATCGAATTCATCAGCTCGCGCATCTCCTGCTCGGGCACCTCAAGAAAATTCTCGAACGTGAACATCAGATCGCGAATGCTGATGGCCAGGGTCGGCTCCTCGCGCTCGATGTTTTCCAGAATCTCGCGGGCCGTATTCGCGTCGAGCCGATTCATCAGCTCGGCAATGTTGTGCGAGCCCTGGTTGGATCGCTTCGTCTGATCGCCCACCGAGCGCAGCCGTCGATTCAGCACCGTCGAAACCTTCGCCGCGGTCTCCGGAGAAAACTGCCCGAGTGTCGCCAGCCGCCGCACGCAGTCCGCCCGCACCTCCGGCTCCAGCTTCATCAGCAGCGCCGACGCACGCTTCGCGTCCAGATGTCCGAGGATCAGCGCCTTGGTCTGCGAATGCTCCCCCACCAGAAACCGCGCCAGCTGCTGCGGGTCCGCCTTCTTCAGCGAATCCACGTGAAAGGTGCGCGACTCGTCCGGCTGCCTCAGCCGGTCCACCATAGTCTTCGCGCCGTTCTCGCCGAAAGCCTTCACCAGCAGCCGCACCGCGACATCCTGGCCGCCCACCGCGATAAATTCCTGCGCCGTCATCATCTGCTGGTATTCCTCCAGCACCTGGAGCGTCACCTCAAACGGCACCTGTCCCAGGTTCGCCACTTCCTCGGTGACCCGTTCCAGCTCCCCAGGAGAAAGGTTGCGCAGCAGCGGCGCTGCCGCATCCTCCCCAATCAGAGACAGCAGAATCGCAGCTTTCTTCGTGCCCGTGAAGACACCGCCCTCGAGCGTGCTCATGACGGCTCCTCACGCAGCCATGCCTGTACCGCCCTGGCCGTGTTCACAGGCTTCTGCCGGATCAGCTCGGCGGTTTGCTCCTTCAGCAGCGCAGCCCGCACCGTCCCTTTGCCCAACTCCGGCGCATGCATCGATGCGTGGAGCGCCGGCGTCTCCGTCTGGGACCCGGCCAGCGCCGCCGCCTGGGCCGGCGTCGGCAGGTAGGCCGGACTCAGCACGTGTTTTTGCACTGGTCGCACAATAAACAGCCAGGCGAGCAAGAAGAGCGCCAGCAAAGAAGCCGGCCGTAGCAGAGACGAGTAATCCGAAACCGTCTTCTGCACTTTCGTCGTCCACGTCGACGCCGCTCCAGGCAGATCCTCGGCAGCGACTTCGTTATCGAACGAGATATTCTCCACGCTGATTGAATCGCCCCGCTTCGCGTCGAACCCGATCACCGCTTCAGCGAGTTCCCGTATCTTATCCAGCTCTTCCTGCGTGCGCTTGCGTCGCGTATAACTCACCTTGCCCTTCTGCACCGACCGCACCATTTCGTCGTCGATCAGAATTGCCGCCGTGACGCGCGCCACCCGCCCCGCTGGAGTTACTGTGTGCACCACCGTCTTATTCACGCCATAGGTCGCGCTCTCGGTCTTCGAGCTCTGCGACGACGTTACTGTGCTATCCGACTTAGGCTCCTTCTTGGTGGGAACGTTGCTGGCTGTCCCGGGAACCCCCGCTGGTACCGGGCTGCCGCCCGCCTGGTCCTCCGACTTCTGATCGCTCAACAGTGCGCTTACCGATGGATCGTATTTTTCCTGGCTCTCCTCGGTCGTGCCCTGGTCATAAGCCACGTTCACGCTGGCGCGAATCTTGTCCGCGCCCACAATCGGTTCCAGCGTGCTCATCAGCCGTTCGCTCAATCCTGCCCCCGCGCCCTCCCCGGGGTCCGCGCTGTCCTGATTCACCCCGAGCGCCCTCGCGGAGTCGGCATCCACGATCGAAACATCCTCCGGTTTCAGTTCGTCCACTGCCCCGGACACCAGTCGCGCGATAGCCAGCACCGAGTCCTTGGATAGCTCGCCCCGACGGAGCTTCAGAATGACCGAGGCCTTGGCGCCGCGCTCACGATCGAGAAACACTGAATCCGACGGCATCACCAGGTGAACCCGCGCGCTCTCCACATCTCCCAGCGTCTCAATCGTCCGCTCCAGTTCCCCTTCGAGCGCCCGCTGGTAGGTGACCTTCTCATCGAACTCGGTCTGCCCCCACGACATCTTGTCGAACAGCTCAAATCCCATGCGTCCGCTGTGCGGTGTGCCCTGCGATGCAGTCTGCATCCGCGCCGCGTCCAGCTTATCGGCGGGCACGCTGATGGTCTTGCCGTCCGCGCTGGCCTGGTGCGGAATGCCCTGCGCATCCAGCTGCGCGCTCAGCGTCTGCGCATCCGATGGCTCCAGATTCGTGAACAGAGGCTTGTAATCGGGTGTGCCGAGGAGCCGGACAAAGAAGGTCATCAGCAGCACTGTGGCGCCTGCCCCCCCACAAGGAAGAGCTTCTGCTGCCCGGTACGGCTTCCCCAGAACCCCTTTATCTGCTCGGATGCGTTGTTGATTCCTGCCATGAGCTCCTGATCCTAAAACTGCATCTTCTCGATATCCTGATACGCGCTCACGATCTTGTTGCGCACCTGCATCATCAGCTGAAAGCTGACATCCGCCTTTTCCACTGCGATCATCACGCTGTTCAGATCGCCGTTGCCTCCGCCCTGCACCAGGTTCGTCACCTGCGCCGCAGCACCGTCGTTCAGCTGATTGACTGTGCTTACCGCGGTCTTCAGCACATCGGTAAAGCTGCCTCCACCCGCGTCGCCGCCCGTGTCCAGTGCCGTCGTATCCGGGATGTAAGTGCTCGGTAGTCCTGTCAGGCTTACGTTGCTCATCGTTCCACTCCCCCGCTATGAGGATTTAAGATGTCGATCGATTCCTGAATCATCGACTTAGCCGCGCCGATAGCCGATGCATTCAGTTGATAGGCTCGAGTCGCGTCCATCAGGTCCACCATTTCTGTTACCGGATTAATCGCCGGATAGGCCACATAGCCTGCCTTATTCGCATCCGGATTGCCCGGCTCGTAGCGCAAAACCGGCGCCGACGTGTCGTCCACCACCTGACTTACTTCCACTGCACCCGCCGGCGCCCGCCAATGCGGTTAAACACCGTCTGGAATGGAGAGGAATTCGTCGCGCTGAACACGACTTCCTTCCGCGTGTACGGTCCGCCGGCGTCGGTGTGCGTCGTTTCGGCATTGGCAAGGTTGGCCGATGTCACTTCCGCCCGCTGTCGCTCCGCCGAAAGCGCCGAAGCGCTGATGCTCATCATGTCGAATAGTCCCATCGTCAGTTCTCCTTAGTCCTTGATGGCCGTCAGCAGGTGTGAAATTCCGATCTTGATCAGCTGCACGCCCATCTGATACTGCAGTTGCGTCTGCGACATCACCAGGCTTTCGCGATCGATGTTCACGTTGTTTCCATCCGGCCGCTCCGGCAGCCCCGGCACCTCGAGGGCCGCCGTTTCCATGCGCGGACCATTGCCGTTACTCATCGCCTGCTGCATCGCCGCCTGAAAGTTGATGTCTTTCGCGTGATAACCCGGCGTGTCTACGTTGGCGATGTTCGACGCGACCAGCTGCTGGCGATCCGTTGTCACCTTCAGATAACCCTGCAGCAGTTGCAACATAGAATCGTGCCATTTATGCGTACCTCCTTGGCGGAAGACCGTATTCCCGAATCTTGTTGCGCAGCGTGCGCAGGCTGATGCCCAGCATCTCCGCCGCATGCGTGCGGTTGCCATCCGTCAGTGCCAGCGTGTTTTCGAGATGCATCTTCTCGACCTGCCGGATCGGCGTGCCCGCAGCCGCTGGTATTGCCGCCCGCATCGACATTGGTGTCGCGCGCCAGGCCGCAGCTTGCGCGGGACGTTCCATCGCCCGCGCGCCAGCCACTGCAGGTGACGCAGCCAGGTTGTCGAATTCCATCTCGAAGCAGCGCGCATCCAGATCGAGAGTGCCGCTCAGCGTAATCACCCTCCGCATAAAGTTCGCCAGCTCCCGTACATTGCCCGGCCACGAGTGCGACTGCAGCCGGTCCAGAAACTCCGGGTCCAGCCGCGGACTCCCCATCTGGAGCTGCTCTCCATATTTCTCGGCGAAGTGCTGCGCCAGGATCGGAATGTCATCGCGCCGCTCCCGCAGAGGCGGCAGCGACAGAGGAATCACATTCAGGCGGTAGTACAAATCCGCGCGAAACTGTCCTCGCTCCACCATCTGCGCGAGGGACACATTGGTGGTCGCGATCACCCGTATGTCCACGTGCACCGAGCGCCCTTCTCCCAGCCGCTCAAACTCACGCTCCTGCAAAGCCCGCAGCAGTTTGGGCTGCAGATTGAGCGGCATCTCCCCAATCTCGTCGAGAAGAATCGTGCCTCCGTCAGCCATCTCAAACTTCCCCGGCCTCGATGCGACTGCGCCCGTGAAAGCGCCCTTCCCGTGACCGAATAGTTCGCTCTCCAGCAACGTCTCCGGCACCGCCGCGCAGTTCACCGCGACAAAGGGCTTGCGGCTGCGGTCGCTTGCGTCGTGGATAAAGCGCGCCAGCAGCTCCTTGCCGGTTCCGCTTTCCGCCTCGATCAGCACATCGGCCCCGGTACTGGCCGCGGCCCGCGCCCTCTGCAAGGCGCGCATCAACAGCGGCGAACGTCCCACAATGTCCCCTGCGGCCGCATGCTCCGCCGCCGGCATCTGACGGGCCCGATGCATCACCTGCGCCGCGACCGCCTGCAGCTGGTCAAACGGGATCGGCTTGGTTAGATAATCGAGAGCCCCATCGCGCATCGCATTGACGGCATCCGGCACCGAACCGTAGGCCGTCAGCAGAATCACCGCCGTTGCCGGCGAAGCCTTCCGCGCAGCCCGCATCACTTCCATCCCCGTACCATCCGGCATGCGGATGTCGGTGACCACCAGATCGAATTCGCGATCCTCGAGGTGCCGGATCGCCTCGCGTACTCCCGAGGCCGTCTCCACGCGCCAGCCATGGCGAAGAAAATTCGCGCGCAGCGCGGTCCGGATCCCCGGCTCGTCGTCCACCACCATCACCGATGACTGCGTATCAAAGGTCATAGCGCCGGAAACTCCAGTTGAAATTTGCTTCCTTCCCCAACCCGGCTTGTCGCCCGAATCTCCCCGCCATGCTGCACCATCAGGCGCTTGCAGACCGCAAGTCCAAGCCCCGGCGTTTCGCCGCTTCCGCTATAACCGACTTCGAAAATATGTTCCATGCCTTCTTCAGGAATGCCGCATCCGTCGTCCCGAACCTCGACGATCCCCAAACGCTTTCCCTGCCGCGACACGCTCCGCGTCGCTATATCCACGCGGCCTCCAGCGGGCGTGTGCCGAATCGCATTGCTGATCAGGTTCAGCATGATCTGCCGGATTCCGTCCTCATTGCCGGCAATCGTCAGCGTCTCCTCTGCGGATGTGAAAGACAGACGCACGCCCGATTGCTGGGCAAGGGGCTGCACAAAGTCCACGCCGCTCTCTGCACACGCTGAAAGGTCAACCGGCGCCATCCGCGGATTGCCCTCGCCGTTCATGCTCAGGACGTTGTTCACTGTTCCCGACAGGGTACGAATTCCGGCGCGCAGATGGCCGATCCACTCGGTACTTTCGCCCTTGTCCTCCGCGATGAGTCCCGCAAACAGCTCCAGACTCGCTAACGGGTTTCTAATCTCGTGCGCCAGAATGGTCGAAATCTCCGCCATCGCCGTCGCCCGCCGCACCGCCTCTCGCTCCAGCTCAGCCTGTTTAGTTGCCGTGATGTCGCGCAGAATCCAGATGCAGTGCAGCGGCGTGCTCGACGTTTCCTGACCCGAGGCTGCGCAGCTCAGTTCGCGACGCCCGATCGCCAGCCACCGCTTTCCTTCCTTCGTGGCAAGACAAACCTCGTTGTCGTGCTGCCCGTCCGAGCCGGTTACGAGGGTCTCAAAATCGATCTGCGTTACACGCGAAAGATCCTTCAATTTCCGCGCGCGCGCGCTTCCCGCACCCAGCAATCTCCGCCCTTCCGGGTTGATCCTCACAATCGATTCCGCCTTATCCAGCACCAGGACGCCGCACGGCATCGAGTCGATCATCTGCTCAAGCGTCGCCCGCATCCGATCGTTTTCTTCCAGGCTGCGCGTCAGCTCAGCATTGCGCTCCGCCAGTTCGACGCCCAGGTGCGCAACCTCCTGCTGCAAGTCCCGGTACGAGGTCTCCAGCAGCGCAGACGCGGAGATGAATTCCGAGAAAGCATCGGCCAGCTGGCGCGGGTCGTCGAACCCGCCCGGGCCTGCTTCGAGGCCAGCTTGATTCATTGGAACCACATGAGAACTCGGCAGCATTTGCCTATCTCATATGCACGATGAGTGCCAAATCAGGAAAAGCGTGCCGATTTGGGCCCAGGCCCAGTAAAGCACTACAAAATAATGTGTTCGGGCTTGATTTCCTGACCCATCCCCACCAGAATCGCCGCCCGCTCGATCGCATTCCTTAATTCGCGCACGTTCCCGGGCCAGCTGTGCTGCTGCAGGATCTCCAGCGCCGCGCGGCTCAGCGACACGCCGGGGCAAAACCTCGCGGCGAAGGCCGATGCCAGCTCCTCGAGATCCTCCATGCGTTCGCGCAACGGGGGCAGGTGAATGGGAAATACCGCCAGGCGATAGTACAGATCTTCGCGAAACTCCTGGCGCGCGACTTTCTTCTTCAAATCGGCATTGGTAGCCGCAACCACCCGCACGTCCACCTTCAGGTTGTCGTTTCCGCCCAGCCTCTGCACCTCTCCCTGTTCCACGAACCGGAGAATCTTGCTCTGCAGCGACATCGGCATATCGCCAATCTCATCCAGGAACAACGTGCCGCCATGCGCCGCATGAATGCGCCCGATGCGCGCCTGCATGGCTCCCGTGAACGAACCTTTTGTATACCCAAACAGCTCCGCTTCAAGCAGCGCTTCAGGAATCGCCGAGCAGTTCACAACCACAAACGGCTGGTTCCTTCGCGGACTGATCAGATGAATCTCCTGCGCTACCAAATCCTTGCCCGTTCCGCTCTCCCCGGTCACCAAAACCGTTGTACCGCGCGCCGCCACCATGCGCGTCACCGCATACATCCGCTGCATCGGCTCCGAGTCCCCAACCATGTTGCGCAGCCTGGTCCGGTTTTCCCCTGCGTAGTGCGGGGTTTCCGGCAATACCGCCGGAATCACGCCGCTCGAGGCCGTTCCATTCTGATTCACCACGTCCGCAAGCCTGGCCGATACCGCCGTGGGCGATGCGCTTCCGACCAGCAACTGCCCGGTCGCCGAATTCAACATAAGAACCTGCGTATTCGGGAAGCGGTCCTTCACGATCGCGTTGAATCCGTGTGGCTCCAGATCCGGCAACAACGGATCGAGCAGCAGTACTACATCTTCGCCCCCATGCCGGCGCAGCAATTCAAGCGCCCCAGCCCCGCTGCTTGCCTGCAGCATCTGCCAACGTGGCAGCGTCAGCTTCTCCTGCAGCTCCTGACGCAGTTTGGCATTCGGACTCACCACAAACACGTCGATGGGAAGCCGGTCCTCAATACGATGAGACGGCAGCGCGGACGTTGACATTAGATCTTCCTGTAACTGGGCCATGAAATGAAGAATCGATTAAGACGAACCAGCTCTTGTGGCCACACAGCGTGGGAGCAACGACCAACACAAGGCATCAAGTGACATCAAAGAGCGAACAGCACGCCGGTCTTCCTTAACCAGGTTCCTGCACCGGCAATGCCAGCGAAACACAAAATGGATCCTCCGCGAGTTGATATTTTCCTTGTTGGCTAACGATGTTGGCGCACGCAAGAGAAAGACTCAGCCGATCCGAAGAGCTGATGCGCTTTCCGTGGCCCCGCGTGTTCTGCAGCGTGAGCTCGCAAAATCCGCCCCCTCGGGAAGCGTGCAATTCGATCACGTCGCCCCGCGACGAAAGCGATGCCGCCAGCGTCAGAACTTCGGCGATCGCCTGCTCGGTCCTCTCCGCATCCCCGACAATCGGTTCCGACGCATCCTGTCTCGCCACAAACAGACCTATTCCCGACGCCTGCAGCAAAGCCCTTCGATCTTCGATCATCGGGCCCAGCAATTCCCACAGATCGAATCTCTCCTGCTGGGCTTCTCTCAAATTGGCCGTCACCAAATCCTGCAGGGACGAAAACAGACTGCAGGTGCGCTCGATCTGCCGGGCAGAAATGCCCACGTAACGCCCGTGATCGACCGCGCCGCCTTCGGGCAACGACAGCACCTCGATCGCCACGCGAAGGATGGTGAGCGGCTGTGCCATCGCATGCAGGCCGTTTACGATATCCGCGAGCAGCTTCTCGGTATTGTCCGCCGGAACGCTGGCCCGCTCGCCCCGCCCGGCCGTGCTGCTAGGCGTCTGCATCGCGGAGCTCATAGCCAAAGCCTCGAACCGTGTGCGTCAGTTTGCGCTCTCCTGGACGATCCACCTTGTCGCGCACGTATTTCATGTAAACGTCCACGATGTTGGTCGAGGGTTCCGCGGGCATATTCCAAACCTCCTCGAGCAGCGTGGCTCGCGAAACCGGACGCCCCGCGTTTCGCATCAGCACTTCCAGGATGGCAAATTCTCGGGGCGTGAGTTCGATCCGCCGCCCGTTGCGTTCCACCCTCCGCTCTTCGCGAAGCAACGTCAGATCCGCTACCTGGGAGCAATTCGGGATCAAACCCGAATTCCGCCGCATCAATGCCTGCACCCGCGCCAGAAGCTCGGCCAGCGAGAACGGCTTCGTCAGGCAATCATCCGCCCCGCTCTGGAAAGCCTTCACCTTGTCGTCGATTCCGTTGCGCGCCGTCAGAACCAGCATGGGCAGTCGCGGCTGCGTGGGCCGCACCTTTTCGATCAGGCTGATCCCGTCCAGCCCTGGCAGGTTCAGATCGAGAATCAGCAAATCGAACCGGCGCTCTGCCGCAAGCGCGTTGACCGCCTCTTCCCCATCGTGCAGCAGTTCCACGCTAAAGCGTTGACTTTCAAGCTCCGCGCGCAAAAAGTCGGCCAGGGCGATATCGTCCTCGACGACCAGCACACGCCGTGCCGCTGCGCCAATCGACACAGACGGCTTCTCCCTCTTGCGGAGATGACCTTCAGCAGCAATGGTTCCGTTCGTCGTTTCGGCAGTTGGAGATTGCGGCAAGGATACCAGGTCACTCATGTTTGACGTTCCCTCGTGAGGGTCGTTCGGGTCGCTCAAACGCGACGTTCCATAATGAAACAGCGGAAACACTTAAGTACCAATCTCTACCCCCAAAGATCAATACACCTTCTGAGTGACGCCGCCGCGCCCGCCCTGCGACGAGCCCTTAGCGGGGCCCCCAGACCCGCTGAGGAGACAGAATGTCCTGTAAGGAATTGGCGGGAAAGATAACAGAGCAATTGTCAAACCGATCATTTTTTGCGCGTGGTTGGCAGACGGATGAGAACGTCATTATCCAGTATAAGTATTGCGAGCTAAAATAAAGCATTAAAGATGTTTATACTGACACTCATCGAAACGCGGGAAGCGATTGGCTCAACCGGATTCCCCGAAGGCCCTCAGCCGCCTCCGGTATCGCTCTCCATATCAGTAGTTAATACTGGCGATACTAGTCAAGTAGTAATTGCCCCCGGCGCGTGTTCATTACCCCCGAGCTCACACTAAAGTAACGTCCTCCCAACCTCCAACCCGACGCTCCTCCGCCCGAGCAAATTTCCTGATCCAACCCGCCACCACCGGACTTTTCGTCCCAATGTGCCGATAGTCTTCTAACGACCCCTCAGCCGGACGCGCGTATACTTCCGGCAGATAAGGCAGCCATGCAGAAATTCACTTATCGCGTACCCCGGTATACTGTCGATCTTCCGGTTCGCCTTCGTCTGGACGGCCAGTCCATCACCGGTCGCTGCCGCGAGATCAGCCAGGAGGGGATGAAGCTCGAAGCCGCACAGCCCCTTCCACCGAATTTCTGTGGCGTAATTTCCTTTTCCTATCAGGGAGTTGCACTGGATCTTCAGGCCCGGCTCACGCATAACGACGGGCAACAGGACGGCCTCAAGTTTGTCTTCGCTTCCGAAGCAGAGCGCGATGCTGTAGGACGTTCTGGTCTCTCGGCTGAGTACAGCCCCCGGCCAATCCGGCCCTGTCCTGGTCGACGAAGTGCCCCGCTCGTAAATGCCCAGCTGGCAGCGACTCAGATCCCCGATTGCCTTCCCTATTTGTTTTTGACCGGTGTGCTCTGGGTCGCAGTGGGCGCGTTCTGAACCGGGACCGCGGTGCTCTGAACTGGCGCCGGCGCCGGTGCGCTCGGGCCCGGAGCCGCCGTACTTTGAACCGGGGACGGTGTTTTCGGATCGCCCGCAGGCGGTTTCTGGGCCACTCCGTTCTGGTCGGTAATTCCCTTAGGCAGTGGCACTTCTGCGTCATTCTCCACCTGATACTGCACGATCAGCGAGATGCGCCGATTCGACGGATCCTCCGGGTGGTCAGGTACCCGCAGCCGCCGATCCGCAAACCCTCTCACCTGGGAAATCTGCTCTGACCGCATGCCCTCTGCCTGCATCAACCGCCGCGCTTCGTTCGCCCGGTCAGTCGACAGGTCCCAGTTGTCGTAGGTCCGCGCCCCCGAATACATCAGGGAATCCGTATGCCCTTCGATCGAGATATTGTTCGGCAGCTTGCCCAGCTCCTGCGAAAGTGTCTGAAGCATATCCCGCAGTGCCGGCGTCGGCTTCGCGCTGCCCGACTCAAAGAACGTGCCCTTGGCGGTTTCCATCAGCTCAATCCGCAGCCCCTCTGGCGTAACCGTGATTTCGATCTGATTCTTGAGCTTGTCCTCCGGATCGAGATGCCGGATCGAACGCAGAAGGTCCTCCTTCAGTTTCGACATGTCCTCTTTCTTCACGGCAACGTATTCGTCGGAGCCGTTCTTGTTGCTCCCAACCATCTTTGCCGTGCCGCGCGGATCCTTGAAGTATCCCCCGACCGCCTCCTGCACCTGCTTACTGGCGTTCAGGAGCCAGAGAACAATAAACAGCGCCATCATCGCCGTCACAAAATCGGCGTAAGCGACCTTCCACGCGCCGCCGTGGTGGCCGCCATGCCCTGCCTTTTTCTTGATGACAATGATGGGAGCTACGTCTGCCACAGAATCACCCTTCCTCTTTGTGCGTTACGCCGGCGCCGGCTCGCCTGCCGGCATTCCTGCCGCTGCCGGGGCATCGTCCTTCTGTCGGCAGGCTTTGTCCACGTCCTGGAAGCTCGGGCGAAGATGCTCCGGCACCGCCCGCCGCGCCATTTCTACTGCGATCGAGGGCGACATCCCCTTGATGAACGAAAGCATCACCACCCGCAGCACGTGATAATACGCGTGCTCGTCATCCACCAGCTTTGAAAGATTCGCCGACAGCGGGCCGATCACTCCATAGCACAACAAAATGCCCAGGAAGGTGCCCACCAGCGCAGACGCCACCTTATGGCCGATCTCTTCGGGGGGGCCGCCCAGCGCGCTCATCGTCACCACCACGCCCAGAACCGCGGCGACGATGCCCAGCCCTGGCAGTGAATCCGCCACCGTGCTCAGCGCCGATACCGGCTGCGACGCGCCCGTGTGATGCACATCCATGTCCAGCTCCATCATCTGGTCGACATCGAACGGCGTCGCTCCCCCGATTATCACCATCCGCATCGTGTCGCAAACGAAATCCCGAACGTGATGATTCTTCAGAAAGTCCGGATACTTCGAAAACACCTGGCTCTTTTCCGGCTCCTCAACGTCGGACTCGATGCCCGCCAGACCGTCTTTTCGCGCCTTATTGAAGAGCTGAAACATCATCTTCAGCGATTCGACATAGCGCTTTTTCGAATATTTCGAGCCGCCCAGGACGCTGGTTAGGCCCCCAAAGATTTTCTTCAGCACGTAAATGGGGTTGGCTGTGAGCATCGTCCCCACCGCCGCGCCGCCAATGATCACCAGTTCCGATGGCTGCATCAGGACCAGAAGCGGTCCCTTCTCCATCAGAAAGCCGCCCAGCACCGCGCCAAAAACAAGCAAAATACCAATAATCGACAACATAGACCAGGTTCCCTCGATAATCTGGCTGCGGCAATCCTGTTCCGCCCCTTCCGGGCGCGGTCGATCAGCCGAAGTAATAGGAATTCGTCCGCTCTCTATCGGCACCAGGCCCCGAATTTTCCAGCCCTCGCCCCGTCCGCTTCGCCTGTTTTCTGAAGAATTTAAGGCTCTTTGAGGACCGGCACAGAATTGCCCGGCAAATCTTGCCGAGTATTAGCGCGCCACGGCCCCCTGCCGCAGCCTAAGTCCCGTATTTAGAACCGGCGCTGTCATTTCTGCCTCAACTGCCCGTGGCCTCCCAATTGCTTCTTCTCTGAACCAGAACTGTTCAATCAGGAGACCCTTATGCACGGCCTCGGTATTCCCTCTGTCGGTCCGCTCTCCAGCGTCGCCTCGCAGGCCATCACGTCGCTTGCGAATCGCGCCTCCACTGCAGCCACCAATTTCGAAACCGATCTCCAATCCGGCAACATTGCGGGAGCGCAATCGTTCCTTGGCGCGCTGCAGCAAAAGCTGGGTTCGCAGACCACCGGCGCCGCTGGCAGCGCCGTCTCCGCGCAAATCACGAAAGTCAGCAACGACCTCAAGTCCGGTGACCTCAGTGCCGCTCAGACCGATTTCACGAGCCTGAACCTCAATTTCCTCCGTCCGCAGAGAGGGACAAGCTGGTCCGCATCCGCCAACGGCGCTGCCCCGGCATCGGGTGCGTCAGCATCTCCCGCCGATCCATCCCAGGCAGCGCTCCAGTCCTATAACGTCATGCAACAAATGGCTTTCAACAGCGCCCTGAACCTCTCGCTGCCCGAAGCCGTGCCCACCCTGTCCGTCAATTCCTGACCGCCCTCGCGGTCGTCAGCCGGAAGCCACTGAGCCAGAACCACTCGGGCTTCCGGCGCTCTGGAATTCTCCGCCCATTTGCCGATAGAGGACCGCCCCCCTTTTGCCTTGGGGACAAATCGTTGTGTTCCGGAGTGTCACACCTCATCCCGGGCGCGCTCGCTGTGAACTGTGACTGGATCGATGGCGCCGTTCTTCGCCGCATCGATCGACGGAAGGCAGGAGAGTTTCTTTGGATAAGAGCACCCTTGGCGGCATCGTTGTTGCGCTGAGCGGCATTGGGCTTGGTCTGCTCCTTGATGGAGGCAGGCTCTCCCAGGTCCTGCAGCCCTCGGCCGCCCTCATTGTTCTCGGCGGCACCATCGGCGCGGTCCTCATCCAGTTTCCATTGCGGATCGTGTTGCAGGCCCTCGTCCAGCTCAAAGATGTCTTCTTCGACGCCGCACCCGAGCCCGACGCTCTGGTCGAAAACCTGTTGCGCTACGCATTCAAGGCTCGCAGAGAAGGCCTGCTTTCCCTCGACCCGGAACTCGCCAAAATCCAGGACCCCTTTCTCCAGGAAAGCCTCATGTTGGCCATCGACGGCGTAGGCGCTGCCGATTTGCGCAAAATGATGGAGCTGCAAATCGACTATCGCGGCGAAAAGGAAGAGCGCATTCCCAAAGTCTTCGAGTCCGCCGCCGGTTACTCGCCCACCATCGGCATTATTGGCGCGGTGCTCGGCCTCATTCAGGTCATGCAGCACCTGCAGGATATCGATGCGGTCGGCAAAGGCATCGCCGTGGCCTTTGTCGCCACCATCTATGGCGTCGGTGCCGCGAATCTCCTCTTTCTGCCGGCCGCGGGCAAGTTGAGAATCCGCCTCCGTGAGCGCCAGGTCATCCAGGAGATGACCCTGGATGCTGTCCTCTCCATCATCGAAGGCGTCAATCCGCGTGCCCTTGAGCTGCAGCTGGTCAGTTATCTGCCCTCGCGCCCGCAACGCAATCTCGCAAAAGTAGCCGCCGCCCCGGCGGCTGAGCCGAAAGCCGTTACCCCATGAGAAGGCGCCGCCACGCCGAGGAGCATGCCACCCACGACCGCTGGATCATCTCCTACGCGGACTTCATCACCATCCTCTTCGCGTTTTTCGTCGTCCTTTTCTCCTCCGCTTATCGCGATAACCAGGCCATCATCAAGCTCTCGCATGCCATTCACAATGGCTTCCAGAGCCTCGGCGCCTTCTCCGGCGGCACGGACAAAAATGCTGCCGCCTACGCGCCCATGCCCGACCATCCCGCTCCTCCGCAGGGTACGGAGCCCTCCACCATCAAACCGCCGCCGGCAACGCCTGCCGACCTCCCCCAGCTCCGCAAGGAGCTCGAAGCCGCGATGGGCACTGAGCTGAAAAATCATGAAGTGGACATGCGCGTCACCCCGGAGGGTTTTGTCATCAGCCTCCGGGAACTCGGCTTCTTCAACAGCGGCCGCGCCGAGCTCCTGCCAGGCGCAGGCGAGAAGATCGAGAGAATCGCCAAAATTCTTACCCAGCACGGCCTCGACCTTCGCGTCGAAGGCCATTCCGACGACCAGCCCATCCACAATGCCCAATTCCGCTCCAATTGGGAGCTATCTACAGCCCGCGCCATGAGCGTGCTGATGCTTCTGGTCAACGACGGCGGCTTCGACCCTGCCAGGATTTCGGTCGCCGGTTATGGGCAATACCGGCCCGTTGCCGATGACGCCACCCCCGAAGGCCGCCGCATGAACCGGCGCGTCGACCTCGTTGTGGTGGGCTCGTCGCCGGCAATCACAAGCGCCAACTAAATAATTCGCAATCATAACTTTATACTTATATACATAATGTTTTACATCATCATTCAACGGGCGCCGGCGCCTGCCATCCTCGAATTCGATCAGCTTATGCCGATAGAGAACAAACGCTCCAGGAAGTGTTCAGGTGAAACAGATCGCGGATGCTCCATGCGCTCGTGACCGGACCATAGCTCTCGCGAAGCGCTTTGCGTCCAGTCTCAGCACCCAGACCGAGAGTGCTCCCGTCGACCTCCAGACTTCAGTTCTGGCGGATCGTGTGACAGTCTCTCGCCTGCACCGCGACTTATCGGATGCCCGAGGTCCGCAGCTCGTCGCTCCCGACACCGAAGCCCGCTTCAGGGAATTGGTCAGCGCTATCCAGGAAGTCTTCTGGATCCTCGAAGTCAGCAGCGGCCAAATCCTGTACGTCAGTCCCGCGTACCAAGAGATTTGGGGAAGGAGTTGTGAAGCGCTCTACAACGACCCCCAGGACTGGCTTTCTGCCGTTGACGAAGAGGATCGCGACCGCATCACCCAGCTCTACGGCGCGGCGCATCGGGTTCCCTTCGAGGCGACCTTCAGAATTCGACGGCCGGATGGGGAGCTGCGCTGGATTCGCCATCGCGGCTTCCCCATCTTCGATGCCAACAACAATGTCGTGCGGACCGCCGGGATTGCTGCCGATATAACTGAAGCCCGCCTCGCCAATCAGTCGCTGGTTGGAACGCAACGCCTGCTGGCTTCGATCGTCAACCCCTCCCATGATGCGATTTTTAGCGAGTCGCCGGACGGCGCCATAACGACATGGAATCCGGCCGCAGAGGACATATTCGGTTATACCGCGCTGGAAGTAACGGGCAAGCTCGTCAACGTTCTCGTCCCGCCGGAGAAGGTACAGGAAGCCGAGTGGATAGACGCGCAAACGCGGCGAGGCCTGGTCGTCCGCGAGTTCACCACCGTGCGCTTCCACAAGGATGGCCGTTCCATCCCCGTTTCCCTGACCGTCTCACCCATCCGGGGCGAGTCTGGAAACATCATCGGCTCTTCCACCATCGCGTCCAATATCTCCGATCGCCGCGCCCTCGAAGAGAAGCTCTCCACCGTTGAGGCTCAGCTGCGCGTGGTTCTGGAAAGCACCGGCGAATTTGTGCTCGCACTGGATCACGAATGGCGCCTGACCTACATTAACCGCCTCCGTCCAGGAGAGCTCGCCGCCAACGTCATCGGCGCCTCCCTCTGGGACTATGAACCCCAGCTGCTCGGCACACGCTTCGAGCGCGAATATCGCATGGCGATGGACGAGAGAGCCCCCCGCCGATTCGAGGAGTACTTTGCCGCTCTTAAAGTGTGGCTCTCCTGCGTGGCTTATCCCACGCCGGCCGGCCTGCTGATTCTCGCCCAAGATGTGACCGAGAAACATAAGCTCGACGAGCAGCTGCGTACCGCCCAGAAGATGGAATCCATCGGCCAGCTCGCCGCCGGCGTGGCCCACGAGATCAATACGCCCATTCAGTATGTGGGCGATAACGCCATGTTTCTCAAAGAGTCCTGGGAGAAAGTTAACGGCGTTCTTGAGCTGGCAAAGAGAATGCGCAACGAGCTCGCCACCAGGCAGCACCAATCGCCCACCAGCGCTGAATTTGACTCCCGCGTCCAGTCCGCGGACCTCGATTATCTCTCCGTAGAGATACCCAAAGCGATCGACCAGGCCATGGAGGGCCTGGCTCGCATCACGAAAATCGTCCGCGCGATGAAGGAGTTCTCTCACCCCGGATCGGAACAGAAGCGCGCCGTCAATCTGAATAAGGCCATAGAAGCAACCGTTACCATTGCCCGCAATGAGTGGAAATATGTAGCCGACATGGAGCTCCATTTCGATCCCAACCTCCCTCTTGTCCCCTGCCTCGCCGGCGAAATCAACCAGGTACTCCTCAACCTCATCGTCAACGCCGCCCACGCCATTGCCGAAACCCAGCGCGCTGGCGCAGGAAATCGCGGGATCATCGAAATAACCACACTCCACGAGGACGATTGGGCGGAGATTCAAATTCGCGATACCGGCGCAGGCATTCCCGATAATGTCCGCGACAAGATCTTCGACCCCTTTTTCACCACCAAGCCTGTCGGCAAAGGCACGGGCCAGGGTCTCACTCTGGCTCAAACCGTGATCGTCAAAAAGCATGGCGGCCGTATCTGGTTTGAGACCGAGCGGGGCAGAGGTACGACTTTCTTTCTCCGTCTTCCCCTCACTCCCGGTGATACACACGGAGGACAGCCCCAGTGAGCGACAAAGTCCTTTTCGTAGACGACGAGCCTGCCATCCTCGACACGTATCAGCGCCTTCTCGGCCGGGAAATCTCCGTAGACACCGCCGTCGGCGGCTTCGCCGGCCTCGACGCCATCGCCAAATCCGGACCCTACGGAATGGTCATCTCGGACATGCGCATGCCCGACCTCGATGGCCCGCACTTCCTCGCCCGCGTCCGCGAAATCGACCCATCCATGACCCGCGTTGCGATTACCGGCTATGTCGACATTGACACCGCCGTTTATGCCGTCAATGAAGGCCACATCTTCCGCTTCCTGACCAAGCCCTGCTCCAAAGCAGACCTGCTCAAGGCCATCAGGGCAGGACTCGAACAACATCGCCTTTTGTTAGCCGAAAAGGAGCTTCTCGAAGGAACGCTGCGTGGCTGTGTCCTCGTCATGTCGGAGATGCTCAGCTTCAGCAACCCCGCCGCCTTTGGCCGCGCGATGCGCCTCCGCCGGCTAATGCAACATGCCAACAGCAAGCTTCAGCTCAAGTCCTGGTGGCAACTGGAAATCGCCGCTGTGCTCTCTCAGCTCGGCTGCGTCACCCTCAATCAGGAACTGGTCAATGCGGCCTACTCTGGAGAGCGCCTCTCTCCCGAAGATCAGAAGAAGTATGACCTTCATGCCACCATCGCGAGCCAGATGCTCTCGCGCATCCCCCGCATGGAAGCAGTCGCCCAGATGATTGCGCTGCAGAACGCGCCCACCGCCGAAATCAAGGCGGCGAACCCCGTTGAGAAACGCGAAATCGAGACCGGCGTCCAGCTGTTACGCGTCGGCCTCGCCTACGATGCTCTCATCAACCGCGGCGTTCCCCCATCCGAAGCCTGCCGGCGCGTGCGCGCAACCATGAAGGGAGTCGATCCTTCCATCCTCGATGCACTCGACGATCTGGAAGTGGCCGTCCCGTTGTGCACGCGGGAGTGCAACATACGGGAGCTGGCGGTTGGCATGATCCTTCACGAGGATGTCCATACCTCGACCGGCCTCCTGATCGTCGCCAAAGGACAGGAGCTGACCAGCTCCTGGATCGCGCGCCTCACCGAATATTCACGCCACGGAACGATCCCGGGACGGCTTCATGTGCAGATGCCCCAGGCGCCCCCCGCCAAGGTCGAAGCGCATCCCGTCGCCCAATAAGACTCAGATGAGGCTGGCGTCCCTATCTCCGAAACTCACTAAAGAATCTTCCCTTGGTTTTGTAACAGGGAGAATTGTCCCCTTGGTTTTGTATCAGGGAGAATTGTCCCCTTGGTTTTGTATCAGGGAGAATTGCCCCCTTGGTTTTGTATCAGGGAGAATTGTCCCTTGGTTTTGTATCAGGGAGAATTGTCCTTTGGTTTTGTATCAGGGAGACTTGTCCCCTTGGTTTTGTATCAGGGAGACTTGTCCCCTTGGTTTTGTATCAGGGCACGACCTCGGTCGTGCCGCAAATGGCCCAAAGTCCAACGGGCTTCAGCCCCTGAAGTCGTTCTCAAGACCCAGCCGCTGCTTTGAAGGGGCACGGCTTCAGCCGTGCCGCAACGATCAATCAAATAATGGGCTTCAGCCCCTGAGGGATGGTTCTCGGAGCCCCAGCCAGAGCCCTAAGTAATATCGTCCGTATCGAACGGCGCCTTGACCGGAACACCATGCACCTGGCTCACCAGGTCCCGCACCACGTCCTCAAGCTCCCGCTGGCTCTGCACCACCGCGTGCATCGAGTGAATCTCCCCAGGCTCCGCGATCCTCTCCAGCAGCACCACCGCATGAGCCTGCGCCACATGATCCGCAGCCAGTCCCTCCGGCGTCTTCGCCTTGATCCCGACATTCGCCGGCAGAATGCCCAGCAGCTCCGCCACATGCTCCCGCATTTCGCTTGAAATCGGACCGATCTTCGGCGCGTTCAGAACCAGCGTCGTATCCACATTCACAATGCGGTACCCGGCGTTCTCAATCTCCTCCATGGCCAGGCTCAGGAAGATCGCCGAGTCGGCGTCCTTCCAGCGCGGATCGCCCGGAGGAAAGAAGCTCCCGATATCCCCTGCGGAAACCGCTCCCAGCAGCGCGTCCGTGATCGCATGCAGCAGCACGTCGCCATCGGAGTGGCCGGCCAGCCCCTCGGGATGCTCGATGCTCAGGCCGCCAATCTTCAGAGGCACGCCGGCCTTGAACGCATGCGAGTCCCAGCCGTAGCCAATGCGGATGTCCATGGGTTTCGATTCCGGTTTGAATTCCAGGCCAAATTCCGCCGGCCCGATGCCAGTCCCGCAGCCAGCTTCACTCAGGGTATCGCAGCGCTCTCTGAATGCAAGCCGCTAATGCGAATTTCCCCGCTGGGCCAGATAAAATTCCGCCAGTTCCAGGTCGCCAGGCTGCGTGATCTTCAGATTCGAAGCCGATCCGGGGACAACAAACACCTGGTGACCCGCCCGCTCCACCACGCTGGCTTCGTCCGTCCCCACAAATCCATCCGCCTGCGCCTCCGCGAAAGCTCTCCGCAGCAGCCCGCAGCGAAAACCCTGCGGCGTCTGCGCCTGCACGATGTACTCTCGCGGAATCGTCGCCGTAACGATCGCTCCATCCGCCGTGCGCTCCACCTGCTTGATCGTATCGAGCGCCGGCAGCCCCACAATCGCCGCATCGTGCTTCTCCACCGCCTCAATCACCCGCCGAATCGCCGCCGGCTCAATCAGCGGCCGCACCGCGTCGTGTACCAGCACAATCCCGTCGTCTCCGCATTCCGCCAACTGTAACGCATGAAGGACACTTTCCTGGCGAGTATCGCCACCCTCCACGACCCGCACCCGCTCCGCAAATCCGTGCTCGAAAATGTGCGCCGTCAGCCGCTCCATCTCCGTCGCGCGAACCGCCACAATCAGCTCGGAAACCTCCGGCACTTCGGCAAAAACCTGCAGCGTGCGAATCAGAATCGGCTTTCCCGCCAGCTCCAGGAATTGTTTCGGTGCGGCGTGCGTCGTGTGGCCGGGACTCATGCGCGTTCCCAGCCCCGCCGCCGGCAGAATCACTGATACCCGCATAAGAAAAGGAGTATATCGCACCCGCACAGCCTTCCGGTGTACCGTAAAGAGCGTCGCCAATCGACTCCGAACGAGGCCCCGCACCATGCGCAGTCCCGCCCCAAAATTACTGCTCGTCATCGTCGCCTGTGCAATAGCTCTCGCAAACTTTCCCGCTCGCCTCTCCGCCCGCGAAGACATGAGCATCAAGGTGCAGACTCCGCCCATGGGCTGGAACAGCTGGGATTCCTGGGGCCTCACCATCGACGAGTCGCAGTTCCGCGACACCGTCACCTGGTTCCACAACAACCTCCAGCGCTTCGGCTGGCAATATGTCGTCATCGACGAGGGCTGGTTTGCCCAGCATCCCGAGAACCCAACCGGCCATCAGGACTACACCCTCTCCCCCGACGGCCGCTACATGCCGGCCCTCAACCGCTTCCCCTCCGCCGCTGGCGGCAAAGGCTTCCGGCCCCTCTCCGACTGGGTCCACTCCCTCGGCCTTAAATTCGGCATTCACATCATCCGCGGCATCCCGCGCGAGGCCGTCGCGAACAACCTCCGCATCGCGGGCTCCCACTTCGGCGCCGCTGAAGCCGCCGACACCACCGACACCTGCGAGTGGAACTCCGACAATTACGGCCTCAAGAACAACAAGGCCGCGCAGGCCTACTACGACTCCGTCGCCGACCTTTACGCAAAATGGGGCGTCGACTACCTCAAAGTCGACTGCATCTCGCGCCCCTGGAAGGCCGACGAAATCCACATGATGCAGCACGCGCTGGCACAGAGCGGCCGCCCCATCGTCCTCAGCCTCTCGCCCGGCCCCACTCCGCTCGACGACGCCAACGACGCCGTCCGCAGCGCCCAGCTCTGGCGCATCTCCGACGATATGTGGGACCTATGGTCCAAGCCCGCCGACGCTCCCGGTTTCCCGCAGTCGCTCAAAAATCAGTTCGCCCTCATCGCAAAATGGCAGCCTTACGCCGGCCCCGGCCACTGGCCAGACGCGGACATGCTCCCCATCGGCTGGCTCGGCCCCACTCCAGGCTGGGGCCAGCCCCGCCAGTCCCGCCTCACTCGCGACGAAGTCCGCACCATGATCACCCTCTGGTCCATCGCGCGCTCGCCCCTGTTCATCGGCACCAACCTGCTCAAAATGGATTCCTTCACCGAGTCAGTCCTCACCAACCCTAACGTCCTCGCCGTCGATCAATATTCCGAAAACGGCCACCCCGTGATCCAGAAAGAAGACACCGCCGTCTGGATGGCCTCGGCCCCCGAGCACGGCGGCGATTACGTCGCCATCTTCAACCTCTCCGACCAGCCGCAATCCCTCAGCTACTCCTGGCCGGACCTCGGTATCCAGCTCGGCCATTTTCCCGTTCGCGATCTGTGGCAGCGTGAAGAACTAGGCCGCCTCGATCACATCGAGACCACCCTCCCACCTCACGCGTCAAAGCTCTTCGAGATCGAACATCGATAGTGCAAAACCGGCAAATTCCGCTCTACGACCCTCGGACTGCTATTCAGAATCCATCGGGTCTAAACGGACTCACAGAACCGCAGTTCCTTCGACCAGCGTCTGAGTAGCTGGAGAACTGCTCCCGCCGGAACCACCCGAATCAACCCAATTGCCCAGAGGCGAATGCCCGGCAAATGGCAAAAAACAAAGGCCGGCAGCGTGGATGCAGCGAAAGTAACAACGGCCGGATCGACTTCCGGCACAACAAACCCCGGATAAATAAGTGACCAAGCGTGTCTTATCTCTTTGTATCCGCCATCACAGACATAGCCAGCACTTAGCGCGTATCAAGATACGTCGGATCGCCGGCTTGCTGATCGACCTCCGCCGCGCGGCCACTTTTTTGATTGAAGCACCGGCCAGGCTGCTCGTGGCCTGAACCACCTTCCAGATCGCCTCCGGTGGAACATTGCGCACTGTCTGAGGCCGCCATGACCCGTATTGTTCTTGTCTCTCTAATCTTCCCAATCTTCTGGGCCTCACCTGCCGCTACTCAATCCCCCGCTTACAATCCATCGATGCCGCATCGACCGGCAGAGGCCCAGCCCCTCCAATTAACCACTGCCCTCGACTGGTTCCGCCGAGCCGACAGCCTCACTAACATTCGCATGCCCGGCTCCGAGCCCTTTCACATGAAGGTAATATTCCACGGCTATCCCGGCATCGACTTTGCCAAGCCCGGCAAATCCACCATCGTCACGGGTGACGGTACCTACGAGGAAACATGGCTGTCTCCCGAAAAATGGCGCCGCGAGGTAACATTCGGCGCCTATCATGCCGTCGAGGTCCGCGCCGATGGCGCCCGTAAATTCCAGGCAACTTCCGATTACGAGCCAAGCCGCGTCCTGATGCTGTTAAGGGCCCTCCTCTACCCCATACCACGCTTTCTGTTAGAGCCGGAAATACAGGAAGAGCACATTCGCTGGAAGATAGAGCACCTGATGGCTGGAACTCTGCCCTATGTCCGCATCAGCTTCACGGACGATCTCGGCAGGTTCGGACCCGACCCACGCTCCTATGAATTCCTCCCGAACGGCACCCTTGTTCGCTCTGAGGACTACAACGGAGTGATGGCAAGCTGGCAGGACCATTCGTTATTTGCCGGCAAGCTTGTCCCCTGCCACCTCAACGTTCAGGGAGCAGGTCTGGATGGGAACATGGTCACGGCAAACGTCAGCCTGGAAGCAATCGGGCCCTCGGACTCCGGCCCTATTCAGCTAAGCGGTGAACCGGCCGAGCCCGGGATGACACTCCGCCCGTTCGACCAATACGACGTTCATCGCGCCACATCGCCTGTTCATTTCCAAATCCCGGAGGCGTACGCCTCCGTGGATCACTCGTCCGACTATCCCGTCGGCGTCAAGATCTACACCATTGCCGTGGTCGACCGCTATGGAATTACAGGGAGGCGGAGATGAGCGGTATTCGTGTGTTTGGCCCCCCTGTGAGGCCTTCCCAGATCGAGGGGATCAGGATCGGCGCCCAGCACGTTGTTGAGTCTCTGTGGAAGGACCGCTTTCACCCCGCGACAATCGACGGGAAGCCGTGCCAATACGTCATGTTCTTACATCTTTACAACTCGGGCACAGTGGGGAACTAGAGTTGACCGGTTCTGCCTCGGCCGATTATTCAGGCCTGGTACCATCGACGGGAGTTGACAATGAGTAAGCGATCTTGCTGGTGGCTTGCTTTGGTTGTCACAGCTTTGTGTTTCGGCCAAACAGACGAAGTTGGTGCCTATCGCAACGGAGATACCACCCAGCCCTCCACGCCCACCGACTGGTTCCGCAGAGCCGACGATCTAACTAACATCCGCATGCCCGGCTCCGCTCCCTTTCACATGAAGGTAACATTCCACGGCTATCCCGGCATCGACTACGCACCGCCACATAAAACCCGAGTCATAACCGGTGACGGCGTCTATGAAGAAACCTGGGTATCTCCGGCTAAGTGGCGCCGCGAGGTAACCTTTGGCGCCTATCACGCGGTCGAGGTCCGTGCCGATGGCGTACGTAAATTCCAGGCTACCTCCGATTACGAGCCCAGCCGCGTGCTCATGATGCTCCGAGCGCTGCTCATCCCCATTCCGCGCATGCTCGTCGAGCCCGAGCTTCAGGAGATTCATTTGCATCTCCAATTGAGCCACCGGACCGCCGGCACGCTGCCCTATGTCCGCATCGCCTTCACTCAGGACTTGAGTAACTCGGGCCTCCCTTTAGATTCGGCGTCCTGGGAATTACTCCCTACCGCAATTCTGGTACGCGCTACCGACATCAATGGCCTGGTGACCACCTGGCAGGACGATCGCCCATTCGACTCCAGGATCGTTCCGCGCCATTTCAGCGTCGAGGCGCTTGGGAACCAGTTGGTTTCCGCTGACGTTGCCATCGATACGCTGCGCGACTCCGATATTGCTGTCGCACAGCTGCCCGGCGACGCGGCCGACCCCGGTATGACCCTGCGCCCCTTCGACAGTTTTTGGGACCACCAGGAAGTGAGAACCTTCCCCGACATTCCTGCTATTCACAGCGAGATGCCGAAGCCACCGGCTGACATGGATTATCCCGAGGGCGCTGTCGTCTCCGCCATTGCCGTCATCGACCGCGAAGGCATCCCCCACGAAGCCGAATGGACCAACCTCCAGGGTGAGAAGTTTGTCGGAGTTCCAACCCCCGAAAAGGTAGACATCTATAACATCATGGCCCGCTCCCTGGCCGAGTCCTGGTACAAAGATCGGTTCCACCCCGCCCTGATTGACGGAAAGACATGCGAAGTCACGTCTCAGATGAGGATCATCGGGGGCGCGCTCCAGGTATGGGGGACGGGATTGGGGCAGCCGTGACCTACTCATGGGTGCTGGCTCAGGCGAAAATGTCCCGACCTGGCGGTTTGATGCTGCTCAATGTTTCCCTGCTGGTTATGTTTTCCGGAGCGCTTGCTTCACCCCAGACTTCATCGGCCCTACCACGCCGTCGAGGTCCGCGCTGACGGCGCCCGGAAATTCCAGGCAACTGCGACCTTGCGGTCACCCGAAGGCAAGACACTGAGCGAGATCGCGCAAGGTGCCGGCCATCGAGTGATCGCTGGGATTCTCGACGGAGCAGCGGGAAGAGAGTAACCAAGCCGCAGAAACCTCACGCTACTTGCTGCGGATCGGATTTCTGGAGTTTTTGAAGGTCAGATGATCTTGCAGGCGAAGCCGCACAATGCTCATTCTAAACAAGTTCCTGACTTCTCAAATTTTTCTCGAGACCTCCAGCCAACTTTCCCCGATCCCCTGCATCTATACCAACAACAACAGAGGCTACTGCAGTTTCATCAACCTTCCTGGTTGTAGAGTTTCCTCCATACCAGTCCTGCGATTCAGTTCCCGCAGGACCCCCCAACCGTCCCCTGGATTCCCCTCCCAATGCCTCTGAAGCGGGCCCGCTGGAAAGCGGGCCTTTCGCTTTTCTGCGCTTTCGAAGGAGCCATTCCCCAGCCTACGGAAAGCCACCACCATCCATTTTCTCCGCGGATTCCTCGTCGGCATCTCCATCGTTCGCCCATCTTCATCGCGCGCCGCCGCAAAAGTCTCGAACCCTGAGCGTTGGGCCGATTCTCCTGAACGCCAATCGCTGAATCTCCGTCCCCCACACCCCGTACCATGTCCCCCGAAACCCGTAACCTGTCACCTGTAACCTGCACCCTGCACCCTCCACCCTGTACCCTGCACCCTGTCCCCTGCACCCTGTACCCTGTTCCCATGACTCTCGACCGCCGCCAGTTCCTCTCCGTGACCGGCAGCTTCGGCCTCGCCTCCACCCTTTTCCCCGGCATCCTCTATACGCTCGCCGCCCAGGCCGCTCCCGAAGCCGCAGCCCAAACCCCCGCCCAACCTGCCGAGCCTCAACTCCCCAAAATCACCCCCGAAATGATCGACCAGGCCGCCGCCCTCGCCGCCATCTTCATCCCTCCAGAAGACAAAGCCGCCATGCTCGAAGGCCTCAATCAGCAGCGTGACGGCTACCAAGCCATCCGCAAACTCGACCTCCCCAACTCCATCCCCCCCGCCTACATCTTCGATCCCCTCCCGCCAGGCGCGACCATCAATACCCAGCGCGAAAAGCCCATCTACAGCCAGGCCCCAGCCACCCTCACCGCCCCCGCAAACCTCGAAGACCTCGCCTTCGAGCCCGCCATGCACCTGGCCGACCTCATCCGCCGCCGCAAAATCTCCTCCGTCGCGCTCACCCAGATGTACCTCACCCGCCTCAAGCGCTACGACCCCATCCTTCACTTCAACGTCACCCTCACCGAAGACCGCGCCCTCGCCCTCGCCCGCGAAGCCGACGCCGACGCCAAGAAGGGGAAGTACCGCGGCCCACTCCACGGCCTCCCATGGGGCGCCAAGGATCTCCTCGCCGTCAAAGGTTACCCCACCACCTGGGGCGCCGGCGGCTTCGAAAAACAGTCCATCGATGAAGACGCCACCGTCGTCCAGCGCCTCGACCAGGCCGGAGCCGTCCTCGTCGCCAAGCTCACCCTCGGCGCTCTCGCCATGGGCGACGTTCTGGTTCGGAGGCCGCACCCGCAACCCCTGGAATCCCAAGCAAGGCTCCAGCGGCTCCTCCGCCGGTCCCGCCTCCGCAACCGCCGCTGGCTGCGTAGCATTCTCCATAGGCTCTGAAACCCTCGGCTCCATCTCCTCACCCTCCACCCGCTGCGGATGCACCGGCCTCCGCCCCACCTTCGGCTTCGTCCCCCGCACCGGCGCCATGGCCCTCAGCTGGACCATGGATAAGCTCGGCCCCATCTGCCGCGCCGTCGAAGACTGCGCCGCCGTCCTCGGAGCCATCTACGGTCCCGACGGCCAGGACCTCTCCGTCCGCGACGCCGCCTTCAACTGGAACGCCGATCTCGACTGGAAATCCCTCCGCATCGGCTACCTCAAAGCCAGCTTCGATCCGGACGAGGCCCCACCCCCCGCGAAACCCATCCCCGCCAACGAATCCGCCGAAGACAAGAAGAAGCGCGAACAGCGCGAGCACGAGGCCGCCGCCTACCGTGCCCGCCGCGCCTACGACCGCAAATACGACCTCGCCGCCCTCGACAAGCTCCGCGCCATGGGAGTCAACCTCATCCCCCTCGACCTGCCCAAACTCCCCTACGGAGCCATGTCCAGCCTGCTCACCGCCGAAGCCGCCGCCTCTTTCGACGACCTCACCCGCTCCGGCCGCGACAAGCTCCTCACCGCCCAGGGCCCTGAAGACTGGCCCAACGCCTTCCGCATCTCCCGCTTCTACCCTGCCGTCGAATACATCCAGGCCAACCGTGCCCGCTCCCTCGCCATCCTCCAGGTCTCGGCCCTCTTTGAACAAGCCGACGTCATCGTCGCCTCCACCAACTCCGAGCAGCTCGTCGTCACCAACCTCACCGGCCACCCCGCCTGCATCGTCCCCAACGGCCTGCGCGGCCACGACGCCCCAGCCCCACCCTCCATCGATACCGGAGATGACGACCAAATCGGAGGCCCCGGCACCCCCGTCAGCCTCACCTTCCTCGCCAACCACTATCAGGACGCAAAGCTATGCGCCGTCGCCCGCGCCTATCAACAAGCCACAGGCTTCGAAAACCTCCATCCCAAACTGTCGTGATGAACTGCGGCCGCTGAGCCCAAGTCACTGGACCTCCTTGGTTTCACCAGCCAGGATCAGTCAGAATTCTGCGCCGTTTGCGAATCGCGCGCAGGCAAAACTCGGCTATAAAGGAGTCTGGAGAGCGCCATGGCACGCCCAATCCTGAAATCCATCCAGCCAGTGAACTTGCTTTCCTTTGGGCCACAGACAGAATCAATCGAACTGGGACCCCTCAACATTCTTATCGGGCCAAACGGTAGCGGCAAATCAAACCTGGTGGAGATCATCCGCCTCTTGTATTTCCTTACACAGAAGGATCCATGGCGCCTTGTAACTGCCACGGGAGGGGCCAGCGAATGGATATGGAAAGGAGCGAGGAACAGTAAAGAATCACGCTGCTCGATTCGCGCCAATTTTTGTCTGGACACAATAGATGAAAAGTATCTCACTGCGCCCAAGCCTCGAGTTTTCAGTTTTTCCATCGATCTCCAGAAATATGACTCCTCGTTCCGCGTTAGCGCCGAAACAGTTATGACCTCTGAGGAAGGCGGCCAGAGGAACAATCTCTTTAGCGCGCTTGAACGAAGCGGCTCGCAAGGAACAATCTTGCCCCGATTCGCGCGCGAAGATAACCATCGAAGAACCTTCGACCTCAGCACGGATCGCTCTGTCCTGGGCCAATTGGCCTCCCTTCCTCTGCAGGCAGCGGGCGTTGGGCTGGAGCTTCCGGAGCTTTTCGAAGTCGCTGAGTTCTTCGAAAGCTTTGATTTTCATCAGGACTGGGAGTTCGGCGCGGACTGTCCCCCTCGCGACCCACAGCCGGTGGGTCAGCCCGTTGCCCGGCTCGAAGAGGACGGCTCCAATCTGGCCCAGCTCCTGGCCCATTATCGGGACGAACATAAATCCGTCTTCGAACAACTTACGGAACTCGCGCAAAGATTCTACGAACCCTTGAGGAACGTTGAGATTAGAGTGGTAGCCACCCACCTGCAAATCGCTATTGAGGAGCAAGGCGGCTTCTCCGTTCCAGCCTATCGTCTCTCTGACGGCATGCTCCGCTGGCTCGCCATCCTAAGCGTCCTCCTCAACCCGGCTCCTGCGCCCGTAACCTGCATTGAGGAGCCCGAACTTGGCCTGCACCCCGATATCATTCCGACACTCGCCGATCTGCTCCGCGAGGCCTCCAACCGCACGCAGCTGATCGTCACGACCCATTCCTCTGCGCTGGTGGATGCATTCTCCGACCGGCCTGAGTCCATATGCGTCTCGGAGAAGTCCGGCGGCTCTACCCTCATTCGACGCCTAAGTAAGTCCGACCTGGCAGTCTGGCTGGAAAATTATTCCCTGGGCAGTCTGTGGACCAGCGGTCAAATCGGGGGTAACCGCTGGTGAGCGTAACAATTTACGTTGAGGGCGGCGGAGACAACAACGACACTCTCATAAGGTGTAGGCAGGGTTTCGCCGAGTACTGCGCCAAGCTGACACCAGCACATCGCCGTCCGAAGATCGTAGCCTGCGGTGGCCGCCAGCAGACTTTTGACCGATTCAAGACCGAAGCGAGGATAAACAACCTCGGTGAGATTTGCGTGTTGCTCGTCGACTCAGAAGGACCGGTTGGCCCAGATATCGCTCCGGTGACGTTCCTGCAGACCCGTGACCGATGGGTCTTACCAGACTCGAAAAACTTCGAATCTTTTCTTATGGTGCAGGCAATGGAGGCCTGGCTCCTGGCGGATCGAGAGACTCTCGCCGCCTTTTATGGACCAGACTTCCGCACCAACGCACTGCCAGGTGACCCGCGCCAAATAGAAACAATACCGAAGGAAGATCTTGAGCCGTCGCTGGTGAATGCCACCCGAGCAACAAAGAGTAAAGGCGCATATCACAAAACGCGACACGCCTTTACTCTATTGGCCCTCATCGATCCGGCCAAGGTCGAAAGGACCTCGCCTCGCGCAGCCGCTTTTCACCGATTCCTGCGTTCTCTGTGAGCAACGATCAATACGCTCTAAGGCTTGCACAAGGATCAAATCCCCCAAATGTGGAAAATTTGTCAAGCCCTCCGCCCACAGTACCGAAGTGTCCTCCCTCATCCCATGCCACTTACAAGCCAACTAACCTCAAAAAGTTGGCAGTTTTTACCGTCAACCTTGGTATTTTATAAATAGGGAGTAAGAAAAGAAATCCTCGCTTTCAAGCGAGGATTTTTCGTTTGGAACCTCCACGCGCAACCTCATCCGAACTGAACTCGGTCACTCGGTGCGCCGGAGCCCAGAGTCAGAGCCATGTACTTTGGAATCAGATAGAACGATATCTTCCATTGCAGAATCAAATCGATACGCGACACACAAAAATGAACGACACGCAGCCATATGAATCCACAATAGATACCACCAAGTATCCCGGAGTTAAATGGATAGCCGCCAGCCACAATCCCACGCCCCAACCGAATCAGATACTTAAGCCGTCGCACCTGAAAAAGCAGTGGAGAGGGGGGTGGGGTTTCTATTCCCTATTGCCTATTGCCTACTGCCTGCCTTTAATGAGCCCTGCCTCTCTACCGCTCTCCCGCAGAAAACTGCGTCCACGGCCCAGCCTTCATATCCCGCAAAATTGGCGCCTGCCACGCATATTCCGGATGCGCGGCCAGAAACGGCTTCGCCAGAAAATCTTCTCCGCAAGGATGCCCCGCATGCGCAATCAGTTCCATGTGCGCCGCCAGATCGCTCAACGTCACCTTCCCCTGCACCGCCCCGAAAGGATTGTACGGACCCAAATCCCACTGCGGCACGCCCTCCTTCGCCGTGTCCACGTGCCCGCAAAGTGTCCGCTGGTCCGGTCCCTGCTGATGCGTGAACGCGTCTTCGTGATCGGCCAGAAACTGCTCGGCCATCTCAACATTGATCCGGCCCTTGTTCGCCTTCATCTCCTCTTCCCAGCGCGCATGCCGCGCTTCCATCGAAGAAGAATGATCGTTCGCGTTCCACCCATCGGTCTCGTCCTTGATCAGCGAAGCGTCCCGCGGAAAATTGGAGCTCACAAAGTACCCGTCCTTGCTCCGCCAAACCGGCGTGTGCTTCAGCCCCAATTCGAGGTATGCAATCTCCCCCGTCTTCCGGTCACCGACCAGCCAGTCGTTGGCATAGCCGCCGTTGTCGCCTTCAATCATGGTCGCAACATAATCGTCGATCGAGTTCGCATACTGCAGAGCCTTGCGCGACCGCACAAATTCCGGAATTCCATTCGAATTCCACCCCTCGAACCGGCTGATCGTCGTCTCCGTGATCATGATCCCCGCGTCGTTGATGCCGAAGTCGTCGTTCGAAGTAATCATTCCCGGCACCCCGTCCTGAAGAATCCGATGCCCGTGCGCCGGCTGAATGTCGAACATGATCGTCCACCGCGATCCCTCAGCATAAGACGACCAGTTGTTGTGCGCGATCACGATCTTGCCATCCTTCGTATAACTACCGGTGGCAATGAAGGCCGAGCAGTTACCAGGCGCGTGAATCGAAGGCGCGTTCATCGCATGCTGCTGTTTGTCCAGCCACGGCACGTAGTACTCACTCAACTCCATCGTGCCGTTCAAAGCCACAATGTCCCACACATCCACCTTGACGCCTCGCGCCTGCGCACCCGCAGCGATGCCCTTCAGCTCCGCCTGGTACTCCTCGCCAATGTGCGGCCAGAACATCTTCTGCGCCGCATCCCGAAAGAAACCCCAGTCGCGCCTCGTGCTGTGAACGTCCTCCGTCTTAAAAACCTTCAGCGCGTCGGCGATCTGCGGACCAAGCAGGTAGCCGTGCTGGAACCCCACTTGTTCAGGACCCCCCTGGAGGTGAACGTAAGTCCATCCGCCCCTCTGGAAGCTGTAACCACCGGCGAGCCGGGGATCCCTGGGACTGGAGGCGCCCAAAGCCGCGGCGGTCGAGATCAGAACGGTCGCTGTCGCTAACAGGCGAATGGGAAATCGCATGGTGGTCGGTGGCCCCCGGATGAATTTAGAAGAACGATACAGCAAATGGGTAGAATTCGCCGGGGCCGCACCGGACTTCCCGCTCCTGACTGAGCTAAGTGCGTCGCCCCCATCCTTCGTCGCTCTTGTCCCAGACCATCGCGTCGAATCGGTGCGTTGCCCTGAAGCCAAGCCGCTCGTAAAGCGACACCGCCCTTTGATTCGAAGCTGTCACTGTAAGCGTCAGCAGGCAGAAGTTTCGCTTCGCCAGCGCCCGCGCGCATTCGGTCATCAGGAGTCTGCCCAGTCCCAGGCCGCGGTATTCAGGGCCAACGCAGATTTGCGTCACATGGCCGACATCCTCCCGTACCCGCGAGCAGAGCAGCAGACCGGCGAGGTCGGCCTTACCCCACTCCACCAGAGCGCGAGACGACTCCACATCGAAATAACCGCAACCCGGGAACCGTACGATGTTGTGCAGGAATCTCTGCGACCCGGCCGCAGTCCGGTACTGCTCATTGATGTGGCTGTCGAGATGCCCATGATACGACGTGGCGATCAGGCGCGCCGCCGCTCCCAGATCGCTCTCCGCCCACCGCCTCATCTCCATGCCATTCGGTAAGGCGAAATCGGCGGCCGCGCCGAAGCCTGGCGCGCTGCGCTGCCCCGCATTTGTACCAGGTTCAAGCGCCCATTCCATAAAGATGCGCTCGTGCGTCTCGAATCCGGCTCCTTCGAAAACCCGCCGGTGCGCCCCATGGGGATGGAGCAACAGCTGCGATTCGATCCGCGTCACTCCAGGGGTGCTCTTCAGCATCTCGAAGAGCCGCAACAGAAGTTCGTTACGCACCTCCGCGGCCGATTCTTTCCCGTCCACGGCAAAAACATCGCCGATGACCGCCTTATAGCCCTCGTACACACAGAACACGTAGCCGACGATGCGTCCGCTCTCAACAGCCACGTAGCCCGGCAACACGCGCGAATCCAGATACTGCAACAGCAGATCCGCCGATCCTCGATAATCCCAGTGGAGCCGCTCGCTCCAGACGCGGCTCTCCTCCTCCAGCAGCGGGCGCAGGCTGCCTGCCGAGAAATGGCGCAGATCCAACAACTCGAATTGAAGCGCGGAACTCATCGATACAGATATGCCAGCACGCATTTCCATGCGCCCTGGAATTCCCTCACGACCCCTTTGCAATAAACTGCTCACCGGCTATGAACTGCTGTGCCTCGGTCGTCGGCCCTGACCTCGTACACGACCAGGTTTTGCGCGGGGTAGGTGAAAAGCGGTTCGTATTGCCTGCCCTCGAGCGTTTGCCGAAGCTCCGATGTTGAGGATTCCGGAATGACCAGCAGATGCTGCCTCTCCGGAATGCCGTCCTGCATGGTGCCGCTCGCGAACTGCGGCGCTTTATCCGGAATCCTGGGATCGAGCACCTCGAATTCCAGCCTGACTCCTGGCTTCCATGCCGCCCTCATCGCGTCGAAATCCGCCGCGCTCAGAACCGGCTGGCCGTTCACTGCCACCAGATCGTCGCCCTCGAGTCTGCGCAGGCCCATTTGCTCCGCCGACGATCCCTCTTTCACCGCGTCGATGACCACCCCATGCGGCCCGGAACCGGCGGTCTGCAGCGGGTCACTAACACGAATGCCAACATCGTAATTCACGACACGGTTGTTTCGGTAGAAAGAAAGGCCGTATTGCACGTCTCTGCGCACATGCCAAACCGCCACCGCGCCTGGCGGCGGACTGATCTCATTGAGTATCTGAGCCAGCGCACGTGCCGAGTAAGTCATATCCAGCAGATTGATATTCCGTTTGGTACCCTTGATCGGCCCGATTCCGAACACAGGACCTAAACCGAACATGTAGAGCAGCAAAATCACAATCGGCGTCATGGTGGCAATGCGGAGACGCTTCAGGCCAAAGCGGGCAACCGTAATCAAAATGAACACGGCAGCCGCCACGCCAACCATGCTGGCCGCGACGATCGCCACCCGGGGTGGAACTGCCTCCGGATCATGCAGATGCAGAGGCATCAGCAGCACAAACATGGTGAGGATTCCGGTCAGCAACGCGTGAAGGATCAGCAGCCAGGGTTTTAGTCCACGGCTGCGTATACGGTTCAGGTAATCGCCGCACAGAATCGTCAGCGGTGGGACTGCGGGCAAAATGTAGCCCGGCAACTTTGACTCGGAAAAGGAAAAAAACACGATGGGCACCAGCGCCCACAGCACCAGAAACTCCGGAAAGGCGTCCCCGGCACGCCCGTGCCCCACATAAAGAAACTTGGCCCGCCGTACCCGCCACTCGTCGACGGATCCCTTCACCGCATCCACAAAAGCGGTCACGGCGATCACCGCCCATGGAGTCAGCCCGAGCAGCATCACGGGCACGTAATACCAGAAGGGATGGTAGTGCTCGAATCGATCGGTGGCAAAGCGTTCGATGTTATGTTCGAGGAAAAAGACCCTGAGAAATGTCGGGTTGCGCCTCTGCACCGCAATAAACCACGGCAGCACCATCGCAAAATAGAGCAGGATGCCAGGCCACCACAGGCTCCGCCGGAACAGCGACCACTCGCGCCGCAGAATCGCAAAGATTCCAATGATCACCAGAGCCATTACAGGCGCGATCGGTCCTTTCGCCAACGTCGCCGCGCCTACAAAGAAGTAAATGTCGAAGAGCCAGAACTTGCTGTTGGTCTCGTACCACGCGTACCACCCCAGCATGCCGATACAAAACGGCGCCGCCAGCTGCATGTCGGTCGAAGCGCCCCGCGCAAAACCCAAAATGGCCGCACAGGATGCCGTGATCAGCGCGGCATCCAGCTGTCCGCCATTGCGAAAGCGCCGGATGTGGAGGTAGATCAGCACCACCAGCATGAAGGCGAAGCTCGCTGAAGGCAGCCGCGCCGACCAGTCGTGCACACCAAACTCGCGAAACGCGAACATCGCCCGCCAGTAGTAGAGAGCCGGCTTTTCCAGCCACGGATGTCCCCACAGCATCGGAGTGACATAGTCGTGGCGGGCCAGCATCTCGCGGGCCACCTGGGCGTAGCGAGGCTCGTCGGCGCCGACGAGGCCTAGTCCATCGCCACCGAAAATCGGCACCAGTCCGTAAAACAGAAAGAACGCTGTCATAACAAACAGCGTTCCCGCTTCTGCAATTTCTCCGAGGGCCGGGAATCGAGCCCGCACGTGAGCCAGGATGCCGGGCGGTAACGCCAACCTCCCACCCTCGCCCGAGGCTGAGTGATTCGCCTCCGCATCTCTCTTGCGTTGTTCCGCGGAACGCACAGAATTCCCTGTTCCGGCGTGATTCCCGGAATTCGTCGCGCTCTCCTGCGGATGGTGCGAAGTTTCGGTCACTCGTCCGAGTCAGCCTACCAGATTCCCGCCCGCTTCTCCCGCTGTTCCGGATCGCCCGGAAACCATGGTCATGAGCTCGCGCCGCAGCCTTTCCAGAATTGCTTCCGCAGCCTCCCGCAGCGGACCCGCCACCGTACATCCCCCCGCGTGCCGATGACCGCCCCCACCCAGGCTTGTCGCTATTTTTGATACATCCAGCTCCCCCTTGCTGCGCAGTGACAGCCGAACGCGGTGGTCGGGAAGCTCGCGCAGTAAAACCGCCGCTTCCACGCCATCGATGGCGATCGCGTAGTTCACGATGCCCTCGCAATCCTCCTCGGCCGCTCCCATGCGGGTCATATCTTCCTGCGTCACCCACAACCAGGCCAGCCGGCCCTCGCGCCGCAGATTCGAGAGAGCCGCGCCTAACAAACGCATCTTCGACAGCGGATTCGAGAAGTAAACTTCTCGAGCTATCCCAGCCGGGTCCGCTCCGCGTCCAACCAGTTCCCGCGCCAGCCCAAAGGCGTGAGCGTCGGTTCCTTCGTAGCAAAACGAGCCGGTATCCGTCAGTACCGCCGCGTACAGGCACGCGGCAATATGCGGCGTCACTTCCGCGTTCGCAGCTATCGCCAGCCGATAGACCATCTCGCCAACGGCGCATGCATCGAGGTCGATCCAGTTCACATCGGCGAACGCTCGTCCGCTGGCATGATGATCCATATTCACCAGGAATCGACCCTCCAGACCATTCAGCCGCGATCGCTGAATGCCGTCGCATTCCAGCAGAATCACTGCGTCGTAATCGCCATCCAGATGCGTGGTCTGCCGGATCATCGACGCACAGGGGAGCCCGCGATAGATCAGCGGCACCGGGTCCGCCGAAACCATATCCGCGTCTTTGCCGAGCTGCCGCAACATCATCCCGCAGGCCAGCATCGATCCGACCGCGTCTCCGTCTGGCCGTGCGTGCGAGCCGATCGCGAACCGCTGCCCGCGCCGCACCACTTCCAGCACCGCTGCCAGGCCCTCTCGGCCTCGGCCCGCACCGCTCTCCTGACTCTCCTGCAACGGGATGTCGTGTCCTGCTGCCATGGGCTGCCTTTTTCCTGCTGCCTCTTCCCCTACTGCCTGTTTTCTGTTCCCTGTTCCCGATTGCCTGTTGCCTGCTTTCTCCGCTTTCTTCCCAGCAGCTCGTCGATCCGAGCCTTCATCTTCTCCGAACGGTCGATATGGAAAGTCAGCTCGGGCACGTAGCGCTTTCCCGTCCGCTCCAGCAACTCATGCCGGATGTATCCCCGCGCCGCCATGAGCCCGTCCAGGGTGTCGGCTTCCTCCTGCAACCCGCCATCCACAGCCACATAGATCAGGGCAGACTTTCCGCCCGGATTGATCACTACCTGGCTTACGTAGGCGAAGCTGATCCTCGGGTCCGACAGCTCGCCCTCGATCATGGCGCCGATCTCGTCGCGCAGGGTCTCCGCCACCCGTTCCTGGTGATATTTCCGCCCTCTCTGCTCCGGCATCGCCACTCCTTTTAACCGCCCTGGTCAGGTGTAAACCCAGAGACGGAATAAAACCCTTGAGAATATCAGACCAGGGCCATCCCGGGAGAGGACTCAAGCTACCGAGCTGACGCGAAAAACGTCCCCTGAGCAACAGCTCACCCCTCTTCGATCGCGGAACGTTGCATGATGTACATTATGTGCATACAATCGACAGGTGGGCTTCGAATGGGACCCTGCGAAGGCGGAGGCAAATTTCGCAAAACACCGAGTGCGCTTCGCCGAGGCTCTCACGGTGTTCGACGACGACCTTGCTATAACAGTTCCGGATGACGAATCCGACCCCAATGAACGGCGATTTATTTCCGTAGGAACCGGGGTTAAGGGCGATTTGCTGGTGGTGGTATACACCTGGCGGCGAACCAACATCCGAATCATCTCGGTCCGAAGAGCGGAAGGGCACGAACGAGCTGAATATCAGGAGCATTGATGAAGAAACGCTACGACTTCAGCAAGGGAAATCGCGGGCGAATCCTCCCTGCGCAACGCGAGGCGCGGGGAAAGAAGCGCATCACCATTCGCATCGACGACGATCTGATGGATCACTTCCTTAAAGAGGCGGACGCTGCGGGCGGGGCCGTGGGCTATCAAACGCTGATCAATGAAGCACTGCGCCACTATGTGCAGGGTACGGCGCCAAAGTTCGAGGACACGCTTCGGCGCATCGTGCGTGAAGAGGTCCGTTCCGCAAACTGACCCGTTGCCGGTTTTCAAGTGGCACGAACATCGAGGGCCAACAATGGATCGCCTCTCTCTGCACGCCTTTATGTCGCAGCACCATTACGGCGTTGTCTCCAGCCTCTCCTCCGCCGGAACTCCGCAGTCGGCACTCGTAGGAATCGCTGTCAGTCCTGAACTCGAAATCATCTTTGACACGGTGAAATCATCGCGCAAGTATCGCAACCTCATCGCGAATCCCGCCTGCTCCTTTGTCGTCGGATGGGGCGGGGAGCAAACAGTTCAGTTCGAAGGCATCGCCGATGAGCCCCAGGGCTCCGAACTGAAGCGCTTTCAGGAGATTTACTTTGCCGCCTGGCCCGACGGCCCGGCGCGCATGTCCTGGCCGGGCATCACTTGGTTCGTCGTGCGGCCCAGATGGATCCGCTACAGCGACTTCGACCAGAACCCGCCCGTCATTGAAGAAATGGTGTTCGGTAAAAGCCACCGATAAACGAACGCGTAAATGCCGTAAACGAAGGCGAAGGCCAAGAGAACAGCCAAATAGCTCTCTTTCGCGCGGCAAGATATACCTTGACGCGAGTGGGGTTTTGTCCGATGATGCCGTAAGCTCAGAAAGCAGTTGCCCACCGCCCCGCTATTAAGGAGGCTTCGCCGTGCGCAAGATACTGGCGGTATTTCTCCCGTTGACATTCTGCATAATCGCCTTCGCTCAGCAATCCATGAGTAACGACTCAGTTATTAAGATGGTGAAAGCTGGCCTGTCGGACGAGATTGTCGTCTCGACCATTAACGCGTCGCCCGGGCAGTATACGACAACGCCCGATGCGCTCATCGCGTTAAAACAAGCCGGAGTCAGCGAAAAAGTAATCGCGGCCATCATGGCAAAGAACTCACCGGCTCCGGCCCCCCCCGCGGATGCGGTAGCAGGTGCCCAAGACTCGAGCCAACAGGCCGGGACGCCCCCTCAGTCGGGAAATAAGCCGAGAGTGTACCTGGAATCGGCTAGTAAGGGACCAAACCGGAATGCGGAACGTGACCAGTCGATGGAAATGAGCAAGGACCTTGAAGGAGATTGTCCGGGTGTCCGGATAACGATTAACCAGCAGATGGCCGATTATACGATCCTCTTGAATCACATCGAGGTCGGTTTCGCACGGGACAATCAAATAGAAGTAGCGGACAAGAGCGGAGATCTGTTGTCAAAGACCAAAGAGGGCGGAAGCATCAGGGGTGGGATGAAGAAGGCATGTGGGGTAATTCTCGCCGATTGGGCGAAGAAGTAGTTTGGCGGGCGCGCCCCGGCTATTTGCGAAGGCTTAATCGACATGTTCGGAACGGAACATCCGCTTACACTCGGACTGTGTTCTGAGCTTCTTCAGATCGCCCGCAGCACTACCACCGTCTCATCGTCGAACCGGTCCTGCTTACCCTGAAACTTCCCCACATCGCTCAGAATGCACTCGGCCAGCTTCGACGCCGGCTTATGCTGATATTTCTTTACCGTTGCGACCAGCCGGTCGTTGCCGAACATCTCCCCCGCCCCGTTCTGTGCATCCACAATGCCGTCGCTGAAGAAAATCACTGAATCGCCAGGCTGCGTCGCGATGCTGAACTCCTCCCACGTGGCGTTGGGAAACATCCCCAGCGGAAATCCCTCGGCCCGAATCGTTTCAACCTCCTCACCGTGGCAAAACAACGGCTGTACCGATCCGCCATTGGCAATCTGGATCGTCATGTTCTCGTCATTCCACACGCCGAACAGCATCGTCACATATTGCGAGTCGAGCTTCCGCTCCTGCAGCGCGTCGTTCAGCGTCTTCAGCATTTCTGACGGCGACAAATGCTGGCTCGCCACCGAGCGCATAATGCCGCTTACCAGCGCCGCGTAGAGCGCCGCCGCCGCCGCCTTCCCGCTTACGTCTCCCAGCGCGATCGCGCTCCGGTTCGCGTCGTACGGCAGAAAGTCGTAGAGGTCGCCGCCGATGGTCCGCGCCGGCAGGAAGCGCGCCGCAAACTCCGCCCTCTTATGCTGCGGCTTTGTCGGAGGCAGCAATCGCAACTGCACCTCGCGCGCCATCGCCAGGTCGCGCTCCAGACGCTGCTCCTGCTGGGTTACCCGCTGGTACAGCCGCGCGTTCTCAAGCGCGATCGCAATCTGCGCGGCCAGCGTGGTCATCGCCCGCTCGTGGTCCTCGGTGAAGTACTGCAGCCGCGTATGTTCGATATCCAGAACCCCGATCGCCGTACCCTTATAGATCAGCGGCACCGTCATCTCCGACCGCGTCTCGGGATTCACCATGTGGTACCGCGAATCCTTTCGCACATCGGGCACGTGAATCGCGCGCTTTTCCCGCATCGCCGCGCCCACCAGCCCCCGATCCAGCGGAATCGTCGTTCCCACAAGAGCATCGTTTCTCGCCTCTCCCAGAGTTGGCTCCGGAACGGCAGAAGGGGGCGGCTCGGGCGGCGATGAATCCCAGATGCTCCGCCGCGGTTCCTCGGATTTGTGCTTCAGATCCGACCGGTGCGTGAACCGAATCGACAACCGATTTTCAAGAACCTGGTCCCGCTCGTTCACCAGCCACACAGAAAACATCTGATAGTCGATGATGCGCCTCACCAGTTGTCCAACGCGCTCCAGCAACTCGTCGGGATCGAGAATCGACGTAATCTCCCGGCTGATTTCGTTCAGAACCTGCAGCGTTTGCGCCTGCCGCGCCACCCGCGTGTACAGCCGCGCATTTTCAATCGCCCCCGCAATGCGCGAAGCCGTCAGCGTCAGCAGACGCAGATGCTCCGGCGTGAAGTAATTCGGCTGCTCGGCCTGGATGTCGATAACCCCGATCATCCGGTTCTTCGTGATCAGCGGCACCGCCAGCTCGGAACGCACATCGGGGTTAGCGTTGATATAGTTTTCAGCCCCGCTCACGTCGTTCACCAGCTTTGGCTGGCGCGTCTGCGCCGCCTCGCCCACAATGCCCTGGCCCATCCGGATGCGCATCCGCTCAATCTCCGGCTTATGCCCGATCTGAAATCGCATCCGCAAATCGTGGGTCCGGTCGTTCACCAGCAGGATCGCGAAAATCCGATAATCGATCACCGCCCGCACCATCGCCGCCGTACGTTCCAGCAGCGTCTTCAGATCCAGAGTGGTGTTCAGCGTATCGGCCAGGCGAACAAGGAACTCCGTTTGCAGCGGATCGACATGCACCTGTACCGGCCGCTGCGCTGTCTCCGGAGAAACCGGCCGGTAGTCTCCTTCCCACGCATGCTCTATTGAGGTTTCCGCCGTTTTCTGCTGGGGGTCGTCGCTCACAATTCTCCTGCTATGCACGGCCCGCGAGGGCCGAACGAATGTCATCATACGGTGTTTTGCTGGGGTATGTGCGTCGTCTGCGGATCCGCGGAGGTACCAGCCTTGCAATGAAAGCGCGGCACCCCGCCCAGAGTCTTCAGACCTTTTCTTGCCGATTTCAACTACCCATCAGGAGGGTTTCAGCTCACCTAAAATCGCAACGCTGGCGCTCGCACCGATCCGATTCGCGCCCGCTTCGAGCATGCGCCTGGCGTCGGCCAGCGTGCGAATCCCACCAGACGCCTTTACCCCGCACCGCCCGCCCGCCACTCCGCGCATCATAGCCACATCTTCCACAGTCGCTCCGGCCGTCGAGAATCCCGTGCTCGTCTTGATGAAATCGGCACCGGCGGCAATCGCCAACTCAGAACCGCGTAGCTTCTCCTCGACCGTCAGCAGGCAGGTCTCCAGAATCACCTTCACGATCGCCCCTGCTTCGTGAACGACCTCGACCACACCCTCAATTTCCTGCTGCACCGCCTGGTTTTCGCCCGACTTCAGCAGTCCGACGTTGATCACCATGTCCACATCGTGCGCGCCAACTTTCACCAGCGTCGCCGCCTCGTCGCGCTTCGTCGTTCCCAGCGACGCCCCCAGCGGAAACCCCACGACCACTCCGACAGGAACTCCCGTGCCTGCAAGTTCCGCGTAAGCCAGCGCTGCCCACGTCGGATTCACCATCGCACACGCAAACCGGTGCTCCGCCGCCTCACGGCAAAGCCGAATCACCTGTTCCTGCGTCGCTTCCGGTTTCAGCAGCGTGTGGTCGATCGCCGCCGCAAGATTCTCCGCTGACGACAGAGCCTGCTTCGCAAAGGCTTCCGCGTCGAAGCCTGGTATTTCCTGTTCTTCATCCTCATCGACAAGGTGAACATGTGTGCTCATCGGGCAAACTCCTCTCAGCCCGCCGTCAATTCCGGTGAATCGGAAGGCATCAGACAAATGTCCGGCAGGTTCCGGTAGCGCTCCGCGAAATCCATCCCATACCCAATCACAAACTGATTGGGGATGGTGAATCCCACGTAGTCGGCTTCGATTTTTTCCACGCGCCGCGATGGTTTGTCAAGCAGCGCTGCGATACGCAGCGTCTTCGGCTGGTGCTGCTCAAAAAGGCTGCGCAGAAAACCGAGGGTCAGCCCCGTATCCAGAATGTCCTCGACAATAATGACGTTCTTGCCTTCGATCGGCTGATCGAGGTCCTTGATCAGCTTCACGGCACCGCTGGTGCGCGCACCCTTGCCATAGCTCGATACGGCCACAAAATCGAAGGTGTTATCCACCGAAATGCTGCGCGCCAGATCGGCCAGGAAAATGGCCGCGCCCTTCAGCACGCCAACCAGAACGATCTTTTCCCCTGCATAGTCGTGATCGATCTGCCGCCCGATCTCCAGCACGCGATCCCGAATCTGCTCGCGGCCAAACAATACTTCCAGCCCTGAATGAATGCTCGTCGTGCTCACATGCCAGATTAACTCCAAAGCTCCCTGTGGAAGTTATACTGATACTCGAACGCATGTATCCATTCATTCATATTGGCCGCTTTTCCATCGGCACTTTTGGCATCATGCTCTGGCTGGCCGCCGTGTCGGCCTGCTGGCTCCTTTACCGCAACTTTCGCCGCTGGGGCATTGACGCGGACGCCATCAGCATCGTCGCCGTCTCCACTGTTGCCGGCGTGATCGGGTCGAAAATCTGGCACGTTCTCGAAACCCCGGGCGCGCTCATGCGCCACCCCGCCGATCTGCTCTTCGACCGGGCCGGCTTCGCCTGGTACGGCGGCCTGATCGTCGGCATCCTCACTCTGCTTTGGCAGGCCCGCGTCTACAAGCTTGGCTCTCTGCAGATGCTCGACCTGGCCTCACCCGCCGCCGCCATCGGATACGGCGTCGGCCGCCTCGGTTGCCTCGTCTCCGGCGACGGCGACTACGGCATTCCCACCACCCTGCCCTGGGGCATGAGCTTTCCTCACGGCCTCGTGCCGACAACCCAGCGCGTCCATCCGACGCCCATCTACGAACTCCTCGGCGCCCTGCTGATCACCTGGATCCTCTGGCGTCGCGGCGCGCCCGAACGCCCAAAACCGATCGGCCAGATTACCGGCGAATACCTCATCCTCACCGGCCTCGCCCGCTTCCTGGTCGAGTTCATCCGCATCAATCCCCGCATCCTCTGGGGCATGACCAACGCGCAGCTCGCCAGCCTGGGATCGATCGCCTTCGGCCTCGGGCTGGTGCTCGTCGCCCGCGCCAGGGCCGGCGCGAAATCCGCGTCGCAAACAAGCAGAGCCGCAACCGCCCATAGTTCGTAGGCGTTCTTGTTCAAGCTTCCCAGGGATCGACAAGGCGAATGCCGCAGTCCTCGAAGTCGCGCGTATTCCTCGTGGCCAACGTGGCATTGTGCAGTCGGGCAATCGCGGCGATCTGGGCATCGAGAGGTTTGATCGGGCGCCCTCGCGCTCTTCGTGCTGCTGCGATTTGAGCGTAGTGACTGGCCGCTTTATCCTCGAACGCCAGAATGCGCCCCGCAAATGTGCGGTTCAGGACGCGGTCGGCGGCGGCTTGAAGCGTTGTTCGCTTTCTGCCAGCCGGTGCGGTGGCGATTCCATACAGTATTTCGGCCTTCGTCACCGCTGTAGTCAAGGCCTCTGATTCGGATTGCCGCTGGAGCCACTCGATCACACGAGGCTCCGGCCGCTCTCGCATCGCTTCCGACAAAACATTCGTGTCGAGGACGATCATTGGTTATTCATCGTCGTCGGGTCCATATTCCCGACCCGAAAAGTCGGGCGGTTCGCGATCCGGTCCGCGCGCCGGGATCTCCAGTTCCACCCCATCAATTCCGGCTTCGGCAAGACTTTGACGTATCGACTCGTAAAGACTGCGAGGTTTCGCAATTGGGATACTTTGCAAAGCTCCTTCCAGCAGAGTTCGCGCCTCTTCCTCCATCGAATGCCCATGCTCAGCCGCGCGCACCCGCAGCTTAGCCTTCACAGAATCGTCAAGTTTCCGGATCGTCAGGCTCGCCATAAGATCCCATCATCGCAGAATGCAATCATTGCTGTCAATGCAATCATTGCATGCATTGCATTCATCGAATTCACCCCTGACGCCGGGTAGTGGGTCACTCTGAAATTCCCTTCTTCCTGACTAATAGCCACACCAGAAAAGAGAACACTGCGACAGACAGAGCGGCAAGCCACCATGGGTGAAACACTATTGGGAAGAACGGTACTAGAACCCACCACACCCACTTGGCCTTTGTCGTCCTATTCATGCGACCTTCTTTTTGTAATGCCCCAAACTGACCCACTACCTGACGCCGCCCTGTCCTACGCCCCGTAGCTCCGAATCCACTCCACCACGCTCCGCACCCCCGCTCCCGTCGGCCCCGAAGCCATCCAGGCCTTCGCATCGTCAACCCACGCCACCCCAGCGATATCCAGATGAATCCACGGCGTCTCCTCCGCAAACTCCTTCAGAAACATCGCCGCATTGATGGCCCCGCCGTAGCGTCCCCCGGTGTTCTTGATGTCCGCGATGGTCGACTTGATCACGTCGCGGTAGTCGTCTTCAATCGGCAGCCGCCAGAACCGCTCTCCCGAAACCTTCATCCCCTCGACGAATCGGCCGTACGAATCTTCATCGTTCGCGAATGCCCCCGCGTTGATCAACCCCAGCGCCACTCCCACGGCCCCGGTTAGCGTGGCGGCATCGATCAGGTGGGTCGCGCCCAGCGATTTTGCGTAGGTGATGCCATCGGCCAGCACCAGCCGTCCCTCGGCATCCGTATTGATAATCTCGATCGACTTCCCAGGTTTGCCCGGCCCCGGCATGGCGATCTCCACGTCGCCCGGCTTGTAAGCCTTACCCGAGGGCATATTTTCCGCGGAGCAAACCACGCCAATCACCTTCACCTTCGGCTCGAGCTGCGCAATCGCCCGCATCGCGCCGATCATCGCCGCCCCTCCGGCCATGTCGTACTTCATCTTCTCCATGCTGTCGGAAGGCTTGATCGAAATGCCACCGGTGTCGAACGTGATGCCTTTGCCCACCAGCCCCAGAACCGGCCCGGCTGCGGCGTCTTTGGGCTCGTACGTCATCACGATCAGCGCCGGTGGTTCATCCGATCCCTGGGTGACGCTCAGAAACGCGCCCATCTTCAGCTCACGCAGCTTTTCCGCTCCATGAACCTCGCACCGGATGCCGAACTCCCGGCACATCGCCGCCGCCCGCTCGCCCAGAACCGTCGGCGTCAGCCGATTCCCCGGCTCATTCACCAGCTCGCGAGCAAAGTTCTGCGATTCGCCCACAATCACGCCCTCACGCAGTCCCGCTTCAGCCGCCGCATGATCGAACGACTCCGGCGCCACCACCAGAAGCGACTGCACGCTGCGATCCTTCCGCTCCGAACGATAGGTATCCGAATCGAAGTCCCCCAGCACCGCGCCTTCAGCCACCGCGCGCAGCGTCAGTTTCGGATCGAGCCCCTCCGCCACCGGTACTGCGATAGCAACCTCACGCAGCCCGCGCGGCTTGGCAAATCGCACTGCGGTTCCAGCGCCCTTGCGAACCTCGTGAGCAGTCAGCTTCGCCGCTTTACCGAGTCCGATGATAAGCAGCCGCTTCGCCTTCAGCCCGGCGGGACCATGCACCAGCAGCGTCTCGCACGATTCGGCCTTGAATTCACCGCTGTCCAGAACAGCCCGCGCCGCCTGCGCCGGAACATCATCGCCAGCCAGCAAGCGAATCTCGGGTTTCCCGCCTTTGTTCGAGGAGGCATCCACGGCAAAGACAGCGAAAAGTTCGGTTTCAATCTCAGGGAAAGGAGCAAAGAGAATTTTCGTATTCATATGCTTTCTTAGAGCCTCTTACCAGATCACTTTCACTTCGGAATAACGCCGGAAGATCCGGTCGCCAGTAACGATGGGCAGCTTTTCAGCCACCGCCGTGGCCAGAATCATGCGATCGAACGGATCGCGATGGTGGAGTGGAAGCGAAAACATCTTGTATGCATGGCTGGGCTCGAACGATAAGACGGTGATATGCAGATCCCGGAGAGATCGCCGCGTTTCTTCCTCGGGCATGTCGAGTTTGCCGATGGCGCTCTTCACGGCAAGCTCGGCAAGAGACGCGGTGCTGAGTATCCACTCATTCTCAGGACCAATAATGAGGTCGCTAACCCTGCGCGGCAATGCTCCCTGATAAGCAAGAATCAAAGCCTGGGTATCGAGCAGGAGCCTAATATCGGCCTTTCATCATCGCGTCTACCTCTTCATCGGTCATCGGATCGGCCCAATGAGGATCGAGAATGCGAATCCTCCCCTTTCCGGTGCCCATCCTGCGCACAGGCTTCTCGGATTCAGCAGCGGGGGCCGGCACTATCATGGCGATCGGCTTTTTGTAGCGCTCGATGACCACGCTCTTTCCCTTCTGGGCACCCTTCAGAAGCTTCGGCAAGTTCGCCTTCGCGTAAGCGGCGCTGACAGTATTTGCCATAAAAATATCGTACAACAAATCTTGTACAACTTACGCCTTCCGGCTCCGCGCAATCGCCGCCCGCGCTTCCTTATCCGCCTCCCGGCGCCGTTCCGTTTCCCGCTTGTCCCACTCCTGTTTTCCCCGCGCCACCGCGATCTCGCATTTGACCCGCCCGTTACGAAAATAAAGCCGCGTCGGAATGAGCGTTAATCCCTTTTGCTGCGTCTTTCCCGTGAGCTTTCGTATTTCCTCCGCATGCAGCAGCAGCTTCCGCGTCCGCAGCGCGTCGTGGTTGTTGTAGCTTGCATGGGAATACGCTCCGATATGCGCATTCAGCAGGAAGGCTTCCCCATCCTTGACCAAGCCATAGGCGTCCTTCAGATTCGCCTTCCCCTCGCGGATCGACTTGACCTCGGTTCCTCGCAGGGCCACGCCTGCCTCAAACTTTTCGAGGATGAAGTAATTGTGCCCCGCCGAGCGGTTCTGAGCAGCGTCGCGGCTCCCCGAAGCCACGGGATCGCGCGGTTTGGCCTTCGCGGGCGCCTGCTTTACGGGATGGCTCGAGGGGCGCGTCATGACAGGATTCGCAGTCTTTCATCCTATATCTTTGCCCCTGCCGTTACCGCACGGCCCGAAAATGACGGTCGAGGAACTCCCCGCAAAGTTGCACCGGATGTTGGGCGGCGGAAAACCTCGGGGATGCGATACTATACCCGGCGCGAAGCGGCATCACCGGTGAGCGATCGTTCGCTCGCCGATCGCCTGGCGCACAGGACTCTCTCTCCCCCTCTTGGAGATGCATGAAGCGAAGTTTTCTCATTTGGGCTTTTCTCGCCGTGCTTTTGGCGGCCCTCCCCTCGGTGCACGCTCAGTCGGCGGCGCACTGGTTTAAGCAGGGTCAGGCTGCGGAAGCGAAGGACAACATCCAGGCCGCATATGAGGCCTACTACCAGGCCTATCAAAAAAAGCCGGCAGACATACGCTACAAACTCGCCTGGGAGCGCACCCGCTTCCCGGCCGCATCCCTGCACGTCGAGCACGGTGAGCGCCTGCGCGACCAGGGGGACTACACCGGCGCCCTGACTGAGTTCCTGCGCGCCCTTGAGATCGACCCCAGCAATGAATTGGCCTCGCAGGACATTAAGGCCACGCGCGACAAGATCAATTCACAAAGTCCGGCCCCGGAGAGTGCGCCGCGAACCACCGACGAGGCTCTCGAACTCGCGGCGCCCATCCAGCTCAGACCAATTTCCAATGAACCGTTAACCCTGCATATGGTCGAGGACAGCCGCATCGTCTATCAGGCCGTGGGCAAGGCTGCCGGCATCAATGTCCTCTTCGATCCTTCCTACACCTCCAAGCGCATCCAGGTCGATCTGAACATGATCACCCTGCAGGATGCCCTGCGCATTGTCGCCACCGTCTCCAACACCTTCTGGCGTCCTATTACCTCGAACACCATCTTTGTCGCTGAGAACACCCGCAGCAAGCACACCGAACTCGACGAACAGGCAGTCGAGACCTTTTATCTGCACAATGTCGCCCAGCAAAACGACTTCACCGAAGTGCAGACGGTTCTCCGCAATCTTTTTCAGGGGGCGAGAATCAACGGCGTCGCCAGCGAAAGCGCCATCGTGATGCGCGGCACGCCGGATGAGCTGCTGCTGGCCCACCGCCTCATCGACGACCTCGACAAGGCCCGGCCCGAAGTCGTCGTCGATGTGGCTGTCCTTGAAGTAAGCCGCGATCTTCTCCGCAACATCGGTGTTCAGCTGCCCCAAACCGCCAGCATCAGCTTTCAGCCTTCGAACGCCAATCTGAACAACACTGGCACGACAAGTACCACCGGCACGACTACCTCAGCAACCTCTACGACCACCAGCAGCCTCACCCTCAACAACCTGGCCCACCTGAACTCGACTAACTTCGCTGTCACCATCGGCCAGGCCGCTGTCGATCTGCTCCTCACCGACACGCGCTCCCGCATCATTCAGAACCCCCAAATTCGCGCCTCTGACGGTCAACAGGCGACCCTGAAAATCGGCGAGCGCATTCCGATCGCCACCGGCTCTTACCAGACCGGCGCCGCCACCGCCATCGTCAGCTCCCTCGTGAACACCCAGTTCCAGTACATCAACGTCGGCGTCACTATGGACATCAAGCCGACCGTACATTTCGATCGCGATGTAACCCTGAAGAGCAAGATCGAGGTTTCCGCCACCAATGGCAACTCCTCCATCGGCGGCATCACCGAGCCCATCATCACCCAGCGCTCCGTCGATCACACCGTCCGCCTCCGGGACGGCGAAGCCAATCTGCTCGGCGGCATACTCCAGCACCAAACTACTTACAGCATCAGCGGGACTCCCGGCCTGGCTGAGCTTCCCCTCATCAAGTACCTCTTCAGCACGCAGCAGAAGGAAGTCACCGACGACGAAATCATTTTCCTCATGATCCCTCACGTCGTCCGCGCCGAGCAGGTCGATCCGGAGAATATTCAGCAGATCGATACAGGCACCACGAACAATATCGAACTGCGCCCCATCAGTTCGCCCCAGCAAATCGCTGCCGCCCTGCAGCCCGCTTCTCAGCCCGCCCCGCACCAAACCGCTGCTCAGGCCAATACCCTGGCCAATGCGGGACAGCAAAACCTACCTTCGGCTCCACCATCCGCAGCCCCGCCGACCGCCGCTACCGCTGCCCAGCAGGCCATGAATACCATGCAGCAGCAGGCCAACGCTCCCGCTCCGGCGAGCCTGCAGATCATTCCAGCCCAGCTCACCCAAGCGGTCGGCTCCACCTTCAAGATGACGGTCATGCTTTCCGGTGGCACGGATGTCTTCGCGGTACCCATGAACGTGCAATACGACGCCACAAAGCTTACCCTCCTCAACGTCGACACCGACGATCCACAAAATCCCAATCTTCTCGGCAAAGACGGCCAGGCTGTGGCCCTGGCCCATCGCGACGACGGCAAAGGCACCGCCGCCATTGCCGCTTCGCGCCCGCCTGGCACCCGAGGCGTGAGCGGATCGGGCGCCCTCTGCGTCCTTACTTTCCAGGCAAAAGCTCCCGGCGACGCCTCCGTGGCCATCGCCCGCCCTATGGTACGCAACAGCCAGCAGCAACCCATGCCGGCCACCGGATCGCAGGCGGTTGTCCACATCCAGTAACCGGCACTTGAAGTGAATAACGATGCAGTTGATACTTCACAAACGAAACGACGGGCATGGCGAAGCCGGTCTTACCCTGATCGAGCTCATCGTTACCGTCGCGATCCTCAGCATTCTCGCTACCGCCGCAGTGCCCATCGCGCGCTTCCAGGTGAAGCGCCAGAAGGAACGTATGCTCCGCTACGAGCTCTGGCAGATGCGCACCGCCATCGACGCTTATAAGGACGCGGCCGACAAGCATGCTTTTCAAACCAAAGTCGACAGCCAGAATTATCCGCCCGATCTGCAAACTCTGGTCGACGGCGTGGACGTGCAAGGCAAAAAGCTGCGCTTCCTGCGCCATATTCCCGTCGACCCTATGACAGGCAATGACGACTGGGGCCTGCGCGCCATGCAGGATGACCCCACCAGCGACTCCTGGGGCGGCCAGAATGTCTTCGATGTCTACTCCAAATCTGACGGGACAGGTCTCGACGGAACAAAATATTCTGACTGGTAGAGGACTGGTGGATTTTTGGGTCTGAGAATTCCAACTCGGAAACGGGAAAGCGGCTTCACCCTCGTCGAGCTGATGATCGTCATGCTCATCATCGGCATCCTCGCCACCGTTGCCATCCCTTATTTCGTTGCTGCGATCCGCAGCGCCAGGGAAGCGGCTCTGAAAGAGGATCTCCACGTAATCCGCGATGCCATCGACTCCTACACGATGGACAAAAACAAAGCGCCGCAATCACTCGAGGATCTGGTGCAAAGCGGCTACCTCAAATCCATCCCTGAAGACCCCATCACTCACAGCCACGAATGGGTCACGGCCAGCGACGACACCTACTCCGAAATCGATCAGACCGAACCGGGCATTAACGATGTCCACAGCAGCTCCGAAGAAGTGGGCTCGGACGGCCAGCCCTACAACACCTGGTAACGATTCCACCGACCCCGCCGATGTTATACTCACTGTGAAGTAGTTCCCGGAAGGTTGCTTCCCTCCCGGGAAGTTGGCTACTTCATCAGTAGCGTGAGCACAAGGACGGCAACCGCCAGAACAAAGCGCCAATCCAGCGCTACTGTTATGGCAATGCGGGTCCAGGATGATTTCTTATTCATCCTTTGGACTCACCCCCTTTCATCGGAACGGCCCGCAGGTCGTTACTAGCGGCCTGCGAGTCGTCAGTCCTTCTTCCGGACCAATCTCTGCGTCATCCGCATTCGCACTTTGAAAGAGGCACTCCCAGTCTAAGGACTGGGAGCTGCCTTGCCCGCACTTCCTTACTCCGAAGCCAAACCCAGGTAACCCCCCAATCCGCATGTCAGAATAGCTGCAAACATGCTTGCACTTCCTGACCTGCCGCGCGTGCACGACCGCTATCTCTCCCTCAGTCGCCTTGCCCACCGTCACTTCGCTGACTCGCTCGGCGGAAAGCTCCTGCTCCGCTCCGCCTTCGATCCCGATGGCGTAGCCACCCTCGTCGCAGCCAGCATCGCCGGTGCCGCTTCTCTCTGTGTCGAAGCGGATGCCGGCCGCCTCCGCAACGGCCTCCGCTCCGGGCTGTGCGACTTTGTCGTCGGCCATCTCGACGAAGCGCTGCGCATCCTGAAAAACGAACTGCGCCGCTCTCTGCCCGTCTCCGTCGGACTCACTACAGAAGCGGAACCCACAATCGCCGCCATGATCGAGCGCGGCCTTCAACCCGACATCACTTCCGGATTGACCGAAACCCAGTCGCAAACCTTCCTGGTGCGAGGCGCCATCTCGCTTCCCGAGACATACGAGCCAGATCCCGAGACCTCGCTCATCGAGTGGGCCGCCGCCGCCGATTCCGCGCAGTCCATCACACGGATCGCCCGCATCGTTTCAGGTTCACTCGATTCCGGCCGCGTCGACACCCCCGCGCGCAAACGCTGGCTCGACCGATCCCCACGCTATCTCGGCCGAGCCTTCGGCCTTCGCCAATGCCTGCGCATGACCACAGCGGAGTGCGCCGCCATCCTCCCTCTCGTTGAATCCGAAATCCCCTCAGCCGCCATCACCCGAGACGGTCAGAAAACATAACCCAATTCAGCCACGCCGCCTGCGGCTTCAGGCGACTTTTTCGTTTCTCGCAAAGTCTTACTCGTTGTACGATCCACAAACGGAGGTTCGCACTGCATGGGGTCACAACCCGAGTATCCCGCCTTCGATTCCAGCCCGGAATCGGTCCGGCAAACTCCCCAGGAGCTTCAGGACGAGCAGCGTAAGCTGCGCCGCCTGCAGATCATGGTCAATATGGTTATGTCCGTAATTAGTCAGGACCTGTCGCTCACCATCGATGAAGCCTCAGAGATGGTCGCCGACACCCGCCGCGCCGCCCTCACCATGTTTCCCGGCAAAGAACTGGCCTTCGATCTCCTCTTCAAGCCGCGCCTCCAGCGCCTCATGCGCGAGCGCTATCGAATCCACTAGTGCGAATCGCTAACGCGAGGCGTGCTTCCATCCATCCACTTTCCTGAAAACTTCGATCCGCTCAAGGGGCGCCAGACAGAGTGCTGGAGAACCCCATCTCAGTGCCACCTGCGTCCCGTGTGGCGAAAATTCACGCCACCTCAGAATCCGCGATCCCCAATGCCCCATCCAGGGCCTCGACCGCGAAATCCAGATCCTTCTCCTCGACAATCAGCGGCGGCGCAACCACCAGATGGCTCACCCACGCCTGAATCGCGATCCCGCGCTTCAGCATCTCCCCCGCAACCTTGTCTACTACTGTGACCGTCCCCGAAACCTTGTCCTTCATGGTGTTGAACGGCTCTTTTGTCGTGCGATTCTTCACCAGGTCGAGGGCCCAGAACAGTCCCAGCCCGCGCACCTCGCCAATCGAAGGGTGCTTCGCGGCCAAAGCCCTGAGCTTCGGCCCAAGATATTCGCCCATTTTCTTCGAGCGGCGAACCAGATCGAGGCGCTGCATCTCGTGAATCGTCGCGACTGCCGGCTTCAGCGTGATGGGGTGCGCCTCATAGGTGTGCCCATGGGAAAAATAATGGTCGTCGAAGTAAGCCGCAATCTCGCCCGTCGTCGCGCACAAACCCAGCGGCACATACGCCGACGTGATGCCCTTCGCCGTCACCAGAATATCCGGCTTCACGCCCCAGTTGTCGACGGCAAACCACTCGCCTGTTCGTCCCCACCCGCTCATCACCTCATCGGCGACCAATAAGACACCGTGCCTGCTACAAATATCGCGCAGCATGGGCATATATTCCTTCGGAGGCACCAGCACCCCGTTCGTCCCCACCACCGGCTCCACAATCACCGCCGCCACATCGCTCTCGTTGCGGATCATGTGCTCCAGATACTCCGCGCACGCGATACCACATTGCGGATAGGTATGTTTGATCGGGCACTTGTAGCAATTGACCTCCGGCGCGAACAGGAAACCCTGCCCCTTGCCGCCGACCGGCTCCATCGCCCACCGGCGCGGATCGCCGGTAGCCGCAATCGACGCCATGGTCGAGCCGTGATACGACCGGTAGCGCGCAATAATCTTCGTTTTGCCGGTGTACATCCGCGCAATTTTGAACGCCGCCTCGTTGGCATCCGTCCCCGAAGTCGTGAAGAAAAATTTCGTCAGGCCTTCCGGCAGCACATCGAGCAGCAGTTGGCTCAGCTCCGCCCGCGCCTCCGTCGCATATGCCGGCGAAGCATACGCAAGGGCTTCCGCCTGCTCCGCAATCGCTTTGATCACCGCGGGATTCTTGTGTCCCAGATTCACGCACATCAGCTGCGACGAGAGATCGAGATAGCGCTTCCCCGCCCCATCCGTGAAGTAGCAGCCCTCAGCGTCGGCAATATGCATCGGGTTCCAGGTCTTCTGGAAGCGCCACGTTCCGTAGTTGAGCTTCTTCGTTAGCTCCACGACCTGCTGGCTGGTCAACGTCGTTTCAGGAACAGAGATTGTGTCGGCCATAGATTCCTCTTGGTTCAAAATGTACTGTACAGAAGCAGGGCGCAAAAACGAAAATCCAAAGATGCCGGAAGCCTTCGTATCGCCACAAATCGTGACCCCCGAAGGCATCCGCCCGGGCGCTGTGCTCGTTGACGCTGGCAGGATCACCGGAGTCTGCAGCGAAGCTGAGATCCCGCCAGACCATCGCCGCATCGACTGCCCCGGCGCGCTTCTTCCTGGACTGGTCGACTCCCACATCCACATCAATGAGCCAGGCCGCACCGAATGGGAAGGCTTCGCCACCGCCACCAGAGCCGCAGCCGCAGGCGGTTACACCACCCTCATCGACATGCCCCTGAATTGCTCCCCCGCCACCACGACCGTCGAAGCCCTCGAAGCGAAGAGAGCCGCCGCGCAAGACAAGTGTATGGTCGACTGGGCCGCCTGGGGCGGCGTCTCGGGCCACAACGCCAACGACATCGAACCCCTGGCCCAGGCCGGCGTTCGCGGATTCAAATGCTTCCTGGCTGAGCCCGGCATCGACTGCTTCTCCCGCGTCGACGAAGCCGAGCTGCGTTCGGCTCTGCCGCATCTCGCCCGCACCGGCCTGCCGCTGTTGGTTCACGCAGAATTACCCGAGCCCCTCGACCGCGCCGCGCGCGACCTGACTGGCGCAGACTGGCGCCGCTACGAAACCTGGCTCCGCTCCCGCCCCGATGAGGCCGAAGTGGAAGCGATTCGCCTTATGATCCGGCTCTGCCGCGAATTCGGCTTCCGTCTGCACATCGTCCATCTCGCCACCGCGCGAGCCCTCGACGACCTGCGCGAGGCACGCGCAGAGGGCCTTCCCGTCACGGTAGAAACCTGTCCGCACTACCTGCACTTCGCAGCGGAAGAGATCCCCGACGGCAGCACTCTTCATAAATGCGCCCCGCCCATCCGCAGCGCGGAAAATCGCGAACAACTGTGGGAAGCGTTGCGCAACGGTGCGATCGACCTTATCGCCAGCGATCACTCTCCGTGCCCGCCGGAAATGAAGCGCCTTGAAGACGGCAATTTCGCCACAGCCTGGGGAGGAATCGCCAGCGTCTCCGTCGCGCTGCCCGTCGTCTGGACCGGCATGCGGGGCCGTGGCTTCACGTTGGGGGATCTGGCCCGGCTTTTGTCACAGCAACCGGCACAATTAGCCGGCCTGACCGGCACAAAAGGACGCATCGCAGAGGGTTACGAGGCCGATTTCGTCGTTTTTGAACCGGGGGAGGCATGGACGGTGCGTCCTGAAGCGCTCCGCACACGTCACGCGATCTCGCCCTACATCGGCGAGCGCCTATATGGCACCGTGACAGCTACTTATTTGCGAGGAGAAGCGGCTTTTGAAGGCGACCGGTTCGCAGATCAGCCCAACGGCCGCGAAATCCGAAGCTAACACCCGACGCGCCGTTCCCTGTTCCCTGTTGGCAATTCCCTGCCTCTACGCCGTCGCCAGATGCCGCGCCCCAGCCCGGATCCCACCCTGCTCCACTCCGCCCAGCCGCACGCTGACTACCTTGGAAACCCCAGGCTCCTGCATCGTCACGCCGTAAATCATGTCGGCGGCCACCATCATCCGCTTGGAGTGCGTCACCAGGACGAACTGTGTCTCCTCGGACATGCTGCGCAGCATGTCCGCCAGGCGCCCCACGTTCGTCTCGTCCAGCGGAGCATCGACCTCGTCGAGGACGCAGAAGGGGCTCGGCTGATAAACGAAAGATTCCGATCAACAGAGACAGCGCGGTCAGCGCCTTCTCGCCACCCGAGAGCAGCAGCACATTCTGCAGCTTCTTGCCCGGCGGCTGCGCCACGATGTCGATGCCGCTGTCCGCCGCGCTTTCCTCGTCGGTCAGCCTCATGAACGCCTGGCCACCTCCGAACAGCTTGCCAAATGTCGCGCTGAAGTTTTCGTTGATCCGCGCAAACGCCTCGTTGAACTTCGTCCGCGAAATTTCGTCGATCTCTTTGATCGTCGACTGCGTGTTCTCGATCGAGTCCAGCAGATCCTTGCGCTGGGTCTCCAGAAATTCGTGGCGCTGGGCGGTCTCCTTGTATTCCTCGAGCGCCATCATGTTCACCGGCCCCATGGCTTCGAGCCGCTGCTTGAGCTCCCGGCACGCCTGGTCCTCAGCCACCAGCGCGTCGCCCTCGATCCGGACCAGCCCAGCATCCCGCCGCAGCGCCACGGCGTCCGTGCTCAAGTCCGCGATGCACGCTTCTTCGGTGTGGCGCAAATCCGCCGCCAGCGTCGCAGCCTGATTTCCGCAAACGCCGCGCGCCTCACGCAGCGCATCGATCTCTGCCCGGAGCGTCTTCAGCTCCAGCTCCATCACCGCTGCTTCAGTGCGCAGCTCGACAATCTGCCGATGAGTGTCGGCCGCCTGCTGCTGGGCGCTGTCGCGAGCTTCAAGCAGCTGCTGGCGCGTTCCCGCCAGCTGCTCATTTTCGCGCGACCGGTGCTCCTGCTCCGCGTGCGCTGCCGCCAGCTGCTGCGTAATTTGCGCGACCCGTCCCTCCAGCTCGCGATGCATCCGGTCGACGCGGGCATACGACGCCTCCGCGCCGCGGCTCCTTTCCTCGAGCCCTGCCAGTTCGGCGGCAAGCTGAGCCGCCTCCTGCTGCGCTAACTCACGGCTCGCCCGCAACTCTGCAACAAAACTTTGCAGCGTCTCGATGCCGGCCTCTGCGGCCTGATGGTCGCCCTCGAGCCGAACCGCTTCTTCGCGCCGCTGGTCGAGGAATGCTTCCTTTGCCACCCGAGCGTCGCGGTTGTGCTCGCTCTGCAACGTCCACTCCTGCAGCCGCCGATCGAGCCGCTGCACCTCCATCTCCATCTGCCGCAGCGCGGCGCTCTGGTTCGCGCTCTCCCGTTCCGCGAGACGCCGTTCTTCGGATTTCGCATCGAGCGTCCGCGTGAGGTCCGCCAGCGTCCTCGCCAGCGCAGCCGCGCGCATCTCCGCCTGTCCCAGTTCGCGCTCAATCTCTCCAAGCTTCTGTTGCGACTCGCGGACCTCGCGTTTCAGCGCCAGCGGCCCCTCAACCCCGGGCTTGCCCCCGGTCACCGTCACGTTGTGAAAACATTCGCCGGTCGGCGCCAGGAAAAATGCGTTCGGATTCTCGAGCGCCAGCGACCGTGCCGTTTCGGAATCGGGAGCCACGTAGCCCTCGCGCAGCTTCGGCAGAATCGCCTCCAGCGACCGCCCAAACCCATTCAGCACGCGGATGCAATTCCGCAACGGCACAATCCTCTGCGCCTCTGTGTGATACGGCACCCTGTCAGACCCTTCAAACGAAAACTTCGCCTGCGAGTCCTCAGGATGGACGAGGAAAGTCGCCCTGCCATCCACGCCCGCCTTCAGCAGCCGAACCCCTTCGTCGGCCGAATCCCAGCTCTTGACCACGATGTAGTTCAGCTCATCGCGCAAGAACTCATCGACTACGCTCTCGTACTCGCCGTTCACTTCCAGGAAATCCGCCAGCGTCCCCACCGGGGCCAGTCCGCCGCCCAGCGACTGCGACTGGAACAGCTTCCGCACGGTGTCTGTCGAGTAGCTGTGTTCGCGAATCAGCGCTTCGAGCGATGCGCAGCGCCCTCCGAGCGTCGCATGCTCAGCGCGCAGCTGATCCGCATGCCGCCGCGCCTGCTCCTCCTCCGCGCGCTTCGCCTCGATCTCCCCGCGCAGCGAGGCGATCTCCGCTTCCACCCGCCGCAGCGTCTCGGTTACCGACTCAAAGGTCAGCGAAATCTGCCCGCGCTCGGCGCCGAGCGCCTCAAGATCGCGCCGCGCCGACTCCATCTCCACGCCCAGGCGCTCCGCCTCGCGCTGTAACGACGCCAGCGATTCCTCTCCCTGCGTGATCTGATTGCGCGCCTGGCCCAGCTGCGACAGGAGCTGCGCGGCCAGCCGACGAGCCGTCTCCGACTGCTGCTCCGCCGTGCCCAGCGCGGCGATCGCCTGATGCGCCACTTCCTGCTTCTGGCGCGTGCGCTCGCGAGCGTCCGCGGTTTCCGATGCCGCCGTCTCCAGAAAATTCCGCTGCGTCTCCCGCTCTGCGGTCACGCTCACCAGGTGTTCCCGCGCCGCTTCCAGCTCGGCTGCTGCCGCGGCCATCCGCGCATCCAGCTCGGCAATGCGCTCGGCATTCGTCTGCTGGCGCGCGTCCGCGCGCTCAATCTCGACCGCCCGCTGATTGGCCCGCGCCTCGGCATCCTTCGCCGCATCCTCCAGCTCGTACCCGCGCGCTACCAGCGCGGCATGTTCGCCGTCGAGGGTCTCCACGCGTTCCGCGCCCGCATCGATGCGTCCAGTCAGCTCGGCAATGTCCGTGTCCAGCGCAACATGCTGCGCATCCATTTCCGCGATCCTGCTCGCCAGCACGACCTTTAGCTTTTCGCGCATCTCATCGCGCAGCTTCGCATAGCGCTCCGCTTTCGCAGCCTGCCGCTTCAGCGATCCCATCTGCCGCGTCACTTCTTCGAAAATATCGTTCACCCGCGCCAGATTCTGCTTCGCCTGCTCCAGCCGCAGCTCCGCGAGCCGCTTCTTCGTCTTGAAGCGCGTAATCCCCGCAGCCTCTTCGATAATGGCGCGCCGATCATGGGGCCGCGAGCTCAGCAGCTGGCCAATCCGCTCCTGCCCGATGATCGCGTACGATTCCGGCCCCAGGCCGGTCCCCATGAAGATGTCCTGAATATCGCGCAGACGGCAAAGCTTCCCGTTCAGCAAATATTCGCTGTCGCCGGTGCGGAAGAGTCGCCGCGTGACAACCATCTCGCCTTTCTGTGGAGTCCGGTTGAACTTCCGCCGGCGAAACTTCAGCACCACACCGGAAGCTGCGGCATCGCCCGCGGGTTGCGCCTGGCCGCCATTATCGGATTCCACGGCGGCCGCGTCCTCTGGGCCGACAACCTGACCCGGCTGCGCCTCGGCGATAATTTCGTCGACCTCCGCCGCCCGTTCGGCGCGCAGCTTCTCCTCGTCCCACTCCGCATCCCCGTTGTCAACGACCACCTCCGGCTCGTCGAGCAGCGGCCCTTCATACGCCTCCGGATCGAGCAGCGTCAGGGAAACCTCGGCCATCCCCAGGGGGTTTCGCTCTCGCGTCCCGGCAAAGATGACGTCCTCCATCTTGCCGCCGCGCAGGCTTTTGGCGCTTTGCTCGCCGAGCACCCAGCTGACCGCATCGAGGATGTTGGACTTGCCGCACCCGTTTGGCCCCACTACGATCGCGATTCCCTGGCCAGGAAGGGCCACTTCCGTGCGCTCAAAGAAGGACTTAAAGCCCAGGATCTGTATTTTCTTCAGTTTCAGCATGGGGGGAACTCCTGACTGTCACCCGACGAAAATGGGAAAGACTGAGCCGCTTTCAAAACGACTGTACTCCGGTTTGCGGCGCAGTCAACACAAGCACCCCAATATCTTGTGGATAATAAGCCCGAAACCCAACCATTAGGAGCCTGTTGTCGCTTTACTGTCGAGTGCTGCCCGTGCCCGGCGCAAAAGAGTCCCAGATATCCACAACGTTACCCCCCGTGCTGTTGCCCTGGCAAGCGAAATGCTGCGATTGCGTTGCCCGCTTGGCCGATTTGGGCGATCCACCTCGTCGTGTCGGGGTAATCTGAAAGAAGGAGCAGGGATCATGCCAACTCTTGATTGGTCTCAATGCCCTGCGGTGGAAAGTATCCCCGGCAAGGTCAGCGGCGCATGGGTGTTCAAAGATACTCGCTTGCCCGTTGCGACCGTCATCGAGAACCTTGAGGACTTAAGCGTCGAGGAAGTGATGGAACAATTCGACGTGACGCGGGAACAAATCACGGCAGTACTGGATTTTGTGGCCCGGAGCCTCAACGCCTCAGCGCCGGAGCAACATCCCGCTCAGGTCGATGCTCATTCTCTTTGACCACGGAACGCCAAAGGGCCTCGCCAGCGCTCTTGCCGGCCACACGATCATCACAGCCCAATCCAGAGGTTGGGACTCGCTCAACAACGGCGCATTGCTCAATGCCGCCGAAGAAGCGGCACTCGATGTCTTACTGACGACCGACAGAAGAATTCGCTATCAACAAGAACCTTGGGGGACGAAAAATAGCCCTTGTTGTTTTGACCGGCACCACGAAATGGTCACACGTCAGATTGCACCTTGAACGTGTCGCCGCCGTGGTGAACGCAGCCGCTCCGGGCAGCTATACCGAGGTGCAAATTCCCATGGAGTGAGTACCCTCAAACTTTAGCTTGTGTAGCGCCATCGGATTACATCAGGAACTCATGCCCTGTTCACCCTTCAGTTTCAATTTGTCTTCTTCAACCGTTAGAAACTCCGCGAAGGTGGGCGCTACTGCTGTGAATCCAAACCTCGCCAGTTTGCGTGTCGAGGAGGAACACTCGTTTCGCGGGCCCGCTCAAAGGCTCGTCCAAAGTAGCCCATTACCCACACCTTCAGCTGTGCCATAAGAACTGCATAATCAATTCGGCTTTGGTCGCCGAGGGATGCTTTCCTGCTCTGCGCGTCCTCCGCAAGCCTTATAGTCGGTAATGGTTTTCGCGGGTTCCGCGTCCAACGAATTGAACGAAACTTGCCTCAATTTGAATTGCATGCCACGCCCGCAATGCGGATTCGTCGCAGTCTTCTTCCTCGTGGCCGTCTGCGCCCTCCCCGCTGCGCCCGCTCAGACCTCACGCCCCGTTAACAAACCCGAAAACGCCAATTCCCTCATCTTCACGGTGGTCGATCAAAACGGGCTAATCGTCCCCGCCGCACAGATCACCATCGAAGAACCTGGGGAGCCAACCATCCACATCGCCACGGACTATGCCGGCCATGCTGACTGGACACCCGGCCAGGGCCGGCCCAATAACCAACTCAATAACCAACCCAATAGCCACCCCAGCCTCCAGCCATTGAAAATCCGCGTAGAAAAACCAGGCTTCTACCAAACCACAATCGAAGACATCGATCCTCAGCAGAGAACTCTGCGCATCGTCCTCACCCACATCGAGCTGCTGCAGCAGCAAGTCAACGTCCGCGCCTCCACCGTCGGCATTGACACGCAGCAGGTCTCCGATGAGAAAGCACTCGACGTTCCTGAGATCGTCAACATCCCTTTCCCTACGAATCGAGACATCCGCAACCTTCTCCCCTTCACACCCGGCGTCGTTGCGGACGCCTACGGTCAGGTCCACGTGGCCGGCGGCGAGACTTACATGACCCTGGACACGCTCGACGGTTTCTACATGCGCTCTCCGGTCTACGGCACGCTCGACATGCGCGTCTCGACCGACGCCGTCCGCTCCATCGACACGGAAACCACCCGCTACCCGGTCGAATACGGCCGAGCCACCGGCGGCGTCATTGCCTTCACCACGGGAACCGGGGACAACAAATTCCGCTACGACGCCACCAATTTCGTCCCCTCCTTTCGCAATCAGGGCGGTATTCGCTTCGACACCCTCGAACCGCGGTTTACGTTCTCCGGCCCCATCGTCCGCGATAAGGTCTGGTTCTTCGACGGCGTCGAGACCGAATACGACAACGTCTACATTCCCGAACTCCCCGCCAACGCCAATACCGACCACCTGATCCGTGGCGGCGACCTTCTCAAGCTCCAGGCCAATCTCGGACCCAGCAACAGCCTGACCGCCGCGCTCCTCTTCAACGACTTCCATTCCCCGTATGACGGCATCTCCGCCATCACTCCGCAACAGAGCACCGACAACCACGACATCATTGGTTGGCTCCCCTACGTGCGCGACCAGCAGAGCTTCCCGAACGGCGTCATCCTCGATTCCGGCTTGGGGGTTATGCGTTACCGCGAAGGCTTCGAGCCCCACGGAAATACTGCCTACGACCTGACCCCCGAGCTTCCCTCCGGCAGCTTCTTTGAGAATGAGACCACCCGCTCCCAGCGCGTCGAGGGCTACCTCAACGCCTGGCTCCCTCCGCGACATTGGGAGGGAGCTCATCAATTCCGAGCGGGGCTCGACGCCGATCGCATCGGCTTCGACGAGAACGAGACCCTCGCGCCGGTGAACTATCTCCGCGAAGACGGCACCCTCCTGCGCCGGAGCGTCTTCCCCGCCTTCGCGCCTTTCACGCGCCACAACATCGAACTCGGCGCATGGATCGAGGATCGCTGGACACCCACGACCGGCCTGCTCATCGTCCCGGGCCTTCGCTACGACTGGGACGAGATCATCCGCCGCCCCCTGTTCTCTCCGCGGATCGCGTTCAACTACTCTCCGCCAGGCCTCGAGAGCACGACGAAACTCACCGCCGGTATCGGCGAATACTACGAGCACACCCAGCTCGAATACCTCACCCGCGCGCTGGCCGGGATTCGGTACGACACGTACTACGCCGCCGACGGCGTCACGCCCACGGGCCCTGCGCTCGAAACGACGTTCAGCGCCGACGATGCAACGCTCCACGAAGCTCACGCCTTGAACTGGAGCATCGGCGCGCAACAAAAACTCCCCAACCAGATCTACCTCGGCGCCAATTTCCTCGAAAAGCGCAACTCCGGCGAATTTGTCTACGCCAACCAAAGCGGCTCGGGCGCCCTCAGCGGCAACTACGTCCTGACGAACAACCGCCAGGACCACTACCACTCTTTCGAGGTCGACGCCCGCCGCGCCTTCTCCGGCAACTACACGCTCTTCGCCTCGTATACGCGCTCCTCCGCTACTACCGACTCCGCGCTGGACTACGTTCCCACCATCCCGATCCTCGGCCCGCAGCAAAGCGGACCGCTCTTCTTCGATGTCCCCAATCGCGTTCTGTCCTGGGGTTGGCTTCCGGCGTGGCTTCCCGCCTGGGCGCCCTGGTCGGCCTCGGTCCGCAGAAACTGGGACTTCGTCTACAGCTTCGACTGGCACTCCGGCTTCCCCTTCGACTCCGTCAACGCCAACGAGGAGATCGCTGGACCCGCCGGCTCCCACCGCTTTCCCAACTACACCAGCTGCAGCCCAGGGCTCGAATGGCGCTTTCACCTGCGGGGAAAGTACTTCGGCCTTCGCGGGGTCATCGACAACATCACCAACAGCGCCGACCCCGCCATTGTCTACAATAATGTCGACTCCCCGGAGTACCTGACCTTCACGCAGCCCCTCGGCCGAGCTTTCACGACCCGCATCCGGCTCATTCAATCTTCCCGATAGCCCTTAATTCCCCTTCGCTATCACTTCAAAAATCGACCTGGGACGGTCCCTCGATCCTTTCGGTCCCCTGCGGTGAGGTGTCCACGCCGTCCGAATTCCGCTCACTTCCGATTTCTCTCAAATTTCTCTGCGAATTGAACGAATCGTCGTGTAATCTTGCTCTTTGCATCCGGCGGGTCAACAGAATCCACTCCTGGCTGCATCCCATTCGGCGGGTCAATTAGTATCCACGGCGTTAACTTGTCAGCACGCGCAATTGGTTTTTATAATCCAGCATCGTCGCGGCCCACCGCCCGCGACGATCCCGATGATCGGCCGATAACGTACACGAACCGGTTGCGTCTGATCTGCATGTTTATGCCAGTCGGCGAGATCTTAAGAATTGCGTCACACGATTTCTCCCAGGAGCGTTGAATGAAGAAGCTTGTTCTTGCCTCGGTTGCACTGGCTGCCGCGCTGGTTGCCGTTTGTTCCGGCTCACTGCTCTGTTCGCCGGCATTCGCTCTTGTAGCCAATGGTCAGGGCGCGCAGGGCCAGACGCCCGCGAACTGTGCCAGCCCCACCATTAAAGATCCGGCCGAATACAACGATTACGCGAACGCCACCAGCCAGGCCTCGCCCGCTGCCAAGGCCGACGCCATCGAAGCTTTCCTCACGAAATATCCCAACAGCGTGGCCAAAGCCGCGATGCTCGAAGCCCTCATGGGCGCCTATCAGGCCGCCGGCAACGCAGCCAAAATCCTGGACGCGGCCAAGCGCCTGCTCCAGGTCGAGCCCAACAACCTCCGCGCTCTTACGTTCGTCGTGTACCTCGAGCATCAGCAGTCCAACGGCAACCAGCAGATGCTGGATGACGCAGCTACCGCCGCCCAGACTGGCCTCAACGCTCCCAAAGATTCCTGCATGACCCAGGGCGACTACGACAAGGTCAAGGATCTCGCCACTCCTGTTTTCTACAGCGCCATCGGCGCCGACAACGTCCAGAAGAAGGACTACAAGGGAGCCATCGACGCCTACACCAAAGAGCTCCAGTCCTATAAAGATCCTGCCCAGACCACTGTTGTTCCCGCGCTCCTCGACACGTACTACCTCGGCCAGGCCTATCTGCAGGAAGATCCCAAAGATCTGAAGAATGCCGTCTGGTTCCTCACCCGCGCCGCTCAGTTCGCCAAACCGCCTTACCAGGCCCAGATCGAAAGCGCTGCCGAATACTGGTACAAGAAATATCACTGCGCTCAGAACGATGCCGCCTGCAATGGCACACCGCCGGGTGGTTTCTCTCAGGTCCAGCAACTGGCTGCCGTTCCGGCCAACGTTTTCCCGACGGCTGATTACAATCCCACCCAGGCTCCGCCGCCGCCATCGCCCGCCGATCTGGCCCACCAGGCGATCGTGACCACGGCAGGTTGCGCCAACGTCACGCCGGCGCCTCCGCCCTCCGCTCCTGCCACCGGTGCTGCCGCTGCAACAACCCCCGCGCCCGCACCCGCCGCGGCACCAGCTGCGACTCCGGGAACGACTCCAGAGGCTGCGGCCACCATTCCTCCAGCCTGCTCTGACAACCTGAAAGGAATGGCCCTCTCGGATAAGGAATTCATCCTCTCCAACGGCGCCATGCCCGACCAACAGGCTATCTGGGGAGTCATGAACGGCGTCACGGCGGAAGTTCCCGGTACCGTCGTCTCCGCTACCGCCGACTCCGTCCAGCTTGCGGTCTCCCAGGACGCCCAGCAGTCCAACAAAGCGGACTTCACCATTAACATGAAAGAGCCGCTGAAAGAAGTTCCCACTGCCGGAACCAAGGTGACCTACATCGCCACCTTCGATTCCTACACGCAGAATCCGCCCATGATCATCCTCAAGGACGGTGAACCCAAAGCTGCGCCCAAGCCCCCGGTGCACCGCGCGCCGGTTCATCACACGGCCGCTCACTGAGGATCGCTTCACTCCAGCAAAGCGGGCAGCCCCAGTGGCTGCCCGCTTTGCTGTTAGATTGGAAACTGCATGCGATCCGCGCAGCGCACTCGATGCGCATCAGCTCTCGCCACTGCCCTCGCTCTCGTCGTCGGGTTCGGATGGGCTGCTGCTCCCGCTGGCCATTCCCTTGTACGCGGGTTCCCTCCCGAGCCGCCTTCTGAGAACCCCGCCCAGCAGTCGATGCCGTCCTCGCGGCCCGCCGATACTCCGCCCCCGCCCACCGCCGAGTTCATCGAACTCGAGCACCGCGCACCCGCGCAGATGGACCCCGCCGACCTGGCTGTGATCCACGCGCAACAGCGGGCAATCTCCGCCGAAGCCGCCTTCTTCGGCTATGACCTTGCTTCCGGAAGCTGGACCTTTGATCAAGCCGTCTGCCCCGCCCTGCCCGACGAGCTCATGCTCCACTACCGCAGGCAATTCCGCGACGGAGCCGAATCGCTTTTCACAGCCATCGTCGCACGTGGGCACGACCGCGTCTTCGTCGTCCCCATCCTTTATCGCAACGCAACCCCGTTTCGCTCCGCCTCCGGAGCCGAACGCAGCATCGCCGTGTTCAACCGCGTCGTTCCCGCCAGCGTTGCGGAAAGCGCTGTCCAACCCGATGGAAAATGGCTCGTCCTTGCTCTCTGCTATGCCGATATGGTCGACGCCGACGCTCACGCCCTCAAGCGAGTCGGCAACGAGACCGGCCTCACCCACGCTCCGGTCGCCACGCTGCACCTATCGGAGGCGAACTCTCTCCGCGAGATTGTCTTCACGGATCGCGACGCTCCCGGCCGGTACCTCGTCTGGAACATCAATCTGAATGACAAAGGCCGCGTCACCGCGGCCACTCACGTCAAGCTCTCCGATTATGTAGCTCAGGTGAAAAACGGCGCTGAACTAACCGAGAAGCCGATGCCCCAGGGCAAGGAACCTCCGGTCAAAGTTCTACCGCCGCAGCAGGAGCCGCCAGTAAAAACCACCCCTCAATAATCGAGGTGGTCCTGCCCGCCGTCAGCTCGCAGTTCGCTCGCTTTTCGCTAATTGGCTAATCTGTATTTCGCCCAACAGAGTTTCGCTGATCGCTCATCGACATTCGCTCCGCCGCGAATGCTCTCTTTCTGTACCCTGCACCCCGCACCCTGTACCCTGTACCCTGTACCCTGCCTTACCCAACAAAATCCACTTTCACCGGCTGCGGGATAATCCCCCGCTCATGCCCCATCGCCAGCAGGCTCCGAATCGCCTCGCGCCCGTCTTCCCCATAATCCAGCGTGCGCTCGTTCACATACATGCCCACAAACTTGTCGGTCAGACTCGTGTCCAGATCCCGCCCGAACTGCATCGCATACGCCAGCGCCTCATCCCGATGATCGAGCCCGTACTGGATGCTGTCCCGCAGGGCCTGCGTCACCGTCACCATCGCCGCGTCGCCCAGTGACCGCCGGATGGCGTTCCCGCCCAGCGGCAGCGGCAGCCCCGTCAGATCCCGCCACCAAACGCCCAGATCGAGAATCCGGTTCAGCCCGCTCCGTGGATACGTCAATTGCCCTTCGTGGATAATTAGTCCCGCGTCGAAATTTCCCGCCATCACTTGGGGAATAATCTGATCGAACGGCACCACCGCCGTCTCAATCTCCGGCGCAAACAGCTTCAACGCCAGGTAGGCGGTCGTCATCGTCCCCGGCACCGCAATCTTCACGCCTTTGATTTCATCCAGGTCGAAAGGCCGCGATGCCACAATCATCGGCCCATACCCATCCCCCACCGATCCACCGCACGCCATCAGCGCGTACTGCTCCTGAATGTAGGGATAAACATGGAACGAGATAGCCGTCACATCGAAAAACGCCTCGTGAATGGCCCGCTGGTTCAGCGTTTCGATATCGCACAGAACGTGCGTGAATTTGTATCCCCCCACCCGCACCTTGCACGTCGCCAGCCCGTAAAACATAAAGGCGTCATCGGAATCCGGGCTGTGCGCGATACTGATTTCTCGTGTAACGGATGAGGCCACCGTGGCAGCAGAAGACGAACTCGAGGCGCTCAATGCGTGATCCTTTCAGATGTCAGCGTACCTACCATTGTGCAACATTCCTCTGCGGATATGCTCCCCATTAGTTGCGGCCGCCATCGAAACCGCTTCCGCAGCCTACAATAATTTCCAGAGAATTCTGATGCGTCTTCTTCCGCCATCGTCGTCGCGCGCTCTGCTGTGCGCTCTTCCCGTCGCTGCTCTCTTCGCGATAACAGCGGCTCCGCCTGCCTACTCTCAGGCTGCGGCGCAGCCCACCATCAAGGCAGCGCACGTCACCGTTACATTGCTCGTTCCCCCCGGCCAACTCGCTCCCGGTGAAAGCTTCACCGCCGGCCTCGACTTCAAAATGGAGCCCGGCTGGCACGTCTACTGGATCAACGCTGGCGACTCCGGCGAACCACCCGCTGCGAAGTGGACCCTTCCCACAGGCGTCACCGCCGACGCCCTCCAATTCCCGGCCCCCAAACGCCTGCCACTCGGCCCACTGATGGACTTCGGCTACGAAAACGAAGTCGTCTTCCCCGTCGCCATGCATATCGCGGCAGACTTCCATCCGACATCCTCGAAGGCCACACTAGCCGCGCACGTAACGTGGCTGGTCTGTCGCGAGGTCTGCATCCCCGGCAAAGGCGACCTCGCCGTCACCCGCACTGCAGGGTCCAAACCCGCAGCCAGCCCGGGCATCGACGCGGCTGCGCAAAACCTCATCGCCAAGTTTCAGGCCCAGCTCCCCAAGCCACTACCCGCCGCCGACACCGCGACCTTCAGCTCCACGCCAAAAACCTTCGTCCTCGCAATCAACACCGGCCAAAAGCAATCCTCCGCGCAATTCTTTCCCCTCGATCAAACCGTCATCGCCAACGCCGCACCGCAGCCCGCGCAACCAACGTCGAATGGCGTCCAGCTCACCCTCACCAAAGACGACAACCTCCAGGCCCCTCCCCAAAAACTCAACGGTCTTCTTGATCTCCCCGACGGCACCGCATACGAAATCCACGCGACCCCAGGCGTCATCGCCGCAATTGCCACCACCGCACCCACCAACTTCAGCGCCATCCTCGGTGCTTTCGGATTAGCCTTCATCGGTGGCATCCTCCTCAACCTCATGCCCTGCGTCTTCCCCGTCCTCTTCATCAAGGGCCTCTCGCTGGTCCAGTCCTCGCAGCAGGAGCGCAGCAAGCTCCGCGCCCACGGCTGGGTCTACACCCTCGGCATCCTGGTCTCCTTCTGGGCAGTCGTCGCCGTCCTTGTCATCCTCCGCGCCGCAGGCCAGCAGCTTGGCTGGGGATTCCAGTTCCAGTCCCCCACCTTCCTCGCTCTAATGGCGATGCTTCTCTTCTTCCTTGGACTCGCCCTCGCCGGACAATTCGAAATCGGCCTCTCCCTCACCAGCGCCGGCGGCTCCCTTGCGCAAAAACATGGCTACACCGGCAGCTTCTTCACCGGCGTCCTCGCCATGGTCGTCGCCACGCCCTGCACAGCGCCCTTCATGGGCGCCGCCATCGGCTACGCGCTCGCCCACTCGATCATCGTCAGCTTCACCGTCTTCACCGCGCTCGCCCTCGGCCTCGCCCTGCCCTACCTCGCCCTCGCTTACTTCCCCGGCTGGGCGCGCATCCTCCCCAAACCCGGCGCATGGATGGAAGTCCTCAAGCAAGCCGTCTCCATTCCCATCTTCGCCACCGTTATCTGGCTGGTCTGGGTCTTTACACAGATCGCCGGAACCAGCGCCCTCATCGGACTCCTCGCCGCGTTCTTGCTCCTCGCCATCGCGGGATGGTTCCTCGGCCGTTGGCCCGGCAAAACAGGACCAGGCGTGATCGCCGCCCTCATCCTCATCGCCGCAATCGGCACATCGATCTGGAGCGTCCGAGCCCTCGCCATGCCCACCCCTGCAGAAACCCCAAACCTGGCAAGCACCATCGCCGACGGCAAAGTTGCAAGTTCGGGAGCTACCGGCTACCGGCTACAGGCTACTGCCTCGCAGTGGCAGCCCTTCACCCCAGCCCTCCTCGCCGACTCCCGAGCCCAGGACCATCCCGTCTTCGTCGACTTCACTGCAAGCTGGTGCCTCAGCTGCCAGGTCAACGAACGCCTCATCCTCAACCGCGCAGATGTCCAGCAGCGTCTCCGCGACTCAGGAGCCGTCCTCCTCCGCGCCGACTGGACCAATCAGGATCCCGACATAACCCAAACCCTCGCCGCCCTCGGCCGCAGCGGAGTCCCCACCTACGCCCTCTACCCCGCCGACCCCGCAGCCCCAGCGAAAGTCCTTCCCGAAGTCCTTACCCCAGGTATCGTCATCGACGCCCTCGCTTCACTCCCGGCGCCCCAAAAGTCATCAGCCAAACTGACCATTCCATAAACAAAAGGCGAGATAAGACGCCAGCCGCGCCCTATCTCGCCTCTCGCCCGAATCGGATCACGCTCCAGGCATCGACCTATAATGACGCAGTCTTCGCCGAAAGCGCACCCGGTCGATTACAACTCTAGCGCCGCGGCCGGCCGCCACCCCCGCCGCCACGATACCCAGGCAGCGCATGCTCCCCGCCTGCATCATGTCCAGCGTTACCGGTGTGGCCCCGACCATCCCGAGCCTCGTTCCCCTGGAAGTGATAGAACGCCCGAGCCCCCCGCTCCGGCAGCGGCCCGTGATAGCCGTAATGCGGATCGTAGCGGTTGTCGACGTGCCCCCAGAATCCCCGAGGCCCGTGGAACCACGGCCCCGCTCCGAGGAACACCCCACCCACAAACCAATCCGGCCCGTAGTACCCATAGGGCGCGCAGTCATACGGCGCATAGTCGAAATACCCGTAGGGGCATACCGGAGGCGCCCCAATATCGACGCCAACAGAAACCTGTGCCGGTGCATGTGCCGGCGCCACCAGCACACCGCCCAATAAAACCGTTGCGAGACCCGTGAAAACAATACCTCGAACCTTGAACATAGTGTCTCCTTGCTCACTGAGATGCTCTATTTGAATACCTGGCGCTCCGCTTTCCCTCGCCGGTCGATAGTCTACGCCCCAACCATCAACGCCGGCGCAACAGCACAACAACCGCCCTGCTCAGGCGCGAACACCTGTCAAATCCATTAAGGCTGCCGCTCCAGCCACTCCTCAATCCGCCGCGCTTCCCCCTCGCTCAGCCGAAAACGAGCCGCCGGCACAACCCCATCCACCTGATCCGGCCGCCGCGCCCCTACAATCGCAGCCGTGATCGCCGGATTCCGCAGTGTCCACGCCACCGCCACAGCGCCCGCCTCCACGCCATGCTCCCGCCCAATCTCTCCCAGCAGCGCAGCAAGCTCCAGATTCCGTTCCAGCTTTGGTGACTGAAAATTCGGGCTCCGCTTCCGCCAGTCGTCCTCCGGCAGCTTCCGCACACGCTCCGCCGTCATCTTCCCCGTCAACAACCCCGAAACCATCGGCGAATAATTGATCACGCCAATGTGATGCTCCTCGCAGTAAGGCAGCACCTCTGCCTCAACCTTCCGGTTCAGCAGAGAATACGGAGGCTGCAGCGACGTAATCGGCGCAATCTTCTCCACCCGCCTCATCTGCGCAACGCTGAAATTCGAGACCCCGATGTACCGGACCTTTCCCTCCGCCTTAAACCTGGCCAGCGTCTCCCATCCCTCCTCCAGCTCATCCTCAGGATTCGGCCAGTGAATCTGATACAAATCGATCGCATCCACGCCCAGCCGTCGCAGCGAACCCTCCAACTCCTCCCGCAACGAAGCCGCCTTCAAACTGCGATAAATCTTCCGATCGCCGTCCCACCGCATCGAACACTTCGTGAACACATAAGGCTTGTCGGTTCGGCCCTTCAGCGCCCGGCCCACAATCTCCTCCGAGTGCCCCAGCCCATAGATTGCCGCCGTATCGATCCAGTTAATCCCGCTGTCGAGCGCCCGCTCAATCGTCCGCAGCGATTCGTGATCGTCCTGCGCGCCCCACGCAAACTCCCAGTTGCCGCCTCCGATCGCCCACGCGCCATAGCCAATCGGTGAAAGTTGCAAATCGGAATTGCCCAGAGCCCGCGTCTCAAATTTCTCAGGTGAAGTGGTAGAAGAACCAGCAGAAGAAGTAATAGTAGCCATGTATCTTCGATGCTCCCAAATCTCCTCAGGCTTCGGAAATCCGCGCCACCCAAAACAACCGCATTATGCCGGCAGAAGCGCCACCACCCCGCAAGCCACTTACGCACCCGCCATCCCTGCCTCCCGCTCCATCTCCTCCCGCAGAATATGAAGCCGGTCAGCCCATGCGTCCATCTCCTTCGCATGCCGGTCCGATTCGCTGCCCACCACCTCAATCAGCTTCTTCAGCGATTGTTCATGAGCTAGCTTCGCGCCGCTGGTCCAGAGCACAAATTCTTCTAAGTCCTGCCGTAACAGAACCTCGATCCTGGTAGCTGCCCGTTCCACCGCGCGTGCCAGGGATCCGCTCTCAAGTGCGGTGGCTCGACTTACCCGTTCCATATAAAGAACGCTTAAATCGCTTGCCTGTATAAGCGGACTATATATACCGTCGATAGCACCAATCTCTGTCTCTACCTTGTCAGCAAGCAATCTTTTTGCTTCACTCCACATCCCCAACCCGATCGCGCGATAGTACCACTTATCGTTACCAGCCGCCGTTTCCGCCGCATCCCGTACCTCCCGGCATTCGGATTCATAGTCTTCCCGCGCCGCTCTTGCAATGCCAGCCGCTACCTCTTGAATTGCCGATGATTCGCTCGGCAGAGGAATATCTCTTACCTGGTTCTTAAACGCTGCAGCCTGTTCCAGCGCGGCCTCTCGATATCTTTCGTAGGTTTCCCTCATCGAGTCGTCTTCAGCAGCTTTAGCCTTGACGGTCGCCGCTTCATACGCTCTACGCGCCTTCCGCTGCGATCCCCTCTGTATGAAAGACCCCAATATCGGAACGGATCGAAGCCGTCCACTCCGACCCGTTCCTGTTCCGATCCCATCCGGTGAAGCCGGGGCAACGTCGCGCGGCTCCACAACCCCGTGCCCCGAATCGACCACCGCATTCTCTTTCGCATCGGCAACCTTCCCGAAAACGTGCTTCGCTATGGCCTCCAGCTGTCCCGAACGCTCCCCCATCGGATTCCTCGCCGACGCGACCGTCTGCTGCAGCAGCTCCGGAAGACGATGCCCGCCCGCATCCACAAGCCCAACCAGCAACTCCTCAGCGCCGCCAATCTTCCATCCCTTGTAGTCCTGCTCCAGGCACTCAACCATCCTGGCCTGTAGCTCGCTAGCATCCGCCGCACCATCAACAGGAGCCGGAACCACAGGTGCAAGTGAAGAAATACGCTGCCGCCCTCGCCTCACGATCTCGTCTGCCTGCTGCAGCGACTGCAGAGCCATCGTCAGCGCGGGCTTGAGCTGCGACCGCCTGATATCGGCAATCGCGGAATCGAACAGGCGTTCCAGCTCCCGCAAACGGCGGTTCCGGATGGCCCGCCGAATCTCCAGCAGGTAAAACACCAGAAACACAATCAGGAGCAGGCAGAAACCGAAGACAAGGGCTGAGTCGGCAGTCATATGCTCAGCCTCCGGGAGAAAAACACTCGATCTGGCCTCATCGATCTCAGGCGACTACTGAGAGCTCGCGCGAAACACTCCGCCCGCGGCGCAGGACCTGACGCGACGGACTGGTCCGAACCCGGACTCAGGCTCCTGACCGAAGCCAAAACTCCACATATGAGACCAGTTTTCGGCGCTCCCACGCATCAACTGTAACCGGCCCCTAACCACTGCGCAATGCTCAACCAATCACGGCCTGAGCGGATCTCCCAAAGGCTCGCTGGCATTAGCAGAGACTCTCCCACCCCCTGCCTCCCTTTCGGATCTACTTTGCTCGTGGATGCGTTCGGTCGTAAACCTCGGCTACCTGACCGATGGTGAGCTGGGTGTAGCGTTGGGTCGTCGAAAGCCGCTCGTGACCCAGCAGCTCCTGGATCGCGCGCAGGTCTGCGCCCTCTTCCAGCATGTGTGTACCGAAGGCATGGCGCAGCGTGTGAGGGTGCACATCCGCAGCGAGGCCATGCGCCAGCGCGATGTGTTTGACGATGCGGCCAACGCTCCGCGTGGTCAGCCGCCCGCTGCCGAGCAGCCGCAGATTCAGTAACAGCGCCGGTGACGATCGCCCAGCCCCTCCTTTTGCCGCAACCAGCTTCGCCTCCCGAACCGGCAGATAGGCGCGCAGCGCCTGCGCCGCGGCATCGCCCAGCGGGACGTACCTCTCTTTGCGGCCTTTGCCGCGCACCAGGATCGCATCGTTGGCCCAATGGATATCGGCGATGTCGATTCCCACCAGCTCAGCATTGCGAATTCCGCAACCGTAGAGCAGCTCGAAGATGACGCGATCGCGCTCAGGCCATGCAGCCGCATCGTCGGCGGCACTTTCCACCACGCGATTCATCTCCTCAATGGTCGGGACGCGCGGCAGATGCTTCGGCAACTTTGGGGTCGCAACCAATGCCGCAGGACTCTGCTCCACCAGTCCCTGGCGCGCCAGCCACTTAAACCACGAACGAATTGCGGCCAGCGCCCGCGCCACGGAGGGCTTCGATAGACCGCGCGCATACAATTCGCCCAGATAAGCGCGAATTTGCTGGTGCTCGATTGCGCCCGGCTGCAGCGTGGCGCCGAACTTTTCGACGGCGAAATCCGCGAAGCTGCGCAGCTCGCGCTCATAAGCCCGGACCGTATGGGGACTGGCGCTGCGTTCGTTGGCCAGCATCGCCAGGAACTGCTCCACATGGCGGACGATGACCGGTTGGCCCGCGCCATTCTTCCGTTTCCGATTCTTCGGCGGAGTCATGGGGCGACTCTTTTCGCACGCGGGTGATGCTGGCGATGCACCGCGTTCAACCGCCCCAGCGCCAGATGCGTATAGACCTGCGTGGTGGCAATGTCGGCGTGTCCCAGCAGGGTCTGCACCGTGCGCAGATCGGCGCCGCGCTCCACCATATGCGTGGCGCAACTGTGCCGCAGCATGTGCGGGCTGGCGTCGTGCCCGCTGTGCTTCACCAGATGCCAAACCCATCCGCGACTGAGCGGCGAACCACGCGCGGAAAGAAAAAGGCGGGGCGACGGCTTTTTTTCGAGCGCGGGACGCCCATTCTTCAGATACTGCTCGATCGCCGCAATCGACGCGCGCCCGAGCGGAACGATGCGCTCCTTATCTCCCTTGCCGCGAACCAGCGCCCGGCCAGCGTCCAGCGACAGGTCCGCGACATTAAGGCCGGTGAGCTCGGAAACGCGCAGCCCCGCTGCGTAGAGCAGCTCGAGAATCGCGCGATCGCGCAGGACAATGGCATCCGCCTGCGGATGGTCCGCGGCCACCGCGGCTCGATCCAGCATCGAGTCGATTTCCGAGGTCGCGAGCGCTTTGGGCAGCACCTTCCACGTCGCCGGCGATTCCAGATTCAGCGTCGGGTCTCGGTGAATGCGCTTATCGATCAGCAACCACCGGTAGAAGCCGCGCAGACAGGAAAGCTTGCGCGCCGCCGAGCGCGATTCGACGCTGTGCTTCGCCAGATGCTCCAGGAATCCGCCGATGAGCGCCTGGGTCGCATCCAGCAGTGCCAGGTTTTGCCGTTCCAGGTACTCGGCAAACTGGAGGAGATCGCGTTCGTACGCCTCGCAGGAGAGCGGGCGCAAGCCCTTCTCGACTCGAAGGTAGGCGAGATATTCCCGCAGGAGTGCGGAATTTCCGATTTCGACAGTGCGTGCGGGAACCACCTCTCGATTATCGAAGAAGCGGCGCGGCGCGATCAGTATCGAACCAGGTTCACGCTGAATCAGGATTCGCGATAATTCAGCAAGAGCAGTCCGATGAGGATCAGGCACGCAGGCCAGGTCCAGGCGGCGATTCGGCTCGGACCCGACTCGCGCCCTGACCCGGTACTCCCGTTGAACCGCAATTCCAGCCAGCGCCCGCATCCGGCCACGGCTCCCAGCAGCGCGATGGGCGTGTGGCTCAGTTCCGCGTAGACTTCGCCATTTCCCTCGCCGAGGGCGTGTGTGTGGGTGAGCAGCAGCGCGCCTCCCGCAACGCAGAGCACCGGAAAGATGAAGCGAGCGCGCGGCCAATGCAACCGCCCGGTCTGAACGCCCCACTCAAAAAGTGCGAATGCCGCCACCAGCACGGCGTAGGCGCGATGTTCGAGCACGTCAGGCGCGGTAAAGCTGGCCCAGAAAGGACGCGGTCCCAGGGGCCAGCATTCGGGATCGGCGCGCAGCAGGATGAAAATCGCGAGGCCCAAAAAGAGCAGCGGCCAGTGGCGCGCCCAACGCTGGCGTGGAAGGCGCGAGACAAAGGCCAGCCCCCCGGCGGCAAGAACGATCAATCCTGCCCAATGATGGTTATATTCGGACCAGGCGCGATCATTGGCATCGCTGGCGCTGCCTCCTGTGTAGGGCGCTTCACGGACCGCAACGCTGAGCGGAGTCGGCGGCGCAAGCTGCGCGACCGCGGGCGTGTAGAAGCTCGGCCACCGCCACGTCATGCGCTCGATCACCTGATGGCCGGTAATGGTGTCCCGCGGCGTCTCATCCACCGAGGGCGATTGGGCGGTGAGCGAAGCGGCGGCAAGGATGACGGTGATGCCAAGACCGATTTCGGCTTCGCTGAAGCGGCGCAGGCGAGCGAGAATTGGCGCCAGATTGACATTTACCCGGCGGAGAAGAAAGTAGTTTCCGGCTCCGAGAGTGAGCATCAGAGCGGTGAGTACGATCTTCGCCGAAAGCAGAAGGCCATACGACGTTCCATACATTCCCTGCCACGACCCAGCGTAAAACCACGAGAGCCCCGCGCCGGCAAAGACGAGGATCGTCACACTGGCGACAGCCATCGCGGAAAAACGTTTCGCCATCTGGCGCGAGGTTTCGGCATCGCTGGTTAGCTTAAGCGCGACGAGCAAAAACGGCAGCGCTCCGAGCCATGCAGCCATTCCCAGATGATGACCTGCTGTGAGAATCAGCAGCAACGGACGGTGATCCATGCGCGAGGCGGCATGGCTAAGCGAAACAGACGCGGCGAGGGCAATAAGTATTGCCACGGCCGAAGGTGCGAGTCTCGAGGTGAAACGAAGAAGGATAAACAGCGCCAGAGAGGCCATGGCGAAGATGATCCCAGAGATGAAGAATGCGGCGGAGACGACATCGCGCAGACTCATGCCGGAGCTGCCAATGAGCATCGCCGACGTAGTGGCGATCAGGAAGAATTGCGTGATGGCCAGCGCCAGTGCGAATCGTGAAGCGATCAGGCGCAGGTGGGTCTGCGCTTCGGGCCGCACTTGCGATGGCCGGGCCGCGAAGAGCAGGAAGAAAACGCCGCCGAAGCTCAGCGCTTCCAGCGCGAAGGAAAGCGCGCGCAGCACGAGCGAGAGCAGATCGAAATCGCGAACGAACCAGATCAAGCTGCTTCTAACTTACGCTGAACGGAATTTCGCCGCGCGTAATGTGGCCGTCGGTGGAGAGGGCCTGCCACCGCAGCGTGTAGCTGCCCGGCGTCAGCGTAGCATGGGCATTGAGGTTCGCTTCGCCGCTTTGCTTGTCCATGATCAGAGTCTGGGTGTGGCCGTCAGCCATCACCAGGGTAAGGACGGAGCGCCGGCCATCGACGCGGGAATTGAATCGCAGCGCAAAGGCTACCGCGGGACCATGGACGGTGGCGTTCGCCGCAGGTGTGCTGGAAACAAGGTGAGCGTGCGCGAACGCGGCGGTGGGTAGTAGCAGAAGGGCGCACACAAGAACGGCTGCTGAGATTCGCTGAATGGACATGGCTGGCGATGACCTCGCGATCAGGATGTTTGCATTGGGCCCGGAAGTGCTTTGAAGTTCTAAAAGAGATTTCGATTCGCCGGCACCGTACCTGTTGGGCGTTTATCGCGAGGCGGCCCGCACGGATTTACCGCTGATCTCCGCAGCGCGGGCTTCGGCGTAGGCCGCGGCGCCCATGAGCGCGGCGCGGCTCTCAAGAATGATCTGGACCGGCGTGTGGATGAGCAAATCGCTGAGGCGTCCCTTATCCGTGAAGGCCTGCATGAACGCGCCGCCCTGCATAGTCTTAAGCATTTTGGGAGCGATGCCTCCGCCCAGATACATGCCGCCGGTGGCGAGGACCTTGAGAACCATGTTGCCGGCCTCTGCGCCATAGGCCGCGGCGAACATCTCGAGGCTCTTCGCGCACAGCTCGCTCGTCCCTTCCTCGCCCACTTCGCCGATGACTGCATTGGGATCCTCAACCTGCATCCGTTCGCGCAGCCAGTCAGGCTCCTCCACGTGTTTCTGATCGCGCAGGAACGTGTAGATGTTCGTCAGCCCTTGTCCGGAAACGACGCGCTCGAAGCTGACGCGCCCGTTGTATTTCTGGATGAGCCACGTGAGCAACTCGATCTCGAGCGGATTGCGCGCGGCGAAATCGCAATGGCCGCCCTCGGAAGCGATGGGAACGTGGGTCTTGCCGTTCCACAGGAGTAAGCCCTCGCCAAGACCAGTACCGGCAGAAACCAGCGCGCGATTGCCCACGGCCGAGAGATCACCCGCATTGAGTGTGAAGATCTGGTCCGGAGTCAGTTCCGGAATCCCATATCCATTGGCCTCGAGATCGTTGATCAGGAAAAGGTGCGTGATATTGAGCCCGGCCGAGAGTTCGCGGCTGTCGAGAATCCAGGGAAGATTGGTAAGCCGCAGGCGTCCGCCGCGAACCGGCCCGGGCACGCCGAAACAGGCTGCTGTGATCTCGGGGTTTGAGCTCTCCGCGAGAAACCGCTGAACGATCTCCTGCAGGCCGGAAAATTCGTGTGCAGGGAAACGTTCATCGCGCACATGAACGAGGCGGCCGTGATCGAAGTTGTACAGCGCAAGGTGAACCTTGGTGCCACCCACATCCCCGGCGAGAATCATCTTGCGATCTCCAGCGTCCCCTTGCCATCGGCGCCAGGCGGGGGCAGATGCGCCGCAGCGGCCGTGTCCAGCAAGAATAGCAGCCTGCCATTCTGCGGCTGAATAAGCTGCGAAGGCAGCGTCTCGGGATCGTACGGGCCCTCGAGCACGCGCCCCAGCGGATCGGCCTTCTTAGAACCATCGATGAGGAAAAAGACGTCGCGCGCGGCGTTAATGACGGGCCACGTGAGCGTGACCCTCCAGCTTTGCTTCTGTTGCGGAACATGATTGGCAATTGCTATGCGACCGGTCTCATGCAGAGCCGCAGTATGCGGAAAAAGCGATGCGCAATGGCCATCGTCGCCCATGCCAAGCTGCAGCACATCGAAGATCGGCGCCTCGGCGCCCTCCAGTCGAAAGTGGCCCCGTATGGCGGACTCGTAGCGAGCCGCGGCTTGTTCGGGATCCAGCTCGCCCTCGATGCGAATCACATGATCCCCAGGCAGCGGGACCTTATCGAGAAGAAGGCTGCGCGTCATGCCGTAATTGCTGTCGGGATGGTCCGGCGGCACGCAGCGGTCGTCGACCCAGAAAACCCAAAGACGGTCCCAGGCAATAGCTGCGCGATACGGCTCGGCCGGATCGGCAAGGAGTGCAAAAACCGGCTTGGGACTATTCCCACCGGAGATAGCGATACGCGCTACACCGCGCGCGGAAACAGCTGACTGAATGCCCTCGACCAACTGTTGCGCCGTCGCGCGGGAGAGATCCTCCTGTTGATTGAAGACGCGATACTCGGCGTGGATTGTTTTTGCCATTCTCGACTCGCACCGCTGGTTAGCTTCCCTGTCGCTCGACTCCAAATGCACGCCGCAGCGCGGCATTTTGTCGCTGTCATCGACGATCCGCTAATGCTTTGACGGCGGCTGCACGCTGTGCCATGTGTGGCCGTCGCGGCCAATGAGCTCGTCACCGCATTCGGGACCCCATGTACCAGCGGCGTAGTTAGGAAAGGTTTGAGGATACTTCTTCGCCCAGGCATCGATGACCGGCGTATACAACGCCCAGGTTGCTTCCACGCCGTCGCGATGAGCAAAGAGCGTGGCATCGCCCAGCATCGCGTCCAGCAGCAAACGCTCGTATCCGTTGGCCGACGAAGCGCCGAACGCCTGAGCGTAGCCGAAGTCCATAATGACCGGGCAAACCGCCATCTGCGGCCCGGGCACCTTCGCGCCAAAGCGCAGCGAGATGCCCTCGTCGGGCTGAATGCGCATGGTGATGATGTTGGGCTGAATCTCGTCGCAGGCGCCAGGCATGTGCGCGCCAAATAGTAACATCGGCGGTTGCTTGAATTGGACGGTGATTTCCGTGACGCGGCTGGCCAGACGTTTGCCCGCGCGAAGATAGAAGGGAACGCCGGCCCAGCGCCAGTTATCGATCTCCAGACGAATGGCGGCATAGGTTTCGGTCTGCGATTTCGGATCGACGCGATCCTCTTCACGATATCCCTTCACCATCTGGTCGCCGACGATCCCAGGACCGTACTGACCGCGCACGCAATCGAAAATATTAATAGGCTTAATGGACGTCCACAGTTTGATCTTCTCGCGGCGAACAGCTTCGGCGGCAAAGCTCGCGGGCGGCTCCATAGTGACAAAGGAGAGCAGCTCCATCATGTGGTTCTGCACCACGTCGCGCAGCGCGCCCGCCTTCTCGTAGAAAGGGCCGCGGCCTTCGATGCCGATGCTCTCCGCCGCGGTAATCTGCACGTGGTCCACAAAGTTGCGATTCCAGACGGGCTCGAAGATGCCGTTGGCGAAGCGGAAGACCAGCACGTTCTGCACGGTTTCCTTGCCGAGATAATGATCGATGCGGAAAATCTGATTCTCGCTGAAAACCGTGTTCACATCGTCGTTCAGCTCTTTCGCGCTTTCGAGATCATGACCAAACGGCTTCTCGATGATCACGCGCGTAGTGCCGACCTCCGGCTTCGCCATGCCGTGCGAGCCCAGACGGTGCACGATGTCCGCGAAATAATCGGGCGCGGTGGCGAGGTAGAAAAGCCGATTGCCGCGCGTTCCGTAGTCATGGTCATACTGTTCGAGCAGTTTCTTCAATCCGGCATAGCCGTTATCGTCGTCGAAATTCATCGCGAAATAGCCGATCTTGCCGATGAATTCATCCAGCTTTTCGGCGCCGTCCTTAACCCCGCCGAACTCAATAATGCCCTTCTTCATATCTTCGGCAAATCCCTTGCCCAGTTCGCGGCGCGCCACGCCGACGATGCGAAAGTGCTCCGGCAACAGCTTCCCCTGCTCCAGATGGAAGAGTGCGGGAAGCAGCTTGCGTTTGGTCAGATCGCCGGAGGCGCCGAAGATCACCACGACGCCGGGCTCGGGAATGCGTTCCTGCGCCAGGGACGCCGCCTGCTTTACGTCCTCCGGAGAGATTCTTACTTCAGTCGTTGCCATGTTCATCCCCTTTGTTCATGCGCCTTTCGCCCGGGTCGGTCCGATGCCGGTCTAGGCCGCTGCCTCTTTTTCGCTTTTGACGGCATGACCGCCAAATTCATTGCGCATGATTGCCAGCATGCGATCGGTGAAATTGTTCTCTTCACGGCTGCGAATCCTGCGCAACAGCGACTCTGTAATCACCGGCGCGGCAACGTTCAGATTGATCGCCTCAAAGACCGTCCAGCGCCCCTCGCCCGAGTCGTCGACGTAGGCCTCAAGCCCCTTCAGCTCAGGATTTTTGCTCAGCGCGTCCGCCGTCAGGTCGAGCAGCCACGAGCGAACCACGCTGCCGTAACGCCAGATCTGCGCGATTTGCGGAAGGTCGAGGTGCATCTCCTCTTTCCGCTCCATGATGGAGAAGCCCTCGGCATACGCCTGCATCATGCCGTATTCGATGCCGTTGTGAACCATCTTGACGAAGTGACCGGCGCCGGCGGGGCCCACGTGCCCCCAGCCTTTGTCCTTCGCGGGCGCGAGTGTCTCGAAGATGGGGAACAGGCGTTCGACCACATCGTTGTCGCCGCCAACCATCATGCTGTAGCCCTCTTTGAGTCCCCAGACGCCGCCGGATGTGCCGACATCGACGAAGTTGAATCCCTGGGGCTTGAGCTCGTTGTAGCGGCGCTGGCTCTCCTGGTAGTTGGAGTTGCCCCCGTCGATAAAGGTGTCGCCCTTCTGCATCAGCGGCTTCAGTTTCGCGATCGTGTCGTCGACCGGCTTGCCCTGGGGGACCATGATCCAGATGGCTCGCGGTGCAGCCAGGTTCTTCACCAGGTCTTCAAGCGTCGAGACGCCAGTCGAGCCGGCGTCGGTGAGCCGCTTGACAGCTTCCGCGCTGAAATCGAAACCGACAACCTTGTGTCCGCCGAGACGCAAACGCTCGGCCATGTTGCCGCCCATTTTGCCCAATCCGATAATTCCCAGTTCCATTGGTCTTCCTCCTGCTGTCGGTTCAAATTTCCAAAAACTGCCTAAGCTTCTTTCACGCTCAAACCATGAAAGCGATCCTGTGTGAGAGAAACACCCAGCCGAGCCAACTCATCGGCCAACTTATCCGAGCCCTCGTAGCGGATGCTATGAATACCGAGGGACGCGGCGGCCGCGACATTCTCCGCGCGGTCATCGATAAAGACCACCTCTTCCGGGTCGCGCTGCAGCACATCGAGAGTCACCTGAAAGATCTTCCGGTCAGGCTTGCGCAGGCCCAGGTAGCATGAGCTGAAGAAGGCGTCGAAATCGTCCAGAAGATTGAATTTTGCGAGGCGATAGTCGTTCATCGCGCGCGATTCGTTGTTGACCGTGGCCAGCACATACTCCTCGGATGCTGCAAGCTGGCGAAGGATTCCGATGCCGCTGTCGGGAAGCATCTTCGACTGCGCCTGCACAGCAGAGAGAAAATCGGCCTGAGTGAAATGGCGCGGCTCAAAAAAAACAGTGGCGCGCAGATACTCGTCCGCGCCAATTTCGTCTTTCTCCCACGCCTGGTCGACCTCGGCATGACGGCGCTCGAAGTCGGCATGGTCCAGGCCAAAGTGCGTGAGCACGGCCTCTCGCTGTTGCCGATCCCAGCCATTGGTGAGTAGAACGCCGCCCACATCCCACAGAATGGTGCTGATGCCGTCCATGGCATCTCCTGACTTGAGAGCCTGATTTTGAAAACCCTGCTGGTGCCGGGGATAAAAGCTGGGGGCCCGATTCGTCCGATTCTACGGCTTTGCTGTTTCCGGCATGTTACGAGCTTCGATCGCGAGTACCTTATTCAGGCGGCGGACGAACCGCTCCTCCTGCGCCTGGAAGCGGGCCTCCAGAAACGCGGCCACCAGGTCGAATGCCATTTCCTGCCCGATGATACGCGCTCCCAGGACCAGCACATTCATGTTGTCGTGCTCCACGCCCTGGTGCGCCGAGTAGTGGTCGTGGCACATACAAGCGCGAATGCCATGCATCTTATTGGCGGCAACGTTCACCCCGACTCCGCTCCCGCAGATCAGAATGCCTCGCTCTGCACGGCCGGCCTGCAGCGCGCGCCCCACGGCTTCGGCAAAATCCGGATAGTCCGAAGGCTCCTGGTTGTAAGCGCCCAGGTCGATCACCTCATGGCCGAGCCTCTCCAGATAGCCCCGAACCTCTTCCTTGAGAAGATAACCAGCGTGATCTGCCGCAATTGCCAGCTTCATGGTTATTTCCCCGCCATCGCGGGCTCGGCCTTGCGCGCCCGCTCCACCAGCGCCCTGGCGCGCGCCACAACGTTATCGGTACCGAACCCCAGTTTTTCGAGGACAGTAACGCCCTGACCCGAAGCGCCAAAGCGATCGAGCCCGATTACGTCGCCATGGCGTCCAACGTATTTCCACCAGCCCATGGTGGCGCCGGCTTCAATGGCCAGCTTGGGCAGGTGATCGGGGAAGATCGAAGCCTTATATGCGTCCGATTGCTCCTCGAAAATACGCGTGCTGGGCATGGAAACCACGCGGGTCGTGATGCCGTCCTTCTTCAACGCTTCGGCAGCGCGCATCGCAGGCCACAATTCCGCGCCGGTGCCGACGATGAGCAGATCAGGCGACTCACCGCCCTGCTCCACGATGTAAGCACCGCGGCGCACCCCTTCAAACACGCGGTGTTTGACCGGATCGAGTAGCGGCAGATCCTGCCGCGACAGCGCCATGAAGCTCGCGCCCTTGCGTTCGAGCGCCAGCCCCCAGGACGCCGAGGTTTCGTTTGCATCGGCCGGCCGGAAATCCGTGAGGTGGGGAATGGCGCGCAGCATGGTGAGCTGCTCCACCGGCTGATGCGTCGGTCCGTCTTCGCCGAGGCCGATGGAGTCATGGGTGAAAACGAAAATGGAATGGCATTGCATGATCGCAGCCAGCCGAATCGCGGGCTTCGCGTAGTCAGAGAAGTTGAAGAATGTTGAGCCGTAGGGAATGATGCCGCCGTGCACGGCCATTCCATTCACGGCTGCGCACATTCCGAATTCGCGTACGCCGAAGAAAATGTTCTGCCCCGTCGGATCGAGATGGAAATTGCCGCTGTTCTTGATCACCGTCTTGGTCGAGGTAGAGAGATCCGCCGCCCCACCCAGCAGCTCGGGAACATCTTTCACGAAGGCGTTCATCACTGTATTGCCAGCGGTGCGGGTCGCCACTGGCTTGCCGTCCGCGGGAAATTGCGGCAGACTCTGCTCCCAGCCTTCTTTCAGGCGCCCCTCCTGCACCCGCTCGAATTCCGCGGCCAGCTCGGGGTACGACTTCCGGTAATTCGCGAAAAGCGCGTTCCAGTCGGATTCTTCCTTCGCGCCTTTATCCACCGCCTGCAGCCAGTTCTTCGCGGCTTCGTCCGGGACGTAAAAGGTCTTGTCCTCAGGCCAGTTGAAGAACTTCTTCGTCGCCTTCACGGCTTCCGCACCCAAAGCTTCGCCATGCACCTTGTTGGTGCCTGCCTTGGGACTGCCGTAGCCGATGACGGTCCGCACCGCGATCAGCGAAGGCTTATCCTTCACGGCCTGCGCCGCTTCAATGGCCTTTGAAATCCCATCGAGGTCGTTGCCGTCAGCCACGCGCTGCACGTGCCAGTGATAAGCCTCGAAGCGCTCCAGCACATCCTCGGTGAAGGAAAGCTCCGTCGGGCCGTCGAGTGAGATGAGATTGTCGTCGTAAAGGAAGATCAGTTTGCCGAGACCGAGGGTTCCCGCCAGCGAGGCTGCCTCGTGGGAGACGCCTTCCATCAGATCGCCGTCGCCGCAAAGGCCGTAGGTGTAGTGATCGACAACGTCGAAACCGGGCCGGTTATAAATCGCAGCCAGATGCTTCTCCGCCATCGCCATGCCCACAGCCATCGCGAATCCCTGCCCGAGGGGCCCGGTCGTCACTTCCACGCCGTCCGTGTCGCCGTATTCCGGGTGTCCCGGTGTCTTCGATCCATATTGCCGAAATTGTTCGAGGTCCGCGATCGAGAGGTCGTACCCGGTCAGGTGCAGCACGCCATAGAGCATCGCGGAAGCATGCCCGTTCGAGAGCACAAAGCGGTCGCGATTGGTCCACTCCGAGTGCTTCGGATTGTGCCGCATGTATTTGTGAAAGAGGAGATACACCATCGGCGAATCGCCCAGCGGCGCACCGGGGTGCCCGCTATTTGCCTTTTCCACCGCGTCGACGGCAAGAAACCTCAGGGTGTTAATCGACAACTGATCGAGTTCGCTCATAAATCCTCGCTCCTCTTTGGTTTTTGCCTGGGCGTTAATCCGGCCGGAAAGTCAAATCCCGATGTGATGCCGATTTTCTCTCTGCGTGATTGGATGACGCAAATGGGCCCGCGGTCTCTCAGGAAGGCGGCTCGATCGCGACTTCGAAGTTGCGGCCTTCCCACCGGTTTTCCTCTGGCCAGAACAGAGTAAAGGAAAGCGCGCCGGTTTGCTCCGTCGTGGTCGGCAGGTCCGCATAGGAACCGGCGTAGCCCACCTGTGTGCTCTCCAGGGTTTCGGTGGTCTGCCAGTTGTCCGGCGACCAGGTCACGCGGAAGCGACTGGCGGAGGTGATGCGCAGCTTCTTCCCCGCGGGAATCTCCCGAATCTGCCGGCGCGACACCTTGAAAACTTCGATGGCGCTGGGTGGATGCCTGCCCCTGGCATAGCGTTCTTCTACGACCGGAATGCGGTCGAAGACCTGCCCATCGTGTGACGACCGCAGCAGTTTCAGATACTCGGAATGCGCCCACACCAGGGGCATAGCTGATCCGGCGGGACCGCCCAGCACCAGTCCATTCCGGTCAGGCTCGTCCCAGATCTGCTCCGGCAGCATGCCGCCGCTCGAAGCGAATTGCTCGATGGTCTTTATCAGCGGGCAAACATCGCGGCCCGCCGCCAGCTCGTAGTGCGCGCGCTCTCCTGTAAGCAAAGGCCAAGCGCGGCCCTTCCCCCATCCAAGGAATGGCCCGCCGTCAGGCCGCTGACCGTAGCCGTCGTGGTTGTAGCGCAGCCAGCACGGACCCTTCGGCGTCTCCACCTTCAGCACATAGTCGACCACCTTCAGCGAATCGACGATCAACGGGTCGTCGGCTTTGCGCACGCCATAGCGCACCAATTCGAGAAAACCTCCGTCGATAATTTCGCGCGCCTCGAAATCCGCCCTCTCGCCGGAAGCAATGTTGTTGATGTGAACAACCTCATGCCCGCATTCTTCGTGCGCGTATGGGTCGCCGCACTCCGGCGGACGAATGCGCATGTAGTGCCGCTTCACCTCCGGGTGCAGCACGCCGTTATTGGTCACCGTCCAGTCTTCCAGGTGGCCTTCGATCCAGTCGGCATGCTCTTCAAGAAAACGCGCGAGCTCCGGGCTGTCGTGCGCATGCGCCAGATCGGCCGCACATACCAGACCGGCGATCACCGCAGCCAGTGTGGAAGGCGAATACCCCGCCGTCTCCTCCCAGCGCTCCTGTTGCGTGACGGGGGCGTAACGCACCAGGAAACCCGCCGCGCGCTCGACAAAGGGAAACACGTTGAAGTTGCCAAGGGCCTCGAGTTTCCACAATCGCCACGCCAGAATAATAGGGAACGCCACTTCGTCCAGCTGAATCCCGGTCCAGTACGGGTCGCCATTCACCCAGAAATTCTGCGAAAACCCTCCATCCGGTTTTTGCGAGCAGGTCAGATAAGTCAGGGCGCGCAGCGCCGTTTCCACCCGGCCGCACGCCATCAGAGCCGTTGCCGTCTGCACCATATCCCGCGTCCACACCAGGTGGTAGCCGCCCAGGTCGTCATCTCCCTTGGCGTAGCCCCACGGAATTGAGGCCGATGCGATGAAAGCGCCGGCGAAGGTCTTGTCTTCATGCGCCAGCACCACGTTGTGGCTGATCTGCAGCAGCCGTCCGTCATCGCCTGAATAATGCGCCAGCTCCCGCGGCGTAGCCGCACGGTGCCATTGCTCGATGAACCGCGACAAATGACGCTCAAATGGCGCTGCCAGCGATCCCACCGTAGCCGAAAGCGCCGCGTGATGTCCTTCACCGAAGCCGATCGCCACCGTGAACTCCCGCGTGTGCGCAGCGGGAATCTCGCCCATAATCGCGATATTTCCATCGAGCGCCGACCCGAATTCCCAGTCCATCTTGAAATTCTGCTTCAGATCCTGCCAGCCGTCGCTCGCCCCCACATAGCCACAACTGGCGCGGGCAAAGCCACAGTCCGAAGCCAAAGCCAGAGACATCGTGTCTCTCCAGGCGATCACCACCCTTTTGCCGGCCACATCCGCTACGCGCGCGGAGTTGCCCATGCCGCCGCCCTCCAGATGCGGTGAAAGTAGCGCATAGACATGCATTCGCGAAAGCAGTTGTTCGTCGCCCTCGATGCGCACATGAACCAGCACCACGGGGTAATGAGGATCGCTGATCATCTCGCGGGTGAGGCAGTAGCGGCCCTCGCGATCGCGGTTGTGGATGCGAATCGCCAGCGCATCCGAATCGATGTATTCGAACTCGTGAGTCAGATCGCGGCGCTCTTCGTGGAAGAACGTCTCCCCATCGGTGATGAGGAATTGCATGTCGCGAATCTGCGGACGGTCGATGGTGGGGCAGTAAACCTCGTTGAGGATGCCATGCGAAACCGTGAACCACACCTTGCTGGAGGCGGCATACGCTGTGCTGACGGCATCTTTGGCGCTGGAAGTCCAGCGCGGCTCGAGGCCGGGCGCGCCGAACGCCAAGCCCTGGCCTTCAATCCACCTGTAACGCGGGGAATCTGTCATGCGTCAGCCATTGTCGCTGAAATTTCAAATTCCTGCGTTGCAGAGATGTGAATGGGGGCACGAAAACGAAGTTCTAAAGCTCGATTACCAGGAAACCCACCGTTTTGGCGGCTTCAGATAACCGCCTGTCATTGCAGATAAATCTCTTGCCCGAAGGACGTTGGTGGCACCAGACGAGCGACGCCGCCAACTGAAGGCTGTCGGAGGCCCGCAAAGGGTAAATATCCAGAAGACGGCAAGCCTCGTTCATCAGTGAATCGTCGGGAAGAATCGCTTTAACTCGGCGATATTCACACTCCGCATGGCATATCCTCGATGTGGCTATTATAGCCATTTCGCCTGCGGGAGCGTCACAACACCTGCGACATTGCATCCACATCCGGATGGAACTGCACTTCATTCATCGCGTGGCCGATCTCGTGGTTCTTCATAAACTGCTGCCACACGAAGCCGGTGCGCAGATTCTCGGCCATCAGCATGGTGATTCCCTGATCGATGCCGAGAATGTCGGGCGCAAACCAGTTGGCCTTCGGCTGAAAAGCATCGACGAATCCATAGCGCGTGTATACCCTGTCGCCATACTGCTCCCGCATGCTCAGCAACACATGGGAGCACTCCGCCGGCAAAAAGATCAGCGATCCGCCCGGTGCGCAGGGCACGAGCGTGCCGTCGAGCTGCCCCATGGCCGGCGGCCCTCCCCACACCCGATAGCCTTCCCGTGAATCGGAAGCGGTGATCCCCCACAGGTTCTGATCGAACCACGGAAACTTCCGGCTCTCGGTCAGGCACCATAGCTGATGCGCTCGCGTGGCCGCAATCGAGTTGGTGAAGTAATTGGCGTGCAGATCGGCAACGTTGCGGAAGTCGCACCAGGCGTGCGCGTACTGGTGAATGAACAGGGGAGCAACGCCGCTGATGTAGTCGAGCCCGCCGAACTGCACCACCGGCCGCTGCAAGTCGTTCCACGTGGTCGCTGGTATGGGATGGGTGGGCGATCCGATGGCCAGCAAATACATCGTGAGCAGCTCGGAGTAAATATCCCAGCGATGTTTCAGAAAGCCCTGGTCCGGCAACCAGCCCATCGACAATGTCTGGCCGCTGTTCAGCATCCACTCCCAATCAACCCGCCGATAAAACGTAGTCGCCAGGCCCTCGATGCGGGGGTTGCCCGCGAAATACTGCCGGCAGGTCAGCACGCCGCACAGCAGCAGAGCGGTGTCGATCGACGACAACTCGCTGCCGAACATCCGCTGCCCGCTTTCAATGTCGATGAAGTGGTAGAGAAAGCCGTGCTCGTGCGGGCAGTCTTCCAGCAGAAAGGCGAGGGTTTTCTCCACGCGCTGCTCGCAGTCGTAAGGGTGCAGATAATTTCGCTTGTGCGCTATGCAAAGTCCGGTGAGCCCGAATCCCGTAGCCGCGATGCTGGAGACGCGGCTGAGCGATAGCCCCGCAGCCGGCGCGCGATCCCGCACCATTCCGGTGCGCGGGCTGGCCTCGTTATAGAAAAAATCGCTGGCCCGCCCTTCCAGATCGTCCATCATAGCCTCGGCCGCCGTAGTGATCTGGGTGAGGGGGCGATTGATGAATACGCCCGGCGGATGCGGATAAGCCTGCGATGCCTGCGACTCCGACTTCGGCTCCTGCCCCGGCTTGACCTTCGGCGCCTGCTGCTGATTCTGCGCAAAGACCGACGATCCCAGCGCCAGCGCACCTGTGGCCCCCGCTCGCCGCAACAACTCTCTTCGGGTTATCGACGATGGAGCCAACTAGGGTGGGGTCTTCTCTCTAAGATTCAGGCAGCTGCGGTCTGTCAGGGTCTGGGCGCCGCATCTCGTTCTCAAGATCGTATGCGGTCTCGAAACGATCCTTCTGACAATTTAATGGGGATGCGGGAGGAAAAAGCAATGCCGCTAAGGTAAGTTCAGTCGCCGATCAGAGTGATGTGTTGGGCAAACTCGCTGCCCGCGAGATGGCGAATGGCCCTGTCGAGCGTCGCCAGCGATCCCTTTTTCTCAATGGCCAGGCCCAGCATGCACGCATCTGTCACCTGCCGGTGCGAGAAAAGCCGGCCTTCAAACGGCAGGACCACCTCCAGAAATCCACGCGTCATCTGCCAGAAACGGTATCCCTTGATCTGTCCCAGCCGAGAAAGCGCCTCCTTTGCTTCTGCCATCTCCAGCTTTTTCCCAGTAAAAGCAGCGTTGGTCAGGATTCGCACGAACCCCGCCTCCGTTATCGGGCAAAGGGCGAAGGACCTTTCCCCTTCCCGCTCAAACCATTCCATCGCGATTCGGTGCAAATCGTGGCCTGGCCAGTGAAGGGCGAGTAGCACATTCACATCCAGCAGATACGGTCTCAAAATTCCTCGTCCTCGAACCGCTTCACGTCTTCAGTCGTCACCCGGCGACCGCCCGGGATATCGAATACTGCGATTCCATTCACCAGCTTGAAACGCGGCTTGGTACGGCTGGACCGCAAAATCAGATCAGACACGGCCCGGCTGCGCGAGACGCGGGCGCTCTCCGCATACTGATTCACCAGCTCGGCTGCTTCATCAGACAACGTAACGGTGGTTCTCATACCACCAATGGTACACTCACCGCTAATTCGATGCAATCGAGGAGTTGTGATGCAAAAGGCGAATTCCGCACCCTGGCTCCGATTTCCCTGGCGCTGGTACTGAGCACTCGCCCCATGCACCCTGCGCCCCTCCTGCCGCATCCAGTATGATCGGAGGGCGCAAACGGTACGGGCGTCTCCCTCTTCGCACACGAGTCCGCGCGACCCCCGGAAGTCCCACCACCCACAGTCCGCATGGAGGTAATCCTTTGGCATTCGAACTTCCACCTCTTCCCTACGATTACTCGGCTCTGGAGCCCTACATCGATACCGAGACGATGAAGTTGCATCACGACAAGCATCACCAGACCTACGTCACCAATCTGAACGGGGCCATCGAAAAGCATCCCGACCTCGGTAAACACTCCGCGGAAGACCTGCTTCGCAATCTGAACAGCGTGCCGGAAGACGTGCGTACAGTCGTGCGCAACAACGGCGGCGGCCACGTGAACCACTCCATGTTCTGGGCGATCATGAAGCCAGGCGGCGGGGGCGAGCCCGCGGGCGCTATCGGCGACCAGATCAAAAAGGATTTCGCCAGCTTCGAGGATTTCAAAAAGCAGTTCAACGAAACCACAGCCAAACAGTTCGGCTCCGGCTGGGGCTGGCTGGTCTGGGACGGCAAGCTGAAAATCGTCACCACCCCCAATCAGGACAGCCCGCTTTCTCAGGGTCATTATCCGATTCTGGGCAACGACGTCTGGGAACACGCCTACTATCTCAAGTATCAGAACCGGCGTCCCGAATATCTCGCCGCCTGGTGGAACACCGTCAACTGGGCCGAGATCGACAAGCGTTTCGCACAAGCGAAAAAGTAGAAGTGCAGCCGGTAGCCGGTCGCGATTTCACACTGGCTACCAGCTAAATCCTCGCTCCCGGTTTCTGACCCTCCTTGGACTGCGGAATTAACCTCCCGTTAACCCTTCAGTAACCTTTCCCGCCATCCCTCTACAGGTGCAGGAGAGCGCGTTGATCGCGCCCAGACAAGCTCCTGCGGGCCTGCGCCGTTCGCTTCGTGGGCCACTTCTGCCCCCGAGGTGCTCAATGGCCGACATTCGCCCCTTTCCCGCCGGCAATTTCCAACAACTGGACGAAGCCAAACCCTCCAGCATGCACTGGAAGATCATGTTCATCTCCGGCATGGGCTTCTTCACCGACGCCTACGACCTCTTCATCATCGGCGTCGTCATGACCATGCTGAAGCCGATGTGGCACGTGGGCAAACTTGAGGAAGGCCTCGTCGAATCGACCGCCCTCCTTGCCTCCGCCATCGGCGCTCTGCTCTTCGGCCGCGTCGCGGACATGCTCGGCCGCAAACGCATCTACGGCGTCGAAGTCCTGGTGCTCGCGGCCGGAGCCATCGGCTGCGCCTTCGCCGGAAATATCTGGTGGCTCATCGGCCTTCGCTTTGTTCTCGGCATCGGCATCGGCGGCGATTACCCGGTTTCCGCCATCATCATGAGCGAGTACGCCGGCAAAGCCTCGCGCGGCATGATGGTCACCATGGTCTTCGCCATGCAAGCCGCCGGCCTGATCGTCGGCCCGCTCCTGGCCGCTGCGCTGCTGACCTCCCACATGCCGCAACACATCATCTGGCGCATCCTGCTTGGTTTCGGCGCCGTCCCCGCGCTCGCCGTTTATTGGTCGCGCCGTCATCTGAAGGAAACGCCCCGCTTCCTCCACGCCTCCGGCCAGGAGGAAGACGCCAAAGGAAAGCTCGTTCGCGCGAAGCACTTTGACGAGAAGCATCACTCCGTTTCTTTCTGGGATGGCTTTCATCGCCTTGTCAACGACAACAAGCTCCTCAGCCGTCTGGTGGGCGTGAGCCTCGCCTGGTTCCTCATGGACTTCGCCTACTACGGCAACACCGTCTCCAGCCCGATGGTCCTCTCCGCCCTCGGCGCACACGACAGCCTGCTCAGGAAGACCCTCACCCAGCTCGTCATCTTCGCTGTCTTCGCCGCGCCAGGCTATGCCGTCGCCATCCTCACTATGGACAAGCTTGGCCGCAAGCTCATCCAGTCTCTCGGCTTCGGCATGATGGCTGTCGCCTTCGCGATCATGGCCCTCGTGCCGAATATCGAGAAGCTGGTTATCCCCTTCGTCGTCATCTACGGCATCAGCTTCTTCTTCACCGAATTCGGACCCAATGCCACCACCTTCGTCTATCCGTCGGAGATATTCCCCGTGCGCGTACGCTCCACCGGCCATGGCATCGCGGCGGCAATGGGCAAGCTGGGCGGCTTCCTCGGCGTCTTTACGTTCCCGTTCCTGATGCGGTGGCACGGACTGCTCGCCGCGGAGTCAGGCGCGGCCATTGTCAGCATCCTGGGCCTGGTCACCACTCTGACGTTGCTGCCGGAAACCAAAGGTAAGAGCCTCGAAGAGCTGTCATCGGAGCCGGAGACGCCGATGGAACGCGCCCAGGCCGCCTGACCCCCGACGCACTTTCGGATTTTCGTCGACAAGCGCGTGCGCCCGTACTGCCGGTCCCCCGCAGCTTTTGGCGAAAACTTGTGTCTAATGGAGCAGGAAGGTTCTGCTCAAACCATGCGCTTGCTCCCGCTTGCTCTGCTGATCGCCTCGTTCCCCGCTGCCATCCTCGCCCAGTCCCCGGCGGCCCCAGTCCCGGACACGCCCAATGCGGCGCCCCCGGCTGTCCCCGCGGGCCAGGCTCACTTCAACCTCGTTCAGGCGAATGACGGCAAAACCGTCGGCTCTGCAGACTGCTCCGTGGCCAGCACCCCCGGTGGCTACCAGATCACATCCCACGGCGACCTGAAGATGCCGAAGTTCACTTACACCTTCGCTAACGAGAACCACCTCGACAGCCGGCTCAACATCGTTCACGACCAGCTCACCGGCACGGTCAACGGCGCTCAGGTGACTTTCAAACTCGCGTCCGATCCCTCCGGCCGCCAGTTCCAGGTCAACATCGACGCGCAGGGAAAAACCACCACCAATACCTTCGACCGCCATCAGCACACGGTCCTGCTGCCCGATCTCGACTCAGCCGCCTACATCGAGATGGTGCACTTCGCAATCGAAAATCCCGCCACCACCTGGATCGTGATCCCCAAACAGAATGGCCTCCTCGTGCCCGCTCAGTACACCAACCAACCTGATGTTCACGGCACCTTTCATGGCCAACCCGTCGACGCACATCACACCAGCGTGGTCGTCAGCGAGCAAAACGGCATCACCGTCGAGCTCTACTACACCAGCGAAGGAGCGCTGCTCGAAGCCGATCTGCCCGAACAGAATTTTTATGTGATTCGCGACGACTTCAAGCTCGCGAGCCGCCCGCACTACACGCCGCCGCGCGGAACCGCTCCGCCACCCGATCAGGGCCAGCCGCAGCAGCCCGGCCAGACACCGCCGCAATACACCCCACCGCCAGGAGGGCCGGCTCCCCAGGTGCAGCCCATGGCTCTCCGCCAGGCCGAATAGCCGTTCCGGCATTACGTAACAGTGACGACGACTTTTCCCCGCGCGTGTCCTTCTTCCAGATACCGCATCGCCGTTGCAGCCTCTCCCAGTTCATAGCAGCGGTCGATCACCGCTGTCACCTTTCCCGCGTGCATCAGCTCCGCCAAAGTCCTCAAATCGACCTGGCTTCGCTTCGCCATGAACGTGAAGATTTTCTGTTTCATGAAAGGCGCTGACACCAGCAGTTTGAACATGCCGGCCAGAATGGCGATCAGGCTCACGTCTGGGTTTGCACCCACCATCACGCAGATGCCGTGTGGCGTCAACAGGCGACGAACCCGCCCGGTAGACAAATTCCCTACACACTCCAGAATCAGATCGTACTGCCGCCCTCCCTCGGAAAGCTTCTGCCCGGTGTAGTCGATCACGTGATCCGCGCCGATCGAGCGCACCAGCTCAACGTTCCGCGTGCTGCAGACGCCGGTCACCTCCGCGCCAAAATATTTTGCGATTTGCACCGCGAAAGTCCCAACGCCACCGGCCGCGCCGTTAATCAGCACCCGCTGGCCTGTCGCGATATGCCCTTTGTCCCGCAAACTCTGGAGCGCGGTCCACCCCGCTATCGGAACCGCTGCCGCAGCCTCAAAGCTCACGTTTGCCGGCTTGATGGCGAGCGCCGACGCGGGAGCGCAGACATAATCGGCAAGCGCCCCGCGGCATCCGCCGAAGACCGGATCGCCCGGCTTGAAGTCCGTAACACCACGGCCAACAGCTTCCACTTCGCCCGCGACATCCACGCCCGGATGCTTGACCTTTCGCAGTCCCATGACGAGGCGAAGGACCCACGGACGGCCCTTCATCAGTTTCCAGTCCAGCGGATTGAGGCCGGCTGCGCGAACCTTTACGAGGACTTCGCCGTCCCGAGGCTCGGGTTTTGGAGTTTCCTCCAGGCGGAGAACGTCGGGGGAACCAAATTCGCGATAGACGATAGCTTGCATCCGTAACCCGCTTTCGAATTGTCCGCATGGTAGTCCCCGCCTGCGATTTTGTCAGTGCCCGGCATCAACGAAAGGGACAGCGGTCTCGAAACAGCAGCGTTCGCGATAAGTCTCAGGCCTCCGCGCCAAACGCCCTGACCAGATTGCCCAACAACCGCAGCGCGCGCGGAACCGCCTGGCGCAACGGCCCGGAAATCTCCTCGCCATACCCAAAGCATCCCGCGCCGATCGTTAACGCAAAGGCCCGTGCCGGCGCGCGCCCACATATAGACTGCGCCATCGCCAGCAGGGCCGGAGGATCCAGTCGATGTGTCTCCGGCGCCTCGATGCAAGCGGCTAAAGACACAACCCGGATCGCCCCCGGTTCATCCGTCGCACAGGCATCGACAAAGATGACCAACTCTGTCGCAGCAAGGTCGGCGGCCATTTCCGGCGTGAATTGCTGAGCGGCCACGATCCGCAGACGCGTGGCGGGGAAGAGTTCTTCCGCAGCCGCGGCGATCTGCAGGCCCACGCCATCGTCCTGGCGGAGAGAATTCCCGCACGCCAGCAGCAACGCAGGAGGAAACGGCGCGGTTGACGTCCTCGCCTCCATAGCCCTCAGCCCCTCCGCACTTCCCTCACCAGCGAACCATCCGGCGCGCGCAACTCCACAGAAAGCGGCATCTGCCCCATCGCATGCGTGGAGCAGCTAAGGCAGGGATCGAACGTCCGCACCACCGCCTCCACACGGTTCAGCATTCCCTCCGCAACATGCTCGCCCTGCACATAGTGCCGCGCCGTCTGCAGTATGCCGCGGTTCATCGCAGCATTATTATGTCCCGTCGCGATGATCAGATTTGCCGCCGTGATCAGCCCGTTTTCGTCGACCTTGTAATGATGAATCAGCGTGCCACGCGGCGCCTCCGCCACGCCCACGCCTTCAAGGTTGTTCACCGAAGCGGTAGCGCGCACGTGTTTATCGAGAATCGCCTTGTCCGCCAGCAGCGCCTCAATCTTCTCCGTCGCGTGCAGCATCTCAATCAGCCGCGCGTAGTGGTAATGGAACGAGCTCAGCAGCGGCTTGGGCGACATCGCGCGAAACGCCCGCCACTCAACGTCAGCGAGCGGCGTATCGCAGCGTCCGGCCAGGTTCAGCCGAGCCAGCGGACCCACCCGATAGGTCCCGCCCGGATAGCCAAGCGGCTTGTAATACGGGAACTTCATGTACGTATACGGCTCGACTGCTTCGCCGATAAATTCCGAATAATGCGCGGGGTTCAGCTCGCCGGCAATGATGTTTCCTTCCGAATCGATGAAGCGCAGCGCGCCGTCGTAGTACTCAGCCAACCCGTTATCGTCAATCAGGCCCATAAACAACGTGGGAAAGTTCGCGAAGACCTCGATCTCCGCCGAGAATTTCTCAATGCTGCCGCGAAACCACGTCAGCGTTCTCTGAATGGCGGCTGTCGCCGCGGGAATCATGCCGAGGAGCTGGTCGCGCTTTTCCGCACTCAGCGGTTCGTTCACGCCGCCGGGGATCGTCCAGCCAGGGTGGATCCGCCGCCCTGCGAGTAACTCGATAATTCGTTGCCCAAACTGCCGCAACGCCACGCCATCTGCCCCGATCGAAGGATGCGCATGCGCGACGTGCAGAATGCTGCGCTCCTCAGGCGGCGCATCCATGCCGAGCAGCAGATCGGGAGAGGACAAATAGAAGAAGCTCAGCGCATGCGACTGCACCAGCTGCGCAAGGTTCATGATGCGCCGCAGATTTGCCGCGACCGGGGGAATGCGCACGGCAAGAATCGCATCGCAGGCCTTCGACGATGCGATCAGATGACTCACCGGGCAGATGCCGCAGGTGCGCGCCGTGATGTTCGGCATCTCGTAAAAAGGCCGCCCCTCGCAGAACTTCTCGAATCCCCGCAGCTGCGTTACATGAAAGGTCGCATCCTGCACGATGCCCGCATCGTCCAGCTGAAGCGTGATTTTGCCATGCCCTTCCAGCCGCGTGACCGGGTCGATGACGATGGTACGGCTCATAATCTCCTGCCTTCCTGTTCTATAGCGCTCAGCCGAAGTGGGCGACACCGCTCAGCGCCGGTACGCGCCCCGCCAGCAGATCCGACAGCACCTGGTAAATCGTGTCCGCCGAGGGTGGACATCCTGGAACGAAAACATCCACCGGCACCACCTCATGCACCGGGCACACGCGATCCAACAACGCAGGTACACCAACTGTCGGCACCTGCGGCTGCAGATCGACAAGCTGCTCGTAAACCCGAAACAGGACCGGCTGCACTCCGCAGCTGTTGCGCATCGCCGATACATTGCCCGTCAGCGCACAGTCGCCCAGCGAAACCAGCACGCGCGTGTGCTCGCGAATCTTGCGGATCTTCTTCAGGTCATCGACGCTCGCCACCGCGCCTTCCACCAGCGTCACGTCCACGCGATCGGGAAACGTCTTGCGATCGACCAGCGGGCTATAGACCAGCTGAAACTGGCTGCTCAGCTCAATCAGCCGCTCGTCCATATCCAGCAGCGACATGTGGCAGCCGGAGCAGCCATCGAGCCAGACCGTTGCCAGGGTTTTGATTTCGCTCATGGCGTTTCTCCTTTGCTCATGGCTGCTCCCCTTCCCGCATGATGCGCAGATAGGGCAGAAATTCCGGATGCTTGCGCACCTTTGCGCCAACACTGCTCTTCTCAAACAGCGCACCCGTCGGGCACACCTGCACGCACTTCCCGCAACTGGTGCATGTCTCCGAATCGCCCCACGGCTGCTTCAGATCGGTGATCACCAGGGACTGTGCGCCGCGGCCCATCACACCCCAGGTGTTCGCGCCTTCGATCTCCGAGCACACGCGCACGCACCGCGTGCACAAGACGCATCGATTGTGGTCGACCGTGAATCGCGGATGCGAAGCATCCACCGGCAGCTGCGGGTATTGGTAAGGAATCTCGACGTGTGTCATGCCCAGCTTCAGCGCAAGGCTCTGCAGTCCGCAGTTTCCGTTCGCCACGCAGACCGAGCAAACATGATTCCGTTCCGCGAAGTACAGCTCGAGAATCATCGTCCGGTAGCGGTCGATCTTGGGGGAGTGCGTCGTGACTTCCATCCCCTCCGCGACCTGCGTCACACACGCCGGCAACAACCGCCGGGCGCCCTTCACCTCCACAAGGCACAGCCGGCACGCGCCCACTTCCGATAGCCCTTCCAGGTGACACAACGTGGGAATCCTGACGTTGTGTTCGCGCGCCGCGTCAAGAATCGTCTGGTCAGAGCGAGCGCTGATCTCCTCGCCGTCGATGGTCAGGGTCCGAACATTCGGTTCAGCGCTCATGCGTGCACCTCACTGTGAGAAACGTCCACCGCGGACGGGGTGAACTCGCACACCCCCGCCGGACATCGCTTCTCGTCTATATGCGCCAGGTATTCGTGCTTGAAATACCGCAGCGTGCTCAGCACCGGATTCGGCGCTGTTTGGCCCAGGCCGCACAGGCTGGTCGCCCCCACCACCTCACAAAGCTCCGTCAGCCGCTCCAGGTCGCGATGCGTCGCCTCGCCTTTTGTTATCTTTGTCAGCAGCTCATACATCTGCACCGTCCCCGCTCGGCACGGAACGCACTTGCCGCACGACTCGGTCATGCAGAACTCCATAAAGAAGCGGGCGACAGAGACCATGCACGACGTATCGTCCATCACGATCATGCCGCCCGAACCCATCATCGAACCGGCGCTGATTAAAGCGTCGTAGCTGATGGACAAATCAAGGTGCTCCTCGGGCAAACAACCGCCCGAGGGTCCGCCAGTTTGGACCGCCTTGAATTTCCTTCCGTCCGGAACCCCGCCGCCGATACCGAAGATAATCTGCCGCAGTGTCATCCCCATCGGCACTTCCACCAGTCCCGTGCGCTGGATTTTTCCCGTGAGCGCGAAGACCTTCGTGCCCTTGCTGCGCGCCGTCCCCATCGAGGCGAACCACTCGCCGCCGTGGCGAATAATCGGCGCCACGTTGGCAAAGGTCTCGACATTGTTGATCAGCGTTGGATCGCCCCACAGCCCCGACACAGCCGGATACGGCGGCCGCGGACGCGGTGTGCCCCGCTTGCCTTCAATCGACGCGATCAGCGCCGTCTCCTCGCCGCAGACAAACGCGCCGGCTCCGAGCCGAATATCGATATCGAAATTGAACTGCGTCTCGCAGATTGAATTGCCAAGGAAACCGCGCCGCCGCGCCTCGCGCAACGCCACCGTCAGTCTCTGCACCGCCAGCGGATACTCGGCGCGCACATAAATGTAGCCCTTCGTCGCGCCAATCGCATACGCCGCGATGGCCATCCCCTCAATCACCCGCTGCGGATCGCTCTCGAGCACGCTGCGATCCATAAAGGCGCCAGGATCGCCTTCGTCGCCGTTGCAGATCACATATTTCTGCGCGCCCTTCACCTTCGCGACCGTGTCCCACTTCAGCCCGGTCGGGTAGCCGCCACCTCCGCGTCCGCGCAGCCCTGCTTTCGAAATCTGCTCGATCACCGACGCCGGATTCATATCCGTCAGCGCCTTCACCAGCGCCTCATACCCACCGCGCGCGATGTACTCATCGATCTTCTCCGGATCGATGTGGCCCGAGTTTTCCAGCACCACGTGCGTCTGGCCTTCGAAATACCCGCCCAGTTGCGGATCGAGCCGCACGACCGGCTCCCCGCCCAGCGACCCAACCACATCCTTCGCGTCGCCCTCATGCACATGCCCGTAGCGAATCTCCGAAGGCTCCATCAGCACCAGGGGGCCTGCGGCGCACAACCCCATGCACCCGGTCCGTCGCACGTGGCACTTCTTCTCGCCGCCCGCCACTTCCTTTTCGATCGCCGCCTTCACCTTATCGCTGTGCTGCGAAAGACAGCCCGTGCCCATGCACACATTAATTTCGTAGTCGAATTTCTGGCGCTCTTCCCGGGCGGCCGCGGCAATCTCGTGCAGCTCCTCGACGTTCATTGCATCGTCCACCTTTCCAGCTGCTGCGTCAGCTCAGCGGCCTCCATCTGACCGGATAGCTCCCCGTCGAACAGCACCACCGGCGCTCGCCCGCACGCGCCCACGCAGCGAGCCGTCGTAAACGACACTTCTCCGTTGGGCGTCGTCTGGCCAGGCGCGATATGCAGCAGCTTCTCCGTCTGCGCCACCAGCTTGTCCGAGCCCTTGATGTAGCAGGCCGTTCCCGTGCAGATGGTGCAAGTGTGCTTGCCCGGGGGCTTCAGGCTGAAGAAGTGATAGAACGTCACCACTCCATAGGCCTGGCTCAGCGGCACACGCAGCGAATTTGCGACAAACTTAATCGCCGGCTCGTCCAGAAATCCAAACGACGACTGCACCGTATGCAGGGTCTCAATCAGCGCGTTGCGCGAGTAGCCGTGCTTGCGCATCGTGCCGTTCACAATTCTCCAGCGCTTATCGTCGGAGGGCAGAGGCGGTCGTTCTGCATAGAGCGGCATGTTGTTCTCCCCGACTGCCAGCGGCAATCGCAGGCCAGGGTTCCCAGTTTCCACCGGCGCGTTTGCAGACGATTCTACAGCCGCATCCGGCGGAGTCATTCTCTCCCACGCTGGCTGCCGATCCTGCTTCAACCAACACGGGGTACAGAAAAGATTGCAGCCCAGGGTGCACGATTGTCGGTGACAATCATCACTGCCCGCAGGTTGCGCTCGCTACTCACCTATCGGTACTAACCCATCGCCCGCTTCGGCCACGGTTCGCCAACCGGACTTTAGCTGACCGCTCCTTACCTGCATGACTCACCGATATCCTCGTTCCAGATGTCGGGATGCTCGCGAATAAATCCCGCCATCAGATCCACGCACTCCTGCGAGTCGAGATCGATGACCTCAACACCCAGCGAACGCAGCCACTCAAGCCCGCCATGAAACGTCCGGCTCTCCCCGACGATGAGAGTGCGGAACCCAAACTGCCGCACCAGCCCGCTGCAGTACCAGCACGGAGCCAGCGTCGTCACCATAATCAGATCCCGATACGAACGCTGCCGCCCCGCATTCCGAAACGCATCCGTCTCCCCATGCGCCGAAGGATCGCCCCCCTGCACCCGCCGATTATGTCCCGCGCCAACCAGCCGTCCATCACGCGTAAAAATGGCCGCACCGACGGGGATGCCACCTTCAGCCCGGCCCGCACGCGCCTCGCGCAAAGCGGCCTCGAGCAGTTCATGCGGGTTGAAACCGGATTCCACTCGGTCCAAAATAGCAGGTCGGGCCGGCTGGTCGATCGTCGCCCCGAGAACCGCCCAAAGCATCGCTAAACGAAGCAGCGCGCATCCACCACGGATACGCGTATGGGAGGAAAGATGAAATCTACGGAAAAATCGCAGCCGGATGCGGATGCGCAAAAAGGGGCGATCGAAGATACGGCCCCGGAATCGGTACACCGGCCCTGGTCGGAAAGAGATTCCCACGACCGCCTGGCCAACCAGCTCCCCCACCGCGAAACCGACGAAGAGATTAAGGACAACGACAGCGACTTCCCCGAACCAGGCTCCAGCCCCGAACACTCATAGACGGGAATTCGATCGTCGGCATCAAAGCATCATCGGCGGTGATGCTTTGATGCTAGAATGGCCGCTGTATGCGGACCACCATCACCCTCGACCCCGATGTGGATCAGCTCCTCCGCCGCGCGATGCGCGACCGTGGCACCACGTTTCGCGACACCGTCAACGAAGCTATCCGCTCCGGCCTGCGTGCGCACAAAGTGCCTCCATTCCGTCAGAAGACCGTCTCCATGGGCAAGAGCTACTTCAACGTAGATAAAGCGCTCCAGCTGGCTTCCGAACTCGAAGACCAGGAAATCCTGCGGAAAATGGCAAAGGGAAAGTGATACTCCCTGACGCCAACCTTTTTATCTATTCCGTGAATCGAAACTCGCCGTTTAATCGGGCGGCGCTTGCCTGGCTGGAAAAAACGCTTTCGGGCGGCGAAGCATTGCTCCTCCCGTGGGTCGTGATCCTCGGATTCCTTCGCATCACCACAAGAACAGGACTGCACGACCAGCCGCTCAGCATCGATTCGGCTTTTGCCTTCGTGGAAAACTGGCTCCATCATCCGTCCGTGACCATCGCCCATCCGGGGCCGGAGCACTCCCGCATCCTGCGACGTCTGCTGCAGCATGTCGGAACCGCCGGAAATCTCACCACCGACGCTCACCTTGCTGCCCTGGCGATCGAGTATGGTGCAGAGTTGTGTTCTTCGGATAACGACTTCGCCCGCTTCCCCGGCCTCCGCTGGCACAATCCCCCTTCACCCTCCTCTGAAATAATCTCCCCATGCTCGTCCTCGCCTCCGCGTCTCCGCGCCGCCGCGATCTCCTGGCGCAGGCCGGATACGCCTTCGAAGTCATCCCCTCCGAAGTTCCCGAAGACCCACGCCCAGGCGAGACCCCCATCGGCTACGTTCTCCGCCTCGCTCGCGACAAAGCCGAAGCCGTGACTGCGACGTCAGCCTATAAGGCCCTTACCCAAACCCGGAAGGAACCTACCCTCATCCTCGGCGCAGACACCACCGTCGTCGCCCCTAACGGCGCAATCCTCGGCAAGCCCGAAGACGATGCCGACGCAGCGCGCATGCTTCGCCTCCTCGCAGGCGCAACCCACCAGGTCATCACCGGCGTCGCGCTCCTCGCCCCCGGTGAAATCACCGAGGTCGCCGCGGAGGTCACCTGGGTGACCATGCTCACGCCCTCCGAAGAAGACATCGCCCGCTACATCGCCACCGGCGAACCACACGGCAAGGCGGGCGCCTACGCCATCCAGGGCCAGGCCGCACGCTGGATTCCCCGCATCCACGGCTGCTATTTCAATGTTGTGGGATTACCGCTGGCGCTGGTCGCCAGCATGACGGAAGCCATAGAGTCGCGCTTCGGCTTTAATAAGGAGCCGCTTCCTCCAGCTCCCGCCACCCAGGCAACCATCTAACCGCGCACTCGCGAGCAGGCCTTCCCTGGTCTCTTTCACTAATCGTCTTTGCTAGTCGTCTTTCACTAAACGCTTTTTCGCTCGCCTTTGGCTGGCTTTTCGCTCGCATCTCGCCCGCGACTCGCTACAGGCTACTGGCTGCCTCTCCCGTCAGCTCGCTTTCGACTCCTCAACCCCATCGCCAGGCTCCTGCGCCCCAACAGCATGCTCCGAAACCGGCGGCGCTTCCGGCTGGCCCGCCATCACCAATCCAAGGACAATCAACAGCGTTACAACCAGCAGCCCGATCTCCATCACCTTCAGCATCGGTATGTCCTTTCGCGCAGCAGGGCGACCCCTGAGTTTCGTGCCCGATCAGGTCCGGCGAATCATCTCCGCCAGCAAAGCCGTTCGCGGAATCAGATCCCTGATCACCACCGATTCATGAGATGCATGCGCACCCTCCCCGACAGCGCCCATGCCGTCCAAAGTAGGTACGCCCAATGCCGCGGTAAAGTTTCCATCGGAACCTCCACCCGTCGAAGCTTCCGCCAGTTCGAACCCGATCTGTGTCGCTAATGTCGCGGCGCGGTCGAAAAGAGCCACAGTTCTCCAGCTCCGTTCCATTGGCGGACGATTCATGCCGCCCTCAACGTGCAGGACGCAGCCGCGGTCCCGAACGCGCAGCCCGCGAAACCGCTTCTCGATGCGCGCCGCATCCTTTGCCCGCGCGATCCGGACATCGATCTCCGCCTCAGCCTCCGCGGCAATCACGTTCGTCCGCGTTCCCCCCGGATCACCCCGGCATTCACCGTCAGCCCCCGATCCAGCTCCGTAAATCCCCGTACCTTCTCCAGCTGCCAGGCCAGCTCGCTGATTGCGCTGTGCCCGCGCTCAAAGTCCACCCCCGCATGCGCCGCGACTCCAGTCACCCGCAGGGTGTAATTCCCCACCCCCTTGCGCGCTGTCTTGTACGCCCCTGCCAGCCCCTGCGCCGGCTCCAGCACAAAAACCGCCGCGCACTCCCGCGCCAGTTTCTCGGTAATTGGCCGCGAGACCGTGCTCCCCACCTCCTCATCGCTGTTCAGCAGAAAAATGACAGGCCGCTGCAGCGCATCTCTCCCTCGCAACATCTCCAGCGCGGTCAGCCCCATTGCCACGCCGGCCTTCATATCCAGCACGCCCGGCCCCCACGCCCGCCCATCGGCGATCCGGAACGGCATCTTCTTCAGCGTCCCCACTGGCCAAACCGTATCGAGGTGCCCCAGCAGCATCAGCGGCGACGGTCCCAATGCGGCCTTTCGCGCGCCTCTCCGCGAAGCCCCAACCCAAACCTCCAGCACGTCGCCAAAACCCCGCTGCCGATGCCGCTGCACCCGCCCTCCCAGGCCCGACGCCATTTCCACAACGGCGTCCACACAGCGATCCACAGCCCGTTTGTCATCGCTGGGTGATTCGATCTCGACCATCTGGCGTACCCGATCCATCAACACCGGCTCAAAGGCAGCAGTCCCGTTCTCAGTCGAAATAAGCTCGTAAGTGTCAGATTTATTTAATTTTGCCACAGATTCGCCCGCTTTCTTTACTGTGCCCGCTAATGCAACAACTGTGGCGCTTTTGCCACACTACAACTTTTCACATTCAGTTGTAGTCTATGTCTTCATTGAGGAAAACGCTTGGCAGATTCATCGCACCTGGAAAATACGATTTCCTCCCCGATTGAGTTTTCCGGCGTTGGCCTTCACAGCGGTGCACCTGTCCGCATGCGCCTGCTCCCCGCGGCCGCCGGATCAGGGGTCGTCTTTTGCCGCACCGACCTCGATGGATTCGAAATCCCCGCCATTGGCCGCAACGTCGCCAAAGTCAGTTACGCCACCAGCCTCATGCGCCAGGGCGTCCTCATCTCTACCACGGAGCATCTGCTCTCCGCACTACTCGGCTCCGGTGTCGACAACGTCCTCGTCGAACTCGACAACCTTGAGCTCCCCATTCTCGACGGCAGTGCCCTGCCCTACACCCAGGCATTCCGCGAAGTTGGGCTGAAATCCCAGCGCCGCCGCCGCGAATATCTTCGCATCCTCAAAAACGTCGAAGTCCGCGAGGGCGACAAATTCATCGGAGTCTACCCCGGCAACGGCTATTCCGTCTCCTACAAAATCGACTTCCCCGCCCCCATCGGCCGCCAGGGCTATACCGTCGACCTCGCCACCGGCGCCTACGAGCGCGAGATCGCCCCAGCCCGCACCTTTGGCTGGCGCGAAGACGAAAAGAAACTCCGCGACATGGGCCTCATCCGCGGCGCAACCGAAGAGAGCGTCATCGTGCTCTCGCGCCAGGGCGTCCTCAACGGCAATCTCCGCTTCCGCGATGAGTTTGCCCGCCACAAAGTCCTCGACCTCATCGGCGACCTCGCCCTCGCCGGCCACCACATCCTCGGCCACGTCGTTGCCGAACGCGCCGGCCACGCCATGCATACCGCGCTCGTCTCCCGCCTCCTCCGCGACCGCTCCGCCTGGGAACTGACCACCCTTGAAACCGAAAAAAACAAAGTCAAATCCAAAACCACCCCGGCGCGGCAGCCCAGCCTCGTGACCGCGTAGGGGCAGACAGAAGATACAGAGCTAAAAACGCTTCGTTGGTACGAACCTGGAGCGCGCAGCCTGTAACCTGTAACCTGTAACCTGTAACCTGTAACCTCGAATCTGTAACCTACTGCGCCGGTTCGCCCGTCGACAAAAACCGAACCCCCGCCAGCATCGTCCCCGAAGCCAGCACATCGCGTAGCTTTTCCGGATTATCCCCGCTCACCCGAGCCGCCTCGCTCACCAGCCGCACCGCCTCATCCGCCCCCGTAGTCGAAGGCAGCCGAAAAATCCACGCCACATTCGTCGACGTCAAAGCCTTGTCATCCGACAGCGCCACCACCGGCACAAACACCTTCAGCCCCAGCTGCTCCGCCAGATGCGCGCAGTCCCGATCGAGCGCCACCACCGCCAGCGCATGCTCCTCCATCAGCGCACGCACCAACTCCGTCGACGCCGCACCCCAGTTCTGCCCGCTCTCCACGGCAACCAACGCCAGCTTCTCCGTTCCCATCGCCGTCTTCGCCGCAACGCTCCCGGCAACTGCAGCGGCATGCGGCCCAAATAAAACAATCGCAGCCTGCCCAGCAGGAAGATCGGCCGTGTGCGGCCCCAAATAACTCACCCCATCCTCCCCCACCCGAGCGTAAGGAGTCGTTCCTGTCTCCTGCCTCCCGTCTCCTGTCTCCCGCGGCCTAGTCTCCCGCCTCCCATCTCCTGTCTCCCGCCTCCCGTCTCCTGTCTCCTCACGCCCCATCCCCGCCACCCGATAAGTAATCTTCCCGCCTTTCACCGTCCCCAAATACATCGGGCTAACATTCTTGTTATTCGGATCGAACACCATGTGCCCCGTCACGCCGTCATACTCATAAATCTGCGACAGCGCATCGTGAATCCGCGCCCGATTCAACCCCGCCTTACAAATCGAAGCCAGCAGCGCATTCATTGCGTCATAAGCCAGCGCTGCAAACTGCTCCGGCTTCTCGTTGTACTTACTTTCAAACCGTTGCCCAAACCCCACCCACTTAGCATCCGTCCGCGAAGGATCGTAAGGAAACACCGCCTCGAATCCCTCCGCCGCAGGCCCGGCCTGACTTAGTAACTCCTCTCCCAGCGTTCGATAACTCCCGAACACCCGCTGCTTCATTCCCAGCTCGCGCATCTGTTGCAAAATTCCCGCCACCTGCGCCTCATCGCCCCACACCACAATCCCATCGGCGCGCGAATCCTGAATGATGTGCAGTTCCCGCCGAAAATCCGTATCTCCCGGCAGATACTTCTGCTCGATCACCACCGGATGCCCCAGCCGCCTCGCTGCATCCCGAAACTTGATCACCCCAAACCGCCCGTAGCGGTTATTCACCCGCAGCAGCGCCACCCGCTTCAGCCCCAGTTCCGTAAAAACCCGCCGCGCCAGCGTGAAGCACTGCACCCGATCGTCCTGAATATCCGTGAAGTACCAGGGAATGTAAGTCTCAGGTATCGTCGGATCGGTCGACGCCGAGTTCACGATTGGAATCTCCCCGCGCAGCGCCACCCGCAAAATAATGTGCGTGCTTTCCGAACTAATCGAGCCAAAGATAGCCCAGTCCCGCTCGTCGTAAATCATCTTGACCGCTTCATCCGACGGCGAGCCCCAGATCGAAGGCGTAGTCGGCCGCTGTTCGCCGTACTCCGACCCAAACTGCCAGTTGTTGTAATCGTCGTGCACCATCAAACGGAATGGCTTCCCCCCGTATCCGCCGCGCGCGTTCGCCTCATCGATCGCCAGCTGCGCCCCGTGCAGCATCCGCAAGCCAAAGACCTGGTCCGCCTGCTTCTCAATCGGCCCAATAAACCCGATCCGCACCTCGCTGATATCCGTCGGCTCGGGAAGATCCCGCCCCGCACCGAAATACCGATTCGGCTGCACATAATTCACGTCATACGGCTGCGAAAACTTCGCATAGGGCTGCAGGTCCGCAGGTTCTCCGGCGTACGGCGTAACCGTCCGATCCGGCGTCTGCCCCGGCGGATGCTGGCCGCAGGCACACCCCGGCCCCGGAGTCGCCGCTCCAGGCCCCGCACTCTGTGCTCCCGATCCGCTCGCGAACGCAAGCACGACAGCCAGCGCTGCCCCCGTCCGCACCGCCTTTTCACGACGCCCCACTGCTACTGCTCTTCTTTCTTCGCGGTCCGGAACATCGCGATCGCCTCAATCTCGATCAGCAATTCCGGCCGGCACAAGATCGCCTGAATGCCCGTCGAAGCCGGCAAAGGATCAAGCCCTTCAGCCTTGAAAAACGCCGTTCTCTCCTCATTGAACGCCTCATAGTCGCGCTCGATATCGCGCAGATAGCAGGTCGTCCGCACGATGTCCTTCCAGGTAGCGCTCTCCGCGGCTAACAACCCCGTGATGTTCCTCAGCGTCCGCCGCATCTGCGCGCGAAAATCCCCAATGTGAACGCTCACCCCCGCCTCATCGATGCTCGCTGTGCCCGAGATAAGCAGAATCGTCACCCCATTCAAATCGATCCGCATCCCCCGGGAAAACGAGCTCGGCTTCGCATAGGCATACGCCTCGTTCAGAACTCCGTGGTTGGTAATCGCACGCTTTTCAATAGGCGCCTGCGCAAGCCCAGCAAGCATTTCTTCCACAGCACTCATAGATAACTCTCCTTAACGTTGATAAATTCCGTGACTCAGTCCCTTTGCAGTCGCGACCCATATGTCGCGGCCCTGAAAATCGATTCCCAATATGTAGTTATGTGCCGGAGCCGTCTCTACCGGAATCTCCGTTACCTTCCCCTGCCCGTCCCGCACCGTCATCTCCGGCGTTCCACTGTCGAGCGCCGGCCGATACACTGCCCAGTTCGTCCCGTCGTAATAAGCCAGCCCCTTATCCGTTCCAAACCACGCGCGGTCGCGATCCACACCCTTAATGAAATTCGTGAAGTTACTCGGCAGCCCGCTGTCCTTTGTCAGAAAGTTGTGCCAGTGACGCCCGTCATAGTGACTAACGCCGAAGTAAGTCGCCACCCATACAACGCCATCGATATAACTGACCGACGTAGTGATCTCGTGGATCAGCCCCTGATCTTTCAGCAGCACGGTTTCGTTCTCGCCGTCCGGGTCGTCGTACTTATCCCACACCCCCGTCTTCCGGTTCAGCTCCAGCAGCCCGCTCCCCCACACCGCGAAGTAGACCTTGTCCGCCGCCGCCGAGACCCCGTAAGCCCATATCTCCGTCATCGGTGTGTTGCGTTCGTTATAGAGTGACCACTCCCCTGTGCGCGTGTTAAAGCGGCACACCCCCGCTGCCGTCGCTACCCACACGTTCTCGCCTTCTACCGACACTCCGTAGACCACATCGTTGCTCAGCCCCGAATTCAGTTGCGTGAACGTGTCGATGCGCCCAGCCGACACGCGACTCAATCCACCCATCGTCCCCGCCCAAACATCGCCCGTGCGCTTGTCGAGCGCCAGCGACAACACCGCCCGATGCGCCAAACCATCCGCCGTCGTGTAAGTCTTCCAAATGCGGTTCTCGTAAACCGTCAGGCCATTCTCTGTACCCGCCCACACACGATCCCCATCCACCAGCACCGCGAAAACATGGTCATCCGGCAGCCCGTTGGCCGTCGTGAAATTCTCAAACCGGAATCGCGGCATCGCCGGCACTCCGGGCTGCTGCGCGATCGCGTGAACCCTCGGCGCTGGTCGCTGCTGGCTCTGTCCTACCGAAATCGACGCCAGCATCGCGATCGATACCACGGCCCGCACGAACACCCTTGCTTCACCTCTGCGGCCTTTGCGTCCTCCGTGGTCAGTCATCGCGTCCTCAGATACTCGACTAAGTCGTTCAGCTCATCCTTGGTCAGGTCGTTCGTCCGGCCATGCTTATCGTGTGGGTTATAGACCGTCCAAATCTCTTCGAGCGACTTAGCCGAACCATCGTGCAGATAAGGCGCTGTCAGCGCAACGTTCATCAGCTGCGGTGTATCCAGCAACCCGCTGTTGTCTGTCGCCTTGCCCGTCCCCACGTCGAATGACTTCTGGCTTGTTCCCTTTGCTCCGCTGTGACAAAAGCTACACCGGTTTCCTTCTGGAATCGGCTGCCCCAGCTTGTCCACCGTGCGATTGAAGATCGCTCGCCCCCGCTCCTGCGCCGGAGTCAGGTCCCCGCCCGCCGCGCGAAAACGATTGGGCCGTAACGGCAGATGCCGGATATACAGCACCAGGTCCGCCAGCGTGAGGCCGTCGAAAGTCTGCGATCGCCAGAAATATGTTTCCGTCCGCGTTCCGCACTCCACCGCAATCGACGGATTGCCTCCGTTCCACTTGAACGGTTCCGTCCCCCGCAGATCTTCGAGCAGCCGGTTGTCGACAATGTCCTTCCCGAACCCGTCCGGCTCCAGATCCCACTGCAGGCCGTCGAAAGTCGAATCGATATGGCAGTTCGAGCAGCCGAAGTGCCCCTGAAACGCATACTTCGCCGTGTAGAAAGTCTGCTCACCCCGCCGCAGAGGCGAAACTTTCTCCGGTCCCGCCAGGCGAATCGTCTGCGCCACGTCCAGCGTTCGGGTGTCGATCACGCTGATCGAATCGTCCAGCCGGTTCGCCACATACAGCCGCGCTCCATCGCGACTCAGCACCAAACCCCGTGGATTCCTCCCGACCGCGATGCGCGCAACCACATAATGCGCGCTCGCCGATAAGTTCTCCGCGAATGGCTCCGGATGCGCCCTGATATAGCTCAACATCCGACGCACGTCGATTACCGTAACGCAATTCGAACCGCCATGCGTCACATAGACTCGCGACTTATCCGGAGTTATCGCTACACCGAACGGCAGAGCATAGTACCTGTCCAGCTCATCCAGCGGAATTTCGACGCTGCGTCCAACATCCGCGCCAAACACCGTCAGCGTATTACCGAAAATCCAGCCATGCTCGACATGCGCCATCGGCACCAGATTCTTCGGATGCAGTTCGGCCGCAACCCCGAGCCTTCCGTCCCGCGAAATCGCTACATGAAAGACTCCGGCAATATCGGGCAATAACAGTCGATCGACTACCCGCGCCCCAGCTGGATCAATTACCGTAATCTCTGACCTGGGGGGTGTCCGGTACGCCGTCGGGTTTGGGTAGACATGCGTGACATATAACTGGCTGCCATCCGGCGCCATAGTCATATAACTGGCCCCGCGTCCCGCCGCCAATGTGGACTTTTCCTCACCTGTAGCCGCGTCGAGAACCATAACATCGTTGCTAATACGGTCGGCGACATAAAGTAACTTCCCCGCCCGATCTTCAACAACACTGGATGGCTCGAAGCCCGTCCCCCACGTAGCCATCACCCTGCCCATCTGTGTATCAATGACGGTGACAGTATCGTCCCAGGAGTTGGCCACAAATAATCGCCTGGCATCCGGCGACAACGAGAACCCCCGCGGTACATGCCCCACGGGAATTGTCTGCAAAACAGCGCCCGAAACCGAATTCAGCACTCGTACTTCATCCGCCCCCTGGCACAGCACATACAGCCGCGTCCCATCCGGCGACAGCAGCATCTCCAGCGGCGAAGCATAACGCTCCTCAGGCGGCGCCAACGACTGAGCAGCAATCCGCACCGCCTCTGGCTGCCACAGAGCCGCGCACATTGCTCCCGCACACATTGCCGCCAGCACAGAGCGCCGCCTCATTGTGGCTCCTCGAGCGTCAGTACGCTGTCAACCGGCTGGTTCTCCAGCGTCTGCAAACGCCCACTCGGCCAGTGCACAACAATTTTGTCGACCTTCGCCGCAGCCCCCAGCCCGAAGTGCAGCCGCGAATCATCCTGCGAAAGATATCCGGACGAAGCTACGCGTTCGGCTGTCTGTCTGCGCCCACCGGCCCACACCTCCACGCGCGCGCCAATCCCATCGCGGTTGCTCCCACTCTTATCCTGGCTACTCCTCGACCCTGTGAGCTTGATCGCGATCCAATGCCCGGTCCCTGTCGAAACGTTGTGCAGCAGCACACCCCGCCCGCCCAGGTTCACTACGAACGCATCGACCTTCCCATCGTTGTCGTAGTCCGCAAGGCACGCGCCGCGCGCCACCGTCTTCGTCCCCAGCACGCTGCCCGACAGTTCCGAAACATCCTCGAACCGACCTTCACCCAGACCGCGAAACACCGAGTGCTCCTGCGGGATCATCTGAATCAGTCCACCGTGAAACACCATGATGTCGAGTAATCCATCGTTGTCGAAATCGTAGACGCCCGTACCCCAACTCACATATTGCGCATTCGCCTGCGACAGCCCCGACGCGATCCCAATATCGTCGAACCCGCCCTTGCCGTTGTTCTTCATCAGGCGGTTATAGTGCGCGTCGCTCACCCATAGATCGAGTAACCCGTCGCCCGTAATATCCGCGAAAACTGGCCCCATTGACAACGTCGCCTCGCCGTTCTGCCCGTACGCCACTCCGGCATCGTTCGCGATCTCTTCGAAAGTGCCGTTATGCTTGTTGTGGAAGAGAAAGTTCTCCGTCCTGTCGTTCGCGACATAGATATCTGTCCATCCGTCGCCGTCGAAGTCCGCCGCCGTCACTCCCATCGTCCGGCCGATGTAAGCCCCTATGCCCGACTTGTCCGTCACATCGGTAAAGGTTCCGTCGCAGTTATTGTGAAACAGCCTGTTGGTCTCGCCTTCATAGTCCAGCGGCCCAGGGTAATTATCTGCAGCATAGTATTTGTGGTACGAGGGATCGAACTTGACATAGCGGCCAACAAACAGATCCACGCAGCCGTCACGGTCATAATCCAGCCACGTCGAACTGATTGCCCATCCGTCGACTTTGATCCCGGCCTTTGCCGTAACATCGGTAAACGTTCCGTTACCATTGTTGCGATAGAGAGTCGTCTTGCCATAACCGGTCACAAGTAAATCGACATACCCGTCATTGTCGTAATCGGCGGCAGTCACGGCAATGGCGTACATATCCGGATCGAGCCCGGCTTTCTCAGTAACATCCGTAAAAGTCCCATCGCCGTTGTTGCGATACAGATGGTTATGTGGCGCGGGCTGCGGTTTATCTTTCAGCGGATAAGGATGTATTGAGTCGTCCAGCGGACGGCCGCTCAGCACGTAAAGATCCGGCAGACCATCGTTGTTGTAGTCGAACCAAACACATCCCGAACCCGTCCCCTCCAGCAACGATCCGAGCTTTGCCGACCCAAAGCTGTGCGTAAAGTCGATCCCGGACTTCGCTGTCGCGTCCTCAAAACGAATCGCCGACTTTGCCCCGGGCGCTCCAATCCCCTGCGATGGCGCCTGCACTCCGGGCGACGACACTCCCGGCGAATGGGAGACGTGCGGCGCCACCTGGCCCATGGCAGGCGAAGCCAATCCGACAATAAGTAACAACGACAGTTGCATTCAGTGGCCTCCCGGCATCGACCCGCCAGCTCGTTCAGCCCCGTTCGCGGCCCCGCCAGTCAGATCCACTGGTGTAGTCGTCCGCAGCAGCACTTCCGGCACGCGGTTCTCCGGCGCGCGCTCCGGCCCGGTGTGGCAGCCGACGCAAATGCGCTGCTCGCCACGCCGCACCCAGAACCACCCCTGCTCCTGCCTCAAAGTCTTGCCCTCCGCATCCAGCAGGATGAATCGCAGCGCCCTGTCCCCCACCGCCTGCACGAAGAACGATCCGTCCTTCTCGACCGGGGCCGTTCCCAGCGAAACTACGCGCCCATCGCTTCCCAGGGTCTCCGCCCGCACTGAAGCAGGCGCAACCGAAAGCGCCCCGCTTCTCGACTGCCGCGCATCGAGCGCCAGCAAGTTTCCAAACGCCCAATTATGCAAGCCAGAAGGATGCCGGTTCGGCACCGCGCGCGGCGCGACCACCACCGGATCGATCAGATCCCGCCCCGCATCCTGAATGACTGTGACCACTGATCCCGCACCCGGCTTCCAGTCCACCAGCGCAAACCGCTTCTGTCCCGGTCTCCGCACTGCCAGCAGCCAGAGCCCATCCGGGAACTCTGCAACATCCCCGGCATACTCCCCAGCGGGAGCAGCGACCGCCTCTTCGTCAGCCTTCGCCGAAGTAAACCGCGCCAGCCGCCCTTCCTGCACAAAAACGATGTCGCCAGCGACTGCGGCCTTCGAATCCACGCTCATCTGCCGCCCATGCTCCCGGCCCTCGCTTGCATATCCGGCGCCATGATCGCAGCGAACGGACTCGACCCCGCTTCCATCCGCATAAACCAAAAACATCTCCGGCTTCGCCCCCGCACCCAATGGAAAGCCCGACTCAAATAACACCCGCCCATCGCGCATCACGTCGTCGGGAACAAAATTCCCGGGCAGATAACTGAGTTGCAGCGCACGCGATCCATCGAGTCCCGCCGACTCCAGCGCAAATCCTCGCGGCCCACGCCGCCCGTAAACCATCCGTCCATCCGGCATCCAAAGCGGACGAATCAAATCCGTCACTCCGACCAGCACCAACCGTGGCGCACCGCCATCAGCCGCAACTTCCCAAATCCCCCAGGGATCGCCTGCGTCCTTCTTCCCCGCAAACAGCACCATCTTCGCGTCGAACGAAACACTGGCATCGGCGCTTGCAGCCAGTTGCGGAACAAGCGGCTCTGCATGCCCCTCCCGCAACACCATCAGCTGCGCCCCCTGCGGAAATCGTTCCCGCCCGGCAAGCGCCGCCAGCGATCGATACGCCGGCGCAGCAGTAAAGATCACCGGAGCAGCCTCAGCTTGTTGATGAAATGCGTGGCTCGCCGGCTGTTGCTGCGGCAACCCGCACAGCAGCGCCGGCAACAAAACTGCGCTCATCCCGATTGCAGCTGCCACGCCGCGCCTCATGGCCGCGTCTCCAGCACACAGCTCCGCGCGCCTCGCAGTTCGCACCATGGAGCCAGCTCCGCCATCATCGCGTCGAACTCCGCAAAGGTCAGCGACTGCTCGCCGTCGCTCCACGCCTCGTCCGGATGCGGATGCACTTCGACGATCAGTCCATCGGCCCCCGCAGCCACAGCGCTGCGCGCCAGTGCTGGAACAAAACGCCGCCGACCCGCCGCATGGCTCGGATCGGCAATCACCGGCAGGCGCGCAATCTCCCTGAGCACCACAATCGCGGTCACATCGAAAGTGTTCCGCGTGGCGGTTTCGAAGGTGCGAATGCCCCGCTCGCACAAGATGACGTTGGGATTGCCGTGGCTGACAATGCATTGCGCCGACCGCAGCAGGTCGGCCACCGTAGCCACCATGCCCCGCTTCAGCAGAATCGGCTTGCCGGTCCGCGCGGCCGCTTCCAGCAGAGCGTAGTTCTCCATGCTCCGCGAGCCGATCTGCAGAATGTCAGCATATTCGGCCACCAGCGGAGCATCCGCCGCCGCCATCACCTCGGTCACGATCGCCAGACCCGTCGCTTCGCGCGCCGCGGCCAGCAGCTTTAGCCCTTCGAGGCCCAGCCCCTGAAAAGCGTACGGAGAACTTCGCGGCTTGAATGCGCCCCCGCGCAGCACCCGCGCACCCGCCGCCGCCACGCGCTCGGCGGTCTCCATCAGCTGGCGCTCGGTTTCCACCGAACAAGGACCAGCCATGGTCACAAAATCACCGCCGCCAATGGCTACGCCCCGCGCCCACACCACGGTGGTCTGACCGTGCGTGCCTTTCAGAACATCCGGCGCATCCGCAAACTGCTCGATCCAACCTCCGCCCACCTGGGCTCCACTTCTCTGGGGAACAGGTGAGACTATTCCCGGCGTCACCGCGCCGCCTCCATCGAAAGATGGATTTTCGCTGCCCCTTTGCAGGCGATCGTCTCCTCCTTCGGCAACAACACGCTCCACACCGGGCTTCTCGCTCCTGAGCGGCCGACTTTGGAGTTCTTCCGCCATGGCTCGCTCCCCGCGCACTTAGCGCGGACCCCCGACCCCACCCTGCGTCTGGCCCAGCGCCTGCGCCCGATAACGCGAGAGATTCGCCTCCAACGATGCCGCCAGAGCATCGTTCTGTTGTTGCTTCGCCAGCTCCAGAGCGGTCTGCGCTGTCGATACAGCCTCGGCAAACTTCCCCGTCTCCGACTCCATCGCCGCCAGCATCTGCAGAATCGCCGGATCCTGCCGATTGCTCAGCGCCGCCGCCTGCTCAAACTGCGGCAGCGCATCCGCAAAGCGTCCCTGCGCCGCAAGCACGCGACCCAGGTTGGACCGATAGCCCGCATCCTGCGGCGCCAACTCCACCGCCTTCAGCAAATGCGGCGTCGCCTCATTCAGGTTCCCCTCGTGCGCCAGCACCACACCCAAACCATTCTGTCCATCGGGAGAATTCGGCAATGCCGCAAGCCCCTTCCCCAGCAGATCGATCGCCTCCTGCGTGTGTCCGCCCTCCGCCGACAGCGCATTTCCTAAATTCACCTCAGCCGATGCATTGTCAGGATTGATCCGCAACGCATTCTCGAAATGCTGCCGCGCCTCTTCAAGATTTCCCTCCTGCGCCAGCGCGCTGCCCAGGTTGTTTTCCGTTTGCGAGCTGTTCGCATTCAGCCCCAGCGATTTTCGATACTCCTCCACCGCCGCGCTCATCTTTCCCGCCCCGGCCAGCGCAATCCCCAGGTTGTTATGTGCGCGCGCGTCCTCAGGATCAAGCGACACCGCCTTCTGCCACGCCGGAATCGCCGCATCATATTGCTTCTTGTCCGAGAGCTGCACCGCTTCATCGAACATCCGATAAAAATCTGTCGCCGGCGTGTCGATCCGCTCCAGTCCCCCCGGCGCCACATTCACGAACTCCGGAATATTCACAGCGCGGTTCGAAGCCGTTGCATTCTCCACCAGAATCGCCGGGCTCGCGTTTCCCTCCGCATCGATGTGCGTCAGATACAGCTCCGTGTAGAGCGACGGACTCTTCGAAGAAAACGCCAGCCAGTGTCCGTTCGGCGAAAACGTGTGCCACGAATTCATCACTGGCAAATTCGAAGCCAGCGGCCGCGCCGTCCCTCCCTCGAACGGCACGATGTGCAGCTTGCTGTCCGGCCTCATGAGCAAGCCGTTCCTGCACTCGACAAAAACAATCCACTTCCCATCCGGCGAAACCTTCGGGAAGTTATTGCTCATCCCGTTTTCCGAAGCGCCCGCCACTCGCTCCGGCGTCCCGCCCTTCCCGTCGTTGAACGGAATCCGATACAGGTCGTACTGAATCTGCGTCTCGTTCGGGTCGTTCGCGTACGTCGCCTGCTTCTGTCCCGGCGCGTACGGATCCTTCGCCACCGCCCGCGAATACACCAAATACTTCCCGTCCGGACTCCAGAAGGCGCTCGTCTGCACAAACCCCGGATCGTCCGCGCCCGGCAGCGGCGTCAGCTTTCCGCTCTCGCGGCTGTACCAGGCCAGCACCCCACGCGTCGGAAAAAATACCTGCCCAAATCCATAATTGCGGTAAAACCCGTTGTAGAGACGGTCCACCACGCGCGTCCCATGCGCATGCGGCACGTCAATCGACGTGATCACATACTTCCCGTCCGGCGACACCTGCGACATAAAACCGAAGCGCTTCTGCGCCCGCTCCTCGCTGAACGCGCTCCAGTGGATCACGTAATCGTTGCTCATCGTGCTGACCGGTTTAATCGGGATCAGCGCGTACAGCCCCTTGTCGTTCTGCGGCCCGTCCACATCGATGCCCAGCGTCTTGCCATCCTGCGCCACGCTGTGGCAATTCGCGCAGGTCGGCAGCCCCGTCATCACCGTCTTGCTCTCGGCGTCCGACACGTAGCGCAGCTGCCATCGAATCTTCGGCAGCACCGAATCCGGCAACGGCTTGATCACGCCCCGCTCCTCGCTCTCCGGCGGCGGCGGAATCAGCGGCACATCGCGATACATAATCGGCGCGCCCACCGGATCGGGCAACGTCGCAATCGTCACCTGCCCTGTCGAAATCGGTTGCCGGTCGTCCTTAGTCCGGTAGCCGCTGAAACGAATCAAAGCGGACCCATGCTGCGAATGTTTCTTGATCTCCTCCCACGTCTTCGCATCCGGCCGCCATGTGTGCGAATCCGCCTGCTCCGGCGTCAGCGTGGGCGGCACATATCCCTCCAGCGAGTCGTCGAGCGGACCAATCCGCATCTTCTCTCCCTCAGACCATTGCCGAATCTTCGGACCATGCTCCGCGAAGATCACCTCCACCCGCCAAACCGTCGCATCCTTGTTGCCGTCGAGCCACTGAAACAGCGGCGCAACCATATCCCGGGGAAACAGCGAGCCCTCCCGCGGATACTCGACCGTAATCCCCGCACTCTGCGCGACGCTCGTCTGCAGCTCGGCTCGATTCGCAACGAGAAAATTCGTGAACTCGGCGACCGCGGGCGCAGCAGGAACACGTTGAACCTGCTGCCCACACGCCGCGAAGACGCCGAGCGCCACACTCGCCCCAATGAATTTCTGGATCGCCGTCTTGATAGGGGACCTCGCACCCAGGCGCTGCGCAAAAATCCGCATCCTTATAAATCGCGCCCGGAAACTACCCGAACTGTAGCTGTCACAGAAAGGCCCTGGCTGTGAGCCACGTCACAAAAATCGCTTTGCGAACGACGCGGAGTTCGACTTCCTGTCGATGCAAGCTCTAGCATCGTGAAATGGCGAACAATGCGGCAGAACAGGAAGTCCACCAGAAGGTCCAGGCTCAGTTCGGCTCTACCGCCGCAGCCTACTCCACCAGCGCAGGCCACAGCGATCAGACCGCCCTCAATACCCTCGTCGCCCTCGCCGCGCCAAAGGCCACCGACACGGTCCTCGACATCGCTACCGGAGCCGGCCACACCGCGCTCGCCTTCGCGCCCCACGTACAGAAGATCGTCGCTTACGACCTCACCGGCGCCATGCTCCTTGAAACCGCGAAAAACGCCGCCCAACGCGGCCTCACCAACGTTGTCACAAAACAAGGCCCAGCCGAAACACTCCCCTTCGCCGGCGCAGAGTTCGACATCGTCACCGTCCGCCTCGCCTCACACCACTTCGCTGACAACGCCGCCGCCGTCCGCGAAATGGCACGCGTCACGAAACCTGGCGGCAAAGTCGTTATCGTCGACAACTACGGTCCAGAAGACGAAGACCTCGACGCTCAACTCCAGAACATCGAAAAGCTGCGCGACCCGTCCCATGTCCGCAGCTATCGGCTCAGCGCCTGGCGCACCTTCCTGCACAACGCCGCTCTCGCCATCCAGCGCGAAGTCACCGACCACTACACCGAAAGCCCCCGCGGCATGGACTTCGACGACTGGGTGCGCCGCTCCAGGACTCCGCCCGACCGCGTTGCAGAGTTGCGCCGCCTCTTTACTACCGCCTCACCCGCGCTTCGCGATCTCCTCACCATTCAATTCGACGGCGACGCAATCTGGTTCCGGCTCCCGCAAGTGACCTTCAGAACGCAACGCTAGCGAGCCCCTACCTGCTCCTCGCTAGCCCTGGTCCTTAGTTTTAGCGGACCCGCCCCCGCCTCCATGGCCAGCCGAGCCATCTTCCGGAAAGTCCTCCGCAGCTCCACGGGACTGCGCACCACAATGCGGCGCCCCAGACTCAGCAACAGCGCGGCCATCATCTCCAGCCGGTCGCGTCCGCACCGCAGCCGCGTCCCTCCACGCTCTGCCTCGGTTGCGATTCTCCACGGCGCAACGTTGCGCTCCACTTCTTCCAACGGCATGTCGACCCATACGTCGATCTGATATTCCGATTGCACAAACGGCATGTGTTCGTGCAGGTAACGTTGCGCGTCAAACCCCGCCGGACGTCGAAACGTCGCCGCGCGAATTTCCATATCCGTAATACGGTCCATCCGAAATGTGCGCAGCGCTCGCCGGGAAAGGCAGTGACCGATCAGATACCACCTTCCGTCCGTATGGATCACGCCATACGGCTCGATCTGCCGCCGCGAAGCAGCGCCGCCGTGCGATCGATACCCAAAGCGAATCCTTCTGCCCGTGCGAATCGCGGAGGCTGCGCGAACCAGGCACTCCACCGAGGTCGAAACCACCCATGGCCCCGGCTCAAGAGCGACCACATCCTCGACCGTCCTGATGCTCTCGCGCAGCTTCTCCGGCAATACCCGCTCCAGTTTGGTCAGCGTGCTCTCTGTCGCCGGCGCAAAGGCCGAGAGCCCAATCTGACGCAACGCCCGCAATCCCAGAGAGAGCGCGAACGCCTCCTCGTTCGTCAGCAGCAAAGGCGGCAAGCGAAACCCGGGCCGCAACCGATAAGCCCCGCCCACCCCTCGCGAAGAATCAATCGGTATCTGCAGGTCCTTCAGGCGAACGATGTAGCGCTGCACAGTACGCAGGTCCACTTCCAGCCGTGCAGCGAGCTCGGCTCCAGACACATAATCCCGCGCCTGCAGGATTTCCAAAACCATAAACACACGCATGATCGGGTCGTACATGCAGAAACCATCCTCTGTCGAATTTACGACAGATGCTGTCGGGAATGCCTCCTATAGTTAAAACTAACCCCACAAGGGCCGCATAAAGGAGGAATCACAATGGCAACCGAAACAACATCAGTCCCCGTCCTCACCGCGGACGATCTCCTGAAGGACTGGCAAAGAAACCGGCGCCTCACCCGCCGTACCATCGAAGCATTTCCTGAAGACCAGCTCTTTCAGTTTTCCATCGGAGGCATGCGCCCCTTTGCGGAGATGGCCTCCGAGCTCATCGGGATGACCACCCCCGTCGTCGAGGGCGTCTCCACCGGCAAATGGGAAGAATACAAGGCCGCCAAACCCACCACCAAAACCGAGCTGCTGCGCCTGTGGGACACGCAAACCGTCGAACTCGACGCGAAGTTCCCCAGAATCCCCGCTTCCCGCTTCAGCGAAGTGGATAAGGTGTTCGACCTGTGGGAAATGCCCGGAGTCGGAACCATTCAGTACGCCATAGAAAACGAGATCCACCACCGTGGCCAGGCATACGTTTACCTGCGCGCGCTCGGTATCGAACCACCCTCGTTCTGGAAGCGGGACTGATTCCGACCTCCGCAGTGGCAGCCTTGCGCTGTGCGCGTTCGGCGGCGGAGCGCGCCCTTCGCAAAACGCCTCAGAACAGATGCTCTTCGCTATGCGGCGACGCGGAAGTGGCTACCTGTTCCCCGCCTTCGGCCTCGGCACGAACCCGCGCCACCGTGAGCCAGTTGTCTTTCTTCGGATGTTCGATGAAAAACGGCGGCAGCGGCATCTCCAGATACCGGCTCAGCGCCTCCGCATATCCTTCGTACATCCGGCGAAGCTCGTTCAGCCGCGCGCTGCTCTGGTCGTCGCGGCACACACTCACTCCCGCGGTGCAGAGCCGATCGTAAATCAGGTGAAATTTCTCCGCCGGCAGCCGATCCCCGTGGCTCTCGAGCGGCCCCTGCGACAGAATCTGCGACAGGTCCACCAGCGCATGGCGCGCCATGGCAAACGTCAGCTGTGCCTGCCGCGCGCTGTGCTCCTGCACGCTCGCAATCAGCAGAGCGCATGTATCCAGGATCGCGGTCAGCGCGCTCAGCCAACTCTGGCTCGTGTGTTGCGAACGAAAAAGGCACAGCAGCGGATACGAAATGTGGCTCTCCAGCAGCTCCGCCGCCCAGCGCTCCCACTCCTCCAGCAGCTTCATCAGCGCCAGTCCCCCGCCCTCGAACGAATGCCGCTTGATCAGCTCATACGCCGTCGGTGGCGACCCGGCCCGCGCATCGAGCAGCGCGATGTTCACCTCTCGCCGCGAAAACGCCCCGTACAGCACCGGAAAATAGCCGATCACCAGCGCCACAAATCCCAGCCCCATCCCCGACTCCATCACCGCCAGGATTCGCACCGGCAGGCTGTTCGGCACCACATCGCCCAGCCCCAGCGTGAAGAGCGTCGTTCCGCTCGCGTACAGATCGGTCACAAACGGATGCCGCATCCCGCGCGGATCGATGAACGGCGCGGACAGCCCGGAATAAACGAGAGCAAACCCCAGCAGCAGAGCCCCCGCCCACATGGCAATCAGAAACACCAGCGACAGCGGCCCATAAAAGCTGAGCATCGTCTCCCGTTTGCGACTTGCCCGCACTCGCCGCGCCACCCACCGCCACGGTCTCCACGTAAGGATGTAGAACAGCCGCGTCAGCCGGAACCGCCCCGTCGCGCGTCGCGGCAAAATCACCGTCTCGAACGCGTCCAGCAGCGCCGACACCAGACACGCAATCCCGAGAATCAGCCGCAGAGGATGCACTCCGCCAGCAAAGCAGGAATCTCACCCGCCGTCAACGCCCGCGCGGCCACCCCGCCCTACTGCGGGATGACGAAGAGTGTAATGCTCGCCGCAGGAAACGAATAACTGCTGATCGTACTCGTCGAAGATCCCGCTGCCGGTGGCGTCACCACCTGATCCGGCAGCGCAACAATCGCCGCCAGATTCGCAGCCGTGTACTGGTAGACCTTCGCATACCCGCCGCCCGCCGTCAGACTCCCCAGCGAAAGCGTGCTGGTCAGCGCCCCAAACGTCTTGTTGATCACCACCACCGTCACGGCCTGATCCGAGGTCCGCAGCGCCCCGTATACCGAGAGCTGTCCCTGGTTCGCGCTCGTCGATGCCAGTGCCATATTCCCGAACGTCGACTTCGCGCCGTCATAGTTTCGGTAGATAGCGAATGCCATATTACCAGGCCCCTGTTCCGAGTAACTCGTCGTTGGCCACAGCGTCGCCAGATCCAGCCCGTACGCCCCGAAGATTCCCAGAACATCCGCCTGCGTCAGCGCCCCATTGATCGTTTCGAGGCCGCCAAAGTTGTACTCATCGATCGCCGTCTTCGTCCCTGGATAGCTGCTTGCCACCCACGACTGCAGCATGGGAATCGCCTTTGGCGCCTGCAATGGCGTGGAGCAGTTACTGGTGTAGTTAGGGTCCGCCGTGTAGTTTGGCTGCGGAAAATTCGGATCGGTGTAAGTCGGGTCCCAAAGAGACCGCGTCGAGTTCAGTCGAACCTGCTGCGCCCCCGTATCTCCACCCGTCGTCAACCCAACTGAGTTACCACTGCCCGCCGGATAATCCGGCGCAAAGTACCCATGGATGTCCACGTAATCCAGCAGCCGCATGCCGTACGTCGCTTCCGCTGCCTTGAATTGCTGCAGATAGTACTCGATCATCGGCACGCCGCCGTGCGCGGTCCTGTCCGCCGGCGCGTCCCACGGCTCATAACACGGTCCCGTACCCCAGCCTTTCTCGATATCCTTCTTAGAATAAAAATAATTCCACCAGTAGTCGATCACCGGCCCGCTTACCTCCGCAGTCGGATCGACGGTCTTGATGGCCAGAGCCGTACCAATCCCCCCCTGTGTCACTTCGTCATAGGTCGAAGGCACCGGATGCACATCCCGATGCACCGCATCCCACCAGGCCGGCTCGTTATCGAGATCCCAGATCGCCACGCCCTTGCCGCTTGCCGCGTTGCCAAAGCTTGAATTTGTCACCAGCGAATTCACCCACCCGCCTGTCCACGTGCCCTGCGCCCACGAGAGCGTGGCTGCGCTGGCCGCGGGCGGCGCCGGAGGCGGCTCCGCAATGCTGGTAATTGCCGGCGTTGTGGCCGTGCCGAAAATTTCGCAACCCCCGGTCTCCGTGCAGCCCTCCGTTCCGTCCGGATAAAATCCATCGCCGCAGTTCCCGTTGTAACTTACCTGCCCGGGCAGCGCCGCTAACGTAAAGCTGCATACTCCCGGCGTCGCATTCGACACCCAACCCTGCACCGGAGCCGTGCCCAGAGTCTTTGTCCCGATACTGTTATTCGCCGCGATGAACTCCGTGAAGCTCGTGCTGCTGTTGGGGTTGGGCAGCATCTCCGCGGCCCCCGTCCCATTCTCGAAGTAATAATCGTTCGCGGAGTTAGTAACATTGGTCTGGTAGTTATACCGCGACGTGTCGTCACCGCCCCAGCGGGTCACGGTGATGCCCGAATTAGTCGCTGTCGTCGAATCCAGTGCGAATGCGTTCATCCCGTATATCAGCGGACTAATCGCGTGCGTCTCGTCGCCAACGTTCACCGTCAGCGCCGGTCCAGCTGCCGTCGCCGGAGCCACCAGCGTAACCGTCGCCGCCGCGCTCTTCGTCAGATCTCCGGTAGCGTATGCCGTTACCGTTACCGTTGCGGGCGCTGGATAAGGGCTCTCATAGAGGCCGGTCGAGTCGATCGAGCCTATGCTGCCCGTCCAGCCCGTCGGACCCGAAACCTGCCATGTCACAGCAGTGTTAAACGTCCCCGTCCCGTTCACCGTCGCGCTGAACTGCTCCTTCGCCCCAATCGTCACATTCGCGCTCGTCGGAGTCAGAGTCACACCGGTAATTGCGTTAACCGGTGGCGGTGTAACCGTGCTAACCGACCCTCCGCCGCATCCCAAAACCAAACTGCAAACAGCGAAAACCCCAACACCCGCCCAGTTTTTCATTCGCATCTTACCCATCAATCTCCATGATCCAGGAAACTACGCACGGAATTCTACACCCCACGCGCGCCGCCGCACTACCAAATTCCCGCGGCCTGCACTGTCGTAACCCCCTGCATACAAAGGAGTCACAACCGCCGATCCCTGTCCGCATCCACGCCCCATGCCTGCCCATCATCGTTCGCCAGCAGCCAGTCTCCCGCATCCATGACGAAGATTACAGCAAGAAAAAAAAGGCAGCCTTCAGAATCTCCAGAGCTCCTTCCGGAATCCAGACTAACGAACACGGCCAGGCGGACTTCAATACATTCAGGACTTAAAAGGAGAATCTATGGCGGCACAACCACTCCCGGTAACAGCAACCATGAAGGTAGCCCAGATCACCAAACCCGGTTCAGGCTTCGAGGTCGTCGACCGCGAAATCCCCCGCCCCGCCGCCGGACAAGTCCGCATCAAAGTCGAGGCCTGTGGCGTCTGTCACAGCGACGCCCTCACCGTCGAGGGCGCATGGCCCGGAATCGAGTATCCCCGCATCCCCGGTCACGAAGTCGCCGGCATCATCGACGAAGTAGGCCCCGGTGTCTCCGCCTGGAAGAAAGGCCAGCGTGTCGGCGTAGGCTGGCACGGCGGCCAGGATAACACCTGCCGAGAATGCCGCCGCGGAGATTTTCGCAATTGCCAGAACGTCAAAATACCCGGCATCAGCTACGACGGCGGGTACCAGCAATACATGGTAGCTCCCGTCGAAGCCCTCGTTTCCATCCCCGACACTCTCAGCGACACAGACGCAGCCCCCCTCCTCTGCGCCGGAATTACCACTTACAACGCCCTCCGCCACAGCGGCGCCCTCCCCGGCGACTTAGTAGCTGTCCAGGGCATCGGCGGCCTCGGTCATCTCGGAATCCAGTTCGCCAATAAGTTTGGTTATAACGTCGCCGCCATCGGCCGCGGCCCCGACAATGCCCCCCTCGCTAAGAAACTCGGAGCCAGCGTCTACATCGACAGCAAAGCCACCAACGCTGCCCAGGAGTTACAAAAGCTGGGCGGCGCCAAAATTATCCTCGCCACAGCCCCCAACTCCAAAGCTATGTCCGAACTCATCGACGGTCTCGGACCAAACGGCAAACTCATCGTCATTGGGGCCGCCTTCGATCCCATCGAAGTTACTCCCGCCCAACTCATCATTGGCAGCAGATCCATTCAGGGCTGGGCCGCTGGCACCCCCGCCGACTCCGAAGATACCCTCCACTTTGCCGAAATCAGCGGCGTGCGTCCTATGATCGAAAAGTATCCCCTTGAAAAAGCGGCCGAGGCCTACGCCCGCATGATGAGCGGCAAAGCGGAATTCCGCGTCGTCCTCACCATGTGAATCGCAACTGCCAGCGGACCCGCGCCCCCATCTCGGGTCTGCTGGCTCCTGTGGTGAGGATCGACCGATTCCCTCTCACTCCGCCGTCCGCAACTCCAGCCTCACCAAATTCCGCACGCTCCGCGCCGGCCGCTTATCCTCTGTCACCACCAGCCGAAACGGCCCTGCTTTATCCAGCGGCTTCCCATCCATCGCGTCCGCCACCAGCACCATTCCCGGATGAAACTCCGGATCGATCTCCCCCAGCGCCACCACGCTCACATACCCGTCCGCACCCGTCGCCACCACGTAATCCGCCAGCACCTTCCCCATCAGATCCTTGCCGTGCGGCACTCCCAGATGCGCCAGCAGATCGATGAGCGGCACCCCTGAGTACGTCTCATTGGCATTCGTATGATGGTCGAAAATTGTTACGGTCGTCTGCGGATACTCCTTCAGGGTCGCCGCTGTAAATACCCCACGCAGCCCACCTGCCCCAACAATCGTCAGCGTATCCACTCTGGCCGCCGCCGGTTCGCCCGTGCCCTCCGCATGCGGTTTCTCTACTGTGCTTTCCAACGGCATCGCAGACGGCTGAATCGGAGCAGTTCCGGGAATCACCTGCACCGGTCCGCTCGTTGGGCCCGGCACCAGCGTCACCGTCACCGTCTCAGGCTTGTCGGCCACTGTGATCGTCTGCTCCGCCGTCGAGAATCCCTTCGCGGTTACGTGCAGCTGGTACTTTCCGGCCGTGATCCCCAGCTGCGCCCGCCCATGCTCATCGGCTATCAGCTGATCCCCCGCAGGACTCCCCGGCGTCACCCGAATCTCTGCCCCGGGAATCACCGCGCCCGACGAATCTGTCACCACAACCGTCACCGGTGTGTACCCTGAAGCCTGCCCCCACACCGCCCCGGTCGCGCACAACAAAGCCGCCAGCACCATCCGCTTCAGACTTCCAAATCTCCGCATCGCCATGTAGGCACCCCTTTTGACCTCCATCGTAATCCCCGGCCCGGAAATCTCCACTCCCCATAAGCCGCATTCCATCTAAACTGTAGTCATCATGCCCCACCTTCAGGACCAGCTCGACGAGATCACCACCCAGACCCGCACCCTCGTCCAGCCCGAGCGCCTCGCCATCGGCGAGCGCGCCATTGAAGAGCTCTTCCGCTCCGGTATCGAAGATCGCCTGCTCCCCATCGGCGCCACGGCACCCGCCTTTGCCCTGCCGGACTTCTCCGGCAAAATCGTCCGTTCCGCCGACTTGGTGGCCCTCGGCCCGCTCGTCATTAATTTCTTCCGCGGCCGCTGGTGCCCCTACTGCGTTACCGAGCTCGAAGCGTGGCGCGACCTCTACCCCGCCCTGCGCGAACGTGGAGCTCTCGTCATCGGCATTTCGCCACAGAACCAGCGCCAGAGCGACTTCACAGCGGGCCAGCACGCCATCCCCTTCCCGCTCCTCGTCGACGCGGGCTGCGCTGTCGCCGAACAATTCGGCCTCGCCTGGACACTCCCCGACTATCTCCGCCGCTACTATCGCGGAATCCTCCTCAACATCCCCTTCATGAACGGCGAAGAAACGTGGAAGCTCCCCTTGCCGGCGACCTATGTCCTCGCGCCTGACGGCAAAGTCCTCTACGCCGAGGCGCACGCCGACTTCCGCGTCCGCCCCGAACCTGAAACGTCCTTCGCGCTATACCCGCCTTCGCCCGGTTCGAGTAGTCACTTCGTCACCCAACAGCCGGGTGCAATGGCCGATCGCCGCGACTCACGCGGAACCACACCCCGGTCCCGTCCGTATACATATTCCTGGCGCCAGAACGCCGCGCGATCACCCAACAGGAGCCGCTCCCTATGCAGACCGTCGAACGCGTCATCATCAACGCCAGCCCCGCAGCCATCTGGCAGGTCCTCGCCAACGTCGAACGCTGGCCGTCCTGGACCCCAACCGTCCTCGACGTGCAGCCCATCGCCACCAACGGTCACAAAAACGAACTCAAGGTGGGATCGCGTTACCGCGTCACTCAACCCAAACTCCGCCCGGCCGTCTACGAAGTCACCGAGTGCGCGCCTCACCAGGCTTTCACCTGGATCCAGAAGGCCCCCGGCGCCACCATGATCGCCGACCACCGACTCAGCCCCTTCAGCTCAGGCACCGAAGTCGAACTCTCCTTCTCTACCGAAGGCATCCTCGGATCGATCCTCGGAGGCATGTACTCGAAACGCATTGCCGACTACGTCCGCACCGAGGCGCTTAGCCTGAAACAGCACTGCGAATCGCTGGTCGCCAAATAGGCCTGAATTTTTTTTGGAAATCGTAACCGCGGGTTGCGATTGCTGGTCCAGCTTTCCCGCTCCTGAGACACCATGAGAGAACGCGTCAGAATGGCCGTATTCTGGGTTTTGGTTGCGGCTTTAGCTATCGGCGGTTCATTGCTTCTATTTACCGGTTGGTGGATTCCAGACGTGAAGAGCCCGCTTAGATATGTGGGGCTATCCTGGCTCCTTCTATGTGTATCGACAGCGTTCATCGGAAGAGTTCCATATCTGCAGCTTGCCTTGGCTTGGATTTGGTTCGGAACTTCATCTTGGGAATGGTGGCTGTTTACGGATGAGAAGGCCTTTGATTGGTGGCTTTTTCAGAATGTGTTTCCTGTCATCGCCGTGGCGTGCTCACAGGTTCACTTTATCTTAGGTAGAGTGAGGCGGTAGGGCTGGTGGGTGCGCCTGTGCGGGGGTGGGTGGTCGCCAAATAGGCGTGAACCTTGTCGCCCGCCTCCCGCTCGCCTCTCGCCCGTCTTCCGCCCGCCTCCCGCCCGCCTCCCGCTCGCCTCTCGCTCGCCGTTATCCCTCCCCTACCATTCCCGCTCATACCGAACATACCGCGGCTCCCAAACATTCTCCCCCACCACTCGATCCACATCCGATTCCCTCAAATCCGATAGCCCCTCCGCAACTGCCTGCCGCGCCACCGCCCCCGCAATTACCCGGCTCAACCGCCGTGAATCAGCCAATGGCGGCAACAAGCTCCCCGTCCGATCCTTTTTCACCGGCGACAAACCAGCCAGCGTCTTTGCCGCCGTCATGATCATCGCATCACTCACCCGCCGCGCCCGCGACGCCACGATTCCCAGCGCCAGCCCCGGAAAGATGTAGGAATTGTTCGTCTGGTCGATACAGATTTCCCGATCCCCCACCTTCACCGGCGCAAACGGGCTCCCCGTCCCAATCAGAGCTTTGCCGTCCGTCCACTTCAGCAAATCCTCCGGCGTCGCCTCGCTCTTCGAACGTCGGATTCGACAGCGGAAAAATCACCGGCCGCTCCGCATTCTTCGCCATCGCCCGAATCGCATCTTCGATAAACATCCCCGCCTTCCCCGCCACGCCAATCAGCACGGTGATCTTCGCGTTGCGCACCACTTCTTCAAGCCCAATTTTCTTCGCGTCCTTCACCTGCCACCCCGCCACGTCCCCCGCGGCGCGAACATAGCCCTTCTGCTCTTCGTGAATCCCCTCCGCCCCCTCGACCAGCAGCCCCGGCCGCCCCATCGCATAGATTTTCGCCCGCGCATCCTGCTCGCTCAGTCCTCCCTCCTCAAGAGCCTCCACCAGCAGATTCGCAATCCCAATCCCCGCCGAGCCAAATCCCAGAATCGCAATCCGCTGCTCCCTGAGTCGCGTACCGGCTGCCTTCATCGCCGCCAGCAGCGTCGCCAGCACCACCGCCGCCGTCCCCTGAATGTCGTCGTTAAAGGTGCACAGCCGGTCACGATACTTCGCCAGCAGCCGCGCCGCGTTCGTCCCCGCAAAGTCCTCCCATTGCAGCAGCACATGCGGCCAGCGCCGCTCCACAGTCCGCACAAACGTCTCGATGAAGTCGTCGTACTCCGGCCCCCGCACCCGCTTGTTCCGCCACCCGATATAAATCGGATTCGCCAACCGCTCCTCGTTATCCGTCCCCACATCCAGCAGCACCGGCAAACAATATTCGTGATGGATTCCGCCCAGCGCGGTGTACAGCGCCATCTTCCCGATCGGAATCCCCATCCCGCCCGCGCCCTGATCGCCAAGCCCCAGAATCCTCTCGCCATCGCTGACCACGATCGCCCGCACGTTGTCGTAACGTTTGTGCGACAGAATCTTCTCGATACGCGCCTTGTTCGGATAGCTCAGGAACAGTCCCCGCGGCTTCCGCCAGATCTCGCTGAACCGCTGGCAACCCTCGCCCACTGTGGGCGTGTACACAATTGGCATGAACTTCTTAACATCGGAGAGGATCAGCGCATAAAACAGCGTCTCGTTGATGTCCTGCAGATCGCGCAGGAACGTGTACTTCTCAAACGGCGTCTCGTACGCATCGAACGCCTTCCGCCGCCGTGCAATCTGCTCCGCGAGCGTCCCCACATGCGGAGGCAGCAGCCCATGCAGATCGAACGCGTCGCGCTCCTCCTCGGTAAACGCGGTGCCTTTGTTGTAGCGCGGATGATTCAGAAGGGTAAAACCAAACAGCTTCGTGCGGATCGCAGGTTCGGTCGCAGCTTCTGTAACCGTGTCGGTCACAATTTTCGTCATGGTGAGCGCCTCTTGTCCTCCATTATCGGCGGATGCGGCTCATACCGCCCGCACAACCGCCAGAGAAGCAAACGAACGTCACACAAATAAAAACCGTTCAAACTTTGCGCTCTCCGCGCCCTTGTTGGTGGATTGCGGTCTATTCGCCATCTTCCGCCACGCCCGCAAACATCCCCGCATCCGCCATAACCGAACCCATTCCCCGCTGCGCCGCCAGCAAATATCGCTCCATGCGCATCGCATCCCGCACCTGCTCGCCCACCCGCTCCAGCACCCCCTGCTGCGAATGGTGCTTCTGGAAGGCCTCCAGCTTGCGCTCGGCCAATTCGCCTAGTTCGAGGGTCAGCGACCACGGCACCGTAGACGACCCCGCCAGCTCCGGCCGGTCGCGCACGCTCACAAACGGCGTGCTCGAGAAATACAGCTTCTGTGGAGGATACGGTTCGAGCCCCGTCTCCGCATGGTCCGGAAACATCTCCGCCCGCCCCGCCCAGTGGAACGCCGCCGTCGTCACCACTGAAATCATCGTGTGATCGCGGTGCAGGTTCACCCCGCCATCTCCACCAAACGTCAGCACCACCTGCGGCCGCCAGCGCCGGATGTGCTCCACGACCAACCCCACCAGCTCCTGAAAACTCTGCCGCGCCAGTTCGCCATCGGGATAATCGAGCACATCCCACCGCGTCACGCCCAGCACCGCGCAGGCCGCGTCCATCTCCGCGCGCCGCAGCTTTCCCAGCTCTTCGTCGCCCGCCGCAGCGCCGCGAAAATGCGCCGCCTGTCCGTCGGTGAAGCACAGCACAGCGGTCTCAGCTCCCGCTTCGTGCGCCAGCATCAGCGCGCCGCCAAAGCCGCCGCTCTCATCGTCAGGATGCGCCGTTACACACAGGAGTCGATAGGGCAAACGGATTCGTCCTCAGCCACCGCAAGATCGTCGGACATCTCATCCCACGGCAAGTCGCACTGCAGCACCGGAGCAAAGCTCTTCCGATGCAGAACCGACGGTCCCAGGTTCTTCAGCGCCTCACGATGCTCGGGAGTCGCGTAGCCCTTATGCGACGCCAGCCCATAGCCTGGATACTCGGCATCGAGCTCTCTCATCCGCGCATCGCGATACACCTTCGCCACCACCGAAGCCGCCGCAATCGAAATACTCAGCGAGTCACCATAGATAATTTTGGTCTGCGCATGAGTCACATCCAGTCTCAGAGCGTCGATCAATAAGTGATCCGGCTGCGGATCGAGCCGCATCACCGCCGCCGTCATCGCCATGCGGCTCGCCTGATAGATGTTCACGCGGTCGATCGTCTCCGCATCCACTTCCTCGATCGCAATCGCAATGGCCCTTGTCCTCACCACCACTTCCAGCCGCTCGCGATCCTCGCGCGGCAGCTGTTTCGAATCTCGCAGTCCGCGAATCCTCGTGTCGGGCGGAAGAATCACCGCCGCAGCGACCACCGGCCCAAACAACGCCCCACGGCCAACCTCATCCACGCCGGCAATGACGGTCGCGCCCTGCGCCCGCGCCAGTTTTTCGTACTTGTTGCCGCAGGCCAGGGAGCGAAGCATCCGCATCTTTCGCGTCGACGCGCCTACTTCATCGTCCGCCAATTTCCTGCGCCCGCGCTTCGGAATCAGCTCGCCATCGAGCTGCATCGTTCCCATGAGCCGAGTCTATCGCTCAAGCCGCTGCGGACGCTCGTGGAAAAACTGTCCCCAAACACAAACGCCCCAGCCGATCCGGCCAGGGCTTGTGTTTTCCTGAACGCTGAGCGCTATCTGGTGTCGACTTCCTTCAGGCGAGCAGCCTTGCCCCGCAGTCCGCGCAGGTAGAACAGCCGCGCTCGCCGCACCTTCGCCGACCGGACCTTCTCGATCTTGTCGATCACTTTGCTGTTGAAAGGGAAGATGCGCTCGACTCCCTGGCCGAAGCTCATCTTGCGCACGGTAAAGCTCCCCTGCGCCCCGTTCTTCTTCGCGATGACCACGCCCTCAAATGCCTGGAGACGTTCCTTATCGCCTTCTTTAATCCTCACCTGCACGCGAATCGTATCGCCCGGCCCAAAGGCGGGCAAATCCGTGCGGTTCAACTTCTCGGCAAGACGCTGCATCACTGGATGGATCGACATAAGCTCTCATTCCTGAAGGGAAAATTGCAGAATTTTCAGTTTACAGGAAATTCACGCCTTTCGCTGCTCCATCGGCGACGCACTTCGAAATGTAGTAACATATCTACATCGGAGGCGCATGGCCATCACCACCATCTCCAGCCGCGATTTCAATCAGAACGTCAGCCGCGCCAGGAAGGCCGCCGGCAAGGGCCCCGTCTTCATCACCGACCGCGGCCGCCCTGCTCAGGTCCTGCTCTCCATCGAGGAATACCGAAAAATCACGGGCAAGCACGAAAGTATCCTCGACCTGCTCGGCGATCCAAAGGCCGCGGAAATCGACTTCGAACCGCCTCGCCTCACCCGCCTTCATCGGCCTGCCCACCTCTCCTGATGTTTCTGCTCGACACGAATGTGGTCTCCGAGCTGCGCAAGGGCGGAGGCGCCAACCCTCGTGTCCGCCGCTGGGCCGGCCTCATCGCGCCCGCCGAACTCTACCTCTCGGTCATCTCGGTTCTCGAATTGGAAATTGGGATTCTGCGCGTCGAGCGGCGCGATCCGCCGCAGGGGGCGAATCTTCGCTCCTGGCTTGAGGAACGCGTCCTGCCCGCCTTTGACGGTCGAATTGTCCCGATTGATACTGCCGTGGCGCGACGCTGCGCCCGCCTCCACATCCCGAATCCGCACTCTGACCGCGATGCCCTCATTGCAGCCACGGCCCTTATCCACCGAATGACCGTAGTCACCCGCAACACCGCCGACTTCGAGAAAACCGGGGCTGCTCTCCTCAACCCGTGGGTGACCTGACCCCAGCTCCGAACCATCATCCGGCCGGATGACGATTGCCTCACTTGATCCCGGTCCCCGCGTCCTGGCTCCAGCCCAGCCCCCGCAAAAACTTCCGGTCCGCCGCACTCAGCTCCGCCCCCTCCAGCAAATCCGGCCGGTTACGCCACGTCTTTTCGAGCGCCCTCTCCCGCCGCCAGCGCCGGATCGCGGCATGATCCCCCTCGGTCAGCACCGCCGGCACGGCAACGCCTCGAAACTCCGCCGGCCGCGTGTAATGCGGGTAGTCCAGCAGGCCGCCAGCTCCGTGCGTCGACTGCGGCGGACCCTCCTCTGCGCTCGCCGCTCCCGGATCGGCCAGCCCGAAGCTCTCATACTCGCTCGAAGCCTCGTTGCCCAGCACCCCCGGCAGCAGCCGCGCCGTTGCATCCACCACGATCGCCGCCGCCAGCTCGCCCCCCGAAAGCACATAGTCTCCCACTGACAACTCCCGATCGCAGGCGAGCTCGCTGACTCGCTCGTCCACGCCCTCATAGCGACCGCAGATCAGAACCACCCGCTCCATCCCTGCCAGCTCCCGCGCCACGGCCTGCGAAAACCGCGCGCCCTGCGCCGACAGCAGAATCACCTGCTCGCGGGCCAGCCCCCGCTCCGCTTTCCCCGCAATCCCCAGAGACTCAACCGCCTCGACCAGCGGCTCCGGCTTCAGGACCATGCCTTCACCCCCGCCAAACGGCCGATCATCAACCGTCCGGTGCCGGTCGTGCGCGAACCCGCGAAGATCGTGCACCGCGACCCCCACCAAACCCCCGGCAATGGCCCGGCGCAGCACCCCATGGCTCAGAATGCTCGCAAAAAAATCCGGGAAAATCGTGATGAGGTCGAACCGCATGGCTTCCAGACGGGCCTCGTCGATTCCGTTCGAGCGGAACCGCTGTGCCTCTCGCAACTGCATCTCATTCTGTCATGATGCTGCCCTCACTCTTGTGTGCGCGCCAGCATTGGCAACCATACGCGTGCTGTTGCTATAATCCGCCCCGCAGGGGTTTTGCCGAATTTCTGGCATACTCATACAGCGGTGCAAACTGACTCGGAGCCGGGAGGGCAATTCTGATGCAGGACGACTACAGACTTTACGCAAGCGCGGACGGCGAATTTGAGCCCGAAGCTGATGACGATATGGAAGAGCTGGAGGACGGCTTCGGCGAAGACGAGGAGGAAGAGGAGGTGGAAGTCTCGACGACAATCTCCTCTGACGATGACGAACTGGGCGACGACGACGAAAGCTTCGGGCCTCCGGAACCTGAGTCCACCCCTCCGCCCGCTAAGAAAGCGGCGAAGAAATCTCCGGCAAAGAAGGCCGTAAAGACCGCGCCGGCGAAGAAAGCCCCGGCCAAAAAAGCAGCTTCAAAAGCTCCAGCGAAAAAGGCTGCGAAAGCCGCCGCGAAGAAAGCTCCAGCCAAAAAGGCGGCCAAAAAAGCCGTGAAGAAGGCAGCAAAGAAGGCCGCGAAGAAGGCTCCAGCCAAAAAGGCCCTGGCAAAAAAGAGCGCGAAGAAGGCCGCGAAGAAATCTTCAAAAAAGAAGTCTCGCCGCTAACTTCGCCGATCATCGTCAGCAACAATAAGGGCCGCCGGGCATGCCTGCCTCGCGGCCCTCGTTATCTCTCGGCTCCGAACTCTGCGCCCTAACCCCGCTTGGGTCCCCAGCGCCGAGTTCGTTCATTAACCGCTGGCAAAGCACGATCCTCATCAACTGGTTTAGAGGCCGTCCTTCGATTCTCCGCGTTCACCGCTCGGCTTCCCGCTTCTCTTCTTCCGTCATCGGAGCGTTGATCTCCAGCAAGCCCTCCGGCAGCCGCATCTCTACCTTGCGGCTCGCCGCATCAACGCGCACCAAGTACTCCGTCACAAAGGGGATCAGCAGCTCTTCTCCCGGACGATCACGCCGCCGCACCACCAGCAGCTCGGTCCTCGAGGACTCGCGATCAACGTCCGCAACTTCACCCACCTCGGTCCCGCCGCGATTCAGGTCCACGACCCTGCAGCCAATCAGTTCGCTTACGTAGACCGAACCCGCTTCGAGCGGCGCGCGCTCTTCAGCGGGAATCGCCACCTCGAAGCCGCGCAAAGCCTCCGCATCGTTGATCGAGTCGACCCCCTGAAACTTCATCACGATCCGGCTGCGCAGAAACCAGAAGTTTTCGAGCTGTACCTCACGCGGCCGCGATCCCACTCGCTCCGGTGGAATCAAAAACAGGCGCGTGCGCTCGTGAAACCGCTCTGGAAAATCTGTCAGGATCTCGGCGACCAATTCGCCTCGCCTTCCATGCGGTCGAATCAGCCTCGCCACCAGCACCCATGCCAGCGCCGGCGCCCCGCCATTCGCAGGCTGTTCCCGAACATCCGCCCCGGGCGTCTGAGAGGGTACCGGAGCGGACACAGTTCCACCCTTCGCCGTGCCGGTCACGGACGAATCGGGCGTTGGTTGCCCCTGACTTTCGCGTGAGATGGCTGGACGGGGGGACTCCATTCCTTCCGGCTCCCGCTACTCCTCGTTGACGGCGGCTCCCTCGTTGTCCTCTTCGAGAATATCCAGCGTGTATCGATGATGGTGCTTCATACTGACAGCGCCAAGAATCGTTCTCACTGAACGAGCCGTTCGACCCTGCTTCCCGATCACTTTCCCCACATCCGTGGGCGCAACCCGGAGCCTCAACACCGTGCTCTCTTCTCGTTCCACTGCCTCAACAACTACAGCCTCGGGAATATCCACCAACGCTCGTGCAATTTGTGTCACCAACTCCCGCATGTCATCGGGTTTATCTGTCGTGGTTTTCATCCTGCCCCCATCTGGGAAGACGCAAATCGTTCATCTCCCCGGGGCTACCGCGGATACTACTGCAAGACGGCGACTCACAAAAGCCATTTCGCAGACTTTTTCGCCCCAGAGATTGCAAAAGTAACTTGTTTTGGGAGGCGTTCGGGAGCAGGCGAACAGGCGAACCCTCCAACCATCGAATGGATCAGGCGGCTGTAGAAGCCTCCGCCCTTCCCGAACTGCTCTCTGACGGCGCCGCCGGGGGAGCGGCCGTCGAAGCCCTCGAACCGAGCAGTTTAGCAACTCTGTCTGACGGTTGAGCGCCTTTGCCCTTCCAGTACTCTATGCGTTCGAGCTTCAGTTCAACGGAAGCCGGGCTGGTTCGTGGATTGTACGTGCCCACCACCTCCACCGAGCGTCCGTTCCGCGCACGGTCCTTCTCAATCACGACCACGCGGTAATACGGTTGTTTGCGCGCGCCCACGCGCGCCAGGCGAATCATCAACACAGTTCAGTTGTCCTTTCAGAATTGCAATACTGCAAATCTCGGCTTTGGATCGAATGCCCAGCCCGCTGGCAGGCATCTCCTCCAGATTCCTAATATATCAGGGACTTCGACGCACTGAACGCCGCATCCAGCGAATGTTTCGCCGCAGCGCTCAGGTCGTCCCGAAACAGCACACGATGCTCAAAAACCTCACTTCTCCCACCTTGCCGCACGTTCCGACCGGTTTCCAAATCGGCCAGCTCCGGGATTTCTGTCGAGGACAACCTGATCGGACGAGCTCTCCCCTTCTCCTTACCCCGCCTCAGGTTGTGGGTTCAGCGCCAGAGTAGCCCTCTCCCCCCGCTCCACCGATTGCCGGAAATATTCCAGGCAAAGTTTCAACCCGGTTCTCAGGTCCACTTTCGGCTCCCATCCCAAAAGACGCCTGGCTTTCGAAATATCCGGCTGGCGCTGAACCGGATCGTCCTCCGGTAGTGGCTCAAATCGAATCTTGCTCGCCGACCCCGTCACTTCCAGAATCTGCTGCGCGCATTCGAGGATCGTCCATTCCACCGGATTGCCAATGTTCACAGGCATATGCTCGCTCGACCGCGATAGCCGCAGGATTCCGTCTATTTCATCGGACACGTAGCAGAAACTGCGGGTCTGCGTTCCATCCCCATAGATCGTAAGGTCCTCCCCATGCAGCGCCTGCGTCATCAGATTCGAAATCACGCGCCCGTCGCTCGCCTGCAGCCGCGGACCGTATGTGTTGAAAATTCGAACCATCCTCGTATCGACCTGATGGTAGCGGTGGTAGGCCATCACCATCGCCTCCGCAAACCGCTTCGCTTCGTCGTATACCGAACGCGGCCCCACCGGATTCACATTTCCCCAGTAAGTCTCCGGCTGCGGATGCACAGTCGGATCGCCATAACACTCCGATGTGGAAGCATGCAGGAAACCCGCCCCGTACCTCCGCGCAACCTCCAGCGCATTCCTCGTCCCCTCCGAACCCACGCGAAGTGTCTCGATTCCCGCACGCATGTAGTCCACCGGACTCGCCGGCGAGGCAAAGTTGAAAACAAAATCCACCCGCCCGAAATCGAATGGCTCGCAAATGTCGTGCTCCACCAGTTCGAACCGGCTCTCCCCCCTAAGATGATCGAGGTTCTTGACTTTCCCGGTGCGCAGGTTGTCGACACCCACTACGTTGTGGCCAGCGGACAGCAAAGCGTCGCAAAGATGCGATCCCAGAAAACCCGCCGCCCCCGTGACCAGTACCCGCATGCCGCCCGATTTGTAGTCTTTTTGCAAGCTAACCATCGTCCTCGGTTGGGATTGCCTTCAAATTGAGGCGCGAAACCGATTGCCGGGCCGGATTGTCGCCCCGAACGCGTCTCATCGACCCCATGCCACGAAATGCAGCGTGCGAAACCCGCCATCGAAGCGGCGCTCATCCAGCCAGCCCAAGCCGCTGTACTATGGATGACACCAATTCTCGCGGCCCGCTGTTACGATAAAGACTATCATCTGTTTTCGTTCCTTCCCATTCCCACAACGACTGAATGACCGTATCCTTGAGCCCCAGCAACGCCCGGAACTCATCCCCCGCCCATCCCTCCCGGCCCGTCCGCGTCGCCTATTTCGTCAGCCATCCCATCCAGTACCAGGCGCCCCTCCTCCGCCGCATCGCCCAGGAGCCGGACATCGATCTCACCGTCTTCTTCAGCAGCGACCTCTCCGTCCGTGGCTACAAAGATTCCGGTTTCGGCGGCGTCCGCGTCCAGTGGGAAATTCCTCTCCTCGACGGTTACAAATACGAATTCCTTCCCCGCCTCCGCGAAAGCGATGAAGTTGGATTTGCAACCCCCCTCAACTGGGGTATCTTCAAGCGTCTCCGCAAAGGCCATTTCGATGCCGCCTGGGTCTTCGGCTATCACCTCCTCGCCTCGCTCCACGCCATCTATGCAGCCAAACTTCTCGGCATTCCCGTTATCATCCGCACCGAATCCAATCAACAGGACCACGCCCGCTCCAAACCCCTCCTCGCCCTCAAACGCCTTTTCTTTGCCCTCCTCAAACCCGCCACCGGCTCCGTCAACCCCATCGGCAAGCTCAACGACGAATACTGGAAGTTCTACTTCGGCGGCGATTTCCCCTCCTTTCCCATGCCCTACGCCGTCGACAACGACTTCTTCCGCCGCAAAGCCCTCGAAGCCGCTCCCCATCGCGAGGACCTCCGCCGCCAACTCGGCCTCGAGCCAGGCCGCCCCATTATCCTCTATGCTTCCAAGCTGCAGACCCGCAAGCGCTGCATCGACCTCGTCGAGGCCTTCCTCCGTCTCGCTCCCGCCCCCGGCGCCGAACCACCCGCTTACCTGTTGATCGTCGGCGACGGCGAAGAACGCTCCAACCTCGAAGCCCGCGTCCGCCAATCCGGCCTCTCCAGCATCCGCTTTCTCGGCTTCCGCAACCAAACCGAGCTCCCCGGCATTTACGAACTCTGCGACCTCTTCGTCCTGCCCTCCTACAATGAGACCTGGGGACTGATCGTCAACGAAGTCATGAATGTCGCCCGCCCCGTTATCGTCACCAATCGCGTCGGATGCCAGCCCGACCTCGTCCACGACGGCTTCAATGGATTCGTCTATCCCGCCTTCAACGTCGACGCCCTCTCCCGCTGCCTGCGCCGCCTCATCGACGATCCAGCCCTCCGCACATCTATGGGAGAAAACGGCCTGCGTCTGGTCCAGCAATACAGCTTCGAGCAGGACGTCGCCGGCCTCCGCCAGGCGCTGGCCCATGCCGTGGCAGGCTTCCAGACGTAACAATCACAGAAACCTCGACCCGCTTTCGCTCTATTATGAGGTCGCTTGCCGTTGTTGTCTTCCAGGGGTTCCGGAGATTGAACAATGTCGCTGTTCCGCACTTTAGAATTCATCACAAATCATCCGCTGAATCGAAGCCGCAGGACGCACGCTATTCTCGGCTTTGTTAAGTGGCAACTAGCCAGTCGGATGATCCCTGGCTCCGTCCTGTTCGATTGGATCGCCGGCACGAGATTGATTGTCCGGACAGGCGATACCGGAATGACTCAGAACGTTTATTGTGGCCTCCAGGAATTTAACGAAATGGCCTATGTACTCCATCTCCTGACGCCGGAGGATCTGTTGGTCGATATCGGTGCAAATGTCGGTTCGTACACCGTGCTCGCTTGTGGCGCCAAAGGAGCTCGAGGAATTTGCTTCGAGCCGGTCCCGGCCACTTTTGCCCGGCTGTCGGATAATGTGCTGATTAATAACTTGTCCTCACGAGTCACGGCGCTGAATATGGGAATTTCCGATGTTGACGGCGAACTGCCCTTTAGCGTGTCCGAAGGCGCCACCAACCACGTCATTGCCCGCGGCGAGATGGCTAGGGGGGCAATAAACGTGCCGGTTCGCAGGCTCGACTCCGTCTTGACCGGAGAGTCGCCGTCGTTTCTCAAAATTGATGTTGAAGGATTCGAGACACCGGTCTTGGACGGCGCTGGCGAAACCCTCAGTAACCCATCTCTCCATTCTGTGCTCATCGAACTCAACGGGTCCGGAACTCGATATGGATTTGACGAAGACAATATCCTGCTGAAGCTGGCCGAACACGGGTTTTCGCCGTTCGACTACGAACCCTTCTCGAGGAAACTTAGCCCACTTCAGGGAAAGAACGGGGTCAGAGATAACACCCTTTTCGTGAGGAACGCGAGTTGGATCCAGGAACGCCTGAGCCAGGCTCCACGAGCAACAGTAAGATCAATCGAGTTTTGAGACAGCAGCCAAAGCCGATCCACGTGCGAGGCGCCGGCTGCTAAGATGTGAGCGCATCCCTTGCTGAAATTGTTCCAATAAAAAACACCCAATGCTGCGGCGCGCTCTCGCCCGCCCATCGCCCATGCCGTCTTGGATTTCCACGAGAATAAGAGAAAGCTATGACTATCGACAACAGAGCAATTGCCCCCGGGGAAAAAAAACGAGGATGGGCAGTTCGGCTGTGGACCCTGCGCACCCCCAACCTGGCGCAACTTCGATGCAGATCCCTCCTTCTGGCTGCAGCACCGTCTTCCGTTTCTCAAATCCGCGCTCGTCGCGGTTGGCCCGGTTTGTCTCGCGAATATACGGATGCTACCATCTGAGTGTGCGTTTTCTACGCTTTCCCGCGCACATTGGAGCGGCAACGCGAACCTCACTCCCTCCGCCCCAGGCGCGTGCTTCGTTTGCCATGGCCAAAATTCGCAAATTCCTCTTCCCCAATTGCGCTGGAACGCCGCAGGTGGCTCCAGGTCAGATGTTGAAAGCGAATCCTGACGACGATCGCGGCTATGGGAGTACCCCTCGGAGTCATCCTCTTATCCACAGCCTGCTTCCTCCGGCCTTCTTTCATTTCTGCGTCTCGCCTGCAGGCCTGTGACTGGGTGCTCAGCCTCCGGGAAGATCGACGGTCCGATCGCAATCGATGAAACATAGATTCATCCTCGGTCACCCGTTCGGCAATGAGAATGTAAGGCAGGCCCTCCTGGCTTTGCGGGATGCGGGCGCTCTCGAAGGCTTTGTGACAATGGTATGCGCGGAGCACTTCCCATTCGCTTCCGTGTTCCCCCCGTCCCTGCGCAGGCAGATCGAGCGGCGTTCATTCAAGTCTGTTGATCGCCGCCTGATCCATTCGCACCCGCTACTCGAGCTTTTGCGTCTGCTGGGATACCGCTGGCGCGGCATTTCCCCTCTTATGCCTGCGGCAGACCATGTCTGCCGCTCTCTCGACAGGCATCTTGCAAATGAGGTTCGCAAGAGCAGCAGTCAGAACCTCGCGGTCTATGCCTATGAAGACTGCGCATTCAAAACGTTCTCCGCCTTCCCCAACCTGCCCAGGTTTTACGAACTGCCGATCGGATACTGGCGCGCGGCCCATGCGCTCTTCTACGAGGAAAAACAGCTCAATCCCGATTGGGCCTCGACACTCACCGGCCTTTCCGACAGCAGCGAGAAACTCGAACGGAAGGACGCTGAACTTGAACTGGCGGACCACATCGTCGTTCCCAGTCAGTTTGTCCAATCGACCTTACCGACGCAATGGTCCGCCAAAACCTCCGTCGTCGAATACGGCTGCTACCCGCCCGCCGAGGAAGTTCGTTGGGAAGGATCACAAACCGGACCGCTGCGCGTCCTTTTTTGCGGCGGTCTCGGGCAACGAAAAGGCATTTCCTACTTGTTTGAAGCTGCAAAAAGAATGGGGCGGCGGATTGAACTCACCGTGATCGGATCGGAAATAGCTCCATGCCCCGCCGTCCGGCGTTCTCTGAACGGCGTTCGATGGCTTCGCTCGCTGACCCGCGCGGAGGTTCTCGAACAAATGCGCAGGCACGATGTTTTCGTATTCCCCACCTTGTTCGAGGGCCGTGCGCTCGTCGTCCTCGAAGCGATATCCCAGGGACTTCCCGTCATAACAACAGTCCATTCGGGCGCGGCGGATGCCGTTGTAGAGGGCAGATCGGGCTTTATCGTTCCCATCCGCTCATCCGACGCCATCGTCGAATCCCTCGAAAAGCTGGACGCGGACAGAAACCTCCTCCACTACATGAAAGACCAGGCTCAGGCAATAGCCTCCACCATTACATGGAGTTCCTATCGCCGGAAACTGATAGCTACTCTCGCCCTCCACACCGCGAGTTGAACCCACAAGGGCGGCTTCACGGCCGGCCCTGCAAAACTAAAATTACTGAATAGCGTCTGCCTGGCCGCCCAGTTCCGATTCAGCCATGCTTCCCGGTCCGCTTCCCGTCCCGAACAGCCCCCTGTCTCCCCCAGCGGGGACCATCCTGGCGATCCAGCCGACGCAGTACGACAGCAATACCAGATAAACCGGAGTCCGAATCACCAGAGGCAAAAACCGATCCAGCATAAACTCGCTAAAGATAAACATGGCTGTCCCCAGCGCGACCGTGCCCCATGGCCGGCTTATATCGAACATACTCTCGAAAATTACAAATACAATGGGAAAACACAGAAAAGGAAACAGAACTACTCCCGCCCAGCCAAATGCTCCGTAGCTGTCTCCTACAGCGGAGATCTGAGGATAGCCGAACGTCGACGTTATCCCCGGTCATACCGGATATGCGCCCGATGTAATCCTGTCCCGTGAGATTACGGGGCTTGTTCTTATACAGAAACGTGGGAATCGCGTTGACAACCTCGATCCTGATAGCCCCAAAGCCGTAATGAATTCCGTGCGCGCAGGCTTCGATCACATTGCTGTCTGCGCGGATAAGAGAGAAACGGCTCAGCATGTAAGTCCCGGGCACGCTGAAATATTGCTCGCGGGACGCTGTAGATTCCTCGACCGCGGTCTCGACGCTGGCAGCCAATTGCGCCGGATCGTGAAAGGTAGCCAGCATATAAAATGACTTATAGAATCTTTCCGTCAGCGGCGTACCTCTCACATAGGAGCGTGAATAGAGAATAAGCGGCGAGATAATAACAACAAAGATCAGCCCACCCATGATGAACGCCACATAGTGCCGCCTCCGCCACCGGTAGCCACGCAGATAGCAGGTCACCGCATAGACTACGCTTGGCACTAACATTGTGGTTCTCACGCTGTCGACAAAGCCCACCAGCGCTCCAGCCAGCCACGGTATAAGGGCGGCTATCCCGAAGCTGTGCTGGCCATTGGTCTTTTTCATCCGCATGTCAACGGCCAGGATCAGGGAAAAAAGCAGAAGTGGAGTAAGAGCTAATGCAATATTGCGAGTACTGTCGAATGTCTCGGCCTCGCCGGCCTGAACTGAATTTACGTAGGTTTCGTAGACCACGGTAGCTATCAGCCCGCCGGTCACCGAGATCGAATACAGCACCGTCGAATGAGCCGATGTCTCCGGCTCCCACGGCTTGGGGAGCCGTAATCGGGTTCGTCCGTAGACATAGGTTCCCAGCATCGCGCTCAGATAAAAGACGGCGTAGACCGTGATAGTCAGCTGCGGCACTTCGAGGTTCTTGTCCGCCGCCTCCAGCAGCAGCACTTTGCCAAATTGCGAGATGACAATGGTCCGAAGGGCAAAGCCGGCAAAGAGAATCCCGCCGAAGCTGCTCAACCCTCCCAGCAGGTTGTAGGTCACCCCGATCGACAGCATCGCCACAGACATCATCGCGGCAAAATACAGGCTGGTTCCGCACGCCAGCTCCCCAATCACCAGAAATGCAAGTGAGCCGAATAGCACGACCGGCGGTATCTTGTAGGCACGCAGCAATCTGTTATCTGTCTCCGCGTTATATCAACGAGCGCCTGGTCACGGTATCCGATAGATCAGGCCGCTGGTAACCCCTGACGCCACCCCGGCGCCCCCTGCGGCCATGCCCGCCTTGAAGCCATTGGCTGGTATGAGCAATACATCGTCCGAAGCCAGCGCTATGTCTCTTTCCTTGCCGGCCATCACCTTCTTCAGATCCATCTGAATCTCCACATGCTGATCGTCCGGAGTTCTTCGGATAATCACGACCTTCGAAAGCGCGGCCCCGAAGTTCAGTCCCCCGGCTATCGCGATAGCCCGCATCACAGTAACCGGCGAGTTACTCGACAACGGAATCGCAGACGGGCTCTTCACCTGTCCCACCACGAACACACTCCCCACTTTCGGAACGATGACCGTATCCCCGGCCATCAGCGGAATATTCGCCTCATCCGTCCCCTTCGGATCCGACCCCAGCAGGATCGTGATGGGGTTCGGATCGCCCTGCCGGCGAACGGTAATCGTGTGACTCGCCAGCGGCGTAAATCCTCCGCAGGCCGCAATCACATCCAGCAACCGCAGCTGCCCGAACGCCGGAACCGGTGCCGGCTTCTGCACTTCGCCCAGCACTGTGATCACCCGTGTCGGGGAATCCACCAGCGACACCGTGACCTGCGGGTCAACTAGAATGCCCTTATCCTTCAGCTCTTTCTCCAGATAGCCCGCCGCTTCCGACGGAGTCATCCCGCTCACCTTTACTACGCCCAGATAAGGCAGCACAATCTCACCCTGCGCTCCAACCTTGATGCCGCTCACACTGCCGCTGGAGCCGCTGGTGTTGCCCGGCGCGTCGATGCTCGTGGCTGCGCTTGTCGTCAGTTCCGGCGCCCCATAGGTCGCAATCGATATCACGTCCCCCGGCATGATTTTCACATCGCCGTACTGCGCCTTCAGCGCCGACACCGGATAAGACGACCCGGCCGTCGATCCGCTGAGCGCGGGCCCGGCAAACTGTCCATTTGCCCCTGCCGCGCCGAACACCAGCCCCCAGCCCACGGCAACCGCAGCCCTTATCCCGCCCTTGATCGACCCCAGGTTCATTCCACGTCTCCTCCAGCACTTGCGCGCCGCCCGCCTCACTTACCGTATTCGTACGTGTAATACCCAAGGTAGCCATAGTACTCAGGCAGGGATGCATCCACCCCATTGAATACGAAACCGTATACCTTCACATCAAGTTCATGCAGAATCTGCGCGGCACGCGCCAGCATGCGTCGCGTGCAATATCCCTGCCGGATCACCAGCACCATTCCATCCGCCTGCGACGCTACAATTGTCGGATCGGTCACCGACAGCATCGGTGGCGTATCGAAAATGACATAATCGTAGTGCTCCCGCAACTGCCGCACCACTTCGGTCATTTGATCCGACGCCAGCAGGTCCGCCGGCAGAGGGGGCATTGTCCCGGAGGGAATCACGTCCAGCGTCGTCAGCGTCTCATGAGTCTGCGTCACCTCATCCAGCGTGTAGTACCCGGTTAGCACTTCCGACAACCCCTTGCCTCCCTCCAGCCGCAGCCGCTTGTAAACCGAGGGGCGCCGCATGTCTGTATCCACCAGCGCTACCTTCTTGCCCCCCTGAGCCAGCACTGCCGCCATATTCACCGAGACAGTCGACTTGCCCTCCGCCGGCTGGCAACTGGTCACCGCGATTACCTTCGACTCCCGTGAGGTCGTCGAAAGCCTCATCGACGTTCGCAATGCCCGGAATGACTCGGAAAATGGCGACCGCGGATCTCGCAGCAGCTCTGGCCCTACCACCCACTCCAGATCGGGCCCTTTGTTTTTCCAGTGACTCTGCGGAATCATCGCCAGCGAGGGAAGACCGAGCATCTCCTGAATCTCATGCGCATCCCTCAGTCGCGTATCCATTTTCTCCATGAACAGCGCCAGCGTAATCCCGGCAAAGCTCCCAAGCAGCAGCCCGATCAAACCAAGTTCGGTCGGCGGCATGCTCGACGGCTCAACCGGAAGAGAAGCCAGATCCACCACGCTGATGTCCGCCGCATCCAGCCCTGCATCCACCGCGGCTTCACGCAGCCGCGCCAGAATGCTCTCGTACATGTGGCGATTCGATTCGTATTCCTCCGACAACAACATGTATTGAACGATATCGTCGCGCTGGTTGTAGAGTTGCCGTTCCTTACTGTCAAGCAGCCCCTTCGCCTGGCTCTCCTCCGCCCGCGATACTTCCAGAGCATCTCTTGCCTGTTGCACCACCCGGTTCTCGGCATGGGCCATCTCGCTGTCCAGCGATGCGATTTGCGCGCTCAGTTGCTTCACCTGCGGATAGTTGGGCCCGTACACCGGCTGTAATCTCGCCAGTTCGGCTGCCGCCGTCGCCCGCTGTCCGCGCAGATTCGCCAGCAGTCCCTGTGGTCCATCCGTCCCTAATGGAGTAGCGCTGTCTTCGATCTGGTCCGAAGGTACCGATTGCAGTATCCTGTAACGCGCTTCCGTTATCACCCGCTGCTCGGTTGCATCGGCAATGCCCTTCTCAAGATTGGTGACGTCGGCCACCATCAGGCTATGGTCCGGATCCAGCGCATTGATCCCCAGCTTCCGCTGCAGGTCCACCATCCGATCCTGAGAGCTCTGCACCACCGTCCTCAGATCGTCGATCTGGTTGGTCAGCCACTTGCTCACTTCCTTCGTCGTGTTGTAATGGCTGACGAAGTTGTTCTCAACGAATTCGCTCTCCAGCGCGTTCACAATGTCTGCGGATAGCTGCGGAGACGGGCTCTTGTACTGGATGGAGATCATCTCGGTCCGCGGTACCCGCGCCACAATCAGGTTCTTCCGCAGCGTCCTCAGGATGGCGGTGCGAACATATACGTTGTTTAAATCGCCGTGCAGTAAAGGTATCGAAGCCCCCCCGAATGCCGAGGTCTTGATAGTTTTTGCGCCATGCAGAAAAATCGGGTCGTCCTGCAGCTTCAGCTTCCGCGCAACCTCCGTCAGTAACTTATCGCTCTGCAGAATACGGATATCGCTTTCCACGATCACATCCAGGGAGCTCATTCCCGTCGTCAGCAGCGATATCGACTGCTTCAGTTCCGATGCTGAACCCGGCTGTATCTGCACCTCTCCCGTCGCTGAGTACCGCTTGCCGCGAATCAATCCCGCCGCCGCTGCCAGCACCGCGAACCCCAACGCCATGCTTACAAGGAACACGCGCCGCTTCCGAATTACCAACCACAGCTCGGCCAGCGAAAGGTCATTCGCCTCCGAACCTGCGGCGACCGGTTTACCTCGAACCAACTGTTGCACTTAACCTCTCAGTGTTTCGAATCCCCCGATTCGGAATCCGCGAATTGACATCTCTTGCATTGGATCGCAGCGCCGCACATGATTCATCCGCGCAGCCGTGCGGGAATAGAAGGGCTTGCTTCCGGACAATCCACAGAAACAGAGCTGGCTGGTGCGCCATGCGATTCGCCCCAAATGTTACCGCTCTGTGGCAAAAGCGTAATTCAAGTGTATCGTCCCGTTTCTTTCCCGGTCAACAGTACTCCGGTTTCCCCCCGGCTCGACCGCGGTCCGACAGTAACCCTTCTGGAAGGCACAATTACGCTGTTCAGGCAGACGCCTTTCCCGCGATCGCTTTGCAGGCCCGCGGGGATCGAACCATACGGATCAATTCCGGGATGTTAGCCGCAGGCTGGGGCAAAGCGAAGAAGTAACCCTGCATTATGTCGCACTTCATTCCCGCCAGGGCTTCGGCCTGCTCCTCCGTCTCCACTCCCTCAGCCACCACTTCAAGTCCAAGACTGTGCGCCAGCGAAAGAATCGCCTGCACCAGCGCACTGGTGCCCTTCGGCTCGCACAACCGCTCTACAAACGACCGGTCGATCTTCAGCCTTTCGATAGGAAGCTGATGCAGGTGCTGCAGCGACGAATAACCCGTACCGAAATCGTCCACCGAAAAGTGGACGCCAAGATCCGCCAGCTCCCGCATCTGGCGCGCCAGATCATCCAGATTCCGCATGACCGTGGTCTCCGTCATCTCGATTTCCAGCCCATCGGCCGCCACCCCGCTCTCCATCACCACCTGCCGCACCTGCCGGGAAAAATCCATCCGCATAAACTGCAGCGGGGATACGTTAATGGCAATCCGCGGAACCACGATTCCCTCGCTGCGCCATTCCTCGCTCTGCCGGCATACCTCCCGCAACACCCAGTTCCCCACCGGGACGATCAGCCCGCTTTCTTCCGCCACCGGAATAAATCGGTCGGGATTCACCGTTCCGAACCTCGGGTGGCGCAGCCGTAGCAGCGCCTCCAGACCACAAATGACTCCGTCCGCGGTGTACTCCGGCTGGTAGTAGAGTTCAAGGCCACCGTCTTTCAGCGCTCGCCTCATGAACATCTCAAGCTCATTGGCTTCCGTCGTCGACCGGCTGATTTCCTCTGAGACCAGAGCCCAATCGTTGCCCCCCGATCGCTTCACCCGGTACATCGCCGCGTCCGCATTCCTCCACAATTCCGCCGCGTCCATGCCATGCTCGGGATACATCGCTATCCCAATACTCGCCGTAACGTCGATCGGGTATTGTTCCGCCACCAGCGGCCTGCGCAGCCCCGTCAGCAGATCTTCCACCAGTCTCGTCGCATCGTCCGGCGATACCAGATCCCCCACCACAATGGTGAACTCTTCCCCGCCCGACCGCGCAACCGTATCCTCCGCCCGGAGGCGGCTCTTCAGCCGTTCCGCCACCTGCTTCAGGCACGCATCCCCTGTCGCGTGCCCGTATGTGTCGTTGATTTGCTTGAATCGATCGATGTCCAGGCACATCACGGCGGCCTTCTTTCCACGCCGCGCGGCTGACGCCAGAGCCTGTTCCATCCGGTCCAGCAGCAGCAGCCGATTCGGCAGCCCCGTCAGCATGTCGTGATTGGCCTGATGCACCAGCCGGTGGTGCAACTCCTGCCGCTCGGTCACGTCCTGCACCAGAGAAAATCTCGCTGCTCTTCCTTCAAATCGGATCGTGTGCGCGGAAACCTCTACCTGAATGCGCCGCCCGTCGCGCAGAATATGCGTCCATGGCCCGGAAACAAACACTGAGTCGTTATTTCCGGCTTTCGCAACGGTTTTTTCCATCGCTTCCACTTCATCCGCCGGACGGATATCCCGCAGCGTCATCTTCCGGAACTTCTCCGCCGAATAACCGTAGCGCGAAACCGCCGCATCGTTGACGGCCAGAAACTGCAGCGTCTCCGTATCGAAAATCCACATCGGGTGGGGGTTGTTTTCGAACAACACACGGTATTCCTCGCTGCGCGTGTCTGCCTCCCGCTTTTGTTCCTCCAGAAGCGTCAGAATCATCCCGAAGGCCACGAAATACTTCGGCACGTTCCACAGTTCGCCGATGACATTGACCCTCGGCGCGAATGCTTCTATCAGAAGAGCGCATGGAAAAACCGCGCCCCAGGCTGCCAGCCCCGACACCGCCACCATGACGCCTGCAGTGGTTCGCCGGAAATCCTCCCAGTAGAGGAGCGCGTTCAGGAAAAATATCTCCGAGAGGACGGGGTAAATGCTTTCAGCGACGTGTCCGCGGCGAAGCTCGAACGCGAGCCAGACAGAACATCCCACGAGGATCGCGGCGCCCCAGCGCCGGGCGATCGCCGCACGCGCAGCTGTTCCGGTCTTCCGCCCCCCCGTACCGAACCGGAGGATCACCGCACCGTAAGCGACCTGCGCCGCGAGCCCAAGTCCGGCCAGCAGCGTGACCGGCCCCGCCCAAAGCACGACTGTCGATACATAAGCCACCGGCGGCACGCTCAGCAGCAGCGCCGACACCGCAAATCGCCATCCCCGTTCCCAGATCAGCCCGGAGGACAGCGCAAACGCCGCTCCGCACAGCAGCAATGCGCTTCCCGATGCCGCCATGATGAGCCTGGCTCCCCAGGCATCCGGAGGTGTGACCAGCAGCAGTCCGAAGTGGATCAGGATGAAGAACCAGCCCAGCAGCCAGAAACGGACCCGCACGGTTGCATGGCGGCGGTAGACCGACCCGAACAGAATCACCAGCAAACCGATAATCAGAATGTCCAGAAGGATGTTCTGCATGAATCAGGCATTCTCCCGGCGCTGAAAAGTCTCGATCGACTGCATCCGACAACGATGCCGCCTGAGAGTACGACGGGGAATCCGGCGAGATCAAGTGCCTGATTCAGCATACTCTCACGCTCTCCCGGCCCCGCCAGCAAAATCAACCCCTTTTTGCTCCGAGGGCCGTCTAGATTTTGCTCCCAGGGCCGTCTCGATGCCTTTGCTAATCTTCCCCCATGGCTTCCGCCCCAGGGACTGCGCAGCAAACGCGCTCCTTCCGCGCTCACATCCTTTTGACGGCCGTCGTCGCCATCTGGGGCTCAACTTTTGTCGTCGTCAAAGATGCTCTCGCCGACGTTTCTCCCCTCCTCTTCAACTTCATCCGCATGACCCTCGCCTTCATCTGTCTGGCCCTCTTCTATCGCGGGCATTTCGGCCGTATGGATCGCAGATCCCTCACCGCGGGCGCCATCGTCGGCTTGTGCCTGGCCATGGGCTATCAATTCCAGACCGCTGGGCTCCGCCTCACCACGCCCTCCAAATCCGCGTTCATTACGGGAATGGTCGTGGTGCTCGTCCCCATGCTTTCCGCCATCCCCCCGCTCCGCCCTCGTGGCGCCCACATGCCCCAATGGAATGCCTGGCTGGGCGCCATCGTCGCATTCGCCGGAATCGTGCTACTGACCACCCCGCCCGGCCCCGGCTTCACCGCAGGCTTCCGCTCCATCGGCCTCGGCGACCTTCTCACCTTCGGCTGCGCTATGGGATTTTCGCTGCACGTCCTGGCCCTTGCCCATCTATCGCCGCGGATTCCGTTTGAACAACTCGCGGTTCTCCAGGTAGGATTCTGCGCGGTCTTTATGGCCGCCAGCATGCCTCTGCTCGAGCATTCATGGATCCACTGGTCAACCCGCGTCATCGTTGCTCTCGTTGTGACCGCCGTCCTGGCGACGGCGACCGCATTCGCCGTCCAGTCGTGGGCGCAGAAATTTCTCCCCGCAACCCACACCGCTCTCATCCTGGCGCTTGAGCCTGTCTTCGCCTCGATCACATCCTTTCTCTTCCTTGGCGAACGACTCGGCCGCCGCAGCGCATCCGGCGCCCTCCTCATCCTCGCCGGCATCGCCCTCACCGAACTCATCCCCATGCCCATCCAGCCCAGCAGCCACGAAGCCGTCCCCCTTGGAACGAGCGAATAGCTCTTAGCGAAGAACGATCAGCAATAGACGATTAGCAATAGCCTTTTAGCAGAAGGCGCTTAGCAATAGGCGCTTAGCAAAAGACGCTTAGCAATAGGCGCTTAGCTAAAGACGATTAGCAAAAGGCTCTTACCGAAAGGACATTCAGCAAACAGACCCAGGCTAAAAGTCCTTCGCAAATCGTTCTTTCGCTAAGAGTTTTTTGCTAACCGCTTCTCGCTCGCTGTTGGCTCACTTTTCGGCTCCCCGTAACCCCTGGCCTCCAAACTGCGTCTAATCCACCTGTAGACCGGCGAGCTTCCACGACCCGGACCGCCCCACCACCCTCCGTTCCGGGTTCTATACTGATAGCGGGAGACGCTTCCGCGCCAACCTTCACCACCACGAGGTACGACTCCGATGAAATCCTTTTTTGGGCGGTTCCGTTATAACCGTCTGGCTTCGACCTTCACCATTCTGGCCACCCTTTCAGCGGGAATCCTGGTCGGTTCCATCGTCGCCCACCAGGTTCGCGGTCAGGAATCTCAGGTCAACAGCTCGGACGCCTCGCCGCTCAAAATCCCCGCCCCCCGGCAACTTTCCACCGACTTCACTCGCATCGCCAAAGAAGTCGGTCCCGCCGTCGTCAACATCAATACCGAAATCCTCCCCAAGCAGCAGCAGCAGAATCGCCGCCGCGGCCCCCATTACATGCAGCCCTGGTCCGCGCCCCAGCAACAGCAGCCGCCAGACGGCGACGACGACGATCAGGGTCCCCAGGGCGGTCAGGGTGGTCAGGCCGGTCCGGGCGGCCAGGGCGGCCAGGGTGGTCTCCAGGATTTCTTCAACCATTTCTTCGGCCAGAACCCCGGCATGGACGGCGGCGATGACGGCCAGGAACGCGAATCCCTCGGCTCCGGCTTCATCGTCGATCCCCGCGGCTACATCGTCACCAACAACCACGTCGTCGACAAGGCCGACCGCATCTATGTCCGTCTCGCCAGCGATCCCGAAGGCAACCAGGGCCGCCCCGCCAAAGTCGTCGGCGTCGATAAAGCCACCGACATCGCAGTCCTGAAGATCCAGACCGACAGCCCCCTGCCCACCGTGAAAATGGGCAACTCCGAGGGCGTCGAAGTCGGTGACTGGGTCCTCGCCATCGGCGAACCCTTCCAGCTCGAACACACCGTCACCGCCGGCATCATCTCCGCCAAAAACCGCGACGTTCGAGCACGGCACCGAAGGCGAATTCCAGCGCTTCCTCCAGACCGATGCCGCCATCAACCCCGGCAACTCCGGCGGCCCGCTCCTCGATATGGCAGGCGAGGTCATCGGCGTCAACACCGCCATCTTCACCCAGTCCGCCGGCAACGAAGGCATCGGCTTCGCCATGCCTTCCAACACCGTCATCGGCGTCTATAACGAGCTCATTGGACCCGAGCACAAGGTCATCCGCGGCAGTATCGGCATCAGCTTCCAGCCCAACCCGCCCAGCGCCGTCTCCCGCGTCTATGGCTTCAAGTCCGGCGTCATTATCAGCGCCATCGGCGCCGGTCAGCCGGCCGCCAAAGCCGGCCTCAAGACCGGCGACATCATCACCACCATCGACGGCCACCCGGTGAAGGATGGCGACGACCTCGTTGCCGTCATCTCCGTCAAAAAGCCCGGCACCACCGTCGACATCGGCTACCTGCGCAACGGCCAGCAGATGCACGCCAACGTCGTCATCGGCGATCGCGACAAGGTCATTGCCGCCATGAACGCCGCCGACGGCCAGGAGGATGAAGGCAACGAGAACCAGCCCAAAAACAACGCCTCACCGGCCAAGCTCGGCATCACCGTCCAGGATCTCCCGCAGGGTGCACCGGCCGGCCTCCACGGCGTCCTGATCGAGTCCGTCAAGCCCGGCTCGTTCGCCGACGAGATCGGCGTCGGCAACTTCCAGGGCGGAGTCATCATCGCCGTCAACCGCCATCCTGTCCACAATGTGCAGGAGTTCCAGACCATCGTCAGCGGCCTCCACTCCGGCGACGACGTGGTGCTCGAAATCGTCAACCCGCAGTCCCCCAGTCGCGGAAACAGCCTGCTGGGCGGCACACTGCCGTAACCACGCATCCCACCTTCCTGGATCGGGCTCCCCCCCGAAAGTTATGGGAGCCCGCCCAGTTTTTGTTGCTTTTTTAGGCAACTACCGCTAATCTGCTCCAACAGATTGCCGAACTGCTTCTATTGAGGTTTTTTTGCATGGTTCCTTTTCGGACCTGCCAACTCATTGTCCTGGCCTCTCTTCTGGCAGCCACTCCCGCCTTTGCAACGCGGACCCATCGCGCTGCTACCTCGGGCCATGGCCTGCACCACAAGGGCAAGAAGCACAAATTCGTCCCCGGCCAGCGCCAGATCGAGCCCGAACGCGCCAAAGAGATTCAGGACGCCCTCATCCGCGAGCACTACCTCAGCTCTCCCGCCTCCGGCGAGTGGGATGAAACCACCGAAGCCGCCATGCAGAAATTCCAGGCCGATCACGGCTGGCAGACCAAGCTGACCCCTGATTCCCGCGCGCTGATCAAGCTGGGCCTCGGCCCCCACGACGCTGCGGATGCCCAGGCAGGCTCAAGCCCCTCGGCAGGAACCTCCGCCGACCCAGGCCATACTGCCCCCGCCGGCACCTTAGCCGCCACCAACTCCATCCAGAACTAGTGGCCTGTCGCAGTGAATTCGTTAGTGTGGTGTTTCTCACGTTTGCCCCTCCCCTTTCGTTGTCATCCCGAGCGGAGCGTTTTGGGGCCCCGTCGTGCCGACAGGCACAGATGGGGTCGGCGGAGCGAGGGACCTGCTTTTTCCCCAACTGCTAACGTTTTTCTTGCGACAGGTCACCAGTCGCCCGCCATCCCGAGCGAAGTGCCGCACACCACCAGAATCCCTGCGCATCCTCGGTGTCCCCTGCCGTAAATCGACTGCTCCCACCCGCCGCAAGGGCAAATCCCCACCGCACGTTGGGCACAAGCAAATCGAGACAAGATCGAACTTCGTAATCAAGAAAAGACAATGGATCGTCTAATGTGCGGCTGCGACGAACCCGCCACCGGTACCACGGGCGAGGCACCCGGCGGAGCTGTGGAAGAAGAGCCGCCGATTCTCATACCAGAGACCTATTGAGATAATCCACTTGAGAGTCATGGATTCGAAAACAAATGCTACCTAACCTGCCCATCGTATACGCTGTACCGCTCTCGGACATTACCGGTGAAGACGCTGAAGATACTGAGTTGTTGAACGCCATGGCGGGAGAAGCCTCGCGATACGTCAGATCGTTTGGCTGGTGCCGGGAAGTGCTTGATGCTTATTTTGGCGACGGCATTGGTGGGGTAATAGGCCTGTTTCTGTTCTATGTTAAAATCAAGAATTTTGTGGAACCTGAGTGGATTTGGGTTTTCATCGGCGATGTTCCGTCCGCCTACATGTTAGTAGGCTCCTGCCGGACCCCGCACCAAGCGTTGGCTGGATATATTGACGGCCTGGAAGAATGGCTCCGATTTGCAGCGAGCGGCGATCTATCGTCGGATTTGATACCAATCGAGGTTCCGCCAACCGATGAAAACAAGAGTATGATTGCCTCACGCGTTGTATCACTAAGAGATGTGATTCTTCCCCAGATTCGAGACTATTAGTAACTATTACCTCGATCGACCGGCTGTGCGCGGTACAGGGTCCGGGAGGGACATTTGGCTACATCTACGATGCCGAGGGCGACCGAGTCGCCAAGGGAACGCTCAGCAATCCGTCGGCCGGGTACAACCGCGCAAGGGCAAATCCCCACCTCCTAACGAAATCCGTTAAATTAAGTGCCATACAAAGGAGGGCCGCCGCGTGGCGAAGGGGAGCATCACGAGCTTTGTCTGCGATCCCACCACCAACGGCTTCAGCGCGTCCGTGAACGAGACCGACTACGTGCTCGATCAGGATGGCCATCAGGTGACGGAGATGGGCAGCGGCCTCAACGGCTCCATGGCGTGGGCGCACACCAACGTCTGGGCTGGCGGACAGTTGCTGGCCACCTACAGCGCCGTCCTGGACCCGCCCTGCCAGCAAGACGGGACCAACTGCCAGCCGAACTGTGCGCAGCCCGGGCAGAGCTGCCAGGACGGCGCGCTCCACTTCTACCTCAATGACTGGGTGGGGACGCGCCGCGTCCAGACCGACTACGCCGGCATCCAGGAACAGGACTGTTCCAGCCTGCCCTTCGGCGAGAACCTGAACTGCACGCAGTCCATCGACGGCCCTACCGAGCACCACTTCACCGGCAAAGAACGCGACGCCGAATCAGGCAACGACTACTTCGGCGCCAGGTACTACAACTCCAACATGGGACGGTTCCTGAGCCCCGATCCTCAGGGCAACTCATACGCAGACTACTCCAACCCCCAGACCTGGAACATGTACAGCTATGTGCTGAATAACCCACTGAGTTTCGTCGATCCTACGGGATTGTACTGCGACTACAGCGACCATGACGATCCACAAAGCGGGTTCGATCCATCCCAATTTGACTACCACAGCAATTCTGATGAGTGCAAAACTGCGGGCGGCCAATGGGTCGACGATGCTTATACGCATGGGGGTTTTGATGATGCGGGTCGCCCAGACTATGCGGTTGCGACGAACACTCAGGCCAGTAACTCACCGCAGCCCACCGTCGATGACGCATGGCAAGACCTGCAGACGACAATCCCAGGAATTGAAGTCGATGTAACGAACTGGATCCTTTCGACGTACCTCCCATCGCAACTCGGCGGACGGACGAATTCGTTCTCCGGCCAAGATCCCTTCAGGCTCTTTGGAACGCACCACTGTGGCCCAGGCGGCGCAGGTGCGACAGTCGGAGCACTAGATGCAGCTTGCAAAGTTCACGATGCTTGCTACGCGGCTGCGCCGGGCGGAGGCATCAGCCCCGCAAATAACTATGACCCGTCGCAGCCTATGACCTCAGCTCAAGCTGCACAGGCAAAACAATGCAATCAGGCTCTCTATGACGCTGCGCGTGGTCACCCGGATGTCCCAGGCTCCAAGGCCGTACAGTGGTGGACGGTAAACGGAAGCAATCTCCCGGGGGGTGCATATATTCTCTATCCTGGTACGGAGGCAGTGCCATGGTAAGTAGACCTCAACAGGTCGCAGCATGGTCAGGGCTAGTCGTGGCCAGCATAGTGATGTTGTCAGCTGGAATTTACAAAGGCATCTGGTTCTTATTGGGAATGTCGGTGTTGGGCGTGGGGCCGCTTTCTGCATTTCATGTCGCAGGTCTAATCCAGGCCCCAGCGTACCTTGCCTCCGCAGCTACTGCGTGGAGATGGCCTTGGGTCGCTGAGACGGTAGCCGCACTCACCCTCGTCGTCATTTTGACAAGGTTTCACCCGTGGGTAATCAGCCCTTTTCAACGGGGACTTTCCGTCGATTACGTATTCGTCATCGCAGCGAATGTGGCATTCTTCGCAAGAATGTCGCTACGTCGCAACGAGATCAAAAGCGTTTGAGGAATAGTTCGCTCTTGGGGAACTGCTTTTCACTGGGCAAAGCACCTGAACAGGAATCCGGCAACGACTGCTCGAAGTTTGGTGCCCAACCTCCGCACGAGTCGGACTTGGGTACGCCGACCCACTGCCCCCGACCCTTTTGTCACTCATCGCCGCCCGAAACCGTTCATTTGTCCTCAGTCTGTTGTTCATATAGGTTGATAGGTTGGCTCCCAGACCGAAGAAAATCTGACACCGAGCCCGGTACCTTCGGTAAAATGCAACACCAGCGAACTCTTTACATCGCACGCTCAGTGTTGAAGTGCATATCCGCATCTGTTTCTAACCAAGCGACCAGATCAGCGTCGGATCATGTACACGAAGGGTGACAGGAACCATTGACAGTTGCAGGCTCCTTTGTTCTGCCACGCTCCGTGGGGCGAACAAACCAGGAGGGTTCGGTGGGTCGAGCGATCTCCTTAGCAAACCTCAAGACCGGGTCTCAAACACTCCTCTGCTGTCTCGCCTTGATAGCGTGGGGAGCCCTGCCCCCGGCTGCGCAAGCGCAGACCGGCGACTGGACCTGGATGGGGGGAAGCAGCGCCCCGGGCCAGAACGGCGTGTATGGAACCATGGGGACACCTGCCGCAGCCAACATTCCCGGAGGCCGGATCGACGCGGTGACCTGGACCGACAGCACGGGGAATCTGTGGCTCTTTGGCGGCTACGGAGCCGTTTCAGTGGGTGGGAATTTCGAGCTGAACGACCTCTGGGAATTCAATCCATCCACCGGCGAGTGGGTCTGGATCAGCGGAAGCAACATGGTGCCCAATACAATACCGGGCCCGCCCGGAGTGTACGGCTCCCTAGGTCAGCCAGCCGCGGGCAACGTTCCCGGCGGCCGCTCCGGCGCGGTCGGCTGGATCGACAGCAAAGGGAACCAGAACCGCTGCGCTATACAGGAGGCCAGCGAAACCGGTCCCGGACGCCTCTCGCTAAACGTCTCTGGCTAACCGTTTTTTGCTAACCGTTTTTCCGCTAACCGTTTTTCCGCCGGCCGTTCTTTCGCTAACCGGTCGTTTTGTCAAGTTTCCACCACTTACCGAAAGTAATTAGAGTTGATAAAGCAAGAGTTAAGAGCCACCAAAGTTGGCAGTTTTGTCCTCCCAACCTGCTATTCTGAACTTAGGATAGAAAAACAAAAGCCTCGCCTCGCCGGCGGGGCTTTTCTATTCCCGGAGGAGCGAACCCATGGTCGAAGAATGCGCCCACGTCAACGAATCAGGCCACAAATGCCGCCCCATTCCCAAACGCGGCCAGAAACTCTGCCCCGCTCATCGCTCCCCGCGCCGCCACCCCCGCTCCACCCGCAAGACCGCTTCCTCTACAGCCCTCCGCGCTGCCCGCTCGCACGCCTCAGCTCTCCTGAAGAACTCCAGGCCGCCTGCACCCAGCTGCTAAGTATTCTGGATCCAAATGGAACGATATCTTCCACTTTGAGTTCAGATACATAATCGCCGCCCATTTGTGAACGACACTTACCGATAACAAAACATAATAGATACCCGCATCTATCCTGCAATGAAGTGTAAAACGTCCGCCCCAAATCTCCCGCTCCCATGGAATCAAATACCTGCGCGTCCCGACCCTGAAAACCAGCAGAGGGGGGGGGCGGGGTATCGAGCCCAAACAGCCCCCCTCCGGCGCGGTCGGCTGGATCGACAGCAAGGGAAATCTCTGGCTCTTCGGTGGAAATAGGATGAACATCGGGTGTGGACTGTCTGAACGACTCTTCGGAATCCTGCGCCAACGATATCGGTATCCCGTACCCTGGCCTCAGTCTCCTGCCGCAATCTTCTCCGTCGCCCGTGACATCCGTGCCGTCCGCTCCACCTTCTCCCAGTTGAACGGACGACCCTCCACCGCCCTCTTGAGCGTCCTGAACAGCACAATCGAGAACAGCTGCCGGTAGCTGAAACGCTGCAGCCAGATGTGAAACAGCAGCCAGCCATCCCCTTTATTGGCCGGATGCCGCGGCTCCAGACTGAACGCCAGCACCAACGTCACAAAGTCAATGATCATGAAGATCAGAAAATACGCCACCAGCTTTTCGAAGCTCGCCGCGCTCGCCGTCTCCGGGTGATAGTGCAGATCGATGACGTAATGGATCACCCCCGCGGCAAACATAATGTCGATGAAGGGCGACACCAGCGGCAGCAAAATCTGAAACACCAGAATATTCGGCAGCGCAAAGAATCCCATCGCCGGATTCGTCCTCGCCCCCGCGCGATGCTTGAACACCGCCTGCAGAATCCCGAACGACCAGCGGAACCGCTGCCGCATCAGGCTGCGCGCCGTCGCCGGCGCCTCGGTGAACGCCAGCGCATGGTCGTCGTAAATCACCTTAAAGCGATGCTCCAGCAGATTCATCGTCAGATCGGCATCCTCGGCCACCGTGTTTAATGGATAGCTGCCCGCATCTTTCACCGCGTTCGTTCGCCACGCGCCGATCGCGCCAGGCACCACCGTCACCACGTTGAACAGATCCATCGCGCGCCGCTCGAAATTCTGGCTTGTGATGTACTCGAGAGCCTGCCAGCGCGTCCACAAATTGATGCGATTCCCCACCTTCGCATTGCCCGCGACCGCGCCCACTCGCTCATCGGCAAAGTGCCGCACCAGCTTTGAAACCGCATCCCGTGCAATCACCGTATCGGCATCGATCCCAACGTAAATCTCCTCCTCCACATGCTCCAGCCCGAAGTTCAGAGCCTCCGCCTTGCCGCCATTGGCTTTCGTCAGCACCAGCAGCCGGCCCTCCTCAATCTCCTTCGGATACGCCTCCCGCGCCACGTCGAACGTCCGATCCATCGAACCATCGTCGATGACGATGGCGCGCAGGTTCGCATACTCCGATCGCAGCACAGACCGAATCGTCCGCACGATCACCTTCTCTTCGTTATAAGCCGGAATCAGCACCGCTACCCGCGGCTCATAAACACCCGGCGGAATCCGCCGTTTGCGGAATCGCTCGATCGTCGCAAAAACCCCGATCACCACCAGCCGCGCGCTCATCAGCACATCGCCTATGAAGAAAATATCCACTACAAAATGCGCGAAAAACGCAAAGAAGAAAAACGCCACCCTGTCGATCCGCGCCTGCCAGCGCATCTTTGGCGAAATCGCCGGCATCACCTCCGCCGTCGTCTTCCCCATCAGCTCCGACACCGGCACAAATTCGTATCCCTTCGCCCGCAGTGTCGTGATCAGCAACGGCAGCGCATCCACCGTTGCCTGGCGGTTTCCGCCCCCGTCGTGCAGCAGGATGATGCTGCCCCGCATCCACGTGCGCGTCTTCATCTCCTCCAGCTGCTGCAGAACGCTGTCCGTAATCTCCTGTGGAGACTTGCGCGGATGCTCGTTCCAGTCATCGGTATCGACCTTGTCCCCGATGATCGTGTAGCCCATCTGCTGGATCCGGTACGCCGGCGTCGCCTCGTCGTTCGTATCCGGCTCCTGATCGATCGAGTACGGCGGCCGGAAATACAGCGGCTGAATCCCCAGCTCCGCTGCAAACAGCCGCTCCGTCCAGTTCAGCTCCAGCTCCAGCTGCCGCGGCGAAATTTCGCTGATGTCCGGATGCGTGAACGTGTGGTTGCCGATCTCATGGCCCTCGCGCACATACCGCTTCAGCAATCCAACATTGTTCTGCGCCTCCTCCCCGATCACCATAAAGGCGGCCTTCACGTTGTACTGCTTCAGGATGTCGAGGATTTTCGGCGTCCACACCGGGTCGGGCCCATCGTCGAAACTCAGCGCCAGCTTGTGCGGATCGTACCCGTACTGCTCGATCGTGTACGAGTGCGGCAGCCGGACCATGCTCTCGTCGGTCACCGTGAAGTTATCCGCATCCATCTGGATGGTTCGCTCGCCTGTCTGCGGCCGCGCCACAACCCGCAGAATGTCCCCCTCGCCCTCGTCATCCACGTCCTCGCCCGGAGGCACTTTCATCAGCTGATCGGGCGCGTCTTTGGCATTCGGATGATCCCACACCTGCCACAGCGATGGATCCTCCTCCCCCAGTCGCCACAGCGCAAATGTTTTCAGCCCCATCTGCCGGCCCGCGCGCAGCTCATTCAACGCCGTCACCCCATCCAGAAACCAAACCTGATGTCGCAGGTGCGCATCCTCATCGTCGTAGGCAAAGTGCGGGTTCAGTTCGTCGCCTTCCAGATGAACATCCGCCCCCGCGTCTTCCGCCCTCTGCCAGGCATCCTGCACCGACAGGTCATCGACATCCACCACCCGAGCCGATGCCTTCTTCCCTTTTTCCGGCAGCGGCGCCGCCCAGTCGAATCCGTAGTTTCCGATCCCGCAGATGATCTTCTCTTTCGGCACCAGCCTCAGCACGCGCTTCAGGTTCGCCTCGAACCACGGCTGGCTGGCCACCGGCCCAGGATCGCTCGTCTCCTCGTGCTCGTCATAATTCATCAGGATGATGCCGTCGCTGGCCTGTGCCAGCTCTCCCATCGTTGCATCGTCTGCGCCTGCCTGCACATTGACGTAGACCTTCAGATTCTTCGCGCGAAAATCGCTGTGCAACTCCCCGATCCATTCCGCATACAGCTTCTCGTCCTCATCCGGAACCATCTCGAAGTCGAGACAAATCCCCCGGTACCCAGGGTTCGCAAACAAAAACCTGTCCAGCTGAACGTGCAACCGCTCCCGCGCCGCCACATCTTGCAGCATCTTCCCGATCGCATCGCCGTTCCACACTCCGCTCAGCGTGTTGTAATCGTTCACCATAGGGAAGACATCGGTGTCTTCCTTTGCCGCTTCGATCGTCGTCTTCACCCGGTTCTCAGGATCGACCCCGTGAACCCCCGCCGCGTCCACCACGTTGTAAAAATGCACGGGGAAAAGCGGCGTCGCTCCCACCAGGTTTCCGTCCGCCGAAACCACGTGCAGCCAGTCCGGAAACACCATGTCGATCTGGTGGATGTGTGACTTCAGAATCGAGTAGCTCGCCTCGTCGTTCTCGTAAAACGCCGCGCGCAAACCCTCGTCCTGGTTCAGCACCACCTCCGAAGGCCGCAGCTGCGTCTTCCGCCGCGCCGGCCGCGCTGAGGTCTTCCTCGCCAGCTCCGGCTGCCGCTCCTTCAGCGCTTTCACATTGCGCTTCTGCGTCGGCAGCAGAAGCTCCGGCAGGGTCTGCTTCGACAGCACGCTGAACACAAATACCGCCGCCACTACAGTCAGCACGATGATCGAAACATCGGTCAAACGCCGCAAAATCTTCCGCCGCCGCTGCCGCGGATCATAAAAAACCTGCTTCATCGTGGCTCGATCACCTGTTCCCATCCTACGATATTGCCCACTCGGTCACTCCCGCTCCCAGCCCCTGGCTACTGGCTACTAGCTACTGGCTACTGGCTGTTCTAATACTCACAGTGTCCGCGCCTCCCAAAAAATGGTGGCTCCTTGTCCTCGCACTCGCCGCCGGAGCCGCCCTCCGCCTCTGGTTCATCCACGCCTACCCCGAAGTCGAAGGCGACCCCCTCATCTACGGCGACATAGCGAAGAACTGGATGCTCCACGGCGTCTACGGCATGTCCAGCGGCACCCACATCGAACCCACCCTGATCCGACTCCCCGGCTATCCGCTCTTCCTCATTCTCTGCTTCCGCCTCTTCGGCATCGAGCACTACCACGCGGTCATGTTCGTCCAGGTCGCAATCGATCTCGCCACTTGCCTCCTCATCGCCGCGCTCGCGCGCCGCATCTGGAGCCCCCGCGCCGGCTGGTGGACCCTCTGGCTCGCCGCTCTCTGCCCCTTCACTGCCAATTACGCCGCCGTCCCCCTGACGGAAACCCTGGAGCTCTTCTCCACCGCCCTCGCCTTCTACTCCCTTGATCGCTTTCTTCAGACGCCACGCTGGACCTGGGCGCTCACCATAGCCGCCGCGTGGAGCTATGCCACCCTCCTTCGCCCCGATGGCGCCCTCCTCGCCGTCGCCCTTTGCCCGGCCATCGTCTTCTACGGATACCGGCGCTGGGGATTCACACCCATGCTGCGCTGGGCCATCCTATGCGCCCTCATCGCCATCCTGCCCTTCATCCCGTGGACCCTCCGCAACCACCGCACCTTCCATGTCTTCCAACCGCTCGCGCCCCGTTACGCCGTCGACCCCGGCGAGAGCACCAACCCCGGCTTCAATCGCTGGACCAAAACCGTCTGCGTCGATTTCGCCTGCACCTGGGATGTCTACTGGAACGCCGACAACGACCTGATCCACATCGAAGACCTGCCCTCGCGCGCCTTCGATTCCCCGCGGCAATACGAAGAGACCCGCGATCTCATCGCCGCCTACAACCGCACCACCACGCTCACGCCAGAACTCGACGCGGCCTTTGCCGCCCTCGCCGCCGAGCGCGTCCGCGCCCACCCCTTCCGCTATTATGTGGGGCTGCCCCTGGCGCGCCTCGCCGACATGTGGCTCCGCCCTCGCACCGAGACGCTCTGGATAGAACTCCGCTGGTGGCAGTTCAGCCGCCATCACAGCGAAACAGAATTTGCAATTGGATACGCGGCCCTCAACTTCGCCTATCTGGCTGCCGCGCTGATCGGATTCCTGAAACGCCCGCGCCTCTCCGGCGCCATCCTGGCCTTTGTGCTGCTGCGTTGCGCCCTTCTCGCTACGTTAGAAGCCCCCGAGCCCCGCTATACCCTCGAGTGCTTCCCGCCCCTCATCGCACTAGCCGCAATAGCTCTAACCCGCCGCCCGCAACTATCATCACCCAACCTGCATCCGCAGCCTGAACGCTGAACGCTGAACGCTGTTGCCTGTTCCCTGTTGCCTGTTCCCTGTTGCCTGTTCCCTGTTGCCTGTTGCCTGTCGTCAAACATCCCCCTCATCCAGCCGCAGCTCCGTCACCTGAATCCGCCCCGAGCAAACCCTCACCGGTTGTGGAATCGCAAAGGTCCGCTTCGTTCCCGGAGCGGTCACCTGAATCCTCGCCGCCCGCACACACTCCGCGCCGCTGGTCCACACCACTTCAAACGCCGCCACCGAATGCGGCATCAACGTCACCATCGGGGCCGGCCCTGTCGCAACAGCATGGGTCGTCCCGAACTCCGCCACCACCTGCGCCGAGCTAACCTTTTCCATCGAGACACTCCCGATGTTCTCGCCCTCTGCGCTCACCAGAGCAATACTCGGATACCCCCCCAGCCTGCACGGCATGGCCCCGCGATTCATAAACGCCAGCTTCACTGACCGGAAATTCCCGTTCGCGTCACCCGAGATCTCTTCCACCGAAAGCACATCCGGATCGCATGGCCCCGCATTCTCGGCATCGAGCGCCGTAGCCCGCGGAATCAGGCGCGGCGTCTCCCCCGGCAGCATAAACGGCGTGTTCCGGTTGGGATGCAGGGCCGCATCGTCCGGCGCGATCCCCTGCGCAGCCACGTTCGCCTTGCCCCCCGGGCCCGTACCCGCGCAGCCGGCGCACACCACCACACAGCCCACGGCGAAGGCCACGAACAGGGAACGACTCAGCATGAGAGGGATCCTCGCTTATATTGTAGGATGTTCCCCGCCCCCGCGTTGTTGCATCCTCTCCGCGAAAGGTTGCCTCTGATGAGGACCGCCTGGCTCCGCCATTTAAAATCCCTTGCATGGACCCCCGGCCATTAGCGGGAAGAGTTGCCCTTGTCACCGGCGCAGCAAAGCGCATCGGGCGAGCCGTCGCCTTGTCCCTCGCCGAAACCGGCGCCGCCGTTGCCATCACCTGGCGCGACTCGGAAATCGAAGCCGCCCGTACCGTCGCTGACCTCGAAGCCCTCGGCGTCCAGGCCGCCGCCTACCGTGCCGAACTACGCGACCCCACACAGATTCGCACCGCCGTCGAAGCCGCCGCCGTCCAGCTCGGCCGTCTCGACATCCTCGTTAACAATGCCGGCCACTTCGAAACCGCCGCCCTCGAAAGCATCACCGTCGAGCAGTGGGACAGGATGTTTGAAACCAATACCCGCGCCCCTTTCCTCGTCGCCCAGGCCGCGTACCCGCACCTCAAAGCCGCCCACGGACGCATCGTCAACATCGGCTCGCTCGGCGGCCTCCATCCCTGGCCCACCCACGCCCACTACTGCACCTCGAAAGCCGCCCTCCACATGCTCACCCGCACCATGTCCAAAGCCTGGGCTCCGGAAATCAGCGTCAACTGCGTCGCCCCCGGCATGATCGTCAACGGCGAAGTCGACCCGGAGTTCGAGCAATTCGCGCGGCGCACACCCATGAAGCGCAACGGCTCCGCCCACGATGTCGCCCAAGCCGTCCTGTTCTTCGCTACCGCCCCCCACTTCATCACCGGCCAGGTTCTCTCCGTCGACGGCGGCCTCGGCCTTTAAAACCGGTCTCATATGGCGCAGCGACCTTGGCGGACCGCCTGAGCCCCGTTTCGATGGCGGGTCTCATACGCTGGTCGCCACCGTCTCTCGGACACAGCAAAAGGCGCTCCCTCAGGAGCGCCTCTGCCTCACCTGCCTTCGAACTATGGCGTCGTTGTTGCCGCGCTTGTCGCCGAGCTTGTTGCCGGACACGCCGTAAACGGCCCGGTCAGCTTCGTCGCATCAGGAAAACTATAATCCCCGCCGATCGCATCCGAAGGCGTCACCCCTTCAAACCATTGCAGCAGTCCCAGTGTCTGCGGATGATACGTGTACCCATGCAGCGTAACGTCTGTGTAATCCGGTGCCAGATTCTCCGCGATATCCCCAACCTCCAGAATATTCTGGCAAGTCCCGGCCGCCGCCCCCGGAATCTGATAACTCGGCACGATGTTGTTCGCGAACGGATCGTTCATCGTCTCTGCCATTTCATGCGACAACGCATTCACATCGGAAAATACCGCTGGGTCGCCAAAAATTCCGTTCGACACGTCTGGATCGAGCGAGGTCGCAAACACCAGCGTCTGCACAAAAATCTTAGTCGCCGTCTGGTTCGCCTCAAACGCTGTATGGAAGCCGCCGACGCAGCAGCTCACCGGCGCATCGGCCGAAAAGCCTCCATAAACCGCATTGCGTGTCAGAAAGATCGGAATCGCCTTGACCGTGATCGGCTCCGTCTGCACGAGCGTGTTCAATTGCGACACGATGAAATTGATATCGATCAGCGCAAAGTAGGTTCCATCCTGCAATACATACACTTCTGAAGAGCCCGCCGGGATCTCAATCGTCACCGGGATGAGCGTATGCGGCTTCGACAGCAAAACGTGGAAATTGTCGTCGCCGTCATTGTCTCCGTCCTTATTGAAGAGCGGCCAGAACTCCGCGCGCATCTGAGCATCCACAAATTGCGTGTTGCCGGTTGCGTACTCCGCGTTCTCGAACAAGGGCGAATTTTTGATTTCGTCCGTATCGACCGTTGCATCGATCGTTATGTTGTTGCCGTTCGCATCCACAAATTCGTCGAAATAAAACGACAGCGGGACATAAGTCGTGGGCACTGTCGTTGTCTGCTTCGCCTGCGGCTGTCGCCCTATCATCGTGTACGAATAATTGCTTCCCCCAAAACTGAACGATCCCGTAAAGTTCGGCACAGATACGATCCGCGGATCCTGCGCCTGGGTGGCTGCGTTCGTCGCCTCTGACAGTTTGTTAGTGGCTGTATGTTTTGGCGCCGAGTTCAGAGCGGCGAAGTAGCCGCTTGTCACCGCGATCGGCTGCCGTGGTGCTTTGGCCGTACTCTGAGCTGCTGCGAAACTGCTCGCAGCCGTAAGGATAACCAGGGCCTGGCAAACAGAATAATTCCGCATGGGGGTTTTTGCCTTTGATTTGGTGAATTGGGCTAAGGAAAGTCAACTAACTGTGCTTCAGGCCCGGCGAAATGTCAACCTCAGCCTGTTGATAATTGCCCCCATCGCACCCGACTCGGCAACCGCCGCTACTTCCCAAACAATCGGGACATCAGCCCCGGCCGCCGGCCGCCTTCGTCTTCATACACATAAACTCCCTCCGGCTCCGGCTGCGTTGGCAACGGCCTGTTTTCAAATGCAGCCCGCGGATTCTCCACGCACAGCCGCTCTGCCGTCCCCTCCCCAAATCTGCGCGCGATCCCCTCGTAGGCCGACCGCATCGACGGCCTGCGGCCCTCCAGATTGTGAGCGTCCGTCGCGATGAAATGCACCCAGTTCTTCTCGAGCAACTCCCACCCGAGGCTCTGCGCCCGCTTGCCGAACCGACCGCCCAGCGACGACGCCGTGATCTGTACCAGGCACCCTGATCGCATCCACTCCGCCATCCGCACGTGATCCTTCTGCAGAATCGGGTTCCGCTCCGGATGCGTAATAATCGGCCGAATTCCCTTCACCGTAAATTCATAAAACGTGTCGCCGATGCTCTGCGGAATCATGAACTCCGCGAACTCCACCAGCAGATACTTACCCTGATTAATCGTGTACTTCGCCGGGTGCTTCAGCGCGTCTTCGATATTTTCGTAAGACAGATGGAAGTCGCACCCCAGCCCCAGTGTCACCAGGTCGCCCACCCGCTCATGAATCGCTTCCAGCTTCTCCCGGTTCGTCTCCGGATCGAAGTCCCACGTATCGTTCGCGTGCGGCGTGCAGGCGATGTGCGTGATGCCGTCGGCTGCAGCGGCTTCGGCCTGGGCCACGGAGCCCTCGATGTCCTTCGGCCCGTCGTCCGTGTCATACAGCAGGTGGTGATGAATGTCGATCATGCTTGCTGTGCCAGCGCCCCCACCAGCGACTCGAAGATTCTAAACCCATCCGCCGATCCCAGCAGCGCCTCACTCGAACGATCCGGGTGCGGCATCATCCCCAGCACATTTCGGCCCTCGTTCAGGATTCCTGCAATATTATCGAGCGACCCGTTGGGATTGGCGCCCGCCGTCACTTCACCCTCCGGCGTCGCATACCGGAATACGATGCGCTCACCGCGCTTCAATTCGCTCAACGTCGCCTCATCGCAGAAGTAATTCCCTTCCATATGCCCAATCGGCATCTTCAGCACCTGGCCCTTGCTCACTGTCCTGGTAAAAGGCGAATCCGTCGTCTCCGTCCGCAGATAAACCTGTTTGCAGATGTACTGTAGCCCCGCATTACGCATCAGCGCGCCCGGCAGCAGCCCCGCTTCGCACAGTATCTGAAACCCGTTGCAAATCCCCAGCACCAGCCCGCCATCCGCTGCGAATTTCCGCACCGACTGCATCACCGGCGAAAACCGCGCAATTGCCCCGGTCCGCAGATAGTCACCATACGCAAACCCGCCAGGAATCAGAATCGCGTCGCAATTCTCCAGACTCGGCGAATCGTGCCACAGATAAACCACCGGCTGATGCGCGATCTCCGCCACGACGTTATAGGTGTCGTGGTCGCAGTTCGATCCAGGAAAAACCAGTACGCCGAATTTCATCGCTTCTTTTCCGCCTTCATCGCCAACTTAAGGTTAGCAGGTCATCTCCTGGATTCGTCATGGCGCTCAGAACGCTCGGGACCGCTCTTGAACGAAAAAAATCGACTTGGCATCCGATCGGATAGTCGTTGCCTATTGCCTGTTCCCTATTGCCTACTCCCTGTTCCCTGTTCCCTATTGCCTACTCCCTGTTCTCTGTTCCCTATTGCCTAGTCCCTGTTCCTGCGATGGATGCATGGCGCCACCATGCATCCATCGCCTCAAGCGCCCGCTCGCACTGTATCCGATGCCGCTCCCGCTTATCCCGTACCTTTCGTCGAGTCGCGTCGTCCAGCGGCTCCAGCAGATCGAACGTGATATTCGCCGGCTGAAACCTCTTCGCATCGGCCTCCGTGATGTACCGCACCAGCGACCCCAGCGCCGTCCCGCGTGGCACAGGCTCCGGCACCCCGCCCAGCGCCGCCACCGCAGCATACATCCCCGCCAGCATCCCCATCGCAATTGACTCCGTATACCCCTCCACCCCGGAAATCTGCCCAGCAAAGAAAATCCCGGGATGCTCCCGCATATTCAGCGACCGCGTCAGCACGCGCGGCGCATTGATGTAGGTGTTCCGATGAATCTGCCCATACCGCAAAAACTTCGCGTGCTCCAGCCCCGGAATCATCCGAAAGATCCGCGCCTGTTCCCCAAACTTCATGTGGTTCTGAAAGCCCACCAGGTTATATGAGTCAGCCCGCAGATTCTCCACCCGCAGCTGCACCACCGCCCACGGCATCTTCCCCGTCCGCGGATCGATCAGCCCTACCGGCTTCATCGGCCCAAACCGCAGCGTATCCGGCCCACGCCGCGCCAGCTCCTCCAGCGGCAAACACCCCTCAAAGTATTCGAGCTTCTCCCACTCCTTCGCCTCAACACTCTCCGCCGTCAGCAGCGCGTCGACGAACGACTCATACTCCGCCTGGGTCATCGGACAATTAATGTAGTCCGCCGTCCCCTTGTCGTACCGCGCCGCCAGATACACCCGCTCCCGATCAATCGAATCCGCCTCGACGATCGGGCTGATCGAGTCATAAAACGCCAAATGCTCCGTCCCCGTCAGCCGCGCAATCTCCTCCGACAGCACATGCGAAGTCAGAGGCCCGGAAGCCACAATCGTGATCCCGTCTTCAAACCCGCTCCCTGCCCCGATCCGCGTCACCTCCTCGCGATGCACCGTAATCCGCGGTTCCCCGGCAATCTTCTCCCCAATCAGCCTCGAAAACTCCACGCGATCCACCGCCAGCGCGTGCCCTGCCGGCACCGCGCTCGCATCCGCACAAGCGAGCAGCGGCGACCCTGCCCGCCGCATCTCTTGCTTCAGCAGCCACGGCGCCGTGTTCTCGCTCTCCGACTTTAGCGAATTTGAACAAACCAGTTCCCCAAAATCCCCCGTCTCATGCGCCGGAGTCATCCGCACCGGCCGCATCTCGTAGAGGTCCACGTCCGCGCCCATCCGCGCCGCGATCAGCGCCGCCTCCGGCCCGGCAAGTCCCCCACCAATGACACGGATTCTCATGCTCTGCCCTTGTCAGGTTCACCGGGGCCCCCGGCAAGCCCGGTTTTGGCTTGATGGGGTGGGAGCAGCGCAGCCTCCGGCCCTGCCAATCCCCCGCCAATAATCCGAATCCTCATGCTGTAACTTTGTCCACACCAGCCAGCGCCCTCAGTGCCTCATCCCCCACCCGCATCCGCCTCCACTCCTCCAGCGGCTCCGCTCCCAACGTCTTGTAAAACTCAATTGCCGGAGTATTCCAGTCCAGCACATGCCAATAAAGCAGCACGCAACCCCGCTCCACTGCCACCTCTGCAACCTTCTTCAGCAGCGCCTTCCCGATCCCCCGCCCGCGAAACTGCGGCCGCACAAACAAGTCCTCCAGATGCATCGCCCGCCCTCTCCACGTCGAGTACACGGGGAAAAACAGCGCCATCCCGGCCGCCTCAACCCGCGGTTCCTCTTCGCCCCTGGCCGGCGAACGGGGTGCCTCGCCGTCTTCTTCCGCAATCAGGCACTCGAAATAACGCTCCCCGCCCGCACCGGGATACCCATCCCGTACCAACTCCGCCTCCGTCAGCTTCACCGCATCGGGCTCGCGCTCATATTCAGCCAGCTCACGTATAAAAGCCAGGATTAGCGCAGCATCGTCGACTCCCGCCACACGAATCGTCGTCATGCGCCTCATTATATGAATGGCTCCGCGTGTGCTGCCGCCTGCCGAGCTGCCCCACCCCGCTCGGTCCTGATCCCCCAAACGGGGAAGTGCTCCTTCTCATTACCATCGCGCAATTCCTTTTACTCCGCCCTTCCCTTTCTCCTGTTTTCGGAGTAATCATTAGGACCGTTCCAGCTCTCTGGACAGGATCGCCTCCCTTTTTTCCCTCAAGGAGACGGTTCAGGGAGGCGCTTATGAAGCGCTATTTCGCCGGCGCGACCACGCTCATCCTCGTCGCGCTCATCGCCGCCCCGTACGGGACCCGCGCCTTCGCCCAGATCCCGCAGCTTTCGTCCGACCAACCCCCGGCGTCGCCAACGATGCCTCCGGAAATGCGCGGCGACCTGGCCATGGCCCGTCAGCAATACCTCGCCGCCATCGACGCCTATAACGAAACGCCTGCCAAATCCGCCGTCATCTGGAACAAGATGGGCATCGCCTGGCACCACCTCTTCGCCGTCGACCAGGCCCGCCGCGACTACCAGCAAGCTCTCCGGCTCCGCCCTGACTACCCCGAGGCCCTGAATAACCTTGGCGCCATCTACTACGCTAAAAAGAACTACGGAAAGGCCATCAGCTACTACGCCAAAGCCCTCCAGTTCGATCCCAAATCCGCGGCCGTTTACAGCAATCTCGGTACCGCTTATTTCGCTCGCGGCAAGGTTGCTCAAGGCATCGACGCCTACCGCAATGCCTTCGCGTTCGATCCCCACATCTTCGAATCGAGCTCCGCTCTCCTCGTCAATGAAGCTCTCCCCGCGCACGACCGAGCCCAGCAGGATTACTGCCTCGCCAAACTCTTCGCCCAGTCAGGCAAGAATGACAAAGCAATTGAGTATCTCCGTAAGGCCCTCAATGAAGGCTTCCCGGATCGCAAAAAAATCCTCGGCGACCAGACCCTCGCCTCCCTCCGCGCGACCCCCGAATTCAACCAGCTCATGACCGAAGAAAAACTCCGCTAAGCAAAACAGATCTGATATTCCTGCCAAAGGTTCCTTTATCCTTCAGGGAACGGTCCGGCTCATTGCGGATCGGGTGTCGTGGTGAGGATCGAGAGGCCTCTCTTCTTATCAGCTCCGGCTTCTTTCCACGCGGCAGGATTTTCAACGTTCGCGGCGCCAGTTGCTCCGGTGTAAACTGCCGCAAATGTTCGCCCGCATAACCGCAGCCGCGGTCCTCACGTTCTGCTCCAGTCTCGCCCCAGCCCAGGCAACCTCGCCCTCCGATTCCATGTTCCGTGGCGATCTCGCCCACTCCGGTGTCTACCCAGGCCCCGCGCCCAAATCCGTCGATCACGTGGTTTGGCAATTCAAGACCTTCGGCCACGTTGTCTCCTCGCCCGTCGCGGCAAATGGCATGGTCTACATCGGCAGCGACGATCACTTCGTCTACGCCATCGATGCGCTGAAAGGGACCGCTGCGTGGAAGTTCGGCACCGACGCCGCCGTCCGCAGCACTCCCGCCGTCGCTGGCGGCTCGGTATTCGTTCTCAGCCTCGATGGCAACCTCTATGCACTCGATGCCCGCTCCGGCAAGCTACAGTGGAAATTCGCGACCGGCGGCGAAAGCCGCATGAGCGCTCCCGGCCTCTACGAAATGCAGCCCGCCCTTGAGGTCATGCCCGATGTTTGGGACTTCTTCCTCTCCTCACCCGCCGTTGACAACGGAACCGTCTATTTCGGCAGCGGTGACCATCACGTCTACGCTGTCGATGCGCTCACCGGCCGGCTCCGCTGGAAGTTCCTGGCCGGCGACGTTGTCCACTCCTCTCCCGCTATCGCCGACGGTACCCTCTACATCGGTTGCTGGGATGGCCTCCTCTACGCCCTCAACGCCCACACCGGCCAGCTCCTTTGGAAGTTTGCCTCAGGCACCGACCCTACCCGCTTCATGCAGGGAATCCCTGGTTCGCCCGCCGTCGCCTCCGGCATCGTCGTCTTCGGCAGCCGCGACAACTTTATCTACGCCCTCGACAGCCGCTCCGGCAAACAACTCTGGCGCCAATCCAATCACAACTCGTGGGTCATCGCCTCTCCTGCCATCCGCGACAATGTCGTCTATATCACCACTTCGGACTCGATGCTCTTTCGCGCCCTCGACCTCCAAACCGGAAACCCGCGCTTCGATGTACCTTTCCTCGCCTACAGTTTTTCGTCCCCCGCAATCGCCTCCGGCCACGCCTACTTCGGCTCCTTCGATGGCAAGTTTTACGACATCGACCTCTCGTCACACAAGATCGCCAGCCAGTTCCAGGTTCAGGATGGCCGCCGCTTTCCGATTCTGCTCACCCCGGATGGCCATCTCAACACCGGCGTGATCTTCGGCCCCAACGGTCCTGACGGAAAGCCGAATAATACAATCGACGCTAATGTGATTTCGATTGATCGTCTCCTTCACCTGGGCGGAATTCTATCCAGCCCGTCAGTCTTGAACGGCGTCGTCTTTGTTGCCAGCGCAGACGGCTCCGTCTACGCACTTGACTAAAGCCGGTCTCATAAACCTCAGACGGATAGTAAGGGGTCACCTCTGCCCCCCACCGAAGCGGGGCTAATGGTCCCAACCGAAGCCAAAGCGCCATCTATGTGACCGCCGCGCAACCCCCCGGCGTCCGCGCAGGAACGCCTGCACCGAAGAAGCCGACACCTCTCTCAGACCTCGCGACACCCGGCAACACCTCAAATGTGGAAAATCTGTCAAGAGCGCGACTCATATTCCAAAGTAATGACCTAACATTCCACGCTGGTTGCACGCCAACTTACGCGAAGAAAGTTGGCAGTTTTAATCTGCGAACTTGGTATTCTGATAATAGGGAAAGAAATACTTTCCTCCACCCAAAGGATGGCGCCACTTGCACCCGGATTTTATTAACTCCCAAACTCTTAACCCTAAACCCTGGAACTGGTCTCATAAGCCTCCGATCACCGAAATGTGGCGGGTGAGACCCGCCATCGAAGCGGGGCTCATGCAGTCCGCCGAAGCCACTGCGCTCTATATGAGACCAGTTCTAAACTCAGCCAATGACTCATCCGAACCCACGAGTGAATCAATGATAGTCGCCAACACATCATTCGCACCCGCCAATGCGTCATTCGCACGCGCAACCCTTCTGCCTTGCTATCAATCAACTGGCCCCGTCGCAGGCACCAATGACTTATTCAAATGCGTCCGTGAATCAAGAGCGCTCGGCTACGAAATGACTCCTTCCGTATCAGATAAGCGAGGTCACAGAAGTACCGCACCACGCAACTCATACAAAACAAGTCAACTTCAGTTTTTTCGCGAGAAATTTTCCCGGAATGTTGCTCAGCCGGCAATCTCGACCGGTTTCACAATCACAATGAGCTCCGAGGTTTTATAGTGGATTTTGGAAGTCTACCCCGGAGACACGCCCTGCCCTGCGACGACCTCAGAGACTGGATCAAGATCCTCGACAAACACGGCGAGCTCAAACGCATCCGCGAAGAAGTCTCGCCCCACCTCGAAATCGCCGAGATCACCGACCGCGTCAGCAAATCCGGCTTCGACCGCAGCTCCAAAACGAAACCGGGCGGCGCAGCCCTCCTCTTCGAAAACATCAAAGACCACCCCGGCGCCCGCATCCTCATCAATCAGTTCGGCTCCGAACGCCGCATGAAGCTCGCTCTCGGCCTCGATCCCGACCCGGCTCCCTCGACGCAATCGCCGGCCGCATCCGCGCCCTCCTTGAAATCAAATCGCCCGAAGGCCTTCTCGAAAAACTAAAAATGCTGCCCCAGCTGGCCGCCATCGGCAACTTCTTCCCTAAAACCATCTCGCCAAAAGACGCCCCCTGCAAGGAAGTCATCCTCCGCGAAAACTTCTCGCTCGACCAGTTCCCCATCCTCCAGTGCTGGCCCCTCGATGGAGGCCGCTACATCACCTTGCCCTGCGTCATCACCCGCGACCCCAAAACCGGCAAGCGCAACATGGGCATGTACCGCATGCAGGTTTACGACGGCCAAACCACCGGCATGCATTGGCAGCGCCAGAAAAATGCCGCCGAGCATCTCCGCGATCGCCTCCGCGCCACCGCGCCAGATGCCGCTGCCCGCGTCTCAGCCATGGCTGAAACCGCCGGAGGCACGGCGAACTTCGCCCCCACCAGCCTCGACCCCGCCAACAACCGCCTCGAAGTAGCCGTAGCCATCGGCACCGATCCGGCAACCACTTTCTCCGCCATCGTGCCCGCGCCGCCCGAGGTCGAAGAGTTCCTTATCGCCGGCTTCCTGCGCGAAGAGCCGGTCGAGCTGGTCAAGTGCGAGACCGTCGACCTCGAAGTCCCCGCCCACGCCGAAATCATCCTCGAAGGCTACGTCGCCCTCGACGAACTCCGCCCCGAGGGCCCCTTCGGCGACCACACCGGCTTCTACACCGCCGCCGAGGACTACCCCGTCTTCCACCTCACCTGCATCACGCACCGCAAGCGACCCCATCTACTCCGCCACCATCGTCGGCAAGCCGCCCATGGAGGACGCCTGGATGGGCAAGGCCGTCGAGCGCATCTTCCTTCCGCTCATGCCGCCTCACGCCTGCCGGAGATCGTCGACATCAACCTGCCCATCGAAGCCGTCTTCCACAATCTGATGATCGTGTCGATCCGCAAGAGCTACGCGGGACACGCGCGCAAGGTCATGAACGGCATCTGGGCCATGGGCCAGGCCATGTTCACCAAGTGCATCGTCGTCGTCGACGAAGACTGCGACGTCCAGGACCTCGCTGAAGTCACCCTCCGCGTCGCCAACAACATCGACCCCGAACGCGACATCCAGTTCACCCTCGGCCCCATCGATTCGCTCGATCACGCCTCGCGCCTGCCCAACTACGGCAGCAAGATGGGCATCGACGCCACCCGCAAATGGCCCGCCGAAGGCTTCCACCGCCCCTGGCCGAAAGAAATCGTAATGGACACTGCGACAAAATCCCGCATCGACGCGCTCTGGAAAAGGCTCGGCATCGACTGAGATCCATTTTCTCAAGGATAGCTGCGCAAGACGGCTGTGCAGTCACTTTCGTATCACAGCCCGCGCCGGTCTTCCACGCGGCACAGCAACAGCGTGTTGAAGAAATTCAATGTTATTGCATTAGCTGGTGTAGCTGGAATCTGCCTCGCGGCAGCCGCTCCCGCAGCCAGGGCTCAGGTGGTCGTTAACATCGGAGTCGCCCCCGCTTGTCCCTATGGTTACTTCGACTACTCTCCCTATAGCTGTGCTCCCTCCGGCTACCATGGGTCGGAGTGGTTCACGAGCGGTGCCTTCATCGGCGCCGGGCCGTGGTTTCATGGCGACGAACACTTCAACGGCCACGTAAACAATCGCTACGATCCGCAGCACGGCTATAAGGGCGCAGCGCCAAAGAATGGCGACAAGGGCCGCAGCAACGCTGCACCTCGCAATTTCAAGGCGAATGAAACCCGGGATGGACGTGGCGGCTTTCTGACCGGATGCGAGGCAGAAGTAAGGCTCGCAGAACAGAGCCTTGTGGACTTCACGGAACCACGCCCCCCCGGATGCCTGCCGACACGCTGCCCCCCCCCGCAGACTATTTGGTACATCAAAGCCTGCTGGATCGCTGGGATATTCGATACGCGGCTGAGTTCAAGACCGAGAGACGTGGCATCGTTTGTCAAGACTTGCGCGTCGTGTGCGCCGGATGTTCCAGCACCCGCCTGTTCAGGCACGGTCGCTGCATAAGTTCGAACATCCATATTGTGAGCTGCCGCCTGGGATGCCAGCAGCGCCGGAGTCTTTGCGCCGAGCTCAACCTCGCCGATCACCGCAACCCCGCTAGTGCTCGATTGTCCGCTGGTCGCCCGATCAAAGTCGATAGCTGGATTCAAGCAAGGAGCGTATCCGGCCGCGAACAGCTAACGCAAACCATCGATCAGCTGCCAGGACCTGAATCGCAACGCACGATGGTCCGTACGAAACCAACAGAACAGCCACCGGCAATGAAAAGGCCGCCATAGGGAGCACTCGGTCGGCCACCTTTACCGTATTTAATTCAGTCCAGGCAATTATGGCGGGAGGGAGGGATTCATATTGTTACGGTAACACCTTCGTAATCAGCGGACTATAGACGACTGATAAACACCATACCCTCAGATGTACCCACACGCAAGCGGCGCTTAAACTGTTTTCCGTCTAAAGCCGGATGGCTGAAAGCGCAGGCGTTTTTGGGTTTTGGGTCATAAATTGAACGGGAGAACGAAGTATGAAGAAGAGTCGGTACAGCGAAGAGCAGATCAAAACTATCCCGTTTACCGGAGAGAGACAGTAAACGTCTCTACGCTCTCGACTCCGTCAACATTCGTGTAGGTCGCCACATAGGTATTGGTCCCCTCGTTTAGCGCAATATCGTTGATCTGTCGCGCAGAGGAAGTGAATCCACTCGGCCCGCTCCAACTCCAGCTGCCGCCGATTTGCGGCTGCGGCCCAAGGTTCACCACATCGCCCGGATTCACGGTGACCGTGTTCGCTACTTGCCACCCCCCCCCCGTTGACCTGCAGGAAAGGAGTAATCGTCGAGGGTCCCACCGTGATCGTGAAAGCCTTAGTACTCGTGGCTCCCTGCGCATTGGTAAAAGTGGCGGTGTATACATTGACAGGCGCAGTAATCAAAATATTGTTGATTTGTCGCGAGCTGGAAGTGAACCCGGCAGGACCGCTCCAGCTCCAGGTTCCCCCGGTCTGCGGTTGCGGACCGAGATTCACCACGTCGCCCGGACTAATCGTCAAAGCCGCAGTCGCCTGCCAATCTCCTCCGTCCTGCTCCTCATCCTGGCTGTAAGGTGTAATCGGTGTGGATGCGTAGCTAATGGTAAATACCTCCGTGCTCGGGACACCAGCCGCATTGGTAAAAGTCGCCGTGTAGACATTGGAAGACGCACTCAGCGCAACACCGTCGAGCTCCCGCGCCATAGAAGTGAATCCACCGGTTCCGGTCCAGCTCCATGTACCGCCGGTCTGCGGTTGCGGCCCAAGGTTCACCACGGCGCCCGCATTCACCGTAACGCTGGAGACGTTCTGCCAGGCTCCTCCGTTTACCTGAAGATAAGGAGTGATCGTCGTCGGGTTCACCGTGATCGTAAATGCCAGCGTGCTCGGGACCCCAGCCGCATTGGTAAAAGTCGCCGTGTAGACATTGGAAGACGCACTCAGCGCAACACCGTCGAGCTCCCGCGCCATAGAAGTGAATCCACCGGTTCCGGTCCAGCTCCATGTACCGCCGGTCTGCGGTTGCGGCCCAAGGTTCACCACGGCGCCCGCATTCACAGTAACGCTGGAGACGTTCTGCCAGGCTCCTCCGTTTACCTGAAGATAAGGAGTGATCGTTGTCGGGTTCACCGTGATAGTAAATGTCAGCGTGCTCGGGACACCAGCCGCATTGATAAAAGTCGCCGTGTAGACATTGGAAGGCGCACTCAGCGCAACACCGTCGAGCTCCCGCGCCATGGAAGTGAATCCACCAGGTCCGGTCCAGCTCCACGTACCGCCGGTCTGCGGTTGCGGTCCCAAGTTGACCACCGCACCGAGCGGCACCGAGGCGCTCGCTCCAGCCTGCCAAGCTCCCCCATTCACTTGGATATAAGGAGTGATACTGGTGGGACTGACCGTGATCGTGAATGTCTGGCTACTTGTCGCCCCTTGTGAGTTGGCGTAGGTTGCAATGAAAACATTGGAAGCGGAAGTCAACGGAACGCCATTGATTTGTCGGGACGTGGAGGTGAACCCATCGGGACCGGCCCAGTTCCAGGATCCCCCGCTGGTCGGCCACGGTCCAAGGTTCACTTTATCGCCCACGTTCACTGCGACACTCGCGGCTTGTTGCCAAACTCCCCCGTTCACTTCCAGATAAGGGGTGATCGGAGTGGCGCCAATGCCAGTCAGACCGATGGTCTGAGGGCTCCCAGCCGCATTGTCTGAAACGACCAGAGTCGCTGACCGGATCCCGGTAGCCTGCGGAGAAAACTTAACTGTTATTAAACAACTGCTGTTCGCGGGAATCACCACGCCCGCGCAGCCGTTGCTTGAAATGGAAAAATCGCCAACATTCGGCCCCGACGTACCAACTGAAATTCCCGAAAGCGCAGCATTACCGCTATTGCTCAGAGTGGCGGTCGCCATGATCGAACCCCCGACCGTCACGTTACCGAACGGCATTGTGCTCGGTGCCAGGTTCGCTGCGGGGGTTGCACCATTTCCTGTCACCGTTATCGATTGGACTACGGTGGGATTACCAAAGCTGACTTGGAGGGCATCCGACGTGGATCCCGACGCAATTGGGTTGAACGTCACGGAAACCGAACAACTTGCGCCTGCAGCGATGCCTGATGTACACGTATTAGCGCTTATCGCAAACGTTTGCCCGGTCGCTAATTGAACGGAGTTTATGGAAAGCGTAGCGGTTCCGGAGTTCGTCAACGTAAACGATTCTGGTGAGCTGATGGTGCCGACAGATTGATAGCCGAAATCCCATGATTGAGGACTCGCGGTCAGTTCTGCAGCCGGCTCCAACGTCAAGACGGTTACCGCCGAACCGCCGTTATATGCAGCCATAATCGTCATGACGGTTTCTGAAGGAACCAGTGACGTGCTTAAACTGAACTGCGCGCTCGTGCTGCCTGCCGGTACGGCCACCTCTGCGGGCGGCTGCGCAGCCTCATTATTCGACCATAGCGACACGACAGCGCCACCAGTGGGAGCCGCATCTGTAAGGGTCACAGTCCCATTCAGGGTGCTACCGCCTGACGTTGACGGCGTGTTGAGGGTAATCGATTGAAGCGAAACGCTGCCAACAAATGGGTTCGTAGCTGCAAAAGCGTCTGCCTGACTATTCGTATCGTTTACCACTAAATTGGTGCCAAAGGAAGCGAATGCAACATGCGGGCCGCCCATGCTCACACTTGAGTCACCGTCTCCCGTCGTGTTGTTATCCGGCTGTCCGTTTGACGCCAAGCTGATAACCGCTGTCTGGCCTTCGACCATGTCCCGAACCACGAACTGCAGGAAGCCCCAAAAGGCAATAAACCTTCCATCTGCGGAAATCGCAGGATTCGAGAAGCTTCCACCGCCGAGCGGACTGCCAATCGAGTCGACGTCGACAAGCACCGTATTGCCCACTTGGCGGTCATAAAGGAAAACGTGAGTTGCATAATCGGTCGGGTGGGGTGCAAGATTCGTGGCTGGCGAAGCAAACGCCACAAAGCGCCCGTCGGCGCTAATCGAGACTAGCGGAGAACTCGCCAGGCTTATGCTGGCATTTGCCGGCAGCCCCTCGCTCGAAATGCTGACGAGAGAAGTCACACCAGCCTGAGTGTCTCGGACGAACGCTTCATTAAGGCCGTTCGTGTTTTGGGGAACGAGATTTGTTGCTGACGATGTAAAAGCTATGTACCTTCCGTCTTCGCTCATGGCAACGCCGGATGGGGGCGCGTTGCCCGTGGAACCGTCACTCGCCGAAGAGATCAACGATGTCTGGCCAGTTTTACGGTCGCGCAAATAGACTTGCATTCCGGAAGCCCCCGAAATCACGTTCGTATCGTCCGACACGAACGCAACAAAACGCCCATCAGCACTAATCGCCGCACCGCCGCAACTGTCTGCGTTACCTGTGGTACCGTCTGGTGCAACATCTTCCCTCTCTGTAATCCCGTTTAATGAGTCGCGAACATAGACCCCGCACAACGCATAAGATTGGACAGAACCAGGATAAAGATTCCCCGCAGATGAAGTAAAGACTACAAATTGGCCATTGGCACTGATGCCTCCGCCAGAGCTGTCGGAATCTGCCGGTACCCCACTTGTTGAAACGCTTGCCTCGGAGGTCGTGCCACTCTGGAGATCTCGTACTAGCACCTTAGAGTTTCCCGAGGTATCACTGGACACAATATTTGTAGAGGTGGACACGAACGTTATTAATCTGCCATCTGCGCTTACGGAGTTGCTCGGGATACTGCTTCCCCAATTTCCCTGAACTCCGTTGCTGCTCTGACTGACGAGCTGTACTGGTATTGAAGGGGGAGCGGTGACCGCGAGGGAAGATGTAGAGCCAACATGTGTCAATCCACTTGAATTGGTTCCACTGAGAGTTAATGCGTACACTCCCGCCGGAGTGTTGACTGAATCGGTGGCAATGGTTAGCGTGCTTGAACCGTAAGACGGTTCTGGACTGAAAGTTGCGACGGCCCCTCCTGGTACTCCTGCAACTGAAAGCATAATCGGCGTGGAAGCATTTCCCGTCGGATATGGAACTTCGGCATAGTAGGTAGCGGTTTGCCCAGCGGAGACAATCTGGGCAGACCCGCTATCGGATCCCGATGGCACGCCGAAAAATGGAGGATAGAAATCATTAGGCGAGGTGAAAGTCAACGTGAATGTAGTTGTGCCTCCAACGACGACCGACTGGGAGGACGCCGGCGTTACACTGGCAAGAGTGAAATAGCTTGGATTGTTTCCAAAGCTAAGCGAATACGTCCCTGCTGTCACGGCAAAAGAGTTGTTATCGTAGCCTGTAACGGTCGTCGAACCCGTCAACGAATATTGGTAAAAGTACAAGGCGGGCAACGCGACGCCGTTGAGAGTCGCATTCACGTTGATCGTTCCTGTCGCAGACTGAGCAGTCAGCCCATTTCCGGTCAATGAAACGACCTGGGGGCTACCGGGCGCATTATCATAAATGACAATTTGGCCTGGGCGGGTACCGGTCGCCGTCGGCTCGAAGTACACCTGTAAACTGTAGGTGACGCCTTGGTTCAGAATCAAGGGAGAAGAAAACTGCGGTAAATTAAGCGCATAGTCGGCATTTCCAGACGCCAATCCAATCCCGGTGACCACGAGTTGTCCAGTCCCGCTGTTTCTTAATACGACCGTCTGCGGGGAGCTGATAGTGCCGTCAGTTTGATCGTTGAACCGGACAATACTTGGCGTCACCGCCATTGCGGGTCCAGTTTGAGCCTGAGCAACACTGACGGAGATCTGGAATGTGTGTGTTGTGTATGAACTCGCAGCGGCAATCAAAAGCGTGTAGGTCCCAACCGGAGCAGATCCGCTCGCAGATATCGCCAACGTGGACTGCGAGCCGGTAGTCACGCTGCCAGGGCTGAAAGTGGCGCTCAGTCCTGATGGCAGGTTCGAAACCCCACAACTGACCGTTTGAGCCGTTCCGCTTGTGGTGCTGGTAACGACATTGAAGGCAACCGATCCGCCCTGAGTGACGGTCTGCGAGCTCGGAGCAACAGAAAGCGAAAACAAGCGGGATGACATCAACCGGGTAGCTGTATCTGCCGAACGGTTGAGGCAGTGGCGCGCATCAGCCGCTGCCATCGCTGACTTGATTACGGGATTGCTGGGCCTGCGCAGCCCGGATGCGGGAGCTATCTCTTCCGGGCGCTGGGAAATTGGGATGCTCAAAGGGCGTAAGCACTCCAGCCACATCGTACTAATCGCAGACGGCCAGCTTACTCTCTGCGTTGCCGGGCATACTGTTGCGCTGGCCGATGTTCTGACCCTGGACGGCGATTCGTTCAAGCTCGATAAGCAGACGTTGATTCGATTCGTTGATAAGCCAGTCGCCGGAGCTGGAGATCAGGAATCGGCGGCACAGCGGCGCGACAGGCTTAAGAAGCGCGTGCAAGTCCGAGAAAGCCAAAGGCAACAAGGCATTCTTAAAGAAGGTCTCAGAAGAGGAAAGCATTTCCGTCTCTCGCCTTAAACAGCTACTGGCGAAACCATCCGAGACGAAGGCGGCACATCGACGGCCAGCGTATTAGGCGGACTGTCTCTCCCATCCAGAACACCCAACAGATATACGGCTTTGTCGCGAGCCAGCTTGCAGGCTAGCCCCCTATCTCGCTCGTAATTGGGTCATGTTCAATTTCGCCCAAAGAGGTGCCAACATGACCCATACCATCCTGAGGCTTCCTGCCGTGAAAGCGGCAACCGGCCTTTCGCGCAGCACGCTTTATCTTCGCATCGCCCAGGGGGTCTTCACGCATCCGGTGAGCCTGGGCGGGCGCGCCGTGGGCTGGCCTGCGCATGAAGTGGCGGCGCTGAATGCCGCCCGCATCGCTGGCAGAGCCGGACGCGGAGATTCGCGCACTGGTGGCGCAACTGGAAGCGGCCCGCAAGGCTGTGGCATAGGACGGCGAACGCCATGCCCAAGCCTCCCCAATTATCGCCTGGTCAAAATCCATCGCAGCTACACGGTGGAGGAGATTGCCCGCCTGCTTGATCTGCACAAAAACACCGTGCGCGCATGGGTGAAGGCCGGACTGCCAACCTGTGACGGCAAGCGCCCGATGCTGATTCTTGGCAGTGACCTTGCGGCATATCTCAAGGCCCGCCGGAAGAAAAACAAGCGGCCATGCAAGCCGGGTGAATTCTACTGCGTTCGCTGCCGCTTGCCGAGGGTTCCCGCTGGCGGAATGGTGGATTGCAAGCCGGAGAGCGAGACAAACGGGCGGCTGGAGGCGATTTGCCCGGATTGCGACTGCATCATGAACCGCTGGGTCAGTCTTGCCAAATGGGAGCAGATTTGCGGAAAAACGGAGGTCACAATTACGGAAGCATCGGAACAAGTAAGCGATAGAACACAACCTGCCGTAAACAGTGACTTCAAAGAGGGGGTCTCAGACGATGCGAAAACACAGCCCGGAAAATGAACGAATCAAGCATCAATATTTCGCGTATTTGAAGGAAGCCAAGCGCCACAGTGAGCCCACCGTGGATGCCGCTGCCAAGGCTCTGCATCGCTTTGAGGAGTACACCAAATTTCGGGATTTCAAATCATTTCACCAGAACCAGGCGATTGCGTTCAAGAGGCATCTGGCTGAGCTGAAAGGCCAGCGGTCGGGAGAAAAGTTGAGCAAGGCGACACTCCATGCGACGCTGGTATCGCTCAAGCGTTTCTTCCAGTGGCTATACGGTCAACCAGGGTACAAGGCGCGTTTTCAGTACTCCGATGCGGACTATTTCAACTTGTCAGAAAAGGACACGCGCATTGCCACGGCGCAGCGAGAAAAGCGAGCGCCGACGCTGGAGCAGGTTAGGCATGTCATTCAAACAATGCCACACAGCAACGAAATTGAGTGCCGCGACCGGGCGCTGGTGGCGTTCACGCTGCTGACCGGCGCGCGGGACAGCGCGATTGCATCCATGAAGCTGAAGCATGTTGACCTGATAGAGGGATGCGTTCACCAGGATGCGCGAGAAGTGAGAACAAAATTCAGCAAGACATTTGACACCTTCTTTTTTCCCGTGGGCGATGAGGTCTTGCGGATTGTCGCGGAATGGGTGGGCTATCTGAGAGAAGAGAAGCTGTGGGGGAATGACGATCCGCTCTTTCCGGCAACGCGCATCGCGAGTTGGGCGCGAATCGCCAGTTTGCGGCATCGGGGCTAAGCGGGGGCATTGGAGCAGCGCCTCGCCGATTCGGGCATTTTCCGAGAGGCGTTTGAAAGAGCTGGGGTCCCGTACTTCAACCCGCACAGTTTCAGAAATACGCTGGTCCGGCTGGGCGAGGAACGGTGCAAGTCGCCCGAAGAGTTCAAGGCGTGGAGCCAGAACCTGGGACATGAAAAGGTTCTGACGACCTTCCTCGAACTATGGCAGTGACGTGCGACCGGCAGGGCGAGATTATCCGGGGAATCGCCACTCCGCAACAAACTGTGCAGCCGGCCGCGGATGACATCGCGGAGGCACTCTTTACGAAAATGCGGGACGCCGGTTGGTCTTACTGTTGCAGGGTAAGCGTCTACTATGCCGCTGTGCCGCGGAAGGGCAGCACCTTGCCGCCGCGTTGTGTCTGCTCCAGAAAGTCCGCCCAGTCCTGCATCATTCTGGCGCGTGGCTCCAGGTAGAGAGCGTGGTTGTAGGCGGCGCTGACGGCGTTGCGCGGCGCGTGGGCAAGCTGCAATTCGATGTGCTCGTGCGTTGTAGCCCTGCTCATGCAGGATGGTGGAGGCCAGCCCACGGAAGCCGTGGCCGGTCATGCGCCCCTTGTATCCCATGCGCTCCAGCGCCTTGAGGATGGTGTTGTTGCTCATCTGCTTCTTCGCATTACGGTCGCCGGGAAAGAGCCAATTGCTTTGGCCCGTCAATGTGCGGAGAGTGTCCAGCACGTCCAATGCCTGCCGGGAGAGCGGAACGATGTGCGGCGTCCGCATCTTCATGCGTTCGGCGGGAATGTTCCAGCGGGCGGCTTCCGTGTCAAACTCTGCCCACGTCGCTCCAATCAGCTCACTGGTACGCACGAAGGTCAAAGCCATGAGCTTCAAGGCCAGCCGCGTGACGTGGGTACCCTGATAGACCTCAATCGCCCGAAGCAGGTCCGGCAGTTCGCGCGCATCCACGCGGGCATAGTTCACCTTGCGCCCGGACTTGAGAACGTCACTGGGGCGAATCTCGCTGGCCGGGTTGCGGGTGGAATAACCGTGGGCAATGGCGAAGCGGAAGACTTGCCCGGTTGTCTCCAGGGCGCGCTTGGCAATGTCCCGAGCGCCGCGTTGCTCAATGGTTTTGGTCATGGCCACCAGCTCCGGGGCCTCAATCAAAGCGATGGGCCGCGCGCCCAGGCAGGGAAAAATATCGGCGTCCATCCGGCGCTTCACATAGTCCACATGGCGCGGACTCTTACCATCTTGCCAGTGTGCCAGCCACAGGCGGGCAACGCTTTGGAAGGAATTCTCCGTTGCCGCCTTTTCGGCCTTGCGCTCTGCCATTGGGTCTACGCCGCTGGCCAGCACCTTGCGCGCCTCTGCGTGGCGCTCTCTGGCAAGAGATAGCGGCACATCAGGATACTTGCCAAAGGTCATGAGCTTGGACCGCCCCTCGTGCCGAAAGGCCCAGCGCCAAATCTTTCCGCCCGCTGGCGTAACCCACAGAAACAGCCCGCCGCCGTCACTGACCTTATAGGGCTTTGCGCCCGGCTTGATTCGCTTGATTTGGATGTCTGTCAACCGCATGGAAGCCACCTCCGGCAAATGTACCCACAGCTCGCGACGAATGTACCCACAGATGTACCCGCACGAGTTGCTGGCTTCCATAGTAGCTAAATGGACGATCTTAAGCATTAATATGTTTGTTTTCAGCGGATTTTTACTCTGAATCGGACTTCTTAGGCCGTCCTTGAAAGGCTTAATGGCGGAGAGGGAGGGATTCGAACCCCCGATACCCGTAAAGGTATGCCTGATTTCGAGTCAGGTGCATTCAACCGGGCTCTGCCACCTCTCCGAGACGAATTATCGCATGCTTCTTTGGATGGTTGAAGCCACCAAATGGGGGAGCTTCGACCTCCCGGTTTGGGCCAGCATTCCTGCTCAACTCGCCCGCTCTGTCGTCGTTCATGGAAGCCTCTTTTCCGCGCCTGAGCGGTTGAAAAGGCGGCAAAATCCCCCGCTTCGATTCGAAAGCCCTGACGACAGGTCTTAACCTCGCGCGTCCGCCGATTGGAACTTTAGTGCCAATATTGCATTACTTACAGTACCAAAGTGATGCTTGCAAAGATTACCTACACTGGTAAGATTTGGCTAGTTATGGCGGACATTTTGGAGATGATGCGCTTTTCAAGATGCCCAGGATCGCCGACAAAAATAGGCAAAGTAAAGCACGTAATAGACTTTGATCGCTCGCACAGCAGTAACCAAGAAACGATAAACTGTGGTGACTAACGTGCAACAGTAGGAGTAATTCTATTTGTTCCATTCGTTCTGCGCGCTGGCCACAGAGAGCGGCAGAATCCGTTCGAACGGGCCGTTTCAGTGACGGGGGCATTCAGACTTTCCGGTGCCCTGGGCTGGAGTTCGGTCCGAAAATGCTGACGTTTTGCACGAGGTGAGGTAGATGTATTCGAGGTTTTTTGCTGCCTGCGCGGGTTCGGCCCGCAGTACTGTTCACGCCTCTTCTGCCAATCGGGAAACTGAACTCAGTTCGCAATTTCAATCCGAAATCCGGCTGCGGCGAATGCACAAATCGTGGTGCATCGGATTGGTCGCCGCCTGCTGCTGCGCCGTAGCCCTCCTGTCGGGCTGCGGGAGCATCGCCGGAGGACCGGCCTCCGGTGTGCCTGGTGCGCTTGTGCCCTCATCGAGCAGCATCTCCTTCGGAACACTCACCGTAGGCCAGACGGCAAGCGCTACTGTTTCGCTCCGGAACGAAAGCATCGATCCGGTGAAGATCTCTCAAATCAATGTCAGTGGGCAGGAGTTTACGCTGGCAGGCCAGAACAATCTCCCTGCCACGGTCGCCAGCGCCGGCGTCTACACCGTGACCGTGCAGTTCCGGCCCACAGCGGCCGGTTCGGCGGCAGGCGATCTGACGGTGGTGAGCAACTCCGATTCCGGAACGTCGACCATTACGCTGAGTGGCACGGGCGCGAGCACCGGAAGCACCGCAAGCCCGGCGTCGCTGAGCGCGGTTTCGTGCGACAGTGAAAGCATCGTGGGTACGGGCAGCGACAACTGCGCCGTAACGCTGACCGCGGCGGCTCCGGCGGGCGGCATGGCAGTAAACCTGGCCAGCAGCAGCGCCTCAGTCACCGTACCGGCTACCGTGACGGTTGCGGCTGGCTCACTCAGCGCGGGATTCAGCGCCACGGTCGCGGCCGTTACCGCCGCACAGACGGCAACCTTGTCCGCCGCAGCAGGCGGGGCAACAGAAACGTTCGCTCTGCAGTTGAGCGTCTCGGGACCGGCGCTGACGGTCGGCTCTACCACGGTATCGTTCGGCAACGTCAGCCTGAATACGCCGGCAACGCAGTCGGTAACGCTGACTTCCTCGGGGACGACTGCGCTGACCATCAGCGCGGGAACGATGACGGGCACGGGCTTCACGATGTCCGGTGTGACGTTTCCGGCCACGCTCACGCCGGGGCAGACGGCTACGCTGGATCTGCAGTTCGATCCGGCAACGTCAGGGGCGGCAACAGGATTAGTGACCCTCAGCGACAACGTTACAGGAGCGGCAACAGCGACAATTGCTCTGAACGGGACAGGCATATCGGCAACCGGCTATCAGGTTCAGTTGACGTGGAACGCGCCTGAGAGCACGACCAATCCGGCCGTTGGTTACAACATCTATCGGGCAGCGAACGGCAGCGCTACGTATACGCTTCTCAACTCGTCGGTCAACACGCCGACCACCTTCACAGATACCACCGTCCAGGATGGCACGAGTTACACCTATGAAGTCACCAGTGTGGATGCGTCGGGCGTGCAGAGCGTGCCGTCCAATACCTACACGGCGGCGATTCCCTAAAACCGAAAGGCCGACGCCCTCCTCTGAGATGGCGTCGGCCCGGCAGATCAATCTGACTTTTTCTGTCGATTGCGCAATTACTGGCAGATGCTCAGCTCGATCCAGTCGCAGAGCATATGCCCGCAAAGGATGTGGCCTTCCTGGATGCGCGCTGTGTCCTTTGAATTGATGCATAGCGCCGCGTGCGCAATCCCCACCATCGCGCCTCCGCCCTGGCCGGTAAAGGCCACCGTGAAGGCACCTCTCTTCTTCGCCTCTTCCAGCGCCAGGCATACGTTCTTGCTGTTTCCGGATGTCGAGATACCAACCAGGATATCGCCTTTCTGGCACAACGCTTCCACTTGGCGGCGAAAGACATGTTCGTAACCGTAATCGTTGCCGATGGCGGTCAGAATGGACGTATCGGTGGTCAGGGCAATCGACGCCAGGGCTCGGCGCTCCCGGCGAAAGCGCCCCATCAGCTCGGCCGCCAAATGCTGCGAGTCGGCGGCGCTCCCGCCGTTTCCGCACCACAGGACTTTTTTGCCGGCGACGACAGCAGTCGTCATCTCCGACGCGATGCGCTCCAGCAAAGGCTGTTGAGCATGGATGCTCTGGATGACAGTGAGATGTTCGGCGATCGCTTGTTCGAAGATCAAACCTGGTTCGACAGATGTTGGCATAGTTTCCTCACAAGGCTGTAACGACAGTCACACGCCGCAGTCCATTCTTCTTGATGAAAGGCGTCCCCGGCAATCCCACATAAGGGGCGCTCGTTCACTCGGCATATCCATAATCAGGAAGCCTCATGGAGGCGGTTGATGAGCGGTTCGACGAGCTCCGGCAACGATCCCGCGGCAAGCAGATGCGACTCTACCCCGGCAGCGTCGCCCGCCTGGACGATGTCTGGACCGCCGATGACGACAGCGCGGCGAGGGTGGACATTCCACCGGCTGAGGATGTCTGAGATCATGCCCGCTGCCGTTTCGCGCCGCGCATTCGGGGTGCCTTCCGCAGGCCGAAGATCATCGATGGCAGCCCCAAACGAGAGAAGCTGCCGGAGCAGGTTATCCGGAAGCGTTGCGGCGTCTGGCGCGCCGCCATCAATCAGGAAAGCATGCGCGCCCGCATCGTTCACCATGCGGACTGCCTCTTTCGCTCCCTTTATCCAGTTGCCGTTCCCGATCAACACATCACGGTCAAAACATACAGCCGGCCGCAGGAGACGCTTCGGTAAATCCTGGCCCGCACGGAGATAGTCCGAAGGGATTCCGATATCGATGAAGAACCCCTCAAGAACGGAGGAGGTAAGCTGCCGCTGGCTGACCAGAGTGGGAAGGATGTCCTTTTCGAGCGAGCACTCCGGCGAAAGCTGCGAAAGCAGGCGGTGATCGAAAACGTAAATGCCGCAACTGATCAGGCCTGGTGCCGCGCCGCCTGTTTTTTCACGGAAGGCCACGATCCTGTCGCCCTCGATTTCCGCCGTCCCATAGCGGGCGCAATCTTCCATCTGGCGCAGAAGAACGGAGCCAATGGCGTCCTGGGCTGCAGCTGCGGAGAAAAAGCGGGCGAGATTCGTGTCGAACCAGGAATCGCCGTTGATCAGCAAAAAAGGATCGCGCAGCAAATGGCGAGCATGCCAGAGAGCTCCGCCGGTGCCGGCGGGCGAGGGTTCGACCGAAACAGTGACGGAAAGGCTTTTGGGAACCCAGGTCGAAAGCTCGCTGCAGAAACCTTCGACGCGATCGGATTTATGTCCCGCAAGCAGGATCACTTCGTCGATTCCGAAACGAGTCAGTTCGCGCAGGACCCATGCCAAAAACGGCCGGCCGCCGCAATCGAGCAGAGGCTTGGGTGTGTCCGCAGTCAGAGAGCCGAGCCGCGTGCCAAGGCCGCCGACCAGAACTGCGCATTGACGAGGGATTTTCACCAGGGTGTTGGATCGCAGAAGATCGTCGGCTTCCCTGCCCCGCATCTGCCGCTTGAAGATTTGCTCGGAACATCATCATTATCCCACGCTTGTTCGCGGGGAATAGGATGAGCATCGCACCGGCCGCCGCCGATGAATCGACGAAACCGGGCGATGGCTAATCGATGAAGTAGCCGATTTCGGTCAGCACATTCTCGCTCAGTTCCACACCCAGCAGGCGAGCTCCGCGCGTGAGGCTCTGTTCAAACGAATCGAGGACGTAGCCGGGGAGATCCGTCTGCCGGCGAAGCATACGGAGCAAAGCCGCACTGTCCGTTGGGTATTCGTAGTCTCCCGGCAAGCCGCATGTTGGGCGGATGATCAGCGTAACTGGGATCGGCCCTCCGCTGGATGCGGAGCGCTCGGACGGTCGAGTGCTGAGATTAACTTTCATAGGGGAATCCTGAGGCCAATGCGCCTAACTCTCAATGGCACTGATGGGTAACTGGGGCGTGACCAAATGGGGAGGCCAGATGCTCCGGCATGGCTTTGCAATCCACGCCTGGGTCACGGCCAGTGGACAGGCACACGAGCGAACGCGGCATTCCGCGCCGGGCACAGCCTCGACCCGATCGACGACCGCGGTTTGCCTCGATCCATCGCACCGGTAAAATCACCCTTAGGCCTCTATGTCACCGACCTCTTCCGACAGAACCTCTTCCGACAGAACCTCATCCGACCGGACAGCGGAACTCAGGGATCGCATCCAAACCCGCCAGGCGCGTATCGGCATCGTTGGGATGGGGTATGTTGGGTTGCCCCTCGCGCTGCTCTTCAGCGAGGAGCGCTTCCGCGTGACGGGTTTCGACATCGACGTGCAGAAGGTGGAAACGCTGAACCAGGGCGGATCGTATATCGTCCGCATTCCCGCCACCGAGATTCAGCTGGCCCGCGAGAACGGCTTCTGCGCCACGTCGGATTATGGCGAGATCGGGACGATGGACGTAGTGATCGTCTGCGTTCCCACTCCACTGAACAGACATCACGAGCCTGACCTGAGCTACGTCACGGGAACGATTCGCAGCATCGCCCCGCATTTCCACGAGGGGCAGCTTATGATTCTGGAGAGCACGACTTATCCCGGAACCACGGAAGAGATCGTCGTCCCCCTGCTCGAAGAGGGAAATCCAGCGGGGCTGCGCGTGGCCCGCGACTCTGCCACCCCTGGTTTCTATGTTGCCTTTTCACCCGAGCGCGAGGATCCGGGCAACGATACGGTAGCCCGGCGCGATATACCGAAGGTGGTGGGCGGGTGCGGTCCGGTGGCGCGCGACCTGGCCTGCGCCGTCTACGGGGCGATCTTCAACCGCACAGTGCCGGTGTCGTCGCCCGCGGTCGCGGAGATGACCAAGCTCCTCGAAAACATCTACCGGTGCGTCAACATCGCTCTGGTGAACGAGCTGAAGCAGCTTTGCATGAGGATGGGCATCGACCTGTTCGAGGTGATCGACGCGGCTAAGACCAAGCCGTTCGGATTTCAGGCTTTTTATCCGGGCCCGGGCCTTGGCGGGCATTGCATCCCTATCGATCCTTTTTACCTTTCATGGAAGGCGAAGGAGTTCGATTTCAATACACGCTTTATCGAACTGGCAGGGCAAATCAACACTGCGATGCCTTACTTTGTGGTGGATAACATCGCCGAGGCCCTGAGCCGCCTGGGCAAAGGCCTCCTCGGCGCCCGCATTTTGATTCTGGGACTGGCTTACAAGCGCGATATCGACGACTTACGGGAATCTCCGTCGCTCACCATCATCGAGCTGTTGCAGAAACGCGGGGCTCACGTCGAGTACAACGACCCGTTTTTCCCCAGCGTCGGGCACGGCCGCAAATACGCCCTCAACATGACCAGCACGCCGCTCGATAAAATCCCCGAATTCGATTGCGTGGTGATCGTGACGGATCACTCGCAGTATGACTATCCGGCGATCGTCGCCAAAGCGAAGCTGGTCGTCGATACGCGCAACGCGACGAGGGGAATCGAGGCCAGCAATATTGTGCGGTGCTGATTCGCGCCTGCGGCAGGCCGGGCACCATTCCGCGATATCCCGGCTCGCTTTAACGCAGGCACTCTTCAGGGAGCGACATGTGTTGGGAAATTCTGGCGACGAGTTCCCTTGCAATCGCAAGCGACGCGGTGGCCGCCGGAGACGGCACGTTGAACACATGCATAATGCGCGGCGTATCCTCGAACTGGAAATCGTCGATAAGAGAGCCGTTGCGTCCCAGCGCCTGAGCACGAACGCCTGACCCGCCTGGCACGAGATCCGCGGAGTCGATTTCGGGAACCAGCCGCTGCAATGCCCGCACGAAAGCGGGCTTCCAGAACGAGCGATAGTATTCGCCGACCGCGCTCTTCCAGTGCGTCGCCGCCATCTTCCAGAAGCCCGGAAACAGGAGGGCGTTGCTCAGATCGCGCACATTGATGTCTGTGGTGCGATATCCATTGCGCCGGAAAGCGAAGACGGCATTGGGGCCAGCTTCAATGCCGCCGGCGACTCGGCGCGTGAAGTGAACACCAAGGAAGGGGAAGCGCGGATCGGGAACCGGATAGATCAGTCCATTCACCAGGCTGCGCCTCTGCTCGACAACCTCGTAATATTCGCCACGAAACGGAACAATGCGCACGTTATCGTGCGATCCGGCCATACGTCCCACGTAATCGCTCTGCAAACCGGCGCAGTTGACAACATAAGTGGCGGTAAAGTCGCCCTGCTTCGTGCTGATCTCCACCGCATCCGATGTTTCGCGGATTCCAAGCACAGCGGCATCGCAGCGAATGTCGCCTCCGAGCTGCCGAATCAGCTCGCCCATTTTACGCGCGACATTAAGATAGTCGACTATTCCGGTCTCGGGGACATGAATTCCGCGCAGTCCTGAAGCGTGCGGTTCCAGCTCCGCAATCTCAGCCGGCGAAACGAGGCGAAGGTTCGGGATGCCGTTGGCGATTCCGCGCTGGTACAGCATCTCGAGTTTGGGGAGTTCCTCTGGCTGCGTGGCGACGATCAGCTTGCCGGTGATCAGATACGGAATCCCGTGTTGCTGGCAGAAGCGGACCATATCGCCCGAGCCGGCGCGGCAGAGTTTCGCCTTGAGCGATCCCGGCTTGTAGTAGATACCTGAATGGATCACGCCGCTGTTATGGCTGGTCTGATGGCGGGCGATCTCTGGTTCCTTTTCGAGGATCACCAGTTCCGCATCGGGATGACTGCGCAGAAACTCCAGCCCAGTGGCGAGTCCAACGATGCCGGCTCCTATGATGACAATACGAGGACGTGACACAGATTCCTCCTGAAATACCAAACTTCGCTGGATTGCGACTCACAAATATAGCAGGCTCCCATTGGCGTCTCGACTTTACCAGGTTGCGCGAAGAGGTTCCATGCATCTGCAGTTACCGCGGTCCGCAATGAGTTGTTTCGCCTTCGATGTATCGACGCCCCCGAGTTTGCCGTCGTGCTTGTTTGTTCTCGATGCCCGCGGCAAACAAGGGCCGGACCTTGTCGGTCCGGCCAGTTTGAATCGTGAGGTTGTGGAGAGCTTCACTTGAAGCTCCGTTATTCGAGCGTCAGGGTGACGGTTGCGGTGTGAGTGTCGGCACCGGTCGTCCCCGCAACCGTGACTGTGTAGAGAGTTCCCTGGCCAGTCTTTTGTCCGCTGGAACCGCCGTTGCTGCCGCATCCGGAGAGGGCCGTGGTGGCTACCACTCCGCCGAGCGCCAGCAGGAGCAGGCAGATCATGCGGCTCAACCGGCGTCCGTGCCGCCGCATTCTCCGAGTGCCCGCGAAGGGCAACAGGAGGAATGCCAGCGCCAGCGGCGCCATCTTGCGGCCGAGGTCGAAAGGCTGAACCGCCGCCGAGCCCGTCGCAGCTGTGGCGATGGCCATGTTGACCGTCAGCGGGCCGGCGTTGGCAGCCACCGAAGACGGTGTGAAGGTTACAGTCGACCCGGTCGGCAGGCCTGTTGCGCTAAAGGTGACCGTGCCTGGATAGTTGGTCCCGGTGTAGGTGGGCGCTACGGCAAGCTGATAGGTGAAGGTTGTGCCGGGATTCCCAAGTTGCGAAGGGGGCGTCGCAGTCATCGTGAAGTCCAGCGCCGCGACGGTGATGGTTGTCGCCGAAGTTGTGCTGCTGGCGGTGAAGTTGGTGTCGCCGCTGTAGACCGCGGTAATTGTGTGGCTTCCCGAGGAGAGGGTCGTTGTGGAGTACGTCGCAACGCCCGCGCTCAAAGTCGCTGTATTGAGCAGCGTCGATCCGTCGTAGAAGCTGACGGTCCCGGTCGGAGTTCCCGTTGTCGCCGAAGCCACGGTGGCGGTCAGCGTCAGGTTGCCACCCACGCCGAGTGTACTGCTGTTGGCTGCCAGCGTTGTCGTACTGGCCGCCTGGGTGATAGTGAGCGTCCCGTTATCGATCACAACGGTGTAGTCGCTGAGATTCGATCCGCTTGCGCTGGGGACGATTGAGTAATTTCCAACGCTGGAGCCGATCGTGGCGGTCGTCGTGAAGGACTCAGTGAAAGTGTCGCCGTTCTGCTGGCCGGTTATGGTTCCGGTGAAGGTTGGATTCGCCACGCCATAGACCCGGGTGGCATTGTTGGCGGTTACGGTGAGGGTTCCACCGGTGACGGACAGCGGCGCCGCCGCCGTGGCGGTTTTGTAGTCGGTCGTGTCCGTCGGTGTGAAGGTCACACCGAGGGTGTAAGTGCCCTCGGCCAGCACAGTGCTGGCTGAGACTGCCGCCGCCGTGCCGCCGGTCGGCGTAGCTGTGTAGGCGAAGCTGCCCGCGACCGAGTTGCCACTGAAGCTGGCAGTTGCGTTTAGCAGAGCGGAAAGGCTGGTCCCGTAGGCAATGCTGGAAGCCGGCGTCCAGGCGATAGTCGGCTGATCCTGATTGACCGTTAGCGGTACTGTCTTTGGCGTCGGAGGCGCGTAGGAGTTATTGGACGGCGCGAAGCTGGCCGTCAGCGTATAGGAGCCAGTTGTTAACACTGTTGACGCAGTCACCGTGGTTGCTGTGCCACCTGTCGGCGTTGCTGTGTAAGTGAAGGTACCAGCCACAGAGCCGCCGTTATAGGATGCGGTCGCGTCCAGAACTCCCGACAGAGTAGTCCCGTAGGCGATAGGTGAGGGATTAGCCCATGTAATCGTGACTCCAGCGGTTCCAATCGAGAGGGTGTAAGCAACCGCGGCGCTGGAGTACGGACCGGTTCCCGTGCTGCTGTCCGTCGCTTTCACCGTGATCGGGAAGCTCCCGGTTACAGTGGGCGTTCCGGCCAGCACGCCGGTGCTGCTGTTAAAGGTTAACCCGGCGGGCAGGGTTCCTGTTTCCGCGTAGGTATAAGGTGCCGTGCCGCCGCTGGCTGTGAAGGTCTGGCTGTAGGCCGCGTTCGCAGGCGCGGACAACGTCCCGGCCGCAGGCGTCAGGGTTACGGTCGGTGCCCCGACCGTCAGTGTGTAGTTCTGGGTGCCGGTAAAGTTGGCGCTGTCCTTCGCCGTCACGGTGAAGGTGAAGCTTCCACCGGCGGTTGGCGTCCCCGCAATCGTCCCGGCTGAGCTCAGCGTGAGCCCAGCTGGCAACGATCCGGTTGTGACGGTATAGGTGTAGGGTGAGGTGCCGCCGCCGGCGGCGACACTCTGGCTGTAAGCCGCCGCGACGGTTGCAGCAGGAAGCGTCGTCGGCGTGATCGTGATTGTCGGCGCGCTCACGGACAGCGTGTAGCCCACCGTCTTGCTGAAGGGCGAACCTGTTCCTGTGGTGCTGTCCGTCACCTTGATGGTGATGGGGAAGGTCCCACTCACCGTCGGTGTTCCGGCAAGCGTGGCTGTTGCAGCAGTCCACGTGACGCCGGTCGGAAGAGCGCCCGTCTCGGTCCAGGTATAAGGCGAGGTTCCTCCGCTGGCGGAGAAGGCCTGCGTGTAGGCCACATTCGTCGAGGCCGCAGGCAGGGTGGCCGGCAACACGGCGAGCGTCGGACCGTTCACAGTCAGCGTCACGTTTTCCGTGCCTGTGAAGTTGTCACCGTCTTTCGCGGTTACGGTAATGGGGAAGCTACCCGCAGCCGTCGGTGTTCCGGAAAGGAGGCCCGCTGCGGAGAGAGTGACGCCGGCCGGCAGCGCGCCTGTTTCCGTCCAGGTGTAAGTGCCAGTTCCGCCGCTGGCGGCGAATTGCTGACTGTAAGCCGCGCCGGCGGTCGCCGCAGTCAGCGACGTTGGCGTGATCGTGATGGTGGGCGCGGTGACGGTCAGCGTGTAGGCATTGGTCTGGCTAAACGGTGAACCGGTACCCGTGGTGCTGTCCGTGACCTTGATGGAGATCGGGAACGAGCCGGCTTGCGTCGCAGTCCCGGAGAGCGTTGCCGTTGCGGTGTTGAACGTGATGCCCGTCGGCAGGGTCCCGGTCTCTGCATAAGTGTAGGGCGATGTTCCGCCGCCTGCCGTGAAGGTCTGGCTATACGCCACTTCGCTTGTCGCCGTTAACGTACCCGCCGCCGGTAGCAATGTGATGGCCGGTCCACTAACCGTCAGCGTGTACGCTTTGCTTCCGGTAAAGTTGTCGCTGTCTTTCGCGGTGACTGTGATCGGGAAGCTGCCGGCCTGGGAAGGCGTTCCGGAGAGCACGCCCGCTGTGCTCAGCGTGAGCCCGGCAGGCAGGGTCCCGGTTTCTGTATAGGTGTAAGTGCCGGCGCCGCCGGTCGCGGTGATCGTCTGGCTATACGCCACGGCTGCCGTGGCCGCCGTCAGCGATGCCGGGGAGACCGTGATGGTGGGGCCGTTCACGGTGAGGGTATAGGCGTTGGTCTGGCTATAGGGTCCGGTTCCGGTGCTGCTGTCCGTGGCCTTAATCGTGATCGGGAAAGAGCCGCCCTGCGTCGCGGTTCCAGAGAGTGTCGCCGTCGCAGCGTTGAAGGTGATGCCGGTCGGCAGCGTTCCCGTCTCCAGCCACGTGTAAGTAGGTGTCCCGCCGCTCGCCGTGAAGGTCTGGCTGTACGCCGTTTCGCCCGTAGCCGTCAGCGTTCCCGCCGCCGGAGTAATGGTGATGGTTGCCCCGTTGACCGTCCAGGTGTAGGCCTGTGCGCCGGTGTTTCCGTTGTGGTCGGTTGCCGTAACGGTGAAAGTAAAGCTGCCACCCGCGGTCGGCGTTCCCGAGACCAAACCTCCGTTGGACAAGGTAATTCCGGCAGGCAGCGTACCTGCGGTTATCGCGTAGGTATACGAAGCTACGCCGCCACTGGCGGTGAGCTGCTGGCTGTAAGCCGTGGCCACGGTTGCCGCGGTGAGGGTGGTGGGAGCAATCGTGATCGTCGGCGCGGTTACCGACAATGTGTAGCTATTGCTCTGGTTATACGGTCCCGACCCCGTGCTGCTGTCGGTCGCCTTGATGGTGATCGGGAAAGAGCCGGTTTGGGTCGTCGTTCCGGAAAGCGTTGCCGTCGCGGTGTTAAAGGTAATGCCCGTCGGCAGCGTTCCGGTTTCCTGCCAGGTGTAAGTCGATGTGCCGCCGCTGGCGGTGAAAGTCTGGCTGTAGGCTATGTTCGTGGTTGCGGAGAGCGTTCCCGCCGCCGGAGTAATGGTGATGGTTGGGGCGTTGACCGTCCAGGTGTAGGCCTGTGCGCCAGTGTTGCCGTTGTGGTCGGTTGCCGTAACGGTGAAGGTGAAGCTGCCCCCTGCAGTCGGCGTTCCCGAGAGCAAACCTCCGTTGGACAAAATGACTCCGGCAGGCAGCGCACCTGCGGTTATCGCGTAGGTATATGTAGCTACGCCGCCACTGGCGGTGAGCTGTTGGCTGTAAGCCGTGGCCACAGTTGCCGCGGTGAGGGTTGTGGGAGCAATCGTGATCGTGGGTGCAGTTACCGACAGTGTGTAGCTATTGCTCTGGTTATACGGTCCCGACCCCGTGCTGCTGTCGGTCGCCTTGATGGTGATCGGGAAGGAGCCGGTTTGCGCCGTCGTTCCGGAAAGCGTGGCCGTCGCGGTGTTAAAGGTAATGCCCGTCGGCAGCGCTCCAGTTTCGAGCCAGGTATAAGTCGCTGTGCCGCCGCTGGCGGTGAAGGTCTGGCTATAGGCTACGTTCTTGGTTGCGGAGAGAGTTCCTGCCGCGGGAGTAATGGTGATGGTTGGGACGTTCACCGTCCAGGTGTAGGCCTGTGCGCCGGTATTGCCGTTGTGGTCGGTCGCCGTGACGGTGAAGGTGAAGCTGCCGCCCGCGGTCGGCGTTCCCGAGAGCAAACCTCCAGCGGATAGGGTAACTCCGGCGGGTAGAGCACCGGAAGTTATGGCATAAGTGTAAGTAGCCACGCCACCGCTGGCCGTGAGCTGTTGGCTGTAGGCTGCATCTACAGTTGCCGCGGTGAGCGTTGTGGGAGCAATGGTGATCGTCGGCGCGCTTACCGTCAGCGTGTAGTTATTGGTATGGTTATACGGTCCTGATCCGGTGCTGCTGTCGGTCGCCTTGATGGTGATCGGGAAGGAGCCGGTTTGCGTCGTCGTTCCCGATAGCGTTGCCGTGGCGGTGTTAAAGGTAATGCCCGTCGGCAGCGTTCCCGTTTCGAGCCAGGTATAAGTCGGCGTGCCGCCGCTGGCGGTGAAGGTCTGCGAGTAAGCGACGTTCGTGGTGACCGTCAATGTTCCCGCCGCCGGTGTGATCGTGATGGTCGCAGCGTTAACGGTCCATGTGTACGCCTGGTTGCCCGTATTGCCGTCGTTGTCGGTGGAGGTAACTGTGAAGGTAAAGCTTCCGCCCGCGGTCGGTGTTCCCGAGAGCAGCCCTCCGTTGGACAGGGTGACGCCGGCGGGCAGCGCGCCCGACGTTATCGCGTAAGTGTAAGCAGCCACGCCGCCGCTGGCGGTGAGTTGCTGGCTGAAGGCAGCGCCCACGGTTGCGGCGGTCAGGGTTGTGGGAGCAATGGTGATGGTCGGCGCGCTGACCACGATGGTGTAGCTGAAGGTCTGGTTAAACGGCGCCCCCGTGCCCGTGCTGCTGTCGGTCGCCTTAACGGTGATCGGGAAGGAGCCGACGTTGGTCGTCGTTCCGGAGATAATATGGGTCCCGGCGTGCCAGCTAAGGCCTGTGGGCAGAGCGCCGGTCTCCGTGTAAGTGTAAGGCGCCGTACCGGCGGCAGCGGTGAAGGTCTGGCTGTACGCTACATTCTCGGTCACCGCGAGGGTTCCCGCGACCGGCGTCATCGTGATCGTTGGGGCGTTCACCGTCAGCGTGTAATCCTGCCGGGCGAAGTAGCCGTTATGGTCGGTTGCCGTAACGGAAATTGTGAAGCTGCCGGCCTCGGTGGGCGTTCCTGTGAAATGGCCTGCGGCTGACATTGCGATTCCGGCAGGCAGCGTGCCCGTCTTTGTATAGGTATAAGGAGCCGTCCCACCGCTGGCGGTGAGATTCTGGGCATAGGCCACGCCGATGGTAGCCGCCGGCAACGTAGCCGGCCCGATGGTGATCCCCGGCCCCGGATCGAGGGTCAGATCTTCAGGCCCGGCGGTAAGTGTGGTACTGCCGACAACTGGAATCGAAACAGAAAGCGTGTAGTCGTCCGTGGTTCCGCTGGCGGAGTCAATCGTGAGATTGCCGAAGCCCGCCCCGGTGCCACTAACGGTGGTAGCCGTTCCGGTTCCGGCCGCGATGGTCCCCGGCCCCGTTCCTCCCAGCGCAAGAGTGATGGGCACACCACCCTGATTCAGGCCGTTTTCCGTGACTGAAACCACGACCTCGGGAGTGATGCTCGGCGAGTTGGCGTTGCCGGTGTAAGGAGTGCCCGGGTTAACGAACTGTGCCGAGGTATAGGCCGTCTGCACCGCGCCTGCATCGACACAGGGCGACGTGACCCCTGTATACGTCGTGTTCGTGTTCGCGAAACCGCGCTCGTCGGTCGTGACTCCGGCTGGGATATCAGCTGCCAGCCCCGCGCAGATCGCCGAGCTTCCAGGCGTCGGAATCATCGTCGGCGTCGTGCCCCCGTAATTGGCGAGAGCAGCCAGAGCCGGTGTGGATGCAGGGTAGACGTTTCCGCCCCCGGAAGTGGGGCAGAAGGTGCTGGTGCACTCGCCAGTGTCCGCAAAGATATCGTTCTTGGCAACCAGGGTTCCGTTGTCGAAATTGATTCCGTAAGGCGTGTTGCCCGATAAGGTGGTGTTGTACACGCTCAGCGGCGCACCGTAGACACTGTGGATGGCGCCGGCATTGGTCGCCGTATTGCCCGTGAAGGTGCTGTACTCGACCGATAACAGGTTGTTGGTGCTGTTGTTGAAGATCGCGCTGCCCGCGGGGGCCGTGTTATTCGCAAAGGTGCTGTCGAGGACGGTGAGGCTACCGGTTGTACTATAAATCGCGCCGCCGGCATTGGTCGCGGTATTGCCGGTGAAGGACATCCCGCTCACCGTGAGGTTCGTCTGGTTGTAGATCGCACCACCGGTGCCGTCCTCGTTGGCGGGGGGATTGGAATTGTTGTAGCCGTTGGCAAACGTCATCCCGGACAGGTAGACGTTGCCGCCTTTTGCGCCGAGGAGTACGTAGCCATTTTGGCCTGTGACGGTAAGAGAATTTGCACCCGGCCCAATTATGTTGGTGTCGTAGAAGATGCTCGGGCCTTCTGTCGCTGTGGTCGGAATTCCGATCGTGACGGTGTTCACGCCGTTGGCGAAATCAATATCTCCGCCCAGGGCAGCATTGGCGGCCGCGATCGCATCGCGCAACGTGCACGCCGCGCCGGGGCAGTTCCCTGCCGTTCCAGGGATGGCGTCATCGGCGCCAGTGGTGACGGTGATGTAGTTCGATTGATCTGCGCCCGCATCCACGCATGCGGCATTCGAAACGAAACCGCGCTGATCAACGTAGGTAGCGATGCCGCCCGGCACCAGTGAGGCCACGCCAGCGCAGACTGCGGAGCTGGTTGCCAGCGGCAGCATGGTCTGAGTGGGACCGCCGTAGCTGCCCAGCGGCAACAGGCCGAGACTGGCGGCGGTAGTACCCGCGCCGGACCCGACCAGGTTGCCATTCGCATCGACGCCGCCGGTGGCCGGGCAGGTCGACCCGCTTTCGGCAAAGCACTCTGTCGATTCCACGAAGATGTTGTTGTCGAGTGTCAGGACCGTGCCTTTGTAGGCCACGCCCCCGCCTGCCGTTGCGGCAACGTTTCCGGAAAATGTGCTGTCCTGAACTGTGACGCTCGCGCCGGTCGCTGCGCTGTACACGCCCCCTCCGTAGCCGCCCAGGGCCGTATTGCCGACGAAGGTGCTGGTGGTCACGGTCAACAGGTTGCCATTGTTCTGGAAGACCGCGCCTCCAAAGGTGTTGGCGGTATTACCGGTAAAAGTGCAATCGCTCACCGTCAGCGTGCCGCCGGTGTCGTTGTACAGAGCGCCGCCCGATCCGGCGGAGTCGTTGTTGAACGTGCTGGTGTTGACCGCCAGAGTTCCGCTGTTGTAAATGGCGCCGCCTGTGCCGCCGCCTTCAGTGGTGTCGCTTTGGAAGACGACGCCGTTCACCGTGAGGTGCCCATTGTTGTAGATCGCCCCGCCAAGGCCGCCCTCGGTCGCGGAATTCCCATTGGCGATGGTCAGGTTTTGAACGATCACCGTGCCGGAATTAACGGCGATTGCGGCCGTCGCATTCTGGCCGTCGATGGTGATCGCCGCTCCAGTCCCATCGATTGTCATATTGACGAGAATCGGAGGAAGCACCATTCCCAGCGCAAGATCGCCCGCTAGCCCCGTAAAGTTGACCGTACTTCCCGCGTCCCCGTTCGCCGCCGTGATGGCGTCACGCAGAGAGCAGTTCCCGCCGTTGCCGTTGGCCGGGCAGTTGGAAGCAGTGCCATTGAGATTAGCGGGGTTGCCGCTGTAATCGTCCGTGAGCACCGTGACGGTATATGTATCCGCCGCCAGAGCAGCGGTAGCCGGCGCCAGTAACAGCGCGGGAATCATCCAGACAGTGCTGACAAGAAATTTATAAAAAGTGCGGACAGGCGACGTACGAAGGGGAGTAACTACTGGCGACATGCACTCAACCTCACTGAATTCGGATCGTTCCATGCGACGGGGGCCACCCGGAGCCCGTTCTGCGGCGCAGCTGCCTGCTGTGCAGGAGTTAAAGTCAACGAGACGGGTGATCAAACAGCGGGGCCAACCCATCCGGAACCAAAGAAAACCGAAAGAACCCAACCACCCCAACTGAAACACAGGAAACACACACGACTTTAATCCCGCAGACGAACCCGTCGGGGCGGAAATCTTGTTTCGTGCAACCTAAAGTAACCAGGGAGAAAGCCATGGTCAATGACTCTTTCGAGTAGTCCCAACGTGGGAGTAACCACAGTGGCAGGTGGTTTTGGGCCCAAAATGACCTGGTCCGCGACGAGCACTCAATTGAGCGGTGGATTTGGTCCCGGAGGCGGGGTTCGTGGTGGGACCGGAGAGGGTTTGTCGTGTTGGACGGGAGGTAAGCGGGGAAGACTCGTCCCGCAACCTGCTCAGAATAAGAGCCGGAAAGCTCTGATTCTGACGTGTCGGGCGACACGAAAGAGCAGGTTCTTATTGCTCAACTGCGGCGCGGCCAGTTCGCTGACAAATCCGAACCAGCCCAGCCGCCGGCCGCTGTCGATGATCGGATAGTGGCGTGGGAGCTAAGTGGAATTTGGGGTTACCGAGACCGGTAAGCCGAAATAAGGTTAACCGGGTGAGTCCGCAACGCGCACCCTCGCGCGGCATCTTTAGCGGCCAAATCCGCGCCGAAAATACGAAGGGGCACTGCCAATGTCTCGGCAGTGCCCCTTCGAAAAACAAGCGACTAGTCGCGCCCTATGACTGAGGTACTACTGTTCCCGTCAGACCGGTTGGCGGCGCGGGCTGATTCTGAGAACCGGGCTTGAACGCCGCCAGACGGCCCGTCCAAACGCCCTCCGCGTCGCCGCCGCAGAGGTAGTTCCAGGTCACCGAGATCGGACTTGCGCTTGTGCTGTAGTAATGGAACCAGCCGTTGTTCTGATCGACGCTTTCCGGGCCGTTCACGCTGTTGCCTGTATAGACCGCTACGTCAAACAACCCACCCGCCGGGGCCGTCAGGCCCGTCGCGGTGCACCACGCATTTCCGATATTTCCAATGATCGCCTCATTCGCCCCCGACGGCGTAAAGCAATTACTGCAGCTTGTGAGGCTGGTGACGGCGCTCTGCTGGTCGCCCTCCAGCCCGCCCGAGTCGACATCAAAGGGCGATGTCGCGGCGCCAACAAAGTCGTACAACATAAATGTCGAACCGGTCATGGTTCCGTTTTGATTGATCGAGAGGGTCATCGAATTCGAACTGCTGGCGTTGCCGGCGTAATAGATCTGACTGGTAGCCTGCTGGCCCGAACTGATCGCCGCCCCCGTAGGCGTCCAGTTATTCGCGGGAACGCTGCTGATCCCTGTTATGGCGTTTCCCCCCGATATAAAGGAGAGCACCACCAGGTTACCCGAAGTGGGCATCTGCACCGGATAGGTACTGGGTGCCGTTGAAGTCTCCTGCTCGTGCAGCATGTGCACGATGCGGAAGGCCTTCGTGGGTGCATTGCCGGCGCTCGCGGCCTTCAGCGCGACGACGCAGGAATCGAAAGGCTGGGACGATCCGCTGCTGAATGTGGGAGTGATCGCCGCGGTGGAATTGTAGACTCCGGCCTGAGTGGCGTCTCCATCGTCGATGTCCGTTCCGTTTAGCTGCCAGGTGATATTCGACTGGGAGCCAGCAGCGAAAGACGACACCGAGGATGAATTAGAAGTTGCCGCCCACTGCCACAGGAGGTCTCCGGAAGCCGACGGGGTGATACTACCCGCCGAGATCGAAGTGGAATTCCCACCCGCGTTGCAGCTCTTGGCATCGACCGCGGCAGAGGAAGCTACGTTGTAATACTCGCTGGCCGAAACCGCTAAGTTGCCCTGCGTCGCCGCCGAGGTCCCCACGGAGAGCATCCTCGTTCCGGCCGCCACGTTAAGCGCATAATACACAGCAACGATATTTCCCCGGCTGTCGGTCGTACTGGTCGCCAGGTTCCAGGAATTGGATTTGTCGTCTGAGACGGTCCAGGTTGGATTGCCCGAATTGTTCGAAATGAGCCCGAGGATGATGGCATTCCCCGCTTGTGTCGGTTCAGGCAATGGACAGCTATACACAGGCGAACCGCTGATGGCGCCGCCAATGCCGCTTCCCGCGCCCCCTGAATTTGGGCAACTGACATGCTGAACCAGCGTCGGAGTCTGCGCCCCGGCGAGCGCGCAAAGGGAAAAAATCGCACCCAAAAAAAGAAAGCGTCTCACTGGTAAAATCCTCCACATCCAAACGTTTGGCTGGCCCCAATTCACCCGTTAGTCTATCGGTCCATTGTGACCGCCGCAAGGTTCCACTAGTCACATTAGCGCATGAAGAACCGAAAGTTCGCCCTTAGTAACACTAAGGTTGTAGGATTGCGCGAAAAAAATGTTACCTCCCCTTTGAAATCCTCGGACCTGCCGGATGCTTTAAGCTGACTGGTTGGCCTGGCAGACAATTCCCGAAATGGGAACGCGCAGTTACTCTGGGATGCGGGACCGGTCCCTCCCGGTTGTGCATTCTCTGCCCCGGACCGAGATTACGAGCTGGTCACAGTCCGAACAGGTAGAGAGACCGGCCCGCCGATACCGCGATCACCTGGTGGCCGTCCAGGGTAAATGAAATGGGCGCGGCATAAGTGTCCGCTCCCAGGAAAACCCGCCACATCTCGCGGCCCGTCCCCGAATCGATCGCGAAGGTGTAGCCTCCCGACGACCCGAAAACGAGACCCCCGCCGGTAGCCAGAAGGCCGCTGTAGCCGTAACCGAAGGACTTCTTCCAGGGCGGGAGGGGCAGTTCCCATTTCTTGTCCCCCGTCGCGGCGTCGAGGGCTTTGATGACCGGATCGGGCTGTTCGCTGGCGCTGCCGGAACTGCCCGGATAGAGTCCCTGGTCTCCGCGCGCGGGTTCGTCATCCGCGGACTTCGTGAAAACGGAAGCCCCTTCCGTCGAAGGGACAAAAATCAGTCCCCGCTTTTGATCGAACGCCGTGTTCTGCCAGTTGATGCCGCCAGCGACCCCCGGCTTCGTCAATTTGCCGGCGACCGTTACCTCGGCCTTTTCTGTCAGGATGGGACGTCCGTGCGCATCCAGACCTTTGGCCCAGTTCTGGGCGACGAAAGGCACGCCCAGCAGAAACTCGCCGGTGGTTCGATCGAGCACATAGTAGAAGCCATTCCGGTCGGCCGTGCAGAGCACTTTCCTGGTGACGCCGTTCATGGGCAGATCCGCCAGCACAGGAGTCTGCGCCGCATCCCAGTCATGTTCGTCATGGGGCGTGAACTGGAAATACCAGGCCAGCTTGCCCGTTGCGCCGTGGAGAGCAATCTCGCTGTCGGTGAACAGGTTGTCGCCGCCGCGAATATCGCCGAGAAAATTCGGGGCAGGATTGCCGACCCCCCAGTAAACAAGGTCCAGCGACGGATCGTAACTGCCCGTAACCCATGTTGGACCGCCGCCCGTTTTCCAGGCATCGCTCTGCCAGGTCTCGTGTCCGAATTCGCCTGGACCCGGGATCGTATTGAATTTCCAGCGCTGCTGGCCGGTCTTTGTGTCGTAGGCCGCCAGAAAGCCGCGCACACCATACTCGCCGCCCGCCACGCCGACCACGACCGAGTCGCCCGCGATCAGCGGCGCTCCGGTCATCGTGAAACCCTGGGACGGACTGCACACCTCCGTCTGCCAAATCACGCTGCCGGTAACTGCGTTGATGGCGATGATGTTGCCATCGAGGCTGCCGAAGTACAGGACATTGCCGAGGATCGCCAGCCCCCGGTTCGATCGCGCACAGCATATCGGCAGCTTATCCGGAATGCTGCGGCTGTACCGCCACCTTACCGCCCCGGTCGCGGCATCGAGGGCGACCACGTTGGCTGGCGGCTCAGTCAGGAAAATCGTCCCGTCGATGACCAGCGGCGTGGCTTCGCTTCTTGAAGTTTCATTGGTATCGTACTGGTGAACCCATCGGATGCGAAGAGCCGCAACGTTCTTTGGAGTAATCTCTGCGAGCGGCGTATAACGATGTCCGTCGAGAGTCCCTGAGTAAGTCAGCCACCGATCGGTTTTGCTTCCCGCCTCGCGCAGATCCTCATTGCTCACCTGCAGGTCCGCGGGAACCGAGTTATCCGTTTGCTGGCCCGCGTTAGCAACCTGCAAACTCCTCAGATAGCCAACCAGCTGCCAGCGTTCCTGCGTGGTCATGGTGACGACAGGCATCGCGGTTCCGCGAATACCTTCCCGAATCACCTTGTACATCGCAAGGTCGCTGTCGCCATGCTTCAGTCCCGGACGGTTCAGGGGAGGGCCAAATCCGCCGCCTCCCGATTTGCCATGGCAGGTCCCGCAACGCTGCCGGAATGTCCGCGCACCGGACTGATGATCCACATCGGTGACGAAAGGATTGACAATCGCGCCATCAAGACTGAATCCTTCCTTGGTGACGCCTTCAAGGCCAAAGCCGCCACGGACGTGGGTCATAAACCAGATTTCCCGCCACGACAAGCCAGGCAGGCGTCCCTCGGCCTTGCGCGCAAAAAGCTGCGCGCGCCAGGTGATCATCTCCGTCGTCGCGCCATGCGAGAGGGACTTGAATGCAATCGTTGCCGCTATTGCGCCTCCGACCACGAATACGGCAGCAGCAACCAGAAGGATCTTGACTGGCTTCCTCAAAAGCGAATCCCTCCGCCGCGCTGGGCGCCGCCTTTTCGCCTCCGTCCGGTTCTACGATGAAACAAGGTGCCTGTCCGCATTTCTTTTTGCCTGTCCTGTCATTAAAGCAGTAACGACGAGCCCCACCGCAATCAGTACCACAGACAACAATGTCACGATATCGCCCCAGCGCGCCGGCCGGCCGGCATCGAAGACCAGCCGGAAATCGCGCCTGCCCGGACCCACCGAAACCTCGACCAGCCCTGCATCGGATGTGCTGAGCGTCTCGTCGTGTGTCGCGTCGTTTGCCGGCACGATTTTCCAGAGCGGAAAATTCAGCTGTCCGATCACAATCCGGGCAAGGCCTTCGGACTGGACGGAAACCAGAAGCTGGCGCGGCCCCTCGCGGGTCACCTGCACGCTGCCCGAACCGTCTTTCAGTTCCGCGCGCACCCCCTCGACGGGCGGCGTCGGAGCCACCTGCCAGGTTTCGGGGGAAGTTCCCACGAGCTTCGCAAACGCGACAAGCTTGCTGTCGGGAACATAGGTGTTGTACATCGGATCCACATCCCGCGTTGCGTCGTAGTGAGGAGTACTCGGGTGCCGGAACTTCTGATCGACCCGCCAGATCATGTTGCTGGCGACAATCACCACGATCGCGGCCGACACCATCATCCGCAGCGACGGCTTTCCGCGGCGGCTCTCTCTGTTACGCAGACCATCGTCGACTGCGGCGGCGAAGAGGCCGCCGACAGCGACCGTCAGAACCGCGCAGAGCCTCCACGGAAACTGAATGACGTCGCCAAACACCGGCATCGTTTTCCAGAGGATCGCACTCCACGGCAGCATCAGCACGAATGCAAGGCAGCACACGGCCAGCAGGAAGCTCTCTCTGTCGTCTGTTTCCTCTCGCGAAATGCGGCACCAGGCCAGCACTCCCAGTCCCGCCGTGAACAGCATCGTAAACAGCATCCTGGCAACAAAGCCGTTGTAGCTGTCGAACCCCGTGGTCTTCAGGCCGCTCAGCTGGATCAGTTTCGGACCCAGCCCAGGGATCAGCATCGCCGCTCCCGCCGCCAGAGTTCCCAGTACCAGCAGCCGCCCGATCAATCCGGCCTGGGCCCGCCATACATAGAATGCGACGAAAACGATGATGCAGGCAGCCAGCAGAGCTCCGGGAATAATGATGTGGTAATTGGAAAAGTCGCTGCGAGTGATACTGACCAGGGATCGGCCCAGTTCGGCAACCGGATGGTGTCTCGGCACCGCTCCGGCATCGAACAGCTTGTGATACGCCAGCATCGGAAAAACGTAAGCGGCCGCCACACCGGTTCCGATAACAAACGCGGCGAACATCGGAGCGATCCGGCGAACGAGCGGTGTCCCGGATTTTCCACCCACGAAGACCGGGTAGAACACCATCACCGGAGCGAACAATGCCGCTGTCAGGACATTGCTGAAAATCAGAAGCGCAAACAGAACTCCGATCCCGCTCAGCACCTTGAAGCGGACTGGATGCAGATAGTCGCACAACAGAAAGATCAATGGCATCCAGACAAATGCCGCTAACTCACCCAACGAACACCGCTCGTAGATCGTCTGGCCGACAATGTAAGGCAAAGAGATATAAACCACCGCCCCGATGGTCGATGCCAGGGCGCTGTAACGGCTGCGAAACCATGTTCTCGCCGCCAGCCCCGCCGCCGCCAGCACCAGCAGACAATACAGTCCCAGTTCGTGCGATTCTCTCGTGGTCGTCGCTGAGAACCAGGTAATGGGACGCAGCAGCGCTGTCACAAAGTAAGGAAACGGATACTGCACGAGAAATATGGGCGCGCCGTAGCCTTTGTTCGAGTCGGCCAGCCACCGCGGATAGAAGTCGCCGTGCCAGAACTGCTGGCTGAAATGGTATTGATAGCCGACATGGGTCGAGCCGTCGCCGGTTTGCGGAATGCCGACCAGCCATACCGGCAGGCTCAGGAACGCCGCGACGAACACGATCACCGCAATCTGGCGAACAGTCGTCCCCACAGAATCGCTTTGTGTAGTCTTCATAGAATTTGGTCTCCGGGGCCCATCCAACCGAGAATCTCTCAGAACCGTGACGCTCCCGCCGTCTTCTGACAGGAGTGACGATGCAGTCGTCCGCGTCCCTCAGTGACGGTCGCCGACGCACCAGTCGCGAATCGGCTTCAGGACTTCCCTGCCTCTGCCGCTGTCGTTGTCAGGTCAGGACTGAACTGCCGCCGATACCACTCGACTGTCTCTTCAAGCCCGCGCCTGATTGTGGTTCCGGGCTCATAGTCCAGCTTCTCGGCGAGGAAAGTTGTATCCGCCGGCCGCTCCTGCTCGAAGGGCCGATCCTGCAGGGCGCCGAACCCGGGCTTGACCGGACTGTCCATGATGTCGACGATCTGTTCGACGATTTCGCGCACCGAGGTCAACCTGCCGGTGCCCAGATCGAACGCGCAGCCTTCTATATCGGGATAGACCGCGGCTCTCAACAGCCCTTCCACTACATCGTCCACATAGATCCAGTCGGCGCGTCTCTGACCGCTGCTCAGCTTCGGAGCCTCCCCGCGCATCAGATGACGCACCACGAACGGTACCAGTTTTTGTAAGTCCCGCTGGTTCGGTCCGTAAGTCATATTGATGCGAGGCATAACTACCGGCAAGCCGAACAGCTGGTGAAACATCCGTCCGTACATGCTGCTCGCCCACTTGGCCGCCGCATAAGGAGAGCATGGAAAGCCATCGCCCGAGGGGTTCAGAGGCTCCTCCGACGAACTGGCCATCACCATCCGGCGGCATCCGGTCTCCGCCGCCGCCGTTAACAGGTGAACAGTGCTGGCCAGGTTGTCATAGAAGGTCTGTACCACCACTCCGAGCTCCCGCGCGCCCATAACATAACTGGCCAGGTGAAACACGATCTGCGGCTGCAGGGCCGCCACCAGCTGACGCACCGCGGCAACGTCGGTCAGGTCGGCCTGCCACCAGCGCAGTTGTTCGCTCTCCGACTCCCGCCGCGTTCGCGAAATCGCATGAATCCGCGCGCCGCCGGATATCAATCGATCGCAAAGGTGGGTTCCAATGAATCCGCTCGCCCCCGTCACCAGCACCGATCTTCCGGCTATTCGCTCGTTCAACTCCGTCGCTTTCAAGCCCTCGCCTCCACTGCGGCGGATCGGTGAAACCAACGCTTCACCTTTCCGCGGCCCAACTGCTGTGCAACGCGGCGCGGACATTACCGGCCCGCGCCCCGATGTACTTCTTCAACAATCTCTGGTTACAGGTTCGCCGATCCCGGTGCCGGACTTTCTCAACCTGCCGGCCAATTTGCCTTTCCGTACTTTCTTAGCTGCTAAACGGCCCAGAGTTGACACGGCCCCGGCCGCGACCCGCAGCCGGCTGAAGCCCACCCCAGCCTGCTCCAGCTGGCGTTTGTGGTACTCCCAGAACTTCGGCTCACGGCGCTGAATCAAACTCTTGCCCAGAAACCTGTAATACTCCGCCATATGTCCGGATAACTGAGTTTCGTACTCTTCCATGGTCAGAAAATCCGTCCCATAGCCGAGCAGGACCTGCAGCGTGCCGCCGAAGTAGGTGTGCAGACCCCTCGACACCGTGCTCAGCGACGCCTGCCGGACGCGCGAAAACGTCAGAACCTCATGCACGAAGCCAAAGTCGCTCGTCTTCAGAAGAGCAAACGACACTTCGGTGTCCGCATGGATGTTGGTCTCGCGGTAAAAGGGATCCCGGGCCCTCACCAGGTCCGCGCGATACAACACAGCGTTCGCCGACCCAAAGATGTGCAGCCCGTCGAGAAGATGGCGGCGGCAGATTTCCCGGCCCGGCACCACCGATTCCTCGCGCGGCAATCCGGTCCAGGCGATCCGCTCCCCCTCCTGCGCATAGGCGCCCACCATTCCAACCGTCGGATTCGCCTCCGCAAGTCCAACCATCTTCTCAAGGCACTTTGGATAGATGAGATCGTCTCCGAGGACCATCTTGCAATATTTGCTCTCCGGAGAAATCTGTCGCAGCGCCACATTATGGTTCGCAATAACGCTGAGAAAATCGGTGTTGCGATGGACGCGAATCCGCGAGTCTTTCGCCGCATACCGCTGGGCCAGCTCCCCCGACCCGTCCGTGCTGCAGTTATCGATGATGGTGTAGTCCCAGTTCGTGTATGTCTGAGCGAGCACACTTTCAATACATTCGCCGAGATAGCCCACTTCGTTGTAGACCGGCGTTACGATGCTGACGAATGGTTGCTTTGCCATCTTGATTGCCTCTTCTCAGGCCTGGACCGCTTGTCGAAGGGTTATTCCAGATATGTCAGGTTATGCCGGACCGCCGGCAACCGCCTCGTTCCGTTCTCTTTCCGGTGTCCTCGAGCGCAGCTCCTCGGGTGCGATTGCAAACAGATCGTCGAACTGGGCTTTCAGCGTTTCGGAATACGACGCCGCGGTCCTGCGGAATCTCGCCTTCAGCCGCTCGGCATCCTTCACCATCGCCTGAAAAGTGTCCTCAAGGGATGGGTTGTCGAAAGTCGCTATGTCGAGGCGGCATTCGCTGTGCCCAACGGTCCGCATCAGGTCGTCGATCTTCGGGTGATAGCTGAGAGCGATGACCGGTTTGCCCAACAGGTGGGAAAATACCACGCCATGAAACTTCGCTGTCACCACGAAATCGAACCCCGCCATCTCCTGCATCAGCCCCGATACGGTTCCAGCGGATGGCCGGCATATCCTTTCAAGATCGGCGGCGGAGAGCCGGTTTCTCAGTCGGTTCCCGAGGTCCTCAAGGGCGTAGATATCGACGCTGGCTTCCGCCGAATAGAGCCGCAAATCGTAATTGTTATCGAGCAGCCACAGCGAGAAATCGGCCAGCTTCTCAATATAGTTGTTGTAGACCGCCGCATCTTTCCTGGGCCAGATCCTCGGATCGCAAAATCCGATAGGGTTGAGCCCAACCACCGGCTTCGCGGAACCGGCGCGAGTCACGGCGTTATACCTCGAAACATCCAGCCCGTACGCCGAGTCCGGAAAAACATGCGTCTGCCGCTTCACGCCTGATCCGCACGCCAGTTCCTTCGATTCGATGTCGCGGAAGGAGACGTAGTCGGCCATGCGGATCGACCACCGGACGAACGCCTTGCTCAGCCCGCTCTTCAGCGGACCCGCTCCCACGTTCAGAAAGACCAGCTTTCTTCTGGCGAGCTTAGTGAGGAGCGAAAACTTGTACACGTTGTACGGATGCGACCATGGCCCGCCCCATAACTCGCTCAGCTGGCCTCCACCCGCGATGATCAGAGTGTCCAGCGAACGGAGGCGGCCGTAAGACCGTCCCAGATGCGCCGCTTCCCTGCCCGCATGCAGCAGGCGTCTGATCACGCGCGATACGACCGGAATATTTTTGGCGACCGACTTGAGTTGCGACCGGAATCCGGGCCGCTTCGAATCAGGGGTGCTCGAACCAACCCCGGCTAAGTCTGCCTGCGAGGACTCGCTCGACTCGGAGTCTCTCAACCCAGGGTGCCAATAAGTGATCGAGTAAGACGCGATGCCGTGACGCTTCGCGGTATCGACTGGGTTCAGCGAAAACCCGACGATCTCGGCATCCGGGAGACGGCTCCTGATGTTCGCCATCAGAGCCTCCTGGGTCGCAGCATCGCCCAGGTTCCCGTATCCCATGTGATCGAGCAAACCTATTTTCATCGCTGTGTCGCCGGCACGCCTGCTTCGCCGATTCTGAACACCGACGCGTAACGGATCCCCCAGTCGCGTCTGCTCCGAGTGAACGGCTCGAGTCCCCACCAGCGCCAGGGCCAGTCGCCCCGGACCGAAGGATCGCCCTCGTGGATTTCCTCCATCGCTTCCGGCACGACCACCCATTTCAGGTCGAGTGCAACCTTGGCTCGGACATCGAGATCGACACCGGAGACGAAGAGATATCCGCCAGGCTCGACGAGGCTCGCCAGATTGCGCAGGCACCTCTCCGCGTCCGCGGGGCCCATGTGGCACAGAAACCGGTTGGCGACAACAATCTGAAAGCGGCCCACGCGATTGACTAACCCCGGATCGCCGGCATCGGCAATCTGAAAGTCGATCCCTTCGCGGATCGACGGCTTCACCGTTACCCGGCCATCCTGCACATCGAACATCGCCTTCATCTCTTCTTCAGAGAGGCGCTCGAAGACTTCCGAATCCATCAGATCGTTGGCCTTGAGCGAATAGACGCCGCGCCTGGCAATCTCCAGAATCTCGGGCGAAATATCCGCCGCATACACGCCAAGCTTCAGCTCCGGATGCTCCTTGCGAATGGTCCAGACGATCGAGTAAACCTCGGCCCCATTGCTGCAGCCGAGCACCGCGATCTTCAGCTTGCCGGCCTGCGCCTTCTCAGAGCCAAGCTTGCTCAGCAGCGCCAGCTCCGGACGGTTCCGCAGGAAGAAGGTGCCGTGATACTGGTTCCGGTCCGCAGTCTGGCATACGACGGAATGCAGAAATGTGCCATACGCATGATAGGGCGCGGTTCCCGCCGCCGATTTCGGCAGACGCTTCCACACGCGCTGATGCACCGATAAGAATGGCCTGCCGACAAACCTTTGCAGCGCCCCTGTTTCCGACTTCGTAGTCAAAGCCCAACCCTCTCTTCCGCCTGATGATGCATTCCCAACCCGCACCGTTACGTGACTGCTGTCTCCCGCGGCCGCCGCAGCCCGCGAAGTATATCCAGATAAAGTGTCCTCTGCCCCGCCACGAACAGAAGCAGCCCCGCAAATGCGGCGAACAGCGTAGTGGTTTCGAGTGTCAGCCGCCCCAGCGGTGAAAACAACGGTCCGCATGCCGATCGCACACCGAAGGCGATCACCGCCGCCACCAGGCATGAGATCAGCGGCCGGCTCGCGGCATGGACAATATCGCGGAAAGAAATCATTGTGCCATGCACCGACCAGGCGATCACGGGAACCACCCAAAGCAGCATCACGCCGGAGTAAGCCGATGCAACCGCGCGAGGGCCGTAAGGAACCGCGATCAGATAACTGGCAATCATAGCCGGGGCAATCACCATGCTCATCTTCAGGCCGCGTCCTACCATCCCCAGCGAAGAGAGCAGCCAGCCGAGCGGGTTAGCGATGGCAAATACCAGGATGGTGGGAGAGAGCAGGCGGAAAATCGGAACCGCTCCACCCCACTTCGGACCCAGAAAAACGCGAATGATATCGTCCGCGAAGAGCGCGCAGGCGATGGTGATCGGCACCGTCATGGCCACGACCACCGAGTAGCCCTTGAGGAAGTAGCTTCTCAGCCGTGGTGGATCGTGCTGCAGCCTCGACAGGGCCGAAAATGCCACTTCGCCGGCGGCAAAGTTCAGATTGTCCGTCGGAATGTTGATCAGCTGATAGGCCCGTCCGTACATTCCAAGTACGTCAACGCCCCAGAATCTGCCTAGCAGCACTTTCTCGAAATTCGTGGCTATGTAAACGACAAGGCCATTCAGCGTCACTGTTCCGCCAAAATGCATCATCGAGCGGATGCCGGCCCGCCTCTGCGGCAGCCCCGGAACCCACCACGTCGTCAGCCAGAAGCCGATAGTGCTGACAAATGGCGTCGCGACGGTCATGACCACGAGCGCCCAGTAGCCGTAGCCAGCCTTTGCGCCCCAGATCGCGATGGCGGTTCCAATCGCCAGGGCCACAGTATTGATGACGGCCAGCGCCGTAAACCGCATCTCCCGCTGCAGCATGGCCGAATGCTGCACGCCAGCAGCGTTAAAGAAGAACGCGAGCGCAAGAACGGCCGTAACCGCAACCAGCCTCGGCTCATGATAAAAATGGGCGATCGCCGGCGCACATACGATCGCCAGCAACCCCAGAGCGACGCCTACAAACAGGTTGATCCAGAATAACGTCGAGAGCTGCTCCTCAGTCACATTGGCTCGCTGCACCGCTGCCGCCGAAAGTCCGAAGTCGCGGAACAGAGTCAGGGCTCCCGTGAAAGCCATCACCATGCCTACTAACCCGAAGTCCGCCGGGCTCAGCAGCCGCGCCAGGATCATGAGCGACCCAATGCGCAGGAAGAAGTTCGTTCCCTGCGCGAAGAGTCTCGCTACGCCGCCCCGGATTGTCTTTTCCTTCAGGTGTTCCATTGCTCCCCACGGTACCGGCGCAGGATCGGCCGCCTCGTTGTCGTTTTCCGCCGCAATTTACAGCACCAGCTTACGGCAGTAAAAGGCCTCGGCGTAACCGCTGGGAGCGGCGCACTCCATGCCCCGCAACCGCATCAGGGAAAAGAACGTATCCGGCTGAAACCAGCGTTTCTTCTGTTGCGACTGGAAGGCGTCCATCAGATAATCCACCTTCTTCTGGCAGAGCTCTTTTTCAAGAGGCACAAAGACACTCGGCCGGCCCATATCCCCGTCGTATTTTGGAATCTCATACTCCAGAATGAAATGCTCCCGAAAGGTATTCCATGTCAGCTGGCAAATCAGCCGGTGGTCCTGGTGAGCATCGTTGCCATTGTGCGTAAAAACCAGGTCGGGAGTTAGCTGCTTCAGCTCGTTTTCAAATACCGCTTTGACCTCGCTGCCTACGAAGGGCATGAAGCCATCCTTAAAGGTCTTCAGCAGCGGGCCCCTCAGCCGCGCTCCGGCGAACAAATCCGCCGCGCGACGAGCTTCGCTCTCCCGTTCGCCGATCGCGTTGAAGACGATCCAGTGGAACTCGCAATCCGGGTATTGCTCGGCGAGGCGCAGAATGGTTCCCCCGCACCCGATCTCAATATCGTCGGAGTGGGCGCCCATGCACAGAACCTTCAGGCCGGCGCCAGGTTTCGTCTGTAACCGCAGAGGCATCATACGGTCGCGGACACGAGCAGCGGGCTGTCAGTGGACGCAAGCAGGTGATTCCAGACTTTCCACGGCGCCGGTCCCTGATTCAGCTCCTCGAGGTGCTGCTTGTCCTTGAAGGTGTCCATGCACTGCCAGAATCCGTTGTACTTGTGGGCCAGCAGCGCTCGCTTCTCAATCAGCCGCTGGAACGGCTCGCGCACCAGCTCTTCGCCGGGCCGGATGTAGTTGAAGATCTCCCCGCGCATCGCAAAGAAGCCGCCATTGATCCAGATGTCGCTGCGGGTGAGGGGGCAAATGTCTGTCACCGCTCCGTTGGGCTCTGAATGAACAATGTCGAAGCTCGAGGTCGGTTGCACCAGCAACAGGGAAGCAATCGCATTGCTGTTATGAAACCGGTCGAGCATGGCAGGCAGCGGCACATCGCTCAGGCCGTCTCCATAGTTCGCGAGAAACACCTCTTCACCCTTCACATAGGGCTCGACCGCCTTCAGCCGCTGCCCAATGTTGAACGTCGCGCCGGTCTCGACAAAGGTGATGGTCCAGTCATCGATATCCCGGTTGATGTACTGGATATTCTGGCCGCCGCGCGACCATACAAAGTCGTTCGATACGGACTCGTCATAATGCAGGAAGTAATCCTTAATGACGTTGCCCTTATAGCCGAGGCAAAGCACGAAGTCCTTATGCCCGAAATGCGCATAGTACTTCATGATGTGCCACAGAATCGGCCGCGTGCCGATGGTCACCATGGGCTTCGGAACATCGTCGGCATATCCGCGCAGCCGCATTCCGGCTCCGCCGCAAAATAAGACTACTTTCATAACCGGGCTAGCTCCTCTCCGCCGGGAGAATAACTGCCTTGGGTATCGGCACGATAAACTTACCGCCCCACTCGCCGATGTACTGCAGCTGCTTCATAATTTCGCTCTGCAGATTCCACGGCAGGATCACCACGTAATCCGGCTTCATCTCGCGAATACGGTCCGGATGATAAATCGGAATGTGGGTGCCGGGCAGGAAGCGTCCCTGCTTATAAGGACTGCGGTCGACCGTGTACTCGATGAAGTCCTTGCCAATACCGCAATAATTCAGCAGCGTTGCGCTCTTCCCGGGCGCCCCGTAGGCTGCTACCTTCTTGCCTTCGCGAGCCGCTTTCAGCAGCACCTCGAGCAGCGCCAGCTTGGTTTCCTTCACCCGCTGGGCAAACGTCTGGTAGCCCTTTAGATCGTACAAGCCGGCCGCCCGCTCGTCGGCTAGCACCTTCGCCACGTTGGGCTCAACCGGATGCGTCCGTGCCTCTTTGCGGCACATAAACACGCGCAGTGACCCGCCATGCGATGCCAGCTCCTCGACATCGAACACCTTCATGCCATGCGCTTCCATGATCTTGATCGTCGTGAGCATGGAGAAATACGAAAAGTGCTCATGGTAGATCGTGTCGAATTCGTTGTGCTCGATCAGCTTCAGCAGATGAGGGAATTCCAGAGTCAGGACACCCTCGGGCTTCAGCAGAACTTTCAGCCCTTCGACAAAATCGTTCAGGTTGGGCACCTGCGCGAGGACGTTATTGCCCAGCACCAGGTCGGCTGCGCGTCCCTGCTCCACCAGTTCCTCGGCCAGCTCCGTGCCGAAGAAGCGCACCAGGGTGGGCACGCCCTTCTCCACAGCGACTTTGGCGACGTTGGCTGCCGGCTCAATGCCCAGCACCGGAACATTCCGCTGCACGAAATATTGCAGGAGATAGCCGTCGTTGCTGGCTACTTCGACGACAAAACTCTTCTCGTTCAGGCCGAAACGGTCCTTCATCTTTCCGCAGTAATTGTCCGCATGTCTCAGCCACGAGTCCGAGAACGAGGAAAAGTACGCGTAGTCGCTGAAGATATTCTCGGCGCTCTCGTACTCCTCGAGCTGCACCAACAAACACTTCCCGCACACGTACGTGTGCAGCGGATAAAACGTCTCGCCGCGATTCAGGTCGGCCGGCGCAAGATAGCTCTCGCACAACGGCGACATGCCCAGATCGACAAACGTCTGCTCGAGGCCGGCGCCGCAAAAGTGGCACACGCCCGACGCTTTCTGCACATCGACTTCCTGAAGAACTGAGGTTGTAGTCATTTCCGGTTCCTGCTCCTTTTGTTAAACGCCGACGGCGGTCTCCGCGTGCTTTCCTGTCCAGTGCAGCAGATTGTTCAGGCGTCCGGCCTCCTGCAACCTGCGAATCTCGCTGAGCCGTGTGTACCGTCCCTGCTCCACATCCGCCTTCGTCAGCCCCATGGATCGATAGGCGCTGTACAGCTCCTCCGCGCCTTTGCGGGCGGTCCATTGCGGCTGGAACGCGGGCAACACCCGTGCGATTTTGTCGAAATTGACGCGATAGCAGCGCAGGTCGGGTCCCCCGCCGGGAGCATATTCGATACGGCAGCCGGGCACGACTTCACCAACGATAGCGGCGATATCCCGGATGCGGAAGTTTTCCTCGTTGCGGCCCACGTTGAACACTTCGTTGTGAACCGCTTCGCGCGGCGCACCCAGTACCGCGACCACAGCCGCGATGATGTCCCGGATATGCACGATCGGCCGCCACGGAGTGCCGTCGCTCTTGATGTAAATGCGGCCCGTCGTCATCGCCGACGCGACCAGATCGTTCAGCACAATGTCCAGGCGCAGCCGCGGCGAAGCCCCATACGCCGTCGCATTTCTCATCGATGTCGGGCTGAAGTTATCGCTCGCCAGGCGGCTGAGAGCCTGCTCCACCAGAACCTTCGACTCGCCGTAGGCGGTAACCGGATGAAGCGAAGCGGTCTCGGTCAGAAAGTCGTCACCGGCCGAGCCGTAGGTGCTGCACGAAGACGCAAACACGAAGCGCGTTACGCCCGCTTCTTTCGCCAGCGTCGCCAGCGTTACCGACGCATGATGATTAATGTCATAGGTGAGCTGCGAGTCGAGATTGCCCAGCGGATCGTTCGAAAGAGCAGCCAGATGAACGACCGCGTCGAAACCCCTGAGATCCGCTTTCGCCAGATCGCGCAGATCCTTGCGGATTTCCGGAATCGGCTGGGGCGCAGGTCCAAAGTCGCACCCGCCGTAAAGATCGGTATCGATCCCGACCACTTCGTGACCGGCCGACTGCAATACCGGCCCCGCGACGGCGCCGATGTAACCCTTATGACCTGTAAGCAGAACTTTCATATGACTCCCTGGCTCGAAGCTTCGCGCCTGTGTTCGCTCGGGATTGCCCCGGCGATTCCAAGCAAGCGCCTTAAGATTCCCGTTTGCGACTGTCCCTATTGCATGTGTCCTGTTGCAAGTGTCCTGTTGCAAGTGTCCTGTTGCAAGTGTCCTGTTGCAAGTGTCCTGTTGCAAGTGTCCTGTTGCAAGTGTCCTGTTGCAAGTGTCCTGTTGCAAGTGTCCTGATGACGTATAAGCAACCACACTCCGGCCCGTAACGGGGTGCCGGAGAACCCATGAATGCCGCGATCAGCTCCGATCCTAGCACTCAATTTTCGCGCTGCAATGACCCGCCCGTCTCAGACGGAGTAACGCGATCATGTTACGGAAGCTTCACTGCCCCTGGGACCTGGCTGGCACTCAAGGCATCCTCGACAGGGGCCAGCAATCCGCCCTCATACAGAAGCTCCGCCGCATCGGCGATCATTGGAAAAGGCACGCCCGATCGCTCCGCGATATCCAGAAGCGTGTGCTCACCGTCGGAAAAATTCAATACCCACAAACGAGCATTGATCTCTGTCCCAATCGACCCTCCGCCGGTCGAGCGGTAGAGATTCCGCTTTCCCAGCTGCGGCTCGCAGTACGGACTCAGATTGCGGTAGCGCCGGTTATTCTCAAGCACATCCGCAACGCCGATGCAGACGCGAAGAGAGCCGGCCAGCTTCTCCGGGCGGATGAAATCGAGATTGTCGGCGGAGGTATGGTATTCCGGAAACGTGCCCCAAACGGTGCGCATCAGGCACCCCACCGCCAGGTTAAAGCCCGGCGAGCAGTACTGCCGCTCGTCGTAACCGTAGGGTGAAAAATCGAGCGTCTCCCATGCCTCCCCGCTATGGCGTAAAACCTGCGCCGCGGCCCGATCCATCTCCGTGTCGCCGCGCCGGCTCTTCTTGTAGTGAAACCCTCCCGGGTCGCCAATCCCCGCCAAGACCATGCCGTGGCGAATCCGTCCGGCGCTCTCGCAATTCCGCGCCAGCCACGTGATCGCCCCGATGGTGCCGGGAACAAACAGGAACCGGTAGGAGTAGCGCAGATCGCGCCCACGCAGAAACTCGGCCATCGCGGTGGCCACCGTCACGCCGGAAAGGTTATCGTTCGCCAGCGACGGATGACAGGCATGGCAGGAAATCAACACTTCTTCGTTCGAACGGCCCGGCAGATAACATTCGCCGTAGGTCAGACTTCCCGCTTCAAGCGACGAATCGATACAGACTTCATAGTCGCCGCTCTCGAGTCGCCATTCTCTCATTATGAGTAAGACAGAATCCCCAGTCTTCCCGGTAGTAAGAGGTGCGATACGGAATCCAGTCCGGATGGTCGGGAAGAGAATGCAGATGCGGCTCGAGCTCGCCGAGCGATAAGGTGGCTTTTACCGGAACGCTGTAGCTGACGACGCGCAGGTTGTGCTGTCTGAAGTCAACCACCCTGCGCCCGTGCGCATCCTTTATCCAGGCGTCGCGTATGTTCCATTCCCGCGGCACCGTCCAGTCAAAGACCGGCGTGCCGGTCGGCACTTCCGATATCTGGAGGGGAATGCGCTCGGCGATCCGGCCCAGCGTCTCCCGAATGCCCGCCCCTGTAATGCTGCGGCAGATCGGATACAGCTCCCTGGCAAAGCTGTGCAGTTTTTCCCCGAGCTCTGCCTGGTCTTTTACTGCGAAATCCGCGAACAGCCGTTGTTTCATGCAGAGCCCGTAATTCGGAAGCCGGTCATTTCAAAGCCGGAGTTGAAGTTTCGCCTGTTGGGAAGTCACGCACCGCTGAAGAAGTCAGGCATCTTTGAAATCAGGCACCTTTGAAGTCCGGATAGGTGCGGTCTCGTTCGGACATCATCTGCGGCTTATCCGGCCACACAATCCCGAACGCCGGATCGTCCCAGCGCACGCCCCGCGCCGATTCCGCGTTGTAGAACTCCGATATCTGATAGAAAATTTCGCTCTCGTCTTCGAGCGTCAGAAAGCCGTGCGCGCACCCTTCCGGGATATAAACCATATCCCGGTTTTCAGCCGTCAGCGTGAATCCAGCCCACTGCCTGTAGGTCGGCGACTGCGGGCGCAAATCGACCACCACATCGTAGATCGCGCCGCTGGTGCAGCGAATCAGCTTGGCCTCCGCGTAAGGAGGCGCCTGGTAGTGCATGCCCCGCAGGGTTCCCTTGCGCGGGTTATAGGAAACGCTGCACTGCGCCAGGCCGGGATTTAAGCCCGCGCGCTCGAATTCCTCTCTGCACCAGGAGCGCGCGAAGAATCCCCGCTCGTCCGACTTGCGCTCCAGCCGAACCTCGAATACTCCGCCGATCTTCGATTCCTCGAAAAGCATACTTCCATATTATGTGCGAGCCATCCCCACACCAACATCGGAAGACTGCTGAATTCGAAGCCACTCCTCAAAAACCATCAGGCTGAATAATATCTTGTGATAGTCGTTCTGGCCCGACTGATGCTCGAGGAAGATGCGCTGCACCGCCTGCGGCCTGAGATAACGGTAGAGCAGCGAATCGCTGTTCATCACGATGTCGGTCATCCCCGCGGTCATCGATCCGCGGAACCACTCGTCCACAACGTTCACCGCGAAGCCGCGCTTCTTTCTGGTCAGGATCTCCCGGGGCAGAAATTCCCCGGCCACCTGGCGGTGCAGCCATTTCCGCGTACCCAGGTGGACCTTGAACCTGGCCGGCAATCTCTCTACATATTCGACCAGTTCCCTGTCGAGATACGGCACACGCCCCTCGAGCCCATGCGCCATCGAGAGCTTATCGCCGTACATCAGCAGCTCATCGGGCAGGGTCGACCGCATTTCAAGGAACTGGAAGCCGCCGAGCTCGTCCGTGTCACCCATCAGCGGCAACAGATCCTTCCAGCACTCCAGAAGCTCATCCCCCGCATCCCGGTCCAGCATGCCGTCCTGGAACAGGCCGTCGATCTCGCCACCGGGCAGCAGCGACAATACCTGCTCGTATTTCCGAATCCTGTCCGCAGCGCCGAGCGAGTGAACCCCGCGCTTCAGAGCCTCATTCCTCGGCAGCGCCGCGATCGCCCGCTCGAGCGGCCAGCGCATCCACGCCGGGAACGCGCGCCAGTACGCTCCATACTGAACGCCCAGGTGGCGGCGATAGCCGCCGAACAGCTCATCGGGGCCCTGCCCGATCAGCGCCACCTTGACGTCTTCGCGCGCCCGCTTGCAGACAAAATACATGGGCACAATCGAGGAGGACGCGATCGGCTCCTCGAGGCTGCGCCACGATCGCCGGCAACGCCTCTTCAAAGCTCTTCCTGTCCAGCAGCACGCTGGTGTGGCGCGCCCCAAACCGCTTCGCCGTGTCGGCTGCGTCGATTAACTCGTCGTCGCTGAAGCTCGTGCCGTAGCCGACGGTGTAAGTCTGCCATGAATCGCCATAAAGATTCATCAGCGCCAGCAGCAGCCCGGAGTCCACGCCGCCGCTCAGCAAAAGCCCCACCGGCACATCGCTGAGCAGATGCCGCTTCATCGCCTGGCGATAGAGCTCGGCCAGCTCCTCGCGCGCCTGGGCCACCGATTTCGGCGGCGAAAACGGCGTTGGCCGGTACCGGTACCACTGGCGTACTGAGGCCTTGCCATCCTCGACCACCAGCATGGTGCCCGCGGCCAGCTTCTGTATCCCCTCGAAGATCGTGCGCGGTGACGGAGTAAACCGGTACCGCAAAAACAGGTTCAGCGAGTTGGGATCGACCTCGGCCGCTTCATCGGCGCCGGCGCGCACGGCGCGAATCTCAGAGCCGAAACAGAGCCGCCCATTCTTCAGGCTGTAATAGATCAGTTTGATCCCGTATGGATCGCGCGCGACCACCAGCCGCCGCTTCCGGACATCCCAGATCGCGAGGCCGAACATTCCGTTCAGATGGTTGAAGACATCGTCGCCCCACTGCTTATAGCCGTGGACGATAACCTCGGTATCGGACCTGGTGCGGAACCGGTGTCCATAACCTTCCAGTTCCTTTTTAACTTCGGGGAAATTGTAGATCTCGCCGTTGAAAACCACCCACACCGATTCCTCTTCGTCGGACATCGGCTGATGCCCGCCCGCAAGGTCGATGATCGAAAGACGGCGGAATCCGAGGCCCACCGGGCCCGTCAGATGGTACCCTTCATCGTCGGGACCGCGGTGCGCGATACTATCCGCCATCCGTTCGATATCCGCGCGGAAGACAGGTGCGCCATCGCCGTAGTTATATTGTCCGCAGATTCCGCACATAGAGTCTCTTTGTTACTCCCCGGCTTTCGTTACTGCCCGATACTCTTGTCCGCACCACGTCCCGCGTTCGCATCGAGGTAAAAGCAGAGGCTTCTGAACATCTGCGACTGCGCCCAGCGATGCATCGGCGTGTTATCCCATCCTAAAAGAAGCCTGCGCGCCCGGAACGATCCATCCGGCTTCTGCCACTCGCCCAGATCGATCACCCGCGCCAGCACTGCGTCCAGAGCGGGAAACCTCCCGCGCAAGAGGACGGCCAGATTAATGCACTCCGCATAGTCGTATAGTTCGTTGCGGTACACGGTCAGACGCGGCCGCCGGGAAAAGGGCCTCGGCATGCCTTGCTCGTCGAACAGGTTCTTCACATAGTAGGCGACGCCCCGCTCGATCACCTTCGTAATCCGCGCATCTCCCGTGAGCGCCTCGATCTTCGCCAGAGCCTTCAGGACAAAACAGGTGTGAAAGTGATCGATAAAGTCTCGCTCGCCGTCGATCGAGTAGTACCAGGAGCCGTCCTCGTTCTGCGACTCGAGAACGAAATTCAGATTCTTCCCGGCAACCTTCCGATAACGGTCTTCGGAAAAATCCGCGGCGGCCCGTGTAAGCGTAAAGGCGCGGTAGGCGCTCGCATTAATCACCCCTCCCCGCTCTTCCGGATCGGGGTTATACGAGCAACTCGAGGCCGTCTCTGAGATAGGGTAATCGTGGTAGTCGCTGCAGACATGCTCGGCGATCGAGCGCATGATCTCCCGCCACCTCTGATCGCGGTCGATCTGATAAACCTGAAAAAACGCCTCGTAGACGTAGGGGACAGTCGTGACCAGCGGCGTTCCCTCCGGCATCGTGCCGCGCCGCGTCTCCCAGTTAAACGGATACCCCCAGCAATAGTGCTTATAACCCGGGCATCGCGTCTGCTCCAGAACCTCGAGAAAATGAACAGCGCGGCGATAGTACCGGTCTTCATGGGTGAGCGTTGAAAGGAACGCAAACCCCATCGCGTAATGCGCGTCGGCAATCGGCAGCCTCTGCGGCTTCCAGAACAGCTGCCGGGCACGCGGCACGAATGCCTCGGCGAGGATCATCGGAGCTACGGCCAGCTTGCCCAGCAACGGACGCCGGTAATAAAGCGCCTTCGCCTTCCGGCCTATATCGCTTGCGTAGAAACTCTGATGATCGTACGACTCTTCACCGTACCCATCGAGCCACGCGACAAATCGCAGAACGGCGGCCTTTGTCTTCTCGATCTGTGCCCGGTCGTTCTGAGCCCGGTCTGCTTGAGCCCGGTCGGCTTGAGCCGTACTTGCTCCGCGTGTTTCCACTTCCGCCGTCAGCGTTCGATCCGTCATCGTAGGTCCCATCGGTATCAGCTCGGCTTCGTTTCGAAGCGGTTGAAGCGTTTCATGGTCATCATGGAGCCAAGGATCGCTTTCAGCTTCTGCATCTGCTCCCGGCGGTGGAAGCGCATCAGTTCATCGGAAACCGGGCGTTTCGCCCGGCGCACAAGCGCCCAAAAATACCCCGAACCCAGGGCAATGCCATCCACCAGATAAGGCTTCTTGGTCATCCTCCAGCCCACCCGGAAAAGCTCCCACAGCGGATGGCCGCCGAGATAGTAGTCCTTTTCCCCATAAGAGAAACTCGACGCCAGCTGGCCGCGTTCCGCGGTCCCCATCTTGCGGTGATGAAAGAACGATTTCTCGCGAAACGAGCGCGTCTTCCATCCGATCATGCGCGCCGTTGTCGACGCCATCCAGTCGATGCCGCCCGCTTTGTTGGCCCGGTAGCCGCCAATCTCCTCGAAGCACTGCCGCCGGAAGAGCTGGCACTGCCCCGCCACGTGGCTCCCGCCCTCAAAGCTGTCGGTCTCCGAACTGTATCCGTCTTCTCTGAAGACAGTCCCCGCTACTCCCAGACGCGCGTCCTTGCTGAATTCGCCGAGCAGGAACTCCATATGATCGCTGTCAAAGGAGATATCGGCGTCCAGATTGCCGATCACCTCGTAGTCCAGGTCTTTGACTCGCTCCCGCCCAACGTTAAACCCATTCACCTTGGCCGCGAAATGCCGCTCCGTGCGAACCGGCAAATCGACCAGCACGATCCACGGATGAGCGGCAAGAAAAGGCCGCACCCGCTCCGCTGTCCCGTCCGTCGAGCCGTCATTCACAATCACCCAGCGCAGCGGAAGAACCGTCTGCCGGATCATGGACTGGATCGTCTTCTCGATGAACATCTCCTCGTTACGCGAGGGAGTTATGAGGACGTAGGCCGGAAGGTTGCCCATTTACTTCACCTCGACGGGGTAACCCATCAGGCCGTTGCTCGGCGTGGAGCTCCCCCCGGCTGCAACCGTCTCCGACCCATAGATCGCGCCCCGGTGCGCCGAGAGTTCCTTGTCGTAAACTTCTTCCGGCTCATACACGATTACGTGGCTGCCCCGGTTCGAGAAGCCAAACGGAACGCACAGCAGCTTGTTCAGTTTCGCTTTCAGCGCCTCGCGCCGCTCGGGCGGCACGCAGAACAACATGAACCCGCCTCCGCCGGCGCCCAGCAGCTTGCCTCCCACCGCGCCCGCGCTCATTCCAGCCTCATAAATCTCATCGATGCTGGCGTTCGATATCTTATTGGTGAGCGACCGCTTCAGTTTCCATCCCTCGTGCAGGAGCCGGCCGAACTCATCGATGGGCCGTTTCGGATCGGTGACAATCGCCTCTCCTTCATCGACCAGCTGGAGCATCGCATTCAGCTCCTGCTTCTTACTCGGAGTTACACGGAGCTGCTCCTGCGCAATCTCCGATGCGGTTCGGGAGAAGCCCGTAAAGAAGAGGGCCAGGTTCTGCTCGAGCTCCGCCATTCTCGCCTGCGAGATCAGCATCGGCTGCACATCGATCGAGCCATTCTGGCAGAAATTGATCCGGTTCAGGCCTCCATACGCGGCGCTCACCTGATCCTGCGCACCCACCGCTTCGCCCAGCACCTCCTGCTCCACATAGATGGCTTCCCGGGCCAGCGTGTTCTTGTCGCGCATCTGGTTTTTGAGCGCGTTCAGAGCCAGCAGCAGCCCTACCGTGAAGGCCGAGCTCGTGCCGAGGCCGGTACGCGCAGGCAAGTCCGCGACGTGATGGATTTCGACCCCTTCGTCCATCCCCAGGTACTGCAGGCAGCCGCGGACAGACGGGTGCTCGATCGCGCTGTTATTGGCGACGTTCTCAACCTTCGAGTAAGAGACGCGGCTGTGGAATTCAAAAAAGGGTGGCAGCCGCCGGCAGGTGATGTAACAACGCTTGTCGATCGCCGTTGAAAGGACCGAGCCACCGTACTCCCGGTACCAGACAGGATAGTCCGTGCCACCACCGAAGAAAGATATGCGAAGAGGAGTGCTGGTAATAATCATAAATTTGACCTTCCTGAATCCGGTTCCGTCCCGAGCAGGCTGCCTGCCTGACTCGTCACCCGCGCTACAGCACGCGTTCCCAGTGCTCTACCATCGAGCCAATCGTCTGTTCGAGCGTCTTCAGCGGCTTCCAGCCCGTATCCCGGCGAATCTTCTTCGTAGCTCCGAAGATAACCTTCTCGTCGGAAGGCCGCAGGAGACGTTGCGCCGTTCGTATCTCCGGCTTGACTCCCGACAGGCGCATCGCCATCTCCAGCATCTCGCCGATCTCCCAGGTCTTCGCGGCGCACAGGTTATACGCCTCGCCCGGTTTCCCCTTGAGGGCTGCCAGATAAAATCCGCGCACCGTATCGCTCACATCGAGAAACGCGCGCCGCGGCTTCAGATTGCCCACCTCCATCACCGGCTTCTGCAAACCCTTCTTGATGCGCACCAGCTGCCGCACGAAATCCGACGGTGCGTCGCTGGTCTTCCCCGGGCCCGTGGTGTTGAACAGGCGAATACTCACCGCCGGCACCTTGTGATCGAGGAAATATTCCCGCGACAGCAGATCCTGGCATACTTTGCTGATCCCGTACGGGTGCAGCGGCCGGAGCGGCTGATCCTCTGTCACCGGGATGGCCTCCGGCGGAACATTGCCGTACTCCGCGCTCGAGCACGCCGACACCACAACCGGCGGCCGCTTCCTGTACCGCGCCGCTTCAAAAACGTACAGCGAGCCCATCACATTCGACTCGAATGTCCCCACCGGATCGGCCCACGAAACCGTCGGCAGGCTCTGGGCTCCCAGGTGAAAGACATGCGAGGGCTCAACCTCGGCAAACAAGCGCTCCACCCGCTGCCCATTCCCGAGATCGCACTGGAGGAATCGCACGCGCCGGCTGTTCCCGGCCGGCTGGGCCTGATGCAGATGGTACGTGCCGACGACATCCCACCCCTCGCCTTCGAGGAACCGCACCAGGTGCGAGCCGATAAAACCTTCAGCGCCTGTGACCAGCGCCGTTCTATTCCGTGCCATCCTGTCCTTTCATAACGCATCCCGGCATGCTGTCTCCTCAGGAAGGCGCTTTCACATCGAGCGAACTCGGCACATCGCGCCGCCGCGCCACATCGGGGCATGGCATCCGCAGCAAACGGGCATACGCGTTCATCGTAATCTCGCTCACCACATCCCAGGAGTGGTGCGCCGCCGAATAGTCGTGAATGTCCTGACGCCGCCGCTCGAGATTCGCATATAAATCGCTTGCGAAATATCTCTCGATCGTCCCCGCCAGATCATCGGCATCGTCCGGCCTGAACAGATACCCCGTCCGGCCATCGACAATGTCGTCTTTGAGCGACCCCACATCCGCGGCCAGCACCGGGAGGCCGAAACTGTGCCCGAGGAACAGAACCCCGCTTTGATAAATATGCCGGTAAGGCAGGATCAGCGCGTCGGCGGCCTTGAAGTAGACCTCGGTCTCGGCGTCGGGAATAAAGCCGGCACGCAGGACAATCTCCCCGCGCTCGACATCCCCGCGCGTCTCTTCCCGAATCCTGCTCCAGTACTCCTCGCAGCGGTCCGGCCGCCCGGCAATGATCAGACGATAACCGCTCGACCGCGCAACCACCCGGCGAAACGCGGCAATCAGCAGCTCCAGACCTTTATACGGAGTGATCCTGCCGAAAAAGAGAATCGCCTTGTCTGCGCTTCGAATGCCCAGCTTCTGTTTCGCTTCGGCCGCGGTCAGGCCGGTTGTGGGAACCGAATTGTTGATGCCGAACGGGATGACCGCGACCCGGCCCTCCGGCACTCCGAATTCGCTCACGATCTCGCTCTTCGAGTTCTCGGTGTGAACGAAGATCCGATCGGAAAGGCGATACTGCGTGCGCAGAGTAAAACGGTTTAACCAGCTGTCCGTCGCATCGCGCCTGCCCGCGTTCACATTATGCGCGGTAAAAACAAGCTTCTTGCCCATCAGCTTGTAGTAGAGCATCAGCAGGGTGCGATCGAAGCTCTCGAACTTGTTGTTCCAGAGAATATGAAAGATCTTCGGCTTCGCTGTCGCCGCATAAAGCATCAGCCGCGCATAATACTTCAGGATGCGAATAATCTTCTGCAACCGAGGCGCGTCGGCTCGCGTGCTCCCCCGCAGATTGAGAAAGCGCACGCCGGGCTGGTCGCGCAGCTCCGGAAGGTCCAGCTCGTCGCTGCCAATCAGATCGATCGCCGCCCCGCGCGGCGTCAGCGACGTGATCATCCCGAAGACATACGGCCGGTCGCCGCCGCCGGTCAGCAGGGCTACCGCGATCTCTTCCGGTCCGGAGCGTGTGCGGTCCCGTACTTCGCTGCGTCCCGTCTGTTCGTTGGTGGCCTGATCCATATACCGGTGCGATCCTCGACTGCGATTATCCCGTGCGATTCTTGTTGCCTGTCGCAGCGAATTCGTTAGTGTGGTGTTTCTGATGTTCCTCGCACGTTTGCCCCTCCCCTTTCGTTGTCATCCCGAGCGGAGCGCCTTGGGGCCCCGTCGTGCCGACAGGCACAGATGGGGTCGGCGGAGCGAGGGACCTGCTTTTTTCCCCCAACTGCTAACGTTTTCCTTGCGACAGGTCACTTGTGTGCCGCTGCGTCTGTAACCGGGTTCAGGATAGCCCGACCTCCGGGGTTCTCCCCCGGCGGGCCGTCTCGAGGTGATAAAGCGTCTTATCGCATTGCCGGATGAAGGACGCCTTCAGCTGCGGCAGCACGGCCTGCGCCCATTTGGCCGCCTTCCAGCCGAGCACCGGTTTCATCCAGGCGTATTTCCAGCGCAGCTGTGGCTCCTCCAGCTGCTGATTCATCAGCCCGGCCATGTTTTGCAGCTCAGCCACGATGTCCGGACGCTCCGGATAAAAATTGAGATACCAGGTCTGCAGGTACGCGAGGCAAGCTCGGCGCACCCGCGCGCTGTCCTCGAGCGACCGAATGTACTTGATGTGCAGCCTCATCGAAAGCAGCAGCGCGTCTTTCTTCCGGTCGTCGCCCACATAACTCAGCCGGCTGGTGGGCGTTACTCTGTAGAGCACCCCCGTGTTCGGCACGAATCGTGTGCCCTCGGACTGGAGCAGCACCCTCGCGAAATACTCCCCGTCGTCATCGCTCAGCAGCCGCGTGTCCCATGGCCCGGCCGCCTCGGCCAGTTCCCGGCTCGTAAGCCAGGTCGCCGTCTGCATGTGCAGATTGTGCCCCAGCTTCGCCAGCAGCCAATCGACAGGCGCAAGATCCTGGCACAAACGGCTCTCCACCCAGCGGGCCCTGCGCGTCCTGAAATAAAAAGGAGACCAGGCCGAGGACAGAAGAATCCGCCGGCTCTCGCCCTCCCCGAGCGCCCCGAGCTGCTTCTCGATCTTGTCCGGAGCCAGCAGATCGTCGGCATCGAGGAACTGGATGTAATCCCCCTGGCTGAGCCCGAGCGCATGGTTACGCGCCGCCGCGGCGCCCGCGTTCGGCACCGTGACCACCTTCACTTCCGCCGAGGCCAGCCGGCGCGCGGCCTCGAAGGTCCCGTCAGGAGACCCATCGTCCACGACGATGACTTCCTTGTTGGGCCAGGTTTGTGCGGTGGCGGAGCGGATCGCGCCGGCAACCCACTGCTCGGCGTTATAAGCGGGAATCAGAATGGAGACGAGTGGTTTCATAGCGGCCATAGGCAAAGCTTTTCCCTGAGTGTGCGCCGGGGTCCGGGACCGCGCCGCCGATTAGACAAACCTGCGGCGGCACAGTCCGGGACGATCCTCGGTAAATCGAGGACCAGGCTTTGTAAATCAATTGTTGAGAATGGTTCCCGAAAGCGAGATCGGCGGAGCCGGACTCGTTCCCGTGACCAGCGGATGCGGGTACGTGTAAGGAGCGTAGTAGAGCGACCAGGTATTCGTGGCTGTGCACGTGTACAGCTGGTTCTTGTCTGTCGCCCAGTATGCTACGCCGGTCGTGCAGGTGGTCGGAATCGACGCATACGCGCCATAGCCGGTTCCCGTTGCCCCCGTGAACGGCGACACCGGGACGTAGTAGTCGCGATTGGCCTGGATGTTGTTTTCAGAGCTGCTGACGCCGACCAGCGGCCCCGTGCCGCTGAAGTTCTCCATCCAGATGTAAACCGGCTGCAACACCTCGTTTGGCCATGCACCGGTGAAAACAGAAGGATGGCTGGTGTCCTGAACCTGCGGCCACATGCCGCTCAGCATGTCTCCCTGGCCCCGTCCAATCTGATCGAGGCACGGGTAGCCGCTCGAACTGGTATTCCCGTCCCATCCGCTCGGGCTGCCCGTCTGGGCCGTTCCGCAGTATCCCCAGCCGTTCGGCGGGGAGCTTTGCGGATAAGTATTGGTGTTGTCGCGGTCCTCGTCGAACACGATGTCGCTCTTCGTGTTGGTGATCGTATTCCCCCACCACACGCCTGTGCCCGCTGTCTGAAATCCTACCGAGGAGATGATCGTACCGCCGCCGCCGCCCACGGTGTTGTCATAAACCTCCCACGCCCGGCATCCTCTTCCCCGCGGCTGCGATCCGACCGCGTGGCTCTGAATCCCGAGGTTCTGATCGGGGGCCAGCGCGTTGAAGGTATTGAACCGCGCAACAAAAAATCCGCCCAGCGCGCAGTCGTTCATGAACCCGTTGTTGAATGTGTTGTTCTCGAAAAAGATCGCCGAGCCGGTTCCGAGTCCGGGGGGCATGGTCCAGGCAGTGTCCCCGAATCCATCTCCTCCGGTGTTATACACGCGAATCCCGTTAAAGACATCTCCGTTCGGAACATCGAAGATATTGTGGTCCACGACCCCCGACATGGGCTGGTACATCGAGACCGCAAGATCGTTGACGTTGATGAAGTGGAAGTGGTCGAGCCGCGCCTGACCCGTCGCCCCACCCAGAGCCACCTCGCCGTTGTAGACAACGTTGCCGCCCTGTATGCTCAGGCCGGTCACGCGCACCACCTGCGAGGAGTTTCCCGTCAGAGTGATCCCGATCAGGGGATTGTTCCCGCCTCCCCCGGATTGCCCGTCCACAATCATCGTGGAGTCGGTGATGGTTGCAGGATTGCCCTGCGCGTTGGTCGTGGCCACCGCGCTCTGCCCCTGCAGGGTAAAGCTGTATGCGCTCGAAAATGTGATGCCGGAGGTCCAGGTGCAATGGCCCGCCGGCACCGACACGGTGGTCCCGTTCGAGTTGATCTTGTTCAGCGCTGCCTGCACGTCCGAGGCGTTACAGGAGGCTGCGTTGATCGTTGTCTGCGCTTCTGCCGCGGAAAGTACGGCAAGAAGAATTACAAGCGGCGAAATTTTGACGTAAATATGCTGAAGCACGGGGGAGCGTCCTTTCGGGGGAATCCAGTGTTTTGGATTTCTGTTGAGGTGAGTATCACGCTTCCCAAGGCCGATTGTCCAGATTTTTGACCACGGTAATGACACCAAAGTTCCCAGCCGGAGTGTTGATTCGCCCGGGACCAAAGTGGCCTGAATTCATGTGTTCATTGAAGAAAATGCGGTACGTAGGTGATCCGCTAATTGTTACCAAGGTGACTTTTATGATCACCGCTGGTTACTGTAGTTTTTAGGCAGAATTTGCGTGCACGAAAAATATTTTTAGAATGCGCCGACCGGCACCGCGGAGGCCACCGATTCTCCCGGCCTCCCCGCCCCCTGCCCGTCGACGAAAATGCGGTGCGCCAGTTCGAGCGTCAGCGCCTTGTGCAGTTCGACCGTGAAGTTCCGGTTCCCTTTGAGGTGTCCCTCGACCACGGCCTCAAGATTTTTGCGCTCGATGTAGGGCCTCGACAGCGCCCGCTCGTCGAGCAGCGTTTCCCGCAGGTATCCGGCCAGAGCATCGCGGTACCAGACACGAAAATGAAACGGCTTGTGCCGCCCAAGGATCAGCCGCTCGAGATGAAGCGCCGAAAATGTATGATCCACCCGCGCCAGCCATTGCGGCATGCCCATGTCGTAGGCGTACTCGGCTTTGAACAGAAACTCGAGCCACGCATGGGAGATTCCTCCCAGCAGTTTTCCCCGGTCCCCGCCCACGCCCCGATCCGTCGGTATGGCCCGCAGGGCGCGATTGCCGTCCCCGATCAGCCGCAGCGAAACATCGTCTGTCCCCAGCGCCGAAGCCGGTGCGCGAAAGATGGTTCGCACGAAGTCATTATCGAGGAACGGCGACCGCATCGTCAGCTGCGTCTCCTCGAGCGAAAGAGATCCATATAAATACCAGGGCCCCTGCCGGAAAGCCGCAAACGACAAGTGACTGCCATGAATCACTCCCGCATACGTCGCCGCCGTCTCGCGAATGTTCGACAGAAATTCCTGACTGTACAAATCCACGGCCGGTTCCGACGGCTTGAATGCCCGGAAGCCCCGCAGCAGCTCTCCCCCATAGAGACCCGTCATGCGGGCCGGCGCAATCTCCCGCGCCCTTTCGTTCAGATAGAGGTCGGGCGACCGGCTTACATCCACGCCCCCATCGGACAGGTAGACGGCGCGCTCGGCATAATGGCCGAACTGCGAGAGAAACTCCTTGCCCGCCGTAAGAACCTGATGCGGCTGCCCGCACACCGCCGCCACCCGCCGCGCGATCCGCAGATCCTCATGCTCGCCGTACATGCTTCCGAAGGTGTAACAGGGCAGCGAGCCCGGCGCAGGCTCCCGGCAGGCCAGAACCATGCGCGTGTCGAGGCCCCCGGTCAGCGACATCCCAATCCGCTCGCGCCCGGCAAAGTACCGCGGAAGGTTCCGCGTGAATGCCGACCGCAGCTCCCGGTACCACGCCTCCGGGTCGAGGGCTTCCTGATCCTCCCACTCCCTCGGCTCGAAATAGCTGCTCTTCCGTTCGAGGAATCCGTTGCGAAACTTCCATGCCGAACCCGGAGGCAGGATCTGGATGCCTTCAAACAAAGTTCTGTTCTCAAGCACCGCGCCGCAGGAAACAAATTCTCCCAAACCCCGGTAATCCATCCGCCTCAGCTCGGGCCGCACCGCCAGAATCGCCTTCGCCTCGGCGGCAAAATAGAATGCGTCCCTGGTCTCGTGGTAATAGACCCGATGCATCCCATAACGGTCGTTGAAGAGAAGCGTCTCGCCTCTCCCGCTGTCCGCCAGCAGTCCGTGGAATCTCCCGTTCAGGCAAGCCGGAAACGACGGATCGTCCTCGTAACGGCCCTCCTCGTAAAGATGCACGAGGTACGATGGCCCGTCGAGATCGACGGCGTGTCCCCGCGCCTTCAGTCGCTCGGCCGTCCCCGGCTCCGGAAAATCCTCGCCGGCAAACGCCAGGATCACATCGCCCGCTTCGTTCGCGACCGGCATGCGCTCGGCGAAAGAACCCTCCCTCGCCACCCATCCGATATACACACCCAGCGACTCTTCGGACCATGTGCCCGAAACGTACGCGCGCTCATGCAGCAGCGCTTCCGTCATGCGCCGTACTTCGGCTTCCGCCGCCGCCCGCGGCCGGCGCGTAATGCATCCCACGATTCCTGGCATATCTAAGATCTTCCGCCTTGCACGTTGTTCGGTTCTGCGCCTGACATTTTCTGCGCGTTAATCCGAATGTCCGGCAACCGCCGGTGTCTTGGGGCCTGCGCCACGAAGTTTTGCCTCGTACCAGTTGTTGCGCAGCTTTCTGTACCTTGCGGCCACCGATTCAGGAACCCAATCCGCCGCTGTGCGATGCAGCCCGAACCGCAGCGCTACCTTCCCCGCCACCGTTAATGGAATGTAGTACCGCGGGATCTCGACCTTCTTAAAGCCGTTGTTCGCCTTGAAGTCGGCCAGACTATCGCGCTCCTTTTTGCCGTAGGAGAACTTCGCATACCACAGGTGCTCGACTCCACGGTCCGCGCAGGATTTCACCGCCTGGGCAATCAGCGCGTTGGTCGGAGCCTTGTCCCGCTGCCCCACCATCGAAACAATCTGCATCAGGCCGGCCTGGCTTTTTTGTTCGTCCATGACCAGCTTCACGAAGCCGATCAGCCTGCCCTCGAGCGAGGCGCCGATAAATACGCTGCGCTCGAGAAACGTCTCGTTCACCCGGCGCACCGCATCGAGATCTTTTCCGTAATGCCAGAAAGGCTTTCCCTGCCGGATCGGGCACTCGTTGTAAATTGCCGATATCTCCCGGACCAGCCAGTCGTTGAAAGGAACTTCCGCAACCGTCACGCCGTTTTTCCCGGCCTTGCGCGCCTTGTTCCTGGCCTTGAAATCGATCTGATTCGTCATCCAGTCATCGAAGGTGGTGATGCGCAGCGCCGCCATGTTGTCCCACTCCATCGGATAGCTGTATTGTGGCGTGGTATTCGACAGCCTCTGGATGAACGTGAACACATCGGCGCGCGACCGCGACTTCCGCACCGCCGCCAGCGCCGCCTCCGGATCGTCCGTAAAATCGAATCCTTCCGCATCGAGACGGGCAATGCGCACCAGCCTCCCCTCGATCAGCCCTTCCTTACCGCAAATATTCATAATCTCCGCTTCTTTTCGAGCCCGTCTCATGGGAACCACAAATCGGGTTCTCTTTTATGAACGGGTTCCGATTTCAGGTGGGTTTCCGTGCGCCATCCACTGCATGCTGCGGGCGTGCGTGGCGCGCGCGCTGGCCGCTTCCCCCGCAAGAGCGGGTGCCGGGACTGGCGCTTTTTTCGCCTTGCCACCGGCGAGGGCGGCCTCCTGCAGCTGCTTTTTCGAGGCCGGAAGCATCACGACTCCCAGCAGAAACATCGCATAGAACAAGCCGTTCTCAAACGCGGCTTCCGACATGTTGTAAAACAAAAACGCGATCCACACCGCCATCCCCAGCACGGCGAGATTGGACGAGCGCTTCAGCCGTCTGCAGATCCCGTAATAGCCTTGCGCCAGGAAAACCGCGAGCACCGCGACCCCTGCGATACCCTCTTCGAGGTAGACCTCGAGATAGCCATTGTGGGCCTCGTTCAGAAACCCCAGCCCGGACTTGGTCCAGACATACTGGAGACGCCAGCCCAGCCAGAAGGTCTGGTACCCGGTGCCGATCACCGGGTTCGTATGCATGCTGAGAAGAAACGCCCAGATTTTCGTCCGGTCGCTCAGCGTGGCGCTCTTCCCTACCGCCTGCGCCAGCGAGCCATTCATCCCCAGCCCGAAATCGAGGAACAGGTAAACGCAAAACAGCGACGGGATCAGGATTTGCACCAGCCTCGGATGGCGCCGGTAGAACTTCGTGTGCGCCAGCAGCAGCACCATGCATCCTATCCCCAGACAGACATACGATGTAGTGCTCTCCGCCGTATGCAGCAGCCACACCGTCATCCCGAACAACGCCGCGTCGATCAGCAGGATTCGCTTCGTGCGCTTTTGCTTCCTGTCACGCCACCGGGTTACGATGTCCCAGAAGAAAAACAGCCCGCTCACCAGGCACATCAGCCCCAGCATGTTCTTGCTCGTGCTGGCGCCGGCGTAATAACCAATGCCCGTCCAGGGATCGTATTGCTTGCTGAGCTCGGGAAAATACTTGTCGAGCATGATCGACAGCGGAATCAGCAGATAACTCAGCCGCCGAAGCACCGCACGCACCGCCTCGAGCGGCCGGGGGTCGGAAAGCACCACCAGAACGATCAGGTAAGTCCCAAAATCGCGAATCCATCGCTTGATCGCGATCAGGGGAAAGTCCGACCAGACGACGCTGATCAGCGCCAGCGCCAGGAAGGCGGTCAGCGCCCAGTTGGACGCGAAGAACCCGCTCCACCTGAACCCCCTCGACACCAGGATTCCGATCGAGATCAGGATCAGGACAATGAAGATAACCCGGTCCAGCGGATTTCCATCCTCGAGCGCCGCCGCCGACATCGTCCCCGCGCCCCCAATCCACTGCGAGGGCAACCGCGTCCCGGAGATGAACAGCCAGATCACCGTCACCCACGAGGCGGGCGACAGCCGCGCGTCGTTGGCCGGATCGAAAAACAACAACGCCGACAGGCAGAAAAGCCACAGTACGAGTGCTACAAAAGAAGGCATCGTTTCGGTTCCGCGGCAGCTGGTCCGATGATATCCTGGCCCACGCTCAGGCCGGTCCTCACAGCAGGCTCAGGCCGCGCTGCTCCCCTCGATACTGCCCCGGCCCAGCAGCTGCGTCACCAGACCCACCAGGGTCTCTCTCTCCTCCCCCCACGTATGCCGCAGGTACACCTGCTGCCCGCGCTCCGCCGTCGCCATCGCTTCGCCCGGGTTCGACGCCACGTACTCCAGCTTCTCCTCGAAATCCTTCGTATCGCCGGGCTCGAAGTAGAACAGCGAATCGGCGGCAAAGTAATCCACGATCCCCTCCGTGCGCGGAGCGATCACCGCTTTGCCGATCGCCAGATATTCGAGGATGCGCGTCGGCGTGTTGATCGCCGTGAAATCGTTGCGCGGATTCGGAATGATGCCCACATCGCACTGCTCGATCTCCCGCGCCAGATCGTCGAGCTTCCTCGGCCCCAGATAACGAACGCTGCCCTCGATCCCCAGACCCCGCACCGTCTCCATCACCTGCTCGAGATAGGGCGTGCTGCGGCCGTAGATTCGCAGTTCGACATTGGGAAACTTCTTCGTGAATCGCGACAGCGCCTCCACCGCGAGGTGCAGGCCGTTCCGGCTCTCGAGCAGACCGTGGTACATGATCACCAGCGGGTCGCCGGCCTTGCGGACCGGATAGGAACGCGCCGGACGGCACGGAAACAGGCTCTCATCCGGAGTATTCATCACCACCCCGACCTTCGCCGCCGGACAACCGCGCCCGCAGAAAATCCGCTTGAACGTGACGCTCACCGTGATCACCAGATCGGCGCGCGCAATGCTCCATTTTTCCAGCCAGCGGATGACACGAACCCCAAAGCTTTCCTTGTCCTTGCCGAAGATCGTCATCATCAGCTCAGGCATCGGGTCATGCTGATCGAGAATCACCTTCGCGCCAAACAATTTCGGAATCAGCCCGCTGATCACGAGGATGTCCGGCATGTTGTGCACGTAGATCAGATCGTACCGGCGCCGAAGCGAACGCCATGCAAAGATGGCAGCCGACATCAGAATGAACGTGGCATATTGGTACGCGTAGGAAAGAAAGCCGCCCCGGCTGTGACGGATCGGAATCCGTATCACCTCAAGTCCGCCAAGGGTTTCCCGCTTCGGAGACTTTGCGTCCTGCTCGCAGATCAGATCGACCCGCATCCCTTCGCCCACCAGCGCCTCGGCCGCGCGCCGCGGACGCGGATCGGCGGGATAGTGCGAAAACACCACCATCCCCGCCCGCTTGCCCTCGAGCCGCGTGCCCGTCCCCACGGCTCTGGCCTGCACAGGCCTCGCTTCCGTCTCGATCATCGGACCACTTCTGCAAGCACGGCCCGCCCCTTCGCGGCTTCAACCGGCCGGGCAGAACGCGCCGTAAACTCCAGAACCTCCGCCGCCACCCGCGCCTGCTGCGCCGCCGTCAGCTGCGGATACATCGGCAGCGACACGATGCTCGACGCCACGGCGGTGGTCACCGGAAAGTCCCCCGCGCTGTAGTTCATCCGCGCATACGCCTTCTGCAGATGCAGCGGAACCGGATAGTGCATCCCCGAACCGATCCCCGCCGCGTTCAGATGGCTCATCAGCCCGTCCCGGTCCGCAACCCGGATCACATACAGGTGATACACGGCCTTCGACCACGACGGCTCAAACGGGCACTTCACCCCTTCGTTGCCGGCGAGCAGACGATCGTACTCGGCCGCCCGGTCGCGGCGCTCCGCGTTCCAGCGGGCCAGATGCTTCAGCTTCACAGTGCAGCAGCCCCGCCTGAATGGCATCGAGCCGCCCGTTGTAGCCCTCGATGTCGTGATAATACTTCTTCGCCTGTCCGTGATCGCGCAGCATTCTTGTCGTGCGCGCCACTTCGGCGTCGTTCGTCGTCGTCGCCCCGGCTTCGCCGCACGCGCCCAGATTCTTCCCCGGATAGAAACTGAAGGCCGCCGCCCGCCCCATCTGTCCGGCCTCCATCCAGCGGTTCAGCTTTTTCGAGAAATATTGCGCGCCGTGCGCCTGGCACGCGTCCTCGATGACGGTCAGGCGGTATTCGGCCGCGAGGCCAAGAATCGCATCCATGTCCGCCATCTGCCCGTAAAGGTGCACCGGCACCACCGCCGTCACCGGCCGCCCGCTTCGCCGGCTGATCAGCCCGCCCGCTCGCGTCCCGCGTGCACTCTTCTTCCAGATACACCCGCAGCCTCTCGGCCGACAGGTTGTAGGTGTTCTCGTCGATGTCCACAAACTCCGGGATGGCGCCCGCCTGAGAGATCGCTTCGGTCGTCGCAATGAACGTGTGCGGCACCGTCACCACCACGTCGCCCGGCTCGATGCCGCACGCCATCAGGGCAAAGCGCAGCGCGTCGGTTCCGCTGTTGACGGCCACCGCGTGCCCGATCCCGCAGAACGACGCGAAGGCGCGCTCGAACTCCTCGACCATCGGTCCGCCGATGAAGCCGGCCGTGCGCAGCGCCTGGCGGAATACCCCGGTCAGTTCCTCCTCCAGCTCCCGGTGCGGAGTCACCAGGTCAAGAAACGGTATTTCGTTCGAATTTTTCGAGTTGTGGGTCATAACCCCTCTTCATTCTCTTTGATATAACGCAGTACCCTGGCCGGATTGCCGGCCACGATCGCTTGCGGCGGAACATCTTTGGTCACGACACTGCCGGCGCCGACGATCGCATTTTCCCCGACGCTGACATTCGCAAGTATCGTGGCCCCCGAGCCGATCGACGCGCCCTTCCGGATCACCGTCGGCTCGACCTTCCAGTCGGCCTCGGTCTGCAGCCCCCCGCCCGGCGCCGTGGCCCGCGGAAAGCTGTCGTTGATGAACGTCACGCCGTGACCGATGAACACGTTGTCCTCGATCACCACGCCTTCGCAGATGAAGGTGTGGCTCGAGATCTTGCAGCGTTTTGCCGACGCTCGCGTTCTTCTGGATTTCGACGAACGCGCCGATTTTGGTCTCGTCGCCGATCTGGCACCCATATAGGTTGATGAACTTCGAAAGCCGGACGTTGGCGCCGAGCTTGACGTCGTCGGCAATGCAGTTGTAAGTGATCATAAGTAGACTAACGAACCTCTCTTGCTCATCGACTCGCTCGCCGCCTCCAGCATCTTGACCACCCTGCAGGCCGGCGCATCCGTCGTTGAAAGGCTCCTGCCCCGTCGAGATACAGTCCACAAAGTAGGACAGCTCCTGGCGCAGCGCCTCGATCTGCTCGAGCTGCGGGGACCACATGTCGCCCGAGCGGTAGTTCACCAGCAGCTAGTAGAGGCCTTCGTTGTTCGTGATATTGACGCCCTTGTCGTAGACCTTCACCTTCTCGTCGGCCTCGAGGTCGTTCCATACCAGCATCCGCTTCTCGCCGCCGATCAGCGTGGTGCGCACCTTCACCGGCGACAGCCAGTTCACATTGATATGGGCGATGATGTTCTCGGGAAAATAGAGCGTCATGAAGGCCACGTCCTCGTGGCAGTTCAGATGGCTCTGCCCGGTGGCCACCACCGCCTCCGGATTGCCGTCGATCACGTAATCCATGATGGAAAGATCGTGCGGCGCCAGATCCCACAGGACGTTGATGTCGTGCTGAAACAGTCCCAGATTCACGCGCGTCGAATCGTAGTAGTAGAGCTTGCCCAGCGTTCCCTCCCGCAACAGCTGCGAGATCTTCCTCACCGCGCCGGTGAACAGAAACGTGTGATCGACCATGATTCTCAGATTTTTCCGCATGGCCAGATCGATCAGCTTCTCGCCCTGCGCGACGTTGCTGGTGAACGGCTTCTCGACGAAAACGTGCTTGCCGTTCTCGAGCGCGGCCTTCGCCAGCTCATAATGCGTCCACACCGGAGTGATCACCGCAATGGCGTCGATATCCGGCGATGTCAGCACCTCCGAGGTGTCGGCCGTGACCCGGATGCCGGGATACGCCTTCATCGCGCGCGCCTGCGCCGCCGGATTCAGCTCCGCGATCGCTAATACCTGGGAACCCTCCAGACTGGCAAGGTTCCTCACCACATTGGGCCCCCAGTAACCGTACCCGATTACTCCGAAGTTCACTTGAATGTCACCGCACTTTCCCCAATGAAGACAAAATGCACACCGCTCCACGCGGCGCGCCCGCCCGAATGGAAATTACGAACCGAAATGAGATGTATCTGGATGAAAGGTAAAAATTCTGTCCGGACTTAGCCCTAGTAAGCTCCCTTAATGACCGCCGCCGGCGTTTTCATCAGTATCTTCACGTCCAGCCACGGCGACCACGAAATCGCATAGCGCAGATCGAGCCGCACCATATCGTCGAACCGTACGCGGCTGCGGCCCGTCACCTGCCACAATCCGGTGATCCCCGGCTTGACCTGCAGCACGCGGCGGCGATGCCACGTCTGGTAAGCCGCCAGCTCGTAAGGAAGCGGGGGCCTCGGGCCAACCAGCGACATGTCTCCCCGCAGGACGTTCAAAAACTGCGGCAACTCGTCGAGGCTGGTCATGCGCAGGAACTTCCCGACCGGCGTAATCCTCTTGTCCCCGACCAGCTTGTACACCCCCTGGCCGCCGGCAGTGGCCGGCACCCGCTCTGCCACCCCCGCGATCAGCCGCTTCACGTATTCCTTGTGCTCCGTCTCGTCGCTGTCCACCCGCATCGACCGGAATTTCAGAAACGTGAAGCGCCTCCCGTATTGCCCGATCCGGTCCTGCTTGAAAAGAATCGGCCCTTTCGACGTTGCCCGGACGAGAATCGCGATGATCGCAAACAGGGGCATGCATGCTATCAGCATCAGCGTGCTGCCCACGATGTCCATCGCCCGCTTGGTGCGCAGCTGAGAGCGCTGGTCGCTGCTGGGGCTGAAAAGGTCCGGGTAGAGGACCGGATCGCTCGGCCGGCCGGCGCCCCCCTGATCCCAGTCGTCGGGAAAGAAATGGAACGAAAACGTGATCTGATTGAACCGCTCCATCGACAGCTCTTCCTGCAGCGCCGCGCTCACCCTCCCGAGGATCGTGCTCAGAACCGAGTTCTTGTCGCTGACCACGAGACCGGTAAACATCACCCCCACCGTGCCCCGGTCCTTATACCAGCCAACCACATCCGTCTCGCGCGTGGACGACTGCATCGCCGTCAGAATGCCGTCGAGCGTCTTGTCGGCCTTGTCGCCGTTCGGCGCTGCGCCCGCCTCGAGCAGCATCAGCAGAAACGGCTCCCTCGACCGCTCCGTGCGCTTGCGCTCGATCGCGATCCGCCTCCTGAAGCCGTCTTCGCTCAGGACCTCGCGATCCCCGTAAGCGGCCGCATCGAAGACAGGATCCCCCGTGTCCGAACTTTTATTGTTCCTTGGCAGAGTCACAACTCGCTCCTCTCTCGAGCATTGGTGAAGGGTCGAACGGCGGAAGCCGATTGATCGGACGTGTTTTTATTATCTTGTTTCTCACTTGCCGGCTAAGTTCGCCGCAATCGCAGTCGCACCGGGTTATAAATGCCGGGTTAACAATGCCGGGTTATAAATGCCGGGGTATCGTCGTCAGGTTACAAAAGCCCGCCCCCTGCCTCAATCCTGCCGCGACCCCGACCGCGGGCTGTAGTAATAATCCGTGTCCGGCGCGTTGGTCGAGGAGTTCAGGAGCACGCCGATCAGCTTTTGCGACTCGATCGCAGCCAGCGTTCTCTGCAGCTTCCGCTTCTCCGATACTCCCTGGCGCACCACCAGCAGGATGCCGTCGGACTGGCGCGACCAGACGCTGGTGTCGGCCAGGGGCAGCACCGGCGGCGAGTCCACGATGATCCAGTCGAACAGCGGGGCCAGTTGCTCGAGCAGCACCGCCGGCCTTCCGGATTGCAGCATCTCCAGCGGATTGGCCGGCGAGCTGCCGGCCGGCATGTACCAAAGCCCCGGACCTTCCAGGTAGTAAATGGTCTCCGCCAGCTGCCGCTCCTCGCGCAGCCATTCGCAGACTCCCGGCCGCTGCGAGATCGAGAACATCTGCGAAATACCGGGCCGCCGGATGTCGCCCTCGATCAGCAGGACCCTCTGCTGCGCCCGCAGCGCAAGCGAGCAGGCCAGGTTCGCCGAACATGTGCTCTTCCCTTCCTGCGGACTCGAACTGGTGATCAGCACCTTCTGCAGCGGGCGATCGCGGCGCAGGTGCCGCAAACGGACCGCCAGCAGCCGAAACGCCTCCGCCGCCGCACTGTCACGGTCCGATATGCTCACCAGCCGTCCATAGCTGGGTACGGAAATCTTTAACGGTTTGAACCCTGTGAAGATCTCGGGAAGATCCCGGGGAACCGCCGCTTCCGCCGCGCTCGCGCTTTTCCCCTTTGCCCCCCTTGCCCTCGGAGAAACCGAAGGGACCGGTGAGACTGAAGAGGCCGGCGTGACCGGCCTTGCCGGCGGGTCAACGTCCACGGTGCGCACCGCGTCGCGATCGGGCGGAGCAACCGCTGCCGGTTCCGCCGGCGTTCCCGCCTCCCACTCCGTTGCCGCCCGGTGCTCGGCATGACGCAGCAGTTCGGTCGCATCCAGCGCCGACGGTTTGGTTCCCGACCGTTCGGCTTCCGATCTTTGCAGCGCGTCAAATATTCGACTCATACTCACTCGCTTCGAGAGAAACAGGCACTTTCACATCGGCGCCGCGCGCCACCGGCTTGCGCAATGCCGAATAAAGATCGCGAAGGACTTTCGCCGCCCGCTGCACATCCATCTCGCTCGGCGTTGCCGCGCCCTCGGGCTCCGTGACTGCGGCGTGATCGAGCCGGAATTCCTTTGCCACGTCCTCGACAACATCCACCGTTATCCTCGGAATCTGCCGCGCGTAAGCAATGATCAGAGCGTTTTCGCACACCGTGTTGATCAGCCGCGGAAATCCGCGCGAGTGACGATACACCGCGGCCACCGCCTCGGGACCGAACAGATGGGCCGGATCGCCTTCGAATCCGGCCACCCGGAGCCGATGTTCGATATATTCCTTTGTCTCCTGCGCGTCCAGCGGCCCCAGCTGTGCCCGCAGCGCGACCCTCTGCTTGAGCTGCCTCAGCCCCACCGAGTCCAGCTTCTGATCCAGCTCCGGCTGCCCCACCAGCACGATCTGCAGCAGCTTGTCGTCCGTGGTCTCCAGATTCGAGAGAAGTCGCACCTCTTCGAGCAGTTCCTCCGACAGATGATGCGCCTCGTCCACGATCAGAACCGTTGTCAGCCCCTTCGATCCCCGCGACACAAGGAACTGGCCCAGATCGAGCAGCAACTCGCTCTTGTTCTTTCCCGACGCCGGCAGCCCGAAATCCGACAGAATGTACTGCAGAAATTCCGCCGGAGACAGCCGGCTGTTGAACAGATAGGCGTAGGCAATATCCTTGCTTTCCTTCAATAAGCGCAGCAGGCACCTCAGCAGCAGCGTCTTCCCCGTGCCCACTTCGCCGGTCACAACCACAAAACCCTTGTGCCGCCGGATACCGTAATGGAGCGCCGCCAGCGCCTCGTTATGCCGGCGCGTCGACACAAAATAGGTGGGGTCCGGAGTCAGATCGAAAGGATTGCGCGTCAGCTTGAAAAACGCTTTATACATTGCCGCTCATTCTTAACTGTGCAGATAGCTGATCGCCGAGCCGGCCAGGATGACCACCATCACCAGCGCCGCGGTTGCGAACCCCAGAAACGCCCGCCGTTTGCTCCTCCGCTCGTCGAGCGGAGTGCTGATCTCCGGAACCTCCGCGAAGATGGCCACCGGCAGCAGATCCCTGATCTCCTGCTCCCGGTAAAGACGGTCATCCGCCATTTCGAATGCCAGCACCACCAGAGCTCCCAGCGCCATGCCCGCCGCGATCCCCATCGCACAGAAATTCAAACGCTTCGGAAAATCGGGCTTCGAGGGCAGGCTCGGCGGGTCGAGAACCGAGAATCGCTCCCCTTCCTGCATCTGCTCCATGCTCGTCGCCATCTGCGAATCGTCCCTCTTCTTGAGCAGCTCGTTGTAGTTGGCCAGGGACTGATCGTATCCCCGGTTCAGCTCCGCCAGCTGTTCCTCGCTTGCCGGTTCCGCGGCCAGCCGCGCCTGATATTCGCCGATCTGGGCCTTCAGCCGCGTTATGCTCTGCTCTTTGCCGGCGATCTCCACCTGATTGGCCTGCAACTGGCCCTGCAGTTGCCCCACCGGTGAATTCGGCCCGTCCGCCACGGTTTCATCGCTGGCCTCTGCGCTCGCCTTCGGCTTCGCCGATCGCGCCGCCAGCGCCCGGTCGCGTTCCTTCTCGAGCCGCGCAATCTCCGTCTTGAGCGCCTGCACGTCCGGATAGCTGTCCGTGTAGCGCGCGCTCAGATCGGCCAGCTGCCCGCGGTCTTTCTCAAGCGTCTCGTCGAGCGCCGTGATATCGGTTGGCGCACCGTCGGCCGTCTTCGCCGGCCCGCGCATGGCGTGGTATTGCTCGATCAGCGTCTGGAAATACGCCCGCTGGCTCACCGCCGAGCTGAGCGCCTCCTGCTCGTTCTGCAGCTGCTGCTGCAGTCCCGCCAGAATCGACAGATTCGCCGCCTGCTGCGAGGGCAAAGCTCCCTGATGGGATGCCTCATACTGCCCCCTCTTGGCCTCCTGATCCGCCAGCGCCTGCCTCGCTGTCTCCAGCTGCTGATCCAGAAACTTCGTGGTATCCTGCGATTCTTTCTGCCGCTCCTGCAGGTTCTGGCTGATCACCGCCGTCGAAAGCTCCCGCGTGATCTCCTGGGCAACCTGCGGAGTCGAGGCCGAGAACCCGATCGAAAAAGAGGTGATTCCTCCGCCCCCCCTTTCGTCGCGAACCAGCTGGACGTCGATGCTCTTGGTCATCGCCGCCACCTTCTCCTCCGTGCTCATCTTCTTTCCCGGAGACGAGTAAAGGTTGTACTTGTTAATGATATCCAGCAGATGAGAGCGGCTCATGATCTGCTGGGAAATCGTGTCCAGCTGGTCCTGCAGATCTTCGCTCACGTTCGACACGACGTAATTCTTCGGCATGCTCGGCTGCTCGACCAGGATCACCGTGGTCGATTTGTACCGGGCCTTGATCGTCCAGCTCGCTCCCCACACCACCAGAAACCCGATCAGCATCGGGATCAGAAAATGCAGGTACCGCCGCCGTGCCATGTCCACATAGCGGCCAAAATCCTGTTGTTCCGAGCTCTCGAGTTCAGCGTCTTCCGGCATCCCTATCTCCCCAGCGGCCTTCTCAGCTGATACTGGATCGTTCCGTACACCCTCTGCGTGTTGGGCGCGTTGGCCACCGCCGGTATTCCGGCGTAGTCCTGGCGCAGATAGTCGTAGCCCACCTCCGCCGATACCCGCGGGCTCAGAATGTGCGACAGCGATCCCGCCGCTCTGACGACGTGCCCATTCTCCCCGGCCACCGCTGTTATCCCCGCCTGCCCCCCGTTATCGGCAGCCGTGCTCGCGTAGCTGCCCGAACAACCCATACCCCAGGTGCGGCTCAGCTGCAGGCGGAATTCCGCGCTTCCCGAGTTCGTCGTAAAGACCCCCAGCAATCCCCCGCCCGCCGTCACCGTTCGCTGGTAGCTCGCCGAAAACGCCGCCCGCTCCACTTCCGCATGCGCGCTGGCCATCACCGTGGGCGACCATCCTTTCACCGGAGGAGCTGGCTCAAATGTCGCGGTGTAATATTGTGGACCGCCGGACACTGTCAGGAAAATATTCTTTCGCGGATAAAACGTGTAAAAGGGCAATACTGCCGCCGTCCGGGTTTGGCCCCCGCCCGCCTTTGCCGCAGACTCCGTAACATTGAAATAATCTACCGTCGCCCCGAGATACTGGCGCGGAGTCAGACGCAGATTGTAAAAGGCGTTCCCGCTGTAAGTATTCGCGTTGTAGAGCCCCACCGCCTCGCCGCTGTTCGGATAATCCAGCTCCGACGCCCCGCCCCCCACACCGAACATCGCGTTCCTGCTGAACTGATAGCTGTAGAGCCCGCCGCCGTGATTGAGGATCTGATCCGCATAGGGCGCCAGAGCCAGCGCCCCCGGCGTCCCCGGCGAACCCGAGATCGTCCCTCCCGACAAGGAATAAGGCTGGCTGAATACATTCGAAGTCTTGAGAAATGAATCGTACACACTCACATTCGAATGCGGGCTGAGCCGGTAATCGACCTCCCCGGTCGCATTCTCACTCACCTCGTTGAGCGCCGTCGCCTGCTGGTAAAACAGGAAGCCCGGGTTGTACGACAGGTTTTCGTGCAGCCGCTCGGAGGTGCGGTCGATCTGCACCGTCGGCAGAATCGAATACGTCTCGTCGGCCTCCGGCGCAATTCCCTCCCCGTAGTAGACGTTGGTATCGTATCCAACTCCGGCCACAAGGCCGATGCTCAGGTAATTCGATCGCTCTTCCGATCCGGTCCTCGCCGGAAACGCCATCCCCCCTGCCGACGGCGGCGCAGCCATCTGCGCGTCGTCACCCTGATCGGCCGCCCCTTCCGGAGGCGCGCCGTTCTGAGCGTTCTGAGCCCCCCCGTTCTGAGTACCCCCGCTCTGAGTACCCCCGTTCTGAGACCAGACCGGCCCCAGCGAGAAAAACAGCACCCCCATCATTACCAGACTTCGCGCCATCATGGCAGTCTCAGTTCACGACGATCGTGTCGCCGGGCTGCAGTCGTATATTGGTCTGGGGATTTTTGCCCTTGACAAAGGCGTCGTAATTAAACCTGTATCGGGTCTGGGTGCCATCCGGTCTCGCCCGCAGAATATGAACGTCTTTCTTCCTCGCGAAGTCCCTGAATCCACCGGCATTCGCAATCGCGTCCATCACTGTCGTCGTGATCGTCAAAGGATAAGAACCCGGCCGGGTCACCTGGCCCATCACGTTGTACTTTTCGCTGTTGATCTGCTGAACGATCACCGTCACCTGCGGCTGCGTTACGAAACTCCTCAGCCGGTTGGCGATATCCTCTTCCAGCTGCAGCGGCGTGCGTCCCGACGCCTGAATCTCTCCCACCAGAGGCAGCGAGATCTTCCCGTCTGTCCGAACCGGAACCGTCTTGGTCAGTTCCGGCTCCTTCCATACACTGATCTCCAGCTGATCGGTATCCCCGATCACATACTTATCGTCGCTGCGCAGACGATCCTGTCCCGTCCGCGCGGACTCCGGATGGCCATCGGTTCCAGGCGTCTGCCCCAACGCGGTGCCGGCCAGCACCAGCAGGATCAATCCCGCAAGGCTCGCCCGATCCGCTCTCCTTCTCATGCGCCTGACTCCTGAGATCAACTCGTGGCTCCGGTTCTCCCGCTGCCGCGCCCCGCCGGGCCGGTCAAAAGCTCCGGTTCTGCCTGATCGAACACTTTTGGGGAGGTCTTATCTGTATGGTAAATCACATTCCCATCGCGCGGCATCTCAAATCGTTCCGGAATGCCCTGAAAAGACGCATCACGCCGTCGGGAACGCCCCGTTGAACCGATCCACCGCCGCCGCCGCGCCATCGGGAAATTCAACCCGCCCGCTCTCCGTCGCCACCGGTTCCACGTCCGATGCGTCCACCTCTACGCCCACCGATCGCGCCAGCATGTCCACCGACAGCACCAGCCGGTAAAGATTCTTCTTGCGAACCAGAATCCCTTCCACGCCTTCGAGCGAACCCCGCGTTACCCGTACCCGCTCTCCACACTTCAGAAAAGGATGGGGTTCGATCCGGTAAGAGCCTTCCACCGCCCGCCGAATCGCCAGAATCTCATCTTCCGGAACCAGCGCAATCTGGTCCCCGCGGGAGAGGATCATGTGCACGCCCGGCGTCGTCACAACCTGCAACCTCCGGCTCAGGTCTCCGCGTACAAAAACGTATCCCGGGAACAACGGCAGCGAAAGCAGTTTTTGCCGGTCCTTCCACCGCCGCATCGAATCGTGCAGCGGCAGGAAAACCTCCAGCCCTTTGCACAACAACATCTCCGCCACCGCTTTTTCGTGCTGGTGCCGGGTATAAAGTGCCCACCAGGCTGCCTGGTTATTAGCTTCGCCATTCACCGTGCTCAAAGATACCATCCGGGGCTGCACTCCCTCTCTCCCCTGCTGCCTGTCTTCCAGCTCAATTGTACATAGCTCCGCCCTGTGGGCCACAAAAGCCCCTTTTCCACAATCTCGATTCCCGGTCTCCGGACTGCCGCGGCCAAAATATCCGCTCGGAGTTCTTATCGGTTACAACGCTGTCTTGTAACAGGGAAAGTGTTTCAAAGCGACAACCGTCGATGGCCATCGAGCGAACCTTTGGCGGCATTTTCCTTGCTGCTCATTTGGCGGAGAAACCGAGAATGCATAATCCTGGCAGCAATCGTGTAGGTGCCAGCCGGCTTCCTGCAGGTCGACCACCGCATAACCAACCCTCGGCAGAAAACTTCAGCGGCCCTTGCACCTTCCAGCTCCACAGGCAGAAAAAACCTCATTTCAACTGCGGTCTTCGGATCCAGTCGGCGAGCACCGTGCATCAGCACTCCAGAAATGCTGATGTTCTCCGTCACTCCCTCATGCCACCCCCGCTCCCCCTTCACCCGATACCGGATGGCCGTCCCTATTTCATAGCGCTGGGCGCGGCTGACCTCTAATTGGGTCTCGTTCCGGGCCCGCTCCGCGTCCATCCCTTCCTCCTGCTGCACCCAATGGCCAACCCCTGCCATCCCGACTTGCGTGCTTAGGTTAGGGCACTTCCTGGGGGACAGCAATAGCCCGACAGTACTATCGTCATATGACTGCATAGTGCTAGTACCGTGGGACCATTGTGTGTTACTGTGGTGCGCCTTCCGGGGGAGTTCTCGCACCTTACGGGCATTCAATCCTAGCCCGATAACACTCAATTGGAAAGAATTTATTTGAGACCTCCCATTTACCGATCTTTCACGAAGCCGCGGTCAGCCGATGATTCACCGCGAACAGCGCCAGTTCCAGCCGGTTCGATACTCCGAGCTTGTCAAACACATTGCTGATATGGTGCTTCACTGTCTGCTCGCTGATCGCACATCTCTGCGCAATATCGGGATTCGAATACCCCGCAACCACCAGCGTCACGATCTCCAGCTCTCGTGCCGTCAGACCGTAATCCCGCCGCTCCAATCTCTCAACCGCGGGCGCCACGCTGCGCAGGGCCCGCACCAGATCGCTCACGCTCTCCCGCCCTACCCAATACTCACCCGCCATAACACACCGGATGCCGTCCACCAGCTGCCGCGTCGTCGACTCCTTCATGATCACTCCGTATGCGCCCAGCTTCAGAGCCTGCACGATCTGCAACTTTTCAATCGACGCCGTCAGCAGCAGCGTTCGCACCGGAAGCCGGTTCGCCAGAAGTTCCCGCAGGACTTCCATCCCGTCCCGCCGCGGCATCGAAAGATCCAGCAAAAGAATGTCCGGCTTCGTCTTTCGCACCAGATCCACCAGAACGTCTCCGTCCGATGCCTCCCCCACCACCTCGAGCCCAGGCTCCGCCTGAAGCAATCGCCGCAAACCGTCCCGGAAGAGCGCGTGATCGTCGGCGATCAGAATTCGGATTGGAACTGGAAGATTGTTGGGTGAAGAAACCATTACCTATCCCATGCCGGCCCACCGAAGCCGGAAACGGTATACCTCCGCATTCCGGAGAGCCATTGCCCTCTGAAGTCGAAGATAAGCGCGACAGAGACATGCGTCCGCCCCGTATCCGGTATTCAGTTGTCAGAAAGTTCTCGGACGAACGTCGAACGAATTCAAATGGGCGACGCTTCCAGTCGATCGGCCACGAGAGCCCATTATAACGTGGAACCAAAAGCACAACATCGCGTCATTCTGAAATAACCTGAAGCTACGCACCTCAGCCATCGGATTGGAATTCCTCGGCACAGCATTGACCGGGCCTTGCCTGTTTCATGTCATCCCAACTCCCTGAGTATCCGAGCCCATGGTTCGAAACCCTCACTGCTGAGGAATAGTCGCTGTGAACAAATTCGAAGGAACGCTCTCCGCTCCCGCGCTGTCGACGCTGGTGACCACGTAATCGTAGGCCAGGCCATTCTGCACCGAGCTGTCGATATACCCCGTCGTCAGATCCACACCGGCATTCAGCAACTGAAACGCGCCCGCCCCGCTTGGCGAACGATAAACGTTGTACCCTGCGACCGGATCGGGTGAAATAACCGGGGCCAGCCAGGTCAGTCCCACAGAATGCGTCTGCGTACCCGTCCCGCTCAGTGCGACCACGATCGGTCCGCCGCTGCTGGCGTTGCTGGCGATCGTCAACTGCCCCGTCGCCGCCCCCGCAACCGTCGGCAGAAATCCGACCTCGAGCGTGACCGACTGCCCGGGATTCAGAGTCACCGGAAGCGCGGTTCCCGAAACCGTGAATCCGGCGCCGTTCACACTCACCGCACTGATCGAAACACCAGCCGAGCCCGTCGACGTCAGGGTCAGTGTCTGCGTCACCGCGGCATTCACCGCCACACTTCCAAACCCAACCGAGGACGTATTGGCGCTCAACACCGCCGTCGCCGCATTCAACTCCAGCGCGAACGACTGCGAAACGCCATTGGCCGCTGCCGTCAGCGTCGCCGTTTCCGCTGCCGGCACTGCGGCGATTGTTGCTGAGAACCCGCCACTGACCGCCCCTGCCGGAACCACCACACTCCCCGGCACTGTGACCGCCGGATTGTTGCTGGCAAGATTCACCGCAAATCCGCCCGTCGGCGCCGCCGCGGTCAGAGTCACGCTGCAACTGTCCGCTCCCGCACCCGTAATCGATGCAGCGCTGCACGCAAGGGCGCTCAACCCTGGTGGTGGCGTGCCCCCCGATCCACCCGAGCCTCCTGAGCCCCCACCAGATCCACCCGAGCCTCCGCCTGATCCGCCGCCGGAACCACCCGAGCCTCCACCCGAGCCTCCGCCTGATCCGCCACCGGAACCACCCGAGCCTCCACCTGATCCGCCCCCTGATCCACCGCCAGAACCGCCCGACCCGCCGCCGGAGCCACCCGAGCTGCCGTCGGTTCCGCTCCCGCTGAGGTTGATCACCGTCGCAGCTCCCGACGAATCGTCGCTCGCTATCGTCAGCATCCCCGTCGACGCGCCCACCACTCCCGGATCGAATTGCAACGTGAGCACCATCTCCTGGCCCGGGTTCAACACCATCGGAAGCGCCGGCCCGTTGAGGGTGTAGCCCGTTCCTGCCAGCGTTGCGGAATTAATTGTGACCGGCTCGCTGCCGGCCGAATTCAGAGTCACTGTCTGCGTCGCCGCTGTGTTCACCGGAACATCGCCGAACGCAACATTGTTGGTACTGCTGTCAAGCGTCCGAATCGCGGCATTCAGCTCCAGCGGGGTGGTCTCGATGATGAAGCCCTCGATCGCCCACAACTCTACCGCCTGCGCCACTGGCACCGCTGTCGCTGTCGCCTCGAAGCTTACGCTCGTCGCGCTTGCTGGAACTGTGACGATATTCGGCACCCTGACCGCAGGACTGGTGCTCACCACGCCCACGCTCACACCGCCGCTTCCCGCCGGCGCCGTCAAGGTGACAGTGCAGGAATCGGTCGCCGCTCCCGTGATCGTCGAGCTGCCGCACGATATGCCGTTCAGCACTCCGGCTTGCGAAGCCCCTGAAGGCGCGTTCGGCGGCTGCACACCAAGGCCGCTCAGCACGATCGTCGGCAGTGCTCCCGTCGTCGCATTGCTCATCACCGTCACTTGTCCCGTGGATTGACCCGCCGTGGACGGGCTGAATTGCAGCTGAAAGCTGTAGCTACCGCCTGCGGCAACGGTGATCGGATAGCTGCCCGGCCCCGCTATTTTGAATGACTGACCCGTAACATTCACTTGCGAAACCTGCACAGCCGCTGTCCCGCTGTTCGTCATCGAAACCGTCGCGCTCGATGCCTGGCCCACAGCCACCGCCCCAAAATCGATGGAACTTTCTGTAACCGACAGCGCTCCGTTCTGTATATTCGCTCCGCATCCGGCAATAACCAACAAAGCCCACGAACCCGCCAGCACGCCCAAATTTGCAACGCGTCTCGACCTTCGAGACCACCGCCGCACCTTCTCTCCGAATCTGCTGTCGTTCAAAATGCTGTCGCTCAAAGTCGCTCCGGACCTTAGCGAAAAACGAACAGGGATTTCGTACATCTACTTCACCTCTGCGTCTGTTTGTGATTACCCGTTTAGGGCGCTTACGCTCCCCGGGAAAGGGAGGCTGAGTTCACGGCGGAGCGGCACACAAAAATATTTCAAGGCCGATCTCCGCGCGTATGTCTGGCCGAGTCCGTTGACGGTCGAAACGAGAATTTAGTTCCCGCAAGTGCACGCCAAAGTCCAACTCCGCGATCTCATCCCTTGTGTTCTGTTTTTGTCCGCGAATGTCCGCAACAACACGGCTTTCGCTCGGTCTCCTCCGCGATTTTCCACAACACTCGAAAGAATTGTCGTGACTAATTCAGGCAAAAATGGGCCTCAACACGGAAGATTCTTCCCCGAAAGAAGCCATGATTTTTTCCTGCATCTGTTTCTCTTGCGAAAATGTGTTCCCAAGCATATCCCTCCAACGCTCGCAACTCACTTCCTCAAAAGTCACTCGATGCAGTACTCAAAGTAACGGTGATGGATCGGCGCGCATCGCCCCACGCGGATCTGTTAGAACTAAAATCAAAATATGAAGAACGCCGATGTGGCCATCGCAGGCGCCGGCATCATCGGGCTCGCCACCGCGCTGGAACTGAACAATGCGGGCTGCGCCGTAACCGTCTTCGACCAAAGCGAGGCCATGTCGGAAGCATCGCGCGCAGCGGCTGGCATGCTCGCTGCCAACGATCCGGAGAATCTCTCCGCACTGCAAGAGCTCAGCGGTTTCAGCCTCGCCTGCTATCCCGACTTCCTCGCGCGCGTCGAGCAGCTCTCCGGAAAAAAGATTCCCATCCGAACCACCACCACCGTGCAGGGCGTCGAACTTCTTCCCGTGCCTTTGGGCAAAGCCGAGCTTCTGGATGACACAGGCATCGAGGCTCTCGTCCCCGGCCTTGTCTCCGGCAACTTGAGATTTCTCCTGCTCGAAGAGCAAAGCTTCGATGCATGGGATCTCGCCGAGTCACTCCCCGCGGCCGCACGCGCCGCTGGCATCGACTTGCGCGAAAATACTCCCGTCGTCTCCGTAAGCCCCAAAAAATCAGGCGTCCAATTCGTCACAGTCAACGGCACATTTTCCGCCGGCGCTTTCCTCAACGCCACCGGAGCATGGGCCCCAACCCTCGACAGCGCTCTGCCCGTCTTTCCGCGCAAAGGCCACATGCTCACCGCGGAGCTCCCCGGCACGATCCAAATGCATTGCGTCCTCCGCAGCCCGAGCGTCTATATCGTCCCTCGCGGCGCCAACCGCTACACCATCGGCTCCACTGTTGAGGACGCCGGATTCGACCGCAATGTAGACCCCGTCCAAATTCACCAGCTCTTCTCGCGCGCCGTCGCTCTCTGGCCACCCCTGCGCGACGCCAGCATCGCCGAAACCTGGATCGGGTTCCGCCCCGGATCGGAAGACGGCCTGCCCATCATCGATCAGACCAGCGAGCGCTGCTGGGTCGCCACCGGCCACTTCCGCAACGGAATCCTTCTCGGCCCCGGCACCGCACGCCTGCTTAGCCAGTGGATCACCAGCCGCCAGCCCCAGATCGACCTCTCGCCCTTCCGCTGCGGCCGATTCGCCCTCGCCCCGGCTTCTTCCTGAAAACCCGCGCTGTCGCTCCATTCTGAATGACAGCCAATCCTCGCGTAAGCTATAAGAAAGAGTTCCAGCGACGCGTCAGGCTCAGGCAAATCGGCGCTTCCGGCATCGCGCCGCGCATCACACTCCGGGCGGAGGGGAAAGCATCACATGGCGACGGCAACGGTAGTCAAGGGTCTCGAAGGGGTTGTGGCAGCGAACTCCGGCATCTGCTGGATCGACGGATATGCCGGCGTCCTCGCGTATCGCGGCATCGACATCCACGAGCTGGCCGAACAATCCACCTTTGAGGAGACCACCTACCTGCTGTGGCACGGCACTCTGCCCAGCCGTTCGCAACTCGCCGAGTTCACCAGCAAGCTGACCGACGCGCGCCGCGTTCCTTCGGAAATTTACGACCTCTTCCGTTCCGTGCCGAAGACTGCCACGCCCATGGAAGTCCTGCGCACCGCGGTTTCCGCACTAAGCTTTTATGATCCCGCCGAAGCGGCCGTCGACCATGATTCGAACGTCCGTAAAGCTTTCGCCCTGACCGCGCAGCTTCCGATGCTGGTCGCCGCCTACGACCGCATCCGCAAAGGCAAGAGCGTCGTCGAGCCCGATCCATCGCTCACTCACGCCGCCAATTTTCTCTGGATGCTGCACGGCACGAAGCCTATCCCCGCCGCGACCGGCGCCTTCGATATGGCCCTCATCCTCCACGCCGATCACGAGCTCAACGCCTCCACTTTCGCCGCCCGCGTCATCGCCGGCACCATGGCGGACATGCATTCGGCCATCACCGGCGCCATCGGCGCTCTCAAAGGCCCGCTCCACGGCGGGGCCAACGAGGCCGTGATGAAGATGCTCTTCGAGATCGGCAAGTCCGGCGGCGACCCCGTCGAGTACGTCAAAAGCCTGCTTGCCCAAAAGAAAAAAGTCTTCGGCTTCGGCCATCGCGTTTATCGCACCGAAGATCCGCGCGCTACCCACCTGCGCAAAATGTCCGAGCAGCTCAGCAAAGATTCCGGCAACACGAAGTGGTTCGACATGTCCCGCCGCATCGAGGACTTCGTTAAAGTCGAAAAGAAACTCAACGCCAACGTCGACTTCTACTCCGCCTCAACCTACACCACCCTCGGCATCGACCTCGACCTCTTCACGCCCATCTTCGCCGTCAGCCGCATCGCCGGATGGACAGCCCACGTCATCGAACAGCTCGACGATAACCGCCTCATCCGCCCCCGCGCCGAATACACCGGGCCGGAATATCCCGTGAAATACGTGCCCATGGATCAGCGGCTGATCTGACTAGTTGCCTGTCGCAGTGAATTCGTTAGTGTGGTGTTTCTGATGTTCCTCGCACGTTTGCCCCTCCCCTTTCGTTGTCATCCCGAGCGGAGCGCTGTGGGGCCCCGTCGTGCCGACAGGCACAGATGGGGTCGGCGGAGCGAGGGACCTGCTTTTTCCCCAACCTCGAACGGTTTCCTTGCGACAGGGCACTGGTGTCGTGTTTCTGAAATTCCTTTACGTTGTCATCCCGAGCGGAGCGCCGTGGGGGCCCCATCGCAGATGGGGTAGGCGGAGCGAGGGACCTGCTTCTTCCTCACGTCGGCGTGTAAAGAGACTTCCGAAACACCACACTAGCGGGCCTTTCGTGAGCCGCTCGAAGCGGGTGTTCTTTTTGCATCCCTGAGCCGTCGCAGCGCGATTCGCAGGACCCCTGGCTCCTCCCGGTCCTCGCGCGCAGCCTCCAAATAGTCTTTCGCAAACTCAGGATTCTCGCGCAACTCCTTCACCATCGCCTCATCGTGCGAAATGCTGGCTTTGCAATTCATCGTTCCATTATTCCATCCGCATCGGCCGCCACGCCGCCCCCGCAAACGGCGACTCTCCTCGCCGTCCCCACCAGAAATACATCATCAACGCAACGACCAGCAGCAACGGAAAAACCAGAACGCTGCCCTCCGGTCCCGTCGCCCCGCCGCTCCACAGCGCCCTGCCCACCGCATGCTCGCTGAACAAATGTCCCTGCGCCACCATGCCGCTGTCCGCCGTGCCGTAGAAATAAGACTGCCCCCAGTCCCATGCAGCATGAAAGCCCACCGCCCACCACAGCGACCCTGTGTACCAAAGGCTCAGACAAAAAATCAGCCCAGCCCCGCAGACGCCCAATAGGCCAACCGGCGACTCACCAGGATTCGTCCGGTGCATCAGTCCAAAGATCGCCGCAAACAGTAACATCCCCCACCAGAAACCAATGCCGCGCGTGATCGTGAATTGAACGTAACCACGAAACGTCGACTCCTCGGTCAAGCCCACCAGCAGGAAAAGCCCCCCCCACTCGCACGCGTATTTCAAAGCTGCGATCCCGCCCAGTGCGCGCCCCTCAATTGACAGATAGCCCAGCAGCCGCAGCACAAGCACCAGCACGGTAATGGCAACAAACCCCCACCCCATCCCGGACAAAAACCGGACGCCGCGCGCCCGCCCCTGAAATCCGTAGAAAAGCAAAGGCCGTCTTTCCAGCATCGCCATCAGTCCTGTCGCAATCATCACCGGGACCAGCTGCGACAGCTCCATCAGCAGTCCCGCGAGCGGAGGAATCGGCTCGTCGGTCCGGTAGTGCATCCAGGGCTGAACAAAAAATCCAGCGGCAATCGACAAAACCGTACACAACGTTGCGAAGAGCAGGATGGACCACCCCGCCCGCAACCCCTGCGGCCCAATAAAAATGCCGCTTCTGTGCGCACGCGGACGCCCCGCACGGCCCTCCGCGAGAGAATCCCCGGCCGCGATAACAGGAGCCGTGGCTTGCGTTGTGATCTGCTCCCCGTTCTCGTTCAAAGCCTCTCCACCGCCTGCCCAACGCGAAACATCGTCGCCTCATCAAAGTGCCGGCCCAGGATTTGCATCCCGATCGGCAACCCCGCCCGCGTCTTCCCGCACGGCACCGACACGCCGCAAATCCCCGCCAGGCTCGCCGTCACCGTGTAGATATCCGCCAGATACATGGCCACCGGATCGTCCGACTTCTCGCCAATCTTAAAAGCCGCGGTCGGCGCGGTCGGCGTCACGATCGCATCCACCTCGCGAAACGCCTGAAGAAAATCATCCGTCAGCAGCCGTCGCACCTGCTGCGCCTTCTTGTAGTAGGCGTCATAGTACCCGTGGCTCAGTACATACGTCCCCAGCAGAATGCGCCGCTTCACCTCCGCGCCAAACCCCAGATCGCGCGTCCTCCGGTACATCGCCGCCAGCGTGTCCGACTGTGGCGCCCGCAACCCATAACGCACTCCATCGAAGCGCGCCAGGTTCGAGCTCGCCTCCGCCGTCGCAATCACGTAATACGTCGGAATCGCATACCGTGTGTGCGGCAGCGAAATCTTCCGAATCTCAGCGCCCGCCGCACGCAGCTTCTCAATTCCACCCTCGACAGCCGCCCGCACTTCCTCGTCGAGCCCTTCTGCGAAGTACTCCGCAGGCACTCCCAGCTTCATCCCCTTCACGCCCTGCTCTGCGAATTTGTCCAGCTCCTCCGTGTAGTCCGGAACCGGCAGCGGCGACGAGGTCGCGTCCATCACATCGTGCCCCGCCATCACGCCCAGCACTGTCGCTGCATCACGCACAGTCGCGGCAAACGGTCCGATCCGGTCGAGTGAAGAAGCAAACGCAATCAGCCCATACCGCGAAACCCGCCCGTACGTCGGCAGCACTCCCACCACCCCGCAGAACGACGCAGGCTGCCGGATCGATCCGCCCGTATCGGTTCCCAGCGTCGCCACAGCCATGCCCGCCGCAACCGCTGCCGCCGACCCGCCGCTCGAACCCCCCGGCACCCGCTCCACATCGTGCGGATTGTGCACCGGCCCATAAGCCGAGTTCTCGTTCGACGATCCCATCGCGAACTCATCGCAGTTCAGCTTGCCCAGAAAAATCGCGCCCGCCTCCGCCAGCTTTTTCACAGCCGTCGCCGTATACGGCGGCCGATACCCTTCAAGAATCTTCGACCCCGCCGTCGCCGTGAAACCCTCCAGCGTCAGCACGTCTTTAATCCCAAACGGCACGCCCGCCAGCTTCGGCAGCGGCTCGCCTTTGGCCGCGAGAGCGTCGATCCGCGCCGCCTGCGCCAGCGCAAAATCGCGATCGACCGAGAGAAAAGCATGTATGCGCGGATCCTCGCCCGCAATCCGCCCCTGGAAAATTTCCGTCACCGCGGTCGCCGTCGTTTCGCCCGTCGCAATCGCCGACCGGATGCCCTCGATCGACCCCGCCGCCATCGTCCCCGCGTTCATCGTCTCCGCGCTCATCGCTCAATCACCTTCGGAACCTTGAAGAACACGCCGTCGGTCTCCGGCGCAGCGGCCATCACCACTTCGCGTTCCAGACAAGGACGCGGCACATCGTCGCGCAGCACGGAAAGCCTCTCCGAAGCCCCTTCCAGAATCTCTGACACCTGCGCCATCGGCTCCACCTGCGCCGTATCCAGCTCGCCAAGCTGCGCAACGTAGTCCAGAATGGCGTTCAGATCGCGTCGCATCCGCGATTCTTCCTCCGCCGTCAGTTCAAGATTGCCAAGTTCGGCCACGCGCCTTACATCGTCGAGCGACACTCGTTCCATTTCGGGCATGGTTCCAGTTTACCAGGCGGATTGGCCGCCCGGCCTAACATGGCTGTTGACAGAACCTCCCAGCCAGGTACAATCTGCCCCATACCCACTCTCGCTGCCCCTGTTACTCCATGAATACGGTCTGTAAACACCCTAAGGTTCGCGTTGTAGCCCGCGAAGATGACGCCGAGTTCGTCGAATGCCTCGATTGCGGCGAGGTGTTCGACTCCAACGAATTTCGCGATATGGCGATCGAAGAAATGCAGGGCGAGGAAGAAGAAACCGCCTGATCCGCCACTCATGCGCCACTGGTCCGCACACGCTGTATGGATCGGAAGGTTCAGATGTACTTCTTTCCGAGCATCTCATCCGGTCGGTGCTTCTTCAAAAAATCCCCAACACCTCATCAGCGGTCTTCCCCTGCTCGCGCAGCGTCCGGATCGCCAGCGCATCGTGCCGCTTTGCCAGCCGCTCTCCGCTCTCATCCACCACCAGCGCGCAGTGAAACCACGCAGGCGGCGGCCATCCCAAAGCCTTGTAGAGCAAAATCTGCCGCGCCGTCGAAAGCAGCAAATCCGCCCCCCGCACCACCTCGCCGATCTCCATTGCATGATCGTCTGCCACCACCGCCAGCTGGTACGACGGAACATCGTCCCGCCGCCATACCGGAAAATCCCCGAAGTCCTCACCCGCCACAAATCGCTGCGGACCGAAATGCCCGTCCTCAAACGTCACCACCGTGCCGTCCGGAACGCGAAACCGCCAGTTCACGCCGCCCGGGCGTTCATACTTTTTTGAAAAATCGGAGCCCACGCCAGGGAGCCGGCAAGTCCCCGGATACATCGGCCCCTCATCGCCTTCGTAACGCATCTTTCCGCGGAGCCCGCCGGCGGACTCGTGCGGCGCCTGAGCAATCCCGCTCAGCTCTCTGCGCGAGCAAACGCACGGGTAGATGAACCCGCCATCGAGCAACTGCTTCCAGACATGTATATAGTGCGAGTGCCGCTCGCTCTGAGAATAGGGGCCGAATGTCCCACCAACATCCGGCCCTTCATGCCAATGTATGCCGAGCCAATTCAAATCAGCCAGCATTGCATCGACCAAATCCGCCCTCGACCGCTGCGGATCAAGATCTTCATTGCGCAGAACCAGCGTTCCTCCCGCCTCGCGTGCTCTCGTGTAAGCGGTCCAGAAGGTTCTGGCATGCCCCACGTGCAGCAAGCCCGTCGGTGATGGCGCAATGCGGCCGCGATAGGGTCTCACGCGGCCAGTTTATTCGTTCGCAATCCTCAAACAACTCAGGCCGCGCGATCCGCTGCCGTCGCGTCCTTCGCCGGCTGCCGGAAAGCCAATACCGACGCAAGCTTTCTCTTCAGCCGCAGCCCGCCAGGAAACACGTATTCATAAAGCAGCCCGGTGCCCTGGCCAAAATAAATCGCCGCAAAAACCAGCGGCGCGCGCCATGCCGAGCGAAACCCGTGCCGTGCGCCGATCTGCATCGATGTGATCAGAACCGCCGCAGGGAACATCGCCAGCGGGAGCGTAACGATCCCCGCCATCCACGCCGGCAGCTGCGACCATGCAAACAGAGCCAGCAGGACTGCCAGCAGAACCGCCAGCGGAGCAATGTCGGCAACAGAAGAGCGATCCGGATGCTTCCGCATAAAACGGCTCATGCCCCGTCCATACTGGAACATCTCGTCCAGCAACCCGCTCAGCTTTTGCGGAGCCTTCTCATGCACGTTGAGCCGCGGATCGCTGTAAGCCCGTATCCCGGCCTTCCTCACCCTCTCGTTAAACTCCAGCGCTGCAAAGTCGTCGAAATTCTCATCGAAAAATCCGACCTGGTGAAACACGCTCAACCGGTAGGTCTCCGCCGAACTCGGAGGATCGACATATCCGGTAAGGTCGTCTTCTTCCGGACCACGCCCAAGCCGCGTCTCTCGCGCCCGCGCAATCGCTTCTCCCATCCGCGTGTCCGATGGCGCCAGCAGCGGCTGCAGTCGGCACAGGCATGGTGCTCCCGTGGTTCTAAGAATCTCCGCTGTATCCGCCAGCAGCTCCTTTGTCGGAATCGTGCAGTGCCCGGAGAGAAAGATCAGCGCGTCTCCCGCCGATGCTCGAATCCCCGCATTGCGTCCCGCCGCGCTGCACGTGGTCGGGTTGTCAAGAACCCGCACCCGCACCTTGCGATTGCTGTAGCGCCGCCGCACCAGATCGGCGGTTCCGTCGGTTGACCGGCCATCGACGACGATAATCTCGTAGAGTTCCGGCGGATAATTCTGCTCCAGTAACTGGTCAATGAGCCCGGGAAGCATCTTCCGCTCGTTCCGCACAGGGATGATCAGAGAGAGGTAAGGCAGCATGGGGACGGCCTCTTTCGCGTCTTACTGCTCGATTCGATGCCCGTTTATAGCATCGAAAATCAACGGCCCGCGAAAAGAACTGCCGACTCTTTGGTGAGCGCATCCCGGGGTTACGAGTAACTGAAAACGGCAATCCCGAGCCTCGCCGCAGGAACCCAGCCGCCCGCCCGCAACGCTTAGAAAACAGCCCTGAATCCTTACCAGGAGAGACCAAACGCCTCTCCGTCGCCGCGACCAGCGCCGGTGACCTGAACTGAGTCACTCTATGTATCGATTGGAAGCAGCTCCACCGTCACCCAATCCTGCGGTGACTGTCGGCACCGCAATGCCGCGTACCTGCGAGGGATAATGCCATGCTGCGGCCTTTCGGCCACGCCTATTTGACGAAAAACGCGCCAGCCATAACGGTGGTCGAGCACCGGCGGCAGAACCGGATCTGCCAACCCGGAGCCAGCTACTGCTGCAAGGTGTACGCGCTGTTCGGCAATTTCGCCCCCGCCTGCGACGGCGTCGGCAGTTGCGACGCATCCCAACCCCCGCCCAGTGCTTGCACCAGCTCCACGGCCTGCATCATCTGCGAAACCTGCAGCGAATTCAGCGTCTGCTGATCGCTCAGCAGCGTCGTTTGCGCGGTCACCACGTCCACATACGGATCGACCCCGGTGTTGTACCGCTGCGTCTCCAGATCGAGAAACTCCTGCGCCGACTTCACCGCGTCCTGCTGATGCAGAATCTGCTGCGAGTAGGTGCGCGTCCCCGACAGCGCGTCCTCCACCTGCTGAAACGCTACGAGTGAAGTCTGCCTGTACTCCGCCACGTCGGCGTTATACGCCGCCTGGTACTGATGCAGCGCGGCGCGATACAACCCGCCGTCGAAGATGATCTGCGAAGCCGACGGCCCAATCGACCAGAAGCGGCTGGGCCAGTCAAACAGATGCTTGAACAGCGAGCTCTCGAATCCCCCCGACGCAGAAAGCGTGATCTGCGGAAAGAACGCTCCATAGCCGATGCCGATCGTCGCGTTCGCCTCGGCCAGCGTCCTCTCCGCAGCCGCCACGTCAGGCCGGCGCTCCAGCAGCTGCGAGGGCACACCCGTGGGAATCGGCGGCGGCGCATACGTCATCGGCTTAACCGGAATCGAAAAATCTGTCGCCGGCTTGCCCAGCAGCACCGCAATCGCGTGTTCATACTGCGCTCGCGCCAGCCCCGCATTTGTCGCGGACGACTGCGCGCTCTCCAGCGTGGCCCGCGACTCCACTACCGATATGTAATCCCCGGTCCCCGCATCGTACGCGCCCTGGTTCGCGTCAAGCGCCTTCTTGTCCGCCTCCACCGTCTGGTTCAGGATTTGCTGCAGCATGTCCTGCCCGCGAATCTCAAAGTAGTACTCGGCCAGCGACGCCTGCTCGGTCAGCTTTTCATTCTCCAGATCGGCCGCGCTCACCTGGGCCGCGTATTGCGCCTCATGCACCTCGTTGCGAATCTTCCCCCACAAATCCGGAACCCACGAAGCCTCCATGGGAGCGGCCCAGAGCGTGCTGGTCCGCCCGGTATTCGCCTGCGAGGAATTCTGCAGGTTCGACGAGCTCCTCGACCGATTCCATGACGGATTCACAGTGATCGTCGGCCAGAACTGCGCCCGCGCTTCGGCAACCAGCGCCCGCGCTTCCATGTACTGCTCGAAATACTGCTTGATCGTCTGGTTGTTGATGTTCAGCTGTTCTTCGAGCGTATTCAGCTCCGGCTCGTGAAAAACCTCCCACCAGTTGCCCCGCAGCATCGCATCCTGCGGACTCGCCACCTTCCATCCCTGCTGGTCCTGGAAATTCACCGTCGATTCCTTGTAATTTGCCGCCGTCACCTGCGGCGGCGCGGGCGCGTGGTACTTCGGCCCCACCGTGCAACCAGCCAGCCCCGCAAGCAGCGCCGCGGCGCCGGCCAAAACCAGGCCCCGGCCCCTGCCAGTTCCGATCATGATCGTGCTCTTCTCTCCGCTCACGACGTAGCTCCTTCAATCTCTGGACGGAACGTGTCGTGCGTCTTACCCTGAATCCGCAACCGCAGCCCATCCAGCGCCAGATAAACAACCGGCGTGGTGTACAGAGTGATCAGCTGGCTCACCAGCAATCCGCCTACAATCGTGATCCCCAGCGGCCGTCGCAGCTCGGAACCGGTCCCGTTCCCGAACGCCAGCGGCAGCGCCCCGCAAATCGCCGCCATCGTCGTCATCATGATCGGCCGAAAGCGCAGCATGCAAGCCTCAAAGATCGAATCATAGGTCGACTTCTGCTCCTCGCGCTCCGCCATCAGCGCAAAGTCGATCATCATAATCGCGTTCTTCTTCACAATCCCGATCAGCAAAATAATTCCGATGATCGAGATTACATTCAGATCGATGTTGAAGATCATCAGCGCCAGCATCGCGCCAATACTCGCCGACGGCAACGTCGTAAGAATCGTGATCGGATGCACCAGGCTCTCATACAAAATCCCCAGCACGATATAGACCGCCAGCACCGCCGTGATCACCAGGTACTTCTCCGACGCCAGCGAAGACTGGTAGGCCTGCGCCGTTCCCGCAAAGAACCCATGCACCGTGGAAGGCATGCCCAGTCGCGTTTCCATCTCACTCACCTCGCGCGTAGCATCGCTGAGCGACATCCCGCTGGCCAGGTTGAACGAAACCGTAACCGACGGGAACAGCCCCGTATGGTTCACCTGCAGCGGCGTCGTCGTCGTCTGCGCCTTAGTCACCGTCGCCAGCGGCGAAATGGAATTGATCCCCGCCCCGCTTGACGATCCGCCAGGATTAAACCAAATGTCCTTCAATCCCTCCGGCGAAGCCCAGTATTGCGGCGCAACCTCCAGCACAACGTAATACTGGTTCAGCTGCGTATAAATCACCGACACTTCCGACTGCCCAAAGGCGCTGTAAAGCGACGAATCCAGCGTCTGCGGAGTCTGCCCCAACCGCGCAGCCGTCACCCGATCGTAGGTCAGCATCTCCTCGAGGCCCCCGTTCTGCTGATCGGTATTCACATCCTGCAGCCCCGGCAGCTTCTTCATATTCGTCAGCAGCAAAGGTCCCCACTTCGCCAGATCGGGAATATCGTCGGACTGAATCGTGTATTGATATAGCGCGCTCGAAGACCGTCCCCCAATGCGCAGATCCTGCACCGGCTGCAGAAATGCCGACGCGATCGGCAGCCGGTTCATCTTCGGCCGCAGCTCGTTAATCACCTGCATCGCGCTGTCCTTGCGCTGCCCAGGTCCATTCCCCAGCGGCTTCAGCGCAACATAGATAAACCCTCCGTTGCTCGAGCCATTGCCTCCCGTATACGCATTTGCATGCGCCACTGCCGGATTCGACTTGATCACCTTCATCAGTTGCTGCACCGAATAATTCATGAACGGGAACGACGCGTCCTGCGGTCCCTGCACCCCGCCCACAATCGCCCCCGTGTCCTGCTGCGGGAAGAACCCTTTCGGAATCCTCACAATCACCACCAGGTTCAGCGCAATCGTAAGCACCAGCACAATCAGGATCAGCACCGGATTATCGAGCGCCCACGTCAGCGAAACTCGATAGATCGAGAGCAGCCCGTTGAACCCCTTCTCGCTCGTCCGGTAAAACCAGTTGTGTTTCTCGTCCTTCTCGTGATGCTTCAACAGGTGTGCGCACATCATTGGCGTCGTGGTCAGCGAAATGACCATCGAAACCAGAATCGCCACCGAAAGCGTGATCGCAAATTCGCGGAACAACCGCCCAATAATCCCGCCCATCATCAGGATCGGAATGAAAACCGCAATCAGCGACATGCTGATCGAAAACACCGTGAACCCGATCTCCTGCGCCCCCACCAGCGCCGCATTCAAGGGCGGCATCCCGCTCTCCAGATGACGCGTGATGTTCTCCATCACCACAATCGCGTCGTCCACCACGAACCCCGTCGCGATCGTCAGCGCCATCAGTGAAAGATTGTCGATGCTGAAATCCAGCATGTACATCACTGAAAATGTCCCGATCAGCGAAACCGGCACCGCAACGCTGGGGATCAGCGTGGCGCGCGGACTCCGCAGAAAGACGAACACCACCAGCACCACCAGCACCACCGAGCCAATCAGCGTTCTCTCCACCGTCGACACCGACGCTCGAATCGTCGTCGTCCGGTCCAGAACCGTCGTCACCTTGATCCCCTGCGGCAGCACCGCCGTCAAAAACGGCAGTTGCGCAAGGATGTTGTCATTCGTCTGGATGATGTTCGCGCCCGGCTGCCGGAAAATAATGATGAAAACCGCACGCGTCCCATCCATGTATCCCGCGGTCCGGATGTTCTGCGTTGAGTTGTAAACGCCCGCTACATCCGAAAGCCGCACCGCCGCCCCGTTGTGCGTCCCGACAATCAACGAAGCATAGTCCGGCGCCTGCGATATCTGATCGTTGGTGATGATGTCCGCAGTCACCGCCCCATTCGACAGCTGACCGCGCGGCGAATGCGAGTTCTGCAAACTCAGCACCGATTGCACGCTGCCCAGCGTCTGCCCAAAGCTCTCCAGCTTGGTCGGGTCCACCTCCACGCGCACCGATGGCGTAGCGCCTCCGCCCACAGCCACCTGCCCAACCCCGTTAATCTGCGAAAGCTTCTGTTCCAGAATCGTCGACGCCAGATCGTAGACCTTCGTCACGTCGTACTTGGTCGATGTCAGCCCCAGAATCATGATCGGCGCATCGGAGGGATTCACCTTGCGGTACGACGGATTCGAAGGCAGGTTAGACGGCAGATACGTTCGCGCCGCGTTGATGGCCGCCTGCACGTCTCGCGCAGCGCCATCGATGTTCCGGCTCAGATCGAACTGCATCGTGATGTTCGTCCCGCCCAGCGAACTCGACAACGTCATTTCCGTTATGCCGGCCACGTGCCCCAGCTGCCGCTCCAGCGGCGTAGCCACTGACGCGGCCATAATCGCCGCGCTCGCTCCAGGCAGGCTCGCGTTCACGCTGATCGTCGGAAAATCCACCTGCGGCAACGGCGACACCGGCAGCACCATAAACGCGATCGCTCCCGCAATCGCCACTGCAATCGTCAGCAGCGTCGTCCCAACCGGGCGCCGGATAAATGCCCAGGAGAAGCTCAAAGGCTGCTCTCCTCAGGATGCGGCGTCGATGTCCCCGCATGCTGCGCCGCCTGCGACGATGGACGCTTCCCGGAAATCTTCTGCGCGATGCGGTCGAAGAAGATATAAATCACCGGCGTCGTGTAAAGCGTAAGAATCTGGCTCAGCAGCAGCCCGCCCACCATCGCAATACCCAGCGGACGCCGCAGCTCAGATCCAAGCCCCGTCCCCAGCGCCAGCGGCAAACCACCCAGCAGCGCTGCCATCGTCGTCATCATGATGGGACGGAAACGCAGCATGCTCGCTTCGAAAATAGCCTCGGTCGACTCCTTGCCGTGTTCGCGCTCCGCTTCGAGCGCGAAGTCCACAATCATGATGCCGTTCTTCTTCACAATGCCGATCAGCAAAATGATCCCGATAATCGCCACCACGCTCAGGTCCTGCCGGAACAACATCAGCGCCAGCAGCGCGCCCACCCCCGCCGACGGCAGCGTCGAAAGAATCGTGATCGGGTGAATGAAGCTCTCGTACAGAACCCCCAGCACAATGTAGACCGTCACCAGCGCAGCCAGAATCAGCAGCGCCTCATTCGACAGTGAATTCTTAAACGACGCCGCCGTTCCCTGAAAATCCGCCTGCAGGCTTGCCGGAAAATGCAGCTTGGTGGCAACTTTGTCGATGTCCTCGATCGCTGCGCCCAGCGACGCGTTGTTCGCCAGGTTGAACGACACCGTCACCGACGGAAACTGCCCCTGGTGGTTGATCGAAAGCGCCTCCGTCGTGATCGACGCGTGCGTAAACGCGCTTAGCGGAATCGCGTTCGCCCCCACCGACGAGGTGGTCGTGTTCGCCGTCGTTCCGGCCGTAGTCCCGCCGCTCGCCGAGGACGTCCCCTGTGTGCTCGTGGTCCCAGCCAGCACGCTGGCCGGCGCGGTCCTCACTCCCGAAGAGGGCGTGTACTTCACCGAACTCGTCGTTGCATTCGATCCCGCTGAAGACGAAGCCGACGAGGAGAATGACGTCACCGCGCCCGCGCCGCTCGCCCCCGAAGACGCGCTGCCCTGAATGTAAAGATCGCCAAGGTTCCCCGGATTCTGCTGCCACTGCGGCGCCGTTTCCAGCACCACGTGATACTGGTTCAGCTGCGTATAGAGCGTGCTGATCAGCCGCTGCCCATACGCGTCGTACAGCGTATTATCGATCGTCGTCGGCGCAATCCCCAGCCGCGAAGCCGTCACCCGGTCGATCATCAGCGACACCGCGCGCCCGCCCGTCTGCTGATCCGTCGCCACGTCTTCCAGCTCCGGCAGCTTCTTCAGCTGCGCCACAAACTTATTCGTCCAGGTATTCAGCTCGGCCGTATCCGGATCTTCCAGCGTGTACTGGTACTGCGTGCGGCTCACTCGGTCGTCCACCGTGATGTCCTGCACCGGCTGCATGTAAAGGTGCATGCCCGAAACATTCAGGTTGTTCTGCAGCCTGCGGATCACGTCCGACGCGCTCATATTCCGCTCGTTCAGCGGCTTCAGGTTGATCGAAATACGCCCGCTGTTCAGCGTCGTATTGATCCCGTCCGCACCGATAAACGACGAAACGCTCTCGACCGCGGAGTCCTGCAGAATCCCATTCACCAGCGCCTGTTGCTTCGCCGCCATCGCCTGAAACGAAATATCCTGCGGCGCCTGCGAAATCCCCTGAATCACACCCGTGTCCTGCACCGGGAAAAATCCCTTGGGGATCACAATGTAAAGAAACACGGTCAGCACCAGCGTGCCCAGAGCCACCAGCAGCGTAATCCCCTGATACCGCAGCACCACCCGCAGCGTGCGCCCATAGAAATCGATCATGCGATTGAAGACGTGCTCCGATGACCGATAGAACCGCGTCTGCTGCGCCTCTGGATTGTGGCGCAGAATACGCGCGCACATCATCGGCGTAAGGGTCAGGGAGACCACCGCCGAAATGATGATCGTCACCGCCAGCGTCACCGCGAATTCCCGGAACAGCCGTCCCACCACATCGCCCATGAACAGCAGCGGGATCAGCACCGCGATCAGCGATACCGTCAGCGAAATAATCGTGAAGCCGATCTGCTCCGCCCCCGTCAGCGCCGCCTGCATCGGCGACATCCCCTCTTCGAGATAGCGAGAGATGTTCTCGATCATCACGATCGCGTCATCCACCACAAACCCCGTGGAAATCGTCAGCGCCATCAGCGACAGGTTGTCGAGGCTATAGCCCAGCGCATACATCGCCGCAAACGTCCCCACCAGCGACAGCGGCACCGCAACGCTCGGAATCACCGTCGCGTAAAGACTGCGCAGGAACAGGAAGATGACCAGCACCACCAGCCCGATGGTCAGCATCAGCTCAAATTCGACGTCATCCACCGAGGACTGAATGCTGGTCGTCAAATCCGTCAGCGTCGACACGCGGATCGAAGCCGGCAGATTTGTTTCCAGCTGCGGCAGAATCTTCTGGATGCTCCTGACCACCGTAATCGTGTTCGCGCCCGGCTGCCGCTGGATGTTCAGAATGATCGCCGGCGTTTTGTTCATCCACGCAGCCTGCAGATTGTTCTCAACGCCGTTGATCACGTTGGCGACATCGTGGACGAACACCGGCGCGCCATTCCGGTACGCAACCACCACATCCTTATATTGGCTCGCGTCGCTGATCTGATCGTTGGAATCGATCTGGTAATCCTGCCGCGGCCCGTCGAAGTTGCCCTTCGCGGAGTTCACGCTGGTGTCCACCAGCGCCGTGCGCAGGTCCTCCATGTTCAGCCCGTAAGAAGACAGCTTCACCGGATTCGCCTGAATTCGCACCGCCGGCTTTTGCCCGCCGCTGATGCTCACCAGCCCCACGCCGCTCAGCTGCGAAATCTTCGGAGCCAGCCGCGTGTCCACCAGGTCCTCCACCTGCGACAACGGAATCGTGTCCGACGTGATCGCCATCGTCAGCACCGGAGCATCCGCGGGATTCGTCTTGTTGTAAACCGGCGGCGTCGGCAGATCGGACGGAAGGAATGACTGCCCGCCGTTGATCGCCGACTGCACTTCTTCTTCCGCCACGTCAATCGAAAGCGAAAGGTTGAACTGCAGCACAATGACCGAGACGCCCCCGGCGCTGGTCGACGTCATCTGGCTCAGCCCCTGCATCTCCCCGAACTGCCGTTCCAGCGGTGCCGTAATCGTCGTCGCCGTCACGTCCGGACTCGCGCCCGGATAAAACGTCAGCACCTGGATCGTCGGATAGTCGACCTCAGGCAGCGCTGAAACTGGCAGCTGCGTGTACGCAACAATGCCCGCCAGCAGAATTGCCGCCATCAGCAGCGACGTTGCCACCGGCCGCAGAATAAATGGGCGGGACGGACTCACGGAGCGCTGCTCTCACCTGAAATTGTCGTTTGCTGTTCCGGGATTCCGACCTTCGAGATGCTGACATCGGACTGATCCTGCAGCTTGTCGAAGCTGCTGTTCGCCACCATCACGCCCGACGCGATTCCCTGCACCGCGGTCCATCCATTGTCCGTCGCGCCCGTCTTCACCACCTGCATCACCACGTGATACTGTGCCTTTTCCCCGCTCCCGCCGGCCCCGCCCTGACCCGATGCTCCACCCTGCGCCCCGCCGCTCTGCGACCCGCCACGCGCACTTCCCCCGCCCTTGCCGCTCGCGCCACCCTGGCTCCCCGCGCCGCTCGAACTCGCGCCCGTCTGACCCGCACCGCCGCCGCCCTGCGCAGCATTCGGATTTCCCGGTCCCGGCTTGATCAGATAAACAAACGCCGTGTCCCCGTTATGCTGGATCGCCGACGATGGCACCAGGATCTGGTTCTCCAGCGTGTTCACCAGCAGCCGCGTATTCACAAATTCATTCGGAAACAGCGCCCCGTTAGAATTCTGAAACTGCGCGCGCGCCTTTACCGTGCCCGTTGTCGTGTCGATCTGGTTGTCCACCGTCAGCAGCTTGCCCGTCCCTACCTGATTCGCATTCGACCGGTCCCACGCCTCCACACTCAGCGTCGTACCCTTGTGCATCTGCGCCAGCACCTGCCCCAGATTGTCCTCCGCCAGCGTAAAGATCACCGTAATCGGCTGCATCTGTGTCACCACAACAAGCGTCGTCGTCGAGTTCGCCGTCACCAGATTCCCTGGGTCCATCAGCCGCAATCCCACCCGCCCCGTAATCGGCGAAGTAATGTGGCAGTACGCGACCTGCACCTGGTCGTACTGCACCACCCCTTCATCGTTTTTCACCGTCCCCTGATCCTGCAGCACCAGCTTTTCCTGGTCCTCCAGCGTCTGCCTTGGAATGGCATTCTTCGCCCACGCCTGCTGGTACCGCGTCAGGTCCATCTGCGCCTCGGCCAGCAGGTTTTGATCCCGCTCCAGAGACCCCTGCGCCTCCGCCAGCTGTGCCGCATATGGCCGCGAGTCGATATCAATCAGCGGATCGCCCTTCCTGACAAACTGTCCCTCGCGATAATGCACTTCCGTGATCACGCCCGTGACCTGCGCCGTAATCGAATCCTGGTAGACCGGCGTCACCGTCCCGATCGCGTCGAGATAAATCCCCAGGCTCCCCGTCTTCGATGTCGCCGGAACCACCGGCACAGGGCCCGTCATCATCCCCCGCCGCCCGCCGCCCATTGCCGCCTGCTGGCTCTTCTGGTGCTGCGTGATCACCAGGTAAAAAAGCAATCCAAAAGCAAGCAGAACCACCACCCAGATCCAGCGGTGCCGCCGCTTCCGGGGAGGCGGCGTGGTGGATGAAGGCAGCTGACGATCCGGCGGCGCATTCGAAGCGAAAGGTTGGGTGCTCATCTTCTATTGTGTCGGTCTTGTTCGTTCAAAGTGGATTTCCAGGGGGAACAACGTCGACGCCCGGGAACAGGCGGCAACAATGGAAACTTGCGTCAAACCCGGAGTCTATCACCGCAGCCAATTGCCCCGTCCCTCAACCAGAATTATCCCTGGGCCCATCCGGAGAACCGGTTCTGCGGCTGAGATGCAGACAAAGTAAGGGACGGACGAACCGCCAAAATGGTCGCAAGCTGCGTGACAGCCGTGCGTCCCACCACCTCCTCAATTTCGCTCGCGCACCCTGTTACTCGAACGGGTCCCACCCTCCGCCCGCCCCAACCCCGCCTGGATTCTTCGGGATACTATCGGATTAATCGGTAACAACTTACGCTCCATGCCTCTGCATCCAACCGACCATCCTGGCGCAGTTCTGCCGCGATCCCTTTTCCTCCGGCTCCGGCCGGCCAAACTCCACCTGTGACTCCATGAGCGGCAACGGAAACTCGGGCTCCCAAAACGCGTGGGGGGATCGGATACGCGCCCTCCGCAACGTGCCCCCCGTCCTGAAGATTCTCTGGGACTCCGGCCCCAGCGTCGTCACCTGGGGCCTCGCCCTCCGCGTCGTTGTCGCCGCCATGCCCTGGGCCATTGGATGGGTCGCATCCCGCATCATCGAGGGCGTCAAGCAGTCCGTCGACCATCAGCCTCTGCAACCCCATTTCGCATGGCTCGTCGGCACAGAAGTCGCACTCGCCATCGTCTTCAGCGCCCTCACCCGCGCCATCGACTACACCGACTCCCTGCTCGCCGACCGCTATACCCACCACGTCTCGATCGAGGTCATGCGCCAGGCCGCCCGCCTCGACCTCACCACCTACGAAGATCCCGACTTCTACGACCGCCTTGAGCGCGCCCGTGTCCAGGCCACCGACCGCCTCGCCATGATCCAGCAGATGGGCCGACTCTTCCTCCAGGTCCTCACCACCCTCATCTGGAGCGCCCAGCTCGTCTGGTACTCGCCCTGGCTCATGCTGCTGCTCATCGCCGGCGTTCTGCCCTCCTTCTTCGGCGAAACTCACTTCGCCTTCCTCGGCTACGCCAAAAATTTCCGCCAGACTCCCGTCAAGCGCATCATGGATTACCTCCGCCAGGTCGGCGGCGGTAAAGAAGCCGCCAAAGAGCTCAAGCTCTTCAACCTCAGCGAATACCTCACCAACCGCTTCGCCGCGCTCTCCGAACAAATCTACAAAGAGAATGTCGACCTCTCCCGCCGCAAGCTCATGTGGGGCGGTCTGCTCTCGCTCCTTGGCACCTGCGGCTACTACGGGGCCTACGTCTTCGCCATCTGGGAAGCCCTCCACGGCAAGTACAACGTCGGCGCGTTCTTCCTCATCACCACTTCGATTCAGCAGGCCAGCGGCAACCTGCAGCAGGCCTTCTCCACCGCCTCCGGCATCGCCGACCAGGCCCTCTTCCTCACCGACCTCATCGGCTTCTTCGATCTCAAGCCCGTCGTCCAGTCGAAGCCGAACGCCCTCCCCGCTCCCAAACCCATCCGCCGCGGCTTCGAATTCCGCAACGTCTCCTTCGCTTACCCGGGCACCGAGCGCCGCGTCCTCAAAAACTTCAACTTCACCATCCAGCCTGGCGAGCGCATCGCCCTCATCGGCGAAAACGGCCAGGGCAAAACCACCGTCGTCAAGCTCATCACCCGCCTTTACGATCCCACCGAAGGCCAGATTCTCCTCGATGGCGTAGACCTCCGCGACTACTCGCTCGACGACCTCCACCGCGAGATGGGCGTCATCTTCCAGGACTTCATGCGCTACGAAATGACCGTCCGCGAGAACATCGGCGTCGGTCAGGTCGAGGTTCCCCACACCGATGAAGACATCGCCATTGCCGCCGAGAAGAGCCTCGCCGCCGAAGTCGTCAAAAAGCTCCACGACGGTTACGGCCAGATGCTCGGCCGCCGCTTTGTCTCCGGCGTCGATCTTTCCGGCGGCGAATGGCAGCGCATCGCCCTCGCCCGCGCCTATTTGCGCGACGCACAGTTACTGATTCTGGACGAGCCCACCGCAGCCCTCGACGCCAAAAGCGAGCTCGAAGTCTTTGAACGCTTTGCAGAGCTGACCGCAGGCAAGATGGCTCTGCTCATTTCCCACCGATTCTCAACGGTCCGCATGGCCGACCGCATCGTAGTACTCGCGGGCGGCCGTCTGGTCGAAGAAGGAACCCACCAGCAGCTGATAGCTCTCGGTGGACAGTACGCGGAGATGTTCGAGATGCAGGCAGCCAGTTATCGCTGAGGAAGCTTTGATCAAGCCGCAGTTGAAAAGGGGAACGCTTCAGCCGTGCCATATGAAGTCGCCGCTGTTTTGAAAAGGAGCATCGCTTCACATCTTGCGGAAAAGCCTTGCTTTTGTATCAGGGCACGACCTTGGTCGTGCCGCACAGGCCGCGCAATCATGAGGGCTTTAGCCCCTGCGTTTTGAAAGGGCACAGCTTCACAGCTTGCGGAAACAAGCCGCTTTTGTAAGAACAACTCGCTTTTGTATCAGGGCACGGCTTTTGTATCAGGGCACGACCTTGGTCGTGCCGCACAGACGGCGCAATCATGAGGGCTTTAGCCCCTGCGTTTTGAAAGGGCACGGTTTCACAGCTTGCGGAAAAATTCCGAACAAGCCGCTTTTGTAAGAACAACTAGCTTCTGTATCAGGGCACGGCTTTTGTATCAGGGCACGACCTTGGTCGTGCCGCACAGGCCGCGCAATCATGAGGGCTTTAGCCCCTGCGTTTTGAAAGGGCACGGCTTCAGCCGTGCCGTAAAGACTATCGAAAAATGGGGCTTTAGCCCCCGAGGGATGGTTCTCAAAATCCTCAATTACCGAACGGCGAATCCTCACGAAAGCTCACCGAAAGTGAAACGTTCTCACGGAGTTGTGTTATGACGGGACAGGTAACGATGATCAACGAACAACGCTTGCGGGATGCCGGATTGGTTCCAGACCGCCTCCGTTCCGCCGCCCGCGAAGACGCCCACCGCTGGGCTGCCGTTCACGGCTCGAAAGATCTCGGCCCATTTGACGCCCGCGTCGATGCCGCCCGCCAGCAACTCGACTCCCTCTCCCAGGAACTCGACCGCCTGCCCACAGAAGGCTGGCCCGGCCCCGAGCCGCTCCTTGAAATTCGCGAAAATCCCCGCATGGCGCGCTCGGTCCTCGCCGAGCTCCGCACCGTGCGCCGCAAACTCCGCCGCCTGCCCCACGCCATCACCGGCGACCATCAGGATGGTCCCCGCGTCATCGCCGTTGCCGCCGCCTATCTCGCCGCCAGCGGCTCCGTCTGGAATGCCGACGCTCTCCGCATCTACCTCGACGAGCTCCAGCGCTCCGAGCCCCTGCTGCTCGAAGAGCTCTGGGTCCTCCCTGTCGCCCTGCGCTTCGTCCTCCTCGAACAGATTCTCGAGCAAGCCACCCAGCGCCTCCAGGCTCTTTCCTTCGACGACGGCGTCCCCCAATTCGAAGGCCCCGCTGCCGGCGAAGCCTTCGCCAAACTCCTCACCACCCGTATTCAGTCCCTGCGCGAAATCGCCTACGTCGACTGGTTCTTCGTCATGGAGCCCCTCGTCGTCTTCGACGCCATTCTTCGCGAAGACCCAGCAGAAGCTTACGCAAAGATGGACTTCGACAGCCGCGAGGTCTACCGCAAACAAGTCTCCCGCATAGCGCGCTTCTCCGACTGCACAGAGACCGAAGTCGCCCGTCACGCCATCCAACTCGCCGCATCGGCAAAACAGCAGACCATCGCCGATGCCCGCGTCTATCTCCGCCGCGCCCACGTCGGCTATTACCTCATTGATCGTGGCTTCGACGAGCTCAAAGCTCAAATCGGCTACCACCCACGCTTCATCGATCGCCTCCGCTCCGCGCTGCACCGCAACTCCGACGACTTCTACATCGGCGGCATCGAGGTCCTCACCGTCATCCTCATCGGTGCTGTGCTTCTGCCGCTCATTCCCAACCACTCCATCTTCGGCGGCCTCACCCTGGCGTTTCTGCTCCTCCTCATTCCCGCCACACAGGGCGCCATCGACCTCGTCAACAACACCATCTCCTCCGTCTTCCGCCCCCTCCCGCTGCCCAAAATCGACCTCACCGACGGCATCCCCGCCGACTACACCAGCATGGTCGCCGTTCCCACCCTGCTCCTCAACGAGAATCAGGTGCGCGAGCTGGTCCAGGAGCTCGAAGTTCGCTGTCTCGCCAACCCCGACCCTAATCTTCACTTCGCCCTGCTCACCGATCTGCCCGACTCCGTCAGCCGGCCCCGCGAAAACGACAGCGATCCCCTCGTCGACCTCGCCATTCAGCTCATCGACGAACTCAACGCCCGCTATGCGGGCCAGAAAAAATACGGCCGCTTCCTCCTCCTGCACCGTCTTCGCATCTTCAATGCCCGCCAGGGCGTCTGGATGGGCTGGGAGCGCAAACGCGGCAAGCTTCTCGACCTCAACAAACTACTGATGGGCCTTTTCGACGCATTCCCCGTGAAGGCCGGCGACACCAGCGTCCTGCGCCGCGTGCGCTATATCATCACGCTCGACTCCGATACCCAGCTCCCCCGCGGCACCGCCCACGCCCTCATCGGCGCCATGATGCACCCCCTCAACCGGGCCATTATCGATCCCGAACGCCGCATCGTCACCCAGGGCTACGGCATCCTGCAGCCCCGCGTCGGCGTCAGCGTCCACTCCGCCGCGCAGTCGCGCATGGCCAATATCTACTCCGGCCAAACCGGCTTCGATATCTACACCCGCGCCATCTCCGACGTCTATCAGGACCTCTACTCCGAGGGCAGCTTCACCGGCAAAGGCATCTACGAAGTCGCCACCCTCCACGCTGTGCTCGAAAAGCGCTTCCCCCGCAATTCCCTCCTCAGCCATGACCTCATCGAGGGCGCCTACGCCCGCGCCGGCCTCGCCACCGACGTCGAGGTCATCGACGATTACCCCTCGCACTACAGCGCCTACACGCGCCGCAAGCACCGCTGGGTCCGCGGCGACTGGCAAATCGCCCAGTGGCTCTTCTCCCGCGTCCCCGACGAATCCGGAAAATTCGTCCGCAACCCCATCTCGACCATCTCCCGCTGGAAGATTCTCGACAATCTGCGCCGCTCCCTCGTCGAGCCCGCGACCATGGTCCTGCTCGTCGCCGGCTGGCTCGGCCTTCCCGGCGGTCCGATTTACTGGACCCTCGTCACCCTCTTCCTGCTCTTCGTTCCCGTCTTTATCCAGCTCCTCTTCGGCATCGGTCGTTCCCTCTTCAGCGAGCAGGAGGGCGGCGCCACTGACGTCCTCGCAGGTTTCCAGCAGGCGCTCTTCACGACTCTGCTTACCCTCGCCTTTCTCCCTCACCAGACCATGATGGCAATCGACGCCATCGTCCGCGCCATGGTCCGCCGCTTCGTCACCGGCCAGCGCCTCCTCGAATGGGAGACCGCCGCCGAAGCCGAATCCTCCCAGCGCCGCACCACCGCTGTCGATCGCTACCTCGCCCTCACGCCCGTCGTCTCCCTGCTCCTTGCCATCGTCGTCGGCGTAAAAGATCTTTTCGCCCTGATTCCCGCGGCGCCCATCCTCGTCCTCTGGGGCTTCGAGCGCGACATCACCGCATGGCTCAACAAGCCGCCTCGCGAACCGCGCCAGCAGCTCAGTCGCGAAGACGATCTCTTCCTCCGCGAGCACGCACTGCGCGTCTGGCGCTTCTTCTACGAATTCGGCGGTGCCCGCCACAACTACCTCATCCCCGACAATGTCGAGGAAAACGGCCTCTTTGAAGCGGCCCGCGTCTCGCCCACCAATCTCGGCCTGCTATTCAATGCCCGCCAGGCCGCCTGCGAATTCGGCTTCCTCACTGCGCCCGAATTCGCAGAGCTGATGCAGCGCAGCTACGCCACCATCGCGAACCTTCCGTTGTTCAAAGGCCATCTCTACAACTGGTACACCACGGACACGCTCGAGCCCCTCAATCCCATCACCGTCTCCTCCGTCGACAGCGGCAACTTCGTCGCCTCTCTCTACACGCTCAAAACCGGAACCCTCGAACTCCTCAAGCGCCCACTCCTCGAGCCCCGCCTCTTTGCCGGACTCGATACTCACTTGCGCTTGCTGCAGTCCCTCAAAGATCTCCCTGAGCCCCTCAAAGCCCTGCGCCCTCCAGCCGACGACGTCAATGATCCAGCCTGGCTCCCATGGATTCTCTCCCCGGATACCCAGGCGCTCGTCTCCCATCTCCCCCCTTACACTGAGCCCTCTCTCGACGAGCCTCTCTGGTGGTCGAACGAAACCCGCCGCCGCATTGAAGCCATCATCACGCTCGTCAACAACTACCTGCCCTGGCTCAAGCCCGAATACGCCTCCCTGCGAGGCGTCCTTCACGATGCATCCAGCGCCAGGGCTCTCCTGCCCGCCGCGCCAGCACCCGCTGCTTCGCCAGTTCCGCCCACACTGGAAGAATCAGCCGCCTACGCTGCCACCCTCGAGCGTCGTCTCACCCGCCCCCACGTCATGCCCGCATTGGCCGAGACCGCTGCTCTCACCGAACAGCTCCGCCGCGATCTCGTCTCAGCCCGCGATCGCCTCCGCGCCCTCGTCGAAAGCCTGCGCAAAGTCTCCGCCGAAGCCGGCCGTCTCGCCGACAACACCGACTTCGCTTTCCTCGTCAACAAAGACCGCCTGCTGCTCTCCATCGGCTACGAATTCTCGACCAGCAAAATTCACTGGGCCTGCTATGACATGCTCGCCTCCGAAGCCCGCATCGCCACCTACATTGCGGTCGCACGCGGCGAGCTCTCGCAGCAAGGCTGGTTCAAGATGTCCCGCGTCCACACCCAGGCCTACGGCTGCTCCGTGCTGCTCTCCTGGACCGGCACCATGTTTGAGTACCTCATGCCCGCGCTCTGGATGCGCAGCTACCCCGACACCCTGCTCTCGAAGTCTCTCCTCGGCGCGGTCGAAATTCAGCGCGCCTTCGCCCGCGAAAACAACCTGCCCGTCTGGGGCATCTCCGAGTCCGGCCTCGCCGCTAAAAATGACGCCGGCCATTACCACTACCAGGCCTACGGCATCCCCCAAATCGCGCTCAAGTGGGACGCCACAGCCGGCCCCGTCGTCTCCCCCTACTCCACCTTCCTCGCGCTCAACGTCGAACCTACCGCCTCCATCCGCAACCTGCGCCGCATGGCCGAACGCCAGTGGACCGGAGCCTACAGCTTCTACGAGGCCATCGACTTCACCGGCGATAAGCCCGAAGTCGTGCGCGAATGGATGGCCCACCACCAGGGCATGTGCATCCTCGGCCTGCTGAATCTCCTCGAAGATAACGCCGTCCAGCGCTGGTTCTACTCGAACGCGCAGATGCGCTCCGTCGAACTGCTTCTCCACGAAAAACCCATGCGCGAAACCGCCCAGAAATCCGAATCAGCCCCACCCGCAACAAAGAAGGCGAAGAAGCCCGCAGCATTAAAAAAGGCCGGCTAGAAAAAAGGCCGGCTAGAAAAAAGGCCCGCTGGAAAAAGGGCCGGCTGGAAAAAAGGCCCGCTAGCCAAAATCCAGGAGTCGCCGCCAACCCCAGGCCTTTAAAAAAACAGGCAAACAACAAGCAACAGCAACCCCAAACCCTGCGAAGGCCAGGTTCACCCCACAGCAAGAAGCGTCGGCTCCCGCCACCGAAAGATCAACACGAATCGATTCAGGATCCATCCCAAATACCCAGCACGGACCATTTCGGGAAAAGTCCCATCCTCAATTCCGGCCCACCCACTCTTCCGCAGCCGTTTAGCCTTTCTCCAGTAATTCCGCGCGCATTCGCGGACGGGGCAAATGCGCTCCATCGAGCTGCTCCTCCACGAATAGCCCATCCGAAAAGCCAGACTCAAATCGCAGGCCGCCCCGCCCGCCGCAAAGGAGGGGTACGATACTGCTGTCATTCGCTCACTGAAGGCGAAATTGGAAAGATAAAGTGCGCTCCTTCTTGCAATTCCTGGGAGTTTGGGCCGCCGTGATTGTCATGAATGGCGGTTCACTTTTACTCGTGCTGTGTGCGTTCTCAATCGATGGTGATCCAGGTGACGAAAAAGTTGCTTCATCTCTGACCTGGTCGATTGTTCGGCCGCTGTTGTGGCCTTACTTCTGGCTGACAAGCAGGAGTACCGCTCCTGCGCGGAGCCGAGGTGCTTCCTCTTGCACGTCAGAAGCAACCGCCGAAGTTGCGCGGCATCGGTTCCGGACCATTCGGGAGACAAAGGAGCACTGGCCTCTGTTATCGCAAAGGAAGCCGAACGTGACGGAACACCGTTGACGGAAGTCGAGAGGAAAATGCTCTACTTCACCGAGACAGGTCGGACTTTGCCGGATATAAATTTGCCGGATATGAAAGAGATAAGCGCGGAGTTCGACCGAGACTATGACCAGGATAAGTACGAACAGAAGATCGCTTCCATCATCGCCAGGGTCCGCAACCACTTCGACCTGGAGCACCAGCAGGATCAGATGACTTGGGATTTGGCGTTAGAGAAACTCGGCCAGGGCGATCACTATCTCACCGTGTTAGCGGATCAGGCGAATCCAGGCCAAAGCAGCATAAAGCGTAATATCAAGGTGGTGCTTGCCGCGCTCTTGCTTTTTGCTGCTGGCGCTGTGGACTTCTGGTTTCGGCACTGGTTGCGGGATCATTAACCAACCAAAAATACAGGCGTCGCGACCGCCGCCATATCCGCAGAAAACAAAACAACCCCAAAAAACAGAGAGCGCCAGGTTCACCCCACGTCGGCCCCATCACAGCGCTCACCTATGTACTAACCGTCGGCGACCGCGCCGCTTCCAGCGCAGCCGCGATGCAGGCGCCTACCTCGGCCTGCGCCCCAGACAACGACAGAGCGGCGACCGGGATCCCCAGCTCGGCATCGCCAAAAACGGCGACTGCTACCTGCGCTCCCTGCTGGTCGAGTGCGCCCATCACATCCTCAGCCGCGGGCCCGACTCGGCCTTAAAGCAGTGGGGACTGCGCCTGGCCTATGGCGGCCAACGCGTCAAGCGCCGCGCCCTGGTCGCCGTGGCCCGTAAGCTCGCCGTGCTGCTGCACCGACTCTGGGTCACCGGCCAGCTCTTCCATCCCTTCCCTAATGCAGTTCCCGAGGAAACCGTGGACACTGAACTGCGCGCCCACCGTTCCCTCGGGACGGCGGCGGCCTGAACCCCGACAGGAGAAAATATGTAACGGAAACCGTTCCGTAAACAAAAGAGCAACAATTACAGTTACAGAAGCGGAAGGAAAAGGACAATCACCGGTGACTGCGCCTTCTTGCTCGCCCTCGAGGCCGACCCATAGATGGCAGCACCGGCAAGGCACGGGAGACGAACCCCAGTCTGCACCCAGCCCCCAGGCTGACCAGAGTGCGTATGAAAGCGGGTCCATCGCCCCACCTTGGCAACCACCAGCACTCTCATGGAAGCAAGCAGCAAACTCCCCGGCGCCTCGATAGTCAACGTCTACCTATTCTGCGTTCACTCCAGGGTACTGCCCTGCACCCATTTTGGAAGGGCGCAATCTCAAGCGTCCGTGCCGGTTCTTCTGCAACCCGCCACCTGGGCCGCAAAGACTGCGAAAAGCAGCCTTCAGCCGTCAAGCATGTTCCTGAATTTCTTAATCAGTACCCAGAGAATTCGCCGCGGACCGTCCCCCCCGGTTGTCGAGCTGCCAGAGCCACAGCTATGAAGAAAAACCCAGCAACAGCACCAAACCCAACACCAAACCCAAACCCAACACCAACACCAAACCCAAACCCAACACCAACACCAACACCAACACCAAGCTGAACGCCAGGTTCACCCCACAGCAAGAAGCAAACTCCCCGGCGCCTCGATAGTCAACGTCTACCTATTCTGCGTTCACTCCAGGGTACTGCCCTGCACCCATTTTGGAAGGGCGCAATCTCAAGCGTCCGTGCCGGTTTTTCTGCAACCCGCCACCTATGCCGCAAAGACTGCGAAAAGCAGCCTTCAACCGTCAAGCATGTTCCTGAATTTCTTAATCAGTACCCAGAGAATCCGCCGCGGACCGCCCCGCGTTGTTGCAGCCCCTCCGGGTACTACTTAGAAATCCATCTAAAGTTGGTTGTTCATTGCTGCATCGTTCCGGCATGCTGCCATAACCTATGCTCAGAGCCCCAGCAGGACTCCTCTGTCTTCTTTCTCTCGCCTCCGCGGCAACCGCCCAAACCCTCATTTCCGCGCCAGACGCCGCGGTCAGCGAGGCCGTCGCAGCCACCCCTGCCTCTGAACCCGTTGCCTCTGCACCAACCCCGTCCGCGCACCCCATAACCTTCTCCATCTATGAGCGAGCCCGCAACGATAACTGGCAGTGGTTCGCCGCGCCGCCCTATAACGACAGCTATTCCTACATACAGTCCCTGCTTCGCATCAGTGTTGCGCAGCGCATCGACCGTTGGGACTGGCAAGCTGAGCTCGCTCAAACCTGGGTAGGACCGCTGCCCAACGACTCCGTCGCTGCCGTCTCCGCCCAGGGACAACTCGGCCTCGGCGGCACCTACTACGCCTCCAACGCCGCCAACACCGAGCCCGTCGCAGCCTTTTTCAAGCAGGGCTTCCTCCGCTACAACGCCGCCCCCGACAAAAACCTCCGCCTCGGCCGCTTTGAATTCTTTGACGGGACAGAAACCCACCCCAAAGACTCCACCGTCCTCTGGCTCCAGAACAACCGTGTCCAGCAGCGCCTCGTCGGCAATTTTGGTTTCACGAACGCCCAGCGCAGCTTCGATGGCATCGACGCCCACTATGGCTCCGGCGACTGGGATCTAACCGCCATGGCCGGCCGCGCCGACCAGGGCGTCTTCAACATGAACGGCAATCCCGAGCTCAACGTCGACATCCAGTACCTCGCCTTCACGCGCATCGCCGCCCACGGACGCATCGTCGCCCGCGCCTTCGGTCTCGGCTATCACGACGGCCGCCCCGGCATCACCAAAACCGACAACCGCCCTCTCGCCGTCCGCGCCGCAGACCACAAGAACATCCGCCTCGGCACCTATGGAGGCGACCTCATCGCCACGCAGCCCGCAGGCCCCGGTGCCTTCGACTTCGTCTTCTGGGGAGCACTGCAGGACGGCAACTGGGGCGCACTCACACAATCCGCCGGAGCAGCCGCCCTCGAAGGAGGCTATCGTTTCACGAGTGTCCCCACCACCCCCTGGTTCCGTGGCGGATGGTGGCGCGCCACCGGCGATAACAACCCCACCGACGACAAGAACAATACCTTCTTCCAGGTCCTGCCCACGCCCCGCGTCTACGCCCGCCTGCCCTTCTATAACCTCATGAACTCGACCGACAGCTTCGTCCAGGTTGTCGACAAGCCCTATAAGTCCTGGGACCTCCGCAGCGACTTACACTGGCTCGACCTAACCTCCGGCAAAGACCTGTGGTATCTCGGTGGCGGAGCCTTCGACACCAAGGTCTTCGGCTTCACAGGTCGGCCCGCCAATGGCCATACTTCCTTCGCGTCGGTCTACGACATCAGCTCCGACTGGCAGGCCACTAAGAACGTCGGCCTCAATTTCTACTATGGTCACGGATGGGGAAAAAGCGTCCCCGGCGCCATCTACCCAACCGGCAAGACCATCCAGTTAGGCTACGCAGAATTGGTCTACCGCTGGGGCATTAGCTCAGGAGCGGCGAAAACGAAATAATCGCCGGCCTCAAACACAAAGGACCCGCTGCGCCGGGTCCTGTCTTTCCCATTATCTATTCCCTAAAAAGAGGTTCGGCTTCGGCGGTAGGAGAGGTTGTCTCGAGGGGCGGCCTGATGCAGTGAAGATTTCGCCTTATCATCAGCGTGCTTTGTTCTTGCTTTTCCTGATCCCTAAACTCTAATCCCTAAACTCTACTCCCTGTTCCCTACTCCCTACTCCCTATTCCCTGCCTTTTAACCAACCGGCAGCTCTTCCTCCACCACTGGCCCATGCGTGGCCACCGTCGGAGCCGTCAACGTAGCAGGCGCGGGAGCATCGCCAATCCGCTCGGAGAAGTTGCACTCAACAGCGTTCTGCACATCCGCAGCTGTCTGCCCTTTGCGCGGACGCCGCCTCGGCATCATCTCCTTGTTATTAGGACACACCAGATAGAGCCCGCCATCCACGACCCGCTCCACAACATAGGGCGATCCGCACTCCGGACACGCCTGCGCAACCGGCTTCAGGTTCGAAGTAAAGTCGCACTTAGGATAGCGTGTGCAGCCCCAGAAAATATTGCCGGTCCGCGCCTTGCGCTCGGCGATATCTCCCTGCCCGCACTTAGGACACTTTAGTCCCTCGATCAGGTTCTGCTTAATGTATTTGCATTTCGGATAGCCCGAGCACGAAACAAACTCCCCATAGCTCCCTGAACGCAGCACGAGTTGCTTGCCGCATTGCGGGCACTTCTCATCGAGCGGCACCGCCGGCTTCTGCTGCTGTTTCTGGCTCAGCCGCCGCACCGTCTTGCACGGCGGATCCTCGTTATAGCCCGGGCACGCCATGTACGCGCCAAACGGTCCGCGGCGCAGAACCATCACCCGACCGCAGTTCTCGCAATACTCCTCAGCAGGCGCACCGTTCTGTCCATCGCCGGTCTGCAAATCGGGCTTCGGCGCGAAATGCTCCTTCGTGAACCCACAGCTGACCTGCTCGACAGTCACCTTGCGCCCGCTGCCCAAAGCCCCTTCGATGGCCTCGGCCATCTCCGCCTTGTTCTTGACTTCAGCAACCGTGTTCGACTCATCGCCTTCCGTGGACTTCACCAGCATCGGATAATCGAGCTTCGATTCAACCTTCTTAATGAGCTTCTTCGGATCCTTCTTCCACGCCGCGACCGAAACCGCAACCGGCTTCTCCTGGCTGTAAGCGCTGCATGCATAAAACGTCCCGAACTTGCCCCACTTCAGCAACAGCGGCGAGCCGCACAGATCGCACTTCTCATCCGTCGGCTTCTCCATCCGCTTCACATTTTCCATGTGCTTCTCGGCGCTCTTAAGCTCCTCCTCAAAGTGCCCGTAGAAGCCCTTCAGCAGATCGGTCCACTTCTCCTTGCCTTCCTCGATTTCGTCGAGCTCCTCTTCGAGCTTCGCCGTGTATTGCGTATCGAAGATATACGGGAAGTTAGCGACCAGCAGGTCTGTCACGACCAGTCCCGATCTCGGTGGGAAAAAAACGCCCGCCACGTCCCGTCGGCGGAATCTTCGTCACATACTCCCGATCCTGAATCGTCGTGATAATCGACGAGTAAGTCGAAGGCCGCCCAATGCCCCGCTCTTCCAGCTCCTTTACAAGCGAAGCTTCGTTGTAGCGTGGCGGCGGCTCCGTGAAGTGCTGCTCCGGGATCGTCCTGTCCAGCCGCAGCGGATCGCCATCGTTCAGCGGCGGCAGCGCGTTCTTCAGCTCGTCCTCTTCTTCGTCCGCGGTCTCGCTGCTCTCCTGGTAGACCTTCAGATATCCGTCGAACTTAAGCACCGACCCAGTCGTCCGAAAATCGTACGACCGATCTGCCTTCGCTTCTATATTCACCGTCGTCTGGTCGAAGACCGCCGGCACCATCTGCGACGCAACAAAGCGCTGCCAGATCAGCTTGTACATCCTGTACTGCTCATCGCTCAGATACCGCCGAATCTCGTCAGGATGCAACTCAGGATTGGTCGGCCGAATAGCTTCGTGCGCGTCCTGCGCATCTTTCTTTGACCGGTAAATGTTGGCCTCGGCCGGCAGATATTGCTTGCCCAGCTTCGAGCCAACATAGTCGCGCACCGCCGCAATCGCATCCGGAGCCACCCGCGTCGAATCGGTACGCATATAGGTGATCAGGCCAACGGTTCCCTCCGCGCCCAGATCGATGCCCTCATACAGCCGCTGCGCCACGCCCATCGTCCGCTTCACGCTGAAACCAAGCTGCCGCGAACCATCCTGCTGCAGCTTGCTGGTCGTGAACGGAGGCGCCGGGCTTCTCCGCCGCTCCTTCTTCTCAACGCTCCGGACGCTCCACTTCGCCTTGCCCAGCGCAGCCAGAACCGCATCCGCCGACTTCTGATCCGGCAGGCTCGGCGCGCTCACCGTCTCCACTTCAGCGCGCACCCCATCGATCCCGATGAACCGCGCAATGAACTCCGGCCCGTCCGGAACCGGCGCCACCGCCGCATCGATCGTCCAGTATTCGACCGGCTTAAACTCCTGAATCTGTTTTTCCCGCTCGACGATCAGCCGCACCGCCACCGTCTGCACACGCCCCGCGGAGAGTCCTCGCCGCACCTTATCCCACAGCAGCGGCGAAATCTGGTACCCGACGATGCGGTCCAGAACCCGCCGCGTCTGCTGCGCGTCCACCAGGTTCTCATCCACATCCCGCGCATGCTCAAACGCCGCGCGCACCGCCTTCTGCGTAATCTCGTTAAAGGTCACCCGGCGGATGCTCTTCTTGTCCTTCACCACCGGACGAAGCTGGATCGCCAGATGCGCAGCGATCGCCTCGCCCTCGCGGTCGGGGTCGGGCGCCAGATACACAGCGTCCGCCTTCTCCGCCAGCTTCCGCAGATGGCGAACAATCTTTTCCTTGTCCGGAGTGACGATCAGCGTGGGCTCGAACGTCCTGTTCTCGAGCTCCACGCCGATGTCCCGCTTCGGCAAATCCATGATGTGGCCGAACGAGGCCTCCACCTGATAATCCTTGCCGAGATATTTATTGATCGTCTTCGCCTTGGCCGGCGACTCGACGATAACCAGAGATTTACTCATCTTTTCCTTTACTGCTTCTTGTCACCCGGCCGGAGCGCGCACCGCTCAGTGGATGAACCTGCACATGAGACCGGTTCTACCACGTCCCGCCGCTTCGAATCTACACGAGCGTGCCCGGCGCGCATCCGATATGCAACCCAGCGCCCCCAGGCTTTCAAAAGCTCCTGACGTAATTCTTCCCAGGAAGTTGTCGTATGCGCCCGGCCAGTTCCAACTCGAACAGCGCTGTGAAAACCTCGGAAGAACTCACTTCCGGCTCGAGCTTTTCGAGGATCTCATCCATCTGCAATGCTTCGTCTTGGCGAAGCACGCCCAGCACGCGCGCCTCCGAGGGCGGCAGGGGTGGTTCCTCGAATAACGATGCTATAGATGTGCCTTCCGATGCAAATCCCTCGCTCTGCTCAAGCCCCATCCTGATCTGCGTCGGCAGCTCCTCCCACACATCTTCCCAGCACGAAGTCAGCTTTGCGCCCTGCTTTATCAGCATGTTAGGGCCCCAGGCGTTTTTCGTCGTCACGTTCCCCGGCACCGCAAAAACTTCGCGGTTCTGTTCGAGCGCGCAGCGCGCCGTCACCCTCGTGCCGCTGTACTCCGCCGCTTCAATCACCAGCACCCCCACGCTCATCCCGCTTAGAATCCGATTCCGCCGCGGAAAATTCTGCGGCGCGGGAAAGGTCCCCAACGGCAGCTCGGAAAGGATCAATCCCCCGCCTGCGACAACCTGCTCGGCGAGCGACTTGTTCTCCTTCGGATAGATCACGTCCACCCCCGTGCCCCAGACCGCAATCGTCGGCCGCTTCGCCGCCAGCGCTCCCTTGTGCGCGGCGGTGTCCACACCCCGCGCCATGCCGCTCAGAATAATCAGCCCCCGCATCGCCAGATCGCGCGACAGCCGCTCCGCCATCCCCGTTCCATATGGAGTCGGATGCCGCGTGCCCACCACAGCCAGCGCCGGCTTCCCCAACAGCGTTGCATCGCCGCGCGTCCACAAAAGCGCCGGCGGATCGTAAATCTCCCGCAGCCGCTCCGGATAAGCCTCATCGTGAAACGTCACTATGCCCGCGGCCGTTCCCGCCAGCTTTTCGAGCTCCTGATCCGCCGCGTGAGCCGCCTCGCCCGACGCAATAAACTGTGCCGACTGCGCAGGCAGGTGCAGCCCCTCGAGCTCCGTAAGCGGCAGATGCAGTACCCGCGCCGCGCACCCGCAGCGCTCCACCGCACGCAGCAGCCGCCGCGGGCCCACACCCGGCGTCATGGCAAGAGCCAGCCACGCATGCCGCTCTTCAGACGAGACGGCTCTCGGCTCGGCAACGGCATCGGCAGGGGGAGTGGTCATCAGACGCGCGGCTTCCGGTCCATCTGCAATTCTTCCGGACACATTGCCCGGAGATTAGCCGCGCCTCTCCGACAAGGTCAAGATTACCGATGGGGGCGTGTCAGGGCCTGCGTTCTTGTATCAGGCCTTGTTCTTGGATCAGGCCTTGTTCTTGTATCAGGGCACGACAAAAGCCGCCATTGATTCTGCATAAGTTATTGATTTTCAAATGCGGAGATTGCAGAGATTGCGGAGAATGCGAGGGGGTGTAGACAAAAATAGACAATTTCCCGCGCTGTCATCCTGAGCAGCGGAGCGACGAAGGATCTGCGGTTGCCTTCCTCGACACCAAACGCGCTGGGCGTTGTTTCCGTAATGCCGGTGATTCGGGAGTATGCCCCCAAATTCCGGGGCGCACTCGGCCCTATCGAAAGTTGTCGTCAACCCTATTTCCCGCAATGACGATGCAGTAAAGGCCGCTCCAGTTCCGTTGCCAACGCCAGCCCTTCCCTGTTCCCGGCGCATTCCCTTCGATGTACGAAGCTGCAGCTGCGGCGGACAATGGCTGACTACAGAATGGACACCGAGGCGACGATCCTCGCCTGAAGCTGCCGCCACATTCACACGGTTGCAGGTGCGACTCCATTGCGATGCATATCTCTTGTTGGACCGGACAATCCGGAAGGTTCGGCCATCGCTTGTCCCACATGGAGAGGATCGCTGTTTTGCCACAGGAGTCACAGTAGGCGTAAACACAATCGCCAAACCCGCAATGGCAGAGATAGTATGCGAAGTGCTGGTGGCAACATTCGCAGGTTCCGACGTTTTGTTCTCTGGTGCCGTGGGACATGAGCAACGTCACCCGACGATTGTATCGGGGTCGGCGACAGCTCATCCCGCGTTCTGGGAGTGTGGTGAGCATTCCGGAGATTGCCTGCCCGAACAACCTCTCCGCGCTCCGTGTTCAGAGGTGAAGACAAACTAAAGACAAACAAATTCACCGCAAGCAGAAGTCTTTGACAGATTAATAGTTAGGATAGGGCCTTTGTATCAGGGCACGACTTCAGTCGTGCCGCAAAGCCTGCAGAATGACCCGGGCTTTAGCCCCTGAGGGCCGTTCTTCAATACCCCCAATGATTCGATGAACCTCGGGGTCAGGACAGTGGCTCGTATCGAAGTAGATCACCGAACCTCCCGGTCCCGGTCCTCGCCGACGATTGCTGTCGAATCGCTTCCGCCGCGCAGGCGCGCGCGTTGCTGGAGGAAGGCCCGCGTATAGGTGGGATTGGCGAAGAACGGCTGTGCCGGAAGGGGCGACGCCGCAACAATCCTGGCGATCAGCCGCCCGCGCTCAGTCACATAAACCTCTCCCGCCTGCGCCTGGCGCACCCATCGCACCGTGGCCCGGTGGAGTTCGCTGATCGAGATCGTCTTCACGTGTCACACTGTTTCACATCCGTCGATGCGCGGGCAATTCATATCTCGCGTACAGCTCTGTCCGCTTATGCCATCTGGCTGGAGGCGAGCTGGAGCAGATTCGGTTCTTACTTGGTCATGTATCTGTTCAGACCACCGAACGTTACCTCGGGTGCAAACAGCGTCTTCATGATCCTGTTAACGATCAGATTGGTTTAGAACCCTTAGCGCCCACGGGTACACATCCGAGCTGACCGAAGCGCTCGATGTTTTAGGATGGGCTTGCAGTCACGTTTTGTTGAAAGCGCCCGCAGTGAAGAAGATAGCCCTTGCCAGCCTCGGAGTGATCGTTATCGCCTTCGGCTGGCTGTTTTTCGCAATGGATTATAGCGATCACATTGTGGTCGGTACCTATGTGATGGCTAGTGACGGGCAGACATGCATTCTGACTCTAAAAGCTGATCACAGCTTCCATCAGGAACGCACGCAGATGGGGAGGAAGTTGGCTGCTGATGGAGTGTGGCGCAGAGTAGGCGAGGGCGGCCTAGCTTTTTCAAAGCAATTCCTCATCATGCCAGGTCAAGAGCCGGGCCCAGATGGGACGTTCTATGGAAGTGTCCACAAAACCTTGGGTCTATTTCCCTCTATAGTTCTTGCCCAGTATCACGTCCTTTGGTATGGAAGGACTGATCCTGGGAAAGGCACGGAGATTGTCGGATCGTATGCTGGCGATGAGCCAAACGTCTCAACGCAGCTGACGTTAGCCGCAGACCATACCTTCAGACAGTCTTGGTCTAAAGACGGTTCGGCCAAAGAGGCTCAGGGAACTTGGGAGATCATCAAGAATGGAGATGTGAAGTTTTCAAGGGACTTTTTGAAAACATCCGGTGAGCCCTTGAATGAATGGGAATCGGCTTCGGCATGGAATCCAAGAGGATCAAATTTGCAGATTGTGGTCGCAGTAAATCCATCCTTTGCTGAGCCCATTTTCCGCAAGAAGCTTTTCTGGCTCCGCTAATCAGTGGGCTTGAATTTGGAGTGCGCCTCGCTTGATCCGCGCTCCGCGATTGCTCCTGATAAACGCGCTTCCCGGAAGCGATGCGCCTCGATTGACGCCCAATTGCCAAGTCACTCATCGAAATCAGCCCGCAATCCTCAAGCAATTCGCAGCCGCCGCACCCCATTAACCACTTAGTTAACAGACAGGCCCCACCTCCACCCCCCCCCGACGGCAGAATCAAAAACATACCCAGGGGTCAACCCCCCGAATTCAGCTCACCCCAGTCGGTTGCTACACTAACCAGTGTCCGTCCGCGATTCCCCAGCCCCCCTCCGCGTCTCCGCCATCCACTTCCTCAATCCTGCACCCCTCATGTGGTCCTTCGACCACGAGCCCGACCGCTCCCGCCTCAGCCAACGCTACCGGCTCTCCTCTGACACACCCGCCGAGTGCGCCGCCAAACTTGCCTCCGGCGCCGCCGACATCGGACTCGTCCCCGTCTCCGCCCTCGCCTTCACGCCCTCCCTCGCCGTCATCCCCGGCTGCGCCATCGCGTCCAAAGACCGCGTCCGCTCCATCCTTCTCGTCGCCCGCGCCGGCGACGATCCCCTCTCCACCGCCACCCCCGACGCCCTCAGCCACGTTCGCCGCGTCGCCCTCGACACAGCCTCGCGCACCTCGGCCGTCTACACCCGCATCCTCTTCCAGCGCTTCTGGCAGCTTGAGCCGGCCTTCATCCCGCACCCGCCCGACCTCGAAGCCATGCTCCAAACCGCTGACGCGGCCCTCCTCATCGGCGATCCCGCGCTCTTCGCGCTTGAAGACCGCGAGGCCCGCCAGCGCCGCACCGGCGAGCGCCTCCTCTACCTCGACCTCGCCCATGAGTGGCACACGCTCACCGGAACCGTCTGGGTCTCCGCCTTCTGGGCCGCGCGCCCCGAGGCCATCGAAGCCTCACGCACTCCGCCAGCCCAGGTCATCGACGACTTCCAGCACTCCCGCGACCAGGGCCTCGCCCACATCGACGCGCTTGCCGACGAGTGGTCCGCGCGCATCGCAGTCCCCCGCGAGACCATCCGCACCTATCTGACAGAAAACATCTGGTACCTCCTCGACGAGCCCGCGCTCGCCGGCCTCGATCTCTTCTACCGCTATGGCGTCGAATGCGGCGCGCTGCCCCTGGCCCCCAAAATCCGCTTCCTCCACTAACGTCTTCACCTGACAGAAGCGCCGAGCTTTTGCTCTTCTGTTCCCGATTGCCTGTTGCCGGTTCCCTGTTTTTTCTTCCCCGCACGCGACCCGCAGCCGCCATCCCGCGTCATACCATGCGTGTATCTCGCAGCCAAAGCAGCCACGCGCCACGCGCGTCACCGTCTGATCCCTGCCTGGGTGCTTCACTTCGGGCTGTTCGGCGTCTTTCTCGTCGCTTTTCTTGACGCTTCGCCGATACCCCTGCCCATCCCCGGCAGCACCGACATCCTGATCCTCGTGCTCGGCGCGCACGGCGAATCCCCCTGGCTGCTCGCGCCCCTCGGCATCGCCGGCAGTCTTCTCGGCGCCTGGTTCACCTGGAAAGCCGGGAAGAAGGGCGGCGAGGCCATGCTCGAGCGCACCGTCCCGAAGCGTTTTCGCGTCCGCATCGAAAACTGGGTGAAGGATCACGGCATCCTGACGGTCGCCATCGCCGCGCTCCTCCCGCCGCCCATTCCTCTGCTCCCGTTTCTCCTTGCAGCCGGAGCCCTCGGCGTCTCGTGGAGACAGCTCTTCGCCGCCATCGGCATCGCGCGCACCATCCGCTACGGCGCCGAAGCCGCCCTCTCGCTCATCTACGGCCGCCGCATCATCCGCTGGTTTAACCACTATCTCGCGGGATACTCCTCCGCCATCCTCTATACATTCCTTGGATTAGTCGCCGCCGGCATCCTCTTCGGCATCTGGCGCTACCGCCAGGAACAGCATCGCGAAGCGGCAACGGGTCAGGAAGCCAGCGCCCACGCCGCCGGCTGAGACTGGCCGTCAGGCCCGCGAGGCCCCTCTGTCGTCACAATTGCTGTCGCAACAGCGACGCGATATCCCGGCTGCCTCGGAAGATATGAAGGATGAGCACCTCGCTCTTAGCGAAACGGTAGAGGATGACATACTGCCCAACTGCAAAACTACGCAGCCCGGGCCGCAAATCTCCATCGCGCTCGCGCCCCATGTGAGGGTAGCTCGCCAGCAGGCAGAAGCCTTCAGTGATGGAATCAATCAGCCGGTCCGCAATCGCCATGCTGCCGCTTTCCCTTGCGACGTAGAGCCAAATATCATCCAGCTCACCTTCAGCTTCCGGCGCAAGGCGATGAGCCATTAGCCAGGTCGTGACTGCTCAGCTGCGAGCCGGCTGCGCCCCCGCTGTTTCACTTCTTCGGCCAGTTGCCGCATGGATTCCTGCGTGATCACCCGTCCCCCGCCCTGTGCGACGGAAGCCTCCGCCAGATCGACTGCGGCCAGAATCTCAGCGCGAGTCCGCTCGCGTTCCTCCCATAGGCAAAGCGCTTCCCGAACCGCGTCTTCCTCGCGTTGGAGACGCCCGCTCTTAACAGCTTGGCGGACAAATGCCTCTTGGTCAGGGGTAAGCTGAACATCCATACGACTTCAGCGTAGGCGGCACCGGGACGAGTGTCAATCACAGGGCGAACAGCCTTCAGGCCATGTCCAGGGCTTGAGGTCGGTCGGTTCAACCCGCTCCTCCCGGCTCACCGCGTCACAGCGTCCCTGCACCCTGTACCCTCCACCCTGTACCCTGCACCCTGCAACCTGCACCCTGTACCCTCCACCCTGTACCCTGCACCCTCTACCCTGCACCCTCTACCCTGCACCCTGTACCCTCCACCCTGTACCCTGCAACCTGTACCCTGCACTCTCTACCCTCCACCCTGTACCCTGAAACGTGCCCCCTATCGCTCACCTCGATTGCTCCCGCTGCCGCCACCAGGTCTCCGCGGACGCGCCCCAGACCGTCTGCCCCGCCTGCGCCGGCCCCCTTTACGTCCGCTACGACCTCGACTCCCTGAAGCACACCGCCACCCGCCCCGGCTGCGGAGCCATCCCCTCCATGTGGCGCTACGCCAACATCCTGCCCGACGCCGAACCCGTCACCCTCGGCGAAGGCTGGACGCCCATGCTCCCCTCGCGCCGCTATCCCAACCTCCTTATAAAGGAGGAAGCCAACAACCCCACCGGCAGCTTCAAAGCGCGCGGCATGTCCATGGCCGTCACCATGGCCCGCCATTATGGACTGAAGAAGCTCGCCGCGCCCTCCGCCGGCAACGCCGCCAGCGCGCTCGCCGCCTACGCCGCCGCCGCTGGAATCGAAGCCCACATCTTCATGCCGCGCGACGTGCCCATGGCCAATTACCTCGAAGGCATCGCCTACGGAGCCCACGTCACCCTGGTCGACGGCCTCATCTCCGACTGCGCCCGCATGGTCGCCGAGCGCCGCGAACGCGAAGGCTGGTTCGACGTCTCCACCCTCAAAGAACCCTTCCGCGTCGAAGGCAAAAAGACCATGGGCTACGAGCTCGTCGAGCAGCTTGGCTGGACCTACCCCGACGCCGTCTTCTACCCCACCGGCGGCGGAGTCGGCCTCATCGGCATGTGGAAGGCCTTCGAAGAAATGGAGCAGCTCGGCTGGGTTTCCCCTACCCCTGAGAAGACCTCCCAGTCCTCCGAGCCCTCTGGGACCCGGCCCCCAAAGCGCCCTAAAATGATCGCCGTCCAGGCATCCGGTTGCGCGCCGGTCGCGCGTGCATGGAAAGAAGGCGCAGCCGCGTCCACCATGTTCGAAAACGCAGCGACCTTTGCATCAGGCCTCCGCGTCCCCAAGCCCTATGGCGACTCCCTCATCCTCGAAATAGTCCGCGAATCCGGCGGCACTGTCGTCGACCTCTCCGACGACCAGATCCTCGCCTCTCTCCTCGATTGGTCCCGCAACGAAGGCCTCCTGCTCTGCCCCGAAGGCGCCGCCGCCACCGCCGCCTACGACCACCTGCTCGCCACCGGCTTCCTGACTCCCAACGACCGCGTCGTCCTCTTCAATACCGGCTCCGGCCTCAAGTACACCGACGCCATCGCCGAAGCCATGCACCTCACCCGCCCTGTTGCGAAGAAATACCCCCAACGCACGCCAGTGGGCGGCATCATCACCCCGCAATAGTTGTCGCGTCTCGCAGGCACTGAGCATGGCGAAGTGCGCGTCGAACGGGCTCTGGCTGCCGTTGGCACACCTCTGGACGCGGGCGGCTTTTGTATCAGGGCACGACCTTGGTCGTGCCGCAACAGCCCCAAAAAAATCAAAACGGCTTCAGCCGCTGAGGGAACCTCAAGTCCACCGACGGCCATCGGCGAAGCACATGCACTCAGGCGAGTATGTCGCGCATCGCCATAGAGAAGCCAGGCAATAGCGACGGTTCCTCGAACACATCCCCTGCCGCAGTGGTGCGCACCTCCGGATCCACTCTCCCTGGGGTGTAGCGATGGGCAACGCCTCTGCGTGGGTACATCAGCCACACGGCCGTGGCGCCGGCTTCAAGATACTGGAACACCTTGTCCATGAGGTCGTCCGCGCGATCGTTCTTAGAGACGATCTCGATGACGAGGTCGGGAGCAACGGGCAGAGGAACCTGCTCAAGATCGATGCCGGCGATGCGCTTGGCCCGAATGAAGGCAACATCGGGCCGGCGTACCGTACTGGCGCCCAGTTCCACATCCGTTTCCGTAAAGACCATCCCTAAATGCTCGATCCCCGGAAAATGCAGGGCTCGCGCCAGGCGGTCACGAATGATATTGTGGCGGGGACTGGACGAGGGTGTCACGATCAACTCCCCCTTGCTAAGTTCGTAGCGCACGCCCACGGGTTCTTCCAGAGCTGCGTAATCGGCTATGGTGAGTAGCGTTTTTGTGGCCATACGCGAGGCTCCTGCTGGGGTCAGAGTAGCACGGGGTCGCGGGGCGCGGTCGTAGCTCGGGGGTCGGCCCGACGTTCTAACACCTGCCACTGCGGCGTAAGGTCACCGGGTGCTGGGCTTTGAAAGGGCACGGCCTTCAGCCGTGCCGCACAACCGGCGAGATAGACTCGGATTCAGCCGCTAAGGATGTTTTCCTCAGATGGCTGCACACGACTTGGCTTGAGCAAGCACGAAGCGCGGCGACGTGCGCGTCGAATGGCTCCGCTCGCCATTGGAAGATGGGGGATTGGCGAACCCTCGTATGAACCTCTAACCGCTCTCTGAACAACACCCGCCCACGGCGGGCGTGAGCTATGATTAGCCCACCCTTCGATTGCGAGGCGGGTGACGAGGCATGAGCACGAATTTTGTGAATCTCGATGCGCTGATTCCGCGCGAAGACTTCGTTATTGACGATCAGCCGACCCCATCGGCTTTCGGCACAGAGAAAATTCATATAAACGAACTAGACGGCCCCTTTTTTGGACCTACGCTGCGGAAGCCGGATTTCCAGAGAGAGACCAACCGCTGGACCCCGGCGAAGGTAGTAGACCTTATCCGCGCATTCGTTGACGGCGATTTGATTCCAGCGGTTATTTTGTGGAAAGCCGGAAACTTTACATTCGTGATCGATGGCGCCCATCGGCTTGCGGCGTTGCTGGCTTGGATTTTTGACGATTATGGAGACGAAGCACGGTCTCAGGCATACTTCGGCAACCTAATACCGGAAGAACAGAGGCGCGCGGCAATCAAAACCAGAAAATTGGTCCAAAAGGAAATCGGGAAATACTCAGACTACAAAGACAGATTCAACAGCAAAGCCAGTGCGCCAGAAAACGCGCAAAAGAGGTTGGCGAACCTTGGCAACGTACATCTTGTCGGGCAATGGGTCCCTCGCACGGATAAGAAGTCAGCCGAGGACTCATTTTTCAAGATCAACCTGGCCGCTACGCCAATTGATCCCACAGAGAGCCGCATCCTCAAGTCCAGAAAGTCGGCCAGCGCAATTGCCGCTAGAGCTATTACAAATGGCGGGAGGGGGCATAAGTACTGGGCCGAATTTAACCCGGTAACTCGGCGGGCCATCGAGGAATCTAGCGCAAGGATATACCACGCGCTATACGACCCACCGCTGCGCAGTTCAGCTATTACGACTCTGGACGTTCCGGTGGCCGGACATGGATACAACGTCTTGGCGTTCGCGTTCGATTTTGTCAACGAGGCAAATGGCGTGGATATTGTTGATACGACAAAAAAAAGGAATGTACGCGATAAATTGGAACCGGACTCGGACGGCAACCAGACGATTACCTACCTTCAGACGGTAGAGAACCGACTTCGGCGTATCACTACCGACGACCCCCGCTCTCTAGGGGTCCACCCGGTCGTATATTTCTACACTCGCGGAGGCGCATTTCAGCCGTCCGCACTTCTAGCAACGTCTCGATTCCTTGAGGATCTGGCTGCTAGGGGAAAATTGAGGGAATTCACCCAAATTCGTGCTGCTTTTGAAGCATTTCTTCTGTCGCACAAAGAAGCACTGGGAATGATTGTCCACAAGTTTGGCAGCGGCGGCCGCCACATCCCTTGGCTAAACGTCTACTATCAGCGAATCGCTGAAGGGATGTGGACCGGGATATCCGAAGATGAAATCTGGAAGAACCTAGGTGACAGCCGAGAATTTTCGTTTCTATCTGTGCCGCCTGAAACACGGATTCGTCACGCGCAAGTGACCGGCCGCGGTGCAAAGTTCTCCGACTCCACCAAGACCGCGGGCTTTTGGAATGCTGCACTGCCTGGTGCTGTCCGCTGCCATTTGTGTCACAGTCTGATTCACACGAATTCCGTACACACCGACCACGTCATGCGACGGCGCGAACTGGGCGGAAGTGATATGAAAAACGCCCACCCGTCGCACCCTTATTGCAACTCGATAAAAGGATGACCGCGGAGCAAGATTCAGGAGATGGAGGAATTCCTGAGTAAGTGGGGTTCACCGAAGACAAAGAAGAACCGAGCCCGACCGGGCACCCACTCCAAGTTTCGGTCATGGAAACCACTCCCCGACGAAGGAGAACCGCCGCCAAGGCACGCCCAGGCCTCGTGAAGCGAGGCGACGGTGGAAGCGGGGGGGGTAACCCGCCGAACACCGCCGACAACATCAAAGGGGCCTTTTAGGCCCGGACCCCGTCAAGAAGTAGCGAAGCGACGTGCGCGTCGAACGGGGGATGTAAAAAGTCGGCGCGAAGCGCCATCCTTGGGTCGGTCGCGTCGGTGTGCCCCCCCAGGCACACCGACGCGACCGACCCGCCCGCCTTTGAGCCGCCCTCTCCAGTTGCGACGAGATCGCCTCGATTTCCACACGCCCTCCAAGAATCTGGCCCGCTCCCTTTCGCCCCACGAAGCATCGGAACGAGCGGGCCTCGCTCAAGCAGCGATAAACGCACAGCAATCGCATTTTGAATGGAGCAACGATGAGAAGGATCGCTTCTCTGCTGGTTTCGGTTGCGACGATAAGTGGCGTTGCGGCCCTGATCTCCCCTCCCTCCGGGAACGCCGATGAGGCTGCCCCGCCCTTCGTTACAGAAAAGCCCGCCGGGTACCGTGACTGGAAGTGGATCGCCTCGGCCCACGAAGAGGGCAACCTCAACAGTTTGGGCGCGGTTCTCGGCAACCCGGTAGCCGTCAAGGCCTTCCGCGCAGGAACGATCCCCTTTCCTGACGGCACAATCATCGCGGCTTTGCACTATAAGGCTGTTTCATCGGAGGAGAACGACACGATCTTCGGCCAGAAACAATCCATCGTTCCAGGTGCCCCTACCAACGTTCAGTTCATGGTCAAGGACTCAAAAAAGTATGCCGCCACAGGAGGCTGGGGCTTCGGTCATTTCAACGCCGATGGCAAACCTGTGGATGCGGCGTTCATGAAACCCTGCTTCGCCTGCCACGCGCAGTTCAAGGCCCACGACCTTGTTTTCACCCAGTACGCGCCCTGATGGATCGTTTGCGGAGTGGAGACTTATTAATGGACGATTCGTTATGCGAGGCAACTAAACCGCCGTCTGGAGGCTCGGAACCCTGTCCTCGCTCACGCATCTTCCGGCTGACCGCCCCTTAGCTCACGCTTCCTCGCTGACCGCTTTTGGGCTGGAGGGTGCTCTGCTCCAATACGCCATCCGGACTTGCCCACCGGGTCCAGGCTACCGGCTACTGGCTCCGTGCGAGCCCTTGCTGACCGCCTCCTGGCTGACCGCTTTTTAGCTAACCGCTTCTTAGCTCACCGCTCCTTAGCTACCAGCGTTCTTGTCAAGTTTCACCACTTACCCAAAGTAACTGTGGCTTACAGCACACCACTTCCGCGCCAACAAAGTTGGCAGGTTTTCCCCTCAGACTTGGTATTCTGATAATAGAGGGTAAAAAAAGAAAGATAGCCTCGCCCTGGATTCGGAGCGAGGCTTTTCTAACTGCCGCTCACCAGGCGACACCAGACCAACGCAATCCGCCAGGCCAGGACTAACTCCGCCGGACCCGAAACCCAAACCCAAACCTAAGTTTTTTGAAAACAAATCGAACCCCAACTTCCACTTTGAATGCAAATACATAACCGCCACCAACAACACGCACCCCGGCCCGGCGCCCAAACGCCCCCGCCAAACCGCCTGCTTTCAGAAGGATGGCACAGTCGAAAACCACCCCGCCACAAGCTCCGCCGAATCAACAGCTTGGCACAATCCCAACCCCTGGGGGGCAGGGACCACCCCCCGCACCCTGTATCCTGCGCCCTGCACCCTGTACCCTTGTACGCAGCACTCCATGCCCACGCTCCTCGCGCTCCTGGACATCTCCGCCCGACTCGCCTCCGGCTGCGCCCTCTTCTTCGTCAAAAACGACCTGCGCCACTACCTCCGCACCCATTACGGCGACCACACCTTCCAGAACCTCTACCACTGGCAGCTCTTCTCCTTTGACACGCTGCTCCTCACCCCCTACTTCCTGGTGATGATCGTCCTCTCGCTCTACGGCCTGCACCGTTACACCCTCGTCTGGCTCTATTACCACAACCGCAAAAACGCCACCCACCAGCCGGCCTCACGCTTCGAACATCTGCCCCGCGTCACCATCCAGCTCCCCATCTTCAACGAGCAGTTTGTTATCGATCGCCTCATCGACTCGGTCTGCCGCATCGACTATCCCCGCGAGCTCCTCGAAATCCAGGTCCTCGACGACTCCACCGACGAAACCCAGCAGGTAGCCCAGCTCATCGTCGAACGCTACCGCGCCCTCGGCTATCCCATCGTGTACCTGCACCGCACCAATCGCCACGGATTCAAAGCCGGCGCCCTCGATGAAGGCCTCAAAACCGCCTCCGGCGAATTCATCGCCATCTTCGACGCCGACTTCGTCCCTCCTTCCGACTGGCTGATGCGCGTCATCCACCACTTCGCCGAGCCCAACATCGGCATGGTCCAGACCCGCTGGACCCACCTCAATCGCGACTACAGCTTCCTAACCCAGGTTGAGGCCATTCTGCTCGACGGCCACTTCGTCCTCGAGCACGGCGCCCGCGCCCGCTCCAACGTCTTCTTCAACTTCAACGGAACCGCCGGCATGTGGCGCCGCTCCGCCATCGACCAGGCCGGCGGCTGGCAGCACGACACACTCACCGAAGATACCGACCTGAGCTATCGCGCCCAGATCGTCGGCTGGAAATTCAAATACCTCCAGGATGTCGAGTGCCCCGCCGAGCTCCCCATCGAAATGACCGCCTTCAAAACCCAGCAGCAGCGCTGGGCCAAAGGCCTCATCCAGACATCCAAAAAAATTCTTCCCCGCGTCTTCCGCTCGAACGCTCCCCTTCGCACCAAAATCGAAGCCTGGTATCACCTCACCGCCAACATCAGCTATCCCCTCATGGTCGTTCTATCCGTCCTGCTTATGCCGGCCATGATCATCCGCTTCTACCAGGGATGGTGGGAGATGCTCTACATCGACTTCCCGCTCTTCCTGGCCTCCACATTTTCTATCTCCTCCTTCTATCTCGTCTCGCAGAAAGAACTCTACCCGCGCCACTGGTATCGCACCTTTCTGTATCTTCCCTTCCTCATGTCTCTTGGCATCGGCCTCACCATCACCAACACCATCGCGGTCATGGAGGCGCTCTTCGGCATCCAGAGCGCCTTCAAGCGCACCCCGAAATACCGCGTCCAGAAAAAGGGCGAGAAATCCCAGGCATCCTCGAAATACCGTAAACGCCTCGGCCTGATTCCGTTTCTTGAACTGTTAATAGGTTGCTACTTCGCCCTCTGCATCTGGTACGCCATCGCCAACGAAAACTACTTCACAGTTCCCTTCCTCATCCTCTTCGTCGTCGGCTACTGGTACACGGGGCTTCTGTCGCTGCTGCAAGGCCGCTTCGAACGCTGGCGTACCGGCGCGAACCTGGACGATACTTCGCCGAAGCCGTTCCCGGTCGGGGTATGAGCGAAATCCATTTGCGTTCTGCAGCGTTATCGGAGCATGCGAATCGGAATGCCAAGACTCAGCTTCTTCCAGATTCGGTCCGCCGTGTACACAGGCGCGTTGAGCTCCAGTGCCAGCGCCAGACACGCGCGGTCTCCCAGCGATAGACCCAGCCTGCGAGTTTCCCGGACCAGGGTACCGGCCACTCGCGCCTGGTCCTCCGTAAACGCCATGACCTGACTCACCGGGATACCCGCCCTCATCCACGCCTCGTCTGCGGGAACTCCTCGCCTCACCATCGACGTCTGCACCTCGGCCAGATTCACGGCGCTGGCCACCGACTCCTCCAGTACCTCGTCCGTCAGAACCTCGCTCCCCATCTCGTTCTGCAGCACCGCAAGGATGGCGGATGCATCGAGGACGCACTTACTCATGCTTTGCCGCTTCGCGTCTCTCAGCGATCAGCTCGTCTACCAGCGAAACGCCTGGCTTGATATAACGCCGCAACGCCTCCTGCGCTTCCCTGATGCGCTGCCGCCGCGTGGTCAGCCGGTATCCGTTCTTCTGGCGCTCCAGCAGAATCTCTCCCCCCGCTTCCACGCCCAGCTCTTTGCGAACCTGGATCGGAATCACAACTCTGCCATTTTCACTCAGGCGCAACCGAATCTCCTGCGTTGCCATTTGTCCTCCCTCTGTCATTTTACCTTGAATTGACAAAACGCTGCCAGATGAACTCTTCCGTTAAACTCCTCCCAATGGAATTCCCGCGCCGCCTCCTGCTGATTCTCGCCGCACTTCTGGCGCCTGCACTTTCAGCTCTCGACCGCCAACCCACCGCCGACTACCACACCCGCCGCAACCACCTCAGCGAATCCCTCAACCAGGGCGTCGCCATCCTCTTCGCCGCCGAAGAACCCCTCACAGACTTCACCCCCTACCGGCAGGATTCCGACTTCTACTACCTCACCGGCTGGAACGAGCCCGGCGCCGCGCTGCTCATCGAAGCCCCTGCCGATGCCGACGACCTGCACGCCGCACGCGCCTACCGCGAAATCCTCTTTCTCCCCACGCGCAATCTCCGCAACGAGCGCTACACCGGTCCCAAACTCGACGCCTCCTCGCCCGACGCGCCCCACATTACCGGCATCGATGAAGTCCGGCCCATGACCGAGCTCCCGACCATCCTGGACAGTCTCCTCAAATCCGACCGCTACCTCGAGCGCAATCTTTTCGGCCAGCCCGACAACGACCAGGCCCGCGCCCTCATCTCCTGGACCGCCACCACTCTCGGAATGGATTCAACGCCAGCCCTCCAGGACGTGCGCTCTCTCACACAGGATCTCCGCATCATCAAAGAGCCCGGCGAACTCGCGCTCCTCCACAAAGCCAGCGACGCCTCCATCAAAGCGCAGCTCGCCATGATCGCCGCCATCCATCCCGGCATGACTGAACGCGCCGCCGCCGGCATCATCGTAGAGAACCTCATGGCCAACGGTTGCGAGCGTCCCTCCTACGCCCCCATTGTTGGATCGGGCCCCAACTCGACCACCCTTCACTACTCCGAAAACAGCCGGACCATGCAGGCCGGCGAAGTTCTTCTCGTCGACGCGGCCGGCGAATACTCGATGTACGCCTCTGACATCACGCGCACCATGCCTGTGAACGGCCACTTCACAGCGCGCCAGCGCGAGGTCTACAACGTCGTCCTCGGAGCCCAGCGCGCAGCCATGGAAGCCTTCGTTCCCGGCAAGTCGCGCATCAACGACCCGTACCACCGCTATACCGACTCGCTCGATACCATCGCCTTTAACTACATGAACGATCACGGCAAAGATCTCCACGGCGAGCCTCTCGGCAAATACTTCATCCATGGCATTGGCCATTCCGTCGGCATCGATGTGCACGACCCCTTCGACCCGGCAAAACCAATCGAAAAGGGTATGGTCTTCACCATCGAGCCCGGCATTTACATTCCCGAAGAGAAATTAGGCGTCCGCATCGAAGACGATTACTATGCACGGCCCGACGGCACCCTCGAATGCCTCACCTGCGCCCTGCCGAAAACCGCCGAAGCCATCGAAGGGCTGATGCACAAGTCACAATGACGGTTACAATTCAAGGTGCCCCGTTCTGATCACGCCCCGTCGTGGTGTGATCGGGCTGGGCATCGCGCAAAGCGAGACGCTAACCGCTTCTTAGCCGATCGCTTTTACACTGATCCCAACATGAAATCCGATTTCCGCTCCCGCCTCGCGCTCCTCCTGCTTCTCCTGCTCGCCATCCCTTCCGCGTTCGCGTGGGGAAGCAAGGGCCACATCATGATCAGCCGTCTCGCCGCGGAATCGCTCCCCGCCGACATACCCACCTTCATGCGCACCCCCGAAGCCATCAACGAAATCGCCTACCTCGGTCCCGAGCCTGACCGCTGGCGTTCCCATGCCGAGGCCGAACTCAACGCCGCCCAGGCACCCGACCACTTCATCGACCTCGAATACGCCGACCTCATCGGCCCGCTGCCCCGCCAGCGCTACCAGTACATTGCCGCTCTCTACGCGTACGTCGCCGCCCACCCCGACATGGCCGCTCAACTACGCCCCGAGAAAGTCGGATTCCAGCCGTACATCACGAATGAAGTCTGGGAGCGCCTCAAGTCCGCCATGCGCGACTACCGCACCCTCTCCGCCGCCCATCAGGACACCAAGCCCGTCGAAGCCGCCATCCTCTTCTACGCCGGATGGCTAGGCCACTATGTCGCCGATGGCTCCCAGCCTCTCCACGTCACCATCAACTACAACGGCTGGGTCGAGAAAGAGAATCCCAACGGCTACACCACCGACCACACCATCCACTGGCGCTTTGAAGGGCCCTTCGTCGATGCGGCCATCAACGAATCCGATGTCCAGCCGCTCCTCGCGACAGTCCATCCAATCAACGGTGAATGGGACGACTACCTTGCCTACCTGCGCCACAGCAATACGTTCGTCGAAAAGGTCTACCAACTCGACAAGCAGCACGGCTTCGACGGCACGGGCACTCGCGAGTCAAGACACTTCACCGCTGAACGATTGGCCGCTGGGGCGTCGATGCTCCGCGACCTCTACGCTGCTGCCTGGGTGAAGAGCGCCGAGCCGGTGCCCGATTGGCACGACCAACACGCCGATGCTGCGCCACCGGCGCCAAATCCAACAGCAAACATAGGCGGTCAGCAGTCTTCAGACGCAGAACCCCTCCACTCTCCGTCTCGAGAAGGTATGACCCAGCCAACTCTCCGCTTCGCCCCAAACCCCGAATACTCGGACGAAGCAAGAAAGGCCGGGGTAGAGGGTATCGTCGTTTTGCATTTGGTGGTGGACGAACAAGGCGCCCCCCGTAATATCCGCGTTATCCGTTCGCTCGGAATGGGGCTCGACGAAAAGGCTGTCGAAGCCGTGAAACAGTACCGATTTAACCCTGCAACCCATGATGGCCATCCCGTGCCAGTACAAATCAACATCGAGGTCAACTTCCATCTCTATCGGCGGGGTAATTAAGTTGTTCGCTGACGGCTTTTCGCTAATCGTTTCCTGCGCTAACTGCTTTGTAGCTCACCCCGCCATCAGCGGCACCACCCGCGTCAGCAGCCCCGCAAGCTGAGCCTCCACCGCCCGCCCCGTCGCCATCACCTCTTCGTGACTTAACGGCTCATTCTGGATCCCCGCAGCCATATTTGTCACGCAGCTGATGCCGAGCACCTCGATGCCCATGTGCCGCGCCACAATCGTCTCCTGCACGGTCGACATGCCTACCAGATCGGCCCCCATAGTCCGAAATGCGCGAATCTCCGCCGGAGTCTCAAAGCTAGGCCCCAGCACGCTGAGGTAGACGCCCTCTTCGAGAACCATGCCCAGGCCCTCCCCGGCCTGATGCGCCAGGCCGCGCAGGCGCGCCGAGTACGCCTCGCTCATGTCAAAGAAGCGCGGCCCAAACCTCTCGTCATTCGCCCCCGCTACCGGATTGCGCCCTGACAAATTAATGTGGTCCGCGATCAGCATCAACTGTCCGCGATGCAGCTCCGGATTGATGCCCCCTGCGGCATTGGTCAGCACAAGCGTCCGCACGCCCGTCCGCCCCAGCACACGCACCGGAAACGTCACTTCCGCCGAGTTGTATCCCTCGTACGCATGCACGCGCCCCTGCATCACCGCCACCGGCACACTGGCCACCAGCCCCAGGAGCAGTTTGCCGCTGTGTCCCGGCACCGTGGACTTAGGAAAATGCGGAATCTTCGCAAACGGAATCGCGGTCGCGTTCTCCAGCTGCTCCGCGAACGCCCCCAGCCCCGACCCCAGCACGATGGCAATCTTCGGGCGCAACTCCGTCTGCGCACTGACAAACTGCGCCGCCGCCGTCGCCTTGTCAAAAATCGTAATCGCCATGGTTACTTGATACGCCTACTGAATCAGAATTCCGACAATCGAAGCCGACATCAGATTCGCCATCGTCCCCGCCAGCATCGCTCTGAAGCCCAGCTTCGCCAGCTCGTTCCGCCGATTCGGCGCCAGCGCCCCAATCCCGCCAATCTGAATCCCGATCGAGCTCAGATTCGCAAATCCGCACAGCGCGAACGTAGCAATCGTCACCGACCGCGCGGCCAGCGCCCCACTCTTCGCATAGCCGCCCAAATACGTATACGCCACCAGTTCATTCAGCACCATCCGCGTCCCCAGCAGATTCCCCACCGTCGGCGCGTCATGCCAAGGAATCCCAATCACCCACGCAATCGGTGCAAAGAAAAATCCAAGAATCGCATCGAGCGAATGCGGAAACGGAATGTGGTGAAAGCCCAGCCAGGTGTGCAGCCCGCCCAGAATCCCGTTCAGCAAAGCAATCAGCGCGAGAAACGAAATCAGCATGATCCCCACATTGAACGCCAGCCGCCCGCCATCAATCGTTCCCCGCGCAATCGACCCGATCAGATTTTCGTCAGCGTTTCCGGATCCGCCCTCCGCGTCCTCCGGAATCCGCACCACTCCTTCGGTCGCCGGCTTCTCCGTCTCCGGCACCAGCATCTTCGAAATCAAAATCGTCCCCGGCGCCGTCATAATCACCGCCGCCAGCAGGCTGCTCGCCGAAATCCCATACAGGATGTACGCCGCCATGATCCCGCCCGACACGTGCGCCATGCCGCTGGTCATAATCGTCATCAGCTCCGAGCGCGTCGCCCCCGGCAGAAACGGCCGGATCGTCAGTGGAGCTTCCGTCTGCCCCATAAAAATGCTCGCTGCCACGTTCAGGCTCTCCGCGCCGGAGACCTTCATCGTCCACTGCATGGCTCGGGCAAAGCCGCGGATGATCAGCTGCATCACGCCCAGGTAGTAGAGCACCGCAAAAAACGCGGAGATGAAGATGATGGTCGGCAGCACCTGAAACGCGAAGAAATTGGTCCCAAACGCCGCGCCGATCTTCGAGTGCTGCGCGCCGAGATCCCCAAATACAAAACTCGATCCGTTAAACGCGTACGCCAGCAGCCTGTTCACGGTATCGCCCGCCGCGTGCATCACCCTTTGCCCTACCGTCGATTTCAGCACCAGGAATGCGAACGCAATCTGCAGGCCCAGCCCCCACACCACGGTGCGCCAGCGGATTGCCCTGCGGTTCGTGGAGAAAATCCATGCCAGCAGCAGCATCGTCAGTAGGCCCAGCACCCCCGTGAATCGCGCCAAATCGTTCTCCTCAGGTTTTCCCTGAATCCTAACCGCGGTGCGGCTTTTTCAGAAACGAATTCTTATTGTCGGCCGAAATAATCTGCCCGATCAGCCGAGGCGCCGCCCGCGGCGCATCTCCGATTGCCAGCGCCTCGCCGAGCAACTTTTGCGGCTCCGCAAATCGGGCCTCGTCCTCGGTGAACAACGTCGCCAGCACCTGCCCCGCCTCGACCTTCGCGCCCAGCTTTACATGCATCTCGAGGCCCGCATGCGCCTCCACCGGCTCCCCGGCGCGCTCCCGCCCTGCGCCCAACCGCTGCACCGCCCAGCCAACTTTGGTGCAGTCCGCCGCAACAAAATACCCGCTCCGATCCGCGCGAAAATCCCGCCGGAACTTCGGCCGGTGAAATTCCATTCCCGCATCGAGAGCCTTCAGATTCCCGCCCTGCGCCGCCACCATCGCACGAAACACCCCGAGCGCCGCCCCATCCGCCAGCTTCTGCTCCGCAAGCCCGCGTCCCGCCTCCGCGCTCCTCGCCTTGCCGCCCAGGTAAATCATCCACCCGGCGAGAATCAGCGAAACCTCGCGCAAATCTTCGCTCAGCGGATCGCGCTCTCCCCGCAACAACTCCATCGACTCCGCAATCTCCACCCAGTTCCCGGCGAAACGCCCCAGCGGCTGGCTCATATCCGTCAGCAGCGCCACCGTCCGCGTTCCCGCGCGCTCCCCGGTTTCCACCATCAGCGCCGCCAGATACCGCGCGTCGTCCTCGTTGCGCAGAAAGGCTCCGGACCCCGTCTTCACATCGATCACCAGCGCATCGAGCCCTGACGCCAGCTTCTTGCTCATGATCGAGGCACAAATCAGATAAGGGCTCTCAACCGACGCCGTGCGATCGCGCAGACTGTACAGCTTCCTGTCCGCTGGAACCAGTTCCTTCGTCTGCCCAACAATCGACGCGCCGCATTGCTCCAGCACCTTCCGCATCTCCTCGAGCGAAAGCCCGGTTCGGTAGCCCGGGATCGACTCCAGCTTGTCCAGCGTCCCGCCCGTGTGCCCGAGCGCGCGCCCGCTGATCATCGGATCGGCCAGCCCAGCCGCCGCCGCAATCGGCGCCACCAGAAATGAAGTCTTGTCTCCCACGCCCCCCGTCGAGTGCTTATCGACGGTCTTCCGCCCCAGCCCCTTGTTGTCCAGCACCTCGCCGGAAAATCGCATCGCTGTCGTCAGCGTGTCCAGTTCCCCGAGCGACAGCCCGTTAAAAAAAACTGCCATCAGCCACGCCGAAAGCTGCTCTTCGGGAATGGTCTCCCGCGACGCGCCTTCCACCAGGAAGCGAATCTCATCCGCGTTCAGCTCCTCGCCGTCCCGCTTCTTGCGGATCAGGTCCACAGCATGCAGTGCGCCGCTCATCGCCGTCCTTCCCCGGGCTCAAATCGAAAGCTGCACGGAAAAATCTCCGCGAAGGTCCGCGTCTCCAGACCGTTCTCGCCAGGAAAACAAACCACAGCATCCCCTGTTACAAATTCGCTCATCACCTGGCGGCATGCGCCGCACGGCGGGCTGGCCGCGCCGTTCCGGTTGGCCACTGCAATCGCACGAATCTTTCGCCCCGCGCCACCCTCGCTGATGGCCCGAAACAATGCATTTCGCTCCGCGCAGCTCGTCAGGCCGTAGGAGACGTTCTCCACATTGCAGCCTTTTACGATCTGCCCATCGTCGAAAAGCAGCGCCGCGCCCACAAAAAACTTCGAGTAAGGAGCATAAGCGCGCGTCGCGGCCTCGAGAGCGGACTCCTTCAGCCGGTCCAGGGTCAGAGAATCAATCGGTGGCATAGCGTCTCTGAGACTACCGAAAAACCAGGGACGGAGCATCCGGCTACCCTCATCGTCCACCCTCAAGTTCCGCAGTCCCCATCCGATAAACCTTTCGTGGACGACCTTACTCGCGAATTTCTACTCGAAAGCCAGGAGGGCCTGGACCGCATGGAGCGGTGCCTGACCGACCTCGAATCGCGGCCTGGCGATACCGGGCTGCTGGCGGACATCTTCCGTGCCGTACACACCATCAAGGGCACAACCGGCTTCCTCGGCTTCAGCCGCCTCGAGTCGCTCTCGCACGCGGGGGAAAATCTGCTCGGCCTGCTGCGCGAGGGGCAGCTCGCGCCCAATCCGGTGATCATCAGCGGGTTGCTGTCCCTGATGGACATTTTGCGCAGCATCCTTCGCTCCATCGAAACCACCGGCGCCGAGGGCGAAAGCCGTCATGAAGACCGCGCCATGATCGACCGGCTCGAGCAACTGCAGCGAGGCGATCCGCCGGCACGTGCCGGCGCGGGCGAAACAGCGCTGGCCGCCGTTGTTGCCGCGCCCGTGCATTCTCCCAGGCCGCGCAGACAGCCGGTCTCGTCCGGTCGAGCGCTTCGGCGGGTGCGGAATTCCTCCCAATGTTCGCCGTCGCCGGCTCAAGCCGGAGAGGCAGGGCCGCGGGACATCGAAGCAACGCAACGGAGAGCCGAGCCTGAACCTCGATCCGCTCCCGCCGTCGCGGCTGTCTCGATTCCCGCGCGGCCCGTATCCGGCGCCCCGGCGCCTGCGCCTGAAATTCAGGCGCCTGCATCGTCCGGCACCGCCGACTCCACCCTCCGCGTCAACGTCGAACTGCTCAACCGCATGATGAATCTGGTCGGCGAGCTGGTGCTGACGCGCAATCAGATTCTCCAGGCAACCAGCGCCGACTCCGGCTTCGCCCTGCTCAGCCGCCGTCTGGACATGGTCACCGCCGATCTCCGCGAATCCGTAATGAAGGCGCGCATGCAACCGGTCAGCCACGTGTTCTCGCGCTTTCCACGCCTCGTGCGCGACCTCGCCCTCAGCCTCGACAAGCGCGTGCGCCTTGAGATGGAAGGTCAGGAGACCGAGCTCGACAAGAGCCTTCTCGAAGCCATCCGCGATCCCCTCACCCACTCCGTCCGCAATGCCATCGACCATGGCATCGAGACGCCCGCCGCGCGGCTCGCCAGCGGCAAGCCCGCCGAAGGCGTTGTCCGGCTGCGCGCCTGCCACGAGGGCAGTCACGTCATCGTCGAGGTCCACGACGACGGCGCCGGCATGAACATTGAAAAGATCCGCCAGAAAGCCATCGACCGCCAGCTCGTGCCCCCCCAGCGCGCCGAACAGATGAGCGATCGCGAGATCCTGCAGGTCATTTTTCTTCCCGGATTTTCCACCGCCGAAGCCGTGACCAGTGTCTCCGGGCGGGGCGTGGGCATGGATGTCGTCCGCACCAACGTCGAAAAAATCGGCGGCAAGGTCGAAGTGGACAGCCAGGCCGGCAAAGGAACCATCCTCCGCCTTCGCATCCCCCTCACCCTTGCGATTATTCCGGCGCTGATCGTCCGCAGCCGCGGCCAGAACTTCGCCCTTCCCCAGAGCGCTCTCACCGAGCTCGTCCACCTCGGCACCGGGGAAGACGACAGCCGCATCGAGCACCTCGAAAATGCCGCCCTCTACCGCCTCCGCGGACGCCTGTTGCCCCTGGTCTTTCTCAACCGGCTCCTCCAGCAGCCCCCGCGCGAGAGCGGCGCGCCCTGCGACATCGCCATCCTCAACGCCGATGGCCGTCGTTTCGGCCTGGTCGTCGACGGCCTCGCGGACCCCGAGGAAATCGTCGTCAAACCCCTCGCCGCCGTCCTGCGCAGGATCGGCTTTTATGCCGGAGCGACCATCCTGGGCAATGGTGAGATGGCCCTGATCCTGAACCCAGGCGCCATCGCTCAGAATGCCGGCGTTGGCCTCACCTCGGAAACGGCCGATAGCTCTGGCGACAACAGACGCGCCGGCCAGCACGACTTCCTCCTCGTTCAGACGGGCAGTGGCCAGGCCGCTTTGCCTCTGGAAACAGTAGTGCGCATCGAGCGAATTCCGCGCTCCCGCATCGAACGGGCTGGATCGCGTCCCGTGCTGCGCTTTGAGGGAAAGCTGCTGCCTCTCGACGATACCGCCTCGGAACTGCTCGGCGCGGGCGACGATCCCGAAGCCCAGACCACAGTCGTCGTCTGCCGCGATGGCAACCGCGAGGTCGGCATGACCGTGTCTCAGGTTCTTGACGTTGCCGGTGGAAGTCAGCTCGAAGAAGCCGGAACGGGAGCCATCGCCGAAGGTCTCACCCTGCTGCACGAGCGCGTCACCGATATTGTCAGACTTTCCGCCGTCCCCTCCCTCGACTGCGCGATCGAGTCCCAAACAACGGAATTGTCTGTGTCCGCGGAGGAACAAGCATGAGCGGCCAACGCACAACTCAAACCGTGGAAGTCTGCTCAGTCCGGGTAGGCGATACTTTGTACGGCGTCCCCATCGCCCATGTGCTGGAGATCCTTGGCAAGCCCGCCACCCAGCCTGTTCCCCTTGCTCCCTACTTCGTCGGCGGACTGGTGCATTACCGCGGGGAGGTGCTGACCGCCGTCTCTCTGCGGCGTCTGCTCGGCATGGACCCGGCGAGCGCCGCCGAAGATGTCCTGGTTTTCGAAACCCCCGGCGGTCTGTTCGGACTCTTCGTCGACTCCGTCGGCGAGGTGCTCCACCTTTCCGCCGGCGACCACGAACCCAATCCCCCCACGCTCGAAAGCCGCCGCCAGGCTCTGTTTGACGGCGCCTGGAAACTCAAGGACCGCCTCCTCGTCCGTCTCGAACCCGACCGCCTGGACCCCATGCACCTGGCCAGTGCCTTCCCGGCCTGAGGGTCCGGAAACAGAAAGGACACTCATGCGCGCCCTGGTTGTGGACGATTCGCGATTTGTCAGGAATTATCTCCACTCCCTCTTTGCCGAGCGCGGCGTGGAGTGCATCGAAGCCGCCGACGGCCGGCAGGGCCTCAGCTGCCTTCACGCCTCCGGCCCCTTTACCGTGGCCCTGGTCGACTGGAACATGCCCGTCATGTCCGGCATCGAGTTGCTCCGGACGGTTCGTGCCGATCCCGCTTTCAACGCCACCAAAATCGTCATGGTCACCACGGAGGCCGAGAACGGCTACATCGAAGCGGCTCTCGATGCGGGCGCCGATGAGTACCTGGTCAAGCCATTCGACGAAGCCGGCCTCTTCGACAAACTGCGCATGGCTGGAGTCGATGAATCATGATGCAGGCTCATGGATCGCCTTCGCGCCGCAAAGTGCGCGTGCTGCTGGTCGACGACTCGGCCGTCATGCGCAGGCTCCTGCGCATGGTTCTCGATCCACAGCCTTCGATCGAGATTGCCGGAACCGCCTCCAGCGGCCCCGAGGCGCTGGCCGCCTTCGAACGCCTTCAACCGGACCTCGTCCTCCTCGACATCGAGATGCCTGGCATGAACGGGCTCGAAGTCCTCTCCAGTATCCGCAGCCGCAACCGCCGCGTCGCCGTCATCATGTGCAGCACCCTGACCTCGCGCGGCGCACGCATCACGATTGAAGCTCTGGCGCGCGGCGCTACCGACTACGTCTGCAAACCGGGCGCTCAGAGTGACGTCCGCGAGGGCGTCCAAACCCTCACCCGCGACCTGCTTCCGAAAATTCTCGCCCTTTTTCCATTCGAACCTCTTCCCGCGCCGCAACCTGCCGCTGCGGTCGCCGAACCGCGCCCCGCCGTTCCGTCCACTCAGTCTCTGCCCCCAAAGCTCATCGCCATCGGTGTCTCCACCGGCGGTCCCGCCGCGCTCGAACTCCTGCTTCCAAAATTTCCCGCTGGCTTCCCGCTGCCCATCCTCATCGTCCAGCACATGCCGCGGCTTTTTACCGGCTTGCTCGCCGAGCGCCTCAATGCCCTTTGCGCTCTGCGCGTGCGCGAGGCGGATTCCAGCAACCGCCCCGAACCCGGTGTCATCGACATCGCCCGGGGAGACTGGCATCTCGAACTCACCCGCGATTTCCGTCTTGGCCTCAACCAGAACGAGCCCGAAAACTTCTGCCGCCCTTCCGTCGACGTCCTTTTTCGCTCGGCCGCGCTGACCTGCTCTGGCCATGTGCTCGGCGTTATCCTCACCGGCATGGGATCGGACGGCCTCGCCGGCTGCCGCGCCATCCGCTCCGCCGGCGGCGCCGTCATCGCGCAGGACCACGCCACCAGCGTCATCTGGGGCATGCCCGGAGCCGTGGTCCAGGCCGGCCTGGCCAACAAGGTTCTCGCCCTCGAGGCCATCCCCGCAGAGATTCTGCGCTGTATCGCCAGCTCTGCCCGCGCGCCCCGCAAGGAGGCCCTCGCCCTGTGAGCTCATCCTCCGTCGATTTCGAGTACCTGCGCACCGTGGTCATGCGCAATTCCGGCAATCACGTCGATCCTTCCCGTGATTACCTTTTCGAGTCGCGCCTCCAGCGCCTTCTCCGCGACCGCGGTCTCCACTCCCTCGACCAGCTCGTCTCTGCCCTGCGCTCCGAAGCCGGCCCCTGTCTTCAACGCTCCGTCGCCGAAGCCATGACCATCAACGAAACCAGCTTCTTTCGCGACCCTGCCACTTTTGACCTGCTTCGCGAGCAGCTCCTGCCCGCCCTCATTGCCAGCCGCCGCGACACGCGCACCCTCCGGTTCTGGTCTGCCGCCTCGTCCAGCGGCCAGGAAGCCTATTCCATCGCCATGTTGCTCCGCGAGCACTTCCCGCTGCTGGCCGGCTGGAAAATCGACATCCTCGGCACCGATCTCTCCGCCGAAATGGTCGAGCGCGCTTCCGCAGGCCGCTATCAGCGAATCGAGATCAACCGCGGTCTCCCCGCCCGCTTCCTCGTCAAGTACCTGGTCCGCTCAGGCGACGAGTGGGAGATCGCCCCGGACATCAAGCGCCTCTGCCGCTTTCAACAACGCAATCTCTGCCAGCCTGCCACGATGCCGGAAACCTTCGACGTCATCTTCCTCCGCAACGTCATGATTTACTTCCCCCAGGAAACCCGTCGCCAGGTTCTCCTCACCATGCACCGCTCCCTCGCCCCCGATGGCGTCCTCTTCCTCGGCCTCAGCGAGCAGCCCCGCATGGATACCCACTGGCAAACAGTGCTTACTCCAAAAACTGTCTGGTACAAACCCATCCGCTAAGAAACAGCCCGAAGCCGGTAGCCGGAAGCCAGTAGCGCCCGGACTACGCCCTTCCGCTGAGAAGCGACGCGTGTATTCCCTTCGTCACCGCCAGCCCCTGGCTCCCGGCTCCAGGCCCGCGGCTTGCGGCTACCGGCTACTGGCTCCGAGCTTCCCGCAGTATCCTCACCTCAGATGGACCCGCTCGCCCTCTTTCATCCCCTCACCGCCCAATGGTTCCGCTCCGCCCTCGGCACACCTACGGCTCCGCAGCGCCTCGGCTGGCCCGCCATCGCACGCGGTGAAAGCACCCTCATCCTTGCCCCCACAGGCACCGGAAAAACCCTCACCGCCTTCCTCTGGTGCCTCGACCGCCTTATGTTTCACTCTCCCCCCAACGCACAAGATCCAAAGTCCGTCGCCGGCGAGGCCTGCCGCGTTGTCTACATCAGCCCCCTCAAAGCCCTCGCGGTAGACGTCGAGCGCAACCTTCGCGCACCGCTGCAGGGCATCGCCGCTGTTGCCAGCAGCTCCGGCGCACCCTTTCGCACCCCGAACATCGCCATCCGCACTGGCGACACGCCGCAGGCTGAGCGCGCCCGTTTTCGCCGCCATCCCGCCGACATCCTCATCACCACCCCCGAATCGCTCTACCTTCTGCTCACCTCCGAATCCGCCTCCGCTCTTCGAACCGTCTCCACCGTCATCGTCGACGAGATTCACGCCCTCGTCCCAACCAAGCGCGGCGCCCACCTCGCCCTCACGCTGGAACGTCTCGCCGCCATCGCTGCCAATCCCATCCAGCGCATCGGCCTCTCCGCCACCCAGCGCCCCCTCGAAGAAGTCGCCCGCTTTCTCGGCGGCTCCAGCCAAATTGTCATCCCGGCCGGAGCGCGACCGGATTTGTCGCGCGGGGTGGAGGAGCCTGCTTTTTCTCCGCGTCCCGTGACGATCATCAACGCCACCACTCCCAAACGCCTCGCCCTCAGAGTTGAAGTCCCGGTTGAAGATCTCAAGTCTCCTGAACCGGACCCCTCCCTGCCCCCTGACTCCCCCGCGAAACGAGCTTCCATCTGGACGACCATCCCCCCGCGCCTCCTCGCCATCATCCGTCAGCGCCAATCCACCCTCATCTTTGTCAACAACCGCCGCACCGCCGAACGCCTCGCCGCTCTCGTCAACGACCTCGCACAGGAACCCCTGGCCCGCGCCCACCACGGCTCCCTCGCCGCCGCCCAGCGCTCCGAGATCGAAGACCAGCTCAAGACCGGGCGGATTCGCGCCGTCGTCGCCACCTCTTCGCTCGAGTTGGGCATCGACATGGGCGCCATCGACCTGGTCATTCAGATCGAGTCGCCGCCCTCCGTCGCCGCCGGCATGCAGCGCATCGGACGCGCCGGCCACAAAGTGGGAGTCACCAGCGAAGGCATCATCTTCCCCAAATATCGCGCCGACCTCATCGCCTGCTCCGCCGTCACCCGCGCCATGCACGAGGGCCTGGTCGAATCCACATCCATCCTCCGCAACCCCCTCGACGTCCTCGCCCAGCAGATTGTCGCCACTGTCGCCAATCCGCCAGCGCTCTCGATCCCGCGCCTTAAAGGCCAGCCCCCACGCGAACCATTCATCTCCGTCGACGACCTCTACCACCTCGTGCGCGGAGCCGCCCCTTTCACCACGCTCACCCGCCCCATTTTCTTCAACGTCCTCGACATGCTCGCCGGAAAATATCCCTCCGACGAATTCGCCGAGCTCCGTCCCCGCATCACCTGGGACCGCATCGCAAACACCCTTACACCGCGCGAAGGAGCGAAGTCGCTCGCCATCCTCAACGCCGGAACGATCCCCGACCGCGGGCTCTACGGCGTCTTCCTTGCGGGCGACCATAAAAAGCCAATTCGAGTGGGCGAGCTCGACGAAGAGATGGTCTTCGAATCCCGCGTCGGCGACGTCTTCTCTCTCGGCGCCTCCACCTGGCGGATCGACGAAATCTCCCACGACCGCGTCACTGTGACTCCGGCTCCCGGCCAGCCCGGAAAGCTGCCCTTCTGGCACGGCGATCAGGCCGGCCGGCCCCTCGAATTCGGCCGCCGCATCGGCGCCCTCGTCCGCGAACTCCGCGCCCTTCCCCCGAACGCCGCCATCAGCCGCCTCGTGCGCGAACACGACCTCGACGCCCAGGCCGCCGAAAACCTTCTGCAATTCCTCGCCGACCAGGCAAATGTAACCGTCACAGTTCCAGATGACCGGAACATCGTCATCGAACGTATCCGCGACGAGCTCGGCGACTGGCGCGTCTGCGTCCTCACCCCGTTTGGCAACCGCATTCACACTCCCTGGGCCATGGCCACCGCCGCGCAAATCCAAAACGCCGGCGGACCCCACGTCGAAACCATGTCCACCGACGATGGCTTCGTCCTTCGCTTTCCTGACGTCGACGCACCCCCCGACCCCGCCCTGCTCCTGCCCGATCCGGGTAACGCCCAGGACCTGGTCGTCCGTCAGCTCAGCTCCACCGCCCTCTTTGCCGCAAAATTCCGCGAAGCCTCAGCCCGCGCCCTGCTCCTGCCACGCCGCCGCCTCCAAACCCGCGCCCCCCTGTGGCAACAGCGCAAGCGCGCTTCCGATCTCCTTGCGGTCGCCTCGCAATATCCCGACTTCCCCATGCTCCTCGAAGCCCATCGCGAGTGCCTTCGCGACACCTTCGACATGCCCGCGCTCGTCGATGTCCTCCGTTCCGTCAAGGACCACGAAATCCAGGTGCACGTCGTCGACACGCAGAAAGCGTCGCCCTTCGCAGGCTCTCTCCTGTTCGGATACACCGGCAACTTTATCTACGACGGCGACGCGCCCCTGGCCGAGCGCCGCGCAGCTGCTCTCTCCATCGATCAGTCCCAGCTCGCCGACCTCCTCGGCGAGGCCGACCTTCGCGAGCTTCTCGACCCCAGCGCCATCGCCGAAGTTGAAGCGAACCTCCAGCTCCTTGGCGAGAATCAGCGCGCCCGTAATGCCGACGGCCTTCACGACCTCCTCCTCCGCCTCGGCGATCTCGCGCGCAACGAAATCGCCCTCCGTGTCGCCGCGCCCGCTCTCCTGAAATCGCTCAACGAACTAGCCCGCGCCGGCCGCATCCTGCAAATCAAAATCGCAGGCCAGCAGCGCTTCATCGCCGTTGAAGACGCTGCCCGCTATCGCGACGCTCTCCGCCTCAAACTCCCGCCCGGCCTTCCCGAAGCACTCCTCGCTCCGGTCGCCGCGCCCGTTCTCGAACTAACCCGACGCTACGCCCGCACCCACGGCCCCTTCACCGTCCACGAAGCAGCCGCTCGCTTCGGCCTCAACCACGAGCCCGTCGAGACCGCCCTCCGCACCCTCCTTCACGACGGACGCGTCCTCGAAGGCGGATTTCGCCCCGAGGGAACGCACCGCGAGTACTGCGATGCCGAATCCCTCCGCCTCATCCGTAATAAGTCACTGGCACGGTTACGTAAAGAGATCGAGCCCGCCGAGCCCCGCCTCTTTGCACGTTTTGAAACGCACTGGCAGGGCGTCTTGCAGAAGCGCAGAGGTCTCGACGCCCTCCTCGATACCATCGAATCTCTTCAGGGCGCGCCTCTTCCCGCCTCGCTCCTCGAATCGCAGATTCTGCCCGCACGCCTTGCCCGCTACTCCACCGCCGATCTCGATACCCTCATCGCCGCCGGTGAAGTCATCTGGTGCGGCGTCGATTCCATCGGAGACCGCGACGGCCGCATTGCCCTCTACCTCTCCGAACGCATCGCCGCTTTGCTCCCACCACGCGGAGCGACGGCCGAACCCATCACGCCTCGCGAAGAATCCATCCTCGCCGCCCTCGCCGCCGGCGGGGCCGCGTTCTTCGCCCAGCTTCACGCCACCACTGGCGCAGGTTTCCCGGGCGAAACCGTCGACGCCCTCTGGTCCCTCGTCTGGCGCGGCCTCGTCACCAACGACACGCTCCACGCCCTCCGCGCCTACATCGCTAAACCGGAAACCACACGCTCCAGCAAGCGCCAGCACAACCAGGCCGCCTTCCGTTCCCGCCGAACCACGCCCCCCAGCGCGCAGGGCCGCTGGACCCTCGTCCCCGCTCCCGACCGCGCCACACCCGCGGCGCAGACGGCATGGTCCCACGCGATCGCCCAGCAGCTCCTGCACCGCTACGGCATCGTCACGCGCGAAACCGTCGCCCAGGAAAATGTTCCCGGCGGATTTAGCGCCGTCTATGAAGTCCTCAAAGCCCTCGAGGCCCAGGGCCGTGTCCGGCGCGGCTATTTTGTCGCCGGACTCGGCGGCGCGCAGTTTGCCCAACCTGCCGCCGTCGAACTCCTCCGCTCCCTTCGCACCGGAACGCTGGAAAAAGCCGAGATGCTCGTCCTCGCCGCCACCGATCCTGCCAGCCCCTGGGGCAGCATCCTTCGCTGGCCCGAGCCGGAAGACCCCGCCGCCTCCCTCACCCGCAGCGTCGGTTCCACCGTCATCCTCCGTAACGGCGAACTCATCGCGTACCTGCGCCGTAACAATCCAGCCATTCAGGTCTTCCTGCCGACGGAAGAACCAGACCGTTCCACGGCAGCGCGCGATCTCGCCACATTTCTCGGCAATTATGCTCAGGAACTGTTACAGAATCCGGCAACACGTCACAGTGGCGGTCTCTTAATCGACTCCATCGGCGTCCAACCAGCCCACCAGCACGACCTCGCTCGATTTCTTCGCGAAGCCGGCTTCCAGCCCTCGCCAAAAGGCTTCCACGTCCGCTTCACCCCAGCGAACACACCACCGCTCATCCGTTCTGATCTGACGGGCGCTTAGCTAACTGCTTCTTAGCTAACCGGCTCTTAGCTGACCGGCTCTTAGCTTTTTCTATTCCCTGTTCCCTGTTCCCTATTCCCTGTTCCCTGTTCCCTGCTCTTAGTGGATCGTCTTCATCCGCCGCTGCATGTAATCCATCAGCAGATACTCCCCCAGCGTCTCCGGCGTCGTGAAATACGCCTTCCCCTTGCACATCTGCGACACCTTCTGCACAAACTGCACCAGGCCAAAATCCGACGCCAGCATAAAAGTATTAATCATGATGTTCTGCCGCTTGCATCGCGATACTTCCTCGAGCGTCTCGCTCACCACCAGCGGATCGAGCCCAAAGGCATTCTTGTAAATCCGCCCATCCGGCAGTGTAAGCGCCGAGGGCTTCCCGTCGGTGATCATCACAATCTGCTTCATGTCCTTGCGTTGCCGCGACAAAATCCTCTGCGCCAGGCGCAGCCCCTCGCGCGTATTCGTGTAGTACGGGCCGACCTTCACCCGCGCCAGCTGCGACACCGGCATCTCTTCCGCCGAATCGTGAAACAGCACCAGAGACAGCGTGTCCCCCGGATACTGTGTCCGGATCAGATGCGCCATCGCCATCGCCACCTTCTTCGCCGGCGTGAACCGATCCTCGCCATACAGGATCATCGAGTGCGAGCAATCCAGCATCACCACCGTCGCGCACGAACTTTGATACTCCGACTGATGGACCTGCAGATCGCTGTATTCCAGGTTCAGCGGCAGCTTCAGCCCCTCCCGCGCAATTGCCGACTTCAGCGTCGCCGCGGCGTCCAGATTCAGCGTGTCACCAAACTCGTAAGGCTGCGACCCGCCGCTCGTCTCCACGCCCGTCGCAAAATGCCGCGTGTCATGCCTCCCAAAGTTCGACTTCCCCAGCGATCCCAGCAGGTCCCGCAGCGTCTTGTATCCCAGAAAATCCAGGCTCTTGTCCGTTACTTCGAACCGCGCATCGGTCTGCGGGCCGCCCGTCTGCCCGGAAGCCTGCGTCACCTGTCCCTGCTCCCGCGAGGACTGTGTCGAAATGTAATTCTCCCGCTCCATCCGCTCAATCAGCTTCTCGATCAGCTCATCCAGCTTTCCATCCGCCGCCATCTGATCGATCTTCTGCTGCAGGCTCTCATCGAACGCGTCCCCCTGCCTCGAGCGCCCGTCGCAGCGCCTCCCGCAAGTCGTCCATCGTCTGGTCCAGATCCTGAAACTCCGCAAACGGATTCTGAAATCCAGAGTCCAGCAGATACTCCGACAGCGCCTTGAGCAGATCCTCCATGCTCACTTCGCTCGCCAGATCGCCCGTGAACTTCGTGTACCGAACACTCTTCATAAAATGTCATCCTGAGCGAAGCTTGGTTCGCAGAGCGAACCGAACACAGTCGAAGGACCTCCCGAGCGTCAGCAATCTGGGCGAGTCTCGCTCGCCCGGATCCGCGAGGGCAACAACCCTCGCCCCACACTGCTCCTAGTTAAAACTCCCCCGCCGCGTCTTCCGTGACTGCCACTGCTCGTAATCCCGCTCCGGCTCCGCGCGTTCCGGCCGCTCCACCTTCTCCTGCGTCTTTCGCTGCGCGGAAAAACTTCGCTCCTCGTTCCGGCTGATCCGCCGATGCGCGCACATCCCCTCCAGGAGAAATTCCGCAGCCGCTGTTACAAGTTCCGCCCCGTCGCTGCCCTTCACGCCCAGCGGCGCCAGCTTCTCCACCAGTCCCTGAATCTGCTTCAACTCCTCCAGAGTCGCCTTCGCTGCCTGCGCATCCGAAATCTTCACCGTCCCGCCCAAATTGAACCACTGCTCGATCTGCTGCGTGTTCACGTCGGCAAAGTAGCGATCGAACACCTTCCCAATCGCCGCGCGCACAATGTCCCGCACCACCGTGTCCGCGCCCTTCATCTCGCCTTCGTACTCCAGCTCCAGCTTGCCTGTAATCCCCGGCAGAGCCGAGTACAAATCGCCTACCCGCGGCACCACGCGCGTCTCTCCATGGATCAGCGCCCGCCGCTCCGCATTGCTCACCGCCAGCTCCAGCGTCGAAATCGGCAACCGCTGGCTCACACCGCTGCGCTTGTCCACCTTCTTGTCCTCGCGCGCCGTGAAAGCTACCTGCTCAATTACCTCGCGCAAATACTGCGGAACCTGCGCATCCCCCGTGTCGCGTTCCGTCCACGCCTCCTGCGCCGTGATCGCAATCCCTTCCTCCAGCGTCTCCGGATAATGCGTCCGAATCTCCGATCCGATCCGGTCTTTCAGCGGCGTCACAATCTTCCCGCGCGCCGTGTAGTCCTCCGGATTCGCGCTGAAAACCAGCGCCACATCCAGCTCCAGCCGCACCGGGTAGCCCTTTATCTGCACATCGCCTTCCTGCATGATGTTGAACAGCGCCACCTGAATCTTCCCCGCCAAATCGGGCAGCTCGTTCACCGCGAAGATGCCCCGATTCGCCCGCGGCAGCAGCCCATAGTGCATTGTCATCTCGCTCGCCAGATCATGCCCGCCCCGCGCAGCCTTAATCGGATCGAGATCGCCAATCAGATCGGCCACCGTCACATCCGGCGTGGCCAGTTTCTCCACGTACCGCTCGTCGCGCGAGAGCCACCCCAGCTGCGTCGCATCCCCCCATTCCACGATCAGGTCGCGGCACCGGCGGCACAGCGGCACATATGGGTTGTCCCGAATCTCGCACCCCGCCACATACGGAATGTGATTGTCGAGCAGCGCCGTCAGTCCACGCAGAATGCGGCTCTTCGCCTGCCCCCGCAACCCCAGCAAAATAAAGTTCTGCCGCGACAGCACCGCGTTCACAATCTGCGGCACCACCGTATCCTCGTACCCAATGATCCCCGGAAACACCGGCTCCTTCGCCTTCAGCCGCGCGATCAGGTTCTCCCGCATCTCGTCTTTCACTGAACGCGTCCGCAACCGCGTCTCGTTGTATTCGCGATTCCCGCGCAACTCGCCCAGCGTCTGCGGCAGATGCGCCGCGTGGCCGTGGTTCGTCCCTCCGGAGGTGGTCTGCCGAGTGGCCATGAATACTCCTGTCCCTGTGTGTCCCGTCCTATTGTCGTCTGCTAGGTTCCCGTGCCTGTCTATTGGACGCTCCTCCGCCCGCAGCGTCTTCGCTGACCGTTCACTTGCTGGTTCCGTCTTCGCTGACCTGCTGCACTCAGTGTATGGGGAAGCCGCCGCCCTGTCCCGCTCGCGAGGTTCTTCCCGCGTCTTCTATCCCGCTCTGCAAGCGCGGCAACACCTCGTTATAGAACTCCCGCAGCCGCGTCGTTCGCTCCGCATCCGAGCGCGTCGCCAGCAGTTGCTGCTTGAATCCCAGATCCGATGGCAACGCGTCCGCCAGCTGAAACGCCACCGGCGCGTTCAGGTCCAGATGCATCGCCGGCAGTTCGATTCCCGCCAGCTGCAACGTCGCAAAGTGCAGCGCCGCGCAATCCTCCCGATCCGTTCGCGTCGAGCCCGCTCCCTCGTCCTCGAAAAACTCAACGTCCGCCTGCAGATATTTCTGCGACTCGTCCAGCCCCTCGATCTCGAACCGCCGCACGCCCTCACACAGAATATCCAGCCGCCCGTCGGAATACCGCTCCACCACACGCACAATCTTCGCCGTGCACCCGACGATCGCCATCTTCTCCCCATCGGCCTGCACTACGCCGAACGGTTTGTCTTCTCCCAGGCACGCCGCCACCATCTCCCGATACCGCTCTTCGAAGATGTGCAACGGCAGCGCCGTCCCAGGAAAAAGCACCGTGCTCAGGGGGAACAAGGGAATTCTCATGATGGTGTCATTATGCCCGCACTCGGGGCCGCGCCGCACCGACTCTTTTCACAATCCCCCAAAATGCTGCCGGGCGATACGCCCTTGAAGCGCGGATCAATATACGCTTTTAGCTAACCGTTTCTCGCTGGACGCTTTTCGCTAACCGCTTTTCGCTGGACGCTTTTCGCTAGACGCTTTTAGCTAACCGCTTTTAGCTAACCGCTTTTGGCTAACCGCTTCTCGCTAGACGCTTTTCGCTAACCGCTTTTTGCTAACCGCATCTCGCTAAATGCTGTTCGCTGAACGTTTCTCGCTGGACGCAGTCCCTGGCCCTGCCTACTCCCTGAATTCCTCCAGCATCGCCTCCATCTCCCCCAGCGCATGCTTGTTCCCCGTCCTCCGAGCCGCCTCTATCCCCTCCACCAGCCGCTCCTTCGCCTCATCCAGGCGCTTCGCCTTCGCCAACGTCTGCGCCGCCATAAAATACCCAGCCGTGTAATCCGGATGATCGGCCAGCAGCCGCCCAAACTCCTCCAATGCCGGTTCCGTTTCGCCCCGCGCCGCCAGATCCATGGCCAGCCCGTACCGCGCAAACGCATTTCCCGGATCATGGCTCAGAATCTCCCGCAACCCCACTGCCTTATCCACGCCTCTCCCCTCCTTCCGGCCGCAAAGCCCTAACTGAACGCAAATCGCTGATTTGCAATCAGTTCCCTATTCCCAGTTCCCTGTTCCCTGCTTTTCAGGATTTCTGTTGTAAGCGGTTGCCTTGCAGGGCTATCGTATCGGTGTCTGACCGTTTCCACATTCGAGTGCCCTGGAATCAAGCCCCCCGAAGGCGGCCGGACTTACAGGCCGCAGCCTGAAGCGCTGGGCTCTTCGCATGGCGCCCGAATTGAGGATAAGGCACCAAGCCGGACCGCTCCGCTACGGGCCGGTACAACAGTACGAACCGCCCACGGTTCGATGGGAGCACCCTGTCATGCCACACCTTTGGGCGCATCATGCCCCTGGTCTTCGACGCAAGAGTCTGCTGTCGGCGCTGCTTCTGTCGGTCGCTTTCTCCTCGGCGCCGGCACAATCCGTCAAACCCCCTGCGCCCTCCGCCCCTTCCGCAACCCCGACTTCCCATCAGCCTGACACAGCTCCATCTATAACCACCACCGCCGAGGAAGTCTCCCTGGACCTCGTCGTCCGGAACAAGCACGATAAACCCGTCCTCGACCTCACGCCCGCCGACCTCTTCATCACAGACAACGGCTCCCCGGTCAAACTCACCGATCTCCACCTCGTCAACGGAGCCTCGCAATCGCAACATCTCGTAACGCTGGTCTTCGATCGGCTAGATCCCGGTCCCGCAAAAACCTCCCGCGAAATCGCCGCGAAAATCCTCAGAGCCATTCCTGATAAAGGCTACTCGTTCGCTGTTCTTCAAATGAACGGCCGCCTTCGTCTCATCCAGCCGTACACCGGCAACCCGGACCTCATCCAGAAGGCGATCGCCACCGCCACCAGCCCCGCATCCGGCGCGCCGCCCACCGAACTCTCGCCTGCGGAAAAGGACATTCTCTCCATCGCTCAGGGCGATTCCCTCTCCGTCGACTCCACGGAGCGCGCCAATGCCAGGCTGCTCCTCTCCGGCCTCGAAGAATCCCAGCGCATCCTCGAAGATCAGCACACCTACCCCTCGCTCTCGGCGCTCCTTGCCCTCGCCCGCACCCAGCGCCAGATCACCGGCCGCAAGCTCGTCATTTACTTCGCCCAGGGGCTTTACGCAGACTCCGACGCTCGGGACACCATCAAGTCCGTTGTGGGCCAGGCCAACCGCGCCGGCGTCACTCTCTGCACGGTCGATACAAGCGCCCTCGATCAGCAGGTCAGCGACAAAATGAAGAGCGCTATGGCCATCGCATCTCTCAACGTCGGTTCAGCCCTCAGCTCTGCCGATGCCCTCGGCGCCAGCGGCTACGGCCGCGGTCAGTCCGGCCCTCCCATCGGCCAGGTCATGGACAACGCCCAAAACATGTCCCGCATGGAATTCGACAGCATGGAGGAATCGAAAAGCCCTCTCGTCAATCTCGCCACCGGTACAGGCGGCATCTACATCAAAGCGGGAGCCAACCTCAGCAAGCCCCTCCAGCAGCTCCACGACGACCTCACCACCTACTACCAGGCTGCCTACGTTCCCGCTATCAAGGTCTACAACGGCCAGTTCCGCCCCGTCGATATCCAACCCCTGCGCAAGGGACTCGTCATCCGCTCCCGCTCCGGATACTTTGCCCTCCCTCCCGACAACGGCACCGGCATTCGTCCCTTTGAAGTCCCGCTTCTCTCGATCCTCGCCAGCCCGCAGCTGCCCACCGACATCGGCTTCCGCATGGCCGTCCTTCACCTCGGCCAGCTGCCCGACGGCAACACCGGCGCGCTCACCGTCGAAGTGCCCGTCTCCCAACTCCAGATTCACGACGACGCCAACACCCACCTCTCCTCCGTGCACGTGACCATCGTTGCCCAGATCAAGAACGACAAGGGTGGTCTGCTGCAGCGTTTCAGCGAAGACATCCCGCGCCACGAAACACCCGACATGCTGCGCAGCGACGAGGGCCAGGTCATCACCATGCAGCGCCACTTCTCCGCCGATCCCGGCGAATACACCCTCGAAACCGCTGTCCTCGACCGCCTCGGCAACAAATCCGGCGCGCAGCGCACCAAATTCACCATCGCTCCCATCCCGCACGGCCCCGCCCTCGGCGACATCGCTCTCGTCCGGACCGTCGAACCCATGCACGAAGAGACTTCGACCTTCGAGCCGATGCGGTACATGGACGGCCGCGTCATTCCCGACCTCAGCGCCGAGCTCCCGGAAAACACGCGCAGTCTCTCTCTCTTCTTCATGGTGCATCCGCTCGCTGGCAGCACCAGCCAACCGCAGCTTGAAATGCAGATCATCCGCAACGGCGAGCTGCTCGGTAAAATGCCCCTCGAATTACACAAGACCTCCACGTCGGGTGCGGCCATTCCCTACCTCGGCACCATCCAGGGCCATACCTTCCCACCCGGCAACTACCAGGTCAAAGCCGTCCTCACCCAGGATGGCCAATCTGTAACCAGCACAGCTACATTTGCAGTGGAAGGAACCATCGCCGCATCCAGCGCGCCCGCCGCCTCTTTTACCGCTACCGGCGGCTCTGCGACCGACTCCCCGGCAGATAAAGCCGCCGACCAGCACCTGACCTCAACAGCCGCCCTCGCCAACAGCCAGTTCACCATCGTCAGTCCGTCGCATCCGGTGCCGCCTCCCACAGACGCCGAGGTTCACGACGTCATCGAAGGCGCTCGCCAGCGCGCGCTCGCCTGGTCCGACTCACTTCCCAACTTCTTATGCGTCGAGGTCACCGACCACTCTATCGACTCCACAGGCCGCGGCGACTGGCGCCACAAGGACACCATGGTCCAGCTCATGCGCTACGTCGACCATCAGGAGTCCCGCACCACCCTTGAACTCAACGGCCAAAAAGCCAGCGTCCAGCCCGCCGACCTCGACTTCGCCCACTCGGTCGGAGAATTCGGCGGCATGTTCCAGGTCGTCTTCGATCCCTCCGCCAAAGCGAAGTTCACCTGGAAAGAATCCGATGTCCTCGACGGTCAGCCCGTCCAGGTCTTCGCTTTTCAGGTCGCCGCCGCCAATTCCAACTTCGACCTCACCGGCGAAAACAACCGCCAGCTCGCCGTCGGCTTCCATGGCCTCCTCTACCTCGATACCGCCACGCGCAGCGTCCGCCGCATCACCATCGATGCCGACGACATCCCCGAGAACCTCCTCGTCCGTGCCTCCACCATCTCCGTCGATTACGCCTGGATCTCCATCAACAACCACGACTATCTGCTGCCGGTGCGCGGCGCCGTGAGCCTCCGCGAAGGCAAACACCAGGCCGTTCTCAACGAATTCGCTTTTCGCAACTACCGCCGCTTCGGCGCACAAATCCGCATCCTCAGCAAAGAAGAATCCAAAAACCTACCCGGCAACTAGTTGCCTGTCGCAGTGAATTCGTTAGTGTGGTGTTTCTGACGTTCCTAGCACGTTTGCCCCTCCCCGTTCGCTGTCATCCCGAGCGGAGCGTTTTGGGGCCCCGTCGTGCCGACAGGCACAGATGGGGTCGGCGGAGCGAGGGACCTGCTTTTTCCCCAACTGCTATCGTTTTCCTTGCGACAGGTCACTAGTTGATGGGAGGCCGCCAATCAGGGGTCCCCATGCTCGATTTGAGACATGGGAGACGTGCAAAGCGTACCGTCCTGGACTGGCGCCGCGTTGTTTCTGACCGCTGAACGCTGAGCGCTCTCCCTGTACCCTGCACCCTCCACCCTGTACCCTTAGAACAAGGAGATCCCCATGGACCTGAACGGCCCCGCGCTTCCTGCGCGCACCGTGACCCAGTCGCAGTCTGAAATGACCGAGCTGATTCTGCCCAACGACACCAACACGCTGGGCAACCTCCTCGGCGGCCGCCTCATGAACTTCATCGACCTCGTCGGCGCCATGGCCGCCTACCGCCACGCCCGCAGCCACATCGTCACCGCTTCCATGGAGCACATCGACTTCATCGCTCCCGTCCACGTCGGCGACCTCATCATCCTCAAGTCCTCCGTCAATCGCGCCTTCCGCACCTCCATGGAAGTCGGCGTCAAAGCCTGGGTCGAGAACACTATCGCCGGCACCCATCATCACGTCGCGTCCGCCTACCTCACGTTCGTCGCGGTCGACACGCAGGGACGCCGCGTGCCCGTCGCTCCGCTGATCGCCGAAAGCGGCGATGAGAAGCGCCGCTACGAAGAAGCCGGCCGCCGCCGCGAAGTCCGCGAAGCGGAAGCCCGCCGCCGCCACATCCCCAAATTCGAACCCGCAAAGATTTAGAAGAGTGACCCAGGCGCCCAACGATTGGCCTGAGAGCGCCGCGATCGCCTCTTAAGCTGACCGGCTCTTAGCTGACCGTTCTTCAGCTGACCGTTTCCCTCTATCTGTACCCTGCACCCTCTACCCTGTACCCTGAATTTATGGCTCACCACCCCACACCCCCGCCCCCCACCGCGCTCCCCGGAGTCAAATCCATCGTCGCCGTCGGATCCGGCAAGGGCGGCGTCGGCAAAACCACCCTCGCCGTCAACCTCGCCATCGCGCTCGCTCAGCTCGGCCATCGCATCGGCCTCATCGACGCCGACATCTACGGCCCCAACGTCCCGCTCATGATGGGCACTTCGCAGCAACCCCGCATCCTCGCCAACAACCAGATCGAGCCCAACCTCGCCCACGGCGTCAAAGTCATCTCCATCGGATTCATCTCCCCGGGCGACAAGCCGCTCGTCATGCGCGGCCCCATGCTCCACCAGATCATCCGTCAGTTCCTGCAACAAGTGGAATGGGGCGACCTCGACATCCTCCTCATCGACCTCCCGCCCGGCACCGGCGACGTCGTCATCTCCCTCGTGCAGACCGTGCCTCTCACCGGCGCCATCGTCGTCTCCACCCCCTCCGACGTAGCTCTCCAGGACGCGCGCAAAGCCCTCGAAATGTTCCACCAGGTCAACGTCGAAGTCCTCGGCATCGTTGAGAACATGAGCCACTTCACCTGCCCCCACTGCCATCACGAAATCGACATATTCTCCCGTGGCGGCGCCGAGCGTACCGCGACGCAGTTCAACATCGCCTTCCTCGGCTCCGTCGAGCTCGACTCCCGAAATCCGCAAAGGCGGCGACACCGGCCTCCCCGTAGCCCTCGCCGGACCCGACTCACCCCACGCCGCGCAGTTCTATGCCATCGCCAGCCACCTCGCCGACCGGGTCCAGCAGCAGTCCGCCAAAAGCGAAACCATCTTCGAAATCAGTTAGTGTCTGACAGCTGTTCCCGTCTCGTGAGTCATGGCAGACTGTTTACATGAAACGCACACACCTTGTACTGGATACGCGGCTTCGATGAAGTCACGAACGTCTTGCAGGCAAAGACCCGATCTGCGGCGGTGAATCTGGCGTTAACCGAGGTCCTTCGCGTGCGACGCATCCAGACAATCCCGCGATTCTTCGGCCGGGATCTATGGGACGGGAATTTGGCGGAAATGCGCGAGGATCGGAGAAGCAAACAGCCCGCACGAGGCGACGGAGGACTTCATGATCCTCGTGGATTCGTCCAAAAGGATCGAGTTCCAGCCAAACGCTTTTCGCTAATAGCCTTTCGCCAAAGGCTTTTCGCTAATAGCCTTTCGCTAAACGCTTTTCGCTAACAGCCCTTCGCCGAACGCTTCTCGCTAACAGCCCTTCGCCCAACGCTCTTCGCTAACAGCCTTTCGCTAAACGCTTCTAGCTCTACTTCCGATTGCCAGCTACCAGCCGCCTGCACTCCCATGCTACGATTCCCCCATCGGAGGCCCTCCATGTCCCGCTACTCCCGTCGCGATTTCCTCAAAGCTGGAGCCGCCGCAGGCGCCGTCGCCACCCTCGGCAACGTTCCCCTCTCCGCCATCTCGCGCAAAGCCACCGACCTCGTCACCCTCGGCAAATCGAACGTTAAAGTCACGCGCCTCGCCTTCGGCACCGGCTCCAATAACGGAGCGGTCCAGCGCAACCTCGGCCAGGAAGGCTTCAATCGCCTCGTCCGCTACGCCTACGACCAGGGCATTCGCTTCTTTGAGACCTCCGACTCCTATTACGACATGCATCGCATGCTCGGCATCGCCCTCAAAGGCATTCCGCGCGATAGCTATCAGCTTATGACCAAGGTGACCACCGAGGATCCCGTCGATCCCCAGGTCCGCATCGACGAGCTCCGCAAACAAATCAATACCGACTACTTCGACATCGCGCTCCTCCACTGGCAGCACATCGGCGACTGGCCCCAGGTCACCACCCGCTGGCAGGACGGCATCGTGAAAGCCCAGGAACGCCAGGCCGTCATCATGCGCGGGGCCTCCGTCCACGGGCTGCCGGCGCTGCGCCGCGTGCCGGACTTCCACTGGCTCCAGGTCGCCATGATCCGCGTCAACCACAACGGCACCCGCATGGACACCGAGGTTGCCGACGGTCCCGGCCTCGGCAACGTCCCTGAAGTGGTCGATCACATCCACCGCGCTCGCGCCGCGGGCATGGGCGTCATCAGCATGAAGCTCGCCGGCGAAGGCAGCTTCGGCCACGAGGATCGCCAGAAGGCGATGCGCTTCGGCTTCCAGACCGCGAAGGTCGACGCGGTCACCGTCGGCTATAAGAGCAACCAGGAAATCGACGAGGCCCTGCAGAACCTCAACGCCGCCCTGGCCTGACCCTTCGGCCCGAATACATCGTCCATTCACACGACCAGCCTAAATTGACCGATGAGGTATACGCATGCCCGTCGAGCTCTCCGATCTGGACCAGATGCAGAAGAACTACAAGGCCGCTGTCGACGCGTGGGTCGCCGCCATCCGTCAGGAAGAAGCCCTGGCCTCGGTGAATCACACCGTAGCCGAGATCGATAAGTGGGAAAACGCCGCCTTCGTCGAAGACGACGCCCGCAACAAAGCCAAAGCCGCCAAGAAGGTCTATGAAGACGCTCTCCGCGAGAAGTTCTTCAACTTCTGAGTTCGCATCGGCGAACTCAGAATCCCAGCGCTCTCCCTGTTTCCCTGTTCCCCGTTCCCTGTTCCCTGTTTCCCCTGTTCCCTGTCTTTTCAGTCCGCTGTCGTCGGATCGATCATCCGGCGAACCTGCGCCACCCGATTCGCCGGAAACCCTCCCTGCTGCGCATGCTCCCGCACTGCCGCCTCATCCGGCGCAATATACACGCAGTAAATCTTGTCGTCCGTAACAAAGCTCTCCAACCACTGAATCTGCGGCCCCATCTCCCGCAGCACTCCACACGACTTCTGCGAAATCCCCTGCAGCTCTTCCGGCGTCAGCCTGCCCGCTCCCGGAATCTCCCGCTCAATCACAAACTTCGGCATAGCCTGGTTCTCCTCGGTAAAGTCGATCCGCGCGTCAGAACCGCGGTGCTGATCCCACCGAGTGTATGTCATCTGAACGCTGCACCCGGTTCACAGTTCCCTATTCCCCCTTCCCCTTTGCGGATTGCCTGTTTTACTCCGTCCGCAACACCCGCATCGGGTGAATCGACGCCGCACGCCGCGCCGGCAGGAAGCTAGCCAGCAAAGCGGACGCCATCAACACCAGACCCACCGATGCAAACGCCAGCACGTCCAGCGCCTTCACTCCAAACAGCATGCTCTGCATCGCACGCCCCACAAAGTACGCGCCCACCAGTCCCGCCCCCAGCCCAACCGCGGCCAGAATCGCGCCTTCCCGCATCACCATCCCCACCACCCCGCCGCGTGTCGCGCCCAGCGCCATGCGCAGCGCAATCTCATGCGAACGCTGCGCCACGCTGAATGCCATCACCCCATAAATTCCCAGCACCGCCAGAAACAACGCCACCACCGCGAAGGTCCCAAACAGAATCAGTGTGAACCTCTCGCTCGCCATCGTTTCTTCTTTGATCTGATCCAGCGTCTCCGGCTGCGCCAGTGCTATCTCCGGATCCACCGCATGCACCGCCGCCGCAATGCTCTTCTGCATCGACAGCGGATCCTCCGCCGTCCGCACCCCAAACCCCGCCTGCGGCCAGGGAATCTGCCAGAACGGTATCAGCATCTCCGGCCGGTCCTCGCGCTGATCCGCCGAGTGAACGTTGTGATACACCCCCACAATCTGCCACTCCTGGTACGGTCCGAGATTTTGTACGCCAGGAATCAGCTGCTCCACCGCAATCTGCGTCCGCAGCGGATCCTTCCCCTTGAGCCACTTCTTCACGAAGTCCTCATTCACCACCGCCACCTTCACGCTCGTCGCCGTGTCCTGGTCGTTCAGCTCGCGCCCCTTCACCAGGTGAATCCCGAACGTCGAAAAATAATCCGGCGTCACCATGCCGAACCCCGTGTTAGGCCGCTGCGATGGGTCGGCATACGCCTGCCCACCCACAATCGTGAACGGCATCCCGAACCCCGCCCCATACAGCGGCATCCCCGTCATCGCACTCGCATGCGAAACCCCCGGCACCGCTTCGATGTGCGCCAATATGTCACGGTAATAGGCACGAATCAGCGCTGGATCCTTCGACCGCGCATCCGGCACCGGCAAAAAGAACGTCAGCACGTGATCCGTCTTCACCCCAAGGTCCACGCGCGTCAGATTCCAGAAACTGTGAATCGCAAGCCCCGCTCCTGCCAGCAACACCAGCGCCAGCGTAAACTCCCCCACCACCAGAATCCGCCGCACGCGATGCTTCCCCGCGCTGGTCCCCGTGCGCCCGCCCTCCTTCAGCGACTCCGCTGGATCCACGCGTGACGCGTACCACGCCGGCACCGAACCCGCCAGCAGTCCCGCCAGCGTCGTCGCACACAGCGTGAACAACAGGATCGGAATATTCAGCCGCAGATCGGCTTCGTATGGCAGCGTGTCGGGCGGCATCACCGCAATCAGCCCCTGCAGCATCCCATAACCCACACCCACTCCCAGCGCGCCTCCGGCCAGCGCCAGCAGCACGCTCTCCGTCAGCAGCTGCGCGAAGATCGTCTTCCGTCCCGCACCCATCGCGCTCCGCACCGCCAGCTCTTTTTGCCGCGTCATGCCCCGCGCCAGCAGCAAATTCGCTACGTTCACGCACGCGATCAGCAGCACAAACCCCACCGCCCCCAGCAGCAGCCACAGCATCTGGATCCGTTCCTTCGGCAGAAAGTCATTCTTCAGCGGCTCCACATACGAGTCCCACCCCTTGTCGCTCTTCGGATAAACCTCCGCAATGTGCTTCGTCACCGAGTCCATATTCTGCTGCGCCTGCTTGATCGTGATGCCCGGCTTCAGGCGCCCCATCACCAGCAGCCAGTGGAAGTCGTGATTCAGCTGCTCCGGCTTAAACACCAGCGGGACAGTCAGCTGCTCCTGCCCCTTATCGAAGATTCCAGGCCGCTGCACCCCCACCACCGTGTACGGTTGTCCATCCAGGCGAATCGTCGTTCCCACGATGTGCGGATTCGAACCCTGCTTCACCCAGAACTTATGCGTCAGGATCGCGACGTGATTCTTCCCCTCCACTCCCTCTTCCGGTAGAAAGAACCGCCCCAGCAACAGTGGCTCTCCCATCATTTTCAGCATGTCAGGCGACGTCATGCGCGCCTGCAGATATTCGGGCTGATCCTTCGTCGCCACATTAAAGCTCGTCCCCGTCCAGGCGCACAGGTACGAGAACACGTTCGACTGATTTTTCCAGTCCGTGTAGTCCCCCGCCGAAACTCCGTTGTGATAAGTCTGAATCTTCGACCAGACCACCACCAGCTGATTGGGCTCCGGGTAGGGCAGCGGCGCCAGCAGCGTCGCATAATCCACGGTGAAGATCGCAGTGTTCGCGCCAATCCCCAGGGCCAGCGTCAGCAAAACCGTAAACGTCAGGCCAGGATTCCTTCCCAGCATCCGCAAACTGAAGCGAACATTGTTGAGCAGCGTATCCATTGGCCGGCTCCTCTCGCGATGAAGGGCAGTGCTCCGAAGACGCCCGGACGTTCGCGCGCGCTCCATCGGCATGCCTCTCCCCAATCTGTTACGCAACGTAACAGATTCCGGTTCCCGATTTTCCGGTTCAAGTTCAGAAAATCGAATGGATAAGCAGCCTCGCTACAGCCCCCAAGCCCCCAAGCTCCCGCCCCCGGCTCCCGGCTCCCAGCCCCCGGCTACAGCTGCCTCCCTTACTTATCGTGCAGCACATCCTCCCCGATTTTCGGTTTTTGCGTCGTCCCAGTGATCGCCACCGCCACTACAGCCCCCGCGTCCTTATGCCGAAAAAATGGGCTGACCGGCTTTAGCAGCAGCGCCTTCCAGCCCGTCACAGCGTGCGACAGACCTCGCTCCAGCGCCACTTGCCCTGTCAGATGAATTCTCGTGTCCAGCAGGTTAAACGTCCCATGCAGGCGCGCCCGCGCCCCAGGCATGCTGGCTCGAATATCCGGAAAATATGCGATGCCATGATCGAAGCTTGTCTTCGATTTGGCCGCCACCGTAATCTGCGGCGGATCCGAGCGCGAGCCGCCTCCTGAACCGGCCTCCGGCCCGTCGCCAGCCCCAGCCCCAGCCCCCGGAGGATCCTTCCGCACCCGCGCGCTGAACGCATCGACCTTCTCCTGCTTCTCCGCATTCACCAGCCTCAGATCGTCGACCGATGCATCCCCCTTCAGGCTCAGCTTCCTGAGGAACCGTCCCGGCTCCTCGCCAAATTCCACAGCAGCTTGAAAATTCAGAAGGCCCTCAACCTGGGGCGGCTCCCGCTCGACGATTTTCAGCAGATCGGCGACATCGCTGTCCTTCGTCGCTATCGTGATCGCCGCCTTCTTCGGTGTGCCCGCCACCGATCCGCTCGCCGTAATCGTGCTCTTCCCGCTCCTCACCACGGCATTCTCAATCTCCACATCGCCATTTGTGCCGTTCACTGTGACGAAATAGTCGAGGTCCATCCCCACCGGATGCCCCGACCCAACCTGAAAATCGGGACTCTTCGCCCAGCCCTTCACATCGATCCTCGAAAAGATGCCGCTAAAACGCCCGCTCCCCACAGCGTGGCCCCGCATTCCCCCGAATCCGTTCAGATTTCCGTCCAGCCGCGAATACGATCCCGACATCGGCGTCGTCCCATAGCTGCTCGTCCGAAACGGCCCCAGTCTCCCCGCCCCCACTACAGTTCCCTGTGGTTCCGACGTCATCACCCGCAGTGAAAAGTCCAGCGGATGCTTGTCCTGCACATTGTGGATCACCAGCTTCGTGAACACATACCGCAGCGGCGCTCCCGAATGCCGCAGAAAATCGAGCGTCGTCCCGTCGGCAACGATCGTCTCAATCCGCAGCTTCGACTCGTCCGTCCCGATCACCCCGTTGTCGAAATCCATCCCGCGCGCGCTCGTCCCCGGCGGCGGTATCTGCACATGCAAGCCCGTCAGCCGAATCTGATACAGCGTGTGCGGATGAAAGATCAGCCGCGTCCACTGCCCCACCACCTCCATCCGCTCGATCGTCGCCAGCGTCGGTATCGACGTGTCTCCATGCCGGTAGAGCGTCACCCCTTCCGCCACAAACCCCGGGTGCGGAAAATACGTCCGGTGATAACTCTTCACATCCACCCGGCTCTGAAACACCTTCTCCATCAGCGGATGCGCCTGCCGATACCGAAACGGCCAGAAATAAAACATCAAATGAACGGCGACCATCGCCATCACGAACGCCGCGATGACGATCGTCTCGCCGATATGCAATTCACGTTTCAGCGCGGTGGTGCGAGTAGCGCCCATATCGAACCTTTCCTGATTCACCTCTCCAGATGGCCCACCCGTTCCCCCGGTTGTACCGTTCACGGGTTATGCCGCGCTGCGGCTGTGCCGCAACTGTTTCCTATCCTCTGCTCTGTACCCTGCACCCTGCACCCTGTACCCTGTTCCCTGCACCTTGTAACCTGTACGTTGACCGCCGTGACACTCATGCGATTTCCCGCCCTCCTGATTGCCGCTCTTGCCGTCGCTCCCCTCGCCTCCGCAAAAACCCACTCCGATCCTCAGGCCGCAGCGCCACCCCCAGCCCCCGCACATCGTGCAACCGCACACGCTAAAGACGTTGCCACTCCCGCGCCGCCCAGCGCCTGGAACGCCCACCCCAAACTCGCCATCATCCTCGTCATCGACCAATTCCGCGGCGACTACCTCGATCGCTTCCGCGCCGACTTCAAAGGCCGCGGCTTCAACCTCTTTCTCCAGAAGGGTGCATACTTCCCCGACTGCTACTACGACTACGCCAACACCAAGACCGCCCCCGGCCACGCCACCATCGGCACTGGCGCTTACACCGACGGCCACGGCATCTCCTCCAACGACTGGTGGGACCTCGCCCGCAACCAGGATCGCCCCGTCTCCTCCGTCGAAGATGAGCACTACCGCCTCGTCGGCGTGCCGAACTCCTCCAAGCCCATGACTGGCAGCTCGCCCCGCAATCTGCTCGCCTCGACTATTGGCGACGAGCTCCGCATCGCTACCCAGGGCCAGGCCAAAGTCTTCGGCATCTCCCTCAAAGATCGCGCCGCGATCCTTCCCTCCGGCGCGGCCGCCAACGGCGCCTTCTGGATCGATCCCGCCTCCGGCTACTTCGTCACCTCAACCTTCTATATGTCGCAGCTGCCCGACTGGGTCACCGCCTTCAACACCGGCGGCGCCATCGCCCAGGCCGAGCAGGATGCCGGCGTCTCAGACGTGAAGAATTTCTACAGCCAGGTGGGCGCCACCCCAGCCGCCAACACCTACGAGATCAACTTCGCTGAGGCCCTCATCCAGGGCGAGCAACTCGGCCAGCACGACGTCACCGACCTCCTCACCCTCAGCCTCTCCGCCAACGACATCATGGGCCACGCCAAAGGCCCCGACTCCGCCGAAGAACACCAGATGGTCGACGCCCTCGACAACCAGTTCGACGACTTTTTCACCTGGCTCGACAAAAACATCCCCGGCGGCCTCGGCAATGTCTGGATCGCCCTCACCGCCGACCACGGCATCGCCCCCATCCCCGCCACCGCCGCACAGCTTGGCCTTAACGCCGCTACCCTCGACGTCAAAAAACTAAGCGCCGCCCTCGATTACGCCATCAACATGAAGTTCTCTCCCGGCGAGAAAGTCGCATACATCCTTCCCCATCCGGAGCTGCCCTACATCTCCCTCAACCAGCCCGAATTTATGAAAGCTGGCATCAACGAGCAGGAGGCCGAGTCCGCTGTCCAGCAGCTCCTGCCTGACGCCATCGCCTCATTAGCACCCCCCGCTCCCGAGCCTCCACCCTCCGACGCGGCCCCCGCCGCACAGAATGGCTCCAGCGCTCAATCCGGGGCCCAGCCCTCGGAAACGCGCCTGCCCCCGCACCCCGTCCTCTTCCGCAACTACACGCGCCAGCAGCTGGCCGATGGTCCCTACCCGCCCACGCCCTGGGGCGAGCTCCTCGCCCACAGCTACTCCCCCAACGGCGGCTGGTACATCATGGTCATTCCCGCGGCCTACCAGATGGAAACCCTCACCTCCATCCAGACCACCCACTTCAGCCCGTACTCCTACGATCGCCACGTCCCCCTCGGCTTCTTCGGAGCCCCCTTCGCACCCGGCATCTACCGCGGCCGCGTCGAGCCAGTCGACATAGCCGCCACCTTCGCCGCTCTGCTCGGCATCAACCAGCCCTCAGCCTCCGTAGGACACATCCTCACCCAGGCCCTCAAACCCGCCCCCGAAATCACCTACCCCAAACCCATCCCGCCGCCCCGCGCCCGCCGCACCGCAGCCGCAGCCACCCACCACACCGCAACACCCGCCACGAAACCGGCCGCGACCGCCAACCCGAAAGCCGTTCACCCATGACGACCGCTCGTCAGGTTCTGAACGCTGAACGCCATTCCCCGAACGCTGCACGCGGCCCGGTGGCCAACATCGGCCAGCAGTTGGCAGATGTGGGATACGCGAAATGCGCGTCCCTGTTCCCTGTTCCCTATTCCCTGTTCCCTGTTCCCTATTCCCTGTTCCCTGTTCCCTATTCCCTGTTTCATGCACAGCGGGGCTGCGCATGAAGCCCAACATGCGCGTCCAGCTCTGCGGCCTCGACCTCGTCAACCCCGTCATCGCCGCCAGCGGCACCTTCGGCTACGGCGTCGAGTTCGAAGACATCGTCAACTTCAAAAAAATCGGCGGCCTCGTCACCAAAGGCATCTCCCGTGAGCCGATGGCTGGCAACCAGCCACCCCGCCTCATCGAAACCGCCGCCGGCATGATCAATGCCATCGGCCTGCAAAACGTCGGCGTCGAAAAGTTCCTGTCCGATAAACTCCCGCCTCTGCGCCGCTATCCCACCTGCGCCGTCATCGTCAATGTCTTCGGCTATACCATCGAGGATTACCTCGCCGTCATTGACCGCCTCAACGAAGGCGAGGGCATCGCCGCCTATGAGCTCAACGCCTCCTGCCCGAATACCAAACATGGCGGCCTGGCCTTCGGCTCCGACATCGAGATGCTTTTCGACCTCGTCTCCCGCGCCCGATCCAGAACTACCCGCCCCCTCATCGTCAAGCTCTCACCCAACGTCACCTCCATCGCCGCCATGGCTCACGCCGCACAGCGAGGCGGCGCCGATGCCATCTCCCTCGTCAACACCTTCCTCTCCCTCTCGATCGACGTTGAGACTCGCCGTCCCCGTCTGTGGAACATCACCGGCGGCCTCTCCGGCCCAGCCATCAAGCCCATTGCCGTCAGGATGGTCTGGGAAGCAGCCAAAGCCGCCACCATCCCCATCATCGGACTCGGCGGCATCTCCACCCCCGAAGACGCCGTCGAGTTTCTTCTGGCCGGCGCCACCGCCATCCAGGTCGGCACCGCAAGCTACGCCGACCCCCGAGCCACCCAGCGCCTCGCCCATGGACTCGAACAGTGGTGCTCCCGCCACCATATAGCCCGTGTCGCCGAACTCACCGGCGCAATCGACCTCTCGCTGCCCAATCAGCCCGCCTAAATGCGCACCGTGGTTCAACGAAGGGTTAGACTTAGCGTCCGCCGCTGTCTTCTCCCACCTTAAGAACGGCGAGAAACGCTTCCTGGGGAATGTCTACTTTGCCGATTCTCTTCATGCGCTTCTTCCCCTCTTTTTGCTTCTCCAGAAGCTTGCGCTTGCGCGATATATCGCCCCCGTAGCACTTAGCGATGACGTTCTTGCGCAGCGCGGAGACGGTTTCGCGTGCGATCACCTTCGCTCCAATCGCGGCCTGGATCGCTACTTCGAATTGCTGGCGGGGGATCAGCTCGCGCATTTTTGATACCAGCGCCCGGCCCCTGTCATAAGCGAAGTCCCTGTGGACGATGATCGACAGCGCGTCCACAGGCTCCCCCGAAACCAGGATGTCCATCTTGACCATCGGCGATTCCCATGTGCCGGACAAATGGTAATCGAGCGATGCGTAACCGCGACTGACACTTTTAAGCCGGTCGTAAAAATCCAGCACGATCTCGTTGAGCGGCAGCTCGTAAGTCAGCATCACCCTGGTCGAAGAGACGTACTCGAAGTTCTTCTGCCTCCCGCGCTTTTCTTCGACCAGCTTCAGAATCCCGCCGACATATTCTTCGTTCGTCAGGATGGTCGCCGTGATCATCGGCTCTTCGACCTTCTCGATGTCGCTGGGATCGGGCCAGCGCGAAGGATTGTCGACTTCGATGACCTTGCCGTCGGTGAGGTGGATTTTGTAGCGGACGCTGGGCGCTGTGGTGATCAGGTCGAGGTCGAATTCACGCTCCAGCCGCTCCTGGATGATCTCCATGTGCAGCAGGCCAAGGAACCCGCACCTGAACCCAAAGCCGAGAGCGACCGAGCTCTCAGGCTCGAAGAAGAAGGAGGAGTCGTTGAGCTTCAGCTTCTCGAGTGCATCGCGCAGCAGCGTGTGCTCGTGCGAGTCGACCGTGTAAATGCCAGCGAAGACCATCGGCTTGATTTCTTCAAAGCCAGGCAGCGGCGTGGGCCGCGGGCCGCGCGTCTTCGGTGATTGTGTCGCCAACCCGTGTGTCGGAGACGTTCTTGATAGTGGCGACAAAGAAGCCGACCTCGCCCGCCGAAAGCTCTTCGATCTCGACTGGCTTCGGCGTGAGCACGCCCATCGACTCGACATCGAAGACCTTGCCGTTCCACATCAGGCGAATCTTCATCCCCTTGCGCATCCGCCCGTTCACGATGCGCGCCAGCACTATCACTCCGCGGTAGGAATCGAACCAGGAGTCGAAGATAAGAGCCTGGAGCGGGGCCTCGGGGTCGCCCTTCGGCGGAGGCAGGCGTTTCACGATGGCTTCAAGGATGTCGGGAACACCCTGGCCCGTCTTCGCCGAGACAGGAATAGCGTCGGTGGCATCCAGACCGACGGTCTGCTCGATCATCTCCTGCGTGCGCTGGATGTCGGCGCTGGGCAGGTCGATCTTGTTAATAACCGGAATGACCTCGAGCCCATGGTTGATAGCAAGATATGCGTTAGCCAGGGTCTGCGCTTCGACTCCCTGCGAAGCATCGACGACCAGCAGAGCGCCCTCGCACGAAGCCAGCGACCGCGAGACTTCGTAACTGAAGTCGACATGCCCGGGCGTGTCAATGAGATTCAGCTGATAAAGCTCCCCATCTTTAGCGGGGTACATCATGCGGACCGAGTGCGCCTTGATGGTGATGCCGCGCTCGCGTTCGAGGTCCATCGCGTCCAACACCTGAGCCTGCATTTCACGCGCCGTCAGCGAGCCTGTGAGCTCAAGCAGACGGTCGGAGAGCGTGGATTTGCCGTGATCGATGTGCGCGATGATCGCGAAATTGCGGATGTGCTTGTTGTCCATGATGAGGCAGGCAGAAGCCAGTAGCCTGTAGCGGCGGCGGCCACGTTAGCATGCCGGTTCGCTGAGAAAGAAGTTCGCCGGAAGTCTCAAGTTTACCATCGGCAACTGCGGGGTCCGGGCCATACAATAGAGCATTCGCCTGATGCTTATTGCGTTGAAACCACTTCTCCTCGCAGGCAGCGTTGCTGTGCTGGCGGCCCTGGCAACCGAAGGGGGAGCTTCGGCGCGAGAGCAGGCCTGGGCCCACACAAAGCCAGCCGATCCAGCCCCAGGCCCAGCCCCAGGCCCAGCAGCAAACCCAGACGCAGCAAGCCCAGACTCAACCAGGCGAAGCTCCCACGCAGACTGCGCCGGAACCGTCGCTGCGCGATCGCCAACTCATCGATTCAGTCGAGAAGGCCTACCACTCCGGCCTGACGGATTATCAACAGGGCCACGTGGCCGCGGCGCGCGCCAATTTCGACTACGCCGTCGATCTACTGCTCAAATGTAACTGCGATCTGCGCGGCGACCAGGCGCTGTCGGAGGAGTTCGACCGCATCGTCGATGCTGTCAATACGCTGGAGATGGACGCCCTGCGCCAGGGCAATGGCCCAACGCCGCAGGCAGAGCCGTCGCCTGTCGATGTCGCGGGAAATATCACGACGCCGGCGAATCCGAACGTGGCGGCCAAGGCCGAGGCCGAACTGAAGGTGACCCAGTCAGACCTGCCGCTGGTCATGAACGAGTACGTCGCGAGCTACATCGAATTTTTCCAGAACAGCCCGCGCGGTCGGGGAACGATAGTCGCGTCGCTCGAGCGCATGGGGCGGTATAAGGACATGATCCAGCGGGTGCTGCGCGAGGAAGGCGTGCCGCAGGACCTGATCTACCAGGCCTTCGCCGAGTCGGGGTTCCGGCCGCAGGCGGTGAATCCCAAGTCGGGCGCCGGCGGCATGTGGCAGTTCATGCCGTGGGGCACCTATGGCCTCGATCACACCGCCTGGTACGACGAGCGCTTCGATCCGGAAAAGGCGACCCACGCCTACGCCCGCGAGATTAAGAAGATGTACGACCAGCTGGGCGACTGGTACCTGGCCATGGCCGCGTACGACTGGGGTCCGGGCAATATCCAAAAAGCGGTGCAGCGCACCGGTTATGCGGATTTCTGGGAGCTCTATCGCCGCAACAACCTGCCGCAGGAGACGAAAAATTACGTCCCCGTGTTTCTTGCCGTGACGCTGATGGCGAAAAACCCCAGACAGTATGGGCTGGACGAAATCACCCCCGATCCGCCGCTGATCATCGATACGGTGAAGACCGATTACGCCGTCGATCTCCGCCTGGTCTCCGATATCGTGGGCACGCCGGTCCAGGAGATCGAGGCACTCAACCCGAGTCTGCTGCGCATGAGCACCCCTCCCGATGAGTCGTTCGATCTGCATCTGCCCGCGGGAACCGGAGACGTTTTCACGAAGGATATCGCGGAGATTCCAATCGAGAAACGCCGCTACTGGCGCTTTCACACAGTCCAGGATGGCGACACGCTCGCCGGTCTGGCGAGAACCTGGCATGTGTCGGAGTCGGAGCTGGCGTTCGTGAATCAGTTGAAGCCTGGATCGGATCTCTCCGGCATCGATTCCCTCGTGATCCCCACCGCGCCTGTGACCGAAGGCGTGTTGCGCAGCACCCTCTACAAGCCGCGGCGCGGCGATACCCTGGTGACCATTGCCGACCGCTTCGGCGTCACCGTGCAGCAGCTGCGTCGCTGGAACAACCTGCGCGGAGCCGCCATTCCGCTGGGGCGCAGCTTATACGTATCGGAGCCGGCGCGCATTTCGGGACTACGCTACGGCAAAAAGCGCCTCAGGTCGGCCAGGCCGTCGGGAAAGGCAGTTGCCAAAACCGCAACCGGCGGACACGCAGCCCGCGCTACGAAGAAAAACCCGACGTAAGATTCGGCCTTGCTCACGGCAAGAAATCTCACAGGTCGAGTCCGGACCCGTACACTCATAGAACTGTTCTGAGGAAACGCGAATGTCCTCTCTGTATGCGATCGTGCTCGGCGCGATTGTCCTGAGCCTGCTTGCGGTTTCGCTCACGCAGCTGCGTGGCGTCAAAACAAGGGCAGACTACCTGGTGGCCGGGCGTTCCCTGCCTGCCTTCGTGCTGATCTTCACCCTGCTCTCTTCGTGGATCGGCTCGGGCTCACTGCTCGGTGGCGCCGAAAATGCCTATAAGCACGGCTTCGCGGCCCTGTGGCAGGCGGGTGGCGGATGGGCTGGCCTCCTGCTGATCTACTTCATCGCGCCGCGGGCCCGCCACTTTGCGAAGTTCACCATCCCCGATTTGCTCGAAGCACGTTACAGCCAGACAGCGCGCGTCCTCGGCGTCATCGCCATTCTGTTTGCGTATACGGCCATCGCCAGCTATCAGCTCATCGGCGGTGGAGACATCCTGCACCTCGTCTTCCCGGCGGTGATCTCGCCCGAGCTCGGCCGCTATATCATGGCGGCGTTCGTGATCGTCTTCACCGCCATCGCGGGCATGGCCTCGGTCGCCTACATGGACGTGGTGATCGGGATGCTCGCGACCGTAACGATGATCGTCGCTTTGCCGTTTCTCATCCATGCGGCCGGCGGTTGGGGCACCGTGACCCACACGCTGCCGGCGACGCATTTTGAAGTACTCGGCGACTTATCATTCACGCAGGCGATGGAGCTGATGGTTCCGACCATGCTGCTGATGCTCGGCAATCAGGCCATGTATCAGAAGTTTTTCTCCGCGAAGTCGGAAAACGATGCTCGGGTAGCGGTGGTGGGCTGGATCATCGGAACGGTCATTCTTGAAACCGTGATCGTGGCCATCGCCGTGGTCGGATCGGTGCTCTTTCCGAGCGGTGAAGTCTCGCAACATCCGCGCGAAATCATCGCGTACTCGGCTATGCACGGACTGCCGGCCCTGCTGGGCGCTCTGCTCATGGGCGCCGTATTCGCAAAGATCATGTCCACAGCCAACAATTTTCTTTTTTCTCCCGCCACCAACCTGATTAACGATGTGTTCGTTCGCTACATTGCGCCCAACGCGTCGAACAAGCGCGTGCTGCTCGTCTCGCGGTTGGTGGTGGTGTTGCTGGGAATTTGGGCGTTGTTCCAGGCCATGGGCACTGAATCCGTGCTGAAGAAGGCGATCTACGCCTACACCATTTACGCGGCCGCGCTCACTCCGGTGATCCTGGCAGCCTTTTATTCGAAACGCGCGAATGCCGCGGGGGCCGCTACGGCGATCGCTGCGGGAACGTTCATCACGGTTTTCTGGGACACGCCCTTCGTGCGGACCCATTTGCCCGCCTATGCATCCGATTCTGACTTTGCGATCTTCCCTGCTCTGGCGCTGTCGGTCCTCGGACTGGTGGTGGTCAGCGCGCTCACACGCCCGCCGAGCGCCGAGCAGGTGGCCCTGTTTCATAGCTCCAGGGCCGAGCCAGCGGAAAGTGCAGAGTAGAAGTCGATCAGGATAGTAGCAGTGTCCCGTAATAGAACAACTTCATGTTCAGCCGAGACAATCCGATTTGCTAAACTGACACTGCCGGGAGGATGCATGCCCTTCCGGCAGGTTGTGCTACCTGAACAGTAGCGCGAGTACCAGGACGACGATCACCACCAACAGCCGCCAGTCAATGGCAACCGAGATGGCGATGCGGGTCCAGGACAATTTCTTGTCCATCGGCCTCACCTCCTTGCATCGGAACGGCTCGCGGACCGTTACTGCGGTTCGCGAGCCGTTGGCCCAATCTTCCGGACCAATCTTCGCGTTGCCGCTTTGCACTTCGCAGGAAGGTAAGTTCAGAGTATGTTCCGCGCGAACCGTGCGACAGATTACCGAGGTTTGCCTCTGCGATCTTGAGTTCGCGAATCGTGCTCTGTCGATGCATCGAAACCAGCCTCCGTTGAGAGACGCCGGATCAGCACGATCCCTTCTTCCTTCGTCCGAATCCGCCCTTCCAGCTGCGCGTCTTCCGCCATCGCCAGCATTTCTTTGAAGCGCGGTCCCGGCGTATAGCCCGCCTCGATCAGATCGCGCCCGGTAACAAGCAGAGCAGGCCGCACCTCTTCCTCGGGCAGCTCTTCCCGTCTCCGCTTCGCGAATTCGTACAGGCTCAGGTCGCCGTGGCTCGAGAGAACGTCCAACCGGTGCAGCGCCAGATGCTCCTCGAACTTGGGCAGCCGGAAGAAGCGCTTCAGCGTGGACTCCTTCATCTTCTCCACATCTCCGAAGCGCATGTGATTTTCAACGAGGCTCAAAATCTGTGTGCACTCCTCGTTCGAAAAGCGCAGCCGTCGCACAATTTCATGTGCAATCTTCACGCCAACTTCGACGTGACCGTTAAAGCGGATGCGATCTGGTGGTTTGTGCGAGAACGTTGCAGGCTTGCCGACATCGTGCAGCAGCGCGCCCCAGGCCAGCGTCGGTGAAGCACCCGCGGGCAGCTTTTCAAGCAGCAACAGCGTGTGGATCCACACGTCTCCCTCGGGATGGTACTCGGGCGGCTGCGCAACTCCATGCAGGCGGCTGATCTCGGGCAGCACTTCTCTGAGCAGTCCCGTGCGATCGAGCAGCTCAAAGGCCCGCCGAGCGTGGCCCTCCGTCAACATCCGCGTCAGCTCGTCGCGGATGCGTTCGCGGCTGACCTGGTGGACTGTGTGAGCGAGCTGGCGGATCGCCCGCTCTGTCTCGCCGTCAATTTCGAAATCGAAACGCGCAGCAAAGCGAACGGCGCGGAGCATCCGCAGCTTGTCCTCTTCAAAGCGGCGATGCGGCTCACCGATGGCGCGCACGACGCCGTCGCGAAGATCGTTCTGGCCTCCGACATAATCGAGAACCGCAGATGTCAGGTTGCAAGTTTGCCGGTTGAGTACCGGGTCGAACATCATGCCGTTGATGGTGAAGTCGCGGCGGATCACGTCTTCGCGAGCACTCGAGGAAAAACGCACCTCGCTGGGATGCCGGCCGTCGAGATAGGCCAGGTCCGACCGAAATGTAGCCACCTCGGTTACAGTTTCCAGGGTCCCTCCCTCAAAATCGGCGTCTTCGCAAACCAGAACCACGCCAAAGTGGGCGCCGACGGCAAAGGTGCGTGGAAACAAGGCCAGCACGGCGTCCGGATGCGCGCTGGTGGCAACGTCGAAATCCTTCGGAGCGACCCCGAGCAGCAGATCGCGGACGCATCCACCGGCGAAGTAAGCCTCGTGGCCCGCTGTGCGCAGTGCCATCACGATGCGCTCTGCCGCGATTTGTGCCGGTGTTTCGATCACTTCGGTTTCCGCTCTACCCTACACTCCTGGCGCTGTCGGTACTGGCCTGGCCCCTGCAGACCAAAGGTGGGATTCAGTCATCACTCGCTGCCTGGTAGGATGACTGGCGAATCATGCATCCTGCGACTCAAGCTGAGGTCCCGACGATTCCGGGCAAAATCCATACGCGCGACAATGTTCGGCAGAGGACATGGAGCGACCGCGTTTTCAGTCTACCCGCCGTGCTGGGCTTGTTGCTTATCTACCTGCTGCTCTTTGTATCGGCCAGCGGCGCGGTGGTGCGAAGCCTCGCCGACAACGACATCTGGTGGCATCTGCGCAACGCGAGCGAATTGATGCGCACAGGACTCTTCATCCGAACGGAGAGCTACACTTTCACGGTAGCAGGCAAGCCATGGATCAATTTTGAATGGCTCGGCGAACTGCCATACTACTTCGCGAACCGCTGGCTTGGGGATCGCGGGCTTTACCTGGTCCTCATCGTCACGGCGGCTTTAATTGTGATTGGGGTTTACTGTCTGGCCCGGCTGCGATCCGGAAGCTGGGGCGCGGCGTTCTTCGCCACCAGCATCGCCGTGTTTCTTACCACCGTCTCGCTGCTTCCGCGCCCACTGCTGTTTGGCTGGTTGTTTCTGGTCATCGAACTCGGCGTGCTGTGGAGTTTGCGCAAGGGACGCGACTTCACGGCATGGCTACCGCTGCTGTTTCTGGTCTGGATCAACACGCATGGCTCGTGGTTCATTGGCTTTGTTCTGATGGCCGTTTTTGTCGCTTGCGGATTTGCCGAAGGCGAGTGGGGCAATCTTTATGCGACACGCTGGACGCCGCAGCAGCGGCGCAAACTGCTCGCAGTAGCTGGCGCCAGCTTCGCCGCGCTGTTCATCAATCCGTATGGCTGGCGGCTGGTTGCTTATCCGCTGGACGTGGCCTTCCGGCAGCGGCAGACGGTTGAAAACATCGCGGAGTGGGGCAGCCTCGACTTCCATACTGCGCGCGGAAAACTTGTGGTCGGGATTCTTGTTTTGCTCGCCGTGCTGCAGCTGCTGCGAAGGCGGCAGTGGGCGCTCGAAGATGTTGCGCTGGGCGCTATCGCCTTCTACGGCGCCGTAACGCACGTGCGTTTCCTGTTCCTGATCGCGATTGTGCTGATGCCTCTGCTGGCGATGGATCTTCGCGGAGATGAGCCGAAGCACAGCGGTGCCGGTAAAGGGCTATCGCTGATCAACGCTGTCATCATCGCTGCGCTGATCGCGATGATTGTGCACTCGTATCCATCGGAGAAACGGCTGCATGCGGGGATTGCGGAGGCTTTCCCTGAGAAGGCTGTCTCTTACGTGCGGAGCCTGGCAGGCCAGGGCAATCTGCTGAACAACTTCAACTGGGGCGGCTATCTCGAGTGGGAAGCACCCCAGGTGAAGGAGTTCATCGATCCACGCAACGACATTTTTGAACACGAAGGCGTGATGAGCGACTACCTGCGAGCTACAAAGGTCGACGACACCTATGCGGTCCTCGACAAATACCGAATTCAGTACGTACTGCTGGCTCGCGACGCTCCCGCCGCATATCTGCTGGGACGCAGCGCGACGTGGCGGCTCACCTACGATGACGGGCAGGCAGTGGTCTTTGCGCGACAGCAGTGATACGGTATCCGGCGTTTGTCTAGTATTGAAGGGTGCCCCCACTTTCCGCAGGCCTGATCCTCGGCATTGAAAGCTCGTGCGATGAGACTGCTGCTTCCGTGGTGCAGCGGGGGACCGAGATTCTGTCCAACGTGGTCGCATCGCAGATTCGCATTCACTCCCCGTACGGCGGTGTGGTTCCGGAGCTGGCTTCGCGCGAACACCTGCGGAACATTCTCCCAGTCGTGCGTTCCGCTCTCGCGGTGGCTGGAGCCTCTTACCAGGATTTAGATGCAGTCGCTGTTACAGAAGGGCCGGGCCTCGCCGGGGCGCTGTTGGTGGGAATCAGCTTTGCGAAGGCTCTGGCCTTTGCCCTGGACAAACCGCTGATCGCTGTCAATCACCTCGAGGGACACATCCATGCTGTGCTCATCGAGGAGGCGCGACGCTCTGGAAAGTCCGGTGAACAAGCACCCGAAGAACTCCGGCCTGGACGGCAGGTCCTCGCCCTGGTGGTTTCCGGCGGCCACACGCATCTTTATCTGGCGCGATTCGAGAAGAACGAGCAGGATGGCCCGGACGCCGGGGCGTGGACCTACCGCAATGTTGGGCGAACCGTGGATGACGCGGCAGGCGAGGCCTTCGACAAGGTAGCGAAACTGCTCGGGCTCGGCTATCCGGGTGGCCCATGGATCGATGCGCTTGCCCCCCATGGAAATCCGGAGGCGGTGCCGTTTACGTTTTCGCAGATCAAGGCCAAGGTGCACAGAAGGGGCGAGCCAGGTGCGCTCGACCCCTCGGAGAGCACGTACTTTTCCTTCAGCGGCATCAAGACGGCGATGCTTCGTTATACAAAGGTTTACGAGATGGGTCCGTCGATCGAGGCCCGGCGCGCGGTGCTGGCTGGTTCGCCGGACGCGAAGCCCGCCGATGCATTGCCTTTATGCGACAAGCGGACGCTGGACCTGATTGCTTCATTCCAGCGATCGGTGGTCGACGATCTGCGAAGGAAGACGTTTCGCGCGGCGGAGCGGTGGCACGCCGAGCGGATTATTGTGTCGGGTGGCGTAGCCGCGAACCGTGAGTTGCGGGTGCGGTTTACCGCGGAGGCGGGCGAGCGTGACCTGCCAATCGCGTTTCCCTCGATGGCTCTTTCGACGGACAATGCGGCGATGATTGCGGCAGCTGCGTGGCCGAAGTTTTTGGCGGGTCAGTTTGCAGCAGAGGCGTTGACGGCAGAGCCTTCGTTAAAACTGGGCAGTTAGGTACTGAGGTGCATGAACATTGAAGGCTGCACGAGCCGAAAGGTGAGCGTCCGGGGCGCTGGTAGAATCGGGCTAGTTTCATGACTCTGCATTCGGAACCAAACACGGGCGAACCCGCGCGGACGGCGACTGCGGAATTGTCCGCAACTCCTGAACTCTCCGCGGCCCTGCCAGCCATGCGCCTCTACAACACGCTGTCCGGGCAAATCGAAACCCTCGCCCCCTCTGACGGCAAGGCGCTCCGGATGTATGCGTGCGGGCCCACGGTCTACGACTACGGCCACATCGGAAACTTCAGGACCTTCCTGCAAGTGGACGTTCTGCGGCGCGCTATGCGCTTGCTCGGAACCGAGGTTCGCCATGTGATGAACATCACGGACGTGGACGACAAGATCATCCGCAATGCGGCGGCGGCGGCCCTCGATATCGACGAGTACACGCGCAAATACACAGATGCGTTTTTTGAGGATCTGAAGGCGCTCGAGGTGGAGCGGCCCGAGGTAATCGCGCGAGCGACCGAGCATATTCCGGCCATGGTTGCGCTCATTGAGCGGCTGGCCCGGCAGGACATTGCCTATCGCACGGAAGATGGGTCCTGGTATTTTCGGATCGCGCGCTTCCCCGAATACGGCAAGTTGTCGAAGAAGGATTTTGCGGGGATCACCGACGGCGCGCGCATCGACGTGGACGAGTACGAGAAGGATTCGGCTCGCGACTTCGCGCTCTGGAAGGCGCCCAAGCCGGGCGAACACAGGTGGGAGACGGCGCTGGGGCCGGGTCGGCCGGGATGGCATATCGAATGCTCCGCGATGGCGATGGAGTATCTCGGCGACAGCTTCGATCTGCACGCCGGCGGCGAGGATCTGATGTTCCCGCACCATGAGAACGAGATCGCGCAGTCGGAGTCGGCAACCCACCGGACGTTTTCGCGGCACTGGTTTCATGTGCGGTTTCTGCTCGTCGAAGGGCGGAAGATGTCGAAGTCTGAAGGGAACTTTTATACGCTGCGCGATCTTTTGTTGCGCGGCTATAAGGCTTCGGCGATTCGGATGCTGCTGATTTCAGTCCCCTACCGCCAGCCGCTGAACTTTACGTTCGATGGCCTGGCTGCGGAGACAATCGCGGTGGAACGTCTGCGGACCTTTCGGGATCGCATTCTCAATACGAAGTGGCCCACCGGGGACGGCGCGAGCAGCGAAATTCGCGATCTGGCTCTTGAGACGAAAGCCAGATTTCTGGCTGCGCTTGCCGACGACCTGAATACGGCGGAGGCGCGAGCTTCGATTTTTGAAATGGTGCGATTCGTCAACGGCCGCGCCGATGCGGGCAAGTTTTTCGAACGCGACAAGGCTGACGTTCTGGATGCTCTGCGGCAGTTCGATCGCGTTTTCGCGGTGCTCGACGACCACGATGCGGAGTGGACGCGGTTCACGCTGAATTGGGCGGAGCGCGAAGGCAAGCTCGACCAGGCGGCTCCCGAAGTGCTGGCGACGCGGGGTGTGGCGGACGAGCGAATTCAGGCGCTGGTCGAGGAGCGCGATCAGGCGAAGCGAACGCGGAATTTCGCGCGGGCGGACGCGATCCGAAACGAACTGGCCGCCATGGGCATTCTGCTGGAGGATTCCAGGGACGGGACCCGGTGGAAGCGGAAATAGCCGGTTTCCCATGATCGGGCTCTGATACTTCGTCTCCCGGCAGGTGTGCCCGACCACATAACTCACTGGTGGGGCAGGTCGAAAGTCTTACTCGCGGGGGTGTTATCTGATTTAAGAACCGTGTAAGGAAAGTGCCAATCGACCCTGCTGCCGTCATAGTAAACGGTTAGAGACGGAATCACCTTCCACGTATCGCTGCCGGCCGCCTTCATGCCAAATACAAAATGGCATCCCGCCAGCCGCCCCTTCGCGAAATGCTCGACAATGGTCATGTCGCGAGCGGTGGTCGTGTTAGCGTTCCAGTGATCGATGTCGCGGCCAGCATTACAACAGATCAGGGTCGCGACATCGTGGTTGTTGCAAACAAGATGGTCCTCAACCTGCGTATTCCCGGCCTTATCGTCGTCCTGAGTCGCAAAGGTTACGCTCACTCTCTCCGCCGCCTGAGCGAAGCCTCGTGTGGATAGCGACAGCATCAGCGCCGCAACCAGCAGCACATTCTTCATGCGCATCTCCCTTTCCTGATTCAGCGTTGACTTGTCTTTCATCAACAAGCCACCGGAATCTTTGATGCGCTATCCCACACACAAGCCAGTTCGGCGCGTTGAGCCAGGTTACGCCGCGGACTGCAATTTCGGCCTGCTGCGAGTCCACAGCCACCCCGCTGCCAGATAGGTCACATAGATGTAGGGTAGCCACCGGTAGGCTCCAGTGGGAACGGGATAGACGGAGCCGGCAATGGCGAGGAGCATAGCGATGAATCCTGCCCCCGAAAGCACCAGCCACAGCGTCGTCAGCGCGCGTTCCCGGCGCAGGAAGCTGGGGACCGCGAGGCACACCAGAGCGTAAGCGGTGAGAAACCCGTACGTCGCGAGCGACCCCATCCAGCCATAGATATCCGCGCTCGAGACGCCGCGCAGAGCAAGGGCGACGGTCAAAACAAATGTAACAATACCTGTTACAAGGACCGCGATGTGCGGCGTCTCGTTCCGATGGTGCGTGCGCGTCAAATGGGCGTGGGTCAATCCATTGTGAGACATGGTGAGCAGCACCCGCGCTGAAGCGGTCATGCAGGCCAGAACACAGGCAAACATGCTCATCATGGCGCCCACATCGACGGCAATTCCAAGTGCGCTCACGCCAACCTGCTGCGCCAGGATGTGAAAGGGCGCGGCGCTTTGGTCGAGGGTTTGGTTCAGTCCGCGGAAACCCAGAACTTCGGCATACGCGCACACGACAAAGAGAAAGCCGAGTCCAATGGCGCTCTGGAGGACCGCGCGGGGGATAGTTTTGAGCGGATTGCGCGCCTCCTCACCAAGAGCGGTAGCGCTTTCGAAGCCGACAAAGCTGAAAAGGGCCAGCACCATACCAAGCCGCATGCCGGAGACGCTCGCGCCCCGCAGCTGGAACTGCGCCGTATCGAGATGCAGCCCGTGGCGCGCGAGCACCAGAGCCACGATGGCAAGAATGCAGCCGACGGATGCGGCCTCGAGCCACAGCATGGAGCGCGCGGAGAGCCGAATGTCGCGGTAGGCCATCGCCGACGCAATCAGAATTGCCACGGTAGCAAGAATTGCGGCCGGCGCAGTCCGGCCAACAGCCGCGACGAGCAGGACGTTCGCATACTGTACGAAGCCCCCCGTGACGGAGACCGCGGTGGTCACGTACGCGAGCAGCAACGCCCAGCCTGCCAGACCCGAGGCCCAGTCCGGAAGAGATTCGGTGACGTATTTGTACAACGAGCCGGGCGAGGCCGATCGGCGCGCGAAGCAGCCGATGAGCACGCCGATCAACGCCATGCCCGCGGTGGCCAGCAGGTACACCAGCCACGTGCCGTTGCCGGCCATTGCGAAAACCAGCGGGATGGTCATGGCGGGCGTCGTAGTGGGTGCAATCGCGGAGACTGATTGCGCCAGTGTTTCGGCGGGCGAAAGCACGCCCCGGCGCAGACCATAGCCCGCGGGCTTCTCAAACTCGGCAACGTACACGTTCACGGCCTCAGACGCCAATGCGGAGTCCTCCTGTTTTTGTGGTCGCAGAGAAGTGCGCCGGAACGGCGCGACAGGGAGCCGGCTGGTTCAGTCTTGCAGTCCAGTCTTGCACTTCAGTTTTGCCGGGAAGCCCGTTTATGTCAAGGTTCGAACGGAAGGCCAGCCACTGGCTCCGTTTCGGCGATCTTTTCGAACCTCGCCATCAGCGGCTTCACCTTTGGGATGACGGCCTGGACCGCGCGAAGGGAGAGCGACGCATCGTGGCTGGCCTTGCTCTCCCAAACCTCCGTCACCCAGAGGATGTTTCCGTCCCCCGCATCCCTGGCGAGGACGTAGCTGAAACAGCCTGGCATATTGGCTGAGCTGTCGGCGAGCAGAGCGATAACTTCCTCCCGCTTGTCGGGATACAGGGTGAGTTTAGCGATCAGTCCGTACATGGCGTCTAATCCGCCGCGGCCGTCACAGCCGTCCGCTTCTTCAGTTGGCGCACCGGGCGCGTTGCCGGCTCGACATGGGATGCCTGCTGCTTCGGAATGTCGCCCGTATCCGCCTTGCCCTCGGCCACCTCAATAAAGAAATCCTGCGCACTGAATGCCGCCACGCCCTCGCGATCCACGCGGACGTAGGAACCATCGGCCTTCATCTGACGCGCTTTGACGTTATCGGCCAGGTAAGCGGCCAGGATTTCGTTGCGGACCCGAGCCTTGATCTGGGCATCGCGGATCGGAAAGACCACCTCGCACCGCTCGAAGAGGTTGCGCGGCATCCAGTCCGCGCTGCCGCAGTAGAATTCCTCATCGCCGCCGTTGAGGAAGTAATAAAGTCGGCTGTGCTCCAGAAAGCGTCCGATGATGGAGCGCACGCGGATGCGCTCGCTCAGATTTTTGAGGCCCGGCCGCAGCGAGCAGATGCCGCGGACGATCAGGTCGATCTCGACACCGGCGTGAGCAGCTGCGTATAGAGCCTCAACGATGCTCTGCTCGAGCAACGAATTCATCTTCGCGACAATGCGGGCGGGTCTGCCTGCCGCTGCGTGCTCTGTCTCGCGGTGTATGAGGCGGATGAAGCTTTCCGCCAGAGTTAAGGGCGCGACAAGGAGAGGCCGGTAATCGTCGGACTCCGAATGCGCGGTGAGGTAATTGAACACGCTGTGGACCGCCGCCGTGATTTCCGGATCGGCCGTGAGCAGGCTCAGGTCCGTATAAAAGCGCGCCGTGTCCGGGTTGTAGTTGCCGGTGCCGAGATGCGCGTAACGCCGGACTCCGCCGTCCGGATCGCGGCGGACCAGCAGCGCGAGCTTGCAATGCGTCTTCAGACCAACGATCCCGTGGAATACCTGGACGCCAGCGTCTTCCAGATTGCGCGCCCAGCGGATGTTCGAGGCCTCGTCGAAGCGCGCGGTCAACTCCACTACCGCGGTCACTTCTTTGGTCTGCGCCGCTTCGGTCAGCGCCTGAAATATGGGTGAGTCGGCGCTGGTCCGATAGAGCGTCTGCTTCATCGAGACGACGTTGGGGTCCTGCGCCGCAGCTTCGATAAAGCCAACCACCCCGTCGTAGGAATCGTAGGGATGGTGCAGAAGAATGTCGCGGTGGCGAATCTCGTCGAACAGGTCCACGGATTTGCGATTCAGGCGCAGCTCGTGCGGCACAAAAGCCTTAAATTTCAGCTCGGGCCGGGACGACGAACCGTAGAGGGTCATCACGCGGGAAAGATTCACCGGGCCATCGGTGTGGTACACCAGCGATTCGTCGAGCTCGAAATTAACCGTGAGGCGATCGACAATTTCCTGATCCGCCTGGCTGTCGATCTCAAGACGCACTGCATCGCCCTTGCGGCGGTTATGCAGCTCTGCGCGTACGGTCTCCAGCAGCGAGCGGGATTCTTCTTCCTGGAAATAGAGATTGCTGTTGCGCGTAACGCGAAAGGCAGCCCTCGAAAGAATCTCGTATCCGCGATACATGCCCCCGGCGTTGCGCTCGATCAGGTCGTAGAGAAACATGAAGTCCTCGGTACCGGAGGACGGGATGCGCACAAAGCGGGGCAAGGCTCGAGGCACGGTCAGAACGCCGAGCACGGGTCCCAGGGTGCCCCGCCGTTTGCGGCGCAGCAGCAGCGCAAGGCACATCGCCTTGTTCAGGACACGGGGAAAAGGATGCGCCGGGTCGATGGTGATGGGCGTGAGCAGCGGATCGACTTCGCGCAGATAATAGTCCGTTGCAAATTTCCTGCCGGCGCCATCCATTTCGTCCCAGCTCAGCACGCGAATGCCTGCCGTGCGCATGGCGGGCAGCAGCTGCTCGTTCCAGCAGCGATACTGATCCCCGACAAAGCGGTGAGTCTCGTCCTTCATGGCCTGCAGGGATTCTCGCAGCGTTGCGCCGTCGGGAGTGGCTTCGTTGTACCCGTCTTCAATGCGCTGCAGGACGCCTGCAATGCGTATCTCGAAAAACTCGTCGAGATTGCTGGCGGTGATAGCGAGGAATTTCACCCGCTCCAGAAGCGGGTTGGAAGCGTCCTGGGCCTCTTCCAGAACGCGGCGATTGAAACTCAGCCACGATTCATCGCGGCTGAGTAAAAGGCTCTTTGGTCGCTGTGGTTCTTTGGCCATATTGCCGCCGGCATGCTCTCCTGGCGCAAGGAAAGTTTACCTGATAGGCCTTGACAGTCGCGTTTCGCAGAAGAACAGCCCGAATTGCAAAAGCCGTTCTCTGCGGGGCGCCGGCCGCCTCAGGGAGAATTTCAGCGGGTAAAGGCGAATCGTAATCCTGGCATTCCCGCGTGGATGCACGCTTTTTGGCGTCCGGCCAAAACAATTGGCGACGACCGCGGTCAGCACTCAGGCTGGCAGTTTAAAATCGGCATAAGGAAGTTTGAAGGGCGCGACCTTAAAGACCTTCGGATTTCCTGTATGAAAAGCTGCACTGGTCCGGACAACCTTTACTGTTGCTGGATGCTATCTCTTTTCCTGAAAACAGCCGGGCGCCTATATGTCTATTAGCCAAAAATTTGCTGGCCTCGGGATTCTCCTGAAGTTCGATAACTGGCCTATGTTGGTTCTCGCTCGCATATTCGATCGCCGCACCGGACTCGTTGTGTACCGAAAAGCAAGCCTCGAGGTACTGGTCGACCATCTGGGGGGCGATGAGAACGGCACACGAACCTGTCTCGCCTCCGATATGTACAGCAGACATCTTCGGCGCATTCCCAACAGCGGGCCAGAGCGGGTCCTGGATCTGGGGGCCAATGGCGGCGGCTTCCCGCTCCTGCTGCGGCTCGAAGGCCGCAGGATTGCTCGGGTTGTCAGTGTCGAGATGAATCCGCCCACCTATTTGCGCCTGCTCGTGAACCTGTCCGCGAACCTCGGCCACTGCGCGACAGGAATCAATGCTGCGGTTGGCGCAATGCCGCCGAATTCGGAGATCATGCTGCAGCCAAGTCGCGGAAGCACCTCCCTGAGCGCTTACGACAACAGAACAGATTCCTCCCTGCCCCACGTAGTGGTACGCACCACAACACTGGAGGAGCTTTACGGGCAATACTTCCAGGGCGAGACGATTGACATCTGCAAGATCGACATTGAGGGAGCGGAGTACGAGACGATTCAATCAAGTCCCGACGCCATCCTGCAAAAGATCAGGACCATCATCATCGAATTCCATGACCCTCCGCGTACCCCTGCATGCGTTCAAAGATTACTTCGACTCGGATTCGTAGAGACCACAGGAGAAGAAGACCCAAAAACCGGCGATGCAAGTGAAGTCCGCGTCTTCTCAAGACCCTTGGCCAGCCCCTAATCTTAGCCCTGGCCCGTTCTGTTTCCCTGTTGACGGCGCATTCGGCCGGAGCGATTGTTCCCGAACGGCTCGAACAATCAGGCCGCACTCATTATGAAGATGACGAGGTTTCCTTCTGAGGTGGTCGAGTGGGGCTTTGCCCGGCTCGATCATTGACGCCGCCTCTCGCTATCGGCGAGGATAAATACGGGCCCTTACTCCAGGAGGTAGCTATCGTGGCAAAACCCCCTTGCGCCGGTCAGAGCTCCCAGTCTTACCTCAAAACCGAAAACGAAGCGATCCAGATGTACCGCTTCGCTGCGCTGATGCTGGGCAATGAAGTGGAGGCTCTCAGCCTGGTGGAGAATGCGGTCGCTGCGGTCGAGATCGACCCCTGTGCCGATCCCTCCGCAGCCAGAGGGGCGGTTCGGGAGCGAGTGCTGGACGGAGCGCTCGGCATCATGTATCTGCAGGACCCCGCGTCGTTTTCCCACCTGCCCGGATTGGATGCGGCTGGTTCCTGCATCGAGGACGATGGCGCCCCCCCGCTTTCAAGAACCGAAATCTCCAGCCTGCTGGCCGGTGCGGCACGCGGCCCCCTCCGCGAGTGGCTGAATCGCCTCTCTCAGGCCCAGCGGGCGGTTTTTGTGCAGCGAGCCGTTCTGGGCAGCAGCAATGCGGACACAGCCCGCGCCATCAATCGGTTGGCAGGGCCATCGGTATGGTCTGCCAAAGCCGTCAGCAACCTGTTTCGCCAGGCGCTCTGCTCGCTAGCGTCGTCCATGGTTCATTCCGCCGAATTGGCAGCCTAGTCCGAACTAAACGCGCCCGGGCTTCACGCGCGTTGTTTGGCCGCTACCCGGCCTTTTGCACGGCTTCCGAGACGCGCAGCACCCGCTTCGACTAATCTTGTCACACAGATTCTTCTGAATTTTTGCGCGGCGTGCTGCATCCAAAGCACATACCCTGAATGGGAGACTCTTGTCTCCCCTGAGTTCCGCAACGAAAGGCTCGTCTTTGTGCCGGAGGCAGTAGCAACCGATTCACGATTCTTGCGCCTGAAGCATGTGGCCGCCGCTTTGGCCTTCGCCGCATTGCCCTTCCTGGTCCCGAGCGGAATTGCCATCGCGCAGGGGCCGCCGGGCGGCGGGTCTGTGAGCGTGCCTGCGGGGCCGATCCAGATACCGCAGCCGCCCGTCGACAGCACGACCTACCAAAGCAGCGTCAGCGACGGCAAGGTCACACCGGGCGTCCTGCAACTCTCGCTCGACGACGCGGTCCAGCGAGGGTTGCGCTTCAATCTTGGCCTGATGCTCACCTCGCAGAATACGCAGTCGGCTCGCGGAGCGCGGCTCGAGGAGCTGCAGGCGCTGCTTCCGACCGCGAGCGCGGCGATCAAGGAAGCGGTCCAGGAGACCGACCTTCAAGCGGAAGGGCTGCGCATCCCGGGTTTTCCATCGATCATTGGACCCTACGGGTACACCGACATTCGCGGATCGCTGAGCTGGTCGCTTGTGAACCTTTCTTCGCTCGAAAATTACCTCGCGCAGAAGCATAATTTCGAGGCCGCGAAGCTCTCCGCTCAGGACGCGCGCGATCTCGTGGTGCTGACAGTAGGGAATGCGTATCTCACGGTCATCGCGGATGCGGCCCTGGTGCAGTCCGCCCAGGCTCAGGTGGATACCTCGAAGGTTTCGCTCGATCAGGCGGTGGGCAATCATCAGGCCGGAACCGCGCCCCTGATTGACGAGCTGCGCGCGCGAGTCGACTACCAGACCCAGGAACAGACGCTGATTGCGGATCGTAATACTTATGAGAAGGACAAGATTGCGCTGGCGCGGGCGATCGGTCTGCCGCTGGAGCAGCAATTCGAGCTGAGCGACAAGGAACCGTACGCCCCGTTCGATCACGTCGATCCGGATAAGGCCGTGCAGCAAGCCCTGGCCACGCGCGCGGATCTGAAGGCGCTCGAGGAGCAGGTCGCCGCAGCGGACAGCGCGCGCAAAGCTGCGACCGACGAGCGCCTGCCCACAGTCACCTTCAACGGCGACTACGGGGATATTGGAATCAACCCTTCCCATTCGCATGGCACCGGCAACGCTGTCGGCTCGCTGGACGTGCCGCTCTTCGAGGAAGCAAAGCTGCGCGGCGATGCGAAGCAGGCCCAGTCGCAACTGGAACAGGAACGCGCGCGGCTCAGCGATCTGCGCGGACAGATTGGCGCAGACGTTCGCGACAGCATACTCGACATTCAGGCCGCGGAAAAGCTGGTTGAAGTGGCAAAGAGTAATGTGGACCTGGCGAATGAAGCGCTGAACGAGGCCCAGCAGCGGTACAAAGCAGGCGTTTCCGATAATCTGGCAGTCTCGCAGGCCCAGCAAAGTGTGGCCCAGGCCGATCAGCAATACGTTGCCAGCCTGTACCGGCATAACGTCGCAAAGTTATCCCTGGCGCGTGCCCTTGGCGTCGCGCAAAGCAGTTACAAGGACTACGTGGGAGGAAAGTAAGCGTGGCGGAGCAGAATACCGAGCAGACAAAACCAACTGAAGAGCGGCCGGAGCATCCGGTTCAGAACTCGCGCCGGCGTTTCATCATCATCGGCCTTGTGGCCATCTTTGTGGTCGGCGCTTTGCTGTTCTGGTGGCACTCAACCTTTTACGAAGACACCGACGATGCTTCCGTCGACGGCCATCTTGTGCAGATCAGCGCGCGCATCAATGGCCACGTGGCGAAGGTGAACGTTGATCAGAACCAGTACGTCGATGCGGGTGCGCTTCTGGTCGAGATCGATCCCAGCGACTATCAGACGGCCGAGAATCAGGCGGAGGCCAACTTGGAAGCAGCCGAAGCCAACTACGAAGCCACGCGCGTCAACGTGCCGGTCATCAACATCAACGCCGGCAGCAACCTGAACAACGCTAATGCCGACGTGGCCAGCGCCACGGCCGGCGTCGCGCAATCCGAAAAGCAGCTGCAGGCGGCGCAGGCGCGGGTCACCCAGGCGCAGGCCAACGCGACCAAATCGAAGCTGGATCTCGAACGCTACACGCCCCTCGTGGAGAAGGACATCATTTCGAAACAGCAGTACGATGCGGCGGTCGCGGCCGCGGCAGCCGACCAGGCCGGCGTTGCCGAAGCCGAAGCCAACCTGATCGCAGCGCAGGACGCTGTGCGCATTGCGAAGGACCGGGTCCTGCAGGCTCAATCTTCGCAGAAATACGCCCAGACCGGTCCGCAACAAGTCGCGATCCAGCGAGCCAAAGCCGATCAGGCCGCCGGCCAGGTGGCCCAGGCGCGGGCCGCATTGGCACAAGCCAAGCTGAACCTCGAATACACCGAAATTCATGCGCCTGTTGCCGGTATCGTCACGACCAAAAGCGTCGAACCCGGACAGAACGTCGCCATCGGCCAGGCTCTCATGACTCTGGTTTCGCTCGACGATGTGTGGATCACCGCCGACTTCAAGGAAACCCAGTTGCGCCACATGCGGCAGAATCAGCCGGTGACTATCCACGTGGACGCTTACGGGCGCGACTACGACGGCAAAGTCACGCAGATTGGCGGCGCCACCGGTTCGGAGCTGAGCCTGTTTCCGCCGGAGAATGCCACCGGAAACTACGTCAAAGTCGTGCAGCGCATTCCGGTGCGCATCGACCTGACCAAGCCGGATCAGAACAACGATCACCTGCTGCGGCCAGGCATGTCCGTCGAGCCAAAGGTCCGCGTGAAATAGCGGCTGCGGTAATTGTAGAAACAGGCGCCGGAGCTATTGGCTCCGGCGCCTGTTTTTGTCAGTACGGAACGGCGACTCGATAGGCGTAGCCGTTACGGTAAACAATCACCGTTCGCGGCGCCCACATCGCAACCGTCGGCGGCGGGGCTACGTAGACGTAGGTCGGCGGAGCCGGCGCCGGCTGCACATAGGTGATCTGCTGAGGCGGCGGAGGCGGTTGCGGAGCGGGCTGTTCGTACGCGCTCGGACGGCGGTAGAGGCCCGAAGGTTCCTGCTGCAAAGGCTGCTGGTCAACCTCGGGCACGCCCAGGTCGTCCATCACCTTGAGCGTCAGCCGCGTCTCCTCTTTCAGCGTGGGATACGGTCCGCGCCGCGGCAGGTTGATCAGGTCGATGGGCCAGAGAAGGGGGATCATCCACGTAACCGTGTCGCGCGTGGCGTGACCCTTGCCGAGGATGCGGCCGTAGCGGTCGACGTTATAGCCGGGGACGTCCACGACTTTAGCATCGACGGGGATGACCGTGTCGGGCTCGATAACCATGCGGTCGAAGCGGAGCTCCATCCAGCCTTTGCCGACGAAATGGCCGGGATCTTTGGAGTCTTCGAAGCGGCCGACGAGGTAGCTGTCATAGGGCAGCACCGACCGGCCGTAGCGTTCGGCGTGCCCGAGTTGGCAGAGGACCGGGTCGCCGATGGCGGCGGTTTTCGAGGAAAGTTTGGGTTCAGAGAGGGTGCAGGAGATGAGAGAACCGGCTGGGATCAACTGCTCGGCGGCGTAGCTCGATAGCGGCGCGGCAAGCAGCAGGGTGAGCAGAGAGATAGTCTTGCCCTTCATGGGAAGGCCTCCTGGGTGGGTCAGGTTCACGGTGCGAACACGGTGAGTTGACGTTAGTTGCGCAAATTTCGGCCGGCGCCGATGCGCAACAGTAACTGGGCGTCCTCGGAAGGGACAGCAGGACCAGTCTCACGTGCTGGAGCCTGGGGAAACCATGATGGCGGGATCGGGTGCAGGATGTCAAGGGCGGATGGCAGCCGTCGTGGAAGTCTGGACTCTCGGCTCAATCTCGCGCAAGCCGACTCCAATCCGCTGGTTCACGGAGCACTGGATTGGGATCGCCAAGCCAGGGAGACTTACATGAACTTGCAGAAACAGATTAGGGAGTATATCGCCACCCAACCAGAACCAAAGCGCAGCGAAATACAACAATTGCATCTTCCCAGCTGGTGGGAAAGCCCGTCAGTTCCTGACGGGCGCCACGCCTGGAGTTATCACTCGCCTGCCGGGGCTGCCTTCTTGTGCTCCACGAAAACGTGTGCCTGATGACAGCTCACGCACGTCTTGCCCTTCATGAATGGATCGGACTTCAGTTGTGCCACCTGATCGCCGTGACAGGCGTCGCATGTGCTGAGCGCCGGCGTGGCCGCGAACTCCGGCGATGTTGTCTCGCCATGGCACACGGTGCATTCCACACCGTTGGCGGCATGCGGGCTGGCTTTCCATTGGTCATACACCGCCTTGTGGCAGGTGGCGCACGTATCCCCGGCTGGAATGAGCCGATGGAACACATGCCTGGCTTGTTCCTGCTGAGCCACGGCAGGCTGGACGGCAATAGCCGAGAGAAGAAAAACGAACAGGGCGAGACCGAATATGCGGGCGCAGAAACGATTCAAGGACAGGCCTCCTGGGTCGGTCTACAAGTATCGAACCGGCGATGGCCGCGATCAGTGATACGCATCACGTCTGACGGGAATGCGATCTGAATATCTTCGGTCCAGGAGCCTTGCGTCGAAACTGCGTCATTCCCGGCGAAAAGCGCACGAGACGACATCTGCCGAACGCCAGACGAAAATCGCGCTGACAGAACGCCAGGGCCTGAAGGCCTCCTGCTTCAGCGGTTTGGTGCCCCCGCCTGAAGGCCGGGTTTTTACCTCCTGCCGCTCTCGCGGCACCTGTCGACAACTGCTGGGCGTTCGGATCGCCCGGCTCGCTCAAGGCAGCCTTTGTGGCACTCCGCCACCCCTGGTGTGTAGCGTCCGGTCATCGGGTTGATGTGATCAAAAGAGTTCGCCGATTCCTCACGCCTGACGATGGCGCGGTCCTTTGGCGATTCGATAGAGCAGGTATCCGACGATGGCGATGTTGATCGCGAGGACGATGATTTTGACTGCGGTTGGATGCCGGTGGATCTCATATAACTCAAGGGGCACGAGGGATGAAGTGATGACGACGGTGAGCCACTCGGCCCAGCGTTTGAGCAGCCACAGACCGATGCCTTCGGTCAGGAACAGAGCTGCGTAGATGAAGCTGACCAGGCCGAGATCCCTGATTTTGTGGGGAGAGAGATTGGTGGCCTTCTGAATGACAAGACTGACATAGCGGCTGCCTGGATCTAAGCCGAGCCTCACGATCCAATGGTCGAGCTCGGTCAGCACATCCATGTGCATGAGCCTGAGGAGGCCGACGCCGCCGACGATGAGCAGGGTGGCTTTCAGGAGCTTGAAGAGTGCGACCAGGCGGATGAGTGTGTTTTGCGAGGGTTTCACGGGATTGTCGATTATTACAACTGCGGTTGGAAGCGCGCAGCGGAGGGGCGGTTGGCACACCCTTCATGATCCGTCGTGTCAAAAAGAGAACGCCGGAGCAACTGCCTCCGGCGTCTGTTTTTCTTAAAGAAAGTGCTTATACCAGGGCTGGCACGTTGACTTTGTCGTACCAGGAGTGGGCGGCTTTCAAAGCCTTGTTGACGTTCTCGATGTTCTCTACACCCTTGGTGTTGAGCCATTCTTCGAAGGCCTTTGCGCCCTGTTTGGCATAGACGGCGATACCGTCTTTCCAGGTGGCTCGGCCGCAGAGGACTCCGTTGAAGGTGGCTCCGGATTCGCCCGCCAGCTCGAGGGTTTCGATAAAGACCGGGTTCGAGACACCCGCCGAGAGATAGATGAAGGGCTTGTGCGTGGAGGACGCGGCGACGCGGAAGTGCTCGAGGGCCTCATTGCGGGTGTAGGCCTGCTCGCCCTTGAAGGATTTGGTGCCGGCGACGTACTCCATCTGAATGGGGACTTCGACTTTGAGGACGTCGACGCCGTAGCGCGCCTTGCCGAACTCCTCCATCGAGCCGGTGACGACGTCGGGTTTGCGCTTCGCGTAGGCCAGGCTCTTCTCGTCTTCGCCGTGGACGGCGTAGCCGACGAGCTCGAGGAAGAAGGGGATGTCGTGGGCGATGCATTCATCGGCGATGCGCTCGACCCAGGCCTGCTTGTGGTCGTTGATTTCGGATTTCTCGTACGGCGTGTAGTACAGGAGGATCTTGATGCAGTCGGCGCCGGCTTCCTTCAGACGGCGGACACTCCACAGGTCCAGCAGATCGGGCAGGCGGCCGGGTAGAGCCGCGTCGTAGCCGGTCTTTTCATAGGCGAGGAGCAGGCCCTTGCCGTTGCGGTGTTTTGAGGCGGGCAGGCCGAACTCGGGATCGAGGAGGATGGCCGATGCGTGTTTGGTCAGAATTTCGGTGACGAGGGTTTTGAATTCTTCGAGGGCCGCATCGGGAACGTCGGCGACTCCTTTTTCTTTTGCCAGGGACTTCTTCAGCGAACCGCGCTGGTCCATGGCAGCGGCAGCGATCACGCCCCGCTTGTCGGATACGGCTTTCAGTCCGGCCAGTTTTCCGGGGGTCATATTGATGGACATGGTTTCTCTCCTGCGCTCGTTTGATGTACGCAAAGCGTCTTCCTCTGAATTTTACTCGGGTGGGGAAGTGTGTGGACAGATGGCTAAAGTAACG
>CAVWUF010000005.1:0-133304 GCA_963758135.1 uncultured Acidobacteriaceae bacterium
ATATGTTAAATCGGTCCAGGCATAATCGGGCGCAGGATGCGGCTGGATGCCAAAGTCAGGAGGATTGCCGGGGGACTGCAGTGCATTGATGCAACTCATCGGGTCGTGCGCGATCGTGCATTTGGCGGACCATTCCGAGACCATGAACAAATGCTGAGGCAAGCTCCATGAAGCATTCGGCTCGAACAGGTTATCCTGCAGGACAAAGTTTTGTGCAAGAGCCCAATAATTTGGAAGTTCACGCGGATCATGATAACCCATCACATCCGTTCCGCCGCCGCCGCAATCCGGATTATCCGTTGCTGCACAACCTGCTTTGCTTTTCTCGGCTTGTGCGATGAAGCCATCCATTTTGCCATTGTCAATATCTTTCGCAGCGTCAACTTGTCCATGCGGGCCACCGTAATTCAAATTGGCGGAATCATGAAAAGGATAAATACATTTTCCGGTTGCCGGGTCATTCGCGCAGACCGTGAACTCACCATTGGATACCGGGAATCCATCTGCGCCGGGGTATGTTCCGAAGTACGAATTGAAGGAGCGATTCTCCTGCATAATGATCACGATATGCTTAATCTTCTGGCGTGCCGCCGTGGGAGATTTAGAAGCGGTCGGCGCGGGGGACGCGACTGGAACTGTGGGCGCAGGAGATAATGTTGCCAACGAACTTGGGTTTGGCGTGGATGTCACGACCACCACCACCGGTGTTGAAGTTGAAACCAAGCCGCTCACAGCATTACAGGCAAGCAGAATAAAAATAGATACCGCCAAAAGAAAATATTTTATAGGTCTCATGGATGTTCACCTCGCCGTTGAATAATAACCAAATCTTATGAGACCAATATTAAATTGAGGAAACATCCTCAGCAGGAATTATACGGGACGTGAATTTATTAAAGAAGCTTTCATTAACCGTTTAGAAAAACTTCCTTAAACAAAATGTAAAATTTCGGGAATATGGAGGATATCCATGATGGATTTAATATCTTGATAATAATTATTCCAATAAGATGCAAGATGGGAATACAATATCGGATTGTGATTTCGGAAAATTTGAGGAGGAATATCAAAGCCGCCCAAAAAACCTATTCCAGCCGACCATAACACTAATCCAATAACCAGGATCCAAAAACAAACGCGAAGCCTGGTCTTTGATTGAAGCATTTCATCTATCCGCCAAACGAGCATCCCCATTATTAAGGTTAACAATAAATAGAAATCGGCCAGGTATCGCATGGCTCCGTAAAAAAAGATCAAAAGATATAAGACCTGCGCTGTAACGGCAGCAAGAATTATTATAAAAAAAATAAATCGCTTGGAAAGCGCGGGACGAACCTTAAGATAGGATGGTCTTAATAACACGGCTAAGGGAATACCAAGCGCCAGCAACCATGTGCTTGGAGTGGACGGCAAAAGACCCATCATGACCGGGTCGAACAGCTTACCAGATAAAACAGCCGCAGATCTGAGCCAAACTGGAAGATATGCATTCGAAAAGAGGGGACTCGTGATAAAAGGAAATCTGGCAGCTGTCGTCAGAGGGGAAAAGAAATACGCGTAAATGTTGGAAGGCAGATAAGATGCCAAATATAAGCGCGGCATGGGAAGTGTCAGTTGATAAGTTTAACCCGGTTTCCAGCGGATTCTGAAAGCGGGCAAAGTTGTAAAGTCCCAGGCCAAGAACGCACAAAGCCAACGGAACAAGGAGCGGCCATAATTTAATCAAAAAATGATCATCTTTGTTTTCCTGCCTAATCCAAATGATCGTGAAACCAACAAAGAGCAGAATTGAAATTGCAAGGTTGTATCTCGAACCAAGAGCCAATCCCCAGCCCAACCCTGCAATCACCAGCCAGATCGGACTATTTTTCTTAGTGTACATCAGCCAACTTGATAATCCCAGGAAAAGAAAAAGTTGTCCCGCAATAATGGATGTTTCATAAATTTCGGGACGGCCAAGAAGGAAGAGAAAAGGGATATTGACCAGCCCGCATAGGATGAAGAACATCAGCGACAGGCTGGGCGCGGCAGGAAAGAATTGACTTCTGATTTGAATCAAAATCATCAATAGAAGAAAAGATAAGCCGATGTAGGAAATGATCGTCATGAGCGAGTTAGGCGGTCGGGCATGTATCATTTCTTCGATTCCTCCCAAGACCAGACCGGGAACGGGTCCCCAATACAGATAATATTTTCCCTTGTAATACGAATAATCAAATTGATAATCTACATTTGCGCGTTGTTTGAAGCCGTATGGATTTTTAAGCGCCACGAGTTCAGGGCTGGGCTTTTGAAGCATCGATAATTGACCGTGCATAAAAGCCTCGCCCAAGTCGACATAGTAATTATCCTTACCCGTTTTTGGAAAGGCCGGAAATTCACCAGCCGAGGTATACCAAATGGAATATCCAGCAACAAGCAGACAAATTAAAATTGCCAACACAACCCCAAACGGAGTTGATGGGAATATCGATTTCAGATAATCTTTGAACTTAGACATTAATGGAAGGATAAGTTTTGCAGCAAGATAAGAACTGGATTGGATTATAAGTCCAAAGCACAAAGCGGGAGGCCATTGCGAAGTGCGTCGAATCAATCTTCTTTCGGCGGCGCGGCGGGACCGTAATTGAGCACTTGCCTCACTTGTGTATTCCCCTCCGGCGGGCCGACAATGCCGCGTTCTTCCATCACATCCATCAAGCGCGCCGCCGCGTATAACCGATTTGCATCCTGCGCTGTAACATCGAAACCGAAGCGCGGCCTTCGTGCCGGATGATATCAATCGCATCGTTCAAAAGCGGATCACCATCCGTGGATTTTCTTCCTCCCACAACGGCTTCTGTTTAAGCGGCACATTCTCCGGCACCGCGTCCACGGGCGCGCCGGTCACCGCGTACGGACTCGATGCCGCGGCTTGCGTTTTCCAATATTCGACCAATTTTTGAATCTCGTGATCTGAAACGAACACGCCTTGTAAACGGGCAGGCGCGGCCGCATCAGGCGCTTGATATAACATATCGCCGCGGCCCAATAACCGTTCGGCGCCGGGCTGATCGAGGATCACGCGGCTATCCACACCGGATGCGACCGCGAACGCAATGCGCGCCGGGAAATTGGCTTTGATCAAACCGGTCACCACATCCACCGATGGACGCTGGGTTGCCAAAATCATATGAATGCCTGTGGCGCGCGCGAAGTTGCGCGAGGCGCGTGATCGAACTTTCAGTTTCATTTGGCGCGACCATCATCAAATCAGCCAGCTCATCGATCACGATCAGCAGGAACGGCAGTTTCTTTTTGCCTTCCGCTTTCATGCGCGGATCGTAATCGGTGATGTTACGCGAGCCGACTTTGGCGAACTCGTGATAACGTTTATCCATTTCACGCGTCATCCATTGCAACGCACCCACCACGCGTTCCACCTCGACCACCACCGGCGAAAGCAAATGCGGAATGCCGTTGTAACCAGTTAATTCCACTCGCTTGGGATCCACCAGCACCAAGCGCAAATCATCCGGTGTGTTATTCAACAGGAAACACGAAAGGATCGAGTTCACACACACCGACTTTCCCGAACCGGTTGTGCCTGCGATCAATACGTGCGGCATGGCTTCCAAATTGGCGGCGATGGGATGCCCGGCCACATCCTGTCCGAGTGCGAAACGCAACAGCGTTTTATTTCGCTGGAACGTTTCATTCTCCAAAACATCGCGGAAAGCCACCAGCGCCATTTCTTCATTTGGAACTTCAATACCGACATAACTATGTCCCGGAACGGGCGCTTGAATGCGGATGCGCGGCGCAGCCAGCGCCAAGGCCAGATCATCGGCGAGCGACGCGATCTTGCTGACGCGTACGCGCGTACGCCCGCCGCGCGTCTCGACGAAGAGCGGCTCCACGCCAAATTGCGTGATCGTCGGCCCGCGGCTGATCTCAACGACCTGTGCCTGGCGCGCTGAAGGATGCCAATGTTTCTTCAATCAAATGTGCGCGTTGATTGATGAATTCTTCATTGACCGATGGCGCGTTGCCCGCGTCGAGGATGTCACTGATCTGCGGCAAAACCCATTGAATGACCGGCGCACTGACCGTTGTGGTGACGGTTGGAAAAGCAGGCGGCGGAGATGAAATCGATGGCGCGGCAGGAGTTCTCTTTCAGCGGAGTATAGCCATTGGCTGACGCGTCCGCTGCCTGAGGCGCGGGAGGCGGAGATGGTTTGATCACCAAAGATTTGAGTCGGATGAACCCAGTTCCGATCCAACTAAATAAATCCTGCATGGTGATATCGAGCGTCATCGTCAACGCAATCAAGAACCAGGCCATCAGAATGATCACCGCTCCCCACAAGCCAAGACCGTTCCAAAGTACAACCTCAAAAAAGCTGCCAATATAACCGCCGCCGACTCCATGGTCCGCAGCATCGGATGCCAAATTAAGTGGAACGTAGATAATGTGCATAAAAGCCAATAGCCAGAAAAACAAAAAAACAATCCCCGTAGCTCGTTCAAGCGAAAAAGCCGGAAGCCGTTCATTGCGGCGCAGGATCAGCCAAACGCCAAAGAAGAATAACGCAACAGGCAGGATGTAGATCCCCCAGCCGAAGATCTGAGCAAGAAAGCGAATCAGGTCCGCTGTGAATACCGAGCGCGAGGAAGCAAAAAGTGTGAGCAGAATCAGAATGCCGACGACGGCGAGAATAATACCGGTGAGATCAAGCTTGCGTTCTGAAGATAATCTGTCCCATCGCGATGGCTCGGGAGGTAGTGGCGCTGGCTCTGACGGTTTTGGTTTGTTGGATGGTTGGATGCGCGCTTGTGCCTTCGCCTTCGGAGGAGTTTTCCGTTGAGGTTTGCGTTTCCTGGATTTGGATGGAGAAAAGATTTTAAAGAAAGACATGCTTTACCGCACAACACGTAAAAGGCTAACATGAAAATTATAGCACAAATGGTCTGTTTTCTTTAAGGTACAATTGGCAGGCAATTCAAAACGCAAAACGTAAAGCACAAGTTACTTTTTGCTTTTTACTTATCAACTTCTACAAGGATTTATCTTGTTTGAAATTTTATTCCTCGGCACCTCTGCTTCCGCACCGTCGGCAAAACGCGGGCTTTCAGCTCAAATCATAACGCATAACGAATATCGTTTTCTCATTGACTGCGGCGAAGGCACACAGCGTCAGATTTTGCAAGCGGGTGTCGGCTTCAGACATTTAACGCGCATCCTGCTTACGCACGGTCATCTCGATCACATCCTCGGACTTGGCGGCTTGGTCAGTACATTCATGCGTTGGGAGGCGATTGATCAGCTCGAAATCTTCGGCGGACGCGGCACATTGGATCGTGTTCGCGCTTTGATTGATGATGTTGTCTTGCGCGGTAATCAGACTCCCATGCCGCTTTATTTTCGGGAAATCAAGCCGGGAATTTTCTTCGACGCGGAAGATTTTACAATCACGGCTTTTCCTGTGACGCATCGCGGCCCGGATTGTCTCGGCTATATTTTTGAAGGAAAGGAACGGCGGCCATTTTTATCGGAGAAGGCAGACGGGCTGGGTGTCCCGTTCGGACCGGAACGACGTGATCTGGTGGCGGGCAAAGCGATTACTTTATCGAATGGCAAGCGCGTCACACCGGATGATGTGCTGGGATCGGTCGAAAAAGGAATCAAGCTCGTGGTGGTGGGCGATGTCGGTAGAACGGATAACCTGCTCGAGTTCTGTAAAGACGCGGACGCGCTGGTGATCGAGTCCACCTATCTTGAAGAAGAAGCGGAAATGGCGCATCAGTTCTCGCATCTGACTGCGAAACAAGGCGCCGAGTTGGCCGTTCAAGCCAATGTTAAAAAATTGATTCTGACGCATATTTCGCGCCGCTATCGAGGGAGGGATGTTTTGAAGGAAGCTCAATCCATTCATCCGAATGCGGTGGTGGCGCGTGATTTCGATGTTTACCAAATAAAGAGGAATGAATAATTTTTGCGATAATAAAGCATGGCGGGAATCAATCTGGTATACTAAAATTACTGCAAAGGAATTTATGCCAAGTACTGAAATTGACGTTGATCCTTGCGATCATATTACCAGCGACGCCATCGGCAAACCGGGCCAGCGCGTTTTTTATATTCAAGCCTTTCGTGCTGAAAAGACTTACACGGTCATCATTGAAAAGACCCAATTGCTTTCAATGGCCGTTGGTGTGGAAAAATTTTTAGCGGAAGTGGCGCGGCAGAATCCCAACCTCGAGGAAGCCTCGTCCGATTACATTGAGGAACAGATGCACATCAATCCGCCCGTTGACCCGATGTTCCGTGTCGGCGAGATCGGACTCGGTTACGATCAAGTTCGCGACCGTGTGGTGCTGTTGGTGCGCGAACTGCTGACCGAGGATCAAGATCCTAAATCGGGCGCGGTCATCCGCTTTTGGTGCACGCGCGAACAGATCCATAAAATGGCGCGTTGGGGTGCGGAGGTTTCTCAGCGCGGGCGCCCGCTTTGCCCGCAATGCGGCCAGCCGATGGAACCCGAAGGTCACTTCTGCCCAAAGAAGAATGGGCATTTGCATTAACCCTTCCCTGTGAGCAGAATTCCATTTCACGATTTGCAAATCGCACTACAAAATGGGGAGCTGAAACTCAAGGGCCAGTTCATACTCGGCTCGAATTACACCTTCCTTGTTGATGTTCATTATGAAAATAAAACATATCCAGCCGTGTATAAGCCCTCGCGCGGCGAGCAACCGCTTTGGGATTTTCCAGAGAGCACGCTGGCCTTGCGCGAGGTCGCCGCGTATATCGTCAGCGAGGCGCTCGGCTTTCACTTCGTCCCGTTCACCACACTGCACGCCGATGGTCCGCATGGCTCTGGTTCGCTCCAGCAATACATCGAATACGATCCCGAATATCATTACTTCAATTTCAGCGACGAAGACAAAGCCAAATTAATGCCGGTCGTTTTGTTTGACATACTCGTCAACAACGCCGACCGCAAAGGCAGTCATGTTTTCTTCGATACCAACTCACACAAACTTTGGGCGATTGATCACGGGATTTGTTTCCATGAATATGATAAACTGCGGACCGTGATTTGGGATTTTGCAGGTGAGCCGATCCCCGACGATTTATTATCGTGCATCTCGCACCTCTCCTCGAACCAAAGCCTGCTGACTGACCTTCAGCCTTATCTCAGCCCCGCGAGATCGCCGCGCTCAAGTCGCGCGCCAAGGCATTGACCGCATCGAAAGTTTTTCCGCGTCCGCCGCAAGGACGAAGATCGTTTCCATATCCGCCGGTTTGATACTATGTCATTGCGAGCGCCGAAGGCGCGTGGCAATCTCAAGTTGTCATGCAATAGATTGTTTGATGATTACTTGAGATTGCCACGACCTGCTTCGCAGGTCTCGCAATGACAATTTGAAATAGGAGAATATATGAATTACAAACTTACATTCATCGGTTTCGGCAACGTTGCCCAAGCATTGATCCATTTGCTGGAACGCAAGACGCGCAACCTTAAAGGATCAATACGACATCACATTTTCCGTGACCGGCATCGCCACCGGCAAACACGGATTCGCGGTCAATCCAAATGGACTCGATATCGTGAAGGCATTGTCACTGATCAAATCCGGTCAATCGGTTGCGAAGTCTTTCGTCAATGCCCGTGAACAATTCGTTGTCGGTCATCAAAGGATCCAAAGCGGATGTAATGTTTGAAAATTCTCCAGTGAATGTTGCGACAGGTCAGCCCACGATTGATCACGTCCGCGCGGCGTTGAATGCAAATATGCACGCCATCACTGCCAACAAAGGCACGGTGGTGCACGGCTATCGCGAGCTGACCGCGCTGGCAAAATCAAAAAACAAAAAGTTCTATTTCGAGTCGACGGTGTTGGGCGGCACGCCGGTCTTCTCTGTGTTCCGTGAAGCGATGCCTGCTGCGGATTTGATGTCATTCAAAGGCATCATCAATTCGACCACCAACATTATTTTGACACGCATGGAAAACGGCGAGACGTTTGATGAAGCTGTGAAATATTGTCAGAGTATTGGCGTGGCGGAGACCGACCCAACCAACGATGTGGACGGCTGGGATGCGGCGATCAAGGTTGCGGCGCTGATCACCGTTTTGATGGATGCACCGTTCACGCCGCAGGAAGTGAATCGAACCGGCATCCGCGGCATCACGCCGGAAATGATTCGAAGCGCAAAAGAAAAAGGTCAGCGCTGGAAATTGGTTGCATCCGCAGAACGAAACGGAGATCAAATCAGCGCGCGCGTCGCGCCGGAATTAGTGGATGCATCTTCGCGTTTGTATGGAATGGAAAGCGCCAGCGCCGGACTTGAATTCCGCACCGATGTGCTGGGCGACCTGGCGATCATCCAGACCGAACGCGCAGGCATGGGCGCCGGACCCGAAGAAACTGCTTACGGTCTTTTCGCGGATTTCATCAATGCAGTGAAGGGATAAACAAAAGGAGCCAATAGATTTCCATTGGCTCGTTTTAAATCTGCTAAATATTGTAATCTGCTTTAACATATGAGCATTTGCATCCGACCTCATCTTCACATACTGTAGGTATTGGCAATTCTCGAAGAGCAATTTCTATATCAAATCTCTTACCATGAAGCGACTTGCACTTTTTACAACTTAAGTCGCTACGCATACCATAGCCCACAACCTTTACGGTTCTTACGCCTTGACTTTTAAGTTCAGTCAGTTGTGTTATCAATGCTTCAGCACAAAAAGGCTTAGGGTCTTTTCCTTCTATTGATGCAAAGTCGAGCCATCTCGTAGTAAGCCATCTGAATATCATGGAAACTCCGTCTCTTCATAACTTGTTCGTTGAGCAATCTCCAAACAGTATCATTGACGGAAGCAAGTGATCCGAACTGTTTGCTTAAATTCTGTCGGTTGCTATCGAAGTCAGCCTTTGTGATATTGAACAAGGCGAGACGTACAAGCCAGTCTTCAATGTTAGCGTCATCTTCTGTCACCAGTTGCCCATTGCGAACAAAGATAAATCCGCCACAAAGAGGACATTTCTTTTTTCTTTTTGGAGCAATGTCCAGTTCACCTTGGCAATAAGGGCATTTGGGGTTTTCTTGAACAGCATTCATTATTTAGTCTTTTCTATTTTCGACACCACTGGCAAAGGATAACAGGTTGCAATATCTCAAATCGTTTGGTGCGCTTAGTATATTTAACCAAAACCACATGAAGCCCATTTCGTTTTTCAGTAAAGAGATCGAAGGGAGGAGAGACATCTTTGCCTGATATCTGGGCATTATAAAGTGGAAGAAGAAATGCGTGATCTTCCTTTTGAATGCAAATCAGCAAACCTAGAAGTTTCCCTTTAGATCTTCCCGTCCGTACAGTGCTTGAAAATTTATCGTGGAACTTTTTTTGAGCCTTCTTATCTATCTCCATCACAACATCTTCTAACTTCCTGCCATAAGCTCGATGTGGACCTGGTCTATTGTCAGGGATCTTTGGAAGTGTCGCACCCGTGCTATAAACATCTAGCCACCATTCTGTTGTTTCTGCTGTCACAACAAGGTCAACATCACCAGAACTACGATTGTTATCTTCAAAAGGAACATGAGTTGTTACCCCATACCCCTTATTCTTGAAATGTAGATACCAAGTTGCCTCGCCAAGTGTGTCAAGAAAGGTGCTTCTGGGTCCGCTGACAAGCTGTTTCCAAACGTAATCCGCCGCGGAATGATCGAGATACAGTACGTATTCATTTAGAGTTGCTAAATAGTTTGCACAAACCGCACCTGACCTAGTAGAAAGACCATTAAAGACAACGTAGCAGCAATCAGCTAGCCCAAGATAGTTGTCGTGGTGTGATGATTTCTTGGCTAACTCATTTAGATCTTTATTATAAATCTTAGCTAAAGCTGAAAGAGCTGGATAAAGAGCGTTGACATCATGGTTCATGAAAACTTCTTTTTATGTCTTAAACAGACAAATTTCTTGTAATACCTTATGCAAAGATTATAGATTTCTTTTCCCGAAAAGGCAATAACTTTACCAAGTCTATTTTGGTGTTTAGCTTCCAACTCTTAAATGAATCATATATTGTATTTTCATCCAATCCGAGATCAAGCCGATCATTCTAGTTTTCAATTTTATATCCTTATGTTTGAAATAAAAATATATTTTCAATATCTCAAAGCGACTGTCCCACGACAAAATATCATTGGTATTTTTCAGTCCCCACTTTAGATATGATTTCTCGTCCAAGCCGCTGCTGTATAATACTTTATATACAGATTATAGATTCCTTTCACAGAAAAGGCAACAAGCGTCATGTCCGATACCGATGTCTTTATCATTTCCATTGTTCAACATGCGAATCCTTCCGAAGCCATAAAAGAAGCAATCGCTGACGCAGGAATCAATTCCGCTCGCGTACAGGATGTAATCTTTGGCGCGGACGAATCGCTTGCGATCAATGCAGACAAAATCTTAAGCTCTTCAAACTTGACCTGTTCAGCGGCTACCGTTTCATCGAGTTTGCGCCGCGACTTTTTTCGCGGCGCAATCCATCTTGAGCTTCGATGCGGATGTCCTGATTGTTCTCGGCATAGAAGATAATATTTCAACTGCAATGCTGTTCGCTTCACCGGATGCAGTCGGCAGATGGAATCTTCTGCCACGCGCGCGTCTCGCGGCGCGTTCGCTGAATGGAATTGAGTCAGCGTTGCGCGCGGCAGAGATTGAATTGAAAGATGTAACAATCGTCAAAGATGGAAAATATGGCGCGTTGCTTATCAAAGAATTATTGGATGAGTTGGAACAAAAATCCGCGCGTTGGGGGATGATCACGGTGAATGAGCTGGCTTTGTTGATTGAAAGGCTTTGAGAATTTATCCCACCACAAAGTCGCAGAGAACACGGAGAATCTTTTATGATCGAGCAAAACAAATACAATCTACTTTCAGAACAAATCATCGGCTCAGCTATTGAGGTTCATAAGGCACTTGGGCCAGGTTTGCTCGAATCGGCTTATGAGTTCTTGTCTCTGCCATGAGCTGAAATTACGCGGGATCCCTTTTGAAAATCAGGTGGAACTTCCAGTAGCATACAAAGGCGTAAAGCTCGACACTGGCTATCGCATGGATCTTGTTGTAAACAAATTAATCGTTGTAGAACTGAAAGTGGTGGAAAAACTCGAAGCTATTCACGAAGCTCAGCTCCTAACATATTTGAAGCTCTCAAATTATTGGCTGGGGCTTTTGATAAACTTCAATGTTGTTCAATTGCGATTTGGGATTAAGCGGCTCGTATCGGGAACTCTAAAATAAAAACTCTGTGCGCTCAGTGTCTCTGTGGTGAAAATGTCCATCGTTTATCTCGCGCTTGGAACAAATCTTGGTGATCGTCCCGCCAATCTGCGCGCGGCGATGGAAGCGTTATCTCCCGAAATCAAAGTCCTCGCCGAATCAAAAGTCTATGAGACGCCGCCGTGGGGCTATGAAACTCAGCCAGCCTTCCTCAATATGGCAGTTAAGTGCGAAACAGCCCTCGAGCCGGAGTCGCTGCTGAAGCGCCTCAAGCAGCTTGAAGTCCAGCTTGGACGCGAGCAATCTTTTCGCTGGGCTCCGCGTCTCATCGACATCGATATCCTCTTCTACAATGATCTCATTCTTGAATCCGAATCGTTGACCATTCCTCATCCGCGTTTGCATGAACGCGCTTTCGTGCTTGTCCCACTTGCGGATATTGCTCCCGATTTTATTCATCCAGTTTTGAAGAAAACGATCAAAGAATTATTGGCGGGCGTGAACATGGATGATATTCATCCTTACAAATAGTATATAATCGCGGTAAAGATGGAGGCACTCATGACTGATCTCAAACCTCTCAACTGGAAAGCCAAACCCGGTGTGGGCCTGAATGTTGTCCGCCGCGCGGATGGCGGGATGACCCTCACGTTCAGCGATTTATCCGAGGCCACCCTCCACGAATGGCATGATTTCGCATTGGAGCATCTGCTCGGCTCGGATCGTCTGACGCGCAATCTTTACGATGTACGCGCAGTCAAAGACATTTCAGAAAAAGCGATTCGCGCCGCCGTGGAAGTAAACAGCGATCCATCGGCGCGCAACATTCGTCTGGCCGTGGTGGTGGCAGATGAAAAGGTCGCAGGCGCAATTCGGACCATTGCGTCTCTCGCCCTGCCCGAAACTGCCGCGGCGCTGAAGATCTTCACCAAAATTGAAGAAGCCGAAGCGTGGCTTGCCCGTCCGCTCGATCAGATTGCATAATCGGATGTCATTGCGAGGGCGAAGCCCGAAGCAATCTCATCTAACCTTCGAACAAAAGATTGTATGAAAACATGGGATTGCCACGTCGGCCATTCTGGCCTCCTCGCAATGACATTTGAGATTTGGTTATTATAGAGTCCATTAAAGGTTGGCAATCATAGTTTCGATTGGGGAAGCCGCACCTATGTGATGGGCATCCTCAACGTCACGCCGGATAGCTTTTCAGGCGACGGCATCATTGCCAAAGGCGATTCGGTTGAAGTCTCTCTTGAACAGGCAAAAAGATTTGTCAGCGCCGGGGCAGCGATATTGGATATCGGTGGAGAATCTACTCGTCCGGGCTCACAGCCGGTTGACGTCGAGGAAGAGAGGCGGCGTGTCATTCCCGTTATCAAAGCCATTGTTAAAGAATTCCCTGATACATTGATTTCAATTGACACGTGTAAAGCTCTCATTGCTGAAGAAGCGCTGAATGCAGGCGCGCAGATTATCAACGATGTTTGGGCATTGCGCGCTGATCCCGAATTGAAACATGTTGTTGCGAAATCCAAATGTCCCGTGATCCTGATGCACAATCGAAGCAACCCTGCCAGCGTAGAAGTGCGCGCACAATTGGGCAATGCCTATATTGGCGCGGAATATGAAAACTTGATCGAAGATGTGAAACGCGAACTGATGGACAGTGTAACGATGGCGCGTGAAGCGGGTGTTTCTGATGAGCGCATCATCCTTGACCCAGGAATTGGATTCGGTAAAAAAGTGGAACACAACCTCGAGCTGATTAACCGTCTTGATGAAATCCGCGCGCTGGGCTTTCCGGTTTTGCTTGGGCCCTCGCGCAAGTCGTTCATCGGTTACACTTTGGACTTACCTCCCGGCCAGCGATTGGAAGGCACCGCCGCCGCAATTGCCATTGGCATTCCGCGCGGTGCGGATATTGTCCGCGTGCATGATGTGGAATATATGGTGCGCATCGCAAAGATGACCGACGCGATGGTGAGAAATAAAAAATAATGAGCACAAATTACGGTCAGGTTTTGTTCGACGATAACATTGCCGATGATTATGGCAAGGAACTTTTGAAAAGCGGCATCATCGAAGCCAGGGCGGGAAATAAAAATTCGGCCCGCCGTTACTTCGACCGTGCCACTTACATGAGCAGTGACCACGATGTCATGGCGGAAGCCTGGTTCCAGTTGAGTCAGGTTACAGATGATCCGGTGGAGAAGCGCAAGGCATTGGAGAATTGTTTATCCAACGATTTGCAACATGCCCGCGCTCGCCAGCGCGCTGGCCATCCTCGATGGCAAAATCAAACCCGATGAAATCGTGGATCCCGATGCATTGCCCGCCGCGCCCGATCATTTGTCGCAGACCGACGCGCAAAGATTTATGTGCCCCAAATGCGGCGGTCGCATGACGTTTGCGCCTGATGGTCAATCCTTGGTCTGCGAATATTGCTCGCGCAATCAATCGCTCCATACTCAAGCGCCGACCAAGCAGGAAGATTTCATCGTTGCCATGGCAACTTCGCGCGGTCATGATAAACCGCTAAATGAGCAAGTCTTTCAATGTCAGGGATGCGGCGCTCAATTCATCCTGCCGCCGGATCAACTCTCCGCTGTTTGTGTTTATTGCGGTTCACCGCATGTCATCAATTTGGAAAAATCAAAAGACCTGATTGCACCCGATGAAATCGTTCCATTTGCGTTTGATCAGAAGCATGCAGTCCAACTGTTGATCAAGTGGGTGGAAGGAAATCAAATCAAACCAGAGAAGCAGGTGGAGCAACCGCGCGGACTTTATCTCCCGCTGTGGACGTTCGATCTCGGCGGCGCGATTGATTATACGGGCGAGGTGGTTGATGAATCCGACATCGGTTTTGGAAGAAGACAGCCAAAATTGATAGAAGTCCATGATAACTATCCGTTGCTGATTCACGATGTCCCAATTCCAGCCAGCCGAAAATGTTCGGCTCAATTCGTGCGGCTGATCCCGACCTTTGATTTGAAAACCGTTCAATCTTATGATCCGCGCTATTTGTCAGATTGGCCTGCTGAACTTTATGATATTCCAATGGCGGACGCGTCGTTAGATGCGCGCAGTCAAACACTGAGCTTGGTCAAGCGCGACTTACCCAGCAAAGCCGAACTCATAAAATTGATTTCCACTTCGTCCGCAAACATGACCATCAATTCATTCCGGCTCAATTTCCTTCCGGTTTGGATGACCGAAATTTGGCTGGAGAATAGAAGCCATCTTGTTCTCATCAGCGGACAAAATGATACCGTGCAAAGCGACATGAACATCAAGTCTGATAAGCCGAACATCAAAGAATGGCTCGGCGATTTATTGAAAGAATAATCTAACGTTTTCATCCGCAGATTATATAGATTTCCCAGATTTTCTTTTTTAAATCTCCCATCTGCGCAATCTGCGAAATCTGTGGATTAACTTCTCGCTTTCGTGGTTTAATTCCCTTATGCCGCAAACCCAATCCATCGTCCAACGCCGACGCGCCCGCCGCGCCGATGAACGCCGCGCTCGTGCCACACGCTTTCAAATGGGCGGCATTGGACTTGGCATCATCATTTCATTCCTGCTGGCGCTGTTGATTCTGTTCACCGCGTTGGCATATGCAAGCCTGACCAGCAATCTCCCAAATGTTGAGCTTCTTCCTGTTCTGCTCAACCCGCCGGACGGTCTCTTGCTTCAACCCACGCGCATTTATGACCGCACCGGTCAGCATCTCTTATCCACTTTTGCGTCCGGCAACGCCAGCAATTCCCCACGCCGCTATCTTCCGCTCAACCCGCAAAATCCACAGCATCTTCCCGACGTTCTCGCGCAGGCGACGGTGGCAATCGCCCAGCCCGATTTTTGGACAAGCCCCGGATATTCGCTCGATGGCTGGCAAAACCCGGATATTCATCCGACCATCGCACAAAAACTTGTTTCCGACTTATTGCTCTATAACGAACCGCCGACAATTCAACGCGCCGTCCGCGAACGAATCCTCGCCGCGCAGATCACAGCCAAATACGGGCGCAGTCAAATCCTGGAGTGGTATCTCAATTCCGCCGATTACGGTCATTACGCTTTTGGCGCGGACTCAGCCGCACAGCTTTATTTCGGCGCCTCCGCCTTCGCACTCACTCCTGCGGAAGCCGCAGTGCTGGCTGCGATAAGTCAATCGCCGAGTTTGAATCCGTTCGATGCGCGCGACCTTGCCCTGCAGCGCGGCAAAGAAACCATCAAGGCGATGCAAATCCTCAAGTTGATTTCGGATCAAGATGCGACAACGGTTCTTAATCAGTTTTCAGTTCCTAATTTGCCGATTCCCGAATCGAAGAATGCTTTTGCTCCGGCGTTCATCAACCTCGCCATCAATGAACTCGATCAGCAATTTACCCGCGAACGAATCGAACGCGGCGGCTTGAACATCATCACAACGCTTGATTATGATTTGCAAAGCCAGGCATCCTGCGTGACGCTGGTTTATGTTCATCGTCTGGCGAACACACCTGATCCAACCGCGCCGTGCAATGCAACGCAACTGCTTCCATCCCTGCCGCCCGGAACAATTCTTTCCGAGCCATCGGCCAGCGCGATGATCACCGATCCGGAGTCGGGTCAAATCCTCGCGGTAGTCGGTGAAACGCTGCGAGGTGATGAGACCGCTTATTTTAACGGCGCACGATCCCGGCTCGCTGATGGAACCGTTTGTTTATCTCACCGCGTTCACACGCGGCATGAGTCCGGCCTCTTTGGTCTGGGATATTCCATCCACTGGCAACGCGCAAAATCCCGACGGACAATTTCACGGCCCTATCCGCGCACATGTTGCGTTGGTTAATGATTATCTCGTCCCTGCCACAGCCATCGCAAATCAAATGGGAAGCGATGCCATCCAGCGAACCGAATCTTCTTTTGGACTCGCTGGCAATATCCTTTAACATATTGGATATGGCTTCGGCGTATGGAATATTCGCCGCGCAGGGCGTGCGTTACGGTCAACCCGGCCTGATAACGGTCTTGCGCGTCGAGGGGCAGGATCATTCCGTTGGCTCGATCAAAGCAACCCGCAGGCCCAGCCGGTGACCACGCCGCAGTTGGCTTATCTCATCAACAACATATTGAGCGATAAGGGCGCGCGCTGGCCGAGCCTTGGAAATCCGAATTCATCGGAGATCGGACAGACCGCGGCAATGAAATACGGTCAGACTTCCGACGGCCATGATCTTTGGACGATTGGTTATACTCCTTCGAGGCTGGTCGCCGTATGGACGGCGAATCATCCGCATGATTCACTGCGCCTTTCGCCTCAGCTTTCCATCGGCTTGTGGAGCACGTTGATTCAAACCGCTTCTCAATCAATTCCGCCGCGGGGTTGGTCCACGCCCGCGGGAATCACAACGATGGATGTGTGCGATCCATCCGGTTTGTTGCCCACGAAAAATTGTCCATCCATCGTCAGTGAAGTTTTCCTGAATGGCAACGAGCGGTTCAATTGGATAACCTGTATCAATACGTAATCAATGCCAGGCAGGAAACGTATTGCTTATCGTCGAAGGTCAGCTTGTTGATCTTGCCATCGCCGAAGTTGCCCACGAACAGGTTGCCCTTGCTATCGAAGACGATGCCATCGAGGCCGTACTGCGCGAACTTGTTCTCGGTGACGAAGGTCGCCAGAAGGTTGGGGTCGTCCAGGGTATTCGTTCACCTGGATATCCCGGCCGTCCGCGGGAAAACGATAGACCGCGCTGACCATGAGGCCGTCGGGCCGCTTGATCTTGGGCAGCTTGGATACGGAAACGTACACCTGGCCGTTGCGAAACCTCAGCCCGTTGGGGTGGCTGATCCCCTTGGCCAGCACGGTGGTCTCGACAAGCTTGTCGCCATCCAGGCGCAGGCGCAGGATGCGGCCCTGGTTGATCTCGCCGTTGGGTCCGTTCCCGGCCGCCCAGTTCTGATTGTCGACCACATACAACTCGCCTTGCGGGCCAAACTCGACTCCCATGGGGCAGGCCCTGCCGGTCTCGGCCAGGATGGGGCATTCGAACAGATCGCGGACCTTGCGGTCCTTGCCGATCTTGACGAAGCGGGCGGGAACATCGGGCTTGGTGGCGCCTGGGGTAACTGGCGAAGTTGGGGCAGGCCAGCAGCAGATCGCCATCGGGCGCAACCGCCATGCCGTCGGGTGTCACCACGAAATCCGGCAGTTCACGAATAACTGGGCCGTCTGAAGCCCGGGGCCGTCTGGGACTCCGCCCGCAGCCGCACAGCAGCCGCCGACAGGGCCGCCAATCCAACACAGTTAGATCGAGTATCATGATGATGCTTCTATGCATTCACTTCGCCTTCCCGGCCTCGGGTTTTTCGACGATGGCCGTGGCCCAGAGAAACCCGGCAACCGCCTCGTTGCCGTTGACTGCTTTCGGATAGTTGATGTAGTCGTCGTAACTCGCCTGGACGCAGAGCCCCTCGCAGGCGCTGTAGATGTCCACCAGTCCCTGCTCGTTGATCTTGGCGTTTTCGACGATGCCCTTATAGCCTTTGGCGACCACCGGGCCATATTCGGCCCGTTTCAGCAGCCCCAGTTCGATTCCGCGCTCAATGGAGTAAGTGAACATGGCGCTGCCCGAGTTATCCGTCCAGTTATCGGCGCGGTCGCCCTTATCCACCACCTGGAACCATCGGCCGCTCTTGGGATCCTGGGTGCGTTTGAGACCGGCGGCCAGGCGCGTGTAGATGTCCAGCACTTCGCCCCGCCGCGGATGGTCCTTCGGCATCACCGCCAGGGTCTCGGCCAGGATGAGGGCATACCAACCGAGGCCCTCGCTCCAGACCTCGCTCGAAAGACCCGTCTTGGGATCGGCCCAGTGGGTCGGCGTGGGCGGCCGGTGACTTCCAATCACCACCGGCAACTCCGGCTTCTCGGCCCACGCGTGGTAGTAGAGGCCGCTCGTGCCCTTCAGCGCCGTGGCGGGCAAATGAGATGATCTGCCTGGCCGCTTCGTTGAAGCAGTATTCGGCGTCGCCGATGGAGTGTCCGTAGCGGATCAGCGGCATCTGGCCCATGAAGACGCCGTCCACCCACATCTCCCCGGGCAGCGTCTGGTTGTGCCAGAAGCCGCCATCGGAGTTTCGCGGAAACTTGTCGAAGGCCTGGCGGATTTGGCCGGCGGCGGTGCGATAGCGCTCGTCATGGGTGCGCTCGTAGAGGCCGACGACGATATTGCCGGGCATGGTGTTGTCGAGGCTTTCGATGCGAACGCCCTTCAGATTGCCCTTTTCATCGATGAACTGGTCCATCACGCGCTTGATGAAATCCCAGTACTTGGGATCGCCGGTGGAGCGCGCCACCATCTCGATGCCGTTCAGAGTGTACCCGGTGACGTACGACCAGCGCGCCAGGCGGTCCCGCGGCGTGCCGGGGTTGCGGCTGATGATGCTGTCGGCGACGGCGACGGCCCAGGATTTCGGGGCAGCGGCAGGGGCCGCGGGCGGGGCCCCATGAGCCATCCAAGCCAGTGCCAGGATTGCGCCGGTGAGAACGCAGCGTCGCGATCATGGGAAGACACCTCCAATCGGGCAGACGGGCCGGAAGCTATAATTAAGACCCGATTGTATGGAGCGTCTCCGGGGTTGTCAAGCGATGGGGGGATAATGTCCCCTCCTGGCGCCTGGCTCGTCGGAAGTCACCTGTCGGTTAGAGCAGCACGACAGCTTGACCAGTAGACGACAACAGGGCTGATCGTCATGTTGCTGTCAATCTTGCGGGCACCGCGCGCTACACCGACGCGGGCACGCACACTGCAGCGACGTTTCTCATAATTCGATGATCGAGTCGAACCTTGCCGTCAGGTAAAAAACTGAAGAAGGAGGCGGAAGACGCACGCTTCTTCCCGATCCTTTCTCCCGGGTTCGCGTACCGTTTCTGAGGGACGCGCAGGGGCGCGGCGGAGGTGCCGGCATTATCGGATGTATCCCCGCGCCCCTGAACCAGCTTGCTTGCGCCAGACCAGGCAACGCCCCTTAGCCGATCGGTTGACCCGCCGCCATCAATTGCTCCAGTTGCTGCCGATCGTATTGCTTCACTTCATCCGGCAACGGAGCATAGTTCAGCGTTTCCGCAGTCGCCTGCCCATCTGTAATCACGTACTGGATGAACTGCTTCAGCGCTGTCCGTTTTGACTTATCGGGGCCATCTTTGGGAATGATGAGGAAGGTCAGCCCGGAGATGGGATAGCCCGCCATCGCGCTGGCCGGTGGGTTCACAATAGGCACCCGAGGGTCCTGGGTGAGCTGTGCGGCAAACGCGGCGATGGCTGCGGTTGTGCCCTGCGCCGTCGGCTGCACATATTGCCCTGCCGCGTTTTTAATGGACGCGGTGGGCAGGTGGTTCTGCTGGGCATAGGTCAACTCGACATAACCGATCGCGCCTGACGAGTTGCGGATGTTTCCTGTAACTCCCTCGCTGCCTTTGCCCCCAATGCCAGTGGGCCAGCTGACGGCCGGTCCCTCGCCGACTTTCTGCTTCCACTCGGGGCTCACGGCGGAAAGATACGTCGTGAATATGTTTGTAGTGCCGCTACCTTCGGAACGATGCGCAACAATCACAGGAAGCGAAGGAAGCTTGACTCCCGGATTGTCCTGAGCCAGTAACGGATCGGTCCAGGTTTTGATCGTGCCGAGGTAGATTCCGGCCAGCGCTTCGGGTGAGAGCTGCAGCGGCTGGGTCAGCCCCGGCAGGTTGTAAGTGATGCAGACCGGCCCCGCGCTCTCCGGAATCTGCACCAGGGGCCGCATCGCCGCGAGATCCTGGTCGGTGAGGGCCGCATCCGAAGCCCCGAAATCCACAGTCCCCGCTTTCACTTGCTGAATTCCGCCGCCCGATCCAATGGATTGGTAATTGATCTGAACATTTTGGTGGGTGCGTGAGAAATCCTGAATCCACCGCGTCATAACGGGATAGACAAACGTGCTGCCTGCTCCGGAGATCTGAACGTTGTTGCTCGAAGACTTGCAGGCAGTCAGAAAGCCCAGCAGGAAAACCGCAGTGAACGCGGTCACTTGTCGAACGGACATAAGCAAACACCTCTGCATTTACGTTGCCCAGATCCGTGATGGGGATGCACACGGGCGGGAATGTAACAAAACTGGCCGGCCCAAGGTTACAAACCGAAGAATTGGCAACGTCTGCGCGGGTCGGCCCGTCCTACGAAGAGAAGCAACAATGGAGGTGATATGACAGAAAACCTGGCAGGAAAAAGAGTAGCAATTCTGGCGACGGATGGTTTCGAGCAGGTGGAATTAACCGAACCGCGTAAGGCGCTGGACCAGGCGGGAGCAACCACCGAGGTCATCTCTCTCAAGAGTGGCGAGATTAAGGGTTGGAATCACACGGAGTGGGGCGACAAGGTGAAGGTCGACAAGCCGCTCGACCAGGCCCGCGCGCAGGATTACGACGCGCTGGTTTTGCCGGGCGGCGTGATCAACCCGGACCATCTGCGGATGGAACCGAAGGCGGTGCAGTTCGTGAAGGATTTCGTCGCGACAGGACGTCCGGTGGCCGCGATTTGCCATGGCCCCTGGACGCTGATCGAAGCAGGCGTGGTGAAAGGTAAGACATTGACCTCATGGCCGTCATTGAAGACGGATCTGAAGAACGCCGGCGCGAACTGGGTGGATAAGGAAGTGGCGACGGATGGGCAGTTCATCACGAGCAGGAAGCCGGACGACATTCCTGCGTTTAACAAAGCGCTGATTGAAGCGGTCGGGAAAGGCGCCACATCGAAGGCGGCGTAACCGCAGCGAATCAGAAGTAGACCAATCGGCAATTGTGAACAAAGGGTGCGTCCCCTGGGGCGCGCCCTTTGGTTTCGCGAGAGCGGCGAGGCGCGTAGAATCAACTGCTGTTGAATGTCCCGATGCATGGGAAAAAACCTTTGGCGCTTATCGGTGAGCTAGAAGCGGAATATCAGTTTTGCGCGAAACGGAACCGCAACGCCCTCGACAGTCAGAGGTTCGAAGTGCCAGGATTGCACGGCCTGCATGCAGGGAATGAAGAGCTCATGGGGTCCGTCGCCCGCCATAATCTCGATCACATGACCGTCGGAATCGACGGCTGCCCAAAGTGAGTAGGTTGTGCCAGGAGGCGGAAAGCTTCCCTGTATTTTGGGGTTCGTTGGGTTCGCCACGAGCTTTCTTGCCTCCACGTCGGTGAGTGGCGTCCGCGGACCAAACTCGCGAGTGTTGAGCGTGAATCGCAAGATGCCGCTGGCCTGTATTGGTCTGCCATCCAGAACGAACGGCCTGAAACGCCACCCCATCAGCTGATTGATCGCGGAGTCGTTGGTCCGTTCATTGACTGTGTATAGCTGCTGAACTTCGCGTACCCTTCCCTCCGTGTCGATCGAAACGAAGAAGCTGGCTGGCCCCTGCTCGGCTCCGTCCAGGGGCTGAGGCCAGACGATGAAGGGCGAACCGACAACGTGGGTACTCAGTTCGGCCTCAGAAACATCCTGGAATTCGATTCGGCCCGTACCAGCGTCGTCCGGAACGTCAATCTGAAGGGCGTTGCGGATCTCCCTCAGTTCAGTAACGGTGAGAGTGAACAGCTCTTCGCCAAGTCGCGGAGAGTTGGTGATCACCCGCGCAATTCGCTTATCTCCGAATGGCTGGTAATTCCCAAACGTCACTGCATGCCCTGAGGCGGCAACCGTCTCTCTCAGCCCGTCAGGATCGCGGCGGCAAAAGCGCCGTTGTACATCGAAGCACGAGACACCAGACTCATCGACGGCCCCATTGGACTTTGTCAGCACGCGATCCCCTTCCTGAATTGCGTCAACGATCGGCTTGGGATCAAGCATCGCCGTTGTCAGGGTTTGCAGGATCAAGGGAATGTATGGGGCGGAATCATTTTCGTAGAAGCGTCCGTTCGAGGAGATGCGGACGGAGGTTAAGTCGGCGGAGCGGATAACTTCTCGATAGCTCGCGGCAGATATCCAATCCATCAGAATCGTCGCGTAGGGCGTGCCCTCCTGACCTTCGGTGATGCTCGCTTCGAGATGGAAAGGCGAGCTGCCTGGGGCGATCAGAGATCCCTGCACGACAGATCGAATGGAGGGAGTGGCGACTGGCCCTCGCTGCGCCGAGAGGCTGAATGAGACGAAGAGGATACCAGCCGAAATTGCCACCATTCGCATGAGAGCCCAATCTTACCCCTAAGCCCCAGGGAAATCACTGGTAGCGAAAGCGCTGAAGGGGGTCCTGGCATTCCAGAGCGGCAGGACGCATGAAATCTCATTCGGACTTTCATCATGGATCGTCCAGAGTCCGAGCATCGAGCGCGCTTACGCGCAAGCGGCTGCACTTGGACCCCAGCCGGACCCGGGCTGATCGCCGATCTGGACGGGATGGACCTACACGCAAGCCTGAGCGGATCAACCGGTGGTCTCTGGGATCGCTCGCTTCTTATTCGTAGCGGATGGCTCGAACGGGGTCGAGGGCGGCAGCGCGTCGAGCGGGCAGCCAGCAGGCGGCGAGACCAACGAGCGAGAGCAGCGCGGCGACAACAAGGAAGACGGCGGGGTCGGTGGGCGAGACGCCAATGGGCAGGCTGGCCATAAGGCGCGCGGCGGGAAAGGCCGCAGCGAGTCCGAGCGCGAGGCCGGCGGCGATCTGCCAAAGTCCGCGGCGCATGACGAGCAGCATGATATTGCGCAGGCTGGCGCCCAGGGCGATGCGGACGCCGATCTCCTGGGTGCGGCGGCTGGTGGCCTGCGCGAGCACCGCATAGATGCCGACGGCGGCCATGACAAGGGCGACCAAGGCGAATCCCATAAAGATTTTGCTGAAGAGGTGCAGGTACCAGGTCTGGTGCTCGACCGCTTCGTTGAGGATGAAGACGTCGCGCAGGGGCAAATCCTGGTCGAGGCTCTGGACCGCGGCGCGCACCTGGGCGATGGGGTTGGCGGTGGACTCGACAACCAGGGACGTGCCGCTCCAGTCCTGCTGCTGGATGGGAACGAAGAGCAGAGGTTTGGGATCCCGCTCGGTCAGATCCTGTGCGAGGTTGGCGGTGACGCCGACTACGGTGATCCAGTCGCCAGGTTTGCCCTGATCGTCGAACAGGCGAAAGCGCTTGCCGAGGACGGATTGTCCGGGCCAGAAGCGCTCCGCGGTTGCGCGTGTGAGGATGGCGGCCTGGTGGCTCGCGAGGCCGTCGATCGCGTTGAAGTCGCGGCCGAAGAGCAGCGGCAGCCGGATGGTCGAAAAATATCCGGGCGAGGCGGTGACGTAAGCGACGACAGGGCGATGCGCGGGATCGTCGATGCGCGCGTGTTCGACCTCGATGGGACTTTCGGCGGAGCCCAGTCCCGGCGGATTCGAAGTGAGCGCGGCGCGGGTGACGCCGGGGAGGGCGCGGAGGCGCGGAAGAAGCTGGTCGTAAAAACGCTGACGTGCGGCGATGTCTTTGTAGCGATCCCCCGGAAGTTGGAAGCGGGCGACCATGAGCTGTCGCGCGGGGACGGATTGATTGGAGTCCAGCGTTTTGAGAAGGCTGTGGACGAAGACGCCTGCGCCGGTGAGGAGAATGAGGGTGAGCGCGAACTGGAAGACGACCAGAACGGCGGCGAGTTTTCCGCCCCGACGATGGCCGATGCTGCGTGCGCCTTCCTGCAGGACCTGGTTGAGGTCTGGGCGCGAAGAGCGCAGAGCGGGCAACATGCCGAAGAGAAGACCGCTGAGGATGCAGAGGGCGGCGAAGTAACCGAAGACGGAGTAATCCATGGTGAACTGGACCCAGTAGGGGCGGCCCACGCTGGAGGTGGCGAGATCGAACCAGTGGACGCCAAAGACGGCGAGGGCGAGGCCGAAGATGCCTCCGAGAACGCTGAGCAGAACGCTCTCGATGAGGAGCTGGCGGATGACGCGCCAGCGGGAGGCGCCGAGGGCGGCGCGGATGGACATCTCGCGCTGGCGGGCGACGGCGCGGCTGAGCATCATGTTGGCGACGTTGGCGCAGGCGATGAGCAGGACGAATCCGACGGAGGCGAGCATGAGGAGGAAGACCATTTTGATGTTGCCGCCGTTGTAGCGTTCGTGGAAGGACATGACGAGGGCGGTGGCGTCCTTGTCGGTCGCGGAGTATTGGGCGGCGAGGCGATGGGCGATGCCGGTGAGCTCGGCCTGCGCTGCGGCGATCCTGATGCCGGGCTGGAGCAAGCCGAAGACCTGGAGCTGGCGGTTGTCGCGCTTCAGGTCGTTGGGCGTGGGGGCGAGCGGCATCCAGAGATCGACGGTGGTGGGGAACATGAAGCCCCGGGGCATGACGCCGACGATGGTGGCGGATTTCTCGTTGATGCGCACCTGGCGGCCGATGACCGAAGGCGCGCCGGCGTAGCGATTCTGCCAGACGGCGTAGCCGATCATGAGGACGGGCGCGGCGCCGGGCAGGGCGTCGGAGGGCAGGAAGTCGCGGCCAAGGACGGGGTGGATGTGCAGCATGGAGAAAACGCCGGTGGTGGCGCGCTCGAGGTGATAGGCCTGGGGCGGATTGCCGGGCTCGCCGAGAACGCCTTCCTGATCGGAGGCGCCTTCGAGGGCGGCGAAGGTGCGGGCCTGGGCGCGGTAGTCGAGGAGGGCGGGCAGCGACAGGCCATCGTCGCCGTTGCCGGGAGTGCGGGAGGTGACAGCGACGAGGCGGGCTCCGCCGGGAACGGGCACAGACTTGAAGAGCGCCGCGTTGATGATGGTGAAGACCATGGTGTTGAGGCCGATGCCGAGCGCGAGGGTGGCGACGACGGCGAGCGAGAACCAGCCATGGGAGCGGATCATACGCAGGGCGAAGCGGAGATCGTAGGCCATCTGAGCGGTTACGCAGGAGTCCGTCGGGCGGTTCCTTAACGGCAGGGAGTAGGCGGTAGGCAGTAAGCAGTAGTATGGACGGACCCAGTGCGAGGGGCGCAGCCGATGGACGAAGATCGGGAAGAAAAGCAGGTACGGGAAGCGCTGGATGCGCACTGGCGCGCGTCGGCGGTCGGCGATGCGGACGCGGAGCACGATATTTACGATGACGATGCCGTCTGCGACTATCCGCAGTCAGGGGAACGAATCCTCGGGCGCAGGAATTTGCAGGCCTTGCGGAGTCATCATCCGGGCAAGCCGTCGGGGTTCAAGGTCAGCCGAATTCTGGAAGAGGCGATCTCTGGATCACGGAATACACGATTACTATCAGGGACGGCGCAGCGTTCACGGTGAGCATCATGGAGTTTCGCAACGGCAAGGTCGCGCACGAAACCCAGTACTTTGCGGATTCTTTCGAGGCGCCCGAATGGCGGAGAGAGTGGGTTACGCGGATGGAGTGAGGGCGGAGTAAGTTTGCTCGACTATCTTGTCACGTCGATGAGTCCGTTAAGACCGCCACCCGGGCATATGGGGAGTCAGCGCCTATCGCCGCCACTAGTCTGGTGGCGGATTATGCGCGACAATCGCCGTTCCCTGCTCTACGCGCGGTGCACAAAGAGCCGCCCCGTCGAACGGAGCCGCCCCGTTATCATCCGTGCCGCAGGCAGGCTTGAACCGCCTGATGAAAAAAGGACCAGTACTCAGGTTTTGGCATGGTCGCCCTGAGCTTGGCGGCCTTCTCATCGTCCGGCCAATGGCTCTCGTCGTCATACATCCGCCGGTAGCCCTCGCGCAATTTCCGGATTTCCGAGCGTGAACTCGTCGCCCAGGCGCATCCAGCGTGCGACCAGCGCCCGGCCTTCGGCGCTGTCCGGCGGCACCTCGTCGATCCAGCGCGCTCTGAATATCGGCGAACAAAGCCTGCCATCGCGCACCGACTCTCCGCCTTTTGTTCAGGCGTCAAGGCTGCCCGCCGCTCCCGAAGCGCCTCAACGGCCTTCGGACTGTAGTACTTCTCCGTCCAGTCTGTGGCTTCTTGCATTTGTATCTCCTTCAGGATGGTCTGGTAGAGGAGCCACTCGGGTTCCGCAGGGTCGTCCTGTGCGCGCCGTTGTGCATGTTCAATGGCCCGCAGGACGCGATCCAGGCCGTCGCGCCGCTCGCGCAGCGCCGCCCGCTGCCGCGCAAGCGTGACCGTCAGCGGTTCTGCGCCACGGCCGATTGGGGTGTTCAGCAGCGCGGCAATCTCGCGCAACGAAAGTCCCAGGTACCGCAGCGCGAGAATCCGCTCCAGGCGGCCGAGATCCTCGTGGCAGTAGAGCCGATAGCCTCGCTCCGAACGATGCGCGGGCGATAGCAGCTTGAGCCGGTCGTAGTGATGCAATGCCCGTACAGTAACGCCGGCAAGTTTTGCGAACTCCTGGATGCGGAAGGTGCTCATGGGTCTCACCTTAAACATCTTTGACCATGACGTAAGGGCAGGGTCAAGGGGATTCGACAATTAGTAACAAAAATTGAAAAACCACAACCATTGCGCCAGTCGACGCGAAACCACATATGCGCAATGATTGAGAATACGCGCGTACATTCCTTGAGAGTATTGTTCAGCCAGCGATGCCCAATCTTTCATATCTGCAGGATCGAAAGCCCGTTTTTCCAAGGAGGAACGAAGCCGACTTCGCTGACCGCCTCCTTGTGATCCTGCATGTATTTGTAACTGCGGGTGGAACCTTAGTGATCGTTGAAGGTGACCCAGGGCGAGACCACGTTGAGCATCACAGTGTCCTTATGCGCGACCATCCGCCTTGAGCATGGTGAGGAGCTGCTTCCTGTCGCCGGAAAACGAATCTTTCCAGGAATCGTTGACTGGACAGCGCTGTGGACATACACTCAGCGCTGGGCGCGTCGGCGGGGTTCCCTCATGGATCCGCGGCCGCCGAAGCATCTTCGCCTCTCATGTCCTCAGGAACCACCGGGTACGCGCCAAACTCCAACCGAGTGAAGCTGGTTGTTGCTTCCTCGGTCATGCTCACCTTCATTTCTTTCTGGCGGGCGGCGGCCGTGGTGCTCAACGATCTGGGATCGTCGGCTTTCTATGCCGGGGGCATTGCGGAACAGGCAGTCGGCAAGGCGGCGCCCTGGTTCATCCTCGGAGTGATGCTGTTCTCCTTTGCGGTGCGGGCGGTGTACGTCGAGAGCTGCTCGATGTTCACCCGCGGCGGCGTTTACCGCGTGGTGAAGGAGGCGCTGGGCGGCAATTTCGCCAAGCTAAGCGTGTCGGCGCTGATGTTCGACTACATTCTGACCGGGCCGATCTCCGGCGTTTCCGCCGGGCAGTACATCACTGGACTGCTGAACGAATTGATGCGGGTGGCGGCGGCGCACTGGTGGCTGCCGGCGTGGCTGATGAATGGCGCACACCAGGCGGCGCGGACTGCCGATGAATGGCACGTCGGCGCGTGTTCGCGGCGGTGGTGACGATCTATTACTGGTGGCAGAACACTAAGGGCATTGAGGAGTCCAGCGACAAAGCGCTGGAGCGTGATGAAGGTGACCACCGTGATGGTGGTGCATGCTGTTGGGCTGGGGGTTCATCACTCGGTATTCGTGAAAGGCAGCGCAGCTTCCGCCAGCTCCGATTCCGGCAAATCTGCATTTCTCCACTGGATGCGCTGGGATTTCTCAGAGGACACCAAGTTGGCGACCAGGCTGGGTCTGTTCGGAATCCTGATGGCGTTTGGTCACTCGGTGCTGGCGATGAGCGGCGAGGAGTCGCTGGCGCAGGTCAACCGCGAGATCGAACACCCCAAGTTAAAGAACCTGAAGCGTGCTGCGATCGTGATCGCGATTTATAGCTTCATCTTCACCGGCGTCGCTCATTGCTGGCGGTGATGCTTATTCCGGATTATCCGCGTACCCATGTCTATCAGGACAACTTGATCGCCGGCACTGGCCATGTATATGGTTGGGCCCGAAGTGCTGCGGATTATCTTCCGCGTCTTTGTGGTGATTGTCGGCTTTCTGATTCTTTCGGGCGCAATTAATACCTCGATCATCGGTTCGACCGGCGTGCTGATGCGCGTTGCCGAAGACGGCGTGCTGACCGATTGGTTCCGCAGGCCGCACCGCAAGTTCGGTACGAGTTATCGCATCGTCAACATGGTCGCCGGACTTCAGCTATTCACGATAATTGTGAGCCTGGGGCAACGTCATCACGCTGGGTGAGGCCTATGCTTTTGGAGTGATCTGGAGCTTCACCTTTAACAGCCTGGCGATGCTGGTGCTGCGGTGGAAATACAAAGGCGAGCGCGGCTGGAAGGTACCGGCGAATCTGCGCATCGGCAATACGGAGATGCCGATCGGGCTGTTCTCGGTGTTCCTGACGCTGCTGATCGATTGCCCTGGTGAATCTGTTCACCAAGAGCGTCGCAACCGAGAGCGGCATCGCGTTTACAGCCGTCTTCTTTATGATTTTTTCCGTGTCGGAGCGTAGAAACGGGGCCGCAAAGCATCAGCTGACCCAGCAGCAAATGAAGGAACATTTTCAGCTGGAGCAGCAGGATACGATCGGCCGCGAGGCACTGCAGATCGACCCGGGCGGCGTGCTGGTATCGATGCGGGACCCGGCAAATCCCTTTGCTCTGAAGTGGGCTCTGGCGCGGACGCAACACCGATCGAGCAGGACATCGTCGTGCTGACGGCGCGGATGATGGGCGCCGGGGGCCCTGAGGTTCTCGATAACCAGATCTTCAGCGAACATGAGCAGATGCTTTTCACCAAGGCAGTGTCGGTGGCGGAGAGCTTTGGCAAGCATATTTCGCTGCTCGTGGTTCCAGCGGGCGATATTTTCGCGGCCCTGGTGCAGGCGGCGAACTCCCTCGAGGTGGCGGCGCTGGTTTCCGGGCTATCGACCAAGATGTCTGCGCAGGAGCAGGCTTTCCACATAGGGCAGGCATGGGAGGAGCTGCCTGAGCCGAAGCGACAATTTACTTTCTACGTGATCATGCCGGACGGCGAGGCGGAGGCCTTTCATATCGGCCCGCATGCGCCGGCGCTGCGCGCAGAAGACGTTCAGCTGGTCCATCGGCTCTGGCTGAATTTCCGCCGCGATCCGGAAATGCAGGGGCTGCATCACAGCGACATTATGACTTATGCTTTGACGCGCCTTGCGATGGATTACGCGCGCGATAAACAGGAGACTCTGAAAAGTTTGCGGCGCTATACGCTCGACAGCGGGCGCGATACCCAACTGGGTATCAGTTATCGGGCGCCGAGCCGGGAGGACCAGTCAATCCCTGCGCCCAGACAGTCGGTGGACGACGAGGGACACTAAATATCTATCCCGCATCGTCGGCAACGCAGCGGCGGGATCGTCGTCCCTTTCCCCGCGGCTTCATCCCTCTTCTGCTAGCCTTTCTCCATGATTGGCCGACCCGACGTACTGCTGCGCCTGGAAGCGCTCCTCGTCCTGTCCGCGACCGTCCTCGCCTATCGCCTGATTCTGGGCGGACCATGGTGGCTCTTCGCAGCGATGTTTCTTGTCCCCGATTTCTCCCTCGGAGGGTATTTACTTCCCAATAAGCGCGTCGCCGCCCTGCTCTACAACGCGATCCATAGTTACTTGCTCGCCATCGTGCTGGCATTCACCGCATGGCGGCTAGCCGACGTTCGCCTAAAGCAAATTGCAGCCATCTGGATCGCCCACATCGCCTTCGACCGGCTGCTCGGCTACGGCCTCAAGTTTCCCCAGGCATTCGAGCCCACGCACATCCAGAGCGCTGGCGTTTTCCGCTCGGCCTGATAGAGGGCAGCGAACGTCCGCTCGACATTTCTTCAGGCTCCGTCATCCCCATCGGGCACGAGCGAGGAGTGGAGAAAACCTGCCTTTGTTTTTCTACTGCCTATTGCCTATTCCCTACTGCCTGCCTTCTATCCCTACTGCCTGCCTTCTATTCCCTACTGCCTGCCTTCTATTCCCTACTCCCTGTTGCCTATTCCCTGCCTTTAATCCGTCCCAACAGCCAGCGTCGGCGTGCGTCCCGCAGCCGGCTCGCCCAGCTCCTGATCCTTGTACTGCAGCTGGTAGAGCTTCCAGTAAATCCCCCGCACCGCCAGCAGCTCCTGGTGCGAGCCCATCTCGCGCAGCTGCCCCTTGTGCATCACCAGGATCGTATCCGCCCGCTGCACCGTCGACAGACGATGCGCGATCACCACCGATGTCCGCCCCTCCACCATCCGCTCCAGCGCCGCGCGCACCCGGAACTCCGTCTCCGTATCCACGCTCGAGGTCGCCTCGTCGAGAATCAGAATCCCCGGCCGGTGCGCCAGCGCCCGCGCAAAATTGATGAGCTGCTTCTGCCCCGTCGACAGTCCCGCCCCACGCTCCCGCAGCGGCTCCGCATACTGTCCAGGCAGGCTCCGGATAAAGTCGGCGACATTCACCTGCTCCGCCGCCAGCTTCATGTCGTCGTCCGTGATGCTCCCTGTCCCCAGCCGGATATTGTCCCCCACCGTCCCGCTGAACAGGAACGGATCCTGCAGCACCACGCCGAAGCGCCGCCGCAGCCGCGTCAGATCCTGCTCGCGCACATCCACGCCATCCACCAGCACCTGCCCGTGCTGCACATCGTAGAAGCGCATCATCAGGCTGGTGATGGTGGTCTTGCCTGCGCCCGTGTGCCCCACAATCGCCGCTGTCTGGTCTGGCTCAACGATGAAGGAGACGCCCCGCATCACCCACTCGATGCCTGGCATCTGCTGCAACTCGGTTCCGCTCGCCGCTGCAATGCGCTCCTGGGTCTCAGCATCGAGCCGCTGATAGGTGAACCACACGTCGCGAAATTCAATTCGCCCCGATCCATCCCCCTGCTTCGGATTCGCCGGCGACACAATCTCCGGCGCCGTATCGAGCAGCTTGAACACCCGCTCGCTGGCCGCCATCGCCGCCTGCAGGATGTTGTATTTCTCGCTGAGGTCCTGAATCGGCCGGAAGAATCGTTGCGCGTACTGCATAAAGGCCACCAGCATCCCAAGCGATACCGTGCCCCGCAGCACCCCGCCCCCGCCCTGCCAGATGATCAGGGCTATGGCGAACGAGCTCAGAAACTCCACCGCCGGGTAGTAGAGCGCATACGCCAGAATGTTGTCCTTGAACGCCTCCATGTGGATGCGGTTAATCGCTGAGAAATCCTGGAACGCGCGCTCCTGCCGGTTGAACAGCTGCACCAGCGACATGCCGCTGATGTACTCCTGGGTGTAGGCGTTGATCCGCGCAATCGCAGCCCGAATGCGCCGGTAGGAGTCTCGCACGTATTTGCGGAAGATGCGCGTCGCCAGCAGAATCAGCGGCAACACCGAGAAGGCCAGCAGCGCCAGCCACCACTTCATGCGCAGCATCACGAAGACAATGGCCGCCAGCACAAACACATCTTCGAAAATGGCGAAGACGCCCGACGTGAACATCTCATTCAGCGCGTCCACATCGGTCGTCAGACGTGTCACCAGCCGCCCCACTGGATTGCGATCGAAAAAGGCGATGTGCATCTGCTGCATGTGGCGGAAAATCTGCCGCCGCAGGTCGAACATCACCTTCTGCCCCGTCCACTGCATCAGCCACGTCTGCACCGCCTCCAGCGCGTAACTGAGCACCAGGGCCACCAGCCAGATCGCGGCCAGCTCCGTCACCCCGGTCCACGCCCCGCCATCGGAATACGGACTCAGCCAACGCGCCATCCAGGCATGCTGGTGAACCCCTCGCGCTGCGGCCACGGCGACCGCCTGCGGCGTCTTCTGCCACGCCGGGGTCAGGTACAGATCCACGGCCACCATGGTCAGATACGGCCCAAGCACGTCCGCGCCAGCCTTCAGAAAAATCGCCACAATCGAGGCAATGCAAGCCCATTTATACGGAAAAAGGTAAGTGATCAACCGCCGCATCAGCCGGCTGTCGTATGCCTTGCCGACAACGTCATCGTCCTGCTGCGCCGCGCTGGGTTTTGACCCCGCCTTAGGCTCTGCCCCGGCGTTTGGAGCGCTGTCTGTGCGGATCTGGGCGTCGGCGTCTGGCATGGATTCCCTTTTATCTTACCGGGGAGAATGCGCGCGCGCCCTGACCAGCCGAACCCTGCCCGCCCCTGCTCCTGTTGATCCACAATGCGAAGATGGTATTCGTGACTACAATCCGTCCCTGTCGTTACGACGAGCACAACGAAATGCTGGCCATTGTCAATGCTGCCGCCGAAGCGTACCGCGAAGCCATCCCGCCGGACCGATGGCATGAGCCCTACATGCCGCTTCATGAGTTAGAAATCGAAATCGCGGCCGGCACCGAATTCTGGGGCTACGAAACGGATGGGGCCCTGCTGGGCGTCATGGGCATCCAGCCCGTTCGCGACGTCGACCTGATACGCCACGCTTATGTCCGGCCGGACCACCAGGGGTTGGGTGTCGGCGGTGCGCTCATCGAGCACCTGCGAAGTCGCACCACACGCCAACTTCTGGTTGGCACCTGGGCCGCCGCAGTCTGGGCGATCCGCTTTTACGAGCGGCACGGCTTCACCATGGTCTCGCCGGAGCTCAAAACCAAACTACTCCGAACCTATTGGAGCATCCCCGAGCGCCAGGTCGAGACTTCCGTCGTTCTTGCCAGCCCGCCGATCCTGGAAGTTCGACTCGCCCTGGGTGTGCCACCCGCCACCACGTGATCTTTTTCGCCATGGCTCTCAGAATCGCTTCCTGTACCTTCATTGCCCGCTCCAGGCAGGCCCTCGGATACGCTTCCATGCTCCCCACGGTCGCCCATCCTCACCGCCCGCTTAAAGCAGACAGATCATTTGCTGCTTCAACCGGACTCGTCGGGTGCTAAACGCAGCCTGCCTCTCCCCGCTTATTGGCTATTCCCTGTTCCCTGTCTGTAGTCAAAATCCCATCGCTGCTTTCGGTCCCCCGACTCGAATCTGTCATTCCACTTCAGCCAATAAGCATCCGTCCCCGGCGTCTCCGGATAATGCTCCCCCCTCGGATACGGATACCGGCTCATCCCATGAAACGGCATCTGCGCCACCGTAAACGGCGAAGCCTCCCACCAGTCCATGTCCTTTACAAAGCCGTTCGCGTAAAAGAAGTAGTCCCGCGTCCAACCCGCAGGCAACGCCGGCAACGCACCCGCCCTGAACTCCGCATCGAGCTCCTCGCCCGTCCCAAAAATCACATACCGGTTGTCGATGCTCTTCAGCAGGGGCGTTACATCGCCATAGCGCGTATAAACTCCGCGCGCCCACAAAAAGGGCCCCGTCGCGCTGATCTGGTTGTAGTCGTAGGTCAGCTCGCCCGGCGTCGCACCTTCAACCTGCCTGGGATATCCCCGGAACACCAGCTTCCCCGACGCCAGCGGCACCTCAGTCCGACGCACGTCCGACGCTGCATCCGGCCCGTTATCCACCCGAACGCGATCCCAGTAAATCTGCAGGTTCGTTGTGATGCGAATCTTCCGGGAACCCGCCGGCAGCCTGCCCGTCAGGTCCACCACAATCGTCCGCGGCAGCCCCGCCGGAAATCCCATGTCGTCGATGATCCGCTTCCAGTGCCCATCCGGCATCAGTGCGTCCACCCGAGGCGGCGCCGGCTGCAAGCCGGCCTGCCACGCCGCATACATCGAGCTCGCGCTGAAGTACTCGATATACCCATCCATCAGCAACCGCAGCGGCCTCTCCACCGACCACGCCCCCACATCGAGCGTCAGCGTGTGCATGTTGGCAAACCCCGCGTAGCTCAAGTTCGTGAAGTCCCGCACATACCGGTGATCTTTGTCTGCCAGCAACTCCCGCACATCCCGCCCGTCGTTGTCCGAGGCCCCCGCCACCGGCCGCGAGGCCGACACCGCCACCGTCTTCCCCGAAGCAAAAGGCGGCTCGCTCAAAAATCTCTCATCCGGATAAACCTCAGTCCCCTCTGGATGATCCACCGCCACCAGCCGCAGCTGATCGATGTAGTTGACCTCCTCCATCGGTTCCCCAAATCGCAAACTAAGCAGCCCATTACGCGCCCGCAGCTTGTCTCCATCCACCTTGATCCACTCATCGGGATCGTTCCGGTTCGTCGACGCCGGCGAAACCCAGTGCCCCACCACCGCCGCCCCAATCACGTCCGACACAAATTGATACTGCTTCCCATCCCAGGCAAACAATGTCGGACACGAGCTCCCCGCCGATCCAGTTCCTTCAGCGCCAGCTCCGCATGCTCCCTCTTGCTCGCGTCGATATCGATCTCGTCCTGCGGAACCCCTGTCGGCCACAGCAACCGCACCACATCCACCTTGTCCGTCTCACCCAGCCCCGCAGTTATTTCTGTGGCCCCCTGGCTCAGATACCCCGCGCCACCCGCAACCTCAAACTTCTGCCACTGCCCGTTCGCGAAGACCTCCACCTTCGTCCCGATCGCCGTCTTGTTGTCTGCCAATCCCGCCAGCGCAATCCGCAGCGAGTGATTCTTATTCCCGCCCACGTTATGTAGAACCACCGGTGGTTCCGGGGAGCGGGTCAGGATCAAATCTGCAGCCCCAACGCCGTCCACATCCGCCGCGATCACCGACCGCGCATTCTTCAGCTCGACCTTGTCCAGCCCCAGCGCCGCCGTTACGTCCTCCCATCCCTTCGGCCCCAAATTCCGAAATACATGTAGCTGTGCCCCGCCCGGTGTTTCCAGAACCGCCGCCAGATCGATCCATCCGTCGTTGTCGAAATCAATCGGCGCTACCCCCCAGGCACCCGTCACGCCCGACGGCAGCGGCAGCGGCACACGCTCAAACTTCTCCCCATTCACGTTGCGCCAAAGTGTCAACCCCGGCGCGCCCGCGTGCGTTACCGCAACATCCATCCATCCATCTTTGTTGAAATCCAAAACCGCAACGCCCCGGGTCGGCGGCATATTTGCGTCGTCATACAGTGCAACTGGTTTGAACGCACCTTCCCGCTGATTGAAGTAGATCGTTGGCGCGCCTTGATCTCCGGTTACCACCAGGTCCACGGCGCGATCGTTATTGATGTCAGACAAAATCGCCTGCGTCGTGCTTCCCGTGCCCGCCAGGCCGGTTGGCCCCGTCCACTCCGTGAATGTCGAATTCCCGTTGTTCCGCCACATCACATTCGGCCCACTCTTGCCTTGAATCGCCGACCCTGTCACAAATAAATCGAGATCCCCGTCATGATCGAAGTCGACAAACGTCAGCCCCGCCGGCTTGTTCAGCTGCTGAATGCCCACCTTCGCCGTCACATCCTCAAACTTCCCATTGCCCACGTTACGAAACAGGATCACCTGTTGCTTCAGCGACACCGCCACATCCGGTAACCCGTCATTGTCGAAATCCCCCACCGCGCACGCGATTCCTTCCCCTTTCGCGTCCAGGCCCGTCACATCCGGCGGCACCAGTTCGAACGACCCGTTTCCCAGATTCCGATACGTCCGAATGGCGTGTTCCCCGGTGTCCATGCCAATCAGATCCTGATGCCCGGGCCCGAAGATGTCCATCACGCACGCGCCTCCCCGAGGACCCGCCAGAATGTCCCCGTTTGGCGAGGGCCCGGGCAACTCCCGCGCCTCAAACCGCACCGGGATCATCGCCCCCACCGCAACAGCCGGCGCCGCCATCTCCTCCATCGTCGAGTAGTGCCCACGTTCCCCATACCCCACGCTCAGCGGCGCCGCAACCTTCGTCTGCGTGTAGTGCTGGAAGATCTTCAGGTGCTCGTGGGCCTCGTCGGTCCGCCCCGCCCTCTGCAGCGCGCGCGCCAGCCCAAACTCCGCTGATGCGTGCAGCGGCCGCAGCTTCAGCGCCGTCTCGAATTCTGTAATGGCCCCGTTAACGTCGCCCATCGTCATGTCGAGCGACCCTACAAAGTAGTGCGCATCCGCGTCCGACGGATCGATGGCCAGTACCTTGCGCATGTCTTCGATCGCCTGTTTCTGGTCCGCTTCATCCATCTCTGTCAGCCCCAGGTTGTACCACGGCCGCGGATTGTCCGGCGCCATCGCCGCTGCCTGCTTCAGCTGCTGCTCCGCCTCCGGCAGCTTCTGCAAATACAGCAGCGCAATCCCCCGATTCAGCACCGGAATCGCCGAACGAGGATCGGCGGCGTGCGCCTCCTCCAGCTTCGCCGCCGACTTCTCCGTCAGCTGCTGATTCATCAGCGCCACGCCGATCGCATTCAGCCGCGCCGCTTCAAGCATGTTTGGGTTTTCCGCCGCGGGATGCGCCGCAATCGCGCTCAACAAGCCGATCAGCACAACTCCAGGCACAAAATAACTGAGGAAAAACAGAGGAGGTCTTTTGGATGGCATCGCTCGCCGCCATTATAGAGAGGGCCGTGTAGAGCTCGCCTCCACCTAAAGGTGGAGACGCCTCCCGGAAGCGACAGGCAGCCATTCCCGTCCCAGCATCCGTGGTCTTCTCGAATGCTGCACGCTGCCTCTTACGCGAAGCGTCCGACTGGAAAGTCAATCCCGCGAGCCAACGACCGCCTCGTCAACCAGCCACTGAAGGTCTTTCTGTACCCTGTACCCTGTACCCTGTACCCTGTACCGTGCCTTCAGCCGCCGATGTGAACCATGCTTCGCGACGGCTTCAGAAACCCCGGCTCGCCAATATGGTGCCGCGCCTCTTTTTGCTCCACCGTCCGCCGAATGAACTGCACCATGTCTGCATCGCTCCCGCCTCGCTGCATCACGCCATACAAATCGTGATCGCTCTGCGAGAACAGGCACGTACGAATCTTTCCGTCCGACGTCAGCCGCACCCGGCTGCAGTGCCCGCAAAACGCCTGCGTCACCGGTGCGATGATGCCCATCTCCCCCAAGCCATCGTCAAATGTGTACCGCACCGCCGTCTCGCTGGCTGCATTCGGGGCCATCCGCATGATGGGCCGATAGCTCCGGAGGCCATCCACAATCTCCTTCATCGAAACCACCGAAGCCAGCGTCCAGAGACGATCTTCCTCGAGCGGCATGAACTCGATAAACCGCACAATTACGCCCTCTTCCCGCGAAAACCGAGCAAACGCCCCAATCTGATCCTCATTGAATCCACGCAGCAGCACGCAGTTCACCTTTACCGGATGCAGTCCCGCCGCCTTTGCCGCCCGAATCCCACGGAGCACTCGCTCGTAGCTCCCCGGCACCCGAGTGATGCGCTCGAACTTCTCCGCGTCGACGGCATCCATGCTCACCGTAATGCGGCTCAGCCCCGCTTCGCGCAGCGGCTGAGCCATATCTTCCAGCAGGTGCCCATTTGTCGTTAGCGCAAGATCGAGCGCCCCGCCATCGAGCGTTCGCAGCCGGCTGAGTTCCCTCACGAGGTCCGTCAGTCCACGCCGCAGCAGCGGCTCCCCGCCCGTCAGCCGAATCTTCTCGATCCCGAGCCCCACAAACACCCGCGTGATACGCAGGTAATCCTCAATCGGCAACTCCGCATACACCGCGCCTTCATTCCCGGTCCGGCAATAGACACACTTGTAGTTGCAGCGATCCGTCACAGAGACGCGCAGATCGGTAATCGCCCGCCCGTACTTGTCGATCAGCCTCTCAGCCTGCCCTGCAGCAGCACCCGGCATGGAGTCGAGAACCGTCACCATGAGCTATTACTGTATTGGATGCGACCTGCTCCCGTCAGCCTCAGGCCGATTTGCGCATCTCTCGCTCTTCCACCGGCGGAACCAGCGGCTTCCACGAGTGATACCGATGCCGGCACATATCGCATCGGTAAGCCTTCATTCCCACCAGGCGCGGGATGAAATCGAGCCGCTGGGCGCGGGACACTCGAACATGATCCTTCACAGCGCATCGGGGGCAGACAAAGACCCGCTCGCTCATAACCCAATCTCCTCTTCTTCCTTTGAGATCGGAAGGGTTCCAATTTCGCAACGAAAACTACAGGGGGAAGGTATTCAGCACACGGGCCGGTATCCGGCTGGTCTTAAAACAATTCGGGGCATTCAGAATATCGCACCTGACCCAGTCCAGGCCGGCAAATTTACATCCCGTCATAATTCGGCCCACCGCCACCCTCCGGCGGAACCCAGCGGATGATCTGGTACGGGTCCATGATGTCGCACGTCTTGCAGTGAACGCAGTTCGTGAAATTAATCCGCAGCTCCTTCTGCGCCCGATGTCCGACATGGTCCGACATGGTCGGACCCCCGTCAGACACCTCGACCATCTCGTACACCGCCGCAGGGCAAAAATACTGGCAAGGATTCCCGTACTCCTTCGTGCACCGCCCACTGCAGATGTTCAGGTCCTCCACCACGAGGTGCACCGGCTGATCCTCATCGTGCCGTGTCCCGGAATGAAATACATCCGTCAGCCGATCGAAGGTCAGCTTCCCATCGCCCTTCGCGTTCCCAATCATCTGCGCCCGATTCTCATCCGCCGGCCCCACCGCATCCACCCGCTCCATCCGCGTGTAACCAGCGCGGTTCCTTGCATCCGGACCCAGATTTCCCCCGCGCATCACCTGCTGGATCCCCGCTTTCACCATCCCTTCGAGCAGCCCATGCTCGAATCCCTGATGAAAATTTCGCACCGGCCAAAGCTCCTCGCGAATCCAGCTCCGATCCACCCCAGCCTTGTACTCGCTCAGCGTATCGGCGGAGGTGTCCCCTGAAAGCAGCGCATCGAACGCCGCCTCCGCCGCGAGCATCCCGCTCTTGATCGCCAGATGAATCCCCTTCAGCCGCTGCGAATTCAGAAAACTCGCCGAATCCCCCAGCAACATCCACCCATTCCCGTAAATGCGAGGCATCGTCAGCCATCCACCGTATGGCAGACTTTTGGCGCCGTAGCGGATCATCTTCCCGCCCTCCAGAATCCGCCGCGCCAGCCGGTGCTCCTTGAAGCTCTGAAACACATGGTGCGGATCGGTCCGCGGGTCCTCGTAATCGAGCCCCGTGACATACCCGACTGATACCAGGGTGTCTGTAATCCCATAGACCCATGCCCCGCCGTACGCCCGGCTGGTGAGCGGATAACCCAGCGTGTAAATCACCTCTCCCTTCGCCACGCGCCCCGCGGGAATCTCCCACAGCTCCTTGATCCCCACGCCATAGGTCTGCGCATGCTCCGGATCCTCAAGCCCCAGCCGGCCAATCAGCTCCTTCGCCAGGTTTCCGCGCGTGCCCTCCGCAAGAATCGTGATCTTCGCCCGCAGCTCATACCCCGGCTCAAAATTCCCCTTCGGCCGCCCCTCTTTGTCCACGCCCTTGTCGTCCGTCAGCACGCCCGCCACGCGCGCCGTTTCAACATCCCGGCTCTCGTCCGCCCACAGCAACTCCGACCCCGCAAACCCAGTGAACACCGTGATCCCAGCCTCTTCCACCTTCTGCCCCAGCCACTTCACAAACTTGTTGATCGAAATCACGTAGTTCCCGTGATCCCGCAGCGGAGGCGGCACAATCGGGAATTTGTGTTCTCCTTTGCGCGTCAGGAAGTAAACCGACTCCCTCGTGACCTCGGCATCGAGAGGCGCTTCATTCTCAAACCCCGGCAACAACTCCCGCATCGAGCGCGGATCGAGCAGCGCCCCCGACAAACAGTGCTGCCCCACCTCGCGCGACTTCTCCAGCAGGTTGATGTTGTCCTTTGAAAGCGGCGACTCCGGATGCTGGGCGTTATGCGCATCGATCAACTGCGCCAGCCGCAGCGCGCACGCCATCCCCGCCGGCCCTCCGCCGACGATCACCACGTCCGCCTCCATCTGCGGCCGCTCCACACCCTCAACCGGTCTTCGAAAATGAATCATAGGAATCGGAGTCTCAGACGCGCCCACACTTCCGAGCGAATGCCGGACCCTCATTTCTATGTGAGAATCACGTGACCGCGCAACTCAGCGCGGCGCATCGGCCGGAAACGCCACCCGCCCCGGAGGCCACTTGCGCCACAGCAACACCATCAACCCCGCCGCCAGCAGCACCGGCGCTGCGATGGTGAGCAGCCCGCGCTGCAGCGTACCGGTCGCGTCCTTCAACAAGCCCATCCAGGAGGGGCCGACAAAACCGCCCAGAATCCCAATCATGTTGATCGTCGCCACTCCAGCCGCCGCCGACTTGCCCTGCAGAAACTCCGCAGGAATGGTCCACACCGGCCCATGCACTGCCGCATTGCCCGCCACCACCAGCACCAGGCCAGGCAGCACGATCAGCGGCGACACCGATAACCCAACCACCACGTAGCCCGCGGCCATCAGCAGCAGCGGCGTCACGATATGCCAGAACCGTTCGCCCGTCCGGTCGGAATCCCATCCGTTCCCCAGCATGGCCAGCGCGCCCGCCACGCCCAGCCCCGCGATGATGAACCCAACGCGTCCGACGCCCAACCCTGTCACCTGCTCCACCAGGGCCGGAGCCGAAAACGCATACCCATAAGACGCCAGCAGCACGCAGAAGAAAAATCCTCCCAGCAGCCACACTCGCGGGTCGCCGAACGCCTCCCCCAGCCCGTGCTTCCCTGGCCCCCGCGCGTCCGACTCCTCCATCAGCTTCCGCAGAATCCAGGCCCGCTCATCCTCCGTCAGCCACCTGGCCTTGGCCGGACTATCCGGCAGCCCCAGCAAAAACACCGCGCTCATCAGCACCGCCGGCAGCCCCTCCGCCAGCAGCAGCCATTGCCAGCCCGCCAGATGCATCCGCCCATCCTGATGCATCAGCCAACCCGCGAGCGCGCCCATCACCGTCGAGCTTAGGGGCCAAGCAATATAAAAACGGCTCACCGCCTTTGCTCGATCTCCTGCCGGAAACCACTGCATCAGGTAAAAAATCACGCCAGGAAAGAATCCTGCCTCCGCCGTACCCAGCAGCAGCCTCATCACGCAAAACTGCACGGGCGTCCGCACCAGGATCATCCCCATCGACAGCAGGCCCCACGTCACCATGATCCGCGCCAGCCACCGCCGCGCCCCAAACCGCATCAGCATCAGGTTCGACGGAACCTCGCACGCCGCGTAGCTCAGGAAAAACAGCCCCGCCCCCAGCCCAAACACGGTCGCGGAAAAATGCAGCTGCTGGTTCATCTGCAGCGCGGCAAAGCTCACATTCACGCGATCCATGTACGCGATCCCGTACCCGAGCCCAATCAGCGGCAGCAGCCGCACGCTGGCCTTGCGCAGCGCCGATCGGCCAATCGCCGCCTGGCGTGCCTCCTCCGGTAAAGGAGGGAGCACCGCCAGCCCCGGATTAACGGGCTTCAAAACAGCATGGGTTGTCTTCATAGAGGGCCAGGGATGGCCGATGGTAGCACAGGTTAATCGAACATTCCGCTTCGGCTGATTGGTTCCTGGCTGGGCGATTTTCCGCTGACCGGTTCTCAGCTGACAGCTTCACCAGCTGACCGGTTCTTAGCAGGCCGGCTTTTGGCTACCCGCTACCGGCTAGGCTACCTTTCGCCTTCTTAATCTCCTCCGTCAGCGCAGGCACAACCTGAAACAAATCCCCCACCACCGCCAAATCGGAAATCTCAAATATCGGCGCCTCGGGGTCTTTATTGATGGCGACAATCGTGCGCGAGCCCTTCATCCCGACAATGTGCTGGATCGCTCCGCTCACCCCCAGCGCGATATACAGCTTCGGAGCCACAGTCTGTCCCGACGACCCAATCTGCCGCTCCAGCGGCAGCCATCCGTTGTCGCAGATTGGACGCGACGCCGCCACCTCGCCCCCCAGCGCCGCCGCGAGATTTTCCGCCAGCGCCATATTCTTCTGCTCCTTGATCCCTCGCCCCACTGCGACGATCACCTCCGCCTGCGACAGATCGACCGTCTGCTTCGCCTCCTGGAAAACTTCATGAGGGGTCACCCGCGCCGGCGTATTTGCCACAGCCGCTGTTACGTTTTCAACGGCTGCCGCCCCGGACCCGGAAGCAGCCCCCGCCTGGTCCCCCCGAAAAGCCCCAATCTGCACCGTAGCCATCCACGGCGCATCTCCTCCAAACGAGACATCCGCCGTAAACTTCCCCTGAAACATCTGCCGCGTAAATCGCAGCGCGCCGCCCTCGTATTTGTACCCAGTCGCGTCCGAAATCAGCGTCCGATCCAGCGCCAGCGCCAGCCGCGGAGCAAAGTCCCGGACCTGGTACGTATGCGGAAACAGCACCAGCTTCGGCTGTTTCTCGGAGATGAAGGCCTTCAGCGCATAGACGTAAGCGTCGGATGTGTAGGAAGCCAGCGCCTCAGCCTCCAGCGCATAAACTCTGCCAACCGCCTTCGCCGCAAACTCCTGCGCCAGCGCCAGCAACCCCGCTGCCCGGCAGCACCACTTCAACCGCCCAGCCGGTCTCCTTCGCAATCGCCTGCGCCGCCGCGATCGTCTCGAACGAAACCCGGTTCAGCTTGCCATCTCTTTGCTCCGCCACTACCAAAATCAAATCGGCCATACACAAGTCAGGGGAGCCGAAGCTCCCCTCGTCCTTTCTATTCCCTATTGCCTACTGGCTACTCCCTGCCTCTTCAGTACTCGTGTATCCGCCCGCGCCGCAGATACGTCCCATAGAGCCCAAACACCACGGCCAGCACGCCCGTCAGCACGTTGTAATAAAACATCGGGTGCACCCAGCCCGGCGAGTATTGCAGGTCCTGCCCCGTCCACAGCAGCAGCAGCACCGCGAAAAACGCGAACTGCCCCGATATCACCTGATACACCAGCCCCCATTGGCGTCGCTTGTCGAGCATCGCCACTTGTGCCGGACTCAGGTTTCGTTCCTCCGCGGGAATCATCATATTCGCCATTGTTGGTCCGTCTCCTCCGACTCTCCGATGCCGACAATTATAGCTGCGAAATTCACGCTGTTTTTCTATTCCCTATTCCCTACTCCCTATTCCCTGACTGCACGCGTCCTCACAGGACACGTGCTGTCTCCTTCAAATACTCCACCACCTGCTTCGCTGCCTCGCCAGCCGGACCTTCAATCTTGCGCGTCTTCTTCTGGCTCCCCGGCACATAAAGCTTCTCGATCTTCTGCACATGTTTCGAGAGCTTTGCTTCAATTTCCGCCCACGCCACCTTGCGCATCGGCTTCATCTTCGCCTGTTTTATGCCGATCAGGCTCGCATACCGCAGCTTGTTAATCCCGCTCTGGATGGTCAGCACCGTCGGCATGGACATTTCAATGTGCTGATAGTTCCCGGCTTCCAGTTCGCGCTTCAGCTTTAACCCCGTCCCTGTTTTCTCGATCCCGATAATGATGGTGGCGTGCGGAATCCCGAGAATCTCCGCCAGCAGGACGCCCGTCTGCGCCGCCCCAAAATCGTCAGACTGCAAACCGGTCACGATCAGGTCGAAATTCTCGCCTGGGGTCTCGAGTCCGATCGCCGCCGCAATCGCCCGCGCCGTGTTCGCCGCATCCATCTGTGCAAAGCGGTCGTCCTCCAGGTGAATGGCCCGGTCGGCACCCTTGGCCAGCGCCTCCCGCAACACCTGCTGCGACCGCGCCGGACCCGCCGTGATCACGGCAACCTCGCCGCCGTGTTTTTCCTTCTGCCGCAGCGCTTCTTCGAGGGCATAGGCATCAGGCTCGTTTGTCTCCCACGAGACGTCGTCCCTGATCCACGTGCCCTCGGGATTGAGGCGCAGTGGAGCGTCCTTTTGCGGAACCTGCTTGATGCAAACCAGAATCTTCATTGCAAGTGCAAAGTATAGCGAAGACCGCGCGCTGCCGGAAACGCCGGAGCCGGATTATCATCGAATCGATCGCCATGCCGCGCCTCCGTTACGTCAACCCCAACCTCCGCGCACGGGATATTAGGGTGCTCGCCGAATGGTATCGCGATCGCCTCGGCTTTCAGATCACCTTCCTCTGGCAGGACCCACCCACTTACGCCATGATCGGCCGCGATGAAATTCGCGTCGGCATCGCTCAGCGCGAAGCGCAGTTCGGCCCCACGTCGTTCTACGTCCACGTTGAAGACCTCGACGGCCTCTACGCCGAGTTTTTCGCCCGTCAAGCGGTCGTCCGCCCGCCGGCCATCACCCCCTATAACATGAGGGAATTCGAAGTCTTCGACCCCGACGGCAACCGCATCTGCTTCGGCGAGCCTGTCCAGCCGCGGCCACCCGCGAACGACGGACCCCTATGATCCCACATTCACCTCCGCATCAAATAAGATAGAGGTACCCCAATTTCATTGAGAGAAGCATGATCTCCGTCAGCAACGTCACCATGCGCTACGGCGCTAAAGTTCTGTTCGAAGAAGTCTCGACAACCTTCACGCCCGGCCGGCGCTACGGCCTTACCGGCCCCAACGGCGCCGGCAAGACTACCTTCATGAAAATCCTTTCCGGCGACATCGACCCGCAGAAGGGCAACGTCGTCCGCCCCCGCAAGCTCTCCGTCCTTCGCCAGGACCAGTACGCCTTCGACGCCTTCCGCGTCATCGACACCGTCGTCATGGGCAACAAAGGCCTGTGGGCCGCCCTTGCAGAGCGCGACAAGATTTACGAGAAGTCCGAGCTCACCGACGACGACGGCATGCGCCTCGCCGAACTCGAAGGCATCGTCGGCGAAGAGGATGGCTATACTGCCGAGTCCGACGCCGCGATTCTTCTTCAGGGCCTCGACATCGAGGACGAACTCCACGAACGCAAAATGGGCGAGCTTCAGGGCGGCCAGAAAGTGCGCGTCCTGCTTGCGCAGGCGCTTTTCGGCAAACCCCAGGCGCTGCTGCTCGACGAGCCCACCAACTACCTCGATCTCGACTCGATCCACTGGCTGCAGGACTTCCTCGGCCGCTTCGAAGGCACGCTCATCACGATCTCCCACGACCGCCACTTCCTCAACTCGGTCTGCACACACATCGCCGACATCGATTACCAGACAATCATCACCTACACCGGCGGGTATGACGACATGGTGCTGGCGAAGACCCAGATCCGGTCGCGACTGGAATCGGAAAATGCGCAGCGCGAAAAGAAAATCGCGCAACTGAACGAATTCATCGCCCGCTTCTCCGCCGGAACCCGCTCCTCTCAGGTCACCAGCCGCAAAAAGGAAGTAGAACGGTTACAGACCACCGAGCTCGCCCGCTCTAACATCGCTCGCCCCTACATCCGATTCGACCAGAACCGGCCGTCAGGAAAATACGTGGCCGAAATCGAAGGCCTGCGCAAAACTTACGACGACAATCCCGGGGCCCCCGGCGAGCCTGATCGCCGGGGTGGTCTCACCGTGATCGATGGCTTCACCGCGGGCATCATGCGCGGCGAAAAGATCGGATTGATGGGCCGCAACGCACAGGGCAAGACCACCATGCTCAAGTCGCTGCTCGCGAATCAGAAGGATCTCGCGGAAAAAGGTTTTACCCTGGACGCCGGAAACGTGAAGTGGGGCCATGAGGTCCAGATCGGATACTTCCCGCAGGACAATACGGGCGTGATCGAGCCGGGCACGACGGTCGTGGACTGGCTCCGTCAATTCGATCCCAAGGCGACCACAGAAGACATCCGCGGCATCCTCGGGCAGATGCTCTTCCGCGGCGAAGAAGGTCTCAAGCCCACCGCCGCGCTCTCCGGCGGCGAGGCCGCGCGTCTCATCTTCTGCAAGCTGATGCTGCTCAAGCCGAACCTGCTCATCCTCGACGAGCCAACCAACCACCTCGACCTCGAGGCCATCAACGCCCTCAATATCGCGCTGCAGAAATACGAGGGCACGGTTCTGCTCGTAACCCATGATCACGACTTGATCGACGAGGTCGCCACCCGCATCTGGCACTTCGAGCACGGTGTCATCGAGGACTTCAAAGGCCCGTACGCGGAATACCAGCAGGCGACTGCCGCCGCTCGGTGATGGAGCGAGTCAGCACGCCTTCCCTACTCCCTCGCCGCCGTCTGATAAAAAGGTTCCGAAGAAAGGGAAAACCACCTCCATGCTGCGGACGTTAGCCATTCTCGCGACCGTACTCACCGCGCAGGGTTTCCTCCCGCTCCATGCCGCGGACTGCGCCGCGCTGAAAGACCTCGCGCTGCCGAATACCACTATCACGGCGGCCGAACACGTCACCTCGGGTACGCTGGCGCCGCCCGACACCGCGCCTCTGAACAAACTGCCAGCCTTCTGCCGCGTGGCCGGGGTGCTGCGCCCCACCAGCGATTCCGCAATTCATTTCGAAGTCTGGTTGCCCGACCAGGACTGGAACGGGCGTCTTCTCGGCACGGGCAATGGCGGCTTTGCCGGTTCTATCTACTATCGCCCGATGGGCGGCTATCTCATGCGCGGCTTTGCGGTTTCGGGCTCGGACGCGGGTCATCGCGCCGAGGCAGGCGACGCCAGCTGGGCCTTCGGCCATCCCGAAAAGGTGAAGGACTTTGGCTGGCGCGCGGTGCATTTGACTGCCGGGATCGCAAAGCAGATCATTCGGTTGTACTACGGCAAGCCTCAGTCGAAGGCGTATTTCGACGCGTGCTCCGACGGGGGACGCGAAGCACTGATGGAAGCGCAGCGGTTTCCCGAGGATTACGACGGCATTCTGGCCGGCGCCCCCGCGAATTACTGGTCGCACCTAATCGGTGCGGCTGTAGCCGCGACACAGAGCCTGACCGCCGACCCGCGGGCGTACATCTCCGATGTGAAACTGCCCGCGATTCAGAAGGCGTCGCTGGCGGCATGCGATGCGCTGGACGGCGTCAAGGACGGCATCGTCGGCGATCCGTCGAAATGCCGCTTCGATCCCAGTGTGCTGCTCTGCAAAGGCGAAGAATCACCCGACTGCCTTACCCAGCCGCAGATCGGTGCATTAAAGAGCCTTTATGCGGGCGCGATAGACCATCAGGGAGCGACTTTGTTTCCCGGTCTGACGATGGGGGATGAAACAGGCTGGGGCATCTGGGTGGTCGGCGAAGGTCCGGGCGCCTCGGCTGCCGCGCTGTATGCGCAGAACGATTTCCGCTACATCGTGACCGGGAATCCGAAATGGAACGCGCTCGAGGTGGACCTCGACGATGCGGTGCGCCAGTCGACGCAAAAAACCGCCGCCGATCTCGACTCTAACGATCCTGACCTGAGCCGATTCGCGGCGCGTGGCGGCAAGCTGATCATCTATCACGGGTGGAACGACCCCGCCATCTCGCCGTTGAACAGCATCGCTTACTACCAGAGCGTGCAGCAGAAGATGGGAGCAGAAAAAGCCGATTCGTTCACGCGCCTTTATATGGCTCCCGGCGTTGAGCACTGCACCGGCGGTCCAGGCCCCGGAGGCTTTGGACAGCTGGGCATTCCTACCGCTAAGGGCGCGAAGTTCGGACTCTTCGATGCACTTGAAGACTGGGTGGAGAAAGATGCTGCCCCGCAGGACATCTTCGCAACGAGGTACGCGAGCGGTGAAGCGGGCGGGATGAAACCCGCTATGACAAGGCCGCTCTGCGCGTATCCACAGGTGGCGAAATATAACGGCTCGGGCGACCCCAACGATGCCGCCAGCTTCGCGTGCGCGGCGCCGTGATCAGGCCTTCCCCAGCGCGTTGATATCCCGAACCTCCAAAATCTGTTTCGGATAGCCCTGGGTAACGCACCGGATCATCGCCCGGCCCACATCATCCAGCGTGCTCACCTGATTTGGAATCATCACGCGCAGCATCGGATATATCCACCCAAGCGCTTTATAAAGCCCAGGAAGATTCTTTTGCCCCGGCATCGCCTTCATAAAACCCGGCCGGAAGTTATACGCCGCGCGAAACCCGCAGCGCTGCAGTGCATTCTCCGTCCGGCCCTTGACCCGCGCCCACATCGTCCGCCCCTTTTCCGTGCTGTCGGTCATCGCGCCCGACACATAAACGAACACCATGCCCCGACTCACTTTCACCAGGGTTTCCGCAAAGTGCAGTGTCGTGTCGTAGGTGATCCGCGAGTACTCCGCCTCGCTCTTCCCCAGCGAACTCACTCCCGCGCAAAAAAAGCAGGCGTCGTACCCGCTCAACCGGCTTGCAAAATCCTCCACCTTCATAAAATCCGCGACAATGCATTCCTTCAGCTTCGAATGCCCCGCCCCGGCGAGTAAGGCCCCATAAGGCCGACGGCTGACCAGCAACACCTCATCGACATCGGGATGCGCCAGACAAACGAGCATCACTCCTTCGCCCACCATCCCCGTAGCGCCCGTGATCATGACCTTCATTTGTAACAATCTCCGTTACTCATCCAGCATGGGCAACAGCCTACCGGCTGTCCTTGAGCAGACCCAGCCCGATCAGGCTCTCCGCCGTGGCCACGATCGCGTCTTCCCTGGACCGCGGTTTCCACCCCAGCAGATTCTGCGCATGCTCGCTCGTCGCATTTTTCTTCTTGCCCAGCTCCGGAAGAATCTGCCTGACCGGGGGATCGCGCAACGCCGCCAGACGCACCACAAAGTTCGGCAGCTGCATCGTCGGCACCCGCTTCGCCCGATCGCCGAGGCGGCTCTTCAGCACTTTGGCAACGTCGCGGAACCAAATAAAATCCCCCGACACAGCGAGAAACCGTTCCCCCCTCGCCGCCTGATGGGTCATCGCCCGAATATGCAGATCGGCAACGTCCCGCACGTCCACCACCCCGAACATCAGCTTCGGGCAACCTGGCAAAGCTCCATCCATCAGCCGCTGCACCAGCAGAATCGACGCTGAATAATCCCGACCCAGCACCGGCCCAAACACAACCACCGGGTTCACCACCGTAAGTTCCAGCTGTCCTCGTTCCCTGCCCATAAAATTCCATGCCTCGTTTTCGGCGATGGTCTTCGATTTCACATAGGGGGTCACGTCCTCACGTTTCAGATTGGTCCAGTTCCTCTCATCGAAGGGCCGGTTCTGCGGCCACTGCCCATACCCGATCGCTGCAAAGGACGAAGTCATCACCACCCGCGACACATTGGCGTCGCGCGCCGCCCGCAGCACCCGCAATGCCCCATCCCGCGCCGGAACAATCAGATCGTCCTCGTTCTTCGGCATCACGGGTGGCAGCGGCGATGCCACATGCAGCACAAATTCGCATCCGGAAACCGCTTCCTTCCACCCCTCATCCTTCATCAAATCTGCCGCATAAAACCCCAGCCGATCCCCAGGCTCCGCACCACCGACCTTCAGCATCGCCCGCACATCGCCCTCACGGTCGAGCGATCGCACCGTGGTTCGCACTGTGTGCCCCGCCGCCAGCAACTGCAAAATGCAATGGCTCCCGATAAAGCCGGAACCGCCGGTCACCAGCACTGTACTCATCGTTCTCCTCCAATCCCACAGCATACGCGGTGGCGGATTTTGCTCGGCGCAAACCGATCTCTCCCGATTCACATTCCCAGCTACCGGCCACCGGCAAACGGCCAACGCTGCCTTTCGCCAGTGCCCCTAAAGGAGGTGCCGCTCTGGCATGGATTGACCTCCATTAACGAACTCGTCAACAGCAGTCCCCGCCCCTCTCCAATGACGCCGCTCCCGCCTCGGGAGCGTCTTCGCACTTCACCCTTCTGTTAGAGTGAAGAAAATCGCCTTTTCAGACGAACCAACCAAGGGTGTGTTGCCTGTTCGCTGTCGCCTGTTCCCCGTTACCTCCTCCCGTCGCCTCCTCCTTAACTCAAACGTTTTAGCTTGACGTTTGTCCGCTCCTGCCAGTAGCATTCCCTTCGTTCGAGGTGACCATGTCGCTCATCATTTCATTTTCCAGAAAGCATCTCCTGCCTTGTGCCGCGGTGCTTTTCTTCGCAGCTCTTTCTGCTTCTGCCCAGGGTACGCCCCAGCCGAAACCTGACAACCGTCCGTGGTTCAATCGTTCCCTCTCTCCCGACGAACGCGCCGATCTTGTCATGAAAGAGATGTCCCTCGACGAAAAAATGAACTTCGTCCATGGCACCGGATGGAACGGCCTTCGCGCCGACGCCGTTATCCCTGCCGGATCCGTTGGTGGTGCAGGCTACGTCCAGGGTGTGCCGCGCCTCGGCATCCCCGGCATCAATATGGCTGACTCAGCGGTTGGCGTTCGTCTTGCCGCCCAGGGTAGCCACTACGCCACACTCCTTCCCTCCGTTCTCGGTGCGGCGTGCAGCTGGGATAAGGATGCGCTCTTCCTCTACGGTTCCGTAATCGGCCGCGAACTCCGCGAGACCGGCTATAACATGTCCATCGGAGGCGGCGTCGATCTCGCGCGCGACCCCCGCAACGGCCGCAACTTCGAATACGCAGGCGAAGATCCGGTCCTCGCCGGAACCATGGTCGGCGAACTCGCCAGCGGCGTCCAGGCCAACAAAGTCATGGGCGACATCAAGCACTACGCCTTCAACGATCAGGAAACCGGACGCACGATCGTCAACGTCGTCATCGATAAGCGCGCCGCCCGCGAGAGCGATCTGTTGGCCTTCCAGATCGCGGTTGGCATGGCCCACCCCGCGGGCGTGATGTGCGCCTACAACAAAGTGACCGTCAAAGGCGCGCCCAACGCGAACGACGACTGGTCCTGCGAGAACGACTACCTTCTCAACCACGTCCTTAAAAAGGACTTCGACTTCAAAGGCTTCGTCCTCTCCGACTGGGGTGGCACCCACTCCGCGGCCAAAGCCGCGCTTGCCGGGCTCGATCAGGAACAGCCCGGCTCGCAATATTTCGGCGACCCGCTCAAAGCCGCCGTCCAGAGCAGCCAGGTCCCCATGTCTCGCCTCGATGACGCCGTCCATCGCGTCCTGCGCAGCATGTTCGCCAATGGGGTCATCGACACGCCGCCCATAACCGAGGTGGTCGATCCCTTCCGCGGCCGCGACGACGCCGAACACATCGCCGACGAAAGCATCGTGCTGCTCAAAAATGCCGGGGGCGCCCTGCCTTTGAACGCAGCATCCCTGCAGTCCATCGCCATCATCGGATCCCACGCCGACGTCGGCATTCTCAGCGGAGGCGGTTCAGCACAGGTCGATTCGCCCGGGGGCAACGCGGTCCATCCCCATCCCGGGGGAACCTACTGGGGCGAAGTGGTCTATTTCCCCGCCTCACCCATGAAGGAGATCCGCGCCCACGCTCCCAACGCAAAAATCCAGTTTGACCCGGGCAGCGACCCCTCGTCTGCGGCGAAACTCGCTGCCGCCTCACAACTCGCCATCGTCTTTGTGAACCAGCCCATGCGCGAAGGCATGGACGCCAAAACCATCTCTCTGCCCTACAACCAGGACGCCCTCGTCGACTCTGTGGCCGCCGCCAACCCACACACCATCGTCGTCCTCGAAACCGGTGGCCCAGTCGCAATGCCCTGGGCCGATAAAGTCCAGGGCATCGTCGAAGCCTGGTACCCCGGCATCGGCGGCGCTCGCTCCCTCGCCAACATCCTCTTTGGCGACGTCAACCCCTCCGGCCGCCTTGCGATCACCTTTGCCAAAAGTGACGACCAACTCCCTCATCCCGAGGTCCCGGGGATGAACCTGATCTCAGGCCCAGGTGGCATGCCCGAAGGCCATCGCCATCGCCCCGACGAGCTACCGCCATTCGACTACAACGCCACAGAAGGTGCGCGTGTCGGTTACAAATGGTTTGAGTCCGAGCACAAAGACCCGCTCTTCCCCTTCGGCTTCGGTCTTTCTTACACCACTTACGCGTACTCCGGCCTCAAAGCCTCCCCGCACGAAGTCAACTTCACCGTGCAGAACACGGGTAGCCGCGCCGGGACCGAAGTCGCCCAGGTCTACGCAGTGCTCCCCAACTCGACTGGTGAGTCAACCTTCAAGCGGCTCGTCGCGTGGGATCGCATCGCCCTCGCAGCAGGCGAGTCGAAATCCGTCACCCTCCCGCTCGATCCGCTCTATCTCTCCCTATTCGATACGGTCAAGAACGCCTTCACCCTCGCCCCCGGCGACTACACCATCCTCGCCGGCCCCTCGTCGGCCGAAACACCCCTGACGGCAACCGTCCACATAGCCCAGTAACCATTGGCGGCAAAAACAAACCGGCCTCGTATCCAAACGAATACGAGGCCGATGTCTTTGTCTTTGCAGTTGTCCTTGCTTTGCCGGCTTGCTGCGCGCTACAGGCTACCGGCTTCTAGTTCGCTCCGAACAGCGCCGTTCCAGACGCGGCCGCTGCCGCCACTGGCGGGTGTGCCGCCGTCCCCTTGCCGCCTTCCGTGCCCGCAGTACCGTCCAACTCTACCTTGCCGGAGAAAATCGCGTTGTCTTCCACCGACAACCGCGCTGCGCGGATGTCTCCATTCACGCTGCTCCCCGTACGCAACTCCACGCGGCCTGCCGCATGAATGTCTCCATGCAGCGATCCCTGTACCACCACATCGCGCGCCGTCACATTCGCCGTCACGCGCGCATTCGCCCCCACGGTGAGCCGATGCTCGGTCAGGGTGATGGTCCCTTCCACTAAACCCTCGATGATCAGATCCTCGTTGCCCTTCACTTCTCCGCGGATCTGTACCGACTTCCCAATAATTGCCGTTGGCTCACCTGCCATTGCTTAAACCCCTCTTTTCCCCTTAGGCTCGTTCGCTTTCTCCGCAATATACGCAACCGAAAGCCCCTCCGCAACCAATATCCCCTGAATTTACGCCGACTGTACCGCCTTCTTCACCCCCGGCCAGAATTCCGTCTGCTCCGCCCGCTCCATCGGGCGCAGACCACTCTCCCCGCCTGCAACAGCCAGCGACTGCGCTCCTGACTCGGTTCGTGATTCACTATGTTCCACTGGAGACCGAAGCTCAATCGCTTCATACGACCCGCTCTCTCCATCCCGGGCTCCGAGCCCATGCTTTCTCACCACCGCCCGAACCAGCGCCCCAACCCGCTCCCGATAAGCCTTCGAGACAAACGCGTTGTCTCTGAACCGCGTCTCATAGGCCTTCTCCAGTTGCGGAAAATGATCCTGGATAAACCGCAGAAATACCGGCTTCGAGCACGGCTTCAGAAACAGAGGTTGCGCCGAGAAAAAGCTCGCGCCTGCCCTCTTCGCGCGCCGAGCCATCGCTTCGAGCGCCTGCCCGGTGTCGGTAATCCCCGGCATCAGTGGTGAACACAAGACCCCCACCCGCAATCCCGCCGCCCGCAGCCGCTCCACCGTCCGAAATCGCAAATCCGGTCGAGGGGCGCGCGGCTCCAGAATCCTCGCCAGATGCGCATCCCGCGTCGTGATCGTCACATGCAGCGTCAGCCGGTTCCGCTGCGCGATGCGCTCCAGTAAATCGATATCCCTCTCGATCAGCGTCGACTTCGTCACGATCCCCAGCCGCAGCCCCCGCTGCTCGGCAAACACCTCCAGCAAACTCCGCGTCACCTTTGCCTCCCGCTCAATCGGCTGATAAGGATCGGTCGCCGTCCCCAGCGCAATGTACTCATCCGGCCGCACCTGCTTCAGCTCCTGCCGCAGCAGCCACGCCGCATGTTGCTTGATGTAAATTTCCCGCTCAAACTGCTCCGGATCACGCTTCTCGAGAAATTCGTGCGTGTAGCGCGCATAGCAATACCGGCAGCCAAACTCGCATCCGCGGTAAGGATTGATCGTCCACGTCATCCATGGCATCCGCTTCGACACGACACGGTTCAGCAGCGAGCGCGGCTCCATCGTCCGGAACTCCACCAGATGCCGCTCGCCGGCCTTCTCGCCCTCAGCCGCCAGTTTTGCGATCCCCACCGGTCCCTGCCCCACAATCGGAAACAAGGTGGGAAGCGGTGCGTCGGGGAACCATCCACTATTCGCCTTTTGTTCGCCCATGGGAATCAACCTACTCTCACCAGCAATCTCCCGTCAAGCGTCCTGTGACTCGGGTCACTGACACTCCCTACCCTCCTGTGGCACTCTTTCGCCGTTAAACGGCGCGACGAAATCGGTCCCTGGCGCCTCACTGCTGCTTCTGAGGTTTTTCGATGTCCGCAAACATTCTCGTCACCTGGGCTACTCGTTACGGATCAACCGAAGAGGTCGCTCACGCCGTCGCCGACGAACTCCTCCGCCAGCGCTTCACCGTGAACGCTCAGCCCATGAACAGCGTCAAGAGTCTCGACCGCTACGACGCCGTCGTTATCGGTTTCGCCCTCTATATGAGCCGCATCCACAAAGACGCCCGCTCTTTCCTACTGTCCCACCGCGAACAATTGCTCCAGCGGCCAACCGCTCTCTTCGCCCTCGGCCCCGTGCATGCCGAGGAAAAGGAATTCGTCGAGGCCCGCAGACAACTGGATAAAGAGCTGGCGAAATTTCCCTGGCTGGCTCCGGCTACTCTGCAGGTTTTCGGCGGCAAACTCGATCCGGAAAAACTGGGGCTCCCCTTCCGCCTGATCCCGGCGCTCCGCCAAATGCCTCTGTCCGACGCCCGCGACTGGCCCTCCATCCAAACCTGGGCCACCAGCCTCGCCAGCCTCCTCCAGCCAACGATGGCCCACTGATCCATCGCTCCAACTTCGCCCCCAACGGCGCCTGAAGTCCGGGTCATTGAGGCTCTGTCGGTCCCTCGCACACCCTCGTCCCTGTAACCGCATCCTGTTGACGGTTCCCTGGTGCCTGCCTTTAACGCATCTCACCAAAGAAAAGTGCGACGATATTCCGCGGAGGAAATAAGCCCATGCCCGATCTCAAAGGCACATCCATCACCTGGCTCGGACACGCCACTGTCCTCATCATTACGTCAAAAGGCACCACCATCCTGATCGACCCCTTCATTGAGTACAATCCCAAATTTCCGAACGGTTACAAACTCCCCGACAAGATCGACCTCCTGCTCCTCACCCACGGGCACATGGACCACATCGCCGACGCCCTTCCGGTCGCGAAAAAGCACGGCCCCATCGCCATCGGCATGGTCGAGGTCACCGACTGGCTGCAGACCAAAGGCCTCCAAGAAAATCAAGCCATCGGCATGAACCTCGGCGGCTCTCACAAGCATGCTGACGCCACCCTTACCATGACAGAAGCCCGCCACTCCTCCAGCATCACCGACGGCGGCAAGATCGTTTATGGCGGCAACCCGGCCGGCTTCATCATCGCCATCGACAACGGCCCGGTGCTCTACCACGCCGGCGATACCACTGTCTTCTCCGACATGCAACTGATCCGCGACCTGCACCACCCGGAGGTGGCGATGCTGCCCATCGGCGATCACTACACCATGGGACCGAGAGGCGCCGCGGTCGCGGCGAAATTCCTCGGAGTGAAGACCGTCCTGCCCATCCACTTTGGGACGTTTCCGGCACTCACAGGAACTCCCGCGGCGCTTGAACAGGAACTGGCCGGATCAGGCGTAAGCGTGATCCACACCGAACCGGGAAAGACGATTGGTTAGTCGGTAGCTGTGGCGGGCAGGAACAGGGCAGGTGTCGAGAATGGGGGGTTGACCCTCCAGCAAGCGATTGATTTGACTGAGGCGAGGGTCGGGAGGAGGCGGGCATGTTAACTATTTGATTAATATAGGCCCGCCGCCTTTACGCCGTCTCGACGTCCTCAATCAGCTCGTCCGAATATCGCTCCCGGCTCTCCGGCACAATCAGCACCGGCGTCCTTACCCCTGCAATCACCCGCGCCACCGTGCTGTGTTCCAGGTCATGCTCCTGATGAGCAGGCGAAGGCGCGCCCATCACAATCAGATCCGGCGCGAGCCTGGCGTTCGCTGAGAGGATCGTCTCCACCGGGTCGCCGCCGGTGACCACATGGTCCACCGGCAATCCATGCGCCTCATCGAACGGAGCCAGAAACCGCAGCCGCTCCAGACAATTCGGGCAAACCTCATGCCGTCCGCACCGCGCCGAATGCAGAACAATCAGGTGCCCGCTCGCCACTCGCTGCGCGTAGTGCAGCGCGCTCAACGAAGCCAGGGAGAAATCCGTCGCCGCCAGTACGTTGTTCCAGTGCCCAAATTGCCTCGCCGCACCAGCTTCATCCGGCGCAACCGTCAGAATCGGACAGGGCGAATGAGCCAGCAGCTGACGGGTCACCACCCCCAGCGCTGCGCGCCCCGCGCCGGTTACCGCCTTCGTGCCCAACACCAGCAGCGCGGCCTTGTGATCCCGCAGAGACAGCAGAATCCGCTCGCATACAATCCCCGTTTCCACACGGGAGTGCACGGGAATGCCCTGCTTCCGAACCTCCGCCTCAATCCGCGCCAATTCCTCGCGCGCAGCCTTGTCGTGTCCCACTTCGGCTGGCGCGCCTGCGGGAAACGCATACCCCACGGGATCGATGACATGCACCATCAGCAGCATCGCGTGCCGCTCCCGCGCCAGTTCCTGCGCGCACCGCAACGCCGCCGACGACTCCTCGGAAAAATCCACCGCCGCCACAATCGTCTTGAACGGGAACTGCTTCGCGGCGTGAAGATACGTCGTCGTCTTCTTCGTATCCGAATGGATATCTTTGGCAGCAGCCCTGGAGCTAGCCCTGGAGGCCCGCATGGCTAATAGCCCTCGCTTTCCGCTGGTTGGGCTTTTCCTGACCCTACGCCGACGCTGAAGGCCTATCCGTGACGAAGGTCACCCGAGGGAGTGACATTCAGCACACCGATCGCCGGCAGGCAACGGCCGACAATGAAGCTCGCCACAGGCTAATAGCCCACAGCCCTTGTGCATAAGGGAAACCTTATGTACTATCGTTGCAGTCAATGCCCTCCGCCGACATCATCTTCAAAGCCATCGCCCATCCCGCCCGGAGGCAGATCATCACTCTGCTCTCCCGCTCCCGTTGCTCGGTCAAGGAGCTGACCCGCTCCTTCGATATGTCACAGCCCGCCGTCTCCCAGCATCTGCGCGAGCTGCGCGGAGCCAATCTCGTTACCTCGGAAAAAATCGGCCTCGAGCAGCAATATCGTCTAACAGCAGAGCCCATCCGCCTCGTCTTCGAGTGGTCCAGCCAGTACAAGCGCTTCTTCGATCCTTCGGGTCACTCCTGGTCCTTCGTTCCTGTTCAGAAATCCCGCCCCACAAAACCACAACGGAGAAAAAGCAAAGATGGCCGTTAAGGGTTCCGTGCCTGCTCCAGGCGCGATCGTGCCTCACCTCGTCGTGCGCGACGCGCAGCAAGCTCTCGCTTTTTATCAGACCGCTTTCGACGCCCAGCTCCTGTTTCGGTCTCCATCCCCCAGCGGAGCAGGTGAGCACCTGCACCTCAAAGTCTGGGACTCTCTCATCCAGGTCTCCACCGAAGAACCTGCCCAGCGGCAACAGCGAGTGGAAGGCGCGCTGCTGGCATCCCCCGAAACGCTTTCCGGCTCCACCTGCGTTTTCCAGGTTGCCGTCGTCAACGTTGACGATGCATACAAACGCGCCGTCGATGCAGGAGCCAGTCCCGCCCTGCCGCCTACAGACATGTTCTGGGGCGACCGCTATGGCTGGGTCCGCGATCCCTTCGGCCACATGTGGGCTCTATCGCAAATCCTCGAAGTTCTCACAACCGAACAAATTGAAGAGCGCATGCGGGGTTTTGCAGCGCAGATGAAAGGACCATCCCGATGAAGCGCATTTGCGTTGCATTACTGCTTAGCTGTTTGCTGCCGCTGGCGGCCCAAACCGCTCCCGCCTCCACACCCGACCCGTTCAAGGCGCTCAGTTTCCTCGAAGGCACGTGGGATGCGAAGGCTGAGGGCAATGGGGGCGCCGCAGCCATCGGCCGCTACACCTTTCAACGAGAACTCGGCGGGCACATCCTGGTGCGCCACAGCACCTCCGACCTGAACTGCAAAGGTCCAGCCAGTTTCGACTGCGCCCACGGCGATCTGCTGTATGTCTTTGAGGACGCTCCCGGACAGCCGCTCAAAGCGATCTACTTCGACAACGAAGGCCACGTCATCCACTACAACGTGTCAACGCCCACGGCCGACAGCGTGGAGTTCCTGTCTGAGGTAGCCCCTGGTCCGCGGTTCCGCCTCGTCTACGAACTCAAGTCAGCCACCATGACCGGAAGATTTCAGATGCAAATGCCCGGGCAGGCCGAATGGCATTCCTACCTCGAATGGAGCGGCTCAAAGCAGTAGAGCCCCACCCGCTCACCGCGCCGGGGCCTCAAACGTTAGGACCACATCCACGGTGTGGGCGCCCAGGTCCGCAGTCCATTTCGCATGGAAGCTCCACCCCCGGATCGACTGCAGCTCGGGCGCGCGCTGCCGATGATAATCCTCCATGAATTGCGGAATCAGGCTCGCGTTAAACACATCGCCCTCCTGCATCTTCCAATACGGCAACACCTCGGCCTTCTGCGCCTCGCTCAGGTTCGCCACCGCCAGTTTCCCCATGCGGTAAACCGTCCCAGGCTCGACCTTGATCGTGTAATCCACCGTGTGTTTAGTGCGATCAAGCGCCGGCTCGGCATCGATTTTCGCCTCGATGTAACCATGCGTCTTGTAAGGCGCGGCAATCATCTCCTGGGTCTGCTTCCAGAATCCGGGATTGGCGACATCGCCGACGTGAAGCTTCGATCGCTGCGCGAATTGCTCGTCTGTCATGAACAAATCGCCCTCCAGATGCAACCCCGAAACGCGAAACTGACCGCCGCCCTCCGAGGTAATGGCCACCTTCAGCGGAACGAGAATCTTGCCGCCCATCAAATGCGGTTCACCCCACGCCGGATCGGTCATGGTCATGCCGAGAAATCCGCGGCTGTCGTAAACCGCGCGCACCGCCGCCGTCACCTTGTCGCGCATCGAGGCATCGAAGGGCTGCCCATCGATGGCCTTCTCTACCGACTGAAGGGGCTGGGTCCAAACCCCGCTGTAGCCTTCAATCCGCACCGGCTCAACCACGACAGCCGGCGAGTCGATCCGATACTCGATCCCCACCTGGTTTCCGTCTGCGTCTCCCACCGGAGAGGTCACGATCGCGGCGCCCTCAACACCCTTCGCGGCGAGCAGTGAAGTGAGCACAGCAATCACCTGGTCGCGCATCGGTCCGCCGGGATAGAGCGATCCATGAAACAGAGGGATCTTCGCCGCAACCAAGGCGTTCAGAGCGGCATCATCCCACCACGGAAAGTTGTCATAGCGAACCGGCACCACCGCGACCGAGGGGTTGAGCGCAAAACTCAGCTCGCTCCCATCGAACGAGAACCGAACATCGGTAAACAAACCCGTGCCGGTCAATTTGTCCGATGCGGCCTGCATCTGATCCCGCGTCACGGCCTCGCCCGGATGCAGTCCCGTGTACGCCAGCAGCTCCACCTGACTCAGCTCAGTTCCCGAGAACGTGATCTTCTCCGGAACAAAAGTCTGCGCGATTGCGGGGCCCGCGTAAATGGCAAGGATCAAATACAAGGAAAGCAGCGGCCTCGGAACGCGAATGCGCATGCTCGCAACCATAACACCTGCGAGACCGCTCCTCCGCCAGCCGCAGTGTCGCCACCCAGCCAACCTCGTCAGTTCAGCGGGCCGCCCGGGCGAAACGTGACCACCAGATCCACAACGTGCGAGTCCTCGTGCTCATAGGCCTTGTACGACGCCGACCATCCATCGAGCGAATGCAGTTGGTTTTTGTATTTGGCCAGAAACTGCGGCACCAGCACCGCATCGTAGACGTCGCCCGGCCGCAGCGGCCAGTATTGCAGTACCTGGGCCTTCTGTTGATCGTTGAGGTTCACCAGCGAAAGCTCGCCCATGTGAAACACCGCTCCCGGCTGCACCGTGATCGCGTAATCCACCGTGTGGTTCCCGGCATCTTTCGTCGGAGCAGCATCGATCTTCGCGCGCAGATAGCCATGAGCCCGGTATGGCCCCGCGATCCCTGCGAGTGTCCCGCGCAGCAGGTCCTCGTTCACAACGTCGCCCGGATGAATCTTCGCGGTCTTCGCGAATTCCTCCGGCGTCATCAGCACGTCTCCGGAAAGATGCAGCCCTGCCAGCCTGTACTGCCCGCCCTCCACAATCGTGGCGCTCACCGGGACCATCACCTTCCCATCCGTCACCTGCGGATCGCCGTGCTCGAATCCCGTCATCGCCACATCCAGATAGCCCTGCCGGTGATAGATTGCCCGCAGCGCCGCCGCCAGTGTCGCTTCCGTCGAAGGGTCGAAATCCTGCCCCACCGCTGCCTTCTGGATCGCGGCCAGCGGCTCCGCCCACGCGTTGCTCGCGCCGGAAAAATTCACCGCCCCAATCTGCACCGGAGGAGCATCGATGTGGAACTCCACGCCCGCGTCCCTCATCTCCTCATCCTTCGCGGGAACCGCCGTCACCGTGGCCGGCACACCCTTCTCGGCCAACAGTGCCGTCAGCTCCGCAATCACCTGCTGTTGCATCCCGCCTTCCTGAGGCACAACCCCGTGAAACAGCGGAACCTTCGCAGCCACCGCTGCGTTCAGCGCCGCTCGATCCCACCATGGAAAGTTGGAGTACGACACCGGCTCCAGATTCGCAGCAGGCTTCAGCGCATAATTCAGACTCGAGGCCATCGAACGAGAACCGCACATCGGAGAACAGCCCTGTATCGATGAGTTTTTGCGCCCCGGCCTGAATCTCCGCCTGCCCCAGCGTGTCCCCGGGCCTCAGGCCGGAGACCGCCAGTAACTCCGACTGACTCGCCGTGGTTCCGGAGAAAGTAATCTTCTTCGGAACGAATTTCTGCGCATGCGCCGGAATTACCAGGCCCCAAATAACCAGGGCAGAAATAGCCAGGCCAGGGTAGACCAACCTGGAAACCAGTAACTGCCGAAGCTTCATGTTGGACAAGATATCCAGGCGCGCACAATCGCGCCAGAGAAATTTACGCCGGCCCGGTCCCGGCCTCGGAGCCAGTGCCCTGCACCCGCTCGATCGCGACTGTCTGCAGGATCACCAGATCCGCCGGCCGGTCCTGGCGATCCCGCGACACCTTCGAAATCTTGTCCACCACGTCCTGACCTTCAACAACCTCGCCGAAGATAGTGTGCTTCCCCGTGAGCCAATCTGTAGCAGCCACGGTGACAAAAAACTGCGAACCGTTCGTGTTCGGCCCGGCATTCGCCATCGCCAGCTTCCCCTTCTTGTCGAAACGGTGCGCCGACCCTTTCGTCTCGTCCTCAAATTTGTAGCCCGGGCCGCCCATCCCCGTCCCCGCCGGATCGCCGCCCTGAATCATAAAATCCGGAATCACCCGGTGAAACATCGTCCCGTCATACAACCGGTTATTGCTCTTCGTTTTCGTCACGGGATGCAGCCATTCCCGCTTCCCCTCCGCCAGCTCGATGAAATTCGTGACGGTCTTGGGCGCTTCCTCTTCAAAAAGCCGGCAGACAAATTGCCCCTGGTTGGTGTTGAATACGGCGTACGTTCCTGGCTGACGTGACATTTGAACTCCTGTTTTATTTCGTTGGAAATTATGAAAGCTGAATGTGGCTGGGTCGATGTAGCTAAGTCGACGTGGCTGGGTCAACGATGCTGGGTCAATGTGGCTGGCTCGGCGCCGAAACCCCAGCCCCTCCCCCAGCCGCCGGAACCGGCTGCCCCGCCGGAATAATGGTCACTTTCTTCAGCACCACCGCCTCCAGTGGCTTGTCGTTGCTGTCGCGATTCACACGGGCGATGGCCTTCACCACCCACACGCTCGCATCGTCGCATTGCCCAAAAATCGTGTAGTGCTGGTCCAGCGAAGGCTGAGGCGCCTCGGTGACGAAAAACTGCGACCCGTTCGTGTCCGGCCCCGAATTCGCCATCGCCAGCCTTCCCGCCACGTCAAAGTTCAGATCCGGATTGAACTCATCCTTGAACATGTAGCCCGGATCGCCCATCCCCGTGCCCAGCGGATCGCCGCCCTGGATCATAAACTCCGGAATCACCCGGTGAAAGGTCGTCCCGTCATAGTACGGCTTGCCGCTCACCTTCTGCCTGGTCGCCGGGTCGGTCCAAGGCTTCGTCCCCTGCGCCAGCCCTACAAAATTCGCCACCGCTTCCGGCGCCTGCTTGTCGAAAAGGCGGCAGGTCATGCGGCCCATGCTCGTGTCGAACAGCACCGTCGGCCCGGTCGGCTGCGGGGCGGGATGCACCTGCATATCCGGAGAGTCCGGGAGGTTCTGACTCGCTGTCGCCTGTGGCGTCGCTGGCGGAGCGGCCTGCGTCTGCGCGTTCGGCGCATCCGGCAAGCTCTGGGTGGATTGCTGCGCGTACCCGAACCAAACTGAACAGGAGACCAGAAAAACGGCACGGAACGGAACACTGCGGATCACAGACTTCACAGCAACCAGACTATCGCATGACATCCCAGTGCGCGAATACTCAGTACGGCCGACGCTCACCCCTGGATGAAGCCGCCTCCCCCGGGGTTTTCCACCACCCCTTCTTCGGCTTCAACCTGTATCGCGGCAAAAGCACCAGCAGGATGGCAATGCCCGTGTACCACAAGTTCCATGTCTCCACGTTATGCCGATACCAGTAATGCACGCCCAGAGCCAGCAGCCCCGCCACGACCGCGGGGTTCCTCCACTTCACAAGCGGCGCCAGAATCGCCAGACAGCCGCAGGCAAACATCGCCGACCACTCCTGTGTGATGTAGGCAGGTACCACAGGAGCTTTGAAATCGCTCGCAAACCCTGCAACCGCCAGCCCCACTAGGGCAATCCGGCATATCAGGCTCAAAATAACCGACAGCGTCTGCATCGCTCCAGACTACGACACCCAGCCGCCCTACTTGCCTGTGTAACTCACATGCCAGATCGACCCGGAACCATCGTCAGTAACAAACAGAGAGCCATCATTCGCGACAGTCACGCCTACCGGCCGCCCCCAGACCTTTCCGTCCGGAAGTACAAATCCCGTCAGAAAGTCCTCATACTCGCCCGTCGCGTGCCCATTTTTCATCGGCACGCGAATCACCTCATATCCGGACCGCTTCGCGCGATTCCATGAACCGTGCTCGGCGGCAAATCCGTCCCCCCGGTATTCCGCCGGAAACTGCGAGCCTTCATAGAAGAGCATTTCCAGCGACGCGAAGTGTGGATTCACCAGCACATCCGGCGTGACCACCTTCCCCGCCAGCTCCGGATGCTTACCCGCCTGCCGTGGATCCTGCACACCACCGTTCGTGCTCATGTAGTACCACGGCCACCCGTAGAATCCGCCTTCCTGAATATGCGTGATGTAGTCGGGCACAAGGTTGTCGCCCAACATGTCACGTTCGTTCGTCGAGCACCACAGCTCGCCCGTGATCGGATTGATCGTCTCGCCCACGCAGTTGCGAATCCCATATGCGTACACCTTCACAAACTTTCCCTCGGGCGTGAACTCCAGAACATCCGCCCGATGAAGCTCCTCCGGATGCGTATCCGAATCGTCGTCGTTCGAGTGCGACCCCACTGAAACAAACATCCGCTTCCCGTCCTTGGAAAACGCAATGTCCCGCGTCCAGTGTCCGCCCCCGCGCAACCGCCCGCCGCCCGGCAGGTCTGCCAGCTTCTCCACCGGTCCCGCAGCTTTCAAATCGCCCACGTGGTATGGAATCCGCACCACCGAGTCGGTGTTGCCGATGTACACCCACTTCGGGTTCGGCCCCGCCGGATAAAACTGAATCCCAAATGGCTGGCTCAGATCCTCGGCAAAAGTCGACACCTGCTTCGGCTTGCCGTCTGCTCCCACGCCGCGAAATACCATCACCTTGTTCTGATAACTGAGCGCAACGAAAAGATCGCCGTTCGGCGCAGTGCGGATCAGCCGCGGCTGATCCAGTCCCGTGGTGTACTGCTCCACCTTGAAGCCCGTTGGAGCCTGTGGCCAGACGCCATCAGGACGCGGCGCCAAATCCGGCCCATTGTCCACACCCTTCGTAGCGTAGGGAGCCGGAAGGTCCGCCGCCGTCAGATGCCGCCGCACCCCCGGCTGCTCCTTGCTGTAATCCGTGAAAGCACCCTGCCCGGTCAGAACCTGCCCCTGCTGCCCGAAGCATGGAGCCGCTGTCATCACCACACCACTAGCCGCCAATACCGCGAACCCGCGGACCATCAACCTATGCATTTCTCCTCCATACGATCGGGAATCCCAGGAACGCGACTCGCTACTAAATTTTTGCTAAAAGCTTTTCGCTGCCAGCTTTTTGCCGACAGTTCCTCTCTGACAGCCATCTCCAACAGCCTCTCGCTTGCTGCCTGTTCACTCGTTTTTCGCTCGCAGCTCGCTCGCCTTTAGCTCGCAGTCTTCCAGATGCCAAAGCCCATCGAGACGACTCCGCTCCTTCACGGCTTTTTCCCGCTATTCGAGACGCCCACCGACTTCAGATCCTGTGGGCTGCTCATCATCCGCTGCAGCAGTCCAACCGGAATCGTAGCCGTCAGCACAGCCTGGTTCCGGTGCCGCTCCACGACAACGCTGTTGATCAGCATCCGCGCATCTGCGTCGAAAGGCTGCGTTTCGCTGCTCGTTCCGCCGACAGTTCCGCCTGTGTTTGCCATCGATTTCACCAGCGTCAGAATCGTCTGCAGCGACTCAGTCGTATCGGCCGCCGCCCCGTCGCTCGGTGCAATCTCCTCTACCCGCAAATGCACTTTACCGATCCAGGTCAGCGAAGCAATAAAAGTCGCGTCCACCGGCAACGGCAATCGAATCCCCATCACCCGCGGACCATTCGCTCCCAGTGGCAGCGCGATCTGCCCCAGCCCCCAGGCAATCGAAAGCAGCGGCACATGCGAATACTGCTTCGACAGAATCGACGACCCCGAAAACGGCAGCGCCGCCGTTCTGTATCGATCGATCATCGAGTGGATCTGCTCCGGCGATGGTGTGTTGCTTACCGCCACAATGTCATACCCCAGCAGCGCCACCCGCACCGTTCGCCCTTCGCTGGGAATGTTGTAGATCGTGTGTCCGGCATAGCCTTCCTGCGAAGGCGCAATTCCAGCCAGATACTGCGCCAGCTTGCGTCCGTCGAAGTGCCCGACGAAAACCTCGCTGAAAGCCACCGACCCGTTCGGTCCTTTAGCATTGGCCATCCGATGCAGCGCCAACGCCGCTTCATCCAGATCGCGCTCAAACTGAATCCCTGTTGCATCGATGAACTGCTGGTATTCCGGCGAATGTTCCACTGGATGCTGATCGAAATGCGTCGCCGCCCGCAGCGGCCGCAAATTCAAATACACAATCCCATCCGACTCCGGCAGCAACCGTGCCGCTTCCGGTGGCGCTTCTTTACGGAGATAAATCGCCCCGGCCAGCAATAGCAGGACGACAAGCACAATGGCGATGGAAAGTTTCGTGCGCCGGTGGGTCATCGAATGGGCTTCCCGCTGTTCCGGGAAGCAACACTCCCTATCTTCTCACCTCTTCGGTTGCCACATGTATCGACTTGCTTCTACTGACCCACCCGATGCATTGCGGCTCCCACCCCCCTGTGATATTTTCAATGCTGGACCTGCCAAATCCGGCATATTCGTGTGCCTTCATGCGGCGGGCAAAGAAAGTCCCGGGCTGGCGTAGCTCAGCTGGTAGAGCATCTGATTTGTAATCAGAGGGTCGGGGGTTCAAGTCCCTTCGCCAGCTCCAGTCTTCCCTCCTCGGACAAGGGCTGATGTAGCTCAGTTGGTAGAGCACTCCCTTGGTAAGGGAGAGGTCACCGGTTCAATCCCGGTCATCAGCTCCAGACTTTGCTGAGGCTTTCCGCACAGGTGGCCGAGTGGTTAATGGCAGCAGACTGTAAATCTGCCGCTCTTTGGAGCTACGGAGGTTCGAATCCTCCCCTGTGCACCATATAAAAGGCATAGCGAGGCGGTCGAATGCGAGTCTGGGGAGCAAAGCGAAAGCTGGTCGCACTCGCCCTCCTCGCTTCTCTTGCCGTGCTTGCCTGGTACACGATGGACCCAGGCAAGGTTCGCCTGGTGGTCATGATTCTGTTAGGCGGCTTCGCCCTCCGGATTGCCCTTACCGCAGGCAGAGAGCGAAACCATGAAGAGGCCGAAGAAAGGCGTTCGGGGCTTTGAGCGAGCGGCAAACAGCAGTCAGCTCTCCTGGGCTTGAAATTTCTTAACGCGGATCGCCTAACGCTGTACGCTGAAGTGCATGCGGGAGTAACTCAGTGGTAGAGTCACAGCCTTCCAGGTTGAGGCGTCTGGCGGGCGTGAACGAAGCGTAGCGTAGTGGGAGTCCGCCGCCGAAATCCTGACCCTGAGCGAGCCGCCGGAAACGGCGACGAGCCGAATGGGGAAGGACCTCGGTTGGCACAAAAGCGGGAGTAACTCAGTGGTAGAGTCACAGCCTTCCAAGTTGAGGCGTCTGGCGGGCGTGAACGAAGCGTAGCGTAGTGGGAGTCCGCCGCCGAAATCCTGACCCTGAGCGAGCCGCCGGAAACGGCGACGAGCCGAATGGGGAAGGACCTCGGTCGGCACAAAAGCGGGAGTAACTCAGTGGTAGAGTCACAGCCTTCCAAGTTGAGGCGTCTGGCGGGCGTGAACGAAGCGTAGCGTAGTGGGAGTCCGCCGCCGAAATCCTGACCCTGAGCGAGCCGCCGGAAACGGCGACGAGCCGAATGGGGAAGGACCTCGGTCGGCACAAAAGCGGGAGTAACTCAGTGGTAGAGTCACAGCCTTCCAAGCTGTTGGTCGCGGGTTCGATTCCCGTCTCCCGCTCCATTCCAATTCGGAGCATGTTTTGAAAGGGCACGGTTTCAGCTTTTCCGATCAAACGCCAGACCACGGGGTTCCAGCCCCTGAGGGAATCGCAATCACTATGTTTCAGCAAGCCACCATTGCCGTCCAGGACGAGAAGACCTTCGCCGAGGTCAAGCACGCCATCGACGAGGCTTTTGCCGCAGCCCATGTCGCGAAGTTCCTCAACACTGTGGCCGGCGCGCGGCTCCGCGTTCGGCAGTTTGAAGCCGTCCTCGCTCATGGCTTCCTCGGCCCCCAGGCGCAGAAAAGCTATGCCGCGCTGGGCGATGCCGACCGGGGCCAGATTCGCGAGCAGTACCTCCGCCACGTCGAGCACGTCGCCCCGGAGATCAGGCAGAGGTTTTTCAAGCTCTACGCAAGCTATTGAGGGTGAATTCGCGAAATCTCGGATCTGGAAAGAAGATCAGGGAAATCGCAGAACACGGAGGGGTGTTCCTCATGCACATCGTTATAGAAGGCTATCGGTCTACAGATCAGGATTGGCTCAAGGCACAGCAGACCCCGTCCGATGCGCTTCCCCGGCTGACAGAGGAGCAGAAGCAGATCGCCAGCACTTTTGGCGCATCGAGTGAGACTTACGCTCGCAGCCTCTATGCGGGGGAGCTTTCTCAGCGGGTTTGGGAAGACAAGGCTAAGCGCCTGGGGCAGATTCTTGAATCCCTGATGACCTCAAGAATTCCAGACGCGGAGGTTCTGAGGGTAACGCTACGAACGTCCCGTGGCGTTTTCGAGGTCGTCGCAAGGGCCGCAGGCAGCGAATTCAAATTTCGCGTGCAGGAAGACGTGGCCGACGAACTAATGGAAGGCGGAGATGCCGACGCGTTGGACCGGCTGCGGAGGATTGTGGAATTCGCGCTCTTGCCGCTTGCCGGGAAAGCGCGAGCTTCATGAAGATCACCGGGCCGGCGACCGCTGTGATACTAACCGAGGAAGGTAAGCGGGTGTTGCACCTTGCTTCCATTGGCCTTCCAGACTCCAATTTTCTGCTGGTCGATGTCGCCGAGTCCGAGGACCTCGGACTCTGGATCCGGGTTCTTCGCGATCAGGCCCTGCATTATTTCCTGCTTCGCTGGGAAACATCCTGGGGATCGACCTGGCGGCAGAACCCGGAAAAGTTGTGGGCCTGAAACTCCCCGAAATCAGGTAGGATAAGAAGATGCGTGAAATTGTCACATTGCAGTGTGGCGAGTGCAAAGAGCGCAATTACTCGACGACGAAGAACAAAAAGACGACCACCGGCCGCCTCGAGTTCAAGAAGTTCTGTAATCGCTGCCGCAGGCACACCCCGCACAAGGAAACGAAATAGCTTTTAGCTGCGAGCCATTAGCTTTCAGCCGATTTCGCTCAGGCCCACGGCGCACGCCCAATTGCCAACGAGCTAACGGCTAAAAGCTGGCAGCTGGCGGCTTCACAGGGGCGTAAGCTCAACGGTTAAACTGTCGGTCTCCAAAACCGAACTTGGGGGTTCGAATCCCTCCGCCCCTGCCAGATCCACCCGCACCTCGAAACATGGCAGAATGCCCGCGAGCTGATAAAGCGCGGAAAAGAAGAAAAGAGTTATGGCAAAAGCTGCAACCACCAACATCGAACAGGTTCCCAACCGCGCCGTCAGCACCTTCACCCGCGGCATCGACTTCCTCAAAGACGTCCGCGCCGAGATGCGCAAGGTCGTCACTCCCTCCGCGGCCGAAGTGCGCTCCACAACCACCGTGGTCATCGTGGCCGTTTTCGCCTTCGCCGGCTTTTTCTACATCGTCGACGCGGTGCTCGGCAGCGCGGTCAAGTACCTGTACCACTGGATGGGCGCAATCCAGTAGCTCGCCGCCCGCTGAAGAGGATTGAATGGTAATGACGGAAGAAACTCAGGACGCAACACCAACCCCGGCAGAAGGCGCCGAAGCCGCTCAGCCGCAGCTTCCCCCGCCTGCGAACGACCGCTTTCGCTGGTACATCATCCACGCCTACTCGGGCTTCGAGCGCAAGGTCCGGGAGTCCATCGAGACCCGCGTCCAGGCCTTCGGCCTTCAGAACCGCATCGGCCGCGTCATGATCCCCACCGAGGCCGTCACCGAGATCACCAACGGCAAAAAGCGTACCGTCGAACGTGTCTTCCTGCCCGGCTACGTGCTCGTCGAAATGGATCTCGACAACGACCTCTGGCACGTCATCAAGAACACGCCCCGCGTCACCGGCTTCCTTGGCACCGGCGACAAGCCCGTCGCCCTCACCGATGACGAAGTCGGCTCCATCCTCTTCCGCAGCGACACCTCGAAAGAGAAGCCGCGGCTCAAGGTCAAGTTCCAGAAGTCCGAGTCGGTCCGCATCACCGAGGGCCCCTTCGCCAACTTCAACGGCGTCGTCGACGAAGTCAACGAAGACCGCGAGACGCTCAAAGTCATGGTCACCATCTTCGGCCGCTCCACCCCCGTCGAACTCGACTTCGGCAAGGTGGAGAAGGTTGAGTAAGACAAGCCCGTAGCCCGTAGCTCGTAGCCAATAGCTGCAGCCTGCGGGGAAGACACTTTTAGCACCACCGAGTCTCGCTACAAGCTACCGGCTACAGGCTACTGGCTTGCAGGAAAAGCTTGGTTCTCAGAGAAAGGTTCAAAGCAATGGCAGCACCTACAAAAAAGATCGCAACCCAGGTCAAACTCCAGATTGAAGCTGGCAAAGCCACGCCCGCGCCGCCCGTCGGCCCCGCCCTCGGCCAGGCGCAGGTCAACATCATGGAGTTCTGCAAGCAGTTCAACGCCCGCACGCAGAACAAGGAGATGGCCGGCCTCATCATCCCGGTCGTCATCACCGTCTACACCGACCGCACCTTCACCTTCATCACCAAGACGCCCCCGGCAGCCGTGCTCCTCAAGAAGGCCGCGAACCTGGCCAAAGGCTCCGGCACGCCCAACAAAGATAAGGTGGGCAAAGTATCTGAGGCCCAGGTCCTTGAGATCGCGAAGCAGAAAATGCCCGACCTCAATGCCGCCTCCGTCGACGCGGCCGTCAGGAGCATCAAGGGAACCGCGCGCTCCATGGGCATCGACGTCGTCGCGTAAGTTCGCCTACACTGTCTGCAGGAGGGCTGAATGTCCGCTGCGCCTGAGATTCGATCGCTGAATGAAAGCGTCGAAACTGAGAGCCGGGCCGGGGTTCAGCTCTCATTCGGCGCCACAATCTTTCCTCTCCTGATTCGTCCCCAGTTCCCTATGACCGAGGACGAGTTACTGTCGTTCTGTCGGCTCAACAAGGGATACCAGATTGACTGCGATCCCGATGGTACGCTGCATGTGATGACCCCGGCAGGTGCCAGAACAAGTCGTCTCAACGTCTATCTCAATCGCGAACTTGACCTGTGGGCAGAAGCAGATGGCCGCGGATTCGTTTTTGGTTCTGATCTGGGCGTTCGCTTCCCCGACCGCTCCATGCGCGCTCCAGACGCAGCCTGGACCTCAAAGATGCGGTTCGAAGCCCTGAGCGAAGATGAGCAGCAACGCTTCCTTCCCTTTTGCCCCGAATTTGTTGCCGAATTGCGCTCGCCGAGCGATCGCATCTCTCAAACCGAAGCCAAAATGGAATTTTGGATGAGCAGAGGCGCCCAGCTCGGCTGGCTCATCGATCCCCTGCGCAAGCTGGCCATGATCTATCGTCCCGGCCAGGAACCTGAAACCCTCCTCCAACCCGAGACCATCGCAGGCGAAGGCCCCATCGCAGGATTTTCCCTTAAAATGCAGCGCCTCTGGGAATAAGAATTCTCGGCCAGCCCCTCGCTACCACCCGCCATGGCCCCCAGCCGATCCCTATCATAGAAACCGATGCCCGCCCCGCACGAGATTGACTCCGACGATCCTCTCCGCCTCTTCGATCTCTGGATGGACGCAGCCCGCTCCAGCGAACCCAACGACCCCAACGCCTGTGCCCTCGCCACCTCCACGCCCGGCGGAGCGCCCAGCGTGCGCATGGTCCTCGCCAAACCTGTCGGCGACCGCCGCTTCTGCTTCTTCACCAACGCCGGCAGCCAGAAAGGCCGCGAGCTGGCAGAAAACCCCAGAGCCGCCCTCTGCTTCCACTGGAAGAGCCTCCGCCGCCAGGTCCGCGTCGAAGGCCGCATCGCCGCACTCGACGACGATGCCGTAGACACCTACTTCCACAGCCGCTCCCGCGCCAGCCAGATCGCCGCCGCCATCTCCTCACAGAGCCAGCCCCTCGCCAGCCGCGCCGCGTTAGAGCAGGCCTTCCACGCCTTCGAACAAGCCCACCCTGAAGCGATCCCGCCCGGTCAAATCCCGCGCCCACCCTTTTGGCGCGGCTACCACCTCTCCGAAGAACGCATCGAGTTCTGGATCGACGGCCATGACCGCCTTCATGACCGCTTCCTCTTCCTGCGCACCAGCGATGGATGGCAGCGCCAGCGCCTCTACCCATAAATTTGGGCTCGATTGAGAGCCAGGGTCGCGGCCCACCCTCGCGCCCGCCGAACAAATCAGCTACAAACGGCGTACCATTCTCCATCCGAAAAGAGGCGCCCTTGACTCAAAGAAACCCACGCAGTCTTCTTCTCTTTACCGTGCTTGCAGCTCTCGTTGTGGGCCCCGCCCTCACCCCGGCCCACGCCCAGCCCGCCATTCAACCCTCCGTCGACATCACGAAGGTTCCCCCGGCAGCCCAACCCTCCGATCACTTCGACCCCGACGCCGCCACCGAAGCCTACATGGCGATGATTCCCCCCGCCGCAAAAGCCCGCTCCGACGCCTACTTCGAAGGCGGCTATTGGCTCATCCTCTGGGATTTCCTCTACGCGTCGGCCATCATGCTCCTGCTTCTCAACCTCCGCTGGTCCGCGAAAATGCGCGACCTGGCCGCGCGCATCACCCGCTTCCGCTGGTTGCAGACGCTCCTCTACTGGGTGCAGTACCTGGTCATCACCACCCTGCTCGGCTTCCCGCTCGAGTATTACGAGAGCTACGTCCGCGAGCACAAATACGGCATGGCCACGCAGACCTTCGGCCCGTGGATGGGCGACGAATGCAAGGGCTTCCTCGTCAGTCTGGTCCTCGGCGCGGTCGCCGTCGTCATTCTCTTCGCCATCGTCCGCCGCCTCGCCCGTACATGGTGGATCTGGGGAGCCGCCGCCACCCTCGTCCTCGTCACCATCGTCGTCGCCATCGCCCCCGTGTATCTGGTCCCCATCTTCAACAAGGTCCAGCGCCTCAACGACCCCAAAGTGACGGTCCCAATCCTGCGCATGGCCCACGCCAATGGCATCCCCGCCAACGACGTCTACGAGATCGACGCCAGCCGCCAGACCACCCGCATGAGCGCCAACGTCAGCGGATTTGGCAGCACCATGCGCATCACCCTCAATGACAATCTCCTGCGCCGCGGCTCGCCCGAGGAAATTCAGGCGGTCATGGGCCACGAGATGGGTCACTACGTCCTCAACCACATCTCCAACAGCATCCTGTTCCTGGCCATCATCGACGTGCTCTCCTTCGTCTACCTGTTCTTCGGACTCAGGTGGGCGCTCGCACGCTGGGGCGACCGCTGGCAGATTCACGACGTCGGCGATCCCGCCGTCCTGCCTCTGGTGATGCTGCTCGCCGGCATCCTGTTCTTCGTGCTCACGCCGGTCATGAACACGCAGACCCGCACCCAGGAGAAAGAAGCCGACATGTTCGGCCTTAACGCCAGCCGCCAGCCCGACGGCTTCGCTCAGGCCGCCATCCACCTTGGCGAGTACCGCAAGATGCGCCCCGGCAAACTCGAGGAGTTCATCTTCTTCGACCACCCCAGCGGCTACAACCGCATTCACTCCGCAATGGTCTGGAAAGGAGCAAACCTCGAACTGTTCGAAAAGAAGCCGTGCGATAGCACAGCCTCACCGTCGACGCGGTAAATCATCGAAGCTGCCGTCAGGATCAGTCAGGCTCGCCGTAGGCCCCATAGCCATCGCCTTCCCCTGCGATTCGGACTCACCCGTTCGCTTGCGATGGCGCTCAATCCGGCCCGATCGCCCCCGCCGCTCCGTTCTCGCCCGAACTACCCGTTTCAGTTCCCCGCCATCGGCTTCGTTTCACATTCCCTGAAAGGATTGGCGCGTTGTCTCTGCGACACTGGAACGTCAGCACAGATTTTCCATGCCCTCGCTCTCCATCGTCGCAACCGTTCTCGCCTGGCTCATCGCCCTCACCTGGACCCGCGTCGTATTTACGGCTCTTTACTACTTGCCCCGCATCCCCAATCTCCTCGATCCCCGCTACGCCCCAGTCCGCGAGCCGGCTCCCGAAGAATACCCTCCGCAAATCACCGTCATCGTCCCCGCCCGCAACGAAGCCGCCAGCATCGAAGCCACCCTGCGCTCCCTCCTCGCCCAGACGATTCCCGTCAACATCATCGCCATCGACGACCGCTCCACGGACGAAACCGGCGCGATCATGTATGCAGTTGCCGCCAGCCTCACCAACGAAGCCCCGACAGCCGGAAAACTCCTCAGCGTCCTCCACGTCGACCATCTCCCCGAGGGCTGGATGGGAAAGACCCACGCCATGGCCCTGGCCGCGGGCCAAACCGCAACCCCCTGGTTGCTCTTCACCGACGGGGACATTCTCTTTCGCGAAGACACGCTCGAACGTGCGCTTCGCTTCGCCCACGCATCGGAGGCCGATCACGTGGCCCTCGCGCCCACCCTGATCCTCAAGTCCGCGGGAGAGCGCCTCATGACCACTGTCCTTAGTTGCTTCACCCTGCTCTCATTTCGCCCCTGGAAAGCCCCCGACCCCGCCGCAAAACATGATTCCGTCGGCGTCGGCGGCTTTAATCTCATACGCAACAGTGTCTATCGCACCATCGGCGGTTTCGAATCGCTCCGCATGGAAGTCCTCGAAGATCTCCGCCTCGGCTTCGAAGTCAAACGCCAGGGCTTTCGGCAGCAGGTTGTCTTCGGTCGCGATCTGATCCGCGTCCATTGGGCCGCCGGCGCACTCGGCATGGCCCACAACCTGACGAAAAACTTCTTCGCTGTCTTCCGCTTCCGCCCCGCGGCCCTGTTGGCCGGCGTCCTCGCCCTGTTACTGCTGTTCTTCGTGCCCTTCGCCGGACTGTTCGCCCCATGGCCGATCCGCATCGCCTGCCTGCTCTCGCTCGCCATGATCGCCCTCGCGCACCGATACTCATCCCGTCACTTCACCGGTATATCCATCCTCTATGTGCTTACCTTGCCCGTTGGCGCTGCCCTCCTTATCTACTCCCTCCTCCGCTCCATGATCCTCACCCTCTGGCGCGGAGGAGTGGTCTGGCGCGGCACATTCTACCCGTTGAAAGAACTCCGCCGGCAAGCCGGCCCCCTCCGCTGACTTACCCCGCCCCTGTACCCTGCGCCCTGTACCCTGTAACCTGTATTTGAGGTCCTCATGTCCGAAATCCAGCGCAGAAAGACCGTCACGGTTCGCATCGGTCAGGTCCGCGTCGGCTCAGAAGCCCCCGTCATCGTCCAGTCGATGACTAACACCGACACCGCCGACGCCCCCTCCACCATCCAGCAGGTCGCCGAGCTCGTCGAAGCCGGCTCCGAGCTGGTCCGCGTCACCGTCAATAACGACGACGCAGCCAAAGCCGTCCCCCACATCGTCGAAGGCCTCGCGAAGCGCGGCATCAACGTCCCCATCATCGGCGACTTCCACTACAACGGCCATCAGCTCCTCAAAAAATACCCCGCCTGCGCCCAGGCCCTCGCTAAGTACCGCATCAATCCCGGCAACGTCTCCATCGGCCGCAAAGACGACGACAACTTCCGCACCATGATCGAGTGCGCCGTCGAAAATCAGAAGCCCGTCCGCATCGGCGTTAACTGGGGCTCGCTCGACCAGGCCCTCCTCACGCGGCTCATGGACGAAAACTCAAAGCGCCCCGACCCTGCGCCCGCCCGCGACGTGATGCTCGAAGCCATGTGCCGCAGCGCCCTCGATTCCGCCGCCGCCGCCGAGCGCTACGGCCTCCGCCACGACCAGATCATCATCAGCGGCAAAGTCTCCGGCGTCCGCGACCTCATCGACGTTTACCAGATGCTCGCCGCCCGCTGCGACTACCCACTCCACCTCGGCCTCACCGAAGCCGGCATGGGTATGAAAGGCGTCGTCGCCTCGACGGCCGGCCTCGCGCCGCTGCTTCTTGCCGGCATCGGAGACACCATCCGCGTCTCCCTCACCCCCAAACCCGGCGCCAGCCGCACCGAAGAAGTCCTCGCCGCCCAGCAAATCCTTCAGTCGCTATCGATCCGCAGCTTCACACCCCAGGTCACCGCTTGCCCAGGCTGCGGCCGCACCACCAGCACGTTTTTCCAGGAACTGGCGCAACAGATCCAGGACTACCTCCGCACCTCCATGCCCGCATGGCGCGCGCAGTATCCGGGTGTTGAAGAATTGAAGCTCGCTGTCATGGGTTGCGTCGTCAACGGACCCGGCGAATCGAAGCACGCCAACATCGGTATCTCGCTCCCCGGCACCTTTGAAGAACCCAAAGCCCCCGTCTACGTCGACGGCCGCCTCATGACCACGCTCCGCGGCGACACCATAGTCCAGGACTTCCAGAAAATTCTCGACGATTACGTCCGCAACCGCTATGGCGCGAAAGAACACGAGTTAGAAACCGCCGCCGTCTAAGTCAAACCAATACGCGTGCCCAATGTCTCGCCTCTGAGACATGGGAAAAGAGACATGGGAAAGAGCGAAGCGCTCGTTTCTGCTCAGCCGTGCCCGATGAAACTCAATCAGCGATCGGAAGGAGGATCGGCTGATGCTGCCTTGTCTTCTGTGCCCTGAGCCTTGATCTCTGAGCCCTGGCTCAGCGGCAGCGGAATCTCCATCGTCCCAATCCGGTCCGTAGCAACGTCCCGGACCGCCACCCGCAGCCACGCCGCCGTCGTCGGCACCTCCAGCGTCTGCACCGCCCGGAAGAACGGCCGCTGCCCGCCGTTTCCCGGCGTCGCAGTCTGGCTTCTAACCGCATTCTGCGATATTCCGTTCAGCAATTTGCCGTTGCGGTCGTATGCTCCCGCGGCAAACTCCAGCACCTGCCCGCCCGGCTGGCTCGCTGCCTTCTGATCCAGCACCAAATAGTCGATCGTATAAGGCCGGAGCGGAATTGGCGGCGGCAGCTTCATTGGTTTATTGCTCTTTCGGACTACAAAATAAGCCGGCTGCTCCACCAGGTTGGCCATCTGGTCCGGCGTGGCCATCGCCGCCGGCCCCGCGTGGAACTGTGCCCGGAATACAACGTCGTGGCCCACAGGCGCGCCATGCTGCATGTAGGCATACATCGAGTCCCCCGGCAGGTGCGCAACTACCTGGTCCTGCACCGCAACCGCCACCCTCTTCTCGTCGTCCCACAGAGGTTTTTCCGGGTCCTCCGCATAGTAGTACCGCCGATACTCCAGGTTATACCCTTTGCGGTCGAGGCTTACCCTGATGCCTCGCATCTTGCTGTCCTCCCGGAAATCCGTCGGCGCGTAACTGATCTCGTAGTAATTCGACCCATTCTCGGTCGCCTTCATAATCGCGCCGCTGATGTCGTTTGTGTTGTAGTAAGCCTGCCCGCCGGTTGCGTCGGCAATGTGCTGCGCGAGCGTGTCGATCCCATCCTTGTTCACCTTCAGACCAGACACATCCACCGGGTATACCGCCACCTGCGCGGCGTTCAGCGAGTCGATCGCCCGGCGCATGATCTTCATGCTCCAGCTGTCTCCCAGCGTCGTATTGTCGCCGGCGGAAAATCCCTGCGCCTGCAACGGCGATCCAGCCCCCGCTGACATCGTGTTGCCCACTACCGCGGCCTGCACTCCAATCATCGGGACATCCTGCGGAAACTCCGACGACATCCAGATCAAATTCTTCCGCCCTGGCAAACCCTCAAGATAGTGACTGATAAAAGTCATCACTTCGAACGGCATATCCGTATCGTCCCTGCCCAGGTTAGCCCCGTTCAGCAGATTCCAGGGAATGTGTCCTTCCTTGCGATGCACGTCGAACGCCTGCAACAGCTTGTTGGGATCGGTCGTGAAGCCCTGCAGCAGTCGAAAATCGTTCGCCAACAGGAACAACGCAAATCGCGTGCCAGCGGGCTTGTTAGCGAGGAAATTCGCCAGCTGTTTTCTCGCCTGGATCTGATCTCCCTGGTCGGTCTCACTCATCGGATTGAACCCCTCCATGTGTACCGCGTCGTACACGATCACATACAGGGGTCCTCTCTCCGGCTCGGTCGCCACATTTACGTAAGTATCCGGGGGCAGCGGCGGTAACTTCGGCGCAACAAACGTCGGGTTCGCATCGAAGTCCACTTCCTCAAACGAGCGAACCGTCTGCGGCTTGTTATTCTCAGTTACGGAGAAATCCTTACTCGTCAGTCCCCGAACAGCATTGTGCTGGGAGTCCGTGACCACAACGTCCAGGACCACGCGACGTACCGTCACCGGAATCGTATAGGTCGACTTAGTCGGGCTGCGGTCCGGCGTCCGGCTCCCGCTGCCGCCGCGTTGCGCGTTTCCTGGCAGGCAGCCGGCGATCAGAAGAAGACAGCAGATCGTCAGAACCGGAGCACCGGCTCTGCGACGCCGAGGATGGAGCATGCGAGCACCTCGCGAAAGCGTTACCTGTGCCGATTATAAATGCGGCAAACTAGTGGCCTTTCGCAGTGAATTCGTTAGTGTGGTGTTTCTGATGTTCCTCGCACGTTTGCCCCTCCCCTTTCGTTGTCATCCCGAGCGGAGCGCCTTGGGGCCCCGTCGTGCCGACAGGCACAGATGGGGTCGGCGGAGCGAGGGACCTGCTTTTTCCCCCAACTGCTGACGTTTTCCTTGCGACAGGTCACAAGCGCAGCAACCTCTGCCCTGTATACGAACCAAACCCTGAAAAGTTCGCGAGTCTTAAATTTGTCGGGTGGTCGCAGCGCCCGATCCGGGCGCGCCCGCCAGCGGCAGCCAAAACGTGAACCGCGTTCCCTTGCCCGTCTGGCTCACCAGCTCAATGCCTCCCCCATGCGCCTCCAGAATCGCCTTCACGATCGCCAGCCCCATACCCGTCCCCGCCGACCGGTTGCGCTGCTTCCTGCCCCGAAAATACTTATCGAAAACAAATGGCTGCTCCCCCGGCTCAATCCCCACGCCTCTGTCCTCCACCGTCACCGAAAGCCGGCCCTCATCCTTCACCGCGCTCACCCCGATCCCCGACCCCCGCGGCGAATACTTTGCCGCGTTCTCCATCAGATGCCGCAGCACCCGGTGCACCAATTCGCGATCCATCGGCGCTCGTGTCAACCCCTCTCCAACCTTCACCTCGACCGTCCGATCCCGAAGCACCGGCCGCATCTCCTCCAGCGTCGTCTCAATCAGCTCCCGAACATCCTGTGGCCGCGCGTGGATCTTCACCGCTGCCGCATCCAGCTGCGCCATCTCCACCGCCTGGCCGATCAGTCGGTCCAGCCCGGCACTCTCCTCATCCACCACCGCCGCTAGTTCCGCGCGCTCCGCCTGCGGCAAATCCGGCTGACTCACCAGCGTCGTCGCGGCCGCCCGAATCGCTGTCAGCGGCGTCCGCAGATCGTGGGTCACTGAATCCAGCAGCGCAATCCGCAGCCTTTCATTTTCGCGCGATGCTTCCAGCCGGCTGCTCTGTTCCACCGCCGCCCCGCGCGCCAGCGCAATAGCCACAAGGCTTCCGATCGCCTCATAAATCTGCTGTGAGTAGCCGCCATCGGTCACCGCCAGAACTCCCAGAGACTGCATCCCCAGCCGCAGCGGAATCACCTGCATCCCATCCCGCGCTGCGATCCCCGTTTCCGTCTGGCTGGCCGCAACCCTCATATTCGCGAGAGCAACTAACTCGTTGCGCGGATCGGAGTAGTACCCCGCATCCTCATCCCGCACATAAAGCGCCACCGCGCGAAATCCGAACACCGCAGCCGCCACCGACGGTGTAGTCCGGGCCAGCCCCCGCAGATCCTCCTGCAGCAATAATTGCTGGCTGAACTCGTACAGCCGCTCCACTTCTTCTCGCCGTTTCTCCAACGTCGCTGCATGCCGATGCTCTCTCTCCGCCAAATGGCTTACCAGCACGGCGCAACATACAAACGCGCCCAGAGCCACCCAGTTCTCCGGGTCCGCGATCGCAACACGACCTGCCGGAGGCAGAAAGAAAAATTCGTATACCAGCGCACTCAGGATCGAGAGATAGACAGAGTAAGCCAGTCTCCAGCGCGAAGCCGTCACCAGCACCAGCATCAGAAAACTCAGCGCAATCGTCGTCTGATTCGCCGGTATAACCTTCCTGAACAATTCCACCAGCAACAGCGCTGCCGCCGTCAGCACGGCGTACCGCAACAAAATCTTTATAGCGCGCGGCGTATCCTTCTCCATGAAAGCCGATCATACCCCGGAGCTGGCGGATGGCCGAACGTATCCTCGTGGTGGACGATGAGATTCAGATCACCCGCGTTCTGCGCGCTTCCCTCTCCGCCCAACGCTACGACGTGCGCACCGCCAACGATCCCGAAGAAGCTCTCCGCCTCTTCGAGGAGTGGGACCCCGACCTCATCGTGACCGACCTCATGATGCCCGGTATGACAGGCATTGACCTCTGCCGCGCCGTCCGCCGCAAATCTCACACCCCCATCCTCGTCCTCTCCGTGCGCGATCAGGAACACGCCAAAGTCGAAGCTCTCGACGCCGGCGCCGACGACTACGTCACCAAGCCCTTCAGCATTCAGGAGCTCCTCGCGCGTGTGCGCGCTCATCTTCGCCGCGCTCCCGAGCGGGCCGGCGATGCCCCCGTCGAAGTCGGCGATTTTCTCGTCGACCCCGGCGCGCACACCGTTGCCGTCTCCGGCCGTCCCGTGCACCTCACACCCAAGGAATTCGACCTGCTGCTCCTTTTCGCGCGCAATGCGGGCAAGGTCCTCACCCACCGCATCCTGCTCACCAACGTGTGGGGCGCGCAGTCCGCGCAACAGCCGGAATACCTCCGCGTCTTCGTCGGCCAGCTGCGCAAGAAACTCCAGGGCGATGCACCAAAGGAATATATCCAGACCGAACCTTGGGTGGGTTACCGCTTCCTTCCCGAAGGCGCCCCCGAGTAGGCTTCGCTCCACGCACTTACGAATTCCTAACGACTTCCTTCGCAATCCCTTCCGCTCCGCATTTTAGCCTGATATGTCTGCCCCTGAAATTCGGTCGGGGCATGCAAAGGATTATCCATGTCGCTAATCCGCTCCCTCTTCGTGTGTCTAAAGACCCCGAAACATCTGGCACTAACTTTGGCTCTTGGTCTGTCACTCGTCCCTGCTCTGTCGGCCGCCCAATCCCAGCAAACCCCGCAACTCAACTCTGATTCCGCCTCCGGCGGCAGCATCACGCCTCCGCCTGACAACGCCACCATTCTTCGCGAACTCGCCGCCATGAAGCAGCGCATTGCCGAGCTCGAAGCCCAGCTCAATGCAAACGGCGGCGCGCCCAGTGATGCCGCGGCAGCCGCAACCGCCGCCACGCTCACGGCGGCAAAAGACCATCTCTTCCCAGTGCCGCCGCCCCCCGGCGCTCATTCCGCCCTGATGAATACTCAACCCGTCATGGCCAGTGCATCTTCCTACGTCCCGGAATCCACACTCGTCTCGACTGAGTCCCCCGCCAAGGCCCCAACCGTCGACAGAGTCACCCCCTTTGCCGACGCGTGGTGGGGCTGGCTCAACGGCAATCCTCGCACCGTCGACTGCCCCCTGTGCAGCAAATACTTCACACCGGAAATCCGTGTCGATACGAATTACAACCTCGACTTCAACCACCCCGCCGACGACACCATTAACGGATCGAGCGAGGTGTTTCGCTCCCAGGAGATTCAACTGGAACAGATGGGCGTTGGCGGCGACTTGCTGATCGACCATGTACATGCCCGCCTGATGACCCAGCTGGGCATGTATTCGGTCACTACCCCGCGCAACGACGCCAGCGCCTCACGTGGCCAGTGGAGCCTCGACGATGCCTATCGGTATGTTTCCGAGGCTTATGGCGGTTATCACTGGGACGCCATGCATGGTATTAACCTCGACGGCGGCATCTTCCTCTCCTACATCGGCCTGTTCAGCTTCTATAACTTCGATAACTGGGCCTATCAGCCCTCGTTCGTCTCTTCCAACACTCCCTGGTTTTTCAACGGAGTTCGCGTTCAGGTCTTTCCCACGCAGCACCTGAAGATCGAACCCTGGTTCATCAATGGCTGGCAATCCTACGCGCGTTTCGGCACCAAGCCTGGCCTCGGCGGACAGATCAAATGGACTCCGACCAACAGCATCAACATCATTTCCAACAATTACGGTTACGGCGAAGATGACTTTGGCGTCCACGGCCGCACGCGCTTCCACACCGACAACAGCTTCGAGCTGAAGTACTACGACAGGCCGGACAATAAACTCGACCGAATGGCCTTCTCATTAACCGGGGACGCCGGCTGTGAAAGTGGCAGCGGAGTCGCCTGCACCGGGTCGGCCGACCACAAAATCTTCTCGCCCGCGACCTCCACATCCCCTGCCGTTTACTACCAGAAGCAGAGTTTTCTGGGCTGGATGCTCTATAACCGCCTCTGGTTCGATAAGGACAAGTATGGTCTGACGGTTGGCGGCGGACAGATTAACAATCCCGGCCGCTATCTCGTCCTGCTGCCCCCCATCAATGGAGCCACAGCTGTAACCGGCAGCGCCTACTTCCCCGAGGATCCGGGCCAACCCTTCCATGGCACCGACGGAACCATCACTTACGACTACATGCCCAGCCAGTACGTTACCTTCCGCAGTGAGTACAGCTATCGCCACTCGGATGTGCCCTATTGGGCCGGAAGAGGCGGCTCTACCCCTCCCGGAGGCAACACCTACACCGCGATCGGCAGCCCTGCAGACTTTACCTGCACCAATGGCTCAACCTCAGCCGACTCCGGCATTGGTTACGTCACCATGCCCAACCTGACTTACAAACAGGAGTACGCCGCAAACATCGCCGCTGCCAAAGCCGCGTGCGCTGCCAATCCGGCCTACCCCAATCTCTGGCAAGCCGATCTTCGCCGCGACCAACAAATCGTCACCTTCTCCATTCTGGTCAAGTTCTGACAGCGTCGCAAATGCTCGCTCGTTTGCAGCCCGGCCCTCAACCCGAAGCCTTTCCCCAGGTCGTCGCGGAGGCCCTTCTTTACGATTCCCTTACGAAATCTTTATGTCTTCGGTACGCCTCCCCCGCTCTCCTGAGGGAGGCTTCGAACCGGCTCATGGATTACCGCATCCCTCTCTCGTTTGCACCCGCCGTCCTCCTCGTCTCGGGAGCCCTTCAACTCCACGCTCAGTCCCAGTCCACCAGCGATGACGTCCAGCAACTCCGGCGGATGGTACTCGATCTCGAGCAGCGCGTCGGGGAGCTCGAACAGGAGAATCGCGCTTTGCGGTCGCCGATGACGCCCCCGCCTGAAAGTGCCGGTCCCCTTGCTGCCGCTGCCCTCGTCCGTGCCAGCGAGGAGCTCCGTGTCCCAGGTTCGCCATCCGCCCTGCAGACCCAGACGATCACCGCAACCCAGGTGGCGCAGGCTGCGCCACTGCTTCCCGGCACCCTCGCCGGTGGCGCGACCCTCAACTACACCTTCGACGGCTACTACGAATACAACTTCAACGACCCGACCGGCCGCGTCAACGATCTCCGCGCCTATGATGTCCTCAGCAACGTCTTCAGCATCAATCAGGCCGACTTCATCTTCGACCTCGACCCGGACCTCACCGTCCATCGCCGCTATGGTTTCCGCATTGATCTCCAGTTCGGCCAGGCTACCGAAACCCTCCAGGGCAATCCCGCCAACGAAACCCGCCCCGAGATCTATCGAAATATCTTCCAGGCCTACGGCACCTACATCTTCCCGGTCGGTAAAGGGATCGAAGTCGACTTTGGTAAATGGGCCAGTTCCCTCGGCATCGAAGGCAACTACACCAAAGACCAGCAGGACTACACCCGCTCCTACTACTTCTACTACCTGCCCTTCTACCATAACGGCATTCGTACCAGCTACAAACTTAACGACAAATTCACCGCCAATTACTGGATCGATAACGGAACCAATCAATCCGAACCCACCAACGGTTACAAAGACGAGCTATTCGGTTACGTTCTCCAGCCGGTGAAGTCCATAAACTGGACATTCAACTATTACAATGGTCAGGAACACCCAGATACCCTCGCCGCAGGCAACTGCACCGTCCCCGTCCAGCCCGGCCTTTGTCTCGCCCCACTCACCCCCGCCCCCAATGGCAAAATACACATCTTCGACAGCTATGCCACCTGGCAGGCCACACCAAAGCTCAATTTTTCCATCGAGGGCGACTACGTCATCCAGCGCTTATGGGCCGACGCCGCCCCCGGTGAATCGTCCGCTCCCTCTCACGCAGATGGCGGTGTCGCCTACGCGCAATATCAACTCAACCCGAAGGTCGCTCTCGCTGCTCGCACTGAATACCTCTCCGACCGTGGCGGCCTCTTCAGCAATCGGACCCAGGCCCTCAAAGAAGTCACCGGCACTTACAAATACAACTTTGCCGACGGCTTCGATGCCTTTCTTGAATACCGCCGCGACTGGAGCAATCAGCTTTACTTCATCACAAGTAACCCTAATTCACCCTCCAGCCATCAGGACACCGCTCTGCTCGGGGTGGTTTGGTGGTACGGCGGCAAACAAGGCTCCTGGTAGGAAGGACTCCTCATGTCGGACCTCTTGATGATTCTCTTTTCCATTGCCTTTTTCGCGGTTGCTCTCCTCTACGTAACCGCATGCGAGAAGCTGAGGTAGCCATCATGCACATGACGACCGCGATAATTCTCCTCATCACCGTATTTCTCCTCGGCTACCTCATCGTGGCCCTCCTGTACCCGGAGAAGTTCTGACATGACCCTGAATGGATGGCTCCAGTTCCTCGTCTACTTTCTCGTTCTTTTGATCTGCATGCGGCCGCTGGGGATTTACATGGCTGGCGTCTTCTCCGGCAAATACAACTTTCTCCGCCCCGCCGAGAACCTGATCTACCGCCTCTCCGGCATTCGCCGCGACGAGGAAATGTCCTGGCGCGAATACACCGTAGCCATGCTCCTCTTCAGCTTCGTTTCCCTCGTGGTCACTTACTTCATTGAGCGCCTGCAACATGTCCTCCCCTGGAATCCACAGCACTTACCAGGTATCGACGGGTTGCTCGCCTGGAGCACCGCCGCATCCTTTACCACCAATACCAACTGGCAGGCCTACACCAACGACGTCACCATGAGTTACTTCACTCAGATGGCAGGCCTCGCCTATCACAACTTCTTCAGCGCCGCCGTCGGTATCGCCGTCGCCATCGCCCTGGTCCGCGGCATCGCCCGCCGTGAATCGAAAACCATCGGCAATTTCTGGGTCGATACCACCCGCGCCTGCCTCTATGTCCTGGTACCCATCTGCATCGTCTACGCCCTCGCCCTCGTCAGCCAGGGAGTGATCCAGAACCTCCACCCCTACACCGCAGCCCACACCCTCGAGCACCAGACGCAAACCATCGCCCAGGGCCCCGTCGCCTCTCAGGAAGCCATCAAGATGCTCGGCACCAACGGCGGCGGATTTTTTTCCGCGAACAGCAGTCACCCCTTCGAAAATCCCACTCCCTTCAGTAATTTTATGGAAATGTTTTCCATCTTCTTCATCGGCGCCGCACTTACCGTCACCCTCGGCCGAATGACCGGCTCTCCCGGCCATGGCTGGGCCGTATTCGCATGCATGTCTGTCCTCTTTCTCGCAGGATTCACCGTCGCTTACTGGGCCGAATCCCAGCCCAGCCCCGTCCTGCATGGCGTGAGCCAGCATGCGAGTAGCGCGCAATCCGGCGGCAACATGGAAGGCAAAGAAACCCGCTTCGGCATAACTAACTCAGCGCTCTTCGCCACCATCACAACCGACGCCAGCTGCGGCGCCGTCAATTCCATGCACGATTCCTTCACCCCTCTCGGCGGCATGGTGCCCCTTATTAACATCATGCTTGGCGAGATCATCTTCGGAGGCGTAGGTTCAGGCCTCTACGGCATGTTGATCTATGTCGTGCTCTCGGTCTTTATTGCAGGATTGATGGTCGGCCGTACCCCCGAGTATCTCGGTAAGAAAATAGAATCCTACGACGTAAAGATGACCATGCTCTACGTACTTATCTTCCCGTTGGTCATCCTTACCTTTACCGCCGTCTCCGTGCTGTCTCACATGGGTCTCAGCAGCCTCGCCAACAATGGCCCTCACGGCTTTACCGAGATCCTGTACGCCTATGTCTCCACCGCCGGCAATAACGGCTCGGCCTTTGCCGGACTCAACGCCAATACCCATTGGTACAACATCAGCACCGGCTTCAACATGCTCATCGGCCGCTTCCTCATGATGATCCCCATGCTGGCCCTCGCCGGTAATCTGGCCCGCAAAAAAAGCGTTCCGCCCTCACCCGGCACCTTCCCTGTTAACACGCCGCTCTTCGCCGTCCTTCTCACCGGCGTCATTCTGATCGTGGGGGCACTTACCTTCTTCCCCGCGCTCAGCCTTGGTCCCATACTCGAACATCTCCTCCTGCAGCACGGCACCCTCTTTTCCTAGGTCAGAGAAAAAGCATTTATGGCAAAAAAGCAAAGCTTCTGGAATCCCGACATACTTCGCCAGGCGATCATCGACTCCTTCACCAAGCTCGACCCGCGCCTGATGATGAAGAACCCGGTCATGTTTGTCGTCGAAGTAGGCAGCGTTGTCACTTCCGCTCTCCTGATAGACGAAGCCGTTCACCACCAACCCATCGGCTTCAACCTTCAGATCACCCTCTGGCTCTGGTTCACAGTGCTCTTCGCCAATTTCGCCGAAGCCATCGCCGAAGGCCGTGGCAAAGCCCAGGCTGACACCCTGCGCAAAGCCAAAGGCGAAACTATGGCTTATCGTTTCCGCTCCGATGGTTCGCTGGAGGCCATCTCCAGTTCGGCCCTGCGCTGCGACGACATCATCAAGGTCGAAGCCGGCCAGTTCATCGCCGGCGACGGCGAAGTCATCGAAGGCGTTGCCTCCGTCGATGAGTCTGCCATCACCGGCGAATCCGCCCCCGTCATCCGCGAAGCAGGAGGCGATCGCTCCGCTGTCACCGGTGGCACCCGCGTCCTCTCTGACTGGATCAAGATTCGCATCACTTCCAACCCCGGCGAAACCTTCCTCGACCGCATGATAGCCCTCGTAGAAGGCGCCGAGCGCCAGAAGACCCCCAACGAAATCGCCCTTAGCATCCTGCTCGCCGGCCTCACCGTCATCTTTCTGCTCGCCGTCGCCACGCTGCAGCCCTACGCCATCTACTCCCACGCACCGCAAACCATCTTTGTGCTCGTCTCGCTTCTTGTTTGCCTTATCCCCACCACCATTGGCGCCCTGCTCTCCGCCATTGGCATCGCGGGCATGGATCGCCTCGTACAATACAACGTACTTGCCATGTCCGGTCGCGCCGTCGAGGCCGCGGGCGATGTCAACACGCTTCTCCTCGACAAAACCGGCACCATAACTCTCGGCAATCGCCAGGCTACAGAGTTCTTCCCTGCTCCTGACATCAGCACAGAGCGCCTGGCCGACGTGGCCCAGCTCGCCTCCCTCTCCGACGAAACCCCGGAAGGCCGCTCCATCGTGGTTCTCGCCAAAGAAAAATACAACCTCCGCGGCCGCGACCTCAGCGGTATGCGCGCGGAGTTCGTCCCCTTCAGCGCCCAAACCCGCATGTCCGGCGTCGATCTTCCGGGCAGCAAAATTCGCAAAGGCTCCGCCGACGCCATCGCTCGCTATCTTGAACTCCAGGGTTCGAGCCTTCCCCGCCAGGTGACCGACCGCGTCGAAGAAATCGCGCGTCAGGGCGGCACTCCCCTCGTCGTCGCAGAAAATTCCACCGCCCTCGGCGTCGTCTACCTCAAAGACATCGTCAAAGGCGGCCTCAAAGACCGCCTCGCCCGTCTCCGCGCCATGGGTATCCGCAGCATTATGATCACCGGCGACAATCCCCTCACCGCCGCGGTCATAGCGCGCGAAGCCGGTGTCGACGACTTCCTGGCCGAAGCCAAGCCCAAAGACAAAATGGACCTCATCAAGCGCGAGCAGGCTAAAGGCAAGCTCGTCGCCATGACCGGTGACGGCACCAACGACGCACCCGCGCTCGCTCAGGCCGACGTCGGCGTAGCCATGAACACAGGCACTCAGGCAGCGAAAGAAGCCGGCAACATGGTCGACCTCGACTCCAATCCCACCAAGCTCATCGAGATCGTCGAAATCGGAAAACAGCTGCTGATGACCCGCGGCGCCCTCACCACCTTTTCAATCGCCAACGACGTTGCCAAATATTTCGCCATCATTCCCGCTATGTTTGCCGGTGTATTCCCGGTACTCAACGCGCTGAATATTATGCACCTCGCCACTCCACACTCGGCTATTCTCTCCGCGGTTATTTTCAACGCGATCATTATCATAGCCCTCATCCCCCTCGCACTCCGCGGCGTCAAATACGAGCCCATGTCCGCCCAGGCCCTGCTGCGGCGCAACCTAATCATTTATGGCATCGGCGGCATCATCGTGCCCTTCATCGGAATCAAGATCATCGACCTCGCTCTCAACGGCCTGCACCTCGCCTGACCGCGAGCGAACTGAGTTCGGAGACAAAAATGCGCAGCACCCTCATCGTCGCCCTCCGTTACACCATCGTGACAACGATTCTCCTCGGCATCGTCTACCCGCTCGTCATCACAGGCCTCGCGCAGCTCACGATGCGCGACAAGGCCAACGGCCAGCTTATCACACGTGACGGCCAGGTCATCGGGTCCGCCATCATCGGCCAGAGCTTCTCGAGTCCGGGCTACTTCCACTCGCGCCCCTCCGCGGCCGGCAACGGATACGACGCCACCAGCTCCGGCGGCTCCAACCTTGCACCCTCGAACAAAGCGCTGGTCACGCGCATCGAGGCCGATGTCGCCACATGGCAGAAGAAAAATCCAGGCCAGCCCGTCCCCATCGGCCTCGTCACCACTTCCGCCTCAGGACTCGACCCCGACATCTCGCCCGCTGACGCTCTCTATCAGATCCCGATGGTCGCCGCCGCGCGTCATCTGACAGAGGCCACCGTCCGCGCACTCGTCGAGTCACATATACAGGGCCGCCAGCTTGGATTCCTCGGCGAACCGCGCGTCAACGTTCTGCAACTCAACCTCGCTCTTGACGATCTCGGAAGATAGGGCGATTTCGCAGATCGCTAGAGGCATTCCAGGAAGCCCCCCACAATAGCTGCTGCTTTCTGCGGTTCTCGCAGCAACAGCAAGTGCGGTCCATCAACTGTTGCTGTCTCAATGTCTGGCCTAACCCTGCGAATTTCCTCCAGACATCGCGGTTTCACCAGCCTGTCATGCCGCGCCTGTAAATAGAGCGTCGGCACGTTGACCTGGCCAAGCGAAGACCGCACATCGCACTCGAGAATTGCGCGGAGCCGTGCCGCCAGAACATTAGATCGCACCGAGGAAATGGCCTTCCTCACCGCCGCAACGAGCGGTTCAGGCGCCTCCGCGCCGATGAGTAAGGATCGGATGACTGAATCGGGCGGCGCAGCACGCATCAGACTGGGCGCGAGAATCCACCACAGCCAGCGCTCGAACCCGCGCGCCGGACTCGAAGGCAAAACCAACGCAAAGAATAAGCGCCTTAAGATTCTTTGGCCTCTCCGCCGCTATTTGGATTGCAAGGGGAGTTGAAAAGGACTCAGCCAGGAGCACAAAAGGCTCGGAATCTTGGCAAATGGACCGCACCAGCTTTATCAGGTCCTCATAGGGCAAAACCCTGTCCTTGGGGTAAGTCGGAATTTCCTTACGCATCTGTCTCGGCAACGCATGCGAAAAATCGAAAAGCAGCTCCCCTGTCCCATCCATGCCGGGCAGCAACACTATCCTGTCAATCGGCATGAGTTATCCCTACTCCCAGTTGCCTACTGCCTGTTCCCTGTTGCCTGCTCAATCGCACTTTCCGCCAGCGGAGCCATCACCGCAAATCCCGCCGCGTTCGGATGCAGCCCATCCGCAGTCAACTCCGCCTTCATCATCCCCTGTGCATCCACCATCGCGGAGAAGTAATCCAGATACACCAAGCCGGTATCCGAACAGTACTTCTTCAGCCATGCATTCAGCGCCAGAATCTTCTCCGGCGACCGTTGCAGAAAAAACTTCAACGACCGCTGGTTGTAATCGTTGATCGGCATCACCGACGAGAACACCAGCCTGACCCCGTTTACTTTCGCCAGATCCGCCATCGTCGCGTAGTCGTCCTCAATCTGCTCCAGAGTCTCGTCACCTGTGTTTCCCGCGATATCGTTGGTGCCAGCGAGCACCACCACCACGGCCGGCTTCAGGTCGATCGCATCCTCGCGAAACCGCACAAGCATCTGCTCCGTCGTTTGCCCGCTGATCCCGCGGTTAATGTAGTGCTTCCCCGGGAACCAATCGTCCAGCTTCCACGAATCCGTGATTGAGTCGCCGAAGAAGATTACCCGCTGCTCGCCCGCCACCGGCGGCCCCAGCTTCATGTCATCGTCGTGATAACGAGCCAGCTGCCCATAATCGTTCATCAGCATCGACGCATTCCCCTCGCGATACCGCTCCAGACTCTGCGCCGACGCGTATCCATCCTTCGCGGCGGCCTGCACCGGCGTCCCCGCCGCCGACCCCGCTTCCTGTGCCCACCCGCTGGCAACCAACCCCATCGCCAAAGCGAACAACCCCGCATGAATTTTCATCCCAACACCCTACCACTTCCTCCGGCCTCGCAGCTTCCTGCGGCCGTGGGATGCGGAGTTCTCGTTTAGCCCTGCGACCCTACCGTTCCGCCGGCCTGTACGCTGAACAACGATTTCTGTAACCTGGATGAGTGATCACTCATTCCCAGCATGGCTTCGCCACTCGCGCCATCCACGACGGTCAGGAACCCGATCCCCGCACCGGCGCCGTCAATGTCCCCATCTACCTCTCCTCCACCTACCAGCTCGAGGGCATCGAGAAACATCGCGGCTGGGAATACTCGCGAGTCTCAAACCCCACTCGCGACGCGGTCGAAACCTGCCTTGCCTCGCTCGAAGGCGGGGCCACCGGGCACGCCTTTGCGAGCGGCATGGCCGCCATCGCCGCCCTCGTCACCATGCTCAAAGTTGGCGACCACGTCATCTGCGGCGACAACGTTTACGGCGGCACCACCCGCCTGTTCACCCAGGTGATTCCGCACCACGGCATCGAGTTCAGCTTCGTAGACACCTCGGATCCAGAGAACGTCCGTCGCGCCATCCGGAATGCTACAAAACTGGTGCACATCGAAACACCGACCAACCCGCTCATGACCCTGACCGACATCCGCGCCGTAGCCAATGTCTGTCACGAACACGGCATTCCCATGAGCGTCGACAACACCTTCATGTCACCGTATTTCCAGCGCCCGCTCGAACTGGGCGCCGACATCGTCATGCATTCGACCACTAAGTTCCTCAACGGCCACTCCGACGGCCTCGGTGGGGTCCTGGTCGCCAACAAACCCGAGCACGCCGAAGCCTTCCGCTTCGTCCAGAAATGCACCGGTGGAATCCTCTCGCCCTTCGAGAGCTGGCTCATCCTGCGCGGCGTCAAGACCCTCGCCGTTCGCATGAAGCAACATGACGAGAACGGCCGCAAGGTCGCGGCGTTTCTGGCGCAGCACCCAAAGGTCAGCCACGTCTTGTATCCCGGCCTTGAAAGCCACCCGCAGCACGAGTTGGCCAAACGACAGATGTCGGGCTTCGGCTCCATGATCGCCTTTGAAGTCGGCTCCCGCGCCAACGCCGACAAGCTTCTGCAGAGCGTCCGCGTCATCACCAACGGCGAATCGCTCGGAGGCGTCGAATCGCTCATCTCGCACTCCGCCACCACCACCCACGCCGCGCTTCCCCAGGAAGTGCGCGACCGCATCGGCATCACCGAAGGCCTGGTCCGCATCTCGGTCGGCATTGAGGACATCGCCGACATCCTCGGCGACCTCGATCAGGCCCTGGCCGCGATATGAGACCGCTGGCTCTCGCGCTGCTCCTGGCCGCGGCCCTCAGCAGCGCTCAAACCACGCCTGCAGGCTCGTTTCGCTATTTCCGAGTCGGCGCTCCCACCAACGTCAAAACTCATCCGCGCCCCGGCTATGCGCTGATGGGCGGCGGCACCGATCTCGACGAAGCCTTCCGCTGGCTCTGCAACCGCGCTGACGGCGGCGACTTCCTCGTCCTTCGCGCCGCCGGAACCGACGCCTACAACCCCTACGTCGAGGGTCTCTGCCACCTTAACTCTGTCGCGACCCTGATGATCCCCGACCGGTCAGCCGCGAGCGCTCCATTTGTCACCGAGACAATTACAAATGCCGCCGCCATCTTCATCGCCGGCGGCGATCAGGCCCGGTACGTCAATTTCTGGGCCGGAACTCCAGTCGAAACCGCGCTGCGCGACGCTGTCAAGCGGGGCATTCCAGTTGGAGGCACCAGCGCCGGCCTTGCTGTCCTCGGCCAGTACATCTACTCCGCGCAAAACGATCCGCCCGAAGGCCCCGACCTCACGTCCGACGCAGCCCTCGCCGATCCCTTCAACCCCCAGGTCGTCATCGCACCCGACCTGCTCGGGATTCCGATCCTCCACGGGATCATCACCGACTCGCACTTCGACACCCGCAAGCGCGAAGGACGCCTGCTCGTCTTCATGGCCCGCATCCTGGAATCCGAAAAGACCAAAGAGATCCGAGGCATCGGTGTGGATGAAAAGACTGCCGTCTTAGTCGATCCCGACGGGAAGGCAAAGGTCATCGGCAAAGGAGAAGCCGATTTTTTCGAGGCTTCGGACAGACCCGAGCAGTGCGTCGCGGGCAAGCCTCTCACCTTCGAACTGATTGGCTTCGATCCAGTTAAGACCGGAAAGGTGTTCAACCTCAAAACTTGGCGGACAACAGAAACCGGCGCCACCCTGTCGGTGCGCGCCGGCCAAATCGCCCTTCATCCTTGGCTTTAATTCAAAATCAAAAGGCAGACTCGATACCGAGCCTGCCTTTTCTGTACCCCGCACCCTGTACCCTGTACCCTGTCCTACTGGTGCGGCCTCTGCCGCAAAGGATGCAGATCTGCAGGGGCCCCGCGCTATGCGAGCGCCTCGAGTCCATGCTTTTCGACAACAGACAGGAGCTTAAGTGCCATGCCACTGGGCTGTTTTGCGCCTGTTTCCCACTTTTCGATCGTCGATTCGCTCGTGTTGAGATATCGAGCGAAGACCGGCTGGCTGACCCGAAGCCGCAGCCGAAGCTTTCTGATCTGAGCCGGCTTCAATACCCGCGGAGTGCGGAGACAAGACTCATCGAAGTGCCGCATCGTGGTCTTGTCGATCGCTCCCACTTTATACATCGCGGAGGCTGAACAGTGGATCGCCTGAAACGCATCGCTCCTGAATTTACGCTTGGTTGTCATTGCAAATCTGCGGGCCACCGCCTGCCCGCCTTTCTGTAACCTGTAACCTGTACCCTGTACCCTGCTCTACTGGTGAGGCCTCTGCTCCGCTCCCGAAACCGGCACGTTCAGCACTGTAGCCTCCAGCACACCCGGCGTCTCTTCACCCAACTGAGGCAGTGGCGCCTCCAGGGCGATCTTCAGCACCTCGTCCATCGTATCGACGAAGTTCAGCTTCATAGCATTTCTCAGGTTTTCGGGAATATCGGGCAGATCCTTGCGATTGTCTTCGGGCAGGATTGCCTCGAAGATGCCGGCCCTGTGCGCCGCCAGGAGCTTCTCTTTCAATCCGCCAATCGGCAGCACCTTGCCGCGCAAAGTTACCTCGCCGGTCATCGCCAAATCGCGGCGAACCGGAATCCGAGCCAGAGCGCTCGCCAGAGCCGTCGCCAGGGTTATGCCGGCTGAAGGCCCGTCTTTCGGGATCGCACCCTCGGGCACATGGATATGAATATCGACGTTCCGATAAAAGTCCCGAGGCAGGCCCAGATGCTGCGCCCGGCTCCGCACATACGAGAGCGCCGCCTGCGCAGACTCGGTCATCACATCGCCCAGCTGCCCGGTCGTCGTCAGCTTGCCCTTCCCGTCGAGCACCTGCACCTCGGTCTGCAGGATGCTGCCGCCGACCTCGGTCCAGGCCAGGCCATTGACCAGGCCAATTTCACTCTTCTCGTGAACCGATGAGTCGCGGAACTTCGGCACGCCGAGCAGTTCGGGCAGATTCTCCGGCGTCAGCGTCTCTTTGTACTTCGCGCCGCTCTTGACCACGCGGCGCGCAACTTTTCGGCAGACGTTGCCGATCTCGCGTTCAAGGTTGCGCACGCCAGCCTCGCGCGTGTAGCTGCGGATCATCTCCGCCAGAGCGGCGTCGGTAAAGCTTATGTTTTTGTCGGTGAGTCCGGTGTTGTCCCGCTGCTTCTTTAGAAGATATTGCTTTGCGATCTCGAGCTTCTCGGCTTCGGTGTAGCCATGCAGCCGAAGCACTTCCATACGATCCTGGAGCGGCGCCGGGATGGTGTGCAGCACATTGGCGGTGGCGACAAACAGGACCTGCGACAGGTCGTACTCGACATCAAGGTAATGATCCTGGAAGCTGTGGTTCTGCTCCGGATCAAGCACCTCGAGCAGCGCCGAGGACGGATCGCCGCGAAAGTCGGAAGCCATCTTGTCGACTTCATCGAGCATGAAGACAGGATTGCGCGTGCCGGCCTTCTTCATCGACTGAATGATCTGCCCAGGCAGCGCGCCAATATAGGTTCGGCGATGACCGCGAATTTCGGCTTCGTCACGCACGCCGCCCAGCGACATGCGCACAAACTTGCGGCCCGTTGCCTTGGCGATCGACATGCCAAGCGAAGTCTTGCCGACCCCTGGAGGCCCAACGAAGCAGAGGATCGAGCCTTTGGGGTTCTTCACCAGCTGCCGCACAGCCAGGAATTCAAGAATGCGTTCCTTGATCTTCTCGAGGCCATAGTGGTCGGCGTTGAGAACCTTCTCCGCATGATCGATGCTGCGGGTCTCCTTCGACTTCTTCCGCCACGGCACGGCCAGCAGCCAGTCGAGATAATTGCGGGAGACGGTGGATTCGGCCGACATGGGCGGCATCGCTTCGAGTTTCTTGAGCTCCTGGGTGGCTTTCTCGAAAACGTCTTTCGGCATGCCCGCGGTTTCAATCTTTTTCTTCAGCTCGTCAAATTCGCTTTTTTCGCCGCGGCCCAGCTCTTTCTGGATCGCCTTAATTTTCTCGTTGAGGTAGTACTCCTTCTGGGCCCGCTCCATCTGCCGCTTAACGCGGGACTGGATGCTGCGGTCCATGTTGAGTTTCTCGATTTCGATGTCGAGAACATCGGCGATCTTCAGCAGCCGCTCCGGCAGGTCGAAGATGTCGAGCAGTTCCTGCTTGTCCGGAACTTCGAGCTGCAGATTGGCGGCAATGGTATCCGCCAGCCGCGAAGGCTCATCGGTGCGAATGGCCGAAGCGACAGTCTCCACATTCAGCGACTGTTGCAACTTCACGTACTGCTCGAAGAGCGAGGTGACGCGTTGAACAAGCTGCTCAATCTGAGGGGTCACTTCCGGCAGCGGTTTGGCCAGTTTCACGGTCGCGACGAAAAACCCGTCGGAGTCGCTTATCTCGACGGCTCGGGCGCGCTCAATTCCCTCGACGAGGACCTTGATGTTGCCGTCGGGCATGCGCACACTCTGCACGATGTTGCCGACTGTGCCGACCTGGAAGATTTCGTCCGGACGCGGCTCGTCCACGCGTGCGTCATGCTGCGTGGCCAGGAAGATCTTGCGCTCACCGTTCAGAGCCTCTTCGAGCGCGCGGACGCTGGACTCGCGGCCCACCACAAACGGGGTCATCATGTGCGGGAATATCACCATGTCCCGGATGGGCATCATGGGGAATTTGCGAAGCTCGTTGCGTTCCCGGCTTTCCTTCGACGGCTGGGTCACGGGTTTCCTTTCGAAGGTGCGACCTTCGGACGATTCTAACGGGACGTGCTCTTAAGAGAGATTACCTTATCTGGAGAATCGCTGCGCCGAGCGCGGTCCTGTTTGTGGTAACCGAGAAATCGATTGAGCACGAGCCAGAAGTGTCTCGTTACCTTTAGACGAAATTCGTCCAGGCCGCGTCACAATTTTCTCTGGAATTGGCATCCGGCCGAAAGGGGAAAGTGACTCCAGGGTACGGAAGCGCCGGACCGCTTCTCAGCCGGCTTTTTCCAGAAGCGACATGGAGAGATTGCGATTGCGCACCATTTCGGCCTGGATCTCCATCTCCTTGACTTTCTTGTTGCTGGGCAGGTGATACATGAGATCCAGCATCAGCTCTTCGAGAATCATGCGCAATCCGCGTGCGCCAACTTTGCGCAGCAGCGCCTCCTGGGCCACCGCTCGCGTCGCGTCGTCTGTAAACGTGAGTTTGACGCCTTCATAGTCGAAGAGCTTCTGGTACTGCTTCATGATCGCGTTGCGAGGCTTGGTGAGAATCTCCACCAGGGCAGCCTCGTCCAGCTCGTCGAGAATGCCAATGACGGGCAGCCGACCGACGAACTCCGGGATCAGTCCGAAACGGATCAGATCCTGAGGTTCGGCCTGGCGGAGCAGCTCGCTGTCGCGCTGCGCATGAATAGCGACGCCACCCACCTCAGTCTCTTTGTCACTCAGCGCCTTAAAACCGAGAGCCTTTTTGCCGACTCGGCGCCCGACCACGCGCTCGAGGCCCACGAATGCTCCACCGCAGATGAAGAGAATGTTCGTAGTGTCAACCGGTGTGAATTCCTGGTGCGGATGCTTGCGCCCGCCCTGCGGTGGCACATTAGCGACAGTGCCCTCGAGTATCTTCAGCAATGCCTGCTGAACCCCTTCGCCAGAGACATCGCGAGTAATCGAGGGGTTCTCGTCCTTGCGGCCGATCTTGTCGATTTCGTCGATATAGATGATTCCGGTTTGCGCTCGAGCTACATCTCCGTCGGCCGCCTGCAGCAGCTTCAGGATGATGTTCTCAACGTCCTCTCCGACATAACCAGCTTCAGTCAGAGTTGTGGCGTCGACGATGGCAAACGGCACATCCAGCATCTTGGCCAGCGTATGTGCAAGCAGCGTTTTACCGCTGCCCGTCGGACCCACGAGGAGGATGTTCGACTTCGACAGCTCCACATCGGCCCCGCGGGTGCGGTTCATCTGGACGCGCTTGTAGTGGTTGTAGACCGCAACTGCCAGCTTCTTCTTCGTCTGATCCTGGCCGATGACGTACTCATCGAGAAACGCCTTCACCTCGAGCGGCTTGGGCAGATGGGTTGGAGCGGCTCCGGTCGTGGTCTCAGTTCGATCGTCTTCCAGAATGGAATTGCAAACCGCCACGCACTCGTCGCAGATATAAGCACGCGGATAGTCGCTCGGCGATGAAATTAACTTGGCAACGGCGTCCTGCGATTTATGGCAGAACGAACAACGAAGTGCTTCATCCGATCCCGTGCGCGTTTTCATCTCCGACTACTCCTTCAACTGCTCAACGGCCCGATGGCTGGTTGGTGGGGGTGGGGGGGCGATCGATAATTTCATCGATAATCCCGTATTCCTTCGACTGCGGGGCGTTCATGATGAAATCGCGTTCAACGTCCCTTTCGATTTTTTCCAGGCTCTGGCCGGTATGTTTGGCCATAAGCTTGTTCGTAATTTCGCGGATGCGAATGATTTCCCGCGCGTGAATATCGATGTCGGTCGCCTGACCGCCAAGTCCGCCCATCGAGGGCTGATGGATCAGAATGCGTGAGTTGGGCAGCCCAAATCGCTTCCCTTTGGTGCCCGCCATCAGCAGAAACGCGCCCATGCTCGCCGCCTGTCCGATGCAGTAGGTCACCACATCGTTCCGGATGAACTGCATGGTGTCGTAAATCGCCAGGCCAGCGGTGATCGAACCGCCCGGGGAGTTGATGTAGAGCTGGATGTCTTTCTCCGGATCCTCTCCGGACAAGAATAGTAACTGGGCGATCACCAGGTTCGCGATCATGTCGTCGATCGGCGTACCAAGAAAGATAATGTTGTCGCGGAGCAGACGCGAGTAAATGTCGTAAGCCCGCTCACCGCGGCTCGTCTGCTCGATGACCATAGGAACTAATGCCATCTTTTTCCCTACTCTCAGTTCTGAGGCGTACTCGCCTCATCGTCAATGACAGAAATCACTTGCACGCCTTATTGCGCGCCTTCAGGGTAGCCGTTCCAGCAGCAGATTTCCGGTTTTCTCGCGCCTCAATTGCTCCCGGATTCTTGCCAGACTTCCTTCACGGGTTAACCGATCTCGCAGAGTTTCCAGCGGTTCCCGTGTTTGCAATGAGATTACCTGAAGCTCGTGTTCGATTTCTTCGTCACTGACCTGAATGTTTTCCACATCGGCAATACGGTCCAGCACCAGCGTACCCTTGACTTCGCTGGTTGCGCTCTCTCGCTGCGCCTCACGCAGCCGATCGAAATCCAGCTTGCGCATATCCTCGGTGCGCATACCCTGCGCCGCCAGAGCCCGCAATCCCCGCTCCAGGCGTGTGTCGATCTGGCTCTGGATGATCGATTCGGGGACGGGAAACTGAAACTTCGCCACCAGCGCATCCACAAGTCGATTTCGCGTATCGGTGAGGAGGCGGTTTTTCTTGTCGGATGCGAGGTGTTCGCGGAGCTTCGTCTTCAGGTCCTCGAGATTCTCGTAGGGGCCCAGTTCTTTCGCGAATTGGTCGTTGAGTTCGGGGCGAACCTTTTTTTGAATGCCCTTGACCTCAACTTTGTATGCGACCGTTTTACCTGCAAGACGCTTCTGTCCGAAATCCCCCGGATAGGTCACTTCGAACTTCAGTTCCTGTCCGGGCTTCGATCCTCGCAACGCGTCGGAGAACGCCGCGACCGTATCGCTTCCTCCAATTTCAACCGAAACGTCCTTGCCTTCAATGGGCGGAGGGGGCTGGGTCGCCGTTTCCGCTCCCTCGGCAGCTTCCGGATTTTCCAGCTCGCCGTTAAAGCTGATCTGCGCCCAGTCGCCATCGGCCAGGCCGCGGTCCTCGGTCACCGTTTCCATCGTCGAACGGGCATCGCGAATCCGGTCCAGCTCGGCGTCGAATTCCGCATCGGTCAGTTCGGTGACCGGCTTTTCTACCTTCACGTCCTGATAGCCGTCAACGGAAAATTCAGGAACGACTTCGAAGGCCGCCTTGAAATGCAGCGGCTGTCCTTCCTCGAGGTGCAGATCCGTGACCTGCGGCTGGGAAACGGGCCGGAGGCCTTTCTGCGCGATCGCCTCGCGAAAATGCTGAGGCACAACTGCCTCGACAACCTCTTCGCGGATGCCTGCCGAGAAGCGTGAGCGCAGAACGGTCTCCGGCACTTTTCCGGGACGAAAGCCGGGGATGCGCGCCAGCTTCTGGTACTTTTTCAGCACCGTGCGAAAGCTTTTTGTGACTTCGTCCGCCGAAACTTCGATTTCAACTTCGCGGGTGCACTCGGGATTCAGAGTGGGCTGCGCATGGTTGTGCTCGTGAGGCTCTCCGGCCTGCATTTCGGGGTTGGATTCCGTCGGCTCGGCTTCCGCCGTCGCGGAAGGATTCAGTTCAGTGGTCTCTGTTGAAGTCAAGGTGTGCCTTCTTGGGCCGCCAATGTTTCTGTTTGCGAGAGAGGAGCGGCGATCTGCTCTCGTTGTGTCCCGCCGCCTATTGCTGTGCGGGAAATACGCTCACAAGTCTTCTTGTTTATGGTACGGACCGGGCGGCGATGAGGCAAACCGAACCGAGGAAATCGTTCTCTTTTGGTAACGGGGAGGAGCAGCGGACCGCCGGTGCGCGGTAGGCTAACTGGCATGAGCATACGGACACTGAGCAGCCGCGAGGTCTATCGGAATCCCTGGCTCCGGCTGAGAGAAGACGAGATTGAGCGCAGCAACGGCGCCCGCGGAATTTACGGCGTCGTCGAAAAGGACGACTGTGCCCTGATCATTCCGGTTCAGGACGAGACCATTTACCTGATCGAGCAGTTTCGCTACACGACCCAGGAGCGGTGTCTCGAGCTGCCACAGGGCGGGTGGGAGACCGCGGACGTCGATCCGGAGGAACTGGCGCGGGGCGAGCTGCGCGAGGAAACCGGGCTCGTGGCGCGGACTATGACGTTTCTCGGGACCATGTGGGTCGCTTACGGTTATGCGCGGCAGAAGATGCATGTTTTCCTGGCGACGGGGCTCACGGCGGCGGGGAACGATCCTGATCCTGAGGAGCACGATCTGGTTTTGCGAACGGCTTCGCTTGCCGAGTTCGAGGCAATGCTGGTGAATGGAACGATCCAGGATTGCTGCACGATTGCGGCGTGGGGTTTGTTCCGGCTTTGGAAAGAGCGGCAGAAAGCATTGGTTCCGACTGAGCCGAAACATTGACTCGTTGTAGACCGCCGGGCGGGGTGGATTGCGGGAGGCCGGTCGATTCGGGTCGACCGGAATTTTGGTTGTCTTTTGGACTGAGCGGCAGCAGACCGGCCTGCCTGGCCGACTGCGGGACTTCACCAAAAACCGCAGATCGAGTCTGCAAATAAAACAAAACGTCAGCGGGCGCTAAACGGAAAAAACCCGAACTTCAAACGCATTCAGGCTGAGGGTAAAGGTGTTCGAGCCGGCATTGTAGCTGGAGGTTCCGCCTCCGGGCCCCGATTCCGTGAGCGGCTGCGCGTTCCAGGGCCAGCTGGAAAAGGCGAAGGACGCGAAAGACTGCCCGCAAACGTTGGCGATCACAATCACCTGTCTCGCGGAACCGAGGGCCGCGCCGTTGGTGCGGGCGTAGGCGAAGACCCACGGTCCGTCGTTGGTATCGAATGCCGGGTGAAAGTAGAAGAAATCGATCTCGTTTCTCTGCAGCGCGGGGTTTGCGGTGCGCAGTCCGATCAACTCGCCGACCCTGGTCTGCAACGCTGCATTGCTGGTAAGTTGCGCACGATACCACTGAACGGGATCCTGCTGCTTGGGATCGGTGGCGTTGAAGTCCAGATCGTGCACATCGCCGAACTCCTCGCCGGCAAGGAACATCGGCATCCCGACGGAAGTCAGAATGAGCGCGAAGACACCGAAGATTCGATTCGCCGCTATATCGATTAGTCCAGCCCCGGAGTTTCCCTGGCTCTGATCCATAAAGGTCTTCACGTTGGCAACCCCGCCGTCGCCGAGTCCTGCGCTCTGCAGCATCGGGCCGAGGATTACGTTCATCATGCGCGGAGCGCCCTGCACGTCGTGCGAAGTCGCGTAGTTCACAGCGCACGCCAGGTCGGCATATCCGGGATCGAAGCTGTTGTTCCAGCCGTTCCAGGTGCCCTGGTTGGAGAGAAAATGCGAAACGCGCTGCGTGCGCGACGGCTGTCCCAATGCGGTCGTCAGCGTGCCGGTCGCCAACAACCGAATCTCCTGCTGGAAGCCGAAGTTCCAGATGGCGTCGACGACTTTTTGCCCGTTCGGATTACCCGGATCGGGACCCGTGGTCACGAACTGGCGGTTGGTGTTTTCCGCTACCACGAGGAACGGCTTGCAGGGGAAGGCGGCGTTGCTGGCGGCAGTGGCGCGATCGTGGAATTCCTGCACGAAGGCCCAGTTATCTATGTCCGGAAAGTCGTCAATGCGGAAGCCGTCGACGTGGTACTCGTTGACCCAGAACTCCGCCATCTGGCAAAGGAACTCGCGCGCAGCATAATAAGCTCCATACGCGGGCGAGTTGTACTCGAAAAGGTTCTGTCCCCAGCCGTTACGTCCATTCTCGCCTGCGGGCGCCATGAACCACTGCGCGGCCAGGTCCGTGAGCGGGCAAGTGGGCGAAAAGAACGCCATCACCACATCGAGGATGACGCGAATCCCAAGCGCATGACAGGACTTTATAAAGAACTTCGCGTCCACCGGGCCACCCATGTCGTAGTCAGGCGCGAAGTAGAAGCGCGTGCCATAGCCCCAGTCCAGGGTTTGAGTGGTGTCTTCAATCGGAAGCAATTCGATGCAGTTGATGTTGAGATTCTTTAGATTCTGGAGATGCTCGAAGATCACCTCATCGAAGGTTCCGATATCCACGTATTGATTGTCCGAGGCGCTTTCCATCCACTTCAGCGGCATCTCGTAGATGACGATCTTGTTGTTGGGCGGAAGCCCCGCACCGGCTTCGACAGCCGCGTCCCAGCGGAAGTTGGGGTTGACCCGAACGCCTCCGGCGATGTGAAAGACGCCGCGATAGTATCCGAAGCGCGTGATCTGGTCCGCGTAGGGATCGTTGCGGACCTTCGTTGGGTCTCCGTCCTGAATGAACTGGTACTCGTAAGCTCCGTCTGGCAGAGCCTGGGCATCGAGGTCGAACTCCCACCAGCCGGGATAGGCGGCACTGGGAGTGAGCGGGATGCTCGGCCACGCAGAGGGGTCGAACTGATCGCGATTGGCAAGCAAAGAAAAGCGGATGGCGAGACCGGCGACGGCAGGCGCCGGAATGCGAAGCAGCCCGTATCTGCCAGTTGGTTGTGGAGGCATAGATGAGACCCTTGAACTGCCGGGATGCCAGCGTGTTGAACATAGTATGCCGCAAATTCCTGTGTATGTTACGGTAATTTGCGAATAACTTATGTTGAACGCGGTTATAGCATCGCAGTATAGCTTCGGGTCATAATCGATTCGCATCGACCTTCGGGCCGCAGTGACGTTTGCCTCTTGCTTATGAGGCGAAGCTGGCCGTCCCCGTGTTTGGGGCGCGGTTTTTCTGCATGCTGTGAAGCAGTGGCTGCTCCTTCAGCCATCGGCCCAGCTTCTCTGGCCGTTCTGTTACCGCTCCGCCCGATGCAGGACTACGGACATGCTGGTTGGGAAGCGCATATTGGGATTTCTGGATGGGTCGGAGCCGTCCGGGGGCGGTCCGACTGCGGGGCGCGGGCCGGTGGGCTCGGGCGGCTGGTTCATGGGGAAGCCGAGGTCGACGGCGCGCTGGAGTTCGATCTGATCTCCTTCGAGGGTTCCGGAGTAGGTGTTGTTTCCGGCTTTGAAGTAAACATTGTTGCCATCGACTTTACCGTCAGTGATGGGAATGGCCGCATCGCCACCGCCGAAGAAGCCGCCGCCCGCGCCCTCGACGGCGCCGGTGAGGGTGCTTCCCTGCTGATGGAGGGTGAAGACCATGGTGCCTTCGCCGATGAAGAGGGCCATGAGGCCAGTCGCGCCGCTTGAACCGGCAATGGGTCTCCAAAGGCCGGTGATGCCGGGGCCTTCGGGAACCTCGCGCTTCCATGGGGCGACCTGGGGACGGAGGGTCACTTCTTTGGCTGGGATGGTGACGGTAGCCGAGGTGAGGCCGGGAGACTCGGCCGTGATGGTGATGTCGCCGGCATTCTTTGCGGATTGCACGAGTGCCATGCAGTATCCGCAGAAGGCTTTGCGCACGGTGCCGCGATCCGATTCGTGATCGGTGGGATCGCCGTTGCCGACACCGATCAGCTTGCCAGCTCCGGATACGCGGAACTTCACAACGTTGTCTGTAGTGGGCAAAACGCGTCCCTGCGCGTCCTGGACTTCGACGCTGAACATGGCTACGTCTTCGCCATCGGCGCGCAGTTCCTGGCGGTCGGGTTTCATGACGAGCTTTGCGGCGGCGGTTGTGGTCTCGCGTTTGGTGGTCATCACCACCTGGCCCGCTTTTGAGCCGCGGGCCTCGATGGCTCCGGGGGCATAGGGGACAACCCATGCTACGTGCGCATCTTTCTTTACATCTTTTGCGCCGAGGCTGTTGCCGTTGAGGAAGAGCTCGACGCTGTCGAGATTCGAATAGACCCAGACGGCGATTTCCTTACCCTCCATACCCTCCCAGTTCCAGTGGGGAAAGAGGTGAAGGACGGGCTGGGAGGTCCACCAGGACTGGTAGTAGAAGAAGGAATCCTTGGGGAAACCGCAGGTATCGATGATGCCGTACTGAGAGCTGATGTTGGGCCAGCCATTGGGCGAGGGCTCGCCGCGATAATCGAAGCCGGTCCAGACGAAGCCGCCGGCGAGCCACTCCTGGGCATCGCAGAAGCGCCACCAGCCCTCGGCGGAGGCGCGGCCGGTGGTGGTGTAGGGATCGTAGGAGCCGACGTAGCCCTTGTCGAAGTCGGTAACGTAGATGCCGCGCGTGCCGACGGCGCTGACGGTTTCCGTGCCGATGACGGGCTTGTCGGGATGCTCTTTGTGGTAGGCCGCGGCCTGGGGGTCCATGTAGTTGTAGCCCATGACGTCGCACTCGACGAGGCCGCCCACGCCGATGGCGCGGATGGGGGCGATCGAGACGGGGCGGGTGCCGTCGTGCTCGGTGGCAACGGCTTTCATGGCGGTGAGGATGTGGAGGCCGGTCTCAGTGTTGGCCTGGCCTTCTTCATTGCCCATGGACCACATGAAGACGCTGGGGTGATTGCGATCGCGGCGGACGAGATCGGAGAACTGGGCGAGGCCTTCGGGGTTTGACGACATCATCCGCGTCTCATCGAAGACGAGCATGCCGAGCTCATCGCAGGCATTCAGCAGCTCTGCGGTGGGCGGGTTGTGTGAGGTGCGAATCGCATTGCACCCCATCTCCTGGAGCTTGCGGACGCGGTAGTACTGGACGGCGTCGGGGAGGGCGGCACCGAGGCCGGCGTGGTCCTGGTGATTGCAGGTGCCTTTAACCTTGACGGATTTGCCGTTGAGGAAGAAGCCCTTTTGCGGATTGAACTCGATGGAGCGAATGCCGAAGGGGGTTTCATAGCGATCGACGATCTCTCCCTGGGCGCTGACTTCGGTGACGAGCTTGTAGAGGTTGCGCTCTTCTAGGGACCATAGGATTGGACGCTTGAGCGCTATCGTCTGCTCGACAGTCTGGTCTGCGCCCGATGCTATCGAGGCGGGAGGGGTTTGCGATTTTGCTACCGGCTTGCCGGAGGGGTCGAGGATGGTCGAGGTGACGCGGGCGGTTTGGGCGTCTTTGGTGTGGTTTTGCAGCTCGGTGCGGATGGAGAGGGCGGCATCGCCATTTGTAACTTTGGCGGATACAAATGTTCCCCACTGTTTTACATGAACGGGATGGGTTTTTGTGAGCCAGACGTGGCGATAGATGCCGGCCCCCTCGTAAAACCAGCCGTCGCTGAGTGTGGCATCGACGCGGACGAGCAGGACGTTGGTCTTGCCGGGATAGACGAAATCAGTGACGTCGAAATGGAAGGGATCGTATCCGCCGCTGTGCACGCCGATGTAGAAGCCGTTGAAGGCGACCATGGTTTCGCGGTAAGCGCCATCGAACTCGAGGACGATTCTCTTGCCGGCATCGGCGGCGGGGATTTCAAAAACACGGCGATACCAGCCGACGCTGGTGTCGGGATAGTTTCGGCCAAGGGGGTAAAAGCCTTTGCTGGCGAGGGCGGGATCGTTTTCAAAGGGGAGCTCGATGGCCCAGTCGTGGGGCAGGTCGACCTCGCGCCAGTCGCTGTCGTCAAAGGCCGGGGAGCTGGCGGCGATGAATCCGCCGGTTTTCTGGAAATTGCCGGCGCGCACGCCTCCGAAGCCGAAGTCTTTGGCGGGATCGTTAGCGTTGCCGAAGTGGAAGCGCCAGCCAAAATCGAGGAGAAGACGCTCCCGGCCTGCGCCTGGCTTTTGTGGTTCGGTAGCCTCGCCGGTGGGATGCGGGGCGGGCTCAGCCTGTGCGGCGCGGATGGCGGCCTGGCCAATGGGACCCATGCCTTGTGCGGCAGCGGCGGCTACAGGCGCGAGCAAACCGGCCTTCAACATATCGCGGCGTGATACCGTTTTCATTTTTACCTCCAGACCAAACTTCGACCTGCGATCCTGCTCAGGAATAGGCGCCTGCTTTTATGCCGAACTCCGAGCGACGCAAGTATAAACGCGCATCGACGTTATTCGCGACGGAACTGCGCGTCTTGTCGATCGGGCGGCTGGGCGGGGCCGGTCAGACGCCCATTCGCCGCTGCGTCTTTCCGGGCACTAGAAATTGAAACCAGCCTGGAGGAAGATGCTGCGGTTGCCGGCGGTTTGGGATCCGAAGAAGCCGCCGACGAGAGACTGCGACTTACCGAAGAACTGTTGCGGCTCGAGGTCGCCGCTTGTATCGGGCCGAGCCTGGAGGACGCCGTTGGGCGTGCTCAGGTTTTCGTGGTTGAAGATGTTGGTGCCCCAGGCAGAGAAGGTGAGGCTGTACTTGCGCGAGACGCCCTGGTCCATGCGGCCGGGACCACCGCGGCTGCCGCTGAATCCGCCGCCGGCAAGGCCCGGAGGACCCCCGCGAAAGCCTCCGCCACCGCCCGCTCCCTGCTGGCCTTCGGCGAGTTTGGGTCCGATGCCGATGACCTTGCTGAGGCGCGCGTTCATGCTGACGTTCGAGGGGCCGGTGCCTACTCCGTAGGGAATAATTTTTTCGCCGGTGCCGTAGGGGAGGACGTCCAGACAACCGAACTGGGTTTGCACGGTGTTCGCTTCGCTGCAGCTGGCGGCGTAGGTGGGGCGCGCGTTGAACTGGTTGTTGCCTGTGAGGTCAGTGCCGGTGATGATATTAAATGGAGTGCCCGAGTTAGCTACGACCATAGGCGAGAAGGAGACATGCCAGGGGAGATTGAAGTTGCCGAAGAACATGATGCGATTGCGCACGTCGAAGCTGGTGCGCCCGTAATCGAGGCCCGGATCGCTGGAGACAGAGGGAACGGAGCCTACTCCACTGGTGTCGCCCTTGGCGTTGCTGTAGGTGTAGTTGGTGAACAGGCTGAACTTTCTGTAAGTGGCGCGGACAGTAGCCATCACCTGCTGCTCTTTGTAAAAGCCGCCGGACTGATATTCAAGACTATTCGTGGTTGGTTCGGAGACGGGAGCAGTGGGATAAATGCCATTGGCAGCGTCGGATGCAGGATAGAGAGCGGCGGCGCTCACATTATCGGTGAAGTATTCGTGGATGCCCTGGGAGAAGACGTAGGTTATGTTGCCTGTCATGGTTTTGGATAACTGGCGGTCGATGCCTACTGCCCCTTCCATGTCGTTCGCGGTGTGAAAATTGGGTGCGATGGAGTAATAGGAGGGTGCGGTCTTGCCGGACCCGGTCGACCCCGCGGAGGGGACCACAGCGGTGTTGGGATTGAAGAATCCTGGATTGTTAACGACCAGGGCGTTTTCGTGGGTGTGGTCTTCGCTGAGATGAATGGTCTGGATGACGTAGGGTACGTTGGCGCCGAATCCGTTAGCTACGGTGAACCGCTGGTAGAACCAGCCGTAGCCAGCACGGATGACGGTCTTCGGCTGCTGCTTGCCAGTCCTCCGGCCCAGAGCGTAAGCGACGGTGATGCGGGGTGCCCAGTCGTCCTTGTCATGGATCCAGTTCTGAGACTCCCAGCGGACGCCATAACTGAAAGTAAGTCGCGGATTGAGTTTCCAGTCGTCCTGATAAAAGAGGGCGGCGTCAAAGAGGATTGCATTGGCTTTGGGGTTATTGATCTGAGTGTAGTTATACTGCTGCGGAGTGCAGGAGGCGGCGGGCGGAGACTGCAGGCATCCGGCAAAATCGGAGAGGCTGGCGAAAGTATAGGAGCCGTTGCTGCCGCTGGTGGAGCTGTTTACGTCATCATAGGCGCGCAGGCGGGCTCCGAAGTTAAAGGAGTGCGGACCTCTGGCGCCGGAGAAGTAATTCTGTAGCTCGTAGTTATTCTCGTGATCGTTGACGGATTGCGACGTGTTGCCGCCGTCGGTAAAAGAGCCCTGGACGCCAAAGGAAGGCAAACTCGAGACGGCGGATTGGGTATCGCGGATACGGCGGTATTGGAAGCGAATATCGTCGACGAGATTCTTACTAAGTACCAGGCTGTCGGAGATCTGGACTGTGTTGTCCTGGTTTTCGGTGTTGATGGCCTCTGAGGGAAGGCTGAGCGCATTGAGCCCGCCGTTGGTGTTCTTCGCGTAGTTGTATTCCTCGCGCAAGGTAAGAGTATTGGCCGCGCCGAGTTGCAGGTCAATGCGCGGGCTGATCTCGAAGCGCGAAGTGGGGTTGGAGATGGCCTCATTGATCTGCGTGCCGTTGGGATCGGTGGTGGTGACGCTGGTGGGATTGATGGCTTCAAGGATGCTTTCGTTCTGCTGCTTGCGGCCAAAGGCGCCGACGTTGTAGGACGCAGTTTTCGAGATGGGGCCGCTGACCGAGCCGTGGAGATCCCAGGAATCGTAGGCGGGCTCTGTCTGCTCCTGCAGGATGGGGTTTTGCGAGTTAAATGCCGAGTCGTTTCCGCGGGCCTCGGCCTGGCCGTGAAGGTGGTCCGTGCCGGGCTTGGTGAAAATCTCAATACGGCCGTAGCCCAGGCGGTCGTATTCGGCGGAGAAAGGATTCTGATTGACGCGAATTTCGCGGATGGAGGATTTGGGCGGGAGCTGGCCGCCGGTAAATCCGTCAATGTAGATTTCGCCGCCGTTGGGACCGGCTGCGGGACCGGCAAGGGCCTGGAGTTCGTTCTGGAGTTCGTCGGGATCGTCGGAGAGCGCGTCGAGATCCGCGCCCTTGATGACGACGGCGTTGGCATTTTCATCGGGGCTGGTGCTGATGGTCGTGTTCTCGGCCTGGACCTGGACCTCCTGCTGCTCGACCTGGATCTGCAACGCGGGGTTGAGGTTCTTCATTTGTCCAACAGCAACGACGATGCCGGGGGTGCGATAGGCTGCGAATCCTGGCGCGGTGACTGTGATGCTGTAGGTGCCGGGCGGGAGGCCGTGGATGCTATAGACGCCGCCGTTATCCGAGGTGGCTTTGCCCGCGACTTTGCCGGAGGTGGTGAGGACGACGACCGTGGCGCCGGGAATGACGGCTCCGGTGGGGTCGGCGACCTGACCGCGCAGGCCGCCGGTGGTTTGGGCAGGCGCGTCCTGGGCGGGAGCGGTTAGCGGAGCTGTGGCCTGGGCCCGAACGGGAGACGTACCCGCGAGCATGAATGATGAAGCCAAGGCGATCAGGACGGCGGCTACGCTAAGACGACGCGTTGCGTTTGTCGGACACTTCCAGCGATTGAGAATTCTGAGTTTCACAGTTCCCCGGTTCGAAGTTGTATTTTCGTTCTTTGGTGTAAGCGGCTGTCTATTGGATTCCTTTTGCGCCGCCTGGATGGTGCTGGCCTTTGGCCCTTTGCTGTAAGAGACGCTTGCGCGCCGAAGCGAGTTCACATTTCTTTTCGGGGCAAGGTTTCTACGGAGTACCCTCCCCGCCCTGATCGCCGCCAGCCGAGCCGCCGCCGAGGCCATTCCACGCCGACGAGAACATATTCTGACTGCCGCTGGCGGAGGCCTGGAGCATGGGCTCGACGCCCGCGACCAGTCGAATAGCAGTTGCGGAGTCGGGATTGCCCGCCGTGGCGACTATCATCACCGCGTCATTCTTATGCAGGTCGGCAACGTGAATCGCGGGCGAGCGTTCGAGGACGCGGGCGAAGCCGCCGGCAGAACCGCCGGCACCCTGTCCGCGAGAGCCCTGCCAAGCCTGACCACCTGACGCGCCCGTCGGGCCGCCTCCCGCAGCATTCTGACGCCACGCCTGGCCACCACCGCCGGTGGAGTTCGCGCCCGCTCCGTTGCCGGGACCCGCCTGTCCTGCTGCCGGTTGTCCGGACCCAGCCGACTTCAATCGCATAGCGAGCATCTGCGCCATTTGTGGATCGAGCTTGCGGAGGTCGGAATCGGGCGTGGTCTTAATGGTTACGGTCTTTTTGTTGACGAGGTCTTTTACGGTGAAGGTTCCGGCGCCGGCGTCAGTCGAAACCACGGTGCCTGCGATATTGCGGAAGGAGCCAGAGACGATTTCGTCGGCGGTGACCTCGTTTCCGTCTGCGCCGCGATCGCCGCGGGCGGTGACCTGATCGCCGGGCTGGATGGCGGCCAGAGTCGAGGGCTGGGCGTCGGAAAACTTGACGGAATCGGGGGCGTAGCGGCGAACGACAGTCGCCGGTGTGGTATGGATCGTGACGGTGCGATTTGTAGCCGTGATGGTTACAGTTCCGGCGGAGGGGTCGACGGATTTGACCAGGCCGCCCACGCCGCGACGGGCCCAATCGGCTTGTTCCTGTTGCTGTTTCGCTGCGATGTCACTTTGCTTGTTAACGACGACGATGGTGGCGGCGGGCGGATCGCCGGCTACAACCATGAGGACGCGGTCTCCGGCCTCGATATCGGCGACGGCAATTTTGGTTGCGCCGGTCAGGGTCTTTTGTCCGGGCGGCGTACGCAGGACACGCGCGGTATCGGCAACGGCGACATTGACGATTGCGCCGGCGTCGGTTTTGACCGAGACGGTATTGCCGGCCACTGCCGCGACGGTTCCAATAACGCGGTTCGCAGTGGGCGTCTGCTGCGCGAACAGTACTGGCGCCGCGGAGACAAGGCACATGGCCGCGGAGAGGACGTACATGAATCGCTGCAGTGCTGTTCGAGTCATGCTCATTCTTCGATGGTATCTCCGCGGAGACCTGCACATCTGACGCGCGGGGACACTCAAAGTTTCAGGGAAGAAACGGTTCTTTACCGGATGGCGGTACCAGGCGGCAAAGCTCACAGTTTCATGTCGTTACCCATGGCTGTTACAGTACCTTCTGGGCCGTTTCACCTATCGCCCTGTCCGGTTCCGGATCCTAAGAACGAGGCTCAGCGACAAATCATGGCAATTTCCGGCTCCAGCAGTTCTCAAGTCAGAGTCGCATCGAGCGAAGGCAACAGCTACGGCAGCGCTCTGGCGATGGTCACCACGCTGTTTTTCATGTGGGGATTCTTGACGTCGCTGAACGACATTCTGATCCCACATCTGAAATCGATTTTCCAGCTGAACTATGCCCAGGTGATGCTGGTGCAGTTCGCATTTTTCACGACGTATGCACTGCTGGGGATTCCATCGGGCAAGGTGGTGGAGTGGATCGGCTACAAGAAGACGATGGTAGCCGGCCTGCTCACGATGGGAGTGGGGTCGCTGTTGTTCATACCCGCGGCGAAGGTGCCCTCGTATCCGCTGTTTCTGGGCGCCCTGATTGTGCTGGCTGCGGGGATCACGGCGCTGCAGGTGGCGGCGAATCCGTACGTGACGGTACTGGGGCCGCCGCGAACCGCGTCGAGCCGGCTGAACTTGACGCAGGCGTTCAATTCCCTGGGAACGGTGGCGGGGCCGATCTTTGGGGCGTTCGTGATTCTACGCACGGCGGGTAAGGTGCAGGACGTTTCGAAGATGTCACCCGCGGTGCACAAGGCGTACCAGATTCACGAGGCATCGACCGTCAACATTCCTTACGTGGGAATCGCGCTGGCGCTGGTGCTGCTCGGCCTCGCGATTGCGATGTACAAATTTCCCCGGATCGAGACCACGAAGGATTATCGGCCGAGTGAATTGACGAAGGACAAGGGCGGAATCTGGCGCTATCCGCACGTGATTGGCGGGGCAATCGGGATTTTTGTTTATGTGGGCGCGGAAGTTTCGATCGGCAGCTTCCTGATCAACTATTTCTCGCAGCCAGAGATCGGCGGGCTGGCTACCGCGCCTGGCAGCGGACTGCATCAGCTATCGGCCAGCCTTCTGATTTTTGCGACGAAGGCGATCGGGACCTGGGTGCCGCTCTACTGGGGTGGGCTCATGGTGGGGCGATTTATCGGTTCCGGCGTGCTGCAGAAGGCTAACCCCGGCAAGGTGCTGAGCTTGTTTGCGCTGTGCGCCGCGCTGTTGGTCGTGGTGTCGATGCTCACCGGCGGCGGCGTGGCGGTTTGGAGCATTCTGCTGGTGGGGTTGTTCAATTCGATTCAGTTCCCGACAATTTTCACTCTGGGCGTTGCGGAGATGGGGCCGCTGACCGGCGAGGCTTCGGGGCTGCTGATCACTGCGATTGTAGGCGGAGCGATCATTCCGGAGCTGCAGGGTCTGCTGGCCGATCGGATTGGGATTCACCATGCGTTTGTTCTGCCGATACTTTGCTATTTGTATATCGCGTGGTATGGGGTGCGGGGGTCGCGGGTGCGCGAGCCGCGAAGAGCTTGAGGTTTCGGGTTGCAGGTTGCAGCGTGAGCAGCGTTCCGTATCAAGCGAGGTTTCCGAGCGGAAGTCCTGTAGTGATTGCTGAGTTGGATTTTCTTCGTGCATTCACGCGGCCGGACTGGAAATATCACCATCCGCCGGAAAAACAGATTGCGCTCGCCCCCTGAGCTTCTACCATGGCGGTGATGTCCCCTATGAGCTTGTCGTCGCGCCGGGGCTGTGGCACGAAGATTGTCTTTTGCCCAAAGGGTCGCGCTCTGTACGCTGAACGTTGCACCCTGTACCCTGTTCGGTGATGTCGACGCCTTTGTTGCTCTCTGGTCAGCCTCTTTCCCTGGATGAAATTTCTCAGGTTGCTTTGGATCGGCGTGCCGTGTCGCTTGATCCGGCGGCGGCGCCGCGAGTTCGCGAGTCGCGTGCCGTGGTCGATGGGCTGCTGGCGCGCGGCGAGACGGCGTATGGCGTGAACACAGGGTTTGGGAAGCTGTCGGATGTTCGGATTGAGCCGGGCGAGGTGCAGGCGCTGCAACGGAATCTGGTGCGGAGCCATGCGTGCGGGCTGGGTGAACCGCTCCCCGAAGCCGAAGTCCGGGCGATGCTGCTGCTGCGCGCCAATGTGCTGGCGAAGGGGTTCAGCGGCGTTCGTCCTGAACTGATTGAAATGCTGCTGGAGTTGCTGAACCGGGGGATTCATCCGGTGATTCCGGCGCGCGGATCAGTGGGGGCGAGTGGGGATCTGGCGCCGCTGGCGCATCTGGCGCTGGCGTTGATCGGCGAGGGACAGGTGCTGGCAGACGGTCGCCGGATTCCCGCCGCGCTGGCGTTCTTGCAGGCGGGTCTGAAGCCGCTGGTGCTCGAAGCCAAGGAAGGCCTGGCGCTCCTGAATGGGACGCAGGCGATTACGGCGGTGGGTACGCTGGCGCTGGCGCGGGCCTTGCGGGTGGTGGATCTTTCGGACCTGGCTGGCGCGATGACGCTTGAAGCGCTGAAGGGAACGCCGACGCCGTTTGATGAGCGCATTCACGCTGTGCGGCCGCATCCTGGGCAGATGGCGGTGGCGGCGCATCTGCGCGCGCTGCTGCAGGAGAGCGAGATTCGCGAGTCGCATCGGCATAACGATCCGCGCGTCCAGGATGCCTATTGTCTGCGCTGCATGCCGCAGGTGCATGGGGCGGTGCGCGATGCCCTGGCGCAGGCGCAGACGACGTTTGAAATTGAAACAGGGTCTGCTACAGATAATCCTCTCGTTTTCGCCGAGGGAGAGATCCTGTCGGGCGGGAATTTTCATGGGGCGCCGCTGGCGCTGGCGCTTGATTGCGCCGCGATCGCGATGACGACACTGATGGGGATCGGCGAGCGGCGCATCGATCGCCTGGTGAACCCCGACATCAATGAGGGATTGCCTCCGTTTTTGTCGCGAACGCCCGGGGTGTCGTCGGGATTCATGATCGCGCACGTGGCTGCCGCGGCGCTGCTGAATGAGGCTAAGGTACTCGCGCATCCTGCAAGCGCGGACAGCGTCCCTACCTCCGGCGGGAAAGAGGATCATGTGTCAATGGGGATGACCGCGGCGTTGAAGTTCCGGCAGGTGGTGGAGAACGCGGAGAGACTGCTGGCGATTGAGCTGCTGTGTGCTGCGCAGGGGCTGGATTTTCGCGCGCCGCTGAAGCCAGCCCGGCGCGTGGGCGAGGCATTCGCTGCGGTGCGCGAGGTCGTGAAGCCGCTGGGAGAGGATCGGGTGTTGTCGGGGGATATTGATGTTTTGGCGGGGGCTCTGCGAGCGGCGAAGTTTGATCCGTGGCGTGGGTGAACGAAACGCAGGTCCTTCACCCGCTTACGCGGACTCAGCATGCCGCGCTAGGGGCAGCGATTCAATATTCGATGCCCCGCTGCGCGAGAATGCCTTTCTGATAGGCATGCTTCACTTCGCGCATTTCGGTGACGGTGTCGGCGATAGCGACCAGCGATGGGTGCGCGTTACGTCCGGTGAGGATGACGTGCACCATCTCAGGCCGCGCCTCGAGCGTCTCGACAACCTTTGCCGGATCGAGCATGCCGTAGCTGATCGCGTAGTTGATCTCGTCGAGGATGACCATGTCCCAATCGCCCGAGAGGATGGCGGCGCGAGCCTCGCCCCAGGCTTCTTCGACGAGGCGGGTGTCCTCGGGGTCGGTTTCGGCGCCGCCGATTTTCACGAAGCCGCGGCCCATCTGGCGGAGGACGAAGTTATCGCCGAAGGCTTTGGTGGAGTCGAGCTCGCCATAGTGCCAGGAGCCTTTGAGAAATTGCAGCATGAGGACGCGCATGCCGTTGCCGACGGCGCGCAGCGCGGTGCCCATGGCGGCAGTCGTCTTGCCTTTGCCGGGGCCGGTGTTGATGATGATGAGGCCTTTGCGGGTTTCTGGTTCGTTCATGAGTAAGCCTGTAGCCTGTAGCCGGTAGCCCATAGCTGGGAGCCGGGAGCATGGAACCGGTAGCGAAGGGACCAGAAACAGAGGTGACCCGACGCTACAAGCATCTGGCTACTGGCTACAGGCTACCGCCTACCGGCTTCCTGATCGATGATACGGGTGACCGGCCAGGATGGTAAGCGCGCGGTAGATCTGTTCGGCGATGACGACGCGGGCCAGCTCGTGCGCCTGGGTCATTTTTCCCAGAGAGAGGAGCACGGCGGCGCGCTGGCGCGATTCTTCGGACCAGCCGCCCGCGGGGCCGATAGCGAAGACGATGAGCTGGCGGCCGTCGTCGCGTTCGCGGCCGAGCCAGCGGGCGAAATCTTCAGAGGGCATTTGTTTGCCGTGTTCATCAAGCAGGACGAGGAGAGGCGCGGAGCGGGCACGCTCGCGTTCGACGGCGTGCCAGAGAGCGTCTTCGGAACGAAACAGGGGGGACTCGACACCGGACTTCGAAGTGGCGGCGATGCGGTCGAGGTAAATGCGCACCAGGTCATCGAAGCCTTTGCGAGGGCGCGCGCCCACGGCGGCGATCCAGATTCTCACACCATCAGTGTAGGACCAGCTGAAATCCTGGAGCGAAGCGAAGACCTCGTCTGCCGATTCATTGCAGATTGCTTGGTAGCGCCATCGGGGATCGAACCCGAACTCTCCGCCTTGAGAGGGCGGCGTGTTAACCAATTACACCATGGCGCCATCGAGGAATGGCGCGGGTCCGACCGGACCGGCCTCTCTCACTATAACAGGGCATCACTCCGCAGAACGACCACGCTTGAGATCGCTGGACACATCCGCCAAATCGCGCGGAGCCCGTTTGGCTCGAGCATGCTCCAACTCACAACTGCTCGATCTTTACGTTCCCGTCGCTGGTGTGAATGGTCAGCGGGACGCTTCCGCCGTTCAGCTTACCGTGCAGATCGTGGCCCTCTCCACCGCCGGATTGGTAGTGGTCGATCGACAGCGGCAGGGAGCAGTCCACATGGCCGTCGCTGCTGTGGACATTCAGATCGGCGGCGAAGTCCTGGGGGACGTGAAGCGTTACCGAGCCGTCGGATGACTGGATGGTCGAGGCTTCGGTGAGCTTCGTTCCCTGGCGCAGGTTGAGGTTGAGCTCACCGTCGCTGGTGTGGAGCGCAAGGGCGTGGAAGAGGCCGTCGACGGTGAGGCTGCCGTCGCTGGTATGGGCGTCGAGCGCGCCGGTGGCATCGGCGATCGTGACGTGTCCGTCACCGGACCTGACGCGCAGATTGCCCGAGACATGGTCGAGGTTGACGTCTCCGTCGCCGGTGGTCAGGCCGAGATCGCCCTCGAGTCCGGTGAGATTCACGTTGCCGTCGGAGGTTTTAGCCTGAAGCGTCAGCTGGGCAGGCGTTTCGACGGTCACGTGGGTACGCTCCGTATGCCACTGGATATGCACGCCGGCGTGGGGCAGTTCTTTGAAGAGGAAATGAACCTCGTTGCCGCTTTGGCCTTCCTCCAGGCGATAGTCTGACAGCTTGTGCCCGACCACCTCGACGTGGATCCGGATTTCGTGGCAGTCGCCGCAGGAATGGAAGTCGATGGCGGCATCGGAGGTTTCGAAGTTCAGGGTGGGCTTGGCGGAGACGGTGTAGGTCTTCGACCAGGAGTGGTCGGAATCCTGTGCGCGCGCGGGCAGAGATGTGAGCAGTGCGAGGGCAGTCACTTCCAGGGCAGCCACTGCCAGGGCGGTTTTCGTCTTCATGGCAGGCTGATACGGAGCGGGTGGCGGAAAGGTTCCCCGCGGTTCCACAATTTCGGGGGCAAATTCACCAGAGGGTTTTGGATTCGGCGAGCATGGCTTCGCTGGTGATAGGCAGCAGGAAGGTGTTGGAGAATTCGAAGCGGGCAAGGCCGTCTCCGTCGGGCAGGAGAGTGCGAATCCAGAGGGCTTCGCGGCGGAGGATGACTCCGTTTTTCTCAGCGCCATGGCGGTCGAGGACCGTGTGGCAGTGCTGGTGGAGGTCGAACTGCGGGTCCTGGAGAACGTCGTAAGGGACGCGGATGGTGACGCGCACAGGATGCTGGTAGGTGGCGAGGGCCAGCTGCACGGAGCGGTCGCGGCAGTTGAGCAGGTTGTGGCGGGCGGCGGCCCAGGCGGCGGACGCTCCGTGGGCGTGGGGCGAGGTGGCGAGCAGGGGATGCTGGCGGCGAAGGCGTCCGAAGCGAGGCGAGAGGACGAGATGCTCGGAGGCGCCTGCGACGTGAGTGGCGTCGGGGTCGAAGCAGCGGATGAGGCGCTCGGCGTCTGCGCTGTGATCGGACATAGAGGCCGTAGTGGGCACAGGGAATCTTACCGCTTTGATAGGAGGATGGCGCGAGAATTTAGCGACGCACTTTCGCCCAGAACGAAATGCGGGTCCTTCGGCTCGCGTCTGAATTGTTGTCGCGCCAAATGGGGGCGCAACGAATTCGGATGCTTTGCTCAGATCACGGGACTGGTTACAACCCCTGGCTTTATTACTCCACGTGGTAATTGGGCGCTTCGCGGGTGATCATCACGTCGTGGACGTGGCTCTCGCGGAGGCCAGCTGAGGAGATGCGGACGAAGCGGGCTTTCTGCTGCAGCTCTTCGATGGTCGATGCGCCGCAGTAGCCCATGCCGGAGCGCAAGCCGCCGACGAGCTGGTAGACCATGGCTTCAAGCGCGCCGCGGTAGGGGACGCGGCCCTCGATGCCTTCAGGGACGAATTTGCCGAGGCGGTTGGAGGCGCCGTTGCGCTCGCGATTGACCACGCTCTCGTTGTTGTCCTGGATGTCGAGGTCCTGCGTGCCCTGGAAGTAGCGTTCGCCGCCGCCCTGGGCCATGGCGGAGAGCGAGCCCATGCCGCGATAGGCCTTAAAAGAGCGGCCCTGGTAGAGGATGGTTTCGCCAGGGCTTTCGTCGACGCCGGCAAAGAGGGAGCCGATCATGATGACGCTGGCTCCGGCGGCGATGGCCTTGGTGATGTCGCCGGAGTACTTGATGCCGCCGTCCGCGATGAGAGGGATGTTGTGCTTGCCGGCGGCTTTGAAGGCTTCACTGATGGCGGTGATCTGCGGCATGCCCGCGCCGGTGACCATGCGGGTGGTGCAGATGGATCCGGGGCCGATGCCGACCTTGACGGCGTCCGCGCCCGCATCGATGAGGGCTTCGGTTCCCTCTTTTGTAGCGACGTTGCCGGCGAGCAGGTCGACCTGGGGGAAGCGCTTCTTAACTTCGCGGACGGCTTCGAGCACGCGGGAGGAGTGACCGTGGGCGGAGTCGATGGCGAGGACGTCGACGCGATTGCGTACGAGCTCGGCCGCGCGCTCTAAAAAGTCGCCGGTTGCGCCGATGGCCGCGCCGACGCGGAGGCGGCCTTGTTCGTCCTTTGAGGCGTAGGGGTATTTGAGCTTTTTCTGGATGTCTTTAACGGTGATGAGGCCCTTGAGCTCGTAGTCCTTATCGACGACGAGAAGTTTTTCGACGCGATGCTGGTGGAGGATGTCCTCAGCCTGCTCGAGCGTGGTGCCCACCGGCACGGTGATGAGGTTGGTTTTGGTCATCACTTCCGAGATGGGGATGTCGGTGCGGGTTTCAAAGCGGAGATCGCGGTTGGTCAGGATGCCGACGAGCTTGCCTTTGCGAGTGACGGGAACGCCGGAGATTTTGTAGCGGCGCATGACCTCGAGGGCATCGGAGATGAGCTGCTCGGGGGCCATGGTGACGGGATCGACGATCATGCCGGATTCCGAGCGCTTGACCTTGTCGATTTCCCCAGCCTGCTGGTCGATGGTGAGGTTGCGATGCACGATGCCGAGGCCGCCCTGCTGGGCCATGGCGATGGCCATGCGGGATTCGGTGACGGTGTCCATGGCCGCCGATAGGAGCGGCGTGGTCAGCGGGATGCGCTTCGTCAGGTGGGTGAGGGTGCTGACGTGCGCGGGCGCAATTTCACTCCAGGCTGGGGTGAGAAGGACATCGTCAAATGTAAGGGCTTCGGCGAGCGGGTACTCGATCATGATTGAGTGATGCGCGACAACCTCGTATGTTGCAGGGTGAGCATTTGGGCTGGCGGCTTCTCGGTATTGTAGACCAGCCGAGAGCCTGGAGGCGGAGCCAGGAGCGAGCGGTGCAAAAGGTGGTCGGCGAGAGGCGGTTGGCCTTTCATCACTGTTTCAAACGAAATGCCAGTGCCGAGAATTGACTCATCGGCACTGGCAAAGCCGAAGCTGCTTCTCGCGGCAGCTCCGGGAAAGCGGTTAGTCGTCGCCCGGCGCGCCAGCGGGGACTTCTTTGTCTTCGCGGGGCGAGATGTTGGGCGTGGTTTCGCGGCCTGGCATGGCGGCGCGGCCGGAGTAGACGCGCCAGGTGCGCTCAACGTCGTCGGTGGCTTCTTTCAACAGCTCTGCGGCAGTGTCAGGATGGGCGCGCAGGAGCATGGTGTAGCGCGACTCGTTATAGATGTAGTCCTTGAGCGGGATCGAGGGCGCGCGGGAGTCGAGGAAGAAGGGATTCTTGCCTTCTTCGCGGACGGCCGGGTTGTAGCGCATCAGCGGCCAATAGCCGGAGTTGACAGCGGCCTTCTGGTGATCGAGGCCCTGAGACAGGTCGTAGCCGTGCGCGATGCAGTGGCTGTAGGCGATGATGATCGCGGGACCGGGCCAGGCTTCGGCTTCCTGGAAGGCTTTAACGGTGTGGCTGTCGTTGGCGCCCATGGCGATGCGTGCCACATAGACCGAACCGTAGGCTACGGCTTCCATGGCCAGGTCTTTCTTGCTGGTTGATTTGCCGCCGGCAGCAAACTTGGCGACTGCGCCGCGGGGCGTGGATTTGGACATCTGGCCGCCGGTGTTGGAGTAGACCTCGGTATCGAGGACCAGGATTTTGACGTTCTTGCCGGAGCCGAGAACGTGGTCGAGGCCGCCGAAGCCGATGTCGTAGGCCCAGCCGTCGCCGCCGATGATCCAGACGCTTTTGCGGACCAGTGTGTCGGCGATGGCGCTCAGCGATCGGGCTTCGACGGAGTCGACTGTGGCGAGTTTCGCGCGAATTTCGGCGACGCGCTGGCGCTGGGCATTGACGCCGTCCTCTTTCGACTGATCGGCTTCGAGGGTGGCGCGGACCAGGTCTTCGCCGAGGATCGGGGTTAGTTTGGCGACGAGGTTTTCGGCGTAGGAGCGCTGCTGATCCACGGCCAGGCGCATGCCCAGGCCGAATTCGGCGTTGTCTTCGAAGAGGGAGTTGGACCAGGCTGGGCCGCGGCCTTCGTCGTTCTGGCAATACGGTGTGGTGGGCAGGTTGCCGCCGTAGATGGAGGAGCAGCCGGTGGCGTTGGCGATGAGCAGGCGGTCGCCGAAGAGCTGGGTGAGCAGCTTGATGTAGGGGGTTTCGCCGCAGCCGGAGCATGCGCCGGAGAACTCAAAGAGCGGCTCCAGAAGCTGGATGTCCTTTACCTGAGTGCCGGACACGCGGTTACGCGCCACCGTGGGGAGGGATTCAAAGAAGTCCCAGTTGGCGCGCTCGGGAACGCGAAGCGGTTGCTGCGCGGCCATGTTGAGGGCTTTGTGGCTCGGGTCGGCCTTGCTCTTCGCGGGGCAGACCTCGACACACAAAGTGCAGCCGGTGCAGTCTTCGGGAGCTACCTGGAGGGTGTAGAGCTCCTGGTCCATGCCGCGCCATTTCGGCTTGGCGGACTTGAAGGTTGCCGGGGCGTTGGGGAGCAGGGCGCCGTCGTAGACCTTGGCGCGGATGACCGCATGCGGGCAGACCATGACGCATTTGCCGCACTGGATGCAGAGTTGTTCGTCCCAGACGGGGATGAACTGGGCGATGTTGCGCTTCTCCCATTTAGCGGTTGCGGTGGGGAAGGTTCCGCCAGGAGGCAGCGCGCTCACGGGCAGCAGATCGCCATGGCCGGCGGCCATTGCGCCGAGGACATCGCGGACGAAGCTGGGCGCGGCGGCGGGGATGGCGGGCAGGATGTCGAACTTCGCGCTGACGTGTTCAGGGGCTTTGACTTCATGCAGATGGGCGAGGGCAGCGTCGACGGCGGCGTAGTTCTGCTGGACGACTGCGTCGCCGCGCTTGCCGTAGGTCTTCTTGATGGCTTTCTTGATCTGCTCGATGGCCTCTTCCCGGGGCAGAACGCCGCTGATGGCGAAGAAGCAGGTCTGCATAACGGTGTTGATGCGGTTGCCCATGCCGTTTTCGCGGGCGACGGTGTAGCCGTCAATGACGAAGAGGCGCAGGTGCTTTTCGAGGATGGTCTTCTGGATGGTGCGCGGCAGATGCTGCCAGAACGTCTTCGGGGCCGTAGGGGCTGTTCAGCAGGAAGGTGGCGCCGGGTTCGGCGGCGACCAGAACGTCGGTCTTCTCCAGGAATTCAAATTGATGGCAGGCGATGAAGTTGGCGCGCGAGATGAGGTAGGTGGAACGGATGGGCTCGGGGCCAAAACGGAGGTGCGAGGTGGTGAGAGAGCCGGACTTCTTGGAGTCGTAGACGAAGTAGCCCTGTGCGTAGTTGGGTGTCTCGGAGCCGATGATCTTGATGGAATTTTTGTTGGCTCCTACCGTGCCGTCTGCGCCGAGGCCGTAGAAGAGGGCGCGCACGGTCCTCGGATCTTCGGTGGAGAAGCTCTCGTCCCAGCGAAGGCTGGAGTGCGTCACGTCGTCGTCGATGCCGATGGTGAAATGGTTTTTCGGGTGCGGTTTGGCCAGCTCATCGTAAACGCCTTTGACCATGGCGGGCGTGAATTCTTTCGAAGAGAGGCCATAGCGTCCGCCGACGATGACCGGGAACTGAGCGAGGGGCAAACGGCCGGTAGAGAGGGCTTCGGAGATGACGGTAACGATGTCCTGGTAAAGCGGCTCGCCCGTGGAACCGGGCTCCTTGGTGCGGTCGAGGACAGCGATTTTGCGGACGGTTTCGGGGAGGGCTGTCAGAAAAGCTTCGGGCGCGAAGGGCCGATAGAGGTGGACCTTCAGCAGCCCGAGCTTTTCTCCGCGGGCGTTGAGTGCGTCAATGGCCTCTTCGGCAGCGCCCGCGGCCGAACCCATCAGGATGATGACCCGATCCGCATCGGCGGCGCCGTAGTAGTCGAAAAGGCGATAGCTGCGGCCGGTTTGGCGGGCGAAGCGGTCCATGATGTCCTGCACGATGACCGGGCAGGCGAGGTAATAAGGGTTGCAGGCTTCGCGGGCCTGGAAGAAGACGTCGGGGTTCTGGGCGGTTCCGCGCAGGACGGGGCGGTCGGGCGAGAGCGCGCGCTCGCGATGGGCGCGGACCGCTTTCTCGTCGAGCAGCGCCGTGATGGTCTCGTCGGAGATGGGGATGACTTTGTTGATTTCGTGCGAGGTGCGGAAGCCATCGAAGAAATGCATAAAGGGGATGCGGGACTCGAGGGTCGCGAGGTGGGCGATGGTCGCAAAATCGGCGGCTTCCTGGACGGAATTCGAGGCGAGCATTGCGTAGCCGGTCTGGCGGCAGCCCATCACGTCGGAGTGATCGCCGAAGATGGAGAGGGCATGGGTGGCGATGGAGCGCGCGGTTACATGCATAACGTTGGGCGTGAGCTCGCCGGCGATCTTGTACATGTTGGGGATCATCAGCAACAGGCCCTGGGAGGCCGTGAAGGTCGTGGCAAAAGCGCCGCCCTGGAGCGCTCCGTGCATGGCGCCGGCGGCGCCGCCCTCACTTTGCAGCTCGGCAACCTGTGGAACGGAGCCCCAGATATTGAGCTTGCCTTCCTCGCTCCACTGGTCGGCGAACTCGGCCATGGGGGAGGACGGGGTGATGGGGTAAATCGCCACGACTTCGGAAAAGCGGTAGGCCACGGAGGCGGCGGCTTCATTGCCGTCGAAGATTGCAGTTTTTGCTGGGGCGCTCATGATTCTCCTTGCTGGGGTTCTGGGGTTGCGCGTGCGAATTCGCCGTAAGCCACGACAGATAAGTCTGCCCTCCGGGGCCATGGCCCGGCTGTGACAGGGAACACAACTGTGCGAGGATGAGAGACAGGCGGTAGGCAGTAGACGTTTGCCAGGCGTGCCCCTGAAGCTGGCAAACGAAAGGCGAAAAGGAGCAGTAACGAGTTCGATGCGAGCCATACTGCGAGCAAAATCGAGCGAGAAACCAAAAGTAGCCCGAGGGCGGACGAGCGCCTCTGGCTCGCAACCCGGTCGCTTTTCAGCTCGACTTTTGCTGGAATTGTGATTTTGGTCACGGAGGGTTGATGTTGCGTACGGGTAGGCTCACTCAAGTCACGGCTGGTTGCCGGAGAGTGGGCCGATGAGCGCGAATCCGGAACATCCCTGGCTGATGGTCGTGGGTCTGCTGGTGGGCGGAGTGGCTTTCGGCATCACGCCGATCCTGCTGGCGTGGCTTTGGGCGCGAGTGTTTTCGCCCAATAAGCCCGGCGCGGAGAAGAACGCCACATACGAGTGCGGGCTGGAATCGAAGGGGGATGCCTGGATTCAGTTTGGCGCGTCTTACTACATTTACGCCATTGTTTTTCTGGTCTTCGACGTAGAGGCTGTGTTTTTGCTGCCGTTTGCGGTGGCGTTTACAGGTCTTTCGCTGGGCGCGTGCCTGGCGATGCTGGTGTTTTTGCTGTTGCTGGTGGAGGGGTTGATCTGGGCCTGCCAGAAGGGTGTGCTGACGTGGGCGTAACGAAGCTGGTAGCCGGTAGGCTGTGGCTCGTAGCTGAGAATCGAGCGTTTGCACGATACTGGCTCCCGGCTACAGGCTACAGGCTGGGATGAAGAGATGGAACAGGACCTCAAAAACCTTAAGATCGAGTTGAGCAAGAACGGAATCTTCACGACGACGCTCGAGGAGATTTACAACTGGGGGCGGAAGAACTCCGTTTGGCCGCTCACTTTTGGGCTGGCTTGCTGCGCGATCGAAATGATTGCAACGACGATGGCGCGGTACGATCTGGCGCGGTTCGGGGCGGAGGTGTTTCGCCCGTCGCCGCGGCAGGCCGATCTCATCATTGTGTCGGGCACTGTTACAAAAAAGATGGCGCCGCAGGTGGTGCGGCTCTACAACCAGATGCCGGAGCCAAAATATGTAATCGCCATGGGCGCTTGTGCGATTTCCGGCGGCCCATTTCGCGATGGGTACAACGTGCTGAAGGGGATCGACCGCTATATTCCGGTCGATGTGCATATTCCTGGGTGTCCGCCGCGGCCTGAGGCGCTGATTCATGCGTTCATGACGCTGCAGAAAAAGATCGAGGATCAGTCGCTGAGCGGCGCGGATCGTCCACGGCATCTCAATGCAGACCTGCCGAGTGAATTTCCGGTGCCCGCGTTCGGGGAGCACGGCCTCGAGCCGGCTCAGAATACCGATGTTTTCCTTGCCGAAAATGGGAATCCGCTTAGGGTGATCCAATAATGCCGCTTCCCTCCCCTGAAGACATCAAAGCGCAGATTGAGGCTGGGGTTCCTGGCACAAGCGTGACGGTGATTCCGAACGGGAGTCCATCGGCGCAGCACTCGCTGTTGCTCGACCATGCGCATGCGCGGGCTGTAGCGGAGTTTCTGCGCGACGATGCGGCGCTGCGGCTCGACTACTGCTCGCTGGTGACGGGCGTGGACTGGCCGGATTCCGAGGTCAGCGAAAAGGTGAAGGTAAAGAAGCTGGTCGCTGGACCGGACGGCGCTTCGTCGGAACAGGAAGTCGAAGAGGTTCGCAAAACAAAAGTCTCCGGTCATCTTGAGGCCGTCTATCACTTATTTTCGATGGAGAAGAAACACGGGCCGGTGGTGCTGCGAATGAGGACGGGGAACCGGACCGACGGCACGCACCTGCCGTCGCTAACGCCGGTATGGCGCAGCGCCGAGTTTCAGGAGCGCGAGGCTTTCGATCTGTACGGTATCGTTTTCGATGGGCATCCCGATTTGCGGCGCATCCTTATGTGGGACGGATTCGTCGACTATCCCATGCGCAAAGATTATGTTGCGCCCGAAGACGACATTCTGGTCACGGGGGTGAAGGCGTGATCACGGACGTGGCGGAGCTGGAGCGGATCGCGGTTACGAATGAAGACGGCCTGGGCGACATTATGGAAGTCTCCATGGGGCCGCATCATCCTTCGACCCACGGCGTGTTTCGCATGGATGTGCGGCTCGAAGGGGAGCGCGTTGTCCGGCTGAAGCCGGTCTTTGGATATCTGCACCGCAACCACGAAAAGATCGCCGAGCACGGCGCTTATCTGTCGGCGATTCCCTACACCGATCGGCTCGACTATCTCTGCTCGATGACGAATAACTGGGGCTACGTGCTGGCGGTGGAGAAGCTGGCGGGGATCGCGGTGCCGGAGCGCGCGGAATATATCCGCGTAATTGTCGCCGAGTTGACGCGGTTCCAGAATCACGCGGGGCTGGTTGGCTTTTTGCTGCAGGACATGGGAGCAAGCGGGACGCCGCTGATGTATGCGTTTCGCGAGCGCGAGAAGGTGCTCGATCTGTTCGAGTCGCTGAGCGGCGCGCGGATGATGTGTAACTACATGCGCTTTGGCGGAGTGCGCGTGGATTGCTCGGCGGCGTGGCTGACCGAGACGCGCCGGCTGGTTGGGCGATTGCCCGGATTCGTCGATGAGTTTGAAAGCCTGTTGCGGGCGAACGAGATTCTGATGGCGCGTACGCAGGGCACGGGCGTCTTGCCGCGCGAGCTGGCCGTCAACGCAGGCGTGACGGGGCCGATGCTGCGGGCGAGCGGCGTGAACTATGACGTTCGCAAAGTCGATAAATACGGAATCTACGATCGCTTCAGCTTTCGGGTGCCGCTGGGCGAGCACGGCGACGTTTATGACCGCTACATGATGCGGATTCTCGAGATGCGGGAGTCGGTGAAGATTCTGGAGCAGGCGCTGCGCGATATTCCTGCGGGACCAATCATCGACCCTAAGGTTCGCCTGCGCGGTTTGCGTCCTAAAGTCGGCGAGGCTTATGGGCGGATTGAGTCGCCGAAGGGTGAGCTGGGATTTTTCCTCATCAGCGATGGGTCGGGGAATCCTTACCGGTATCGGGTGCGGCCGCCGAGCATGATCAACCTGACCATTCTCGAAGATATGTGTCTTGGAGAGAATATTGCCGATACGGTGATCATTCTTGGAAGCGTGGATATTGTGCTGGGAGAAGTGGACAGATAGCTATTAGCTGTTAGCTAAGGCGGATTCGGGTTGAGAGTAAGGCGCAGTACGGAGTCGGAGCTAGGAGCTACAAGCTAAGAGCTGAGGTTGTCATGCTGGGTGAAGGCATCATTCAGGGGTTGGTCGAGACGGCGCGGAACTTCTTCGGCAGCTATGTCGGGAAGGATCGGCTGACGACCGTGCAATATCCCGAGGAGCGGCTCCCGCTTCCCGAGGCGTCGCGGGTATTTCCGTTCCTCCTTTATGACGGCTCCGACGCGGAGAAGGGTCTGCGCTGCGTGGCGTGCCAGATTTGCGAGAAGGAGTGCCCGCCGCGGTGTATCCACATTGAGAAGAGCAAGGATAAGAAGCCGGACTTTGTTGGGAAGGCGCAGGCTTATCCGGCGGTGTTCGATATCGATGTGGCGGTTTGCATGAGCTGCCAGATTTGCGTCGAGGTTTGCCCGTTCGACGCGATCCGCATGGATAAGCAGTTTGAGCTGAGCACGACGGACCGGTTTGGCGGACTGCTGTGGACGAAGGAGCAGCTGGCGAAGCCGAACGAGTACTACCGGAAGATTCATCCCACCGAAGCAGCGGAGACGGATGAGCGGCGCGCGAAGGAGCTGGCCGATGCTCAGGCGAAGGTTGCGGCGGCTGCCGCAAAGGCGGCGCAACCGGCTGCCGCAGGCGAGCCATCCGGCAATGGGGCCTCCGCCGTGCCTGTTGTGCCGCCGAAGCCCGTGAAAGTGGTGCCGCAGTGATGATCGCCGGGGGCACAGCGGATCAGGCTTTCGTCAACCTCGATCATTGGATCGTGGGGCATAGTCCTGGCCCGCTGCAGGCGCTGGTTTCAATTGTGATTGCGGTTGCGTCAATTATCGTGGTGTTCGCCGGGTTGTTTGCTCTCACCACGGTTTTCGAGCGCAAGGGCCTGGGGCGGATGCAAAACCGCTATGGGCCGAACCGGGTGGGCCCGTTTGGCGTCCTCCAGCCAATGGCGGATGCGGTGAAATCGCTGACGAAGGAAGATCTGGTTCCGCGTGCCGCGGACCATGTAGTGCACTACCTGGCCCCACTGGTATTGGTGGGAATTGTCTTCCTGACCTACGCCGTGCTCCCCGTGGGGCGGAACATGACGGCCGTCAATCTTGACGCCGGTGTGCTCTTCTTCTTCGCGGTGGGAGCGGGCACAGAGCTGGCCATCTTCATGGCGGGCTGGTCGAGCCACAATAAGTATTCGCTGCTGGGCGCGATGCGCGCGATTGCACAGATGATCAGCTACGAGATTCCTCTGATCCTGGCGTCGGTCCCGGTAATCATGACGGCGGGGACGTTGTCGACCGTGGCGATTGTGGAGCAGCAGGCGCGCTACTCGAGCACGCTGGCGCACTGGTATGTGTTTACGCCGTGGGGGCTCGCGGGGTTCATGCTGTTTATGGTCGCGGCGACGGCGGAGACGAATCGCAGCCCTTTCGATCTGCCGGAAGGAGAGTCGGAGATTATCGCCGGGTATTTCATCGAGTATTCAGGGTTCAAGTTTGCGCTGTTCTTCCTGGCCGAATATCTGGAGATGTTCGCGGTGAGCGGGCTCGGCATCACGCTGTTCCTTGGCGGATGGTCCGCGCCGTTCAGCTTTCTCACATGGATTCCATCGTGGATTTGGTTTTTCGGCAAACTGCTGACGCTGATCTTTGCGTTCATCTGGGTGCGGGGCACGGTACCTCGCCTGCGCATGGATCAGCTGATGAACTTTGCCTGGAAATTTATGCTGCCGATGACCCTTGTTGTGATTCTTTCGGCAGGAATCTGGCACTTTCTAACGATCGACGTAGTGGGGCCGAAGCCGCTGGGGGCTGTGATACGCTGGCTGGTCTGCGCTCTGGTGATTGTGGGGCCCTTTATAACGCTGGCGCGGGGGCTCGAACGCGGCAGAAGGATTGAGAAGAGGACGTATCGCTTCGCGGAGTAAACGGATTGGCCGCTCGGGACATACGGGTTTGGATTTGGCCGAGTGGTGATTTGAGTCACAGTCGGCGTAATGCCGCTGTGCAATCGTGGGAGAGGCCCGGCGAGGCTCACGCTATCGCGGGCGCTCCGGAACCATGACAGCTCCAGAAACTTTGCACGACAAACGATGACTGCGGCATTTCTGATCCTCGCTGTGTTGACGGTGGCCGGAGGCGTGGCCGCGATGACGCTGCGCCGGCTGGTGCATTGCGCTCTGGCGCTGACGGTGGCGTTTGCGGGCCTGGCGGCGCTCTATGTGAATCTGGGGGCGGAATTCGCGGGGCTGGCGCAACTGCTGGTTTACGTGGGAGCAATCGCTATCCTTATAGTGTTTGTGGTCCTGCTCACACGCGGAGGGGAGTCGGCGCCGGTAAAGATATTTTCGCCGGCGGCACTGGCGGGAGTGGCAATCGCATTGGCGGTCTTTGCGGTGCTGGCCTGGGCGGTGAGCACCAGCAGCACCGGGCATTCTTCATTGGGTACCGGCGCCCCGCACGCTTCGATGCGCGCGATCGGTCTGGCGCTGATGCAGCGTTTCGTTGTGCCGCTGGAGGTGATCGCGCTCATGCTGACGGCAGCCATGATTGGGGCGGCTATCCTGGCTTTGCGCGAAAAGCCATTGGACAAAGCAGGAACTGCGCCAGTTACGGAGCTGCGCGTCGGATGAACCCTCTTGCTGGTTGTCTGTTGGTCTCGGCACTGCTGTTCTCGGTCGGCCTTGCTGGGGCGCTCACGCGGCGCAGCGCGATCCTGGTGCTGGCCGGCATCGAGCTGATGCTCAATGCGGCCAATCTGAACTTCATCGCGTTCTGGCGATTTGGGCCGCATCCGGAGCTTCTCACAGGATTGATCTTCGTCATCTTCTCGATTGCGGTTGCCGCGGCGGAAGCTGCCGTGGGGCTGGCGCTGATCCTGGCCATCTACCGTCACGCTCGAACCTCTGACGTGAGCGAGATCACGGAGATGAAAGGATGAGCCAGCTCTGGATTGTTCGCTATCTGTGGCTCATTCCTGTGTTGCCGATGCTGGCGGCGGGCATCGGCGCGTTGCTGAAGCGGACGCAACGGCGAGTGTCGGCGGCGCTGGCAATCGGGGCCATGTCTCTGTCATTCGTGCTGGCGATTTTCGCTTTTGTTCGGATGTTGATCGATCCAACCCGGCAGGTTGTGAATTTTCACTGGATGCAGTTCGGCGATCAGTGGGTGAAGCTGGGGTGGCTGCTCGATCCGCTGGCGGCCGTGATGCTGGTGATGGTCACCTTTGTTGGCCTTCTGATCTTCATTTACAGCCTCGGCTACATGGCGCATGACGACAACTTCACGCGCTTCTTCTGCTTCCTCTCGTTATTCGCGGGTGCGATGCTCGGCGTTGTGATCGCCAACAGCCTGCTGCTCCTTTTCATGTGTTGGGAGGTTGTGGGGCTGACTTCGTATCTGCTGATCGGGTTCTGGTTTCATCGGCCGGCAGCCGCGGCGGCGGCAAAGAAGGCGTTCATTACGACGCGGGTGGGGGATCTTGGCCTGCTGATCGGGATGGTTTGGCTCTACGTGCAGAGTGGGACGCTGCTTTTCTATGACCACGGGGTTGGGTGCCTGGAGCAAAGCGCGGTCGCAGGCATGACTGCGCACGTAGCTGTGGCTGGAATGGCGGTTTCAACGGTAATCGGGCTGCTGATTTTCTGCGGCGCGGCGGGCAAGTCGGGACAGGTTCCGCTTCATGTTTGGCTGCCGGACGCGATGGAGGGTCCGACGCCGGTCAGCGCGCTGATCCACGCCGCTACGATGGTGGCGGCGGGTGTTTATCTGGTCGCACGCGTTTATCCCCTGATGAGCGCCCAGGCACTGGAAGTCGTTGCCTGGGTTGGAGCCATCACTGCGCTTTTTGCGGCGTGCATTGCGGTCGCGCAGAACGATATCAAGCGCATCCTGGCTTACTCCACCGTGTCTCAACTGGGCTACATGATGCTGGGCCTGGGCGTGGGCGGCGTTGCCGTCGGAATGTTTCACCTGATCACGCATGCCTTTTTTAAGGCCCTGTTGTTTCTGGGCGCGGGCTCTGTGATCCATGGCTGCACTGAGGAGCAGGACATTCGCAACATGGGCGGGTTGCGCCGGTTTATGCCGGTGACGTTTGCGGCGTATGCATGCGGCATGCTGGCGCTGTGCGGGTTTCCGCTGTTTGCGGGGTTCTGGAGTAAGGACGCGATTCTGCACGCGGCGCATGGCTGGGGCGTCTCGCGCGGACCGTTCTATATGGGCGCAATTGGAGCGCTGCTGACTGCCTTCTACATGACGCGGCAGATGTACTACGTGTTTTTCGGACCGCAGCGGGTAACCGAGGCGAGCGTTTCGGCTGGCGCTGCGGCGTCGCATGCGATTCCTGCACCGCAACTGGAGCCTGTCGTTTCGCCGCGGCCCGGCGAAATGTGTGCGATTGAAGATCCGCACGAAAGCCCCGCGGTGATGACCCGGCCGCTGGTGATTCTGGCGGTTTTTGCGGTCTTCCTGGGATTGATGGGGACGCCGGCCTGGCCTTGGTTCCAGAATTTTCTTGCAGGAGAAGCGGTGCGCTTTGGCTGGGACGGATTCCGCGAGCCGGGTGTGCTGACGCTGATGCTGGTCTCGTCGATCATTGTTTTTGCCGGGCTCGGTCTGGGTTGGTGGTTCTACGGGCGCAAGCCGATCCTGCGCGTTACCGATCCCGACGCTCTTGAGCAGCTGCAGCCTGGCATCTTCCACGCGCTTGCGAACCGGCTTTACGTCGATGAGATTTACGACGCCACGGTGATCCGGCTGACGCGCTTCTGTGCGGCATTGGCCGCGTGGCTCGATCGCTGGATTTTTGGCGGCGCGGTGAACCTTATCTCCTGGCTCGTGACCGGGCTGGGCTGGCTCGACGCCGGAGTCGACAAGTATGTGGTCAACGGCGGTTTCGATGAGGGCTGCCGCGACGTGGGGCGCGGAGGACGACTGTTTTCTCGTCTCGAAGACGGCCGGGTACAAAATTATCTTCGCGTGATTGGCGGCGCGCTGGTGGTGCTCGCTCTGCTTCTGCTGTGGGGGCATCGCGGATGATCGCTTTGCTCACGCTGCTACCCATCGTTGGCGGTTTGGTTGTACTGGCGTTTTATCGCTCACGCGCTCTGGCACGCATCGTGGCAATGGCGTTTGCCGCGGGGGCTCTGGCTCTGGCTCTGTTCCTGTGGCACGGATTCAATCCCGGCGCGCCCGGCATGCAGTTTGAGGCGCTGCATGGATGGGCGCCGTCGCTGGGGATTTCCTATCACGTGGGCGTCGACGGACTGGGCGTGTTGATGCTGGTGCTGTCGGCGGTGGTGGTGCTCATGTCGCTGGCCGCATCGTGGGCCAATGAGAAACAGGGGGCGGTGTATTTCGCTCTCGTGCTTTTCCTCGAAGCTGGCCTCATGGGCACATTCACCGCTCTGAACTTCATCCATTGGTTTATTTTCTGGGAACTGAGCCTGATCCCTGCTTTTTTTCTCGTTCGCTTATGGGGAGGACGCAGAAGCGCGCGCGCCGCAACGACCTTCTTTCTCTACACCATGGTCGGCAGCGTGGCCTTGCTGCTGGCGTTTCTTGCTCTGTTTCTGGCCACCACGACTCCTACCCACCCCGGCTCGTTTGATTTTGTTGAACTGGCTCAGATGGCGCAGTCGGCCGGCTCACAGCCGCGCTCGCCCAGAATCTGCATTGGAGTGGAAGCCCAGAGCACCTTTCGATGCTGCTTTTCTGGGCGTGCTTTTCTGGGGTTCGCGGTGAAGACTCCGGTGGTTCCTTTCCATACCTGGCTTCCGCTGACCTACGCCGAAGCTCCCAGCGAGACGACGATGCTGCTGACCGGCGCGATGTCGAAGATGGGGGTTTACGGATTTCTGCGCATCCTGCTGCCGATTTTTCCAGAGCAGATGCGGCAGGCTTCGAGACCGCTGTTGTGGCTCGCGGTAGCGACGATTGTGCTGCCCGCTTTTGCCGCCTGGGTGCAGAAGGATCTGAAGCGCACCTTCGCCTACTCGTCGATTAACCACCTGGGGTATTGCGTTCTGGGCGTGTGCGTGGCGGCGAGATTTACGGGCACTGACCCCGGAATGGCGGCGGAAAAAGCCGCGGCGCTGACAGGCGTGCTGTTGCAGGTCTTCAGCCACGGGCTCACAGCGGCGAGCCTCTTCTGGTTCATCGCGCTGATCGAGCGGCGCACCGGCGGGTTGAGGGGCATTGACGACTTCGGTGGTCTGCGCAGAACGATGCCAGTCTTCTCGGGGCTAATGGGCATCGCTATCTTTGCTTCACTCGGATTGCCCGGGCTGAATGGGTTTCCCGCGGAGTTCCTGATCTTCAAAGGTTCGTTTCCGCTGGCTGGCTGGGCCACGTCCATCTCCGTGCTCGGGTTGCTCATGACAGCGGTCTTTCTGCTGACCGTGATTCAGAAGGTGTTCTCCGGGCCTGTCAATCCCAGGTGGGAGTCGATGGCCGACCTTACGACGACGGAGCGGTTGGCGATTGCGCCCGCGATTTTGATGATGTTCGTGCTGGGCCTTTACCCGCAGCTGATCACCGGCATGGTGCATGGGACCGTGATGCAGTGGGTTATGAGTCTGAGCCAGGGAGCGAGGTTCTGATGCTGGCCTGGACGATTTATCTATCGTTCATCGGCGCGCTGGCTGCGCGGCTGAGCCCGACGAAGAGTCTTGCGCGCGCGGTTGCGCTGGTAACGGCGCTGGCTGGGCTGGGGATCGGCCTGGTTGCGCTGCTGCACTGGCAGCCGGGGCAGTTGGTCACGGTCGCGCGGGTGGCGTGGATTCCGCACTTGGGTATTTCTTACTACCTTGCGGCAGATGGCATCAGCCTCACTCTGGTCTTACTGACTGGCATTGCGGCGACGGCGGGGATTCTCTTTTCCTGGAACATCGAGCAGCGCACGCAGGAATTCTTCACGTTTTATCTGGTGCTGATCGGCGGCGTGTACGGCGTGTTTCTCAGCTTCGATCTGTTTCTGCTGTTTGTGTTTTATGAGATCGCGATTATTCCGAAGTATTTTCTGATCGCCATCTGGGGATCTGCGCCCCGTGACAGCTCGGGCGCGCAAGTTGGCGGCCAGCGCGAATACGCGGCGATGAAGCTGGCTCTCTATTCGTTCGCGGGCAGTGCTCTTGTCCTGGCGGGGATGGTGGCGGCGTGGGTGGTTTCCGGCGGGACGAGCATGAGCTTCGAGGCGCTCGCCGGATATCACTTTTCGACACACTTTCAGATGGGGTTTTTCCCGCTGGTATTCGTGGGATTCGCGGTACTGGCCGGCATGTGGCCGTTTCACACCTGGGCGCCGACCGGCCACGCGGCCGCGCCCACGGCCGCCTCGATGCTGCTGGCCGGTGTAGTGATGAAGCTGGGCGCTTATGGCTGTCTGCGCGTCGCCATGATGCTCTTTCCCGCCGGTCTCGATCCGTGGGGATTCCGCGTTCTCGGGCTGGGATCGTGGCGAGAGGTCTTCGCGCTGCTGGCGCTCATCGGCATCGTTTATGGAGCGAGCGTGGCGCTGGTGCAGCGCGACTTCAAGTTTGTCATCGGCTACTCCAGCGTCTCTCACATGGGTTTTGTTCTGCTCGGGCTGATGACGCTGACGCAGATAGGGCTCGATGGCGCCGTTCTGCAGATGTTTTCCCACGGTGTGATTGCGGGGCTGCTGTTCGCGGTGGTGGGGCGGATGGTCTACGACCGGACCCACACGCGCGACCTGAACGCGCTCGGGCCGATGCGCCTGGCGCACTTTATTCCGTTCGCCGCTGTTACATTCATGCTTGCGGGGATGGCTTCGATCGGGCTTCCCGGATTCAGCGGGTTCATCGCGGAATTCCAGGTTTTGGTTGGAACCTGGCGCGCGTTTCCATGGATGGTGGCCGTTGCCGGGCTCGGAATCCTCATCGGGATTGCGTTCACCTGGCGCGCGCTGACGAAGGCTTTCTTCGGCGAAGCCACGCCGGGGGCTCAGGAACATCCGCTGCCGCCGATCACGATCCCTGAGAAGCTGGGCGCAGCGCTGCTGCTGGCCGCAACGCTCGCGGTTGGGCTCTATCCGCGTATTCTGACGGACCTGATTTTGCCCACCCTGAACTCGCCGCTCTTCGAGGGCTTGCGCAGAGGAGCGTGGCGATGAACGTCTTGAGCTACGCCGATCTGCTGCGCTTCACGCTGCCGGAGATCACGGTCACTCTGGCTGGATTGTTGCTGCTCACGCTCGATCTGACGATTCTGCGCCACTCTTCGCAGAGAAGACGCTTTGGCATTGCAGCGCTCATTGCATGCCTCGGGTGCCTGACGGCCATGGATATGCTCACGCGCGGTGGGCCGCACAGCCTGCCCGGCGGCATGTTCGTGATCACGCCGCTCACCAGTATTGTGCAGGTTGCGCTGCTCGCTCTCACGGTTCTGACGGTGCTGCTGTCAACGTCGACGCGCATCACCGGCAACATCGGCGAATACCTTGCGCTGATTCTCTTCGCAACTGTGGCGATGATGTTTCTGGTCGCAACGCAGAACCTGCTGCTGGTTTTTGTTGCGCTCGAGTTTTTATCGCTCTCGCTCTACATCCTGACTGGCTTCGACAAGCGCAGCCGCCAATCGGCCGAAGCTGCCCTGAAGTACTTCCTGTTTGGGGGAATGTCGGCGGGGTTTCTGCTCTTCGGTTTGAGCCTGCTGTACGGACTTTCCGGCTCAATCGAACTGCCTCAGATTGCCGCGGCCTTGAGCGGCCCGGCTCTCGATCCACTGCTGCTGGTGGCGATTGTGATGGTGGCGATTGGCTTCGGATTCAAAGTAGCGGCCGCGCCCTTCCATCTGTGGGCGCCGGATGCTTACCAGGGAGCGCCCACGGTCAGCGCGGGATTCATCGCGTCCAG
>CAVWUF010000006.1:0-693911 GCA_963758135.1 uncultured Acidobacteriaceae bacterium
GAAGGGAGAACCAGCTCCCATGGGGTGTACAGCGGAGCCGAAGTCGTGCCGGAATCCGGGCAAGGTCATCTCCATGGTGCGCGCTCCGCCGCCGGGCTGGGTTTCGGCTTCGAATACGTCCACGCGCAGACCGGCACGCGCCAGCACAATGGCTGCCGCCAGCCCGTTCGGGCCTGACCCGATTACGGCGCCGTGCTGCATTTTCTCTTCTCAGACTGAAGGATTTCCTCCCGATCACCCGTCCGCCGCATCAGGTCCTCCCAGCTCGTCGCAGCCGCCGTTCCTGTATCCGCAGCTTGACGTAGTACAGCAGATACAGCACTACTGCGAGGTTAATCACGACAAGCGCTACCCTGATCCACGTAACATGGCGCAAAATTTCGAATACTTCGAGGGGCAAGAATGAAGCTGTCAGGATCAACGTTACGAACTCCGCCCACGCCTGCTCCAGCACCAGTCCCGTTCCTTCGATGATGTCCAGCCCGGCGATGGCAAAAATGACAGCGCTGATCTGTCGCAGCCGGTGCGGATCGATCATCGCTACTTTTTCGAGGAAGAGGTTAACGAAACGTCCTTCGGGATTGAACCGCATCGCAAGGATGAGATGCTCCGCCATCCCCATCAGGTCCCGGTGCAGGAGGCGAATGGCGCCAAGTCCGAGCAGAATAAACAGGGCCGCCTGAAGCAACTTGAATACGCCAATGGCGATGATCCATTGGTCATGGCTCGATCGATTGCGAAGCTGCGCGGGAGAGGAGGTCATAGCGCTCTCTCGCATCTTCCCACAGCGCCTCTGATGTGCGCCAGAAAAGGGTGGCCGCTACCTCACCACGAGAGTCCGCGCGCCGCGCTTCAAATAGGGCGCCAGCTTTTCGAGCGCGGCCTGCACGCTCACCCCGTGACGGGCGCGCAGCTGATCCACTTTGCCGTGCTCAATGAACCGGTCCGGCCAGCCGATGCGGATCACAGGCGTTTCGATACCCATCTCGCTCAGCGCTTCCAGTACAACGCCGCCGAAACCGCCCATCAGCACATGATCCTCGAACGTAACGACGGCCGTCGCCCGGCGCGCGTACCGCGCAATCAGCTCCCGATCCAGTGGCTTGATGAATCGCGGATTAATCAGCGCCGCCGAATAACCAAGACCCTCCAGCTCCCGCGCCAGTTCTTTCGCCATCGGCATCAGCGCTCCCAGACCCAGAATGGCGAAATCCTCGCCGTCCTGAACGACCTCCGCCTTGCCTATCGCGAGCGCCCTGGGCTGGGCCTTCACCGTCGCGCCTGGACCCGTGCCGCGCGGATAACGAATGGCGGTCGGCCCCTCGTGCTGCATCGCTGTAAACATCATGTCGGCCAGTTCGTCTTCATCCGTCGGCGCCATCTGCACGATATTCGGAACCCCGCGCAGATACGCAATATCGAAGAGCCCATGATGCGTCGGGCCATCGTCGCCGCTCAGCCCCGCGCGATCCATGCAGAAGACGACCGGCAGGTTCTGCAGGCACACATCGTGCACGATTGGGTCGAATGCTCTCTGTAAGAAGGTCGAATAGATCGCGCAGTAAGGCTTGAACCCGCGGGTCGCCATTCCCGCCGCAAAGATCACCGCGTGTTCCTCGGCAATCCCTACGTCAAAATACTTCTTTGGATGGTGGGGCCGAAACAAGTCAAGCGCCGTTCCATTTGGCATTGCCGCGGTGATTGCGACGATTTTCTCGTTCTCGTTCGCCAGCTTCACCAGCGTCTCGGCAAAAATCTCCGAGTACGTCTTCTGCCCGGCCGTCTCCGTCTTTCCGGTTTCCGGGTCGTACGGCCCTAGGCCATGAAACTTCTTTTGCTTATCCAGCGCGGGCTGGAATCCGCGTCCCTTCTGCGTGATCGCGTGCAGCAGCACCGGCTTCTCCTGCTGCTTGAGGAAACGGAACGACTCGATCAGCTGTTCGAGATTGTGCCCATCCACCGGGCCGTAATAGGTCAGCCCGAATTCCTCGAAGAGAAACGATGGCCACAGCATTCCCTTGGCCGCCTCTTCAGCGCGCCGCACCACGTTGACAGCGCTCCTGCCGCCGATGCGCTCCAGCAAACGCGCCGCGCTGTGGTGCAGCTGGCTTACGTGCTGGTTGGTCACGATTTTATGCAGATACTTCGCAATCGCTCCAACGTTGCGGTCGATCGACCACTCATTGTCGTTCAGCACCACAATCAGCCGCTTGGTCTGATCGGCGATATTGTTCAGCGCCTCGAATGAAATCCCGTTCGTAAATGCGGCATCGCCGGCCAGCGCGATCACATGCTCCGTACCCCCCGCCAGGTCGCGCGCCACCGCCATGCCCAGCGCCGCGGAAAGCGCGGTGCCCGCATGGCCCGCGCCATAGCAATCGTGCTCGCTCTCCGTCCGCAGCATAAAGCCATTCAGCCCGCCGGGTTGCCGCATCGTATCGAAGCGCCCGCAGCGTCCGGTCAGCATCTTGTGCACGTACGCCTGATGGCTTACATCGAAGACAAACTTGTCTTTCGGAGTTTCGAAGACGGTATGCAGCGCCAGCGTGAGCTCCACCACGCCCAGGTTCGGGCCAAGATGTCCGCCCGTCTTCGAGAGAGTCACAATCAGCCGCTCGCGAATCTCCTGCGCCAGAGATTCCAGCTCCGGGACTGACAATTTTCGTAAATCGGCAGGAGAATGGATGCTATCGAGTCGATTGCCCATGGAGGTCCAGAGGAGCGTCCACCTGCAGGAACACAGGAAAACCCGGACTGTTGCCGCGGAATCAAAAAAGACCCCGACGGGGGCCTTAATGTCCGAAACATCCTCTGGACGCTGATTATACCTTGTTTGTAAGCACCGGGTTGAGCGGCTACGCGTAAGTCCACGGACGCCAGCTTACGCCGTGGAACCCCGGCTCTCGAATTAACGCCCTTCGCCGTGCGGATTTACCCTCCCTGATTCGGGAATAAGAAGCGCAGCAATGGCTGCACCCGTTCCGCCCATGCCGCCTCGTCGTGGGTTCCTCCGGCAACCGCTTCAAAGTGAAGATCGATGCCATCACGCCAGCCATGCGCCTTCAGCCGCGCATGCAGAACCTCCACGTCCGCCAGCGTCCGGCGGCCTTCCTGGTCGCCCACGTCCAGCCAAATCCGCGGCCGGCGAGCCAGGCCCAGATCCGGGCCCCGCGCTGCCTCGCTCACGTATCCGACGATGAAGCGGTGGTTCCACCAAACCGAAGGCGACAGCACCGCCAGCTTTCCAAAAATTTGCGGATACCGCAACCCCATCCACAACGACACCAGCCCGCCGAGCGACGATCCTCCGATCCCCGTGTCGTTCGCGCCCGATCGCAGACGATAATGCCGGTGCAGAAACGGCAGCAGCTCCTCGATCAGCATCTCCGCGTATTTGCTCGCCTCTCCGCCGCCCATCTTCCAGTCGTGGACGGGAGTATATTCCGCCAGCCTCCGCTCACCGGCGTTCTGAACGCCCACGATCACCAGCGGCTCCACGTCTCCGGCCACAATGGCCTCATCCGCGTTTTCCGCCACGCGCCACGTGCGACCGCGAATAAACGACGTCTCCGGATCGAACAGGTTCTGCCCATCCTGCAAAATCAGCAACGGATACCGATGCTGCCGCTCCTCCTCGTAACCCGGCGGCACATAGACCCATACATCGCGCTCGCCCGGCAGGAACCGGCTCGCAAAACCCGCATGTTTTCTCACTCGCGGATGCGGCGGTTCACTCGGGGGAGGAACGGCCTGCGTTTGCGCCTGAATCTGGCTTTCCAATCGATCCTTTCCGGTTCTGCCTTCCGACTATCATCTCCCCACCCCAGTCCGTTGGGCGTTGGGGATTCGAATGCTTTACGATACCTGAACAACCATGAACCGCGAATACCACAAGTGGTGGTCCTGGCGTCTCGATCGTGATATGGAACTGCTGGTCTTCGGACACGCCGGCGTTCCTATCGTCGTCTTTCCCAGCTCCCAGGGGCGTTTCTTTGAATTCGAAGAACGCGGGATGATCGGGGCCGTGGCGCACAAGGTCGACCGCGGCGAAATTCAGCTGTTTTGCGTCGACTCGGTCGATTCCGAAAGCTGGTACAACCGCAACGTGCCGCCACGCTGGCGCATTGCCCGCCATGTGCAGTACGAGAACTACGTCATGGAAGAGGTGCTCCCACTGATCCGCATGAAGAACTGGGATGCGCACCTCATCGCTCTCGGATGCAGCTTTGGTGCGTACCATGCGGTCAACATCGCTCTGCGCCATCCCGGCCACTTCACCGGCTTCCTCTCGATGAGCGGGGCCTTCGACCTCACCAACTTCCTTCAGGGCTACTACGATCAGGACGTTCTACTTCAACCTGCCGCCGCACTATCTGCCGAACCTGAGCGATCCCTGGTATTTCGACCGCTATCGCAACAACACCTATATCATCGCCACCGGCTGGGACGACCACTGCCTGTGGCAGAACCAGAACCTCGCCCGCATTATGGGCGCCAAGGGCATCCCGCACCATCTGTATATCTGGGAATCGTGGAACAGCCACGACTGGCCGACGTGGGCACGGATGATGAACGAGTATTTATAGCGACTTTATATGTTTCTGTTTTCAGTTGCATTCACTGTCCCGCCTCGCGAATCTCTTCGACATCCGCAAGGTCGCGGGTGCGGCCCGCCGCCAGCTTCGACGCGATCAGATCGTCTCTGGAAATAAAGTAAGCCACCAGCCCAGTCGCCTCATCGATCACTCCTTCTACTCGCCGGGACCAGGCTTCGTCGAAGTTCACGCCGTCGATGCTGGAGAGAATATCGATCGCCACTGGGGCCCGGCCGAAGCGGATGAATTTCGAAGGGTCTGCAAAATCTTCGACTCTGATTCCTTCCAGCGGAGCGCCAAAACTGGCAAGTGCGGCGTAGACGGCCCGCGCATTCTCCCCACTTGTCTGGATGAACAGATCGAGATCTTTTGTCACCCGCGGTTGGGCATGAAAAGATACAGCGTATCCGCCGACGATCAGGTACTTAACGCGGTGGGCGTGAAAGGATTGCAACAGTTCTTTGAAGTCGGGGAACATCCGACAGGGCCTCTTTCATCGCGTAGGCTGCGCGGGTGATCTCTGCAACGGCGCTCATCCGCTCATGGACGGGTCGGCTTTGCCAGTAACGGTACTCGTCCGCCTTCATCTCCGCAAAACTGCCGTAGATGCGCACCGTCTTATCCATGCTCCTTTGTAGCATCCGTGGAGAGCGTTTTCAACGGCGCGTTCTGTGGCTGCCTCGCTTCTCCGGGAACCTTTCCAGACTGTCTGCGTCTATCCTCACAGTATCCGTCGTAATAGGGCATAGGAGGTCCGCGTGCTCCTGCGCAGGCTCGTCTCCGTATCGCTGCTCCCGCTCTCTGCCTTACTTGTCGCCCAAACCTCCGGCAAACCTCGCACCGAGCCTCCGGCACCCTCGCCGGCTTCTCACGAAAAAAGCGAGCTCCCGGTGCGCCGGGTCGTCCTTTACAAAAACGGCGTGGGCTACTTCGAGCACTCAGGGCGCGTCACCGGCAATCAAGCCCTGACCATCGACTTCACCTCCTCGCAACTGGATGACGCCCTGCAGTCGCTCACCGCTCTCGATCTCGGCGGAGGCCGCATCACCGGCGTCGGCTACAACTCGACGACGCCCCTCGAACAGCAGTTGAAGAACATTCCCCTTGGGCTTGACGATCAACCGTCCACCGAAGACCTGTATGGAGCACTGCGCGCGGCGCGCGTCGAGGTCTCGGGACCTGGCGAGGCCGGGATTTCCGGCCGCATCGTGAGCTACGAAACACGTTCCCAAAAGACGTCGGCGGGCGACACCGTAGAACGCGCCTTTCTGACTGTGGTGGGCGATGCTGGCGCGGTTCGCACGTTCGAGCTCGCGGGGACAACAACCGTCCGCATCCTTGATGGCGGGCTGCGCCACGACCTCGACGAATACCTCGCGCTGCTCGCCTCCACGCAGAGCCAGCAGGTGCGGCACCTCACGCTCCAGGCGCAGGGCGCCGGCACGCGCGACATTCGCGTGAGCTACATCAGCGAAGTTCCGGTCTGGAAGAGCACCTACCGCATTGTGTTCCCGAACGACAAATCGAGCCCGACTTCGACCGGCCCGGAGACGGCGATTTTGCAAGGATGGGCGGTCGTCGACAACACCGTCGGCTCCGACTGGGACAATGTCCAGCTCTCGCTGGTCGCCGGTGCGCCGCAAAGTTTCATTGAGCCGCTCTCGCAGCCCATCTACACCCAGCGGCCTGAAGTGCCTGTTCCCGAGGCGGCGAACGTCGCGCCGGTGACGCACGAGGGAGCGCTCGACGCCCCTGCTCCCGGGCCTCCGCCGCCGGTCGGGTCTGCGTCGCAAACGGTCACGGTCACTGAACAGCAGCTTGGCCAGTTGGAAACCCAGCAGCAGGCCCTCCACGGCTTTCTTCCCGCACCCGGGACCGGACTCGGCGGTAGCATCGGGTCTGGTACGGTCTACAGGAAATGGCTCGACAAGAACGCCTCCATCCTTCAGGACGAATCCTCCAGCGCCAGCTCCGCCAGATTCGACGACTACTTCGAATACACCGTCGCCCAGCCCGTCACCATCCACAAAAACGAATCCGCCCTTGTCCCCGTCCTCCAGACCAACGTCCAGGCGGATCGCGTCACACTCTACAACTCTTCGAATCCGGTCCCGCTGCGCGCATTGTGGCTCACCAACTCCAGCAACCTCACCCTCGACCGCGGCAGCTTCTCCATCTTCGAGAACGGGGAGTTTGCCGGCGAAGGCCTCACCGATCCGATTCACGCCGGTGAGAAGCGCCTGCTCTCCTACGCCGTCGACCAAGCCGTCCACGTCTCCACCGAGGGACACCTCAACTCCTCGCATCTGCGCCACATCACCGTTCATGACGGCTACCTGACCGAGCGCAGCGAAGAAATCCGGGAAGTCACCTACGTGGTTCACAACGCAGCGTCTGAAGCGCGCAACGTGATCGTCGAGCATCCTGTCCAGAACGGCTGGAAGCTCACCTCCGAGGTGAAGCCCGTCGAAACGACCGCGACCCTCTATCGCTTCAGCGTAGCCACGCAGCCTGGAGAAACCGTACGCCTGCACGTGGGCGAAGCGCACACTCAGGGCGTCTCCTGGCAGCTCACGACGATCCAGGACGATCAGCTGCAGGTCATCGTTACCGGGAACAACGCCGATCGCCCGGCTCTTGAAAAGGCTCTCGCGCCGGTGCTCGCTGCCCGCGCCAGGGTGCACGATCTCGACACACAACTGAGCGCAAAGCAAACCGAGATCGATCGCCTGGCCGCGGATCAGAAGCGCCTGCACGACAATCTCGAAGGATTAAAAGACAGCCCCGAAGAGCGGGCCCTGGCTCGCCGCTACGCCGGTGAAATGAATACCGACGAGGATCAGCTCCTGGCGCTGAAGAAAGACCAGGCTGATTTAGAGCAGCAGCGCAAGACGGCTCAACAAGCGCTCGACGAAGCCATCCGCAGTTTGAATCTCGACGAGGACGTGTGAAAAGCAGGGAATAGGGAATAGGGAATAGCAGGCGCATTTCTTCAGAACATCGACCACGCTGAGAGTCTTTCTTTTGAGGTCGGGAAAATGCTGGTCGCCCTCGTGAAAAGGACCTATTCCCTAATCCCTGCTCCCTATTCCCTAATCCCTGCCTTTAAGGCGCTTCGATCAGCTCCATTTTGCCGTCGCGTTTGCGGTGCAGCACACACACCGTTCCCTCGTTGTTGCGGAACACAAAAACGTCGCGGTCGCGGAACTCCGCTTCCTTCACAGCCTCTTCAATCGTCATCGGGCGCAGCGCCACAGAGTCCGACGACCGTACCACGTGAGGCTCCTCAATCGGGCGCGTCGCCGGAAACGTATGCACCGTTACCGGCACCATTATTCTTGAAGAACGCTTCCCATTCATCTTTGCCGAAGCCTCCAGGCTCTCGGGCTCAGCTGCCTCGTTGCGTGTCCGGCTCAGTCTTCGCGGACGCGCGGGCACCGCCTCCGCCTGCAGCTTCTCTTCCTTCGGCTGCCGTTTGATCGCGTTCATGCGCTTGCGGTAGCGAACGGCCTGGGTCTCGGCGCGCTCCAGAGCCTCGCGCAGCGCAGACTCCATATTGTTCGACTCGGCGAATCCGACAATCTTACCCGCCCGCATCTTCACCGCAACGTCGGCGGTCTTACGGTACTTTTCCGACGTCAGCACGATGTGCGCTCCCACCACCTTCGGCAGCACTTTGGCTATGCGCTCGATCGCCTCATCCCCGAGCCGGCGCAACGCCGGCGTGATGGTGACCTGCCTTCCTGTGTACTCAGCCTGCATGGCAAGCTCCTCTCCTGGAGAGAAAATCAGCCGCGGAGTTAGCCGCGGATACGGCGCTGGTGGGTGCTGGGAATTCGCAGATCTTCGCGGTATTTTGCCACGGTCCGCCGCGTGACGTCGATGCCCTGCTTCTGCAGCATCATTGCAATCTGATCGTCGGTGAGCGGCTTCTTCGGATCCTCTTCTTCGATCAGCTTCTTCACCTTGCGCTTCAGCAGCATCAGCGGCGTGCCCGCGCCCTCGGGCCCATTCACGCCCTCGGAAAAGAAGAAGCGCAGTTCGAAAACACCCTGCGGAGTATGTACATATTTGCTTGAAACCGCGCGGCTCACCGTTGACGGATGCACCCCGATTTCCTCCGCCACTTCTTTAATCATCATCGGCTTCAGCGCTTCCACGCCCTTTTCCAGAAATTCGGGCTGGCGCCGGACAATCGCTTCACAAGTCCGCAAAATCGTGTTTTTCCGCTGCTCGATGTTCCGCATCAGTTGCAGCGCGGAACGGTACCGCTCCTTCACGTAATCCTTAACATCTTTCTCAGCGCCATCCTGAGTAAGCAGCCGCCGGTAGCCCTGGTTGAGCCGCAGCGTGGGCAGATCCTCTTCGTTCATCGCAACCACCCACTCGTCGCCGCGCTTCACAAAGGCCACATCCGGCTCAATCAGCCTGGCTTCGCTGCGGTTGTACCGTTGTCCCGGGCGCGGGTCGAGCGTGCGGATGAAGTCGATCGCACGTTGCGTTTCCTCCACCGACTTGCCCACTACTTTTGACAGCTCCCGCGGATCGCGCTTTTGCAGCAGCAGCATGTGCGTGTCGATGATCTGTTTCGCCAAATCGAAAATCTGTAACCGGCTGGACTCCTCCGGATGCGCGATTGGATGCGCGGCCGGATAAGGGCCTGGGTGTATTTCTGCTGGCGGCCCGGATAGTGGTCCATGCTGTGGCAGAGGGTCGGTTCCGTTCAGGGTAGCGTTCATTGCTGCGTGCGACACCTCTTGCGCTGCAAAAGCGACTCCCGTCCCATTGAAACCGTTACGTTCCTCAGCATGTTGCGATCCAGCCTCCGCATCGGCGCCGACTCCTCGATCCACAGGCGCAGTTGCCACGGTCCCGCTGCTCCCGGTCCCGCGACCGCTCTCTGTCTTCGGAGTTCGATCCTCCTTGGCAGCCCGATGAGTCGCCCGATTCTCGGCTCCGGACTTCCTGAAGATCAGCTCGAATTCCTTGCGCTGTGCTTCTACCTGCACCAGTAAACACTCCCGCAAGTCACGCGTGCCCACGCCAATCGGATCCAGTTGCCGCACAACCTCCATGGCCGTCGTCAAATGCCCGCGCGCGCGCTCCGCCATCGCCGGGGGCAGCTCCGCCACCTGGGCGTAAGCGTTCCTGGGGCTGTCACCCGCTTCCGGCTCCATTTGCTCCCGCAGATAACCCGCAAGCAGCTCATCGTCCGTCGCGGTCAAATAGCCGTCTTCGTTCAGATTGCCGATGACGTATTCAGCAGCCTCGCGCACGACGGGCGACAGGCTTAATGCCCCCAGCTGCCAGAAAAGATGATCGGTCAGCGTCGCCGGCGAAGAGAGAAAATTCTCGATCGACGGCTTCTCGATCTCCTCGTAATTGTTGGGTGATCGGAACCCTGGGTCCAGGTAATCCTGAAAATACGATCCGAAATCGATCTCATCGAAGGGATCCTTCTCTTTTTTCTCCCCCTCCGTAACCGGCTGGGTCTCGACCGGGCGGTCGCGATCTTCTTCCGCGCGGGCTACGTCGTCCAGCAGCGGAACGTTCTCTTCCAACTCCTCCAGAACCGGATTCTCCGCAATCTCAGCCTGGATCATCTCCTTCAGCTCAAGCTTGTTCAGCGCCAACACGCTGACCATCTGCATCAGTCCCGGCGTCAGAATCTGCCGCTGCGCGACTTTGAGGCTGAGTTTTGGTTGAAGAAAAACCATATTCCTCTACAAACGGCCCGTTGCCCCGAGTTTACATCCGCAGGCCGGGGGCTGAGCAGCAATTCCGTTGCCGTTATCGCATCCTGATGGTTTCTAAGGTAATTGCGAACTCGCTACCCCAGCGAAAAGCTCTCCCCCAGGTATACGCGCCGGACTTCCGGGTCGTTGCCGAGCTGCTCCGGCGTTCCGTGCCGGAAGATTCGCCCCTCATTGATGATGTAGGCGCGATCCGTAACGGAGAGGGTCTCGCGAACATTATGGTCCGTGATCAGAACCCCGATGCCGCTGGCCTTCAGATCGAAAATAATTTCCTGCAGCTCCAGGACTGCAATGGGATCGATTCCCGAAAAGGGCTCGTCCAGCAGAATGAATACCGGCTGGATGCACAGGCACCGCGCAATCTCCACCCTGCGCCGCTCCCCGCCCGACAGCGCATAGCCTCGTGTTTTGCGAATATGCCCCAGGTTCAGCTGCTCGATCAGCTTCTCCGCACGCGACCGCCGCATTTCGGGCGCAATCGGTTGCACTTCGAGAACCGCCAGGATGTTCTCCTCAACCGTCAGCTTGCGGAAGACCGAGGGCTCCTGCGGAAGGTAACTGATCCCATATTGTCGCGCCCGTATATACATGGGCACATTCGTAATCGCCTCGTCATCCAGTAGAATCCGCCCGCCATCGGGCTGGATCAGCCCCACGATCATGTAGAAGCTTGTCGTTTTTCCCGCGCCATTCGGCCCGAGCAGCCCCACCACCTCGCCCTCGGTCACCTGCACGCTCACGCCGTGAACAACCTGGCGCCCTTTGTACGACTTGTTGATCTCGTCAGTGGAGAGCTTCCGCATGAACCTGAAATCAGCTTATAGGGCAAAGCGCTCCGCATGCAAAAGTCGGCATCCGTTGACGCGGCACAATCGACAGCTCCCTATTTCCTGGACCGCGTTTCCGTCACGGCGCTGGACTTGCCTCCGCTCACCACAACGCTGTCGTCCTGGCTGTTGAAGGTCAGCGCCTCTCCCGTTGTGGTTCCGTGAGCGCGGTCCAGCATCTTCGGCGGATCCGCTGCCGTTCCCGTCAGAACATACTTCCCATCGTCAGCCGTGTATACCAGCTTCTCGCCGTCGCCTCTTCGCCCCGGCTGCGTGAACACCACATGGCCGGTCGCTATCAGGTGATCCAGTTGCGAATTCTGTTGCGAACCGTTTGCCGCCGCTTTCGGCGCCCCTAGTCCGGCCTCTGCCTGCTTCGAAGAGCTCGCACTCCCCTTTGTATTTGCGGACGCGGGCTTAAGGAACATCAGCGCATCGTCAGCATGGATCGCCTCATCGCCCTGCTCCGCCGTGACCGTCCCCTGAAAATCTCCCTGCCGCGTCTTATCCGAATAAATAAGTATCCGGCTGTGCACGCGCACCACGCTCTCCTGGTGCTTCGCGCCCATCGCCGACGTAAAATTCGCGTTCACCACCGGCTCTGTCCCCGCGCCCTGGCCCCGAGCCTTCAGTAAATTCTGATTGCGGTCCATCTCGATTACCGGCGCCAGCAGCGAATCTCTGTCCTGCCACATCCGCGCCGGAGCAGCCGCCGTGCCGAAGAACAAATCCTCATTCGTGGCGTGATCCAGGGTCGCCCTCTCGGCGACAACATGCACCGGACCGCTGCCGCCGCCGAAACCCACGGACGCGGGGGTCTGCGGGACCGTCGGGCTCTTCTGCTGCTGCGTATAGGTCGCCTTCACGTCACCGCTCGCTGCCGCATTCTGCGTATCCCGGTGATAGTCGATCGCATCCGCCGACAATTGCATGGTCGTGCTGTCGGTGATCCTGGGATTCCCCCCGCTCCCCGAACGACCGGTCAAATGCAGCACCTGATCCGACGCATGATACTCGGCATGCTGCGCCCAGCCTGTCAGGGTTGATGGCTGCGTCACCGCGCCGGGCTTTGTCGCCGGCGATTCCGTAAGCATCACATTGCCATCCTGAATCGCCGTCTCCAGAGTGGTTTGCATCTTCGCGGCCTGATCTGTTTTCTTCCCTTTTTCTGCCGGGCTCGTGGTTGGCTTTACAAGCGCGTGCGCCGCGCTGTCCCTCACCGGCGCCGCCTCCTGCACAAAGGTCGCGTGAAGCAGATCCCCTTTCGTCGTGTTCCGCGATCCGTCCGTCGCCGATTGCACCATCTGCGTGTTCCCCGCGCCATCCAGTTGCCGCAGCGTGTTCCCTCCATCCAGCGTCGCCACCAGGTGGTCGCCCGTGATGCTCGTCGTCTGCACCGGCCCCTTCGACGGCATCTGCCGCGATGTCACAACCGGCTTGCCGTCCGCAACCACCCTGCGCGCCTCCACCGAGTGCCCTGGCGATGACGGAGCAAAATCCACATTTACCTTCTCCGCGTGCATCTGCTTGTCCGCGTGCCCGTGCGGGTCCTTCGCCAGCCCATCGATCTCTTCGTCAAAACTCACGTCCTGCTGGAATTCGCCATGCCGCAGCGACGTTTGAGAACCATTGCCGCCATTCGCAGTCACAAAAAGCAGAGTTCCCTGGTTGGCCGAACCATGCATCGTCTCGTTCTGCCGGCTCGATGCGAATTGCACTCCGCCGCCCAGATCGGCCTGCGTCGGCTGGCTCTTCGCGTCCAGCAGAATCCGCGCTGTTTCGCAATCCACCGTCGCGCCCGTATCTGTCTTCATCCGCACATGACCGCTGGCGTCCACCTTCTCCGTGGTGCCATCTTTTCGGAAAAACACGACCGCCCGATCCGCACTCCCTGCCTCCGTCTGGTAATTCAGCGCAGCGCTTTCGAGGAACGCCTGGTCCGATGCGCGCAACAGCGTCGCGTGGGCCGCCTGGATGGTCGCGGGCTTGCCGTTGCTGCTCGTGGTGATCCGCACCTGGCTGTTCAGCACAATCACCCCGGTCTTCGAGTTGTAGTCCGCGCCTACCGCCGTTCCCGCCGCCCGGGGCAGTTGAAATTCCACCGCCTGCGCGGTCGTGGCCTCACCTGTCTTCTGCGCAAAGGTCAGCCCGCGCGTTCGCACCCGAATCGTATTGCTGCTCGTGTCGCTGCCCGGCGGGGCCGGAGTAGTCGTCGCGGTGCCCTGCAGCTCGATATCGACGTCGCCCTGACTGACCGCCACCCCGTTGTTCTGGTCATAATCGAAGTCCCCTCCGAAGATGTGATCCGTGCGCCCCGATCCAGGCGGACCGTAAAGCGTGATGTCGACATCGTGCAGCAGCACGTGTCCGGACTTCATCTGCAGCTCTCGCGACGCTTTCAGAGTGAACAGCGCATGTCCCTGGCTGCTCTGTGTGTAGCTGAACCCATTCGCGGTCTGCTGGATGTTGATCCCCAGCCGCCCCGGCAAATCTCTTTCGATATGCCGGAACCGATTGCGCCCGTAGAGGAAGAAACCGGCGACCACCGCCAGCAACAGGACCGCCGCTACAACAATCCACCGGCGCAGCCCCTGGATCGTGACACGCATACAAGTTACAGGTTACAGGGTGCAGAATGCGGGCGACGGGTTGAGCGGGCGACCAGGTTCTTCCGAGTCGACGCCAGCCGGGCGCCCGGAAGACCCGAGGGGCGCAATTTCGGGCCTCGCTTGTCCGGGTGGCCTGCAGGGCCGACCTGCTTACTCGTTCCGCAGGGCTTCCATCGGATCCACGGCCGTTGCCCGCTGTGCCGGCAAGGCCGATGCCAGCGCCACCATGAACGCCGTCAGCAGCAGCGCAGCCGCCAGCGTCACCGGGTCCCACGTGCTCACTCCATACAGCTGGCTCCGAAACAGCTGCGCCAGCCCCACCGTCGCCGGCAGCGCCACCAGCGCGGCAATCCCTGCGATCCACGTCATCTCCCGCACCACCAATGCGACCAGAGTCCGCCGGGGCGCGCCCAGCGCCAGCCGCACGCCGATCTCCCGCGTACGGCTCTGCGTGGAATACGCCAGAACTCCATAGAGGCCCACCGCCGCCAGGATCGCCGCCAGGACTGCGAATCCCACAGCCAGCATCGCCAGCGCCCGCTCGTTCGAAGCGCTGATTTCCATCACAGCATCCATCGAGCGCAGGTCCTCGACCACCAGAGTCGGATCGAGGTCGTGGATCACTTTACGAATCGACGGTTCCACGGATTCCGGCGACTGCGCGGAGCGCACATACAAATCCAGGCCCGTGGGATGGTCATTTTGCAGCCACGGCCGGTACACCGCCGGCCCGATCTGCGTGCGCAAATCGGTGTGGCGCACATCGCCGACGACGCCGACGATGGTTGTGTCCGGCTTATCCTCGCCGATCCGCCGCCCCAGCGCATTCTGCGCCGATCCGTAAAACCGCTTCGCAAACGCCAGATTCACGATGGCGACGTTTGGCGCCGCTTTTCCATCGGCAACGGTAAACTCACGCCCCGCCAACAGCGGCTGGCGCAAAGTGGCGAAATATCCCGGCGAAATCGACGGCGCCTCGAAGTCGGTGCTTTCCCCTTCGGCCGGCTTGTGACCCTGGATCACATATCCATCGATCTCGTTGTCTCCTTCCAACTCGGGATCCGTTGTTCCCGCCGCCAACGCCACCCCCGGAATGCGCCGCAGCGCATCGAGGGCCGCATTCATGATCGCCGGCGAGCGCGCCTCGGTATAGCCGGACATCGTGGGATCGAGACCAAAAGTGACCAGACGATTCGGATCGAAGCCCACTGCCTGGTCGCGCAGGTTCGTCAGCGTCCGCACAAACAGTCCGGCGCCGCCGAGCAAGAGGACGCTGAGCGCAATCTGCAGGCCTACCGCGGCTTTGCGGAAGAACTGCGTCTGCTTTGAGGCGGTTCCCGTGCTTTGCCGCAGCGCCCCGGCCAGGTCGGGCCGGAGGAAGTGCAGCGCAGGCGCAATGGAAAACAGGAGACTGACAACCATGGCCAGCGCGAGGGCAAAGAGCAGGACTCGGGCATCGAGGCTGGCCGAGTAGGGCTCGGCCCCCGGATCGGCATGGGTCATGAGGCGCACCAGCGTGAGGGCCAGCACCGGGGATAGCGCCAAGCCCAAGGCTGCTCCGGCCGCGCCCAGCATTCCACCTTCGATCAACAATTGGCGCACGATGCGGCTGCTCTTTGCGCCGAGCGCGTAGCGCATCGACATTTCGCGCACCCGCGCGGAGGACCGCAGCAGCAGCAGCGTCGCCACGTTCAGCGTGCACATGGCGATGAGGAGTCCGCCCATGCTCAGCAAAATTACCAGCGGCGTCCGGAGGTCCATGCGGCTCGGCGAGAATCCCATGGAATCGTCTTTCACCAGGAGCGTCGATTTATTGACGAACCCTTCCTTGAACTTCTCCGAGGCCGACTTGTACAGAGTCAGCTCGTCGCTGCGCAGCGCATGCCACAGCGGCGCAAGGCTCGTTTGTGCGCGCTCGGCAGTTACGCCGGGCTTGAGGCGCGCCACCACGGTCATCCACACCGACTGGTGATTGTCGAGATCGTGGTTCTTTGCCCGCCCCGGCATTGCGATCGCCTCCATGGTCACGGGCACAAAGACGGCCGGGCGATAATCGCCAATGGCCGTATGAAAATTCTGCGGGGCCACGCCGACAATGGTGAACGCATGTCCGTTGATGAGCAGCGTCTGGCCCAGCACCTCGCGGGATGCTGCAAGATGGGTGCGCCAGTACTCGTAGCTGAGCACAACCACAGGGTTCGCATCCTTCTCCGTCTCATCGGCGGAGGTGAACAGACGGCCGGCAACCGGGTTCAGCCCCAGCACCTGGAAATAATTTCCGCTGACCACTTCGGCATGCTCGTTCTCCGCCTGATTGTGCCAGGAAAGTCCGACGTTGGTGCGCATGGTCCCGAGCACGCCACTGAACACCTGGTTGCGCTCGCGCAGATCCCGGTACATCGGATAAGAAAAGTAGTTGGCGATGTCGCCGCCGAAGCTGCTCATTGAGCCCGAGAAGCTTCCATGCCACTCCAGCCGCACCAGCTCCTTTGGCTTCTCCACCGGCAGCAGGCGCAGCAGCACCTGATCGAACATTGTGAAGATCGCGGTTGTCGCGCCAATACCCAGAGCCAGCGTGACCACCGCTGTGATGGCAAACCCCGGCGACTTCCGTAGCTGTCGCCACGCATATTTCAGATCAGCAAACATTCTTCGATCTCCGCTCCAAAAACATCGGGACGCACCGGCAACTCAAACCGTTTAGTCGCAGTTGCACTGCCAGATTTAAGTTGATGAAAATAAGGAGCTTAACGAGACTCGCGCGCCAGCTTCTTGTCCGCTAACGCGATCAGCTGTTCGGAAGCGGACACGCCGCGCACTTTATGTTTATGGGCCCGCTTTTCCCAGGAAAAGTTTCCGCTGCCGGCTTTTTCGCTGAGTGTTTTTCGCTCGCTTTTAGCTCGGCGTACGCTCGCAGTTCGCTCCCTGCTCCTGAGCCCAGCTACTTCTTCCCCCGCTTCATGTCGTCCATCAGAATGATGGCCTCGGCAATCTCGCGCAGGGGCTTGCGCTTTTGCCGGCTCTGCTTCTGCAGCATCAGGTATGCCGCCTCTTCATCGATGCCGAGCTCCCGCTGCAGAATCCCCTTCGCGCGTTCCATCACCTTGCGCGTCTCCAGTTGATCGGCCAGCTGCGTCTTCTCGTACTCCATCCGCGCCAGCTCGACCTCGGCCCCCACCAGGTAGCCGATCATCGTGATCAGCTTGATTTCCCTGCGCGAATGATGGTGCGGCTCCCGATGCTGCATGTTGATTGCGCCCACCAGCTTCCCCCGGCACAGAATCGGCACTGCAAGGAATGCCTCGAAGCGGTCCTCAGGCAGGCTCGGGAAGCGCGCGAACCGCGGATCGGCCCATGCCTTCGCCGGAAGCGCAACCGTCTGCTTGTGCTCCGCCACCCATCCCGTGACACCCTGGCCCATGTCAACGACCAGGCGGTCTACCACATCCTCGTGCGGATTCTTCGAGGCCCGCATCACCAGCTTTTCTTTCTCCAGCACGTAAATAAAACAGGAGTCGCAGCGCACCGCCGCCGTCACCATCTCGATCACGCGCTGCAATACCTCATGGAACGGATCGGCCGCAGCCATGCGGCTCCCGATCTCGTGCAGCAGATCGATATCGCTTGTTTCTTCGTGTGCGCGCACGAACTCGTCCACAGTGGTTTTACTCCCTGAAAAGGCCCCTCCACCCGCCGACCTTCTTTTGAAATCCCGTCACGGTGTGGCAAAAAACAGATTGGTAGTTTTATCCTGGCACAAGATTACTCCACGCGCGCCGTGCCGGAGCCCGCAAATGCGCAGAGATCGCGCACGCACAGAAACCGGGGCCGGCCTGACGTGACCTCCCCAGAGCTGGTCGCGCTTCTTTCTCTACTTCGGATGAATCTTCTGCCACAGGCGCGAAACAGCGTTCTGAGCCAGCGGCTTGCCGGCCGCTGGCTTCTGCGTAGGCGCGGCATTCGACCCACCCTGCTGACTCCCGCCGGCAGCGCCGCTCTGCTGATTTCCACTCGGCTGGCTCGAACTCGGCAGGGTTCCAGTTTTCGTTCCAGCCTGCGTCGGACTCGATGCGGCCCCTGCTTTGGCATCGCCGCTCGTCTTTTCCCCGGCGTTCGCCGGTGCGCCGGCCGCGGCCCCGCTCGGCGCCGCAATATCCAGCCCCGGTCCAGAGCTACTCTGCCCGGAACTGGCCGGCCCGGAGCTGGCCGGCTTCGCATTCTCGGCCGCCGCACCTTTTGCTGCAGTTCCGGGAACCGACGGCGCATCCTCCGTCACATACTGCACGATCAGGGAAATCCTCCGGTTCGACGGGTCCATCGGATTCGCAGGGACTCGCAGTTTCTGGTCCGCATACCCACGCACCTGCGACACCTGGTCCTTCCTCAGTCCCGCATTCTGCATTAACCGCCGCGCTGCGTTCGCACGGTCTGAAGAAAGCTCCCAATTCCCATAACCGTCCGCCGACGCGTACGGCCGCGCATCCGTGTGACCCTCAATCGACACACGATTTGGAAGATCGCCCAGCTGCTGCGACAACATCTTCAGCAGCTCCTGTCCGTTCTTGTTCAGAACCGCGCTCCCCGTATCGAAAAACGTCCCGTCCTTTGTCTCCAGCAGCTCGATCCTCAGCCCCTCCGGCGTAATCGTGATCTGAATCGCATTCTGCAGCGACTTCAGATCGTTCATCTTCTTGATTGTTGCCTCGATCTTCTCTTTCAACTGCGAAACATTGTCTTTCGTGATCGCCAGGCTGTCGTCAGTCCCCGCCTGGTCCGATCCCGTCATCGGCGACTTGCCACGGGGATCATTGAAGTATCCCGCCACCGCCTGTCGGATTTTCACGTTCGCGTTCATCAGCCACAACACGATGAACAGCGACATCATCGCGGTCACAAAGTCCGCGTAGGCGACCTTCCACGCACCTCCATGGTGACCGCCATGGCCTCCACCCTTTTTCTTGACGATGATCACCTTCGACGAAGACATGTCCGCTTCTCAGTCACGGCTTCTTAAGCCGCTCCCCCGCCGGAATTCCGGCACGCCACTTCCACTTCCGCAAACGAAGGCCGCACATGCGACGGCACCGCCCTGCGCCCCATTTCAATGGCTACCACCGGCGGCTGCCCGCGAATGAACGCCAGCATCAGCACCCGCAGCACGTATAAATAGGCGTGTTCCTCGGCGCTGGTCTTCGCCATGTTTTGCGCGACCGGACCCACCAACCCGTAGCAAAGCAGTATCCCCAGAAACGTTCCCACCAGCGCCGCGGCAACCTTGTGGCCAATCTCTTCCGCCGGCCCCCCCAGCGCGCCCATGGTGATCACGACCCCGAGCACCGCCGCCACGATCCCCAGTCCGGGCAGCGAATCCGCCATTGTCGACAGCGCTGTCACCGGCTCTTCCGTTGAATGATGCTGCACCTCCATATCGAGGTCCATCATCTGGTCCATATCGAACGCATCCACCCCGCCGGTTATCACCATGCGCATCGTGTCGCACACAAAATCCCGGACATGATGATCTTTTACAAATTCCGGGAAGGGCTGGAACACCGGACTCGCGTCCGGCTTCTCCACATCCGACTCGATGGTCAGCATCCCTCCCCGGCGCGCCTTCTGCAGCAGCCCGTACATCATCTTCAATGTCGAAAGATATCGCCCCTTCCCGAAGTGCGAGCCCCCGAAAACCCCCGCCGCACCCGACCCGATCTTCTTCAGGATCCGCAGCGGATTGGCGATCAGCAGGGTTCCCACTCCGGCGCCGCCAATGATCAGCAACTCCGCCGGCTGCACCAGCACAGCGAGATGCCCATGCTCCATCAGATAGCCGGCCACCACCGCCCCAAATACAACCACAATGCCGATGATCGCGAACATGCGGCCTGAGGACCTCCCGCGCCTCTTCCCGCCACGCGCATCCCCCGCACGCAACCATCAGGCGCCGCCCGTGACACGGGCTTCTGTCCCCTTCATCGGCGTAATCGTGGGTCCCTTGAGCCCATGACCCCTCGCGCTCGGTTCCCTCGATCGCGGTCGGTGGAGGTGGGCTGGCAAGCTCTCGAGTGGAGACTCTATTCGAGACGCGGAAGCGACGCGCCTCAACCGTCTACCCGTCCGGAAGCGGGGGAAGAACCGCCGTGGTTGCCTTTTGTCGGCCTCCCCACCTCCGGATACCCGACGTACAATCGCCCTACCTGTGGAACCGAATCCGCACACCGCGTGGCCAGGGGGGCGCATGGAAACGGCGACCGTTCATCTCTTCGTATTCGATTCGATGGCAGACTGGGAGGCGGCTTTTGCTATCGCTGGCATCAACAACCCCCGGTTTCAACTGGAGCCCGGCCGATATCGCGTCCAAACCGCCGGTCTCTCCGGCGAGCCCATCCTTACCATGGGGGGCGTTCGTATTGTCCCCGACCTTGTTCTCGATGCGGTCTCCCCGACTTCGAGCGCCATGCTCATCCTGCCCGGCGGCCAAAGCTGGGAAACCGGGGACAACGCCGCGGCGATCGCCAAAGCTGCCGACTTTCTGGCTATCGGCATTCCCGTCGCCGCCATCTGTGCCGCCACCTTCGCCCTGGCCCGCGCCGGCTTCCTCGACAACCGCCTGCACACCAGCAATGCTCCCGAATATCTCAAGGCCAGCGGGTATCGCGGCAGGGCCTTGTACCGCAACATTCCCGCCATTGCCGACGGCAACCTCGTGACCGCCGCCGGCACCGCTCCGGTCGACTTTGCTTATCAGATCTTTGGCGTCCTTCAGCTCTACAGCGAGCCCGTGCTCGATGCCTGGTACGCGCTCTTCCGGCATGGCGACTCGTCGAAATACGAGGCGCTCGCCGCCGCCACGGCATAATACCCCCCAGCGTTTCGCCAGCAGTTCCTTGCTAAGCGTTCTTCGCGAATTGCGTTTCGCTGGATTTCCTTTGCTCGCCTCTTGCCCGCAGTTCGCTACGGCTACGCACCACTCTCTTCCGGCTAAACTCTTCCCATGGCGCTGCATTTCACTACCTCTTACCTCGAAGATTCCCTGGCCCTCTTCGCCTATTACAAGAAACTTGCCGAGCGCGCCATCGCCCAGCTCACCGACGATCAGCTTTTCCTGACCCTCGATGCCGAGTCCAACTCGATCGCCATCATCGTCAAGCACATCTCCGGCAACATGCTCTCCCGCTGGACCGACTTCCTCACCACCGATGGCGAAAAACTCACCCGCAATCGCGACAGCGAATTTGAAGACCCGCCCGCCACCCGTTCCGCGCTCCTTGCCAACTGGGAAGCAGGCTGGGCATGCCTATTCGCCGCTCTTGAGCCGCTCAACGACGCCGATCTCATCCGCACCGTCACCATTCGCGGAGAGGCCCACTCGGTCTTGCAGGCCATCAACCGCCAGCTCGCCCACTACCCCCTCCACATCGGTCAGATTGTCCTGCTCGCAAAACATTTTGCTCGCGACCACTGGCAGTCGCTCAGCATCCACCGCAAAGGTTCCCAGGACTTCACCCGTAGGGTCGTTGCCGGCGAAGCCAGCCAGCGCTAACCAGCTTTCGGGTCACAGGTCTCGGGTTACAGGTTTCGGGTTAAAGGTCGCTTAGCAGCCATCTCGTTTCTTGTTTGGCCCTCTAACAACCTGTCACCTGCAACCTGTAACCTGACCCCATGCCCACCCTGCTCCGCGACCTCCGCTTCGGCCTGCGCATGCTCCACCGCAATCCCGGCTTCACCCTCGTTGCCATCCTTACCCTCGCACTCGCCATCGGAGCCAACACCGCCATCTTCTCCGTCACCAGCGCGCTCCTGCTGCGCCCCTTCCCTTACCACCGGCCGCAGCAACTCGTCAGCATCGCCTTCAACAACGACCAGCGACCTCTCACCCTCCTTCGCTACGAGCTCCTCCGCGATCATGCCCGCACCTTCGAAACCTCAGCATGGGCCAACGACAACTTCAACCTCACCGGCGCCGGCGAACCCGTTCAGCTTCCCGTGGCCCGCGTCACCCCAAATTTTTTCTCGATGCTCGGCGTGCGCCCCACGCTCGGCCGCACCTTCACGTCCGATGAAGGCCGTCCCGAAGGCCATCCCGTGGTCGTTCTCAGCAACACTTTCTGGCGGGCGCGCTTCGGCGGCAACCCCAACATCCTCGGCACAGCCATCACCCTCGACGGCGTCGCGCATACCGTCATCGGCATCCTGCCCGCCGGTGTGGAATTCCCCTTCATCGGCAAGGCCGACATCTTCACGCCGCGCTACTTTGAACTCACGCTCATGCCCCCGCAGCGCATTCGGATGGGCGTCGGATATCTTGGCTTCGCAGCCCGCCTTGCGCCGGGGGCCACAATCGCCGAAGCCAATTCAGAACTCGGCGTCCTCGACCAGCAGTACCGCCGCGACAATCCTTCCGCGCCCGACGCTATTCCCTCTATGACGCTGGTCGCAACACCTCTCCGTGACCTCGTCGTTGGCGACCTGCGCTCGAAGCTCTGGATCCTTTCCGCCGCCGTCGCCGTCCTCCTCCTCATCGGCTGCGCCAACGTCGCCAGCCTGCTGCTCTCCCGCGCCCTCGCTCGCCGCCGTGAACTCGCCATCCGCGCCGCCGTTGGGGCCAGCCGCTCCGCCGTCATCCGCCAACTTCTTACCGAAAGCATGATCCTCTCTCTCGCCGCCGGAGCCCTTGGCATCGGCTTTGGTTTCGCGGCCGATCGCGCCCTTACGGCCTGGGGGTCAGCCCAACTCCCCGACGGAATCCCCGTCACCATCGACGCCCGCGTCATCCTCTTCGCCGTCGTCATCTCCATCCTCACCGGCGTCCTTACCGGCCTCTTCCCCGCCCTGCAACTCGCCCGCGCCGACCTCAACTCCACCCTGCGCGACGAAGGCCGCGGCGTCTCCGGCAGCCGCACCCGAGGCCGTCTCAGCAGCTTGCTCGTGATCGGACAAGTCGCGCTCTCGCTCCTGCTCCTCATCTGCGCCGGCCTGCTCGTCCGCAGCTTTGACCGCCTCCTCCACGTCGATCCCGGATTCGATGCCAGCAACGTCCTCACCATGGAAATCTCGCTGCCCACAGAAAAGTACGCGAAGCAGGACCAGCAGATTGCCTTCTTCGACGAAGCCCTCCGCCGCATCTCCGCGCTTCCTGGAGTGCGCAACGCCGCTATATCCGCAGCTCGACCGCTCAGCTTCATTCGCGTCACGCCGGTTCTGCCCGAAGGCCAGCCCGCCGTCCCGCTCGCGCAGCGCCCTTTCATCGACATTGAGGGCATCAGCCCTCAGTGGTTCGAGACGATGCGCGTTCCTCTGCTCGCCGGCCGCCTCTTCACCGACGCCGACGATGCTCAGGCTCCCAAGGTCGTCATCGTGAACCAAGCCTGCGCCCGCCGCTTCTGGCCCGGTCAAAATCCCATCGGCAAGACGTTCATCGTCGGCCGTGGCCCGCAGCCTTCACAAGTTATCGGGGTCGCAGCCGACATCCGCAATCACGGTCTTGCGGCCGACACCCAACCGCAACTCTATCTGCCCTTTCGCCAGCTTCCGTGGTCGAGCATGAACCTGCTCGTCCGCACTGCTGTCCCTCCGCTCCAGATGGCGTCCGCCGTCCGTGCGCAAATCTCCGCCATCGATCCCGAACAGCCGGTCACGGCGATCCAGACCGTCGACGACCTCATGGACAGCGGGCGCGCGCAACCGCGCTTCACCATGCTGCTGCTCGCCGTCTTCTCGATTACCGCGCTCGCCCTGGCAGCCATCGGCCTCGCCGCCACGCTTGCCTGGACCGTCGTGCAGCGCCGTCAGGAAATGGCCATCCGCCTCGCCCTCGGCGCGGATCGCTTCGACATCCTCTGGCTCATCGTCCGCCAGGGACTCGTCCTCGCCGTCTCAGGAATCGCCCTCGGCCTCGGGGCCGGACTCCTGCTCACGCAGCTCATGTCGAGCGTTCTCTACAAAACCAGCGCGCACGACCTCCGCACCTTCGCCCTCGCGCCTCTGGTTTTTCTATTGATCGCGTGGGTAGCCAGCTATGTACCCGCTCGCCGAGCTACGAGAGTCAACCCCCTCGACACGCTCAAAGCAGGCTGAGCTCTTACTGGACGGTCAGCGCCAGGCACACCGCGCCCGCACAACTGGCGTCAGAGGAGGTCGCGTATGTGATCGCCGTGCCGTTGGTCGAATAGGCGGAGATCACCACCGTGTAGCTTCCCGCTGCGGTGCCATAGTTCGGCGAGGGCTGGTAGTTCAGATACCGATATCGAGCATTGCAGGCAGTCAGGCCCAGCGTTCCCGCCGCCAGCAGCATCACCAGGCCCACCATCCGCAACGCACCAAAATTCTTTCGTCGGATGGCTCCAACCCCAGCCAAAGCGAGCAAGCCGGGAATCAAAATTGCGTAGACGGTATTCGAACGCCCCAGCCTGGCTGCCTCGTCCGCGCTTATCCCCGACGTCGCCGTGGTCGCGATCTGCAGAGCGCTGATGCTTGACCCATTGGCGGGCGGCGCGATCACCACAGGGTTAAACGTGCAGGTGGAAGCGCCCGGCAGCCCGGAACACGACAGGTTGACCGCATCGGAAAAGCCGTTCTGCGAAGTCACCGTCAGGTTCACCGTGGCGAACTGCCCCGGTGTCAGCGTCAGCGACGATGGGCTCGCCGTCACCGTGAATCCCGGCAGCGTGCTGGAGGAGCCGTCCGCCGAGACATCCGTGCTCGCCGTCGCCCCCGCAAACGCCAGGTCGCCATGGTAGACGGCCGTGACCGCCTTCGCCCATTCCGGCGGATTGGTCAGGTTGAGCGTTGCCAGGCCGTCGCGCACGAAAACTGAGCCTAGCGAACCCTTCGGCGTCTCAAAGCTCACCGAGCCTTCCGAGACAGCTCTGCCCTCGACATCGGCCACCTTCGCCGTCAGCGTCAGAACATTGCCATCTTTTTGCGACGCAACCTGAATGCGGGTGGCAACCCGCGCCTGCGCGGCTCCGGCCAGGACAAACAGACAGAGAAATCCGACAGTGAAACCTAACTGAGGGGCGATGTGCTTCCGAAACCGCGAAATCATTCGTGAGGAACTCTCTTCAGGTCGAACATCCGCGCCGAATCAGCCTCCGCTCCCCCGAGCTTTCCGGGAGCACATCGCTGACCTGCGCTGGAAGACTCATTGTATCTGACCCACATCGGCCCCCGCACGGAAGCAGGCGCCTGCCCGGCGCAAACATCGGTTACGATCTTTAGTTGCGCCCAACCAGATTCATCGAGGCACCCCATGGCCACTTCGCTCTCTGCGCGCCCCCAGCTCCAGTACCTTACCGCCCAGCTCGACGAGCTGAAGCAGAAAGGCACGCACTTCCGCCTCCGCGTGCTTGACGATGCCCAGGCCCCGGTCTGCACCTATGACGGCCGCCGCGTCATCAATCTCGCCTCCAACAATTACCTCGGCCTCTGCAATCACCCCAGGCTGCGCGAAGCCGCCATCCAGGCCATCCGCGATTACGGGGTTGGCTCGGGCGCGGTCCGCACCATCGCCGGCACCATGAAGATCCACATGGAGCTCGAAGAAAAAATCGCCCGCTTCAAGAACGTCGAGACCTGCGTCGTATTTCAAAGCGGATTCACCGCCAACGCCGGCACCGTCTCCGCCCTCCTCGGCAAGGAGGACTTCATCGTCTCCGACGAACTCAACCACGCCTCCATCATCGACGGAGCTCGCCTCTCGCGCGCGAAGATTAAAGTCTTCCACCACAAAGATGTCTCCCACGCCGAAGAACTGCTGCGTGAAATTCAGAACGAGCCGGGCCGCAAGCTCCTCATCACCGACGGTGTTTTCTCGATGGATGGCGACATCGGTCCCGTCGACAAACTCGCCGACCTGGCCGAAAAATACGGCGCCATCATGATGGTCGATGACGCTCACGCCTCAGGCGTTCTGGGCCGAAACGGCCGGGGCTCGGTCGACCACTTCCACTGCCACGGCCGCGTCGACATCCAGGTTGGCACGCTTTCGAAAGCCATTGGCGCCATCGGCGGCTATGTCTGCGGCTCGCGCGATCTTATAGACTTCCTCTACCATCGTGCTCGCCCGTTCCTCTTCTCAACCTCGCACCCGCCGTCCGTCACAGCCACCTGCATCGCAGCCTTCGATCTGCTCGAGTCCGAGCCTGAGCGCATCGAACGCCTCTGGGAAAACACCCGCTACTTCAAATCTGAGCTCGGCCGTCTCGGCTTCAACATCGGCGGCGTCAACACCCCTGCCAGCGAGACGCCAATCACCCCCATCATCATCGGCGATGGCCGTCAGACCATGGACTTCTCGCGCGCCCTCTTCGAAGCGGGTGTGCTGGCAACAGGCATCGCCTTTCCCACGGTGCCCGAAGGTAAAGCGCGCATCCGCACCATCATGACCAGCGAGCATACGCGCGAGCAGTTGGATCAGGCGTTGGTTATTCTTGAGAAAACCGCAAAGCAATTGGGGGTTCTGTCTTAAGAGGAGCCAACTATGCGCATGTACAATCCAGCCCACCCTGGCGAGATTCTTCGTGAGCACATGGGATCGATGCCGGTGACTCGCCTCGCTGCCCACCTCGGCGTCTCCCGCGTGACCCTCTCGCGCCTTCTCAACGGAACATCGGGGATATCGGCGGAGATGGCTCTCAGGCTGTCGGAAGCCCTCGGTACTTCACCAGAGCTGTGGCTGAATCTCCAGACGCAATTCGACCTGTGGCAGGCCTCTAAAGCAAAGCGGAAGAAGGTCGCGCGCCTGGCCGCGGCCTGAGGCGATTACGATTCCGCCAGAGCTCAATTGAACAGGCTGCTGAAGATAATCAGCCCCAGCCCGACCATCGTCACCTCATGATGACCCGTGATAGCGCCGCCGCAAACCAGGAGGACTACGCCGAGCGCGAAAAGCAGATGTGAATCCGAATCGCATTCTCTTTCGATCGCCGCCTGCGCCTGATTTCCGGGGGTTGTGTTGGGTATCGGGTTTTCCATAACGCCTCCTGAAAGATCCAGCATCGGACAGTCACTCCTTCCCCGGCAGTGCGCTTTGTCAGCAATTGCATATGACAGATGTCAGAGCGCTACCGAACCAGATTGCCGCCGCGACGACTTCGCCCACTTCAGCTCCCTCTATACTTGGACAAGAGGGCCAATTCGCTGCATCTCGACCGCATTCTCGTCCGGACCCGTGCCGATGTGGCTCAGCGCCGCGGAGAGGTTTCCGTCGCTCGACTGGAGAAGCGCGCTGCTGAGCACACGCCCCGCGGATTCGCCCGCGCTCTCCGTGAAGCCTCCGTGCACGGCCCAGCCGTCATTGCCGAGCTAAAGAAAGCCTCACCCTCAAAGGGCCTCATCCGGGCAGATTTTGACCCGCAATCGCTTGCCACCAGCTTCGAACAAGCCGGCGCAGCCGCGCTCTCCGTCCTTACTGACGAGCCCTTTTTCCAGGGAAGCCTCCGCAATCTCGAGATCGCCTCGGCGTCAACCACGATCCCCTGCCTCCGCAAGGACTTCATCGTCGACGAGTACCAGATCGTCGAAGCCCGCGCTTACCGCGCTGACGCCATCCTTCTCATAGCGGCCGCGCTCAGTTACGGCGAACTGCAGCACTTCACCATCATGGCCCATCGCTACTCGCTCGATGTCCTCTGCGAGGTCCACACCGCCGAAGAACTCGCAATGGTCCGCGACATCGGCTGCGACGCCTACGGCGTCAACAACCGCGACCTGCACACCTTCGAAGTGAACCTCGAGACCTCACTGCGCCTCGCCAGCCAGCTACCACCCAATGCTGTTCACGTCGCTGAAAGCGGCATCCACACCGCCGCCGACCTGCGCCGCCTGCGTGAAGCCGGTTTTCACGCCTGTCTTATCGGCGAATCGCTCATGCGCCAACCCCATCCCGGCGCAGCGCTCGAAGCACTGCTGCAGGGCGTGCGCAACCCAACCCCAGAAACCATCGCCGAGCACGCCTGACCGCCATGTGGATCAAAATCTGCGGCAACACGACCCTCGAAGACGCGCTGCTGGCCGCCGATGCCGGCGCCGATGCCATTGGCTTCGTCTTCGCCACCAGCCCCCGCCGCGTCACAGCCGGACACATCGCGGCCATCATGCCCGAGATGCCTGCCGACCTCACCAAGATCGGGATCTTCAGCACTCAGGACTTCGACGAGATTGTGTCGGTTCTGCAATCCGCAGGGCTGCACGGAGCCCAGCTGCACGGTGAGCTCGATTTTTCGCTTGCGGGAAAACTGCGCAGGCACTTCGGCTCAGCCTTCTTTCTGATTCAGACCCTGCACTGGGATATCAACAGCGACCCTGCCCGCGCCGAAGACCGGCTCCGCAACGAACTCCGCGCCGTCGCTCGCCATACGGACATCGATGCCATCCTGCTCGATACCAGAACCGCAACCGCTTCCGGCGGCACCGGCAAGACCCTCGATTGGTCCTGCGCCGCCGATGTTCTTGCCGCGGAAGCCGGTCACCCTCGGATCATCCTCGCTGGCGGCCTTCATCCAGGCAATGTGCGCGAAGCCATCCTGACGCTTCGTCCCTGGGGAGTCAACGTCTCCAGTGGCGTCGAAATTCGCCCTGGAAGAAAGCACCCCGAGATCGTCTCGAACTTCGTTCGCGCAGCCCGCAGCGCATTCCAGGAAATCCAGCCGCCCACGATGTACCCCGCTCAAGTGGGTCCGGTGTAAGGTGAATTCATGGCCTCTGCTGTAACCCATAGCGTTGCCGGGCGCTTCGGCGCCTACGGTGGACGCTACGTCCCCGAAACCCTGGTAGCCGCGCTCGACGAACTCGACCAAGCGTACGCCGAAGCCCAGGCCGATCCGGATTTCCATCTGAAGCTCGACTCTTTACTGCGCGACTACGCCGGTCGTCCCACGCCGCTTTATTTCGCCTCACGCCTCGGAGAAGCCCTCGGCGGCGCGAAGATTTATCTCAAGCGCGAAGACCTGCTCCACACTGGCGCGCACAAGATCAACAACTGTCTCGGGCAGGCGCTGCTCGCCGTGCGCATGGGCAAAAAGCGCATCATCGCCGAAACCGGCGCGGGCCAACACGGCGTCGCCACAGCTACCGTCTGCGCACTGTTCGGGCTCGACTGCGTAGTCTACATGGGCGAAGAAGACATGCGCCGCCAGGAACTCAACGTCTATCGCATGCGCATGCTCGGCGCAGAGGTCTGCGGCGTCTCCTCCGGCTCACGCACGCTCAAAGACGCCATTAATGAGGCCATGCGCGACTGGGTCACTAACGTCCGCACCACCTACTACCTCCTCGGCAGCGTTCTTGGCGCGCATCCTTACCCCACCATGGTCCGCGATTTCCATCGCGTCATCGGCCGCGAAGCGCGCGCGCAGATTCTCGAGAAAGAAAACCGCCTGCCCACCGCCATCATCGCCTGTGTCGGCGGCGGCTCCAACGCGATCGGCGCATTTTACGAGTTCATCCCCGACAAGGAAGTCCGCCTTATCGGCGTCGAAGCCGGTGGCCGGGGTTCGCTCCTCGGCGAACACGCGGCACGTTTTTCGGGAGGCTCTCCCGGCGTCCTGCAAGGCACATACTCTTACGTTCTGCAGGATGACAATGGCCAAATCGCTCTCACCCACTCCGTTTCGGCCGGACTCGACTACGCCTCCATCGGCCCGGAGCACGCGGCACTCCACGACTCCGGACGCGCCGAATACACCTCTGCCACCGATGCCGAAGCTCTCGATGCAACTCTGCGCCTCGCGCGCACCGAGGGCATCATTCCCGCGCTCGAAAGCGCCCACGCCATCGCCGAATGCATTCGCCTCGCGCCGAAACTCAGCCCGCATGACATCGTGATCGTCAACGTCTCCGGCCGGGGCGACAAGGATATGGGTATCCTCGTTCGCGAGCTGAAGCTCTCCGGAGAGTGAACCCCGATGCCCATCCAGTTCGCCAGCAAGCCCGGCTTCGTTGCTTATCTGACGGTCGGCGATCCCGATCTCGCGACGACGCACAACATCGCGCTCTCCGCCATCGATGCGGGCGCCGACGTTCTCGAGCTGGGCGTGCCCTTTAGTGACCCGCTCGCCGACGGTCCCGTCATCCAGCGCGCCAGCGAGCGCGCGGTTCGTAACGGTACACGCCTTCACGATGTCCTCGCCCTTGCCGCGGGTCTGCGCATCGAGCGGCCCAACGCAGGCCTCGTCATCTTCTCGTACTTCAATCCAATTCTCCGTTTCGGCCTCGAAAACTTCTGCTTAGCCGCCGCGCAAGCCGGCGTCGATGGCGTCCTGGTCACGGACATGATCGTCGAAGAAGCCGGCGAATACCTCGAAGCTCTTCGCCGCCACCATCTCGCGCCCATCTTTCTGGCCGCCCCTACCAGCCCCGACGAACGTCTTCAGCGCATCGCCGCTGTCTGTGAAGGCTTCGTCTACGCCATCTCTCGCACCGGCATCACCGGCGCGCGCGCTTCGCTCGAATCGGACGCCGAACAGCTCGTCAATCGTCTCCGCCGTTTCACTAAACTCCCCGTCGCCGTGGGCTTCGGCATCTCGACTCCGGAGCACTTCGCCGCCGTTGGTGAATTTGCAGACGCGGCAGTTGTCGGCAGCGCGCTCGTCGCCACCATCGAGCAAGCCGGCGCCCAAGCCGCGCCCGCGGCGGTCGCTCGATTTATCCAGGGCCTGCGCGGCGCCATGCCGGAGCCCGCCGTGCCTGCCCGCTGAAAAATTCCCCGTTCGTATACCGTTGTAGCTGCGGATTCTCCATGCCCCGGCGTTTTCGCGGCCGGGGGACAAGGAAGACCATGGACCTCGAAACCCTGCGAAGAAAAATCGACGAACTGGACCAGCGCATCGTATTGCTGATCAGCGAACGCGCCGCCGCCGCCCAGGAGATCGGCCGGCTCAAGCGCGCCACCGACCTGCCCGTGTACGAACCCAACCGCGAGCATGTGATTTTTGAGAATGTGCGCACGCACAATCCAGGCCCGCTGCCCGACATCGAACTCGTCGCACATCTACGAACGCATCGTCGACGTGATGCGCGCGCTGCAGCGAAACGAGCTCGCCTCCCGTCCCGGCACACCAGCAACCGCCGCGCCACAGAACCCGACAGGAAAAGAAAAATGATCGTTGCAATGCAGGATCGCGCGACCGAAGAAGAGATTCAGTCCGTCGTCGAGCGCATGATGGAAATCGGCTTCAACGTCCACCGCACCACTGGGACGGTGCAGACCATCCTCGCCGGCGTTGGCACGCCGGGCGTCTTCGACCACAAGGAATTTGAAGTCTTGCGCCGGCGTCGCGGAAGTCATCCGCATCTCCTCGCCCTATAAGCTCGCGGGACGCAGCTTTCGCCCGGAAGGCACCGTCGTCCGGTTCCCCAACGGCGTCAGCGTAGGCGGCGAAGAAGTCGTCGTCATGGCCGGCCCCTGCTCCGTCGAAAGCCGCGAGCAGATCTTTGCCTGCGCAAAACTCGTCAAAGATGCGGGGGCGAAGTTCCTGCGCGGCGGCGCCTTCAAACCCCGCAGCTCGCCCTACTCCTTCCAGGGCCTCGGCCTCGACGGCCTCAAACTGCTGCGCGAGGCAGGCGACGCCACCGGCCTGCTCGTCATCAGCGAGGTCATGGAGATCTCTCAGATCGAGCTGATGATGCCGTACGTCGACTTCTTCCAGGTGGGCGCGCGCAACATGCAGAACTTCAACCTGCTGCGCGAGCTGGGCGAGGTCCGCCGGCCCGTCATGCTCAAGCGCGGCATGGCCGCCACCATCGAAGAACTGCTGCTCTCCGCCGAGTACATCCTCGCCGGCGGCAATTACGACGTCATCCTCTGCGAGCGCGGCATCCGCACCTTCGAAACCTACACCCGCAACACGATGGACATATCCGCTATCCCCGTCGTGAAAAAGCTCTCGCATCTGCCAATCGTCGGCGATCCCTCGCACGGGACCGGACGCCGCGACAAAGTTCCCGCCATGGCGCGCGCTACCGTAGCTGCCGGCGGAGACGGCCTGCTGATCGAAGTCCACCCCAACCCCGACCGCGCGCTCTCCGACGGCGCGCAGTCGCTCTTTCCCGAGCAATTTGTAACACTCATGGATACACTTCGCATCATCGCACCCGCCGTGAGGCGAACGATCTAGGCAATCATGGCCATCGAGCGCATCACGATTCTCGGCACCGGCCTCATCGGCGCATCCGTCGGCCTCGCGCTCCGCGCCCACGGCTTCTCCGGCTCCATCGCAGGCTGGGACCCCAGCCCGGAACAGATCCACGCCGCTCTCCGCCGTGAAGCCATCACCGTGATTGCCGAAGACCCACTCACGGCAGCCGCAGAAGCGGACCTTATCATCCTCGGCGGCCCTGTCTTCACCATCCTCGAATGGCTCGATCGCCTGGTCCCGATCCTGCGCGATCACCAGCTTGTCACCGACGTCGGCAGCGTTAAAGAAGCGATTTGTGCCCATGCCCGTGACAAATACAACGGGACAGATGCGAGCGGATCGCGCCAGCCCGGCTTCCTTCCCGGACACCCCATGGCCGGCAAAGAAGTCAGCGGCGCCGACAATGCCGACGCGAATCTGTTCGCCGGCGCTGTATGGCTTTTCACCGATTTTTCATCCCAACCAGCGGCCGCAGTGGCGGGAACTGCTGTTTCAAATCCCGCTCACCCCATCGCCAGCGAATGGCGCGCCTGGGTCACGCGCTTCGGCGCACGCATCATCGACCTCGACCCAGCCCGCCACGACGTCCTCTGTGCCTGGATCAGCCATCTCCCCCAATTCGTCTCCACAGCCATGTGCGCCCTGCTCGAGGATGAATTTGCCGCCAACGCCGACCTGCTCCCCATCGGCGGTCGCGCCCTCCGCGAGATGACGCGCCTTGGCGCCAGCCCCTTCTCTATGTGGCGCGACATCGCCCACACCAACTCCGAAGCCATCGCACGCTCTCTCCTCGCCCTGGAGCAGCGCCTCACCCACATCCGCGAAAATCTCAAAACCCCTGAGCTGCGCGACGAGTTCGATCGCGCCAATCGCTTCCGCCTCGGAGATGGCACCAGGTCCTGACCGCGATCGGCAAGTTCCTCCGCGCAACCATCCCTGGAACAGCCCTTCGCCAATCCCTCTCTCTTCGCATTAAGATGTTCCGCATGTGCCGCCGCCCTGCCCTTCGCCTCCTGACCGCTGCTCTCCCGTTCCTCGCTCTCGCCGCTCATCCGCAGCAGACCACTGTGCTCGTCGATGTCGACCATCGTGCCCAAACCAGCCTCGACGGCCCCTGGCACTACATCCCCGATCCCGTTCGCGACGGATGGGGGTCGAATCCCGACCGCCCCAGCCTCAACGGCTACGCGAAGAACGCGCACTACGTCGCCGGCGGTCCGCTCGTCCAGTACGACTTCTCCAGGTCGCCCACTCTCGATGTTCCCGGCGACTGGAACTCGCAGAAAGATTCGCTCTTCTACTACGAGGGCCTGCTCTGGTATCAGCGCGACTTCACCGCGCACCCCAAACCGCACACGCATCTCTTCCTGCACTTCGGCTCTGTGAACTATGCAGCGCACATCTTCGTGAACGACCAGCCCGTCTGCGACCATGAGGGCGGGTTCACCCCCTTTGACTGCGAGATTACGGGTGTCGTCAAAGACGGCGACAACTTTATTGTTGCCGCCGTCGATAACCAGCGCGTTGTTGACCGCGTGCCTACCGTCAAATTCGACTGGTGGAATTACGGCGGCATAACGCGCTCCGTCTCTCTGGTCGAAGTTCCGGAAACCTACATCGACGATTATTCGCTCCAGCTCAAACGCGGCGCCGCCAACACGCTCGAAGGTTACGTACACCTGATTGGCGCCGCTGCAGGAACCCGCGTCACCCTCCGCATTCCTGATCTTCATATCGAAAAAGACGCAGTCATAGATACAAATAACCGGGCCGACTTCTCCTTCGACACCCCCAGCCTCGAGCTCTGGTCGCCCGAGCATCCTCGCCTTTACAAAATCGAAATCTCAGCCGGGCCCGATCAGCTCGCCGACGAAGTCGGCTTCCGCACCATCGAGGTCCAGGGCGACCAGATCCTCCTCAATGGCAGGCCCGTCTTCCTGCGCGGCGTCAGCTTTCACGACGAAGCGCCCTTCCGTTCCGGACGCTCCTGGTCCGACAAGGACGCGGAAACCCTTATAGGCTGGGCGCACGAGTTGCACTGCAACTTCGTCCGCATGGCCCACTATCCCCACACCGAAAACGAAATCCGCATCGCCGACAAGCTCGGCATCATGGTCTGGTCCGAAATTCCCGTCTACTGGGGGATCGACTGGACCGATCCTCATACCCTGGACGTCGCCAAACATCAGCTTTGGGAAAACATTCGCCGCGACCGCAACAAGGCTTCGGTGATCCTTTGGTCCATGTCCAACGAAACGCCGAACAGCCCCGAGCGCAACGCCTTCATCCACAAGCTCGTCGTGGAAGCGCGCAGCGAAGATCCAACGCGGCTCATCACTTCGGCCTTCGTTACACACTTCAACGGAAACACGGCCACCCTCGACGATCCGCTCGGACAGGACCTCGACGTCCTGGGCTACAACGAATATTTAGGCTGGTACCAGGGCAAGGCCGCCGACATCCCGGATCACACCTGGCAGAATCCGCTCGGCAAGCCGGTTATCATGAGCGAATTTGGGGCAGGCGCAAAGGCCGGCCTGCACGGTCCCGACACGGAAATGTTCACCGAAGAATACCAGGACAGTGTGTTCCGGCAACAGTTTCAGATGCTCAGCAAGATTCCCTTCCTGCGCGGCATGTCGCCCTGGGTCCTGATGGATTTTCGCAGCCCCATGCGCCAGCTTCCCGGCATCCAGGACGACTACAACCGCAAAGGCCTCGTCTCTGAAAAAGGAGAAAAGAAGAAAGCCTTCTTCACGCTGCAGGACTATTACGCCCATATGCAACCGTGATAGGCACAATTATGGCTTTCGCCAGATCACCGTTGCCGGGCGAACGCCTTTAGGCTCCCAGGCGCCCTAACCCAATCCCAATTACATACGTTGCCGCGCCTTCCACTGCGCCCACCAGCGTCATCTCCAGTCCACTGGCCCACCAGGAGCGAACCGTGATCAGCGACTTCGCCGCTCCCACCGCAAAATGCGCGATCAGCGAAACAATGGCCGACAGGATCACCGCCGGATACCCGCTGAGAAAGAAGAATGGCACGATAGGAATGAATGCGCCTACCGCGGTCGAAAGCGCCCCTGACCACGCCGAGACCAGCGGTTGACTCAGCCCTTCTTCCGTCATATTCAGCCGCTCCGCCGCCAGCGCACGCGTAAATTTCTCCGGCGCCTCCGCCAGATGTTCCACCACGTGGTCGGCATCGTCGCGCGGAATCCCCTTCACCTGGTAGTACAGCGAGAGCATCTCGCGCGCCTCAGGCCCATTCATCTCGATGGCTTCGCGCTCCCGCGACAGCTCCGCCTCATAAATCTCGCGCTCGCTCTTCGCGGCCAGATACGCGCCGGATCCCATCGAGAGCGCGCTCGCAACCATCCCGGCGATTCCCGAGAGCAGCACCCAGTGACTGTTGCCAAGCGTTGCGCCTGAAACTCCCGACACAATGCCGAAAATCGCGCCCAACCCGTCGTTCACACCATAAATCGCGTCGCCAATCCATCCAGCGGTTTGCTTTCCCGACTGATTCCGCCGCGTCAGCAGCTCGTCCAGTTCTTTGCGCGCCGCGTCCGAGCTGGTCGCCATCTTCGGATAGCGATGCCGGATCAGTTCGCTCAACTCGCGATAATGTTCCTGCTCGTCCGCGATCACCTGATTCAGAATCGCGACACTCGGCTCGTCTCCCAGCTCCTTCAGCTGCTGCCCATACCGCGCAATGTCGCGGCTCTCATCGATCTCCAGCCGGCGCAGGGCCATCTGCGGACCGCCCAGCCGGTTCACCAGCGTATCCGCATCGCCGCTGGCCTTGCCGTCGTATTTCGGCAATTCCGCGCCCAGTTCGTGAATCCTTTTCGCCCACAGCGCCGCATGCTGCGCCTCTGCCTCGGCTATATGCCGCAAGGTCTTCTTGCGGATCGCATCGTCGTCGCGATCAGCCAGGGTGTTGTACGTGTGGTAGCCACGCATCTCCGCCTGCCAGTTCTCGCTCAGCGCCTCCAGCACCTTCTGTTCTTTTTGCGACAAGGTTTGCGCCATGCCTGTTAGCTCCCGATCCGATAGCTGAAGCCGAAACGCCCGATCTGAATCGCGGAGCGATCCGATGGCGGCCAGATACGAAACGATTCTACCCGCGTCACGCCTGCCATCATCGTAGCCAGAACGCTGCCCTCGGCCTTTCCCGTGGCGGCGTCGAAAAAGTGAACGAGCAGCCCATTGTCGGTATGTTCGGAGCCCAGTACATACTCACCCGGCTCCAGCTTCACATCGGCGCCCAGCCTGAGCGGCACCTGGGTGAGAAAAAAATGCGAATACTTTCCCTCCGCCGAATACCCAGCCGTGATCAGCACCACGCCCGCGACAAATTTCCCACGCCGATTCGCGATGCCCGAGGCAGTGCGCATCTCGGTCTCAATCCTCTCCTTCACCACCGGCGCCCGCGCCGGAATCACCGAACGCAATTCGGCATCGCTGGCCTGATGCCAGTCTGCCGTGCGCTTCTCCTGCGCATGCCCGTTGCACGCCAGCGCCGCCGTCGCACATACCACAGCGATCGACCATTGCCACCTTGTCCTGATCAAGCGCGTCCTCCCTAAACCCCAATCCCTAATCCCTGTCCTTCAATCCAGATGCACCAAACCACGCTGCAGGGCCGTGGTGGCCGCCTGCGTTCGATCCTCGACGCCCATCTTGCTCAGCAAACTATTGACGTGCGTCTTCACCGTCGCCTCGGAAATAAACAGCGCATTCCCAATGTCCTTATTGCTCTTGCCGGCCACAATCAGATGCAGCACTTCCAGTTCGCGCGCCGTCAGCGTCGCCCCGCTCATCCGCTCTGCCAGCTTCTCCGCAACACGCGACGGAATCCGCGACTTGCCCGCGTGCACCACTTTCACCGCGTCGGTCAGCTCCGCCAGGTCCATGCCCTTCAGCAGATATCCCTTCGCACCGGCCTGCATAGCGCGATAAATGTCCTCATCCCCATCGAACGTAGTCAGCACGATGATCCGCGCCGCCGGGAATTCAACGCGAATTTTCTCGATGGCCTCCACTCCATTCATCTTCGGCAAACGCAGATCCATCAGCGTTACATCGGGCTTGTGTTTTCTGAAGAGATCCACGGCCTGTTCCCCGTCCGCTGCCTCCGCCACGACTGCGAATCCGGGCACGGTCTTCAGCAAGGCCGACAGCCCCTGGCGCACGATGTGATGATCCTCCACAATCAAAATGTTAATCGTATCAGCCATAGTTACTTTTTGGTCTCCATCTCCCGCGCCAGAGGAAGTGCCAGGCGCACTGTGGTTCCTTCGCCCACCCCGCTCTCCACTGTCAGCGTCGCGCCAATGCTCTGCGCCCGCTCCCTCATTCCCGTCAGTCCATAATGCCCGCTCGCTCCATCCGCCGGAGCCCCTCGAAATCCGCGGCCGTCATCCCGAATCTCCATCCCGAACATACTCCCCTCGAATTCCAGCCGCAGCGCAATATTCCCCGGATCGCCATGGCGCACCGCATTCACCACCGCCTCCCGAGCAATCCGCGTCAACTCCCGCTCCACGCCTGGATCGAGCGGATGATTCGTCCCCGTCACCTGCAGGTGCACACGGATTCGCGCTCCCATTCCCGCCGCAGCATCTCCATGCGCTCCCGCTCGCGCCGTCACTTCCTCCGCCATCTTCAGAATCCTCACCCCGAGATCCTCGCGGTCCGCTGCCTGCGAGCGCAGCTCCCAGATCGACGACCGCGCCTCATCCAGGCTGCTCCGCACCAGCGCCTGCGCGCGCTGCAGCTGCTCCCGGGCTGCCTCCGAGGAACTCCGCATCAATTGCCCAACCAGCTCCAGCTGCACAGATACCGCAACGAACCCCTGCGCAAGCGTATCGTGAATCTCTCGCGCAATGCGTGTCCTCTCGCCCAGCACCGCCTGAAATTCCCGTTCCACACCTGCCAGTCGCCGCCTCCAGGCCGTGTACGCGAGGCCCACCATCGCCAGCAGGACCAGCAACTGAAACCAAACCGTCTGGTAGAAATGCGGCTCAACCGTCAGCTCCGCAGTCGCTGCCGCTGCGCTCCAAACTCCATCGTTGTTGCGCGCAACCACGCGAAACGTAAACGTCCCGTGGGGCAAATTCGTGTAGTACGCCGCCCGCCGCGTCCCCGCGTCCACCCATCCCCGATCGAATCCTTCCAGTTGATATCGATACTCCACCTTCTGCGGGGCTACAAAGCTCAAACCCGCGTAGTCGAACTCGTAGTGGCTGTGCCCAGGTTCGACCTTCAATCCTGCGATCGACTGTTGCGGCACATCGTCCACACTCACCCGCTCCAGGGCCACTTCCGGCGGCACACGATTCACCGGCATGTGTTCCGGATCGACGCGCGCAATCCCCTTCAGCGTTGCAAACCACAGCGTCCCGTCCTTCAGCCGCAGGGCCGCGGGATGGCCGCCGCTCGAGCACTCGCTGATGCGCATCCCATCCGCCACCCCAAAGCGCAATACATTCGGAGCCGCCCCGCTGTCTGCCATGCGATTCAGCCCATCGCGGCTCACCCGATACACGCCGGTATTCGAGCTAATCCACAAAAACCCGCTTGCATCTTCCAGAATCCCGATCACCCGCGGCGGCAGTTGTCGCGAAGCCACGTTCACGATCCTGCCCGACCGCATCCGATTCAACCCACCATCATTCGTGCCGATCCACAGCGTTCCGTCGCGATCCCCATAAAGCGCGGTGACCACATTGCTCGAAAGCCCGTCCTTCGTCGTGAAATTCGAGAAGTGCCCATCGCGAAAGCGGCTCAAACCACCCAGGGTCCCAATCCACAACGAGCCTGCCTTATCTTCGATCATGGCCCCGATCAGGTCGCTGCCCAATCCATCCATCGCCGTCCACGTCGTGAATTTTCCGTCTTCGTACCGCGACAATCCGCGCCGCGTCCCGATCCACAGCTCTCCGCGCGCGCCCACATACAGCGATCGCACAAAATCGTCGGCGAGTCCGTCCGCTGTCGTGAACACACGCGCCACCTCTCCATCGTGGATCAGGTCCAGCCCATCCGGCGTTCCCGCCCAAACATCGCCATTTGCGGCTGCGGCCAACGCGAGCACCACATTGCTCGACAAACCCTGCGCCGTAGTAAGCGCGAGAAATTTTCCATCGTGAAATACGTTGAGTCCGCCACCCTTCGTACCCACCCAAACATGTCCATTCGAAGCCTGCGCCAGCGCCAGCACATACTCATCCGTCAGCCCTTCAGCCGAGTCCAGCGCAGAGAATTTTCGGTCCCGCAGCACTTCCAGGCCGCCCGCCTCTGTCCCGAGCCACAGATTCCCTTCCCTGTCCTCCGCGGCGCTTAGAAACACCTCGCTGCCGCGCAGCGTTTCAACGCCTCCCGGCGAACCAACGCGCATCAGTCCGTGCGAAGTCCCGAGCCAAATCATGCCCTGATTGTCGCAATACAGAAAGCCCACGCCTCCAGGCACAGCGAGCACCTTCCGAAGTTCGCCTTCCTGTACGCGGAACAAACCCGCATCCGTACCAACCCAAATGCCACCGGCAGCGTCCGTCGCTACCGCTTCAACCGCGCCGCCGCCCGGAACCACATAGCTCCGACAGTCCGTCGCCCAACACTCTTCCACACCGAAACGTGTCCCTGCCCACGCTCGATTTGACGAATCGGTCGCGAGCGCAACCACCTCGCCATTCGCCCCCATGGCGCGAAACAATCCATCCGCGCCAGCGCGCATCAATCCATCCGCCGTTCCCAGCCACAAGGAACCGTCCTGGCCCGCGACCATGCGGCTGTTTTCCGTGAACCCCGAGTCGACCTCAACCCGCGCCGCGCGCTCGCCCTCGATGCGAAAGAGCCCCGCAGCCGTCAGCGCCCAGACCGTACCCTGTGCGTCCTCGAACGTCCGCCACACCTGCGTGGCCGGAACCCCATGCTCCGGTCCGAACGCCTCCACTCTTCCACCACGCATGCGCGCCAGGCCGCCCGACGTACTGATCCAGAGCGCCCCGGTCCGGCCCTCCATCAGGTCGTCCACCAGATCGCTGGGCATCCCTGGCATATTCGCACGCGTGATCGTTTTGAACTCAACGCCGTCAAACCGCACCAGCCCGCCTTCGGTCGCAATCCACAGGAACCCATCGCGCCCCTGCACAATGGCGTGCACCGTGTTCTGAGGCAGGCCTGTGTCCGTTTGCCACGACTGGTACCCATATTGAGTGAGAGCCGCGTGCGGATCGAGCGCCAGCGCCGGAATCGCCGCCAGCGCGATCGACGCAACACAAACCGCCCCGGCCGCGCGTAGTGACATGAACATAGTTTGAGTTTCTTCAGGAATTCTAACGACCGGCCAGTCCCTCTGCGGACACTGGGCAAACATGTTCGGTTCGCCGCGATGATCGGAATCGGCGGGTCGTAATCCGCTTGGTGGAATCAGCGTCCCCGCCCGCCGTTGGCGGCAGCCGCCCGTCCCGCGCCCCGCTTCACGCGCACCTTCTCCGCAGCTGCCGGACCAATGGTGAAATGCCCCGCCGGCGTCTCAATGGCCATCGTCTGGTCGTAATTCCGCTGCAGCACCCGCACATCACCGCCGGGTTCGATGCCCGTCTGATGCAGAAACCGCAGCAGCTTCGGATCGCGCTCGTACAGGCTGGTCACCGTGCAGTCCGTGCCCTCCGCAACCTCGGCCAGCGGCCGCACCCCGTGTTTCTTCCGCTTCGTGTCGCTCTCCGGCAGCACCGCGTTGCCGTGCGGGCAGGTTCCCTTCTCCCCCAGCTTCTTCATCAGCAGGGCCTCGAACGCCGGTGAAACCGCATGCTCCAGCCGCTCCGCTTCGTCGTGCACCTCGTACCACGGCATGCCGAACATCTCCGACAGCATGCGCTCGATCAGATGATGCCGCAGCGCCGTTTTGTACGCCGCCGCGTGCCCCTTCGGCGTCAGCCGCACCACGCCGTCCGCCCGCACCTCCACGAAGCCGTCCCGCTTCAGCCGCCGCAACGCCATCGATACCGCTGGCGGCGACACCTCCAGCCAGTGCGCCAGAGTCGCCGAGATCACGGTCCGCCCCTCGCTCTCGGCTTCCAGAATCGCCTTGAGGTAGTCTTCCTTCGATACGCTGATCGCCGTCTTCACAGGTGTTCCGGCTCCTGGCGCATTGTCCCAACACCGGTGCTGTCCGAGATATGCGCTGCGACCAGCACTCGAAATTCCATTTGTTGCTCAGATGTCATAGCTCGCTTCGGAATAATCAGGAATTGAAGCCGGTTCAGATAAATGACGAAAATGTCGAATGTCTCGCCCCCTGCACTCAGACTCTATCCCAGCCTCACCGATTACCATCCGAACATTCATTCCGGGTTTTTGTTGTTCATAGGTACTGCGAAACGCTCGCGGGCAAATCAGCCGGGCAAAGATGATCGATACTCCCCAGATCCCGGCCAGCGAGATCATTATCCAGATGAAGTACTTCCCTCTCGTTTGCGAAATCAGCAGGCCGGCCACGAGTAAGAACGCCAGATAGACAAAGCCACGCCAGGACTCGAACAACGAGGTCTGTCTCTTTCGCTTCGCCCCCTTCGCCCATAGCGCGGAAGCCTCAACGAATTCCTCAAGAGATATCGCGAACCTGAGTTCCATCGGTCCCTCCCTGATCACCAGCCGGCTCCGGTTCTGTCCTCAACCACTTCAAAAAAGCCTCGCCACCGCCGTACTCGGCAAACTCATCGTGCATTAATCCCCACAGCCGATCCAACGGAGAATCCGCCGGCGTCGAATCGTCAGACCTGACATTAGCCATTCCGGTCCTTTCTCCGTGAACCCTTTCGCACTCCGGGTCGCGATTGCTTGTCATAATGACACGTATATGCCATTCGATCCCGACTCTCAATCCGTTTCTGATCTCCGGCGCGCCGAGGACCCCAAAACCGTCGCCGAGAGAATCCAACGCGTTCAAGCTCTCGTCCGGAAATATGTGCCCGAGGGTGTCTCCCTCGCTGACGAACTCATCGCCGAACGCCGCCTCGAAGCCGCCCGCGAGCGCTGACCTTCCCGTTACAATAACCAAAGCCATTCCCATCACGAAGGATTCCGTGTCGAACCCCATTCCCAGCCGTAAGCGCATCCTCTCCGGCATGCGCCCCACCGGCAAACTGCACCTCGGTAACTACATGGGCGCCCTCCATAACTGGGTCCGCCTCCAGGACGACCCGCAGTACGAGTGCTACTTCTTCATCGCCGACTGGCACGCCCTCACCACTGACTACGCCGACCCCTCGCAAATCCCCGCCAACACCAGCGAGGTCATCCTCGACTACCTGGCCGCCGGCCTCGACCCAGCCAAATCGGTCCTCTTCGTCCAGAGCCACGTCCCGCAGCATGCCGAGTTTCATCTCCTCCTCTCGATGATCACGCCCCTCGGCTGGCTCGAGCGCGTCCCCAGCTACAAGGAGCAGCAGGAAAACCTCACCGGTCGCGACCTCTCCACCTACGGATTCCTGGGGTACCCGCTCCTCCAGGCCGCAGATATCCTGATCTACCAGCCGGACTTCGTCCCTGTCGGCCAGGACCAGGCTGCCCACGTCGAGCTCACCCGCGAAGTCGCTCGGCGTTTCAACCATTTCTATAAGCGCGCGGACTCCAGCGAAATCCTCCCCGAACCCCAGGTCCTGCTCACCCCATCGCCCAAACTACCTGGCACCGACGGCCGCAAAATGTCCAAGAGCTACGGCAACACCATCCTGCTCTCCGACCCTGAGCCGGAAATTCGTGCCAAGCTCAAGCCCATGGTCACCGATCCGGCGCGCATCCGCCGCAAAGATCCCGGCAACCCCGACAAATGCCCCGTCGGTGACCTGCACAAAATCTTCTCGTCGCCGGAAATCCTCGCCAAAGTCTACGAAGGCTGCACAACCGCCGGCATCGGCTGCATCGAATGCAAAACCTGGGTCGCCGACGCAATCGTCTCCGCACTCCAGCCGATCCAGGAACGCCGGGTGAAGTTTGAAAACGATCCCGCGCTCGTCGACGATATTCTGAGCGACGGTGCACGCCGCGCCACCGCCCGCGCCGAGCAGACCATGCGCGAAGTCCGCTCCGCCATGGGGCTCGCAGGCATCCCCGGAGGCAGTCCCGCCGCATGACTGACAAACAGCTCCCCCCTAATTCCCAGCCAGCGGTTGCTGAAGAAGTGAGCCGCGAAGCGCCTCCCGCCGGACGCGAAGTCTCCCACGCGCCCTACGAGAAAACCCCCGCAGACCTCCGCAAACAAGAAGAATCCGTTTCCCCCTTTTCCGTCACGGTAGGCCAGGTTTACGACGGACCCTACGACCTGCTTCTCGACCTCGTTCGCAAGCAGAACATCGACATCTACGACATCCCAATCGCCAAAATCACCGCGCAGTTCCTCGCTTACGTCGAGCACCTCAAAGCCTCCGACGTCGACACCGCCGGCGAATTCATCTACATGTCGGCCCTGCTCATCCACATCAAGAGCAAAATGCTGTTGCCTCGTTCCCCCGCCGACTCGCCCGAAGAGGCCGAAGACCCGCGCCGCGAGCTCGTCGAGCGGCTCCTCGAGCACCAGCGCTTCCGCAACGCCGCCCAGATGCTCCAGCAGAAGCGCCAGCTTGAAGAGGCGACCTGGACCAACCCCGGCATCCGCGAATTCCGCGAAGCCGCCGACTCCGATCGCGAAATCGCTGCCGACACCCTCGACCTCGTCCGTGTCTTCCGCGAAGTCCTCGAGCGCGCCAAAACCCGCCCCATCCTCGACGTCGAAGAAGACACGGTCACGGTCCGCCAGATGATTGACTTCGTTCGCCGACGCCTCATGATGGAAGACCGCCCCGTCGGCCTCTCCAAACTCCTGACCAATACGCGCTCCGTCAATGCTGTCATCGCTATGTTCCTGGCCCTGCTCGAACTCGTCCGCCTCCAGGCCATCCTCCTTCGCCAGGACAGCGGCTTCGGCGAAATCTTCATTAAGAAAAACGAGCAGTTCGAGCAGGTCATCAACGAGCGCCTCAGCGGACAAGGTGACTGGAGCTAGGCGCGTCATACCGAGCCTGGCGATCCAGACGCGATGAAGGGGATCCTAAACATCAGCGACCCGCCTCGCGTCGGAGGTCGCGAGGGCAGTGCAGACGGGCACCGACGCACCCACCCTGTGCCCTGTTTCTCGCACTCTGTACCCTGTGCCCTGCATCACCGATTCATCGTCTGTTAACGCTCCATTCATGCGACCTGCGAACTCCGGCTGCTAGCGTTGCTCCACCATCCCCCCGAATCTCCGCAGGAGACACAATATAAATGTCCGCTGGAGCCAAGATCCCGCTCGATGAAGTCGTTTCTGTCCCCGCCGTCCCGGCACACCCGGCTCATCTTCTCCATGAGAAGATGAGCAAATCTCCCGGCGCCATCGGGATGATCGTATTCGGCATCGCGTTGGTTGGCGGCCTTGGATACGCAGGCTCCCAGCTCGCGCGCGACCTCTCCACTACGCACCTTATCTCTGCCTGGCCCTACGTCCTGCTGGCCGTGGCGCTGCTGATCGCCCTCGGGTTTGAATTTGTCAACGGCTTCCACGACACCGCCAATGCCGTCGCCACCGTCATCTACACGCATTCCCTCGAACCCCACGTCGCGGTCGTCTGGTCCGGCATGTGGAACCTCATCGGCGTGCTTACCTCTTCCGGCGCGGTCGCTTTCACCATCCTCTCCCTGCTCCCCGTCGAACTGGTCCTGCAGGTGGGTAAAGGCGCCGGCTTCGCCATGGTCTTCTCCCTGCTCATCGCCGCCATCATCTGGAACCTCTGCACATGGTGGTTCGGATTGCCCGCTTCCAGTTCGCATACACTCATCGGCTCGATCATCGGCGTCGGCATCGCGAACCAGCTCATGAATCCCCATGCCGGCACCAGCGGCGTCGACTGGGCTCAGGCTGGCGGCGTCTTCAGAGCCCTGCTGATTTCTCCGCTGGTCGGCTTTGGCCTCGCTGCACTTCTACTGCTCTTCCTCAAGCTTGTTGTTAAAAACAAGGCGCTCTATGAGGCGCCGAGAGGGGACGAGCCTCCGCCGGGCTGGATTCGCGCTCTCCTCATCCTCACCTGCACCGGTGTCAGCTTCGGTCACGGCTCGAACGACGGCCAAAAGGGCATGGGCCTCATTATGCTCATCCTCATCGGCACCGTCCCCACGGCTTACGCGCTCAACCACGCCGTCGGCTTCAGCCAGGTCCAGACTTTCTCCACCGTCTCAGCCCAGGCCGAACAGGTCTTCGGCCATTACGTCTCGCCCAACGCCGTCATCTCCGACGCGCGCACGGATCTCACCGACTACATTCGCACCAAGGAATTCAACCAAAACACCATGCTGGCCGCCCGCCAGATGGTTGAAGAGATCCAGAACGAAGTCACGATGTACAAACAGCTCAACAGCATTCCCGCCAACCAGCAGTCGAACATCCGCAACGATATGTATGTTGTCAGTGAGGCGCTGCGCCTGATCGCGAAGAATCCCGGCAAGAACGGCGCTCCCACATTCACCGCCGCCGAAAACAAGACCCTCGGCGCCTATAAGAAGCAGCTCGATAACGCCACCAAGTTCATCCCCACCTGGGTCAAGGTCGCGGTCGCCATCGCTCTTGGACTCGGCACCATGGTCGGCTGGAAGCGCATCGTCGTCACCGTCGGCGAAAAAATCGGCAAGGAGCACCTCACGTACGCCCAGGGCGCCTCCGCTGAAATTGTCGCTGCTGTCACGATCATCGCAGCAGACCAGTTCCACATGCCGGTCTCCACCACCCACGTCCTCTCCTCCGGCGTGGCCGGCACCATGATGGCGAACGGCAGCGGGCTCCAGCTCTCCACCATTCGCAATATCGCCCTCGCCTGGATCTTCACGCTCCCGGCCGCCGCTCTGCTTTCCTCAGGCATCTTCTTTCTCCTGCGGCAGTTCATGTAGACCGCTGTTCCACAGCACAAGCCAGGGCGCTTTCGTTAGTATCGAGAAAGCGCCTTTTGCTTTTGCACGGCGCCTGTGACCCCACCCATCGATGAGTCTCAAAGCCCGCATTGAAGCCGTTATCTACGCTGCCGAAGAACCGGTAACCGTCTCGCAGCTCGCCTCCCTCTTCCGCGATGAAGCCCTCGCCCTCCGCGCCTCCCGTGTGCCCCCGCCGACGGACGGTGGGAGTTCCTCCGAAGACGGTTTACCAGAACAGGTCGCCGACGAACTTCTGCCGGCATCCGCGGAAACCGATCGTCCGATCACAGAACCCGCCGTTCCCGACTCGCTTGACGCCAACGTCCCCCCCGCGCCATCCGTTCACGAAGGCACGCCATCCCCTGCGCTGCCGCGCGGTATTGAGGCCGTTGAATCCATTGCTCAGGAGTCAACGTCCGAAGCGGAAAAGAAAGCCACCCGCCAAAGCGATCGCGAAGCTCGCGAAGAAATCCGCACTCTGATCGACGAGCTCATCGCCGACTACAACGCCCCCGACCGCGGCCTCGAGATTCGCGAAGTCGCCGGCGGCTTCCGCATCGGAACCCGCCCCGAATACCACGACTCCGTCCGCGCCTTCATCAAGACCCTCAAGCCGCCCATGAAGCTTTCCCTTCAGGCGCTCGAAACTCTCGCGGTCATCGCCTACAAGCAGCCTGTGACCGCTCCTGAAATTGGCGATGTCCGGGGCGTCGACTCGGGTGGCGTCCTCGGCTCCCTTATCGCTCGCAAACTCATCACCACCGCCGGACGCAAGCAGGTCCTCGGCCGCCCCATCCTCTACAAAACCACCAAAGAATTCCTCCTCCGCTTTGGCCTTAAAGACCTCAACGAGCTCCCCTCCATCGAAGAATTCGAAAAGATGGCTACCGAACTTGCCGAAACCGAAGAAGAAGGCCCCTTCGCGCCCGGCGAAGAAGAACTCCCCTTCGCGCAAAACGAGATCGCCGCATTAGAGGAAGTGGGTGACCCGGCCCCGGAACGCGATCCCGATAACGGCGCGGCTCCCGGGAACGATCCAAGGTCCGCAGCCCCCCAGCCGCCCATTCACGAGCCAAACCACGAGGTCGAACCAGCGCCCGCCTGGGTACACGACGCTGCCGAGCAGCCCAACTGAGCCGGTTTGTGTGACGGGCACAACCCACGGAAAGTGGAAAGGCCAATCTGCGCCGCGCACCGCGCAATGGGTGGCCACAATGGTTGGGTTAGTTACTGCGGGATGGGGAGTTCTATGTGGGACGACGCGTAGATGTGTTGTTCGGCGGGCTTATAGTCCGAGGGCTGGGCGGTCATGATGTTGGGGACGAAGGTTTGGGGGTTGCGGTCGTAGAGGGGGAACCAGGTGCTCTGGACCTGGACCATGATGCGGTGTCCTTTGAGGAAGACGTGGTCGGCGGCATGGAGTGAAAAGCGGTATTCCTCGGGAGTGTTGGCAGGGATAGGTTCAGGGTCGGTGCGGCTGCGGCGATAGCGGCCGCGGAAGATTTCATCGGCAATCATGAGCTCGTAGCCGGAAGGGTTGGCGTCGGGACTTGGCGCGATGGTGAGGCAGGGTGTCGCGCACGTGCCGGCTTTTTCAGGATCGTCGGGGAAAACGTCGATGAGCTTGACGACCCAGTCGCTGTCACTGCCGGAGGTGGAGGCGGTGAGGTCGGCAACCACGTCGCCGCTGATGGTGAGGTCGTGGTCGAGGGGCGGGGTGGTGAAGATGGCGACGTCTTTGCGGCCGTCGGGGAGGGTGGAGTCGTACGGGCGTTGATCCTGAACGAGCCAGGTGTACCACTGGGAGCCGGGGGCGTAGGTGGCCTGGATGGGGCGGCGGCGGTAGGGGACTGGGTTGGCGGGGTCGGAGGTATAGGCCTTGAAGGCGGTGGGGTCGGAGGGTTTGGTAAAGGTGAGCGAGCCGTCCGCGGCCAGATAGAGATCAGTGGTGGTTACATTTTGGGGCGGCCATTGGTCGTAGAACTTCCAGCGCTCGGAGCCGGTTTGGTAAGTGGCGGTGTTAGTCAGGCTGAAGCCTTGCTGATCTTTAAGGTAGTACGCGAAGAACGGGGCTTCGATGCGCTGGCGGAATTCGTCGCCGACGGCTTCGCCGAAGTCGAGGGGACCGAGATGGCGTGTGGTTTGGGCCCAGCCGCCATGACGCCAGGGACCGAGGACGAGGTAGACGCGGTGGGCGGGGTCGGCGGGAAAGTGGTGGGCGGCTGACTCGAGCGCAGAATATTCGGCCTGGGGTCCCCAGAGGTCTTCCTGATCCCACCAGCCGCCGACTTCGAGGGTGGGGACGGCGACTGTGGTGAGGTGGTACTGGACGGCGCGGGAGAGCCAGAAGTTGTCATAGGCGGGGTGTTCGAGGAAGGCCTTGCCTGTGGGCAGATCGTCGACGCCAGACTTGCCGGCTGCGGCGAAGGAGCCGGCGTTGAGGAAGAAGTTGTAGGCGTCCTCGTCGAGTTTGGTGAAGGTGTTCTCTTTGGTGGACTCCATGCCGGTGACGTAGTCGTAGCCGTAAGTCTGGCGGAATGCGCCGTTGTGGAAGAAATCGTCGCCGAGCCAGACATCGGTCATGGGGGCCTGGGGGGAGATGGCACGGATAGCGGGGTGGGGATCGATGCCGGCTTCCGCGGCGAGAAAGCCAGGATAGGAGATGCCGATGACGCCGACGCGGCCGTTGTTATGGGGAACGTGTTTGAGGAGCCAGGCTACGGTGTCGTAGGTGTCGGTCGATTCGTCGATGGCTTTTGGATCGCCGTGATCGGCGAGGGGACGCATCATGACGAAGGCACCCTCGGATTTATAACGGCCGCGGATATCTTCCATGACAAAGATGTAGCCACTCCGGGCGAGCTCAGTGAAGCGGGAGTTGGTGGAGTCGGATGTTGAGCCGTCAACACCGTAGGGTGTGCGCTCGATGAGGAAGGGCAGCGGGCCATGCGTGTTGGTTGGACGGAGGATAACGGCGTGGAGCCTGATGCCGTCGCGCATCGGGATCATGGCTTCCCGGCGCGAGTAGGGGCGGAAGTGGTTGGGGACGGGCTGGGAGGAGATTTTGTCGAAGTTGATTTGCTGGCCGGGACTGGTGAAGCGCATGGTGGCGACCTGGCCGTCGCCGGCGGTCAGGAACGTGTAGTGGGAGTTGCCGCTGTCGGGTGTAAAGGCTGTATTCGATTCGGGCGTGAGGTCGAGGCGCGGGGAGCGGGGGCTCTCGATGTAGAGGCGGCCGGCGTCACGGAAGACAGAGAAGACGGTGTCAGGATCGTTTTGCTGGCGGTACTGGCCGGTGTAAGCGTCGAGGGTGGCGGTGGGGACACGGACCGGCGCGGATTGCTGCGCGAGGAGGGGGGAAATGCAGATGAGGGCGAGGAAGAGAGTTTGTTTAAGGAGCGGCATGCGGATTCATGGTAACGCGGTCCGGGGATGAGAATTCGAGTGGCTCTTTTCGCGGATGGGTGCGAGCGGCGAGAATGGTTGCAGGATGAAGAATCGAGTGGGATGGGGACGTCGTTACGGGCTGTCAATTGCCGGGGCGTTTGCCGCGGAAGCGCTGGTTGTTTTTGGGTTGGCGGCGACGGCACAGGGGCAGGAGGCCGCGGGCGGAGCGCAGCACGTGGGCATTGCGAGCGGGGAGCAGCATCAGGCGGTTTTCGATGCGAAGCATCGGCCGATTACCGCGGGTGGGTTCGTGAAGAGCGGGCCGGTGATATTTGAGGATATTGCGAAGGCAGCGGGGCTGACGAGCTGGCATCACACGTCGGGGACGCCGGACAAGCCGTACATTGTGGAGGCGAAGGGACCGGGCGTGTGTTTGCTGGACTATGACAACGATGGATGGCTGGATATTTATCTGGTGAATGGGTCGACGCTCGATGCGATGAACGGCAAGTCGGCTGCTCCGAAGGCGGCGCTGTTTCGCAATAATCACGATGGGACGTTTACGGATGTGACGGAGAAGGCGGGGGTCGCGAACGAGCGGTGGGGTTATGGGTGCGCTGTGGCGGATTACGACAATGACGGGTGGCCGGACTTATATGTTACTAACTATGGAAAGAACCGTCTGTACCGCAATAATCACAACGGGACGTTTACGGATGTGGGGGAGAAAGCGGGCGTCCAGTTAGGGACGTGGTCGACAGGGGCTACATTCGGGGATTATGACGGCGATGGGCGGCTGGATTTATTTGTAGCGGGATATGTCCACTTCGATTTTGTGCATCCGCCGGTGTCGGGTTCGCGGGCGGTAAATTATGCTAACTGCCAGTTTCGCGGCGTGGGGACAATGTGCGGGCCGCGAGGGTTGCCGGGAGAGAGGGATCATTTATTTCATAACAACAGCGATGGGACGTTCACGGATGTCAGTGAGAAGTTAGGGGTCGATAACAAGAGCGGGTATTACGGGCTGGGTGCGTTATTTGTGGATGTGAATGGGGATGGCAAGCCGGACCTGATCGTGGCGAACGATTCGACGCCGAATTATTTATACATCAACAAAGGGAACGGGACGTTTGAGGACGATAGTTATCTGAGCGGGCTGGCGCTGAACGCGGATGGGCGGGAGGCGGCAAATATGGGGCTGGCGGCGGGGGATTATGAAAACAACGGGCACGAGGCTATCGTGAGCACGACTTTTTCGGACGATTACGACATCCTGTTCAACAACGACGGCAAGGGGAATTTTACCGACGTGAGTTATCAGGCGGGAGTTGCGGGGCCTACTATTCCGTTTGTCGGATTCGGGGATGGTTTTCTGGATTACGACAACGATGGCTGGAAGGACTTGTTCATCGCGAATGGGCATGTTTATCCGCAGGTGGACGCGCATCCGGAGTGGGGAACGACTTATGCGGAGCGGCCGCTGCTGTTTCACAACGTGAAGGGCGGAAAGTTTGAGCTGGTGCCTGCGGTAGAAGGGACGGGGCTGGCGGTTGTGGTGGTGGGACGTGGCGTGGCGTTTGGGGATTTATTCAATGACGGAAAGATCGATGTGGTGATGAACAACATGGATGGAGTTCCGGCGCTACTGAAAAATGTGAACCCGGATCATCATCACTGGGTGGAGTTGAAGCTGGTGGGAGGGGCGAAAAGTCCGCGGGATGCGGTGGGGGCGACGGTTTATCTGACGGCGGGTGGGATTCGGCAACGGGGCGATGTGTTGAGCGGGGGGAGCTATCTATCGTCGAACGATCCGCGGGTGCATTTTGGGCTGGGGGATGCGGTGAAGGTGGACTTAGTTGAGATTCATTGGCCGGATGGGGTGGTGGAGACGATGCAGTTACCGGGAGTGGATCGGATATTTAAGGTGGCGGAGGGGAAGGGCGTGATCCCTGAATGAAAAAGGCCTCCACCACAAGTGGGGCCCGCCTTCCCGGAGACCTCGATCTCGTTACGACCACAGTGGCCTTGCCATCGATGAACGGCGAACAGGACCATGAGCAAGCCGTTTCGATGGAGATTTGCAGGTATGTGGGAAGAAAACGGCACAGCACGGGCCACGCCGTTTTGCTTGCGGGGCCAACCATCAGGCCCTGCTCAGGTAGGCCCCTTCGGCAGTATCGACGCGGATTTTCTCTCCCTCATTAATGAAGGGCGGGACCTGGACGACGAGGCCGGTTTCGGTCTTTGCGGGTTTGGTGACGGAAGAGGCGGTCGCGGATTTGAGACCTGGCTCGGTTTCGACGACGGTGAGCTCGACGGTCTGAGGCAGCTCGATGCCCACGGCCTTGCCATCGTGAAACGAGACTTTGATCTGCAGATTCGGAATAAGGTACTCGACGGCATCGCCCAGGGTATCGCGTTTCAGGTGGGTCTGCTCGTAGTTCTCGGTGTTCATGAAGTAGTAGTCGTCGCCGTCGTTGTAGAGGAAGTCCATAGGGATTTCGTCGACGACAACGCGCTCGATAGGATCAGGGGAGCGGAAGCGCTCCACGAACATGGCGCCGGTGCGGACATTGCGCAGCTTGGCCTGGATGAAGGCGCGCAGGTTGCCCGGGGTACGGTGCTCCACGGAGAAGACGAGGTGGAGGTCGTTGTTGTGCTTGATGATCATGCCTGGGCGCATCTGGGTGGCGGGAATCGCCATAGGGTAAAGCTCCTTGCGGAAAATGAGTGCGGAATGTGCCGCCGGGACTCGGGGCGGCCGCGGGTGGTGGCCCCCGAAGGGACCGCCAAGGTGCAAACTCCGGCAATTTCGATTTTATCGCAGGGGATTGATATAACCCTGCTCTGGTGGTCTTACGATCCGCACGCACCCGAGGATGCCGCCGGTCAGCAGATCCGCGACGGGGTGACCAGCGCTACTGTCCGCCTCCGAAAATTCTGCGGAGGAAGTGGGCGAAGCCGGATTTCTTCTTTGGCTTGGGAGCCTCGTCGGTTGCTGTTGCCGCAGGGGGTGGCGCAGCGGCCGGCTCCGAGGGCTCTGTCTTCGCTGAAGAATTGTTCTTCTGATCATCCGCGTCGCAAACCACGCCGGGGTACAACGGATCATTGCAGGCCGGGTTGGGCGGCGAGATGATACCGGAGAGCGACGAGGCCGGCATTCCAACGCTCAGGGAAGTCTCGCCGTTGTAAACCAGGGGCGCCGTGATCTGCGCGTGCTGCTGTCCGGCTGGAGTGGCAGGTGCGCCGGAGGGTGGCGGCGGAGGCTGAAGCCCCTCGCTCTCAGCGAGAGGAAATGGATTCTGAGCAGCGGCATTGCTTGCATTGGCAGGAGGCGGTGTGGGCGACTGGTCGCTCGAATGGAGGGTTCCGCCGGGCAAGCCGATTTTTGCAATCGACGTTGGAGCGGGAGTGGGCGGGGGCGGCGGACACCCGCATGGTTCCTTTTCGTTGTCGACGACCTGCTGGAGGCTGCCGTGTTCGAAGAGAACGCGCTGGTTGGGCTGAATGCGATAGGCGCCGCCTTCAAAGAGACTGCTGGCCAGGACGTAGGGAGCGTTGTCGCCATGATTGTCGACACAGGTGTCGCCCTGGTTGTTGACCCGGAGGCTGAGATGGGCCTGACCAGGGCCGGAGACGAGGATGCGCAGGTCGGGGGTGAGGAGCACGTCGGAATATTGGCCAGGAAGGTAGTTGGCTTCGAGTGCGCCACGGTCGATGGCGATCATGAGGCCGCCGCCGGAGATCGTGATGTCGGTGGAGAGATGGACTTTGGTAGAGGCGCACACATTCAGGAAGCCGCCGCGGGTGAGGCTGACATGCGCGGTCCTCTGGGCGGCGGCGATGGTTCCGTTATTGCCGATCACGGCGTGACCTTCTTCGACAGAGAGCGATCCGGACAGCGACACGCCTTCGAGCGAGACCGTGGCGATGGACGGTGACGAGGCGACCTGACTGAGAGGCGGTGTCGCAACCGGCGTGTTGGCTCCGGGCTGCTGGGACGCCGAGGGGGACGGCGTGGCAGGGTTCTGAGCCGCAGGTAAGGCAGGGGCAGCAGGATTCGATTGCTGGGCGGCAGCGCCGCCGGTAAGGCAAGCCGCAGCGACGGACAGAATTGCGACGAATGACTTCATTGTAGATTCAGAAAATTCTCGATGAGACGTTTGCCGTCGTTGGTAAGGACGGACTCCGGGTGGAACTGAACGCCTTCGACGGGAAGCTGTCGATGGCGGAAGGCCATGATGATACCGTCGGGGGCGCGTGCCGAGATTTCGAGCTCCTTGGGCAGGCTTTCTTGTTCGACGATGAGGGAGTGGTAGCGAGTGCCGGTCATGGGGGTATCGATGCCGGCAAAGATGGTCTTGCCATCGTGGTCGATTTCGCTGGTCTTGCCATGCATGAGCTTTGGGGCACGGACGACGTGACCGCCGAAGGCTGCGCCAATGGCCTGATGGCCGAGGCAAACGCCGAGGATGGGGACCTTGCCGGCCATGTGACGGATGAGGTCGATGGAGATGCCGGCTTCCTGGGGTGTGCAGGGGCCGGGCGAGAGCAGGATGCGTTCGGGCGCGAGGGACTCGACCTCTTCCGGAGTGAGCTCGTCGTTGCGGCGGACGACGACATCGGCGCCGAGTTCACCCATGTACTGGACAAGGTTCCAGGTGAAAGAGTCGTAGTTGTCAAGGACGAAAACCATGGGGCGTTGACCGTCTTTCTTCAGTGTAGCTCCGGAGTTAGGGCGAGCGGGCTGTTGCGGGTGCCTGGGCGCAGACTTTTTGACGGGCCGGTGTTATGCTCCTGGACATCGGAGGTGCTCGGTATGAGGTTCTTCGTCTCCGTTCTTCTTTTTGCCGCTGCTTCGGCGGGTTTCGCGCAAAGCCAGGTCTCCGCAGCGCCAAATGGATTGCAGGCACCGGTGAATATCCTCGCTGGTAGTGGACAGAACTCAACTCTGACGATCAAGGCGCTCAAGACGAGGGCACTGACCACGATGCCGCAACTGCAGTTTAATTTCGAGGCTCCCGGCCCAAGACCAGCCTGTTACACCATGCGGAGCTATCACTTCATGCGCGAAGATCCGAGTTCCGACGCGACCAAACTCAAGAGCTATTCGACTTGTGAGGCTGCGACGGAGTTTCGGATGCGAGATGCTGTTGGATCAGTGAAACCGCGGTAGGCCCTTTAGCCACCGCGGGCCCGCTCGACGGCGCGGACTACGGCCTTCGCTTGCCATCAGTGCAACCGTTCCCCGGAACGATCATGGCCGGGCGCAACGATGTAGAGTGCCTTTCCGAGTACCGCCGACTCATCGATCAAACCGAATTCGGCGGTGCGACTGTCCAGGCTGATGTCGCGATTATCACCCATGACAAAAAGCTTGTGGGGAGGATTCGTCAGGGGGCCAAAGTTCATGAGATCGTCGGTCGGCTCGCCTGTGTGTTCGACATAATTCTCGTTGAGATCGGCGCCGTTGAGTGAGACATGTCCGCGTAAGCTGGCGATCGTATCGCCGCCCTTCGCGATGAGTCGCTTGATGATGATTACGCCCGGGGTGTCGGGGCTCTTCATCAGAATGATCTCTCCGTCCTTTGGTCGATGGTGTCGGTAAAAATGCATGTCGGCCATCAGGACATCGCCGTCCTGGATCGTGCGCTCCATCGAACTGGACGGAACGCGAAATGCGCGGAATCCCCGCCACGCAGCAGGATCGTGTGAAAAAAAATGGCAGCGACGACAGCCATAGGCAGGGTTCCGAGAAGCCATATCCAGTGCCCGGGCGGCCTTCGTGCGGATCGCGAACGGAGTGCCTGACACGATGCCGTAATCATGAGAACCGCACCCAGGAGAATTATTGACAACCAGCCGGAATAGAATCGGGGCAAACGGAACGGAGCGAAGAAGAGCATCGCCCAAATACCCCCGAGCGTGAGGAAGACGCAGCCCGCGAGCCTCTCTCCAAGCATGAATTGGCCAGCGCCAGGAATGAGGGCAGAGACCAGAGCTGCACCGGCACTATGCGGTCTTGACCCTACAGGTACCTCGACGGCGGCATTGGAAATTTCCGGCTGAGAGTTTTCGTTCATGGCTAGCTTTCTCGCGCGCGTTCGACGGCGCGGACTACGGCCTTCGCTTTGTTGAGGCTTTCCTGGTATTCGTTTTCGGGGATGGAGTCGGCGACGATGCCGGCGCCGGCCTGGATGTAGCCTTTGCGGCCTTCGACGAGGAGCGTGCGAATGGCGATGCAGCTGGTGAGGTTGCCGGAATAGTCAGCGTAAAGGACGGCGCCGCCGTAGATGCCGCGGCGTGTGGGCTCGAGCTCCTCGATGATTTCCATGGCGCGGATTTTGGGCGCTCCTGAGAGGGTGCCGGCAGGAAAACAGGAACGGAGTGCGTCGACCGCAGAGAGTTCCGGTTTTAGCCGGCCCTCGATGTTGCTGACCAGGTGCATGACGTGGGAGTAGCGCTCGACATGCATCAGATTTGTAACCTTTACGGTGCCATATTCGCTTACGCGGCCTACGTCATTGCGGCCGAGGTCGACGAGCATGACGTGCTCGGCGCGTTCCTTTTCGTCGTGGAGCATTTCGCGTTCGGCTTCGAGGTCCGCGGCTTCGGAGGTGGCGCGGGGTCGGGTTCCGGCGATGGGGCGGTATTCGATGCGGCGGCCGTCCACGCGAACGAGCAGCTCCGGCGAGGAGCCCACGATGTGTGTCGTTTCCTGTTTGGAGTTGCGGGTTCCTTTTGCAGACTTTGTAGCGGCGGAACTCCTGCGGTTGAAGCGGAGAAAATACATATATGGAGAGGGATTGACGATGCGGAGGGCGCGGTAAACGGAGAAAGGGTCGACACCGGGTTCGAGGTCGAGGCGCTGGGAGAGGACGACCTGGAAGATGTCGCCGGCAGCGATGTAATCTTTGGCCTTTTCTACCGCTTTGAGGAAGGCCGACTTGCGGGTTCGAGGAGTGATGCGGACTTTACCGATGGGTTTGCGGAACGCGAGCTTCGGCAGTGGCTGAGCGAGGCGCTTCTCGAGACGATCGAGGCGGTGGAGCGCGTCGGCATAGGCGGCTTGCGGCTTGTGGCGGCGGAGATCGGCGGTGACGATCAGCAGGATCTCCTTTTTGACGTGGTCGAAGGCGAGGACTTCGTCGAAGAACATGAGACAGGCGTCGGGAAGGTGCAGGTCGTCGGTGGTCTGGCCGGGGAGGCGCTCGATCTGACGAACGACGTCGTAGGAGAGGAAGCCGACGGCGCCTGCGGTGAAGGGCGGCAGGCCCGAGATGCGTGCGGGCGTGTGTCCGTTGAGGGCGTCGCGGAGAAGGGCGAAGACATCGCCGGTGAGTTGGCGGGTTGTGCCGTGTTCGGTGATTTCGATTGAGTGACCGTGGGAGACGATGCGGCGGCTGGGACGGATTCCGATGTAGGTGTAGCGGCCGAGATGTTCGCCGCCTTCGACAGATTCGAGGAGGAAGCATTCGGGTTCGGCCGCAGCGAGGCGGAGGAAGGCCGAGACCGGCGTTTCGAGGTCGGCGGTGAGGGTGCGATAGAGGGGGACGAGGGAATGGGAGCGGGCGAGGCGGAGAAATTCGGCGCGGGAGGGTTGGGAATTCCGCATGTAGGACAGGGTACAGGGTGGGCAGAAGCCTGGAAACGGCGGCCCACGTTTGTTCCACTGAGCCTCGGATTACGCGGTTGGTTCCCAAGGCTGCTTTTCTGCTTTGGAAGAGTTGAGGCAGGAAGCTCCCATGGCCCACGCGGCTTGAAACCGGGCATACTCTGTGCTGTTGCGCATTACCAAATGTGCGGAAGAAGGTTTGCCCCCGCAAGGCAAAAGCTGGCTTGCATGGGGCACCCGGCCTGAAAGCAGACTCATGCGGCGAGGGCGTAGCGGAGGGGGCGATGCGCTGCGCTGTTCCAGAAATAGATGAGGACGATGATGATGGCGAGGGCGGCGTAGGCGCACCAGACCGAGGTGAAGGCGTATTGCTTGACGGCGTCGACGATAAGGAGGATCGCGAGGTTGGCTGCTCGAAGTGCTGGTTGCAACGAAGCTTGGACCGCTCGCCGGAGGCGGTCCGCCTCACGCCGGATCGAGTATTGTTCGCATCAGAGATGTCTGCTGGGCCGTGATCGGGTTGGTGGAGGGTCGCCGATCGGAGGCTTTTCCGCATTGTGCTCGGGCAATTGATCGTGCAGAACCACATTCAGCAGCGACTTGTTCACGTGGATGCCGCCGTTGTATTCGATAAATCCGAGCTTGCGAAAACGATTCATAAAGAAGCTGACGCGAGAGCGGGTGGTGCCGACCATCTCCGCCAGCGTTTCCTGCGAAATCTTCGGAATCAGAGACTCTCGCTCGCCCGGCTTGCCGAATTCGGCCATGAGCAGAAGGATTCTCGCCAGACGCTTCTCGCTGGAGTTGAACAGCTGATCGACCAGATCTGCCTGGGTGCGCATACTGCGCGCGAGCAGAAACTTCATGAAGAGGTCGGAGAAGGTATGTTCCTCGTGCATGACGCGAACCATCTCCTCGCGCTCGATCTTGAGGGCCGAGCATGCGGTAATGGCCGTAGCAGTGGACATGCGGAGGCCGCCGACGCTGGCGAGCGATTCCTCTCCAACGAAATCGCCGACAGTGAGAAGGGAGATCGTGGCCTCTTTCCCGTTACTGGAAACGACGGTAAGTCTGGCGCGGCCCTTCTGGAGATAGAAAATGGAGTCGGCGGGGTGGCCCTGTGAAAAGAAGACCTCGCGAGGGTTCAATTCGACGATTCTTCGCCCCAGCCCGGCTTTTGCCAGGAAGTCGACGGTGTCGAAGGCTATCCTCTTTAGCTCAGCCAATGGAATGGTCCTGTCTCGGAACGCAGCTTATGGCCCCAAGCTGCGAATCCGACTTTCCTCCAGGAGCAAGCCACCTGCAAAGATTATAGAGCTGTTTTTTCGAGCCGATTCGCTGGCAGGTTTCGCCTGGCGCTCTGCACTGGACTACACCGCAGTTCGGAGGGTGAGGTTTATGAGACCCGTTCGAGCCAGGATTTCATGGTGTTGGCGTCGACGAGGCCCGCCTGTTGGAACTGCAGCTGGCCTTGCGAGAAGACGGCGAAGTTGGGGATTCCCTGGACGTTGTAACGGGCGGCGAGCTGGGGGAACTGCTCGGTATCGACTTTGAGGACAACGGTGCGGCCGGCGAGGTCGCGTGCGACCTGGGCGACGTGAGGCGCGGCCATGCGGCAAGGGCCGCACCAGGCGGCCCAGAAATCGACGAAGACGGGAACTTTGCTGTCGCGAAGGATCTCGTCGAACTCGTCGGGGGTGACGGCGAGGGGATCGGCTGCGGGCGGGAGGGGCGATTTGCAGGCGCCGCATTTGCCGGTGTCGGAGAGGTGTTTGGCCGGGATGCGATTCGGTTTTCCGCAGGAGGGGCAGTTTTGGACGATGGGCATGTGGTGGTCCTCCTGTTGATGCACTTACACAGCCGGGTTACGGGTGGGTCTCTTGTTCTGCGTGATGCGATGGAGGGGGACAGCTTATGTACTGTTAAGATTCAGCAGGCTGGCATGGAGTTACTCCATTGCCGCCGCCGATAGAGTTGAGCTGACAAATTTCGACCTGACGAATTCCCCCGAGGCGGTTTGCGAGTATGGACCAGCGCATCAGCATCCTGACCCTTGGAGTCGGCAACCTTCCTCGCAGTCGCAGTTTCTTCGAGCGTCTCGGCTGGCGCGCTTCTTCCGCAAGCTCAGAGGCAATCGTCTTTTTTGAAGCCGGTGGCATGGCCCTGGCCCTTTACCCGCGCGCCGAGCTGGCAAAAGATGCCAACCTTGCCGCCGAAGGCCAGGGCTTTTCCGGCATCACGATCGCCTACAACGCCCGCACACGCGCCGAGGTCGACACTGTCCTCGCGCAGGCCGAAGCCGCCGGCGCCAGAATCCTTAAGCCCGCGCAGGAAGCGTTCTGGGGCGGCTATTCCGGCTACTTCGCCGATCCCGACAACTTTGCGTGGGAAGTCGCCTTCAATCCGCACTTCCAGATCGCCGAAGACGGTGCCCTCCTCCTGCCCGACGCCGATCGCTGAACGCTGTACCCTTTCTTCATGCAGCACATCGGCATCGTAGCCGGCTCCGCCGAAGGAGCCGCCCTCTGCTACCGCACCATCGCACACGAAGGCGCGAAGCAGCTCGGTCCTTACGCCCACCCCGAAGTGACGATGAACTCCATTCCACTCGCCGACTTCCAAAGGCACATTGACAATGACGACTGGCCCGCCGTTGGCGAGCTCATGCTCCACTCCGCCAAGACCCTCGCCAAAGCTGGAGCCGGCTTCCTCATCTGCCCCGACAATACTATGCACCAGGGACTGCCCTTCATCGAGTCGCGCTCCCCGCTCCCGTGGCTGCACATCGCCGGCGTTGTCGCCGACGAAGCAGCCGGCCGCGGCTTCCACCGCATCGGCCTGCTCGGCACAAAGTGGCTGGTCGCGAGCGAAGTCTATCCCGAGCAGCTTTCCGCACGGGGGCTCGAGTACCTCCGGCCCACGGAAGCGGAGCGCGAAGCCATCAACCACTTCATCATGCAGGAGCTGGTCAACGGCATCTTCTCCTCCGAAGCCATCGCCTGCCACCAGCAGGTCATCGCCCGCATGAAAAACGACGGCTGCGACGCCGTCGTTCTCGGCTGTACCGAAATTCCCCTCATCATGAACGACGCCAACTCCCCGCTCCCCACGCTCGACTCCACCCGGCTGCTCGCTCGCGCTGCCGTCCTCCGCGCAATCTCATCCTGACCCTCCGCCGGCGCAGGGTGGGATTCCACTGCTCTTCACCAACCAGTCCGATACTTGAGCGCGCCGCCCGGCGCAAAGAATCACCGTGCTGCCTGGTTCCCTGTGCCTGCCGCGACCTCCAACGTCCCAATCCGCCCGCTCGCGGCATCTCGAACTCCAGCTCGCAGGGACACCCGACCTGCGGGCACATCGATTTCCTGATGAATCGGAATCCCCAACTGCATGGCCCGCGCCAGCTGCTGCGCCGTCAGGTTCACTTCGAGGCCGGCATCTCTGTAGTTCACTCGTTTCCCGTCCAGATCGTAGACCGCCTGCGCCACTTCCAGCTCCGCCTGTCTCCTCCCATCCGGCAGTTCTTTCAGCGCAAGATGATGAGGATCGATCGAGTAGTCGACCATGTATCGCGTCACCGGAGCCTTCAGCGGTTGGTCTGGCTTACCGGCCGGCCCCGCCGCAGCCGCCGCGCCCCGCAGCGCAGGATCGCCGACTGGCAGGACCCGCGCCTCAAAAATCACCTGCGACAGCGGTGGCAGTCCGTTCAGCATCGCTGCCGAAAGCAGGCTCAGCTTGCCTCCTTGCGCCGCGTCTTGTTTCGCTGGATCGACTGCATCGTATCCGCGCCGATAGGAAAGCTCGCACCGGCACTCCTCCACTTGCACTGCCACCTTGCGATAACCACCGTTGTAATTCCTATTCGCCGGAACATACCCCAGCGTGTAATAGCTCGACCCATCCGCAATGGCCGATTGCACCGCCTGCCCCACCGCATTCGTATCGTAGTAAGCCTTCCCGCCCGTCTCCTCCGCCATTTGATCCATCGTCACGTGCGAACTCCACCATTGCTGCGGTTGGCGCAAATCACTGGCCATCGCTCCGGCCACCGCGCTCTGCAACGTCAGTGTCTGGCCACCCCCGGGGTCATTTGCCGGATTCGCATTCGGCAGCGTCATTAACGCCCGGGCATCCACCGGATACACCGCGACCCGCGCTCGCGCCAATTGCTCATCCATCTCCCGCACCGCCGGCCCGTAATTGAGAACCTCGCCCGTGTCCCCGTGAGAAATATCTGGATCCATGTTGATCGGGAAGCTCGCCGAAAACCAGATCAGATTCTTTCGGCCCGGCATTGCGCTCAGAAAGCGCCCCAGCTGCTCCAGAGCCGCGATCGTCATCCGCACCCGCACATCCGCTCCGAAGTTCTCCGATTCTTTGCTGAACGAATCCAGAGCCAACGCCGTCTCCGCCGGCCCTTCTGCTCCAAAGTTCATCAACCCCGAGGCCGAAGCATCCAGCGGGTCCGCAGCCACCGGCGAAGTCTGCGCCCCGCCCCGCTTCCCCCCAATCGCCTGGTCAATGGCGCCCTGGTCCGTTGTGAACCCCCGGATCATCTGCAGCCGCGATCCCAGCGTGAAAACCGCAATCCGCGTCCCTGCTGGAATCTTGTGCAAGTATTTGACCATCTGCAGGCGAGCGTATTTCTGATCGCTGATCGGAGTATTCAGCGCATCCAGCAGCAGCACGTTCGCCGCGCTCGCGATCGCATACTGGGGAAAATTGCTGTAAACATGCGCGGGCAACACCGGGCCCCTGCTCGCCTGCACCGCTTCCGTAACCTTGTGCTCCTCGAAGACGGTGACCTTTTGCTCGGTCCCGTCTTCGGAGACGTGAAAGTCCGAGGCCTTAAGCCCCTCGACCGGCTTCCCCTTCTCCCGCACAACAACATCCACCAAAACCAGGTCCGCATTTGTCCGGAAAACAGGCGTGGTCTCAGGCGATTGCTGCGGCTTCGCACCGGCCTGTGGCGCGCCATTCTGCGCCCAGCCAACAGTGACCGCGGTAAGAAACAAAGCTGCGTGGCGAAAGAGAGAACTCCAGTGTGGCGGGATCATGGTTCACTCCTGTAAGTCAGCGCGGGTAAGTACACTTCAAGCAGAGTAAGCCAGAAAATGCCCAGAGGGAGAGGATACTTAAGAAATCAAACTCACCGATCCGTCGGACCTGTTTCCGCCTGCGCCTCCTCGATCATCGCGAACAGCCGCGACCGGTCCACGACCTCGACAAAGGGCGCGCCGCTCGTACGGTTGGTCACGACCCAAATGGTCGGCGTGTGCTGGATGCCGACACTCTGCCCGAGATCGTAATCGGCCTTCACCAGCTGCGCCAAACGTCCCTGCGGATCGGCAGCGGCGGGAAACGAAAGCTGGCGATCGGCCGCAAATTTCTGCGCAAACGCCTGGAGGTCCTCCTGCGAATGAATGGTCGGCTGCGCCGCAAACAGTGCATCGCGGAACTCGTCGCCCAGCCGCTTCGATTTCGTGTCGGATTTGGAATCAAACCAGCGAGCATCGACCGCTGCCTCAAAGCTCCAGGTGTGGAACGGCAGCGGAAAATCGTGCCGCACCCACGGAACGTGGTACTTCTCGACCGCTTCCTTGATCACGGGGTTGGCGCGCGCGCAGTCCGGGCACTCGAGGTCCTCGAACTCCACAATGGCCACCCGTGCTCCCAGCGGCGGATGCAGCGGCGCCGCGTTCTTCACGGCCGTGGTCGCTGACTCGGGGTTCGAAAACTGAGCGTTGGCGGTGGCGACCAGCGCGATGGAGAGGACAAGAGACGAAACAAATACACGTACAAGGCTGGACATGGCAGTCGAGATCATTGTAGCCGTGGTTTCCGAAGCGTCACTCCAGCAGTGCCTTCAAGTCGCGAGCGCCGTGCAGAATTCTGAGAATATCCACACCGTTCTTCAGCGGGAGGTAGAAAATCATCCAGTTCTCAAAGCCTCGGAGCGGCCATTGCCTGAAGCGATCGCTGATCCTTCCTGTGAAACCGCAGATTCGACCGATGCGGGGCCGCCCGGCAAGCAGGTCGATGGCCTGTTCGGTTGCAATCAAAAATCGTACGGCTGTCTCGACGCCTGCGTCTCCGCGGAGATAATCGAAGTGCTCCAGCAGATCGCGCCGCGCGGCCGGGCGTAAATTAATGTGCGGGCTGGTGGCCGTGCCAACCTCCATGAACAGGAGATGCAGAGCGGAATGGAGAGTTCACAGGGGTAAAAATCAAGAAGCAGCCCGACGACGAGGCCGGTTGCGTCCCATGGCGGCCTTCCTCAGGCTTTCCCATGACGCACGCGTCATCTTCTCTCCGGGTTCGCGCATCGCATCGAGCAACTGCCTTTCCAGGTCATCTTTGGCAAGGCGTTTCAGATCGTCGCGCACGAGGTCGCGGAGATACTCGCTGGTGCTGTTGTAACCGCGGCTGGCCACCTGCTGCTCAACAAATTGCCGCAGGGATTCGGGAAGAGAGATGTTCATCGTCGGCATGCCTTGGCTCCGCAGCTAGTTTGGCATTATTTGGCAAAACGTGGCAAGACGGAAATATTGCAGCTTATACTGGGCGCGATGAAAGGATGCCCGATCCAGCCGCGAGCCTGGAAATCCACCGACGCGGCAGCGGCAGCGAAAGACTTCTTCAGGCGTTGTCGAAAACCCCAGGCGCGCAAAACCGCTGTCCGCGAGCTAATCAGCGAGCTCTGCTCCGATGATCCCTATGACCATCGCTGCGCAGCCGAGCTGGCACGCCTTGTCAGCCGGCGCGAACCTGGCATTCTTGCGGCATACGGCAACGTCCTCGCCGAGGTCGCCGCCGAATTGCCGATCGAAGAGTGGCAAGCTCGCGGCTACGTTATCGTCGCCGCCGCGCTCAACACCACCACGCGCCCGCAGCGCATGCGATTGCTGCCGCTGGTTCGTACGCGCCTCGCTGAAGACCGCACTGCCGTGCGCGCCATGGCTCTCGAAGCCTTTGCGATCCTCGCCGCTCACGAGCCCACGCTGCGCGACGAAGCGATGGAGATGCTTGAGGCGGCGCGCCACAACAGCGAACCCGCGATGCGCGCACGAGCTCGACTGATGCTGCCCTTACTCATGAGGGGGGAATGCCCGGGCACCAACTGAATCTTGCAGGGTCGATGGCGGTCGATTAAAGTGATGTTATGGCTACTTCACCCAAACCCATTGCGCGTGGCGCCAACCGCAACCGCAAGACCGCTGGCAAAAAGGCCGCGGCCCGCCCCTCGGCGGACGAAGAGCGTTACCTGGAAATTGCGATGGGTCTTTTGGATCGCATGCCGGATAAAGAATATCGGCAAGCCATTGGGAAGATCGAGCGGCTGGTTAAAGATAGCCGTGCTTCTTCCTGAACAGGGCGTCTAATTGCTTGCGTTCAGCCGTTCCGGTGGTCGCCTGAAGCGCATCGCAGGTCTCGGCGAATAGTACTCGGTCCCCAATCCGGAGAGCCTCCAGCAGGAGTTTGCGTTCGCGAACCTTGTCGCGGTCGATGTGTTTCCCTTTGAGTTTGTGCTTCGACTCTTCCACGAAGCTTTTGCGAACCTCTTCGCTTGAAAAGCCCTTCGGAGGTCGCTTGTTGTCTTCAGCCATACGAAAGGGCCTCTGCCTCTGTTACGGAATATTCTCTTCAAGCGCAGTCAAACACTTTCCTTCTGTTACGTAAAGAGTTTCCGAGTGTCGCAGTCCAGAGAATCTGGAAAAAGTTGCTGATGGGATTCACCTCAGACACGAAAGCCGCCCGTTGCAGGGCGGCTTCCTGGAGTCCCAAAGCAGGTTGACCTATTTAGTCGCCCATGACCGGCTCTTCCGTCCGCGCGATAGTCGGTGCAGCCTTCGGAGCCGGTGCGATCGAGTCGATGCTCACCAGTCCTTCGACCGGCTTCTCGCCAAGGATCTGCTCGCGGTAGAGCTTCGCCATGCGCGCATTCTCGGCGTCCTGCTTCATCTTCGCCTCGCGTGCGCGCAGCTTTTCTTCACGCGCATTCTTGGCGATGCCGCTCTTCTCGAAGGTGTCGTTGGCTGCCGCGGTCACGTGTTCCTGGTTCAGCACAAGTGTGTGCTGCGCCTGGTCCATGCCGACCTTCTTGCCGCCGGCGAAAATCTCGTGCCGCCCATGCTCCTCGTACCACTTGGTGAGCGTGGCCGTCATGTGCATCTTTTCGATAATGTTCCGCCAGCCAATGCCCGTGTTGTATGCGCAGAAGCTGATCTCGCCTTCCTGCGTCGCGTAAGGAATGATGCACTGCTCGGTGCGCCGGAAGTCGTAGTTGAACAGGTCCTGGAACCACATGCCCGCGATGAACAGGAAGTTCCAGCGATCGGCGCGCCGCTTCTCGATGTCGGCCATGGTGCGGTCGCCCGTCACCTTGCCGTAGTTGCGGCCCGTTGCGCCGAAGCACTTATCGAACTTCTGCAGCAGGTCCACGATGCGGAAGTGCGTCGGCGACTTGCGCGGATCGTAGTTGCGCAGCAGCGAGAGCGCGGCTCCGACCACGGAGAGCGTCCTGCCGCGAGCAGCATCGTTGATCTTCGCCATGTCCTTGGCCAGACGGTCGGCGTTCAGGAACGCGGTCACCGGAACCGCTTCCTTCGTCTCCTTGTCGATCATCAGCGCCATGCCGATGCCGCAATTCGGGTGGCATCCGCAGGAGAGCTGTCCCCACTCATGGTTCGGCCCGTGCACCAGATCGGCCCAGTCGGAGAAGGTGCTCATAAAGCTGATCGGGAACCAGTCGCGCGTCGGTTCGCCGAGGCCGGTTTGATTTTTCACATCGTGCGCCATGTGGCTCAGCGTATAGCGCTGCGCCGCGCGCCGCTCGTCGGTCACAGCCTCGTCGCGCCCGGTAAACGAAACAGGCTGGAAGCTGAGGAAGTTGATTTTCTTCGGATTGTCGAGCGCGAACTGAATGATGTGTCCGACCTGCTCGTTGTTGATGCCGTTGATGATCGTCGTCACCGGAACGATGTCGACGCCGGCTTCGTGCAGGTTGTGAATGGCCTGCAGCTTCACATCGAACAGGTTGCCAACCTTGCGGTGCGAGTTGGCCGCGTTGCCGATCCCGTCGAACTGCAGATACGCATACCGCAATCCAGCCTCAGCGGCCGCCCGGCACAGTTCCTTCGACTTCGCAAACTCGATGCCGTTGGTCGCTGCCTGCACTGAGTTGTAACCAACCTTGCGCGCATAGGCGACTGCATCGAGGAAGTACGGAGAAAGCGTGGGCTCGCCACCCGAGAACTGGACCGACATCTGCCGCTTCGGCTTGATCGTGATGGCGTTGTCCAGCATGGTCTTGATCTCGTCCCACGTCAGCTCGTGGACGAACCCAACCTGGTTGGCGTCCATGAAGCACGGATCGCACATCATGTTGCAGCGGTTGGTAAGATCGATCGTCAGCACCGACCCGCGACCGTGCGTCACCGTCGAGGTGCCGTGGTTGTGCAGCTTGTCGTCGTTGTGCGCGCGAATGTCGCGGCCAGGAAAGACTTCTTCAAGATGACGGAAGAAAGCGGTATCGATCGACATCACATCTTCAAAGTGGCCGTGCTTCGGGCAATCCTTCACCATCAGGATCGTGCCGTCGCGTTCAATGATCTGCGCCTTGATCTCCCCGACCTTTTCGTTGAGCAGAATTTCATGGGGCAGCTTCCCATCGATAATCTGCTGGCGAATCTCCGGCACGCATTTTGGACAAAGCGAGTCCGTGGTGCGCGGCCATCCAAGCGGCGGCTTTTCCTTCTGCCAGGATTTCAGCAGCGGCTTATCGGACCACTTCGGCGTGAACGACGGATTCGGGCGAATGCTGTTCAGCTTTTCGAAAACGGTCCAGGCGCCCTGGGCCGCGATGGTCACCGCTCTCTCGGCATATTTCACAGTCTTCGACATTTTGCAGAAATCTCCTGGTGTTGCAGGAATGGACTTGCTGAGTCGCCTGGAGGGGGAGATAAGTGGTTGCGCTGCCAGGACTTCGCCAGTGTCAGGATAGGACACGGACGAGCACCAAAGGAACCTGCGTGGGTTAAAAGGGGAAAAACGGTACCCAGATGGGAATCCCAGCATTTGAATGGGGAACTGGTTGGCAAACTGCAGAGCATGTTGGGTTTGCCAGGGCCCCTTGACACTTCCAACCGTATCCCAGGCTAATTTCGATGCCTGAGGGGCCAAGCTCACTTGCAGGCGCCAATCCTGTGCTCAAAGAAACTCCTTTCCATCGGGTTGCGCGCCAATCTGACTGCTGAGGCAAAGTGCGCGCGGGCGGCTTCATTCTTCTCCCTGCAGAGCTCGAGTTCGCCCAGCGCGGCGTAGTAGAACGGGTAGTTAGCGAGGCGCTCCGAGTCATGAATCCTGTGGATCTCGTCCAGGCCACGTTGCGCTCCGTCACGCTGCCCAATAGCAATCGCCCGATTCAGCGCAACTACCGGCGACGGGCGAATTGCCATCAGCTTGTCATATAGAGACACGATCATCCCCCAATCGGTGTCCTCCGTGCGCTCGGTCGAGGTGTGGGCCCATGCAATTGCGGCTTCAATATGGTAGTCGGAGAGTTCGTCGCCGGCTGCCGAACTCTCCAGCAGCCTGAAGCCCTCCTTCCCCAGAGCCCCGTCGAACTGCGATCGATCCTGCTCTGCAAGCGCAGTCAGGTTGCCCGAAAGGTCCACGCGCGCCGGCAGACGAGCCGCGTTTAGAAACATCAGAGCCGCCAGAGCCCAGGTGGAAGGAACCGCACCGTACGGATTCCTCAACAGGATCGTTACCAGCCGCATGCTTTCGTGGCACAGCTCCGATCGAACCGCGTACTCAGGCGACGCTCCGTGATAGCCCTCGTTGAAAAGCAGGTAGAGAGCGCGCTGCACCGCTGGCAGGCGGCGCCTGAAGTCCTCAGGTCCGGAAACATCGAACAGTTTCCTCGATCCCGCGAGCGTCTTTTTCGAGCGGCTGATGCGCTTTTCGATGGCAGCATGGCTGCAGACAAATGCGTTCGCAATCTCGTCCACGCTGAAGCCGCACAGTATATGAAGGATCAGCGCGACCTGCGCGTCTTCGGAGAGACGCGGGCTGCAACATGAAAACATCATGCGCAGCTCATCGTCCTTCACGGCAGCCGGGCCGAATTCCTCTTCGACAGTGGGGGCCAGCGTCCACTCGCTTTCAAGCTGGCGGGTCAGCTCCGGAGCAAAGGTCTTCGCGGTTCGTTCCTGTCGCAGAACATCCAGCGCGCGATTTTTTGCCGTGGCCATAAGCCACGCGCCGGGATTCTCGGGTACGCCTCGAAACTTCCAGATTTCAAGCGCCCGGCAGAAGGCCTCCTGTACGACGTCTTCTGCCAGGGCAAGATTGTGAACTCCGAAAATGCGCGTCAGCGTGGCGACCATTCGCCCCGCTTCGTGCCTGAACAGATGTTCACTCAGGTCCATTACATGTTCATTTTCATGACCGGGCGGATTTCCACCTGGCCATCGGCTTCGAAAATCGGGCAACCCCTGGAAAGTTCTGCGGCCTCATTGAGGTCTTTGGCGAGGATGAGAGTATAGCCGCCGATCAGATCTTTGGCTTCGGCAAATGGGCCGTCGGTGACCTTCCTGTCCTTTCCCTTGACCAGTTTGCCTGAAGGTTCAAGAGGCTGGCCCCGGTCCTTAACGTGGCCTTTCTCCACCAGCTCCTTGAACCACGTCATCCACTTTTGCATCATCTGTTGCGCGCGCTCAGGCGACCGTCCGGTTTCGCCGCTGCGGTATAGAAATACGAATTCGTTCATCTCTTTCCTCCTTGATGATTTTCAACTTCCGCGGCTAAGACGTTTGAGGTCTGGCGCACCGGACATATTTTTCGTACTAAACGCTAAATCGACAACCAGCGGCGGTCGAGCCCTCCGGATATTATCGATTCATTCCTGGCGGAGGGAGGTCTGCCCCTCACTCCTGGAACCGGCTGCCAGCTGCCGGCTACACGCTCGGCATTCTACAATTCCCAGCGTGGGCTCGAGCCGTCTTCCCCCGCACCCTGCCCCGAGGAGAATCATCCATGAAGCGTCTTCTGATGTGCGCCAGTCTTCTGGCTTTCACGTCCACCCTTTTCGCCCAGCAAAAGCCGCCGGCCAGCCCACCCGCACAGGCCACAGCCACCATCGGCGGCAAGACCATCACCATCAACTACTCGTCTCCCGGCGTTAAAGGCCGCGAAGGCAAGCTCTTCGGCAAGGATGGCCGCATCAGCCACGATCCTCACTACCCCGTCTGGCGCGCGGGCGCCAATTCCGCCACCGCGCTGCACACTGATGCCGACCTCACTATCGGAACTCTCTCGGTGCCAAAGGGCGACTACACGCTGTTTGTCGACATTTCCGATCCCGACAACTGGACACTGATCGTGAACAAGCAGACCGGCGAATGGGGTCTCCGCTACGACGCCTCTCAGGACCTGGGCAAGACGCCGATGACCATGAGCAAACCGCCAGCCATGGTTGAGAACCTGAAGTGGACCATCACGGACAAAGGAATGGGCAAGGGCGAAATCACCCTGGCCTGGGAAGATCACAGCGCCTCGGTTCCGGTTGCTGCTCACTGAGGCTTCAGCGCTTCCGATGTCTTCAGATCCGCCTGGGCCGTTTTGCCCCTGACAAATAGAACCTTCTTCGTTTCAAACTGGCTGCCCGACCGTGGTACACCGCCCGGGGCGGCCAGTCCCCCATTTATATTGAACTGGAGGTTCTCCGCCAGAATGCTTTCCCGTCGGATATTGTGGTTCTTCCTGGCTTCTTTTCAAGCCGTACTCCTCTGTTCGGCAGCCCAGGCACAAAAGGCTCTCAGGAACGATAACGTCTCCGTCGGGGGCTTCTATCAGTTCACATCCGACGCCAGCGGGAACGGCATCACCGACACCACAACCCATTCGCTCGGCGGACAGGCGAGCTTCCGCCACAGCTTCCACTGGTGGCTCGGCTACGAAGCCGCGTACGACTACACGCGTTTCACCGAGTACTACCCCGGCCAGCCCTTCGGCTATCAGCACAATCTGCACGAATTCAGCGGCTCCTACTACGTCCACGGTCCAAAGGCGCTTGGCATCCAGCCCTTTGCCGTAGCTGGCATCAGCGCGGTCCTCTTCTCCCCCACGCTGAACGGTGGACAAAACGTCTCCTGGCAGGCGCGGCCTGGCGCGAACTTTGGAGCCGGCATCAACTATCCTCTGTTGGGCAGCGCTATCGGACTGCGCCTGCAGTATCGTGGCGTCTATTACAAAGCGCCGGACTTCGGGCTCACGCAGTTGACCACCAACACCTATCGCCTGACATCGGAGCCCATGGCCGGCTTTTACATCCGCTTCTGATCAGCATCCACGACCGGGCGGACCACAGAGAGGTGAAACCTGGACTCGGACTGCATCTTCTGCAAAATCGTCGCAGGCGCCATCCCGGCTAAGAAGGTTCGCGAGGACGACCTCATTCTGGCCTTCCATGACATAGATCCGCAGGCCCCCACGCACATTCTTGTGATCCCGAAAAAGCACCTGGTATCTTTGGCCGAAGCGAACCCCGCCGACGAACCCCTCCTCGGCCGCCTCCTGCTCACCGTCGCCGATATCGCCCGCGAATTGCGCCTCGGCAAAGGCTATCGAGTCGTCATCAGCACCGGCCCCGAAGGCGGACAGACCGTCGATCACCTCCACATCCACCTGCTGGGCGGACGCCAGATGCACTGGCCTCCGGGCTAATCGAGGATACAGGTCTGACTTGCAAGGTCAGGGTTGCATTGTCTCTGTGGCCTCTGCCTTTGCGCCATGGAGCGAGTCCGGCGACGTAAAGGTCCACGTTTCGCTCAGACCCGCGGCCGCATTCGCGGCCACGACTGTCCCGGCTGCCACTTTGCTCTTCTTGCCCACGATGACGTCAAAGCTGCTCTGCCCCCCCGCAGCGAGCGCCGGCGAAAATTGCAGGCTCACGATGTGGTCATGCTTGCCGCCCGCGGGGCTGAATGCGACGCGGGTGATCCCGCTTCCGGCAAGGCTGTAAGACGCCGTCACCCCCAGGGCTTTGTTCGTCATCACCACGTTATCGCCATCTTTTACTACCGAGAGCACCGTCCCCGCGGTGCTCGTCAACGACTGAGCATCGCCCTTCCAGGCCACCGCCCCCGGAGCGAAGCTGAGGATATGGACCCCCGTCGAAAGTGCGCCACGGTAGGGAATGAAGTAGGGCGGTTGCGCCATCTCCTTCCACACATCGGCCGCGCTGGTCACTCCCCCAACCTGCAGTGCCGTGCCTGCTCCGGCTACGGCGCCCTGCTCGCGATACATAAGGATGGGAATCGCAGCTCCCGTCGGCGAAACTCCACTACCTTGCTCGCTCACGTCGCTGCCCAGCACAAATTGCCAGACCACCGGCGTCCCCGCCTCCGTGTTAAAGCGGAGCATGTACTGCGCGCCGTTCGCCGGATCGGCCGGGCCATCGAACTGCATCGCCACCTGGTGCACAGTAAATCCCGCACGCTGATCGATCGCCAGCTCGTCCGCGGAATTCGTATAGCGGGCGATCTGGTTTCCGGTGCGCGGAATCAGCTGAACGTCGTAGATCGGCTGCTTCCCGCGGTCATCCACGTCGAGCACGATCATGGAATAGGGCAGCTCCGGCCCCACCCACTGCACCAGCTGCTCCGGCCAGTAGCGATAATAGACGCCAGCGAGCGGCATGGTTGCGGCGCCGGCGGCGGACTGGGCCGTCTGCGCTCCGACGGCAAGCGGCAGCAAGCCCCCCAGGATAAGAGGCAGGACAAGAGGCAGCATAAGAAGCAGGGCAAAGCGGATTCGGTGGATCGGCATAGAGAATTCCTTTCCGGGTGAAGAACTGATCAGAAGGCGAAACGAGCTCCCAGCTCAAGACGGCGAGCGCTCTCTGCGGCAACGGTCTCGCCAAAGCTTGGCGAAGAGATGACCGTGCCCACAGCGGCAGCGTTGGTGTGGTTCAGCAGATTGGCCGCCCGCGCGTTCAGCGTGAGCGTGCGAGGATGATCGGACTTGGCTGCGCCCACCTTCCAGGCGCGGCTCAGGTTTGTATCCAGATGAATCAGATCCGGCATCGTGCCGAGATTACGCGGCACGTTTCCGTTGATCGTGTTTTCTGAGAGCAGGCCAAAGCGCGTCGAGTAAACACCGTCGCCCGCAACCGAAGCATACGAAGGACGATCGTTGAACACCCCGTCGCCATTGTTGTCCGTGCCCGTGGTCACGTTATAGGGCAGCCCGCTCTGCGCATCCATCTGCGCCGAGAGCGTGACCTTTCGCGGCAGGTTCACATTGCCGAAGAAGAAGACCCTCTGCCGCGCCTCCCAGTCCCCCAGCGCCGCCTCTCCCCGATTGCTGTACGCGGACTGCGCAAAGCCCGCGTTGTTAGGCGCATCCGTGATCAGATTGAAATTCAAATAGCCGAGGAAGAATGCGAATCGCTTGTAGCTGTGCTGGTCGAGCCCCAGGAAAACCACGTCGCCGCTCAGGTGCCCCGTGGCCTCGAACTGAAAGATGTTCTCGTTCGGCGCGATCGGCCGCGGCGCCGCCAGAGCCGTCATCAGGTTCGGCGGAGTATTGTTGCTGTCCGCAAGCAGCGGCGCATTGATATTCCGCGAACGGATCTGATTCCACGCTTCGGCATAGTAAACGTTGGCCTGCGCGTGCCAGTGGTGCGGAAAGTCGTGCTCGATCCCCGCCCCGCTCTGAAACGACGGAACCTGTCCCACCGTTGCGGGCAGCGAACGAACCGTCGTGACATCGATCGACTGGCCCGTCGGCGCAAGAGGCGTCGTGAACGACGGCGAGTAGACGACCGATTCCAGTTGCCGCTCTCCGTTCAGCCGGTAAGCCTCCGTCGCAACCGCGGTGGGAACCACCGAAGAAAAAAGTCCCGCATGCAGATGCACTACTGTCTTCGACCGCTTATCGAGAGCCCATGCTATGCCGGTCCGCGGCGCAAAATTCCCGTAGCTGGCCGGCGATGTTTGCAGCGCATAGCGAAGGCCGCCGGAAAACAATATCCGCGAGTTGTACTTGTACGTGTCTTCCGCATAGATCGCCAGCTGCCATTGTGTGAATGGCACCAGCGCCGTTCCGGAGGTACTCTGGTAGCTTGTGGGCGTCCCTCCGGGAAGACCCAGCAGGGTGCGCCGGTATTGTTCAAGTCCGCTGATCGTTGTGGTCTGGCCGGTCGCATTCCCGCTGGCGTCGAGCACCGGCGCCGATCCGCCCCCGAAAGTGAATCCGCCATTGAAGTTCACCGGGTCGGTGTCGTGCACAAACAGGCCCAGCGATTGCGCGCCGATTTTCCATGTCTGCTTCTTATGTGTGTAGATCAGGTCCTCGTCGACCTCGAGGTCTCGCTCGCGGTTGTTCAGTTGCTGCGCGGAGCTGCCCCCGCCCTGAAAGAATCCCGCCACCTGCAGGCTGGGCGCTGTCGAAAGCGGCGACTGCGCTGTATCTTTCCAGCTCCATGACGCATGTGTCTCGTGCAGCAGACGGGGGCTGATGGTCTGCGTGTTGGTCGCGCGCAAATCGTACTCGCTCACCGTGCTGTCGTACCCTGCGTCTGCAAGCACAAGACCGCCGATGCCCTGATTCGTCAGATTGTTGATGTTCGCCGAAAACGACAGCGTGATGATGTCCGACTTCGCCGCCTGCCAGTCCGTGCGAGCCGACGCGATCCACAGCCGTTGCGGCGCGGAAACCGTCTGGTTCAGCACCGTCTCATTCGCATTGGCGTCGAGCGTGATCGCATTCACGATGTTGAACTCGTCGATGTCCCGTTTCTCAAGGGCAAGAAAGTAGTCGCTCTTGCCTTTCCTGATCGGCCCACCCAGTTCGAAACCATAGCGTCGCTTGCCCGCCGGCGTCGCCACCGTCGAAAACGGATCGTTCGCGTTGAACACAGAATCGCTATCGGTCAGAAACAGCGCGCCATGGAGCGAATCCGCGCCAGGCTTGGTGTAAATCTCAACCCGGCCCCCCGCGTAGGGCGGCGTATCGTACTCCGCCGAAAAAAGATCAGGCGCGGTTACAATTCGCGCGATCGATCCCTTGGGCGGCAGCGCGCTCGAGTTCTGAAACCCATCCACCGTGATCCGCGCCGCTCCCGGCGCACCCCCGTTCGCCGCCGCAAGAATCTGCAGTTCCCTCTGAAAATCGTCGGGGTCATCGGCCAGCTGCTGAATGTCCTTCTCGTTAAGAGTGTGCGAGCCGATCCCCTTATCGGCGTCGAGGCTTGCCCCATCGTCGTCGCCCACTTCAACGTTTGTCTCAACTCGCGCAACAGCCAGATGGAAATCCAGATGCGCTGTCGCTCCCGCTCGCAACTGGATAGCCGCCTCGCTCGCTGCAAACCCGGCCGCGGCCGCCGTCATCCGGCCCGCACCAACCCTCACACACTGCAGCACATAGTGCCCGGTCGCGTTCGTGGTCGCTGCCGCGCCGCTCTTGAGATGGATCGTCGCCCCGGCAATGGCCGCGCCCGTCGGATCGAGCACCATTCCCTCCACCGTTGCGGCGCCGGGGCAGAGTTGCTCCTGTGCGGAAGCAACGCTGGCCAGCAGAACCACCAGCATCAGTTCGACAATCCTCTGTTTGTGACGCATACCTCTCGCCTCGTTGAAACCATTCTTGGTGAAGATCAAGAGCCCGGCCAGTGCGGAATGTCAGCAACCGCTTATGACAAACGTCATGCGACGCGCGAAGATCCGTGCAGTCGATCAGGCATACGCACAGGCTTACAAAGCGGTTCCACAGAGTCACAAACACAAAGTGAAAGAACCGTTACACCGGGAGATTCCGAGCCCGCACCGTTATCCCGGCCCCTTACTCGTCAAGTTCCTGCATCAATGAGCCCAGTCGATCGAGCCGCCTCTCCCACACCGTCCGGTGATCGCGAACCCACTTTTCCAGGCGATCGAAGCCGCCCGGATCGATGCTGCAACTGCGCACCCGCCCCAACTTCTCCGTGCGCACGAGCGCACTCTTCTCGAGGATCTGCAGGTGCTGGCCCACCGCCGTCACCGTGATGCCGAGCGCCTCCGCCAGCCGCGTCACCGAAGTCGGCGCATGGCTCAGGCGGTCGAGAATCGCCCGCCGCGTCGGATCACCGAGCGCATGAAAGAGCCGGTCAATGGTGAGGTCTTCTTTTTTCAATCCATCCTCGTGGCTAAATCATCCTGCAGGATCATTCGCCGGTCGACACGGCGAACGATCCGTTCCTTGTCTCAGTTCTGGCGGCCTAGCTCCTCCATCAGGCGCTCGAACAATTTGCGCCAGCCACCTTCGCGCATCTTCGGTCCGTCCGAGCCTTCAAAGAATGCCCCCTGGTGCGTGAAGCGGAGTTCGGTTCCCTGCGGAATCGGCAGAAACTCCACAGTCACCAGCGAAGTCGAAATCCGATGGTCGCCCAGCATCATGGTGGACGTTGTGACCACGCGCTGGTTGGGCACGATGTCCTCGTAGGTAATTTCATTGCGAAGCGCGACGCCCGGGAACGGCGTGCCCGGACGAAAACGGTAGTGCGCGCTCTCTTTGCCGCCAACGCGAAAATCCATGGCGTAGTGCTCAACGTCGGTGGAATCGCCTTCGGCGAACCAGCGGCGCTTCTTAGCCGGGTCGGCAAATGCTGAAAAAAGCCGCTCCGGCGGATAGGGGTAACGATGCTCGATGACAAACGTGCTGTGGGTTACGGAGGGTTCCATGGCAAAAATCCTTCCCTGAAACATAGTGAAGCATACGCTTCACTATTAGAATGTCCGGACTCCGGGAGATTGTCAAGTGGATACTTCAGTATTGTTTGGGGCATGGAACGGGGGCGCTGGAAAAATAGTTTGACGAATCAAACCATTTCCGCCACTCTGCTGCCTATGCTGGACTCCGAAGTGCGACGCCTTCTCGATGCTTATCCCGCCATCTTCCTCGCCTGCCATCGCCGCCATCTTCGCGTCGATGCCAGCGGCAACGGCGTCACCGAGCGTCAGGCCAGTGTCCTCGATCATCTTGACCCCGTCCGCCCGACCGCGCTCTCGAAGCTCGCCGACCATATGGGCGTCACCCGTTCCTCGATGAGCATCCTTGTAGCCAGGCTGGTCCGCGGCGGTTACATCGCCCAGCGCCGCGATGCCTCCGACGGACGCCGCGTCGGCCTCACCCTTACCCCGGCCGGCGCCCGCGTGAAGGCCGACAACTCCGTCCTCGATCCTCAACTGCTCAGAAAGATGTTCGCGCAGATGCCCGCAGCCGAGCTAGAGTCGTCGCTGAGCGGCATCGAATCGCTGGCCAAATACGCCAGGATCCTGATGCGGCAGAGAAAACATGTGCAGCAAAGAGAGAGAGGGTAAGACCCATGAAGATCCTGCTCGTTGTTGCCGGCGCAATGATCGTGATCATCGTCCTCGTCGTCGCCCTCGGCTACCTGCTGCCCAGGCACCACGTCGCCACCCGCGCCGCCGTCTACCACGCCACGCCCGACCAGCTCTACGCCTACATCGCCGGCCCGCAGAACTGGCGCCCCAACGTCCTCCACAGCGAATTCGGCAACGGCCCCAACGGCCAGCGCATCCTGCGCGAATCCACGCGCGACGGAAGCATGACCTACGAAATCACCAGCGCTACTCCGCCCGTATCCCTCACCCGCCGCATCATCGGCAAAAATCTGCCCTTCGACGGCTCCTGGACCTACACCCTAAGCACCAGTCCCAGCGGAACCAGCGTCCGCATCACCGAAGACGCCAACATCTACAATCCCGTCTTCCGCTTCATGTCACGCTTCGTCCTCGGCTACACCGGCACGATGGATAAGTACCTCCAGGCTCTGGGCAGAGCCACCGGCCAGCCGCAGAACCAAATCACCGACTAACCACGCCACCGATGGCTTGGTGTAATGGTCACCGACGCGCAACACCCAGCGAGACGCAATGGATCGCGCTTATCGAGCCAGGCCGAGCGAAGCACCCGGTTTGGCAAGAACTAATTGCACATCGCCAATGTAGTGCTCGAGGAAACCGCCTTCACAGTAAGCCAGATAGAAATTCCACATGCGGATGAAGCGCTCATCGAATCCCAGCCGGCGCACGTCCGGCAAGCGGCTCAGAAACCGCCGCCTCCACTCGCGTAACGTCAGAGCGTAATGTTCACCGATGTCCTGAGCCCCCGCCAGCTGGAGGGAGCTGACGCGCGCAGCCGACTGCAATATTCCGGCGATCGACGCCAGTTCCGCCCCAGGAAATATGTATTTTTTTATCCAGTCGCTCTGCAGTAAGTATTGCCTGAAATGCTTCTCGTTCATGGTTATCGTCTGCAGGACCATCTTCCCTTTCGGTTTCAACAATCGCTCACAGGCTTGGAAAAACTCGTCATAATGCTTGTAGCCGACCGCCTCGAACATCTCAATGCTGACCAGCTTGTCATAACTGCCTGTCAGATTTCGATAGTCTTCCGAGAGGAGCTCGATCCGGCTTCCTGGCAAAGACGCGAAGAGCTGCGCGCTGAAATCATGTTGCTGCCGGCTGATTGTCGTAGTCGTAATATGGCAGCCGTAGTGCTGTGTGGCATAGGCGGCAAATCCACCCCAACCGGTTCCAATCTCGATCACATGATCGCCCGCCTGCAGGTCGAGCTTCCGGCAAATGGTCTCGAATTTCCGCTTCTGCGCGATCTCCAGTGTGTCATCGGCGTCGTTGTAAACAGCACACGAATAGGCCATCGAGGGATCCAGAAACAACGAATAAAATTCATTGCCCAGATCGTAGTGCGACGCAATGTTCCTGCGGCTTCCTGTCTCAGTGTTGTCATTACGCCAATGACGAAGGTAGTTCAGGAATCGTGTTGCGAAGGAAATGAGCCGGTTCTGGGCGTCAAGCTTCGGCATGTTGCGAATCGCGGCGCGGACTACAGAAACCACGTCCGATGACGACCAGTCCCCATCCGTGTAAGCTTCGCCAACACCGATATCGCCGCCCAGAACCGCCCGCGTAAAGAACCGCTCATTATGCACAACCAGCTCCGCCTTCAGCGGATCCCCCGGATCGCCAAATGCCCGCGTGGAGCCGCCCGTGCGAATCTCGATGAAGCAATCCCTGAGGTCTGCCAACGATCGATAAAACAGCTTCTTCGCAAGGCCCGGCTTTGCGGACACCGCGTCTAATGTGTCTTCCATGAGGCTCCCAGTTCCTGCGTGTTTCTTCTCGCGTAGATCCCTTTGCCCGGATGTGTGAAGCTGGGCACGCCCTTCAGAAGCAGTCGCAAGGCCTGCCAGTGAATACCGGCAATCACGCGCAATGTCATCAACGGGAACTCCGCGATCGCGCGATGCAGTTCACGGCGCGTCCATTCCCGCCGTGTCAGCTTAAGGCTCGAGTCAAACATCAGCTCATCCCCTTCGAGAGTCATGCACTGCACAACGAGGTCATCGCCCGGCGCGGTGAAGGTCCAGTCGTAACTCTGGTCCATGCCCATAAACGGGGATACATGAAAAGACTTGTTGAAGCGGTATCGTCTGGCCGCGCCGGCTGCTATTTCAAGGTTCTCATCGAGCCAATAATTGTCCGTCTCGCCGAAGGTGTTGTTGACCTCGGCCATGACCGACCGAAAAACGCCTTCCCTGTATAAGTAATAAAATGACACTGGATTGAAGTTGTATCCGAACGTACGCAGGTTGGTTAACAGAAATACAGACTCCGGGAGTTCCGTGGCCGCGGAGCGCCTCCGCGGATCCATGCGCAGCCGCTCCCGCAGCGGCAGAGAACGGTCCCCAAAGTGATCGCGCTCCTGATAACTAACAACATTGCTGTGGTTATAGCTTGCTAATGGCGATATCTCCATCAGCTCAGGCAGCTTGTCAATATCGAGGAACGCCAGGAAGATTGGATAGGTGAACTCGTGCCGCCGGGGCAGGAACCTGCGATGCCGGAGAGTACCCGCGTAGATCCCGGACGCGATCATCTGCTACCACTCCACCCCGAGGGTCTTTGCCACTCGGATCGCTGAGTTCAGTCCATCCTCATGGAAGCCATAGAACCAGTAAGCGCCGCAGAAATGCAGGTGACGAACTCCGCTCACCTCCGCCCATCGATGCTGCGCCCGAACCGACTTGACGGTGTAGAGAGGATGATCGTACGCTACCTCGCTCACAATCCTGTCCGTTGCAATCGCACCGGAATCGTTCAGCGTCACGCAGTACTGCTCCTCGGTGTCCAGGTTCTGGAGCCGGTTCATATGGTAAGTCACTGTCGGAAAGAAGTTCTCTCTGCCGAGCCGGTAGTTCCACGAGGCTCGCGCCGCATTCGCTCGCGGCAGCAGCCGATCGTCCGTGTGCAGCGTCGCCATATTCCTCGTGGTTGCGAAGCACCCGAGGAGGGCTCGCTCGGTCTCCGTTGAATCGCCGATGAGACGCAGCGCCTCGCGACCGCGGCAGGCAAAAACCACTTCATCGAACCTCTGTTTCCCGCCGTCTGCGAAGTGAATTGCTGCTTCGCTCTGTCCTCCGCACACTGCTCGAATCGCTGCACCGGTCACGATGCGATCGCGATACGGTGCAGTGATCGGCGCAATGTAGGAGGCGCTGCCCCCTTGAATCGCATACCACTGAGGATGGTCGTCGATGGTCAGGAACCCGTGATTCTCGAAAAAGCGAAGCAGCGTAGACGCCGGAAACCGGTCGATATCTTCGAATGACGACGACCACACCGCCGACGCCATTGGATAGAGATACAACCGTGCCAGATCCTCACTGACGCCGACGCGATGGAAATACTCTCCGACCGTCATCTCGGGGGGAATGCCTTCCCGCAGCCGCAGCGTGGATTCACGGTTGAAGCGCACGATGCTCCGGAAAAGTCTATAGTGAGCCGGGCGCAGGAGATTCTTCGGCGCCGCGAAAAATCCCGCCAAACCACGGCTGCTGTACTCCAGACCCGACTGAGGGTCAGAGACGCCGAACGACATGTCGCTCTTTTGCCGCTCCACCCCAAGCTCGCGAAAAAGCCGGACCAGTTTGGGATAGGTCCGATCATTGTGGACAATAAAGCCGGTGTCGATGGCACGCTGACCCCGGCTGGTTAGAACATGCTGGGTGTGCGTGTGCCCACCCAGCCGCGCGTCCCGCTCATAGAGCCAGACCTCGTGCCGGCGGCTCAGCAGATACGCCGCTGACAAGCCTGAGATTCCGGATCCGATGACCGCAATCCGGCTCATGATTCGCCGTGCGAGGGAAGCCGAACAGCCCGAATCTCCCGCACCAACCCCACAGCCTGCAGGCCACGCAGCAGGTAGTAAGTGATGTCGACCTCCCACCAGCGCAGCCCCTGACGGCAGGCATACATGTATTGGTGGTGGTTGTTATGCCAGCCCTCCCCCAGAGTGACGAGGGCGAGAAGAAAGTTATTGCGGCTCTGGTCCGGTGTGTTGAATCGCCGTGTGCCCCACACATGCGCGATTGAATTGATGGCGAACGTGCAGTGAAACAACATCACTGTGGATACGCAAAAACCCCAAAGGAAACCCGGAACGCCGCCCAGGACCAGGGTGGCGACTCCCAATGCGAGCGGAGGGGCCCAGAAATAACGATCGATCCAGCGAAGCTCCGGGAACTTCGCAAAATCCTGAATCAGCCGCGGATCGTACTCATCGTAGTCGTTCGCAATCACCCACCCGACGTGCGCCCACCAGAAGCCGTTCTGCCTCGGGGAATGAATATCCGCCTCCGTATCCGACTCCGCATGGTGGACCCGATGGTGGGCTGCCCACCACAGCACTCCCTTCTGCGAAAACGTCTCCGCGAGAAACGCGAGGGCAAATTGCATCGGCCGGCTCAAACGAAATGAACGGTGGCTGAAATACCGGTGATAACCGGCCGTCACCCCGAACATCCGCACCAGATACAATGCCAGCGCCAGGCCGACGTACCTCCAGTGAAAGGGGACGAAGAACACACCCACGCAGGCAAGATGGATCGCAAAAAAGGGAATGACCGCGCCAAGCTGATAGGTGGCTTTCTGGTGAACTCCGTTCTGTACGGTCTCAACCTCTGCCATAATTTCTCGATCTCCGGCTCACAAGCATAAGCCTTAACGTTACAATCAGTTTTTTGGCTGGCTGGAGAACGGACTGATCCGCGCGGGCGCCCAGTCCTGGACTCACTCTATGTGTAGTTACGCCTTTACAGCGGATTTGGATTGCGCCCTTGCATGCGCGCTCGATTCCTGTTCAATCGTACCGGTAATTTTTATACTCACAGTTAAGCAAATCGCAGCGTTGGGTACGGAAGGCATCTCCTTTCCGAAACCAGAATCTCCAATACAGATGCCCGCATGAAAACATTCCTTAAGATTCTGTTCAGTGGCATCTTTGTCTGGATGGTTGCCATGACAGCGCACGTCCAGGCTCACAATTCCATCCTGCTTTCGCCCAGCGAATTCAGCTGGCAAACCACTCCGTGGGCGTGCGCCACCCTGTTCGACGCATACTTTGGATTCGTGACGTTTTTTGTGTGGGTTTGCTTCCGGGAGAGCCGGCTTTGGGGAAAGATCCTGTGGTTCGTCCTCATCATGTCTCTTGGCAACATTGCCATGTCCGGCTATGTTCTGCTGCAGCTCTTCCGGCTGCGCCCTGAGGAGCCAGCCTCGGCGATCCTCGGCCGGAGATAAGTCGTCATGGCCTCCTTCCTTCAGCACCGCATTGTCGAACCGCTCATGGCGATGCTTCGCCAGGGTACCACACCGCGAAAGCTCTCCTGCAGTCTCGCCTGTGGCGTGGTCTGCGGACTGTTTCCCGTCCTGGGAACCACCACAATGGTCAGCGCCGGCGTCGCCCTGGCCTTTGGGTTGAATTTGCCCGCGGTCCAGCTGGTCAACTACCTGATCTATCCGCTGCAACTCGCGCTGATCGTGCCTTTCATACGTGCCGGCGAAGTGATTCTCCATGCGCAAAGCACCCGGCTCTCGCTGGGCGAGATGGTTGCCATCTTTCGTCACAATCACCTCGAGGGGTTGCACATCCTCTGGAGGCTGGCTCTGCAGGGCATCGTCGCATGGCTGCTCATTGCTCCCATTCTCTTTGCCAGCGTGTATTGCATCGTGCTTCCGCCGATCCGGCGCATGGCTCGGTCGCTCGCGCGGCGGCGCGAGGCAAGTTTGGTGCTGCCATGACGAACTTTACCTCGTTGGCATTGGTCGGGTTCGTCGTCGTTGCCGTGATGATGTTCGTCCTCTGGGTCATCCAGCAGCGTATCGGCAATGCCGGCATCGTCGACATCGGCTGGGCCTACGGCCTCGGCCTGCTGGCCCTCCTCGATGGCATTTTTGGCCGGGGTCCGTCGTTGCCGCGCTTTACCCTTGCGGTCATGGTTGCTCTGTGGTCCGGCCGGCTGGGGACGCACCTCTTTCTCCGCGTCGTCGGCAAGCCCGAAGAAGGCCGGTACCAGCAATTACGCAGGCAGTGGGCTTCCGGTGTGTCCTCGAAGTTCCTGCTCTTTTTTGAAGCCCAGGCCGTCCTCGACCTGCTGCTGTCCCTTCCGTTTCTTCTTGTCTGCGCCGATCCTGCAGCACCTGCGAACCTAACTCCATTGCAGATCGCCGGCGTTGGTGTTTGGGCCGTCGCCCTTCTCGGCGAGGGCGTGGCTGACGCCCAACTCGCCCGTTTCAAGCGCCGATCCAATCACGGCGCAGTCTGCCGCGACGGTCTCTGGAACTACTCACGCCACCCGAATTACTTTTTCGAATGGCTCGTCTGGATCGGCTGGGCTGTTTTCGCTCAGCCTGTCCACTGGGGCTGGCTCGCGTGGAGCGCTCCGGTGCTTATGCTCTTCTTCCTGCTGCGGGTTACCGGCATCCCCGCGACGGAACTCCAGTCCCTGCGCAGCAAAGGCGAGGCCTACGCCGATTATCAAAGAACCACGAGCGCCTTTATCCCGTGGTTTCACAAAGGCCGGCAAGGGGAACACGCATGACCGGCGCGCTTGAAACGCAGAGCTTCGGCGCTCGGCTGAACGCGGTCGCGGTGGAGTGGTCAACCGGTCTGCTCGAACGGGGCCTGGTGCCGGACAGCGTGATTCGTCTCCAGATTCGCCGTCTTCTCGCGCAACGGCTGCGCGACGAGACCCGCGGCGGAGTGGAGCAGCAGAGCGATTTCCTCCGCGGTTTTATCGCTCGCATGCGTTCCAGTCCCATCGCGCTCGCCACCACCGCCGCCAACGATCAGCACTATGAAGTGCCCGCGCGCTTCTTCGAACTAACCCTGGGCCGGCGGCTCAAATACAGCTCCGGCCTGTGGGGCCCAGGTTGCAGATCGCTCGACGACGCCGAGGAGGCGATGCTCGCTCTCACCGCCGAGCGCGCCCGGCTGGAAGATGGACAACGCATCCTCGAGCTCGGTTGTGGATGGGGATCCCTGACTCTCTGGATGGCGGAGCGTTTTCCCAATGCCACGATCATTGCCGTGTCGAACTCCGCATCGCAGCGCGCTTTTATTGAGGCGCGCGCGGCCGAGCGCGGCATCGGCAACGTGCGCGTGGTGACCGCCGACATGAATTCCTTCGACGCCCTTGCGCATTCCGCCGCGCTCTTCGACCGCGTCGTCTCCGTCGAGATGTTCGAGCACATGCGAAACTTCGAGTTGCTTCTGTGGCGAATCGCCTCATGGATGCGACCCGACGGGCTCCTTTTCCTCCACATCTTCACGCACCGAACTTTTTCGTACCCGTTTGAAGTGCGCGATGCAGCCGACTGGCTCGCCGAGTACTTCTTTACCGGTGGCATGATGCCCAGCGACACGCTGCTGCTCAATTTTCAACGCGATCTCGTTGTCGAGGATCACTGGCTGCTGAGCGGCACACATTACCAGAAGACCGCCCGCGCGTGGCTCGACAGGACCGATGCAAACCGTGAGGATATCCTCGCACTGTTCGGCTCCACATACGGCAGCCACTTGTTGGGCGCAGCGCGAAGAGCCGAAGCCAGAAAGTGGCACATCCGCTGGCGCACTTTCTACATGGCCTGCGAAGAACTATGGGGATACGAAGACGGGAATCAGTGGGGAGTCTCCCACTATCTCTTTCGCAAGCCGCATTCCGGGATTCAGTGAGCGTATTACGAGCGGTCCTATAACTCTTGAGGGAGATGTGCTGTCTATTGCGCCGCGATGATGGCGTCCGCAATGCGGGCGGCTTCGAGGGCGGCCCGGACATCGTGGACGCGGACGATGCCGGCACCTGCGAGGATGGCGGCTGTGGTTGCGGCAAGGGTGGCGTTGCCGCGGGCTTGCGGTGGGAGTTCGGGCAGTTTGGTTGCCGTGGCCGAATTGGACAAAGGTCTGCGGGCGAGGGTTCTCCCGAGGAAGGATTTTCTGGAAACTCCGGCAAGGATAGGGTGGCCTAATTCGAGCAGCTCGTCCTGATGGGCGAGGAGCGGGTAGTTGTTATCGTAAGCCTTACCGAATCCGTAGCCGGGGTCGAGAACGATGCGGCTCGGATCGATGCCAGCGCTGAGGGCAAGTTCCAAAGAGTGCGCGAGGCCTTCCTTTACCAGCGGCACAACCTTGTTCTGCGCGAGAGGCGGCTGAGTACGCCACTCGTTGGGGCGGCCGCGGGTGTGCATAAGAATGACGCCGCAGCGGAAATCGGCACATGCGCGGGGCATCTCAGGATCCCATTCGAAGCCGGAGACGTTGTTGACGATTTCGGCGCCGGCGGCGATGACCGCGCGGGCAGTCTCGGCTCTATAGGTATCAATCGAGAGCACACATGCGGGGCGCTCGCGGAGAATGGCTTCAATGACGGGGAGGATGCGGTCTTGTTCCTGCTGAGCCGTCAAAGGTGAAGAGCCGGGGCGGGTGGATTCTCCGCCAATGTCGATGAGATCGGCCCCCTGGTCGAGCATGGAGAGAGCGTGGTCGACGGCGGAGCTGGTGTTGAAAAACACGCCACCATCGGAGAAGGAGTCGGGCGTCACATTGAGGATTCCCATGATGAGGGTCCGTTCGCCGAGTTCGAGAGAGCGGGTGCGGAGGCGCCAGGTGAAGCGGGGCCGGCGGGTGAAGGCCATATCGAGAAGCGTACAGCGGTTGAGGCAGAGTTCAGGCATTAGAGTTTAGAGTTTAGGGATGAAGCGGCCAGGGACGAGACGGGCGGTGATGGAACGGTCGGCGAGATTCAGCTGGGTGTGTGCGGTCGCGCTACTGCTTCTGACCGTACCAGCCGGCGCGGCTGCGAAGCATAAGGCGGCGAAGCCTGTTCATAAAGCTGTGCCCCTCGATGTGCAGATCAGGCAAATCCTGTCCGATCCGGCGGTGGCTCGCGCGCACTGGGGCATTTCGGTGGCGTCGCTCGATGGCAAGCCGGTGTACGCGCTGAACGACGGGCAGTTTTTCGAGCCTGCTTCGAACGCGAAGCTGTTCACAACAGCCGCTGCATTGGCGCTGCTCCCGCCGAATGTCACATGGACGACGACGGCGGTGACGTTGGGGATGATCGACGCGAATGGTACTCTGACCGGCGACGTGCGGCTGCTGGGCGCGGGCGATCCGACAATGTCGGGGCGGGCGTATCCGTGGGCGGGGAAGACGGACCGGCCGAATCCGCCGCTCGGGGCGCTTGAGAACATGGCGGACCAGATTGTCGCGAGCGGTGTGAAGACGATTGCCGGCGATGTGATCGGGGACGATTCGTGGTTTGTGTGGGAGCGCTACGGTGGCAGCTGGGCCTGGGACGATTTGCAGTGGGATTATGGCGCGCCGGTCTCCGCGCTGACGGTGAACGACAACGTTGTGTATCTGAACGTGACGCCGGGTCCGGCCGAGCCTGCGAGTGCTGGTGCGCCTGCGGGGAGTGAGGGCGATGCGGTCGAGGGCACGACGCCGACGGTGGTGGCGTGGAATCCCGATGTTCCTTACTACAAGCTGGAGAACTCGCTGACCATGGCTGGGCCGGGGGTGTTGGCACACGCGGGGATCGATCGCGTGCCGGGGAGTTTAGCGATTCGGCTGTACGGAACCGTGAGCACGAATGGGATGCACGAGGCGCTGGCGGTCGAGGATCCGGCGGAGTTTGCGGCGACGGCGCTGCGGCAGATGCTCCTGGCGCGAGGCGTGACCATCACGGGAACCGCGAAGGCGTGGCACCGGCTGCCGGTGGATACGGAGGATTATCGCGCGGAGGTGAATCAGCCGGTGGTGCTGCGGCCGCTGGATATGAGCACCATCGAGCCGCCGGTAACGGATTTGAAGGTGCTGGCAACGCATGTATCGCCGACGCTGGCCGAAGATGTGACGGTGACGAACAAGGTGAGCCAGAATCTCCATGCGGAGCTGTTGCAGCGTTTGCTGGGGAGGCTGGAGGGCGAGGATGGTTCGATTGCGCAGGGGGCGCGGGTGGTGCGGCAGTTCCTGGTGAATGCGGGGATCGACCCCGGAGATTTCTTGTTTTATGACGGGTCGGGTCTGTCGCCTTCCGACCTGATCACGCCGCGGGCAGCGACGTCTTTGCTCGCGTATGTGGCACGGCAGCCGTGGGGCCAATTGTATCGGTCATCGTTACCCATAGGCGGTGTGGATGGATCGCTGGCGGGAAGGTTTGCGGGCGAGTTGAAGGGCAAAGTGTTTGCGAAGACGGGAACCCTGTCGGAGGTAAATGCGCTCAGCGGGTATGTAACAACGGGGAGCGGAAAGATGCTGGCCTTTTCGGTGCTTTGCAACAACCGGCAACCGGCGGGCGATGCGGCGCGGGCGGCGGTCGACAAGATTGTGGAGGCGATAGGTGCCAGCCTCTAGCCGTTAGCCATTAGCTCTTAGCTGGTGGCTTCAATGCGGAGATCAGAGATCAGGGAATTCTGGGAAAGGTTGCGATTGAAGATTCTGAGTGGTGTCGCCGTTGCGGTAGTAGCGTTCATTGTTGCGGGCTGTGGTCCTTCGCTTGGCCCTTCGAAGCCGGTGAGCGAGTTAACGGCGCAGGAGGCACAGGGGCGCGTGGTGTATCAGCAGTACTGCGCTCGTTGTCACTACGCGAACCAGACGGGCGATCTGCACGGGCCGAGCTTGTTTGGAATGTACCGGAAGAAGTATCTGCCCAGCGGGGCTCCGGCGAACGATGACCGCGTGACTCCGGTGATTCTGCGCGGTCGAAATATGATGCCGGGTTACGGGAACGACCTGAACGACCAGCAGCTCCAGGATCTGCTGGCCTACTTACACACACTATGACGGATGAGAATGAGGCGGTTGCGCAGACAGGCGCCAGGCGGCTGCTGCCCGGGATGGCGGCCATTGCCGTGTGGATGTTCGTGCTATGCCTGATTGGCCTCGTCGGCGTGACGACCCACAAGCTGCCGCTGGCGGTGGTGATTTTGTGCGCGGCTTTTGCGGCCGCGGGGCAGGGATTGCTGAGTATGCGGCGATGGGGATGGGCGCTGACGCTGGCCGCGGTGTTCTTGTCTGCGCTCTACGGCATGTGGGTTGTGGTGAAGTTGCACCAGGTCGCGGAGTTGGTGATGGTGGCCCTGAACCTGGTTTTCTTTTTGTATCTGGTCCGGCCCGAGGTGAGGGGAAGACTCCGGTAAAAAAGGGAGCGGGGAACAGGGAATAGACATTAGGGAAACAGTCGATGCGGCGATGTATCTGGCGCGAGGTCGCGCATCCCCTGAAGCCATTCGGACCATGGAAGCGGCCTCCCTAAACCTCGGGGGATGTGGCGGCGTGGAGGGTGGACAGGGCACACCGGGCGTCGGATTGCGGGGAAGGGCCGACGAGAAGGGGACCCCCTGCAAGCCTCATGGTCGGGGATAACAAGAATAACCGTGTAGTACCTTGCTGGTTTGGTTAACGGTGGCTGGAGGAGAAACAGGCCGGACGGCCCATGGCCAGGCACCGGTTTGTCTGAACCTGTTGATTTTCGCCTGGGGTCCGTCGGCTAGAGAAGAGAAGTGGACGCTGACGGAGGAGCCTGAAACAGCAGCGATCTGGAACCGCATGCGATTGACGCGATTCCCCTGAAGATTGCGGCTTGGGCAGCGGATAGGGCGGACTGAGGAGAAGAAGGGGGCAACGGGAGGGGCATTGTTGGCCGCCCAAATGTTTAATACTTAGATAATACGCGCAAGAGCCGGCAAGGGGGCCAGATTAGCAGATATAGTCCCAGTTGTGGGGAGCAGTCTCTACAACGACAGGGTCATACGGCTACAACTTTTGTTGGGAGTACAACAGTCATGAAAATAGTCATTAAGTCACTTGTTCTCGGAATGTGTATCGCTGGCGCAACGGCTTCCTTTGCGACATCGCATGCCCGCTTCTCCGCGATGCCGATTCCGACTTGCGATCCAGGCAAGATTTGCCCGCCGATGGCGATGCCGATCCCAACCTGCGATCCGGGGAAGATCTGCCCGCCGATGGCAATGCCGATTCCGACGTGCGATCCCGGAAAGATTTGCCCGCCTGCCGCGAGCAGATAAGGGGCGAATACATTTAGTACTACGGTAACAAGGACTACCACGAAAGTGGCAGCTCTTGCGCTCGTTTGGCTGAGGATTTTCCTTGAGCCGGTAATGCTCGTTCGTTATCCTCGTAACTCTGAGAGGACAGCGATGGAGCATCTGCAGGAAATACTCATCAGGCTTGAGCCGGTCCTGGTAACGCTGGCTGCCTTTTCTTTTTTCAAGTCCAGATCGGCGCAGCGGTTGCCGGCAATGGCGACCTATCTTGTTGTGCGCCTCGTTTGGCTTGCCTACCTCGAGGTTACTTACAACTTCGGCGGCGCTATCACGTCCACAACTTCTCCGCGCTATGAAGCCTACTTTTTTGGCTACTGGATCGGTTACGTCGCGATTACCATCTCGATTTTCTTCGTGGTGCAGGAAGTCTTCAAGCGCGTAATGGAGCCAATTCCGGGCCTCCGCCGCCTGGGACTGATGGCATTCCGCTGGATCAGCGTGGTCTCCATCGTGGTCGCCGTGGGCGGCGTCGCCCTGCCGAACGCACTGGCATCCCACAGCACCAGCACCAGCAAGATCGGCCCAATCTGCGTACAGACAATGCGATGCGTGAGCGTCATGGAATTGTGCCTGCTCGCATTTCTCGCTCTATCCATCCACTCCCTCGGACGCTCGTTCCGCAGCCGGCTGTTTGGCATCGGACTGGGGTTTGGTGTGCAGGCGGCAACCGAACTCATCTTCTCAGCCATTCCTGCGAGCTGCCCGGGGCTGACTTCCCTGTCCAACATCTCGCAACAAATCGTTACCTCGATCGTTCTGGTCACGTGGGTCGCGTACTTCCTGCTTCGCGAGCCGGAAGCGGATCGCAATATGATCGTTCTGCCGCCCAGCTCCATGCTGGCGCGGTGGAACGCACTGGCCAAAGGGCTGGGGCAGATGCCCGAGCCTGTCCTGGCTGGAGCGCCGACTGGCTTCTTCCTTCAGGATATCGAAGGCGTGGTCGATCGGGTGCTGGCCAAGAATCCCGTGGTTGTTCCTCGTTAGACTTTCCAACAAGCTGTCCCTCCCCCTGCACCACCGAAAGCCCCGGGATACTCCCCGGGGCTTTCGTTTTGTGGGGTGGAGGCGGGTTGAACCGCAAAATGGAAAGGGCCGAACTCGGGGGAGTCCGGCCCTGCTGGCTCGCGGACAGCTTGCTATTCAGCCGCAATGGCTTCAACGGCGACAAAGCGGCCGGTGCGGCCCCGGTCGATGAACTTCACACGCCCATCGATCTTTGCGAAAAGCGTGTCGTCGGAGCCGCGGCCGACATTGAGGCCGGGCTTGATCTTCGTGCCACGCTGACGGACGATGATGGAGCCACCGGTCACAACCTGCCCGGCAAACAGCTTTACGCCGAGGCGCTGTGCGTTGGAATCGCGGCCGTTTTTTGAGCTGCCTAAACCTTTTTTGTGTGCCATTTCCGATCCTTAAAGTCCGCTCGCGGCGGAATGTTTGAGTGCGCTGCTACGCGGTATAGCTGTTGCCGTCGACCTGAATCTCGCTGATGCGAACCTGAGTGTAGCCCTGGCGGTGACCCTGGAGCTTCTTGTACTGCTTCTTGCGCTTGAAGTGGAAGACGAGGATCTTGTTATCGCGGCCTTCGCGGACCACGGTGCCCAGCACCTTTGCCGATTCCGGTTTAACCAGCGAGCCTGCTTCACCGGAGAAGCCGAGCACATCAGCGAATTCGACGTTCCCGTCTTCGGTAACGGTGAGGCTTTCCACGTTGACCAGATCGCCGGGGGAGACCCGGTACTGCTTACCACCCGTGCGGATGACCGCGTACATAATTCCTCCGGCGCCCACGACGGTCCGAAAAAGGCTGGCGGGCGCGAATCAAAATTCTGAGCTGGGCGGATACCTTGCTCCGGCCGGTTTCGCAATGAGCAAACAACCGGAGGGTCCCGGAAACACGCGGGACGGGCAGATGCGCCAAACTTTGTTAGTTTATCGGGATTACCGGGGGCGGTCAACGGTTTGGCAGCCCGGCTGTCATTATGAGCCACCAACTTTCGTCAACCTAACGGTGAATCGCGAGCTGCCGCATTTCCTCCGTAGTGCGTGGCGGGCCAGCGAACTCGCGCCGTAAGCTGCCGCTCGGCACGCAGTCAGATTCCGGCCGACTGTTTCGCTTCGCCGGGTGGGAAATGTCCTGCGGGTCCTGACCTGGGACAGTGACCAGCGTTTCCCCCTGGGCTCCGCCCATCATGTAAAACATCATCATGCTCCCGGATCCCCGAATTGCCGTGCTCATCGAGAAAGCGCTCGACGCCGGCATTCCCCAGGAAGCTCTGGTCGGCGTCCTCACCGCGCACGGCTGGCCCGAACGCGAAGTCTACGAAGCTCTCGCTCGGCATTATGAACGCGTCACCGGGGTCGCCATACCGCACCGCAGCGTCGCCGGCGCCTCCGCAAAGGAAGCCTTCTTCTACCTCCTCCTCTTCGCCACGCTTGCCACCTGGACCACCGCTTTCGGCTACCTCGCGTTCGCCCTCATCGATCGCTGGCTCGCCGATCCCCTTTTCAACGGCTATCAGCAGGCCTGGGATACCTACACCATCACCTCCAGCCTCGCCTCCCTCATCGTCGCCTTCCCGCTCTATCTCGTTATCTCTCGCGCTGTCATCCGCGAAGCCGACGCAGACCCCGGCAAGCTCGATTCCCCGGTCCGCAAATGGCTCACCTACATGGCGCTAGTCGGCGCCGCCGGCTTCTTCATGGGCGATCTCATCACCGCGCTCGCCTATCTGCTCCGCGGAGAGCTCACTTTCCGCTTTCTCACCAAATCCCTTGTGGTCCTCGCGCTATCTGGCGGCGTCTTCTTCTACTACTTCCTGGGCCTCCGCAAAACCGGCCCAACCCCATCAAGAGCGAGCGACCGCATCATGGCGGCAGCTTCCTCAGCCTTCGTTGTCCTCATCGTTATTTTCGGATTTCTGCAGTTAGGAGCGCCCCGCACCCAGCGCCTTGCCCGCGCCGACAATCAGCGCGTCCGTGAACTTTTCCAGCTCAGCAGCGCAATCGGCAATTACTGGTCCGCCCATCAGTCCCAACTGCCGCCCAACCTCGGCAGCCTCCCAGGCCGAACCCTCGCCGATCCCGTCTCCCACGCGCCGTATCAATTTTTTCCCGGCCAGGGCAGCCAGTATCAACTCTGCGCCACATTCGCCCTCAGCAGCAATCGCCAACAGATCGCTCCCGCTCCGGACGATTGGGCACATCCTCAGGGGCACCACTGCTTCCCGCTCGACGCCGCTATCCGCACGCCGCCGCCCATGCAGCTACCCATGGACTAGCCCGCTTTTCTCATAAGAACTGAGTTTTGAGCAGAACGCGAAGGCGGCCCAGCAGATCGAGCTTCCGATCCTCCTCGCGGGGCAGCACACCCCGCCGTCGCTCGACACCTGACCAGCCTCGGGTTCGTTGCTGGAGAGCCTTCTTGAGGAAGCTCAGAACGGCGGCCACTCCAAACTCCCGCCTTCTAACAGGGCAGCGCATTTTTCTACGCGGTAGCCGTTACCGTCGTGGACCGTGAAGACGCGCGGTTTGCCGGTTGGGCTGGTGCTCCAGAGGGAGCAGCCGGCATAAGCGCCGTCTTTGCGGACGATGTAGTACTCCATGTCGAGGAGGCGGACTTTGGTCATGTCGCCGTTGTAGTTGCGGACGATGCGGCGGAGGGTTTCGAGGCCTGCTTCCTGGGGGGTGCGTCCCTGGCGCATGAGCTCGACGATGGTGTGGGCGCCAGCGACTTTGATGTTCTCTTCGCCGGAGCCGGTGGCGCCTGCCGAGCCCACATCCTGATCGGTATAACTGCCTGCGCCGAGGATGGGGGAGTCGCCGAGACGGCCGGGGAGTTTCCAGGCGAGGCCGGACGTGGTGGTTGAGCCGGAGGTTTCGCCTTTGGAGTTGACGACGGAGACGTGGATGGTGCCGGTGGTGGGCCAGAGGACTTGCTCGGCTGCATAGAGGCGGTCTTCAGGGGCGATGCCGAGGTCGGCGGCCATGTTGACGAGTTTCTGAGTGCGGGTGCGGATGGTTTCGGCCCACTCGGAGGTGGGGTGGCGAGGGACTGGTCCTGGTCTGACCGGTGCCGACTGCGGACTCGCCGATGAGAGTCCGTGGAGGTCCATGGTGGGCTTGGGGGCTGGTTTATCGGCATAGGGATCTTTCCAGGCGGGCTGGGTCATGGATGGGCCCCACCAATCCATTTGCGAGTTGTTTTCTTTCCAGAGCATCCAGATTTTGCGGGCGTCGTCGGTGAGGAGGTTTTCTTTAGAGAAGCCGAGGTCGAGGGCGAAGCGCTGGGCTCCTTCGGCGACGAGCATGACGTGGCCGGTGTGCTCGTAGACTTTGCGGGCGACGAGGCAGACGTTTTTGATGTCGCGGACGCCGCCTACGGAGCCTGCGGAACGGGAGGGTCCGTGCATGCAGCAGGAGTCGAGCTCGACGACGCCTTCTTCGTTGGGCAGGCCGCCGAGGCCGACGGAGTGGTCCTTTGGGTCGTTTTCGCGGCCGAGGCAGATGCGATGGACGGCGTCGAGGGTGTCCTGGCCATCGAGGAGCATCTGGTATGCCTCCTGGATGGAGTTGTCGCCGGTGACGCGGGTGACGATGACGGGTTTTTGGGGAGGCTGGAGCTGCTTGACGGAGTCGGCGGTTTGAGAGAAAGCGTCGGGGATGGTGAGGGCGGCGGTGGTGATGGCTCCGAACGAGAGGAAATCGCGCCGTGATGTCATGCAGAACAGGGTACAGGTTGTTGGCGCGCGCGCGAGAAGCGTCTGGCGAAAAACTTTCGGCGACGGATGATTAGCGAAAGGCGATTGGCGAGGGGGGATTAGCGAAAGGCGGTTCGTGACCGGCTGCTGGCGGTCAGTCGATATGCGGAAGTTCGTTGGAGTCGATGAGTTTTTGGCCGCCTAAGCCGTACCAGATGGAATCGTCGATAGGATGACAGCGTGATTATGGTGCGAAGCACAGGGGCTAAAGCCCGCATCATTCCAAGGCGGCTACGGCACCAGTGAACTCGCGCCTGTTACGAAGCCCCTTGGGAGGGGTATTTTTCCGCATGGCGTGAGCCGTTCCCCTTCACTTTTCATGCCCTGGAGAACACAGAACGTGCCACTGGTTCCGATGGTCGCGCGCCAGCTACTTTTTCATCACTCCACCCATTTGGCGGAAAGTGACGATCGGTTTGATGATGGCCGGTTCGTTATCTGTGCCGGGGACGGCCTTCCAGAAGGGATCGTTGAGTGCGAGTTTTTTCGCGATGCGGTCGAGGGAGGCGAGATAGGTACACATGAGATGGTAGGTCTGGAAGTAGGCGTTGCCATCAACGGCGGAGGCGATGTCGGCTGCGGAGCCGGGGATGTGATCGGATTCAGGCGGGACGGAATGGATGACGATGGTGGGGACGAGGAGGGCGCGAAAGGGGTCCGTAGGGTCGATGGAGAGCCAGTGGCGGGGGCTGGTCTGCTCGGGGGTCTGGCTGACGCCGTCGTCGATGGCGGCCCAGAGGAGCTCGGTCTGGAGGTGCAGGGCGGAGAGTGGAGTGGTCTCCATGAAGCTGAAAGTGGTGAAGTAGCGGGTGACGCCGAGGCCGAGGGCGTCGAGATCGATCATGGCGCGGATGCGGCGGCGGTCTTCGCGGTTGAGGGATTTTAGCCAGGTCTGGGCGCCGTCACACTTGAAGGATTCGACAAAGACGAAGGTGTTTTCGCGGGGCTGGCCCTGGATGGCCTTATAGAGAAGGGGCAGGAGGGCCGCGCCGCTCCAGTCGGCGAGAGCGCCTTCGCCTTTGCCTTCGTGTTCGTAATGGGCGGCGACGACAATGGTGCCGGAGGCGGGATCTTCGCCGGGCCAGGTGCAGATGAGGTTGACGCCGGGCGTGCCGTGTTTATCGGTGACGGGCTGTTCGCGCATATTGTCGCCGCCGCACTGGGCGGAGTGGAAGGCAGCCCGGAGGCGATCAAGGCGCGCCTCATTGGTGGGGGGTACGGTGTGGACTTCCATCTCAACCGTGCTGCGAGGAGCGGTGTAAAAGAAGAGAACGTGGGAGGGGGCGGATTGCTTTGCGGCAGTGTCGGCATTGGGGGCGATAGCGCCAGTGGCCGTTTCGTGCGGAGAGGCCGGGGCTGCGGCAGTGGCGGCGTTATGCGGAGATGCGGTGGCGACTTCGGTGGAGGGCGTGGACTGGCACAACACGACCGATGACGGCGTGAGGAGGAGGAGCAGGGACGCGGCTCGTGGGGCACGCAGGCGCATAGAAGCGCTCCAGGAGCAATCAGAATAGCACTGGAGGGGGGAGGGTTGTCCTGATGAATTTGCAGGATGGCCCTGGATGGGATTTCTGTTGCCGGCAGCCTTTGTTTGGAAGCAAATCCCGGGTACGGGAGCCCAGGGGAGCCCCAGGGTTTTCGAGAGAGTTATGCAGGTTGGATTTCTGGGGAGGGTCGCTCTGCCGGAGGCGATGTTAGAGAGGGAGTGAAATCTCAGAATTAAATATGGCGGCGCTGGGGACCCGCCTATCGACCTGCCGCATATGGCGGCGACGCTGGAGCTCGTCGCAAACTACCTACAGTTTCGATGAACGACAGAGGAAGCTGGCAAGGAATTATCGACTGAAGCTGAATGCGATAGCTGCATAGGGGGAGACCTCGGGCAAGTGTCGGGTTTTGAGCGGTCATTGTTCTGTTTTTCATTGTTATGTAAACGGGCATTAACAATAGGCACGAAGAATCGATGCAGGTTCTGAGGGGAGCAACTCTGTGAAAAAAAGCATGATTCTTGCGACAGCGCTGGCGGTGTGCGCAGCCGGTTCCGCCGGGGCACAAAAGCTGAACGCCGCAGGTGCAACGTTTCCATATCCGATCTATTCGAAGTGGTTCTCCGAGTATGCCACGCAGCATCCGGGCGTGCAGATCAACTACCAGTCCATCGGTTCGGGCGGAGGTATCCGCCAGGTGACCGAGGGGACGGTGGACTTCGGCGCGAGCGACATGCCGATGACCGACGCGATGCTGTCGCAGTCGAAGGTGAAGCTAATCCACATCCCGACCGTGCTGGGCGCGGTGGTCCCGGTGTACAACGTTCCGGGTGCGGGACCGGATCTGAAGTTCGCACCCGACGTGCTGGCCGATATTTATCTGGGCAAGATCAACAACTGGAACGATGCGCGCATCGCGAAGGATAATCCTGGGGAGAAGCTGCCGAACCAGGAAATTTATGTGGTGCATCGTTCGGATGGCAGCGGGACGACATTCATCTTCACGGATTATCTGTCGAAGGTGAGCCCGGACTGGAAGAACGGCGTCGGTGCGAACTCGGCGGTGTCGTGGCCGAAGGGGATCGGCGGCAAAGGCAATGAAGGCGTGGCTGGACTGGTACGTCAGATGCCGGGCTCGATCGGGTACGTGGAATTGATCTACGCGCTGCAGAACAAGATTGCGTACGGGTACGTACGCAATGCCGCGGGCACGTGGCTGAAGGCGAGCATCGAGGGCGTGACGGATGCGGCGGCTTCGGTGAAGACGATGCCGGCGGACTACCGGGTGTCGATTACGAATGCGCCTGGGAAGGATGCCTATCCGATCTCGAGCTTCACTTATCTGCTGATTCCGGCCCATCCAGCGGACGCGACCAAGGAAAAGGTGATCAAGGACTTCCTGAACTGGATGCTGGAGCAGGGCGAAGGCGAAGTCTCGGTACTGGACTACGCTCCGCTGCCCCCTTCGGTGGCCGCGAAGGTGAAGACGACGGTGGCGAGTCTGCCGTAGCGGGGAACAGAAGACAGGTTACAGGTTAGGGGGCGCATCGGTGGGTGCGCCCCTTTTTGCGTCGGATCGGAAGGACGACTTCGAATCGGTACAGGAACCCCGCTGAGGATACTTTATTTCCTTGTTTTTCATGGCGATTAACATGGCATTCAAAAATGCGGGATAGGGTAAAACGAGTCGTGAATCTGCGCATTCAGGAACCCCGAACACCCCGAACAACCGAACAGGCCGCGCCCTTGGGAGGGTTGGCAGCTATCACCACAAGTGCGCCTACCTCGCCGATTCGAGCCTTTCTGCAGAGCCGGGGCGGCTCAGGGCTGGCCGACGCGACATTTCGGTGGATCATGTTGCTATGCGCGCTCAGCATCTTTGGCATCGTTGCGCTGATCGCCACCGAACTGGTGTCGAGTTCGAAACTGACGCTGACGAAGTTTGGGATGAAGTTCTTTTTCGGCAGCGCGTGGGATCCGGTGAACTCGAACTTTGGCGCGCTGCCGTTCATCTACGGCACGATTGTTTCGTCACTGGTGGCGCTGGTGATCGCCGTGCCGCTGGCGGTCGGAGTCGCGGTTTTCCTGACCGAAATGTGCCCCAAGGCGCTGCGCGGAATTCTGTCGTTCCTGACCGAGCTGCTGGCGGCGATCCCCAGCGTGGTGTACGGACTGTGGGCGATCTTTGTGTTGGTGCCGCTGCTGCGGGCGTATGTGAATCCAGTGCTGATTAAGACGCTGGGCTGGACGGGATTGTTTGTTGCGCCGGATTTCGGAATTGGAATGTTTGCGGCGGGAGTGATTCTGGCGATCATGATTCTGCCGATCATCTCGTCGCTCACGAGAGAAGTGATGACTGCAGTGCCGGACATGCAGCGCGAGGCGGTATTGGCGCTGGGGGCAACGCGGTGGGAGATGATCCGGATGGGGGTGCTGCGCAACGCGCGCATCGGCATCGTGGGATCGATCATTCTGGGACTGGGCCGCGCGCTGGGCGAGACGATGGCGGTGGCGATGGTGATTGGGAGCAGCCCGACGATCTCGAAGTCGCTGCTGGCGCCGGCGGCGACCATGGCGAGCGTGATCGCCAACGAATTCGCGGAAGCGTCGGACGATACCTATCGCAGCGCGCTGATTGAAATCGGGCTGGCTTTGTTTCTGGTGACGATTGTGGTGAACATGTTTGCGCGGTTGCTGGTGTGGGCCGTGACGCGGGGCACCCCGGCAAGGGTTACCTGAACAGGGCCCAGAGCCAGAAGTGCGGCAGGACAGGAAAGGGTTCGGGGGCGAGAAGGAAGGCGATGTCGAGTCGATTAAAGACAAGCGCGGTGAATCGCCACTGGCGGTGGTTTACGAACCACCTGGCATCGGTGCTTGCGGTGCTGGCGACGATTCTGGTGATCGCGCCGCTGGTGGCGATTTTTATCGATCTTGTGTACAAGGGCGCGAGCTCGCTGGATCTGAATTTCTTTACGAAGATTCCGGCGCCGGTGGGCGAACCGGGCGGCGGCATGGCGAACTCCATCGTGGGCTCGGGAGTGTTGCTTGGACTGGCGAGCCTGCTGGGAATTCCGGTGGGCATCGCGGCGGGCATTTATCTGGCGGAATATGGGCGCGGCACCAGGCTCTCGTATATGGTGCGGTTCACGGCGGACGTGTTGAACGGAGTTCCGTCGATCGTGATGGGGATTGCGGTGTACGCGCTGATCGTGGCGCCCATGAAGGGGTTCTCGGCCTTTGCGGGCGGCGTGGCGCTGGGGATCATGATGGTGCCGACGGTGGCGCGGACGACGGAAGAGATGCTGCTGATGGTGCCGCATTCGATCCGCGAAGCTGCGCTGGGGCTGGGCGTGCCCACGTGGCGGGCGATGCTGTCGATCACTTTGAAGACGGCCATGCCGGGTGTGATCACCGGATGCATGCTGGCGTTTGCGCGGGTGGCGGGGGAAACCGCGCCGCTGCTGTTTACGGCGTTCGGGAATCAGTTCTGGAGCACGAACCTGAACCAGCCGATTTCGGCGCTGCCGCTGCAGATTTACGTGTATGCGCTGTCGCCTTACGACGAATGGCACCGGCTGGCGTGGGCTGGGTCGCTGGTGCTGATCGCGTTGATTGTGATTGCGGTTTCTCTGGTGCGCTATGTGACGACGCGCGGCGCTCTGAAAGGAGCAAGCTGAGGATGGGGGTCGGCATCGAAGTCAACAACCTGAATGCGTGGTATGGAACCAACCACACATTGCTGGACATCACGCTGCACATTCCCGCGAATGAGGCAACGGCGTTGATTGGACCGTCGGGTTGCGGCAAGTCGACGTTCGTTCGCTGCCTGAACCGGATGCACGAGACCAACCCGATCGGCAAAGTTACGGGCGAAGTGAAGGTGGGTGGAGTCGACATTTACAGCGACATTTCGGCAGTGGAGGTGCGGCGGCGCATCGGCATGGTGTTTCAGCGGCCGAATCCGTTTCCAACGATGTCGATTTACGATAATGTGGCTTCGGGATTGAAGCTGAATGGGTTTCGGAACCGGCGGGTGCTGGACGAGGTGGTGGAGCGGTCGCTGAAGCATGCGGCGCTGTGGGAAGAAGTGAAGGACGACCTGAAGAAGAAATCGGGGGCGAGCCTTTCAGGCGGGCAGCAGCAGCGGTTGTGCATCGCGCGGGCGCTGGCGGTGGATCCGGAGGTGTTGCTGATGGACGAACCCGCTTCGGCACTGGATCCGGTTTCGACGGCAAAGATCGAAGATCTGATTTTCCAGCTGAAGGTGCAGTATACGATTGTGATTGTGACGCACAACATGCAGCAGGCGGCGCGTGTGGCGGAGCGGACGGGTTTCTTTCTGAACGGCCGCCTCGTCGAGTTCGATTCGACGCACAAGATTTTCACGAATCCCGGCGACAAGCGGACAGAAGATTACATCACGGGCAGGTTTGGATAATGGTGCGCATCCGCTTTCAAAGGAACCTCGACGACCTGAAGGAAAAGCTGCTGATCATGGCGGGCATGGCGGAGCAGGCGATCCAGAGGGCGGTGGAGGCGTACCGGGTTCGCGATCTTTCGATCTGCGATCTGGTGGATCGTGGCGAGATGGCGATCAACCGGCTGGAGCGGGAGATCGATCAGATGGCGCTGGATCTGCTGGCGATGGAACAGCCCATGGCCATCGATCTGCGGTTCATCCTGGCAGTGATCAAGATTAACGCGGACGTGGAGCGGGTTGGGGACTCGGCACGGGTGATCAGCGACCGGGTTCGGGAACTGCAGGCATTTCCCGCGGCGGAGATGCCGATCGATATTCCGCGGATTGCCAACCTGGCCAGCGGAATGGTGCGTAAAGCTTTGCAGGCTTTCATCGAGGGCGACGCGGATATGGCGGAAGCCGTGCTCTCGATGGACGACAGCGTGGATAAGCTGAACGGCGCCGCGCACTACACCCTCCTCAACCTGATGAAGAAGGAACCCGGCGTGGCTCCGCAGGCGCTGAATGCGCTGATGATCTCGCGAGCCCTGGAACGCGTAGCGGACCACGCTACGAACATCTCCGAAGATGTGATCTTCTGGGTGCGCGGTGCTGACGTGCGGCACAACGTGGGCGTTACCACGAGCAACAGCCAGCGCAAGAACTGAAAGCCGGATTTCCGGCCTGGGCGCCGGGTTATTCCTGGTCAGGATCCCAATAGTCGAAGACAGCGATCGCCGGATAATACAGACCAAGACGAATTGCCGCAGCGGGACCGTGCAGGGCGCGCAACGCGTTTGCATAGGCAAGGAGTTGCGGGGCGTAGACGGCGCGTTCGGCGGCTACGAAGAGTTCGCCCGAAGGGGCTGTCCCGGTCTTGTAGTCGATGACCCACAGATAATCTGAGCCTTCCTGAAGCGGGGCTGCGCCGGCGCGAAAAACGCGGTCGGCGCGCAGGGTGCGGAGGCGGTGATCGCCTGGGGTAAAGCTGGACCAGGAGGCTTCCGACTGCGCTTCGGGGTGGGGGGCGAGAATCCAGCGGCAGACGGGGTCGGCGGCGCACGTGAGCAGCAGATTTGTCACAGTGTCGGTTGCGGATTTGAGGGCATCGCCGGTGAGGGCGGCGGCGCGCAGCAGGCATGCGGCCCGGGCGCGGATTTGGGCGGCGTCGAGGCGCGGTTGGCCGGTGGGCGCGGGTTCCGAACGGCGCTGGGCAATTTCCGGACCGAGACGCTCGAGGAGAGTGTGGACGGCAGAGCCCACGAGGCGGGCATGGCGGGAGCCTTCGCGGCGCTCAAATTCGCGAGCATCGGGCTGAGTGAGGGAAATTGATCCTGTGACGGTTACATTTTTCGCCGGGGGCTCAGGTTCATCGTCAAGAGGGAGACGGCTGGGGGAACGGCGAGGCTCGGCGACGGCGGCGATCTCTTTGAGGACGCCTGGCGCTGGGAAGGTGACGACACGGGAGGGGGCCGCATTGGTTTGCGCTGCGAATTCGGCTTCAAGGGCCGGCCATGCGGTGGCCAGCAGGCTGTCTTTGTTTTCGGGCCTGAGGCCAGACGCCGAGGCGAGGGCCGTGCCGAGGAGATGCAGCTCGCGCCGCGCGCGCGTGCAGGCGACGTAGAGGAGACGCTTCCGTTCCTCATCGAAGCGCATCTGGCGTTGCTTGCGGACCCAGTGGTAGAGGGGCTCGGTGTCTTCGCCCTGCAGGCCGAGGGGGGCGACGAGGAATTCGGTTTCGCTGGCGGGCTGCGTTTCCGCTTCCGCTTCGGAATCCGAGTTCAAGGCCCAGGGGTTGATGCGCTCGAGGGAGCAGACGAGCGGCTTTTGGTCCGATGACGATTTGCGGTCGAGGCCGGGAACGATGACGACTTCGAAGCCGAGCCCCTTGGCCTTGTGGATGGTCATGAGCTGAATGCCGCAGCGCTCGCTGACGGATGGATCGGGCTGCGCGAAAAGTCGCTTGAATTCCGCGTCGAAGGTGCTGCTCGAAGCGGCGAGGCCGGTGGGAGCGACCGCATCGAGGAGCGAGAAGAAGACCTGGGCGTTCTCGTAAGCAGCGGCGTCGATGGTGGCGGGACCGCCGAGAGTGCGCCAGGTGCGCTCGATCCATGAGGAGAAGGAGGGGGACTCGGACTGACGCCAGCGGAGGTCGAGGGCGCGGCGCAGGGTGGCGGCGGTGCGAGCGAGGCGGCTTTGGCCATCGCCGGAGAGGAGAGCCTGGTTGCGCTCGATTAATTGGAGGACAGAGAGGTCTTTGAATGAGGGGTCGTCGGAGCCGGCGAGGCGATGGAGGTCGGAGAGGGTGAGGCCGCACCATGGGGCGCGGAGGACGGAGAGCCATGCGATGCGATCCATGGGATGCAGGAGGGCATGGGTGAGGGCAAGGAGGTCGAGAAGTTCCTGGCGCTCGGAGAGGTGCTCGAGTTCGACGGCGCGGAAGGGGATACCTTTGTCGCGAAGCAGAGTGATCAGTTGCGCGAGATGCGTGCGGGCGCGGACGAGGACGGCGACGCGATATTCGGCGTTCGTGGTGCGGGCTTGCTCGATGAGGGGCAGCTGGTTTTCGAGAATGTTGAGGACGTCTTGGGCTTCCTGCTGCTGCGCGGCTGCGATTTCGGCGGGGGTGCGGGTTTTGCCCGCCGGAAAAATGATGCCGGGATGGATGTGGAACGATGCTGCTGGCGGGGATGGCGAAGAGGATGTCGCTTCCGCGAAGCAGACGGCTGCGGAGCCAGGGGGTGCATCGCCCGCGCAGATGGCGCGGAACATTTTGTTGAGGGGCTCGGTGAGGCCGCGGTGGGAACGGAAGTTGACGGAGAGCTGGATGGGATGGGGGCGGATGCGGCTGGCGCGGGTCGCGCTGTGCGCGGATGGGTTGAGGGGCGCGATGCCGTGGTCGCGGACCTGGGTGAAGAGCTCGACCTCAGCCTGGCGGAACATGTAGATGGACTGCATGGGGTCGCCGACGAGAAAGACGGTGCGACGGTTGGCGTTGGGGTCTGAGCTTTCATTGGGACTGTAATGCGTACTGTCTGCAAAGCTATCTCCCGAGCTTTCACTCCAGGCGGCGAGAAGCGCGGAGACGAGGTCATGCTGGCGGCGCGAGGTGTCCTGAAACTCGTCGATGAGCAGATGGCGGATGTTGCCGGTGATGCCGGCGATGCGTTCAGCGTCGTCGTGGAGAACATCGAGTGCGGCGAGGGTGAGCTCAGTGAAGTCGACCTGGTTCTGTTCGGCGAAGACAACTTTAAGGTCGGCGACAGCCTGGCGCAGAACCGTGAAGAGGTTGCGGAGCGTGGTCCACTGGGCTTCGGTGTACCTGGGTGGAGGCAAGCCGCGGATGGCGCAGAGTGCGGGAAGGAGTCGGGGCGTGTGCTGGAGCCAGCTCAGGAGAACCTTCATGGCGTCTTTGCGCTGCCTCGCCTCGCGGCCGGTTGCGGGGAAGCCCTGGCGCACATTCACTGACTTGCGCCATTCGTTTTTTTCGGTGAGGAGGAAACCGCAGACACAGTTCCAGTGTTCGAGCGGCATGTCGAGAGAGATGGTGGCAAGGCCGGCAAGAAGAGCGACGTCCTCGTTGCCCTGGGAACAGGCGTAGTTCGCCAGTTCGAGAAGTTGCCCGACGATAGCTGGCTGGGCGCTGAGGAGAGTATGAGCTTCAGTGAGGGCGCGGCGATTTTCCTTTCGAAAGGGCTCTTCGAGGCGGCTGCGGGCCAGGCCCCAGTCGTCTTCGGTCATGGCTTTCGAGAGCGGAAAGGCGTGCTGCCATTGATCGCGAACCTCAAGCATGTTGGCCAGCAGGGATTCGCAGTCGGCGAGACGATTGTCGCGGAGATCGAGAAGCTGGGCGAGGGCGCCGTCGAGCGCGGCGTCGGGGCCGCCGAGGCGTTCGAGGGTGCGGCGGGCGGCGCGGGCATAGAGCGAGGCGGCATCTTCGACGGGCTGGAAGCGGCCGCCGAGGCGCGAGAGGAGCGGGCGGTCGTGGGCGATGCGCAGGCAGAGGGAATCGATGGTTTCGATGGCGAGGCGCTGGGGCTGTTCGAGGATTTTCCAGCCGCGTCGCTGGGCGTGTGCGAGGGCTGCGCGCGCGGCGGCGACGCGGGGAAGATCGTCGGGGGTAAACTCCCGACCGCTGGCCGCGGCTTCAAGGTCACGGAGAATGCGCGAGCGCATTTCGGCGGTGGCGGCGCGGGTGAAGGTGATGGCGAGGATTTCCTCGGGCTCGTCGACGGAGGCGAGAAGGCTGAGATAGCGGCGGGTAAGGAGGTCCGTTTTGCCACTACCGGCGGGTGCCTGAACGATGATGTTCCGACGGATGTCGAGCGCGGCTTCGCGGGCTCCGGCGTCGGCGGGGACGTCGATGAGGAGCTCAGTCATCGGCGGCGGTCTCCTCGTCTTCGTCGACGGCGGTGGTGACGAGGTTGAGCTCTCTGATGCGGCAGAGAGAGTGGAAATGGCAGTAGTCGCAGGCGTGGGGTTCAGGAGTGACGGAGGCTTCCCCGCGGAGGAATTCATCGGCAAGCTTTGCGAGGTTCACGGCCCACTGGTCGCGCATGGCGTCAGAGTAAGGAACCGTGACGAGAGCTTTTTTCGCGTTTGCGGAGAGCTGAGCACGCGCGTCGCGGACGTGGCCTTCGAAGGCGATTTTGCCGGCGCGAATGCGCGCGAAGAGTACGCCACTCAGGTTTTCGACGTTGCCGTAGGCGGCGTAGAGCGGGAGTTGGGGATCGTCGGGACGGTCGCCTTCCCACCCGGAGGTGGAGATCTGGCCGGTTTTGTAGTCCATGAGGAGGCGGGTGTTGTCGCCGAGGAGGTCGATGCGGTCGGCGCGGAGCCTGAGGCGGAGGTCGCCGACGTGGACATCGGGCAGCTTTACTTCGCAGGCTTCGACGGTGAAGGGTTGGCGCTCGGCCTCGAGATCGATCCAGCCTTCGATGCGGGTCCTGAGGCGGCGCCTTTCGGCGGCCAGGCAGGCTTGCTGCCACGGGTCGTGCGGAGTCGAGCCGAAGCGCGCGGCCATGGCGGCATCGATGAAGGCGTCAAGGATGGCGGGGAGTTGTTTTGTATCAATGGCGGTTACGATATCGTCGCGCGTGTGGAGAGCGGCGGGATCGGCAGGGTCAAACAGGCGGCGCATGACTTCGTGAAGAAGATTGCCCTTTTCAGATGGGCTGATACCCCACTCGGTTTCGTCGAGGGGCTGGGCGCGGAGACGTTTGGCGGCGAACGCCTGGAATGGACAAGCAGCCTGGAGCTTGAGGACGTTCGGACCCGCCGGCATTTTGCTCGTGCGGCCAGGGCGGGCTGCCCGAGCCGTCGGGAATTTCTTCAAGGATGGGCTGTACGGATGCGGGGCGCGGTATTGATACAGGGTGCGGTTGCGTTTCCGCGGGAAAGAGGCTGGCGATGAGCGGCGAGGGGCGGAGCTCGGCATCTTTTTCGCGCGCGGCGTAGCTGAAGACGATTTGCGGCGTTGATTCGATCAGGCGGGCGGTGACGGTGTGGGCGAGATTCCAGTCGTCTTCGGGGGTGGCGTGGGGCATGTGGAACTGGCGCTGGATTGAGGCGGACAGTAATGGGTGGAAGCGCCCGCGCGCGGGCCATGTGAGGTCGTCGGTGGCCATAAACCAGATGGCGTCGAAATATTGGCCAGAGGATTCGAGAGGTCCCATGATCTGGATTGGCGCGTCGTGGGATTCGGGCGAGAAGATGGTTTCGGTGGCGTGGCGCTCCAGGATTTTGAGGGAGTCGGAGTAGGCGCAGGAAAGACCGTCGAAGTCGAGGAGGGCCACTTCATCGAGGAGGCGCTGCCAGCGCTTAAGGGCCTGGTACTGAAGCGAGTCGGCGGGGCGCTCGCCGGGCCATGCGATTCTTTCGAGGAAAAGCTGCACGAGATCGGTCCACGCGGAGGGTCGTCGCGGGGTGGTTAGAACCTGGTGGGTCTCGACCGCGCGGACGAGATCGTACAGATGATTCTGGAGAGAGTGCAGAGTGGGCACTTTGAGGATCGACTCGCGGAAGGAGGCGAGAGATCGTTCGGGAGAAAGCAACCCGTATCGGCGCTGGCGGGCGTCATGGCTGGCGAGAGCGAGATGATTTGTAACGGTACCGGCGACGAATCCAGAGAGCATGAGCCAGGAAATTTCTTCTTCATGCAGGGGTTCGGCGATCCAGCGCAGGAGAAGGAGCGCGGCGCGGACGGCGGGTACGTCGGCGAGGGGCTGGCCGAGGGAAAACTCCCAGGGCAGGGGGGACGAGGGCTGGCGGATGTCATCGGACGCGGGCATCAGGATGCGGCGGAATGTGCGGTCGATTTCACCACGTGTGCTGGCGATTCCGGGCACGACGATGGCGATGCGGGCGGTGGGATTTCTGAGGAGAAGGTCGCGGGCCCAGGTGGCTGCGGCGGCGACCTCTTCGCGTTGGTCGGAGGCGGCGATCCATTGGCGAGCAGTTTCCTGCGGACCGGGTGTGAAGGTTTCGATGGCGACGCGGGATTGGAGAGCCTTGAGGAAGGCTTGCTGTGCGGGCGTTCTACGGTCGAATCCGGTGAGGAGGATGGCGGGCGGGAGGGTCAGGGTTTCGATGGCCGGTGAGAGGGCCGATTCGAGCTGGCTGGCGCTGAGCCATTTGTTGCGCGAGCAACTGCTTTCGAAAGCGGCGGCCCATTGGCGAAAACGCTCGGCGTCGGTTTCGTGCCAGGGAGATCGGCGGCCGGCATGGGCTTCATACGCCGAGAGGAGGGCCCAGGCTTCCGCGGCGAGTGCGGCCATCGATTCAGGTGAGACGACGGGAACATTGTCATCGCGCTGGATGCTGGTCCACAGGGTCCGCTCCTGGAGGGGCGTGAGGAGAATGGGCGCGCTGGGTATGGTGAAGGAGTGGTCGCGCCAGAGGTCGCGAAGCCAGGAGTTCCAGTCGCGGATGGCAGGCGAGGGCCAGAAGGTATGGCCGTCGGCGCGCTGGTCTTCGGCATAGCGAAGCTCAAGGACACGAGCTGCGCGGGGGTTGGCGGCGACGATGGTGGCGCCGCGCCGGAGCGCATCGGCGATTGGGCGGGCCAGCGGCACGGGGGAATACTCAAGTGTAAACTGGCGGGTGAAGCGACTTTGTGCTGCTATTTCCACCGCTGGAATCCTGGCGGTGGTTGTGTTTTTGGGGGGGTGCCGCGGAGCGTCGAAGCCTGGCGCTCTGGCGCAGCCGGGCCCGGATCAACAGGCGGGGGTGAAAAAGTATCACATCCGCGGGATCGTGGTTGCGAGCGACGCGAAGACGGGAGCAGTGACCGTGGATACGGACGCGATTCCTGGATATATGGATGCGATGACGATGCCCTACACGCTGGCGCAGCCGAATATTGCTACGGAGCTGCATCCTGGGGATACGATCACGGCGACGCTCACAGCGAGCGCCGATGCCGATGTGCTGGATGAGATTGTTGTGGTGGGGCAGGCGAAGCCGGATTACAAGCCGGCGGTGACCTACAACGATCTTGAACCGGGCGAGGTGGTGCCCGATTTTACGTTTCGGAATCAGAGCGGGAAGGTGGTGCGCCTGAAGCAGTGGCGGGGGAAGGTGCTGCTGCTGACCTTCATTTATACGCGGTGCCCGGTGCCGAATTTCTGCGTAAGGATGAGCCGCAATTTTGCGGAGATCGATAAGGCCCTCGAGAAGGAACCAAAGCTATACGAGAAGACGCATCTGCTGAGCGTGAGCTTCGATCCTGCCTACGATACTCCGGCGGTGTTGCGGAGCTATGGTGGCGCTTACACGGGAAAATACACGAAGGAGACGTTTGCGCACTGGGACTTTGCTGCTCCGACGGAGCAGGAGCTGCCAAGGGTGCTGGAGTTTTTCGATGTGGGTGCGACGCCGGAGAAGGATCATACGATTACACATTCGCTCTCGACTGTGTTGATTGGGCCGGACGGAAAAATTGCGAAGTGGTATCCGGGAAATGAGTGGACGCCGGAGCAGGTGATGGCGGATGTGCGCAAGGTGGCGGGAGCGTAATCGAAGGAGGCTGGTTCAACGATGAGTGGGTTGACGATCCGCAAAGAGGGTGAGCTGGATTTTTTGTCGCTGGGGGCGCTGGTCCACCGGCTCGATCCAGGGATCATTCCGTTTCGCAAGGCGACGGAGTGTGCGATCCACGTGAGCGGGGGCGAGTTCAACGTGGCGGCGAATTTGTCGGATTGTTTTGGGATGAAGACAGGGATTGCGTCGGCGATGGTTGATTATCCGATCGGCGACCTGATTGCGGAGCGGGTGCGGGGGATGGGGGTGCGGCCGTTTTATCGGCACTTCAAACACGATGGCGTGACGGGTCCGAATATGGCGACGGTTTACAGCGACCGCGGGTTTGGAGTGCGGGCGCCGGTGGTGTTCTACAACCGAGCGAACGAAGCGGCGGCGCAGCTGAAACCAGGAGATTTTGACTGGAAGGCAATCTTTGCGGGCGGCGTGCGGTGGGTGCACAGCGGCGGGATTTTTGCGGCGCTCTCGCCGACGACGGCGGAGCTTGCGGTTGAGGCGATGAAGGCGGCGAAGGATGCGGGCGCTGTGACTTCGTTCGATCTGAACTTTCGCGAGAAGCTTTGGAATATCTCCCCCACCCCATCGAGCAAAAGCGGCTCGCTGGGGACCCGAGTTCCGGTGGGGCGGACCGGGCGGTTGAGGTGATTGCGCGGATTGTGGAGCACGTGGATGTGCTGGTGGGGAACGAAGAGGATTTGCAGAAAGGGCTGGGGATCGCGGGGCCGGAGGTCGCGGCGAAATCGAAACTGGATCCGAGTGTGTTCTTCGGCATGATCGATAAGGTGCGCGCGAAGCACAGCCAGGTGAAGGTGGTGGCGACGACGCTGCGTGAGGTGCACTCGACGAATCGTCATAGCTGGAGCGCAGTGGCGTGGATCGATGGGAAGACGTATGCGGCGCCGACGGCGGAACTGGACGTTTACGATCGCGTGGGTGGCGGAGACGGGTTCGCGGCGGGGTTGTTCTATGGGTTGCTGACGGGTACCGATCCGGAGGAGGCGGTGAAGCTGGGATGGGCGCACGGGGCTCTGCTGACGACATTTCCGGGAGATACGACGATGGCCACGCTCGATCAGGTGCGGGCGTTTGCCAGGGGCGGGTCGGCGCGGATCCAGCGGTAAGGCAGGCAACACAGAACAAGGAACAGGCAACAGCGAAAAGCCGGCGGTAGCTCCGGTAGACTGAGACAACGGACCGGAGGGCGCATGGCAAAAGTGACGATCCTGTTTGGCGTATTGCTGTTCCTGCTGGGGGTCGTGGTGTGGGTTGCGACGGGGAAGCATGCTCCGACAGCGCTGATTCCGGCGTATGTGGGAATCGTGTTAAGCATTCTGGGGCTGCTGGCGAGAACGGAAAACCAGAAGCGTCGCATGCTGGTGATGCACATTGCGGTAACGATCGGCTTGCTGGGATTTCTGGGAACTGCGATGAGTATCTGGGACTTCATCGAGATGAAGCGGGGCCGAATGTTCGCGCGGCCGGTTGCGGTGGAAGATAAAGCGGTGATGTCGGTAATGCTTCTGATTTATGTGCTTCTCTGCGTGCGGTCGTTCATCCTGGCGAGACGCAGCAGGTTGGCGAGTTAGCAGTTCAGCTCCGCGCGAGCTGGTTGGTATTTCTATGGCAATGGGTTCGATTCCGAGAATGAATGCTGAACGCGGCGGCAGGGGCGTGCGAGGCCGGACGGGCGTCGACCTGCCGAAGAAGAAGCCAGACCTGAAGAAGGTGATGCCGGAGATCTGGAAGCTGGTGCGGCCGCGCCGGTGGCTGCTGGCGTTCGGGTTCCTGCTGATGGTGATCAATCGTGTGGCGGGGTTGGTGCTGCCGTTCTCGACAAAATTTCTGGTCGACAAAGTTCTGCCAAAGAGCGGCAATCCGCATTTGTTGCTGCCGCTGGTGGGGCTGGTGTTCAGTACGACAGCGATCCAGGCAATAACTTCATTTTCGCTGACTCAGCTTCTGTCGAAGGCGGCGCAGCGCATGATCACGGAGCTGCGGCAGCAGGTGCAGCAGCATGTGGGGCGGCTGTCGGTGGCCTTCTACGATGCGAATCGGACGGGGCTGCTGGTTTCGCGGATCATGAACGATGTGGAAGGCGTGCGGAACCTGATCGGAACAGGGCTGGTGGAGTTTGTGGGCGGGATGCTGACCGCCGGGCTGGTGTTCGCCTATCTGGTGTATTCGAACACGAAGATGACGCTGATTGTGTTCGCAGTGGTTGGGATTTTTGTAATCGTGCTCCAACGCGCGTTTAAGACCATCAGGCCGATTTTCAGGGAGCGGGCCAAGATTACGGGCGAAGTCACGGGGCGGCTGACAGAGAGTCTGGGCGGAGTGCGCGTGGTGAAGGGCTACCATGCGGAGAAGCGCGAGGCGGATGTCTTCACGGGCGGGGTATTGCGGCTGCTTGAAAACGTAATGAAGTCGTTGACAGCGACAAGCCTGCTGAGCCTGGCGGCGACCACAGTACTGGGCATTGTTGGGGGCCTTGTGATGCTGATCGGCGGCCATCAGGTGATCGGGGGCCGGATGTCGACGGGCGGTTATTTTCAGTACACGATGCTGCTGGCTTATATGATCGCCCCCATCTTCCAGATAGTGAATATCGGGACGCAGCTGACGGAGGCGGTTGCCGGCCTTGATCGAACGATGGAAATTCTGGGCGAGAGGGACGAGTTTGCCGATCCGGCCCGGGTGGTGACGCTCGGCGAGATTGTGGGCGAGGTGCGGTTCGACGATGTGCGGTTTGCGTATGAGAAAGACAAGCCCGTGCTGCATGGGATTTCTTTCGATGCGCAGCCGGGGACGGTGACGGCGCTGGTGGGATCATCGGGATCGGGGAAATCGACAATTATCAGCCTGGTATGCGCGTTTCATAAGCCGGACTCCGGCCAGGTGCTGGTGGATGGAGTGGATCTGTCGACGGTACGCCTGGACAGCTATCGCTCGCAGTTGGGGGTGGTGCTGCAGGAGTCGTTTCTGTTCGATGGGACGATCCGGGAAAACGTGATGTTCTCGCATCCGGAAGCGACCGAGGAGCAATTTTTGTCGGCGTGCCGGATTGCTCGGGTGGATGAATTCGCGGAGCGGTTTCCGGAAGAATACGACACGATTGTGGGCGAGCGCGGGGTGAAGCTTTCGGGAGGGCAACGGCAGCGGCTTTCGATTGCTCGGGCGATTCTGGCAAGCCCGCGGATTCTGATTCTGGATGAGGCGACATCGTCGCTCGATTCCGAGTCAGAGGCGATGATCCAGCACGGGCTGAGCTACCTGATGCAGGGGCGGACGACGTTTGTGATCGCGCACCGGCTGTCGACGATTCGCCGGGCAGAGCAGATTCTGGTGGTGGAAGGCGGCCTGATTGTCGAGCGGGGGACGCATGCGCGCCTGTACGCTCTGGGCGGCCGGTATTACGACCTGTACACACGGCAGCATGGGCTTGAGGAGAACCTGTTCCTGGCCCCGGGCGAAGGGGATGTAGTGGAGGAGACGAAGTAGCAGCGGGCAGGGGCACGGCTTTCCACAGAATGTTGACGGGAGTCTCTGCGCTCACGAGAGCGCGGGGGCGGCCGCATGCGCGTCGATCGCCCAGGTCGCAACGTTTATCATGGTTGTGTGTGATTCGGAATGGCCGGAGTGGCGCTCCGGCGGAGGAGAACGAGAAGTGGCCGATCTGATGAGGACGTTGAACCCGGCGCTGAACGACAAAGTGTTTCGAGGATTGCCCGGCGCGCTGGGCGAAACGATGACGCTGGAGGGGACGGTCAACAAAACCGGAATCCTGCTGCTGTGCGCGGTTGCGACGGCGGCGTGGACGTGGCATCTGGCGATGAACCCGGAAACCTTACCGCTGGATTATGTGTTGTTGCTCGTGGGGCTGTTCGGCGGGTTGATTTTCGCACTGGTGACCACTTTCAAGAAGACGTGGGCTCCGGTAACCGCGCCGATCTACGCACTGCTGGAGGGTTTGGTGCTGGGTGGGTTGTCGGCGACGCTGGAGTTACGGTATCCGGGCATCGCGATTGAGTCAGTGTGCCTGACATTTGGCACGATGTTCGTACTGCTGCTGGCGTACCGGTCGGGGATGATCAGGGTGACGCAGAAATTCCGGCTGGGGATCGTGGCAGCGACCGGCGCGATTTTTCTGTTCTACATGGTCGAGATGCTGCTGGGGTTCTTCGGCATTCGGTTTGCCTCTGTCAACGGGTCGGGGGCGCTGGGTATCGGGATCAGCCTGGTGATTGTGTGCGTGGCGTCGCTGAATCTGGTGCTCGATTTCGATTTCATCGAGCGGGGCGTGGACGCGGGCGCCCCGAAGTATATGGAGTGGTACGGCGCCTTCGGGCTGATGGTGACGCTTGTCTGGCTGTATCTGGAGATGCTGCGGCTGATGGCAAAGCTGCGGGGAAGACGATAGGCTGCCCCAGCTTCAGCGGCGTTTCTCCAGGGGATGAGCCTGGGCGAGGCCAGAGCCTTCGCGGATAGTGACGATCTGATCGGCGCTGACGTTGCTGAGGCGATCAGCTACACCGCTGGGCCAGTGGACCTCGACGCTGTCGGCTTTGGCAGAGGAGCCGAGGCCGAAGGTGAGGATGAGCTCGCTCGAGGATAGATAGCTGGATCCGCTGCGGAGCATTTGCTTTTGCGTCATAGTGGCGGACCTGACCTCGACCTCGGAGCCGATGCCGTCGCGATTTGATTTTGTTCCGATGAGCCTGACGCGCAGCGCGTGATTCGTTGAGCCCTGATTGAGGAAGAGGGAGGCGGGGCCAGCGTTGGTGGTGATGGCGATGTCCGGCGCACCGTCGTTGTTGATATCGCCGTAGGCTCCGCCGCGTGCGACGCGTGGGGCGTCGAAGGACTGGCCCATGGATGTGGCAACGTCCTCAAATCCTTTGCCGGCAAGATTGTGGAAGAGGTGGGGGGGCTCGGCGAAGCGGATGCGCTGCTGGATGCGCTCGATGCTGTCATCGAGATGGCCGTCGGCGACGTAGAGATCGGGCCAGCCGTCGAGGTCGTAGTCGAAGAAAAAGCAACCGAAGCCGAGGGTGAGGATACTGGAGCGGCCGACCGCCGACGTAGGGGCGACATCGACGAAGAGGCCGTTGCGCTCGTTGTGATAGAGGCCGATCATCTGGTTCGAAAAATTGGTGACGACGAGGCTGGGATAGCCGGAGCGGTCGTAGTCGGCGGCGTCGATGCCCATGCCGGCGCGGGCGACACCGTCTTCGCTGTAAGCAATGCCCGCAGCCACGCCCTGCTCGGTGAAGGTGCCGTTGCGGTTATTGATGTAGAGCTTGTTGGGCTGTGTGTCGTCGCTGACGGCGATGTCCGGCCATCCATCCTGATTGGCGTCGAGAACGGCGATGCCGAGACTTTTTGAGGTGGGGTCGTAGAGGCCGGCTTTTTTCGTTACGTCCTCAAAGGTGCCGTTGCCGCGGTTGCGCCATAGGCGGACGGATGAGCCAGGATAGGTTTCGGGGGTGCAGTAAGACTTTGTCTTACCGTCCATGGTGCAGTAGAGGTCCTTTTCGGGAGACCACTGGACGTAGTCGGTGACGAGGAGGTCGAGATGGCCATCGCGGTCGTAGTCGACCCAGGCGGCGCTGGCGCTGAGCTCGGGCTGCGTGGTCAGGCCAGCTTTTTTCGTAACGTCGGTGAATGTGCCATTGCCATTGTTACGAAACAGATGATTCTGTCCATACGCTGTTACCAACAGGTCGTCGTAGCCATCGTTGTCGTAGTCGCCGACGGCCACACCCATGCCGTACATGGGAATGGCGAGGCCGGCTTTTTTGGTGACGTCGGTGAAGGTGCCGTCGTGGTTGTTGTGGTAAAGGGCGGGCGTGGAGATGCGGCCGGGATGGCCAGGCCAGGCGGTACCGTTGGCGATGAAGATGTCCTGCCAGCCGTCGTTGTCGTAGTCGATGAAGGCGATGCCGGGGCCGAGGGTTTCCGGCAGGAATTTTTTGCCGAATGCGCCGTTGTTGTGGGTGAAGTGGATGCCGGCTTTTTGGGTGATGTCGGCGAAATGGATCTGCGCTGGCGCGGAGGCGGGGCTGGGGTCGCCGGAGTTGGGCGCTGCAGTGACGGCGAAAGGAACGGAGGCTGCGAGGAGAGCGGCCAGGGCGAGTGCTCGGAGGGAAAGCATCCGGACTATGGTAGCGGGTCAGAGCGGGAGCGCGTATCCGCCGAAGGGTTGACTGCCATCGGCGCAAGGCGAGCCGGGGTGCGAATATCGGGCAGGATTCCTGGGTTATTTGGAAGAGAAGAGGGCGAAGACGGCTCCCTGGGGATCGGAGAGGACGGAGAATTTTCCGGAGCCCTCGATTGCCGTGGGGGCGACGAGAATTTTGGCTCCGAGGCTGGCGGCCTTTGCGGTTTGCGCATCGCAGTCGGCGGTCTGGATGTAGCCCATCCAGTGAGGCGGAACATGGGGCTGGAGGGCTTCTGCCGGGGGCATGCCGCCGATGAAGTGCTCTCCATTCTTAATGTGGAGGTAGCCGCTGGGGTCTTTGTCTTTGCCAGGCGTGAACTCCCAGCCGAAGAGGGAGCCGTAGAATTTTGCGGCGGAATCGCGGTCGGTGGTATTGAGGTCGGACCAGCAGAGGGCGCCGTTTTCGCCATAGACGCCCATGCCCTTGTGATCGCGCGGCTGCCAGATGGCGAAGATGGCGCCGGTGGGGTCCTGAATGACAGCCATGCGGCCGTAGGTCATCACGTCGAAGGCGGGCGACATGGGATTGCCGCCGTGTTCGAGGGCGCGGGCGACGGTTTCATCGGCGTTGTCGACAGCGATGTATAGCAGCCAGTTGGGGGGGATGCCGAGGGCGCGGTCTTCAGCCTTCATGGTGTAGGCAGCGCCAGTCTGCCGGCCGTTGAGCGAGAACATGGTGTAGAGTTCGTCCGGGCCCATAGGGGAGTCGTTGGCCTCCCAGCCGAAGAGGGCGGAGTAGAACTGTTTTGCGGCGGCTTGGTCGGTGGTGGCGAGTTCCATCCAGACGAAATTGCCGGCGGGGTGCTGATCGATGTTGGGCATGGCGGGAATTGTAGGCCGGATTGGGAGGGAAAGGGATTAAATTTTGGAAGCGCCAGAGTGCTTGCGGAGGAGGACGCGGCAGTCTTTGCGCCAGTGCTCGTCGACGGCGATCAGTTCCCACGGGATCGCGGTTTTGAGGGCGTTGAAGACGGTTTCGTTGGCAGGGTGGATGTGAAGGGCGGGGGCGACGCAGTAGAGGAGGGGATCCTCTTCGGATAGTTGGACGCCGGGGAAGTAGCCGTGGCGGGTGATGTCACCGGAGCGGTGGAGCATGCGGACGCGGGTCCAGTAGTCGAGGGCCTGGAGGGGCAGGTGGAGGTCGTCGTCGGCTTTGAGCTCGAGGATGGCGAGGCGACCCTGGCGGGTGACGGTGAGGAGATCGAGGAGGGTGCGGCTGGCCGATGTGACCGCGAACGTCTGGGAGTAGACGGGAGCATCGCCGAGCGCGGGGTCGATGAGGGAGAGGTCGCAGCGCAGGACGGATTCGAGCCAGCGCTCGGGTTGGAGGCGGTAGAGCGGATCGTTCGCGGAGGCGTTGGGGTCGCGGCCGCGGAAGAGGCGATCCATCAGATCGAGGAAGAGGTCCTGGGTGGTTTCGTCAAGGAGAGTTTCGCTGGGGCCTGCGCCAAAGAAGATTTCGTCCTGCCGGGCGAAGGAGCCGGGGACGAGGCCGTGGCGGATGCGGGAGTATTCGAGGCCATGAAGGGAGAAGCCGATTTCTGTTGCGCCACGGGGGCGGATTTCCGTGGCGGCGAGAAGGCCGGGGGGGAGCAGCGAGCGCAAATGGTCGAGGGCGAGGGCGGATCGGTCGAGCGCGGATTGAGGATCGAATGCGTGAGGAAGGTGAATCTTGAGGTTGCCGTCGTCTCCGAAAGGGCTTGCAGTGAGCTCGCTGGTGGACGGGCTGAGTTCATACAGCTCCCACTGAGCGAGGGCGCTGTTGAGCCAGGCCATGCGGGCGCGGGTGATGGCGGCTGAACCGAGGGGGACGATGACGCGGAGTCCATGAAAGACGCGGCGGCCGTTGCTGTGCTTGCGGCAATAGTCGAGCCAGAGAATGCCGAGGGTAAGGACACCTTCGATGACGGCGGGAGGTTCGTCGGGACCGACGCCGATGATGGCCCAGGCCGATTGGCCCTTGGTAAGGATGCCGCGGGAGTAGGCGGGGCCGAAGCTGTGCTCCAGGTCCATGGCGGAGCGGAAGGATTCAGGCGTCCAGCCGGGGAAGTGCGTGGCGAGGGACTGCTCGAGGGTGCGGAGATAGCGGCGGCGGGAGGTATCGCGCGCGGTTGCGGTGCGGAAGTCGGGGTTGGGAACGAAGGTGAGGGTCTGCGGCTTGCTTTGGCCGAAGCGGTAGGTTTCGATGCGGAGGGTATCGCGACGGGGCTGGATGGCGGAGATGGTGCGGACGAGGTTCTTGTCGTCGGACCAGAGGTGGAGGAGGCAGCGGCCGTGATCTTTTGAGACGGAACAGCTGGCAAGGCGCAGATCGAAGAGCAGGCGGCCGTCTTCAATGACGGCGGCGTGGGGATGGTCGGCGAGGAAGTCCTCGAGAGAGCGGGCGAGCACGGCTGCGGCAAAAGCGGGGGCGGAGTCGAGTTCAGCAACGGGAGGAAGCATCTGCTTCGATGGTCCGCGCCGCTGCGGCGTGAGGCAAGGGAAAAGACTACCAGCCCATACGCTTTCGTAATTCGACAATATGGGCTGTGTGGTGGCGGGAGTGCCAGTCGTAGAGAGCGACGGCTTCGGCGATGGTTTGACGGCCGTTTTCAGGATGGTTGTAGCCGCGCTGCCACTGGTCTTCGGAAAGAGTGCGAAGGAGGAGCACCCAGCGGTAATGCAGGGCGTCGAGGAGGCGGAGAGAGTGCTCGGGGGCAGCTGTAAGGGCGTCGGGCAGCTCGGCCCAGAGCTTTTCGTCGTAGGGCTTGATGGTGGGCCAGTCCTCGGTGAGCGCCAGGCGGATGCGGATGTATGCGTTCATGTGGCTGTCGGCGACGTGGTGGACGAGCTGGCGGACGGTCCAGCCACCGTCGCGGTACGGCGTATCGAGCTGGGCGTGGCCGAGGCCGTCGATAGCGGCACGCAGATTTTCCGGGAGCGCGGCAAGGACGGCGATGTGCGAGGCGTGATCGGAGAGATTCGCTTCGGCGCGATGGAATTTGCCGATGGGGAAGCGGGGGTCGACGGCGAGAGGGGCAGTTGGGGCTGCGGGTGCGGTGCTCATACTCCGCAAGGTACACCGAGAGGGACAGGGCGGCAAGGTGGGTATTCTCGCCGCGTTTTCAGACAGGAAGATGGTGCGGATCCGGCGACAGGATTGCCGGTGCCACGTCCCCTTTAGCCGCCGTGATGGTTCGGGGTGCCGTTGTGGGAGTGATGATGGTGATGGTGATGGTGATGCGACGCAGCAAAAGCGGAGGCCGAGAACAACATCAGGAAGCAGAGGAGGGAGAACTTCTTCATACTCCCAAGGATGGCACAAACGGGGATTCGACGGGCGTAGAAAAGTAATTAAGAATCAAAGAAGCAACAAAGTGTGAGTTACTGTGGTGAGAGGGGCGCGAGGCAGCGAATGTGCTTGCGCAAGAGGGTCTGGCTTGGAACATAAGCGGTACTTCTTTGAGAAGTTTGGAATAACGGAGCAGCTGCTGGAGCGATGTCTGGGGCAGGCGCTTTCGGCAGGCGGCGACTATGCGGACCTTTACTTTGAGTCGGTAGCGGCGACCTCCCTGGGTCTGGACGAGCAGATTGTGAAGTCGGCGAGCCAGGGCGTAAGCGCGGGCTGCGGGGTGCGCGTGGTGAGCGGGGAGCGGACCGGGTACGCATACACCGACGATCTTTCTGCGGAACGGCTGCTGCGGGCAGCGCGGACCGCCGCGCTGATTGCGAGCGGGCCGGCAAAGCAAACGGTGCAGGGCTTCACAGAGACGGATGCGCCGAGTTTGTATCCGGCGCCTGCAGCCGATCTGGTTGCGGATCTGGCGATGAAGCTGGATCTGGTGAACCGCGCCGACCGGGCGGCGCGGCATTACGATCCGCGGATCACACAGGTGCGCGCGAGCTACGCCGACGAACTGCGGCGGATTCTGATTGCGGCGTCGGACGGAACGTATGCGAGCGACACGCAGCCGCTGGCGCGGATGAGCGTGTTTGTGATCGCGAAGGATGGCGAGCGGACTTCGAAAGGCAGCTCGGGCGGCGGCGGGCGGGTGGAGATCGGCCACTTTACTGGCGCGAAGGGGCCGGAGCATTTCGCGGAAGAGGCGGCTCGGACGGCGATCCTGCGACTAAGCGCCGTGGCCGCGCCCGCGGGGGAGATGGAAGTGGTGCTGGGTCCGGGATGGCCTGGAGTTCTGCTGCATGAGGCGGTGGGGCATGGGCTCGAAGCGGACTTTAACCGAAAGAAGACGTCGGCGTTTGCAGGACTGGTGGGACGTTCGGTGGCGAGCAGCAAGGTGACTGTGGTGGACAACGGGCGGATGCCTTCGCGGCGCGGGTCGCTCAATGTGGATGACGAGGGATCGGCGACACAGGAGACGGTGCTGATCGAGAACGGCGTGCTGAAGGGGTATCTGAGCGACAAGCTAAGTGCCCGGCTGATGGGGATTCCGAGCACTGGCAATGGGCGCCGAGAGAGCTACCAGCAGATTCCAATGCCGCGGATGACAAACACCTATATGTTGGCGGGAGAGGATGCGCCGGAGGACATTATCCGCAGCGTGAAGCGGGGACTGTATGCGGTGAATTTCGGTGGCGGGCAGGTAGACATCACGAGCGGTAAGTTTGTGTTCTCGGCGTCGGAGGCGTACCTCATCGAAGACGGGAAAGTGACGGCGCCGGTACGGGATGCGACGCTGATCGGGAACGGGCCGGAGGCGCTGAAGCATGTGTCGATGGTGGGGAACGATCTGGCGCTTGATGAGGGGATTGGGACCTGCGGTAAAGATGGACAGAGCGTGCCGGTGGGCGTGGGGATGCCGACGGTAAAGCTGGACCGGATGACGGTGGGGGGGACGGGAAGTTAGCGGCTAGGAAGATGAGAATAGTGGATGTCGACGGTGTGAGGCTGCTGGCCGCTAATCCAATGGGACCGGACGAGCAAAGTGTAAATGGACGTCTTTAGCGGTTTTCTGCCCGATTCGTGATACGATTCGTATATACATTGCGCGCTACGCTACGAATGGGATGAGCGGAAGAATCGCGAGAATTGGCGCAAGCACCGTATCTCATTCGAAGACGCGGCTCTGGTCTTTGACGATGAGCGATGTCTGACTTATCCGGACCGGATCGACGAGAGTGGCGAGCAACGATGGCACGCGATTGGAACCGTTCATATCGAAACTGAGGGAAACGCCGTGCTGCTCGTTGTTCACGCGTACAGAGAGGACAACAATGGCGAAGAAATCGTCCGTATCATCTCGGCCCGTGAAACTCGTAAGCATGAGCTTAGAAGATATCAGGAACAGGAAGCGAACTGAAAAAGAGCGTCAGTCTCTCCTGCGAATTGCTGCACGGCAGGCGGCGGGCGATGATTCGGATATCGATTTCAGCGACATTCCGCCTCTCACCGACGAGCAGTTGGCGAGGATGGTTCGGCTGCGGGATTTCAGACGGAAGGTGCCTGTGAGCGTGCGCCTCGATCCAAAGGTTCTCGACTGGCTAAAGTCGAAGGGGGAGGGTCATCTGACGCGGATCAACGACATTCTGATGAATCTGATGGAAGCAGAGCGGTCAGCGGGGACGAGACGATGAGTGCAGTTCTTGAAACCCAAACGAATCTGCAGGAACTGGCGGACTACGTTGTCTCGAGGGCGCTGCTGGCGGGCGCATCCGACGCCGAGGTGACGATCCGCGAGGGCGATGAGTTTTCGACGACGGTGCGGTTGGGCGAGGTCGAGACGCTGAAGGAGTCGGGATCGCGCGGCATTGGTTTGCGCGTGCTGGTCGAGGCGGAGAACGGCTACCGGGTAGCGAGCACGTCATCGAGCGATTTCACGGCGGATGGGATTGAGCACCTGGTGAAAGGCGCGGTCGCGCTGGCGCAGGTGACGTCGGTGGATCCTTTTGCGGGCCTCGCGGAGACGAGTGAGTTCGGGAAATTGAGCGGAGATCTCGAGCTATATCACGAGGATGTTTATTCCCTGCCGATTGAAGAGCGCATAACATGGGCGCGACGGGCGGAAGCGGCAGCGATGGCCGTGGATACGCGGCTGGTGAACAGCGATGGGGCGAGCTTCGACGCGGCCACGGGGCGGCGCGTGTTCGCGAATTCGCGGGGATTTGTGGGCGAATATAGGTCGTCGTACTGCTCAATTTCCACCAGTCCTATTGCGCAGGGCGCAAATGGCGAGATGCAGCGCGACTACTGGTGGTCGCAGGCGCGGGCGTTTCGCAATCTGGAGCAGCCGGAAGATGTCGGACGCGAGGCGGCGCGGAGGACGCTGCGGATGCTCGATGCGCGACGGGTGCCGACGCAACGGGTTCCGGTGGTGTTTGCGCCGGAGGTGGCACGGGGCATCGTGGGATCGGTATTTGAGGCGGCGGCCGGCGATGCGATTTATCGCGGGGCGTCGATCTTTGCGGGGAAACTGGGCGAGGAGGTCGCGACGCCATCCGTGACTGTAGTGGATGACGGGACGATTCCTGGGGGATTTGGAACTTCGCCCTTCGATGCCGAGGGACTGCCGAGCAGGCAAACGGTGATCGTCGAGAAAGGCTTTCTGCGAAGCTACATCCTGAACACCTACGCCGGACGCAAGCTGGGGATGAAGAGCACTGGCAACGCGGGACGCGGGCTGGCGGGGAATCCTTATCTTGACGCGGGAAATTTGTTTCTGGAAGCGGGGACGCAATCGGCAGAGGAGATTCTGCGCGGAGTGGAGCGTGGATTCTATGTGACGCGAATGCTGGGACAGGGCGTGAACGTGGTCACGGGCGATTATTCGCGTGGGGCAGCAGGGCTGTGGATTGAAAACGGCGAGCTTGCGTATCCGGTGCACGAGATCACGATTGCGGGGAATCTGAAGGAGATGCTGCGGAACATCACGGCAATCGGGAGCGACTTGGTATTTCGTGGGGCTACCGCGGCGCCGACGTTGCGGATCGACGGGATGACGATCGCGGGGGCGTAAAGGCAGGCAATAGGGAACAGGCAACAGCGCTTGGCTGCGACACAGCTTCGGATACTCGTGTAAACCTGGGATATCGGACGAGATGTTTCCGGCGCAAATACCGTTCAATGCGGCGCAGCCGGCGTGGGGGGAGATTCCCGCGGCGGCGGGAGTCTTTGCGCTCTTTGGGGACGATGAGCGCGCCGAGCCGTACATCAGCAGGACGCCGAATCTGCGGCGTCGTATTCGCAGGCTTTTGGAGGCGCGGCCGGATCAGTCGAAGCGGTTGCAACTGGCGGGGCGGGTGGCGCGGATCGAATATGCGCTGACGGGATCCGATTTTGAGGCGCGGTTGCGGCTTTATGAGGCTTCGTGGGCCGCCTTTGGAGAGAAAGCCCGGAAACGCCTGCATCTCAAGTCGCCGTCGTTGTTACGAATGACGGTGGAAAATGCATATCCGCGCGTATATGTAACTCATCGAGTTACAAAAGCGGCGATGGACGACCTTTATGGGCCGTTTCCGTCGCGGGTGGCGGCGGAGAGGTTCTGCGAGGACATGCTGGACCTGTTCAGGCTGCGACGGTGCGTGGACGATCTGGCGCCCGATCCGGCTTTTCCGGGGTGCGTTTACTCCGAGATGAAGAAGTGCCTTGCGCCGTGCTTCAAGGGCTGCACGGACGAGCGATATGGCGAGGAAGCGGCTGCGGTACGGGCCTTCCTGCGGACGCGAGGAGCAAGCGTTGTCGAGGCGATCCAGGAAGAGCGGGACAGCGCTTCGGAGCTGATGGAATTTGAGAAAGCCGCGGAGTTGCATGCCAGGCTGACGAAGGCGCAGGCTGTGGCAGCGGAGGCGGCAGAAGCGGTGCGGGCGCTCGCGCATCTGGATGGAGTGGTTGTGCAGGCGGCTGCGGATGCCGAACACGTTGCGCTGTTCTTGTTGTGGCGGGGAGCGTTGCGGGGTCCGGCGCTGTTTTCGGTGATCGGGATACGGCATCCGAACGAGGCGGCGGGATCAACGTCGCTGTTTGCGCAGCCACTGCGCGCCCCGGAGCCGGTTCCGCTGGAGGGGGCGGTGGTGACGGTGGCTACGCGCGACGAACTCGAGCAGCGGCTGGAGGCGGCGCTCGCGGAGCTGGCTCCATCGGGAGAAAAAAAGCGGGCCAGGGGCGAAGGGCGCAACGGGGAACTGGCGGATTATCTGTGTTTGTTTAGCCGGTGGTATTACCGGCCGCAGGCGAAGCGGGTTGGGGAGGTTGTTTTTGCGGGGGAAGACGGGAAGGCTCCGGCGAAAGCGGTGCTGCGGGCGATTTCGCGAGTGCATCAGAGGCAGGGAGCAGGCAATAGGGAGTAGCCAATAGGGAGCAGCAAGCTCGTGTTGATGCGCGTTTGCAGCGGGACTGCGCGTTATGCCGGGCAAGCCAGCTTATTTGTCGGCGCTCAGGACGGCGACCCCATAGGGCCCGAGGTCGACGGCGCTCACTGCGGAATCCTGGCTGCCGATGAGGTCGCGCATAGGAGACGGAAGGGTGACGTGGTCCGGCTCGGTATTGTGGTTGATGAGGATGAGGATCGATTTCCCTGGTCCAGATCGGCGACAGACTTCGACACCCGCTGGAACTCCGGGAAGGATGGGCTTGACGCCGGCTTCTTCGAGAAGGCCGGTGGTGAGATCGTTGAGAAGGGCGTCGTCGAGCCATGCGCCGACATAAGTGATGCGCCCTTTTCCGACCTGCCGGGTGACGACGGCAGGCTGGCCGTCGAGCCACCCATTGCTTTTGCCGTAGGTGGCGATCACTTTGGTGTCGGGTGACTGAACGCTGAGCTGCTCGGCCCAGATGTCGGCAGTGCCGGAGCCAAGGTCGCCGGTGACGGGAACTTTGTAGTCAAGAGCGTAGAACTGATCGACGCGGCCTCCGAGAAAATCAGTGAGTGGGCCGGGCTGGCGTTCGGGCTGGAGCGCGTTGTATTCATCCTTCATGGCGGAGCGGGGTCCGAGCAGGAGATGGCCGCCGTTGCGGACATATGTCATGAGGCGGTCGGCGATGGGCTGCGAGATGACGTTGAGGCCGGGGAGTTCGACGACTTTATAACCATCGAGGGGCGCGTCGATCGAGATCATATCGACGGCCTGGGATTGCTCACGCAGAGGGCGGTAAAAAGCAAGCATTTCGCCGATGGGCTCGAAGTCGGCGGAGTGACGCTGGAAATCGATGGCCCAGCGGCTGGGATAGTCGTTGACGACGGCGACCTCCGCATGGGGTGAAGTACCTGCAAGGGCGGCGCCGGCCTTCGCGAATTCCTCGCCGGTCTTCTTGACTTCGTCGTAGACAGGAACAGGTGTGCCATCGGCCCCGAGAAGGACGCCGTGATACTCCTCCTGCCCGTTGGGAGCGCTGCGCCATTGCCAAGACTCGACGGTTTCGGCGCCGTGCCCGATGGCCTGCCAAGCCATGTCGCGTACCTGGCCCTTCAACAGGGGTGTGTTGGTTTTGCGCCAGTTGACGAAGGCGGGTTCGGTTTCCATGACCCAGAAATTTTTCTGTTTGTAGCCGCGGGTGAGGTCGTGGGCAGCGCCGTTGGCGATGTAGTCGTAATTATCGGTGGGGATGTAATCATCCCAGGCGGCGATGTCGAGGACGCTGTGGACGGTGTACTCGTCGAAGCCGTCGAACCAGCCCATGGTGTTGGTTGTGATGAACTGGCGCGAGTCGGCGTGCGAGCGGATGGCGGAGATTTGATTTTCCGAGTAGCTCTTCCAGGTGTCGCTGACGAAGCGTTTCCACTCGAGCAGAAGCGCAGGGTTCTCGCCGTCTTCGCGGACGGGGATTTCATCGAAGTTGTCGTACGTCTGGCTCCAGTATGCCGTGGCCCAGTGCTGGTTGAGGCTGGCGATCGTGCCGTATTTCTTCTGGAGCCATTCGTGAAATTGCTGCTTCGCGGTGGGATCGAAGGAGGGCGCACCGTATTCGTTGTCGAGCTGCCAACCGACAACGTTGGGGTTCTGGCCGAAGTGGATGGCCATCTGCTCGGCAATGACGTGCGCTAACTGGCGGTATTTGGGATCCGTGAAGGAGAACTGCGCGCGATTGCCGTGCTGGTCTCGGACGCCGTTCTCATCCCAGCGCAGTGTTTCGGGATATTTGGTGGTGAGCCATGCCGGCGGAGCCGCGGTGGGGGTGCCGAGGACGACGCAGATGTGGTGTTTGGAGGCGAGGGCGATGGCGCGCCCAAGCCAGTCAAATTCGTACTGGCCTTCGGAGGGCTCCATCGTGCTCCAGGCAAATTCGCCGACGCGCACGACGTCGATGTGGGCGGCTTCCATAAGGGAGAGGTCTTTCTCCCATCGCGACTCGGGCCACTGCTCGGGATACCAGGCCGCGCCGAGCAGGATTGGAGGCTTGTCAGCGTAGTTGGTGGCCTGAGCATGAAGAGAGGGTCGGGCGAGCATGCTGAGTCCGCAGAAGAGGGAGGCAATGAAAACGTTTGCAATCGTATAGCGCGGGAGGCGCATTTTTTGAAGTCTCCAGGACAGATTTAGGATAAGGTGCGCAAAAGGCAGCTGAGAGCCCGAAAGAAGCATGCCGAAGCCGGCTCGGTTCGCGAGGCGTCTGGTCGCAAAAACCGCGCCGTCTGGGCACAAAAAAAACGACTGGCGAAACGATAAACCTTTGCTGGCACTTTTGTCCCAGGCGCGTTAGCGGCGGATCCGAATTTAATCTTCCCCTGGCCTGGGGATGAGGCAGGTACCAGCGGCGAGGAGGACGAGGGTGATCCAGAGAAGATCCGCACCGAGGAGATGGCTCATCTGCAACCAGGTGGGCGCGAGCAAGGCGACGTCGGCGATGCCGAGGAGAACCTGAAGGACGAGGAGAAGCAGGACGCCTGTGGCGAGGGAGCGATCGGGCGGCGGGTGCAAGGGGCCCGAGGTCCGGACCCACAGCGTTCGAATCGCGAGCCACACGATGAGCACGGCGGCAATGAGGCTGAGCGCGGGGTGCAGCCAGCGAATCTTGAGCAGCCAGGCGCTGCTGCCGGAGAAATCCTGGGTGATGGCGGTGAGGAGATTGTGAGCGGGATAGAGAGTGTCGCCGAGAGCGGCAAGCGAGCCGGTGACACCGACGATTAGGGTGACGATGAGGCTGGCGAGGGCGAGACGTGGGGCACGGATCAGGAGGGTTCCGCGCATGGTGCCAATGCGGCGAGAGAGGAAGTGTGCGGTGAGGGTGAGGGCGGCGAGCAGAAGCAGAGTATTAGTGAGGTGCAGGGCGAGATAGACGGCGCGCGCGGGCGAGCGGTCCTGTGCGGTGTGGCCGAGGAGGACAAGGAGCGCTCCGAGGAGGGCTTCGTTGAGCGTGAGGACCAGAACGGCGGCAGCCCAGGCGCGGGCGAAGTGGCGGCGCGGGGTGGCGGCGAAGGTCCAGAAGAAGAGGGCGAGAACGCAGACCAGGTCAATGCCGCTGGTGGCCCGGTGGGCAAACTCGATCAGGGTTGCGATAGCGGGGTGATGCTGGACCAGGGTTCCGTTGCAGAGAGGCCAGTGGTCCCCGCAGCCCGCACCGGAGCTGGTGGCGCGGACAGCCGAGCCCCAGACAATGACGGCTACGTTGTACGCGAGGACTCCCCAGGCAAAGCGGCGCAGCGATCCAGGGGGGCGAATCGCCGGGGCAGCGTTGGTGGTGACGGCGGTGATCACGCTAGGGTCCGAAGTTCGATTGTAGTCCGGGGATTGGGGGGCGGCGGCAACCGAAAGGAGGCAATGGGTCATCCTCCCCAGCATGAGAAAAAATCGGCAGTGGATTTTGGCATTGTTCGGGGCGGCCTTGATGCTGGCTCCGGGTTACACGGTTGCAGGGGCGCAGAACGATCAGGGTAACAGCGCAAAACAGGATATGAAGGATGCGGGGCGCGATACAAAGGCCGGGGCGAAGGACGCCGGCAAAGGTGTGAAGAAGGGGACGCAGAAGTCGTATCACACCGGAAAGAACGATACGAAGAAGGCTTACAACAAGACGAAGAACACGACAAAGGGGGCGGTGAACGGGGCAAAGGAAGGGGCGAAACAGCCGCCGCAGTAGTGGGCTAACCCAGCAGGAGCAGGTAAATCGCCACGCCGGTACCGACTACGGCCAGAAGCAGAGCCAGGATGACGGCACTACGGGTGGAGCGGCCCGGAACCCATGTGCCGGTTCGCAACTGTTTCACGGTGCCGACGTGGTGAATCACAGCAACGACATTGACGATGACGCCAAGGGTGACCAGCGCGACTCCCGAATAGACCGAGAGGCCCGTGGGGTGCGGGGCGGCTGGCTTTTCTCCCTGGAACTCGCGCAGAAAGAGGCCGAAGCGCGCAAGGGCAAACCCCACCCCCATCAGGCCGAGGCCGGTGCGAATCCAGGCGAGGAAGGTGCGCTCGGCGGCGAAGTAAGTACGCGGGTCCTCGATGTCATTCGGCATGGGACGATTGTAGAGGCGCCAGGACGGGGGCTTGGTGCAGGTGGATTGCAGGATTTCGGGCGGGCCTGCCCGGCTTGACTTTCCCGGTTAGCTGCTATGTTCTGATGGCACTATGGGAATCCTTCTGCTGATTGTTCTTGGGCTGCAGTCTGTGGGGCCGGCGCCGAACAATAACGATCCTTTTGTGGGCCTGCGCAATCAGTGGGCGAGTGATCTGCACGCGAAGCACATCGACGACTCGCTGGCGCAATATGCGGCCGACGCGGACTTCGTCAGCGACGCGGGCCGCACCCATGGAACGGCGGCTCTGCGCGAGCTCTTCAGGAACATAACCGCAACGCTCGACAGCGATCTGACATTTACCTCAGAGCGAGTTGAGGTTTCGGGCGATCTTGCCTATGACTCGGGGACGTATGCGGAGACGCTCGTCACCCGCGCCACGGGAAAGGCACAGCACCTGGCGGGCAGTTATCTGACGGTTTATCGCCGGACGGATGTTGGGGGGAGTGGGAATGCGGTTTGGCTGATTAAGGAGCAGGTGTGGACTGAACAGCAGGGGCCAGGCAACAGGCAGTAGGGAATAGGTGAGCCCATCCCCAGCTCCGGCTCCTTGCTGAACTTGATGGTTTGGGCTGTTTGACCAGTCAGCCGAAAGACCAAAGGCGAGCCGAAGCTCGCCTTTGTCTTTGTTGATTTATTTTCTTAAATTGTTTGCGTCTTACAGAGGCTGAACGTCAGCTGCCTGCCAGCCCTTGGGCCCCTTCACGACGTTGAATTGCACGGCCTGACCTTCCTGCAGACTCTTGAAGCCATTGGCGGTAATGGCAGAGTAGTGCACGAAGACATCCTCGCCGTTCTGGCGCGAGATAAAGCCGTAGCCCTTCGCGTCGTTAAACCACTTCACAGTACCTTGTTCCATTTGGTGCTTTTTCCTGAATTGAATTGCGCTGGAGTGAATCGGAGCGAAACTGGCAGATCCCGTTTCCTGCTTTGTTGGGCGAGGCGAAAGACTGCGCTTGCCCGGTTCGGTTCTAACGCTGGCCTATTGTATCAGGTCGTCAGCCTGCCCATTACCCGGGCGGGCATGGTTGCCACGAAGCAGGTATGCTGTTGCTTCCATGGCTCAGGACCTGATGCGCGACACAGACCTGCTGGCGGAGGCGCTGGATCGGATGCAGCGCGAATTTACCGCGCTTCCGCAATTCACGCCGGACGTTCCCGGCGAAGGGAGGATGGCGGCCGTGCTCGCGGAAGCAGCGCAGCGCATGGGGGACAATTTCCCCTACTTTCATCCGCTGTATGCGGGCCAGATGCTGAAACCGCCGCATCCGGTGGCGCGCGCGGCGTATGCGATGGCGATGTGGTTGAACCCCAACAACCACGCGCTGGATGGGGGACGGGCCAGCTCGCGCATGGAGTGGGAGGCGGTGCGGGAGATTGCCGCGATGTTCGGGTGGCGGGAATTCATCGGTCATCTGACGGGCGGAGGCACGCTGGCGAACCTCGAGGCGCTTTGGGTAGCGGGGCAGATGATGCCGGGCAAGAAGGTTGTGGCGTCGGAGCAGGCGCACTATACGCACGAGAGGATCAGCGGAGTTCTCAAGCTGCCGTTCGCTTCGATTCCCTGCGACCAGTTGGGGAGGATGGACGTGGCGCATCTGGAAGCGTCGCTGGCCTCGGGTGAGGCGGGAACCGTCGTCGCCACACTGGGGACGACGGGGTCGGGGGCGGTCGATCCGCTGAGCCGGATTCTGGATCTGCGAGAAAAGTATCGCTTTCGGCTGCATGTGGATGCTGCGTACGGCGGGTATTTTCGCCTGGCTTCAAACCTTGGCGACGATGCGGCGGGGGCGTTCGAACGGATCGCGGAGGCGGACTCGATCGTGGTCGATCCCCATAAGCATGGGCTGCAACCTTACGGCTGTGGATGCGTGCTGTTTCGCGATCCGGCGATGGGGCGCTGGTACAAACACGATTCGCCATGCACCTATTTCACCTCGCAGGAGCTGCACATTCACGGCGGCACGTCGGAGGCAGCGCAGCCCGGAGCCAGCTGCTCGGTTGGCACGTTCGCCGCAGAACTGTTTGCCGAGGGCTCGCTGCACCTTGGGGAGATCAGCCTCGAGTGTTCGCGCGCGGGCGCTTCGGCGGTTGCGCTTTGGACGACGCAGAAGCTGTTGCCTCTGGTGCGGGGCGGTGAGTTCGCGCTGGGACTCGAGAAGTGCCGCGAGGCGGCTTTGCGCCTGCACAGCACCATCGTTTCAGACAAACGATTCGTGGCGGGCCCGGCGCCCGATCTCGATATTGTGGTCTTTGCTGTCAGAGCCTCGACTGTGGCCGAGTCGTCGCGGCGGGCGCAGGAGGTTTTTGACCGGGCAGCCGCGAACGACCTTCACCTGGCATTGGCGCAGATGCCCACGCGGCTGTTTCCAGGAGCGGGGTGGACTGATGCGGTTGAGGGCAGAATGGTGACCTGCGTGCGCTCGGTGCTGATGAAGCCGGAGCACCTGACCTGGGTTGAACAGATCGGCGAGCGGCTCTGCCAGGCGGTGTGACCGCGGATACCGAGGAACGATCTCAGGAAAGCGAGAATGGCATAGAAAAGCACGGTGGTTTGGAATGGCTGATGAAAACGGATACACTCCCCGCATCTACTTTTAGTGAAGACGGGATCGGGTTCCGGGCTGAGAAGGGGTCCTCCATGCTGGACGCCAGAGATGTGACGAAGAAGCACATGGATCGATTTGGGGTCGAGCCTGCGGTCTTTCTGGCTCCGGGCCGCGTGAACCTGATCGGTGAGCACACTGATTACGCAGGCGGATTTGTGATGCCGGCGGCGATTGACTTCGGAACGCTCGCCGCGATCACGCCGCGCGAAGACGGCAGGGCCGTGATCTGGTCGGATAATTTTCACGAGCAGGTGAGCCACCAGATTGACGGATTTCCGAAAAACGGCGGCGGGCACTGGTCTGGATATCCGCTGGGGGTGGTAAAGATTCTGCGCGAAGCCGGCTTCGCCATTCCACCTTTCAGTCTCACGATCTATGGAGATGTTCCGCTCGGAGCCGGGCTCAGTTCTTCCGCATCGATTGAAGTCGCCACCGCGGTGGCAGCCCTGCATCTGGCGCATGCCGACCCGGCGCGGGAGGAGATCGCGAAGCTCTGCCAGCGCGCGGAAAATGTCTATGTGGGCGCGAACTGTGGAATCATGGATCAGTTCATCGCATGCCGAGGCGCGGAGAACCACGCGCTGTTGCTGGATTGCCGTTCGCTCGAATATCGTCTTGCGCCGATCCCGGAAAATGTCAGCATTGTGATCGCGAACACCATGGTGAAGCATGCGCATGCGGGCGGGGAGTACGGCATTCGCCGCAGTGAAGTGGAGGAAGGGACCGAGATTCTCCGCAGTCATCGGCCGGAGATCGGCCTGCTGCGCGACGCTACGACGCAGGATCTGGAGAAGTGGGGCATGGAAATGCCGGACAATGTGCTGCGCCGCTGCCGGCACGTGATCACGGAGAATCTGCGCACGGTGGCGGCAGCCGATGCGCTCGCCGCCGGCAACATGAAGAAGCTGGGCGACCTGATGGCGGCGGCCCATGCCAGCTATCGCGACGATTTCGAAGCCAGCTGTGAAGAGGCGGACATCATGGTCGAGTCCGCGCAACGGCTGCCTGGGTTGATTGGGGCGCGCCTAACCGGGGGAGGATTCGGCGGATGCACCGTCAATCTGGTGCAGGTGGATCGAGCGGAGGACTTTGCAACAAGTCTGCACGATGAATACCGTGCGGCTACCGGCATCGATGCGGAAATCTACCGCAGCCATGCGTCGGCGGGCGCACACGCGGTATGAAGGAGAGAGTAGCCGTTGAGTGACGAGCCCTCAACCTGAGCCATTAAACTTTTCGATGGGGCGCAAGTATTCCACAGAAGGGCCATACCGGCACGATTGACACCGATGTAACAATCACAGGGGATCAGCCACAGGGATCGCGCCTGCTTCGAACATGAGAGAAGATGGCATATCCTGAAAAGACAGGCGCTCGGACAGGGCCGGAGAAAACGTTTTAGCGATGCGCTTTATTAATCGATCGCAGTACTTCTCCCCGGAAGAACCAGGTGACGGCGGCATTGTCGCCTACTTCTCGATGGAAATCGCGGTGACGCCGCAGTTTCCCACTTACAGTGGCGGCCTCGGGGTTCTCGCGGGCGACACGTTGCGGGCGGCCGCGGATATGGGTCTGCCGTTGGCGGCCGTCACTCTGGCGCACCGCAAGGGATATTTCCATCAGCATCTGGATGCGAATGGCATTCAAACCGAGGAGCCGCAGCCGTGGAGTCCGGAGACGACACTGGCGGGGGAAGAGCCGGTGGTCACGGTCACGATTGAGGGGCGGCCGGTGGCGGTGCGGGCGTGGCGCTACGACATGGAAGGCGTCGCGGGGCACCGGATTCCCATTTATTTTCTGGATACGAACCTGGATCAGAATGACCCGAAAGATCGCACGCTGACCGATCATCTGTACGGAGGCGATGCAGACTACCGGCTGCGCCAGGAGGCGATCCTCGGTATTGGCGGAGCGCGGCTGCTGCGCGCCCTGGAGTACGAGCCTTCTGTCTATCACATGAATGAGGGCCACGCGGCGCTGTTGACCATTCCGGTGCTGGAGCAGGAGCTGCACGGAGCCGGACTGCAGACGGCGACCGAACGCAACCTCGAAGCGGTGCGGCGGCGCTGTGTCTTTACCACGCACACCCCGGTCCCTGCGGGGCACGATCGCTTCTCCGGCGAGCAGGCTTACCGCATCCTTGGCGCGGAGCGCGCGGGGATGCTCGAGCGCTTCGGCTGTTTCCACGATGGCCTGCTCAACATGACGTATGTGGCGCTGCGCTTCTCGCGCTTCGTCAATGGCGTTGCGATGCAGCACGGCAAGGTGTCGCGCCAGATGTTTCCCGAGTACACCATCGATGCCATCACGAATGGCGTTCACGCAGGCACATGGACGGCGCCCTCGGTGCAGGCTGTCTTCGACCGGCATCTGCCCCGCTGGCGGCAGGACAATGTGACTCTGCGTTACGCCATCGATATACCGGAAAACGAAATTGTGGCAGCGCATGCGGCCTCGAAAAAGACGCTGATCGAGACAGTGCAGGCGGCATCCGGCGTGGAGATGCGGCCTGAGGTTTTCACCATCGGTTTTGCGCGCCGCGCCGCCACGTATAAGCGCGCGGACCTGCTCTTTACCGATCCGGAGCGGCTGGTCCGTTGCGCCGACAAGAACGGAGGCCTGCAGATTGTTTACGCCGGGAAGGCGCATCCTGCGGACGAGCCGGGAAAGGCAAAGATTCGCCGTGTGATTGAGCTGGCGAAAGAACTGCGCAACAGCCCGCTGAAGATTGTTTATCTCGAAAACTACGAGTGGAAGCTTGGCGCCATCCTCACCGGTGGCGTGGACCTGTGGCTGAATACGCCGCGGCGCCCCTACGAGGCCTCTGGAACCAGCGGTATGAAGGCGGCGCTGAATGGGGTGCCGAGCCTGAGCGTTCTGGATGGCTGGTGGATCGAAGGCTGGATCGAAGGCGTCACCGGTTGGGCGATTGACGATCACGACGACGAGCCGGGCGAGGCCAACTCGATGTATGAGCATCTGGAGCAGGTGATTCTGCCTATGTATTACAAGGACACGGGGCAGTGGCGGCGCGTGATGCGCTCGACCATTGCGCTGAACGGGTCTTTCTTCAATACGCAGCGCATGCTCGAACAATACGTGATCAACGCGTATTTCCCGGAAAAGCTGGTGGAGAAGCCTTCAGAATCCCCGGCTCCGGACCTCGAAAACACGGTTGCCCGTTAGGCGGCAACGCCCAAAACCGGGCTTTTAGCGCGGGTTCGCATCTACATTCGCGATGCTATACTTGCCGTGAATTCCCTACGATCTCGTCCGCAATGGTGTGACGAGCCGCACAAAGCAGCGCCGGCGCGGCTCGGTTCGCTCGGTTTACATCCAGAACCATGGGAGAGATTTCCTTGAGCCAGTTGTCCGTTCAGCAGGCGGCGCCAGAAGTGTCGCGCCGGCCGCTCTGCGTCGATCTGGATGGCACTCTGGTCAAGAGCGACACGCTGATGGACTCTCTTCTGCTGATGGTGCGCACGCGGCCCCTGGACGCGTTGCGGTTCCCCTTCTGGCTCTTGCGCGGCAAGGCGGCGGTTAAGGAAGAAGTCGGGGCGCGGGTCTCACTCGATGTGAGGCACCTCCCATACAACCGCTCAGTGCTTGAGTTTCTGGAAATCCAGCGAGGCGAAGGCCGCAGACTGTATTTGACCACCGGTGCCGACCAGCAACTCGCCGAACGCGTTGCCGCCCACCTCGGCCTCTTCCTGGGCGTGCTCGCCAGCGACGGCAAAACCAATCTGACGGCGGGCAACAAGCTCGATGGGTTGCGCAGGACTTTCGGCGAAGAAGGGTACGACTACATCGGCAACGCGGCTCCCGATCTTCCGCTGCTCCAGCACGCCGGGACGGCGATGATTGCCAATCCGGCGCCGGGATTGCGTTCCCGGCTGCGCTCCCGCGGCGTCACTGTGGAGCGGCAGTTCGAGGACCGGGCCGCCCCGGCGAAGGCTATCCTCACCGCGATTCGCCTGCACCAGTGGGCCAAGAACCTGCTGATTTTTGTGCCCATGCTGCTGGCGCACGTCCTGCAGGCGAGTGCATTCGGGGCCGCTGCCATCGCATTCGTCAGTTTCAGCCTGTGCGCTTCGTCTACCTACATCGCCAACGACCTGCTCGACATCGAATCGGACCGGCGCCACGCGAAGAAGCGCGAAAGGTCTTTTGCGTCGGGCGATCTCCCGGTGACCGTCGGCATCGCTATCAGCGCGGCTTTCCTGGCAGGCTCGGTTGCCATCGCAGCCGCGTTTCTTCCTCTCGCGTTTCTGCTGTGGCTATTTCTCTACCTCGTGGCGACCTTGTCTTATTCGCTTGTTCTCAAGCGCGTCGTGCTGGTGGATGTGATTCTGCTTTCCGGGCTCTACACTGTGCGTTTGATTGCCGGCGCGGCAGCGACAGGAGTGGAAATCTCTCCATGGCTGGGTGCTTTTTCCCTGTTCCTGTTTCTGAGCCTGGCCATGGTCAAGCGCTTCAGCGAACTGCAGAATACCCGCGCGCAGGGACAGGTACTGGCCAACGGCCGTGGCTACCTGCTCGGCGATATCGAGCAGCTCCGCAGTTTCGGCACCTCCAGCGCCTATGCCGCCGTGGTTGTCTTCTCGTTTTATATCGGCGCGCACGAGATCAGCAGTCTTTACCGCCATCCCGCGCGGCTATGGCTGGTCACGCCCCTGATGATTTTCTGGCTGAGCCGCGTCTGGTTGCTGGCTTCGCGCGGCCAGCTCGACGAGGATCCGGTGGTTTTTGCAGTGACAGATCGTCTGAGCCTGCTTACAGGCGCGGCCGTCGCCGTGATTGCTGTGCTTGCAGCCTGGTAAGGTAAAGGAATGGGCCTCATGTCGGAAGCGACTCCGGAACAACCTCCACAGTTTGAATCCTGGGGACGATATCCGAAATTTCGGGCGGAGGTTGTTCCGCTCCACTGGGCGACGGACTTTCCTTTGCGGCAGCCGCCCGCCAGCAAACAGTTGCCTGTGGGACTGGGCCGCAGCTACGGCGACGTTTGCCTGCTCGAAAACGGCACGCTGCTGCAAACGACGGGTATGGATCGGCTGCTGCATTTCGATGCGGCCTCGGGCATGCTGCGCTGCGAGGCGGGGGTTTCGCTGCAGCAGATCCTGGATTTCGCGGTGCCCCGCGGATTCTTCCTACCCGTTACGCCGGGAACGAAATATGTAACCGTGGGTGGCGCAATTGCCAACGACATCCATGGCAAGAACCACCATGTGGCCGGCACGTTTGGGCGCCATGTGCTTCGTTTCGAGCTCGTGCGCTCCAACGGAACCAGGATGGTGTGCAGCCCCATCGAAAACCCGGAGTGGTTTGCCGCCACGATTGGCGGAATGGGGCTCACCGGCCTGATGACCTGGGCGGAGATTCACCTTCGCCCCATCGTTTCGCGGAAAATCGATTATCGCGGCCACAAGTTTCATGGCATCGATGAGTTCTTCGCGCTTTCACAGGCTGCGACCAGCGAGTATACGGTGGCCTGGATTGACTGCGTCTCCACGGGACGCAACTTTGCGCGCGGGATTTTCATGCAGGGCGACCACTCTGCAACTCCCGGACGTCTGACCCGGAGCAAGGATCCTAAGCTGGTGTTCCCTTTCGATCTGCCCGAAATTGCCCTCAACCGGTTTTCCATGGCGGCTTTTAACTCTCTCTACTTTCACAAGCAGCTGGGCAAGCAGAAGGCGGGCCCGATGGACTATGAGCCGTTCTTTTATCCTCTGGACGCGGTGCTGCGCTGGAATCGGATGTATGGGAAACAAGGGCTGCTGCAGTTCCAAAACGTACTGCCCCACGAGAATGGCCGCGAAAGGATGCTCGAAATTCTGAAGGCCATTACAAAATCCGGGCTCGCTTCGTTTCTGGCGGTCATCAAGTTCTTTGGCGACATTCCGTCCGTCGGCATGATGTCTTTCCCCACGCCCGGCGTGATGTTGGCCCTGGATTTTCCCATTCGCCGCAAAGTCAGCTTCGATCTGGTCGACCGCCTGGCGCGCATCACCCTCGAGCACGGCGGCCGCATGTATTCTGCCAAGGACGCGCGCATGACGGCGGACCAATATCAGGCTTTCTATCCGCAATGGCAGGAGTTCGCGCGCTTCGTGGATCCAGGCTTCGACTCAGCGTTCTGGCAGCGGGTAACAGGACGGAGGCCTCTCGATGACTAAGCAGGCCGCGGCGCCGAAGCGTGTGCTGGCGCTGGGCGCGACCTCCGCCATTGCCGAAGCCACGCTGCGCCTGCTGGCAGAGCAGCGCGCGAGTTTCTTTCTGGTGGGCAGGAATCCGGCAAAGCTGGCCGCGGTTCGCGACGATCTGCTCACGCGCGGGGCGGGTGCGGCCGCCTCCTGCGTCATCGATCTGGACGACACGGGTTTGCACCCGGCTGTGCTTGCCCAGGCGGTCGCGACGCTGGGCGGGATCGATCTTGCTCTGGTGGCGCACGGCGTGTTGGGGGATCAAACCGAAGCCGAGAAGGACTATGCGGTAGCTGAGGCGATCCTCCGCACCAATTTCCTCTCGTCGGTTTCACTCGTGACCTGGCTGGCAAATTATTTTGAGGCCGAGCATCGCGGAACGATCGCGGTTATCTCTTCGGTGGCCGGCGATCGCGGCCGCAAAAGCAACTACGTCTACGGAGCCTCGAAGGGGGGACTCAACGTGTTCCTCGACGGCGTGCGCAATCGCATTGATCGAGCCGGCGTGCAGGTGCTCACCATCAAGCCGGGTTTTGTGGCCACCCCGATGACGGCCCACCTGCCGAAGAATGGGCTCTTCGCCGAGCCCGGACAGGTCGCGCGCCACATTCTGCGTGCCATTGAGAAAGGCAAGGACGTGGCCTACGTTCCGCCATTCTGGGGGCTGATCATGCTCATCGTCCGCAGCGTTCCGCAGCGCATTTTCAAGAGGATGAATATGTAACCGCGACGCGTCCCGCTGAGCGAAATCTGAATCGGCTCGAGGGCCGCCAACATCTCAAATGTGCAGGGAAGGCCGGCTGCTATTAGTCTTTTTCCGGAGGCGGATCGTCTCCATCAGTGTAAAGCTGCTGTCAGGTACCAATTCCCTCCAAACAGGCAGAAGATGAATACTGTTATAAGCGGCATTTGTGTCCCCCAACCGCTCAAACGAACTTGTCTCCGGAATCCCGCATCCCGGTACCGAGCGACCCGGAAAGCGGCAGGAGAAACTGAAGCGTTATGTGGATAGTCCGCCTCGCGCTGCGACGGCCCTACACCTTTGCCGTAGTCGCGCTGCTCTTGATGATTCTGGGTCCGCTGGCCATCGTGAATATGCCGGTTGACATTTTTCCGAACATCAACATCCCCGTTGTGACGATGCTCTGGAACTACGCGGGCTTCTCGCCGGAACAGATGGCGAGTCGCATCGTCACGCTCAGTGAGCGCTCACTCACCACCACCGTGAATGACATCGAGCACACCGAGTCGAACTCGCTGAACGGCATCGCGGTTCAGAAGATTTACTTCCAGCCGGGCGTGAATATTGGCAATGCTGTGGCGCAGGTGACCGCCATCGCGCAGACGCAGCTTCGGCAGTTGCCGCCCGGAACCACACCTCCCCTGGTCATCCAGTACAACGCGTCGAGCGTCCCGATCGTTCAGCTGGGACTCTCCGGACAGGGCCTTTCGGAGATGCAGCTGAACGATCTGGCCCTGAACTTCATCCGCACCCAGCTCGTTACTGTGCCTGGCGCAGGCATCCCGTATCCCTATGGCGGCAAGCAACGGCAGGTGCAGGTGGATCTCAACCTGCCTGCGCTGCAGTCGAAGGGGCTTTCGCCTGCCGATGTGGTGAACACCATCGGCGCGCAAAACCTTATTCTGCCTGCCGGAACCATCAAGATCGGTCCCTTTGAATACGAGCTTGAAACCAACAGCGCACCGAGCACAATTCAGGCGCTGAACGATTTGCCGATTCGTCAGGTCAACGGGGCCATGGTTTACATCCATGACGTGGCCCACGTCCGCAACGGTTTTCCGCCGCAGACCAACATCGTGCGGGTGGATGGGCAGCGGGCCGCGCTTCTCTCCGTCATCAAGACCGGCGACGCTTCCACCCTTAACATCGTGAAAGGGATCCTCGCCAAGTCCGAAAGCTTGAAATCCCAGCTCCCTCCGCAACTCAAGATCACGCCTCTCGCCGATCAATCCATCTTCGTGCGCGCCTCGATCGACGGCGTGGTGCATGAAGGCATCATCGCCGCCTGCCTGACTGCGATCATGATCCTGATCTTTCTCGGCAGCTGGCGCAGCACGCTTATCGTCGCCGTTTCCATCCCGCTGTCGATCCTCACGTCGCTGCTCACGCTGAGCGCGCTCGGCGAGACCATCAACATCATGACGCTCGGCGGCTTGGCCCTTGCCGTGGGCATTCTCGTCGATGACGCCACAGTCGAAATCGAGAACATCAATCGCAACCTCGAGCAGGGCAAAGCCATCGAGCAGGCCATTCTCGATGGCGCCGCGCAGATTGCGGTTCCCGCGCTCGTCGCCACCATATCCATCTGCATCGTCTTCGTGCCCATGTTCTTACTCAGCGGCGTGGCGAAGTATCTTTTTGTTCCTCTGGCGGAAGCCGTGGTCTTCGCCATGCTCGCGTCGTACCTGCTCTCGCGCACGGTCGTTCCCACCATGGCGAAATACCTGCTCCGCGAGCACGATGTACATGAAGGCGAACAAAAGCTTCAGAGCCGCAATCCTTTCACCCGCTTTCAACTGGCCTTTGAAAGCCGCTTCGAGAAGTTCCGCCGCAGCTACCGGCGCATTCTCGAACTGTGCATCGAGCACGCCGGCGTTTTCATCGTTCTCTTCTTCGTCCTCACTATGGGATCGGCTGCGCTGCTCTATCCGTTCCTCGGCGAGGACTTTTTCCCCACCGTCGACAGCGGCCAGTTCAAGCTCCACTTGCGGACGCGCACGGGCACGCGCATTGAAGATACGGCCGCGCTCTGCGATCGGATCGACAACACCATCCGCCAGGTGATTCCCCGGAAGGAACTGGTCACGATCATCGACAATATCGGCCTGCCCTACTCGAGCATCAACCTGTCGTATTCGAACTCCGCGCCCGTGGGGCCGGCCGACGCTGACATCCAGGTTTCGCTCGCCGAGGATCACCATCCGACGGCGGAGTACGTGGCGCGGCTCCGCGAAATCCTGCCGCAGCGTTTTCCCGGCACGGAGTTTTACACGCTGCCCGCGGACATGGTGACGCAGATCCTCAACTTCGGATTGCCGGCTCCCATCGATATTCAGATCGTCGGGCCCAACCAGACCGGCAATCGCGAATTTGCCGAGAAACTTCTCAACCAGATCAAGTTTGTGCCGGGTACGGCGGACATGCGCATCCAGCAGCCCTTCGATAACCCCCGGCTGCAGGTGAATGTGAATCGCAGCCTGGCGCAGGGCGCGAGTCTAACCCAGCGCGACGTTGCCCAGAGCCTTCTGGTCGCCAGCAGCGGCAGTTTTCAGACCTCGCCTTCCTACTACCTGGACCCATCGAATGGCGTGGAATACAGCATCGCGGTGCAGGCGCCGCAGTATGTTCTGGATACGATGCAGGATCTGAGAAACATTCCCGTGACGTCGGGCAGCGCCGCGGCAACCGGCTCGTCCGGGTCGACTCCGCCGAACAGCACTTCCTATGGGGCGGCCATGGCGCCTTCACCTGGGCCTGTCGGTGGCCAGCCGATTCAAATACTCGGCAACGTCGCCGCCGTCTCGCCCGGCCAGGAGCCGGCGACCATTACGCATTACAACATCACGCCCGTCATCGATATTTACGGCAACGTCGTTGGCACCGATCTCGCCAGCGTAAGCAAGGGCATCCAGAAAATTGTCGACCAGCAGCAGTCGCATCTCCCGCGTGGATCGCGCATCGTCGTGCGCGGCCAGGTGCAGACCATGCGCACGTCGTTCGAGGGCCTGCTCGGCGGCCTCGTCTTTTCGATACTGCTCGTTTACCTGCTTATCGTCGTGAACTTCCAGTCGTGGCTCGATCCGTTCATCATCGTGACCGCCCTTCCGGCGGCGATCTCCGGTATCGTCTGGTTCCTGTTTCTCACCCATACCCGCCTCAGCGTGCCCGCGCTGACGGGGGCAATCATGTGCATGGGCGTGGCTACCTCAAACTCAATTCTGGTGATCAGCTTCGCGCGTGAGCAGCTTGAAGAAACTGTAGGCGACGCCCGGCTTTCTGCGCTGAACGCCGGTTTTGTGCGTTTCCGCCCGGTGCTGATGACCGCCCTCGCAATGATTCTCGGCATGATCCCCATGTCCCTCGGCCTCGGCTCCGGCGGCGAGCAGAACGCGCCCTCTGGGCCGCGCCGTAATCGGCGGTCTGCTCTTCGCGACCGTATCGACTCTGTTCTTTGTTCCAACGATCTTCAGCGTGGTGCACGGGCGCCTCGAACGCCGCCGCCAGGAGCGCGAAGCCCGGCGCCACCCCAACAAGCAACAGCTTGTGACCGGGAGCTAACGTATGACCGATCCGAATCTTCGGCAGCCGAACCGCAAGCAGGACCAACCCGCGTCGGCCATTCACGGGAATGACAGTCATAGTCACGATCCGCAGGATGACCGTCCTCCCATTTCAGGGCGCAAGGCGATTTTCATCCTCATCGTCGTCGTCATTCTTGCGGCGCTTCTCGCCGTTGCCGGCATCATTCCGCGGCTGCACGCGAAAGACACGCTGAAGACGCGCACCGGCGATCTGGCGCTTGCCAATGTTCTCGTCGCAAAGCCAACAGTGGGCGCGCCCAGCCAGGAGATCGTTCTGCCCGGCAACATGTTCGCGTATGTCGATTCGCCCATCTATGCGCGCACCGACGGCTACCTCGAAAAGTGGTACTTCGACATTGGCGCGCACGTGCGTAAAGGAGAATTGCTCGCCACCATCGCGAGCCCCGAAGTGGACCAGCAACTGGCTCAGGCGAAGGCGGACCTGGCGACGGCGGAGGCAAACGCAGGGTACGCAAAGCAGCAGGCCCAGCGCTATACGGATTTGCTCGCCGCCAACGCCGTCGCCAGGCAGGATACGGAGAATTTCCTCACGCAACAGGCCTCGACGAATACACAGGTGAAATCGGCGCAGGCCAATGTGCAACGGCTTGAAGAGCTGACCGGATTTGAAAAGGTATACGCGCCTTTCGACGGCATCGTCACCGCTCGCGGGGTCGATGTAGGCACGCTGATCAATGCCGGCGCCGCGACCGGCGGGCACGAGATGTTTCACATGGACGACGAGCACATCATGCGCGTTTATGTGAATGTCCCACAGGTCGATTCGCCCTCATGCACTCCAGGCACGCCTGCGGATCTGACCCTTGAAGAATTTCCCGGGCGCCGGTTTCACGGCAAAGTCGTGCGCACCGCGCGAGCCATCGACCCTGCTTCGCGCACGCTGCTCGTCGAGGTCGACGTGCCGAATGGCGACGGCTCGCTGGTGCCTGGAGCTTATACCGAGGTTCATTTCCAGCTAAAGGTTGCGAAACAAACGCTGGTCTTGCCGGTCTCCACGTTGCTTTTCCGTCAGGAGGGACTGCGCGTGGTCACGGTGGTGCACAGCAACGACGGCGACGTTGCAAAGCTCGTGCCCATCATTATCGGGCAGGACGACGGCCGCGTTGTGCAGGTGGTCCAGGGTCTCGGGCCCGATGACGAAGTGGTCCAGAATCCTCCCGACTCCGTTGTCGAAGGCGAACGGGTTCGCGTGGTCGCCCCGAATGACGGGGGTGTCCCCGGAGCACCGCAGCAGGAGAACCATGGTCCGGAGGGCGGTGAATGATTCGCACTCGCTCCGGCGCGCTCACTGCGTTGTTCGCAGCGTCCGCGACCACGCTCATGCTGGCTGGTTGCACGGTGGGACCGAACTACCACCGCCCGACGGCCGCGGATGCTCCTGCGTGGAAAGAAAATTCCATACCACCGCCCAATCCTCCGAACGGAACGTGGAAGCAGGCGGAGCCGAGCGATGGCGTGCTGCGCGGGCAATGGTGGGATCTCTATGGCGATCCGCAGCTCAGTTCGCTCGAAGCCAAAGTGGCTGTCTCGAACCAGACGCTGCGTGCTGCCATGGAGCAGTATTTCTCGGCGCGCGAGCAGGTGCGTGTGGCTCGCTCGCAATACTACCCGACGCTCGCGGCTGGGCCCTCGGTTGGGCGCACTCGCGAGTCCTACAACTCGCCCAACACGGTAAAAGGGGTTACCAAGTACCAGTACAACAGCTACAGTATCGCCGGCCAGGCGCAGTGGGAGCCTGACCTCTGGGGCCAGGTGCGCCGCACGGTGGAGCAGGCGCGCGCCAACGCTCAGGCGTCGGCGGCGATGCTCGCCAACGTTGAACTAAGCCTGCGTACGGAGCTGGCCGCCGACTACTTCGAGATGCGCGGCCTCGATTCGCAGAAAGTGCTGCTGGATAATACTGTCGCCTCCTACGAAGACTATTTGAAACTGACACAGATACGTTTTAAGGGCGGCGTTGCCACGGAATCCGACGTTGCGCTGGCGCAGACGCAGTTGGAGACCACGCGGGCTCAGGAGATCGATGTGGGCATCGCGCGGGCGCAATACGAGCACGCCATTGCCACGCTGATCGGAACTCCGGCCTCCTCATTCAGCCTTGCGTCGATGCCGCTTGGCCAGCAGATTCCGCAAATCCCGGTTGGCTTGCCCTCGCAATTGCTGGAGCGGAGGCCCGATATTGCCGCCGCCGAACGCCAGGCGGACGCCGCTAACGCGCAGATTGGCATTGCCGTCGCGGCTTACTATCCGAACGTATCGCTGAGCGGAACAGGCGGCTTTGGAAGCGGCAATCCCGGCACGTTAATCCAGGGCCCGAGCGAGATGTGGTCGCTGGGCGCATCCGCTGTCGAACTGCTCTTCGATGCCGGGCGGCGTCATGCGATCACCCAGCAGGCGCGCGACGCGTATGAGCAGCAGGTAGCCAATTACCGGCAGACCGTCCTGGCCGCCTTCCAGGACGTGGAAGATAATCTGGCGGCGATTCGCATCCTCGACCAGGAATCGGTGCAGCAAAATCTGGCTGTCGAGGCATCCGAGCGGTCGCTGGCCATCAGCACCAATCGCTATAAGGGCGGCGTGACCACCTATCTCGAGGTGCTCACCGCGCAAGCAACACAGCTTTCCAACCAGCGGACGCAGGCCGATCTTGCCACGCGTCAGTTCGTCGCCAGCGTGCAGCTCATCCGCGCTCTTGGCGGCGGCTGGGATACAGGGCAATTGCCTAAACTGTAACCGTGGCTGTGCTAATAGCGATTAGAATGTAACAGTGATTGAGCTAATTAGCGGTCGGCTGGGTTACAAATTCCTGCGTAGCTGTCCCGCCCGCGACGCGATAGATCGCAAACTGCCGGTACGTTTGCCCGCGGAGCTCGAAGAGCAGGTCGGCGTTGCCGTTGCCCTGCGTATCCACGGCGTCGATGAGGCGCAGACGCGGCATGCCATCGAGGCCGGCGGCGGTCGTCACTTGTTTGAGCAATACTTTCGGCTGCCCGTAGAAATCCGGTTGCGCAATGATCGTCACGTATTTCGCAGGTGTATCCGTCGAGTGCGCGGAGAGAACCATGGTCGCGCCTCCGCCAAAACTCAGGCTATAAGCGCGAAAATCCTCATCCGCCAGGGCGGGGGGCGGAGGCGCAACGGGCTGATGCTGGCGACGCGCGCCGGTCGCTTTCTTCGTCGTACCGGCTGGCGGCAGAGGCGCCGGTGGGGCGATCGCCTGCTCCGCAATCGTTTCCAGCGCAGCCTTCATCTTGTTCTCGTCGTCCGGATTCGCCCAGGAGTATGCCCACGAGAGCGTGTCACCCGTGCGGTCATCGGAGATCCCCGCTATCTGATTCATGTCCGGAGGCAGTCCGAAAAGCGCATCCGGCTTATCAAGCTTCGACTGGTCCAGGGGAGCGATATATCCCAGGCGCGGGCGATCCGGGTCGATTGGCGGCTGGGACGTTGCAACCTCGCCCGATGTATTCGACCTGCGATGAAACGTTGGCCGGTCAGGATCGAACGTCGGGTGGGCTGTTGGAGGTCGAGCCGGAACCCGCCGTGGTCGATTCGCTCGCGCTTCGCGAGTGCAGTGTGGGACGGTCCGGGTCGACGGGCGGGGCGGTCTGGGTTCCGGCTGGCGAACCTGCTCCGGTGTCGGTCTTAGTTTGGTCATCCGCGGGGCGATGCGCAAAATGCGGCTTGTCGGGATCAACGTCCTTCACCTCATAGGTGTGCCCGACTTTTGCAGGCGGTGCTTTCGGTTTGGGTGGAGCGGGTGCCTCAAAACTGCCCACGCCAATCCACAGCCCAGCGAGGTCTTCCGCGTCCTTGATATTGAAAAAGCCCTTCGGCTTGCCTGCCGACTCCAGTTCGTATTGCGTGCCCGACAGCACCGCCAGAGGCGCCGGCTGCGCCAGATAGAGACCACCCGGCTGATACTGCGCGCCATCCCAAACCACAATGGGGACTAGCCGGCTCTCCTTGATTTTTCCGAGCTCTCCCGTGTACTCCAGAACCGCGGTCGCGCGCAGGTGCGTACCCGTCTGTTGCTTTTCCTCATCCACACGGCCTGGATACTGAGCGCACGCGGGCAGAGCGCACGCCGCCATCGCCGCGAATATCCAGGCGAAACATCCTGACCGAACCCGTAGCATAGTCCTCACTACTACCAGCGTGTTTCGTGTCTCCCAGGCGCGGACCTATACTTGAAACACGTCAGAAACAATCTTAACTGTGCGCGGCCGCGCGCCCGCCTCCAAACGATTGCTGAGGGAAAGAATGAAAATCAACGAAAAGGTAGCCGATTTTGCGCTCCAGGATGACGAGGAAAAAACTGTCCATCTGAAGGATTTTGCCGGCAAGCCCGTCGTACTTTTCTTTTATCCGAAGGCCGACACGCCTGGATGCACGATAGAAGCGTGCGGTTTTCGAGATCAGTTCAGGAAGATCCAGAAAACCGGCGCGGTAGTACTCGGCATCTCCCGCGACACGCCGAAGGCGCAGAAGAAGTTTCGCGAAAAGTACGAGCTGCCTTATCCCCTCCTTGCTGATGTAGACGAAACGGTTTCGAAACAGTTTGACGTGCTGAAGGAAAAGAATATGTACGGCAAGAAAGTGATGGGCATCGAGCGCACCACATTCCTCATCGGCCCCGACCAGCGGCTGCTCAGGATCTTCCCCAAAGTCAAGCCCGAAGGCCACGCCGAGGAAGTCCTCGCGGCTCTGAAGGGGTCGCCGTCCAGTTAGATGGCGAAATCCCGCGTCCTGCCCCGCGATTTCTACCTGGACCCGCCCGACCAGGTAGCGCGCGGACTGCTGGGCAAGCGTTTGGTGCGGCGGCTGGAAGGTGTGCGTCTGTCCGGCCGAATCGTCGAGGTGGAGGCATACTTCGGGTTCGGCGATCCTGCGGCACACACCTTTGCCGGCAAGACGCTGCGCAACGAGGTGCTCTTCGGACCTCCCGGCTTCGCGTACGTCTACTTCATTTACGGCATGCATTTCTGCCTCAACATCTCATGCGAGCCGGACGGGCAGGCCGGGGGGGTTCTGCTGCGGGCGCTGGAGCCGATGGAGGGCCTCAGGACCATGGCGCGCCTGCGCGGGCTGGCATCCACCGCGAATCCCCGCCTTCTCGCCTCCGGCCCGGGGCGCCTCTGTCAGGCACTGGGCATCGAACGCGAAACGCACAACGGCATTAACGTCACGAACGCCCGGTCCGGACTCCACGTCGAAGACGACGGATATGAACCGGGTGAAATTGCGGCGCTCCCGAGGGTGGGCATCAGCAAGGCTGCCGATCGTCCCCTGCGCTTCACAATTGCAGGCAACCAGTTCGTCTCACGATGAATTCTTCGTAATCCTACTGATCCATCCGCGGAAGTGGCGATCTGGCTTGTGTAGCATCAATAACGAGCGGAAATTCAGCGCAATCGATCCCCAATTCCCAGGAAGCCAGAAAATGCACTGCAAGTCTTTCCCCATTCTTGTCTTCGTTCTTGCCATTGGCGCACAACCCCTCCTTAGCCAGCAGGGTCCGCCTTCGGACAGCTCCGGCGCATCCGCGCCGCAAAGCGATTCCGGGGCTCATGCGCGACGCCCGTTGCCAAAACCAATAAACCTGAAGGTGCTGCCGAAGGATATCTCGCGTGAGGACCTGATCAAAATTATGCGTGGTTACGCGGGCGCCCTGGGAGTGGAATGCAATTTCTGCCACGCCGTGAATCCGCAGACCCACAAGCTCGATTTTCCTTCGGACGCTAAGGACGACAAGAACATCGCACGGACCATGATTGCGATGACCCACACCATTAACGAGCAATACATGTCGCAGGTTCACGACCCGGACGCGATGCCCGAGGATAAGCATGTGACCTGCGGCACCTGCCATCGCGGCCATTCTATGCCGGAGCATTTCGTTCCGCCGCCTGAGCACCACCATCCACCGGCGGGCGCAGCGCCGGCCGAGCCGCCGCAGTAGGCTCCTCAGCGCGCCGGAATCAGCACATTGTCGATCAGGCGCGCCGGACCCACGAATGCCGCAATCGCGACAAGCGCTCCGTTGTTGACGTCCGGCAAATCTTCGAGCGTGCCGGGGTCGACAATACGCAGGTAGTCGAGACGGATTTCGGGCTCTTCGGCCAGAATCGCCAGGCCCGCGTCAATCAACGGCGCAGAATCGACCACTCCTGCGGCGACCCTGGCCTCGACATGCCGCAGCGCGCGGCTGAGGACGAGCGCTTGCTGTCTCTCCTCACGGGAAAGGTAGCGATTGCGCGAGCTCATCGCCAGGCCATCCGGTTCGCGCACGGTGGGGCAAACCACCAGCTCCAGATTGAAGTTCAGATCGCGCACCATGCGCCGCAGCACCGCGACCTGGGCCGCATCTTTTTGTCCGAAGAAAGCCTTGTCGGGTTGGACGATGTTGAACAATTTCGCCACGATCGTCGCCACGCCGCGAAAATGCCCAGGCCGCGACGCGCCGTCCAGGCGATCCGAGATTCCGTCGACCTCAACCACGGTGCTCGCGCCCGCCGGATACATCTCCACCGCATCCGGCGCAAACAGAATATCGACGCCTTCCGCTTCGACGAGCGCAGAGTCCGCCTCAAATGTGCGCGGATACTTCGCGAAATCCTCCCCGGGGGCGAATTGCGTTGGATTGACGAAAATCGTCGCCACCACAGCAGAGCAGGCCGCTTTCGCGGCGCGTATCAGGGAAAGATGGCCCGCATGCAGAGCGCCCATGGTGGGCACGAGGCCGATCGAGCCCTGTTTCACGCGGAGAGCAGTAATGGCCGCACGCGCTTCAGCAATGGTTCTTACGATCTGCATGGGGCAGTTGGGATCGCTCAGGCTTTTGCGCGCAGGGCCGACCCTTCGAGGGCGGAAGCCACGTCCTTGGACAGGTGATAGCTCTCGCCATCGCTGGGAAAAGCGCGCGCCTCGAACGTCGCGGCGGTAGCCTTCTACAGCATTCCGAAACAGCGCCGCCGCATCGCCGTATTGGCGGACGAATTTCGCCGGCCGCCTAAAGCTCAGGTTCACCAGGTCGTGAAAAACCAAAATCTGCCCATCGCAATCCGGCCCGGCGCCGATGCCAATGGTCGGGATTCCCACCTCCGCCGTGATGCGCGCCGCTGCTTCCCGCGGCATGCCTTCAAGCACCAGCGCCACTGCACCGGCCGACTCCAGCGTGTGCGCATCGTGCAGCAGCCCGGTGATCGCCGTTGCCGATTTACCCTGGACTTTGTACCCACCCATGCGGTGCACGGACTGCGGCGTGAGCCCCAGGTGCCCGATGACCGGAATCTCCGCGGATGTGAGCCGCTCCACCAGTTCTGCGCGATTAGCACCGCCCTCAATCTTCACAGCCTGCGCGCCGCCCTCCTTCACAAAGCGAATGGCATTGGCGAGCGCGCCCTCGATGCTCAGGTGATATGAACCCCACGGCATATCCGCCGCGACGATGGCCCTGCGCACGGCACGACGCACCGCACGCGTGTGGTGCAGCATCTCGTCCACCGTGACCGGCAGCGTGCTTTCGTAGCCCATCACCACCATGGCCAGCGAATCGCCGACCAGGATCAGGTCGATGCCCGCCTCATCGACGAGGCGAGCCGTGGCGTAGTCGTAAGCAGTCAGCGCGGTGATGGGCCTGCCCGTCTGCTTCTTTTCCTGGATTGTCTGGAAGGTGACCGGAACCGGCGCGGATGCCGGCTCATTGCGGAACTGCGTAACACTCATGTTGTCTCCAGTGCGGCTCCTCCCGCGTGCAGAGGATGCCACCCGAACCAACTACCGACGATACGCCTCACGGACAGCGAAGACAAATCTCTCCGCTGTCCGGAAAGGCAACCGTCTTACAGCCGCACGGTCTTCAGATACTCCCGGAACTGCGGTCCCAGATCGTCGCGTTTCAGCGCGAATTCCACAGTCGCCTTCAGCATGCCAAATTTGTCACCGGCATCGTGACGAACTCCCTCGAAACTGTAGCCGTAGACCTTTTCAGTCTCGAGCAGGCCCTTGATGCCGTCGGTCAGCTGCAGCTCGCCCCCCGCGCCCAGCGGCGTATGTTCGAGAAGGTCGAAGATCTTCGGCGTCAAAATGTAACGGCCGATGATCGCATTCTTCGAGGGCGCGTCCGCGGGTTTGGGCTTCTCCACCAGGCCCGAAACGTCGAACAGCCTCGGCTTGCCAGGGACAGGCTTTCCGTCAAGGACGCCGTAGGCGGAAATCGACGGCCCTTCGATCACCTGGGTGGCCACGATCGACGATTGCACGTCCTCGAAGGCATCCATCATCTGCTTCAGACAAGGGGTGGGTGCATCGATCACGTCGTCGGGCAGGATGACGGCGAATGGTTCATCGCCCACAAGGTCGCGCGCCATGAGCACGGCGTGCCCCAGCCCCATCGCTTCCTTCTGGCGGACGTAGGAGAGCCGCACCATGTGCGAAACCTGGCGGCTGAGGGCCAGAAGGTCGGTCTTCCCGCGCTTCTCCAGCGTGCACTCCAGTTCGTAGCTCACGTCGAAATGGTCTTCGATGGCCGATTTGCCGCGGCCGGTGACAATCACGATCTGGTCGCAGCCCGCGGCCAGCGCCTCCTCGACACCGTACTGGATGATCGGCTTATCGACCAGCGCGAGCATTTCCTTGGGAATGGATTTCGTGGCCGGCAAAAAGCGGGTGCCGAATCCCGCTGCCGGAAAAATCGCCTTGCGTACTCTGCTGTGTGACATATCTCTACTCTAGATTCCTTCCTTGTATAGGCGTCTACCACGAACCGGGCATTTTACAGCGAGACCGGGGCAGAAAAACCTCATTTTCATCGAATTCAAGTATCCCATCCGCGGAAATTGGGTAATCCGGTCGTCCCCCTATACTGAAAACCATGTCCCGAACCGGCTCTCGTTCTCAGTCGCTGCAGCGGCGCGCGGAAGGGCTCTTTCCCGGCGGAGTGAACTCTCCGGTGCGCGCCTTTCGTGCCGTCGGTGGCGAGCCCCCCTTCGTGGCGCGCGGCGAAGGCGCATACCTGTGGGATGCGGACGGCAATCGCTTCATCGACTTTTTCGGATCCTGGGGACCGATGATTCTCGGGCACGCATTTCCGCCGGTCGTCGAGGCCATCCAGCAGGCCGCCGCCCGCAGTGCGAGCTTCGGAGCCTCTACCGAAGCCGAGGGCGATCTCGCTGAGCTTGTCCGCGCTGCGTATCCCTCTGTTGAAAAGATGCGCTTCGTCAGCTCGGGCACCGAGGCCACCATGTCCGCGATCCGCGTCGCTCGCGCCTTCACCAATCGCAAATACATCATCAAATTCGAAGGCTGTTATCACGGCCATGCCGACGGCCTCCTCGTAAAGGCCGGCTCCGGCGTGGCTACCTTCGGCATTCCGGGGTCCGCTGGCGTACCAGAAGAAGTCGCGCACCTTACGCTGGCGTTGCCGTTTAACGATGTGGCCGCTGTCGAAGCGGCGCTTGCGGCTCATCCCATCGCGTGCGTCATCGTTGAACCGGTCGTGGGCAATGCAGGCTGTATTGCTCCCGGGCCGGGTTATCTCGAAGCGCTGCGCGCGATGACAACAAAGCACGGGGCGCTCCTCATCTTCGACGAAGTCATGACCGGATTCCGCATTGCTTTTGGCGGCGCGCAGGAACGGTACGGCGTCCGCCCCGACCTCACCACGCTGGGCAAGATTATCGGCGGCGGCCTGCCCTGCGGCGCTTTCGGTGGGCGCGCCGAAATCATGGATCAGCTCGCACCCCTCGGGCCCGTCTACCAGGCAGGCACTCTGAGCGGGAATCCGCTCGCCATGGCGGCCGGCATCGCCACGGTCGGCTATCTGCGCGACCATCGCGCCGCAGTCTACGCGAAGCTCGACAAGCTGAGCGCCGCTGTGGCAGATGGAGTCGCTGCGGCGGCGTTCGATGCGGGGATTCCGCTCACGACGAACCGGGTGGGCGCGATGTTCACCTGGTTTTTCAATTCGGCCCCGGTCACCGACTTCGCCACCGCTGCCCACTCCGATACACAACGCTTCGCGGCTTTTCATCGAGCCATGCTGAACGCCGGGGTCTGGCTCCCACCCTCGCAGTTCGAAGCGGCGTTCCTCAGCACCGCACACAGCGACGCTGACGTCGCGCAGACGATCGACTCGGCCAGTGCGGCCTTTGCAGACATCACCCAGGAGAATTAGCCAGCACGGGAAGTCGTCTCCCGAGCGTTCGATGGCAGTCCGCCGCTCGCGGCGACCGACGAAAATAATTCTCGCAAACCGCGATACAACGAAAGCCCCGCCCTTGCCCTCTCTCTTGGCTGGAGCGCAATCATGACTGGAACTCCCAACACCATCGGCGTCTTTCTTCTGTTTGCCGTCGTTTTTCTCGTTTGCATTTTGTGGGCGACGCGCGGGCACACCGCAACCGCCGATCCAGAACAGGAAGACGTCGGCACTCCCGGCAAGACATCCTGAGCAGCGGGCCGTTGTGCGGGCATGCCGGTCTTACGCTGAAGCCGCCTGTTTCTTCGGTAGAAAGGCCCGCGTCACCAGCGACAAGCCAAAGCAGATCAGCAGACAACGGATCAACAGTACCGGATCGTCGCGCCATGCCAGCACAGCGAGGCACAGCGGCCAGGTAACCGGCAGGATATCCGCGAGGATGCTCGTCAGCCACTGCGGGTGTGCCGGTGAAGCCGCTATGTGCGGCCGCAATGCCGGCAATAAACGCGGGACCTGGCGTCGATAGGCCAGATAGTCCGGACCAATCTTCTCGGCGAGGAAATTCTCTTCTCCCAGGACGAGCCGGAAATAGAACAAGCTCACCGCGATCAGAAACACCGCTGCCCCCGACGGTGGCATCAGGATAGCAACGCTCAGCGCCATGAACCACGAACCAAGGTAGAGCGGATTGCGCACGTAGCGGTAAGGCCCGGCGGCCATCACACCGCCCGCCTGCATCGGACCCGCATGCACGATCGAGGCGCCAAGATACGCTGTTCCCCAAACGCGAAGCACTGCGGCTAAAAAGCCGCAAAGGATTGCGAGGCTGGTGACAACCACCGTTGCCTGATCGATGCGAAGCCAGTTCCATCGGGCCAGGGTGGTCGAAAGCGCGAGCCAGGCCGTGTTCGCGGGTCGGGCAAAGTTGCCACCACTCCAGATCCACGGGGCCCAGAAGCCGATCGCATAGAGCAGCACGATGATCAGCAGCCGGAAGCGGAATTCAAACTGCGTCGCTTTCATACAGTCTCTTTCTCACGTGAACGGGAAATATACGAAATTTGCCTCGCCCAAAGCTGGTTCTGAACATCACACAACCGCCGCGGTGCTTTACGGCTTATCGCAGAGCCTCCCTCAGCCGCCCATGCACGGTTCCCAGCCGCTTCTCGGAATCTTCCCGGCTCAGGCCCAGCTTCTGCATCACCACCGCCGTCTTCACGGACTCCGCCCTGGCGAGCAACTCCGCAGCCTCCTCGTATCCGAGGCCCGTAATGGCCGCGACGATCCGCGCCGCGCGATCCGCCAGTTTCGTGTTCGTGGGCTGCACATTCACCATCAGGTTGCCGTACACATATCCGAGCCGCACCAGAACCCCGGTCGAGAGCATGTTCACCACCAGCTTGGTTGCGGTCCCTGCCTTCATGCGAGTCGAACCGGTCACGACTTCCGGCCCTGTCGCCGGCACAATCGTCATCTCCGCCGCCTGGGCAAGCGGCGAGCCGGGCACGCAGGTGAGTGCGATGGTCAGCGCGCTCAGGCCGCGCGCGTATTCCATGCCGCCCAGGACATACGGCGTGCGTCCGCTGGCGGCGATTCCGACCAGGACATCCGAGGCGCGGAAGCCGTGCCCTTCGAGGTCCCTCGCGCCAAGGGCAGGATCGTCTTCGGCAGGCTCGATGGAGCTGCGCAGTGCCGCATCGCCGCCCGCAATGATTCCCTGCACCAGCTCCGGTGGAGTGTTGTAGGTGGGCGGACACTCCGACGCATCGAGCACTCCCAGACGCCCTGACGTGCCCGCGCCCAGATAGAAGATGCGGCCGCCGGCTTCGATTCGCGCGGCAATTGCATCGACAGCATCGGCAATGCGCGGCAGCTCGCGCTCGACAGCCTCCACCGCCTCCCGATCCGCGGCCTGGATCACGCGCAACATCTCGATCGTCGGCAGCTCGTCAAGCCGCTCCGACGCGGGATTCGGCGCTTCGGTGGGAAGGTTGGCGAAGTCGGACATTCGAAGATGATGCTATCTCAGCGGTCGATGCGCAGCTTCCTGACCCTCGCCCGCGCCGCCTCTTCGGTGCGCACCTCGCACTCCCACAGCACGATCACACGCCATCCCGTCCGGCGCAGGGCCGCTGCCCTTGTCCGATCCCGCGCCACATTGCCGCCGCGCTTCGCCGCCCAGAATTCCGCCCGCGTTGCCGGAACCACTGATCCGTATTTGCAACGATGACAGTGCCAAAAGCAACCATGCACAAAAATCACCGTCCGATATTTTGGCAACACAATGTCCGGCCGCCCAGGCAGATCGTTGCGATGCAGCCGGAAGCGAAAGCCCATCGCGTGCAGTGCGGACCGCACCCGGACCTCCGGCTTGGTATTGCGCGAGCGGATCGCCGCCATGTTGCGGCTCCGCTGCTCTCGTGTGTGAACGTCGGTCATGGAACAGCGTACAGCGCTCAGCGTTCAGCGTTCAGAAACTCCGCCATTCGTTGGGAATTGCCGAGCGAGTGAGTCATACAGAGGTTACTATCGAAGATCCAGGGCCGCATTGCCCGCGCCACCGCGGCAACTACCGGTACCGCCACGCTGTTTCCGAACTGCTTGTACGCCTGCGTGTCCGAAACCGGAATCCGAAAGCTGTCTGGAAATCCCATCAGCCGCGCGCATTCCCGTGGTGTGAGCCGCCGCGGGTTTTCATCTGAGCCCCGGCTGATCAGAATCTCCGACCCATCCTTGTAGTAACGCGCCGACAGCGTTCGAGCAATGTCGTCTTGACCCACGAGCCCGAACCCAAACCCGTTCCCGGCGGCGCGATGCTTCGCCGCATATGCTTGCAAATACTCCCAGAGCCGCTTGCTGAGCGTGTATTTCGGATTCACCGCGCCTAGCGGCGCCAGCGTGTAGGGTTCTTCAGGCAATTCGCTGCCATTTTCGGGATGAAGGATCGAACGCAGCCTGGGCTCCGAATTTGGAAAAACGATCTCATCCACGCAAAACCCGTTTGCTTCTCGAAAACCCACAATCAGAATCCGCTCCCGATGCTGCGGAACAAAATGCGCAGCATCGATGACACGCCAGGAAATCTGGTAGCCAAGATCATCTTCCAGCGTTTGCCGGATAACCCGAAAAGTCCGTCCCCTGTCGTGATTCAACAGGTTCTTGACGTTTTCCAACAGAAATGCCCGCGGCCGCTTTGCCGCCAGAATCCGCGCCACATCGAAAAACAACGTGCCCTGAGTGGCACAGGCGAACCCATGTGGCCGCCCCAGAGCGTTCTTCTTGCTGACCCCGGCAATTGAAAAGGGCTGGCAGGGAAATCCTGCAACCAACACGTCATGGTCGGGAACCTCGTCCTCAGCCTGATCGCGGATGTCGCCGGCAATCGGCTCAAGCTCGCCGAAGTTCGCGGCGTAGGTCTTTCGCGCCCAGGGATTCCACTCGCTCGTGAAAACACAGCGCCCGCCTGCGGACTCGAACCCCATCCGCATCCCGCCGATTCCGGCGAACAGATCGATGAAGCTGAATGTCGGACTGGCCACGAATCTATTCTCCGTGCCTGGCGATGGATTTCTTCGGCTTCTTTGCTGCTTTCTTCGCGGTGGTCTTTCTCGCCGTCACCCTCTTCGCAACGGTCTTCTTCGCTGCCCGCTTTACGGGAGCTTTCTTCCGCGCGGCAAGCGTCTTCTCGGTGAGCGCCGCGGTTAGTTCGGCAACCTCGACAGGGCGCGCCGACTTGCGCAGCCGCTCAATGTCGTAAAACGCCCGCCGGTCACGAAGAAAGATGTGGACGACGAAGTCGACGTAGTCCATCAGAATCCATTCGCCGTTCCGCCGGCCCTCCACCGAGTTCGGGTACGTCGCGAACTCGCGTTTCATGCGCAGCTCGATCTCGTCGGCAACCGCCTGGGACTGCCGCTCGTTGGCCGTGCTGGTGATGAGGAAAAAATCAGTGAAGGCGGAGTCCGCGGGGTCCAGCTGCAATACCCTCGTATCCTCGCCCTTTTTCTCGTCGCAGGCCGCGACCGCGGCCAGTACCATTTTCCGGGTTTCCGTCAATGCCATGCGGGGGGTGTGTGCTCTGCTTTCTGCTTTTCTAACGTTCTAATGGTACGGCAGTTTCCTGCGGATCGGGGGGGCGGCCGGGCCGATCTCTCATGAATCCCCACCGCCCTCATACAAACCATGCTCTTGAATGTAAGCAGCCACCGCTGGCTGCAGTTCCGTTCGCGCAATGCGGCCATGCTGCAGCGATTCGCGAATGCCGCTGGCTGAAGCCAGCTCCTTCAGATCGGGCAACAGATAGAGCCTCGACTCGCGCAGCGCTCCCGCATGCAGGCATAGCGTGAGATTGTCACCCTCCTCGGCATCGCAGGCCGCCACCGAGATACTCGGAGGCAGTGCGCCCGCGATGCGCCCCAGATCGAAGCCCGGGCGCGACGCCACCACAAAATCGCAGGCCACCAGCAGGTCGGCGGCGCGATACCATTTGCCGATGTTCAGGAACGAATCCGCTCCCATCACGCAGAAAAGCCGGTCTCCGGCCGCAAGCGTTGCATCCAGTGCGCGCACCGCATCGATGGTGTAGTTGGGGCGCCCGTCAGCGTGCGGCGCATCGACCAGCGAAACCTCGAGTGCCGGCTCTCCTTCTATTGCCAGCCGCGTCATTGCGACGCGGTCGGTGAAGCTCGATTGCGGACGGTCCCGCTTCAGGGGTTGCAGCCCCACCGGCGCCAGCAGCACACGATCCAGAGCCATACGCTCGATCGCCAATCGCGCCAGCGCAATGTGTCCGCGATGCGGCGGGTCGAAGCTGCCCCCAAACAACCCGATCCTCATTGCTCTTGAGCATAGCGCGAGAAGACGCCGTCTGCGGAATTCGCTACTGTTGGCATGTGAGCGATCTTCCTCTCCACGGCCATCTCGCCGCAATCGCCCTCGGGGCGAATCTGCCGTCGCCTGCCGGCGTGCCCGAGCAGACCCTCCGCGCCGCAATGGACGACCTCGCAGCGGCGGGCAAGATCATCGCGCGCTCCTCGCTCTACCGCACCGAACCGGTCGGCTATGCGGACCAGCCCTCATTTGTCAACGCGGCGGTTACATTAATTACGACTCTGCATCCCGAAGCCCTCCTCGACTTTCTGCTCGCAACTGAGCGTCGCTATGGACGCAACCGCGGCAGCGCCGTGGCGAACGGCCCACGGGCACTCGACCTGGATCTGTTGCTCATGGACGACCTGGTGATCTGCTCACCCCGGCTCACCCTCCCACATTCGTCGCTGGCTCGCCGGCGATTCGTCCTCGCGCCCCTGGCCGAGATTGCGCCTGACCTCCGGCATCCATTACTCGGCAAAGCGATCGCAGAACTGCTGGCCGCGTTGCCGGACGAGGGAACGAACCGGCGCGACGCGGTGCAGAAGATATACTCGCCCCAGGCCCGCCCCTGATTCGAATGCTCATGCCCCTCCGCGTCACTCGGACGATTCTCCTGGCCGCGCTCGCTCTGGCGACCGTCACGGCATTCGCACAGGTGAGCGGTAAGGTCCGCAACGCCCATGGAGACCCCATTCCCTCCGCCACCATCGCGGACATGGCCGGCAATCAGCTGGCTATCTCCGCCTCCGACGGCGGCTTTACGTTGTCCCAGCCTCCGCTCCAGATCGAAATCACTGCGCCGCATTACGTCACAGCCGTTGTGACAATTCATCCGGCGCAGCTCCTGAGCGTCGTTCTCCGCCAGCCACTTGAAACCGTTGTCGTCACCGCCTATCGCTCGCCGCTCGGCAGCTCTGACAGCCCTGCCAGCACACGCGTTCTCGATCAGCAGCAGCTTCAGCAGGCCGCTTCCCCATCGCTCGACGGTAAATTGCGCGAGAGCCCCGGATTCACGCTCTTCCGGCGTTCGAGCTCACTCGTCGCCAATCCCACAACGGAAGGCGTCTCGCTGCGCGGTCTCGGTTCAACCGCGGCCAGCCGCTCGCTCGTTGTTCTCGACGATATCCCCCTCAACGACCCCTACGGAGGCTGGATTCACTGGGAGGAACTGCCGGAGCTTTCGATCCACTCGGTTGAAGTGGTGCGCGGCGGTGCGTCCGATCTCTACGGGTCGAGCGCCATCGGCGGCGTGATCAGCGTCATCCCGGTGCGCCCGCAAACTTCCGGCATCGAGATCCTTGCCAGCGGCGGATCGGAAGGCACGCTCGATGACGGTGTGCTCACCACGGTGAAGCACGACGCATGGTCCGGAATCGCCAGCGGCGGACTCATCGCCACCGATGGCTACACGCTCGTCGCTCCTGACCTGCGCGGTCCCATCGATCAGCCTTCGAACGTGCACGCGCAGAATGGCCTTGCCGAGGTCGGCCGCGCACTCTCTGGCGATGGGCGCATTTTTCTGCGCAGCAATGTCCTCAATGAAATTCGTCACAACGGCACGCCCGCACAATGGAATTCCGACCGCCTGTGGCGCGGCGCCGCAGGCGCGGACTGGAAGGGCTTTGCTCTGCGCCTCTTCGGCGACAACGAACACTTCCGCCAGACTTTCTCTAGCATCGCCGCCAATCGCGCCTCGGAGAAACGAACGCGCTTTGGTTTCGATCCGGCGGATGAGTTGGGCGCGGCCCTGCGTTGGCAACGGGCGGTTGGCGCGCACGCGCTGATCCTGGCCGGTGCCGACACCCACGATGTGCGCGCGGCCGACGATGAAAAGCTCTTCGCCGGCGCTGGCGGCACGCTCGATACGACGGCACGCCAGCGCCAGACAGGGGTGTGGGGAGAAGCCCTCCTCACTCCATCCAACTGGACCGTCTGCGGGTCGGCCCGCGTGGATCATTTCTCGAACTTCGATGCCCGGCAATTTTCGAGCTCGGCCGCCCCCTTGCAGCTCCCCGCGTTCAGCGAAACCGTTTTCGATCCGCGCATCGGCGTAGTGAGACGCATCTCGCCTTCGCTGACCTTGAACGCCTCCGGATTCCGTGCCTACCGTGCCCCGACGGAAAACGAACTCTACCGGACCGGGCAGGTTGGCCAGCAGGTCACCGAGCCCAATCCCAACCTGCGCTCCGAGCGCGCGACCGGCTGGGAGACCGGCTTCCAGGCCGACATCCGCCGCTACGGCTCCAGCCTGCGCGCCAGTTATTTTTGGACGCAGGTCAATCGCCCCATCACCGCCCTGACTTTGAGCGTGACGCCTTCAGAAGAACTGCTGCAACGCGAAAACCTCGGGCAGATCGAGAGCCGCGGCGTCTCGCTCGACTACGCGATCCAGCCTTTTTCGTGGCTCGGGTTGGAGGGCGGCTATCAATTTGCCAACGCGACTGTTACGAAATTCGCGCCGCAGCCCGCGCTGGTCGGGAAATGGATCCCCCAGGTCGCCCGCAATATGGCAACGACCCAGGTGCGTATTACACGGCCTCGTCTTGGCGTTCTCAGCATGCAGGGCCAGCTGACCGGGCGCCAGTTCGACGATGACGCCAACGTCTATCTGCTCCACAGTTATTTCCGGCTCGATGCGTACGCCGAGCACAACTTCGGCAGACACATCGTTGCATTTGCCTCAGGAGAGAATCTCTTCGACCGCTCGATCGAAGTGGGCAAGACGCCGATCCTCACTCTGGGAACGCCGTGTCTGGCGCGTATCGGACTTCGCATCAATCTCGGGGAATGACGCGAGCCGCACACAGGCCGCGCCCTATGTTCAGCAGCGTTCGCCGGAGTCGCGCCGAGCGTAATAAAGCGCCCACGCGATCAGCACAAACTGCAGCGGAATCCGCGCCCACAGCAGCCATTCCGGCACCTCGGGAAATCGGCCGGCATGACGCAGCATGAAGATATGCACATCGAAGAAGACGGCCAACATGAACGCGATGCCGAAGGCGGACAAGCGCCGCGTTACCGTTGGCAGCAGCCCGAGCCCGCCAAGGATCTCCGCCACTCCGCTCACCTTCACAAGCGCCAGCGGATGCGTATAGTGATCCGGCATGATATGCAGATAGAAAGCCTCGTGCCAGAAATGATTGATCCCGCTGGCGACGTAGAAGAGCGCCTGGACAATCAGGCTGGCCCTCGACAGGATCGAAGGCCTTCCAGCAGCCCCGTTCAGCACTTGCTCTCGATCAGCGCGGCCACACCCGCTCCAATCACCGCAAGCGACGGATCTTCGGGGAGCATTTCCGCGGTATAGTTCTGCAGCGGACTCATCTTGATGGCCTCCCACAAATGCTGCTTCAGCCGCGGAAGTTCCAGGCGCTGAATATCGCGGCCTGTGTAATAAAAGCGCCCCGGGCCCTCGAGGTGAATCATCGAGGCGGTAGCCGCGGCCAGCGCGCGATGCCACAGCTCCACGAACTCGGCGCAGCGCCGGTCGCCCTTCTTCGCGGCGGCGAACACCTCGTCCGGCTCCATGTCGAGGAAACGCAGACGCATCGCGCGGTAGCCCATGATCCCTTCCAGATGGCCCTTGCCCCCGCAGCCGCAGTAGTTCTCCTTTGGATCGAGCGTCACCACCATGTGGCCGCCCTCCCACGGGCCTTCGGTCCAGGGATAGCGCCCAAAACCGATGCCATAGCCTATCGTCCAGACGCGCACCTGGCGATCCATCTGCCCGCGTGTCGCTGCAATGCCGGCGGCAACGGCGTCCGCGTCGTTAAAAGCAGCCAGCTTTACGTCGAGTCCACGTTTCTGCAGTCCCGCGCTGACGGTGCTGCAGATCTGAGCGCCCTTCAATTGGGGAAGATTAGGCGAGTCGAGCATGACTCCCTGGTGCAGATAGCCGGGCATCGCCACGCCCACCGCGTCGACGGTGGAGCCCGGGGGCAAAAGCGCGGCAACGGCGTCGCAGATGATCTCACAGAGGTTTTCCGCGGGCACTTCGATGAGGCCGTTGATGTCGTCGATGTTCTCCGGAAATTCTCTCAGGCCGCCCTGGAGACGATGATCCTCAATTAACCCGGCGATCACCCTGTTCGTCATCACTACGCCAACAGCTTTCGACATAAGCCCTCCGCCGCCGCCTCTGCGGCCTACCCCTCGAACCGGGCCAGCCTGTTAATGCCGGTAAACGCGGCGGCCTTGTAGCACTCGGCCAGAGTGGGATAGTTAAATACCGTATCGATGAAGTAATCCACTTTACCGTTCAGCGCCATCACCGCCTGGCCGATGTGGACCAGTTCCGACGCGCCCTCGCCAATGATATGGACGCCCAGCACTTCGCGCGTCTCGCGATGAAAGATCAGCTTCAGGCGTCCCGTGGTGTCGCCGCGAATCTGGCCGCGCGCGATCTCGCGATAGTACGCCACGCCCACTTCGTACGGCACGTCTTCTTCGGTCAGTTGCTCTTCGGTCTTGCCGATAAACGAAATTTCCGGGATGGTGTAAATGCCATAGGGATAAAAGCTGGGGTTCGAGATAACGTGATCGTTGCCGAAGGCGCGCTCGGCCGCGATGCGCCCCTGCTCCATCGAAACCGACGCGAGCGCCGGAAAGCCGATCACATCGCCCACCGCGAAGATGTGCGGAACTTTCGTCCGGAAATCCTTGTCTACCGGGATGCGCCCGCGGTTGTCGGCTTCGATCCCAGCCGCACTGAGTTTGAGCTCGTCGACGTTGCCCTGACGGCCGACTGCATACAGCAGCGCATCGCCCGACATCTTTTTCTTGCTCTCTAGATTCGCGACCACCGTTCCCTCGGCGATCTGCTCTACGCTTTCCACTTCTTCTCCCAGCCTCATGGTCACGCGGCTGTCGCGCAGATGATAGCTGAGGGCCTCGATGATTTCCTGATCTGCGAATTCGAGCAGGCGCGGCCGCTTTTCGATCAGGGTTACCCGCACTCCAAGCGCGGCGAACATGCAGGTGTACTCGACCCCGATCACGCCTCCACCGACCACGATCAGGCTCTTCGGCAGATCGACCAGGTCGAGCACCTGGTCGCTGTTAATGATGGTTTTGCCATTCACGGGCACTTTGGCGGAAATGGCCGGCCGCGTGCCCACCGCAATGATGATGTTGTCGGCCTCGAAGGTATTCGAGCCGCGCACGCCATCCACGTGAACGTGATGATCGTCGACAAAACTCGCAACCCCGTTTTGCATTTCGACGCCGTTGCGCGACAGCTGCGCTTCTGTCACGTCGATCTCGGTCTTGACCACGTGCTGCACGCGAAAGGCAAGATCGGCCATCGTGATCTTTTCCTTCACGCGATAGTTCATCCCGTAAATCGAACGGTAGTTGTAGCCGGAGAGATGCAGCACGGCTTCCCGCATCGTCTTGCTGGGGATTGTGCCGGTGTTGATGCACACGCCGCCCACCACGCTGCGCATCTCGACGAGCGCCACATGCTTGCCCTTCTTGACCGCGGAAACAGCCGCGCGCTGACCGGAAGGGCCCGAACCGATGACAAGCAGATCGTATTTCGCCATGCGTCGGAGAAAAACACCTGCGCTCTGAAACGTCCACGCAGGTCCGTGCTCATCTTACAATCCCTGGAGAGGGACCGTGTGAATACACTCTTACACTAATTCCTGAAATGCTGCTTTATGCCATCACAAATCGGCGGCTGCTGAACGGCGACGAAAGCGCAAAGCGCGACCGTCTGGTCGAGCTCGCGGGCTTGTGGGCGCGTGGCGGCGTTGACACGATCCAGGTCCGCGAAAAGGATTTGCCCCTCGCTGAGCTGCAATCTCTCGCCAGTCGCATGGTGGAAGCAGTGCGCACCACGAAACAGCCGACGCGGGTCCTTGTCAACGGTCCGGCCCAGGTAGCGCTCGATGCGGGAGCCGATGGCGTGCACCTCCATGCCAACTCCGGCCCCGCAGCCGTTCGGGCGGCGCAGCAGGTGTATGGCCGGGCCGGGAGGGACGTGGTGGTCAGCGTTGCCTGTCATTCGCCCGAGGAAATCCGTCAGGCGGCTGGCGCATCGCTCCTGCTGTTTTCTCCGGTTTTCGAAAAGGTGACCATCCAGGGTAAGGTAACGCGCGGCCAGGGCCTGGCGGCTCTGCGTGCGGCCGTCGACATCGCCAGGCCGATTCCTGTACTCGCGCTGGGAGGAGTCAACGAGAAAAACGCGCCCGCCTGCGTACAAGCGGGCGCCGCTGGCATCGCAGCGATCCGGCTGTTTCTCGGCGATGGCTGGCGGGCTCTCCTTAAGGAAAGCGCTGCATAAGGGTGGGGTGACGGCCCCGGATCAGGCTGGTGCAATCCGTGCGACGATCGGTACGAAAGGTCATCCAATTCAAATGCCCACGCTCGACACTCAGCGTCCTCCGGCCCCGGTGCATGCATCCGGCTCCGAGCACCGCCGCGCCGTTGGCCGGGGCCTCGGCTACGTGGCGTGCGCGCTCGCCGGATGCTGCTGGGGCACCGGCTTCTTTTTCGGCAAGATAGCCTTCACGCGCCTTGGCGTCGGTCATTACGTCCTCTACCGCTTTATCTTCGCCTGTATCGGCCTGCTCCCCATCGTAGAATGGCCACGCTTTTCGCGCCACGAATGGAAGCTGCTGCTGACTGGCGCCTTCCTCGGCGTCCCCCTGCAGTTCATGATTCAGTTTGAAGGGCTGAAGCTCACCACTGTCTCGCACGCCGCGCTGATGGTCGGGACCATGCCCGTCATCCTTGCCGCCGGCGCAACCCTGTTTGCGCACGAGCGCCTCGACCTCAAAGGCTGGCTCGCGCTGCTTGCATCGACCATCGGCATCGCCCTCATCGTGCTGAGCGCCAGCCACGGCACCGGCGACATGGCCCTCCGCGGCGGCAATATCTGGGGCGACCTTCTCGTCGTTGCCTCGTTGCTGATCGCTCTGGGCTGGGTCCTTATCAACATGCGCCTCATGGTCATGGGCCGCTCACCCATCGCCGTCAGCTCATGGACGCTCCTCACCGGCGCAGCCATGCTGGCGCCCTGGGTGTTGATACGCGACGGCCTCCCGCCGGTGCGCGGACTCGGATGGCATGTCTGGTTCGCGGTCGCGGCCAGCGGCCTTCTCTGTACGACAGCCGCCACGCTCCTGTGGAATTGGGGCATTCATCGCGTGCCTGCCTCGCGCGCCGGTGTCTTCCTCAACATCGAACCTGCTCTTGGATCGATCCTCGGAGTCACCATCCTCGGCGAGCGGCTCGGCCCGGGCGCTTACGCAGGTGGAGCGCTGATCATCGCAGCGGTGATCGTCCTCACCACCACAGGGCATCGCGAATCGGAAGTCACTCCTGCCTGAGCATGGTCGCTCCGGAGCTTCCAATTTTGTGAGTTGCAGCAGAAAAGTTATCTCAGGATCAGCAAGCTGCGATTCGTATCGTTTTCGAATTCCGAAAACCGAATTGCGTTTTTACGCACAATGCTGGAGAGCATGGACGTTCGAACAGTTCCCCACCTGGAGCAGGATCACCCTCGGGGGTGCGCCCCAGGTCATGCTCAGATTTGCGAAATCCTTGTCCCGCGTCATGAAGGTGAACCCATGCGCCTTTGCGTACTCCCATATTGTCGAGTCCGCAGTGCCGCCGAGCCCCACGGATCTGACGTGCACAGAATCCGGAAAGAGGTCGGTGAGGTTCTCGACAAGCCGCGGAGGAAGGTTCTCGTCAACGAGAAGCTTCAAGAACTGCGATCCTTTCCGGGATGCTGGCGAAAAACCGGTAAACCGCCTGAAAGTCGTCCTTTTCCAGATAAGGGAACTCTCTCAAGATTTCATCCTCAGTCATTCCGGAGGCCAAATACGATGCGAGATCATAGACGGTGAACCGCAGGCCGCGAATACAGGGCTTTCCCCCCATTTTGCCAGGTTCAACCGTAATCCGAGGGTTCAGGTCAGCCATCTTCGTCCCGCCCTTCCTGTCCGGTTCCATTTTATGTCATGCCCCGCCACGTTTCCCCGGGAGTTCACCCCACTCTGCTCATGGCGCGGCGGGGCAGGAAGGCGGCGAGAGCGCTGACAGTTAGGACGAGGGCGGATATGAGGGATAGTTGGCGGGGCTGGTGGGGGCGACTCCGTAGAACAGGCGCGAGAGGAGCGGCGCGACTCATAGCGACAGGAGGAATCCGGCGAGCGCTGATCATCGCTGCCGTCATCGTCCTCACGACGACTGGACATCGAGAATCGGATGTCACCCCTGCCTGAGCCGGTTGCTCCCGATCGGTGGCAGGTGGAATGGGCGCGCTTTTCGCTCGCAGCTCGCTCGCAGTTTGCTCGTTTCACGCTTTACCCCTGCTCCCCACACCCTGTACCCTGTTCCCATAGTGGTCGAGCTTGCTCCATCCATCCTTTCCGCGGATTTCGCCCGCCTGGCCGACGAAATCGCCGCTGCCCAGCGCGGCGGTGGAACCGTCATCCACGTCGACGTCATGGACGGTCACTTCGTCCCCAATATCACCATCGGTCCGCCGGTCGTCGCCTCCCTCCGCAAGCACACCGGCCTCCCTCTCGACTGCCATCTGATGATCGAGAATCCCGACGACTTCATTCCCGCCTTTGCCGATGCGGGCGCGAACTGGGTGAGCGTCCACTATGAGGCCTGCCGCCATCTGCATCGCACCCTTGAGCACATCGCCGAGCGCGGCATGCAGCCCGCCGTCGTCATCAATCCGGCCACTCCCGTCGACCTTCTTATCCCCATCCTCGGCATGGTCCACCATGTCCTCGTGATGAGCGTGAACCCAGGCTTCGGCGGACAGCGGTTCATCCCTTACTCTCTCAACAAGATTCGCCGCCTCAAAGAACTTCGCCAGGAACTGGCCCTGAGTTATAGGATTGAAGTGGACGGCGGCATCGCTCACGATACCGTGGCCAGCGTCGTCGAAGCGGGAGCCGAGCTGCTGGTGGCCGGCAACGCGGTTTTTGGCGAGGGTCACCCGGAGCGGGATGCGCGCAACCTGCTCGAAGCAGCGCAGCGTGCGGCTCTGATTGCCGCCTGAACTTCATATCCGGCACGGGGTTATCGCAGACCATCCCGCGCCGGCACGATCGTAAGGAAAGCGTCTGCGACGAGGTGTTATGAATCGGTTGGGTATTCGTATTGCGGCAGTTTGTCTGGTCATGGCGATCGCGTTCTCTTCTCCCAGCGCCTTCGCGAAGAAACCGAAGAAAAAGAAAAACGTCGACCTCACCGCCAATCCCCTGGCGAACGTGAACTCGAAGCAGCCCGACAAGGAGCTCTTCGACAAAGCCATGGTAGCCATGAAAAAAGGCCGGTACGAGGTCGCCCGCCTCGACCTGCAGACCCTGCTCAACACCTACCCCGACTCTGAATACGATATGCGCGCCAAGCTGGCCGTTGGCGACACCTGGTTCAAGGAGGGCGGCTCCGCAGCTCTCACCCAGGCCGAGTCCGAATACAAGGACTTCATTACCTTCTTCCCCAACACCCCAGAGGCTGCAGAGGCCCAGATGAAGGTCGGGGACATCTACTACCAGCAGATGGAGAAGCCGGACCGCGATCCGCAAAACGCCGTCCACGCCGAGCAGGAATACCGCACCATGCTCGAGCAGTTTCCCGATTCGCCCCTGATCCCGCGAGCCAAGCAGAAGCTGCGCGAGGTCCAGGAAGTTCTGGCCCAGCGCCAGTTTGAGGTTGGCGAGTTTTATGCCTCGCGCGAACAGTGGGCGGCGGCCATTGCGCGCCTGCAGACCATCGCCGATTCCTATCCGCTTTTCAGCCACAGCGATCAGACTCTCATCACCATTGGCGATGCCTATGCCACCGAGGCGCAGACCATCTCACGCGCGAAGATAGCTCCAAAGGCCAAAGCCGAGCTGGTTCGCTTCTACGATGATCGCGCCGCGTCCTACTGGTCTCGCGTTGTCTCACGCTATCCGCTCGCGCCTCACGTTGAGGACGCCAAGGATCGGCTAATCGCGATGGGCCGCGCCGTCCCCGATCCCAGCCCTCAGGCCCTTGCCGAGAGCCAGGCCGAGGAAGACAGCCGGGTCAACGTAAAGCTCGGCTCCCGTGCGCTGCAGTTGCTGGGCCGCGGCCCCAACACCGTCAAAGCCGCGCGCGTCGGTGAGCCTTCCCTGAACAGCGCTCCTCCGGTGGTGGCGCCCGATGTGGTGAAGGAAAGCGCAACCGCATGGACCGAGGCGCAGCTGGGCAAGCCGATTACCGGCCTGGCTCCGGCCGCCCAGGGTACGTCGACCAGCGGCGGTTCCGGCGCGATGAGCGCTTCGATCGAAAATGGTGGCGCGCCTTCGACCGAGCCTCCGAAGCAAAAGGTGACCTTTGAGGAGGTCCCCGACGCTTCCGGAAGCACGGGCAGCACCGTTGAGGTTCCGGTTGCTTCCGCCCCCGGCAACGGCAGCGTAACAGCCGCCCCAGGTGCGAGCGCTCCCGGCAACAGTGATCCAGCTGCGGCTTCGCCGGCAGCCGAAGGCGCCTCGTCGGCGAATGGAGCGCCTGCCGCGGAGCGTACCCTTGTCGCCCCCGTGGGCCCCGTCAATAATCAGCCGTTGCCCGCTGTCGATAAGCCCGCCGAAGCTCCTCAGCAAATCAACCAGGTCCCTGCCGGAGGCACCGCCCAGGTAGCCACCGGAGCCAACGCCAGCGGCAAGCCCACCAGCAAGAAGAAAAAAGCTCCCTATGACAAGAAAGACGAGTCCTCGAGCAAGCACAAGAAGAAGGAAGGCCTCGACAAGCTCAATCCGTTCTGAAAAGCGGTCTGCGCAGAGAGGCCGAAAGAAGGGGCTGATCTTACCAAGTTCTGAGGATAGAACTGCAAACTGATGAGATCAGGGTCTGTTGACGGCGCGCTGGAGGCGTCAACTCACGAGTACCCCGCACTCATCCGAAGCCGGCCTGGCTTCAAGGATCGCGACGTTTCGCGCCATCAGCTTGTCTCCTCCGACGGGGTAGACCTGGGTCAGGGTGAATCCCGCTGCTTCGAGAAGGGCTTTCCACTCAGGCTCGCTGCGTTCTTTGCCGCCGGTGACGGCGAGCATGTTGAGGTCGCTCATCAGGCGGCCTTCGAGTTGCGGATCGGCGTGAGAGACGAGCGGGGGCAGGACGAATTCAATGACCAGCAAACGGCCATGGGGCGGGACAACCGCGCGGATGTTTCTGAGAATGGTCAGAGCATCTTCGTCCCGATCGCCGTGCAGAACGTGTTTGATCATGTAGACATCGGCGCCTGGCGGGACGGATTGCTCCAGATCGGCGACGATCAGATCGCATCGGTGGGATGGATCTTCGTGGGCGAAGCGAGGTCTGGCTGCCTCGATGCTGGGTTCGAGGTCGACGAGCATGCCGCGGAGATGGGGGTTGAGGCTGAGCACGGCAAGAATGAGCGAACCACCGCCGCCGCCGAGGTCGGCGACCACTTTCGCCTGGGAGAAATCCCAGGCCTGTGCGATGGGAGCGTAATCTTCAGCCGGAGCGGTGCCCATGACGGCGCGAAAGATCGAGCTCGCCTCGGGGTCCTGGGACCAGCGAGACGGGATTTCGGGATCGCGGACCTGGGAGGCGGGCTTGCCGGTTCGGACGCAGTCGGTGAGCAGGGACCAGCTATCGGCGAGCAGGTCAGCCCAGAAGATGACGGCAGCCCAGACGGAGTGGGGTACATCCTTGCGCAGCGGTTGGCCAAACGGGGTGAGCCTGAAGTGTTCGGGGGTAGTCTCCTCGGTGACGCCGATGCTGGCGAGGGCGCGGAGGAGGCGGTAGAGGGCGTTGGGATCCGCGTGACATTTTTCGGCCAGAAAAGCGGCGCTGCGTTCCTCGTCTGCAAGGGCGTCGGCAACGCCAAGGCGAGCGGCGGCGCATAGTACGCGGCTGCGGGAGTAGGCCATGGCCATTTCGAGGAGGCCTGGATTCGGGATTACATTGCCGATGCCCCCGCCGAGTTGAGCCATGAGTCACCCCCAAATTTCAGGCAGAGAATATCAGAGGGATGCCGTGCCCCTCAGCGGTGAGTACTGCACCGAGCAAAGGGTCTGGTTACGGGACCTCAGCGGCGACGTGATCGAAGGGCGGGATTGACGTCTAATGGTGGAAGGGTGGTGGGCATGGAGAAGAATCTGGAGCAATCGAGCGGCGGCAGCGGAGCGGGGTCGCCGGAGGGGCTGGGGCGGCGCGCTTTCATTGTGGGGGCTGCGGGAGCTGTGAGCGGGGTGGTGTGGCTGGCGATGCGTAATCATCTGCTGATTGCTCCCCGGGCGGTGGCGGCGGCGAAGGCGGGGGAGATGGTGACCCTGGTGGAGTTTAGCGACGATGGGCGAAGGACGGGTACCGTGACGGTCCCGGTGGTGGTGAAGAGCGACGCGGAGTGGCGGCGGCAGCTGAGCGGAATTTCGTATGAGGTGACGCGGGAGGCGGGGACGGAGGCGGCTTACACGGGGGCGACGTGGGACCAGCATGCCAGGGGGATTTATCGATGCATCTGCTGCGACACGGCGCTGTTCAGTTCGGCGACGAAGTTCGACTCGGGAACGGGATGGCCTAGCTTTTGGGCGCCGATCGCGAAGGAGAATGTGGTGGAGACGCACGATCCGAGCCTGGGGATGGATCGAATTGCGGTGTCGTGCCGGCGGTGCGATGCGCACCTCGGGCATGTGTTCGACGACGGGCCAGCGCCGACGGGGTTGCGGTACTGCATGAATTCGGCGGCTTTGCGATTTGTTTAGGAAGCGCGGGCACCGGGCACAGGGCCCCGGGCACTCGCGCAGGGCATAAGTTGATGAAGGGCAGGAGTCGAGGGTGAATTTGAGGAGCGGCTGAGCGGTGTTGGGGCTTGCTCAGGCCAGTTTCTGGCTTTCGATTTCGCGGAAGAGTTCAAGATCGGCGCCGCGGACCAGTTTTTCTTCCTGAAGGGGGCCGTCTTCGAACAGGACAACATAGACATCGTCCAGGGAGGAGAGTTTTTTCTCGACCTTCCCTACGAGCTTCTTGTCCCTAATGCGGACCCGCTGTCCCTGAGCAAAGTTCATGAGCAACAGACTAGGGCGGCAGGGATCGCATCCACTATCCCATGAATGGGTTAAGGGAGGACCACAAACAGTAACCATGCACCTCACACAAAGGTCATGGAAGATGTTTTGGCTTCCGGGAGGCTCGGTGCGAACGTCTGCGCACGGTGCGACAGAGTCGGTCGAAGCCAGATGCTGGACGATGTTAGCGCGTTTGGCGTGGGGGTGAGATCAAAAAGTAATAAACGTGGGGGGGTGGTAATGCGGAAGGTTCCGGCCCACCCTGCTGCGCGGTAAGGCACCGCGCGCCAGAATGGGCACCCGGCATTTGTTGCGCGGGCGAAAGACGAAATGCGGGTCATTCGACTCGCGTCTTAATTTGTTGTTGCGCCAGGAGCGGCGCAACGATTCGGATGCTTCGCTCTGGATGACACTCTCTTTTTGATACGGGTTGCGATGGGGGGAGCGGGGATGCTTACTGATATGCTGGCTGGGTTCTTTGCATTTCTGCCTTTTTCAGTCGCGGGAGAGCCCTCACAGCATGGAAGCATTGGTGGATCTGGATCACGTTTCTAAATCCTATGAAGAGAAAGCAGCGGTTCGCGATCTGAGTTTGAAGATCGAGGCGGGCAGCATGTTTGGGCTGCTGGGGCCGAATGGGGCGGGCAAGACTTCGACGATCCGGATGATGATCGGGATCACGCTGCCGGATGCGGGGAAGGTTTCGCTGTTTGGGAAGCCTTTTGGGCCGGGGGCGCTGAAGCGGGTGGGCTATCTGCCGGAAGAGCGCGGGCTCTACAAGCGGATGAAGGTGATCGACCAGCTGGTGTTCCTGGGCGAGCTGCGGGGACTGGGGGCTCTGGAAGCGACGCGGCGGGCGAAGCAGTGGGCGGAGCGGCTGCAGATCGCGGACTCGATCGACAAGAGGACCGAAGAGCTGTCGAAGGGGATGCAGCAGAAGATCCAGTTCATCGCGACGCTGCTGCACGATCCGGAGCTGATCATTATGGATGAGCCGTTTTCGGGGCTCGATCCGGTGAACGCGGTGCTGCTGCAGGACACGCTGCTGGAGCTGAAGAACAACGGGAACGCAGTGCTCTTTTCGACGCATCGGATGGACCAGGTGGAGAAGCTGTGCGATTCGATTTGCCTGATCAACCGGGGCGAGGCGGTGCTGGCGGGAGGAATGCGGGAGGTGAAGTCGCGCTACGAGCGGAACCGTGTGATCGTGCAGTACGAGGGCGGCGATGGGTTTCTGCAGCATCCGGCGATTGAAGAGTACAAGAGCTATGCGGGTCACGCGGAGATCAAGCTGAAGCCGCATGCGAATGCGCAGGAGCTGCTGAAGGCGGCGGTAGCGGCGGCGACGATTACAAAATTCGAGCTGGTGGAACCGTCGCTCGAGGAGATTTTTATCGAGACGGTGGGAGGGCGCGCCGATGCCTAATGGGATGCTGAGAAATACGCTGCTGATTGCCAAGCGCGAGTACCTTGAGCGGGTGAAGAGCAAGGTTTTCCGGATTACGACGCTGCTGGTGCCGGTGGGGATGGGGGCCTTGGCGGTGCTGGGGCAGTTCAGCGGGCGCAGGATGGAAGGTGTGCAGGACCTGGCGGTTGTGTCGAGCAACCGCGCGCTGGCGGAGGCGGTGAAGGCAGCGCTGGCGGATGGATCCTTTCCGCCACAGACGGTGGAGGTGGTTGCGCCGCCGACGGATGCGGACGTGGCACGGTTGAATGCCGAAGTGGCGGCGCATAGGATCGGTGGTTATCTGACGCTGGAACCGGTTCCTGGAGAGGCAGAGCCGAAGTCGACGTGGGTTTCGGGGAGCGCGATCAACCTGGTGGGCAAGGCGCAGATGGAGTCGGCAGTGCGGGCGGCGCTGATTCGGGAGCAACTGACGGCGCGCGGTGTTTCAGACGCGCAGATGCACGCGCTGATGAAGGACACGACGCTCAACACGATGCAGGTGAAGAATGGCGCGGTGGTGTCGTCGGATTCGGAGCGGAGTTTCCTGGGGGCATATGGGCTGATCATCGTTCTCTACGCTTCGGTGCTGATTTATGGGATCAACATCGCGCGCTCGGTGGTGGAGGAGAAGACGTCGCGGATTTTCGAGGTACTGCTTTCAACCGCGTCGTCGGATTCGCTGATGCTGGGCAAGCTGCTGGGGGTGGGCGCGGTGGGGCTGACGCAGATGGGAATCTGGGGTGCGCTGCTGGTGTTCTACGCGGGGTCGGCGATGGCGGCGACGCAGGGGATTCACGGGCTGGGATCGCTGGGGATTACGCGGGCGGAACTGGCCTTCTTCGCGGTTTTCTTTCTGGGGGGATTTTTCCTGTACAGCGGGCTGGCGGCGGCGCTGGGGTCGAGCGTGAGCGGAGAGCAGGAGGTGCAGCAGTTCAGCTTCATCCTGATTTCTCCGCTGGTGGTGAGTGTGGTGCTGCTGCCATATGTGCTGGCGAATCCGAACTCGACGACGGCGGTTGTGCTGTCGCTGCTGCCGCCTTTTGCGCCCATCATTATGTACATGCGGATTTGCGCGCAGATGCCTCCGGCGTGGCAGGTAGCGCTGTCGGTGGTGCTGCTGTTTGGGTCGGTCTGGGCAATGGTGTGGCTGGCGGCGCGGATTTACCGGGTGGGCGTGTTGATGTATGGGAAGCGGGCTACGTTGCCGGAGATGATTCGCTGGCTGCGGTATTCATGAGCCAGGGAGTAGCCAGTAGCCGACAGGGTGAGTAGCCGGAGCCTGCCCTGAGCAAGCTCCGAGCAAAGCGAGGTGCGCGTCGAACGGCTCCACGCCCTGGGCTTGCGCCTCTGCATCGCCTCCTGCCAACCAGCCTTCCGGCCATGACCTTCGTACCGTCCCACCGCACGATTCTCCTTGCCTCCCGACCTCCCGCCAGCTAACCTGAAAACAATGGAAGAAGTGTGCAAAAAGCCCGCCCAGCGCGGGCTTTTCCGTTGCACAATCCCTCAACTGCAACCCGCCACCTGTACCCTGATCCGGCCCAGGCTGAATCAAAACCCGGCGGCTCTTTGAAAACCTGGCACCCCGCAACCTGGCTCTTTTCACCCATCGGTGTCGACCAACCCCGGGCGATTAACGGAAGTAGCTGGTGTTATCAAGCTCGATAACACCACTAAATCTCGCAGAATCAAATAAGTGCAAAAAAGACCACCCTGGGGGGGGTGGGGTGTCAGAGCTACTCGAAGGTAACTGACTTACCTTTCGTACGGATCGGCATGGACGCGGTGTGGTACTGCGCCGCTTTCCAAGGTAGTCGATAGTACTTCGGAGTTAAGCGAGCACTGAGTCTTGTTGACGTCGGGGGCGTATGATGTTTCGCCGGGTGTCATGCAACCTTGCGTCTTTACCACTGAAAACAAGTGAAACCAGTCTGCGGGGGTGGCCGTCTCTGGTGGTGGACGTTAGGTTCTGGGAGGGCGGCCATGAGAAGGCTGGCGATCCTGGTGTTTTGCGGGTTTCTGTTTTGCGCGGCGGGGCAAGGGTGGACGCAGGAGCCGCAGACGGTTGCAGCAGCGAGCCAGATAACGCTGCCTGCGGGAACAAAGGTGGAGCTGTCAGTCATCAGCCCGGTCCGGGCGAAGACAGCAATGGCGGGCGATCCGCTGTATACGCAGACAAACTTTCCGGTGACGGCGGGCGCGCAGGTGGCGATTCCGCCGGGAACCTGGGTACAGGGAACGCTGGAAAAGATCACGCGGCCTACAAACAGGACGGCTCGCGCCGAGCTGGAAGTAATTTTCAGGAAGATTGTCTTCGCGAATGGATACACGGTGCTGCTGCCGGCAGACGCGCCGAACGGAGCCGTGAATGCGGCGAGTACGGCTGCGAGTCCGCCAGCGACGCCGACTCTGACGACGACGGCGGTGTTGCTCACCGTGGACGTAAGCGTGGCGAACGATCTGCTGCTGGATAACGGCGCGCCCGTGGAGATGACTTTGGCTGCGCCGCTGGCACTCGACTCAGGACAAGTTGCGGCAGCGCAGGCGCTGAGCCGTGCGCCGGGACCTACGAAGTTTCGGACGGCGACGCAATGCGTATCGACAGAGGGAACTCCGGGAACACCGGGCACGCCGGACACAGTGATTCCAGGGTCGCCGGGCACGCCAGATACAGTGATCCCCGGAGGGCCAGGGATGCCGGATACGGTGATTCCGGGAACGCCGGCGACACCGGCGACGGTGATTCCTGGGTCGCCAGGCACGCCTGACATGCCGGGGATATCGTGCCCGCGGGCGCCGCTGGTGGTGTCCAGCGTGCCGATCGTGCCGGGGCCGAAGGCGGGTGCGACGGCGGCGAATCATTGACGGATATGTGAAATGCGATGTGAACAGCTGACCGGCTTAGAAGCCGATCGGATGCAGCCCGGACTGCAATGTGGAGAGCCGGGGAGAGAAAGAGGGACCTCAGTGCGATTCCAGTGGTTAGCAGTAGTCATGATGACAACGATGTGCGGGGCCGAGACGGTGCAGGCGGTTGTACCGGGGGCGGCGGCAATAACAACCATGCAGTCGGCAGCGATGACGGCACAGACAACGGCGCCGGCGGCCGATTTGCCTGGCACCATCACGGTTCCAGCAGGGACGACGGTGGCGATGACGCTGGTGGGGCAGATCAAGAGCAAGTCGACGAAGCCGGGAGATACGGTGCGCGCGGTAGTCGCGTTTCCGGTGACGGTGGGCACGCAGCTGGCAATTCCGGCTGGCACATACGTGGACGGCATCGTCAACTCGGTGACGACGCATGGGAATCAGTCGCGGGTGGAGATCCACTTTACGCGGCTGCTGTTTTCCAACGGGTATGCGGTTGTGCTGGATGCGACGAGCACGCAGGCCATGGGCAGCGGGCCGGACCCGAGCGGGCTGAGTCCAGGGCCGGGGCCGGGCGGACCGAGCCCAGTTACGGCGGCCTTGGGCGAGTTGGCGTACGGAGGGGCTCCGGGGCTGGGACAAACAGCTCCGGAACCACCGCCGCTTCCACCGCTGCCGTCGGTAGGGCCGTCGAAGGGATTGATCATCGGCCTGAGCGTCGGGGGCGCCGCTGCTGTCGCCGTGGTGGCCCTCCTGACGGCGCACCACCACGGCGCGGGTGACTATGTTCTCTTCGATAACGGATGGCAGTTCCAGATGAAATTACAGAGTCCGCTGACGCTGGATGCGGGGAAGGTTTCGGCGGCGGCAGCGATGCCCGTGGCGCAGTGATCGGAGACCATCACGACGCAAACGCTCATCATCCAAAGTGGCTGCAGAATCACATCTCTCTCGGACTCCTGCTAATTCTCAGGGGTCGGCTTTCCGAGCACTGCAACCTCTCATTGATGCTTCCTGAAAGCATGAGTGCCACGGTCTTCAATCAGCCTGAGGAGCTAAATCAATTGTGGCGTCCGATCCGCGTGCGTCAGATTTTAGTGCCGGATGAGCCACATCAGCCAGCTGGCTGCGATGACCGACCCCACGAAAAGAACCCAGCAATACAGTCCATATCGCACCATTGCACGGGCACTTGATCGCTGGGTGACGCCGAAGACTACGGAAGTGAAAGTCGCAAAGAGCAGCACGGCGGTGAAGTGAGAAGGCGTGAGCACCTAGACCTTCCTCCCGATGCGGAGATTGTGCGCGTCTACGGCGGCGACGAAGTTGAGCAGGCCGGCAACGACCACAAACTTGGTGCCATAGTCGGCCGTGACCAGCTGCACGGTGCTTTGCCCCAGCGAAAAGAGCCGCGCGACGATGTAAAGCAGTCCGGTACCCAGGTCGCCCGCGAAACCGAGCATGTCCAGCGGGTCGCCCGTGTTGGGTACGTACACCTTGGCCTGCATGGCGAGGCCGAGAGAGAACATTGCGGTGATCGCCACAAAGAGCAGGAGAGCGCGAATCCAGTGGCGGGTAAGGAGGTGGCCCGCGCCAGGAACAAGCCAGCCGAGGATCAGCGCCGAGTAAACGAAGCCCTGAGTTTGAGGTTGTGCGGGAGTCTGCGCCTTCGATGCCATGCCTCTTAAGACTATAAACGAACAGCAAGGCCTCTAAATGCGCACCAGGTCCCGCTGTATGCGGCCGGTTACGACGGCGTTGTCCCTGGAGGTGATCATATTGATTTCACTGCGAATTCCGAACTGGGGTAAATAGACGCCGGGTTCGACGGAGAAGCAGGTGAAGGGGAGGATTCGGCGATCGTCGTGGGTTTCGAGATTGTCGAGATGAGCGCCTCTCCCGTGCAACTCGGCACCAATGTTGTGGCCGGTGCGATGGGTGAAGTAAGGGCCGTAGCCGGCGTTGCGGATGACAGCGCGGGCGGCATCGTCGGCTTCGTATCCCGCGACCGGGTGGCCACCGTCGGTGAAGGCGGAACGCACGGTCTGAATGGCGGCGTCGCGAGCGTCGCGCACAACCGCAAAGACCACGCGTTCCTGTTCGGTGGGCTCGCGGCCCACCACGCCTGTCCAGGTGATGTCGTACCAGCAGGAGCCAGGGCGGTTCTGCCGCGCCCAGATATCGATTAGAAGAAACGAGCCCTGGACGATGGGGCGGCTGCTCTGGGGCAAAGGCTCGTAGTGCGAATCGGAGCTGTTCTCGTTGACGGAGACGTTGGGGCCGTGGTCGGTCGTGAGTCCCGCGCGGTGCATCGCCTCCTGAAACCAAAGCATCATCTCGTATTCGGTAGCGGGCTGGCCGAAGCGAGCGCGGCTGCCGATATGCTGGAAACCCTCTGTGAGGATGTCGTCAATGGCTCTCTGGGCGGCGTAATGGCTGTCGATCTGGTCTTCGGTGAGGACGGCCTCGAAGCGGCTCACAAGGTCAGCGGAGGTCACGATTTCCTTGTCCATGGAGCGCAGCAGCTCGACGGTTCCGGCGTCCACCATGGAGACGTACATGATGGCGTTGCGCGGCGAGTACTGCATGGCAACGCGTTTCCAGGGAGCGAGCATGCTGTCGAGGCCGGTTTCCAGTTCCTGCCAGGAAGAATAAACACCTTTGGAACCGGGGAGGGAGTCGAGCTTGCCGGCTTCGATGCGATGGACGAGCTTGCGCGGTTCGCCTTCGGCGGGAATAACGTAGTACCAGCGGCGGCTGACCAGACCGTTATCGGGCAGTCCGAGGATCGCGGCGGCGATGGGGTCGCGATGGTGGTGATCGTAAAAAAGCCACGCGTCTATGCGAGAATCCCGCAGTGCGCGCTGAATCGACTCCAGGTCCATTGTCATAGGGTATAGGCTCAGGGTTTGGGAGGGACCGGGAAAACGGTCACCGGGAGGATGGTCCTGCAGTCACCATGAAGCGAATTCTGGAGAGTCTTGCGAATATAGCCAAGGTAATCGTGGTGGCCGCTTTGGTGTTGTGGGTGGGCGACTGGGCAGTCTTTCGGTTGCGCGCCTCTCGCGGGACCGCTTTCGATTCGGTGCAGGTACAGGAGTATCTTTCGACGGCCCTGAAGGGAAATAAGCAGGAGTACGATTACCTGGGAACGGCTCCGGAAAACTGCGCGCGGGCGCTTTTCCCGCATGGCGGGGCTCCGGCTTGCTGGTGGCTGCGCCGACATACCTCGCAGTGGGAGTGAGGCACAAGCCCCCTTGATGACCGGAGACCCCGTGGCCGTGGAAGAGTCTACTTCTTCTCTTCGTGGTACTCCTGCTCGGTATTGATTTCCCAGAGAGCGGACTTATCGATTTTGCCGGCGACGATCTGGTCGACGGCGGTCATGGCGGTCAGCATGGAGTGGTCCTGATTGTTGTATTTGTGCATGCCGTTACGGCCAACCAGGAAGAGATTCTGGAAACGATCCATGTAACGGACGATCTCGTCGAAGCGATCGTAGGTCCCGAAGTACGCCGGGTAGGTCTTGGGGACGCGCACCACATGAGTATCGCGGACATCGGAGCCGCGCAGGATGCCGATCTTTTCCACCTCGGCAATCGCGAAACGAGCGATGTCATCGTCCGGCATGTTCCAGAGATGATCGGTTTCGTAGCAGAAATATTCCAGGCCGATCCAGACCCTGGAGGGATCGGCGACCATAAATGGGCTCCAGTTATTGAAGATTTGCAGGCGGCCAACCAGAACATCGGGTTCCTGAATGTAAATCCATGTGTCCTTGAGCGGACCGCCGTCTGGTTCGGTGACTATGAGCCGATCGACGAGAAGGCCGACGGTGATGAAGTCGCGGTACATGAGACCGTCGGCGACGGCACGGATTTCCGCTGGAACGTCAATGTCCAGATTTCGGACCAGATCGCGCACGGGCATGGTTGAGAAAACGTAGTCGGCGGGAATGGTGTGCGAAATTCCCTGCGCGTCAACAGCCTCGACAGATGCCACACGATCGCCTTCGACGAGAAGTTTGGTGGCGCGCCAACTCATCCTGACTTCGCCTCCCTTTTTTGTGACAAGGTCAGCTACATATTCCCAGAGCTGGCCCGGGCCAAATTTTGGATAGAGAAATTTCTCGATGAGCGATGTTTCTGTGTCCTTCTGCGTAATGTCGCCGGTCTTCTCTCGGCGGAAGGTCTTCTTCAGGAAATGGGCGATGGCGGTGCGCAGGGAGAGGCCCTTGATGCGTTGCGCCCCCCATTCGGCGCTGATCCGATTGCAGGGCACACCCCACACTTTCTCGGTATAGGACTTGAAGAAGGTGAGGTACAGTTCGTTTCCGAATCGGTTGATCAGGAAGTCTTCCAGCGTTTTTTCGTTTTTGCGCGGAAATAGCCTTGCACGCATGTAGCCGGCGCCGATTTTCATCATGCGCCAGAGGCCGAGCTGGCGGAGGGTCTGCGCATTGAGAGCGAGAGGGTAGTCGAAAAAGCTGCGCAGGAAATAGATACGGCTCTTGCGCGGGCGGACCAGCATGACCAGATCCGGATCGGGTGCGGCATGAGCTTCAGCCCCGGGCGGACGGGCGGACACGAGACGCTCCTTGTTCTGATACTGGATAGTGTGGAATCCCGAACCGTTTTCAGTGGAGGCAATGGGCATCAGCTCCGTCCACCATTCCATGACGCGGTCGGCCTTGGAAAAAAACCGATGCCCGCCGATGTCCATTCGGTTGCCGTTGTGGCGGATGGTGCAGGAGATGCCACCGATGCGGTCAGTGGCTTCCAGAACGATGGGTCGGACATCGGAGCGCCGCAGCAGTTCGAGCGCGGCGGTCAGGCCGGCGGGTCCGGCTCCGATGATGAGGGCGGTTTTCATGCGCAGGTTTTGCGGCCCAGCAAAAGGCACGCGTCTCTTTCAGGATTACCCGAGCCCGGCAGGTGGGGTGCGCGGGACGCGCGTTCAGGACGAATCATGCTTCAATTATGTTTGTTCTTGGCCGGAAATGGCGCAACAGGTGAATTGCCGTTCCAGGCTCGATGCCGCCCGGTGGGGTGAGTTGCTGTCAGCTCGGCGTGGTGATTCTCCCGGTGCCACCGCAGACAGTGCATTGTTCGTAGAGCTGAAGACTGCCCTCCCAACCCACGGCTTTAAAGCCAACGCCGTTTTCATTGCGGCTGATTCCGCTTGCTTCACATGCGGAACACATCCCGTGCGCCCGGCAGTAATTATCATAGGTGGCTGGCCTGCCCGCTTCGCCCTCTTTTGCTCGCCAATCACGTCCCTCCTTCCATCGCTTCTGAGCCGCCAGGTATCTCGAGAGATATTCGCCGGTAAATGGAACACCACTTGGCATCGAAAAAGGTTTCCTCGCGAAGTTCCCGCTCACCCGCTGACGGTCTCGGGGCGGACGGCTTTTTCATCTTTCCGGTACGACGGTGTCCCGGATAAAGTTTCCCAGCCGCGGCGCGAGAGATCCCACCAGATAAGATATCCGGCGACAGCGGCGGCGCTCAGAAGGGCGGACGCCATAAGCCACGATCCGAAGATCAATTTGCCGATTCCGAAAAGACATCCATAGACGAGGATACAGCCCATGAGGGTGTCGAAGGCGTTGGCGCGGAAGTCGCGGACCGGCGGCAACTCGGGCGCCAGGCGGGCGATGCGCTGCCATCCATGCACTGTGGGATGAACACGACGATAAAAGGCCAGCAGGGTTGCATCTGGCTCGGCGGGAGTGACGAAAGTAGCGAAAATCCAGGCGACAGTTGTGACCCCGGCAGTAATCAGTGTGCTCTTCGCAAAAACCACCACGTCGCTGCCGGCGAAGTGCACATACGAGAGCCAGACGGTCACCGCCGCCGCGACGATCATGGCGGAGATTTCACTCCATGCATTGATGCGCCACCAGAACCATCGAAGCATGTAGACGGCTCCGGTCCCTGCCCCGAGGTTGAGGACCAGCTGCCAGCCGGCGCCGATCGAAGTGAGACGGCTGGCCACGAATCCGCTGCACAGAACGAGGAGCACGGTGATGATTTTGCTGACAAGGACGTAGTGGTGCTCCCCCGCGTGGCGGACAAGAAAGCGGCGGTAGAGGTCGCTGACGAGGTACGAAGTTCCCCAGTTCAGCTGGGTTCCCACGGTTGACATGTAAGCGGCGAGGAAGGCGGCAATCATGAGGCCGCGCAGCGCTGGCGGCAGAAAGTCGCGCAGGACCATGACATATCCCTGCTGAGGATTGGCGGCGTAGGCCGCGCTGGGATGGAGGCCGCCGGCGGTGGAATACATGGCAAGTGCGACAAGGCCGGTGACGATCCACGGCCAGGGGCGGAGTGCGTAGTGCGCGATGTTGAACCACAGAGTCGCGCCCAGGGAGTTCTTCTCGTCTTTTGCGCTGAACATGCGCTGAGCCACGTACCCGCCGCCGCCAGGCTCGGCTCCGGGATACCACGCAGCCCACCACTGCACGCCGATGTACATCATGAAGGTAAGCAGGGGCAGGGTCCACAGATTTGACGTGGTGAGACCGGCGTGAAAGTCAGGCAGGAAGGAGAGGATGTTCGACGTTGGATGACCCGCGGCGCGGGTGGCGGTATCGACCACAGCCAGGCGCAGGCGCAGTGCCGGCATACCACCGAGGCGTGCAACGGCGATCCAGGCCAGGACGACGATCATCGTCATCTTGAGGACAAACTGGAATAAATCGGTGACCAGAACGCCCCACAACCCACCGAGAAACGTGTAGATGCCGGTAAAGGGAACCAGGATGAAAACGCAGATGAAGAGGGAGGTATGGCGCGGATCGCCAAGGGTGAAATGCAGCAGCGTGTGGCCGGCCATGGAAAATGTGAGGATGCGTCCCTGGGCGATCGCCGGGCCAAGGGTGACGGCGATGATATCCACCATAGCGCGTGTAACCCAGCCGAGGATGAAGCAGTTCATCAGCAAGCCGAGATAGACAGCCTTGAAGCCGCGGAGGAACGCGGCGGGGCGGCCACTGTAGCGAATCTCAACGAGCTCGACGTCAGTGAGGATTTCGGCGCGGCGCCAATACCGTGCGAAGAAGAAAACCGTCGTCATGCCCGAGAGGCAGAGACTCCACCAGATCCAGTTGCCGGAGATGCCCTGGGTAGCGACCAGGCCGCAGACGAAGAGCGGCGTGTCCGCGGCGAAGGTAGTGGCGACCATCGAGGTGCCAGCCAGCCACCAGGAAACGTCGCGCCCGGAGACGAAGAAGTCCTCCGTTGATCCGCTGGCTTTACGGCGGTAGTACAAGCCAATGAGCAGGTTGAACAGGAGGTAGGCGGCAATGACGATCCAGTCGAGATAAGTAAGAGGCATGCGGGGTCCGTGCGCTGGAGACTGCACTCCAGTATAGACAGTGGGGGCGAGCGGCCCGGAAGGTGAGAAGAGTGTAGCCGCGTTTGCTGCAGGGATCCGGCGCGCAAGGATTGCTCTACGTCGTTAGTCCGTGCTCAGATCTGTCCGGTTTCTGCGCGGCAACTGGATGCATCAAGCCTCCCCGCGAGAGACGATAACGGCGCCCCCGCCAAAGGATGGTGCTGCCGGCGTAACTGGCTGCCCAGCAGATGAAGCCCAGCAAGTCACGAATGGGATAAAGCAGGACCGTCCGGAGCAGCTGCCGCTCTCGCACTGCGAGAGATCCGACCAGTGCCGCCAGGATCATACGATTTGCAACGCTGTAAGCGAGCACCACGAGTGCGAGAAGCGGTCGATGCATGGCGAGGGCCGCCAGTCCAGCGAGGAGACCAAAGGGAATACTGAAGGTGAGGGCGGTGCCAAGATGGCCGAGAGGCCGCGAGAAGCGCGTGGACTTCATCCAACGCGTCTGGTGACGCACCGACGCGGCGAAGCTGAGGTTGAGGATAATGTGGTCGATGATGTGCTGGGACAAGACAACGGTCTGACCCTGCGCGGCCACTGCGGCCCCCAGCAGGAAGTCGTCGGAGCAGTAAGGGCCGAGCACGCCAAAGCCGCCCATGGATTCAACCGAGCGCCGACGCACCGCCATGGTCGGGCCAAGGGCAAACTTCATGCCTTCGAGCAAGTTGGCAGTGAGTACGCCGGCGGTCATTTCGACTGACATGCCCGTCGCTTCGAGCTTCGACCAGAGGCCGCGGTCTGCCACGCCACGATAGAGGCAGGTGACCGCCCCCACACTTTCATCGGAGAAGGGAGCTGCAACGTCACGGATGTAATTGGGTTCGACGCGGACATCGCTGTCGCTGATGATGAACAGGTCGTGGCGGGCGACAGAATGCATCAGTTCGAGCGAGGATACCTTGGCGTTGATATAGGTTTCCTCGCCAGTGGAGAGGAAGCTTGCGGGAATGTGCGGATAGCGCAACGCAACGTGGCGGGCGATCTCGAGGCCGGAATCCGTCGCAGAACGGGAGCAAAACAGAATCTCGAAGTGGGGGTAATCCTGTTTGAAGAACGATTCGATGTGAGCTTCGAGGTTCGGTTCGGCCCCATCAAGAGGCTTGAGCAGGCTGACGGGCGGGGAAAACCCCGCAGCGGCGGCCGCGCCCTGACGACGAAAACCGAAGAGCCCTGCGATCGCGAGGACTGCGAAAACTGTCGAGGTCAACAGGCCGAAATGTCCAAGGTCGAGCAGGATCCGCATCATAGATCAGCCCCGGCGCCGCCGACCGTGCCAGGGTGCACGTCGCGGTTGCCATCAGAAAGACTATCGTATGGCGGAATGCGTTGCTTTCAGGCCATCGCGTACTTCGCGTCCTCCCGCATCCAGAGCGCCAGTTGCCGGAGGAGCCAAACGTTGCGCTCGAACAGAGTGGTGGCGTAGTGCAGCGCGGCGATGTTGCTGGCGCTTCCCGTTGGTTGCAGGCCATGGCGGCTGCGTAGATCCTCCATCATGCCGCCCCGGTCGTCTGTCATGTTCACCAGCATTTCGATCTCGATGTCGCCGGGCGATTCGAGCGCGGCGAGAGCGGAGAAGAGAATGGTGTCCAGCGACTCGATAAGAAGTCCAGCCAGCTCTTCGTTGGCGATGCCACTGAGACCTTCGGCGAAGAGGAAAACGTTCTCCTCCAGGGCCCGGAGAGTGCTTTCTTTTCGCTGAAAAGAAATAGCGCGCGCTGCCACATCGTTCGCGATGGGCAGCTGCAGCAGAGCCTCAAGGAATTCGGAAATGTGGCGCCCCAGCTGGACCGCCGCCGCGTGCAGCGCCTTCAGGTCGGAAGGATCGCCGCGTCGAGCCGCGTCGATATAACGACTCAGGACCCGGACGATGCGCATCTGCTCGAGAGCGACCAGGTCGAGCGCGGTCTCCGGTGAATTGAGCGAATTGTGCTGGATGTAAATGGGGTTTGAAAGGTCCTGCTCGGGCGTAGGAGGCCATAATTTCGCCAGGCCGCGCGGAGCCCATTGCAGGCCGGCAAAGGCCACAACGGCCACGGTGATGTTCAGAACCAGATACGTATAGGCCATGCGCTGCGAAATCGTCGCGCCCAACGCGTTCATCGCGGTCAGGAGCAGAGGCACGTGCAGCACCCGTTCCGCGATGAGCAGGAGCGCGACCAGAATCCCTGCTATGCCGTTCGTCATGGCCTGATACATGGCGATTTGCCGAGGCACACCCCGCAGGTTCCCGGAGAGCATCCATGTGGCCACGCAGGAGCCGACGCCGAGCCCGGCGATCGTCATCGTGGCCGGAAAGTCGCCCAGTTGGCCGCCATGGTTGATGGTGACGACAATGGCGGCTACCGCTGAGGAGGAATGAATGAACGCGCGCAGCGCCGCTCCCAACAAAAAAGCGGCATATGGCCAATGGGTGAAAAATTGAGTGAAATGGGCCAACTGCGACGATGAACCCAGCGGCTGAAATGCCTGCTTCATCATTTCGAGGCCCAGGAAGAGCAGGCCCACCGAAAGACCGCTGGCGACAGCGGGTTTCCATTTCTTCACGAGTTTGAAGGCCAGAAGCAGGCCGGTAACTCCAATCAGAAGCAGAATGGAGATGTGCAGATTGGCGGCCGCTATAAACACCAGGAGCGCGGTTCCGATATTCGCGCAGGCCAGCACGATGAGCGCCCGCGAGATGGGAAGCAGGCCGGTAGAAACCATACCCGAGAGGATGAAGGCAACCACGGAGGCGCTCTGCGTAATGGCTCCGAGGACCGCGCCGACGAGCCCCGCCATGACAGGGCGATGGGTCAGGCGTCCTAACGCCTGCCGGAAGCGCTGGCCGCTCATCTGGCGCAGGTTTTCCGATATACCGCCGATTCCGGAGAAGAAAAAACTCAGTCCGGCAAGGTAAAGCGCAAGCAGTTCGATCATTGGCGGATGAATGATATCAACAGATTTGGCGGTTCTTCATGAAAATAGCGTTGATCGGCTGGATGCCGGAAGGGCGACACGCATCCGTGCGTCGGCTACCCCGACTTTATACTGGCTCCATCCATGTCCTTCCTTCCCGTCGATGAGCAGCTTGACCTGCTAGAAAAGGGCGCGGCTGAAATTATCCGCGTCTCTGAGCTTCGCGAGCGGCTTGAAAAATCCCGCCAGACTGGCAAGCCGCTCCGCGTCAAGGCGGGATTCGATCCGACGGCCCCCGATCTGCACCTCGGCCACACCGTCGTCATGCGCAAGCTGAAACACTTTCAGGATCTCGGCCACCAGGTCATATTCCTCATTGGCGACTTCACGTCGCTCATCGGCGACCCCAGCGGCCGCTCCGCCACGCGCAAGGTCCTCTCCCGTGAAGAAATCGACGCGAACGCGAAGACCTATACTGACCAGGTCTTTCGCATCCTCAATCGCGAAAAGACCGAGGTCCGCTTCAATTCCGAGTGGCTCGGCGCTTTGGGATTTGAAGGCATGATCGGCCTCGCGCAAAAATTCACCGTCTCGCAGATGCTCGAACGAGACGAATTCCACACCCGCTTCCAGAACGAGCAGCCGATCGCCCTGCACGAGATCCTCTATCCGCTGGCGATGGCTTACGACTCAGTGGCCCTCCAGGCCGACGTGGAGTTGGGCGGGACCGATCAGAAATTCAACCTGCTGACTGGCCGCGAGCTGCAGCGGGACTACGGCCAGCAACCCCAGATCGTGCTGATGACACCGATTATCGAAGGCCTTGACGGCGTGCAGAAGATGTCGAAGTCGCTCAATAACGCCATCGGCATTCATGAGCCGCCACAGGAGATGTACGGCAAGCTGATGTCGATCAACGACGAGCTGATGTGGCGCTACTGGACGCTGCTGACGGATTTGCGGCAGTCTGAGATCGATGCGATGCGGGCGGACGTGGCCGCCGGCGCGTTGCATCCTATGGAGGCCAAGAAGCGGCTTGCGCGGACTATTGTTGGGGGGTTCTGGGGGGTCGAGGCGGCGCGGGCGGCGGATGAGCAGTGGGCGCGCCAGTTCCAGCAGAAGGATCTGTCGACGGTTACAGAGGAGATTCGGGTCGATTGGCTACGGGTAGTGGTGGCGGATGCCGCGTCTCTCGAAAACAAATTCAAAAGAGACCGGCGTCTCCCGTTTCCTGTCAATGTTGCGAAACTGCTGGTTGCTCTCGGCATTTGTGAGTCAAGAACCGCGGGCGAGCGTCAGGCAGACGCTGGCGTGGAAATCGACGGGGTGAGGCGAACTGATAGATGGTTCGAGGCGACAAGGCCTTCTCGAGTAACTATTCGAGTCGGTAGACGCGCCAAGATTGCAGTGATCGAATAGATGCCGCTGTATGTGTCATAATGTGTTCATGCCGAACACACGCAGCACAACCTTCAGCATTCGCCTCAAACCGGAAACGCGGAAGCGGCTGACCAAGCTGGCCAAAGCCTCCGGGCGCAGCTCAAATTTTCTTGTTTCGGATGCCGTGGAGTCTTATGTTGCGGATCAGGAACGGATGCTGGCGGAGATGCGGCAGGCAGAGCGACAGGTTGAGGCGGGGCATTACGTTCGGCACGAAGATATGAAGGCATGGCTCCTTTCCTGGGGAACGGCTCATGAGTTGCCGCCGCCGAAGTGCATGTGTGGCAAAAATCATAACGACGAAAGTCTGTGCCGGTAAATCAGCCCCCGCCAACCATTGAGATCATCTGGTCTCCTTTGGCGCGCGCGCGACTGCGAGAGATTCGAGCGTTTATCGCCGTCGATAAGCCTGATGCCGCTGAGCGTCTGGTTACCCGAATCGTGGCTATGACCGAGGTCCTCAGGTGGTTTCCCAGAGCCGGACGTGCGGGAGCGAGTCGCGACTTGCGTGAACTACCCGTTGGCGGAACGCCCTACGTTATTGTCTATAGCGTTCGCGGCAGCAGCGTGGTGATAGGTACCATCTGGCATGGAGCACAAAGACATCCGTGCGGCGCGTGATCAGCGGATCACTTTCAGGGCCGCTCGGAAGAGATCGTCGAAATTTTCGCCTGCGGCTTTGTCTTTCACGATCGCCGTTTCTATGGCTTTTTGGGCGGCGGGTCGCTGGTAGCCGAGGTTGACGAGTGCGGAGAGGACGTCCTCGGCAGCGGGGGCGAGGGGCGTGCGCGCCATAGGGGCGATGGCGAGGTCTTCCAATTTCTCTTTCAGCTCGACCACCAGGCGCTCCGCGAGCTTCTTGCCTACGCCGGGGATACGCGTGAGGGTGGCATGATCCTGGCCGCGGATGGCCTCGACGGTTCTCTCGATGTTGAGCCCGCTCAGAATGGTGACGGCCAGCTTCGGTCCCACGCCCGATACAGTGATGAGCCGCTCAAACAGCCGCTTCTCGTTGCGTTCCAGAAAGCCAAACAGAGCCAGCGTGTCTTCCCGTACCTGCGTGTAAATGTAAAGGGCCACCTCGCCGCCTTCTCGGGGCAACGCTGTGAACGTGGGCACGCTGATGGTCACGTCATAGCCCACTCCGCCGGCTTCGACGATCGCTTGCCCGGGTTGTTTCGAGAAGAGGCGGCCGCGCAGATGTGCAATCATGTCGATCTACAGACTAACGCCAGCGCCAACCCCAGCGGTCACGCTCGATCTGCGGCTACTCATTTCGCGGTCGCGTTCGGATAAATCGCGATGCGATGCGTTCTCAGCTGCGCCCGCAACAGCTCTCCGCCCGACTCCGACATGAGCACGGACGATTTTCCGATGGGCATGTGGCACTCGATGCATTTGCCGCGAATGCCTTCGCCCATCTGTTTGAAGCGGCCACAGGCGTGGACGTCGTGGCAGCCAAGGCAATTCTTCGAGAACGAGTCAGCGTTCTCCTGGGTCACATGCACGTTGTGACAGGTGGAGCAGGTGAGCTTGCCCGATGTAAAACATTTGCTGCTCTCGAGCGCGCCCACCTGGTTTCCATGCACATCCACCGGCGCATTTGCCGGGGGCGCAATGATCTTGAGAAAGTCGGTGATGACATCTCCCGGCAAGTAAGTCAGCGAAGGCCCGATGGGATCCGCAGCGCCTGCGTGACAGAGCGAGCAGAGGCCCAGTTGCCGATCATGGGGCAGGCGCGCCGGATTGACGATTGCGATTTCCGCCGAGCCTGCGGGCGGCGGATTGGCGCTGCCCTCGCGGTCGACATGCTCGCGGCCCGGACCGTGGCATCGTTCGCAGCCGATGCCCAGCACCATGCTGTCGCGCTCGAACCGGTTCAGCGGCGGCGCGAGCGACTTGAACCAGCTCGCGTGGCATTCAAGGCATCGCGGCACAATGGGCCGGTTGAAGTAGACTCCGCCATCGGGATAGCCTGGGCTGTTGATCCATTTGTGGTTCCAGGTCCAGTAGGAGACGGGCAATTCGAAGAGCTGATCGCCCTTCCAGTAGAGGTAGGTCTGCCCGTGGCGTCCCGATCCAATGACGATGTCGAACTTTTCCGCTCTTCCGGTGAGATTTTTTGGGTCGCGAATGTCTACTGCGCTCTCGTAATATCCGTCGTCGGCCGCGATCATGGCGAAAATCAGGTTGGGATTCGGGGTCCGCACGAAGTTTTGGCCGGGCGTGAAATTCCCCATGATGGTTTTGGAACTGGCCACGGTCGAGTCCAGCGCATGCGGGGTTGAGGGATAAGCCTTCGCTTCGTTCTCATGGCACTGGGCGCAGACTGCGTCTCCCACGTAGGCATCGGCCGGGGGCGGCTTCCTCTCGGTGACGGATGGCGCGGGTGGCTCCTGCGAGGACGTTGACTGCATTGCGATCGCACCGCCTAGAGCGAGCAGGGCGATTCCTTTGCGTAATCCGCGGGGCCAACTGCTCTGTGACCGCGATCTGCAGGCTTCTACTTCCTGGTCCACTGATCCACCCAGTCGTTTACGGTCTTGTACCAGAGCTGGGAGTTCTGCGGCTTGAGCACCCAGTGGCCTTCGTCGGGGAAGTAGAGCATCTTCGAGGGGACTTTCATGCGCTGGAGGGTGTCGAAGAGCTGATAGCCTTCGGAGACATCGAGCCGGTAATCGAGCTGGCCGTGGACGACGAGCGTGGGCGTTTTGAAATGTGTCTCCGCGAGCATCGGCGACCACTCGCGATAGAGGCGCCCGGTTGGTCCAGGGCGTGCCTTTGAACTCCCACTCGTTGAACCAGAGCTCTTCGGTCGTGCCGTAGGCCGACTCGGGGTTGAACATGCCGTCGTGGGTAACGATGCACTTGAAGCGGTCGGTGTGGCCGAGGATCCAGTTGGTCATGTAGCCGCCGTAGCTCGCGCCCAGCGCGCACTCGCGGGTCTTGTCGATGAAGGGGTAGTGCGCTCGGCGTAATCGAGGCCGCGCATGAGGTCGATGTAGGGCTTGCCGCCCCAGTCGCCGTTGACGCCGTCGACGAAGGCCTGCCCATAGCCCGTCGAGCCGCGCGGGATTGATCATGATGACGACGTAGCCGTTGGCGGCGAAGAGTTCGGCGTTCCAGCGGTAGCTCCAGGAGTCGCCCCAGGCGCCCTGGGGTCCTCCGTGGATGAGGAATTTCACGGGGTATTTTTTGTGGGGGTCGAAGTTGGGCGGGCGGATGAGGAAGCCCTGGACTTTGACTTGGCCGATGCGAGGGGAACCAGAAGGAGTCCATTTTTGGGAGGTCTAGCTGGTTGAGGAGGGGGGTGTTGAGGTGGGTGAGGGGCTGTCCTTCGACAAGGCCCCACTCTGCCATTAGTCGTTCTGGTTCCTTGAGTCCATGTGCCTTCCAGCCGCCGGGAGGAGCGCCCAACGGCATCAAGGGCGAATCGAGATCAAGTTTTACAACCTCGCCGGGAAGATCCACGGCCATCTTTGTCGCGATGATCGAATGTCCCGCATTAGTGATGACGAGATTGCTGTACTCCCCGTAGTCGGTGCGTTGGCGCAGATTCCTGCCGTCAACGCCAACCGAGAAGACGGGTTCCTCACCCCTGTCACCACCCGTGAAGTAAATATCTTTGGAGTCGGTGACTTCGCCCGGGCTCCACGCCTCCTCGTCCACCCAGCGATCGAAGTTGGGAAGCAGCTCCTTGATCTGTTTCGTGCCGCGGTCATACACGACGAGCCGAAAGCGGTCGCTCTCATAACCAGCCCGTTTTTGCATGCGCCAGGCAATGTACTTGCCATCGGGCGAATAGCGAGGAGTAAAGTCGCCGCCGGGGCTGGTGGAGATTTTTTCGGGCTGTGCGCTGGGGACTGGATTGCCCGCGTCGTCGAAGAGGCGGAGGGTGAAGATGTCCACGTTGGTCGAAAGCGCGGGGTCGTCGACCTTCTTCTCCTCGAATGCAACCTCTTTGCCGTCCGGGGAAAAATCCCAGCCGTCTGGCTCGCCCAGAGAAAACGGTGGAACGTCGTGGGAATCGCCTGGGTTGAGGTCGCGGAAGGTGCCGTCGTCAGTGGAAGTGAGAAAGAGGTGACTGCGTTTGTCGCCTGTAAATGCGTTCCAGTGGCGATAGAGCAGGGCGGTGAAGATCTTCGCCTTCACTTTCGACTGTTTCTCGGCGTCGTCGCGTTTTTTGTCGCAGGCGTCCTCGTCCGCGCCTGAAACAGGGCCCGAACCTGCGCTGCACTCGGGATAAACCGCCGAGGTAAACAGCAAGTGCTTGCCATCCGGCGACCAGGTTACGTTGTCGGCCTCGGTGCTGATGTGCGTCAGCTGGCGCGCCTCACCCATGGCGCCGGTCGCAGAGTCAAACGGGGCGAGGAAGATCTGCTGGGTTCCGTCCCGGGAGGTGAGAAACGCGATCTGCTTCCCGTCCGGCGAGAATCGTCCGCGGCTCTCGCCTGCGGATGAGGCGGTGAGTGCTTTTTCTTCTCCCCCACTGACGGGGACGATCCAGAGGTGCGAGGTTTTTGTGTTCTTCGCGAGGTCGACGTCAGTGGCCGAAAACAGAACCCATTTTCCGTCCGGCGAAACCGCAATGTCGCCGAGGCGGCGCATCTTCATCATGTCTTCGAAGGTCATGGGCCGGCGCGCCGCGCTGGCCTGTGAATCTGGACCTGCTGAACCTGGGCCTTGACCTGCGGTCTGCGCCCCTGCACTCACCACGAACAACAGCGCCGCTGCCGCACACATCGATGCATTCATACCGCGCGCACCTCTCGATTGCAACGATCCATCTTAAACCGCGGTTGTTCGGCTTAGGAGCTTTGCCCACTCAAGCCAAAACCTTGCTTGAATGGGCCACCCCATCTCGAAATCGAGCTTAGATTGCGCGCGCTGATCCGTTGGCCGCGACGGGCGCCCAAGGCGACTCCCCAGTGGATTTTGCAACCTGGAACGGCTGCGCCTGCTGCGGAGTCTCCGCGGCCGGCAGTTCGATCACCACGGCCGCGCCTCGGGGAAGCAGATTCACGGCGGAAATTTCGCCACCGTGCTCACGGATGATGGAGTAGCAGATGCTCAGGCCCAGACCCATGCCCTCGCCCTGTTCACGGGTGGTATAAAACGGGTCGAAGGCGCGGGCCGGGTTCTTGAATCCGGGGCCGTTGTCAGAGAAGGTAATCTGAACACAGTGGCTGTCCGCCGCCGCTTCCACGATCAGCCGCCGATCCAGATCTCCATTGGCCGCGTCCATCGACGCGATCGCATTTTTCGCCACCTGCAGGAAGACCTGACGGATCTGATCCCCATCGGCGCGTATTTCGGGCAGCTGTTGCGGGATCAGCATCTGACACTGGACGCGCTCTCTCTCCAGCTCCGGGCGCAGGAGCTTTTCGATATCGCGCAATACTACTTCAATCGACAGCGACTCACGGTTCACGGGCGAGGCCTTGCGGAATCGGACCAGGCTGTCGATGATCTGCTTCATCCGGCGCGCTTCATTCAGGATCACGACCGCCTGATCGCGGACCGCGCCTTCATTGTCCGTCATGAGTTCGGCATAGCCGGTCACCACTGTCAGCGGATTGTTCAGTTCATGCGCCATGCCTCCGGCCAGTTGTCCGAGGCCGGCCAGCCGTTCCGCCTGGAAGACGCGCCGCAACAGCATCTGCTGTTCTCGTGCCGCGCCCACGCGTGAGGCGAGCAGTTCCAGAGGAAGAACGTCCTCTGTTAGCAGGGGCGCTTCGGGCTCTCGGAGGCCGGCGACCAGCAAGGCGCCCAGAAGTTCCCTGTCCCGCCCGCGGATGGCCACTGCATGGGCTTCACGAAAGTTCATCTGCAGCAGTTCGTCGCCCGGCTCCATCAGCACCGTTAAATCCACCAGGGCCAGGTGGCCGATCACCTGGCTATAAAACTTCGACTGCACTATTTCCCTAACCTTGTCGAGAGTGGTCCGCCGCGCCAGAGAATCCAGGGCAGCGGTTAGAGCCCCATCCATGCCGGCTTTTCCCGCCAGCCGGAATCTCCCTTCCGGACCTCGTAAAATGACCGCAGCCTGGCTGAAACGGCTTGCCCCGCCAATGGCCTCGCAGATGGGGTCGTACTGCCCGCTGTCTTCGTCCGAAGGCATCGCTCCCAGAAAGATTTCGGTGTACTTTTCCATCTCGAGGCGCGCCCTGCGGTCGCGGAGCTGGGCAGCCTTGTTCGAGGCGATTTCATCTTCGAGGACGAGGACGATCATCCCCACCGCGGCAATTACCTTCATCAGGTTCACGGCCCGCAGCAGCACGATGGGCACGAGCGCGGCACCCATCAGCGGCTCCAGCAGCATGGGCAACGCCCAGCCCGTCAATCCTCCGACAGTGAAAATCACTCCCGCCGTGAGCCGCCGGAACGCGAGCACAAACAGCAGAGCGGTGATCAGCATGATGCCGCTCTGCGTGAGCGACAATACCGCAGGGTAGTCCTGCCGCCAGGTCAACCAGATGACGCCGCAGCCGACCAGGCCAACCAGCAGGAGGCTCAGCCAGACCGGCAGCAAATTCTTTTCAAAACCCCACCGAAGGGCGACCAGCAGAGTTGCGAGCACGCAAACCATGAGAACTGCGCGCGCCAGGGATTGTGGCTGCGGATCCAATGAAATCAGTACGGCAAACAGAATCACCGGCGCCGCAAACGCGACGATGTAAAGAACCCGCGGTTTCCTGGTCATGTATTGCGGGGCCATGGAGCCCAGAAACATCAGGGCCCCCATCTGCATGCTGACGCGCGAAACCGCCAGCCATATGCCGGACTGGCTGCGGCCGAAAACTTCCATTTCCAGCTGGATGGCCGCGAACATCCAGCCTGCCAGCCAGAGCAGCTGCCTCCGGCGCGCGCTGAGGGACTCCCCGGCACGCACCCTGAGCGGGGGTAAGGATCGTCTCTGCAGCCAGAGCGCGCCGAAAACCGCCACGAGCACGAACAACAAAATCAGCGTTGGCGCTCGATAGAGATCTGCGCTTCTCGGCATAAGTGGGGGACCAAAGGGCAAGTCTAACTGGTTGCAGCCTTCAGGAGAATGGTTAAGTTGGTGCGTCGTGACCGTTCCACGCGCAGTTCGGGATTGCTTCTGACTTCGTTTGGCGCTCGCACCCGTAACCCCAGGCACGATGCCTGCGTCTATGCTTACAGAGGAAGAGGAGCCCGCGCCGTGCCTTTCGCCGCATCCCGACGTTATTTGTCCGCTCTATTCGCCGCTTTGACCATGCTGCTCGTCTGCAATGCTGCGCTGTCACAGGCTTCCTATACTTCGATGCCTCTCGACCAGGGATTCGGGCCACTCGACCAGTCTCAACCGGCGATTCCCATTGCGCAAGTCATCAGCGAGTTCACCGCGAAAGAGGCGGTTTTTCGCCAGGCTCTCAACAACTACACCTGGCAGCGCAGCGTGCGCGTTGAAACTGTCGACGACGATGGCAAAGCCGACGGCCGCTATTATCAGGTTGTTGACATTGCCTTTGACGACCAGGATCGCCGAACGGAGCGCGTTCTTGAATCGCCAGCCAACACTCTGACGCGGGTCATGATGTCCCCAGCCGATTTCGATGACATCGAAGAGCGCCTGCCATTCGTATTGACCACGCAGGACGCCCCCCAATACAACGTCACATATATCGGGAAGCAGAAGATCGACGAGATCGATACCTTCGTTTTCGACGTTAAGCCCAAAATAATCGAAAAGAAGCACCGCTACTTTCAGGGGCGCATCTGGGTTGACCAGAAAGAACACCAGATCGTTGTCACCAATGGCAAGAACGTCCCGGACGACGTTCGTCCCGGCCATGAGGATCTGTCCATCCCCTTTGTCACCTACCGGCAGATGGTGGATGGCAAATACTGGTTCCCGGTGTACACGCACGGCGACGGTGTCCTGCACTTTCCTGCCGGCCACGGTTATCTCAGCCAGGATGTGCACATGCGCGAGACACTGAAGTACACCAATTACCACGAATTCCACACCAGCATTCGCGTCATCTACCAGGGGCAGGACATCACAGGCAACCCGCAGAAGCAGGCGCCTGGACAGACGCCGCCCGCTAGTGCGCCTTCGGGATCTTCCCCGCAAACCACTCCACCGGCAAAGCCTCAATGAGATAGAAGCCGGGTGCTCGTGCAGTTCCCTGGCGCTACAAGTCCGGCGCGGCATCAGTGGTTCACACGAGCTTATTCCCGAGCTTGACTGCTTTCGCGCGCATGCGAGCCCGAAGCACCTCATCCGGCTGCGAACCGGTCAGGCCGATCCAGAGTTTCCCGACCGGCCTGGCGCCGAGGATGCGTGCCGTTAATTTCAGTGCTCGTGGAGCGCCCGTGGCCAGGGGTATGAGAAGAGAAGGCATCGCGGCCAACGTCACCAGCACCGCCTTTTTCGTCGCGGTCTTTCTGCGCAGTACTGGACCGAGGTTCTTTCCCCATGGCCAGTGGAGATAACCGAGCAGCCGCTCCATGAACCGCCGAAAGATGGACGTTACGTTGTAGAAATTGACGGGGGAGGCCAGCACTACTGCGCTGGCGCTTTCAACGCGATGGAGCAGAGTGTCCAGATCGTCCTGGTGGACGCATTCTCCACGCTCCGGGCCTTCAACCTGGCAACACATCCGGCAGTTTCTGCAAAACTCGATTTGCTGCTCGATCAGGTTGATCTTCTCCGTCCTTGCGCCGCGCTGGCGCGCCCCTTCCAGAACCGCGTCCACCGCCTGATCGGTGACTCCGCCCTTGTGATAGCTCCCGACAATTGCGACCACGCTGGCCACGGCGCGTACCTCCGTATTTCGCTGTACCACTTTTGGGGGAGCGCTTCCGTAGCGGAGATCACAGTAATCTGTTAACCGTTCGATTGTTGTGCGCAGCAGGCCGAGCGCAGTTTTTCCCACTCCGCTGGAACCCTTTGCCACGACCCTCACGCCCTGGTACGATGGAAAGAGAAATCCCATCGGATTTTGGCCGCCCGCCGCGCACGGCGATCCGCATCCCTCTGGAGGAATTACTTGTCCGCAGCCGAACGTTTTCTTTTTACTTCTGAGTCCGTGACCGAAGGCCATCCTGACAAGATCGCTGACCAGGTCTCCGACGCGATTCTCGATGCATGCCTTGAACAGGACCCTTACAGCCGAGTGGCCTGTGAGACCCTCACCGCGACCGGGCTTGTGGTGATTGCCGGTGAGATCACCACGCGCGCTTATGTCGACTTCCAGGCGCTGGTGCGTGGCGTGGTCACCGCCATTGGCTACGACAATGCGGTTTATGGATTCGATTCGAACACCTGCGCGGTGATTTCGACGATCAATAAGCAATCCGGCGATATCGCGATGGGCGTTGACACCGGCGGGGCCGGCGATCAGGGCATGATGTTCGGCTACGCTACCAACGAGACGCCGGAACTGATGCCCACTCCCATTTCGCTCGCCCACAAGCTGACCCGGCGCCTTTCGGAAGTACGCAAGACCGGCAAGCTGCCTTACCTCCGTCCCGATGGCAAGAGCCAGGTGACGGTCGAGTACGACGCCAATCATAAGCCGATCCGCATCGATGCCGTGGTCATCTCCACCCAGCACGCGGAGACGATCGGCACCGATGAGCTGCGCGCCGATATTCTGAAGCATGTGATTCAGGCAGTGCTTCCCGCCAATCTTCTCGACGAGAACACCAAGTACCACATCAATCCCACGGGGCGCTTCGTTATCGGGGGTCCGATGGGCGACACCGGACTTACCGGCCGCAAGATCATTGTGGACACCTACGGCGGCATGGGCCGCCACGGCGGCGGCGCCTTCTCCGGCAAGGATCCGACGAAGGTCGATCGCTCCGCAGCCTATCTGGCCCGTTATATCGCCAAGAACATCGTTGCCGCGGGGCTAGCCGAGCGCTGCGAGGTGCAGTTGGCCTACGCCATTGGCGTTGCCGATCCGGTCAGCGTGCTCGTCGAGACCTTTGGCACAGGAACAATTCCTGAAGCGGATCTCGTGGCTCTGGTCCGCAAGAACTTCCAGCTCACGCCGAAGGGGATCATAGAAGGCCTGAATCTGCGCCGGCCGATTTATCGGAAGACGGCGGCCTATGGCCATTTCGGACGCACCAACGAACCCGACTTCACGTGGGAAGCGACGGACAAAGCCGCTGCTTTGAAGGAGCAGGCCGCGGCCGCGAAACAGGAGCCGGTCGCCGCGAAGTAGGAGTTCGTTATTCACAGCAAAAGGGCAGGCCGAAGGGCCTGCCCTTTTGCTGTTCAGCGTTAGGTGCGGGCGCTACGATAGTCGATCATGCGACAGTTGGTCTTTTTTGCGCTCGTCTGCGGATTTCTTTTCGCTGGGTATGGTGAATCTTCGCCACCCGCCCACAAGGCCGATCGCATCCTGGTCATGAAGTCCGCTCACACGATGACCCTCATGAGCAACGGCCAGGTGATCAAAATCTATAAAGTCGCTCTTGGCGACCCCAGAGGTCCCAAAGTCCAGGTGGGCGATAAGAAAACTCCTGAAGGTACCTACTTCGTCGACGCCAAGAACCCGCACAGTCTCTTTCACCGCGCGCTACACCTCTCTTATCCCAATGTCGCGGATCGCGAACGTGCCCGCAAACTCGGCGTCCATCCCGGCGGCGACATTGAAATTCACGGGCTCGCCGCGAACGCCCGTCGAGATTCGGCCGTGAACGGCTACTCCGCCCACGCCAACCGCGCCGTGAAGTGCCGCAGAAAAGGAGCCTCATACGTCAACCGCATCCCGCGAATTTTTTGCCGGTTCTTCCAGACCTCGAGAATCACCTCGACGAGATAGTCGATGTGGCTCTGGGTGTAAAAGCGGCGTGGAATGGCGAGGCGAACCAGGTCCATCTGGGCCGATGCAGCAAACATCAGCGTGCCGATCTCGACGGAGCGGATGCCGCCCTCAAGATAGAGCTCGCAGGCCAGGGCCACGCCTGGAAACTGGCTGGAGGGGATGTGAGGGAGGAAGGCGCGCGCATCGAGATAGATGGCGTGACCGCCCGGCGGCTGCACGATGGGCACGCCCTCGGCGGCAATGTGGTTTCCGAGGTAGGCGGTGGAGGCGATCCGATAGCGCAGGTAATCCTCTTCCAGCGCCTCCTGGACACCGACGGCAATGGCTTCGAGATCGCGGCCTGCAAGACCGCCGTAGGTCGGGTAGCCCTCGGTGAGAATGAGGAGGTCTTTCTCCTGCTGCGCCAGCTTGTCGTCGTTGGTGCACAGAAAACCGCCTATATTGGCCATGCCATCCTTCTTGGCGGACATGGTGCAGCCATCTCCGAGGCGAAACATCTCCTGGGCAATCTCTTTGGGAGTTTTGTTTTCGTATCCTTGTTCGCGCAGCTTGATGAACCAGGCATTTTCAGCGAATCGGCAGGCGTCGAAGTAGAGGGGAATTCTTTCGCGGCGGCACACCGCACTGACAGCGCGCACATTTTCCATTGAAACGGGCTGGCCGCCTCCGGAGTTATTTGTAACGGTGAGCATGACTAATGGAATGCGCTCGCGCCCGACTCGGCGGATCAGCGCTTCAAGAGCCTCGACATCCATATTTCCTTTGAAGGGGGCGGCGAAGCCCGGATTGCGTCCTTCGTCCGTCAGAAGATCGATAGCTTCCGCGCCGGTAAACTCCACATTCGCCCGCGTCGTATCGAAGTGGGTGTTGTTGGGGACGACATCGCCCTTCTTGCACAACACGCCGAAGAGAATGCGTTCGGCGGCTCGTCCCTGATGCGTGGGAATGACATGCCTGTAGCCGAAGATATTCTGGATCGAATCGCGGAAGCGATCGAAGCTGCGGCTGCCCGCATAGCTTTCGTCGCCTTCCATGATGGCGGCCCACTGGTGGGTGGACATGGCGCCGGTGCCTGAATCGGTGAGCAGGTCGATGAGGACATCGTCTGCATGGAGAAGAAACATGTTGAAGTGAGCGGCGGCCAGGAGGCGCGTGCGCTGCTCGCGGGTGGTCCAGCGAATGGGCTCGACGCTCTTGATGCGGAACGGCTCGATGATGGTGTTGATGGGCATGGAGGCGCCTCCCGGAATCCTGCCCCGCGTTCATTCTGGGAGGCAAGGTCCGTCCACGAAGTGTATAAGAGCGTTTCCGGAATAAAAGCGTGAGTGACGGTACTCAAGCCACCGCGCCCGCTTTTCGGTAACATGGCCGGGATCGACTCACCTTTTTTCGGCTTGAGGAGAAAGCATACTTGAGTCTCAGCGATCGCATTTTTGCGGTGTCCGGCGCGGCGGTGGTCTCGATCGTGATCGGAACCGTCTCGGCCACTCAGCCAGCTGCCCAGACTCACGGTCCGTCGCGGGAGACAACAACACAGCGCGACATCGACTGGCCGGTTTACAACGGAGGGATCGACGGCGATCACTACAGCAGGCTTGCGCAGATCGACCGCACCAACGTTTCGCGACTCAAAGTCGCCTGGCAATTCGACACCGGTGAAACGGGCAATCTGGAAACCAATCCCCTTATCGTTGGCCGCGTTCTGTACGCGTGCACGCCGGAGGGCAAGATCATCGCGCTCGATGGAGCGACGGGGAAACTTGTCTGGAGCTTCGATCCCGGCTTCAAAAACACGCAACCCTCGCGAGGGCTTTCCTGGTGGAGCGATGGCGCGCACGCGCGTTTGTTCGCCGGAGTGCTGAACTACCTCTACGCGCTCGATCCTGCAACGGGCAAACCTCTGCCTGACTTCGGCGAAGGTGGCCGGCTCGACCTGCGCAAAGACCTGCGTGGCGATTACGCGCAGCAATCGATCGCGCTGACCACGCCTGGTCTGGTCTATAAGGACCTCATCATTGTTGGGGGGCGGAATCCGGAGACCCATCCTGCTCCGCCGGGCGACATTCGCGCGTTCGACGTGCGCACGGGGGCGCTGCGCTGGCGGTTCCATACGATCCCGCATCCTGGCGAGCAGGGCGCCGAAACCTGGCCGGCCGATGCGTGGAAGGAGGCGGGCGCCGCAAATAACTGGGCCGGGATGACGCTTGATGCCAGGCGGGGGATTCTGTATGTGCCGACTGGCAGCGCGGTTTTCGATTTTTACGGAGGAGACCGTCTCGGCGACGATCTCTTCGCTGATACGCTTCTTGCCCTTGATGCTGCGACCGGCAAGCGGCTGTGGCATTTCCAGGGCGTGCATCACGACATCTGGGACCGGGACTTTCCTGCTGCGCCGGCTCTGGTTACAGTGCGGCACGAGGGGCGTTCAGTGGAAGCGGTTGCCCAGACGACGAAGCAGGGAGTGGTCTATCTCTTTGATCGGCTGACGGGCGCGCCGCTTTTCCCCATTGAGGAACATACGTATCCATCGAGCGATGTTCCTGGGGAAAAGACATCTGCCACACAGCCGATGCCCGTTGCTCCGGCGCCCTACGCGCGCCAGCGGCTGACCGAAGATATGCTGACCGAGCGCACGCCCGCGGCGCATGCATGGGCGGTGCAGGAATTCCGGACCTTTCGCAGCGATGGGCAGTTCATCCCTTTCGGCGTGGATCGGCAGACGATCATCTTTCCCGGCTTTGATGGGGGAGCGGAGTGGGGTGGGCCCGGGGTCGATCCAGGCCGCGGCGTGCTGTACGTGAACGCGAATGAGATGGCGTGGACCGGCGGCCTGACTCCCGACAATCCGAATGCCGGCCCTGGCGCCAAAGTCTACCAGTCGCAGTGCGCGATCTGTCATGGAGCGGAGCGAGCGGGATCGCCGCCGGCTTTCCCATCGCTGGTTGGGGTGGCGCAGCGTCTTAGCGATACGCAGATCACCGAGGTGATCACGCACGGCAGGGGGCGGATGCCGGCACTGCCGAATCTGGATAGCGGTCAGGTCGGGTCGCTCATCGACTACCTGAAGTCTGCCAGTACACCCGTTTCAGGACACGCGCCGGACACGATGCCAGGCGGTCCCAACATTCAGTATGGATTCACGGGTTATCGGAAATTCCTCGATCCGGATGGCTACCCCGCCATCGCTCCGCCGTGGGGGACGCTGAGCGCAATCGACCTGAACACGGGCGAATATCTGTGGAAGATCCCACTTGGTGAATATCCAGCGCTCGATTATCCGGGGCTCGCCGCGAGCGGGCTGGCCAACACGGGCTCGGAGAACTACGGCGGGCCTGTTCTGACCGCTGGCGGACTCCTCTTTATCGGGGCCACCGTCTACGACCGGAAATTCCGCGCCTTCGACAGCCGCACCGGCCAGCTGCTGTGGGAGACGCAGCTGCCCTTTGCCGGCCTCGCTACGCCTGCGACGTACTCCATCGATGGGAAGCAGTATGTTGTGATCGCAGCCAGCGGCGGACGCGACCCCAGGTCTCCGACCGGGGGGATGTACATCGCTTTCGCACTGCCCTGAGATCGCCTGTCAGGCTGAGCGAGCGCGGGGATGAGCTCAGAGGCCAACTCCTTTCAGCTCGCGCGGCATCACAAATTTGTGTCCATCGGACAAATTCCCTTTTGGAGCCGCTATGCAATCTCCACGGTTCTTCTTCCTCACGCGCGGGCTTGCCGCCTTCGCGCTGTTTTCGCTTCTTGCCTCCTCGTCCGCACTGCGGGCTCAGGAGCAGGGCCAGGGTTCAAGGGCCGATGACACACATTTGGTGAGTCCGGCACAGATGCAGCAGCAGGTCGAGGCGTCGACCGTAACTCGGCAGAAGCAAATTCAGAATCTTACGGAATTCCTGTCGACCGACGCGGCACAGCAGGTGATGAAGAACGCAAAGATCGATCCCGTGCAGGTGAAGACCGCGATACCCACTTTGTCTGACGCCGAGCTGGCCGACCTCTCCGCTCGCGCGGATCACGCGCAACATGATTTTGCCGCTGGCGTTCTGGGTACCACCGCACTGCTGCTGATCATTCTTGTCATCCTCGTGATTATTCTGGTGTCGGTATATCACTAAGGCCGTGCGCCGACTGGCTCCGATGATCTGGTTGCTGGCCGCGGCAGGCGCGGTGGTTCCAGCACAAACACAGCAGGCTGTCTGGATCGACGTTCCCTTCGTCCAGCAGCCTCGGGAGGGGTGCGGGGCGGCGGCTCTCTCGATGGTGATGCAGTATTGGGACCACCAACTGGGGCAGCCGGTTTCCGCAGACAGCGCAGTCAATGCAATTCAACGACGGCTTTATGTGCGATCGGCACACGGCATTCCGGCTTCTGCCCTGCAGTCCTATCTCCAACAGCACGGATTTCAGGTTTTCACGCTCGATGGACGCTGGAGCGATCTGGAAAGACAGCTGCAAAAGGGCCGGCCTCTTATCGTTGCATTGCGGCCTGAAGGCCAGTCCGCACTGCATTATGTTGTGGTCGACGGAGTCGATTCGTCGCGCGGACTTGTGACGATGAACGACCCGGCGCAACGCAAATTGCTGTCCCAGGAGCGTGCAGCATTCGAAAGAGACTGGAGCGCTACGGGAGACTGGATGCTGCTGGCCGTGCCAATGCCTTCCGTGCCTGCGTCCTCCTCGCCTTGACCCTAGCCGCCCTGGGGACAGGTGCGCTCCACGCGCAGTGCTGGCAACCCGGCGACGCTCGTATCCAGCATCTCTTCACGCAACAAGACTGGCAGGAGGTTGTCGGTCTCGCTGAGGCTGTTTCGCCCCGCACAGCTGGCGTGAATTTTGCACGGGGCATGGCGCTCGCGCACCTGGGACGTTTGGCTGATGCTCGCCGCGCCCTGCTCGCCGGTGCGCGCCAGTGCCCTTCCGACGTGCATTTTCCGGAAGAACTGGCCGGTGTTGCGTTTGAACAGAAGCGGTACCAGGATGCAGCGCACTGGTTACTGCGCGCTCTGCGTCTCGTTCCTGACGACGCCTACGCGGATAATTTTCTGGGCACGGTTTATTTCCTGTCGGGTAATTTGGAGGCCGCGCTCAAATACTGGAACCGGGTTCAAAAGCCTTCAATCGCCGCGCTCGATTTAGATCCCCACCTCCGCGTCCATCGTTTGCTGCTCGACCGCGCCTTTGCGTTCTCTCCAGCGGCGCTTCTGCGCGAGCCCCAACTGGAGACGACCGAGACGCGACTGGAGGGCCTCGGGATCTTTCCGGGCTATAGCATCCGGCTGGATGCGCGGCCCGAGGGCACGTTCGACGCGGTCTTCCGCGCACAGGAGCAGGACGGCTTCGGCGCTAATATTTTCGCGTCGCTGCTCTCGACGTTCGGTGGGGCGCCCTACGAGACTCTCTATCCGAGCTACGCCAACATGGACCGTTCCGCGATCAACCTTGATTCGCTGCTTCGGTGGGATGCGCAGAAGCGCCGCGCATGGCTCTCGCTCGCAGCGCCGCTTCAGAACTTGCCGCAATGGCGCTGGCAGGTTTCGACCGACCTGCGAGATGAGAACTGGGCGGTCCGGCGCTCCTTTGCCGGTACGGCACTGGTGCTCGGATCGCTCAACCTCGAGCGGCAGGCAATCGATGCCACCCTTAGCTCGCTCGCCCGTGGCCGCATGCAATGGTCAGCAGGCGCCGAACTTTCTCATCGCAGTTTTCGCGACGTCGTCTCTGGCTCGGCATTCACGCCGTCCCTCACCGCGCCCGGCTATCGGCTGAAGGAGATCTCCACCCTCGACGTGCGTCTTCTTGAAATCCCCGAGCACCGCTTTACGATGACGGGCGTTGCGAGTTCGGGTTTCGGGCGCACGCTGAACAAGCCTTTCCATCTGTCGGAAAACCTCCAGGGTTCGGTGCTTGCGCACTGGCTGCCGCAAATGCAGGGCGACAACTACGAGCTTGCAGAACGATTTCGCGCCGGCAGGATTTTCGGGACTGCTCCCTTCGACGATCTGTTCGTGCTGGGCATGGATCGCGACGACAGCGACCTTTGGATGCGCGGGCAGATCGCTACGCGCGACGGGCGCAAAGGCAGCTCGCCGATTGGCGATGCCTATGCGCTTTCCAACACCGACGGGTACAAGAGGATCTACGGCAACGGCCTGTTTTCAATCCACGCTGGACCGTTATTCGATATCGGCAAAATGGGGGCGCCGACAACCGGGCTTTCGGCGGATCAGTGGCTCGTAGATGCCGGTGTCGAGGCGCGCCTGACGGTTCTGCACACCAGTGTGGTGCTGAGTTATGGCCGCGACCTGCGGTCGGGGGCGAACGCGTTCTTCGGTGCGGTGGCTTCAGCGCCGAATTCGCGGTGAAAAGGTGCATTTCTGCAGTCTTGGGAAAGATATCGCGGCACGACATGTGATCCGGCGGCATCCAGGCATCCAATCAAGCGAGGAAGAAGAGGCGAGGAACCATGAAGAAATCTGAAGTCGTTGTCATTACCGGAGCATCAGCCGGCGTGGGGCGTGCTACGGTGCGCGAGTTTGCCCGGCATGGAGCGGTTATTGGCCTGATTGCACGCGGCACCGACGGTCTGGAAGCTGCACGGCGTGAAGTGGAGATGCTCGGCGGCAAAGCGCTGGTGCTGCCGGTCGATGTTGCCGATGCCGCAGGGGTTGAAGCGGCCGCGGGCCGGGTAGAACGCGAGCTTGGGCCGATCGACATCTGGGTCAATGACGCTATGACGTCGGTTTTTTCGCCCATCAAAGAAATGACAGCGGACGAATTTCGACGGGTCACCGAGGTGACCTACCTCGGCTACGTCTACGGCACGCTGGCTGCTCTGAAGTACATGCTGCCTCGGGACCGGGGAACGATTGTGCATGTTGGATCAGCGCTCGCGTATCGCAGCATCCCTTTGCAGGCAGCCTATTGCGCATCGAAACACGCCATCCTGGGGTTTTACGCCGCTCTTCGCACGGAACTTCTGCACGACCAAAGCGGGGTGCGCACCACGATGGTGCAGATGCCGGCGCTGAACACGCCGCAGTTCGGATGGGTGCGGAGCAAGCTTCCCCGCAAAGCGCAGCCGGTGCCGCCGATTTTCCAGCCGGAAGTGGCGGCGCGGGCCATCTATCACGCCGCGCACCACCCTCATCGCCGCGAATACTTTGTGGGCGGATCGACGGTCGTGGCGATATTCGGCAATAAGCTTGCGCCCTCGCTGGCCGATCATTACCTGGCACGTACCGGGTACGAATCGCAACAGTACGACGGCCACAGAGATCCGAACCGCCCTGACAACCTCTACCATCCGTTGACCGGTGATCACGGAGCGCACGGCAGCTTTGACGATCGCGCCAGGACGAAAAGCTGGGAATTCTGGGCCGAGGCGCATGTCAAGACGCTGGCCACGGCTCTGGGGTTCGGCATTGGATTAGCTGCCTTTCTTTGGAAACGAGTCAGCCGCCCATCGCCGATGGCGAAGGTTTACGGCACAGTCAAGAGGGAGAGCGAGCGTCGAGCGGCTTAACGTTTCTCCAGAGGGCAGGCGTCAGGCATGGCGCTCAGCCTCGATCCAGCCGAAGGCACCGGGGTAGTGCTCGAAGGCGGGCGGCTTGTCGCGTTCGAAATAAATCGAGAGGATGTCGAAGCGCGTTTGCACTTCCCGGTTCGGGAGTTGGCGCAGGTAATGGCGAGCCAGTCTGCGCAGTACCCTGCGCTTGCGGTGATCGACGGCCATCTGTGCCGGGGCGACGGCGCGTGTTGTCCTGGTCTTCACCTCGACAAAGCAAAGCGTCTCGCCCTTCCACGCAATCAGGTCAAGATCGCCGGGCGCGCGGGAGGAATGCCAGTCGCGGGCGACTACGACGTAGCCGCGGCGCATGAGCCAGAAAAATGCGGCGCGTTCGCCTTCGATGCCGGTTTTGAGGTGCGGGGCGTGCGGGTTCTTGCGGCGGACGGCTGCGCGATCCGCCATGCAGTCGAGGGCCTGGACCGCGGATTCCATGAGATTGACGCGGAATTTGAATAGCACGCAGGCTATTGTGGGGCGCGCGGAGCCGGGTCGCAAGAAACCTTCGTCACCCTTGGGTCACTAAAGTCCTCATTCGTATTTCGTCGGTGAGACGGCGTGTTTACCGGAACGGCGGGAATCCGCAGGTGACCCTCTATATGACCTTGACGTAGAAGAACTGGCCTAACCCGATCGTGAAGAGGAAGCAGCCATAGAGGGCATGCTCGATGGAAGAGATGCAGAGGGAGCGTGTGTTGCAGTATCGGAGGGCGAAGATGATTCCGCCTGGGAATGTCATAGCGACGGCGATCCAGTTATGAAAGAGGATGTGCATGAGGGCGAAGGTGGCGGCGCTGACGAGAATCATGATCCAGGAGCGAACGAGGGGATCGCAGGACTGGAGAAGCGGGCGGTAACGATGAAACAGGAAGGCGCGGTAGATGAGGCCCTGGGGATAAACGGAGAAAAGCGGATAGCCAACCATGATGAAGGCCCACATGCGCGGATGGGTGCGCAGCAGGATCAAAAAGAGGCTGGGAGCGTATTGATGAACCAGTGCGGTGACGACGATGACGCCGGCGGCGAACAGCGCGAGGACCTGAGGCAACTGATGGCGCAGCGGGGCTGAATTCCATAGCTGGCGGCGATCGAAGGTGGGGTCTCGGAGCAGGACGACGAGGCAGTAAAGCGAGACGACCCAGAGCACGGGGAGGGGGGGAAGCTTGCCGGCGAGGCGAAAGAAGAGGGCGAGCGGGATTCCGATGAAGGAGAGAAGAAACTCGGAGGCGAGGAAGAGGGGGCTGGCGCGTCGGGTAACGGCGATGGGGGTAATCACCGTGGGAGGCGCGGCTGGCAATGCCGGAACGAGCCGTAGCTGGGCAGAGGGAGTGGAGTGTGCCGGCGACGAGTCGATGATGGGAGCGGAAAGCGCGCGTTTTGGGGTCATTTTTGAGCTTGCGACTGACTCTATATTTCACTTCAGACTGCGAACGACTCAATAAAGTAGCGAAAAAAGGTTCGATCTTTGGTAATTCGACTAACCGGCGGCCAGTTCTTTGGCCCTCTGGGTAGCGCGCATGACGGCTTTGATGAGGGTGACGCGCAAACCGCCTTCTTCCAGTTCGAGAATTCCGTCGATGGTGCAGCCGGCTGGCGTGGTGACTGCGTCCTTTAGGAGGGCGGGGTGGTAGCCGGTTTCGAGAACCATTTTGGCGGCGCCGAAGGTGGTCTGCGCGGCGAGAAGGGTGGCGATATCGCGGGGCAAGCCGACCTTGACGCCGGCTTCGGCGAGCGATTCAAGAATGATGTAGATGAAGGCGGGACCGCTGGCCGAGAGCCCGGTGACGGCGTCCATGTGTTTCTCATCGACGATGACGGTGCGGCCGACGGCGGAGAAAAGGCTTTCGGCGAGGGCCATGTGCTGGGGCTGGACGAAGCGTCCGCGGCAAAGGGCGGAGATGCCCGCGCCGAGCATGGAGGGAGTGTTGGGCATGGCGCGGATGACAGGGACTTCCTCGACGGCGGTTTTCTCGATGGCCTCGGTGCGGACGGATGCGGCGAAAGAGATGAGGAGCTTGTCGGAAGTGAGGGCGGGGCGGATTTCTTCAATGAGCGCGGGGACCTGGAAGGGCTTGACACCGATGAGCAGGACGTCGGCCTTGCCGGCGATGGCGACATTGTTGGTTGAGACCTCGATGCCCCACTGCGAAGAGAGGGCAAGGGCACGGTCGGCGTGGGCGACGGTGGCGAAGAGGCGGTCGGGCGAGAGGATCTTTTGCTTGAGAAATGCCTGGAGCAGGATGCCGCCCATTTTGCCGGCTCCGAGGACAGTGACGCGGGAGGTGGATAGGTCTGTGGTGTTGGGCATGGTGGTTTCCAGGATAGCAGCCACTAAGCGGTGGCGGGTAGCCGCCGACTTTATCGTGCTGGAGGATATCCCCGGAGAGTGGTTGATGGCTCCTGATTCGAAGAAGCTTAGGAGGGATTGCCCGATGGGACCCTGGTCGGCACCATTGTCTCCTGAACGAAGCTGGTCAGTTCCCCTGGAGGCCACCGGCGGAGGGCCGAGGATCGAGAGTCACACCGTGGGTGTGGAGAGTTGCGCGCTGCGCCTGCGCTCGTCGATGACGATGGTCTCTGCGAGGCGATCCTGGGCGCACATGCGATTCGCGCTCCAGAAAAACTGCAGGAAGCCGAGGCCGCCCTCCAGCACTGCGGCCCCGTAGCCGAGCGACCGCTCGATGGATTGCCAGAGGCCCAGACGAGGGCTGTTGAGCGAGACGGCACGAGTGCGCGCGACCCATTTGCCTGGAGTGCGTCCGTTTCCGAGGAAGTTGAAGAGGCCGAAATAGAGCAGGGCGAAGGCGATGTTGCCGGGCTCGTGAAAATCCCAGACAACGTGAACTGATTGCTGGTGGAGCACCTTGACGCGCCACAGAATTTCGATCGGCGCCCAGAGGATGACGGCCAGCAGGAGGTCGATGGTGTAGCCGAGAAGACGTTGCCAGAAGGTGGCGAGCGCGAGGCCTTCGAGGTCTTTTGCGCGCGCCGATTCGTGGGCATGAAAGCGTTGGGGACCGGAGGTGGCGTGGCTTTTTGGGGTGGTAGTGGACACGGGCGTGATGGTGATGAGGGTACCACGGTGGACAGCGTTCATTTGTCGGCGATCCGCGATCGGACAAAACTTCGCTCCGGCATTTCCGATTGCGGGGGATAGACTGCGCACTCCGCGGCCGTCTCTATTCTATGAGGATTGCGCAGCGGGCCCGGTCAGTTCCCCTGCCCGCCGGCGCCACCGGCCGAGGGCGTGGCTGGCGGCGTCGCAGACGGAGCGGCGCGGATGAGCACGGCGGTGCGCGGGAAGGTAAAGGTGCCGCCCGCGTCGTCGATGACGTTGATCTGGCAGATGTAGGTGCCGGGTTTCAGGCTGTCGAGCGGCACGTCGAATTGGAACGCGACGGCGTCGCGCGTGGGAACGTTGAGCTCCGTGGCCTGTACGAGTGGCGTTTCGAAGGCCTTTGCTGAGCCGGAAAGAAACTCGATGCTGGTCATCACGCGGACTGGCTGCGGGGCGTTCTTGTCGGGCTTGTCGTTCTTTGCCGGCGCGGCTGCACTGGCGGCCGCGGCCGCCGCGGTTGCATGTGCCGGATCGTAGACCTCATAGAGCAAATACATGTGCTGATCCTGGCGAAAGACGTGGGGCAGGTTCGGGACCAGCTGCTGGCCGTCGCGGACCAGCGGGCTGTCCTGCTTTTTGCCGGCGGGCATGCGCTGGCTTGCAAGGACGACGGAGCTCATCTTGAGGGGAACCTTCTTCAGATCAGGGACGGTGAGGTCGGTTTCAAACGAACCCATGCGGCCGGTCACGTTTTCGCGCACAACAAACTTCACGTGATACTTGCCCACGGGAAGGCTGAAACCGGTGGTGTATTGCACGTTTTTCTGCTGGACCTGTTGGGACTGATCGATAGCGAGCTTGACGGTATCGCGGATGTCGCCGATATCGTGACCAGAGGTGTCGCGGACCTGGCCGATGATGTCGAGCGTGGCTTTGTCGCGGTCGCCGCCCTTCACAAACGGGATCTGCGAGCCGGGGACGACGAGGGACATGGGCACGAAAAAGCGGTTGTCGCCGGTGCGGAAATAGAGCGCCTGGAGATAGACGGCCATATCGGTCGCGGGCAGGTCGCTGGCCAGCTCTTCTTCGAGCTGACGCTCGCGCTCGTCTTTGGTGGCGTGCTGGTAATCGGCGGGAGCGTAATAGCCCGGACGGTACTCAAGCTTCACATCACCGCGATCGATCTTGATCGTCAGCCGGCGATAGCGGCCGTCCCGGCGCAGGTCGGTGGAGTGGTACCCGATGACGTAGTAGGCGGAGGTGTCGCGCTGGATGCGATCGAAGGCCGGGGAGAAGTCGTTCGAGTCGAAGAAGGCTTTGCCGCCGGTGTCGGACGAGAGCGTGGCCATGACTTCCTGGGTGTTGAAATTGGAGTCGAGGTTATTCTGCAGGGCTGCGCCGTTGAAAGAATTTGCGCCTCGGAGGTTGCCGGTGGTGGCGTCGCCGAGGGGCGAGATGGCCTGGAGGCCGCGCGCGTCCACACTGTAAATCGATACGTTCGCGCGCACGGCGGAGTTGATGGCCGCGTGCAGGGACGCCTGGTTTTCGATGCCGTCGCGCTGGATTCCGCCTGAGAAATAGAGCAGGGACTTTTTCTCGTTGAGGTAGGCGAGGGATTTTGAGATGTCTTCGATAGCGAAGAGTTCGCGGTCGGTGTTGATGTCGTTGTATTCGGACTCGTCGGGGGTGAAGGAGCTGGCGTCTTCAACCTGATTACTGGTGCTGGTGGAGCCGAGCGCGTAGCCAGCGCCCTGCGGGCCGCTGTAGGCGTTGATGGCTTTGAGCAGCAGGTCTTTACTCGCGGTGAAGTCCTGATCGAGCGAGAGGGTTGCATCGAGTGAAACGACGGCGACAAGGTCGGCGGGGTGCATTTGTTTGTTGATGTAGTTGCGGGCCGCGTCCTGAGCGCGATCCAGGTCGTCGGGCTGCATCGAGGTAATGTCGAAAAACATAACGATCAGCCGGTGGTTACGCAGTTCCTCCTGAGTGGCGGTGCCGGACTTTGCGCCGAAGACGCCGTTGGGCGCGGAGGCGTTGATGGTGGCTTCGTTGAGTGCCGCGGCCTGGTCAACGCTTTCAAAATCGAAGCTCGCGATGTGCTGCGGCTTGCCGTCTTCGGTGATGGTGAAATCTTTTTCGGTCAGACCCTTCACAACTTCGCCGGTTTTTTTGTCGCGGACGACGACGTTGGTGAGGACGAGGTCGCTGTTGACTTTTAGGGTGAAGGTGGAGCTGGTGGTGTTGGGAGGTTGCTGGGTTTGATCCTGTGGCCGGGCGGATGGCAGCAGGGCTAGGCCTGCGATGACGGCGATCGTTGCAGAGTGGCGGCTTCTCATATGTTTCGCCTAAAACCTATAGCGGCCCATGAACGTAAAAGACCGCATCCCGGCGGTTGAGATGACTTCACCATAGGTGCCGGAGCCGAGGGTCGAGTCGACGCCGGAGTACTGCACCGTATTGAAGACGTTGTCGGCAGTGGCGCGCATCTCGAAGGTTTTGGTATCGCCGAAACGAAGGCTCTTCGAGGCGGACATATCGACGGAGAGCGTGCCCGGGCCGGGGATGCTGAGGCGCGAGGCGGTTCCATAGACGCCGTCTGGGGGCGTAAATGCGTCCTTGTTGAACCAGTTGTTCAGCGACCCGCCTCCGGCGGCGAGCGAAACTCCAGGGACGCGGTCGGGACGCAGTGAATTCGTGGTGCCGCGCGAGAACGTCTTCGACACTGGCCTCGTAATGCGGGGTGAGAGGATTGCCGGTTGCGATCGAATAGCTCCCGGAGAAATTCATATTGGCCAGCGCGTGGCCCATCCAGCCTGTGGTCAGCAGATGGGTGTCGGGTCCGAAAGGCAACTCATAAACGAAACTTCCGCTGACCCGATGCCGCACGTCGAAGCTGGAGTTCGATTCTTCCGCGAGGATGTCCTGCCAGTTCTGAGCAATGCTGGTGCTTGTGCCGCCGTTACCGCCGATGGTCGACGCGTCGTCGATCGAATGCGAATACGTGTAAGTGGCCTGCAGAGAGATGCCGCCGCTCATCCGCTTCCGCGCGCTGAAGGTGAGCGCGTTGTAATTCGAAAACGCCACCGAATCCTCGTAGTCATAAAACACCCCGCTCAGCGAGGTGGTCGCGTTGCGCCCCGGCGCGTCGATAATATCGAGCCGTGTGCCCTTGGAGCCGTTGTACCCGAAGTTGAGCAAGACGTTCCAGGGAAGCGTCCGCTGCAAATTCAGGTTCCACACCTGTACATAAGGCAGACGATAGTTCTTGTTAACTGAGTAATTGCCTTCGGTCTGGGGCGCCGGAAATCCGTCGGCGAGACAGAAGGGTGAACATCCGAACACGCTGGCGCCAGTCCCGGCGGTGCTGATGACGTTGCTCTGCACATCGGCAAAGGGCGGCTCGAAGGCGAAGTTCTGCACGAACTTCACATACTGGCCGACGGTGTAGTTGATCCCGTAACCGCCACGGACGACCGTGTCCTTGAATGGATGAGAAGCGAATCCGATGCGCGGCGAAAAATTGTTCTTCTCGGGATAGATGAGGTCGCGCGGATACTTGCCGGTGAAGGGACCTACGCTGTTCGAGGTAACAGTCGCGACGGATGCGAAATCGTCGCCCGTGTCGAGCGTGGCAAGGCGGTCGTTCCTCTCGGAATACGGCGAGTAGTAGTCGTAGCGCAATCCGAAGAGGAAGGTGAGGCTTTTGGTGGCACGCCAGTCATCCTGCGCGTAGCCGTCCATCTCGTTCTGTCGAAGATGGGCCTCCTGATAGGCAGCCTGCAGGGTCGTCTCCTGTGGCAAGCCCAGCAGCAGGTCGGCAAGCGAGGAGCCGCTTTGCGCAAGGCCGTTCACGCCTGTGTTGCCCGTGCCGCTGGTTCCGCTCGAACCGGGCTGCTGGGTGAAGAGCCCGGTAAACACGTAGGTTCCGGTTGAGTTGGTGTTGCCGATCATGTCGTCGAAGACGCGGCGCAGATCGGCGCCGAAGCGGAGGTTGTGCTTGCCATGAACCCAGGCGATTTGCTCGCCGAGGCCGACGGTTTCCGCGAGCTGAAAGCTGGGCTGCTGTTCGCTCAGGCCGCTGAACTGGTTCAGCGTAACGCTGGGCAGACCCCACAGCGGCGGTGAATTGGGCAGCCCCGCCAGGCCCAGCTGCGGCGCAATGTCGTTTATGTAACTGAAGTAGTTACTTATCTGGGTGTGGGTCTGGTTCCAGCTCCCCGTAAGGTTACTGGTCAGCCTTCCCTTGCCAATCGAATACCCCAGTTGCAGCGAGTATTGGTGAGTCTGATTCTTGCCGCCGAGGTCAGGAAAGAGATTCAGGCTGTCGGAAGCCGAGTGGCTGTAATTGAAATTCGCACTCATGCTTTGCGTGATGCCCGGGTTGCCCTGGCCGAGAAACTGCCGCGCCATGCGCGCGATGCCATTGGCGCCGCCGGCGTTCTTGCCAAAACTATGGTTGTAGCGGACGCCGGCCTGGGTGCTGTTGGTCGTCGCTGAAGTAAGGCGCTGGTAATTTTCGTTCTGACCGGGCAGATTGGGGAGCGGCTCGTAGTTCAATAGCGCGGTCGCCTGCGGCTGGATCTCGTTGGCCGGGATGCATTGCGAGCTGGGACTGCCGGCGTCGGGTCCGGTTGTGCATGGGCCATACGGCAGCCCGGTGCTGGGATCGTAAATGGTGATTTTGGCCCCGCCGGGTGTGGTGAGGCCGGTGAAGTCGCCGCTCCGCTCCGAGATGGTCGGAACCGTTCCGTATTCATCAAACGGCGAAGAGGAGCGCGTGCCCGAGAGCGTAAAGAAAAGAAAATCGTTTTTGTCGTTGGTGAGGATTTTCGGAATATAGGGCGCCGAGAGGAAGGTGAGGCCGAAGCGGTTCGACGAATACGCTGGTTGCGAAATGGCCTGACCGCGCAGTGCGAAGTCCTCGGCATTGAGCGCGCCGTTGCCGCCATTCCAGAAGATGGCCCCGTGCGGCTGGTTGGGTTTGAAGTTCCGGAAGTTGCCCCGCATTCCGCCTCCACCACCGCGGCCGCCTCCGCCGCCGAAACCACCACCACCGCCGAAGCCTCCGCCCGGACCGCCACCGCCGGGGCCTCCTTGCCCACCCTGGCCATTGCCGCTCAGGGACTGGTTCAGTTCGGCGGTATCCTGCATGCGTCCGAAGTCGACGCCGGCAAAGGGATTCGTGGTGCCGGTTTGGCCGTTGACGGCAACCGATTCTCCCGAAGAAAAGTCGGAATTGCCGGCCATCGATGGCAGAGCCGCACCAGATTGTTCGCCGCCGGCTCCGGCCTGGATGAGGTCGGACGCTGCTCCCAGCAGGTTGAGGCTCTGTGCGCCACCACCCAGCAGTTGGCGCGCCGCACCGGCAAGATTGGTCTGCTGCTCCTGCTGTTCGGCGCGCGAGGCAAGCATGATGGAGAAGTCGGCGATCTGGTCGTGCGTGTCGGCATTGAGGACCGCTTCTTTTGTGACCGGGGCAAAGGCGGCCAGCTCGGTCTTGAGGACGTAGCGGCCATTTTGCGGGATCACAAGCGTGTAGCTGCCGGTGACATCCGTTGTGGTGCTGTATTTTTTTCCGGTGAGCGAATTGCTCGCGGTCACGCTGACGCCGGGGAGCGGGATATTGCCATCCTTCACGCTCCCGTGGATGGTGCCGCCGGTTTGGGCTGGCGCTGGCGAGGAGCTGGCGGGGGCGGTTCCTTGCTGGGCCTCAGGAGCGGGAGTCCTGGCGGGTGATTCGGTTTGCTGTGGTGGCGCTGATTGCGGCGCAGGCTGCCGAACGGGCGGGGCTGTTTGTGCGATCGCGAGCGATCCCGACAGGAGCAGGGAGACAGCAAGAGCGGGCAAGCGCGCGAGTAGCGTCATGGGTTAGTTTTGTTGGGCGTTGGGCTGCTGCGGGGGCGTGGATCCTGTGGGTGTGCCTTCGGGCTGAGGCTGCTGCTTGATCTGAGATCCTGAAGGAGAGCCGGGGCCACCGGGACCATTGCCGAAGCGTCCCTGACCATGCTCGCCCTGGCCAGGCTGCCGCGGTTCCATGACAACGACGTTGGTCGCGAGGAAAGAGCCGTCTTTCACCGCGCCATCGGCCCGCAGCATGTCGCCGACTTTGATATCGGGGAAAGTGATGTCCGTGGCGTTTCCACGCGCTCCTTTGTGGAACGTGGTGTTCTCGTCGACGGCTATAGTCTGCGTGACTTTATCTGGGCGCTCGATGGTCACGGTCAGATCCTTAATCGCGGTGATCTTGCCAGCGGTCCAGGTCTTGCCGAAGTCGGCCCGCATCTTCTCCATCTGCGCGGCCTGCTCGGGGGTAAGCACCATGACGAACATGGCGCCGACGGACTTAGCCTGCTCGTCGAGGTTTCCTCCGGCGACGATGGTGTCGCCGATGTGGATGTCGGAGATTTTCGCTTCTTCGCGATCCTTCCGGATATGCGTGTTCGGTCCGGTTTCTACTTTATAAACCTGGTTCTGCTCGTCCTTGATGGTGATCTCGGTACCGGAGACGGCGGTGACTTTGCCGTGGGCGTTGTTGCCGCCCATCATCATGCCGCCCATGCCCATCCCTCCGCCACGGCCGCCCCGCTGCTGAGGCTGGGGCTGATCCTGGGCAGCAAAAGAGGGCGCTGCGCACAGCACTGGCAGGCAGGCGCATAGAGCAAACGCTGTAAGACGGGACCGGAGAAATCTCATTCGCGTACCCTTCAGAATTGGCCCCTTGCCGAAGTGCGGTGGGGGATTGCGGGCCGTTCTGATTATGCCCGAATAGACGCGTCCTGGGCCGGAAAGACGCGTTCCGGCGCTGGGGAGAGTGGGACGAAGCTGGCGACTTAGACGTACATCCCGGTAAAAAGTATTTCGGACGAGGGCCGACGCACGCTAAGCAGGCCTCGGGCCGTCAAGTCGCGCCGAAAATGAAACGTTCGCAAAAGTTCGCGCATCGTATGTGCGTCTCCTTTATGGGAGTGGTACTCTGACGGGCAACCCCACACCCGCCGCCTCTCTCCCCCTGGGAAAGGATCAACAAAGGACGGGCCAATGAGCGTACTCACACCAGCAGTACTCGCAGAGGAATTCTGTCGCGTGCGGGGCCGGAGCCTTGCGCTCTGCGCCCCGCTCACTCCCGAAGACATGATGGTGCAGTCCTCGCCCGATGCGAGCCCTGCCAAGTGGCACCTGGCCCACACCACCTGGTTCTTTGAGACTTTTGTGTTGCGCGAGTTTCGGCCAGGCTATCGCCCTTTTCATCCCGATTTCATCTGGCTCTTCAACAGCTACTACAACGCGGTCTCTGCGCAGCCGGAGAAGAAGCTGCGGGCGTCGTTTTCGCGGCCGACGGCGGAGGAGATCATTGCCTATCGGCATCACGTGGATGCTGCGATGGAGGATTTTGCCTCGGGCGAGATTCCGGAAGAAGCGCAAACACGCATCGTTCTTGGGCTGAATCATGAGCAGCAGCACCAGGAGCTGTTACTGACGGACATCAAGAATGCCTTCTGGAATAATCCGCTGCATCCGGTCTATGCGTCGGGTTCTCATGAGCCAGCTGGGGAATCGCCTCTTCGCTGGGCCGATTTCTCCGGTGGCCTGTTTGAAATTGGTCACAGCGGCAGAGACTTTTGTTTCGACAACGAAACCCCGCGGCACAAGGTTTATCTGGAGCCATTTCGCCTGGCATCGCGTCCAGTGAGCTGCGCGGAGTATCTGCGCTTCATCGAAGAAGGCGGATACAAGCGTTCTGAGCTTTGGCTTGCGGAAGGCTGGAATACAGTCCAGACGGAACGCTGGGAGGCTCCGCTCTACTGGCGGCGCGCCGGGAAGGGAGGGTGGAATGTTTTCACCATGAGTGGCTTGGTCGCGCTGGACGATCTGCTGGCAACACCGGTGTGCCACATCGGCTACTTTGAGGCCGATGCGTATGCCCGCTGGTCCGGCAATCGCCTGCCCACCGAAGCGGAGTGGGAAGTCGCTGCTGCCGGGGCACCGATCGCTGGAAATCTGATGGAGGCGGAGACGTTCCATCCGCACGCTGGCGGGAGTGCATCACAGTTGCAGCAGGTTTCTGTTGAGAACGAGTCCTCAGTGCACGGCTCTGTGGGCCAGCTTTATGGCGACGTTTGGGAGTGGACCCGCAGCGCTTATCTGCCTTACCCGGGCTTCCACCCGCTCCCAGGCGCGCTCGGCGAATATAACGGCAAGTTCATGTGCAACCAGATGGTGCTGCGCGGCGGTTCGGTAGCCACCCCCGCCTCCCACATCCGCGCCACCTATCGCAACTTCTTTCCGGCCTCGACGCGCTGGCAGTTCTCCGGCGTTCGCCTGGCTGCCAACTGACCGGAGGCGCAGTTCCCCATGCACGCAATCTCATCCTTTCCCTGTTTGCCCGAGGCGGTTTCAACGCCGGTGGGCGCCGAAGTCTATCGCGGGCTGACCGCGCTGCCCAAGAAACTTTCTCCCTGGCTTTTTTACGATCGGCGGGGCTCGGAGCTATTCGAAGCTATTACAGAACTGCCGGAGTATTACCTGACCCGCACAGAGCGGGAGATCTTCGCGCAATACGCCGATGACATTCTTGCGGCGGCGGGCAACGACCGTCTGGCCATGATCGAGCTGGGAGCCGGCACCGCGGCGAAGACGGGCGTGCTGCTGGCCGCGGCTGTTCTCCGCCAGGGGCGCGTCAGCTATTACCCAATCGACATTTCTGTTTCGGCGCTCGAAGAAGCTCGCACCCGCATTGGCGAGGATTTTCCCCAGGTTGCAGTACGGCCGATTGTCGCGGACTACACAACGGAACTCGATGAGATTCCTGCACCTGCATGCCGCCGGATGGTGCTTTACATCGGGTCGAGCATCGGTAACTTCGAACCGGACGAGGCAGCGGTTTTGTTGAGAAATGTGCGCGGCCAGCTTGCGCCCGGCGACCTGCTGTTGCTGGGTGTCGATCATATTAAGGATCGGGCGACGCTGTTGCGGGCGTACAACGACGGAGCGGGAGTGACGGCGGAGTTCAATCGGAACGTGCTCACGCGGATTCAACGGGAGCTGGGGGCGGATTTTCGCCCGCGCCTGTTTCGACATCGCGTTTTGTGGAACGATCGCGAGGCGCGAATCGAAATGCACCTTGAAAGTCTGGTTTCGCAGGAGGTCGCGATCCCATCCCTCGAACTGACGGTGGGATTCCGCCGGGGCGAAACAATTCATACCGAAAACAGTTACAAATTCACGCCGGAGACCGCTGGAAAACTTATGGGGCGGTCGGGTTTCGCGGTGCGGCGGAACTGGATGGATAGCCGGGGATGGTTTGGGGTTTATCTGGCGGAGGCCGAGTAGACAATTGCCGTGCATTTGATTGCGGCGAGAGCGGAGAGATGTCTGGCTCATCTCATTTTGCTTTACCAAGGTTGAGCGGGTTGTAGAGGCAGTAAATTAACGGCATGGATGCTGAGAGCCTGCGCACGTTCCTGCTTTCGCTGACTGACGTTTGCGAGACGATGCAGTGGGGCGACAACCTGGTGTACTGGGTCGGTGACAAGGCGATCGGCGGGAAGATGTTCGCGCTGGTGAGCCTTGAACCTGACCATGGGGCTGTTTTGTCCTTCGCGGCAGGGCCGGAGCGGTTTGCGGAATTGGTGGAGATTGAGGGGGTCTTCCCTGCTCCTTATTTTGCGCGTGCGCACTGGGTGGCGGTGGAGCGGTGGAATACGCTGCCAGCGGCGGAATTGAAGCAGTTGTTGCGTGCGGCTCGGGGATTGGTCTATGACAAGCTGCCGGCGAAAACGAAAGCGTTCCTGGCGATGAATCCCGCGGCGAAGAAAAAGCTGATCGCTGGGCGCAAGGAGCTGACTTCAAAGGGAAAGAAGCGGTGAGGAAAGCTTACAGGCAGCTGCGACTCAGGGCTCATCAGGGCTAGCGGCCGATCGCGCATGATTATCCACTTCTAGTGGCTGCCAGCCGCAGTCATCAGGCTTGCGCGCTTATCGGGAGTCATCTGGCCTGAGGATCGCCACAGGATGCGACCCTGACGGTCGATGAGAAGCGCGACCACCTGCTTGTCGCTGGGGATGCTGAGGTCGGCCATGAATTTGTGGCGATCGACCCAGAGCGGGATGGTCCAGTGCCACGTCGCGGGATCGGTCTGATCGCTGCGCATCGAGGAGGTTTCCCACCAGCGGAAGATTGCGTTCTCTCGCTCAGCAACGGGAATCTCGTAGTAGCGAAACTGGAAATTTGTGTGCTGGAGCGCCTGGGCCGCCGGCAACCAGGAATTGATGTCGCTCTGCTGTTCCGGCTTGAAAGAGATGAGCAATAAATTGCTCTGGCCTTCGAGTTCCCCGGGCAGCGCGACCTTCTGCTTGTCGAGGTTGAATGAGCTGACGGACGGGAATGCGGTTTGCTTCTGTGTCTGCGCCATGGCGGCGCCAGGCAACAAGGAACACAAGAGCAGAAAAGTCAGCAATGTTTTTCGTTGCCGCAAGCGGAGGTTCCAGGGGCGGTTCGTGGTTCAGCGTTCTGGAGGCATGGTATCACTCGGAGGATCTGACGAGACTGGAGACGCAGGGCCCAAAACAGACGGCGGATGGGCTGGCGAACCACATGAATTATCATGGAAAGAGAATGACTCCGCACGCCTTCCAGACCGACGATCCGAGCCTGCTTCCGATTGCCGCGAAAGTTGAGGCCGGCGAGCGGCTCAGTTTTGACGAAGGCCTGGCGCTTTATCACTCGAGCGATGTGCTGGCAGTCGGATGGCTGGCGAACCTGGTGCGGGAGCGGATGCACGGAGATGTGACGTACTTCAACGTCAATCGCCACATTAATCCGACCAACGTTTGTGTGGCGGCGTGCCGGCTGTGCGCGTTTGGCCGGACGAAGGGCGCGGCAGGCTCATACACCATGGCGCTGGAGCAGGCGTGGGAGACGGCCGCGTCGGGTTATAGCGAGGCGGTGACGGAGTTTCACATCGTTGGCGGGCTGCATCCAGATTTGCCGTTCGAATATTTTCTGGACCTGGTGAGCGGGCTGAAGGAGCGGTTTCCGCTGGTGCACATCAAGGCGTTCACCATGGTCGAAGTCGCCTTCCTGGCGAAGCGGGCGAGGCTGACGATTCCGCAGACGTTGGTGAAGCTGAAGGATGCGGGGGTTGATTCCCTGCCCGGCGGCGGCGCCGAGATTTTTGCGGATCGGGTGCGGCACATCATCTGCGATCACAAGATCGATGGCGATGAGTGGCTGGAGACGGCGCGGGCGGCGCACAATCTCGGCCTCAAGTCGAACGCGACGATGCTGTATGGGCACATAGAAAACGACGAAGACCGCGTCGATCATCTGTTGAAGCTGCGGGCTCTGCAGGATGAAACGGGCGGGTTCCAGACATTTATTCCGCTGGCGTTTCATCCGGAGAACACGGCGCTGGGACATTTGTCGAAGACGACTGGGCTGACGGATATTCGGCAGATCGCCGTGGGGCGATTGCTGCTGGATAATTTCCCGCACATCAAGGCGTATTGGCAGATGATGACGGCGAAGATTGCGCAGATCGCGCTGCGTTTTGGCGCGGATGACATTGACGGCACGGTGATCGAGGAGAAGATTTACCACGATGCCGGCGCCACGACTCCGCAGGGGATGCGGAGGGATGAGCTGATGCGGCTGATCACAGCAGCGGGGCGGGTTCCTGTCGAACGGGATACGCTGTATCGGGCTGTTACTCGGACGGAAGAGAGCTTTACCGTCGCCGTTTAGGGGACTGGACGGGTCTTCCGCAATTCGATTTTACTTCTATGGCATTGGCTCTGGCCGACCCAATGCTCGGTTATCACCCCCCCGTTCAATGGTTGGAATCATCGCAGCCCCGTGGCGCAACTGGAGAAAAATGCAGGACGATATCTGTTGTTCTGAGGGTGGTTGTCCGATGACAACGCTCCTACCCTAAAGGTAATCCGGCCGTAATGGCGCGCCGCCGGTACTCAGATTCCACAAATAAAAGGAGAAAGAATGTCCAATCCCAATTCGATTGTTCTCGTGCACGGCGGCTTCGTAGATGGCTCTGGCTGGGAGCCCGTCTATCAAATTCTCAAAAAGGATGGATTCGAGGTGATCGTCGTCCAAAACCCGACCAACTCGCTTCCCGACGACGTTGCTGTAACGAAACGCGCCATCTCAGCGGCCAACGGGGACGTGACTCTTGTTGGTCACTCTTATGGCGGCGCCGTCATAACCGAGGCAGGCAACGATCCGAAGGTTACCTCACTGGTTTATGTCACAGCCTTTGCTCTGGACAAGGGTGAATCGGTCTCGTCCCTGCTCGCAAATCCGGTGCCCGGGGCACCTGTGCCGCCGATCCTGGCGCCAGTCGACGGCTACCTGTTTCTGGACCGGGGTAAGTTTCCCGCCTCTTTCGCCGCCGATGTTCAGCCGAGCCTGGCTTCGTTCATGGCCGATTCGCAGGTCCCCTGGGCTGTGGAAGCACTCCAGGGAGTCGTGAGTGAACCGGCGTGGCGCTCAAAGCCCACCTGGTATCTCGTCGCAAAGGACGACAAAATGATTCCACCCGACGCCCAGAGAGCCATGGCCGCCCGGGCGGGCGCTGAGGTGGTGGAAGCTCCGGGCAGCCATGCCATTTATGTCTCTCATCCGGAGGCGGTAGCATCCGTGATCCGGCATGCAGCTGTAGGCACCCCCGCTCTGGTGCGCTGAGACAGTCTCCGATCGAGTGCGCCATCGCTAAGCCCATCGGGCAGAGGTGGCGCACCGCATCGTATCTACAGCGCCAATCCCAGGTCACGCGCCAGAAATCTGCCGCCTGTTATCACCGGGTCACAATTACCTCGTACAAATTATCCTTGGCCAGGAAAAACTTAATCCCCGACCACCCCTTGAAATACTGCTCGATCTTCCGGTTCGTATACACCCGCTGCACCTGGTAAGGCTCCGACTCCTGCATCTCGATCTCCAACGTCCCCGTCAGGTGATACCGGCAGTACGCCGTATACGGCCCCGTCGGCTTCGTGTGAAAAATCGCCAACACCTTGCCGTCCTTCAGCGTTGCGTCCTTCAGTCGCCCCACCAGCGCCGGGATCAGCCCCTCAGGTATGTAATCCAGCGTGGCCCACAGCAGCACCACATCGAACTGCCGCCCGTGAAAATTCAGGTTCTGCTCGAAGAACCCCTCCACGTTGAACCCCGGCTCCTCGCCTTCGTCCTCCGGCGGCATCACATACCCACCCTGCAGCGCGTCGTGCACCACGTCCGCCATGTAAACGCTGTGCCCCATTTCGGTCAGAAAATTGATGTTCTGCGGCGACGTCGGTCCAATGTCCAGCACCCGCAACCCGTTCTCCGCACGCAGATGCTTCAGGAGCGCCTCCCACCCACTCGAATGCCGCGGTATCCGCGGTCCCGTCAGCAGCGTCGGCCTTCGCCCCTCATCGTCCCGCTTCCTGCCGAAAAAACTCACCATTCCAGCCTTAGCCCTCGTCTGGATTGTACTTGCAGTCCCGCCAGCCGTACCCCAAAACCATTCCTCTGGGCCTGTGCACCCTTTTCAACCTCATGTCACTGAAATGCGGCGCGTGAGAGCTGCCATCGAAACCGGTGCTTATACGACCCGCCAAAACCGTTGCGTTCCGGTGAGACGAGTTCTAATATGGCGTTCGAGTCACTAAGCCGCCACCTGGAGTCAGGAAAAAATGAAACGCCCGACGTTCGCTCTCGCCCTGCTTGTTTCACTTCTCGCCGTTCTTCCCGCATCCGCCAAGCCAAAAGACAAAGTCGACCACGTCAATTTCACCTTCAAAGGCAAGCAGCGCACCTATAGCGTCCAGATTCCCACCGCCCCCGATCCCGCCAAGCCCCTCCCCCTCGTCATGCTCCTCCACTCCCAGGGCGGCTGGGCCAGCGACGTAATGGGTCTCTGGCACAACTTCGCTTCTCATGAGGGCTTCATCGTCGTCGCCCCCGAATCCATGGTCAACACCATGTGGGATTCCACCGTCGATGGCCCCGAGTACCTCCATGCCATCCTCCTCGATGTTGCCCAAAAGCACCCCATCGATCCCACCCGCGTCTACCTTTTCGGCGATGATTCCGGCGGCATCTACGGCATTGAGATCGGCATCGTCGACTCCCAGAACTGGGCCGCCACCTGCGCCCGCGCCTCCATTATCGACACCTCCAACTACGCCCTCTTCAAGCACGCTCAGTACAAAGAGCCCTTTGAGGTCTGGGTCGGCGACAACGATGCCGACCACCCCCTCCGCGTCCTCGCCCTCGAGCACGATGCCTTCACCAAGGCCGGCTTTCCCTTCGATCTCAAGATTATTCCCAACAGCCCCGGCAGCTACGGCAACGTCTACGACGAAGTGAACGACGGCTGTTACAAATTCTTTACCGAGCACCCGCTCCCGGCTCCCGGCGCGGCCTACCTCGCCGCGGTTCCCGCCGCAATCCCAACGCCGCCGGCCACGAAGTAATTCGCTCGCGCGCTGGGCCTCCCGTCCTCTTCCAACGACCCCCTCTAATTCGAGCGTACTTTACTTTATCGCCCTCCCGGCCATGACGAACAACTATACGGCGACGTATTCTAACTTGTGATTCATCGCTGTCCGAGGAAAATGAAAGACAATGTTCCAGACCCGCCGTGCGCGTGTTGTACTTCCAGTTCTGACTGTTTGTGTTGTGCTCTGCTGCGCGGCTCGGCTGACTGCCCAGGCCGTTGCACCTGCTGAGACGCGGACTGCTCGCGCATTCGAAGAAGCCCGGAAGCAAGGTCCGTTGGCGCTGCGCGCATTTCTTTACCGCATGCCCAAGGGGGCCGATCTGCACAGCCACCTTGGTGGCGCGGTGTATGCCGAGACGTTCATCCGCGAGGCCGGGGAGGACGGGATTTGCGTGAACGCAGCGGCGCTGCGGATGGACCCGAAGAGCCATGCGCCGCAGTGTCCGGCGGGCGAAGGGGCAGCTAAAGACGCGCCAGCGGACCAGCACCTTTACGACGAGCTGATCGACGCATTCTCGATGCGGACTTTTGTGCCTGTGACGGGGGAGTCGGGACACGATCACTTTTTCGGTACTTTTGGCCGGTTCGGCGACAACAAGCGGTTCGCGGGAGAATGGGTCGACGAGGTCGCGACGAGGGCGGCGGCGCAGAACGAGCAGTATCTTGAGCTGATGCAGACGCCTTCGTTCGCAGGCGCCGCAGGCGCGGCGGACAGGCTGGGATGGAGCGATGATCTGGTCCAGCTGACGGACAAACTGCTGGCTGACGACGGGTTTCGAACCAATGTGGAAAGCGCGAAGGCGGAGTTTGCGGCTGCGCTGAGAAGCCGCGCCGCGATTGAGCATTGCGACGAGCCCAAGGCCAAACCAGGATGCAGCGTGACAGTGCGGTTTTTGTATCAGGTTCTGCGGGGGCTCCCTCCGCAGAATGTATTTGCACAAACCGTGCTGGGCTTCGAGGTTGGTTCCGCCGATCCCGATGTAGTGGGAATTAACTTTGTCATGCCCGAGGACGGGTATATTTCCATGCGGGACTACGCGCTGCAGATGCACATGCTGGATTATCTGCACGGGCGTTATCCGAAGGTGCACATCACGCTGCATGCCGGTGAGCTGAGCGAGGGCATGGTCCCGCCGGATGGGCTGAAGTTTCACATCCGCATGGCGGTGGAACAGGGACACGCAGAGCGGATTGGGCACGGCGTGGATGTGATGTACGAGGATCGCCCGTGGGAGCTGATGAAGGAGATGGCGGAGCGGCACACGATGGTCGAAGTGAATCTGACGAGTAACGATGTGATCCTGAATGTGAAGGGAAACGAGCATCCTTTTATGCTGTACCGGAAGTCTGGCGTACCGGTGGCGCTGTCGACGGACGACGAGGGAGTCTCGCGGATCGACCTGACCCACGAATATGTGCGTGCGGCTGATACTTATCCGTTAAGCTATCGCGATCTGAAGCTGATGGTCAGGACTTCGGTGGAGCACAGCTTTCTGCCGGGAGCCAGTCTTTGGGAGCGAGTGACACCGGAGAGACTGGAAACGCCGGTCCCCGAGTGCCGCGGGCAGATGGGTGCGGAGAAACCGGCTGGTACATGCGCTGCACTCGTGCATTCCAGCGAGAAGGCACAGCAGGAGTGGGAGCTGGAGCGGCGGTTCCGCGCTTTTGAGGCGAGCTACTGAGCGGAATTCTGAACAAGACTCTCGAAAGAAACCTGAAAGCGCGATGAGAATCGTCTTTTCGACGTTTGGCACATTTGGCGATGTGAACCCGCTCATCGCTCTGTCTCTGGAGCTCAAACGGCGTGGTCACCGGCCCGTCCTTGCGGTGCCGGAGATGTTTCGCCCAAAGATCGAGCCGCTGGGAATTGGGTTTGCGCGGGTGCGGCCCGATCAGAATCCGAACGACACGCGGCTGATCGCGATGATTTACGACATCAAGCGTGGCACGGAAACGGGCCTGCGCAAATTTCTCTTCCCTGCTCTGCGCGAGAGCTATGACGATTTGCTGGCCGCTGTGGAGGCGGACGGCGGCGCAGACCTGCTGGTTACCGGGGAACTGGCCTATGCGGGTCCGATGGTGGCCGAGAAGACCGGGGTTCCGTGGGCCTCGTATGTGCTGGCGCCGTTTTCCTTTTTTTCCGCATACGATCCGCCGGTGCTGCCGCCTTATCCAACGCTGGCTAGGGTGCAGGAGATGGTGCCTGCGTTTGGACATGTAGTGGCGCGGGTGGCGCGTTTCGTTACCCGTAAATGGCCGGAGCCTGTGTACGCGTTGCGGCGGGAGCTGGGGCTGGCCCCGGGTAAAGATCCAATCTTTGAAGCCAAGCACTCCGAGAGCCTGGTGCTTGCGCTGTATTCATCGGTGATGGGCGCGCCGCAGCCCGACTGGCCGCACGCGGTCAGGATGACGGGATTCGCGTTTTACGATGGGGCCGGCGACGAGGGACGACTGCCGGCCGAGCTTGCCTCGTTTCTTGAATCGGGACCACCACCGCTGGTGTTCACGCTGGGATCGGCAGCGGTGATGCACGCCGGCGACTTCTACGAACAGAGCGCGGAAGCGGCGGAACTTCTGGGGCAGCGTGCTGTGTTGCTGATTGGCGCCGACGATCGGAATCTGCCGAAGCGCAAACTGCCGGATACGATTTGCGTGACTCGTTACGCGCCTTACTCACAGATTTTCCCGCGCGCGTCCGTGATCATCCATCAGGCGGGCATTGGGACTACGGCGCAGGCGCTGCGCGCGGGGCGGCCGATGCTGGTGATGCCCTACAGCCACGATCAGCCGGACAACGCACGACGGGTGCGGCGGCTGGGGGTGGCCGAGGTGTTGGGGCGGCAAAAGTACACCGCGAAAGCGGCTGCGCGGCTGATGTCGCAGCTGCTGTCGGACAACGCTTATCCGGTGCGGGCAGCCGCGGTGGCGGCGCAGATTGGGGGGGAGGATGGGGCTGTGACAGCGTGCGACGCACTCGAGGCGATGCTGAAGCGGCGGTAGTCTAAGGTTATTTGTCTGCCCAGACGGCTGCGCTGACCGTAGTTCCATCGAGATAAAACGTGGAGAGGCCGAGCATGTCGGTGCGGTACGTGCGGATGTGCGCGGCCTGGAGCTGATCGAGCACTTCGTGACGCGGGTGGCCGTAGAAGTTTCGCCGGCCCACAGAGATTGCCGCCCAGGATGGAGAGACCGCGGCGAGAAAGTCAGGGGTGGTGGAGGTTCGGCTGCCGTGATGGCCGACTTTGAGGAAGTCGGAGTGAAGACCCCCTTCAGAAACCATGCGCTCTTCGCTGGGAGATTCGGCGTCCCCTTCGAGGAGGGCGGTTGTGCTCCCGAATCGCATTTGTAACACCAACGAGTCGTTATTTCCGGGCGTCGCAGCGGGGTGGTAGTTTGGCTCGGGCGCGAGAACACGGATGCGCACGCCGTCGTAGGTGAATATGTCGCCGGCAGTGTGACGTATCAGTCGTGTTCCGGTGGTCTTTGCCTCGGAGAGTACGGCGTCGTAAGGGGTGGAGTGGGGATTGATGCCGATCCACAACTCACGCGGGCGGAAGTTGGCGAGGACCGCGGGCATGCCTCCGATGTGGTCGGCGTGGGCGTGGGTGATCGCGACTGCGTCGAGGCGGCGGATACCGCGGGACCAGAGGACAGGCGAGACGACGTCTTCTCCTATATCAAAATTGGCGGCGTGGGCGTTGGGGTCGGTGGAATTGGGTCCGTTGGCCCCGACAATGCCGCCGGCATCGATGAGCAGGGTCTTGCCGTTGGGGGTAATCACCAACAGAGAATCTCCCTGACCGACATCGATGGCAGAAATTTCGAGCACCTTTGCTCGATGCGCGACGGACCCGGGCCACATTGTGACTGCGGCTGCAATGAACAGAATCGCAGCTGCGGCGGGAAGACCAAGACGCTTTATTCGAATCGCGATCAACGCAGCGATCGTGAGCATGATGACCGCGGCGATTCCGCCTGGGTGCGGCGCGGGGATGCGGAAATCGCCGAGACGCATCGCGCCAAACACCTGCACGAGAGCGTGCGAGCCGTGCAGCAGCAGAGCCACCGCCATGGCGGGAATGGCGGCGAGTTTAGGGAGAGTGAGGACAAGGAACAGAGTGATGAGGGCGAGCGGCAGCAGGATTCCGAGGAGTGGAACGATGAGGATGTTCACGGGCAGAGCGACAGCGGTGATGCGGTGGAAATAGATGGCCATGGGGAGGGCCATGAGCAGTTCGATGGCGATCGATGTCGTCGTGAGTTCAGTAAGCAGCAGAAGGAAGCGGACGGTGAACGGGAACGCCGCAAATGCCAGGCGTGTGCCAATCAATGGACGCATGGAAGCCGCAAACATGCGCAGGATCACACGGAACTGAGCGACATTGGGAGACAGGGACGGATCTATTGGTAACAGCCACAGGCCTTTGGTAGCGCGCAGATAAGGGCCAAAGGATTTTTCCGCAACAGGAACGGCGATACCGGCAACGGCGAGGACAGAGAGCAGTGTCATCTGGAAGCCGGCGTCGAGGAGCGCGGCGGGATTAACACCCAGCATGACGAGGGCAGCGAACCCAATGGCATTGAGGGGATGGCGTTCCCGCCAGAGCATGCGCCCGAGGAGGTAGAGGGCGACCATCCAGAACGCGCGCTGGACGGGCTGGCCGAAGCCCGTGAAGAGCGCGTAGGCGAGCGAAAGCGCGATGGTGGCGAGTGAGGCCCAGGTGCGCGGAATACGCAGGCGACGTGCGATGAAAAACACGATGCCGGCAAAGATAGCGAGGTGCATGCCGGAGACGACGAGCAGATGGAACGAGCCGGTTCTCTCGAAGCCCACGCGGAGACGATGGCCGAGAAGGGAACGGTCGCCTGTGAGCATTGCTGTGAGCATAGCGGCATCGTCGTGAGAGAGGCGAAGGAATGTCGGGGTCCATGCGGGTGCGGGCTTATCGGCGAAGCTGACGAGGCGTTCGCTGGCGGCCTGCTGAATGCCATGAATCAGGCAGGGAACACTGGGGCGAATATTTGCCACAGTGGTGGATACATCCTGCAGGTGGGCGCTGCCGAGCGCGCTGATTCCCTGTTGACGTAGCCAGGCGGATGCATCCCACACACCGGGATCGACGAACCGTTCTTCAGTGTGCATGGCTACATTGCCGCGCAAGCTCTGACCGCAGGCTAGCTTGGGGAAAGCGGCGTCTGCGGAGGCGAAGATGGTGAGGCGCAGGCCTTCGGGTGTGGGAAGTGTTTGGGCGTCGACGACGGTGACGCGCAGATCGATTTGCTGGCTGTGCTCCTCACGAATGCGGTCGGAATAGGGGGCAAGCGACTGGATCAGACGCAGGGGGGTGGTCCGCACGATTCTGCCCTCGACCTCGTGGGTGGTTTTAAGACCGAGGCGCCGCGTTGCCGGCGTGGGGGCCGGCGTCGCGAAGGCGATGCGTTCGAGGGGAGATGTGGATGGAGGGCGAGGCTGAACCTCGCTCGAGTACCACCCGAGGGCGAGACAGAGTGTTGCGGATGCGGGAAGGGTCGCGCCTCGAGCGCAGAACGCGGAGATTGCAGTGCCGGCGAAGAGAAGGATCAGCGCGATGAATAGTTGGCCCGGGCGGAGCCAGAACCAATGTGACGCGGCGCCGCCGCCCGCGAAACCGATGGCCATGAGGAGTGCGGGAGCGGCCAGTATGATTGACGTTTTCGTGCCCGGTTTCGGCGAGGTTTGCGTTGCGGGAAGAGAGGCGAGGTTCTGCGGAATGGGGAGGGTGGCTGTCATCGGGAGGCTGATCGGGCCGCTCCGACGAGCGGCTCAACCCAGGCAGAGGTGCGTGACGGTTTCCAGGTGAAAGGTCTGCGGAAACAGGTCCAGCAGATGCAATTGGGTGAGACGATAGCCTGATTGGACGAGCGCGGCAAGATCACGACTGAGCGTGGCAGGATCGCAGGAAACGTAAGTAATCTTGCGCGGCTGAAGTTTTGCCAGGGCGGCGGTGACTTCGTGGCCGAGGCCGGCGCGCGGCGGGTCCACAACGACAAGATCGGGAGCGGGCCGGCGCTGGGCTATCGCACTTTTCAGAAAGGCAACGGTATCGGAAAAGATAACGCGGTGTTTGGTGCCGTGCAGATTTTCACGCAGATCGCGGACGGCGGTGGCTGAGGATTCGACAGCGGTGATTTCTGCGAAGGATTGGGCCAATGGGGCGGAAAAGAGACCGACGCCGGCATAGAGATCCCATGCGCTCGCGCCGCTTTCACCAGCGGTGACGATTTGGACCAGAGGCTCGATGAGAAAGCGATTGACCTGAAAAAAGGAGCCGAGGCTTACTCGGTAGCGGTGCTTTCCCGATTCGTAAAGCAGAGAATCGGCGCCGGAAGTACCGAGAAGGCGGGTCATATTGCGGCCTCTCTCCTTTAAAAAAACGCCGATTCCCTGAATCTCGGGGAGAATTTGTCGCAGCTGCGGCGACATTTTGACGAGAAGCGATTTCGCCGCGGGCGCGGGCCGGTCAGTCCAGAGAGAAACGATGAGCTTGCCGTGGCCGGGATCGGTAAACAACTCCATTTCAGTTACAAATGCGGCGAGGCCGAGCACTTCGCCTTCCTGGGTCAGGACTTCTATGGCGCGCTGCAGCACCGGAGAGGCGATGGGGCAACTCGTAACAGGAAGATTGACGTGCGACTTCCGCAATTTGTAACAGAGACAGAACGGATTAGCCTGGACGTGGAGGCGAATGCGGTTGCGGTAGCCGAAGGCCTCGGCTGTGACGGCCTCGACATCAGGGATTTCTGCAATTCTGGCTCTCTCCAGGGATTCGCGGAGGATGGAGATCTTCATCTCGACCTGCGTCGCGTAGTCGGCGTGCTGATAATGGCAGCCGCCGCATCGGCCGAAATGTGGACACGGTGGTTGCGCGCGCGCCGGGCTCGGTTCGACGACGGATCGCAGATCCGCAGTGGCAAAGCCGCCTTTATCTTCGACGATCTCCGCTTCGACGGTTTCGCCGGGCAGTGTGAAAGGGACGAAGATGGCTTTGCCGTCGGCGCGCGCAAGGCCCGATCCGCCGTAGACGGCCTTTTCGATGTGAAGTCTCAAGCTAATCCTGCCTCATATAGAAGAGGCTGAGGCGCGGTAGATTGTGCTTTTCGAGCAGGCGTTTGTAGAGGAATTGCTGCTCGATCTGGCGAATCTGGAGCGCCTGCATGCGGCGGCGGTAGGGAGCGAGCTCCTGATCGCTCTGCTCACGAAGGGCGGTGAGCTCCGCTTCAGACGCGGTTGCGATGAGGGCGTTGAGTAGTTTTTCTTCGAGGACGGTGAGATTGCGTTCGAGGTCTTCGAGGTTGGGGGAGTGTTCTGGAGGAGCGGCGAGAACGGCGAGGCGTTCGGCAATTTCCGCTGCGGTTTGCGCCGCGAGGCCGGTGAGGGGAGCGGCTTTCAGCGCTGCGGCGGCGTTGTGGAGATGGGCCGCGATGCGTTCCCATTCGAGACCCTGGCTGGCGGAGCCGGATTGCGGCCTGGCCAAGCCCAGCGAGGCTTCGCGCATATCTTCAGCTGCAGTCATCACCTCCTGGGCGCACCAGGCAAGTCCGTTGATGCGGCGCGAGGTGGATCGCTTGCGGGCGTCGTAGCGATCGAAGGCGGCATCGATGCCACGCAGGACCGCTTCGAGAGGGATGCCGGCTTCGCGCCAGGTATCGATGAGCGCCCAGTCGAGTGTGGAGAGCAGCAGGATGGAACCGCGGCGGCGCTGAAAGCGGTCTTCGATTTCAGTGAAATAGTTGAAGTAGTTTTCCACGGCGTCATGCGCCAGCGGTGCGGGCGATTTGCGGCTCGGCATGCGCGGAGCTGCGAGCGGAGCGATTGCGATCGTAGATGAGGCGCAGGCCTTCGAGGGTAAGGCGATCGTTGACTTCGGAGATGTATTTCGATTCGCGCGCGATGAGGTGGGAGAGGCCGCCGGTGGCGATACATTTTGTCTCAGGACCGAGTTCGGCGATCATGAGTTCGAGGATCGAGTCGACCAAACCAATGTGGCCCCAGAAGAGGCCAATCTGCAAATTGTCGACGGTATTGGTGCCGATGATCTTGGCGGGGCGGCGAATCTCGACGCGGGGCAGACGCGCGGCGCGGGCGAAGAGAGCTTCGGCGGAGATGTTGAGGCCGGGAGCGATGGCTCCGCCGAGGAATTCGCCTTTGCAGGATACAACATCGAAGTTGGTCGCGGTGCCGAAGTCGACTACGATGGTGGGGCCTCCATATTTGTGGAATGCGCCAACGCAGTTGGCGACGCGATCGGCGCCGACTTCAGAGGGATTGTCAGTGAGGATGGGCAGGCCGGTTTTAACGCCGGGCTCGACGAAGAGCGGCTTTTGGCTGAAATAGCGCTCGCAGAATTGCCGGAGGATCCAGTCAATGGGGGGAACGACCGACGCGATGACGATGCCGCGAATGGATGTACTCTCGACTCCCTCACTCTGAAGAAGGCTGCGGACGAGGATTCCGTATTCATCGGCGGTTTGGCCCTGACGCGTGCTGATGCGCCACGTGGCGCGCAGGTCGCCGCTGAGGCCGTCGGGAAGGAAAGCGTAGAGCGCAATGACGGTGTTGGTGTTATTGACGTTCAGCACCAGAAGCATGGTTTTGATTTTATTCCTGAATGTCGCCGCGATTCTTCTGGGGAGCGACTTCGCGCACACCGCCGGAGAGCACGGTGCGAAGGCCTTCGGGGGTGCGGACCTGGAGGAAGCCGCGCTCATCGAGACCCTGTGTTGTGCCCTTGTATCCTTCGGCTTCGTCGACGCGCACGCGCTTGCCGCGAATCCACGAGGAAGTGCGCTCAAGTCGTTCGCGAATGCTGTGCGCGGCAGCACCGGAGCCAGAGGCACTTGCGAGCGCGGTGACTTCGCGATCCAGAGATTGTAACAATGCGAGGAGCAATTCCTGGCGGGGCCAGTTGCGTCCGGTCTCGATGAAGAGCGAGGTCGCGACGGCGCGGAGTTCTTCGGGAAATTGCTCGATGTGGACGTTGATGCCTATGCCGATGACTACATGGCGGACGCGCGTGACTTCCGCATTGAGTTCGGTGAGGATGCCGCAGAATTTACGCTGGCCGAAGAGAATGTCGTTGGGCCAACGGAGATCGGGCTGGAGCGAGGTGACAGTGCGGATCGCGTTTTGCGTGGCAAGTCCGGCGGCGAGCGAGAGCCAGAGAATGTCGGCAGGGGCAATTTGCGGGCGAAGGAGAATGCTGGCGTAAAGTCCCGATGCGGGCGGCGAAGTCCAGACGTGCGCGCCGCGGCCCCGGCCCTGTGTTTGCTCGTCCGCAAAGAATACGCTGCCGTCGGGCGCGCCAGCATCCGCCTGTTGCATGGCGTGGGTGTTGGTGGAGGGAATGGCAGGGAAAAAATGGAGTTTGCCGGCGAATCGCGATCCCGTGAGGGCGGCGTCGAGGGCGGTCAGGTCGAATGGGTCTGGCGGTTGAAGATCTATCGGCATCGGACTAAAAATGCAGGTCCTTCGACTCTTAATTGAATTCCATTGTTGCGCCAGAGACGGGCGCAACAAGTTCGGTGCTTCGCTCAGGATGACAGATTAGGGGCCTGTCGCAGTGAATTCGTTAGTGCCGTGTTTCTGATGTTCCTCGCACGTTTGCCCCTCCCCTTTCTTTGTCATCCCAAGCGGAGCGCTTTGGGGCCCCGTCGTGCCGACAGGCACAGATGGGGTCGGCGGAGCGAGGGACCTGCTCTTTCCCCAATTGCTAACGTTTTCCTTGCGACAGGTCACCAGGGGCCTGTCGCAGTGAATTCGTTAGTGCGGAAGTGGAATCGGACATGGGGATTATGTAGTGTAAGCCGGGAGGTTGTCGAGAATGGATTCTGCTGCCGGGGCGGGCACACGGCGACGACTTCGGTGAGGAAAGCTACTAGTGTTTTATCCGCGACAGCCTACCAGCCACCACCTTCTCGCCAAACCACCCCGCCGCCCAGGGAAGCCCCGCATCGTCGCCAGCCTCCAGAAAAATATCGAACAGCACTGCAAACAAACCCTGTCCCCCAGCCAACCGCTCCCGTCGTTCCCTCATAAATCCAAACCGAAACGGCGACCACCCCTCGGCCTCCGCCAAAAACTCTGTCGAGAAAAATGCATGCGACTCCGCTACCGCCATCAAAATCAGCGACCGCCAGCTCATCCGCAGCAGTCCCTTCAGTGTTGCCGACCCGTGCGGCATCCGGTCCAACCGCGCACTCACCTGCTCACTCAGATTCAGCAGCTGCCTCACCAAACCATCCAGCCGTTCTCCGCGCGCCGCCGCGCCCGAAAATAAAGTCACGGACCCACGCAGCAAATCCTCCCGAACATCCTGCACATCGTCGCCCAGTTGCAGAAGCACGCCCCAGTCGAACGCGAACCCTCTCTCCTCCGCGGTCAGCCACGGCTGCGCCAGACACGCATCCGCCGCCACTAACGTTCCCACCCTTTGCGCAACTCAGCCGCAGCAGCTCATCAACCGAGCATGCGCTCCGAACCTGCGCCAGGCTCTCTTCCTGTGCGCGATGAATCGCCAGCAGACAGTCGAACACCTGCGGGTAAGCCGCCCGCGGATATTGCTCCTCAACCAGCTCCACCAGCGCCCAAACAGCGGCCTCCCGATCATTCCCCGCATCCCCCGAGTCACCCCGCAGCCTCTCCCGGAACCGCCGGCTAAACCTCAGCTTCGCCTCGCGCGAAACCCCCTCGCTGTCCAGATAATTGTCGCTATACGGATAAAGCAGGCTGTACCCCACAATTCCTGGCGTCAGATTCACGCGCTCCCCCAGCAGCGGCTGCAGTCCGCATGCAGTCCATGCGTTCCGGCTCGCCTGAATGATGTCCGCTTTGCTCAGCGTAGGATCGAACTGTCGCGCCCACCGCGCCAGTTGCGTTCCCACCGGCAAAAAATCGTCCGTCAGCAGCTCGATCGCATCGTCCTCCAGATCCAGAGCCAAAGCCGAAAACCGCGCGGACGCCGCTACCACACGCTCATAAATCTCGTCCCGTCCGGCGCGTCTTGTCGCCCCGGCTCCCCGAGCCCGCCGCGCCTCCCGCTCCACCGCCTGCAGCGCTTCGTCGTAAGCCTCTTCCCGCTCTCGCTGTTCCGTTGATGAATATCGCCGGCTCTCCGGCGCGGCGCGCCCCCCGCACCCATTCCAAACCTGGATCGTCCTCGCAGCTTCTGACTCCACCCACGTCCAGTCGTAACCGCAATCCATGCTCAACCGTACGACAACCACATCCGTACAGTTCCGCCAATTCGGAGGGCCGATTGAACATCGCAAATCACGGAGTATCTGCAACAAACCGGTTGGCGAGGTGCATCATTTTTCTCTGTTGCAGGCGCAAAAAAACAACCCCTTGGGTGCCTGTTGCCCTCCAACCAGAGGGCCTAAAACAGAAAAGGGGGGAAACAGGACATGAGGACATCGATCACAGTGTTGGCCGGCGGGTTGTTGGTTGCCGGGGCCACGGTTGCCATCGCGCAGGACAGCAAAGTCGACAGCGAGCTGAACGAGTCCACGCAGATCATGCATGAGTTGACAGGTCCCCAGTCGAGCGAGGGAATACCGGACGCGGTGTTGAAAGATGCGAAGTGCGTCGCGGTGATTCCGAAGATGCTGAAGGGCGGCTTTGTGGTGGGCGCGCAGCATGGGGATGGCGTGGCGACGTGCAGGATGTCCGATGGCAGGTGGAGTCCACCTGCGCCCTTCCAGCTGACAGGGGCGACATTTGGCGCGCAGATCGGCGGCGAGGAGCAGGGCTACGTGATGATGGTGATGGATCAGAACGGCATGCAGGCTCTGGAGTCGGGACACTTCAAAGTTGGCGCGGGCGTGGATGCGGCGGCGGGTCCGGTGGGACGCGAGGCATTAGGGTCGGCGGGATGGAAGGCTTCGATTCTGAGCTATTCGCGGGCCAAGGGCGCGTACATTGGTGCAACCCTGAATGGCGCGGAGCTGAACCAGGACCACGCAAAGACGAAGGAGCTTTACGGGAGCGAGGTGCCGTTCACAGCCATACTGGACGGCGGCACGCACACGACACAGCCTGCCGCGCTGGAGTTCGTGCACACGATCAATCGTGCGGTGGAGCGCGCCGCGCGGTAGAACGGCAGGCAACAGCAATTGGAAAGGCGGGCTTCGCGGCTGTTTCCCGTGAGCCCCCGCCAACCGCGGCGCCGGGAAATACAGGCGCGTTCGAGTGCGATATTTAGGTCCACGGTCTGCCGCGGCCCGCCCTTACTCCTTTTTCTCGGCCTTTGCCATAAAGTAGCCCCGCCGGGCCTGCACACTCACGTCCTTCCTATCGACTATCACCTTCAGCTTGTGATACGCCCCGTCGGACTTTACGCCGTCCACCGAAAGTTCCAGCAGATACACGACCTCCGGCGCATCCGCCACCCCCCTGAACCCCGCCGCCAGATCGTTGCTGTTGTCGAAGAACGTTCCCCCCGTCCCATCCGCCAACGCCCCCATCGCGTTCCCGGCAATCATCATTCCCGTACGCCGATAATCCTCCTGCAGCTGTTGTGTGCTCAGATTCGGGCTGTGCTGGCTCGCGTCCAGCTCCGTTGTGTAGAGCCCCCGTGCATCGATCGCTCTGATCGTCACATTCGACTGCGCCGCCAGGTCGATCACCTGCGACTCCTGCATCAGCGAGTCCGCCTCCAGCGGCACAAAGCCCGGCGACACCACCACCAGCGTGCGCTGTCCCGGCAGCTTCGCCATCCTGCGCACAAACTCTCCAAGATTGGTATAAGTCGTCTGGAGATCCTGCCGCCCCATGTTCAGCGCCTGCCGCGCCATCGAATCCGCCTGCCTTTGCGCGATCTCCAGATCTCGCTGCGGATCGATCCCAGGATTGCAGTTCAGCACCTGCCGCGTCAGGTCATCGAGCGCCGTCGCATCGTGCTTGTTTACGATGAGGTCCGCCTGGTAATACTCGATCCTCTGGCACTCCGCCTTGTCTGTCCGGTAAGGTTCTCGCGCCTGAACGCTCATCAGCGCTGCTTGCAGTTTTTCGCGGTCCCGCGTCAGCCCGCTGTTCACAGCTCCCGACAGCGTCACCACCGCAGCCATATCGGAGCCTGTCACCACCTCGGCCAGCACACCCGAAGCAGCCTTCTTCACCCGCGACAAATCTTCAGCGGCAATGTGCAGATCGTCGAAAAGAAAAACCGTGATCCGATCCGGCAATCCAGTCGGCGCCGCCGCAATATGCCCCGTCGCATTCCCGGCAGAATCACCCACCAGGTTAGGAGTATCGACCCCGTTCGCGCCGTTCCCCGCTTTTCCATCAGCAGCCGCGCGTCGTTCCACCGAAAATCCCGACAAGCTGCGCGGCCTCCCATCGTCCAGAACCTGAAAATCTTCCCGCTTCAGATCCCCCACCAGATGTCCCCGCGCGTCGCGCACTACCACCGGCACCAGCACGCGGTTCACATTCACCTGCACGCTCGGCGTCGTTCCGGGCGGACCACTAGCCTCCTGCCCCGCACACCTCCCGGAGCAGATAAGACCCATCGCGCACAAAGCCAGGAACCATCCCATCCGGTCCATCACGCCTCACCTTCCGCTCATCTCCGGCCTTCCAGCCGACGATCTCAGGAGATTCGACGCGATCATACGCCTCGGGTACGCGCCCGAACACGCGCTCAGGACACACTCGCCCGAATCGCGCGGGGGTCACGCAGCTGATGGGGTCAGCCCCTGAGACTCTTCTTCCTGCCCTTCTTCTTGAATCATTCGATGAATTCCAGGGGACATGACACTACGAAGCCCGCCTGGCTACTCTACCCGCGGTCGCCGCATCAACCCCATCCTGCGGAAAGAAAACGGAGAAAACCGTCCCGTGCTCATTGCGAGCAGTGCTGCTCCGAAACCGCAGCCGCCCCCCATGCTTCCGGATCACTCCATCGGAAACCCACAGACCCAGCCCGATCCCGGTCGTCTCTTTGGTCGAAAAAAACGGCTCGAAGATCCGCTTCCGAATCGCGGCCGGAATCCCGCTCCCATTGTCGGCCACCGTTACCCGCACGCCGGCCACTCCGTTTGCCGACCCCCGTCGAATTCGAATCCGCAGCCGTCCGTGATCTGCGATCGCGTCCAGCGCATTGCTCACCAGGTTCGCGAAAACCTGCCGCAGCTCATCCTCAAAGCACCACAGCCGTACACCGGCTTCGCACTCGGTCACCACTTCGATTTGTCGCGACATAAACCGCGGACGGAACAGCGTCAGCACCGACTGCATTGTTTCGGAAAGATCGGCAAAGGTCGCCGCCTTCGACTGACGATGGAACCGCAGCGTCTGCGTCGTGATCTGCGAAACGCGCGTCAGCTCCTCCTGCGCCGTATCGAGGTAAGCGCGCGTCTCCGCCGCCAGGCCTTCATCCTGTAGCGCCAGATACAAAGCGTTGACCACTGACGAAAGCGGATTGTTAATCTCATGCGCGATCGAAGCCGCCAGACGCCCCGTCGCCGCCAGCTTCTCGCTGCGCCGCAGCGCTTCCTCCGCCAGCTTCTGATCATGGATATCTGTGCAACTGCCCACCCACCGCTCCACCTCTCCCGCCTCGTTTCGCATCGGCAGTGCCTGCACCAGAAAATGCCGGAACGCTCCGTCGTGCCGCCGCATCTGCAGCTCGATCCGGTATGGCTCTCCACTCTCCACACTTGCCATCCAGGTCCGGTTCACCCGTTCCTTCTCCTCCGGATGCAGTATCGTCTGCCAGTCGAAGCCCACCATCTGCTCCGGCGCGATCCCACAGTAGTCCAGAAAACGCTGATTCAGATAAGTCAGCGACCCGATCGGATCGGAGATACACACCAGTTGCGGCAGGCTCTCCGCCAGTAGCCGGAACCGCTGCTCCCGCTCCCGCAATCCCGCCTCCGCTGCTCGTTGCCGCGTCAGGTCGTAGACAAATCCGACGTACTCGTCCTCCGATCCCTCCAGCAGTGCGTATCCGCACAGGATCGGCACCCGCGACCCATCTTTGCGGATGTACTCCTTCTCGTATGGCGTGCAGCTTCCCCGTTCCGCCGCCTCCGCAATGTGCGCCTGATCCACCTCAGCGTACTCCGGCGGCGTCATCGTATCCCAACGAACCCGCCCTGCTTCCAGATCATCGCGCGTGTACCCGGTCATCCTCAGCAGCTCGTCGTTGCCGTCCTTAAAGGCTCCGAAGCGGTCCGGACGCCCGATCCCCATCATGTTCGACTCGAACAGTTTCCGATACCGTGCTTCGCTCTCCCGCAGCGCCGTGTCGATCTTCTTCCGCTCCGTAATGTCGCGGAAATACACCGTCAGCCCATCCTGGGATGGGTAGCATTTGGTCTCGAACCACTTCTTTAGTGGAGCCCCGTAGTACTCCTCGAAATGCACCGTTTCTCCGGTTTCCATCGCACGCCGGTACCCCAGCCCAAAGCCGTTGGTCCTGTTTTCAGAGAAGATATCCCCGACGGATTTGCCGACGATATCCGCGGGACGCAACCCCAAAATGCTCGCACCCTGGTCGTTGAAATACACATAGCGCAGGTTGTGGTCCAGCACGCATAACCCGTCCGTGATGCTGTCCAGCACGTTCTGCAGTCGTCGATGCGCCCACTGCAATTCGTCCTGCGCCTGCTTCTGCTCGGTCACGTCCGTGTGCGTGCCCACCCACTCCACAATCTCCCCGGAAAAGTCGCGGACCGGCACCGCATGCACCGACATGTGCCGGTAGACGCCGTCATGCCGGAACACTCGCTCCTCCACGCTATAGGGCAGACCCGTCGCTATGCAGCGCCTCCATTCTTCGACTACTCGCGCGCGATCGTCCGGATGAATCGCGTCCGCCCACCCAAACCCCAGAACCTTCTCGTCCGACTGCCCCGTAAATGCCTGCCACTCCGGCAGCCTGTTCATCTGGTTGCCGCTCGCGTCCGTCGTCCAGACAATCTGTGAGCTGGCGTGCACCAGCGAACGATACCGGTTCTCGCTCAGCGCCAGTTGCTCCTCCTGCCGCTTCCGCTCGGTAATCTCCTGTACCGTGCCGCGCAGGCTCGCCACCTTACCATCCCGCCATGTCTCCACCTCCCCACGCGCTGCCATCCACGCCGTCTGTCCGTCCGCTCGCCTGATCTCTACATCCATCGTGTACGGTTCACCGAACTCAATCGCCCGATCGAAGACCTCGATAAACCTTTTCTCCATGGGCGAGTGATCCGTCCGCCTTCGGAACTCCGCGTAGTTCAGCGGGGGATCCTTCGGGTCCATCCCATAGATCCGATAGATCTCCTCCGACCACGTCGTCTGCCCCGTACTCCGCTCCCATCGCCACGTCCCGATCTTCGCGATGCGCTGCGCCTCCACCAGTTCCTGTTCTCGCTGGCGCAGCTTTATCTCCAGATTCTTCCGCTCGGTAATCTCCTGTACCGTGCCGCGCAGGCTCGCCACCTGCCCGTTTTCCCAGCTTTCCACCTCTCCCCGCGCGATGATCCAGCGCGGCGGCCCGTCCGCCACGGGGATCTCCGCATCCATCGAGTACGGCTCTCCAGAAAGCATGGCGCGCTCAAACGCCTCGCTCAGCCTGCGAAGACTCTCCGTTCCCCGCATTTGCAGAACTTCCCGTGACCCGATTGGCGCAAGCGACCGATCCCGCCCCAGGATGCTGTAAACCTCGTCCGACCACGTCACCCTGTCGGTCGACCGCTCCCACCGCCAAGTTCCCAGCCGGGCCAGCCGCTGCGCCTCCGACAGCTCGTGTTCCCGTTGCCGCAGGATCTTTTCCAGATTCCTGCGCTCCCCAACATCGCGCGAGATTCCTACCAGGCCGATGACCTTCCCCGCCGAGTCCCGGCTCACCGATTTGATCGTTTGCAGGTACCGGACCTGGCTGCCGTCGTGGATCTCTTCCTCGAACGTCAGCGACGCTTCCGCCGCGAAGACCGCGCGATCCTCTTCCACCAGCCGCTCGGCTTGTTCCTCAGAAAAAAGCGCGAAGTCGTCCATGCCGATGATCTCGTCGCGCGATCTGCCAAGAAAGCGCGCCGCTGCCGTGTTGATCGCGACATACCGGCCCTCCCGATCCTTCATATAAGCAAAGTCGGAGATGCCGTCGATAAAGTGCGAAATCAGGGTGTCGCTGCCAGCTGCGCTCGCAGATGCAACCCGACCCTCAATCTCACGCACCTCAGGCAGTCGATTCGTAACAGGGCGCACACTCATAGCGTTCGAAGGCAATCACAGGGAACCGACTACCAGCACCTGATTTTTCTTTTGCCCTTCGATGCGTGCTCTCCCGCGCAAGTTGCCCCCAGCCGCCCGTCTTCAACACCGCGCGGCCAATCGCCTGGACGGACTGCTCCAGCTTCTCCTGAGTTTCAGACAGTTGTCAGAAAGTGGATGCTATTGCTTCGGGGCCACCGCCGAATACAGCCCCGGCATCGGCGGCTTTCCCGTCACCGGCGACGCTCCGCTCACCGGCTCTGTCGCCTCCGCGCTTTCCAGAGCGCCCGTCGCCGTCCGCTTCGAATAAATCCTGAAGTTCACCGCCACATCGATCACCGAGCTCACCGGCTTCCCGTCTTTCACGGCCGGCGCAAACGTCGACTTCTCGATCGCCGCCACTGCATTCTCATCCAGCCCAAACCCGATCGGCCGATACACTGCCACCGCCAGAATCTTCCCCTGCGGATCGAGAATCACCTTGTAGCTCGCCACCCCCGCCACATCGCCCCGCTGCGCAAAGTCGTTCGAAGCAGGAACCACGTTCCTCAGCAGCTTCGGCCCATCGACCCCGGGCCCCGGATGCGCCAGCGTCGCGTCTGTCGGCACCAGCGACTTGTGCGCCTGCTGCGCCTGATAGAAAAACTGCCAGTAATCCGGCATCTGCGCGATCATCTTCGCGTCCAGCTCCGGCGCGAAGATCTTGTTCAGTGCGCTCCTTAAATGCTCGGCCGACTCCGCCGGCGAAAACGTGGTCGGAGCAATCGATGACGCGCCGGGCGCCGCCGAATTCGCGGTGGTCGCCACCGTCGCCGGAGCCGCGCCATCGCCGGCCCCCGCCGCGCTCTCATCCCCATCCTCCGCCGCGGCCGTAGCGCTCGCCACCGCTGCCGTGACAGCAGCACTTGCTCCCGACGGCGATCCCGCTCCACCCTTCTCACCCTTCTTCTTCTTCGGAATCACCACCAGCTGCCGGTCGATCACAATCACCTGATGCTTCTTCTTCGGCGTGATCTGGATCCGGTCGAACGACGTCGCCTGATCCTCCCACGGCGCCTCGCCCTCAAAGTGCACCCCAAATCGGATCCCCTCCAGCTCCACTGCCTTCTTCGTCACCTTCACGTGGTCGATCATCAGCCCGCACAGCGTAAACGACCCCCTGGGCGACTGCCCCACTAAATCCCCCACCATATTGAAGTGCAGATTTTCATCCAGCCACAACCCGCGCAAAAACAGCGGCCTTCCCACCAGCCGCTGCCGCAGCTCGGCTTCCGTAATGCCCGGCTCATTGCTCCCCGCGCTCACGGGAGAGGCCGCAGTTTTCGCCTCGGAGAGGTTATTGCCCGCGACGGGATTCGATGGGCTGGCCTGTGGGTAGCTAAGGGAGGCGCAAAGCACGGGAAGCGCAAAAGCGGCATACCACGCAAACTTCATCTGACAACTCCAGACCGGTTTGAGATGTTCGACAGCAGGAATGTTCGACCTGCGCAAAATGGCCTCGCCTTGTCGCACTGCTACATCAGCTGGCGCGCATAGGCCCACGTACCTGGAGCATTTCACCCCGACTTTTCACGAAACAATAGCACTTTAGCGGAGTGCGCCCCTGTGAAAATCCTGCCGCCTAAAACCCCGAAGTACCCCACAAAGCTCAAGAGCGGCCACACGCCGGCCTCCACCCTGGCTTCGGCCACGTTTGCACAGCTTTTCCACAGATTTTGCGGAGGTTTTCCCCACTTTCCCCCTCCCACACAGGGCGCACTTGGCCACACACCTGCCATCCGCAGCCCGATCCGATGCTCCGCCTGTTGTCAAAAATATTATTTACTCCCCTGATTCCTTCAACTCACACTTGAAGGATGTTCAGGAAGTTCCGCCTCTGTAACCCGGACTGGGGAAAGACCAGCTCCAGGTTCCGCGACCCCAGCGTCTTGTACGCCGCCTCGCCCAGTACCTGCCGGAAGTCCGTCGTAATCGCCAGATCCCGACCCTCATATAGCTGCTCCGGCGACAATCCAGGCCACCGCCCATACACTTTTCCACCGCTCACCGGCCCGCCCAGCACAAACATCACATTCGCGTGCCCGTGATCCGTCCCGCCTGTCCCGTTTTGGCGGCACGTCCGCCCAAATTCCGACATGGTCACCAGCACGATCTCCTCCGCCTGGTCCCCCATGTCCGTCCAAAACGCCGCCAGCCCCGCGCTGAACTCCTTCAGCCGCCCCGCCAGTTGCCCGTCCACACTGCCCTGGTTTTGGTGCGTATCCCAGCCGCCAATATCCGCGAACGCCGCCTCCACTCCCAGGTTCGCCTTCAGCAGCTGCGCAACCTGCTTCAGGCTGTTCCCAAACTGCCCACCCGGATACTCCGCCCCCGCCGCCGGTGTGTACTTCGACGGATCGGCCGCCTTCAGCATCTTCACCGCCGCAAACGTCTCCTGCCCCGTCCCATGCAGAATCGAATCCGTGCTCTCGTCATACATCGCCGCAAAACTGGCCGCCGCCGTCGACTGCGCCCCATACCCCTGAACCCCAAAATCCTTCACATTGTTCAGAGCCACCGCCTGGATTCGCCCCTCCAGCGTCCGCGGCACCTCCGACCCCAGCGCCACCGCCCGGAACGGCGAATGCGCGCAATCCGGACAACCCGGGTTCCCAGCCAGGTCCTCGGCCTGCAGCGCCCGATTCAGCCAACCATCCACCGTAGCCTTCACCCCCGGCGTGCCGCTCTCCATAAAGTCCTGCGCATCGAAATGCGACCGCGAAGGATCGGGCGAACCAGAAGCATGCACGATCGCCAAATGACCCTGGTCCCACAGCGGCTTCAGCGGCCCCATCGCCGGATGCAGCCCAAAGAACCCATCCAGATCGATCACCGCGTTCTGCGGAATCCCAATATTCGGCCGGTACTGGTAATACGAAGGCTCGCGATACGGCACCACCACATTCAAACCATCCGCCGCCCCGCGCTGGAAAATCACCACCAGCTTCTTCCCCTGCGCCTGCGCAGTCGTAGCCTGCGCCATCACACTCCGCGTCAGGAAAGCCGGAATCGCCGCCGTCCCAACGACAGCCATCGCCCCGCCACGCATAAAAGCGCGCCGTGTCAGCGGCGAGACCACCCGCGCCATCCCCGGCTCCACAGCGGCCTCAACCACCGGCCCATGCACCGACTCATCCCACGCATCGTTGTTCCAGGCGTTGCTTTTCATGAATATGCTCCGAATCCCGATTACCGCAGGGCCCCAGAAACAGGGATATCCCCACTGAGGCACCATCCCTTCTACAAACGCTGCGCCAAACCGGAAGTTGCGTCAATAGCACGACACCGCGGGTGCCCACTCCCTGGTCGGCACGATCGAATCAAAATCTGACCGGCCTCAGGAATTTGGCCCCCGATGCCCTCAGCGAATTTCGCGCTATACCTGCACGGCGTGCTCTGGAACTGCGGACGTTGTGTGTCGGCTTTCTCCGGCGTCATCGGCAGACGTTGCACTCGGGCGCGGAAGGATAAATGCAGGTAGAGCTTCGAAAGCTGGCCACGCAAAGAGATAACCCTGCATCAGGCGGATGCCGCAGGCCTCGAGCGAAACAAATTCTTCCCAGGTCTCAACGCCCTCGCCCACAGCCTCAATTCCGAGCTTCTTGCAGAGCTCAGTCATCGCTCGGACAATCGCAAAGGCGGTCGGCCGGCGCTCGATACCCCGAATCGGTTCCGCGAGTACCACATCTCCGATCTTTCTATATGGTGATGCCCACAGCTTGACCATCTCCCCGGCTGTCCGGCGACGCGGCCTTTCGGCGTTGGCAATCACAATTACTCGTGTCATGACGTTCGAGGATGCCGACAACTCATCGAGCGAGGCGACATCATATCTCTGCGCCGCGAACTGGAAGCGGGAATGGATCCGAACTCATCCCATCGTTTTTGCGGGACGCTTCTGATGTCCGCCGCGGTCGCGCAATCACTGAAACTTAACCTCGACCACACCCACGGTTCCGCTCTGGTCCGGGGTTCGGCGGCTATGGCGGAGGGAGCGGGAATATGCGGGCGGCGCGTTGCCGCAGAGGGAAAAGCGGCTTAGAAAAAAGAAAAATCAACGAGGCCGCCTAACTAACATCTGACAGGAGGCCTCGTTGTCCGAGGAGAGTTGCTGTGTGAGAAGCCCGCCGGGACCCCTCACGCTCTATTCGGACCCATCGTTGATACTAAAGTTGCGGAATCTGGGGATTTTTTAACCCCCGTGGCGTCAATGGCTTGCGGAAGGGACTGATGTACTGGCGGCGCTATGCCGATAGAGCCAATGCTGTTCATTCGCTGGCTGCTGGTGGTGTGGATCCAGGGGTCGCGCCTGGAAAGCACGATCCGGCCTGGAAAAGATGGAATTCCGCATGCTTGATGCGATTGTGATTTGCGTGTTTCTTGCCATGGTGCTGACGCCTGCTGTGGTTGCCGCCCGCTGTGGCGAAGGTCCCAACACGAGCAAGTAATCACGAGTTGGTTCCCCCCGTACTGCCGAACGTGTTTCCTTCGTGACGCGCGCCAGGGTGCCGCTTTCGAGATTCATCCTTCGCCTTCGCTCCCCTATCGAATAGACTGGGGTTTAACCATTTTGAGGGCTTGAAGATGCTTGTCGTGATGAAAGCGCAGGCGACGCGGGAAGAAATCCAGGCGGTCTGCGAACATATCGAGTCGCTGGGGTATCGCGCCCATCCGCTGCCGGGGGCCCAGCGCACCGCCATCGGGATCACCGGGAATCAGGGCGAGGTGGATCGCGGAAACATCGAGGAGCTGGCGGGGGTTGCGGAGGTCATCCGCGTTTCGAAGCCCTACAAACTGGTGAGCCGTGACGTGAAGGAAGAGGACACGGTTATCCGATTCGCGGGGACCGATGCGACGATTGGCGGTGCGCAGCTGGCGATGATTGCCGGGCCGTGCTCCATTGAGTCGCGGGAACAGGCTTTCGCGATTGCGGAGCAGGTGGCGCTGGCGGGGGCGCAGTTCTTCCGGGGCGGAGCGTACAAGCCGCGGACTTCCCCCTATGCATTTCAGGGACTGGGTGAAGAGGCGCTGAAGATCATGGCGGAGATTCGCGAGCGCTTTGGTCTGCGGATCGTGACGGAGGCCATCGATCACGACTCTCTGGAACTGGTCGCGGAGTATGCGGACGTGATCCAGATTGGCGCCCGGAACATGCAGAACTTTTCGCTGCTGAAAGCGGCGGGGAAAAAGCGCAAGCCGGTGCTGCTGAAAAGAGGACTGGCAGCGACGCTCGATGAATTTCTGATGGCGGCCGAGTACATCATGAGCGAGGGGAACTATGAGGTGATCCTGTGCGAGCGTGGGGTGCGGACGTTCGCGGATCACACCCGCAATACTCTGGATCTGAGCATCGTGCCGGCCGTGCAAAGGCTGAGCCACCTGCCAATCCTGGTGGACCCGAGCCACGGAACCGGGCAGCGCAATAAGGTGCTTCCGATGGCCCGCGCCGCAGTGGCTGTGGGCGCGGACGGGATCATCGTCGAGGTGCACAACCAGCCGGATAAGGCGCTGTCGGACGGGATGCAGTCGATATTGCCGGAACAGTTCGTGCAGCTGATGGATGAGTGCTCACAGATTGCGGCGGTGTTGCATCGCAAGGTTCCTCGGGGGATTCATGTCGAGGAGGGCGCGAGCGTGGTTTCGGCGCATTAGAGTCGATCCCCTTGTCCCTTGCAAGCCGGTCCATGGCGGAATTGGTCGCGGCACCCGGACGAGTATTCTAGACGCGCGCATGGATTCAGGCAGGAATTTGGCACAGGAGAGTCAGGCCGGGGCTAAAGCCGGACTTATTTCGCATGCCTTGTTGGCATGGCTGAAGTCATGCCCTGACACAAGGCGCCCTGACACAAGGCTTCCTGACACAAGGCGCCCTGACACAAAACATCTGATCTCGGCAACCGGAATGGCCTGCGCTCTCGCGCTGCTCCTCGGGCTGTTCGCCGTGGCTGGCTGCCGACGCAGGCATTTTCCCCAATACCCTTCCGATTTTCGTGAGTACGCCTGGGTGACGAATGGCGGCGGGAACTCGGTGACCGTTCTCGATCTCGTCCAGATGACAACCGCGGCCACCATCCCAGTTGGAGCCGATCCCACCCAACTTGCCACCAGCCCGACCCGCAACGAGGTTTACGTCGTCAATTCGGGAAGCGCCTCGGTAAGTGTAATCGACGCGGTTACAAATCGAGTGGTCGCGACGATTCCAGTTCACCGCGAGCCGTCGTCGATTAACGTCGAGAACCAGGGGGGGCGGGGATACGTGGCGAACGCCGGTTCGAATAACGTGTCGGTGCTCGATCTGGCGAAGAGGCGCGAGATTGCCGCGGTTGGCGTGGGCGAGTCGCCGGGGCTGGTTCGGGTTTCGCCGGACGGCGCAACGCTGGTGGTAACGAACCGCGGCGGCGGCAGCGTGAGTGTCATCGATGGCCGTCAGCTAAAGGTACGGGCGGTTTTCAGCGGATGCCAGGGAGCGTCGGACGCCGTGATTCTTCCGGACTCGTCGAAAACTTTCGTTGCCTGCACAGGCGGCCATCAGGTGATGGCGATTGGCCTGGCTCGCCCTCTGAGCCAGAATCCTGTGGAGCATGCGGATCATCTGCTGGCGCTGCTGGATGTGGGGCCATCGCCGGTGCATCTGGCTTTGAAGCCGGACGGCGGGGAAATCTTCGTGTCGAACTTCGGCAGCGATACGATCTCTGAGATCGCGACGGGCGCAAATGAGGTAGGCGGAGCTTATCTGATGGGAGCGAAGCCTTCGGGCGGCGTGGTGAGCGCGGATAACTCCACGCTGTGGGTGAGCAACAGCGGTGACAATACGGTAGCCGCATATTCGATCGACGATGGGCAACGCATCAACACCGTGCAGGTGGGCGATGGGCCAGGACCGCTCGCGCTCTCCGGCAATGGATTTCTTCTGCTGGCGGTCGATGAGCGGGCCGGGGATATCTCGGTCGTGCGAACGATTAGCTACACCCCGCGCGGGCAGCCGATCACGGGATCGCTGTTCACGGTCTTTGCTGCCGGGAACCATCCAAACGGAATTGCGGTGAAGAGCTTTCGTGTGGGAGTGGGTAGCCAGTAACCGGTTGCTTATAGCCGTTAGCTCTGAGCATCGAGCTGAGCGGTTAGTTGCGGTCAGATTTTGGCGAGGCCGACTTTGGATCTGCGCCAGACGATGGCGAGCTCCTCGCGATCCAAAATCTTCCTCACCTGCAGACGCGCGTGGTTGGACCAGGGGCCGACCGGATCGAGCTTCACGTAGGCGATCCAGTGCCGTAGTGCGCGGCGGCGTTCGTTGCTGCGCTCGTGGGCAAGCGCAAGGTTGTAATGCGCGTCGGCGTAGCCGGGTGAGAGACGAATCGCAGCCTTGTACGCATCGATGGCCTCGGGGAGCCGCTGCAGTTCGTCAAGCGCGTTGCCCAGATCGAAGAAGGCCAGTGCGTAGTCGGGATTCGCAACAGTCGCGCGACGGTAGAGCTGCTCCGCCCGCTCAAACTGGCGCCGATTATAAAGGATGGTGCCAAGATTGATGGCGGCGGGAGCATGTTCACCGAGCGAGAGAGTTTCTTCGTAGAGAGCGACAGCTTCGTCGATCTTGCCCTGCTCTTCGCAGCGAACCCCCTGGAAAAAAAGGACACCAATCTGGTTTTGAATCTGGACAGGGGAAGGAGCTTCGTCTTCGACGATGGCGAGGCGCGAGCCGCCGCCTTCGAAATCAAGCTCGAACTGACCTGCGATCGGATCCATCGTCGTGCCGAGATGGCGAAACACCAGACGTGGTCCGCGCTTGGCCACGCCGGCTTCGAGCAGCGGATTGGGAATTCCAGAAACCGCCTTCATGGCCTGGACGCTGGCGCTGATGTTCGAAGCGGAGATTCGCTGAGCGCGCAGATCGCGAAGTTTTCGAAGCTGGACGAGATCCTGGAATCCGTAATCGGCGGCAATGGCGATGAGTCCGGCTCTCTCCCACGCGCTGAGTTGCCGGGAGGAGATGCGCAATATGCGAAGTACATCCTGGCGGCTATATCGATTCACTGGGGCGGAACACCGCTCCTGATGTTCTCCACGATTATCCAGGGGCAAGGTGATGGGAGCAAGGGCGCGAGCGCAAAAATCAGTGGATAATACGGTACGAAAAAGGTACGTGCTTCGCTGGATTCATCGCGACGAAACGGATAAAGAGGTGCGAGGCCACCGGCGTGATCCCTGGGCTCCTGTTCGAGGCGATCACCGTACGCAGGCCGCCATCGAGGGATGGCCTGCCGAGTATGCTACTTCCCGCTGTGCGCCGCATCTCCGGCGCCACGCCTGCGGCGATGCGCAATCAGCAAGCTGGGCGGATCTCCGCAACGGCTGGCGCCACCCGGTCTTTCGCCCAGCGCATCGAGCGGCTCATCTGAACTGTGACCGCCAGGTACCATAGGCCGATAGCCGGACCTGGATCGAAGAATCCCGCGTTCGACGGCGGTGACGGGAAAGGATAGAGATTGAGAAGGATGAAGCCTGCACCGATCGCCAGGCCAGTTACTGCAAATACCCGCCCAAACCGGGGATGGCGCCACATGGCGATGGCGAAGAAAATCGTTCCCAACCCGATATAAACGTCGAATGCTTTATCGAGGCCGAGCCAGATTCCGTTCAGCGGCAGAAGGACCTTTCGGTCTGTCACCAAATCACCGATCGCGAGCTGCACCAGGGCCATGGCGGCAAAAAGCGCGCCGGCCAGTGCATTCAGCAACATTCCCAGAGCGCTTGAAGGTGTTGGCTTCTCCAGATCGAGCAAGCCTTTCAGTCCAAAACACGCCACGGCCAGCGCGGGCCCAAAACAAGCCGCAACGGCAGCTGTCAATCGAAGGGGAAGCGGCACAAAGACAGTCATGGGATAAGTTGTGCAGGCGATCAATCCTGCCGCGATGCCGAAGCGTAAAGTATTCACAAATGTGCCCTCCGCCGATTCGAGGTGGTCCCTCCACCGCAGGGAGTTAAAGCGCAGCGACGCCGATCAACACTAACTTACTCCGGCTTGCTTCGGGCAGCTCGCGATGGAGGTTGCCGCTGGGCGAACACCAGTTAGCGAGAAAGCGATAGGCTTCAGGGTCGGCGGCGTAGCGATGCACGCGCTGGTTGAGGAGGGCGTCGTTGGCGGTACCGTTGTAGACGAGGGTGCGGTTGTCGAAGGGATTACGGCCGGATTCCAGTCGGAGGTCTTCGATGACGAACGTGTTGGACGAGTGCGCTGGCGAGACCGCGGTTGGTGTGGACGTTGGCAAGATCGCGAACCAGCGCCGCCCGGCGTAGTGCGCCCGAGTGATGGCCTCCCGGTATGCTACTTCCCTCTGTGCGAAGATGAGGTTCGGCGCTGCGCAAATGCGGTGACAAATTTGCCTCAGCCAGTCGAGCAGCCTTTTATCAACTCCGATGCCAAAGCAGCCCAGTCGCGAATCTTTACTGCAATCTAACGGAAAAGTGGCGCGTCCGAACGCCAACGCGCGAAACGCTGCAGAGAAGAGCCACGGCAGCAGCGCGGCCCCTCCGCAATCAAGGTCTTCGCCAGCCGAGTCTGCGCCAGCCGGATCCGCACAAGCCAAGTCTTCGCCAGCCGGAATTTCGCAGTCTGCGGGCGCAGCGCCCGATGTTGCCGGGGCGCTGGTTATCACGCGGCGCGCCGCAGATCGGTTGCGGGCAGGGCATGTTTGGGTTTACCGGTCCGATGTGGAGCAGTGGCCTGAGGAGTTGAACGCCGGGCTGGTTCCGGTGGCGGATCGGCGCGGTGAGTTGCTGGGAACCGGGCTCTACAGCCCGGCGTCGGAGATTGCGCTGCGAGTCGTCTCACGGGATCTTCTGGCCGACGACTCGGCATGGCTGGATATTTTGCGGGAGCGGCTGCGAGCGGCAATCAAGCGACGGCAGCCCATGCTCGACTCCGAAAACGACGCGTGCCGCCTGGTCTTCAGCGAAGCGGATGAACTGCCGGGAATCACCGTCGACAAGTATGCCGCGCTGGCGATCGTGCAGCTGCGGCACAAGGCGCTGGACACGGATGCGGTGCGAGCAACGGTGGCGGAGACGATTCGGGAAACCGTCGATATCGAGACGGGCGGCCCGGAGACGATTCTGGAGCGGGAGGATCCGCGGATTCGCGAGTTGGAGCAGCTGAGCGTGCCCGCTTCGGCGACCTTGTTCGCGCGGGAGCCCAAGCAGCCGCTTACGAGCACGATCTTCCGGCTGAACGGCTTGCACTTTCATTTCGACGCAACCAGCGGTCAGAAAACAGGCGCGTTTCTCGACCAACGGGAAAATTACGCCGCGGCGGCACGCTATGCGCGGGGCGAGGCGCTCGACGTTTGCACCTACCAGGGCGGATTTGCGCTGCATCTGGCGCGGGTTTGTCCGCGGGTGACAGGAGTCGATGTCTCGCGGGCGGCGCTCGAAGTGGCGGACCGGAATCTGGAGCTGAATCGGGACCGGCTGGGTTCGGCGGAAGTGGACTGGGTGGAGGCCGACGCTTTTGCTTTGCTGCGCGGTTGGAGCGATGCGGGATCGGTGTACGACACCATCGTCGTCGATCCGCCGGCGTTTGCGAAGAGCAAGCGCGCTGTCGAGGGGGCGCTGCGCGGTTATCGCGAACTGAACCTGCGTGCACTCAAGATGCTGCGGACATGCGGCCGGCTGATCACGTGCTCTTGTTCGCATCACGTTTCGCTCGGCGAGTTCATGGAGACCCTGCGCGCGGCGGCAGGCGATGCGCGGCGGCGCGTGCGGCTGCTGGAAGTGCGCGGGGCAGCGTCGGACCATCCGGTGGTCCTGAATATTCCCGAGACGGAGTATCTGAAGTGCGTGGTGCTTGAAGCGGAGTGAGTCTCAGGTGAACTCGGCATATGCGGGAGACAGCTCGCGCAGCTTGCGGACGACGTCGATCAGCCGCTCCGCCACGTAGTCCACTTCTTCTTCCGTGCTGAAACGGCCCAAGCCAAAGCGAAGCGTACTGTGGGCGGCTTCCTCATCGAGACCGATCGCGCGCAGAACATGGGACGGCTCGATCTTCGCCGAGGTGCAAGCCGAGCCGCTCGAGAGCGCAACGTCTTTGAGGCCCATCATCAACGTCTCACTGTCGACGTGCTCGAAGGTCATGTTCAGATTGCCAGGCAGACGATGGGTTTGCGACCCATTGACGCGGACACGATCGAGGCCGGCCAGGAGCTTCGCCTGAAGCCGGTCGCGCAGGGCGGCGATCCGGGCTGCTTCGGATTCCATTTCCTCAAGGGCAACTGCGCACGCCGCGCCGAGGCCGACGATGCCAGGGACATTGATCGTGCCGGAGCGCAGGCCGTGCTCGTGGCCGCCCCCATGCATTTGCTCGGCGATCTGCAGGCGCGGGCTACGGCGGCGAACGTAAAGCGCGCCGACGCCTTTGGGACCATAAATTTTGTGGCCGGACAAAGACAGCAGATCGATGCGGGCGCGGTTGACGTCGATGGGGATTTTGCCCGCAGCCTGCGCCGCGTCTGTGTGGAAGAGAACCCCACGCTCACGGCAGAGAGCGCCGATTTCGTCGATGGGCTGAATCGTCCCGATCTCGTTATTCGCGATGTGGATGGTGACCAGCACTGGCTTGCCTGGTACTGACCTGTCCTGAACGGGATTGTCTTCGTCGTCGAGCGCGCGTCGCAGGTCTTCAAGGCGCATGCGTCCGGCTTCGCTCGAACTCCACGGTTCGACCGGCAGATACGTCACGCGGTTCCCCTGCTTTTCAAGCCCGCACTTTTCGAGCCCGGACCTCTCAAGCCACGCGCACGTGTCGAGAACAGCCTTATGTTCCGTAGCCTGGGTGACAACGTGCGCAGGAGCTCCGTGCGCCTCGACCACTCCCGTGATGGCCAGGTTGTTGCTTTCCGTCGCGCCGGAGGTGAAGACGATCTCGCGGGCCGATGCTCCGATGAGTTTCGCCACCTGGGCGCGGGCCGTCTCAACGGCCTGCTCGGCTGCCCAGCCGAACGAATGACTGCGGCTCGCCGCATTGCCGTAAACCTCGGTGAGATAGGGCATCATCGCGTTCAGCACGCGTGGATCGAGCCGCGTGGTGGCGTGATTGTCCATGTAGATCGGAAGTTTCATCCGGGTCCCGTCTGTTCTCGCAACAGATACGTTGGCTTAGAGCTGAATCGTCACCAGGTCCGCGCTCCGTCTGGTTCGAACGGCAGCGTCGGCGCTCGGTTCCGCCAGGTCGGCGATGCTGATGCTGCGCAGCAGGCCGGAGATCGAGTCGTTCACCCGCGCCAATGGCTCTTTGATGGTGCAGCTGTCGGTCAGGTCGCAGGAGCTGTCGCTGGTTCCGCAGGAGGTGATGAACAGCGGACCATCGATGGCATGGATGACTTCGAAAGCCGATATTTCGCGCGGAGGCTTGAGAAGTGAATAACCTCCGCTCATGCCCGCATGCGAGCGCAGGATGCCGACCTTCGCCAGGCGCTGCAGAATCTTGGCCAGCAGCTGCGGCGGAATGTGGTAGGCCTCTGCGATGTCCCTGGCGCTGAGCGAAGCCTCGTCCGCATGCTCTGCGAGGAACTTGAGGGCCATGAGGCCGTAATCGGCTTTTTTGGTGAGCCTGAGCATAGTTTGCCCGTAGAGCAAGTTTACGGGGAAGAAGAGGCGAATTCAATGCGAAGGGGGGGAACGTTGCCCGCAACCGTCATGGGCGGCCAATCAGCGAGACCTGCTCGCGGCCGTGTAGACGGCCCTGACGATCTCCGCGATGACGTGCTCGCGAACGGATGCAGGAGCGGCAGAATCCGCAACCATCACCGCGATGGCCAACTTGCGGCCGTTGGGCAGCGTGATCAGGCCCACATCGTTCGTCGCGTTCGTGAAGTTCCGTCCCGTGCCCGATGTTCCGGTCTTGTCCGCGACGACTGTTCCCAGCGGCAGCAGCGCTCTGATCCTGCGGTCGCCGGTATGCGACGCCGTCATCCAGCCGAGCAGCAACTGCGTGTGCTCAGGAGAGAGCGGCGAGCGATCGGCAAGCATGCGCAGCAGCGCCACCAAAGCGCTGGGCTGGGCCGAATCACGATCTTCGAGTTTGACTTCGCGGCCGAGGGTTTGTTCCGTGTCGGCAATGTGGATGCCTGTGATGCCGAGACTACGGATGTAGGCATCAGCGGCAGGCGGACCGCCGAGGAGACGGAGGAGAATATCCGACGCGACTCCGTCGCTTTGAGAGACGGCGAGGCGGAGGAGATCTTCGACGGGAACGTCGGCGTTGCCGTGAGGATGAGCGTCGCGCAGCGGGCTGTATTGGTCGGGGGCGACCAGGTCGGACGGGAGGAAGCGGATGTCCTGGGTGAGGCTCAACCGTCCCTGTTCCACAGCGTGCAGCGCAGCCATCGCAATGGGCAGCTTGTAGACGGACTGCATGGGGAAGGCTTCGGCAGCGTGGAAATTGCAGTCGAGCTCGCGCCCTGGAAGCGAGCATGCGACGCCGACGCGGCCGTGCGCCTGGGCCGCGATCCGGGCGATGTCGCCGGAGAGCTGTGCGTGAGCGGGGAGCGCGAGCGCCAGTGACGAAAGCGCGAGGCGAAGAGCAAACCGCATTACGGAGCGATGACATTGCATGCAGCGCGATTCTACCGGACTGGTTCCGCGTTGCCGTTCAGGTGCAGGGAAGAGCAAAGCCCGACAAAAAAGATTATGTTGGCAGGGGCCATCTCTTTTGAGCCAATCGATTTTGAAATTGGGGGACCAACGCGCGTGAATCGGAGAAGCTTTTTGAAAGTCGCAGGGACAGCATCGACACAAGCACTGATGGCAGCGCGGCTGGGCGCGATTGCGGAGCCGAGCCAGCCGGGGACGCTGATTGCTCCGCAGCAGAGCGAGCCGGCACAGCCGGTCGCGGCGAACGATCACATTCAGATTGCCCTGATTGGCGCCGGAGGGCAGGGCCAGTACGACACGAAAGTCGCCGCCAGCGTTCCTGGCGTTAAGGTCGTTGCGGCGGCTGACTGCTACGACAATCGTCTCGCGCATTGCAGGGAGCTGTGGGGCGCGGACATCCTCACGACGCGCGACTACCGCGAGATTCTCAACCGCAAAGATATTGACGCGGTCATCGTTGGGACGCCGGACCATTGGCACAAGCAGGCCTCCATCGACGCCATGAAGGCAGGCAAAGACGTTTATTGCGAGAAGCCGATGATCCATCTTTATTCCGATGGACCCGCGATGATTGAGACGGCGCAGGCGACGAAGCGCATTCTGCAGATTGGCAGCCAGCGGGTGAGTTCCATCGTCTACGCGAAGGCGAAAGAGCTGCTCGCTTCCGGGGCCATTGGGCAGTTGAACATGGTCAGCGCGTTCTGGGATCGCAATTCATCGATCGGCGCGTGGAACTACACCGTCCCACCGGATGCCTCGACAGAAACCTGCGACTGGCCGCGCTTTCTCGGGACCGCGCCGAAGATTCCCTTCAACGCCGAGCACTTTTTCCAGTGGAGGAAGTGGAAGGCCTATGGCAGCGGCGTAGCGGGCGATTTGTTTGTCCATCTTTTTAGTGGGACGCACTTCATCACTGGTGCGCACGGACCGACGCGGGCCATGGCAACCGGAGGGTTGCGCTTCTGGAAGGACGGCCGCGACGTACCCGACGTGCTGCTGGGGCTCTTCGATTATCCCGAGGGCTTCAACCTCAGCCTGCGCGTCAACTTCGTCGATGGCGGCGCGGAGGGGGAGGGCTTCCTCTTCGTCGGTTCGGAAGGCCAGATGGAGATCGCCGGCAACTCGGTGACGGTGAATCGCGTTCCGCGCGAGAAGGAGCCTGGGCTGATGATCGGGTCGTTTACGGATGCGATGCAGAAGGAGATCACGACGGCCTATCGCCGGAAGTATCCTCTGGTGGAGGCGACCGAGCCGACGCGCGTTGGGGTCGACAAGTATGTAGCCCCGCGCGACTACAGCGACAGCTACGACCACTTCAAGAATTTCTTCGCCGCGGTGCGCTCCCGGCAGCCGGTGGTGGAGGACGCGGTGTTTGGCTACCGCGCGGCTGGTGCTGCGCTGCTGAGCAATCTGAGCTACGAGCGCGATGCGATTGTCAAGTGGGATCCGGAGGCGATGAAGCTGGGGTGAAGGAGCCAGAGTTTAGAGTTTAGGTTTTGGAGATTAGCCGCGCCTGCCCCAATCTCATTTTTCGCCAGGGTACCCAGCTCGACCACAACACCAAACTCTAAACTCCAGACTCTGCTTCATGGCAGCTCTCTCACCCAGATATTCCGGAAGCTAATAGGCTCACTCTTGTCGCCGTGTGCCTGCAGCTTAATGGGAGCTCGGTCGTACGCTTTATAAAATGGCTGGCCAATGTAGAGCGTCTGTCCCTTCAGCTGAAAATGATTCTGGATCAGCACGCCGTTGAAGAAGGCGGTGACATACGCCGGTGTATTGAGCGAGCCGTCGGCGTTGAAGGTGGGCGCGGTCCAGACAATGTCGTAGGTCTGCCACTCGCCAGGCTTGCGGTTCGCATTCACGAGCGGCGGGCTCTGCTTGTAAATGCTGCCGGCCTGGCCGTTCACGTAGGTGGTGTTGTTGTAGGAGTCGAGGACCTGCAGCTCGTAGCCCGCGTCTCCGGGGCCGAGAGAGGCCAGAAAGACGCCGCTGTTACCGCGCGCCTGGCCGCTGCCGGTGATGTTGGTCGGAATCTTCCATTCGACGTGGAGCTGGTAATTCTTAAAGCTGCGTTTGGTTTCGATATTACCGGTGCCCTTGGCCACGGTCAGCACGCCGTCGCCAACGATCCATTGCGCCGGAGTGTGATCCTGCGCCGAGACCCACTCGCTCTCGTTCGAGCCGTCGAACAGAATGATCGCGTCAGAGGGCGGCGCCGAATCGGTCGCGCCCGGCGTGACGATGGGGGGCACAGGCGTCCAGACTTCCGTCTCTTCGGGCTTAGGCTTGGGCGTTTCCTGGGCAATGGCGGAGGCGGCGAGAACGGCACAAACAGAGAGCATCAAAACTGATCTGCGCATGACGCAAGGAGGATATCGCAGAAGCAGGAAACAGGGTTACAGGGCACAGGGATTACACACCCGCTCGACCCAAGGGTAGGCGAATGTCCTCCCAGAACATCCAGTGCGGGTTGAGCGGCCGCGCGCCGTATTTCGCATAAAGCCCGCGAGCTGCGGTGTTTTCCGGTTTCACGTCGATGCAAACGCGCACAGCCTGCTGCTCGACGAACCATGCGGCCAGGGTGACGATCAACCGCCCGGCGATGCCCTGCCGGCGATGAGCGGCGACAACGTCGATCCATTCCAGTTCGCCCTGGCATCCGTGCCGGGTGGTGCAATGGCCGGCGATAAAGCCAACAACGGCACCGTCCAGATCGGCCACGAAGACGGCATGTCCCGGCAAAGCGTGCTGCGCGCCGATTTCGCCGCGCAGGTAATTGCCGATACGCCTTTGCCAGTAGGCCTCGGTCTCCCACTCGGCTGCGCGAATGGCGGCCATGGCCGGAACGTCGCGCTCTTCGGCGCGCCGAATGATAACGGAAGGCGTGTTCATCGTGTCATCGCTCACCGGACGCGCCCATTTTTGCTCCGCGTTATATGGTTCAGGCTCCACGCGCATCCTGCTGTGATTGAATCAGAACAGATGCCGCCCTTGTGGAAACCCGAAAGCTGGACCGAGCGCCTGGCCGAGTTGGAAGCCCGGTCCGGCGATCTGAAGGAGGCCCCGCTGCGCCGCGACGTGCGGTCGCTGGGCCTGCTGCTGGGACGCGTGCTGCGCGAACAGGCGGGCGATGCCCTTTACGCCAAAGTGGAGGAGCTGCGCCAGTCGGCCATCCGGCGGCGGGAGTTGCAGGGAAAAGGGCAAATCCGCGAAGCCGAAGACCTGATGCAGATGGCAGTGCTGGCCATCAACGCCATGCCCGTGGATCAGGCCGACCGGCTGAGCCGCGCCTTCGCGTTTTATTTCGAGCTGATCAACCTGGCGGAGACGAATCATCGCAAGCGGCGGCGGCGGTCTGTGCAAATTACCGGCGATTCGTCGAAACGCGACGCCCAGCGCGGCGAGTTGCGCGGAACGTTGCGAGCGATGCGCGAGGCGGGAATATCCGCCGAGAATGCGCTGGCCTGGCTGCGGCGCATTCTGGTGGTGCCTGTGTTTACCGCGCATCCCACGGAAATCGCGCGGCGCTCGGTGCTGATGAAGCGGCGGCGGATGGGGGAGTTCCTCGAGCAGATCGATCGCATTCCTGTTCCCGACGAGGAGCTGACCGCCCTCGAAGAGGCTCTGACCGCGGAGATCACCGCACTGTGGCAGACCGATGAGGTGCGCAGCCGAAGGCCAGCGGTCGCGGATGAGATTCGCATGGGCCTCGATTACTACGACGTCTCGCTGTTTGAAACGCTGCCGGGTTTGTATGAGGAAGTCGCGGCGGCGCTGAAAAGCGAGTACGGGCTGGACCTCGAGCTGGCCGATCTTCCCCTGCTGCTGGCCTTCGGTTCGTGGATCGGCGGGGATCGGGACGGCAATCCGTTTGTGACGCCGGCAGTCACGCGGCAGGCAATCCTGGCGGCCCGAACGCGGCTGCTCGATTACTACGACAAGCGGCTCCAGCAGGCGATCGATCTGCTCACAACCTCGGCGCAGCAGCTGCCTGTGAGCGAAGAGTTAGAGGCGCGCCTCAATAGCTTTCAGGCCGAGCTGCACGCCACTGCTGAGACGTTTGGAGCGCGCTTCGAGTTCGAAACTTACCGCCGATACCTGGCCTGCGTGCGCGCGAGGATTCAGCGCACGGGCGGCAAGTCCGACACCGACCCGGAGATGCTGGAGTCTGCACTGGCGGGACTATCGCCGTACTGTTCGGCGGCGGATTTTCTCGAGGATCTGAGCGTGGTCCGTCGCAGTCTGGCAGCGAATCGGGGCATCCGGCTGGCGGAGACGCTCATCGATCCGCTGCTGCTGATGGTCCGCACCTTCGGCTTGCATCTGCATACGCTCGACATTCGACAGCACGCCCGCATTCATCGCAAGGCCCTCGAAGAGGCTTCGGCGTGGTGCGCGCAGAATGGCGCGACCATGCCCTCGGCGCTAAGCCCGGAGACACGCGACGTGATCGAAACATTTCGTGTGATCGCGGAGATCAAGTCCGGATGCAGCCCGGACGCGATCCGGCACTACATTGTCAGCGGCGCTTCGTCGGTCGAGGACGTGACAGCGGTGATCTGGCTGGCGCGCCTGGGCGGCGTGGACGTGGCAGGCCGCGGCGGCGACCCAGGCGTGATGCCGGTGCCTCTGTTTGAATCCATCGAAGACCTGCGCAATGCGCCGCGCATCTGCCGCGAGCTTTGGTCCTCGCCAGGCTACAAGAAGCTGCTGGCCTCCTGGAACAATACGCAGGAGGTGATGTTGGGTTATTCCGACTCCAACAAAGACGGCGGAATGCTGGCCAGCACATGGGAAATTTTCTGCGCTCACCGGGCCCTCCACGAAGTGGCGCGGGAGTGCGGCGTGCGGCTGCGGCTTTTCCATGGGCGGGGCGGCACGGTGGGGCGCGGCGGCGGCCCCACGCATCGCGCCATCTATGCGCAACCCGTCGGCGCTTTCGAGGGTCAGATTCGCATCACCGAACAGGGCGAGGTTCTCAACTGGAAGTACTCCGATGTCGTTCTCGCGGAGCGCAATCTTGAGCTCATGATCGCGGCCTCTCTCGACGCACTGGCGCGCCCTAACGCCCTTCTTCCCGATGCACGCTACTCCGGCATGATGAGGCCGGAGTGGGAGAGCACCTTCGCGGAGCTGTCGGAGATTTCATTCAGGTGCTATCGCGAACAGATTATTGCGGACCCCGAAGTACTGCACTTCTTCGAGGTGGCGACGCCCGTTGCGGAGCTCGAACACGCGCGCATCGGCTCGCGCCCCGCCCGACGCGCCGGCCAGATGAGCTTCGAAAATCTCCGCGCGATTCCGTGGGTCTTTGGCTGGACGCAGAGCCGGCTGCTGGTTCCAGCGTGGTTTGGCGTGGGTACAGCATTTGCGGAATTTGCGAGGAAACCAGATGGAGCACAGCTGCTTCGCTCCATGATGGGCGATTTTCCGCTGTTCACCGATGTGGTGCGCAACGTGGAGATGGCTCTCGCCAAGGCGGACCTCGGAATCGCGTCTCTGTATGCCTCACTGGTGCCGGATGCCGGCCTGCGCGAACGCGTCTTCGGGATGCTGAAGGCAGAGTTCGAGCGCACACGCGAGGCGGTGCTGGCAGTGACGGGGCAGAGCGAGCTGCTGCAATCGAACCCGGTATTGGCGCGGTCCATCTGGCTGCGCAACCCCTATGTCGATCCAATGAGCCTGATTCAGGTGGACCTGCTGCGCCGCAAACGGGCGGGAGAGGACACCGAAGAGGTGAACCGCGCCATCGCGGGAACAATCAGCGGGATTGCTGCGGGCCTGCGGAATACGGGTTGAAGCGGTTGGCCGCGGGTTCCGAAACGGGAACAGGAACTCGTTTTTTCCCGATTTCGGATTCCTTCTGAGAGAATTCTTATTTTTCCGTGTCCCCTCCATCGCCCAGCCTTTAATCTCCTCGCATGGGGGATTTTCGCATGCAGCCGGGGCCTAATCCTGACGACCTTCACACCATTCTGAGCCGATTTAGCAGCTGGGCCGAAAAGCAGCCCTTCGTCAGCAACGGCAATCATCATAAGAATGGCATCGAGACTGAAGAAGTCCGGGAAATTCCCTATGAAGAGGCGATCCGGCAATTTCGCAAGCGGCGCGCTGCGCCCACACGGCAGCGGGCAAGGGGGTCGGTTCCTGCCAATGATTCAGCAAAACCAGAGCCAGCAGAACCCGATCCAGCAAAATCCGATGCGGCAAAGCTGATCGCGGCAAACCTGATCGCAGCTCACTTCGAAGCGGTAAGAGCGGATGCGACCAGTACGCCCGAGCCGAAGGCGAAAGTTCACGCGCCTGTGGCGGCCAAAGACGCCAGCAAAGCTGTCATGGACTCCGCAGCCTCGCCGGATTCTGAGCCAACCCCCAAAGCAACCCTCCAACCGCGGATCGATCTGACGGAAGCCATACCCTGGGCGATCACGCCGGCCCGAAGCCCAGCGCGTGTAATCAAGGATTCGCGGGAAGGTCCGAAGTCGAATGCGGTTCTGAACCCCAGAGCTCCAACCGCAACGCCGGAGCTGGTCTCGCCTGAGGTTGCGCTAAAGGCAAACCTAAAATCCGTAGCAACCGCCGCCAACGATGAGGCGGCGAAGTTCGTGCCCCAGTCAAAGCCCTTACCGCAACAGCATGCGGTGTCCAGTGCGGCGAGCCCTGAGGATCACATCAGGGCGCGGATGAAAAGAAATCCCCGATCCCGTCAGGCGGAGCCCGCGGTTCAGGTCGTGCCACCGTCGAAGAGGATCGCCGCATCCAGCCCCGCTACGCCTGCGATTCAGCCCCGGCCCCGCGTAACAAAGCAGGCCGCGCCGGATCCGGCGAAGCCCGCGGCTCAGATCGGACGGCTGATGACCAGGCACGCGACAGGCAACGCCACTGCCGGGAAACGCGCCGCAACCGCCAGGACGGCATCGCGCTCGAAGAGGCATCCGGCTTTTCGGCAAATACTGGCCAGCACCGTTGACGCAAAGCCGGCGGAAGCCGCCAGAAAATCCGCGTCGAAGAAGCAGGCCCCACCGGATCGCAATCGTCGCATTACCACACGCTTTTCCACGGCCGAGCAGCGGCGCATTGAGAAGCAGGCGGCCCAGGCCGGCCTGACCGTTTCGGCCTGGCTGCGAAATTGCGCGCTGGCCCAGTCCGGTTCCTCGACGAATCCGCAAGCTCCAAAACCGCCAAAGACTGAAAATAGAGGACCGGCGCAACCGCACCGACCCTCCCAGGATGTGACCTTCTTTGCCCCGCCGGCCAGCTCAATGGTGGGAAACTTCCTCACGCTGCTGCGCCAGCGTTTTCTCGCGTCACCACGCAGGTTTTCGGAGCAAGCTTAGCCCCAGTGCGGCACAAGGCCTCGTGAAGGATCGAGAACGGAAAATGGGAGGCACTTTTTCGCCGGTGGAGGGAACAGCCTTCTACTGCTGCACCTGGGTGGCCTTGTCATTTTCAAAGGTCACCTCCCAGTGCTTGCCGCCGGCGTCATAGTCCACGGTGCGGTTGCCGTAATTCGAAGAGTCCGACCGCTGCATCACGCCCAGCGCCATCGCAACTTCCAGCTCCGTCATGCCCGCTTTCGGCTGGTGCCGATCGACCGCCTGCCACACATCGGCAGGCCAGAATTTGTACATCTGGTGCGGATCGTCGTAATAAAAAACGTTGTCGCAGTAGTAAGTCGAATCCGTCCCCTGAATTGTGCCGATCGCTGTTGCATATTCCTTTGGATCGCCTGGCATCGTGAACACGGCGAACGCCTGAGACGTTCCACGCGGTATCCTCGTCGGCAGATCGGCGGGAACTTTCTGCGTGACGATAGCGCTTATGTCCAGCCGCTGGACACTCGGCAACACTCCGGCTTTGTGAGCGAAATCGACCCGGTGCGATGCATACGGATAGTAGTCCAGTTCGTAGCCGGCCTGCACCCAGACCGGTTTGCCGATCAGGTCGCGCGCCGACTTCAGATCGTCAATGTACAGCTTGCGCGGCTGGACCATTTCCTCGTCGGAAAGGTGCCGCTCCTCAGCCTGCTGCGGCGCCACGCCCGGCCGATTGCGCGCTACCTGAATCCGCCAGATCCCGATGCCAAGGATCAGAATCGCGGGCAGAACAATCAGCGCAAGTTTTTGCCAGGTCTTCATTGCTTGTCAGAATATTCAGATGCGCGGCGCGGCCTCAAGCTGCGGGTTATTCGCGCCGGGCAAGCCAGCCCAAACAAATCCCCACTCTACGCCAGTCCCCGCTTTGCCAAGTCCGCCAGTGCGAGCGTCAGCAGACGGGAATCGTTGAGCGAAGCAGGCCGCCGCACCGTCATCCCCAGGTTCGCCGCAAATTCGCGAAAGCCGATATCGATGTCGTAGAGAATCTCGACGTGATCGCAGAGAAAGCCGATCGGCTGAATGATGAGGCTGGTCACACCCTGTTCGCGCAGAGCCGTCAGCGTATCTTCCACGGTGGGGCCAATCCATGGCCCGCCCGACAATCCCTGGCTCTGGAAGGCGAAGTACCAGTTGTCCGGCGTGAGCCCCGGAATGCGTCCGGCCACCAGAGCCGCGGTCAGCTTGGCTTCCACGGGATACGGGTCTGGCGGATCAGGCGCGCTGTCTGCGCTCGTCCGCGGCGCGGAAATGATGGTTCTGCACGGAACGCTGTGCGCGGTGAAAAGGATGGGGACCTGACTCCTAACCTCCGCGGTGAATTGCTCGCGCAGAGAGCGCAGCCGTTCGGCAAATGCATCGGCGAGCAGCGGATGATCAGCCCAGTCATCCAGAAACCGCAGGGCCAGCGAGCCCTCGGCAGAGGCAAACACGGCGCGCCGATACAGGCCTACGCTGGTGCGTGAATTTTGCGGCGCAAGGCAGATGACCGCAGCTCGGGTGATCCCATCGTCGCGCATTTTCTTCACCACGTCGGCGATGAACGGCCTCCAGTTCCGCATGCCGACATAAACAGGCATGCCGAGTTCCTCAGCCAGCAGACGGCCCTGTTCGAGCGTGAGCCGGGTGAGCGGGCTTCCGCCGATCAGTGAAAACCGATGCCGCACCTCTTCGACAGCTGCTTCAGGAAGTTGCCGACCGCCAGTCACGCGCAGCAGGTATTCGGGAATCTCCTCCACCGCGTCCGCCGTGCCATGGGCCAGCAACAGAACAGCGTCAGACATGGCGCGCCTCCAAAGGCGACAGCGCCGGCGAGTACTCACGCACAAATTCGACCACGGCCTGAACGTTTTCGACAGGGGTGCCCGGAACGATGCCGTGCCCGAGGTTGAAGATGTGACCAGGCCGGCCGGCGGCTTGCGCCAGGATCTGATGAACGCGTTTGCGGATCAGTTCGGGCTCGGCAAATAATGTGATGGGGTCCAGATTGCCCTGCACCGCGCAGGCGTAGTCAAGGCCGCGCCACGCCTGGTCAAGCGGCGTGCGCCAGTCGAGTCCAAGAACGTCCGCGCCGGTTTCACGCATCACGGGCAGCAGGCTCGCAGTATCCACGCCGAAGTAGATCACCGGCACACCCTGCGCCTGCACTTCCCGCACCAGCGTGCGCGCAGCGGGCAGAACGAAGTCGCGATAGTCAGGCACGCTGAGCGCGCCCGCCCAGCTGTCGAAAATCTGGATGACGTCGGCGCCCGCAGCCACCTGTTGCGCGGCAAACTCGCGGAGCACGATGACGAGCTTGTCGAGCAGCCTGCGCCAGGCGTCGGGCTGGCGGTACATCAACTTCTTGGTCTCGATGTAGTTGCGCGAGCCCCCGCCCTCGATCATGTAGCTGGCGAGGGTGAATGGCGCGCCGCAGAAACCGATCATGCCGAGCCGCCCATGAAAATGCGCGGCCACGCGCTGGATGGCCTCGCCGACATAACTGAGTTCGCTGGCGCGAGTGGTTTTGAGGGCGTCGATGTCGGCAACCGTGCGCAGCGGCTTGTGAATTACCGGCCCCTCGCCTGCCTGAAATTCGAAGTCCAGACCCATGCATTCGAGCGGCAGCAGCAGGTCGGCAAAAATAATGGCGGCGTCAACGTCCAGCTTTTCCGCGGCCGTGATGGTGACCTCCGCCGCCAGATCGGGGCGCTTGCAAATCTCCAGCAGCGTGTGGTGGCGCCGCACCGCCATATATTCCGGCATGTAGCGTCCAGCCTGGCGCAGAAACCACACCGGCGTGCGGTCCACCGGCTGGCGCAAACAGGCGCGGACGAATCTGTGCGAAGAAAGATCGGGAGTGCTCTCGAACATGAGGGGCTACCCATTGAAGGTAGCAGGAAGATGTCCCTCCGGGAAACCGCGGTTCGAGTACCACGCGGAGCAATTTCAGGCCCAGAATGCGCACTGCCGGCTTTGGGGGAGCCGGCAGCTTTCGCGTTTCGGTTCAGAGGTACCGGCTGGGACTATTTTTTCGAAGAGCTTTTCTTCGAGGAAGACTTTTTGGGCACCTTAGCGCCTTCTTTGCGCGCTTCGGATAGGCCAATCGCTATCGCCTGTTTGCGGCTTGTGACCTTCTTGCCGCTGCGCCCGCTCTTCAGCGTGCCGCGTTTCATCTCATGCATCTCTTCCTGGACCTTTTCCCCCGCTTTGCGGCTGTACTTCCTGCCTGAAGACGATTTCTTCGAGGAGCTTTTCTTCGTTGCCATTCGACATTCCCCCTTCTGGGTTATGGGAAGCAGCGCAGGATAAAGGGGTTGCGCGGAGACGCAGACATTCGAGGCCGCCGCGGGGTTTCAGGGCGCCGGTGCTTCCGGACTTCGCCATTGAGCTTGTCCGCATAACGATTGACAATATGAACGGATCGCGTTAATATCGTTGAAGTTGATTGTAAGCTTCGCAGATCGCGAGACCGAGGCTCTTTGGGAAACCGGCAGGAGCCGTAGGTTTCCTGCGTCGATTCGACAAACCACCGGCAAGAAGTTGGCGATTCTCGATGCCGCTGTCAATCTTTCTGAATTGCTTGTGCCTCCCGGAAATCGGCTGGAACGGCTGAGGGGAGACCGGGCCGGACAATACTCCATCCGAATCAATAACCAATACCGGATCTGTTTCGTGTGGCGCAACCAAAACGCCCACTTAGTCGAGATCGTTGATTATCACTGAGGAAGCCCGCAATGAAGACTTTTGCGTTTCATCCCGGAGAAATTCTCAGGACCGAGTTCATGGAGCCGCTGGGTCTTTCGGCGTGGCGGCTGGCAAGGGAAGTCGGAGTTCCGGCGCCTCGCATCAACGATATCGCGCGCGGCAAGCGGGGCATCTCCGCGAATACCGCCCTGCGCCTGGGTCGCTACTTCGGTAATTCCGCGCAGTTCTGGCTGAACCTGCAAAATCGGTACGACCTCGCGGAAGCCGCAAAGGACAAATCGATACAGAAGATTCGCACCAGGCGAGCGGCTTAACTTACAGCAAGGGCAGCGGGCAGAATGTCTTCGACGTCGACCCACTGCGTGGGATAGTCGCCGGTATAACACGCCACGCAGAATTTGTTGCCTTCCCCGCCGTCGCACGCTTTACGTAACCCCTCCAGTGACAAATAGGCGAGCGAGTCGGCCTCGATGTACTGCCGAATCTCCTCGACCGAGTAGTTTGCGGCGATCAGCTCAGACTTCCGTGGCGTATCCACGCCGTAATAGCAGGGCGCGATCGTCGGCGGACAGCTGATGCGCAGATGAACCTCGGTCGCCCCAGCCTGACGCACCATCCGGACGATTTTCCGGCTCGTCGTGCCGCGAATGATGGAGTCGTCGATGAGGATGATCCGACGGCCTTCAAGCAGATTGCGCACCGGGTTGAGCTTGAGCTTGACGCCGAAGTCCCGCACGCGCTGCTCCGGCTCGATAAACGTGCGGCCAACGTAGTGATTGCGGATGAGGCCAAATCGAAAGGGAATACCACTTTCGGCGGCGTAGCCGATGGCAGCGGTCACGCCGGAGTCGGGGACGGGAACGACGAGGTCGGCGTCGACGTGCGATTCCCGGGCGAGCTGCCGGCCCATCTCTTCGCGGCTCTCCTGCACCCAGCGGCCGTAGATCATGCTGTCGGGGCGGGCGAAGTAGACATGCTCGAAGATGCAGCTGGTCTGATTCGGCGGCGCGTATTGCCGAGAGGTGACGCCATCGCCCGTGACCATGATTAACTCACCGGGCAAAACGTCGCGCTCGTATTTGGCGCGCAGCAGATCGAACGCGCACGTCTCCGAGGCGAAGACGACCGTATCAGGACCATCGGGATTCGAGATGCGCCCCATCGAAAGCGGCCGGAAGCCATGCGGATCGCGCGCGGCAAAGATGCGGTCGCGCGTCATCATGACGATCGAGAAGGCGCCCTCAACCTGGCGCAGCGAGTCGGCGATGGCGTCGACGAGCGTGGTGGCCTGGGAGTGCGCGATGAGCTGGACGATGATTTCAGAATCGCTGGTCGTCTGAAAGAACGCGCCCTGGCGTTCGAGCTGAATGCGAAGATTGCCGAGATTGACCAGGTTGCCGTTGTGCGCGATGGCGATCAGGCCCTTGGTGGATTCGACGCGGATGGGCTGCGCGTTGAGGAGCGCCGAGTCGCCCGTAGTGGAGTAGCGCGTGTGGCCGATGGCCATGTCGCCCTTGAGCCGCGCGAGCACCTCGTCGGTGAAGATCTCGGAGACCAGGCCCATGCCCTTGATGTTCGAGAGGTGTGTGCCATCGGCGGTGGCGATGCCGGCGGATTCCTGACCACGATGTTGGAGGGCGTAAAGGCCAAGGTAGACCTGGCGAGCGGCATCAGGGTGGTTATGGATGGCTACTACGCCGCAGTGTTCTTTTAATTTCGGATCGTCGGCTTCAGGGGCTAAAGCCCCCTCTAACTTTGGCGCGTTATCGGCACGACTGAAGTCGTGCCCTGTTACAAAAGCGGATTCTTCGCCGGGGAAACCTTCGAGGAGAAGACGGCTCACGCGGTCACCCCTTCGGTGAGGTGGGATTCCAGGGCGGTGGACCAACTCGTCGACAAGTCCGAGAGCGGTGCCGAGATTGCTATCTTGTCGTCAAATTGAATCTCAAAGTGAGTGTTCTCGACAGTGCCAATTTGCCACGCGCCCTGGAGACCATAGCCTTCCGCCAAATCTCGCATGGCGACAATGTTGTCTGGCGAGCACGTCACAACAATCTGACTTTGTTCCTCACCGAAAAGTTCGATGATCGGCGGCAATTTCAAGATTGACGATTCGATGTTTACGGATACTCCCATGCCGCTGGAAATTGACGCCCTGGCGAGAGTGACTGCAACACCGCCATCGGCGACATCACTCGCAGAATTTACAAGACCTGCTTTCGCCGCCGTCTGGAGTAAGCGTTGGAGTTGGTTCTCTTCGGACAGATCAAGCGAAGGGGGCAAGCCCCATTCCCTGCCAATCTGGACACGTGCAAACTCTGACGATCCAAACTGCTGAACGAACCCATCTGCGCTCTGGGGTGCATCTATCCGGCCGAGCAAGAGGATTGCGTCGCCAGCGTTTTGAAAATCCGCCGGCACCGCCTTGGTCACATCCTCCAAAATCCCCACCACGCCCACCACCGGCGTGGGATAAATCCCTTCGCCCCGCGTCTCGTTGTAGAGGGAAACATTGCCGCCGGTGATCGGCGTTCCCAATGCCGTGCAGGCCTCGGCAATCCCATCGATGGCCGCCGAAAGCTGCGCCATGATCTCCGGTTTCTCTGGATTCCCAAAGTTAAGGCAGTTCGTCGCGGCTACGGGAGTCGCTCCGGTACAGGCGACTTTGCGCGCAGCTTCAGCGACCGCGTGCATCGCGCCCAACTTCGGATCGAGGTAGCACCAGCGGCTGTTTCCTGCAAGCGCCATTGCGAGGCCGCGTTCGTGGCCGGGTGTGCCGGTGCCCTTAATCCGCATCACGCCGGCTTCGCCGCCGGGGCCCTGAACGGTGTTGGTCTGCACCATGGAGTCATACTGCTCGAACACCCAACGCTTGGAGCAGATGTTCGCTGAAGCCAGCAGCTTCTTAAGATCCGCCGTATAGTCTCGCGGCTTTTTTAGCTCCTCCACGATGTGCGGCGGCGGATCAAGCGGAACCTTGATCTGCTCAGGCCGCGACCATGTCCCGACCGGCCGGTGATAGACCGGCGCATCGTCGGTGAGCGATCGGTTCGGGATGTCAGCGACGACTTCGCCATGATGGACCACGCGCAGGCGCGGCTCTTCAATAACAGTCCCGACGATGACGCCTTCGAGTCCCCACTTCTCAAAAACGCTGAGGACTTCGTGCTCGCGGCCCTTTTCGGCGACGAGGAGCATGCGCTCCTGCGATTCGCTCAGCATCATTTCGTACGCGGTCATTGCGGATTCGCGCTGAGGAACATGATCAAGCTCAAGTTCAATGCCGACGCCACCGCGCGCTCCCATCTCGCAGCTGGAGCTGGTGAGCCCCGCCGCGCCCATGTCCTGAATGCCGACCACCGCGCCGGTCTTCATGGCTTCGAGGCAGGCTTCGAGCAGCAGCTTTTCCATGAACGGATCGCCGACCTGGACGTTGGGGCGCTTCTGTTCTGAGCCTTCCTTGAACTCCTCCGAGGCCATGGTGGCGCCGTGAATGCCGTCGCGGCCAGTGCGCGCGCCGACGTAGATGACCGGATTGCCGATGCCCGAAGCCTTCGCGTAGAAAATTTCATCGCGCCGAACCAAACCCAGGGCAAAGGCATTCACAAGAGGATTGCCCGAGTAGCACGGCTCGAATTTCGTTTCGCCGCCGAGGTTCGGCACGCCGAAGCAGTTGCCGTATCCCGCGATGCCATGGACCACTCCCTCAACAATGGAATGATTTTTGCGGACTACCTCTTCCGGCGTCTGCTCGTCGGCAGTCAGCGGACCGAAGCGCAGCGAATCCATCACAGCCAAGGGCCGCGCGCCCATGGTGAAGATGTCGCGCAGAATGCCGCCAACGCCGGTAGCCGCGCCCTGATACGGCTCAATAAACGAAGGGTGGTTGTGCGACTCGATCTTGAACGCGCAGGCCCAGCCATCGCCCACGTCGATGATGCCGGCATTCTCGCCCGGTCCCTGCACCACGCGATCGCTCTTCGTCGGCAAGCGGCGCAGATGCACTTTAGAAGATTTGTAAGAGCAGTGCTCACTCCACATCACGCTGTAAATGCCCAGCTCGGTCAGCGACGGGGTGCGGCCGAGAGCGTCTTCAATGCGGCGATATTCGTCCGATGTAATTCCGTGCTGCGCCAGAAGCTCTGGCGTGATTGTCGCTGGCAGGGGCGCCACTGCGGCTGAAGAATTCATGTCCGTTTCAACTTCATTGTCGCATGGGGATTGCTTGTGCAGGCGGACCGCGCCTGGCGCGAAACCCAACGGCCTCCGGTCATGCCGGAGCGGGCATCGACGCTGCCTCGTGAATGGCGAGGAGTGTTTCGAGCAACGGCTTCAGGTCCTTCAGGTCAAGTGCGTTGGCGCCATCGGACCTGGCCTGTGCTGGGTTGTCGTGGACCTCAAGAAAGATGCCGTCGACGCCAGCTGCAACCGCCGCGCGCGCCAACACAGGAATGAATTCGGGTTGGCCGCCGGAGACGCCATTGGCTCCGGAAGGAATCTGCACCGAGTGCGTGCCGTCAAAGACGACCGGGGCAAAGGCGCGCATGATGGCGAGCGAGCGCATGTCCACAACGAGGTTGTTGTAGCCAAACGTCGCGCCGCGCTCGGTCAGGAAAACGCGGGTATTGCCTGTGGTCGCGATTTTTTCGACCGCGTGGCGCATGTCCCAGGGTGCAACGAATTGGCCTTTTTTGACGTTGACGGCGCGGCCGGTTCGGCCTGCAGCGACCAGCAGGTCAGTCTGGCGGCAGAGGAACGCCGGAATCTGCAGAACATCCGCACCCTCGGCGGCGATCTCGCAGTGGGCGGGCTCGTGCACGTCAGTGAGGACGGGAAGGCCGGTGGCTTCAGCAAGCCGGCGCAGGATCGCCGTACCCTCAACCAGGCCCGGACCGCGAAAGCTCGACACAGAGGTGCGGTTGGCCTTGTCGTACGAAGCTTTGAAGATGTACGGCAGCTTCAGGTCGGAAGCGATGCGTTGAATGGCGTCCGCCATGGTACGCACATGCGCCTCGCTCTCGATCACGCAGGGACCCGCGATCAGGAAGAGGCTGCCTCCGCCAACGCGTACCGGCCCGATTTCAAATTCGGCGCTCACAGGGTTATTCAATCACACGAGGCAACACTTCCTGGAGCACAATGGCTGGATGAAGAGAAAGGAAGGGAGCGCCGAGGTGACCCGGTTCCTCGATGCATGGTTTGCTGTCAGGCAGGTCATTCAGGCAGCGAATTTCAACCGGTTCCACGGAGCGGGCCTGAGCGCTACGCAGTTTATGACACTGAATCTGCTGCCGCCCGATGGAAAGGGAATCGCGATTGGAGAACTGGCGCGACGCATGAACCTGCGGCCGGCGACCGTCGCGAAAACGATTGATAGCCTTGAAGCGAGGGAGATGGTCGCAAGAATCCGCGATACCTTTGACAGGCGGAGCGTAATGATCAGAGTTACTCGAGCCGGGAAGAAGTTGCAAAATGCCGCCCATGGCCAATTCCAGGCGCAGATCGAGAACCTTTTCAAGACCATGACGTCACGCGAGCGCCAGGGCCTGATAGATGGATTGGAGAGCCTGGCCCGCGCTGCCGCGAGCCAGAACGAACCGTTGGATGGCGTTCTCACTCGCGCGATTGGTGGCGTTCTTCCGGCGGCGCGTAGTGGACGGCGATCTCCGCGGGGGTGATGGCGATCCTCGAATTTTCGGAAATAGTCTTTGCGATGGTTTCGTCGCTGTGACCCTGCCTGCGAAGCGTCTCGACCTCATCGCTGATCATGCCGACGAAAGCCTGGATGGGAAACATCTCAGGACCGAGGCCCGCCAGGGCGCGAAGAGCTTTTTGGGCGCGGACGGCCTCCTCGACGGGGTAAAGCGTGGTTTTCTGCGGATCCTTCATCGAAATCTCTCCTGAATAATACTTCGTAGTACGAAATATATTCTGGAGATCTCAGCAACCCATGTCAAGTCGAAGGAGGAGGGCGGGTTCAGTCGCACTGGGCCTGCTCGAATCCGAGTCCGAGCAACAGTTTTGTAACAGTGCCACAAGCGTTCTGGTGCGCTGTCGCAAGGATGCCGGCAGCGAGCGCTGACTGGCGCAGATTCTCAACAGCCTGGGCGCGCACCTCGCCCTCAAGTGTCGGGTCTACAGGCACCAACAAGCCGGTAGTGCGGGAATAGACGTGGGTCTTCTGATCGTCAAGGACGACAGTGAAGACTTGTGCAGGCGGAAGATGAACGTTTACGGCGCGCCCGCTCACGTGGACATCAGCAGGAGTAAGCTCGCCCAAATCGACGCCGGCGATGGCCTGCCCGTGAACCTCAAGGATGATGCGGTCTCCGGTGAGGAAGGCGGGCAGAACGCGGCCCTCGCGATCGCCCGAGACCATCTTGTCCATCGTGAAGGAGACGGATTCGAGGCGCGAAAGCCGGCGAATCTGCGTAACGACTGTCGGCTGCGACGTATCGATACGGAGGGTGCGCGCGCTGAGCACGCCGGCCACGCGATCCCAAATGCCGCGCCTGGCTACGTGCAGGAAGAGCGTGAGGATGGCCGCGCCAGTAATGATGCCGACCAGCAGCATGGCCAGGATGACCGGCAGCAACCGGGGCCGGGCACGTGAGGGTGAGGAAACCGGCATGAGCGCTTAGATGATATCGCGACGGCTTCGTAGAAGGCCGAGCCGGCATTTCTGCGAATCGACCTCCGGCCCTGGTCCTCCAATCCCCGAACAGAGATCGCGATCTTTGAGCTGTTCGCAGACGCAACCGCAGCGAGTCGAGGGAGCTTCTCAACTGAACCGTCAACTCTGTCCGACTTCTGCCTTCGCCGGCTCCTGCTGTGGTTGCCGGCTCCTGACACGATTCTCGTAGCTCGCCTTGATGAAATTCGCGAACAGAGGGTGCGGCTCCAAAGGCTTCGACTTGAACTCCGGATGAAACTGGCATCCGAGGAAAAACGGATGCCCCGGAATCTCAACGATTTCGACGTAGGTCCCGTCCGGCGTGGTTCCGGTGATGTTCAGCCCCGCGCCCGTGAGCAACGCCTCGTATTCCCGATTGAATTCGTAACGGTGACGGTGACGTTCGCTGATCTCCGTCTTTCCGTAGCAGCGGGCCGCCAGCGAGCCGGACTCGAGCAGGCAGGTCCACGCGCCCAGACGCATTGTTCCGCCCATCTCTTCCACTCCGGTCAGCTCGCGCAGTTTGTAGATGATGCGATGCGGCGTCGCCGGATCGAACTCGCTGGAATTCGCCCCCGCCAGCCCACAAACGTTGCGCGCGTACTCGACGCAGGCGGTCTGCATGCCGAGACAAATCCCGAAATACGGCACCTGCCGTTCGCGCGCGTAGCGAATGGCGTTGAGCATCCCTTCGATGCCGCGCTTGCCAAAACCGCCCGGGACGAGAATGCCGTCGAAGCCGCGAAGCTGTTCCTCGTAGCCCGGTTCTTCGAGGCCCTCGGCCTCGATCCAGGTCACTGTGAGCTTCAGGTTCAATGCCAGCGCGCCGTGCACCAGAGCTTCTTTGAGCGATTTATAACTGTCCTCGTACTCTACATACTTACCGGCAATTGCAATTGAGACTTCACCCGCCGGGTTATAGCACCGACGCACCAGATCGGACCACTTGCTCAGGTCCGGCTCCGGCGTCTCGATGTGGAGATATTTGAGCGCCAGACGATCCACGCCTTCCTGCGCGAAGGTCAGGGGCACCTCGTAGATCGATTCGACATCCTTGGCCGTGATGACAGCCTGATCTTCGAGATTGCAGAAGAGGGCAATCTTGCTCTTGACTTCCCGCGACAAGAAGCGGTCGGTCCGGCAGAGAAGAATGTCAGGCTGGATACCGATCGACAGCAATTCTTTGACGGAATGCTGCGTGGGCTTGGTTTTCAGCTCCTGGGCCGCGCTGATCCACGGCACCAGCGTGACGTGTACAAAAACGGTGTTCTCGCGTCCCAGTTCCTGGCGCACCTGGCGGATCGCCTCGAGGAAGGGCAGCGATTCGATGTCGCCGACGGTCCCGCCGATCTCAACGATGGTCACGTCCCCTTCAGCTGCCACTTTGCGCATCGCATTGCGAATCTCATTCGTCACGTGCGGTATGACCTGGACGGTTTTGCCAAGGTAGTCGCCCCGCCGTTCCTTGGTGATGATCTGCTCGTAAATGCGGCCAGTGGTCAGGTTGTTATCGCGGGTCAGTTTCGCGTGTGTGAAGCGCTCGTAGTGCCCCAGATCGAGGTCCGTCTCCGCGCCGTCGTCGGTGACGAAAACCTCGCCGTGCTGAAACGGCGACATCGTTCCCGGGTCGACGTTCAGGTACGGGTCGAACTTCATCAGGTTGACTTTGAGGCCACGGCTTTCGAGAAGACAGCCGATCGAGGCGGCGGCAAGACCCTTGCCGAGACTGGACACAACTCCGCCGGTCACAAAAATGTACTTGGCAGACATTTTCGCGTCACCTTTTTTGGGATTGTGTGCTGGACGAACCAGGCGGGCACGATCAAGTATCGCAGGAAGTCCAGGGGAAGGAAAGAATATTGTTGAGGCCGAATTCCCCACCTCCCGTGCCGGACCCTATTCCGCCTTATACGTCCCTTTACCCCAATGAAAACTCACCTCTGGCGCGCAGTCCGGGTCCGGCGACGGTGGCGCATTCGAGTTCGCGAGACTGGGCACGTGATTGACACCGGCAAAGCGCACCGTCGTCTCGCCGTTGCTCTGGCCGTTTGACCCGGGCAGCAGCGGGAAGACCATCCGTCCATCGGCATTGGTCTTCGGGTGGAGGGTGCGCGTGTTCGGGCCTGTCAACGCATCGATCTTCAAGGGCGTGTTGGGTGGGAAGCCGGTGCCTTCAATGAGCACAAGAGATGCATCCGTCATTCCCAGGATCACCTGCAGCTTGCATCCCTTATCCGCATTGGCGATCGGGAAAGGGACCATGGTGGCGGCAGCGCCATGCCTGCGGTCCTCGCCCATCACGGCTACCCGGATCGCTTCTCCTGATGCCGCAGTCACCTTGATCTCGATGTGCTGATGCAGCTGCATTGTGTTGGCGCAGCTCGGAGCCGGTGCGGGTTCCGACGGTGGTGCGCCGGCATTCGGCTCAGGTGCGGCGGGCGCAGTCGTCGACGATGACGCATCCGGCGTGGAGGCAGTGGAAGGCTGAGGCTGCGCTTCCACCGCACAGATGGCGACTCCTTTCGCGTCAAAGTTGAGGCCGCCCATCACCGGCCGGGCCTCGCCATCCAGGGGCCAGCGAACCAGGGTGAGCTTTTCATCTGGCGAAAACCCGGACCCGGTAATCTGGTAGGTTAGCTGCGTCGTGCCCTCCTCAGACTTTGCGCGGCGAACTTCCGTCAGCGCTATTGAGAGCCCCGGCGTGTCCATGTCAGGGCCCCACCGAGCCTGCAAGGTCGCGAGTCGCATCGCCGCATTCAATACTTGTTGTGCCCGCTGTTGCTCCTTTTCGGCCGCTGTAAGCGTGTGTGGATCAGGCGGCAGATCCTTGAGCTGGAGCGACGGGCTGCCCGGCTGGCTCTGCGCCGGCGTGGATTGACCCGCCTGGACAGATTGGCCGGGTGTTGTTGCGGTTCCGGAAGACGATCCAGTTGACTGGGCCGGGGAATTAAGGCAAAAAGCGGCCGCGAGACCGCACGCAGCTAAGACCGATCGGAAAACCATACGTTTGAGGATATTCCATCGGGACTCATCCGCGCAGGCCAGGCATACCGGGTGACGGATACGCTCCACGGCGTATCTAATGGGAAGCAATGCGAAGCTCACGTCTTATCAAAACGACGCTGCTGCTGGCGATACTCGCCCCCGGAGTGCAGCGGTTCACGCGTCTTGAATCTCCCGCGTTCGCGCAAAAGATCGGTGGCAAGCGGCTCATCCTGAAAGACGGCTCCTACCAGATCGTCACGAAGTGGGAGGTGAAGGGCGACCGCGTTCGCTACTATAGCGCCGAGCGCGCGGAGTGGGAAGAGATTCCCTACGACCTGATCGACTGGCCCGCCACCGACAAATGGAACAAGGATCATCAGCCGGGCGCGCAGCCAGCTTCCCCAGCGACAGAGAACCGGCCCGGAGCGACGATACCCGCCACGCCCGAGTCTGAGCAGAAGGAGGCGGCCGCGATCGATGCCTCAGTGGCCGCCGAACGAGCCGATCAGCGAGCGCGCACGCCCGTGGTCGCGCCCGGCCTTAGCCTGCCCGACCGCGATGGCATCTTCGTCCTCGACAATTACCAGAACACCCCCGAGCTGGTTCACCTGGACCAGAGCACCGGCAATGTGAATCGCGACGCCAACCACAACGTGCTGCGCGCGGCTATCGCTTCCTTCAGCGGCGCGAAGGAGCCCGTGCGCATCGATGGTCAGGCCGCGAAGGTGCGGGTCCACGTTGACGATCCCGCGCTCTACGTGAGCCTCGACACCGGCAATACAGAAGAAGTGGCGCCCGAGGACGCCATGATGGTGAACACCCACGGCGCCAGCTCGATCCAGAACAAGAATGAGTACAGCTCACCCGACAGCCGCTACGCTATCGTCCGCGTCGATGTGCGGCCCGGCGAGCGCGTGATCGGAGCGGTCCGCATCAGCCGCGCAGGCAACGCCACTCAGTCTGCGGACATTGTGCCCACCAACGCTGAGATTCTGACCGGCAAACACTGGATGAAGCTCACGCCGAAAGAGCCGCTCCCGATCGGTGAGTACGCACTAATGGAGATCCTCGCGCCGGGCGTGATTAATCTCGACGTGTGGGATTTCGGCGTTTCACCGAATGCGCCCGAGAACAAGCATCCGATCACGCCGATCAAAGACCAGTAGGCTCAAGCCGGCTTCTTCTCTAAATCCCCCAGCGCCGCCAGCACATCCTCGCTGTGCGTATTGGGATTCACGCCCGTCCACACCTTCACGATCTTGCCCTGCGGATCGATCAGGAACGTGTTGCGCTTGGCGATCTTGATCCCCATATAATCGCCGAGCGAACCGTACTGCGGCACCACCTTCTTGTCGCTGTCGCTTAACAGGTTGAAGCTCAGGGAGTCCTTGGTACAAAACTGCTTGTGGCTGTCGACCGAATCGACACTCACTCCGAGAATCACCGCATTCAGAGTCTTGTATTTATCCAGATCGGCCTGGAATTTGTGGGCTTCGATGGTGCAGCCCGAGGTCATGTCCTTCGGGTAGAAGTAGAGCACCACCCACTTGCCGCGGTAGCTGCTGAGGTCGACCGGCGTGCCTTCCTGATTCGGCAGCGTGAAGGTCGGCGCGGCTTGTCCCTCCTGCGGCATAGCGGCATTATCGGCGGCGAAGCTGCGGACGACGGTAAATACCGCAACGATCAGAACTGCGGCGACGGCGATGGCAATCGCGGAAATCTTCGACATAGCATTTCTCCTTGTGTTGGGACCATGAGGTATCAGCGTGGTCAGGCCCTCGACCGCGTTTGTGCGGTTCATTCGGCCGCAGGAACCATTATCCGTTCTCCAGAGCAATTACGGCAATGCCCGCGGCATCCGCCTCCCCCCGAACCGACTCACGATCGAAAATCAGCGTGCGCTTCGCTTCGAGCGCAAGGCACGTCGCGCCTGCTGCTTTCATGGTCCTGATCGTCTGAATACCGATCACAGGAATATCGAAGCGGAGATCCTGTTTCGGCTTCGCAACCTTCACAACGGTCAGACTGCGGTCGAGCGTCGAAGCTGGCTCGCCCAAACTGCGCATCAACGCGCCTGCGCGCTCGATCGTAGCGTCCGTGCCCTCCATCGCCTCAATGGCTACACAAGCCTGCGCGGCAATGACCACCGTCTGACCGAGGTCAAAGGCCGCCAGCCCGCGAGCCACTTCTCTGCCATAGGAAATGTCCTTTTGCTCCTGGTCGTTCGGCGCGCGCGCCGTCAGCACGCCCGGCTGAGCCAGCAGCGGCTCCAGATACGCCGTCGAGGAAATCAGCTCGATGCCCTCGTCGCCCAGGACCTTCGCAACCGCCCCCAGCAGCATGTCCGTGTTGCGCGTGCGCAGGTTCAGCAGCAGCTTGGCCAGTCGCCAATCCGGCCTGATGCTCGAAAAAATCTGCTTGTGCTTCACCTGCCCGGCCATCACCGCCTTGTGCACGCCCTCGCTCTGAAATGTTTCAATCAGACGCGAAAGCTCCCCCAGCGATAGCCAATGCACTCGCACCCCGGAATCGGCGGCCGCTCGCTCATCGATCTCCGGATCGGTCTCCTCTTTGATCGCCGCAACCACCACCTCAGTCCCATGAGCGCGCGCAGCATCCAGCAGCAAAAAAGGGAAGCGCCCATTGCCGGCGATGAGGCCAAGCTTGTCCATCACTCAATCCGCCACGCTATTTAGCGGGCGCTGGCTTCGCGAGATGATCGAAGTTAAGAATGGCATTCAGCACCAGCGGATAGGTTCCGACCGTCTCACCGCGATAGATCGGATTGTTGGCGAACAGCAGCACATTGCCGCTGCCGTAATGCGCATCGACGACGATCGGCTTCTCCTCAATCTGGCCGCCGCCCTCCAGCAGTCCCGACAACAGCAATCCCTTCGAAGACACAAACCGCAGGATCACATCCGGCCGGTATTGCTCCGGAATCACATAAGGATTGTCGCGCGCCTCCTCTTCGTTCAGCGGCGTTGCCTCCCACGGCTTCGGCGAGGGCAGCGGCTCCGGCTCGACAGCCGCGCGTCCCTGCGGAATATCTTCCTCCTGCGGGCCGCCGCGACCTGTCGCGCGATGGTAGTCCTTCTCGGTCTCAACGTGGCGCGGCACCGTCATGTTGCCAATCGTGAACGCCATGCCGTCCGCACTGTACACCGCGACGTTGTCGCCATAACCCCACGACGCTGGGTTCTTATGATCGACAAACTGCGCGCCCAGCACGCTTCCCACAACATGCACGCTGGCCGCGCGATTCACAAACACCCCCGGCGCCAGTCCCTCATCAATCGCAAACTGCGCCGTGTCCTCCGACGTAATCAGCAGGCCGCCCTTCTCGACAAAATCCCGCAGATGCGCGACTCCGTCCAGCCCCAGACCGGGCCGTATGTCGTCGGTCGAGTCAATGCGGCCGAGGTTCGGCGTCAGGTCCGTCTTCTGCCATGGCAGAGCATTGCCCCACATCGGCATCCCACTCACAATCTGCTCCGTCGACGACCGGCCGAGCGGCGCAAAGATAATCGCGTCGTACTTCGCGCGCAGGTCGCCTTCGCGCGCTACGGTCTGCGTGCTGATGTAGTCGTAGGGCACATGCAGCTTGTCGAGCGCCTCGCGCCACCAGCCCTCGGTCTGCGTGCTCCCCCAGGTGTGCATCATCGCAATCCGCGGCGCCGGAGCCTCATGAATCGCAACCGAAGGCGCAGCGGCCAGGCTTACCGCTTCCACGTCCGCATCCTTCACAGCGGACTTCAATGCATCGGCGGAGGCATTCTGAATAATGAGCGATCCCTCTGCGAAATGCTTCCCCCCGGCATCGAACGGCTTCTCCGCGATGGAAATCTTCGCGTCCCTGAGCGCGTAGCGCAGCCCCAGCAGGGTGATCTCTCCCGAGTTGTCGATCGCGACCACATCGCCCGAGCCGCTCACCGAGCCACTCGCAGCACCAGCATCGGCCACCGGGTCCATCTTCGCCTTCAAAATGGACGCATCTGTCACGCGCACGGTCGGAACCGCGAATAAGTCCGGAAACGACCAGCCAGTGTCGTCGTAGGGATGTTTCTGCGGATCGTCCGGCGCCCAGTATTGCCGGTCCAGAAGCGCATCGGCGATGCGCGAATACGGCTGATCCATGCGGATTACATAGCTTCCGGCGGGGAACGTTTTGGTCTTGTCGGCGGACTCTTTTGCATCGGCCTTTCCGCTCGGCTTATCGTCCGATTTTTTCTCGGCGATCTTATTTGTAACCGTCACTGATTCAGAAAGCCGGCTCACCTCCACATGCTGCAGCGCCAGCACCCGCAACAGCTCCGCTCGGCGGCTCGGCGACTGATTGTCGGGAGCAATGACATAAGCCGCGGGACCCGAAGTGTCCGGCTTGCCAATCGACCGCTTCGCCTTGAGGTAGAAATTCTCCAGCCATTGCGGGCTGTTCTGCGCAAAGTACGAGATCGTGGTCAGCAGCGCCGTCTCTTCGTAATTGTTGTTATCGCGCTGCGACCACGTCACCACCGGCAGCGGCGGATTCTGCCTGAACCAGGTGCGCTGATACTCATCCGGCCCCAGAATGCGCTTCTCCGTATCGGCCCCGCCGTTTCCGAAAGTCTCATACAGACGGCTGATGCCATTGTGCATCGCCGCCAGGAACATGAGATAGCCCGGGCTCCACGTATCGAAATCGCCATGCGTGAAAACGCCGGGCATCCCGAATTCCGTCATCTGCTGCACGTTGTTCCAGCCGATCTCCGCCCACTCCCCGGCAAGTATCGGATCGATCCACGCGTTATACGGACCATCGCCAACCGTGTTGTCGTAGAGAAATGGCACCGACTCATGCAGGTCGTGCAGCACCTGGGCATGCCAATCCAGATAAGTGTTCAACACATTACGGGTCAGATCGAGCGTCATCGACATCGCGTCACGATTGTTGTCGTGCGCCACGTAGTGGCCCCAGTACACGAGCCGCGGCCAGTTCTCACCGGGATGAGCAATGTGCCACTTGTAAATGTCTACCATGCGATCGCGGCCGTCGACTTCAACCACCGGCGTGATCAGCACGATCATGTGCGAGCGAATGTATTTGATGTACGGTGAGTCGTCGACCGCCAGCCGATACGCCAGCTCCATCAACGCTGTCGGCGCCCCCGTCTCCGGCGAATGGATCGTTCCCGTGATGTAGTAGACCGGAAAAGACTGCTTCACCAGATCCGCAGCAACTTTGTCGTCAAGCTTAATCGTCCGCGGATCTGCCAGCTTTGCCAGGCGCGCGTCGTTCTCCTTCTGCTTCGCCAGCAGCGACTCGTCGGCGATGGCCACGGCAATCATCTCGCGGCCCTCCTCCGTCTGCCCAATCGTGTAGACCTTCACGCGCGGCGTGCTTGCCGCCAGCAGCCGGAAATACTTGTAAACATCCTCGGCGTACGGCAGCATATTCGGAGCACCGGAAACATCGCCCAGCACCTTAGCCGGCGTCGGCACCGTCTTTGACGCTGGGAGATAGTCCGTCAGTGGCGAATTGAAATACGGCTCCGTCGTGTATTTCTTGATGTGATCCGTATAGTCCTGATCAACCGCCTGCTGCGGATCGCGGGCATAGGCGGTACCAATCGCGGTCTGTGCATGGATCGAAAACCCAGTGCAACAAGGAAAAATAGATAGCACCAGAAAGAGCAGACAGCGACGGGTCTTCATCGAAGCACAGCCTTTTGCAAATGAGATTTTGCAGCGAAGGGAGCAGAATACCAGAGTAACGGCCGGAGTTTTTGCGCCGAAGGCGCGTCCGCCTGGACGGTCAGTCCTTATTCCCACTCGATCGTGCCCGGCGGCTTCGAAGTGATGTCGTAGACCACGCGGTTAATACCGCGCACCTCGTTCACGATCCGGCTCGAGATGGTCTTCAGCACCGCATACGGCAGCGGCACCCAGTCCGCTGTCATCCCGTCCTCGGAGTGCACTGCGCGAATCGCACACGTATAGGCATAGGTGCGCTGATCGCCCATCACCCCCACGCTCTTTACCGGCAAAAGAACCGCGAACGATTGCCAGATGTGCTGATAAAGTCCCGCGTTCTTGATCTCCGTCACGACAATTTCATCCGCTTCCTGGAGCAGCGCCACACGCTCCGCCGTCACCTCGCCCAGAATGCGCACCCCAAGGCCGGGCCCTGGAAACGGCTGCCGCTGCAGAATGTCCTCGGGCATGCCAAGGTCGCGCCCAATGCGCCGCACCTCATCTTTGAACAAATCGCGCAGCGGCTCAATCAGCTTCAGATTCATCTCTTCCGGCAGGCCGCCCACATTGTGATGGCTCTTGATGGTCTGCGACGGGCCGTTCACCGACGAGGACTCGATCACGTCCGGATACAAAGTTCCCTGCACCAGCCAATCCACTCCACCGGATTCCTGCGCGATGCGCATCGCCTCGTCGTCGAACACCGCGATGAACTCGTTGCCGATGATCTTCCGCTTGCCCTCCGGATCGGTCACGCCCCGCAGTTTGCCAAGGAAGCGCTTGCTGGCATCGACAGCAACCAGCTTCAGCCCCAGCTTATCGCGCAGGTTTTGCTGAACCTTCTCAAATTCGTTCTTGCGCAGCACGCCGTTGTTGACGAAGACACAGGTGAGGCGGTCGCCAATGGCGCGATCGACCAGCACCGCGGCGACCGACGAATCGACGCCTCCTGAAAGGGCGCAGATGGCGCGGCCATCGCCAACTTTTTCACGAATAGAACTCACCGTGCTCTGGATGAAGTGCTCCGGAGTCCAGTCCGGCGTGGCCCCGCAGATTTTGAACAGAAAATTGCGCAGCAGCGCCGTGCCCAGCTGCGTGTGCTGCACCTCAGGATGAAACTGCACCGCCCAGATGCGCTTCTCGTTATTCGCAATGCCCGCTGCAGCGCTCGCCGTTTTCGCGGTCAGATGAAACCCCGGCGGCAAATCCAGCGCCTCGTCCCCATGCGACATCCACACCTGCAGCGATGCCGGCAATTCCGCGAACAGAGGATTCTCTCTGTCGATCACATCGACTTCGGCATGGCCGTACTCGCGCTTCTCCGCGGAGCGAACGCGGCCGCCCAGATGATGCGCGATGAACTGCAGACCGTAGCAGATGCCGAGCACCGGCAGGCCAAGGCTTAGAACGGCGGGATCGGCGGGCGGCGCGGCGGCGTCGTAGACCGAACAGGGACCACCGGAGAGCACGATGCCAATGGGATTCTGTGCACGGATTTCGTCGATCTTTGCAGTGCACGGCAGAACGACCGAGTGAACATTCTGCTCGCGAATGCGGCGCGCGATGAGCTGCACATATTGCGAGCCAAAATCGAGGATGACGATGGAGGAGGGATGCACAGCCTAGTTTGTCAGGGATTATTTTCCCTGTAAAGAATTCTCACGAACCCCACGCGCCGCGCCTGAATCTGCATTCCTGGCAATTCTCCAAAGTTGGACAAACGCCACCACCCGGGCCACCTGAAAAAAATCCGAAGCGATCAGGTACAGCACCGTCACCACCACCCACCACGCATACAGCGCCGCCCCGTGCACCACATCCTCAAACGGGAGCGGGGTCGCTGAAAACACCATCGCCAGGACGATCAGCGCCAGCTTCACAATGCCCATCACCATATTGATCTCCACCAGCTTCCCCCGGAGCGGTCCAAGGCGCAAGCTGCGCAGCAGGCTGCCGCCGATGCTGCGCCCTTCAAGCACCGCCAGCAGCGGCGCGATGGAGAACACCCAACTCAGCAATGCCCATACCGTGAAAATTCCGAGCGAAAAGACGATGACCAGCGCGCAATAGAGAACCAGGTTCGGCTCGCCTCCGGCGTCACTCGCCGGCGAGGCCGTTGCCAGGGTGAAGTTCGCCGCCCACCGCACAGCCATGAACCAGACCACGAATGTCGCGCACAGCGCCACCACCCGCAACAGCTGGAGCACGATCATCGTGACCGCCCGCAGCGGCGTCTCTGGCCGATAGCGTCGCAGCACAGCGTTGCGTCCGAGGCCCGCGGCCACTGCCCACGCTACGATGCCGGCTGGCAGCAGCCACGCGGCGGTATGCCAAACCGGCGGCGCGAGCACGTCGATGGCATCTGACACCTGCAACGCGCCCTGCAACGGATATTGCAGCGAAAACTGAAAGACGCCCGTAGCCTCAAGCCCTGGCTTCGTTGCGTGCCAGATGCGCAGACCTTGCCACCCCAGTACAAGCAGCAGCGGAATCCCAAAGCTCCAGCGCCACAGAAGCTCCAGTCCCAGGAGCGAAGGACGCCGCCAGCATAACGCCAGAATCTGCACGAAAGACTGCGTCCCACGCGGTGTTGCGCGCGGGGAGGTGGGAGTTCCTGAACCGGCGGCAGGCATCGCCGCCTACTTCACCACAATGTTGATCAGCTTCCGCGGCACCACGATCATGCGCGCAACTTCCTTGTCCGCAATGAGCGCCGCAATCTTCTCGTCCGCCAGCGCCGCAGCACGGACCGTCTCTTCGTCCGCGTTGGCGCCGACGCGCACTACTGCGCGCAGCTTCCCGTTAATCTGCACAGGAATCTCGATCTGCTCCTCTTTTGCCAGCTGCTCGTCGAATTTTGGCCAGGGGGCGCGCAGCAGATTGCTCGTCTCGCCGATCTGCTCCCACAACTCAAACGCGAGATACGGCGCGAACGGAGCAAGCAGCAGCGTCAGACTCCGCAAAATCTCCCCCAGGACCGCATCGGGAACCTTGCCCGCACTGATCGCCCCATCGGCAGCCGTCAATGCGTTCACCAGCTCCATGATCGCCGCAATGCAGGTATTGAAATGCCACCGCCCACCGAAGTCCTCGGTAATTTTGCGAATCGTCTGGTGCAGCTTCCGCAATAATGCCTGCGATTCGGGAGATAATTCCACGCCGGCTGCCTGTCCCCCATTTTTCGCCCGCTCCGCATGCTTCATCGCGAAGCGATAAACCCGGCTCAGGAAGCGGCTGATTCCGGCGACGCCATCTTCCTGCCAATCGAGATCGCGGTCCGGAGGAGCGGCAAACAGCGAGTACATGCGCGTGGCGTCGGCGCCGAATCGGCCGATCATCTCGTCCGGCGAAACAACGTTGCCCTTCGACTTCGACATCTTCGCGCCGTTGCGGATCACCATCCCCTGAGTGAACAGCCGCTCCACCGGCTCGTCGTTGCGCACCAATCCAAGGTCGCGCATCACCTTGGTCCAGAACCGCGAATAGATCAGGTGCAGGATGGCGTGCTCCACGCCCCCGATGTACTGATCGATGGGAAACCAATAAGCAACCGTCTCGGTTGCAAATGGAGCGCGGTCGTTGTGCGCGTCGGTATAGCGGTAAAAATACCAGGACGAATCGACGAAAGTGTCCATCGTATCCGTCTCGCGCAGCGCGTTCTCGCCGCATTTCGGGCATTTTGCATTCACAAACTCAGGCATGCGCGCCAGCGGCGACCCGCCCTGCTGTGTAATTTCCACATTTTCGGGCAGCAATACCGGCAGTTCGCTGTCGGGAACCGGAACGATCCCATCCTTCGCGCAGTAGAGCATCGGAATCGGCGTGCCCCAGTACCGCTGCCGGCTGATGCCCCAATCCTTCAGCCGATAAGTAACAGTGGCCTTGCCAAATCCGTGCTCCTCGGCATACGCGGCCATTTTGTGCTGGGCTTCATGGCAGCCGAGAGAGCTGAACTCCCCGGAATTGATCAGCAAACTGTCTTCCGCAGTATAAGGAAGCAGCGGCTCGCGCCCGCTTAACGACTCCGCCTGGCTGCGCGGCAGAATGACGACTCGAATCTCCAGGCCGTATTTTTTTGCAAAGTCGTAGTCGCGATCATCGTGCGCCGGCACGGACATGATGGCCCCGGTGCCGTAGTCGAGCAGAATGTAGTTGCCCACCCATACCGGCAGCCGCTCTCCGTTAAAGGGATTGATGGCGTAATGCCCCGTGAAGACGCCATGCTTCTCGATGGCGCCTACGTCGCCGGCCTCGCGCGCTTTCCTCTGCTGTTCAAGCAGCGCCGCCACCGCGTCCGATAAGCCCGTATCGGCGCCAGCCATCTCCTTCACCAGCGGATGCTCGGGCGCCATCTGCAGACTCGTTGCTCCATAGATCGTGTCCACGCGCGTGGTAAAGACCGCGACCTTCTTCCCGTTGCCCTTCACACCGTCGCGAGCGGGCAGCAGAGCAGTGCCGGTCTTTCGATCCTTTTCCTCGTCTTCCGTCCCTCCGCTTGCGTCCTCCAGCTCAAACTCGATCTGCGCTCCTTCACTGCGGCCAATCCAGTTGCGCTGCATGGTGCGCACTTTTTCCGGCCAGCCCTCCAGCCTGCTCAGATCTTCGAGCAGTTCCTGAGCGTAGTTGGTGATGCGCAGAAACCACTGTTCCAGATCTCGCTGTTCTACGGGCTGCTCTTCGTGGCGCCAGCAGCAGCCATTCACCACTTGTTCATTCGCCAGCACGGTGGCGCACTGCGGGCACCAGTTCACCTTGCTCTTCTTGCGGTACGCCAGCCCACGCTCGTACATGCGCAGAAAGAACCACTGATTCCAGCGGTAGTAATCCGGCAGGCAGGTGGTGATCTCGTTGCGCCAGTCGTAGCTGAGGCCGATGCGATTCATCTGCCGCTTCATGGCGGCGATATTGCCCAGCGTCCACTGGCGCGGCGGCGTGTTGTTCTTGAGCGCGGCGTTTTCCGCAGGCAGGCCAAATGCGTCCCACCCCATGGGGTGCAGAACGTTGTGTCCCTGCATCCACATGTAGCGCGCCAGGGCGTCACCGATGGAGTAGTTGCGCACGTGGCCCATGTGGAGTTGACCGGAGGGATATGGCAGCATCTCCAGCACGTAGTATTTGGGCTTGGCAGATGACGCCGGCTCAGCGGCATACAACTCCGGCTGCGCGGCCCAGCGCTCCTGCCACCGCGCCTCAATCTCGGCGGGATTGTAGCGGACCTCGGAAGGAGAAGATTCCCCGGTGGCCGTCTGCTGGACGGTTTCTGCCTGTTCTCTGGTGGACATATGCGGACTCAGTGTTGATTGTAAATTGATGCTTCACTTCACCGGCTTGCGAGACAATGACTGTTTGGCTAGCGGCTCTTTTTCAACCAGCGCCAGCATTGTCTCCACATTCCGCCGCTCATCGCCCTCTTCGTCCACAGGCGTTTCCGCGATGAAGGCGCAGTGGGCGAAGCGTTGGTCGTTCAACAGGCGGCGGAAGGGCTCAAGGCCCATCGTTCCCATTCCTATATGTTGATGCCGGTCGAGGCGCGAGCCGCGCGCAGCTTTCGCGTCATTCATGTGCCAGACATGCACGTTTTCAAGCCCAATGCTGTCGCGGATGCGCTCGATCGTCTCCTCATAGCCGGCGTCGCTTACCAGGTCATACCCCGCCACGTGACAGTGACAGGTGTCAAGACAAGCCCCCACCGGCACAACCTGTCGAAGCTTCTCGATCAGCTCCGCGACCTGCTCGAAGCTGCCTCCCAGCGAAAACTCCGCCCCCGCCGTGTTCTCGATGAGCACGCGAAAATCGCAGCCATCCAGCTTCACTCCGTCCAAAGACCGCGCGATCGATTCCGCCGCCCGCCGCAGCCCCTCTTCCCGCGTCAGTCCCTTCCATGATCCCGGATGGAGGACGAGGTACTCCGCTCCCAGCGCCAGCGCCCGCTCCACTTCGCCGCGAAAGGCAACAATGGATTTTTCGCGAAACAGGTCGGTTTGGCTGCATAGATTCACGAGATAGCTGGTGTGGATCACCAGCGGGAAGCAGTCGTATTCCTGCCGCAACCGCTGCATCTGCTCGCAATGGCTCGCCTCCAGCCGCTGCGGCCGCCACATGCGCGGACTCGATGAGAATATCTGGAAAGTGTTCGCGCCAATCTCGTGCGCCCGCTCCGCCGCGCGGAAAACGCCGCCTGCCGTAGAGAGGTGAATCCCGATGCGCCGCTTTTCCACTGCGCACTAGTCTAGCCGCGCATCATTTGGCAGGCTGCTAATAAAAGGTTGGTTGCAGGCCGCAGTCGATGTTTCGTCCCTCGTCCCTCTGACGCTCCAGATCGATATCGGCTCCGACCAGCGGGGACTTTCGAAAGAAATCAACAATGGAATTCGCTGTCACCTTTGGAGCAGGCTTGTCAGATCCTCTCACGCTCGCTCCGGTAAAGCTGCTTCTTCATGGTCTTTCTGCGCTTCATCCCTGAACTCTGAACTCCAAACTCTAAAGTCCAAACTCCAAATTCTGCACCTCCGATCCTGGAGTATCCTGAGCCTTCCGTGACCGAGGCGACCACCGATACCCAGACCCCCCTGATGCGCCAATACCTGGCTGCCAAGCGCCAGCATCCCGACGCCTTGCTGTTCTTTCGCCTCGGCGACTTCTACGAGCTTTTTTTTGACGACGCCAAAACCGCCTCGCGAGAGCTGCAACTCACCCTTACAGCCCGCGATAAGGAGCGCAACACTCCCATGTGCGGCGTACCCTGGCACGCCGCCGAGAGCTACATCGCGCGTCTGCTGCGCAAGGGCTTCCGCGTCGCCATCTGCGAGCAGATGGAAGACCCAAAGCTTACGAAGAAGATCGTGCGCCGGGAGGTCACCCGCGTCCTTACCCCCGGCACCGCGCTTGACCCGTCGCTGGCCGCCGAGCAGAGCAATTACCTGGCCGCTATCCACCTCGCCGGCGAATCCGCAGGGCTTGCGTTCCTCGACCTCTCGACCGGCGACTTCCGCGCAACGGAATTCTCCGGCCCAGGCGCGACCGCCCAGTGTCTCGACGAGCTGCTGCGCCTCGCGCCCAGCGAGCTGATCTTTCCGGCCTCGCGCGGCCCCTTCGGCCCGAACCTGGAGGCCGCTACCCTCGATCCGCTGCTGGCTCAGATTAAAACCCGCACGCCTATCGACGACTGGGCCTTTTCCCAGGACTTCGCCGTGCCTCTCCTCGAACGCCAGCTGGGCAGCAAATCGCTCGACGGCTTCGGCCTGGGCAGCCACCCAGCCGCTGCCATCGCCGCCGGAGCCATCGTCCACTACGTCCGCACCACCCAGAACAACGACGCGAGTCATGTCGATTCGCTCCGCTTCTACGCCCGCGCCGAGTGCCTGCACATCGATCAGGTGACGGCCCGCAATCTTGAATTGACGGATCCGCTCTTTAACGAAGCTGGCCCGGATGTCACCCTCTTCCGCACCATGGATGCCTGCTGCACGCCGATGGGCAAGCGCCTGCTCCGCGCCGCTCTGCTGCGCCCCATGATCGATCCCGCAGCAATTGAATCCCGTTACGAGGCCGTCGAAGCTGCCCGCGCGGACCTCATCCGCCGCGAAGAGCTGCGACGCGCACTCGCCGGCATTCTCGACCTTGACCGCCTTCTCGCCCGCATCTCCCTCGACGGCGCCGGCCCGCGCGACGTTCTGGCGATGGCGGCTTCCCTGCGCCATCTGCCGGATGTTAGGAAGTCTGCGGAAAGTCTGGCCTCCCGCTCTGATAACACGGCTAACGCCCGTTCATTCTGGACCCACGCCAGCACCTCCCTCGACACCCTGGACGACCTCTGCGCAGCCATCTTTTCCACTCTCGTTCCCGATCCCCCTCTAACCCTCGCCGACGGTGGTGTCATCGCGGCGGGCATCGATGCCGAGCTCGACGACCTGCGTTCCATCGGTTCCAGCGGCCGCGCCTCCATCGCGGCCATCGAAGACCGCGAACGCAAGCGCACCGGCATCGGCTCGCTCAAAGTCCGCTTCAATTCCGTCTTCGGCTACTACATCGAGATCACCAAATCCAACCTCGACAGCGTTCCCCATGACTATGAACGCAAGCAGACCCTCGTCAACGCTGAGCGCTTCACCACGCCTGAGCTCAAAGACTACGAGACCAAAGTCCTCACCGCCCAGGAGCGCTCGGTCGAAATAGAAAAGCGAATCTTCGCTGCTCTTCGCGCTCGCCTCGTTGAGAACGCCGGCCGCATCCGCCGCGCCAGCACCTCTGTCGCCGAAATCGACCTCGTCGCGAATTTCGCCCACCTCGCCGCCCTGCGCGGCTACATACGCCCCCGCATCGACCCCTCGCCGATCCTGGAAATCGCCGCAGGCCGCCATCCTGTCATTGAGTGCCTTATGGAAAGCACCGGCGACAGCCGCTTCGTACCCAATGACCTCTACCTCGACGCCAGCGAGAATACTTCCTTCCCCAACCTGCTCCTCATCACCGGCCCCAACATGGGGGGCAAATCCACCTACCTGCGCCAGGCCGCATTGCTCGTCATCCTCGCGCAAACCGGCAGCTTCGTCCCCGCCGATCGCATGACCTACGGCATGGTCGACCGCGTCTACACACGCATTGGGGCCAGCGATAATCTCGCCCGCGGCCGCTCCACCTTCATGGTTGAGATGACTGAAACCGCCACGATCCTCAACACCGCCACCTCGCAGTCCCTTATCCTGCTCGATGAAATGGGCCGCGGCACCTCGACCTTCGACGGGCTCGCCCTGGCCTGGGCCACCCTCGAATACCTCCAGCGCCACATCGGCGCCCGCGCCCTCTTTGCCACCCACTACCACGAGCTCACCATGTTGGCCGACGAGTTCCCCCGCCTGAAAAACCTTCATGTTGTGGTCCGCGAATCCCCCCAGGGTATCGTTTTTTTGCATCGGATAGAGCAGGGGCCTGCGAGTCGAAGTTATGGAATTGACGTGGCGCGTTTGGCCGGCCTTCCCCCGGCTGTCATCCAGCGCGCCCGTCAGGTGCTGAAGCAGCACGAACGCTCGGAGCGGCATAATGTTGCCGTAGAGACCGAGCCGTTGCTGCAACTCACCATGTTCACTCCACTCTTGCAGCGCATCCTCGATCGTCTGGCGGAGACCGACATCGATACGCTTACGCCCCTGCAGGCGCTGAACCTCCTGGAAGAACTGAAAACGGAAATTGGCGATAGGAAAGCTAGCGCAAGCTTAAGTAGCTGAGATCACGAACCATGGGCCGCAAACGCAGCCAAAAGCAGATTTCCGCCTCAAAAACCTCCCCTGGAGATCGCGCCCGCGAGAGTCGCGTCTTCATGCCACGCCGCCGCAACGTCGAGATTGCCGAGCAGGCCGGTCAGATCCTCATTGCCGGCGTCGGCAGCGACGCCCTTTCGAAAGAGGAGCGCGCCTGGTTTGAACGCATTCGCCCCGGCGGCATCATCCTCTTCCGGCGCAATATCGAGCAGGCAGCCCAGGTTCTCTCCCTGCTGCGAGACGCCGATCGCATCGGCACCACGCCGCTTTTCCGCTGCATCGACCTCGAAGGCGGTTTGGTCGATCGGCTCCGTGACCTCGTTGCCCCCATGCCCTCGGCCGCCGCCGTCTTCGCGACCGGCAAGAAAAACCTCTTTCGCCAGCACGGATGGCTGATCGCTCGCGAAGCCCGCGCTCTCGGCTTCAATTCCGTTTTTGCCCCGGTCCTCGACCTCGCCCTGCCCGAGTCCGCCTCCGTCATGCGCACCCGCGTCGTCTCCGCCGCTCCCTGGCGCGTTATCGATTATGCCCGCGGTTTTCTCTCCGGCATGAAGACGGAGGAGATTCTCGCCTGCGGCAAGCATTTTCCCGGGCTCGGCGGCGGCACGGTCGACTCCCACCAGTCCATGCCGGTCATTCACCGCCAGACCCGCCTGATGTGGCGCACCAACCTCGCCCCGTGGCTCGCAGTCGCCAGCCGCCTGCCCTTTGCCATGGTCGCGCACGCCTCCTACCCATGGCCCGGCCGCGATTCTGTGCCGGCAACCGTTTCCCGCTACTGGGTCACCAACGTTCTCCGCCGCCAGATTCGCTTCCGCGGCATCATCCTCTCCGATGACATGGAGATGGGCGGCATCCTCTCGCAAATGTCCATCGAAGAAGCGTCCGTCCAGGCCCTCCTCGCCGGCATTCAGATGATCGAAATCTGCCGCGACCCCTCGCTCATCGCGCGTGCCTTTGAGGCCATCCTCAAAGAAGCCGAGCGCTCGTCCGCGTTTCGCGAAGTCGTCGCCAGCGCCTGGCGCAAAATCTACCGCTCCAAGAAAAAATGGCTGCAGCCTGTGCGCCGGCAAAATCTTTCCGTCGCCCGTCTCGACCGCCTTTCCGAGGAAGTGAAGCACTTCGCGGCTCTCGTGGGCGAAGCTCCCGCCAACTCCGCCGACCCCGAACGCTGGAAAGGGCTGGCAACCTGAATCCACCCTCCACGTAGAATGATCATCCTGAGCCGCATTTCAGCCCCAGGAACCAGGCATGAGCCAGGACAAACCGCTCGTCGTCGCCGGCATTATGAGCGGAACCTCCGCCGACGGCATGGATATCGCCCTTGTCAAAATATCCAGGAAAGAACCTGCTGGCGCCGTCCGTCTCAAGCTCCTCGCCCATCGCTCCTTCCCCTGGCCCAAATCCCTCCGCCTCGCCATCCTCTCCGCCATGGCCGGCCAATCCGATCGACAATCCACCTCCACATCTGAACTCGCCCGCCTCAACTGGCGCCTCGGCATCGCCTATGCTGAAGCCGTTCGCGCCACCATCGACTCCACCAATATCAAGCCTCACCTCATCGGGTGCCACGGACAGACCATCTACCACCAGGGCGCTCCCGCTCTCTATGCCGGACGCCGCTTCGCCTGCACATGGCAACTCGGCGAGCCGGCCCTCATCTCCGCGGCACTGGGCATCCCCGTTGTCTCCAATTTTCGCCCCGCCGATATGGCCGCTGGCGGCCAGGGCGCGCCTCTCGTCCCCCTGCTCGACTACGCCCTCTTCGCTCACCCAAAGCGCGCACGCGTCCTGCAGAACATCGGCGGCATCGGCAACCTTACGGTCATCCCCGCCGGAGCCTCGCAGGACAAAGTCGTCGCCTTCGACACCGGCCCTGGCAACATGATCGTCGACGCCCTCGCTCAGCAGCTGTTTGCAAGACCGTACGACCGCAATGGCCGCATCGCCTCCCAGGGCAAGATCATCACGCCTGTCCTCAGCGCCGTTCTCAAAGAAAAATATTTTCGCCAGCCTCCGCCAAAATCCGCCGGACGCGAACAGTTCGGCGCGGCCTACGCTCAGCGTTTCCTCGCTGCCTGCCTGAAAATCAGCTCTCAGCCTGAAGACGCCATTGCCACAGCGACAGCGTTCACAGCAGCCACCATCGCCGAAGCCGTGGAGCAATGGGTTCTTCCCCTCACCGGTCGCAGTCCCATCGACGTCATCGTCTCCGGCGGAGGAGCCCGCAACACAACCCTCCTTGCCATGCTCCGCGACCGCCTCCCGCAACACGCCACCCTCACCACCATCGATGCCACCGGCATCCCCGCCGAAGCCAAAGAAGCGGCAGCCTTCGCCCTCCTCGCCTGGCACACCTGGCATCGTCGCCCCGGCAATGTCCCATCCGCCACCGGAGCCACGCGCCCAGCTATTCTCGGTCACATCACCTATGTGTAGCCCGGAATGTCATCCTGAGCGCAAAGCGCGAAGGGCCTCGCGTTTTGGAAACGCTGCCACAGATCTCGCGTGCCGGACCCCGTCTCTGACCCCGTCTCGTCGTTCGCTCGCCTTGCGCTCGTCATGCGCTCGCCTTCTGCTCATCTGTTGCCTGTTGCCTGTTGCCTGTTGCCTGATTTTTGGCTGCGCCAAAAATCAAGACCCTTCCACTGTAACCATGCTCGTCGAGTCGAGCCCGGCCAGCCTCGATCCGCGCATCGGCACTGACGCCCAGGCCGAGCACATCGACTCGCTCCTCTTCGACGCCCTCGTGCGCCGCGACGAGCACTTCGGTCTCCAGCCCTTACTCGCCACCAGCTGGGAAACACCCGATCCGCTGACGTGGATTTTTCACCTCCGCACCGGCGTCAAGTTTCACGACGGCCGCCCTCTCACCTCGCGCGATGTGAAATGGACCATCGATTCGCTCTTTAACGGGACCGTCATCAGCGTAAAGGCCGGCTCCTTCGCCACCCTCGATCACATCGACGCACCCGACCCCGCCACAGTCATCTTTCATCTCAAGAAGCCCGACCCCGCCCTCCCCTTCAACCTCTGCGACGGCGCCATGGGCATCGTCGCCTACGGCAGCGGACGCGACTTCGGCCGTCACCCCATCGGCAGCGGCCCGTTCCAGTTCGTGAGCCAGCAGCTCGACCGCGACGTCGTCATCGCTCGCGCGCCGTCGTACTGGGGCGCAATGCCCAACATCCCCCGCATCCGCTTCGCCGTCGTCCCCGATGCAACCACTCGCGCCCTCGAACTCGAAAAGGCCTCAGCCGATGTGGAAAGCAACGCTCTGCCCGCCGATGAGGTCTATGCCCTCGGGCGCGACTCGCACCTCGCCATCGAAGACGGTCCCGGCACCGTCCTCAATTACGTCGTATTCAATATGCGCGACCCGCTCCTGCACGATGTTCGCGTCCGCACCGCCATCGCGCTCGCCATCAACCGTCCGCTCATCATTCAGGCTCTCTATCGCGGAGAAGCGCGCCTGGCGGACAACCTCCTGCCTCCTGAGCACTGGGCCTACTCGGCAAATAAGGGCGACCTGCACAATTACGATCCGGCCGCTGCCAACGCCCTCCTCGACCAAGCCGGCTACCATCGTGGAGCCCATGGGATCCGGTTCCACATCGGGATGAAAACCTCGAACGACGAAACCGTCCGCCTCGTCTCCGTCGCCATGCAGGAGCAGCTCGCACAGGTAGGCATCTCGCTTGACCTGCGCAGCTACGAATTCGCCACCTTTTACGCTGACCTCACCCGCGGCGCCTTCCAGCTCGCGCCCTCGCGCTGGATCGGCGGCAACGAGAATCCAGACATCTTCCGCTACGCCTATTCAAGCGCGAGCTTCCCACCCCACGGCGCCAACCGCGGCTATTACTCAAACCCCGAGATGGACCGCCTCATCGCCGACGCGACCACCACTACAGACCGCCAGCAGCAAATCGCCGACTACGTCAGCATCCAGCAGATCGCCGCCCACGACCTGCCCTCCCTCAACCTCTGGTATCTCGACTCCGTCATCGTCCACAACCGGCGCCTCGGCAATATCCACCCCAACCCATCTGGCACCTTCGACTTCCTCCGCACCGCGACCCTGCAGCAGTGAAACGAGCGAAAGGCGAGGAAACATCGCGCAAAAGTCTTCCACTGGTTTGTGCTCGCTTTTTGCGGGTCGTTTGCTCGATTCTTGCTCGCCTTCCACCCGCTAGAATCAAACCAGCCCATGAAGCTCACCCTCCCACCCGGCCCCTTCCGCGCCTACCTCTTCGACATGGACGGCACCATCGCCGACTCCATGCCCCTCCACTACATCGCCTGGAAACAAGCCCTCGCCGAATACGGCTGCCCCCTCTTCCCCGAACCGCTCTTCTACTCCTGGGGAGGCATGCCCGTCCGCGAAATTGTCGCCACCCTCAACCAGCGCCATTCGCTCAACATGCCGATCGAGGAGGTCGCCCACCGCAAAGAGGGCCTCTACTACGAGCTACTCCCCAAACTCACCGCGGTCCCGGAAGTTCTCGAGCAAATCGAAGATGCGTACCGGCGCATCCCCTTCGCCGTCGTCTCCGGAAGCACGCGCGAATCCGTCACCAAATCTCTTGAAATCCTCGGCCTGCTCGACAAGTTCGATGTGCTGGTCTGCGCAGGCGACTACACGAGGGCCAAGCCCGACCCCGAGCCTTTCCTCCTCGCCGCCAAAAAACTCAATGTTCCGCCGGAATCCTGCCTCGTCTTCGAAGACACCGAAATGGGCATCCAGGCCGCGACCGCCGCGGGTATGACTTCGGTCCGCATCCTTCAACCCTGGGAACGAAACGGAACGGGCACCTGACTCAGAAAAGTTCACTGAATGCGCTAATAGGAATTCGAAGCCGTTGTTTCACACTGGCTGGTTTTTCCTCAGGCACCGTGCATTTCGCGGCGTGGTGAGGTTTCGGCGCTGGGCAGGTCGACCGCGGAGCCAGAGGCCAGTGTTGTGGGGAATGTCATCGAGTTGGCGTCGCCCCCAGTGCCGTCCGACCCTTGCGATGGACGGTCGACTTTCTTCGGACGCATGTTGGTGGGCAGGAAAATACTGAAGACAGTGCCGTGGCGCTGGGGGGCGACCGAGGAGCGGAGCTGGATTTCGCCTCCATAGCGCTGGACGATGGAGCGTGTGACCCAGAGGCCGAGGCCAGTGCCACGCTGGCCTTTGGTGGTGAAGAAGGGCTCGCCGAGACGGCGCTGGACTTCCGCGGGGATACCACCTCCGGTGTCACCGATGGAAATGCGGATCCCGCGCACACCGGGATCGGACCAGTTGCGAGTGCAGCGAACGCGGACGCGCAGGCGGCCGTTGGGCAGCGAGGCTTCGACCGCGTTGGTGACGATGTTGGAGAGGACCTGGCGCATCTCGCCCGGGTAGACGACAGCCTCAACGGGGCAATCGTACTCGCGCTCGATGCGAAGATTCTTTTCCATGATGCGGCGACTGTAGAGAGAGAGGACCTCCTCGAGGAGGGCGTCGACGTGGGCGCGGATGGGGCCGGAAGTTTCGCGAGAGAAGTTCAGGGTCTGGCGGCTGATCTGGGCGACGCGTTCGAGCTCACGCTGAGCGAGGGAGAGATAGTTTTTTACGGTGGGAGACAGGCCTTGCTCCGCTCCCAGCAGGTAGAGGAGATTGGTGACCGACTCGAGCGGATTATTGATCTCGTGGGCGATGGAAGCGGCAAGGCGGCCGATGGTGATGAGCTTCTGATTTTCGCGCAGCATGACAGCCACGCGGTCGAGTTCAAGCTGCGCCTGGTCTTGCAGGACGGCGGACTGCCGGACCTTCAGAGCGCGAGCGATGGTGGAGGGAAGGCGCTCCATTTCACCGGCACGGATGACCTCGGTAGCACCCTCGCGGAGAATGCGGATGGCTTCGCTTTCGGCGACGCGGCCGCCGGCGAGGATGACGGGAATGGGCGGCTGGGTGGAACGGGCGCGCTCGATCACTTCGCGGGCATCAAGCCCGGGGAGGCCTTCGGGACCGGCAATGATAACGTCGGTAGAGCCGCTGCGCAGTTCATCGAGGAACTCGCGGCGGTTCTCGGCAAATTCGATGGTCAGGGATAGACCAGCGTGGCGGGCCGCGGCGCGCACCGCGTGGTGCGACAATGCGGAACACCGCAGCATCAACACGCTCGGGATGGATGGCCGGGTCATGTCGGCAGATACCTGCTTGGCCGGAGCCAGGTGAGGCTTCAGCCAATTCTTCGCACGTCGGACCGGAAGCATTTCAGCCTCCAGCGTTGCCATACGAGCCTCCCCGATCTCGTTCTGCTTGTGCTACAGCCAGCCAGTCTGCCTTCGGAACAGCCTCGGAAAAATGGCAGGCCGCAATCGTGCGCACGGAGCCCGCAGTAATCGTTCTGGAAAATGGGATGTAAAGGTTTACCCGGGTGTTGCTTATTTAACTGGGCTCCGGATAGCTTGAAGTCAATTTTGGGACCGGTTTGTACAGATGTACCGGTTTGGTGGACGGATCGGATTGAGTTCAATTCAGGATGACCGGTGCCGAATTATTGGCGATTTTTGGCAACGCGGAAAAGGTATTCTGATCTAAACAGACATCCGATGGATTCGGGAACGATGAAGAAGAAGCTGATGCTGGGGCTGGGCGCGGTGTTGTTAGCTGCGACGCTGCTAAGTGCTGCAGCGGGCGCACAGAGCAATCCCGGAAACTCGGCGGCAAACCAGTATGTGGGGAGCGTGCAGGCGGTGGCGTATTCGCAGGCGCCGAAGGCGCTGTCGCTCGACGATGCGATTGCGCTGGGGATCAAGTACAACCTGGCGCTGACGGTGGCTCGGGAGCAGCAGAAGACCGCGGATTCGGAGAAGCTGCAACTGGTGAATGTGCTGCTGCCCGAACTGAAGCTGCATGCAGAGACGGGTGTTCACGAATACAACCTGGAGGCGCAGGGATTTCACCCGTCCATCGAGCCGGTATTTGCGAAGTTGCTGCCGGCGGGTACGAATCTTTCGGCGTTTCACCTGGTGACGAAGGTGGATTCGACGATGGCGCAGGTGAACTTTTCGCAATACCTGTTCAACTGGACGGGGTACGACGTGTGGCGTGCGGCGCAGGCGTTCCAGAAGGCCGCGTATTACAACGCGCAGTCGTCGCGCGGGCTGGTGGTGCTGAACGTGGGCAACACGTACTTGCAGGCGCTGGCGGCGAAGGCGCAGGTGGATTATGCGCAGGCTTTGCTGAAGACCGACGAGACTGTGTTCAACCAGGCGCACGAGGAGCATTTGGCGGGGACGGCGGCGAACCTGGATGAGTTGCGGGCGCGGGTACAGCTGCAGCAACAGCAGCAGGTGCTCATATCGGCCGAGGACAACTTCGAGAAGGCGAAGATTGCGCTGAACCGGGAGATTGGGCTGGCGCCGGAACAGCCGATCACGCTGACGGATTCGTCTCCTTATGCGGAGCTGCACCCGATGGATTTGCCGGATGCTCGGATCGAAGCGTATGCGAATCGGCAGGATTATCAGGCGCTGAAGCAGGAGCTGATTGTCGCCGACCGGGAACGGAAGGCGACGACGCATGAGCGGTTTCCGACGCTGACGTTTGGCGGCAACTGGGGGGTTACGGGCGTTTCAGGCGGGGTGTATCACGAGACTTTTTCGGCGGTGGGAACGTTGAGCGTGCCCATTTTTAGGGAGGCGCAGTTCCGCGGGGACCACGATGTGGCGAAAGCGCAGCTGGATGAGATTCGGTCGCGGCTCGACGATTTGCGGCAGAAGATCGATCAGCAATTGCGCGACAGCTTTCTGGATCTGGAGACGGCGACGGAGACCGTGCGGGTGGCGAAGAGCAATGTCGACCTGGCGACAACGGCGCTGGACCAGTCGCAGCAGAGTTTTGCGGCGGGTGTGAACGACAGCCTGCCTGTGGCTGAGGCGCAGTCGACGCTGGCCCAGGCGCAGACACAGTATGTGAACAGCGTGTATGCGCTGAACGAAGCACGGCTGGGCCTGGCGCGGAATCTCGGGATCATCGACACGCAATACAGGCAATATCTGCAGGGTGGGAACCCGCCGCAAGTGAAGAGCGATAAGGCGGCTGGGGAGCCTAAGGTGCAATGAGTCAGCTGGGAGCCGGGAGCCGCCAGCGACTGGATCGTGCAGGTCAGGCTCGATGGGTTGGCTGAAGTTCTGAGCGACGCGCCCTTGGCGTGCGATTCTTGAGGGGTGGAGTCGGCTGAAGCAGTTTATCGGCGTTTGCTGATCGAGAACCAGGCGCGCGTGGAGCGCCAACGCGGGCGGCACAACTGGCTGGGGTATTCCAAGGTTGCTGTCTTTCTTGTGGGAGTGATTGCCGCCGGTGTGCTTATGCACACGCGCGGTCCTTTTAGTCTGCTCCTGATTCCGGTTGCGATTTTTGTCGTGCTGGTGGTGATTCATGACCGGGTGATCCGGCGGCTGGCGAAGTTTGTGCGCGTGACTGAGTTTTATTCGCGCGGGTTGGCGCGGCTTGAAGACCAGTGGGCGGGGACGGGGGAAACGGGCGAGCGTTTCTTCGATGCGGCGCACCCGTATGCGCGCGACCTTGATTTATTTGGGAAGGGATCGCTGTTCGAGTTGCTGTGCACGGCGAGGACGCGGGCGGGTGAGGAGACGCTGGCGCGGTGGCTGCTGGCGGCGGCCGATCCGGAGGAAGTGCGAGCGCGCCAGGCGGCGGTCGAAGAGATGCGAGATCGGGTGAGGCTGCGCGAGCGGTTGTTTACCGCGGGGGAGGATGTACGGGCGGGCGTGCATCCGGAGGAATTGGCAGCCTGGGGCGAGGGCAGCCCGCAACTACAGTCAGGAAGTCTGCCGTGGGTGCTGGGGATCCTGGCAGCGATATGGCTGGCGTCACTTGTGTTCTGGGTTGTGGCGCGAAATTTCGACCTGGCGCTGCTGATGTCGCTGATTAACTACGCGGTCAGTTACAAATTGCAGCGGCGAGTGAGCGCATCCGCTAACGGAGTGGAGAAGGCTGCGCAGGATTTGAAAGTGCTGGCCGAAGTTCTCGAAGTGATCGAACAGGAGCCATTCACAGCGGAGCGGCTGACGGGGTTGCGGGCTGCGCTCGATCGGGGCCAGATTGCGCCTTCGGCGGCGGTGAAGAAGCTGGAGCGGGTTTATGACTGGCTGGAGGATCGCCGCAACGGATTTGTAACAATGTTCAATGCATTTGTGTTCTACACTCCGCAGCTGACGATGGCGGCGGAGCGGTGGCGCGCAAAGTTTGGGCCGGCGATTCGCGGGTGGTTGGTGGCAGTGGGGGAGTTTGAAGCGCTGGCCTCGCTGGCTGGCTATGCGTATGAGCATCCGGCGGACGTGATGCCGGAGTTTACGGACCAACTTGACAAAGCGGCGGGGGCATCGCGCCCCGCTGGACATTTTGAGGCGGAGGGGTTGGCGCATCCGTTGCTGCATGCGGGCAAGGCAGTGGGAAATGATTTGACGCTTGGGAGCGCGCCGCAGCTGATTGTGATCAGCGGGCCGAATATGGCGGGCAAGAGCACGTTTCTGCGCGGAGTGGGGCTGAACGCGGTGCTGGCGCAGTGCGGTGCTCCGGTGCGGGCTCGGCAAATGAAGCTTTCGCCGATGGTGGTGGGGGCTTCGATCTGCGTGCTGGATTCCCTCGCGGGAGGCGTGTCGCGTTTTTATGCCGAGATTCAGCGGCTGAAGGTGCTGTCGGATCTGGCGAGCGGGCCGGTTCCGCTGCTTTTTCTGCTGGATGAATTGCTCTCGGGGACGAATTCGCATGACCGGCTGGAAGGCACGCGCTTTGTGGTGCGTGACCTGGTGCGCAAAGGGGCGATTGGGCTGGTGACGACGCATGATCTGGCGCTGACGACCATTCCGGAGGCGATGGATGGGGCAGGGCGGAACTGCCACTTTGAGGACATGATCGAGGATGGACGGCTCAGGTTTGACTACCGCCTGAAGGCAGGCGTGGTTCATACAAGTAATGCGCTGAAGCTGATGAAGGCGGTGGGCCTGCAGGTAGGTGAAGGTAGCGGCTAACGTTCACTTCGCGGCTGCAGGACGCTGCGTTCGTGGAGACGGTTCGAAGGCTATCAGTTCTCCTCGGTGAGCAGGTCGCCGAGGGTCTTTGGGTGTTTTCTGCCGCGTTTTGTTTCGCGCGCGGTGTTGGGGATTACACGCTCTGGCTTTGGCTGACCGACGCGCTCGCGGGCATTGGCTTTGACGGCCTTTACGGTGGAAAACGTCTTCTTTTTGGGGCGTCTTCTGGGCATATGTGCATACGACGGATACGAATTATTGAATCGGGAGCGGTCGGCGGCGTTCGGGCTCGATTGAGTTACAAATTAGCACCCTGCGCCGGGGCATTGTGAAATACTTTCATTGAGATCTTTTTACCGGAGTCGGGCCAATGGAAGAACGTGAATTTTTTGATGAGAGTCCGGAGCAAAGGACGCATACCCTGAGCTGTCCACACTGCGGACAGCAGGGCGAGTACCAGGTGCGGTGGCTGGTGCGCAGGAGAAAAGCGGCGCTGCCGCGGAATGCGGACGAGCGGGACCGCGCGCGATTCGCGAAGGCGCAGTCGTATATGGTGCGCCAGGACGATCTGGTCGCCTGCACAAATATCCGGTGCAGGAAGCGGTTTGAGGTGACGAGCCTGCAGTCGGTGGCGTTTTTGCAGTCGGCGTAAGAGAGGCAGCTGGGAGGCGGTTAGCATAGAACGGCCAGCTAAGGGCCGGTCAGCTAAAGGCGGTTGGCGAAACACGGTTAGCGACGTGCTGTTAGCTGCAAGCTCGCCGCCGCGATTGTGGGCCTATGAGTCACGAAGGGATTCGCGTCATCAGCGAGGAAGAGGCTCGGCGTGCGGTCGCGCCGGAACTGCCGCGCGATGCGGTGACACCAGCGAAGGTTCGGGTTCTGCAGTCGAGCGGCGAGGGCCTCGAAATCGACTGGAAGGATGGGCATCGCAGCCGATGGAGGTTTGTCTGGCTGCGGAATGCTTGTCCATGCGCGACCTGCCATGAGGAGCGAGAGGCGGCGGGACGCGCGCCTGGCGAGTCCAAGCCGGCGACAGCTGGGTTGTTGCCGATGTACGTGGCGCCGGCGCGGCCGGAGTCGGCCAGCCCTGTGGGCAATTATGCGATCAGCTTCAAGTGGAATGACGGGCACTCGAGCGGTATTTATTCCTGGGATTATTTGCGGCGGCATTGCGAGTGCGAGGAATGCGGGGGCGCTTAGCCGCCGACGACGCCCGTTTGGGTGGATCGGCGATCGTTGCGGACCTCGATCTTCACGGAAAACAGCATCAGCCAGAAGCCGGTGGCGACTTCGGCGAGGGCCATCGGGGCCCAGCCGTATTGCAGCGTCGCTGCGTATTCGGGAAGCAGGAGACCGCCGAGACACATAATCGTAACAACGGCCGAGGCAAATATGCCGAATACGGACAGCGCCCTGGGGAGGTATCTTGACCTTAAAAACAGGAAGAAGAAGAACGCTGAGCCAATACTGAAGCACGTCGCGCTGATGCTGGTGGCGAGTGAAGCCGCCTGGTCGGTGAGATCGACCAGAGCTGGGGCTTGATCTGGCGCGATTGTGGTCGAGAGGTAGAGATGGAGCGCGACGAAACCACAGACCGCCGCCGTGCAGCCGATGAATGCTTCTGCCAGTCTCCAGACCATGGCAAACTGAGCGAGGAGCGGATGGACGGGCCTGAGGGTTACATACAAGGCGAAGGCCAGCACTGCGGCACTCAGCGTTTCGACAAGCCCGCTGAGGAGCGCGCCGGTAGAGATGTTCTGAGGCGGCGATTCTCTTAGCTGTTTCCGCGAAGGTTCCGGAGCCCGCGATGTGGGAGGTCAGGACCATAGCAGCGATGCCCGTGGCGATCAGCCATAGCAGGAGAAAACCGGCGAGGCGGGCATACCGGCGTTGCGTTCTTTCCGTCGGATTTTCGCCCATGCCGGGCTATACGAAAATCAGGAATCGCGGGTTCCAGGGACCGAGGCTGAGAATCTTCACCAGTCTGCTGGTTTGCTTGAATATTGCTTTTGCACCGTAAATGCAGGGCCCGCGATGCCGGCGTCAGTTGCTTTGTGACGCTATTCTCTTCCTTGTCCTGTGCCTGTTCCTCGCGCTTCGAGAGCGGCGGCGACCTTCTTGTAGAAAGCGGCCAGGTCTTCGGTGGGGCCGATGTTCAGGCGGCGAAAGATTTTGAGTAACGGGTAGACGTGGGAACCGGCGATGTCGAGGACGGGCATGGCCAGTTCTGTGGCGGCGTCGGAGCGACCGGAGTTGAGCTGTCCAGGATAAACCGCCATGATCCACTCTGCGGGAAATTTTCGGCGGAAGATTTCGCCGTAGTAGGCGCCCCAGAGGCGCGTGGCTTCCTCCTCCTCAGGCTGGGCGACCGGTGCGCGCGCTGAGAGCACGGTTTCGAGGCTGGGAATGGATTCGGGCGAGTAGTCGAAGTTCATGCCGTGATCTTCGGCAGCGATACGAACGGCTTCATCGGCATAAGCGCGCATCATGGCTTCGAGAGAATCGAATTCCTTCTGCGCAAGGGAGGAAGCGTGCAGCACACCTCCAGGATACAGGAGCAGGCGACGTTAAGCCGCGGGAGCGGGACAGAATGCGGGTCCGCCATGTATCTTTGAAGATTGCGACCGAGTTTGAAGATTTCTTTGCGGTTTTGCTGGAGGATTTGTCTGTTGAAGAGCAGGTGGTGTGTGCGCGGTTTGGTGGCGGCAGCGGCCGCTGCCATGTGCCTGATGGGACATGCGGCCAGGGGGCAGGTGCAGAGCCCGCCGCCGAATCCTCAGCTGCCGCCTCCGGCGCCTCTGGCTGGAGTTCGCTACGACTTTCCGTGGGAGATTTATGGCGGGCTGGCGTACTCGCACTTCAACGCCGGGCCCCACCTGCTGCAGGGGGCGAACCTGGGCGGATTCGACGCGCGGGCGGTGCGCGAGCTAGGGACGCGCTGGGGCGTGGGCGCGAACGTGCGTGGCTATTACGGGACAAGCGGGGTTACACCTAACTGCGGGAGCTGCACGGGAAGCGGGCCGAATGCAGGGCCGATCACGGGACCGTTTGTGAGCGAGCACATGTTTCTGGTGGGGCCGGAGTACCGACTGGCGGCCAATGAGCATGCTGCAATGCTGCTGCATGCGTTCGTGGGCGGGGCGTATGGGGATTTCACGAGGGACCTGGGAGGCGTGAATCCGGCTTCGCTGGGACTGTTTTCAAATCAGTTCACGGTGGCTGCGGCGTTTGGCGGGTCGATCGATCTGAACCGGTCGCCGAAGCTGGTGGTCCGGCTGGCTTCGGATGCGACGATGACGGATTTCGGGCACAACGGATTTGAGGAGCAGGTTGCGATTTCGCTGGGAGTGGTCTACCGGATGGGGAGACAGTTCAGGAGATAGCTACAAGGAAGCCGTTAGCCGGTAACCGGTAGCGGTAAGTTGGATGCGGGAGAGCGTGACTTCTCCCGCATTTGTGTCTCTGACGAGATCTTCGTTCGAGCGCTATCGTTCTATGCACCGAGCGAGGCCATGTCGATGGTGAAGCGGTATTTCACATCGGCTTTCACGACGCGGTCGAACGCCTCGTTAATCTCCTGGATTTTGATGACCTCAACGTCGGCCGTAATGTTTTTCTCCGCGCAGTAGTCCAGCATCTCCTGGGTTTCGGCCATCCCTCCGATGATCGATCCGGACCAGCTGCGCCGTTTGAAAAGAAGATTGCCAGGGTTGATGACGGGCGGTTTGTCGGGAAGACCGACCTGCGCGTAGGTAGAGTCGCGCTTCAGGGCTTCAAGATACGGGTTGATGTCGTGAGGCGCGGAGACGGTATCGAGGATGAAGTCGAAGGAGTTGCCCTGCTTTTTCATCGCGTCGGCGTTTTTGGAGATGACGACTTCGTCGGCGCCGAGGCGTATGGCGTCCGCAATCTTCGATTCCGATGTGGTGAATTGCACGACATGCGCGCCGAAGGAATGGGCAAATTTGAGCGCCATGTGACCGAGTCCGCCGAGGCCGATCACACCCACCTTCTTGTTGGGGCCGACCTTCCAGTGGCGAAGAGGTGAGTACGTGGTGATGCCGGCGCAAAGCAGCGGGGCCACTCCGGCCGGATTGAGTTTGGGCGAAACACGGTGGACGAAGTGCTCGTCGGTGACAATGTTGTTCGAGTAGCCGCCCTGGGTGAGCTCGCCGTATTTGTCCTTCTGGCCGTAGGTGAGGGTGATGCCACCTTCGCAGTACTGTTCTTCTCCGGCCCTGCAACTGGGGCAGGTGCGGTCGGAGTCAACGATGACGCCAACGCCCACGAGGTCGCCTACTTTGAACTTCGTGACGGCGGAGCCAACGGCTTTGACGGCGCCGACGATCTCATGACCAGGCACCATTGGGTAGATCGCGTTGCCCCACTCATTGCGGACGGAGTGGATGTCGGAGTGGCAGACGCCGCACCATTGGATATCGACCTGAACATCCCGGTCGTGAAGTTCACGGCGGTTGAATTTGAAGGGAGCGAGCGGGGCGGTAGCGCTTTGAGCCGCATAGCCGTGGGACTGAAGCATTCTTTTTCTCCTCAGGGTTAAACATGCAGAATCGTGGGAGGAGGGATTCATCCCGACTGCGTCATGCGGGACGGCAACGGCGTTATGGAGACGCGTCCACAACCCTCAGGCAACCGCTGTACATGTAGCCTACAGCGTCAAACATTTAAAGCGCCGATCTTGAAAGCTACCGGCTACGGCTCGCACTCGCGCTGATTGTGCGTTCTGTCCGCGCGGCCAGACCCGGATGGCGCCCTCGCATGTGCATGAATCCATTGACTGCGTCGGCTGGATAGCTCATTGGTTTGGCTTTCCGCTCTGGTCCTAGTTCATTTTGGGGAACACTGTGGTTACCCAGCGAACAGTTACGAGAGCGCTTGAAAAGCGGTACCTATTGAGGAAGCGGCTTTGATAGGGCGTCTTCTATCGTTCTGACACGCAAAGGAAAAAGACAGCTAAGTCCTGCGCTTCAGAACGAGAGGTTTCCCCCCCGTGAAAGTCGGGTTTTGTCTTAAGTTGTCCGTTTGCATTTTATTCGTGTCTTCGGTTCAGGCGCACGCGCAACAGCCTGTCCAGACACTGCATGGGCATGTGCGCCCGGCGGTTTCACGCGGAGAAGCGAAGAGGGTTGGCGACTTGCCTCCCACGCAGCGCCTGAACCTGTCAATCGTACTGGCGCCGCACAACCAGGCGGAACTGACCAGCCTGGTGGGGCAACTTTACGATGCAGGTAATCCCGCTTATCACAAGTTTCTGAGCGTCTCGCAGTTTACAGAGCAGTTCTCCCCTTCCGCCGAGGACTACAAAACCGTCGCCGATTTTGCCCGCGCGCGAGGGCTTACCGTTGGCACCGCTCCGGCCAATCGTATGGTTGTACCCGTCAGCGGTACAGTCGCGCAGGTCGAGTCCGCCTTTAATGTGAGAATGGGCGTTTTTCAGCATCCTGCGGAGCCGCGGACTTTCTTCTCCCCCGACCGGGAACCTTCGCTCGATCTCGCCGTGCCGGTGGCGCACATAGCCGGTCTTAACAACTTCTCGATTCCGAAACCGATGGTAACGCGATCCACGGCGGCTCAGGGCGCCGTGACACCGCAGGTCAACGGATCGGGACCGGGTGGCGCTTACCTGGGCAGCGATATGCGGGCGGCCTACTATGGCAGCACTGCGCTGACTGGCATTGGGGAGACAGTCGGATTAGTCGAGTTCGACGGGTATACCGTGAGCGATGTGAATCTGACCTTCAGTAATTCAGGGCAGTCTTACACTGTCCCTATAGACAATGTGCTGCTCGATGGCGCCACGGGGGCGGCCTGTCAGCTCATGCCGTCCGATTGCAGCGATGCGGAACAGGTCCTCGATATCGCACAGGCCATCTGGATGGCTCCGCAGCTAAGTCAGGTGCGAGTGTACATAGGCAATAACGATTCGGACATTCTGAATGCTATCGCGACCGACAACCTTGCCAAGCAGGTGAGCATTTCGTGGACCTGGCTGCCTGACGACCCTTACACGGACGACATCTTCTTTGAGGAAATGGCGGCCCAGGGCCAGAGCGTGTTTGCTGCATCGGGAGACTACGGGGAATTCGATCCTCTGATCAACAATTTCTATCCAGCCGAGGATGCGTGGGTGACCGCGGTTGGAGGGACAGATCTGGTTACCACCGGGGCCGGCGGCGCCTGGAGTTCGGAGACAGCATGGAATCAGAGCGGCGGGGGAATCAGCCCGGATGGAGTTCCGTTGCCCAGCTGGCAGATTGGCGTCGCCAACGCGTCCAATGGCGGCTCGAATACGCTGCGCAATGTACCCGACGTAGCCATGGAGGCAAATACCGATAACTACAACTGCAACCTGGGAGACTGTGCCGGAGGATGGGGAGGTACCAGCTTTGCAGCGCCGCGATGGGCCGCCTTTATGGCGCTGGCCAATGAACAGGCTTTGAACGCAGGGATTCCTCCGGTGGGTTTTGTCAACCCATCGCTCTATGCTATTGGGCAGAGCGCAAGTTATGGCAGCGAGTTTCATGACATTACCAGCGGCAACAATGACCTTGAAGCGGGCTGCTGCGGTCAGCCCTTTTACACCGCGGTTACGGGATACGATTTGGTGACTGGCTGGGGCAGTCCAACTGGGCAGAACCTGATCAATAGTCTGGCGCCGGCTGCGGCACCCGGATTTCAGCTCTCTGTATCGACGAAGAGTCTATATGTTAGTCCCGGAAGTTCCGGCACAACGACAATCACCGTAAAGGATCAGGGTGGATTTACTGGCGGCGTTGAACTCTCGGTTTCTGGCTTGCCGAGCGGAGTAACTGCATCTTGGGGGAGTAACCCGACATCCGCGACGAGCGTGCTCACGCTGACAATTGGCAGTTCCGCGGTTCGAGGATCGTATCTTCTCACTATCACGGGATCATCCGGCTCGGTAACGGCAACCGCCGAAGTCGCCCTGGAAGTCAACGCGCCGGGATTCAGCATCGCCGCTTCGCCCGCGACACTCGATCTCGAACCAGGCCAGTCGATATCAACGACCGTTACAGTTACTGATTACGCCGGATTCAACGGCAGCGTTAATCTGGCTATCGCGTCGGCTCTGCCGAACGGCGTAACTGCCACATGGAGCCCGGACCCCACAACAGGGTCGAGTTTGCTGACGCTGACGGCCAGCAGTTCGACGGCGTCCAACCTGCGCGAAATGCTGACGATCCAGGGTTATTCCGGAAACCTCACTGCGAGCAACACGGTTGCGCTGAACATGGGGGGCCCGGCATTCCAGCTGGGCATTTCGCCCGAGCCGGTCAATATTGTTCGAGGCAGCTCCACCACATCCACCGTCACTGTGCTTCCGATTGGTGGGTTCTCTGGTTCGGTAACGCTTTCGGCGCCCGAAGTGCCTGCGGGAGTAACTGCGACTTTCAATCCAGCCACCACAACAGGAACCAGCACGCTGACGATGACCGCCAGCAGCTCGGCCACCCTGGGAACTTCCCCGGTGGAGATTGCGGCAACGGCGGCAAATGGCTCGGCGAATTACACGTCCTTCAGTCAAATAGTAACTGCATCGCCGACCTTCAATCTCAGCGCGTCGAGCGTCACCCTCAACGTCACCCAGGGAGGAACCGTCACAGACACCATCGCCGTGAATCCCCTGAACGGATTCACAGGGAAGGTAACTCTGGGCGCGACCAACCTCTGTTGCGGCATCAGCGCGTCTTTTGGCGCCAATCCGACTACCGGAAGCAGCGTACTAACAATCTCCGCCGCGGCAAACGCCGTTGTTGGCGGGCAGTATCCGGTCATTATTACGGGCAGTTCCGGTAGTCAAGCTTCGCAAATCCTCCTGGAAATATCTGTCAACCCGTCGTCCGGCTTCACGCTGAGTCCCTCGGCGGGGTCAGTGACTGTGGTTCAGGGAACATCGGTCGCCGACAACATCTCGGTCACATCGCAGACCGGATTCAGTGGCAGCGTGACTCTGGCGGTAGCTTCACCGTTGCCCAGCGGCGTGACTGCTTCATTCGGGACGAATCCAACTACGGGAACCAGCGTGTTGACATTGTTGGCAGGCAGTTCCGCAGCCCCCGGGAGTTACACCGTAGTCGTTGCCGGCACCTCGAATGGCAAAACCGCCACCACAAATGTTCAGCTCAACATCAAGGACCCCGTCGGGTCCAGCACCGTCCTTTCGATCAGTCCGAGCGGTGCACTGACCGCAGGATCGGCGTATACCCTGACAGCCACGGTTACGCCTGCGAGTGGGACAGTCACTCCCACCGGCAGTGTTATCTTCACCATTGGTTCCGGGACGCAGACAGTTGCGTTGAACGCATCAGGCGTAGCGACTTATACCGGAACGGCCCCGGCCTCGTCGGGATCGCTGGCGATCTCGGCGGCTTACCAGGGATCGGCGACCTTCCAGGGGAGCACGTCGAATACCCTGAATGAGACAGTGGCGGCCATAGGAACGACCACGGTCCTTTCGATCAGTCCGAGCGGTACTCTGACTGCAGGATCGGCGTATACCCTGACTGCCACGGTTACGCCTGCGAGCGGGACAGTCACTCCCACCGGCAACGTTATCTTCACCATTGGTTCCGGGACGCAGACAGTTGCGTTGAACGCATCAGGCGTAGCGACTTATACCGGAACGGCCCCGGCTTCATCGGGGACACTGGCGATCTCGGCGGCTTACCAGGGATCGGCAACCTTCCTTGGAAGCACGTCGAATACCCTGAATGAGACAGTGGCGGCTATAGGAACGACCACGGTACTGGGAATCAGTCCGAGCGGTACTCTGACCGCAGGATCGGCGTATACCCTGACTGCCACGGTTACGCCTGCGAGCGGGACAGTGACTCCCACCGGCAGTGTTATCTTCACCATTGGTTCCGGAACGCAGACAGTTGCGTTGAATGCCTCAGGAGTGGCAACGTATAGCGGCGCGGCCGCGACAGCAGGTAGTCTGACCGTCTCGGCGGCCTACCAGGGATCGACAGAATTCTCACCGAGCAGTTCCAGCCCAATGAATGAGACAGTCGTAACCCCAACCGCAATCATTCCATATATTCAGGATATGCAGGCGAATGGGGCGGTGTGGCAGAACACTTCGAGTCTCACAGTAAATTATGGCGACACAGTGAATCTTGGTCCGTGGCCGCTCAGCGGCGGTTCGTGGAAATGGGCCGGCCCCAATGGGTTCTCCTCGACGGCGCGGGAAATCGACAACATTCCCCTAAATTCTGCCACCAACGTGTTTACTGCGACTTATACCAATTCGGGCGGAGCCACGAGTACACTGACGTTCACCCTGACAATCGCCCCCACGCCAATCGGCGCATATATTCAGGATATGCAGTTAAACGCAGGAACCTGGCAGAGCGGATCCAGTCTCACGGTAAACTACGGCGACGCTGTGAACCTTGGACCGCAACCACAGAGCGGCGGTTCGTGGAAATGGACCGGCCCCAATGGGTTCTCCTCCACGGCACGGGAAATCGACAACATTACTCTGAGTTCGGCCACCAATGTTTTTACTGCGACTTATACCAATCCAGCCGGCGTTGCAAGCACGGAAACGTTTACCATAGTAATCGCACCCACACCGATCGTTCCCTATATTCAGGATCTGCAGCTGAACGGAGGCGCCTACCAGGCTACATCGAGCATCACTGCAAACTTTGGCGACACGGTGAACCTTGGTCCGCAACCGCAAATCGGCGGTTCGTGGAGCTGGACTGGCCCTGGAGGGTTCACCTCCAGTTCGAGGCAAATCAACAATATCCCTCTGAACTCGTACTCCAATGTCTATACGGCGACCTACACCAATCCGGCAGGAGTGATTAGCACGCAGATTTTTACGATCACGATCGCCCCCACTCCGATTGTTCCCTATATCCAGGATCTCAATCTGAACGGAGGAGCCTACCAGCAGGTCTCCGGTATCACGGTGAATTACGGCGACACGGTGAACCTCGGTCCATGGCCGCAAAGTGGAGGGTCATGGAGTTGGAGCGGACCGAACGGGTTCAGCTCCACGACAAGGCAACTCAACGGAATTCCTCTGAGTTCGGCCACCAATGTATTCACGGCGACTTATATGAATCCCGCGGGAGTGACGAGCACTCAGGTCTTTACGATCTTGATCGCTCCAACCCCGATCATTCCATATATTGAGGTGAACGGGGGAGCGTGGCAGAGCGCCTCCAGCGTCACGGTAACTTCCGGCAGCACTGTGAGCATCGGTCCGCAACCGCAAAACGGCGGTTCGTGGAGCTGGACCGGTCCCAATGGTTTCACGTCCAGCGCGCGGCAGGTCACCAACGTCCCTCTGAGCGAGGGTAGCAACAGCTATATGGCTACTTACACGAATCCAGCTGGAGTGAAAAGCAGCCAGACGTTCACCATCAACGTCGAATAATCACAGAGCGATTAGTTGGCGATCATCGCCGGGAATGCCTGCGGAGACCCCCTGGCAAAGGTGCATGGTGGCGCAATCGGAGACGTGTACGCCGCCTGGCGAATAGTCCTCTTTTAATGTTTTAAGTTGGCGTGGTATCACTGTTGCAGGCTTTTATGCCCTCACAGGGAGGACCTCGTGAAGAAGATTTCTGTCAGCTTCAATCTGATGTGGCTTCTGCTTGTCACTCTTGCCCCGGGCTTTTGTGCCCACGCACAATGGGCGCCCATGGTAACGGATGCCGATGCAGCTTCCCGCATTGCGTGGTGGCGCGAGGCGAAGTTTGGTCTGTTCATGCACTGGGGCTTGTATTCGATCCCCGGCCGCGGCGAATGGGTGCAATGGGAGGAGCAAATTCCGGTCAAGGAGTATGCGAAGCTGGCCTATCAGTTCCATCCCGATAAATTCGACCCCGATGCTTGGGCCGCTATTGCAAAGGCAGCGGGGATGAAGTATACGGTGCTGGTTTCCCGGCATCACGATGGTTTCGCACTGTTCGACGATGCGGGCAGCAATTTTACATCGGTGAAAACAGCGGCTCACGAAGACTTTGTTGGGGCCTATGTGAACGCGGTTCGCAAGGCAGGCCTGCGGGTCGGCCTTTATTATTCACCGCTCGACTGGCGATTTCCGGGATTCTTCTTTCCGCAACTCTATGAGCCGAACGCCATTGAGATGCGCGAGCAATATCACCGGCAGCTCAACGAACTGGCGTCTCACTACGGAAAGCTGGACATCCTGTGGTTCGATGGGGGAGGGGGCGACTGGCTTGGATTTGGTGGAGTCAATTTCAAGGGACACTGGCAGGCGCGACCGCAAGAGGAGCGTTATACAGGGGCGTTTTCCTGGCAGGATGACGAGGCGGTCGGGAACCTGAGGAAGTTACAACCGGAGATCATCATCAACGACCGCACCGATGCGGCGGCGGATTTTCGATCACGGGAGGGCGATGGGGCCATGGGTAATTTCGATAACCAGCACCCATGGGAGCTTTGCACGACACTTACTTACGGTGCGTGGGGCTATGAGCCGGACGCGAAGATCAAGTCGCTGGACTATATTATTCGCCTATTGGTTGGGGCAGTAGGGCGTGACGGGAACTTTCTGCTCAATGTGGGTCCGCAGCCTGACGGACAGATTGAGTCGGCGCAGGCGCAGCGTCTGCGCGAGGTGGGCGATTGGCTGAAGCAATACGGCCAGAGTATTTATGCGACGCGCGGAGGGCCGTATCTGCCTGGGGATTTTGGAGTGTCGACCTATAGTGGCAAGACCATTTATCTGCACATTCTCGATCTTGCGGGTGGTAAGCGGCTTCAGTTGCCTCCGCTGCCCGCAGTGGTGAAGGGCTGTGCTGTGCTGACGGGAGGGACGGCAACCTGCTCGCAAACCGTGGCGGGCGTGGATGTGAATTTGAGCGGGAATCCGGACACGGCGGATACCATCGTGGCGTTGTCGCTGGATTCGCCCGCGGCGGGAATAACGCCGATTCCGACCGAAGTGACTACGAAAGCCGGGGGCGGAAAAGCTGGAGGGGGAACGTAGACAAAGGTTGCGGTTGCATCCCACAAAAAGCGGTAATCGGAAATGCGACGACCTTCGGAGAAGCGACTTGCCGGCTCCAAAATTCTCCAGACTCGAGATTGAGGTCATGGAGACGCTTTGGGCTCGCGGCGCACTGTCGATTCGCGAGGTATGGGGTCGCTTTCCGGCCAGAAAGATGCCTGGCTATACGACCCATCAAAACAACGGTGTACCGGATTGAGACGAATCATATTATTCGGTGAGTGAAGAAAGTCGGGAAATGCTTCGTCTTTGCAGCAGGAGTCGCGTTTCTACGGTAACCAGAGCAGCTCTCGAAGCTCCGACCATCGCCTTCACGGCGCAACCGGGAACGCGGCGGGGGGGCGTGTAGCTTCGCTTTCACATTGGATTGGCATCACTTAACCCGGCCAATATCAGTGCCAGGTAACGGTACTTGATCCCGAAGGCCATCGCGCGGCTTTCTGGCAGGGGTCGATTGTGGTCGTGCCGTGAGAAGGTTCTTAACAAGGCGATTACTGCTGAACCGTGCAGTTTTGGATTGGCTGGTTCCAGAGGGGCACAAAAGGCGCTGAAAGTTGTATAGCAGGTGCCGAGGACCCCGGCGATCATTTATGAATGGAGCGAAGCGGCGCTACGGGTATCCGCATGGCCGCCATGCTTGTAACAGCGCTCGGTGCCGCTATTGCCTGCACGACGCTGGGGCAGTGGTCTTTTCTCGTGCGGCACAATTCGATTGGGCAACTGCAGGAACTGCCGGTGGATTCCATCGTCCACCTGGTGGGAGTTGTCATTTACGCGGATGAAGCCGGCGGGCAATTCTGGATTGAGGACAATACTGGCGCTGTGCCCGTGGGGCTGAGTCCTGGCTGGCCTGGGATTCATGTCGGAGAGACGATCTCGGTCGAGGCGAGAAAGCAAACTAATATTCGTCCGTCAGGCGCATCCAGAAGCATCGATTTGGGGCATAGCGGCGGGCAGTCTGCGCTTTCACCGCAGCGGCCATCGACGAGTGCGAAGAATTCGTCCGAAAGCAACCGCGCGGCGGGATTGTCGTTCACGGATTCGGCGCCCGAAGTTCAATTGAATGTCGTCAAATTCGAGCGCAGTTACCTGCACTGGCTCACGGTGGCTATTCTCGCAGTGATGTCGGTGATGCTTTGGCTGCTGGTGCTGATCCGGCGGATTCGCATGCAGGCGAAGGCGCTGAGCAAGGCATCGGAAACCACGCATGCCATCAGCGATTTGTCGACCGCGGTGCAGCGGGTGACCCAGGAAGCGAACTTCAATGCGGAGATCTCGGTTCGGAGTGTTGCGGAAGTCGCCCCGCTCGCGGATGGATTCAACGCGATGCTGGCGGAACTGCAGAAGCGGGATCGGGCAAGGCGAGACGCCGAATCGAGGCTGCAGCATATGGCGCTGGTGGATGAGCTGACCGGCTTGCCGAACAGGCGACTGCTTTCGGATCGCCTGTCACAATGTCTGGCCAGAGCACGCCGCGACCAGAGAATGGTGGCGCTCTTATGCGTGGATCTGGATGGGTTCAAGCTGGTGAACGACAGCTTTGGCCACGCCACCGGAGATGCGCTTCTGGCCCAGGTGGCGCAGCGTCTCAAGGCGCGCTTCCGGCAGTCGGATACGCTGGCGCGCATCGGTGGGGACGAGTTCGCGATCATTCTCGACCACGTGGAGAGCAGGGACGACGCCCAAAGGGCGGCCGAGGCCCTGCAGGATTTGCTGAAGCCGCCCTTCCAGATCGTCGGCCAGACGGTTCGGGTGAGCGCGTGTATCGGGATTGCGATATTTCCTGACGGTAACGAGGGCGCGCAGCTGCTGCAGCAGGCCGACTGCGCGATGTTCGCAGCTAAGCGAAGCGGGAAAAACAGCATCGTGCACTTTGGCGACGATCTGGGCAGCGCGGCGCGCGAACGTCTCACGCTCGAAGGAGAACTCCAGGACGCGCTGGCCAAGGGCGAGATCTCAGTGCATTACCAGCCGGAGTTCAACCTCGGCAACTATTCGATCGTGCGGTTCGAGGCGCTGGCTCGCTGGACTCATCCGCGGCTGGGGCAGATTGTCCCGCTGAGTTTTATTCCCATCGCGGAAGAGAGCGGGCTGATTCTGCCGCTGGGCGCGCACATTATGGAGCGGGCGTGCACCCACGCGGCCACCTGGCAGGACATCGCGCGCCGTCCGGTGCAGGCCGCTGTCAACGTATCGAGCGTTCAGTTTGCCCGCGACTCCTTCTTTGAAGAGGTCGCCGACGTTCTGCATCGCACCGGACTGCAACCGAACCTGCTGCAGATCGAAATTACCGAATCGGCCACGGTTTCAGGAGTAGAGCGCACGGCGGAAACGATGCGGCGCCTGAAGCGTATGGGAGTGAGCGTGGCAGTGGACGACTTCGGCACCGGCTACTCCTGCCTGAGCTATCTGCCGAAGCTGCCGTTCGATGCTCTGAAACTCGACCGGTCTTTCCTGCACGAGCTGATGATCCGGCGAGAGACCAAGGATTTTGTTCGCTCGATTCTAACCATGGCCAACAATCTGCAGATGAAAGTGATTGTTGAGGGAATCGAGAAGAAAGAGCAGCTCAAACTGGTGAAAACTCTGGGCATCAGCGAAGCCCAGGGATTCCTGCTGGGCCGGGCGTCCGCTGACCCGGAGTCGGTGCTTCGCCAGCCACAAGCTGACCCTGAGCAGGTGCAGGAAGAGCGCGTGAAGGATCTCGAGACCGAGGCGGTTCTGTAAGGCTCGCTGATCGCTCTGCCGCTGCGCCAGGTCAGTCAAATACACAAGTCGCAGTCAAAGGAAGTAAATCCTCGTCTCCCTTTTCTGCATAGAGACGAGTTAGCCGCTCCCACTGCACCCTCGGATCGATCGGCATCCGCAGCAGTGCCCCGCCCGCGCTTTACGCTCCTCATCCCGAACGATAGAATCAAGTTTAGTCTCGCCGCGCCGATCTTCTCAGCGGGACCGGTCATAAGCCGACGTAGCTCAGTTGGTAGAGCAGCCGATTCGTAATCGGCAGGTCACCGGTTCAAGTCCGGTCGTCGGCTCCATCAAATCCCCTTCCACGCAATCTCGCTCCCAGCCTGTAGACTCGATACGGCCAAAATTCCCGGCCTTCCAATGCCACGTGTCCGAGGCTAGCCGTGAAATCTTTCCGCATCGCGCTTCTGCTCTCCTGTCTGCTGCCCTTCTCAATCGGCCTGCGCGCCGATGTGCGCCTGCCCCATCTGCTCAGCGACCACGCGGTCCTGCAACGCGACCGCCCGATCCACATCTGGGGATGGGCCACGCCCGGCGCTCATCTCACCGCACACTTCCACGCCCAAACGGTTCCGGCGCAGACCGATGCCCTTGGCGCCTGGAGCCTCTGGCTCGCTCCCGAGCCGGCCGGCGGTCCTTTCACCCTCACCATCAGCGGTGACGGCGCCGATGTGACCCTCTCCGATCTCCTCGTCGGCGATGTCTGGTTCGCCTCCGGCCAGTCCAACATGGAAATGCCTCTCGGCGGTTTCCCGGGCAGCGCCGTCCTTAAAGACGCCGACAAGGAAATCGCGGCGGCCACCAACCCAAAGCTGCGTCTGCTGCTGGTCGATCGCAAGGCCTCCGACTACCCGGTCAATGACATCCCAGACACCTGGACGATCTGCACGCCCGAAACCGCCAAAGCCTTCTCCGCCGTCGCCTACTTCTTTGGCCGCGAGATTGCCGAGAAGGAAAACGTCCCCGTCGGACTCATCGACTCCACCTGGGGTGGCACGCCCGCCGATTCCTGGGTCTCGATGGACACCCTCGGCACCCACCCCGACCTTTTTCCTGCCTTTGCCAGCCGGGCCCATTTCGCCGATGAGCAGACGAGCCTCAAAGCGCAGATCGCCGCCGAAAAAGCCGAGGACGATGCCGCCCGCGCCGCCGGCAAGCCTTTGCCCCGCCACCCCTGGCATCCAGACGAAACATCCTGGTCGCCCTCCGGTCTCTACAACGGCATGATCGCGCCTTTTGCACCCATGTCCGTCCGCGGATTCATCTGGTATCAGGGAGAAACCAACTCCGGGCACGATCGCGCTCCGTACTATACAACGCTGTTCTCTGCGCTCATCCGCGATTGGCGCATGCAATTTGCCCAGGGCAACCTGCCGTTTTTCTTCGTGCAGATTTCCAGCTTCAATTCGCCCGGCGAAGACTGGGGCAAGGTGCGCGATGCGCAGCGCCGCACCCTGCAGCTGGCCAACACCGCTATGGCCGTTACCCTCGACGTTGGCTCATCGGACAACGTCCATCCGCCCGACAAGCAGACCGTTGGCCACCGGCTCGCGTTGGCAGCCCGCCACATGGTCTACAGCGAAGATGTGCCCTTCGCCTCACCGCTCTTCCGCCAAGCCACTTTCGAGTTGCAGCCCGACGGCAGCACCGCCATGCGCGTCTGGTTCGATCACGCCCACGGACTCACCTCGCGTGGCCAGGCGGTTGATGCGTTCGAAGTCGCGGGTGCGGATCATCACTTCGTGCCTGCGCAGGCTCGCATCGACGGAGAAACGGTGGTCGTTACCTCGCCGTCTCTGCAGCACCCGGTTTACGTCCGCTATGCCTGGATGGGATTTGTAACGAACAACCTGTTCAACGTGGCAGGCCTGCCGGCCTCGACTTTCACATCGGAGACCTGGCCCGCGGACTAGAACTCAGCAAATCCGCGGCAATTGTTCACCGAACAGCACGTCGACGACGCGCGTTCCGCCGACGGAGGTTTTCATCAGCACCATGCCGGCGGGCTGGTCGACGACTTCGCCGATGATCCGACTCTCCGCGCCCAGCGGATGTTGTTTCATCGCCGCGAGCACTGCGGCCGCAATCTCCGGGGCGACGATGGCGACTAATTTTCCCTCGTTGGCTACATACAGCGGATCGAGCCCCAGCAACTCGCAGGCTCCGCGCACCGCATCACGCACCGGGATCGCGCTCTCCCGCAGCACCATCCCTACCCGCGAACGACCGGCAATCTCATTGAGCACCGTGGCCACGCCACCGCGTGTCGGATCGCGCATCACGCGAAAACCCGCAACCGGAGCCGCATCGAGCATCGCGCCAACCAGCCCATTCAGTGCCGCGCAGTCGCTTTCGAGCGCGCTTTCAAACTCCAGGTTCTCTCGTTGCGACAGAATCGTAATGCCGTGATCGCCGATATACCCGCTCAGCAGAATCTTGTCTCCGGGCCGCGCACGATCCGCCGAAAGCTGCGTCCCCCGATCGACCAGGCCAATCCCCGTCGTTGTAATAAAGACCTTGTCGCCCTTGCCGCGGTTGACGACCTTCGTATCGCCCGTCACCAGTTGCACGCCCGCACTCTGCGAGGCACTCGCCATTGAATCCACCACGCGCGCCAGCTCCGCTGCCGCCAGTCCCTCTTCCAGAATGAACGCCGCCGCCAGATACAGCGGCCGCGCTCCACCCATCGCCAGATCGTTGACCGTCCCGTTCACCGCCAGCGATCCAATATCTCCTCCCGGGAAAAAGATCGGCGTGACGACAAAAGAATCCGTCGTGAACGCCAGCCGTGCGCCGCCAATTTCGAGCACCGCCTGGTCGTCCATCTTTTCGAGCGTTGCATTCCGGAAGCGGCTGACAAAAACCTTCTCAATCAGCTCCGCCGAGAGCTTCCCCCCGCTGCCGTGCCCCAGCACAATCTGCGGGTGCTCGAAGATCGGCAGCGGGCAGGAGCCGAACGGGCCCAGCACGGCGGCTTCATCTTCCACTTTGCCCGCGCTCATCGCCGCCCGTCTCCTATGCTGACCAGATCGGCGTCCTTCAGGTGGCGGCCGTAAGCGTAGTAAGCCGCGCACGCCCCCTCCGCCGAAACCATCGTCGCCCCCAGCGGATGCTGCGGCGTGCACTCCGTCCCGAACGCCGGACAATCGTGCGGCTTTTTGATTCCCTGCAAAATCTGCCCCGCGATGCAAACCTCCGGCTCCATGGTGTCGATGGCCTGGACGCTAAACCGGCGCTCGGCATCGAATTCACGGAAATCCTGCCGCAGCTGAAAGCCGCTCCGCGGAATCATCCCCACGCCGCGCCATTTGCGGTCGCTCACCTCAAACACCTTCGCGATCAGATCCTGCGCCGGACGGTTGCCGCCACGATCGAGAATGCGCGAATACTGGTTCTCCACCTCGGCGCGCCCCTGTTCGAGCTGCTCAATCGTCATCAGCACGCCTTCCAGAATGTCCAGCGGCTCAAAACCTGTAACAACGATCGGCACATGAAAGCGTGCAGCCAGCGGCTCGTATTCGCTATACCCCACCACCGCGCAAACATGCCCCGGCCCCAGAAACCCCTGCACACGATTCAGCGGCGAGCTCAGCACCGCCTCGATCGCCGGCGGCACCAGCACGTGCGAAACCAACAGCGACACATTCTTCATCCCGCTCTGCCGCGCCTGCCACGCCAGCATCGCGTTCGCCGGAGCCGTCGTCTCAAACCCAATTGCGAAGAACACCACCTGCTTCTCCGGATTCGCCCGCGCAATCTTCAGGCAATCGAGCGGCGAATACACCACCCGCACATCGCCACCCAGCGACTTAATGCTGAACAGATCCCCATCCGACCCCGGTACCCGCAGCATGTCTCCAAACGAGCAAAAGATCACATCCGGCCGCCGCGCAATCGCATGCGCTTTGTCGATCATCTCGAGCGGCGTCACGCAGACCGGACACCCCGGTCCGTGCACCAGCTCCACGCCTTTCGGAAGCAAGTGATCGATACCATTTTTCACGATCGAGTGCGTCTGCCCGCCGCAGACTTCCATGATCACCCACGGCTTCGTCTGCGCGCGCCTGATCCGCTCCACCAGTTTGGCGGCAATGTCGCCATCGCGATACTCATCGAGGTATTTCACTGCGGCGTCTCCTCGACAAACGGCGAATCCAGCTCGCCGAGGGCGTCGATCTCCGCCAGCGCCGCATACGTCCGCCGCGCCTCTTCTTCATCCACGCGACTGATGGCGAACCCCACGTGCACCAGCACGTACTCGCCCACCTGCGTCTCCGGCACATAGTTCAGGCAAGCCTCGCGCGTCACGCCGCCAAACTGCACGCGCGCCATATGCATGCCTTCGTTCGAGAAGATTTCCACGACCTTGCCAGGAATCGCCAGGCACATTTTCAGGATCTCCCACGCCGCCCCAGCCTCTCAGGCAGCGCCTTCCGGAGCATTCATGATAGCCCTCGCCTCGTGCCCCATGCCCGTGACAACCATCACATCGCGCATCGCAAGGTTACTCGCTACCGGCTACTGGCTACTGGCCACCGGCTACTGGCTACTGGCTACTGGCTTGAAATCATCCCCTTCACCACATCCGCCGCGCTCCTCAACGCAGCATCCAGCTGCCCCGCGTCTTTTCCGCCTGCCTCCGCCATGTCCGGACGGCCGCCACCCGAACCGCCAACCAACTTTGCGATCTGGCCGACGATCTTCCCCGCCTGCACCTTGTCCGTCAGGTCTTTGGTGACGCCGACAATTAGTGAGACTTTCCCCTCATCCTGCGCGCCGCCCAGCACCACCACGCCCGAACCCAGTTTGTTCCGGAGATTATCGACCAGCGTCCGCATCTGCCCGCGATCCAACCCGTCGACTCGCTGCGAGAGTACTTTGAATCCGGCAACCTCAACCGCCTGATCTGTTGCTCCTGAAACCCTGGTCGCCGCGGACTTCATCCGCGCCTCATCCAGCTCGCGGCGGAGCTTCTTCAGCTCGTCTTCCTGAGCCGCAAGCCGCTGCCGCAGCGCGTCGGCTGGGGCCACGTCCGCGTTGGGAGCCAGCTGTGAGGCAATCTGCGCTACCTGAAAATCCTTGCGGAATTCATTCAGCGCACCCAGCCCCGTCACCGCCTCCACCCTCCGCACGCCCGACGACACCGACCCCTCGCCCAGCAGCTTCACCACGCCAATCTCGCCCGTAGCGCCGGTATGCGTTCCGCCGCACAGCTCCGTGGAGAAGTCGCCAATCTTCACCACCCGCACTCGCTCGCCGTACTTCTCGCCGAAGAGCGCCATGGCGTTGTACTCATTCACCGCCACGTCGATGGGAACATCTTCAAGCGTCTCTACCTTCGTGTTGCCGAGGCTCTGCTTGTTGATGATGTCCTCGATGTCCTGCATCTCCTCATCGGCAATCCCCGCAAAGTGCGAAAAATCGAAGCGAAGCCGGTTCGGTTCGACCAGCGACCCTGCCTGCTTCACGTGTGTGCCGAGCACCTCGCGCAGGGCCGCGTGCAGAAGGTGCGTCGCCGTATGATTCCGCCGCGTGGCATTGCGGAAGTTGGCATCGACGACCGTGTCCACGCGATCACCCAGCTTCACCGGTTGCCGCAGAATCGCCCGATGCGCAAAGACGCCCTGCACCGGCTTCGTGCATCCGCTCACATCGGCGATGACTGAGTTGTGATCGTCCGACATCAGCCAGCCCGTATCGCCAATCTGCCCACCGGAATCGGCGTAGAAGCTCGTCCGGTCCAGCACAATCTCGACCGCATCGCCAGCGGCAGCGAACGGAACGCCCAGCCCATCCTTCACAATGGCCAGCACCTCAGCCCCATCCACGCGCAGCTGCCGATAACCCTCAAACGTAGTCTTCGGCAAATCACGAAACGCCGGGCTGGCCGACTTTTGCGACCCACCCTTCCACGAAGCACGCGCGCGCGCCTGCTCCTCCGCCCGCGCCGCCTCAAATCCCTCCAAATCGAATTGAATACCCGCATCGCGCGCTGCATCCATCATGAAATCGAGGGGCAACCCGTAGGTTTCGTAAAGATGGAAGGCCTCTTTTCCGGAAACTGCTCGCTGCTCTGAACGAATTGCATTCCAAGTCTTCGATAGGGACTTGGCGAGCATCGGCGGATACTCAGAACGAATAACAGTCTCTGCTTTTTCATAGTGTGGACTAATCAGGGTCCAGCTAGGCGTTACCGTTTCCGTGATCAAGAGCTCAGCAATCTTCGGCTTGTCACGGGAAAGGTCACGGAGAAAAGCTTCCTGTTTTAGCCACAAGTCGATCTGCTTTTCGCCAAGCAACTTATCCCACTCACTAGATCCACGAGCAATAACCCGAGCAAACTGCCGTTCTTCCGCCTCCACCACCTTGGCCACGCGATCCGCGCTCTCCTTCAATTCCGGATAAGCACCCGCCATCTCATCCCGCACCGCGTACACCATCTGGTACATGAACGGCTTCTCCTGCCCCAGCAGCCGCCCATGCCGAATCCCGCGCCGCAAGATCTTCCGCAGCACGTACCCGCGCCCTTCATTCGAAGGCTGCACCCCATCGCCAATCAAGAACGTCGAAGCGCGAGCATGATCCGCAATAATTCGCAGAGAAGCCGCCACGCGATCGTCGCCCTTTTCCGGGGACTGGGAACCGGAAACTGGAGACTGGGGACTGGAAACTGGGGACTGGGGACCGGAAACTGGAGACTGGGGACTGGGGACTGAGGACTTCTCGCACAACTCCGCCGCCCTCTTAATCAACGGCACAAACAAATCCGTCTCAAAATTGCTCACCACCCCCTGCAAAACCGCAGCCACCCGCTCCAAACCCATCCCCGTATCGATCGAAGGCTTTGGCAGCGGAGTCAGCGTGTAGTCCGTCACCACTCCCTTCGCATCCGTCACCGCGGCCCGGTCGAACTGCATAAAAACCAAATTCCAAATCTCCACGTACCGCGCGTCATCCTCGCCAAACGGCCGATCCACCCCCGGGTTCTCCGCCGCCTCCATCCCCATGTCGTAAAAAATCTCCGAGCATGGCCCGCACGGCCCCGTCTCGCCCATCTGCCAGAAGTTGTCCTTCCGCCCATAGGTGAAGATGCGCTCCTTCGGGACGCCTACGTCCATCCACAAGCGCTCCGCCTCGTCGTCCCGCGGAACCTCGGCGTCGCCCTCAAAAATCGTCACGTACAGCTTGTCCTTCGAAATCCCAAACCACTCCGGCGAAGTCACCAGCTCCCACGCGTATGCAATCGCATCCTTCTTGAAGTAGTCGCCGAAGCTGAAATTCCCCAGCATCTCAAAGAAGGTATGGTGACGCCGCGTGAAACCAACATTTTTCAGGTCGTTGTGCTTTCCGCCCGCCCGCACACACTTCTGCGAGGTCGTCGCGCGCGAGTAGTCCCGCCGCTCCAGCCCCAGAAACACATCTTTGAATTGATTCATCCCCGCATTCGTAAACAGCAGCGTGGGATCGTTGGCAGGCACCAGAGAAGACGAGTGCACGCGGCGGTGCCCCTTCGTCTCAAAGAACTTCAGAAACATCTCGCGGATATTCGACCCGCTCCACTGGCCCGAATTCGAACTGGAAGGCATACACCCCGAGTTTACCGGAGAGCGGGCGCCTGGCCGCCTCAGCTCACCACGCCGACCAGTACCTTCGGCCCCGTCGGCTGTGGCATTCCGCCCTGCGGCTCAAGGGTCACAGCGAAGGCCTTGGCCACCATTCCCGGCGGCACATGGGCGCTCATCGGCATGCTCGGATCCGTCACGGAAAACACGCCCAGGCTCACCGGCGCACCCGAAGCCGGCACCAGCCACAGCTGATAGCTCTTGCCGGCCGGTGCAGGCGGCATCTCGCCCGCATACATCACCGCTCCCATGCGCGCGTTGTAGAGGACCCCGGCGCGCGCTGAAGGGCCTCCAGGCTGCTGCGCCAGCGCCACCCGCATCGTGCCCGGGCTGCCCACCAGCTGGTCCGCGTCCGCCGCGGCCTTCGCGATCTGGACCGACTGCGCCTGCGCCACCGCCAGCTGCGCCTGCAGATTTTCGATCTGCTTGCTGTCCCGCAGATCCTTCATCCAGATCAACGCCGCCAGCGCCGCGAAGAAGACCGCCGCTGTACCAAAGGCTGGTGTCAACCATGCGAAGCTGCTCACCCGCACCGGCTTCGCCGCTTCCTGCCGTCGCACCGTCCACGGCATCTCCGGAACCCGCTCCGCCCGCACCCGCCGCATCAGGGATTCCTTCACAGAGGGCGGCGGAGCAGCCGCGGGCGCGGCCAGCCCCAGCAGCGTCACCTGCCGGCGCGCAGCTTCAACCTCCTGCGCGCACTTCGAGCACGAGCGCACGTGTGCCTCGAAGGCTTGCAGCTCCTGACCGTCGAGCGCGCCCAGCGCGTAGAGGTCAGAGTCTTCCGGGTTGGCGTGTTGTTCCGTCATCGAAATACTGTTTGAGCGCTTGCATCGCGGCGCGTACTCTCGACTTCACCGTGCCTAACGGACTGCCTGTTTTCGCCGCAATCTCCGTCTGTGTCATCCCTTCAAAATAAGCCAGCTCCAAAGCTTCCCTCTGTTCGGCCGGCAGTGTGGCCAAACCGACCTTGAGCCGTCCCATCAACTGCATTCTCGACGCCTCGTCCTCAAGATTGCCGGAGGACGGGAGAGATTCGAAAGAAAATTCCTGGGGATCCTCGAGGATCTCCCGGCGCTCCCGTCCGCGCAGCCGCGAAATAGCGCGATTGCGCCCGATCACCAACAGCCAGGCGGCCATGGAACCGCGGTTCGCATCGAACCGCGCAGCTCCCCGCCATAGCTGCAGGAAAAGATCCTGCAGAATTTCTTCGGCCGCGCCCGTATCCCTCAGGATACGCACGAGCATCGCAAACAGCATGCCCGCATAACGATCGTAGAGCGCGGCCAGCGCGCTTTCGTCACCCGCCATGATTCGCTCGACTAACGCCGAGTCCGGAACCGGCTGCATAGAAGCAGTCATGGCGCCTCGCTTCGGCTTCGATTGAGATACGCAATTGCCTGCGCCAATGGATTGCTATGCACGGCGGAGTTGAGTGGCAAAGAGAAAGCCTCGCTGTCTTCGAATGCGGCCTGGAAAGGTCCGGCGCTGGCTTGGATGCTGACGGAGGCTCTCTTCACGTTCTTTTTTCGACAATCCGAATTCTACCCCCGCCGCGTACAACAAGCACGGGATTCCCCTCCGCGGCCCTGTGAAACTTTCAGGCGAGACGGACAAAGACTCCGTTTCGCAGGCTCCTCCCCCTAAACGGGCTGGCCCCTGGCAGCCAGCCCGTTCTTTTTGGCTCAAACTCCGGCCTCAAGCTGCTACACTCGGGCCGTTCCCCCTCCGCTTCCCATCCGAGAGCGACGAAGATCCTGGCGATCCGGGAGATGAGGCAATACCTATGGCGACCGCAACTGACGCGCAGGTGACCCCCGAACGCATTGTGCAAATGGCCTGGGGCTACGTTCCGCCCCTCGTGCTTGAGGCGGCGATTCGCCACCGCGTTTTCGACGTACTCGACGGCGGCCCCAAAAACATTCGGGAAGTCGAAAAAGCCACCGGTGCTTCCGCGCGCGGCCTCACTGCGATCATGAATGTCCTCGTCAACCTCAACTTCCTTTCCAAAGACGCGCAGGGCCGCTACGCCCTCACCCCTGAAAGCAGCGCCTTCCTGGTCAGCACCAAGCCATCCTTCCAGGGCGGCGTCGTCAAACACTGCAGCGAACAGCTCATTCCCCGCTGGCTGCACCTTAACGAAGTCGTCGCCACCGGCAAGCCTGTATCGCCGGTGAACACGGAGCAGGCCGGCGCCGAGTTCTTCCACGACTTCGTCCTCGACATCTTCCCCATGAGCTACCCCGCGGCCCAAACTTTGGCCGCCGAGATGAACTTTGTGAGCGGTGGCGCGCCGGTCAAGGTCCTTGACCTCGCCGCAGGTTCCGGCGTCTGGGGCATTGCCGTCGCGCAAAGCTCCCCGCGCGTCCATGTCACCGCCGTCGACTGGCCCGAAGTCATCCCCGTGACGAAGAAGACCTCCGCCGGTTTCGGATTGGCCGATCGCTTCTCCTTCGTCGAGGGCGATCTCCACGATGCAGACTTCGGCTCCGGATACGCGCTCGCGACGCTCGGGCACATCCTGCACAGTGAAGGCGAAGCGCTCAGCCGCAAGCTCCTCGCGAAGACTTTTAATGCTCTGGCCAGCGGCGGCACCATCGCCGTTCAGGAATTCCTAGTGAACAAAGAAAGAACCGGGCCGCCGAACGCCCTCTTCTTCGCCGTCAACATGCTCGTCAATACATCGGACGGCAATACCTGGTCCTTTGAAGAGATCGGCGCATGGCTCAAGGAAGCGGGGTTCACCAACCCGCGTCTCCTCGATGTCCCAGGCCCGTCTCCGCTCATCCTCGCATCCAAACCGTGACTGGCCGGACCGTCATCGTCCACGGGGCGCCATGATTTGCCGTCACCGATGCGCCGCCACCATCTGTACCCGCGTCCGCGTTCTGCGCGGCGAAAGCAGTCCCACCGTGATCATCATCGCCGGAACAAGGAACACCGTCGATCCCACTACCCACATAAACGCTCCCGCTGCAATCTGATCGTTCAGCGCCGTTAATCCAAACAAGCGCGGAATCGCCGCGTAGCTCGGATAGAGCAGCCGCCCCGAAAAACACAGGAACGCCGAGAGGCCGGTATTCACAAGATCGGCGCCCAGAAGATAGGGCAGCAGCAGCCATCGCCCGGCGTCCCCGGCGGAAGTGCCCGCTGGGGTTGATCGCAAACCCCGCTGCCTGTGCGGCCACGGCGCGATCACCGGCCACCAGAACATCACGCTGGTAAAGAAGAAACATGCGTGCTCAAAGTTGTGCCAGTTCTCTGAAGCCAGCGCAAATTCATACGCCTTCGGAATATGCCATCCCACATACGCGGCGTTCATCGCGATCCACGCCACCTTCGGTTGCGTCAGGAAGCTGCTGACCCGGTGAATCGTCTGAGTCGCGAAAAGCGGTCGCAGCCAGCGAATCACGGGGCGTGGCAACCCGCGCAGCATCGGGACCACCGGCGCACCCAGAACGATCAGCGGCGGCGCTATCGACATCAGCACGAAATGCTGGCCCATATGCATGAACAGCAGCGACTCGCTGAAGGTATCGAGCGGCGAAGCCACCGCAACAAAAATCGACAGCACGCCGCCCAGGAATGCCATCAGCCGCCACGCAGGAAACAATTCCGGCCGTGTTCGCCGAATTTGTAACCATCCGCGTACATAAATCGCCGCCGTGATCGCAAGGGCTGCGGTCACAATCCATGGGATATCCCATGTCGTGAAAAGCGCTTCCAGACTCATGCTTGGCCCATACTTTGCCTACGGACTGCTCCCGCCAGCGGGCGCGGGCGCCATGCCTGACTCAACAGCCTGTTGCGAAGCGTCGATGGCCGGCGGTTCGTTCGCCGGATGCAGCGTCTCAAGGAAGCTCACCAGCGCCTCAATCTCAGGGGGCGAAAGATTTTTCCCGTACGCCGGCATATTGCCCCCGCCCGTCACCACCTTGTACCGCATCTGGTCGGGCGTCATCCGCGTCGCGATTGCATCCAGCGCGGGCCCGCGTTCGCCGCCCTGCCCGCCAATCGAATGACAATTCCGGCATTGCTTTGCCTGAAAAATCACCGCCCCCTGTCGCACCAGCGGCGTTGCCTCGCGCAAATACCGCACCGGCAGCGTGTCCCCGCTCCACGCGTTCATGTGCGGGCTCCACGGCGTATACGTTGCCAGATGCGTGAACACCGCCCACGCCACCGCTACGCTGGTCAGCGCCAGCACCGCCACCGGCCGCCGATGCCAGCTCTTCTCGCCCTCGCCGGCCACAAACGGCACCGCCAGCAAGCCCGCGATCATCACAATCGGCGCAATCAAAATGAATGGCGTCTCCATCGACGGCGGCAGATAGGAAAGCACCGCATAAATCCACAGGAACGGGAAATCGGGCTTCGGCACCGTCTGCGTGATCGAAGGATCCGGCTGGCCGCCTGGTCCGTAGGGACCAAAGACCGCTGCGCACACCGCCACCGCCGCCAGCACAGCGCCCGAAAAAATCAGATCCTTCCAGAACGCCCCAGGAATAAACGGAATCCCGTCTTCATGCGCCAGCTTGTTGTACTCGGCGATATACGTCGACTTGCGCACCAGCCGCCCCGGCATCGGCCACTCGTTGATGCCCAGCTTCAGCACCATCCACACATGCATCGCCGCAAGAAACAGCAGAGTCCCGGGAATCACAAACACATGCAGGGCGAAGAATCGCGACAGCGTCTCGCCGGCAATCGTCGGGCCGCCCAGCAACAGATGCACCAGGCCGCCGCCCATCCACGGCACCCGGCTCAGGATGAACACACCGATGCCCAGCCCCCAGTACGCATCCTGATCGAAGCGGAGAACTTGACCGGTGAACGCCATGCCCAGCGTCATCAGCAGCAAGAAAACTCCGACCGTCCAGGTCAGCTCGCGTGGAAATTTGTAGGCCCCGAACAGAAATACCTGCGCCATGTGGATGAACACCACGGCGACCATGAAGTTCGATCCCCATCCGTGAATCGCCCGCAGAAACCACCCCAGCGGCACCTGGTGGTTCAGAATATTCAGGCTGTTCCACGCCTCCGCCGCCGATGGCACGTAGACGAGCGCCAGCAGAATCCCGGTCACAATCTGCAGCATCAGCAGCGTGAACGCCGCGCTCCCGAACACATACCACCAACTGGCCGTATTGCGCGGCACCTTGTGCAGCACGGCATCCTTAATCGGTCCTTCCACCTGCAGGCGGCGCTCGAACCAGTCGTAGATCTGCTTCGCCCGCTCTTTTATCCCCGGCATGGGCAATCCCCGTCTTTCGCAGCTCCATCGTGTCCGGGCGCCGCAATTTTCACCAGCTTCGCCGTATTCGACAGGCTCGGCATCTGCCCCGCGTCAATTTGTAACTGTCCCCCTGCTATTTTGTAGTCGTATGTGAACAAGCCCCGCTCCGGCGGCCCTGAGGCCCTTGATCCATCGGCGTAATACACGCCCCCGTGGCAAGGACACATAAACAGCTGCGACTGCGGGAACCATCGCACTGGGCATCCCAGATGTGCGCAGTTGATCGCAAACACCGTGAACTGGCTCGCACCCTCCCTCCGCACATAGGCCGCCACATTGTCCGTTTCGCCATCCCAGGGCCGCGTCCAGGGAGTCTTGAATGAGACCAGCCGCGTCTCGCCCATAGGAAAACTATCCGCTGCACCGAGCGAAATCCAGGATTTGTACGAGTCGTCTTTGCGCACTGGAGCCAGCAGATAACGCACCACCGGTACCGCCAGCGCGAGTCCCACCAGCCCATTCAGCGCAATGCCGGCCTTCAGCAGCAGCCAGCGCCGTGAGACCACCGCCGGGCTCTCGCCATCGCTCGCATGCTCGCTCGCCTGGTCGATTGAGGGTCCCGTGCTTTGCTTGTGCGGGCTGTCGCTCTGGTCACTCATCGTTCATCTCCTCGGTGAACCCGGTAGAGGTGCTGCGGAAACCGTGGCTGGATTTCGCAGCGACCCCAAATACGTAACAATGTCCGTTACATCCTGCGCCGAAAGCGGATTCCGATCCGACGGCTGGACCTTTCCGTTCGTTGGATTTTTCGTGGAATCCAGCCGCCAGTCCGGCTGCCCAATATCCGGTCGGCCCGCAACAATGATCGTCCGCAGAGCCTGATCGCTCACCAGCGACAGGTAAACCGTACTCGTCACCTGCTGCCGCGCCGGGCCCTGATGGCACGAAGCACATCGCGCCTGATACGCCGTCTGCCCCCGCTTCACATCGCCGCCCGGCTCCTGCGCATACGGCGGCGGCGTCGCACCTGCAAAAGCATTCGGCTTAGCCCACTCCTTACGCATCCCCGCGACAATCGCGTCGATCTGCGCATCTGTCAGCATCCCGCCCGCCGACTGTGCAAACGCCGGCATCTGCGTCCCCGGCATCCCTCCGGAAATCCACTTGCGCAGCGTCGCATCGTCCACCAGCGCCTGGTATTCAGGATTGCCCAAATCCGTCGCCGGCCCGTTCTGTCCACCAGCTCCATGGCAAGCCTGGCAATTCGCGCTGTACAAAGTATGAAAGTCCGTTACCGCGTCCGGCCGTTGCACCGTCCCGGCCGCCGCCGTAGCTCCAGGCAAACGTCCGCAGCCCGCCACGGCAAGCATCGGCGGAAGCGCAAGCGCCATCGGCCACGCCCGCATCGCCCTCGCCCAGGCACGTTTCAACGCTTCTCCTCATCAACAGGCGGCCCCGCGTCCGGATTCGATTCCATCAGCCCAGGCGCCTCAATCCCCATCCGCGCAAAGAACGGCAGCCCCCGGCTGGTGCGGATCTTCCCTTCCCGCGCCACCACCAGTCCCGCAACCACTCCGAAAAACACCTGCGACACCACAAACCATCCCCACTGAATCCGCGCATCGAGCGCCGGATTAATCACCCCCATCGCCGAATGCAGCAGTCCCGTCCACAGCAGCGGCGCGAGAACCCCTCCCAGCAGCACTGGCCGCGTCGGCAACATCGGCAGCATTGCCCCATACAGCAATCCCACCAGCAAACACGTAACAGTGTGGATCACAATTGCCACCAGCAGCCAGCTCCAGTGAAACGCCGCAATTTCCGCCGTCGTGATATTCGCCGACGGCCCCACGCCCGCGCCGCCCAGCAAATTCACCGGATACCAGATGCTGTGCTGCGCGATCAGTCCGTACAGCAAAGCCGGGAAGATCATCGCGATCCCTCCGGCAATCCCGCCCTTGATGCCGCTCGAGATCGGGTACGTCTCGACGGGCAGATGGATGCGATGCTCGCCACCGATGTGAATGTGGCGCACCACGTGGCGCGCCGTCGTAATCGTGACCGGCTGCACCACAACCGGAATATCTTCGTGAGCCTCATGCGGCAGCACCTGGCGGAACCACCCCACGCATCCCGCCACCATCATCACGGCCCCAAAGGCCGTCACCCACAGGCTCGTCACCAGCCCCGCCGCTGCGGCCGTGCAGCCGAACGCCAGAATGATCGGCCACGCCGTCGGCGCCGGCAGATGGATCGTCTCGCCATGCGCGGGTCCCGATTTGTGCAGAACCGTCTCCGCCATCTCCCCCTACCGCCCCACGATGTACACCACCGTGAAAACCACCACCCACACCGCATCCACGAAGTGCCAGTACAGCGCAAAAACCTGAATGCGCTCCGCATGCTCCTCGCGCACATGTCCCGTCAGCGTGAAGAGCAGGATGAAAGAAAGGCCGATCAGGCCGACCACTACGTGCGTCGCATGCAGGCCCACCAGCGAATAAAAGGTCGTCCCAAATAAATTCGTCCGAATCGTCAGTCCATCCACGTAAATCAGCTTGTGCCACTCAACGCCGGTGCCGACAATAAACACCACGCCCAGTGCAATGGTCAGCGCCCACCACACCGCGAACGCCCGCATCTTCCCGCGCTCGATCTGCCGCTCGGCCAGCCATATCGTCACGCTGCTCGAGAGCAGACAAATCGTATTGAAGATGGGGATATCGAGAACCTGCTGTGGCGTGGGCCCGCTCAGGCTCTTCCCGATATAAAAAACATAGGCCACAACAAAGATCGTGAAGATCGCCGTCTCGCCGGTAATCAGCGACAGCATCGCCACCCGCCCGCGCGAGGGCAGATGCCATGGTTCCGCGACCGGACTAACAGGAATAGCGCTCATGCTTCGTACTTCCAGTCCGGATCGTCCGGGTGTTTCAGATCCCACAACGGCCGGCGGCTGCGCACTACCGGATCGGCCGCGAAGTTATAAGACGGCGGCGGTGACTGCGTCGACCACTCCAGCGTCCACGCATCCCATGGATCGTTTCCCGCCTTCTTCCCGCGAAAATACGAGTCCACCAGATTCCACGCGAAGATCAGCACCGCTATTCCCTGGATCATTCCCCCCACTGAGATGACGAAGTTCAGGTGGTTCCACCCTCGGTCCGGCTCATAGGTGTAAATCGACCGCGGCATCCCCAGGAAACCGACAAAGTGCATCGTATCGAAGGTGATGTGAAAGCCGATCAGGAAGAGCCAGAAGTGCCACTTGCCGAGCGTCTCGCTCAGCATCCGTCCCGTCACCTTCGGATACCAGTAGTAAATCCCCGCAAAAATCATGAAGACGATTCCGCCAACCAGCACGTAGTGGAAATGCGCGACCACAAAATAGGAATTGTGCAGCTGCCAGTCCCAGGGCGCGACCGAGAGCATGATGCCCGTCAATCCCGCGATCAGGAACTGAAAGAGAAATCCGATGGAGAACAACATCGGCGCAGCAAAGCGAATCTTGCCGCCCCAGATCGTCGCCAGCCAGTTGAAAAGCTTAATTCCCGTGGGAATTCCTACCAACATGGTGGACAGCACGAAGAATGTATTGCCCACGGAGGTCATGCCCACCGTGAACATGTGGTGCGCCCACACCCCGAGGCTGACAAATGCAATTCCCACCGATGCCGCAACCATCGCTGGATATCCGAAGATTGCCTTTCGCGAAAAAACGGGAATGATCTCGCTCGCGATTCCGAATGCCGGCATCACCAGCACATATACCTCCGGGTGTCCGAAGATCCAGAAGAAGTGAATCCAGACCATCGCCGATCCGCCCGCTTGCGTATCGAAGAAGTGCCCGCCCAGATAGCGGTCGATTACCAGCATGATCTGCGCCGCCGTCAGCGGTGTAATCGTCACCAGCGTCAGTGCGCTCACCACCAGCATCAGCCATACAAACAGCGGCATGCGCAGCAGCGTCATCCCCCGGCAGCGCATGGAGAGTGTGGTCGCAATGATATTGATCGCCGTTCCTAGCGTTCCGAATCCGCTCACGATCAGCGCCAGCGCCCAGTAATCCGTCGCGTGCCCCGGCGAAAAGGCCTTCGCCGTCAGCGGCGCATACGCAAACCACCCCACATCCGGCGCACTCCCCATCCCATACAGGCCAAACCCGCCAATAAAGCTGTAATAAAGCAGCAGCCCGCCAAACGCCGTCAGCCAGAAGCTGAACGCGTTCAGCCGGGGAAACGCCATATCCCGCGCGCCAATCATCAGCGGCACCAGGTAATTCGCGAACCCAAACAGAATCGGCATGCCCACCAGAAAAACCATGGTCGTCCCATGCATGGTGAACAGCCGGTTGTAGACCTGCGGCGAAAGAAAATGATTGCCCGGCCACGCCAGCTGAATCCGAATCGCCAGCGCCTCCGCACCCGCCACCAGCAGGAAGAAAATCGCATAGACCACGTACAGAATCCCCAGCCGCTTGTGGTCTACCGTCACCACCCATCCATGCAGCCACTCCAGCAGCATGGCCTGCGACCGCTCCCTCGGCGTCACATCCAGGGTTCCCGCAATCGGTAACGTTTGGTCCGCCATCCGCTGTCCTGATGAAGGCTAGTGAAGAGTGGAAAGGTAAGCCACCAGCTGATTCACCTGCTCATCGTTCAGCTGCATGGCCGGCATCAATGCGCCTGGCTTCAGGTGATCCGGATTCTCAATCCACGAACGGAGGTTTTCCGGAGTATTCGGCGCCGCGCCGGAAGCAATCGTTGCCCGGCTCATCAAGTGTGTCAAATCGGGCCCAAACGTCCCCGCAGCCGCCGTCCCTGCGATCCTGTGACAATTCGTACAGGCCTCGGTCTCGAAAATGTGCCGCCCCGCCGCAGCGCTCGCGTCCTGCATTCCCGGCTGCTGCTGCTCCAACACCCATGCGGCGAACTGCTCCGGCGTATCCACATACACCCGCAGCAGCATCTTGGCGTGCTCCACACCGCAGAACTGTGCGCATTGCCCCACGTACAAGCCCGTATGCAGAGGATCGATCCACGTCTCATTCGGATGATTCGGAATCAGGTCCGTCTTGCCCGCCAGCTGCGGCACCCAGAAGCTGTGATCCACATCCGCCGAGAGCAAATGCAGATACGTCGGCTTTGGATCGCGCGTGCTGCTCACCGGCACGTGGAGCTCGTTGGCTGTCACAATGCCGAGCGTCGGATAACGAAACTCCCACCAGTACTGATGGCCAACCACAGTCACGTCCAGCGCGGCCCGCGGCTTCGGCGCATCCTGCACCGCAAAGATAATCCGCGCCGTCGTCAGGAACAACACCACCACAATCAAAATCGGAATCACGGTCCACGCCAGCTCCACCTGCGTGCTCCCGTAGATTTGCACCGGCTCGCTGCCGTCGTCGTCCTCGCGCGCCCGGTAGCGAATGATCGCCCACGCCAGCAATCCGCCCACCGTCACGAAAATCCCGCCCGTGATCGCCAGCACGAATAACGACAAGCCTAGAATACTGCTCGCCGGCGTCGATGCCGGAGCGAAGATGCTCGGCGAGCTTTGCGGCCCGTCGGCCCAGGCGGCTTGTCTCGCGACCGCGGCCGCGACGCATACCATCAGCGGGGAAACCAGCCGAATCGCTCTCGCGCTTTGCTCCCGGATCATGGGTTGCGTCTGCCTTCGCTCAGGCTTCGTTTAAGGTAGTTGGATTCGTTTCGTCTCGCATTGGGCAGGAAAACTGGGCCGGATCGTACCCGCCGTGTCGCTCACTTTCTTCGCGGCTTCATGTGCAGGTCCAACTAAAAACCGTCTCGTCTGAAAAATAATCTTAGCAGGATTCGCAGATGATTCTCCTCGATCGAACCCGCTTCACAGATTCACTCTGGCTTTTCCGCCCGCTGCGAAAAGCCCGGCGAATCGCCGAATCGCGTTAGCCAGTCCTGCAATCTTAGTCCCGTTCGCATACGCATTGATTACGGCTCCGCGAAAAACCGGCGCCGTCAGCGCCCGGTAGCCCAGATCGAGGTTTCCGTAGAACCACCGCGCTCCTCGGGCAGACAGCCGCAGGTCTTCCCGCAGCTGCGCCGTCTTGAGCGCAAACCTTCGATGGGCCGCGGCGCCGCCATTCAGTTCCCCATCGATCGCCGCCGCCGCCGCCTGCCCGCTCGCGATCGCCCCATAAATCCCCTCGCCCGTCAACGGATCGGAAAACCCTCCGGCATCTCCAACCAGAAAGGCTCGTCCCTCCGCCCGAGGAGCGTTCTCTGCGCCAAATCCCAAATATTGCCCCGTAATCCGCCCTGCGCTGACATCGCCAAATCGCCCGCGAATGTATGCCTGCAACCGCGGCCGATCCAGCTTTTCTTCAGCGCTTTCGCTGTACAGTCCCACATTCAGGTGATCCCCCTTCGGAAAAATCCACCCATATCCCTGTCGCGCCCCGGCGAGATCGAATACCAGATCGTCCTCTCCTGTTCCGCCAGTGCGCACCTCCGCCTCCAGCGCAAAGCCCCGCCTCATCCACGAAGGGCTATCCCCGCACAGCAATTGCCTAACCCGGCTGTGCACCCCATCGGCGCCGACGAGAAAACGCCCGTGATACTCGCGCCCCGCCGTCGCGACCGTCACCCCGTCGCCGTCGGCATCGATCCCGATAATCGGTCCGATCCGCTCGAACTGTGCTCCCGCCTCGATGGTCCGCCGCAGGCAGAAATCGTCCAGCTCCTCTCGCACCGTCATCGCGCACACCGCTGTCCTGCTGGCCAGCGGCGCCGCCTCGCCGCGCCTCTTCTCCACCACGATCGCCGACACCGTCTCTCGCGTCACAGGCGCCACTGGGTAGCGCAGCGCCCGCAGCGATTTGCGCGTCAATCCTCCCGCGCACGCCTTGTGCCGCGGAAATTCCGCGCGGTCCAGCAATACAACCGCCCGCCCCGCGCGGGCCAGGTCGTAGGCCGCCGCGCATCCCGCCGGTCCTGCCCCCACCACGATGGCGTCCCACCGCTTGTTTTCAGAAACAGGCTCCATGTCAGAAATAGTATGTCCGGAATACGCAAACCGGGAACGCACCCGGTCTGCTGGATCATTCAGCCTGTCAACGACCAGAGATCCGGCCGGTTATGCCACCTGCGGCGGCGCCGGCGACCCGCCAGGCTCGCAGTGTGGTGACGCTCCCGTTTTGCGAATCGTCAGCTCCACACGCACCGGATCGGCCGCCGTCGCCTCCAGCGTCTCCCGCGTGCACTGGCACAGCGCCGCCATCGTCAGATGCGATTGCGCCGTCAGCTCCAGCCCCGCCGCGATCAACACGCTGTACATCTCCACGCATGTGGCGCGCACAAACTCGAATTCAATTGCAGCCGTATTCCCGTAGTCGAACCGCCGCGACAGCACGTACCCGCCGCATGCCAATACCGCTCCAGTTAAAAAGCGGACCGTGCGAGCCGAATCCTCCGCGCAAAGTGCGGACAGGCTCAGATCCCATCCTTTTTGTCCCCCGGTCTGCTCGGCGAAGTCGTGCACACTCTCTGCATCGGAAACTTCACGCAACTCTTCACTCCGATTTGCACCGGCCGCGCCCTAAAGTTTTTCCCTGTGCTAAGGTTGCCCCATGACCGTCGGCACCGGCATCGACCTCGTCGAAGTGCCGCGCATCCTTCGCTCCATCGAGCGCTTCGGCGACCGCTTTCTCCGCCGCATATTTACCGACGCTGAAATCGCCTACTGCCGCGCCAGAGCCTCTTCCGCCGAGAGTTTCGCCGCGCGCTTCGCCGCCAAAGAGGCCGCCGCCAAAGCCTTGGGCACCGGCATTCAGCACGGCGTCTCATGGAAGGAACTTGAAGTCCGCCGCCTACCGGGCGGCCGGCCCGTTTTGATCTTCAGCGGCCGCGCTCGTGCCATCGCCGGACAGCTCGGCGTCTCCAATGTCTCACTTTCACTCACCCACACCGCTGCGCTTGCCATGGCCACCGTCCATCTCGAAGCCTGACCCAGCCTGATCGCTTGCCCCCTACCGCTCCACCATCTCCGTCGCTTCCGGCGTGCGCTCCGCCACCCCGGGCCGCCCCCAGGAAAAATCTCTGAACGCCGAATAAACAAACGATCCGATGTACCACCCATCGATGAATTTGTACGGGAACTCCCCCGTCGTGTAGTGCCCGCACGGCAACACCTTTGACACAAAATCGATCCCCCGCCGCGCAAAATTCTCCAGCACCTGCTCCGAATACTCCGGCATAAACGTCAGATCGTACTTCGCGTGGATCACAAGCACCTTCTTCGCGTGCTCCGCAAAGCGATCCATATACGAAGCCGGGCTGATGCTGCTGAACAGCCGGTAGGGTTGCGCCGGCGTCATGCCTGCCTGCTCAAACGCCGCCCGAATATGCCGCGTACTCTGTCCCGTCCACACCACATCCCCAAATGTCATCGACGCGTGATTGAACGCGTTCACCCGCAGCCGGGTATCGTGCGCGCTGGCCATAAACGCGTAGCACGAACCGAGACTCGTCCCCAGAATCCCAAACTGCTCGTACCCCTGCGACTCCAGCCAGTCCAGGCAGCATCGCACATCCACCACCGCCTGCCGCCCCGCCGCGATCGTCCGCCCAATGTTCGAGCTCACCGCGTAATCCGATCGCTCCGTCTCCGCAGGCCGGCGGATATCGTGAAACGGCTTGCTCAACCGCAGCGCGGAAATCCCGAAGCGGTTGAACAAGGAGCACAAAATGTTATGGCTGAACCCATCGGCATTCCACTGCGGCATGACAATCATGGCCTGCCGCGGATTCCCGCCGCTTTTCTGTACCCTGTTCCCTGTTCCCTGTTCCCTGCGTTCCGCCGGATACCAGCGCGCATTCACCTGATCGTTTTCCGGATACGGCGTCCGCACCGGTGAAGTGAACCTCAGAAACTGCGCCTTCTTCAGTCTCCCTTTCTCCGCTTTCTCCTTCAGTTCGGCATCGCGCCGCAGCGTCTCCGGCCGCACATTCGTCGGAAACAGCTGCGGCGCCCGCTCCTCCAGCCGAAAATCCTCAGGCCGTTTGTATGAGAAAAAAGCATCGCTGTTGCCAATAATCGCCTCGTTCAGCGTCGCCATCGCCTCTTCACACGGGCCATCATCGCCTCGAGCCCGCTCCACCACCCCCCGCAGGCCAGCCCCATCGATGAAATCGTTCAGCCACTCGAAGCCCCACTCCATCGGCCGCACCACGCGATTCTCATCGCGCGTCGTCAACGCCGTCTCCCAGTTGTACATCCACCGGCTGTAAAGCTTTTCCAGCATGAGCCTCTACTCCACCATCGCTCGCGGCACCCGCGCGGTAATATCGCACAGCACCTCGTAAGCGATCGTTCCCGTCAGACTCGCCATATCCGTCGCCGTGATCTTTTCGCCGCCCTGCTCGCCAATCAGCACCACTTCATCTCCCACCGCGACCCCCTCAACGTCCGTCACATCCACCATCGTCTGGTCCATCGAGATGCGCCCCGCAATCGGCGCGCGCTTCCCCCGGATCAATACGCTGCCACGACTCGACAGCAGACGATTCAGCCCATCCGCATACCCCACCGCCAAAAGCGCCAGCCGCGTCTTCCGATGCGCCCGAAACGTCGCATCATACCCGGCCACCGTACCCTCCTCAATCTCCCGCAGAGAGGTCACCCGTGTCTTCCACTCCAGCACAGGTTGCAGTTGCCCGCCGCTCACACTTTCAGACCTTAATTCGGGACCAGGCGCGTAACCATAGAGCGCAAGCCCGGGACGCAGCATCAGCCTCGCTCCCAAGCGCTTCGCCAGGCTGGCAACTGCCACATCCTGCTTCAGCGTCCCCGCCGAACTGCCCGCGCTCAGCATCTCCGCCCGCATCCCGGCCGCGGCAATCGTATCTGCGGCAGTTACAAATTCCCGGACCTGCCCCGCCATCATCTCCGCATCTCCCGGCGAATGAAAATGCGTCATCAGCGCTTCCAGCCGCAGCGGCGACTCCCGCGCAAATCGCTCCATCGTCGATCCCAGTCGCTCCGGCTGCGCGCCCTGCCGCGACATCCCAGTATCGATCTCGAGATGTATCGGAACCTCCCCGGCGCCGCGGCCCAGCATTCGCGCCGCCTCCTCCAGCCAGTCCAAATGCTGCGCCTCCCACACCACCGGCGTCAGATTCTCCCTGATCGCCGTCTCCGCTTCGCCGGAAAAAATCCCCGACATAATCAGGATTCGCGCCGCGGGGCAAACCTGCCGCAGAGCCACGCCTTCTTCAACCGACGTCACCCCGAACCAATCCGCGCCTTCCGCCTCCAGCGCCTGCGCACACTCGCTCAGGCCATGCCCATAAGCGTTGGCCTTGACCACGCACAGCAACTCCACCCCGTCGCCCGCTAAACGGCGCAGAACATCGTGATTGTGGATGAGCCTGCCGCGAGAGACCTCAGCCCAGGTGGGTCGTGTGCTCGTCATCTCCTCCGAGGCTCGCGGCTGACAGCTAAAAGCTAATAGCTAATGGCTATTAGCTAGTTAGGAGCCGGCGCGCTCGCGCTCTGCCCCGTGGCCGACTGCGACGGCTGCGCTCCCTGATACAGCAACGGTATGTGGAATGGCTCCGGCGCATTGCTCTTCTTCGTCGAGGCCTTCTGCTTGCCCGGCATCAGATCCACCACCGCCGTCCGCTGCGCATTCACGCATGCCCAGTGCATCCGTGAGCGGTTGTAAACATGCGTGAAGATTCCGCGCTCTTCCTTAACGCTTCCGTTCGTGCGCCACTTCACGATGTACGTCCCGCTCACCAGCGCCGTGTCGCCAAACGTCCGCACGCTTACCACCCGCTGCTCCATGCTCACCGGCTCGTCGCCCTTCTGGAACAGCATCGCTATCTGCTGGTTGCGCGTCGTCACATCGCCCGTCGACGAAATATCCACGTACAGCGGCGACAGCAGGAACTCCATCGTGAACTGATCGTTCTTCACGACCGCGTTGCTCCACTGATCCTCAAGCCCCTGAAACTCCTTCACCTCAGGAGGCTGACTCGTCGAACCGGGCGCAACCGCCTCTGCCTGCTGCGCGCGCACCGAACCCGAACCACCGCACAGCATACTCATCGAAACTAAAATCCAAAATGCCTTAAAACGCATACACATCCAATTCCGGGGAGGTCCCCCTAATGATAGACGTTCCCCTGCCCCTGATGCCATCATCGGCGGCGTTCGTGAACACGTTTTTCACATGAGGTACCTGGTTCTCCTCTGGATTCACATCCGGTCCCGCAGTCCCATTTCCGTCCTACACTCGTTGAAGATCATGGCCACCACCCCCGACATCGAATTCGAGCGCGGCCTCCCCGCCTCCCTCGACGCCGAACGCACCATCCTCGGCGCCGTCCTCCTCGACAACCACGCCTACAGCGAGGCCGCCAGCTCCCTCCGCTCCGAAGACTTCGCGCTCACCGCCCATCAGCGCGTCTTCGCCCGCATGGGCGAGCTCATCGACCGCAACCACATCGTCGACATCGTCACCCTCAGCGAAGAACTCGCCCGCCGCAAAGAAATCGAATCCGTCGGCGGCGTCGCCTGGCTCGCATCCCTCACCGAAGGCCTGCCCCGCCGCATCTCCATCGAGGAATACGTCCGCATCGTCAAGGACAAATCCCTCCTCCGCCAGCTCATCAACATCTGCTCCAGCTCCATCACCCGCGCCGCCGACCAGAGCGAAGAAGCCCTCGACGTCCTCAATGCCGCCGAATCGGCCCTCCTCGAAGTCACCGAGAAGGGAATCACCCGCGGATTCTCGAGCGTCCACGACATCGTCGCCGGCTCCTTCAAAAACATCGACAACCTCTATAAGGAAGGCCGCGAGATCACCGGCCTCGCCACCCACCTCACCGAATTCGACCGCATGACCAGCGGCCTCCAGAACTCCGAGCTCATCATCATCGCCGCGCGTCCCTCCATGGGCAAAACCGCGCTCGCCATCAACATCGCGCAGAACGCCGCCATCCACGGCGGCAAAGTCGTCGCCGTCTTCTCGCTTGAAATGTCGAAGGAGTCCCTCCTCCGCCGCATGCTCGCCTCTGAAGCCACCGTCGACTCCGTCAAAATTCAGAAAGGCTTCCTGCTCCGCGAAGATAAGGACAAACTCACCTCCGCCCTCGAGCGCCTCGTCGAAGCCCGCATCTTCATCGACGACACCCCCGGCATCTCCCTCACCGAAATGCGTGCCAAGGCCCGCCGTCTCCGTCAATCCTCCGGCGGCCTCGACCTCGTCGTCATCGATTATCTGCAGCTCATGTCCGCCGGATCCATGGGCCCCCAGGCGCGCCGCTACGAGAACCGGACACAAGAGGTATCGGCGATCTCGCGCGGCCTCAAAGCCCTCGCCAAAGAGCTCAACATCCCGGTCATCGCGCTCTCCCAGCTCTCGCGCGCCTCCGAGCAGCGCGGCGGCGACAAAAAGCCGCTCCTCTCCGACCTTCGCGAATCCGGCTCCATCGAGCAGGACGCCGACGTCGTCGCCTTCATCCACCGCGAGAGTTACTACAACCGCGACAAATCCGGAGAAGGCGATCCCGAAGCCGACAACAAAGCCGAAATCATCGTCGCCAAACAGCGCAACGGACCCACCGGCTCCATAGAAGTAGCCTGGGTCTCCAAGTGCACCAAATTCGGCGACCTGGCCTACGGCAACCAGAGTGGCGAATACTGATCTAGGGCCGTCCTACCGTGTCAAACTGAGAGACATCATGGCAGGACCAACAATCGTCGGACCCGAAGGCGAAATCGTCCTCTCGTCCGAAATTCGGAAAGCCCTTGAGATCCGTCCCGGCACCCGCATCGTGGTGACGCGCGAAGGCAATCGCATCATCCTCGAACCGGTCAACAAGGAATACGTGCGCTCATTACGCGGTTCCACTGCTGGCGGCCCATCCATGACCGACGAACTCCTCAATGACCGCCGCAAAGAAGAAGCCCGCTCAAAATGGTGAGCGCTCGTTGAGTCTGTGCAGTGGTCCGCTTTGAAAGGCACGGCTTTCAACCGTGCCGCAAAGTTCGATGATGAAATACGGCTTTACCCGCCTCGGGAAGATTCGCCGACCGCCTCTTCGCTGCGTGCCGAATCTCGCTGAACGCTGACCGCTGAACGCTGAGCGCTCCTCTTTTTCCCCTGAATCTCAATAAACACATTCACCAGAGCCAGCGCCGCTGGCGTCACCCCAGATATCCGGCTCGCCTGCCCCAGCGTCAACGGCCGCACCCGCGTCAGCTTCTCCTGCATCTCCCGCGACAACCCGCTCACCTGCGTGTAATCGAACCACTCCGGAATCCCCCGCTCCTCCGCCTGCTTCAGCTTCTCAATCGACTTCTTCTGCTGGTCCAGATACCCCGCGTACTTAATCTCCGTCTCCACCGTCTTCAATTCATTCCGCACGTGCGCTGGCAGATGCCCATCGGCCCCATCTTCCAACCACGGCGCAAACACCGGCTCCCGCAATTCCACACGCAAAGAAGGCCAAATTGTCTCGATCGTCACCTCAGGCCGCCGCAAAACCTGCGCCCAGGTCTGACCAGCAGGCCATTCGCCTCCCGTTGCTTTCCCCGTCGACAGCACTTTCTCCAAAGCCACAGCCCGAGCCTGCTTCGCCTCGTACTCCGCCCACGCAGCATCCCCAATCAGCCCCAGCCGCCGACCATACGGAGTCAGCCGCCGATCGGCATTGTCAATTCGCAAGTGCAGCCGGAACTCCGCCCGCGAAGTGAACATCCGGTACGGCTCGTTCGTCCCCTTCGAAATCAAATCGTCGATCAGGATCCCCGTGTACGCCTCAGTCCGATCGAGTGTGAATGCCGCCTCCCCCTTCACGCTCAGCGCCGCGTTAATCCCCGCCATAATCCCCTGGCACGCCGCCTCTTCATACCCCGACGTTCCGTTAATCTGCCCCGCCAGATAAAGCCCCTCGAACTTCTTCACCCGCAGCGAACGGTCCAGCTCCGTCGGATCGATCGCGTCGTACTCAATCGCATACCCCGGCCGCAGCATCTCCGCATTTTCGAGCCCCGGAATCGACCGCACAATCTGCCACTGCACCTCCATCGGCAGCGACGTCGACATTCCGTTTACATAAACCTCATGCGTATTCAGCCCCTCAGGCTCCAGAAAAAACTGATGCTGCTCCTTGTCCGGAAACTTCACCACCTTGTCTTCAATCGACGGACAATACCTCGGCCCTGTCGCCTGAATCTGCCCCGAGTACATCGGCGACCGGTGCACATTTTCCCGAATAATTTGTAACGTCTCCGGTGTCGTATACGCGATGTGACACGAAACCTGCCGCTGCGGCAGCGTGCGCGTCCGAAAGCTAAACGGCGTAGGATCGGCATCCCCCGGCTGCTCCGCAAACTTCGACCAGTCAATCGTCCGCCCGTCCAGCCGCGGAGGCGTCCCCGTCTTCAAACGGCATCCGCGCAGCCCCAGCCCCTTCAGCGCCTCGCCCAGCAGCACCGAAGCCGGCTCGCCGCTCCGCCCCGCCGGATAGTTCTCCTCGCCGCAGTGAATCAACCCATTCAGAAATGTGCCTGTGGTGATTACAATTGCCCCCGCCAGAATCACCCGCCCATCCCGCAAGCGAACCCCGGTTATCCTGGGCAACTCCTCTGCGCCCCGCACCATGCCCGGATCCTCGTGCACACTCATCCGTTGTTCCTGTGCCCTGTACCCTGTCCCCTGTACCCTCGATCTCGTGCTCCCCAGCACGAGATCGACCACCTCCGCCTGCTTGATAAACAAGCCCGCCTGCGACTCCAGCACCTCCCGCATCTTCACCCGGTACTGCTGCTTGTCGCACTGCGCTCGCGGCGACCACACCGCCGGTCCGCGCGAAGTGTTCAGCAGCCGAAACTGAATCCCCACCGCATCGGCTACCTCGCCCATGATCCCGCCCAGCGCGTCCACCTCCCGCACCAAATGCCCCTTCGCGATCCCGCCAATCGCCGGGTTGCAGCTCATCTGCGCGATCAAATCGAGGTTCAGAGTAAACAGAGCAGTCCGCAGCCCCATGCGCGCCGCGGCCATCGCCGCCTCGCACCCGGCGTGACCCGCACCCACAACTACAACATCGTATTGTTCCTTAAAAGCCATAGGGGATTCGAAGCAGGCGCGCAGGAACATCGCGGAAGGAAATCAGGCCGGGGGGCCCATCCCACAAAACGCAACCGTCGCTGCCTTCTCATTTTACAGGCCAGAGGAAAGGGCGGCCTGCGGAGGCCCCCTAATGCAAATGCCGCTAGAAAATCAGCTTGATCCCAATCTGCATCTGGCGTTCCCGATTGACCGCGCCGCTGTTGGCGTTCGTCACGCCCCCGAACGCAGCCGTCGGATCGTATACGTATTGCGTCTCCGTACTGCCGTTCGTCATCACCGTCTTCGTCCCCGGCTTCACGCCGCTCTGCCACGCCAGCGTAGCCATGTTCGCGTGCGCTGTGTCGTTCGTCACCCGATACCCAACTGTCTGAAGATCCGTCACGTTGCGATGGTTCAGCGCATTGAAAGCCTCGCCCATTACCTCCAATGAGGAACGGTCGCTGATACGTATTCTTTTCGTGAATCGCAAATCCAGATTTACCGCCGCCGGATAGCGGAACGTGTTCCGCCCGATCGGCGGAATCAAATCCTCGCCGCCCGACCCGTTCAGGCTCGGTCCCAGGCCCGCAATTGGAACCGACATGCCTGCCGTATTGTTCGTCAACGTCTCGTCCGGCTGTTGCACCGCCTTCAGGCAATTCGCTCCGTCCCCCGTCGCCCCGCCGGCGTTCAGCCAATTCTCGTATGAGCACGAAGGCGTCGGCACCGTTCCTTCCGTCCGCATGGAGTATGGAAGTCCCGTGTGCCACGCCCCCGCCGCCGCCAGTGAGTATCCTCCGAACATCATCCCCGCTGGACCACGCAGCCGCCACGGCTCGCGCGCCACGATTCCCCCAGCCACCCGCTGCCGCACATCGTAATTTGACGTGCCATGCTCTAAGCCCAGAGCCGACGGATCGTAAACGTCGTTCCTCTCGGCAAACGTTGCCTCGTTCTGGTTGTCGTCGATCGTGTGTGCCCACGTGTATGCCGCATTCACATTCAGCGTGCGCGAAAGCCGCCGTGTCAGCCGCACCATCGCTCCGCGGTAGCTCGAGTTGGTCTCGCTCACCATATCCGTGATCGCGCCGTATGCCGGATTCACCCGCTGGTAGTAAAAGCGCCGCGGCGCGTAAACCGCATTCGTGTATCCCGAAACGTGGCTGCTAGCCTTTGCCAGAGGTCCCGCGTTCCCCGCGTTGCCCGGAGCCTCCACGCTGTAGAAGACCGTCGCCGTCGCACTCAAATCGATGTTCGTATCGATAAACTGCGTCAGATCGTGCCCATCCGTCGCCATCCCGGTCAGGGTCAGCGTCGTGCGCGCTCCCACTTCCTGCTCCAGCGACAAGCTCATCTGGTTGATTTGTGGATGCCGGAAATGTGGATCGAAATACACCGCCTCCGGAGCGGTCGAATTGTGGTTGGGTGCGATCGGATCGACCCATGGCATCTCGTTGCTCGCAAATACGTGCGGAAAGGCCGGCGCTCCCTCGTCCATCGGACGATACGAGTACGTGCGAGGTGATCGCGCCGATCCCGTTGAGGTCAACGCGCTGAACACCGTGGCGTTCGGCACACGCGCAAAATAAATTCCGTATCCCCCGCGCAAAATCGTGCGGCCTTTGCCGAAGACATCCCACGAGAAGCCCGCTCGCGACCCAATCCCGTTTCGATCGTGCGGCAAACGCGCTGTCTCCGGAATATCCGTATTCGCCAGCGCCGCATTTGTATCAGGCAAGCTCTCATATTCGTAGCGCGCCCCCAAAGTCAACGTCAGCCCGCCGCCCGGCTTCCATTCATCCGCTGCATACAGCGCATAATCGACCGTGCTGAAGCTCCAGTTTGGGCTTCCTACCGTCTGCCGAAAGCTCGAATAGCACGGGTAGCGTCCCGCGCCGCTGGTCGTCCCGTCGCAACTGTTCGGCGCCAGCATATCCGCGAGAAAGTTCCCCAGGCTCGCGTACGAATATTCCCCGTTCTCGCCGTTCAATCCATCAAGAACATCCGCAACGTGGTTGTAGTCGTATCCAAACCGCAGCGCCTGCCTCCCATAAATCCACGTTCCCGCATCCATCAACTGCGCCCGCGTCTCCGCCGGATAATCCCGCTTATTCACCGTCGAGAGCGTCCCGAAACTCAACCCCTCGCTGCGATCCACCAACACCTGCGGAGCCAGCCCCCACACATTGTTCGCAAATTGCTGCTCGAACCCGCTCGATGTCCCCGGCGTCTGCGACAGCACATCCCGGCTGTATTGCAATCGCGCGCTGCTCAGCAAACGCGGTGTCGCAAAAAACTCCCACCGCGCAATCGCCGCATCGTCGCTGGTTGAATTGTTGCCGAAGCTCCCAATCGCATCCGTCTCCGTCGCCCCGCCCGGCACGCTGTGCACACCCGCGCGACGCATTCGGTTGTACTGCGCCACCAGCTGATTGCGGCCGTTCACCCGCCAGTTGATCTTCGGAAACAAGATGGTCTGCGCGGTCGAGCGCGGCACGGTGCCCAGCATCCCATTCAACTGCGCCAGCACTGTCGAATACACACACGCCGCCATCGCTGTCGATCCCGACGACGCCCCCGCGCTTCCTCCACAGCTTTTCACCAGCAGGCTCGTGCTGCTCGCCAGCCGCGCCTCCAGCGTGGTCAGCGTCGCCGCCGACGGCGGAGCAAAAAATATCTCCGGCTCATTCGCTCGCGCCACCGCCGGATCGTTCCGGTCATGTTGTTCCCACGCAAGAAACCAGAAAAGCTTGTCTCGCCGAATCGGTCCCCCCGCCGAAAACTCCCACTCTTGCCGTCGGTCCGGCGCGTGAAATGGAACCTCCACATACGTGATGGGCTGCCCGTTCAGATACATCACCGGCTGCCCCGTCGCGGTCACCGTTGTCCCCGCCGGCTCCATCTCAATCGTCTTGCTGAATGCGTTGTACGCCTGTCCGATCGCTCCCCGCTCGTAGAACACCGCCTGCCCGTGGACGTGGTTCGATCCGCCCTTCGTTATCGCATTGATCGTCCCTCCCGCGCCCCGTCCATATCCGGCTCCGCTCGCATTTACCTGAAACGCCCCAACGGCCGACTGACCTGTCGCAAATCCATTTCCGTCCGACCCTCGCTCCCGCGCTCTGAACGCCAGGTTGTTGTCCGTCCCATCCAGCGCGATGCTGTTCATCGTCGGGCTCAACCCGCCAAAGCTCAGCTCTCCGCTGCTCCCCTCCGTCGCCGCTCCAAACAGCCCCGCCAGGCTCGACCCGTGCTGGCTGTTGTTCGGCAACTCTTCAAGCAGCGATTCCCCAGCGCCATCCTTCGCAACCAACGCCGCTTCCCCTGCACTCATCCCCGCGCCGGCAATTCGCGCGTCCACCAGAATCGTGCGGTGAACCCACCGGTGCTCCAGCCGCGCATGCAGCCGCGCGGAAGTTCCCAGCCCCACCGTCAGATTGTCCGCCTCCCACTCCGACAATCCTCGCGCATGCACACGCAGCCTGTAGTCGCCAGGCGTCACTTCCGCAAATGAAAATTGCCGCGCCGGTCTGACCTGACATCGATGTGTTCGCCCGTCCCCTCGTCATCGATCCGTACCAGCGCGCCCCCGATCCCTCTCCCATCAGGACCAACCACACGTCCGGCAACCACTCCACCAATGTCCGATTGCGCCTCGCACGCCTGCCCCAGGCCCAGCGAAAAGGCGAGCCATAACCACAGCATGACCGATTTCCAATGGAGGGGGAGCCGCACCTTACTCACCAAAGCGTCGCTTACCGTTCTTTCGCTGCCCGGCTCTTAACTGACCGGTTCTTAGCTGACCGTTCTTCCTGACTGACCGACTTTTAGCGACCGTGAGTTCAACGTAGCTCTTTCGTTAAACTGGAAACAGCGAATGTTTATCGATGAAGCCAAAATTCGGGTCAAAGCCGGTGACGGCGGTAATGGATGCATGGCTTTTCGCCGTGAGAAGTTCGTTCCCCGCGGCGGTCCCTCCGGCGGCGACGGCGGCCACGGCGGCAGCATCGTCCTTGAAGCCAGCCAGCGCCACAACACCCTCATCTATTTTCGCTACAACCCTGAACACAAGGGCGAGCGTGGCGAACACGGCATGGGCTCCAACTGCACAGGGCGCGACGGCAAAGACACCATCCTCAAAGTTCCTGTCGGCGCCATGCTTTTCGACGCAGACACCGGCGAGCTGATCCATGACTTCACCCGGCCTGACGAGCGCCTCGTGATCGCCCGCGGCGGCCGCGGCGGCCGCGGCAACCAGCACTTCGCTACTCCCACCCACCAGGCCCCGCGCGAGCATGAGCTGGGCCGCGCCGGCGAAGAGCGCACCTATCGCCTTGAACTCCGCGTCCTCGCCGACGTCGGCCTCGTCGGCTACCCCAATGTCGGCAAGTCCACCCTCATCTCACGCATCTCTGCCGCTCGCCCCAAAATCGCCGACTACCCCTTCACCACGCTCGAGCCGCAACTCGGCGTCGTCTCCATCGGCGAAGCGCCCTTCGAAGAAAGCTTCGTCGTTGCGGACATCCCCGGCCTTATCGAAGGCGCGCACCTCGGCGCCGGCCTCGGCACCCAGTTCCTTCGTCACATCGAGCGCACACGCATCCTCGTCCACCTCGTCGACGTCTCCGACGCCGACGGCCGCCCCGATCCCGTCGAGGATTTCCGCGTCATTATGGATGAGCTCAAAAGCTTCGGTCACGGCCTCGACCAGAAACCCATGATCGTCGTCGCCTCGAAAGCCGACGTCGCCAATCCCGAAAAACTCAAGAAATTACAAGCGATGGCGAAGCGCCGCAAGCTCCCCTTTTACGCCATCTCCGCCGTCACCGGCCTCGGCGTCGAAAAGCTCAAGTACGCCATCGGCGAACGCGTCCGCGAATTGAGAAGAGAATCCGTCTCGGTCGAAATGAAAGAGGCCGAGCCTGCGGCCGGCTGACAACAGGGTTCGGAATTAACCCCTTCTCCAATCAAGCCGCGCGCGACGGCAATGAAATTGCAGCCCCCGTTGTACTCGGTCACCTGTACCTCGCCGAACGCCTCCCGAATGCTGCCGATCACGTCCTTTTCGTAATCCCAGTTCGTCGTGTACTTGAAAAGCGGCCCGGCCAGTGGATTAAAGATCCGCGCATATCCTGTAAACAATTTGGCATCGAGCGCCACAAACCACGCGCCTGGTTTCAGCGCCGGCGCTACCCGCGCCAGGGCAGCCCGTTCTCCCGGCATAGCACTCAGCGCAAAGGTGCAGATCGCTGCGTCCAATGACTGCGGCGCAAGGTCGAGCTGGGCGGCGTCTTCCTGCCGAAATTCAATGTTGGTCCATCCGCCCGCGGCGCTCACCGCTCGGGCCGTCTCCAGCATGCCTGTACTGTAGTCAACAGCGATAATCTTCCCGGTCCTGCCAATCCTCTCCTCCAGTTGGGCCAGGTTGACCCCTGCACCGCAGGCCAGGTCCAGCACCGTGTCCCCAGGGGAAAGCGCGAGCGCTGCGATCGCTTTCTCCTGAAGTGCCTTCTCGCGCCCCAGACACACGTTCCAGCGGATCGCGCGATAGACGAAGCGATGCCTCCCGAGCCAGTCGTACACTCGCTTCCCGAACTGATTGTCCAGCACCATATGAAAATCTCGGCCTCCTGGCGCCGTTTCGGAGTTAGCCCGCCTGCCCCCACAAACTCGCCAAACACAACCCCGCCTGCCCCACCACCAAAACTCCCGTAGCCCAGAGAAACGCCCGCCTCCACCGTGTCTCCAGCGCATCCGCAAACACCCCACCCGCAAAAGCAATCAGAAACGGCAGCGCCCACAACCACGGCTGCGACGAAACCCCCGTCGTCACCAGCACCATCAGCGGGGCGCCCACCAGCAGCGGCGTTGTATTCCCGAAATACCGCGTGCGGCGCGACCCCGCATATAACGCGACAGCACCCACCAGCCCAATCGTGAACGCAGCGTTCTCAGCCCGCGTAAAAAACCACTTCGCCGGCTCCAGCGAGAACCACATCCGTCCCGCCGCGCTGCGAAACACATAGCTGAACGCGTCCGGATGAAACGCATACGACGCAAACAGCAGGAAAAACGCCCCCATCACCCACACAATCAGCAGGGTTGGAATATAAGCCCGCCGTTCCTCCGCCACCCACGCCATAAAAATCACAGTGAACACCAATGCCACCACAAACGCCGCCAGATGCGCCGCAGCCGTGAACCCCAGAGCAACCGTCAGCAGCACAATTCTCGGCCGCCACTTTCGCTTCGGCCCCTGCAGCGCGTGCGATACCCCAATCGCCGTATAGATAACCGAGAAAACTCCAAACGCCGCAAGAATTTCGTTGTTAGGAACCGTAGAAGCCCGCACCACCCCCGGCGAAAAACAATACAGCGCCAGCGAAATGTAACCGCCATCGTTACCAAAGAGCCGCCGCGTCACCCACCACAGGCACGCGCCCAGCCCCAGCCCCGCCAGCATAAACGGCAGCCGCAGCAGCAGCCTGATCGCGCCCACCTCATGCCGCATCTCCCACGTCGATGTCGCCGGCCCCTGCCCCGCCAACCACCGCTCCACCGTCAGAGGCAGCCCCGCGGCACGATACGCCAGCGTTCCGTCATGAATGTTCCCGCACGTTGTGAAGTATCCCGTCAGCGGAGAAGGCCGCTCCCACATCTCCCGCCCGCAGCGCGCAAATTGATAATCCGTCTCCGTCAGCGGCGTGCGCCCGCTCACCCACACGCACTCCCCCAGAAAAACCAGCAGCATGACTACCGCAATTTTCTGCGGGAGCCCGAATCGAAACTTCCTGAGCTGGTGCGTCGTTCGAGCTGTTCCCATCAACCTGTCAGCAGTGTACCGAACGACCGCCAGCCCCACGCCTCCACACCGCCCCTGCGCCGATTCGCTACACCTCGACTCTTGTCACGCCACCCTGCCCAGGCGAATCCCTATCGATACCGGTGCCTCTGCCGATAGCGAATATGAAAAGCTGGCCCAAAACAATTCAGGACAATCCCAGGCCGGCTATCAAACGCCCAATGTCAGCCATCGCCACACCCCAATCTCCAGGTTCTCGGCCTGCACCGGCCCACCAGCCGTTCACGCCCCAAAGCCGCTTCCTCGGCCGCCAGCCGATCCTCGACGCGAAACGCGGCCTCTTCGGCTACGAACTCTTCTACCGGACCGGCAAAACCGGCGCCTTCTCGGGCGATCCCGATCAGGCTACCCACGAGGTCATCGATCACTGGCTGATGCTTATTCCCGAGGGCGATCGGCACGCCGCTTTCGTCAACTGCACCCGCTCTGCGCTCGTCGAAGGTATCGTCAACCTCCTTCCTCCCGCTTCCACCGTCCTCGAAATCCTCCCCGACATCGATCCCGATCCGGAGCTCATCGATGCGTGTCTCGCGCTCCGCGCAAAAGGCTATCGCTTCGCGCTCGACTCGTTCCTGCCCCAGCCCTCTCGCGCTCCCTTCCTTGTTCTGGCTGACTTCATCAAAATCGATTTCCTCACCGCCGACTTCGAAACGCGGCGCCAAATCTACGCGATGGCCGCCGGTTCCGGCGCCCGGTTTGTTGCCGAAAAGATCGAGACTGACATCCACCAGCGCATGGCTCTCGCCGAAGGCTGCACCCTCTTCCAGGGCTATTACTTCTCCCAGCCCATCGTCGTCGAATCCCGCACCGTTCCTCAGAATTATTTCGTCTACCTCAAGCTGCTTGCAGCGCTCCAGCATTCGCCCACCGACCTCCGCAAACTCGAAAAACTCCTCTCCGCGGAAGCCTCGCTCTCCTTTCGCGTTCTGCGCCTGGCCAACTCCGCCATGCAGGGGAGTGCCGCCTCCATCACCAGCATCCGCGAAGCGCTTCTCATGATCGGCGACGACGCCGTCCGCAGAGTAGTGACGGTGGCCATGGCCGGTTCTTTGACCAACTTGCGCAGTTCGCCCTTGATTTCCATGATCCTCGCCCGCGCCCGCTTCTGTGAGCTCCTCGCTCCTTCTTTGTCCGAGGATCCCCCGGCCTTCTATCTACTCGGCATGCTCTCTCTGCTCAACGTCCTGCTCAATGCGCCCCTGTTCCGCATCCTCCAGACCATTCCCATCAGCCCCCGGGTCAAATCCGCGCTCGAGGGCGACCGAACTCCCGCCGGCCGCACCCTCGATCTGGTCCGCAGCCTCGAATCCTGCAACTGGCAAGCCTGCGAGCAATTACAGTTCCTCATGAACCTGCCTGAGGGTTTCATCGCCCCGCTGTTTATCGACGCCGTCCGTTGGGCTTCAGAAATGTCGGCAGACATCTCGTCCTGAGTCACCGGCGGCCTGCACCTCTCCAACCCTGCCCACGTCCAGTCTCCTCGCTTCCTCCCTTCTCTCTATAATCGAGACCGATGACCAGCCTGCGCACGGCCAAGCGTTTCATCTTTCCTCTGCTCGGCCTGTGGCTGTTGCTCTACGCCTCGTTTTCCATGGTCAAGCCGCCGCTGCTCGACGGCCCCGATGCCCTGAACGCGGAAATCGCGCGTGAAATGCTCGTCACCCATCACTGGATCACTCCCTACGCCAACGGCATTCGCTACCCCCACCATCCGCCCTTCCTCTACTGGGCCACCGCCGTCAGCTTCGCCCTCTTTGGCATTAGCGACTGGGCCGCCCGCCTGCCTGTCATGCTCGCGACCCTGGCCCTGTTTGTCGCTACGTTCTCTCTGGCGCGCCGCCTCTTCCAGTCTGCCGCTGCCGCCTTCTACGCCGCCCTGGTTCTCATCACCTCCTACGGCGTCTTCCTCTTCGGCCATCTCCTCCTGCGTGACGTCTTCCTCTGTCTCTGGACCACCGTCGCTCTCAATCTCTTCTTCCGTTCTCTCACCCAGGAAAAGCGCCGCCTTGAAACCTCCCTCGGCTTCGCTGCCTGCTGCGCGCTCGGCGCACTCACCCAGGGCCTCGCCGGCGTCGTCCTCCCTCTGGTCATCGCATCTCTCTATCTCCTCTTCACCCATAACCTCCGGCATTTCCTCCGCTGGCATCCCATCCCCGCCATCCTCTTCTTCCTGGTCCTTTTCCTGCCCTGGCAGATCGCTGCCCGCCACGCCCTGCGCCAGCAGGACCTCCTCAATCTCATGCCTCCAATGACCGGCGGCCGCGTTCCGCTGCTCATCTTCTGGTTCCTGGTCTTCGTCTGGATCATCCCCTGGTGCGTCTACTCCATCCGCGCCCTCCGCATCGGCGACTCTCCGGATCCCGGCCGCCGCCGCCAGGCACGCCTCTTTTGCCTCATCTGGATTCTCACCGTCCTCGTCTTTTTCAGCTTCACCGCACGCCAGGAATTCAACCTCCTCACCGCGCTCCCTCCCATGGCCCTCCTCGCCGGTGGCTGGCTTGCGGAAGACGAGGCCCTCCCACACCATCAGGGCCGTATCGCCGCCTTCATCCTCTTCTTCCTCGGTATGGCTGCAGCCGCGGTCGTGGCCTACTTCCTCATCGCCGCGCCGCTCCCCGCTCCCGGCGTCGATATCGCCACCCTCCTGCGCTCCCACCCCGGCCATCACGCCATCTTCTTCGGCTATCTCTTCGACCTCTCCCGCTCCGCCATGGGCCTCTTCAAAGTCCCCCTCTGGATCACCCTCCTCGCCCTCGTCGTCGGTGTTTCCGCCTGCCTTTGGTATCGCCTCCGCGACAACGCACGCATGGCCAACTGCTTCCTCGCCGGCATGATCGTCGCCATCCTCATCGCCGCGCATCTCGCGCTCAACACCTTCTCGCCCGTTCTCTCCTCCGCGATCCTCGCCGAAGCCATCAAGCCCGAAGTCGGTCCCTCCGACGCCATCGTCATCAATGGCCCCTTCGACGCGGCTTCCTCACTGGCCTTTTACCTCGAGCGTCAGGTGCTCATCCTCAATCAGCCCGCATCCACCCTCGGTCCCAGCGCCCAGCTCGCCAACCCCGCCGTCTTTATCGATAACTCCGCCCTGACCACCCTCTGGTCCGGCCCCTCCCGTGTCTGGCTCTGGACCACCCCCCAAACCGCGCCTACCCTCCCCGGCAATCTCTACGTCATCGGCGCCAGCGGCGGAAAAGAGATCCTCAGCAACCAGCCCAACACCGGCGGCGCCAGCTTCTAGTTTTCGATTCGAGAGCCGGCCTTGAAACCCGCCAGCTCAGAGAGATCGAAGTTGCCCAACTCCCGTCCAAACACAGCGCCGAAGAATGGCTCCCGTTTCGCTCTTGACAATCCATAACTAAAAGGTTATGGTTTTTCGGTGACACTGGCCGATGCCAATCACGTCTTCCGGGCTCTTGCGGACCCAACCCGCAGAGCCATTTACGAGGAGCTGACCCGGCAGGGCGAGCGGACCGTCCACGCGTTGACTCGCTATGCCGGCGTCTCCCAGCCCGCTGTTTCGAAGCACCTGACCGTGCTCAAGCGGGCCAAGCTGGTGCGGCATCGCCGCGAGGGACGCGAAACTCACTATCGCGCGCAGCCCGACGCGCTGGCGCCGATGGTGGACTGGCTCGATCACTACGGCGCCTTCTGGCGCGAACGATTCGACCGCCTTGAATCTCTCCTCGAAAGGATGGGGCCATGAGTACTCCAGCCGACACAGGCGGTCCGGATACGAGCAGTCCGGCAGACGGAACGAATCCCGCAGAGAGTCCCCGTTCCCTTGTGGTGGAGCGGGTATTCCCGCACCCGCCGGAAAAACTGTGGCGAGCGCTCACCGAGAGCACGCTCCTCGCGCAATGGATGATGAACAACGACTTCGAGCCGACAATCGGGCACAAGTTCCACTTCAGGCGCGACCCCGTGCCGAACTGGAATGGCATTGTCGACTGCGAGGTGCTGATCGTCGAGCCATTCCAGCGCCTTTCTTATAACTGGGGAATTGGGGGATCTGAGTCCGGACTTCAGTGGGTGGTGCTCTGGACGTTGACTCCGGCAGACGGTGGCACCCACGTTCGCATGGAGCAATCCGGCTTTCGTCCCGATCAGAAGTCGAATTACCAGGGTGCGAAATACGGCTGGAAGATATTCTTTGACGCGCTGGATCGCGTCATCGGAAGGTTGGACTGACCATGAATGCAAAAAACATCGCCTATTGGATTACGGCCATTTCGACCCGACAGCCGCAAAATTGGAATCCTCATCCCCGCGAAAAAGGAGAAACGAAATGAAAATCAAAGTGACCACCCTATTCGTTGACGACCAGGAGAAAGCCCTGCGCTTCTATACCGATGTGCTGGGTTTCGTGAAGAAGTCCGACTTCAGCCAGGGGCCTTATCGATGGCTCACCGTCGTCTCTTCAGAAGATCCGGCTGGGACGGAGCTGCAGCTGGCACTCAACAATAACCCGGCCGCCAAAACTTACCAGCAGGCAATCTTTGAGCAAGGCCAGCCCGCGGCTATGTTCTTCACGGATGACGTGCAGGCCGATTACGAGCGGATGAAAGCGCGCGGCACGGTGTTCACGATGCCTCCTACGGACGTGACGGCCTCGACCATCGCCATGCTCAACGACACCTGCGGCAATCTTCTTCAGCTCACGCAGCTGAAGCATTGGTAGGGGAGACGATCGTTATGGCCACGAAAAAGGCGGAAAAAGCAGCCCGCAAGGCGAGAGCACCTCAGAGAAATTCCAAACCTCGCAGAAATGCCGGAATAAAGGGCGCTGGTGCTAAGTCTCCTGGAAGTCGCCTCGACTCCCCGGAGCGCAACCCCGGTGAACGGATCGATCGGTACATCGCCGGCATCCCCGACTGGCGGGGCAAAGTGCTCGCCACGATTCGGCGGATCATGCGCGAGGCCGACCCGGCTGTCACCGAGGATTGGAAGTGGATGGGGTCGCCCGTCTGGTATTGTGACGGGATGATCGCCGTAGCTAACGCCCACCGCGACAAGGTGAAGGTGACCTTCTCCAAAGGCGCCCACTTCGCCGACCCGAGCCGCCTGTTCAATGCAGGCCTTGAAGGAAAGGAATGGCGGGCGATCGATACCTTCGAGAACGACCGGCTCGACGAGGCCAAGCTCCTAAGGCTCATCAGGAACGCGATCGCTTATAACCGCTCCCAACTGAAAAGCTAGGAAAATACCAAGGCAGTAAAAGCACGAAAACAAGCCAGCGCAAAGTCGAAAGGGTGACGTGACAAGCGACATTCAAAACACCCATTCTTCGCGCTAACTACCTTAGACTGACCTTCGGTGCTCGAACCTGATACCCGCAAACCTCAGCCGCCTGACGAGTTTGAGAGCGGCCTCGGCCCAGCGCTCGATAGGAGATCAGTGCTCACCCTGGCGGAACAAGATCGCCTCCGCGTCGTCCTCGTCAACAGCCGCAATCCGCTCAATATCGGCGCGGCTGCCCGTGCCATGTCCAACTTCGGCTTCCCACACCTGCGCATTGTCCATCCCTACCCTTTGGCATTTCAGGAGGCGAAGTCAGCCGTCAACGCTCAGTCTGTCCTGAAAGCCGCACAACAGTTTGACGAGCTAACCGGCGCTATCGCCGACTGCTCCCTGGTCGTCGGCACAACCGCCGGAACCCGCCGCAATCTTTCTGAGCCGCCCTCGTCGCTCGCCGCTGCTGCGCAGATCATCCGGGCCCATCTCCAATCCGGCTCCAAAGTCTCTATCCTCTTCGGATCGGAGAAGGTCGGCCTCTCCAATCATGACCTGAGCCATTGCCAGCTTCTCCTCCGCATCCCCACCCGCGCTGAACACCCCTCCATGAACCTCGGGCAGGCGGTCGCTGTCGTCTTATACGAATTGGCTGTGCGCGATCCCGCTCAACAGGTGGCGCCGGAAGCGAGCGAACTCCCGGATACGGACAGCCACAGACAATCGGCCACGTCCGGCGAAAAAGAACGCCTCATCTCCCTCTTTCTCGAAGCCCTCTCCATCAACGGTTATCCCCACCGCGCCACCAGGGCCCAAATGGAGGAAAAGGTGCGCCGCCTCGTGCTTCCCCTCCCCCTCACTCCGCCCGACCTCCGCGAATGGCTCGGCCTTCTGCGCCAGCTCCTGTGGAAGCTCCGTGCAACAAAAAACCCGCCTCCGACTTAGGCCCTGTTAGCGACATTCAAGCCCCAATCCCCGCATCCCGGATCGATGGTTGACGCCGCGGAGCTGAAGGCTGCTCACACTTTGTGCCCAGCTTAACGACTTTGAGGGAAGATGGCTGAGAGTTCCTCGGGCGGGACGACTTCAAGTTGCGCGTAGGTGCAGTCGGCGGGATTTTTGTCAGGACGCCAGCAGCGAAAGTGAGCCATGTGACGGAAGCGGCCGCTCTGCATGTGTTCGTAGGCGACCTCAACGACGAGCTCCGGGCGAAGCGGCTCCCATGATAGATCCTTGCCCTGGCTCCAGCGGCTTTGGCCGCCGGGCATGCGATGCTCACCGTCGACGCTTTGCGAATCGGAACCGGCCCAGTTCTTCCAGGGATGATCGTCGAGGGCACTTTTGCGCCAGGGCTCGAGGAATTGGACGAGCTCGCGGCGTTTTTCCGTTGTGAAGCTGGCGCAGACGCCGACATGCTGTAGTACACCCTGGCCGTCGAAGAGACCGAGAAGAAGCGATCCGATAGCTGAGCCCTTGCTTGCCTTGTACCAGCGGAAGCCGGCGACAACACAGTCGCAGTCGCGTTCGTGCTTGATTTTGAGCATGACGCGTTTGTCAGGCTCGTAGGCGCCGGCAGTGGGTTTGGCGACGACACCATCGAGGCCGGCGCCTTCAAAGCGCCGAAACCAGTCGAGCGCGACGTTACGATCGCGGGTTGCCGGGGTGATGTGGATGGGCGGAGTTGCGGAGGCGAGCAGCGATTCAAGCTCGGTGCGGCGTTGTTCGAAGGGCTCGCCGCGCAGGTCGCGCTGGCCCTCGCAGAGAAGGTCGAAGAAGACAACAGAGGCCGGCGTTTGCTGGGCGAGAAGCTTCACCCGCGAGGCCGCGGGATGGATGCGGAGCTGGAGGGCGTCGAAATCGAGATGGCCGTTGTACGCGATGACGAGTTCGCCGTCGAGAACGCATTGGCTCGGAAGCTGGGCGCGCAGAGGTTCCAGGAGCTCAGGGAAATAACGGTTGAGGGATTTCTCGTCGCGGCTCTGGATGAGGATTTCGTCGCCGTCTTTGAAGATCAGAGTGCGGAAGCCATCCCACTTGGGCTCGAAGAGCCAGTCACCGGTGGCGGGGACCTCATCGACGCGTTTGGCGAGCATGGGGAGGATGGGCGGATTGACGGGCAGGTTCCCGGTTTTTTCCTGGAGGGTAAGAGGTGAGCCGGATGCATACAGTTCATGGGGGAGACTAATCCTTTTTAACGATCTTTGGCCGCTGGATTTGTGATGCGCGTCGCGGCGGTATGTAGTGGAAGCGGACTAAGTAGATGTTCTGGCCTTTGCCGTGTTGCGCTACTTTGAGCAGGTCGAGGACGCCGAGGAAACCGGAGGCGCGGGCGAGCTCCGGAGTGATTTCGGGAAAGCCGATGGGCTCGATGGAGTCGATTTCTATTTCGCCTTCTTCCATGCGGTAGCGGTTGCCGACTTTGACGTGGGGACGCATCCAGATGCGGACGCTGGAAGTGATTTCGCCGCTGCGAACGCCTTCTCGGAGGCGCCTGGTAAACATCATTTGGAGATTCTACGGCGATGGTTGCTGGAGGGTGGATTGCTCGTTCCATCTCTGCAGATTCACGCCTTTGATGATGAGCCAGAGCATAAGGGCTAATTCGGCGACGAAGCCCAGGATTTCGACCCCTGGAGAGAGATGCTTGACGAGCGAGGTTGACAGAGCAGAAAGCCAACCTACACCAGCCAGCATCATCAGAACGCCGAGAAAGCGAGGCAGGAAGGTCGACTTGAAAATGAGGTAGCCGATGACGAAGTCGAAGAATCCGAAAAAAACGAGGGCGATGTTGAAGGCCTGCATGCCTGTTTTAAGGACTAGAAACGCCAGGGCTTGAAGTTGTTCCGGCGTGAATGCTGTGAGGTAACGATCGCCTTCGAGGACGAGCGGGGAGCCGAAGGTGTAGAGGCCGGCGAAGACAGCCTGGATGCCGCATCCGACAAGGCTGAGGAAGGCCGCGAGCAGGGAGAGGATTCGGTTCACGGGCCTGAACAAGTTGTAGAGGAGGGCGGTGAGAGCGATGTAGAAGGCGGTGGAGATGAGGGTGACGGCAAAACCAGAGCGGAGCAGGCCTTCGTGCGCGATGAGGTTGTGCGCGGTTGCGGCGGCGTTGGTGGGAACGATGAGGCCTTTGACGAGGAGTCCGGCGCAGACGGCGGTGAGGAAAAAGAGGAGGTAGACGAAGCCGGTTGTTCTGGCCATAGGGCCCTGGGGGTGGGTCATTCGAAAGCCTCCTCGGGACAGAGTGCGGACGCGAAAGCTGGGGGAGTACTTATCAAGACGCGCGGGAGTGGCCGATATTGTGCAGTTTTCGCAGGATTGGCGGGGTCGGCCTGAGGGCCGGTCACTGAAACGATACTCCCGCCATTTTTCGTTGAGCAACTTTGCGGATTTTGTGGCTGCCGGAGAGCGCCGGCATCGTCGATGCGCCTTTCCCGATCTACGGTGACGCTTGTACCAGAGCGCATTGATTGTTGGCCCCCGGGACGCCTCCTGGATCGCCGGCCGGCGGTACCTTCCTGGTGCGCACAGCTCGGAAGCGACGAATGGCTTGCCCATTCACGATTTCGCTCCTCACCGCTCAGCCGATACAATCAATCTTGTAATCTCCGCAAAAAAACATGACCGCTCATCTCGAATCAAGCCTCGCCGCGAATATCCAGACCGCTGCCCAGCAAGCAGGCCTCACCGTCCTCTCCATCGACGCGGGTTCCGATTTCAACGGCCACCCCACTACGCGCTTTCGCCTCGCCGCCAGCGCCGAAGCCCCGGAAGAGCGAACCCTGCTGCTCGAGCTGAGCGAGGCTTTCGACTTCCACAAGCCCGAATTGCTGCCTGAGATGACCACCCACCTGCGCGAGGCCGCCAACCGCCTGCGCAACCCGCGCCCCGATGCCTACGTCACCCTCGCCGGACTCCCCGTCAGCTTCAGCCACTTTGGCTGGCCCTTCCATCGCTCCACCTCCGGCGCGGATACCTACATCGTCCACGGCACGCTGCATCTCGAAGATGGAACTCAATCGCCGCTGCACGCGCTCGTCTCCGCCAGCATGACCGTCACTTTCGCCGAGATCGTCCCCGCGCCTGAGCAGCCCTACGCCGAAACCTTCATCTACAACGCGGTTCGCAAGACCATCGACCGCGGCCAGCTCGAGCTGCTCAAGAGCGGCAATCGCCAGCCCGTTCCTGTGACCACGCGCTACTACAGCCGCTGGCAGAAAAAATTCTTCTTCACAGACACCGACGACCGGAGCCGCATGGATTACCTCGCGCTCAAGGCTTACTGGCTCTCCGGCGTCCTCGGCGCTGGCAAGCCGGTCTGGATCGCCGATCCCCGCGACGCCCAATACCTCAACACCACTGCCGCCGAACTCGCCCGCATGGCAGCCGATCTCGCCGCTCAGAGCCTGCTCGGCCTCGACGGTGAATACGCCTCCGCCACGCCGAAGCTGCTGGCTCGCGCGGAGGAGTATCAGGCAAAGCGCGATGCAGCCCTCGCCGTCACCCGCCCCACCTTCAACGAGGAAATGCGCGCCGGCCATACAAATATGTGATCGGCCCAGCCCCTCGATCCATGGCGCTCTCCAGCCCGGCCACGAAGACGCATCTGCCCGTGACTGCCATCACTGACAAATCGCGCTTTCAGCGCTAAGCATGAGGTGTCCCGCCGCGCCGGCTCTGCAGATCGGAGGCGCCATGCCCGAGACTCTTCAGGTACAAACCACCTCGAAAGAATCGAAATTCCATAAATCCGGTATCAACAGGCTTCTCCAGAGCCTGGGCTTCATGGTGTTCTGGGTCGCCCTGCTGTTTGGTTCAGCCGGAACCGTGCACTGGCTGCGCGGCTGGATAACGGAGTAAGCCGAAGTAAGTCATGCTTGTCAGACGTGCGCGCACAAGAGCCGCCCCGACCTGCCCTGCCCCGTCGCTTCTTCGCCAAGCCAGCGCGCGCGAACCTCTCCGCCGCTCCGATCTTCAATCTCGCTGAAACCCATCGTCCGCAGTTCCGCCTCCAGCTTCGCCGGATCGAAAAACAGCCTGAATGGCTCACCCGCCCGTGCCACCCGCTCCGCCAAAGCGTCGAATGCGCGGCGTTCTATTTCATTCATCAGCTCGCGCGGGATCGCGTAGTCGAAGACCACACCGCTGCCGCGCGGCATCCCGGCGATGAATCGCAGCGTAGCGAACGCAGCATCCCGCGTTAGGTAAGGCACCACGCCGAGCCACGAGAAGAATGCCGGCTCATCGCGGTGAAATCCAACAGCCTCCAGACCATGGGCGAGCGTGTCACGCTCGAAATCCACCGGCGCAAAGCGCATCGACTCCGGAATCGCAATCCCCCCGTGCCGGAGCCGTTCGCGCTTCCACGCCTGCGTGTCCGGGTGATCCACCTCAAACACCCGCAGCTCCGTGAAAGGATTTCGATAGGCAAACGTGTCTAGTCCCGCCCCCAGCACCACATACTGCCTCACGCCGTGCTCGAAAGCCCTCGCCAGCTCTTCTTCAGCAAGGCGGCTGCGCGTCGCCATGAAGAGCCGAAATCCCCGCGCCCACGCTGTCTGTTCCTCTTGAGCCTCGCCACGAACCCGCGCTGCCGCCTCCTCGCTCAGGATGCGCAGCGCCAATGGATCCTCGAAGATCAGCGGTGTGTCATAAAGCTGATGGGCCGCGCGACGCATCGCCACCCGCTCCGCGGTCCCGCTGCGCCGCCCCTCAATCATGAAGCCATGCTAATTGAGAGAGTCTGGTCGCCTGTTACTCGCGAGGCCGCTTGGCGTGTGCAATAAACAAGCCGCAATCGATGAACCTGATCGTTCCCGGCTGAGCCTCATCGATAGCGGCAGCAATTTCAGAAATGTGAGACCGGATCACCGGCCAGTTGATCGCAGACATAACCAATACGGCAATCGGCCGGCCATCCAGCCGCTGCTGTTTGTCCAGGTTCTTATCGCCGGTCAGTGGAACGTTGGAACGTTCCCGCTCGATCAACTCCAGCAATGCCCCGTTTTTGACGCCGCCCCATTGCATACCGACTACGGTGTGAATTTCGTGACCGGATAAGAATCGTGCCAGCTTGCCCGGCACGTCCTCATCGAGTAGAACCTTCAAGAGTGCGCCTGCATCTGATGCTCGGCGCGATAATCGAGAATGGCTCTGACCGCTTCAAGACCAGCTTCTGGGTAGCAGTCAAGAGTCTCGGCGATCGCAATTTCCGGCGATAGCCCCTCCTCCCTGAAGGCGTCATAGTTGCCAATGATGGCATCCACGGGCAGACGAGTGTTCCTGAGCAGCGGCGCGCCGCTGACTTTGCCGGGGATGATTTCAACCCACGGACAACCCGACCAATCAGGATTCGCCATACTTGAAACCTGATTTCATAATAACTCTCGGCTCCACTGCCGATCACCACCCTGTACCCTGCGCCCTGTACCCTGTACCCTGTTGTTATGGCTGCCGCCGCCACAATTGCGCCCGAAATCCGCGCGAAGTATGAACCCGTCATCGGCCTCGAAGTCCACGTTCAGCTCCTTACCGAAACCAAGGCTTTTTGCGGATGCGCGAACAAGTTCGGCGCGCCCCCCAACACCAACGTCTGCCCCGTCTGCCTCGGCCTTCCTGGAGCGCTCCCCGTCCTCAACCGCCACGCCGTCGAGTTCGCCACGCTTGCGTCCCTCGCCCTCAACTGCCAGGTCCGCGAACGCTCCATCTTCGCCCGTAAAAATTACTTCTACCCCGACCTGCCCAAGGGTTATCAAATCTCCCAGTTCGATAAGCCCCTCGCCGAGCACGGTTACATCGAAATCCCCACGCCCAACGGCACAAAGCGCATCGGCATCACCCGCCTCCACATGGAAGAGGACGCCGGCAAGAGCCTGCACGACGGCTTCCCCGACTCGGCCACACGCACTTACGTCGACCTGAACCGCTGCGGCACGCCGCTGATTGAAATCGTCAGCGAGCCCGACATGCGCACCCCCGATGAGGCGTACGAATACCTCACGCGCCTCAAGGAGATCATCGTCTACACGGGCGTGAGCGACGGCAATATGGAAGAAGGCTCGCTGCGCTGCGACGCCAACGTCAGCGTCCGCCCCCGCGGCCAGGAGAAGTTCGGCACTAAAGCCGAAGTCAAAAACGTCAACAGCTTCCGCTTCATCCGGGCCGCGCTCGAATACGAGATCGAGCGCCAGATCGAGATCGTGGAGGGCGGCGGCCGCGTCATCCAGGAGACTCGCCTATGGAACGCGAACGAAGGCCGCACCTACTCCATGCGCTCGAAAGAGCAGGCGCACGATTACCGCTACTTCCCCGAGCCCGACCTTCCGCCGCTCTTCGTCTCCGAGGCATGGAAGACGCAGATCGCCTCGAACATGCCCGAGCTGCCGGAAGCCCGCCGCGCCCGCATGATCGCCGAGTACGGCATCACCGGACAGGACGCGCAAACCCTCACCGCGACCCGCGCCTTCGCCGATCAGTTTGAAGCCGCGGCCCGCGCCGCAAAGAATCCGCGCCGCGTCGCCAACCTCGTCCAGAGCGAGCTTACGATGCGCCTTAAAGCCTCCGACCTCGAGCTGGCCCAGTCGCCCATTTCGATGCGGGGCGTAGCCGAGGCCGCCGATCTCGCGGAAGAAGGCAAGCTCTCGAGCAAACAGCTCAAGCAGCTCTTCGACCTCTGCTTCGAGCGCAACGAAGACTTCGGCCCCGTCTACGAGCAGGAAAAGCCGCAGCAGATCAGCGACGCCTCAGCGCTTGAAAAGATGATTGACGACGTCATCGCCGCCAATCCCGCCCAGGTGGAGCAGTATCGCAAGGGCAAGAAGACCGTCGCCGCCTTCTTTGTCGGCCAGGTCATGAAGGCCTCCAAAGGCCAGGCCAATCCCGCCCTCCTCAACGAGCTGGTCACGAAGAAACTCGACAGTTAGCTGCTCCCACTCAGGTTCGTCTTTCGCCCGACCCTTGACGCCAGCTCCCAATTTGGCGCCTTGACTCCGCAACTTGTCTGAGGAAACCCGCGAACCTGCCGATAAGGAAGACTGGCGAAGAAGAATCCAGAAGGAGAGCTCAGCAATCCAGTCGCCCTGTAAGACGGTCCTGAGCAGGAGCAGAGAAAGATGGCGGCAGTTGCGAATGGAGCGGACATCGCTCAACTCGAGCAGCGCCTGGATCAGGCAATGGGGGAAGTTTTCGGGACAATGATCGGCCTCAGCTGTTCCCGCACTGAGAGCGCCGCGCCCATGGAGGGGCAGACCATCGCGGCCCTGATCGGATTAGCAGGCGCGATGACCGGGACGCTGGTGCTGCAGAGCGAAAGCTCGGCCGCAATGCACGTCTCTGATCTGATGACCGGGATGGCGACCACCGAAGTGGACGCGACCGTGCGGGATGCGATGGGGGAGATGGCGAACATGGTCGCCGGCGCGTGGAAAGGCTACGATCCAGCACTGTCCTCAAGCTGTCTCTTGTCAACGCCCACGGTCGTAGTGGGAAACCGGTATGAGCTCTTCAGCCGCCGGGCCACAGTGCGGATCGATCGCGCCTATGGCGTCGAGGGCTCTGTCTTCTCGGTCGCTGTGGCTTGCGAGCGCGCAGAGTAAGCAATCCGTGGTACATGCCAATTGGATTTCGTCGGGCCGCGTGAATTACACCAGGTTCGCCTGGATACCCAAAGAGGCTGCCACCGTTGCGAGCGCCTTGTCCCTGGTCCACAGTTGCGTGCCGAGGCTCATCATGCAGGATGCGATCAGGTGTACATCCGTGAGGCCAAGGCCTTTTGAGTAGAGCGCATGGGACTCAATCAGGTGACGAACCTCATCGAGTTCCGCCACGTTGACTTCGTACAATTCGTCCATCGCGGCGAGCTTCCTGCGGCGGTTGTGCAGCGAGCCGAGGGCAATCTCTGCCACGATGAAAGGGTGCATTGCTATCCTTCCGGCTCCGAGAAGCCGATCCATCTGCGGATCGGGGCTGCGCAGATGGTCGATCCAAACCGATGTATCGGCCAGAATCACAGACTATCAACCCTTACGCGCTTGATGTTCTCGAGGTCAGGTTCCGAACCGCCTAACGCTGCGAGCCTGCGCGAAGCCTCAAAATGGATCAGCGCCTTCAACGCCTCGCGGAGAAGCGCCGACCTCTCCTTGATCCCCGAATACTTTTGCGCTTTACGCACCAAATCATCGTCGAGTGTGACAGTGGCTCGCATGGGCACTCCTCCACTCATTTTATCACCAACTGGTGATGATCTGGGTGAGATCCGTTTAGCCATGTATCAGCTCCAGTAGCTCCGATCCAGCGTCCGATACTGAATCGCCTCCGCTATGTGCGGAACCGCCAGGCTCTCCATCCCCTCCAGGTCGGCGATGGTCCGCGCCACCTTGAGAATGCGGTCATGAGCACGAGCCGTCAGTCCCTGCTGCAGCATGGCGCGCTCCAGCAGCTTCTCCGCATCGGCCGAAAGCTCGCAGTGGGTGCGAATCTGGCGCGTGCCCATTTGTGCATTCGAGAAAATCTTCTCCTTTGCCGACGCAAAACGCTGGCGCTGCCGGTCCCGCGCCGCCAGCACGCGTGCGCGAATGTTCGCCGAGCTCTCCGCAGCCGCTCCACCCCGAAGCTCTTTGTACTGCACGGCCGGAACTTCAATATGAATGTCGATGCGATCGATAAGCGGCCCGGAGATTTTCGCAACATATCTCTGGATCAGCGGCGGCGTGCAGTGGCACTCGCGCGAGCGATCGTTGAAGTAGCCGCACGGGCAGGGGTTCATCGCAGCAGCCAGCATGAAAGCAGCGGGAAACGTCAGCGACATCGAAGCCCGGGCGATCGTCACGTGGCGATCTTCGAGAGGCTGGCGCATCACCTCAAGCACGTTGCGCGGGAATTCAGGCAACTCGTCGAGAAACAGCACGCCGTTATGGGCGAGCGAGACCTCCCCAGGCCGCGGAATGACACCCCCACCAATCAGGCCGGCGTCGGAAATCGTGTGATGCGGTGCGCGAAACGGACGCTGCGTCACCAGTCCCGCTTCGGCGTCCAGTACCCCGGCCACCGAGTGGATTTTCGTCGTCTCGAGCGCCTCGTCAAAGGTGAGCGGGGGCAGAATGGAAGGGAAGCGCCGCGCCAGCATGGTTTTGCCCGAACCGGGAGGGCCGATCATCAAAATGTTGTGCCCTCCCGCAGCGGCGATCTCAAGCGCTCGCTTGGCCGTCTGCTGACCGCGAACATCCGCAAAGTCCAGAGCAAAATGCTGCAGCTCGCTCAGCACCTGCGCGGATTCCACTTTGAAAGCCGGCGTGTGTATACCGCCATTGCCCGCCTGGTTGAGCAAATCGCGAACCTGCAGCAGTGTTTCGACGGGATAAACATCGACGCCATCGACGACCGCTGCTTCTCGCGCGTTGGCTTTGGGAATGATCAGGTTCTTGATCCCGCGCTCGCGGGCGGCAACCGCAACCGGCAGCATTCCAGGCACAGGCCGCAACGCCCCATCGAGGCCCAGTTCGCCAATCAGGAGAAAGTCGGCGAGTTCGCGAAGCTGCAGCGCACCGTAAGCACCGAGGATCCCCACCGCCATCGGCAGATCGAACCCCGAACCTTCTTTCTTAATGTCCGCGGGGGCCAGGTTGATGGTGATGTGGGTCGTCGGCAGATCGAATCCGGAGTTGCGAATGGCGGCGCGCACGCGATCCCTGCTCTCGCGGACGGCGGCATCGGGCAGGCCGACGGTATTGAAGTGCTCCTGCTCGGTCTTGATCGCCGAGAAGTCGACTTCCACGTCGATGATGCTGGCGTCGATGCCGTACACGGCGGCGCTGAGTGCTTTAAAAAGCATGGTTTGGGATTGAAATGCCGGATTCTGCGGGCAGTGTAGCAGCGGATGGCAGGGATTTTCGGTGATGCAGTGCGTCGGCGAGGCGGGGACGGGGAACCGAAGTAATGGACGAGCTGCGGAATGTAACATCATTCGCAGAGCAAAAGAATGCTTAGCTTAGATAGTCCCGAATGGGGTCGGCTGCAACATGCGTATGGTTCCGCATCCGATATTCCCGACCTGCTCCGTCGATTGGAGAGCCTTCCCGGCTCAGAGGCTCAAGACGAACCGTGGTTTTCAATTTGGAGCGCGCTGGCTCACCAGGGCGATGTTTATCCTGCTTCATTCGCAGCCGTCCCGCACGTCGTGGGCACACTCTCGACTGCGCCGGACCGGGCTCCTATGGTGTTCTTTCAGTTTCCGGCGTGGATCGAAATTTGCCGGAGTCGAAACGGCGTGACGGTTCCTTCCGATCTTCTTCCTGCCTACACTGAAGCTCTTAGACAGCTTCCCATCCTGATAGGCAAGGCTGCCGCTCACCAGTGGAGCGCAGATTTTCTCCAATGTGCAATGGCTGCTCTCGCCGCTGCCAAAGGATTTCCCGACGTAGCAGAGGCGGCCATGGAACTGTCGCCCGTGCTGGCGCCGAAGGTCCTTGGGTTGGTTTTGGAAAAGTGAGCGATGGTTAATCGATGATACCACTGGGCCCATCGAAGGATCATAATCAGAACAGCGCGACCACGGCGCTACTTCCCCCGGAGACTTCGATGAATCCCAAAAAGGCAGTTCTGATTTCCGGCGCCGCCCTGGCAGGCGCTGGCCTCGTGTGCGCCGGTACGACAGCGGCGGCTCTCTATCGCTGGATGGGCCGGAAAACAGCCCGCCGCCTGCAGGGGCTGAACGGTAAAGTCGTGCTGATCACAGGCGCGTCCCGCGGCCTCGGCCTCGCCATGGCCGAGGAATTCGGCCGCCGAGGAGCAAAGCTGGTTCTGGCCGCGCGCGATCCATGGGAGCTGGAGCGCGCCCGCCAATCCCTTGTGGACCGCAAAGCGGTACTCGACGCAGGCCAGGTCCTCGTAATCCCCGCCGATCTGCGTCAGGCGGACGAGGCGCAACATCTGGTCGAACGTGCCACGCAGCATTTTGGCCACATCGATATCCTCGTCAACAATGCAGGCGTGATCACTGTAGGGCCGGTAGAGAATCAGACAGTCGCCGATTTTCACGAAGTCATGGAGTCGAATTTCTTCTCTGCCGTCCATTGTGCACTGGCGGTCCTGCCGCAAATGCAGGCGCGGAGGAGCGGGACCGTCGTCAACATCGCGTCGATCGGCGGCAAAGTTGCAGTCCCCCACATGCTGCCCTACACCGCGAGCAAATTTGCGGAGGTGGGATTTTCGGAAGGGCTGCATGCGGAATTGCGCTCAAAAGGCGTCCACGTGCTCACCGTCTGCCCGGGATTGATGCGCACCGGATCGCCAGTGAACGCGAGGTTCTCCGGTGACGCGCAGCGGGAGTACCGCTGGTTCAGCCTGGCAGCAACTCTGCCTTTTGTTTCGACGAGCGCCGCAGCCGCCGCCCGAAAGATCGTGCGCGCTGTGGTGGCGGGCGAGACTGAAATCGCCATTACGCCGCAAGCGGTCGCAGCCGCGCGGCTGGGGAACCTCGCTCCCGAAGTCGTCGGTCTCGTGTTGGGCGGGGTGAATCGCCTGCTGCCCGGCGCAGTCGCGGGAAAACCGCAGACGCAGCGCGGTGCCGAGGTTCGCAGCCTCGAAAGGCCCATGGCAGCCGCAATCGGAGACGCTGCCGCCGAACGCTACAACCAGACGGCGTGATGCGTCAAAGGAGAATCGCGCCCGCCCAATGACCGCGATACATGCGGGCAATAATCTGGCGCTTGAATTCGTCGAAGTCCGGATCAGAGTTTAGCCCCCCCCGGCGAAACGGAGCGGGCGCCCTCGTTTGTGACTGCTCTTCGCCCGATGAAGGCGAAAATCAGAAGCAGCGCCGCGGTGATCCAACCGCCAGGGCTGAAAGCGGACGGCATATAGGCGCCAAGCATCAGCCCACAGCCGATAAGCAGCGCGGCTAAAACACCGAATTGGCGCATCCCGTAAAGGAAGATGAATGGAAGGTAGTGCGCGCCCACAACGATCATGAACGCCGGATAGAACCAATTCGTCCGATGCAGCGTCGCAGCGCCGATCAGAGGCAGCATCAGGGGCACGATGAACGCGATCTGCACCGCCAGCCCGTTCAGAGGATGCCTGGGCAGTGACGCCGGCAGCGACATGAGGCGCAGAAGCAGCTGGGTCATCGGGAAGATGAGCATGCCTCCGAACACCAGCATCAATATCGCGGCGCGGTGGGAGGCCAACGTGGCGAGCGCGGATGAAGCGAACCAGACAAGGCTCGCTACCAGCTGGCCGGCGAACCCTCCGAGAAACGTGGTGCGGACGTCACGTTGCGCATCGGCGATGTTCATGGTCTGATGTTCTCCCGGCACGGCGCACGAGCGGGAGTGGGGTTCGTCAGGCAGGGAAGGTGACAAATGTCATTCTCGTTCAAATCAAAAGGCGCCTGAATAAGTCCGCCCTCGATCTTTGCAGCGATATTTTTAGCTGCCTTTGTTGCTTATTTCGTGATAGCTTCCAGCGTCCCATCCGCCCGGTTCAATGCATCGGTCAGCACTGTCATTTGTGCCTGTGCCCGTGACAAATCCTTCGCATCGATCGCCTCGTTGACCCCGGGGATCACCACAGCGGCGTAGCCCGTATACTCGCCCGGCGCATAAATGGTGTGCTTGAACCAGGAGCGGTTGGGCAGTCCTGCAGCGGAGATAAAATCGCCTTCCACCGCCCGCAACTGCGCATTCAGCGCGCCCAACGCCTGCGGAGAATCGCCCGCCGCTCCCTCCTGTTTCTCTTTCACCTGCTTAGCCAGCACCGTGAACTTTTCCGCCGCAGCTTTCGCCGCGGCAAAGTCGATCCCGCTCAGGCCGGCTTCCTCCGCCTTCTTCTGCGCGGTGTCCAGGTACGACGATAGCTCTTTGCCGTATGTCACGTAGTCGTACGGCAGAACGTCGGTGTCCGCCATATGCAGCACCTCAAGCCCGAAGACCCGCGCCATCTCCTGCTCATAAACAAACGTCGGATCGGCGTTCATCACGAAGAACGCGTAGTTGTCGAACACCGAGTGATAGACGCCGTACGGACCGCCCGAACCAATGTCGGTCGACGGCACGCCGATGTGCTGGATGAAAGGCGTGAAATCGGAACCACTCCCCAGATCGCCAACGTTGACGTCGTTGTCCACATGCGCATTTCCGCGCGCCCCGTGCTCTTCAACGCCGCTGCCGTTCCGCCGGTGAGCCTGCTCCTCCTGCGACTTTTTCCATTGATCGTAAACAGTCCCGCCTTTGGGGCTGGGCACAGCCTTCGTCACGTCGCGCACAAATTCCTTGAGCGACGGCACGGCCGACGATTCGAAGTTGGGCCCGGAAACTCCCACGTCGGTATTGAAGTACGCCACCGCGTGCGCCAGCTGGCTGGCGTGGTCCTCCACCCATTCGGTCGATCCGATCAGCCCCTCCTCCTCCGCGTCCCAGCTGCAGAAGACGATGCGCCGCTTCGGCTTCCATCCCTGCTGCAGAAGAACGCCGATGCCATGCACAGCCTCCAGCATGGCCGCTGTCCCGCTGTTAGGATCGACCGCGCCGTACACCCAGGCATCGCGATGGTTGCCGGCCACCACCCACTCATCCGGAAACTCCGTGCCCGCAATCGTGCCGATCACGTCCCAGATGGTGCGGTACTGATAATCCATTTTGAGGACCATGTGCACCTTGACGCCGGGCCCAACGTGATACGTAAATGGCAGCGCGCCTTGCCACTCGCGCGGCGCATCGGGGCCACCCAGATGCTCGAGAATCGGAGCTGCGTCGTGGTAAGAAAGCGGCTCGGAGGGAATCTTTGGCAGATTTCCCGCGTCCTCAGGCTTCAGCAGCTGCGAAGCGGGCAGGTCCGGGCGCGAAGCAATCCCCGGCGTGAGTGCGTCGCCCGGATACTTGAACAGATACTGAACCGACCCGCGCTGCACCGACGTCGCCGGACCGTACGCTCCGTGCGGGTACATGTCCCCACGGTAATACCCGGTGTCGGCGGGATCGGAGTAGATGAGCACTCCGGCCGCTCCAGCCTGCTGCGCGATGTAGACTTTCACCCCGCGAAAATTGCCCCCGTACCGTACCAGAACGATCTTGTCCTTCAGGTCGATGCCAAGGTCTTTGAGCTTCTGAAAATCCTCAGGCCGGCCGTAATTGGCATAAACCACCTCGCCCGTCACGTCCCCCGAGGGCGATGAACCATTGAACGCAGGCGTGACCCGCGGGTCATCCTGAAAGGGATCGTTGCCATCCACATGCTCGCGGACAGGGCCCGTCATCAGCAGCTTGCCGTCGGCGTCGTACGCCTGAACCTTGACCTCGAGGGGCATGTTGAGCCACGCCTTGTATGGCACGATGTTCGTTTCAAGACCCGCCTCTTTGAATTTGCCGGCAACATACTGCGCCGTCTTCAGGTCCTCGGGCGAGGCGGCAATATGCGGCTCGGCGGTCAGCGTCTTCAGCTCTTCGCCGGCAAGCTTCGCGTCTGGAACGGCCAGAAACGCCTGATCGGTCCTGGCCTCCTCAGTGGCAAAATCCTCGTAGCCAAAGACGCCCGAAGCCTGCGACGCCGCGGACGAAGGAGCAATGTGCACCCCGATGATGGCGAGAGCCGAAACAAGAAACGAGGCGAACAGGACAGGGACGCGCGACGGCATCAATGAAATGCTCCTTCAACTTGCGCGGAATCGGGAAGAAGAAAGCTTACCAGGCCAAATATAGGCTTGAGAGCCCCGGGGGAGGGCCCGTTCAGGCAGCGCTTGGAACAGGCGAGACCGGTTGTGCGCAGTGGGAGCACCTCTTCGCGCCAAGCGGAATATCCGAAAGGCATTCCGGGCAAGGGCGGGTGACCGGCGGAGCAGCCTCCGCGGGACGGAATTTCTTCATCAGCGCGTTGATAGGCAGCACGAAGACGAAGTAGACCACTGCGGCGATCAGCAGGAAGGAGATGATGGCATTCATAAAGTCGCCATACTTGATCTTCCCGCCATTGATGTCCAGAATCAGCGCGGAGAAGTCCGGCTTGTGGACGATTGCGGCGATGAGCGGATTCACAATATCCGTCACCAATGCGTTGACGATGGCAGTAAATGCGGCTCCAATGACGACCGCAACCGCCAGATCGATCACATTTCCGCGCAGAATGAAGTCGCGAAAACCCTTTAGCATTTGGTTCCCCCATGTAATTTTAGAATTGTGCGAATTATAGACGGCAATTCCAGCTTGAACGCCCGGCATTGGCGAAAACGCCGGCGGAGGGGGACCGCGCAACGTAACCAGAATTTAACACGGCGGCCTTCCCCTCAGCCGCTACTATGGCACGTATTCCCCCCGAAAAGGAGATTGCATGGCTATCGCGCAGGAGCCTGCCTTTCACTACGAAGTGGAAGAGTCGGCAGACGCAACCGGTTGGATAACCACCAGAATCAAGTGTCACGGCCGCCTGGTGAACCAGAGCACTACCCAGGTCAAAGAACTGGTGAAGCCGCTGATTGCGCGTGGCGGCCGGATCGTCATCGATCTTGCCGATCTCAACTATATGGATAGCTCCGGCCTCGGAGCCCTGGTCGGACTGAAAGTGTCCGCCCTTCATCAGGGACTCTGCAAGCTGGAACTCGAGAATCTGACGCCCCGCATCAAGGACCTGCTGACCATGGCCAACCTCATGCAGCTCTTCTCGAGCTAAGCAGCCGCCTCTTAGGGCAGATCGCCTTCCGCGCCTGTCAGCAGGGCGTCGTCATCGCGCAGAATTGTGCCCACCCGCGGCCCCTCTGCAGTGTGGATTCCCCACGCCATCCGCGGCGTATTGTGTGCCAGGCCATACCGCCCATCGGGCGCGAGCAGGATGATCCCCCCATGACCCCCGAGACGCCGCAGTAAGTAGGCCATCGCTTCGGGCGCCACTTGTTCCGGAGAGCGGCCTGCCATCACCCTGTCCGTCGCCCATTTGCCCAGCACCAGTTTCATGATCGGTTCCCCCCACCCGGTCAGCGAAACCGCAGCGCTCGCATTGTCCGCATAGCAACCGCAGCCGATCAGCGACGAGTCCCCCACCCGCCCAGGCTCCTTATTCAGCGTGCCTCCGGTCGACGTGGCCGCTGCGAGCCGGCCCCCCAGATCGAGAGCGACCGCTCCAACCGTGTCATGCGAGTCATGGGGCAAGCTTTCAGGCGAGTCAGGATCGGAGTGCCCTGAAAAAGTCCGGTCCGGCGCGCCCTCCCGCTCCCGCGCCTGCGCCTCGGCCAGCCGCTGCCGTTCGCGGTCCAGCACCAGGTCCTTATTGTCGATCAGCCGTATGCCGTTGGCCAGCGCGAAATCCTCCGCGCCCGCGCCTACGAAGTACACATGTGGGCTCTTATCGAGCACCAGCCGCGCTGCCTGGATCGGGTTGCGAATTCGCTCGACGCATGCGACCCCCCCGGCTCGCAGCGTGGCCCCATCCATAATGAGGGCGTCCAGCTGCACGCGCCCGTCGCGCGTCAGGAAGCTGCCCCGGCCGGCGTCGAAGGCAGGGTCGTCTTCGAGGTAAGTCACGGCGCTTTCGACCGCGTCGAGGGCCGAGCCCCCACGCTCAAGAATCCGCCAACCCTCCTGCAGTGCATCGAAGACGCCCTGTTCGTGGGCATCAAGGAGCTCCGCAGGAATATCCCACGCGCCGCCGTGGACCAGAAGAATCGGGAATCGCGCCATATGGGGAAGGAAAAGGGGATTGTACCCTTTTGGTCCGGGTACGGGCATTTCCCAGTTTTTGTCCCATTCAAGGTCATGTTCACCCTCACCGCGCCGATAACTGGAGCATTATGGCAAACGGATCGAGTGTCACACGTTGGGAAGCCCCCGACAGCAAACCGCAGTCAATAGACAGCAAGGAAGCCCCGCGGCGGGGAACAGCCAGCGATGCGGAGATCGTGCTGCCGGGGCGCGGTCTCCAATATCCAGGGCAGATTGCCGCCCTCAGCGGCGAAGGCTGCGTGATCGAGACCAAATGCCGCCTCGAGCCAGGCACAGCCGTAGAAGTCTGGATGCGCACCGAGGGCATGCCCCTGCGCGTCGCGGCCAGGCTCGTGGAAAGGCAGGAGCGCGGCGTCGAGTTCAAGTTCATGTCCCTGCCCGACCGCAAGCTCCAGCAGATCCAGAACCTGCAATCCGAGCTCGCCGCAGAAACCGGAACCCCGTAAGCCTCTGGCCGTCCTTTCCACGAATCTTCGGGAATCTGCCCTCCCCCAGGGCATAATGGCGTGGTCTCGCCGAGGCGCCGTACCACGCAGCCTCGCGCGAGCCGGGGTCCGCCACGTTCGTTCCCACTACCTTTCACGCCGCTCTCCTCATGACCGCTCTCAGCACTCTCTGCTGGGGCTCATTCGCCAATACCTTTAAGCTCACCCGCAATTACCGCTTCGAACTCTATTACTGGGATTACGGCCTCGGCATCTTCCTCATCTCCCTAGTTCTCGCCTTCATTATGGGTAGTTACGCCGGTGGCCCCACAACCTTCCTTGCCAATCTCCACTCCGCCGACCCCATCAACCTCTTCTACGCGGCGCTCGGCGGCTTCATCTTCAATATCGCGAACACCCTGCTAGTTGCCGGAATCGAAATCGTCGGCCTCGCCATCGCCTTTCCCGTTTCCATCGGCATCGCCCTTGTCGAAGGCGTGGTGCTCAGCTACGCGCTCCAGCCGCGCGGCAATCCGGCCCTGCTCACCATGGGCATTTTGATGGCCCTGGTCGCGCTGGTGCTCGTCGGCAAAGCCTATGGCGCATTACGGACGGGCAGCGCCGCCGTCTCCCGCCGCGGCGTCGTGGTCTGCGTCATCTCCGGCTTGCTCATGGGCATCTTCGCGCCCTTCGTAACCCGAGCCATGACCCGCGGAGCGACCCTCACCCCCTACACAACCGCGGTGTTTCTCACCCTGGGCGCATTCATCTGCTGCTTTTTCTTCAATACCATCCTCATGCGCAAGCCCATCACCGGAACGCCGGTGGCAGCGGCGGAGTATTTCCGCGCGCCTGCTTCGTATCATGCTCTTGGGCTGCTCGGCGGAGCCATCTGGGGCTGCGGCACCGTCTTCAACTTTGTCGCCGCCTCGCTGGTGGGCGTCGCCATCTCCTACGCCATCGGCCAGGCCTCACCCCTGGTGGCGTGCCTCTGGGGAGTCTTCGCGTGGAAGGAATTTCGCGGCGCCAAAACCAACGCCAAAATCTACCTTGGGGCAATGGTCGCCGCCTACCTGCTCGCCCTGGTGCTGATCGCGCGGGCCTATGCGGGATAATTGTGACCGCCACTGTGACGTTTGCAGCCACCGGCGTATAAAAGGGATCCGATGACCGCCAAATTTGTAACCGTGATGGGTAGTTATGTCACCGACCTCGCCTTCCGCACCGAAAAACTGCCCGCGTGGGGCGAGACCTACATGGGAAAAGAATTCCGCCTAGGCCCGGGCGGCAAGGGCTCGAACCAGGCCGTCGCCGCGGCCCGCGCCGGAGCCAGAGTAAGCTTCATCTCCAAGCTCGGCCGCGATGCGCTCGGCGAGATGGCGCGCGACCTCTACCGCGCTGAAGGCATCGACACCCGGCATCTGCTCAAGACCGACTCGCCCACCGGAGCGGCCGCGATCATTCTCGACGCATCTTCCGGCGAGAACGCCATCATCGTCGTCCCCGGCGCCTGCTATGAGCTGACCCCCGAAGAGGTCGCGCAGGCAAAGGATCTGATTGCCGGATCATCCGTCTTCCTCGCGCAACTCGAGCTGGCCCTGCCCACGGTCGAATATGGCCTTGAACTGGCCCATTCCCTCGGCGTTCCCACGATTCTCAATCCCGCACCCGGCTGCAGCCTTCCCGCTTCGATCTATCCCAACTGCGATTTCCTCACTCCGAACGAAAGCGAAGCCGAAGTGCTGACCGGCATCCGCGTCAATTCGCTCGAACAAGCGGAGAACGCCGCCGATGCGCTGCTCGCTCGCGGGGTCGGCGCCGTGGTTGTCACGCTGGGAGCGCAGGGCGCGCTGGTGAAGAATGCAAAGTTGCGCCGGCACGTTCCGGCCATCGACGCCGGCCCGGTTCTCGAAACAACCGGCGCGGGCGACGCCTTCAACGGCGGCTTCGCAGTGGCGCTCTCCGAAGGGCAGGAGATTGTCGACGCAGTCCGCTTTGGATGCGCCGTGGCAGGCATCTCCGTGACGCGAGCTGGCACCGCGCCCTCCATGCCATATCGGAGTGAAGTCGACGCGTTGCTCGAGAAATTCAGATAGAAGCGCGCCGTTACGTGCTCACAGATTCATTCGCAGAGGCCGGACCCAGAGCCGCTCTTCTCCGCGCTGGCAGGAACGGATGAATCAGCAGTTGGTAAGCCCCTCCGCCCACCGCGCCCCCGATCAGCGGCCCAACAATCGGAACCCACCAGTAGCTCAGCGGCGATGGAAACGCCGCCCCGCCCCATCCCGTGAAAAAGCAAAATATCCGCGGCCCCAGATCGCGAGCCGGGTTGATCGCCCACGCCTCGAGATACCCCATCGAGGCCCCGATCAGCGCCACCAGAAATCCAATGATCAGAGCTCCGAAATTCGCACCCGGAGCCATCTCGTTGTATTGCTCCGTAATGGCAAAAATTCCGAAAATCAAAAACGCGGTCAGAATAATCTCATCGCTGAAAGCGTGGGAGACCGTAACGCCCGCTGCCGGATGCGTGAAGAACACCCCGGCAGCCCCGCCCCCAGCGCGGCTCAGATGATTCGTCAGGTTGAACTGATCGATCACCGGATTGAAAAGCGCGTAAACAATGCACGCGCCCAGCAAGGCGCCCACGGTTTGCGCTAAGCAATACGGCAACACCTTTTTCCAGGAAAATTTGCGATAAAGCGCCAGCGCCAGCGTCACGGCCGGATTCGCATGACAACCGCTGATCGAGCCCGTCGTGTAAATTGCAATCGCGACCGCCAATCCCCACGCGATGCAAACGCCCCAATAGGCCTGCTTATAAGGGCTCGGATCGTAGAGCGAATACATCGCCGCCACCGAGTCGCCAAAGGCGATGATGATCAGCATCGCAACTGCTTCGGAAATTAGCTCACCCGCAAACTGTCTCTTCATCCGGGCCTCAGGTTCCAGTCCTCTCACGTTGCCAGACCTCTCAGGTTTCAGTTCCTGCAAATCTCCATTCACTTCTGCCCAGCCTGCAGCTGCTCCAGTTTCCGCTTCAAATCTTCAAGTTTCTGCCCAGCCTCCGCCAGCTTCCCTTCTGCCGTCAGTCGCTGGTAATCGGCCAGGTCCTGCGCCGCTCCTGCAATCAGCGGACTCCGTCCCGCCGCATTCCCACTCACCGGACTTGGCGCCGTCGTCTGTCCAGCCTCCGGCGCAGGAGTACCGCCCGCCGCGCTGATCGAAGACGCCTGGCCCCCGAACAGCGCCGCCATTGCCGTCTCGAACGTTGGCCCATAAGCAAGCCGGTCCTGCAACGCCAGAACCACCAGCCGCAGCTCCGGCATCGGACTCCGCTCCGCCTGCAGATAAATCGGCTCCGCATACAACAGCGCCTTTCCGCATGGAATTACCAGCAGCGTGCCCCGCCGCACATGCGACCCCTGCTGGTTCCACAAGGTCAGCTGACCCGAAAGCTGCGCGTTCTGATCGATCCGCGCCTCGATCTGCATCGGACCATCGATCAGCTTCGTCTTCGGAAAATCGTACACAATCGATGTGCCGTAGTTTGCCCCGTCGCTCCGCCCCGCGATCCACCCGATCAGGTTATTTCGGTTCGCCGGTGTAAAGGGCAGAATCTCAACAAACTCCGCAGCCGCTTCCCCGGGGAGCTTCATCAGCACGAAGTTCGGCTCCATCGCCTGCGTCTGTTGCTCGCCCGCATCGCCCATCCCCAGCTCCGATGCAACCGTCCACAAGTCCTCACGGTTATAGAACACCTCGGGATCGCTCATGTGGTAAAGCCCATACACCGCTGCCTGCTCCTCCAGCAGCAACTGCGGATAACGCACATGCCGCCGCAGATCGGCAGGCATCGCTGCCGCATCCCGGAAAAGCGAAGGGAAAATACGCCGCCACGCCGCTAAGATCGGATCCTGCGTATCGAACACATAAAACGTCGTCGTCCCGTTGTAAGCGTCAATTACAACCTTCACGCTGTTGCGCATGTAATTGATCGTCGCGTCGCCCAGCGGATAGTGACTCGAATAGGGATAACTATCCGAAGTCGTGAACGCATCCAGCATCCAGAACAACCGGCCATCGTCCCCGATCACAACATAAGGATCGGCATCCCACGTTAGAAACGGCGCCAACGTCTGCACACGCTCGCGGATATTCCGCCGCATCAGCAGCCGGCTCTGTGGCGTAATGTCGTCGCTGAACGGCAGCTTCCACAAATCTCCGCGATCTGCCGCAATCAAGGCCCGCCGCGCCATCCCACCCAGAACAATCCCGCCCGTCCCCTCGTACAACGTCAGATTGTTCGTCTGCCCCTGCGGATAATTGAACTCCTGCGCCCGCGTCTTCACATACACATCGCTGTTTGTCATCTGCCCGAAATAAATCTCCGGCCGGGTAATCGCCAGCCCCGGCACCGTGCTCTGCACCGGCATGTTACTCAGCATCAGCGTCGGCAGCCCTTCCGGCGTGAATCCATTCACCGGATTCATCGTGATCCCGTACCCATGCGTGTAAATCAGCTTCTCGTTGATCCAGTTGCGGCTGCTCTCCGGTAACTTATCGAGACTTAGCTCCCGCGCTGCCAGCATTACCTCGCGCGACCTGCCCTCGATGTTATAGCGATCGATGTCGATGTCCGGAAAATCGTAGTAAGTCCGAATCTCCTGGATTTGCCGCAGCGTGTCCTGCAACGCTCGCCAGTCCCACAGCCGAATATTCTCAAGCGTCGCCTGGTTATTCGCCGGATCGGCCGCCTCCGGCAACGTCTCCGCCGGAAACTCCTGTTGCGATACGCGATCCAGATCCCACGCCCGTCGCGTCCCCTCGATATTCCACGCGATGTAAGGCCGCTCGCGCTCCAGCTGGTTCGGCTTCACGATGAAGCTGCTCACATACCAGCCCACGATGTGAACAACCACATAACAGGCCACCGCCGGAAACACTGCCGCCGCCAGCCAGCTCGCGCGCGGCCCTCTCACCGCATTCACAGCCGCGATCACCGCGCCCAGGATCAGCGCCAGCGCCACCAGCAACGTACCCATAATCAGGATGTGCGCATCGGTATAGTTCACGCCGCCAAAGATCGTGTGCGCATCCAGTAACGAGCCAAATCGGCCGATATATACCTGCGCCCCAAGAACCAGCAGAAAAAACGCGAACGCCATTGAGAACCCGCGCCACGGCAGCGGCATCGTTCGTCCGCGGTCCTTCGCAAATGCTCGGCTGCCGCTGGCCAGCAACAGAAACCCGGCAGCGCCCACGCACTCGACAACCGCCACTACCATCAGCCAGCCGCAAATCAGCTGCCATGCCGGAAGCGTGAACAGATAGAAGCTCACCGGCTTCCCAAATACCGGATCGGCCGCGCCACCCACCCCCCGCGCCGCGTTCCAGTAAAGCGCAAACGTCGGCCACTCTCCTGCCATGGCGCCGCCCGCAATCGCCGCGATCCCCAGCGAGGCAATGATCCCAATCCATCGCAGCCCGCGCCGCAGCGGCAGATTCAGTTCCTGCCGCCCAATGACAAACGCGCGGTCATGCGGCAGGTCCGGCTGATGCATCCGCCACAAAACCAGGAACCATCCATAAAGCAGGGCGAACGTCGCCGCGAAAAACACTGCGAAGACGCACCATTCCAGCCCCCAGCTCTTCCAGAAGACCTCCCCATACCCCAAAGAGCCGAACCACAGCGAATCGACCCACCACGACAACGCCGTGCTGCTGCCAATCAACACCACCACAACCACGGCAAGAAAAAAGAAAACCAGGCGCCTCGGCCGTCTCATCCGGTTGGGCGCTTCAAGAATCGGCTGCAAATTATGTCCCTCTCCCACCCCAAATCTCAACCGGAGTGAGGCCGCACGTATTCTACTCCGTGCCGCTTCGGCGCAGGTTTTACCATGGAAACACCCGATGCCCCTCAGCAACACGATTCTCGTCACCGGAGGATGCGGCTTCATCGGCGCGAACTTCGTCCTCGCCTGGCTTCAGTCCGCCGGCACACCCATCGTCAATCTCGATGCCCTCACCTACGCCGGCAATCCTGCCAGTCTGCACTCTGTCGCGCCCGATCCTCGTCACCTGCTGGTGCGCGGCGACATCGGCAACGCCGCACTCGTCGGCTCGCTCCTGGCCAAGCATCGTCCCCGCGCCATCGTTCACTTCGCCGCCGAAACTCACGTCGATCGCTCCATCGTCGCGCCCGATGCCTTCGTCCGCACCAATATCCACGGCACATTCACTCTGCTCGAACAAGCCAGAGCCTATTGGTCCGCCCTGAACCCAGCCGACCAGCAAACCTTTCGCTTCCTCCATGTCTCCACCGACGAAGTCTACGGCTCTCTCAGTCCCGGCGATCCTGCCTTTTCAGAAACCACCCCATATGCCCCACACAGCCCGTACGCCGCAACCAAAGCCGCATCCGACCATCTCGTGCGCGCCTGGCGTCACACCTTCGGCCTGCCCGTCCTCATCACAAATTGCTCCAACAACTACGGTCCGTTGCAGCTTCCAGAAAAGCTCATCCCTCTGATGATTCTCAGCGCCCTCGAAGGCAAGCCCCTGCCGGTCTACGGAGACGGCGCCCAGATCCGTGACTGGCTCTATGTCCTCGACCACTGCGCCGCCATTCGCGCCGTTCTGGAGCGCGGCCGTGTGGGCGAAACCTACAATATCGGCGGCCACTGCGAGCGCAGGAACCTCGACGTCGTGACCACCATCTGCGATCTCCTCGACGAGATGAGTCCCGATCCAGCCCTCGGCTCCCGCAGAAAGCTCGTCACCTTCATCAACGATCGCCCCGGACACGATCGGCGCTATGCCATCGATGCTTCGAAGATTGCCCGCGAACTCGGCTGGGCGCCCGCCGAGCGCTTCGAAAGCGGTCTGCGCCGCACCGTTCGCTGGTATCTCGACCATCCTGAGTGGGTAAGGAGCACCCGCTCGATGTCAAACTAAACGTCAACATCACTCCCCGGCATCGGCTGCTTGGTGAGCTCAAAACCAGCCGCCTTACAGAATGCCGCAAAAAGGCCGCGCTGACCGCCGAGTTTGTGAAGGCCAGATGGCGTGCCCTGAGATATCCCGACCTGTTGATTCGAGCTTAGGTGAGCCAGTTGCTCTTAGTCTGTCATTCTCCAGATCGCCCGCATTGACACTGAGCCGGTCGCTCAAGACGAGCGCTGAGTTTTCACGGCCGCCGGCAACGCGGAGTTCCCTTCGATGCCCATCGAGCGCATCCGGGCGGATTCGGCCGCGGTCATCCGTCTTGCCTCCAGGGTCAGAAGCGGACTGGACTGCAGCAGCGCGACGACGCGTTCTGCTGGAATATAGCCAACGTCACAATCGTCGACGGCCTTTGCCGTCACGGTGTATTGCCCGTTGAGCGCGGAGGCCAGGCCGAGGAGACTGCCTGGACCGTGAACGCACATGGGATAGACCTGATTGGGAGCCTCCCACACCAGGACTACTCTGCCGCTGCGGACCACAAAAGCGGCCGAGGCGGGCGTGCCACTGTGAAAGAGCAGCGATCCGCGCGAGACGGATGCGTCGACAGCCAGCTCATCCAGCTTCTTGATCAGGTTAGCCATGGACGCCCTCCTCGGTGGCCGGCGCCCAACCTGAGACCAGGCGGGTCTGGTGCTCCTCGATCCGCTGCCGCAAGGCGGCGTTTTCGCGCAGCGTCTCGATCGTCAATCGCTCCAGCGCCAGCACTCCCTCTTCGACCCGCAGCAGCATGGCTTGTATCGCTCCAGGGTCGCTCTTGCCCATGGTTCTTTCCAACTCCACTAACTGACGCATTACATCGGCGGCATTCATCGGATAACCTGCTCTCTGACCGCAAGCGTGCGGAACGGTACCATTGTGGATTACCGACGTGCGGAACGATGTGACTTAGATCACATGACCTGAAGGCCGGACCTGGTTTATCGAAGGTTCAACCGCCGGGTCTTCCCCATCGATGATTTGCAACGTAGATTGACGGCCGATCACCGCGATCGCCGCACTGGGCTGGATTCCGGATCGATTGCGGCATGCGCCCTTTCTTCTCGACCAGCCCGCGATCCCGTGGCTGCGGCTCCGGAATGTCACACGTTGACCAATCCGGCGCTCTGCAACTTTCGTGCTATTCGCAGTTACTGAAGTACGGTATGTCATGAGATATCTGACGTGCAAACGTCCGATATTTCCAGATTCACCGGTATCGACACTCAGAGAAGGTATCAACTGCAGAGCAGTGTCCATGCGCGTTTTAATTTATACCTGCCTTTGAGCGCCGGACTTCTATGACAGCCTCCGTCGCTCTGCATGGCTCGTATGATTACCGTTTGGTTACGCTGTCGGTCATTATCGCGGTGCTCGCAGCCTATGCGGCCCTCGACCTTGCCGGACAGGTGGCAACCGCGCGGGGCCGTGCCCGGCTGCTGTGGCTAAGCGGCGGCGCGGTTGCAATGGGCATTGGTATCTGGGCCATGCACTACATCGGCATGGAAGCTTTTTCCCTCCCCGTGCGTGTCCTGTACGACTGGCCCACCGTCCTGATCTCCCTTCTGGCCGCTATTCTGGCCTCGGCCGTCGCCCTCCTGACCGTCAGCCGCTCCACCATGGGGCGGGCGCGGATGATCGTTGGCGGCATCTTCATGGGAAGCGGCATCGCCGCCATGCATTACATCGGCATGGAGGCCATGCGCCTGCCCGCCATGTGCACCTATTCCCCGTGGCTGGTCGCGCTTTCTGTCGTCGTGTCCATCGCAATCTCCTGCCTTGCGCTTCATCTCACGTTTGCGCTCAGAGAACATCTCGCTACGGCCAGCTTGCGGAGAATGATCAGCGGGTTCCTGCTGGGCCTCGCCATTCCGGCGATGCATTACGTGGGTATGGCCGCGGTCCGCTTCATGCCCATGCCTGCCATGAGCGGTTCGCTGACCCACTCCATTGATGTATCGAGGTTCGCAGTCGTCAGCGTTGCCCTGGTGACCCTTCTCATTCTCGGCATCGTCTTTCCGACCTCGATTATCGACCGCCGGTTTTCGCACCAGGCCCAGAGGCTCGCCACCAGCCAGCTGCAGCTGCAGGCCATTTTCGACAACATGACCGAGGGCATTCTCGTTCTGGATCGTGAGGGCAAGACGGTTCTCGTCAACCAGGCAGCCCAGCGGCTGCTCTGTCTTTCCGAACAGCCCGACTACGCAAAGGTGATGGAGGATTTCGAAGGCTTCTCCCTGGACGGCGAACCTCTTCCACCGTCACAGTGGCCCACCGTCCGAGCTCTTCGTGGGGAGTTTGTCCGGAACTACGAGATGCTCTATCGCCGAAAGTCGACCGGAGAGACCGGCGCGAGAGAGATCAGCAGCGCGCCGGTGACCAACACCCGCGGAGAATCCGGTCAGGTAATCATGACCTATCGCGACGTCACAGATCGCCGGCACATGGATGAGGCGAGAAATCGCCTCGCCGCCATTGTCGAGTCCTCCGAAGACGCGATTATCGGCAAGAGCGACAGAGGCATCGTCACCAGCTGGAACAAGGGCGCCGAAAAGCTCTTTGGATATACATCTGCGGAGATGGTCGGGCGGTCGATCAAACAGCTCCTCCCTCCCGGCCACGAAGAGGAAGAAGACGATATCCTGCGGCGGATCGCACACGGAGAAACGGTTGAACATTTTGAAACGGTGCGCACAAAAAAGAGTGGCGAAATTGTCAATGTTTCGCTCACTATCTCACCTATTCGCGATGCCAGGGGCAGGATCACCGGCGCCTCCAAAATAGCCCGCAATATTACCGAGAAAAAGCAGATGGAGCGGCAGCTTCAGCAGAGCCAGAAGATGGAGGCCATCGGGCAGCTCACCGGTGGAATTGCTCACGACTTCAATAACCTGCTCGCCGTTATGGTTGGCAATCTCGACCTCCTTGAGCGGTCCGTGGCCGGAAACGAGGCGGCGCTCAAGTGCGTGCACACAGCGCAAAAGGCCGCCGGCCGCGGCGCAGATCTCACCCGCCGCCTGCTCGCCTTCTGCAGCAACGTCGCGTTGAAGCCCGCGCCGGCCGACATTCATCGGAGCGTCCAGAACACGATTGAGCTGGCCCGTGCTCTGGGCCCCGACATTAAGATCACATCCCACTTCGAGGACAACATGCCGCTCGTCCGCGTGGATGCGGCCGGACTTGAAAACGCCCTGCTCAATCTAGCCGTCAATGCTCGCGACGCCATGCCCAAAGGAGGCACCCTTACCATCACCATCCAGCGTTGTACCCTGGACGCGAGCTATCCTCCCGTCCACACCGGCGAACTGAAGGCGGGAGACTATGCCTGTCTCTCCATCTCCGACACTGGCACCGGCATGTCGAAAGAAACCCTCGCGCACGCCTTTGAGCCCTTCTTCACCACGAAGCCCCGCGGCAAAGGAACCGGCCTCGGACTCGCCATGGTCTACGGCTTCGCAAAGCAATCAGGCGGCGCCGCCCGGATCTACAGTGAGCCAGGCCACGGCACCACGGTGTCTCTCTATCTTCCGCTCGCAGACGCGCAGCCTTTGCCGCCGTCCCCTTCGCCGGTCTTCCCCAACCAACGGCTGACCGGCAAAGCCCTGGTCGTCGACGACGAACTCGACGTCCTCGAAATCGCCGCAACATGGCTCGATGAGCTGGGCTATACCACCCTTTGCGCCGACAGCGGCCCCAAGGCACTCAGGATTGCCGAGCAACATCCCGACATCGTCCTCATCGTCACCGACATCATCATGCCCGGAGGGATGAACGGTGTCGACTTCGCGGAAGAGGTTCGCCGCCAGTTGCCCCGTGTGAAGCTCATTTACTGCTCCGGATTTCCAGCCGATGCGCTGACCGAGTCCAGCCTTCCGCACGTCGATTCTCCGCTACTGCAAAAGCCCTATCGGCGAACCGAGTTCGGCGCGCTGGTCAACGCCGTCATGGGGGGCCAATGAGTCCCCTCCGCAGTATTCTCGCCATCGACGACGACAGCGACATCTGCGAGCTGATCTCCGCCACCGCCGAGTCTAAGGGATTGCGCTGTATTGCCACCACCAGCCCCGCAACGTTCTTCGAGGCCCTCACTCCGGTCACCTCTCTCATCTTCCTGGACCTGATCATGCCCGAGATGGATGGCGTGGAAGTACTGCGGCAGCTCGGCCAGCGGCAGTGCAAGGTCGGCATTGTTCTCATCAGCGGGGTCGGCAAGCGCATTGTCGAAGTCGCCGAGGAACTGGCGCAGGCCCATGGCCTCTCGACGGTCGGCTATCTGCAAAAACCCTTTCGGATATCCGAACTCGAAGACATTTTCGATGCGCAGCTCAAGATCGTCCCGCCGCCCATCCCACATTTCAAACCAAAAATTCTCGTCACAGACGATGAGCTGCGGACCGCCCTCGATTGCCATCAGTTCGTCCTCCACTACCAGCCGCAGATCGATATCCCAACTGGCGCGGTGGTCGGCCTCGAAGCTCTCGTCCGCTGGGAACATCCTGAGCAGGGACTCATCTTCCCGGACAATTTCATTTCGCGCCTTGAAGCGCTCGACCTCATTGATCGGCTCGGCTGGATCGTCGCCAATCAGGCTCTGATTCAGCTCCGGAGGTGCCCTGAAGCGGGCGGCTCCATCCCCACCATCTCCATGAACGTTTCGCTCTCCTCGCTCAGGGACCTGAAGTTCCCCGACACCATGGCCGCTCTGATCGCCGCGCACTCGGTCTCCCCGGAAAAAGTGATCCTTGAAATCACCGAAACGTGTTTGATCGATGAGCTCACTCGCACCCTTGACGTCCTTACGCGCCTGCGTATGAAGCAAGTGCAGTTGTCCATTGATGACTTCGGAACCGGCTATTCGATGATGCAGCAGTTGCGGAACATCCCTGCAACAGAACTCAAGATCGACAGATCGCTGGCCCGCAACATCGATCGCTCCGAACGGGATCGCGTGATGGTGCAGAAAATCATCGAGATGGGTCACCAGCTCGACATGAGAGTCGTGGCTGAAGGCGTCGAGACCCCGGATCAGCTTGAGTTCCTGCGCGCCAACGGGTGCGATACCGCGCAAGGCTATCTGTTCAGTCCCGCGCTCCCGGCGGAGAAATTGACCGACTGGCTTGCGACCTATCGTTCTGCCGCCATGCCAGTAATCTGATTGCCTGCGTTGCCGTCGCCGCTGCGCGGGAATCCGATGGGCGCGGTTGGCGCGTATTGTGAACATGCGCATGAGAATGCTTTCTCGCTTGTCGATTGCGGTACTGGCGTTTCTGCCTGGGTACGATGGCTGGGCGCCGGCGGAGGCGACGGCTGCTCCTCTTAAATGGCAAGCATGGTCGGATGCGGCTTTTGCGGAGGCGCGGGCGGAGCACAAATTTGTGCTGCTGGATCTGGAGGCGGTGTGGTGCCACTGGTGCCACGTGATGGACGATGTTACGTATCGGGACCCGGTGGTGACGCGGCTGCTGAACGAGCGATATGTGCTGGTGAAGGTGGATCAGGATGCGCGGCCGGACTTGTCGAACCGGTATGGAGACTGGGGATGGCCGGCGACGATTGTGTTTGCAGCGGATGGGTCGGAGATTGTGAAGCGGCAGGGATATATTCCGCCGCGTCCGATGGCGTCGATGCTGCAGGCGATCATCGACGATCCGTCGCCGGGGCCGAGCGTGGAGAAGGAGGCGGCGTTTCGTCCGGCAGAGAACTCGGCGATTAGCGGAGCTCTGCTGGCGCGGGTGGAGGCGGAGTACGGGAAGCAGTACGACCAGGCGGCGGGGGGATGGGGCTTTGGGCACAAGTATCTCGACCGGGATTCGGTGGAGTATGCTCTGCGGCTGGCGGCGGGCGGGAATGCGGAATACGCGGGCCGTGCGGCTGCGACACTGCACGATGCAACGGCGCTGATCGATCCGGTGTGGGGCGGGATGGATCAGTACTCGGTGGATGGGAAGTGGACGGAGCCGCACTTTGAGAAGCTGATCTCGATCCAGGCGGATGCTTTGCGGGAGTATTCGCTGGCGTATGCGCAGACGCAGAACCCCGAGGACCTCCGGGCGGCACAGGCGTTGCATGGATTCGTGGCACGGTTTCTGATGTCGCCGTTTGGGGCGTTCTATGTTTCTCAGGATGCGGATTTGCATGACGGGCAGGAGAATGAGGCCTACTTCAAGCTGGGGGATCGGGCGCGGCGGGCTCAGGGGATTCCTCGGGTGGACACGCATGTGTACGCGCGGGAAAACGGGTGGATGATTGCGGCGCTATGCGTGTATTACGCGGCCGGCGGGGATGAGACTGCGCTGCGTGAGGCCGAGCGGGCTGCGGCGTGGATTGCGGCGCATCGGAGTTTGGTGGGCGGTGGGTTTCGGCATGGCGAGGCTGATCCTTCAGGGCCGTACCTGGGGGACACGCTGGCGATGGGGCAAGGGTTTCTGGCGCTTTACAACGTGACGGGGGATCGGGCGGACCTCAAAAAAGCGGAGGCGGCGGCTGGGTTTATTGCGGCGAATTTCGCGCCGGTATCGCGGGGGACTGGGTTTGTGACGTCGCGGACGGCGACGGATGCGGCGTATCGACCGCATCCGGACCGGGACGAAAATATTGCTCTGGTGCGGTTCGCATCGATGCTGGCGTTTGCGACGGGCGAGGAGCGGTTTCGCACGATGGCGGCGGAGGCGATGCGGTATCTGGCGGCGGAGCCGGTGGCGGTGGCGCCGCTGTCGGCTGGAATTCTCCTGGCGAACCAGGATGCGACGGCGGATCCGCTGCACGTGACGGTGCTGGGGGCGGCGGGGGATCGCGCGGCTCTGGCGCTGCACACAGCGGCGCTGCGGTCGATTGCTTCGCATGAACTGATTGAGGTGCGGGACCCTTCGGATCGGTCGCCGCTGCCGTCGAAGGTTACATATCCGCAGCTGAACCGGCCAGCGCTGTTTCTTTGCACGGAGCGGGCTTGCTCATCGCCGGTGTTTCAGGCGGATGAGGTGCGGGGAAAGATTCAGCGGGCGGAGCTGCAGGCTGCGCGGTAGGGCGGGGCCTGACTAAATGAAACATTCTTAAGATTTCCACATCTAACTTGAGCAGGATTTGCCCCGACGATCAAAAGAATCCGTAACCGCAACGGCCCGAAATGGCAGAATTGGGCGGGGTTAGTTTTTTTTGTGGTATTCTGGGGTTCCGGGGAGACGTGCGCCCTCTGCCTGCCGGCCATTGAGCCGGACTGGCTTTTGCCTCTGATGGCCCTGACCGCACCTCGTCCACTCCAGGTGAGACAGATCCGAAAATTCATTGCGGGGGAGCCATCCGCTTGCCAATAGACGATAAATACGAAGCAGACATTCAAAAACTGATTGATGCGGGCAAGGAGAAGGGATACCTGACCTACAACGAGGTCAACGATCTTCTGCCGGGAGACGTGAATTCGCCCGATGACCTTGACGACCTGATCACGACCATCGGCACGCAGGGAATCGACATCCTCGAGGGCGGGCCGAAAATTGGCGGACCGGAGCGCGACGACGGGTTCGAGCCTGAAGAGGGCGAGGAACGTCGAGCTGGATCTGACGCCCGGAACGCTGGAGAAAACGAACGATCCCGTTCGCATGTACCTGCGCGAGATGGGGACGGTTCCGCTGCTGACGCGCGAGGGAGAAGTGGAGATCGCGCGGAGGATCGAGCGCGGGCAGATGCGGGTGCTGAAGGCGATTTCGCGGTCGCCGGTGGTGATTCGGGAGATCGTTGCGCTGGGCGAGGACCTGAAGCGCGGCGTGCGGAACATCAAGGAAATCGTCATCTTCGATGACGAGGAGCTGACGGAAGAAGTGGTGCAGTCGCGGGTGCGGGCTACAGTGACGCGCACCGACACGCTGGTGAAGCACCAAAAAAAGGCGCAGCAGCTCGAGGAGAAGCTCGCCACCATTACGCAGAAGGCGAAGCCGCGCGAGCACCGGCGGGTGCGTTGGAGCATTGCCCGGGAGAAGGTGCTGGTATCGCGGATAGTGCGCGAGCTGAAGTACACGAACCTCGAGCGCAAGAGGCTGCTGGACAAGGTCAACAAGACAGTCGAGGCAATGCGCACGCTGGAGCGTCAGATTCGCTCGCTCGATACGAAGTGGGAGCAGAGCCGCAGCGAAGAGCTGAAGAAGGAGTACCGGCGGCAGCAGAAGAACTGCAAGACGGACCTGGAGAAGCTGGAAGAAGAGGCGGGCGTCGCGATCGCGGAGCTCAAGCGCACGCAGCGCGAGATGATCCAGGGCGATATGGACGCCGAGCAGGCAAAGCGGGAGCTGATTGAAGCGAACCTGCGCCTGGTGGTTTCGATCGCGAAGAAGTACACCAACCGCGGGTTGCAGTTCCTCGACCTGATTCAGGAAGGCAACATCGGGTTGATGAAGGCGGTCGACAAATTTGAGTACCGCCGCGGTTACAAATTCTCGACCTATGCGACGTGGTGGATCCGGCAGGCGATTACGCGCGCCATTGCCGACCAGGCGAGAACGATCCGCATCCCGGTGCACATGATCGAGACGATCAACAAGCTGATCCGGACCTCGCGGCAGCTGGTGCAGGAGCTGGGACGCGAACCCACTTCGGAAGAGATTGCGAAGAGGATGGACATCCCGGTAGCGAAGGTTCGGAAGGTGCTGAAGATTGCTCAGGAGCCGATTTCGCTGGAGACGCCGATTGGCGAAGAGGAAGATTCGCACCTGGGCGACTTCATCGAAGACCGCCAGGCGGTTTCGCCTTCCGATGCCGTGATCAGCGTGAACCTGAAGGAATACACCTCGCAGGTGCTGCGCACGCTGACGCCGCGCGAAGAGCGGGTGGTGAAGATGAGGTTCGGACTGGAGGATGGGTCCGAGCACACGCTGGAGGAAGTAGGGCAGAGCTTCCAGGTGACGCGGGAGCGGATCCGGCAAATCGAGGCGAAGGCGCTGCGCAAGCTGCGTCATCCTTCGCGGTCGCGGAAGCTGCGGGCTTTTGTGGATACCGCGCACGAGTGAGAAGAACTGGGATTAGAGTTTAGGGATTAGAGTTTAGGGATTAGAGTTTAGTTGGGCCGCTCGGAACACGGGCGGCTTTTTGTTTTTGAGAAGCAGGCGCGAAGAGACTGGGGATGAGAGCGGGACTGCAAGCGGTCGACATCCTCCGATTGGGGGCCTCACTGCAACCGATGCTTCCTTGATCGCAGCCGAGGCTACTGCACGGTCAGGTTGAGCTGAACGCTGTGCGTGATGTTCGACATGTTTCCGGTGATGGTGATGGTGTAGGTTCCGGAGGGGGTTTGGTTCTGACCACTGCCGGAGCCGCCCCCCGAGCCCCCCGAGCCGCCTGAACCGCCACTTCCACCACTTCCACTGCCTCCGCTGCTTCCTCCGCTTCCTCCGCTTCCTCCGCTTCCTCCGGAGGCGGCGACGCCACAGCCGGCGAAGCAAAGGGCCGCGACTGCCAGGAGAATGAGCATGCGAGGCAGTGCTTTGCGGCGACGGAAACCGTTCCAGCATAGAGGGAGGGCTAGGGGAGGGAGGGCCAGGCCAAGCAGGGGCGCGGTTGCTTTCCAATTGGGATTGCGATGGTCTGGAGATCGCCAGCCCTGATCGCGATGCAGAGCGGAAGAGCTTAGACGTCGGTGCGACGCCTGTCGCAATGGAGGCAGTCACGCTGGAGGTGTTGAGACCCGTGACAGCCATGCTGGTTGGATTCAGCGAACAGGTCGCATTTTGCGGAGCTCCTGTACAGGTCAGAGCTACGGTACCAGAGGTTCCGCCGAGGCCTTCGAGCTGAAGGGCGAAGTTCGCCGTTTGTCCGCTGGTGATGATCGCCGAGGTCGATCCGGTGGCGGAGATGCCGAAGTCGTTGCCTGAACCAGACAGAGGGACGGTGATGGGTGCAGCGAGGTTCGAGGCAGAGATGGTGAGGATGCCGGTAAGTGGCCCTGCCGCTGCGGGCGTGAAGGTGATGCCGAGCTGGCAGTTCGCACCCACAGCGAGCGACGAAGGGCAGTTGTTGCCGGACACGGCGAAGCCACTGGTCACGACGGCGGCGAGGCTGGTGAGAGCGTAGCCACCGCTGTTGGTGACGGTGACGGTTTGTGGTGCGCTGGCCGTTGCTACAGCGTAGCCACCAAAGTTGATTGACTTCGGGGTGGCGGAGACGCCGGGCGGGGCAATGCCGATTCCGGTCAAGGGCGTTTTTTGGGCGCGAAACTCGTCGGTGACGGTAAGCGTACCCGACTCTGCGCCGACTATGGTGGGGACGTAAGAAACGACGATGGCGCAGGTCGCGTGCGCCTGCAAGAGCGTTCCACAATTATTGAGGGCGGTGAAATCGCCAGTGACGGCTGCGGCGATGCTGGTGAGGGGCTGATCGCCGCTGTTGGTGAGGGTGACCTGCTGGGACGCGCTGGTGGTTCCGATCTGCTGACCTGCGAACGTCAGAGAGACGGGGAATAGAGTGTCGGTCGCCGGCGTCTGGCCCGTTCCGGAGAGCTGGGCGGTTTGCGTGCCGAGGGCATCGGTAACGGTGAGAACCCCGGTCCGGTTGCCCGTAGCAGCCGGAGTGAAAACGACTCCGAGGGTACAGCTGTTCTGGCTGGCCAGGGATTTGCCGCAGGTGTTCGCGGAGATGGCGAAATCGCCGGTAATGGTTTCTCCGGTGAGGTTCGCGGCTTCGCCGCCGGTATTGGCGATGGTTATGAATTGCGGAGCGGATGGAGAGCCGATCGCGGCCGCAGCGAAAGTGAGTGCCGAGGGCGTTAGTACGATCGCTCCGGGTGCGATGCCGGTCCCGGACAGGGCTGCCGTCAGCTGGCCGCCGATGACGTTGCCGAAGATGGTCATCAGGCCAGTTCGCGCCCCGCTCTGGGAGGGGTCGAAGGTCACGGAGATCTGGCAGGTTCCTGTGGGGGCCAGTGGTTGGCTGGTGCAGTTGTCTGTTTCGGTGAAGTCTCCGGTGAGCAAAACGCTCGAGATGTTCAAATCGAGAGTGCCGGTGTTTGTGATGGTGACGTTTTGTGGTGAGCTTGTTGTCTCGACCTGCTGGGCGGGGAAGGTGAGCGACGTGGGCGAGAGTGTGGTGGAGGTAGGTGCCATGCCCGCAGTAAGCAGATTGACCTGCCAGATGCCGCGGCCCCATGTCGCGGCACGGAGCGTCTGGATCGGGCCCCTGTTGTAAGTCATCAGGCTGATGACCGGTGCATTGGGCAATCCGCTGCCGTAGACGTTCCAGCAGGCTCCGGTGCTTGACGCACAGTTAGCGACGTTCTGTGTGACATAGACGCCGGTGTCGAGGGCTACGTAAACGATGTTGGCGTTGTTCGGATCGACGGTGACACTGTTGGCGGGCGCGAGAGGGAGATTGGCAGTTATATCGGTCCAGTGCGCGCCGGCGTCCGTGGAGCGGTAGACCAGGGGCACGTAGGATGCGGTGTTGGAGAGGCCCTGATTGGTGACGTAAACCGTTTGCCCGGTGGGGTCGTGGGGATCGGGAAAGATGCTCGAAATTGCGGACCCGCTGGGATCGAACTGCGTTCCGTTCACACCGCTGTTCGTTATCGGCGAAGCGTACAGGTCCTTCCATTTTGTGTTCGAAACTTCGGACGCGCTGTCGATGGCCGCGGTGAAAATGTGACCGGGCATGAGCCCTCCTCCATCGTAGACACCGGCCATTCCGACGTAGAGTTGTTCAGAGGTTGCCGACGTGGCGGAAGTGATGGGCGCTGCGGCGAGGGAACGAACTTCGGCATTGCCGTTGCAGGAGGGCTCCTGATCGCCGTCGAGCATGGTGCTGAGGAGATTGAGCTGGCTCCAGCCTGCGCCGGTGGCGGGGCCTCGCCAAACGCGGCAGGTGCCGAGGATGATGTCGGCGGTGTTAAGCGGGTCGAGGATCCAGGGAGCCGGGTTAGTTTGGAAATCGTTCTCCACCTGGGGTTCGCCGATGGCGACGTTGCCGAAGCTGGCGATGTCGCACGCCGTGCCCTGGGGGCAGCGGTTGATGCCGACTCCGAACTTGGAAGTGGCATACCAGTTTTGAGGATTGGCGGGATCGACGGCGGTAAAATTGCCCTCGCCGTTGAGAACCTGATTCCAGGCGGATGCGGTAGGGCCGGGTGCCGCGGTTCCAAGGGCGCCGAGGGCCGCAAGCCAGGTGGTCGGAGTGGTTGGATCCTGGCTGAAATTTTCGACCTGGGCCAGGGAGCCAAGTCCGCCGTTGAGATTCTGAAAGTGGGTTGCGTCATCACTGGAGCATGAGGGCTCCTGCTGGTTCACGCTGTCGGTCGAGCGCCAGAGTCCACCATCGTTGCCGAAGTAGAGAAGTCCGCTGGAGCCGAAGGTAGCGTCGATGGCGTGCTGCGCGGGCGCAACATGCGCGGCGTTGCAGGTTTGGGTGTTGGTGGTGTTTCGCCAGACACAGCCGTTCGCAAGGCTGCATTTCCAGATGTCCGCTGTGCCTGCGAAGAGGAGAGTGTCATCCTGGGAGGGCACGGCTGCGAGCCAGAGATCGTAATCCGCCTGGGCGATGACGCCGCCGTTGAGGGTTTGGAGGGGTGCGTCTGGAATCCGCGTGCGAAATTGCACGGTGGAGGAGGCGCATGTTTCCGAGGTGAGCTGGCAGACATCGCGCCAGAGGCCCTGGTCACGGTTATTCTGATCCACGGTCAGAGCGAACATATCGCCGGTGACGGGTTGAACCGTGAGCGCGCCGCGGAAGATAGGGCAGGCCTCGGAGCCGACCAGGTTGGGATTTGTGGGGCACAGGGTGGTGGTGAGATTGACGCCTGGCTGGTTGGCGAGGCGCGTCCAGGTGATGCCGTCTGCGGACTCGTAGTAACCGTGAAAGCGCACCGCGGCGTAGAAGCGCTGGCGGATGGGATTCCAGACCACGGCGGTTGCAGAATTTCCGCCGGAGTTCGAGAGCCGGTCGGGTCCCTGAACGATTTGCCCAGGGCCATCTTCGATTGTGGCCAACTGCCAGCTGACGCCGGCGTCGGGGGAGTAGTAAAGGCCGAGCATGCTTTGCGCGCTGGGCTCCGCGTCGACGATGGCATCGTAGCCCGACATTGTGACGGCGGCGACGACGAGATCGGACGTTTTCGTGCTCCAGGCGAATCCGGCGAAAGCGTTGCCGTAAAAGCTGTAAGTGCTGAACGACTGAGAGAGGGCCACCGAGGTGGAATGAATCAGGGTCCAGGTGTTCCCGGCGTCAGCAGAGCGCAGGACGCCCGCTCCGTACCAGGAGGTGGTTGCGTCATTCGGATCGCCTGTGCCAGCGAGAATCACGCCGGTGCCGCCGGACTGCACGGACAGAGCGCCGATGCTGAGCGAGGTGAGCGCTGAGGATGACCAGACGCTGAGCGTGTCCGTCAGGGGGACGAAGCTAGTGCCGCCCGGGCTTCCGGCGGCGTTGGTGGATTTCCAGACGCCACCCCCCGCCGTTCCGACATAGAGGCTATTCCCCGATGAGACGGAGGGGTCGGCAGCAAGGCTGGTCACTTCTCCGGTGACAAGGTTCCAGGCTGAGGTATTGACCTGGTCGGGTCCGACGGGCAGCCAGGTGGTCGAGAGGGACTGGCTCTGCGATGCTGGTTTCGGCTGCCAGGCGGGTTGCTGAGACCAGGCCGGCGGTGCGCCGGGGTTGGTTGCAATCGCACAGAAGAGGCAGATAGCCAGCATGGCGAAGCGACGCAATTGCCGGCTTTGCCGAAGGCCGGCAGATGCTCCGGTGGTTGCCGATTTTTCTGGCCCGGGGCCCAAAATGACGCCTTTCCGCAACCCGAGCGCTGGAGCCGCCGCTGACTTCCTCCAGGCGCGCGATTGCTGTAACGTTCTGGCACTCGGGCCGGCCAGCTGAGACAAGCAAATTCGCGGACCGGTCGCCGAGATGAGCTGATTATTGCCGCCCGTTCCAACCTGGGGCACGTTACTTTCGTCAGTTTTGGGTGTCCCTCGTACCCTAACGGAGTCACATTTGGGAACGGGCCCGAATCGGGTCGGGGCTGGGGATCGCCGCGAGAATTCTGGGGAATTGGGGGGGAGTTGTTACTTCGATCGGTTCGGGCGGCACCAGAAAAGCAGGCTAGAGCTCCGGATTCAGGGCTGCGGAATAGACCCGCTGAGCGACGGCCAAGTGGCCCACGGAGGCGACCGCATGCTTGCCGGGAGGCGGCTGGGCGGACTCATAGCGGGCGATTGCCTCGGCGGATTCAACCAGACAATCGTCGGTTGGAAAGAGGCAGGCGGTGGCGGTGCGCCACAGAATTCCGAGGTCGCTCTGAAAAGTTGCTTTGCGCATGTACTCGAGATCGAGATGAGCTTTGGCGGGCTTCACGAACAGCTCGTAGAAGGTTTCCAGCTGATCTTCGGGAATCTCGGACAGGAACTCTTCTTCTTTGCGGAAGGCAAGGGTGGCGGCGCCGGTGATGCCGGGGCGGCAGGCCATGTTCAGGGCTTCATGGTGGGGCAGTTTCGGACGCGGGCCGACGAGGCACATATCGCCCCGCAGGACGTTCAGGAACTGGGGCAGTTCATCGAGCTTGTAGCGGCGGAGGAGTCCGCCAATGGGGGTGATGCGCGCGTCCCCGGTAACCGTGATGGACGAGTTGCTGCCTTTCTTCGGGGACATGGAGCGGAACTTATACATGGTGAATTCGGCGCCATGGCGGCCCATCCGTTTTTGGCGGAAAAAGACCGGGCCAGGCGAGTCCAGCCGAACAAGCAGCGCCGCCAGAGCCATCAGCGGCAGAAAGGCGATCAGAGCCAGCGCGGCCACGACAAAGTCCAGGACGCGGCGTGTGGCGGAAACGGCCCAGTAGCTGGCATCGCTCGCAGTGCGTTGCGGCGCAAGCACAGCATTGCGCGCCTCGCTCTCGTGAGCGTGTACGCGGGCAGTCCGAACGGCAGAAGCTAAATGCGAGATATCTTCTGAACGATCGGTAGTGTCCGAAGGAAAAATATTATCGAATGAAAGCGAGCTCATCCTACCCATCACAACGGTATTGGCATTCTTGAAGCACGCACACCTAAAGGAAAAAAGGAAAGCGGATCTTAAAATTTCCGGCGGGGTTTTTTTTTGATTACCGAAGTTACTCACCGGTAATCGATTCTTCCCTGTATTACTGGCTTGCAGTATACCAGGGAAGGGCAATTTTCAAAGGTGATTTTCGGCCAAATGTGCACTAATGTCACAATAGGGTTATTACGACAATAACGGTCCCAAATTGGTCAGCTCAATCCCCCAAAGGTATAGGTCGGCCCCCCAGTGGCTGGCCCATGCTAGACTGACCGCACAGGAAATACCCCGCGCCGATCAATGAAACGAGACACTTCGCAGCGGCCTCCAGGTTCGCTCACCGCTTCGTGCATTACCTTTGTATGACCAGACAACTCGCCTCGTTCTTCGTGGCCTCGTGCCTCGCGGTCGTGCTGCAGGCAGGCGCCCAGGACAATTCTTCCGGAAACCCCCAGAACCCATCGGGGGGTCCGGATTGTTCCGATCCGCTCCTGGCAAGTTCGTCACAATGCTCGGCGCAGAGCCAGAATCGGATTCCGCTGTCCCCCTCGAATTCGTCTCCTCAACCAGGACCCAACGAGATCCAGGCGCCCCAGAATTTTGAATACACCGACAACGAGAACCTGGCCCACCAGACAGCGAACCGCCCTCAGCCCCACGAAATCCTGCCCCCCGAGCCTCTGACCGAGTTCCAGAAGTTTGTGGCCTCCACAACAGGACAGATCCTTCCTATTTATGGAGCGAACCTGTTTCGCCAGGTTCCTTCCACGTTTGCGCCCCTGGACCTGACGCCGGTGCCTCCCAATTACATTATCGGCCCGGGCGACGAATTGATTATTCGCGTTTGGGGACAGGTGAATTTCCGCGCCGACGATCGGGTCGATCGTTCCGGACAGATCTATCTGCCGCAGATCGGTCCTGTCCAGGTCGCCGGGACACCGTTCGCGGGCCTCGATGCCAAACTTCGCTCCGCAATCGGAAGGGTTTACCGTAACTTCGACCTCACCACCGATGCAGGGCAGATTCGCGCCATCCAGGTTTATCTTGCGGGTGAGGCGCGCCGTCCGGGCCTGTACACCGTAAGCTCTCTCAGCACACTGGTGGACGCGCTGTTTGCCAGCGGCGGCCCATCGGCGACCGGATCCTTCCGCGACATCCAACTGCGCCGCGCCGGGGCGGTCGTCACTGATTTCGATCTCTATTCTCTGCTGATTCACGGCGATAAATCCAAAGACGCCACGCTCCAGAATGGCGATGTTCTCTTTATCCCCACTGTCGGTCCGCAGGTGGCGATGACCGGAAGCGTGAGGCAGCCGGCTATCTATGAACTGCGGGCCGGAGAGTCTCTGGCGGACGCCCTGGCCGACGCGGGCGGCGCTTCGGTTGTGGCGGCTCAGGCGCGGCTGTCGATCGAGCGCATCGATGAGCATCGCGACAGGGCGGCGATGGAAGTCGCGTGGGACCAGGCGGGTCTCTCGACTACCCTGGCCGATGGCGACCTGGTCCGCGTGTTCTCGATCGTTCCGCTGTATCGGAAGACAGTCACACTGCGCGGCAACACGGCGAATCAGGGACGTTTCGCCTGGCATCCCGGCATGCGGATCAGCGAACTGATCCCGGACAAAGAATCTCTCATCACGCGTAATTACTGGTGGAAGCGCACCCAGATGGGGTTGCCAGCGCCTGAATTCGAGCCGCTCCGGAGTTTCCCCAATCTTTGGCAGCCCTCGACGCCGGTGGATTTGCCCCGCCCGCAAGTGATCGAACCGGGCGCGAACAATGAGTCGATGGCGCCGGAAGGACAGGGGCCGGCTAATGAGACGACAACCGGCCAGGCCCAACACGGTACCGCGGATCAGACCCATAGTTACCAGGCAAATCCGGGAGAGAATTCTGGCGGCCAGGCCGGCTCCACGGGAGCAACGGGCGGCCCATCGAGAAACCTTACGGCTGCTCAGCGTGCTGGGAGCGCCACACTGGCAACCGAGCAGCCCGAAAACGGCGAGGGGCCGGCTCAGTCGGCCCACACCGAGGTTGGCCCGGTGGCGCCGGAGATCGACTGGAATTATGCGGTCATCGAACGGCTGGATGCGGAGACCCTCAGGACAATCCTGCTGCCCTTCGACCTCGGGCGGCTGGTGCTGCAGCATGATACTTCCCAGGATCTGGTGCTCCAGCCAGGAGATATTGTTTCGATCTTTTCTCAGGGAGACATCCGCGTCCCGATCGCGCAGCAGACGAAGTTCGTGCGTCTGGATGGCGAATTTGTGCATGCCGGAGTCTATACCGTCGACGCCGGGGAGACGCTGCGCGATCTGGTGCAGCGGGCGGGCGGATTGACGGCGGCGGCTTACCTCTACGGTTCGGAATTTACCCGGGAATCGACGCGGGCAATCCAGCAACGGCGACTGGATGAATATGTGCAGACGCTGGAGCTGCAGATGCAACGCGGCAACCTGGCGCTGGCCTCGTCGCCGGGGAGTAACGCCACCGATCTGGCCGGCAGTGCGGCGGCGCGCAACAGCGAGCAGGAGCTGATTGGGCGTCTCCGCCAGATGCGTGCGACAGGGCGCATTGTGCTCGAATTCAAGGCGGGCAGCAGCGGCCTGGACGTGCTGCCGGATATCGCGCTCGAAGATGGGGACAGATTCGTCGTTCCTCCGGTGCCGGCCAGCGTGAACGTCGTGGGGTCGGTGTACGACCAGAACTCGTTCCTGTTTGAGACCGCGCGGCGTGCCGGAACGTATCTGCATCTGGCCGGGGGACCCAATCGTGACGCGGACCAGAGGCACATCTTTATTATCCGCGCCGACGGCTCTGTAATCAGCCGCGAAGCTGAGAGTGGAATCTGGGGCAACGAGTTCGACCACCTCAGGATGAATCCGGGCGATACCATCGTGGTTCCGGAGAAATCGTTCAAGCCCTCGGCGCTGCGCAACATCCTCGACTATTCGCAGCTTTTCTCGCAATTTGCTTTGGGAGCGGCCGCGCTCAGCGTAATTCAGTAATCGAACAGGCGCGGGCATTGAACCTGTAAGATACGGTTATCGCGCACCGTCCTTCAGGGCCCGGGCGAATCGATGGCAACCGAAACACACTATTCCGATCTGAAAGAATCTTCCGTTGTTGGTCCGGCGGCGCGCGGGCCGGGCTCGGTCCCCGACACGCGCGACGAGATCACCTTGTTCGAGCTCCTGCTGGTGGTCGCTGAACGCTGGCGGACGGTCCTGGTAGTTACCGCCGCGTGCGCCATTCTGGCGCTTGTTGTTTCGCTCATTCTGCCGAAGTCCTACACCGCGACCGTGGTTCTGCTCCCACCGCAGCAAAACTCGTCGCTCGGATCGGCGATCGCCTCGCAGCTTGGCAACCTCGGCCCCGTGGCGGCGCTGGCCGGGGGCGGCCTCGGGATCAAGAACCCCAACGAGATGTATGTCTCGATGATGAAGAGCCAGAGGGTCGAAGACAGCATGATCCGGGATTACGATCTGGAGCGGGAATACCGGGCGAAGCTGATGTCGGACGCGCGGAAAGCATTTGAAAGACACGCGAAGGTGGATGGTTCCGCGAAGGATGGCTTGATTCGGATTTCTGTCGACGACCACGACCCGACCCGTGCCGCCCAACTCGCGAATGGTTACGTGCAGCACTTCCAGGCGCTGTCGCAGACCCTCGCTATCACCGAGGCCTCGCAGCGCCGACTGTTCTTCGAAAAGCAACTGGAGCAGGCGAAGGACAATCTGGCCAATGCGGAGGAGGCGCTGAAGCGCACCGAGCAATCCACAGGCCTGATCCAGCTGGACAGCCAGGCGCGCGCGCTGATCGAGTCCGCGGCGAACCTCCGGGCCCAGGTTGCCGCAAAAGAGGTTCAGATCCAGGCGATGCAGACCTACGCCACGGGCGAGAACGCGCAGGTGGTGGAAGCGCAGCAGGAGCTGGAGAGTCTGCGCGCCCAGCTGGCCAAACTGGGCGGGTCCGAGGACAGCGCCAACTCGCTGATTGTTCCCAAAGGGAAGGTCCCCGAAGCGGGGCTTGAATATGTGCGCAAGCTCCGCGACGTGAAATATTACGAGACGATCTTCGACATTCTGGCGCGGCAGTTCGAGATCGCCAAGCTCGATGAGGCAAAAGAGGGCGCGCTGGTTCAGGTGGTCGATCCCGCGCTTCCGCCGGATCGCAAATCGTTTCCGAAGCGGGGACTCATCGTGATTGTGGCAACGCTGGTTGGTTTTTTTGCCGGAATCCTTGTGGCTCTCGTGCAGGCAACCTGGGAGCGTCTGCATTCCGATCCCGACTCCGAAGCCAAGCTGGCGCTGCTCCGCAATGCTCTGCGGAGCAGGCATGCTTCAGCGGGCTGAGGATCCGCCCGCAGATTTGAAAGCCACTTCCTCTCGATGCCTGCTTCGCCTGTTACGGCGATCCGGCACGGGTTTCAGGGTATTCTGAAAAAAGGAGCACGCATCTTGCAATCTCTTGATTGGTCACAATGCCCCGCGGTGGAGAGCATCCCCGGCAAGGTCAGCGGCGCCTGGGTGTTTCGGGATACCCGCTTGCCTGTTGCAACCGTCATCGAGAACCTCGAGGATTTGAGCGTCGAGGAAGTGATGGAACAATTCGACGTGACGCGGGAGCAGATCGCGGCTGTGCTGGATTTCGTAGCCCAAAGCCTCAACACCTTAGCGTAGCAACACCCTGTGCCGGTCGATGCTCATCCTCTTTGACCACGGAACGCCAAAGGGCCTCGCCAACTCCCTTCCCGGTCACATGATCGTCACAGCCCAATCCAGAGGTTGGGACAAGCTCAGCAACGGCGCCTTGCTGAAATCCGCCGAGGAAGCGGCATTCGACCTCTTCCTGACGACCGACAGAAGAATCCGCTATAAGCAGAACCTTGCCGGGCGAAGAATAGCCCTTGTTGTCTTGACCGGCACCACGAAATGGTCGCATGTCAGATTGCACCTTAAACGTGTCGCCGCCGTGGTGAACGCAGCCATACCGGACAGCTATACCGAAGTGGAAATTCCACTTGAATGAGCACTCCCGGTTCGGAAGACGTGCTCTCTCGCCTTGGGAGTCTGTCGTTCAATTGGCCGCAGGCCGAACGTGTTATCTATCGACAACCCCAGTGAGCCGGTCCACGTTACTCCGGCAAATCTTTTGAGCCTGTAATCGCGAGCTTTGCGGAAACGCCGCCCCTGCTCCCGTCCGCAGCCGGTGAAGTGCCTCCCACAAAGACCTGGTAGTCGCCCGCGCGGACGGCGCGGATGCCGCTGTCGTCTACTTCGCTGAGTTCCCGGGCGTCGAGCCTGAAGTGGACGACGGCGCTCGCGTGCGGCGCAAGATGCACGCGCTCGAATCCCTCAAGGCTGCGCAGCGGGTAGCCGCTTCCCGACGGCGGGATCAGGTAGAGCTCGGCTACTTCATCGCCCGCGCGATCACCCGAGTTAGTCAGCCTGACATCGGCGGTCAACGGCTCGCCTGCCTGGAGTGACTCCGTCGACAGCTTCAGATCCGAATAGCGAAACGTCGAGTAACTCAGGCCATAGCCAAAGCGGTAAAGAGGGTCGCCGGGGAAGTAACGATAGGTGCGGTTCTTCATGCTGTAGTCGGTGAAGGGTGGGAGCTGATCGTCGGAGGCGTAGAAGGTAATGGGCAGGCGGCCGGAAGGGTTCGCTTTGCCGGTGAGCACGTCGGCAATGGCCTCGCCCCCGGCTTCGCCTGGATACCAGGCCTCGAGGAGTGCGGCGGCGTGGTCGTTCGCCCAGTTCATGGCAATGGCGCTGCCGCTCATCAGGACGACGACGACGGGTTTACCGGTTGCGGCTACTGCTTCGAGGAGATCCTGCTGGGTCCTGGGAAGGTCAAGGTTGGTGCGGTCGCCGCCGGCGAAGCCTTCGATGTGTACGGGCATCTCTTCGCCTTCGAGATTGGGGGAGATGCCGACGAAGGCAATTACCATGTCGGATTCCTTCGCGGCTTGGACGGCTTCGTCGCGCAGGACCTGGGCGGGAGCGCGCCATTCAAAGGTGACACCTGCTCCGAAGAGCGGCACGTTGAATGTGTACTCGATGCGGATGGGGTGGGGATGGGTGTCGGCGATATCGACGGCCAAGGAACCAGGCTGGTGGCGACCCTGTTTCGCGATGACCTGTTTGCCATCGAACCAGAGTCCTGCGCTGAATTTGTCGCCGCAGTCCCAGCAGTCAGCCGTGTGCACCGAGAGCTCATACTTGCCCGGGGCGGGCGCGGTGAAGAACCCAGTCCAGCGGACGCTGTAGTTGGTGCGGGGGACTTTGGGAGCGGGACTGGCGGCGTCCCAGTCAAAGTCGATCTGCTTGTCGATGCGCGTGACGGCGGGTGTCCCGGAAAAGGTGGAATTGTCGAAATATTCGCCTTTGAGGCCTTGTTCTTTGGAGGTCGCCGCGGGATGCAACGCGGTGCGGGGAACCACAACCGGAAGTTCCTCGACGTAGCCTGATCCTTGGGCGTAGGCGACGGTGGCTTTGCCGCGCAGCGCTTCTTCGATGCCGTCGATGGGCAGGGATGGTTGCGACGGGATCGCGTTGTAGTTGCCTTCAATCGCGGGAAGCGATGCAGCGTTCGGTCCGATGACGGCGATGCGTTTGAGGCTGGGCTTGAGCGGCAGAGCGCCGCCGTTTTTGAGCAGGACGATGGCTTCGTGCGCGGTCTTGAGCGCGAGCGCGCGATGCTCGGCAGAGTCGACTTCTGAATACGGAAGCTGTGCGTATCTAACCTCGGCTGGCGGGTCGAAGATGCCGAGGCGGAAGCGCGCCGTGAAGAGACGGCGGACGGCCTGGTCGATGTCGGATTCGGCGATGAGGCCGTCGTGGACGGCCTGGACCAGGGATTTGTACTCGTCGCCGCAGCTGGTATCGGTGCCGGCCTTCACGGCGATGGCGCTGGCGTGCGCGGCGTCTGGCGAGAAGTGATGACCGTGGGCGGAATAGAAATCGCTGATGGCGCCGCAGTCAGAGGTGACGAAGCCCTGAAAGTTCCAGTCCTTGCGAAGGTGCTGCTCAAGCAGCATGGTGTTGGCGCAGGCGGGAACGCCGTCGATGGCGTTGTAGGCGCACATGGCGGAGTCGGCGTGGCTTTCGGTGATGGTGGCGCGGAAGGCGGGGGTGTAGGTGTCCTCAAGATCGTGCGGGGTGGCGTCGACGTTGAATTCGTGGCGTTGCGACTCGGGACCGCTGTGCACGGCGAAATGCTTTGGGGTCGCGATGGTGCGGAAATACTTTGGGTCATCGCCCTGCAGGCCGTTGACGAAGGCTACGCCCATGCGGCTGGTAAGGAACGGATCTTCGCCGTACGTCTCCTGGCCGCGGCCCCAGCGGGGATCGCGGAAGATGTTGATGTTGGGCGACCAGATGGTGAGGCCGAAGAAGATGCTGTGGAGGTTGTCGCGCATGGCCTGGTTGTATTTGGCGCGAGCTTCCGTCGAGACCACGGTCCCGACCTGACGCTGCAGGTCGGTGTCCCAGGTGGCGGCCAGGCCAATGGCCTGGGGAAACAGGGTCGCGTAGCCGGAGCGGGCGATGCCGTGCAGGCCTTCGCTCCAGTAGTCGTATTCAGGAACGCCGAGGCGGGGAATGGCGGCGGCGTGGTTTTCCATCTGCGAGACTTTTTCTTCGAGGGTCATCGCGGAGACGAGGGCGTCGACGCGCTTGTCGAGGGGCTGCGATGGGTCGGACCAGATTTGGCTGGCCGACTGTGGGTTCGCAGCGGATTGGGCGAAGATTGCCGGGACAATTCCGGCGCAGAGGATAAGGGTCGAGGTCACACGAAAGCGCTTCCGATTCACGAACACGGCAGGACTCCTTTGATGGGCGGAAAGAATCTTCTCATATCGCGGCCTTGGGTGGGGCAAGAGGTCACCAATCCCAAACGGTTCCGTCGAGTTTGCGCAGTGTTGGCAGGTAGGCGCGTTGCCAGGGATGCTGCGCGGCGAGCTTCTCGTCGAGATCGACGCCGAGGCCGGGGGCGTCGCCGGGATGCATATACCCATTCTCGTAGCGATAGCTGTGGGGGAAGACCGCGTCGGTCTCCGGGCTGTGCGGCATGTGTTCCTGGATGCCGAAGTTGTGAATGGCGAGGTCGAAATGCAGCGCGGCCGCCATGCAGACGGGGGAGAGGTCGGTGGCGCCGTGGCATCCGGTGCGGACGTGATAGAGGGCAGCGAAGTCGGCGATTTTTTTAAGAGCCGTGAATCCGCCGGCGTGGGTAAGGGTGAGGCGAGCGTAGTCGATCCACTGGTTGCGGATGAGATCGTGGACGTCCCAGATGGAGTTCAGGACTTCGCCGGTAGCGATCGGCGTCGTGGTGTGCTCGCGAATGACGCGAAAGCCTTCCTGAAATTCCGCGGGGACGGGGTCCTCCATCCAGAAGAGATGGAACGGCTCGAGTTCCTTGCCGAGACGAGCGGCTTCAGTGGGGCTGAGGCGATGATGGCAATCGTGCAGCAGGTGCAGATCGTCGCCGAACTGCTCGCGAACGCGGGCGAATAGTTTGGGGACGTGGTTGAGATATTTCTCGGTGGACCAGCGGCTCTCGGAGGGGAGGCCGCGCTCCGCTGGCTCGTAGGGTTGAGCGCCGTTGGGAACGCCGTAGGTGGCGTCGAGGCCGGGAATGCCGCTCTGCACGCGGATGGCGCGATAGCCCATCGCGATGTGGCGAGCTACGTCTTCGCACGCCTCTTCGATGCCGTTGCCGTTGGCGTGCGCGTAGACAAGGACACCGTCGCGGCAACGGCCGCCGAGCAGGTTATAGACGGGTGTGTTGAGCGCTTTGCCTTTGATGTCCCAGAGGGCCATGTCGACGGCGGCGATGGCGGACATGGTGACCGGGCCGCGACGCCAGTAGGCGCCGCGATAGAGGTACTGCCAGATGTCTTCGGTCTGGAAGGGGTCGCGGTTCAGGATGCACGGAATGAGGTGGTCGCTGAGATAGCTGGCGACGGCGAGCTCGCGTCCATTGAGGGTTGCGTCGCCGAGGCCATAGATGCCTTCGTCGGTCTCGATTTTCAAGGTGACGAAATTGCGGCCTGGGGAGCAGATGTTGACGGAGGCGTTGGCGATCTTCATGGCTGGGTTTGGGGCGCAGGCGCGGGGGACTCGGGCACGAACTCCATATAGTCGATGGGCGCGGGCTCGCCATCGTCCGGATGACCTTCGATGGTGAGTATGTCTCCGGGTTGCAATTTGACGCCATGCAAAGTGTAGCGTGTGGATGTATCTCCGTTGGGCGCTTGTCCGGGTAGGGTATTGTTCGCGGTCCATGTGGCGATCTGCTTCTGGTTGAGAAGCAGCTGAAATGTGGATGCTCCCTGGCGGTAATCGAAGTACTGTACGGCGACATCGTAGAGTCCCGCGGGACGATCAAGATGCGCTGCCGCCATACAGGCGGAGCGATCTTTGCACGCATAGGCTTTGCCGCCGGAAGCAGTCTCCCACGGCGTGACATCGACGGGCGTGTAGCCATCGAGCAGCATTTGCGCAGCGGTGATGCGGTTGGGGTCGTGGTCGATGCGATGGCGATCGTCGGGGATGCCGGAGATTTTTTCGAACCATCGGTTGATGGCGTCGCGCCAGACGATGGCGTGGCCGGCCTGGTATTCAAGCAGGGTGAGGGTCTGGTTGTAGCGGTCGGAGTCGATGAGGCGATGCAGGGTTTGCCATTGTTGGACGAGGCCTGCAGCCGCCTCTGCGCCCTGGTAGTGGAGATCGTAAATGGTCTGAATGACGGTCTTGCCGGTGTGCAGCCTGTACGTGTACGGCAAGTGATGCATGAAAAGGAGCAGCGTGTCCGGGCAGGTTTTGAGCGAGGTGAACATGGCGGCGACCTGCGGCGGATATTGGCCGACGAAGCCGGTGCCGGTGGCGACGGTGCGATCCATGCCGACGCCGTTGTGGTCGGCGCGAATCCACTGGCCCCAGCCGTTGTTTTCCTGGGACTGCGGGGCGGGACCGTAATGCGGGCCGGTGATATTGGTGAGAGTCTGAAGGCCAAGCGGGCCGGTGTAGTCCTCATAGATGGGCCATGAAGAGAGCAGCATGTGGGTGATGGTGCTCACGACTTTCGCATCGTTGCCGAAGGTGAGGCGGGTCCAGTCTTCGGCGATGGTCTCGGCCGAGGTGTTCGGATTCCAGGAGAGGCGGGCAAATCCGTATAGATTCGCCATGGCTAGCGGGTGGGCGAGCCAGTTGGTGTCGAGGCCGACGTTGGCGACGCCGACGTATCCGACGAGCGGGCGGTGGAAGGTCTTGCCGTCGACAATGTCTTTCAACGGAGTCGAGCGATTGTCGACGCGCAGATCGAAGTCGAAGTAACTCTTCCACTGGGTTGGGAGGAAGACAAGGTGACGCTGCTGGCCCATGTATTCCTGCGTGATCTGAAGCTCGAAGGCCTCGTTGGTTTTGCGCAGACCCGCAAACAGCGGCGAGACGGGCTCACGGACCTGAAAGTCGATGGGGCCATTCTTGATCTGGACGATTACGTTGCCGGCAAACTGGCCGTCGAGCGGGTGGAAGATATCGTATGCGGCACGGGCGCGATCTGCTTTCGGGTCGTTCCAGTCGAGATGGTGGTTGTAGACGAAGGCGCGGTAGAGGACGACACCGCCATGCGGCTGGAGTGCGCGGGCGAGCATGTTCGCGGCATCGGCGGGGGTGCGGCCGTATCGCGATGGGCCGGGCTCTCCTTCGGAATCCGCCTTAACCACGAAGCCGGCGAAGTCGGGAATGGCTGCGTAAATCTCGTCGACCTTGTCGCGCCACCACGCGGCGACTTTCGCATCGCCGGGGTCGAATGTGTCGAGGCCGCCGATAACCTGCGGGCTGTTAATGGCGACCGACATCGAAAGACGCACGCCCCACGGGCGAAAGGCGTCGGCAATGCGGGCTACGGCGCGAATCATTTCGGGCTGGAGGAGGTGCGGATCGGCGTTGACGTTGTTGATGGTGCACCCGTTGATACCGACCGATGCCAGCAGGCGGGCGTACGCACCGGCGCGGGTGAGGTCGGTGCGGACGGAACCGTTGTCGAAAAAGATGGATCGACCCGTGTAGCCGCGTTCGATGGCGCCGTCGAGGTTGTCCCATTGGTTGATCCAGCGGATGGGCGCAGCGGGCGCGTCGCTGCCGGAAATGTCAGCGAAGGACTCGCCGCGAGCGATGCCTGAGAGCGTGCGGAACGAACCGTAGAGAATGCCACGTGCGTCGGCGCCGGCGATGAGCCAGTGGTGGTGGCCGTGTTCGGCGAGCACGGTAAGAGCAAAGCCCTCGGGACCGAGCGAGGGGGCGCGGTAGTCCGGAAAGGCTTCGCGCAGTTCGTCTGTGGTTCCGAGGATCCATGCGTCTGCGTTGGGGATTTTTACTTCGACGCGGAGGATTCGGCCCAGCATGGATTGCACGCCACGCCGGATTTCGGCTTCCGCGCTGGCGGCCACGAGGGATGGGTCGAGGGTGACGATGACTGCGGGCATTTCGCGTTGTGCGGCGGCGATTGCGGGGGGGGATGGTGGGGCGTAGCGGAGCCACGCCTGCGAGCCGTCTTCTGCGCGCAGCGTCGCACAGGAAATGAGGGTCAACGTAAGGAGGGAGCGGAATCGGCGCGCATGCATTCCATTCATGATTATTGATTGACGCCGCTGGCGAGGTAGCCTCCATCGACGGCCAGGATTTGGCCGGTGATGAAGGATGCGCTTTCGGAGGCGAGAAAAACCGCGGCGCCGACCAGTTCTTCGAGGCGGCCGTAGCGCCCGATCGGCGTGCGCATGAGGACTTCGCGGCCGCGCGGCGTTTTGTCGAGAAGCTCCCGATTGAGAGCGGTTGGGAAAAAGCCGGGGGCGATGGCGTTGACGCAGACGCCGTGACGGGCGAGTTCGACGGCCAGCGATTTAGTGAGCGCGCCGAGGCCCGCTTTGCTGGCGCCGTAAGCTGCGACTTCGTGAAAAGCGACGAATGTAGCGAGTGATGCGATGTTGATGATTCTGCCCCAGCCCTGGCGCACCATGCCGGGCGCGACGATCTGGCAGGCGCGAAAGACGCCCGTGAGATTGGTTTCGAGAATCCTGCTCCAGTCTTCTTCGGAACATTCGAGGGTGGAGATGCGTTTGGTAGTTCCGGCGGCGTTGACAAGGATGTCGACTTTGTTGAAAGCGGCGATTGTTTGAGCGTGGAGATTTTCGAGTGAACCGCGGTCGAGCACATCGGCGCACACTTCGAGCGAGCGGCGGCCTGTTGCTCGGATCTCCTGGGCGACGGCGGCGACTTCGCTGCTTCGCCGCGAGCTTGCGACGACGTTGGCTCCAGCTTCAGCGAGGCCGATAGCGATGGCGCGGCCGATGCCGGATGTGCCTCCGATAACGAGGGCCACACGGCCTGTGAGGTCGAACTTGTTGGGTGCTGGGACTGCCGTCATCGCTTAGGGTTTGGCCGGATTCAGAATCGCCGGAATGTCGAAGTGGAAGAAGCGGTCGGAGTCGGAATCGAGGCACACGTTGGCGTTGGGTGGACCTGCGGTCGGCCTGGTGAATCCCTTGTCGTCGATTTCGATGTGCATGCGCTGCGTGGGGCAGAGCGTGGGATCGATGGCAGCGGCAACGGCCATGGCATCGAAGAGCGTCGGCGTCGCGTTGCCGGTCGATGCGCTCCACTCGGCATACAGCGAGAGCAGAGCGTCAGTGGTGGGCGTGCCCTGGCTGAAGAGGGTATCGCGCAGCGTTTCGTCGAGCTTGAGCTGCGTGGAGTCGAGTGGCATGACGTAGAGCGGAACGCCTGAGGCGAAGAGCTTTCGCGAGGAGGCGATATCCATCATGATGTTGTATTCGGGTTGGGGGCCTCGGTTGGGCAGGTAGCCGAGGTCGCCGTAACCGCGACGGATGGAGCCGCCCATGAGGACGACCCTCTTCAGCTTGCGGAAAGTGCCAGGATCCTTGTCGATGAGCGCGCCGATGTTGCTGAAGGGCGAAACCGCGATCAGGGTAATCTGGCCTGGGTTGCGGCGGATGGCGTCGAGGGTGAAGCTTGTTGCGTCGGGCCAGCCATTTGCGGGCTCGGGTTCGGCCTCAGCCCACCGCGCTTGCGAAAACGTGGACGAGGCGTGCGTCTTCGGACCCGCAGTGACTGCGATTTCCGCGTGACCCATGGCGCGAAGCAGACGCGCAGTCAGCCGTGCGCGCAGATCGGTATCGCCCCAGGCTGTGGTTACACCCATCACCTCGAGCTTTGGGCTGGAGACCGCGAGCGCGAGTGCAAAGGCGTCGTCGATGTCGTCTCCAATGTCGGTATCGAAGATGACCTTTTGTTTTTCACCGGGCTCCGCCGGGCTCTGCGCGTGGGCTCCCCGCACGCTGCCTGCGCTCGCAATCAGGGTGAGGATCACCAGAATCAGCCCATGATTCCTTGCGTATTTTGCCATCGAGATCTGCATACTACCTTTCTTCGGCGTCAGGTGACCGACTAGATCAACAACGGCTGACTTGTCTTACGTTCGCATTTCCAGTTGCACAGTCAATGGCGAGGCTGCCTGTTCCTCAAAGATAACGATCTGGTTGGAGGCGCGCAGCCAGCCAACTGGGTCGCTCGCCGCGATGAGCCAGTGGCGACCGACCGCGTTGCCGTTCACCCAGATCATCCTTTTACCGAGGCCTGCGGCAGCACTGGCTTTCACGAAGTCCCGTCTATGGATCACCAGGTCCGCCTCCAGTTCGAAGGTCGTTGCGACGCGCGGTCCAGTTTACTCTGCGGAACTGTTTCCAGGCCGATCGGCGGCGATTCCGCGGTCCAACTTGAGAACAAACGATAAAAAGCGAGAACAACGATGAAAAGCTTCCCCCCAGCTGGCGATTTGTCTTGAGCAGGCTCTCACCATGGCAGCTCATTGGGATTTTTCATCCCAAATCCACACCCGCTTCAACGTGCTGCAACAAGGGGCGACTCAAATTGAAGTTTGGATTTCTATGCCTGACCTTCAGCGTCGGCACAACTTTACTGTCTTCGGCCTGGCGATGATGTTCCCTATCCAACCTCAGACCCTCATAGAGATTGGCGAAATCTCCTCTCCCATCACCCTCCTCGCCGCGAAATTCCCTTCCCAGGTGGACCATTCATGAGAATTCTGATTATCGAAGATGAGACCAAGACCGCCAGGTTCCTGAAGAAGGGGCTGGGGGAGGCGGGTTTCGTCGTCAATGTCGCGGGAGACGGCTTGAATGGATTGCACCTTGCCCAGGAACTGCAGTTCGACCTCATCATTCTTGACGTGATGCTCCCGGGTCTGGATGGCTGGCAGGTTCTCTCTCGCCTGCGCCAGGGGGGCTTCCGCGGCCTGGTCCTCTATCTGACCGCGCGCGATGCTGTACACGAGCGCGTGCGAGGGTTTGAACTGGGCGCCGACGACTATCTCGTGAAACCCTTCGCATTTTCTGAATTGCTCGCTCGGGTTCGATCGCTCTTGCGCCGTGGGCCCGCGCGCACCCAGGAGACGCTTCGCCTCGCAGACCTTGAAATCGATTTATTGCGTCATCGCGCCACGCGCGCCGGTCTGCGCCTCGAGCTGACTTCGAAAGAGTTCCTGCTCCTGTCTCTGCTGGCCCGCCGCCCCGGTGAGGTGCTGTCGCGTACCCTGATTGCCGAATCGGTTTGGGACATGAACTTCGACAGCGACACGAACGTTGTGGACGTCAATGTTCGCAGGCTGCGCAGCAAGGTGGACGATCCTTTCGAGCACAAATTGATCCACACTGTGCGGGGCGCCGGATATGTCCTCGAAGCCGAACCGTAGCCTGTCGCCTTTCTCGCGCTTATGGGGAACTCTGGCCTTCCGGCTGACAGCCGGCTATGCGCTCGCAGGCTTGTGCCTTGTCTCCTCCGCCATCGTCATCCTCTACCTTGTGCTGGCGAGGGAACTGGAGAAGAGCACCGATTTTTTCCTCGCGGACAAGGTGCACGTGCTGCGCACAATGTTGCGAGACCGGCCCGGCGACGAGGATGGCCTCCGAGAGGAAGTGGAACTGGAGTCGGCTGCACGGCAATATGAGCACTTCTACATCCGTGTGCTGGATAGCCGCGGCCACCAGCTTCTTATGACTCCAGGAATGGCCGATCAACTCGATCTGCCCCAATTGGAGCGTCAGACTCGAAGCCATCCGGATCGAACCCTTCACGTCAGGGGCAGACTTAGCCATCCGTTTCGCGTAACCATCGTGCAGGCGCCAGTCGGTTCGCCTGCAACGCAGACCGACACTCTGGAGATCGCGATCGATGTTTCGCAAAAAGAGGCGCTGTTGGCGCGCTACCGCTTCTGGTTCTGGGCCATCCTGTTATCCACGGGCGTCATTTTTCCGATGGTCGGGTACCAGATCGCACGGCGCGGCATACGTCCGGTGGAAGAAATGGCGACGACCGCGCGCCACATTAGCTCCACGAACCTGCGGGAGCGCATCCATTCCGAGGGATATCCATCGGAGCTGGCGTCCCTCGCCAGCACCTTCAACCAGATGCTCGATCGCCTCGAGGAGTCGTTCGAGCGTATTTCAAGGTTTTCCGCCGATATTGCGCACGATCTGCGCACGCCGGTGAACAATATTCGCGGCGAAGCGGAAGTGGCCCTGGCGCGCGCTCGCTCGGCCCACGAGTATCGCGAAGTGATCGGCTCCTGCCTCGAAGAAGCGGTGCGCCTTTCGGATCTGATCGGCGACCTTCTGTTTCTGTCGCGCGCCGAGAGCCCGTTGACGCATTTGCGCCGCGAGCGCGTGGATGTGGGTGAACTGCTGGGCAACGTGCGGGAATATTACGAAGCCACTGCGGCGGACGGCGGTGTCGAGCTCACCACCATGATCGCCGAACCGGTGGTTGCAGTCCTTGACCGCAGCCTTCTGCAAAGAGCCGTGGGCAACCTCGTCACCAATGCCCTGGCCCACACGCCCCCCGGCGGAGCCGTCATGCTGGGCACCAGGGCCGATGCCTCCGCGATTTCCATTGAGGTCTCCGACACAGGCTCCGGCATCCCTGCCGAAGCCCTGCCGCGGGTCTTCGATCGCTTCTTCCGGGTCGATTCTTCGCGGTCCAGGGATGCAGGAGGTACCGGCCTGGGGCTGGCGATCGTGCAGAGCATCGCGCTCTTGCACGGCGGTCACGCGGAGATTGCAAGCCAGATCGGGCAGGGCACTCGAGTCACCCTCCACCTGCCCGCCCCGGCGGCGCAATGACAGGACTGTAGTTGAAAGCCGGCGTGCCGAGGACCGCGGCGACTCGTTCAGCGCCCGATTTCAGAATTGACGCTGGTAAATAAGAGTCTGCTTTTCACCGCCATCCAGACGCTCGCGAATTCGTTCCAGCGCCGCTCCGTCTTCGATCAGCGTCCATGTTTCTTTGGTGCGGATAATTCGCCAATCCTCGTGCTCCTCGACAGAAAATACCAGGCTGCGCCCATTCCAGACGATGGAGGTATGAAACTCGTCTCCGTCTGCGCCAGTGGAAACGGACTCCATACCATTCGTTGTGTAATGCTGTGTTGCGTGGCGAGGGGCAGCCGAGCCGCGAAGGATTGAGGTTTCGACAATTAGCTCCGGATCGCGATGGTCGATGTGGAGCGTGACCTCTCCGCTCCGCTTCGGAACGCATCGCTCGTTGCTTTGTTTCCAGGCGCCGGAGAAGTTGGCCGTCGTCTGCGCCCCGCTGGCGCAAGCGGAAAATGTGGCAACGAGCAGTATCGAGATGTTGAAACGTCTTGAGGTGCGCATCGTTTTTCTTTGTCGGGGGAGGGCTGAATATCGGTTTTCTCAGAAAAGCCCATCCTGCGCTGCGAAGGTTGACCGCCCTCGATGATGCAGTGAATTCTTCGTGAATCACGCGATCGTTCAGATGGGTCAGAACCGTCGTGAGTCGCGGAAGAAGGATGCCGAGAAGACTTTTTCCATCCTCATGTAAAATTGTTCGTAGCGCGTCCCGGTGTTCTTCCGACTTTTCCCTGCACACATCAGGTGAATTCCCGCGAAGCTCACGACGCCCCGCGCCCGCAAATCCGGGAGCGAACTGATATCCAGGAGCACTACCATGGCCAAGATTGCCAAAACCGGCGACCGCAAAAAAGTGATGGACACCACCAAGAGCACCGACTGCCCAAAGTGCGCCAAGCCTACTCGCATCGTTAAGCGCGTGAAGGACCGCGAACGCGGCATCCCCGGTGGCGTCTACATCTCCTGCTCGGCCTGCGAATTTTACGAGAAGCTCTGAACAAATTGTCATCCTGAACGGAGCGCCCCAACCAGGAATCCCACCGAGAATTTCATTTCCCCGCGCAGTCGAAGGACCCTCCGACCGAAGGGAGGAGAATCGGTCGCGCAGCGTCCGGTAAGAATCTCAATCGGGCCCGAGTTCCGGTTTTTTCCTGACCTCTGAACTCTGCTCTCTAAGCCCTGCTCTCTGCCCGGCCAGCACGGCATTCTCCCCCACAGCCAGCAGCAGAATTGCCGCCAGCGCCGCCACCGGCACCGCGAACCCAATCCGCAGCGATCCGCTCCGCGTAGCCACCAGCCCGGTCACCCACGGCAGCACCGCGCCCCCGCTCGCACACATCGCGAACACCCACCCCGTATTGCGATGGTCTTTCACCTTCGCCAGCATGCGAGAGATGCCAATCGGGAACACCGGCCCGAAACCCGCGCCCGCAATCGCAACCGCCACCAATATTGCCCAGGTCGAATGCGGAGCCACCAATGTTGCAACAGCAAGCAGCGCCAGACACAGTCCAGGAACCAGCACCGTGCGCTCCGGCGCCGTCTTCAGCACCATCGACCCCAGCCATCGCCCCGCCAGCAGCGCCATCCAGTAGAGCGACACCGTCAGGCTCGCGTGCGCCAGCGTCATTCCGCCGAAGCGGTGCGCGTAAGTCGTGATCCATCCCCCCACCACCGTCTCTACGCCCACATAAAGAGACAGAAACGCCGCGAAAAACACCAGCGGCCTCGCGTCCGTCGCCAGCGCCCCTCGTGGCGAGATCCCGGCTCCTCCCGCGCTCCGCAACAACGGCGACAATCCAATGAACATCGCCACCGTCCCCATCGCCGCAATTAGCAGCAATCCCCGCAAATATCCGCCGCGCTCCGCGGCCGCAACCATCCATGGGCAGGCCACCGCCCCAATCCCCCACCACAAATTAACAATCGAAATTCTCCGCGCCCTCTCACTCGGCTGCGCGGCATCTTCCTCCATCATTCCAACGCTCAGGTTCGTCGCCGTCACTGAAAGTCCCGTCCCCAGGCCAATCAGCGCAAACGCCGCCAGCGCGAGCTCGTGGCCCGAGGCGCGTGACGTCTCTCCAGCAACCGTCAGCAGCAGCACGCCGGCCGTCATGGCTGCATAGCCCAGGGGAAGATTTCGCCGCAGCCAATGCGGAGAGAAGATCGCCCCCACCGTCGAAGCCGCAAACTCTGCCGCGAAAAACGCGCCCGACTGCACATCGCGCAGCCCCCACCGGGCCGCCATCACCGGCAACAGCGGCCCCGGCAGCACCGTCACGGCGCCGCACACCACAAATCCAAAACATAAAAGGCTGAATCGCGGACCGGATGCGCGCAATCTGAACATCGAATGCCGATTCTACTCGGTTCGCCGCTCACAGCTGCTGCGAGAACTCGCCCTATTCTCGTCGCCGACAGTCGTCTCGCTGACACCCGCCTCGCTAATAGTCTTTTGCTAAAGGTATTTCGCTGACAGGGTTTTCGCTAACAGTCTTTCGCTGAACGTCTTTCGCTAACAGTCTTTCGCTGAACGTCTTTCGCTAACAGTCTTTCGCTGAACGTCTTTCGCTGACAGGTTTTTCGCTAACAGTCTTTCGCTGAAAGTCTTTCGCTGAACGTCTTTCGCTGACAGGTCTTTCGCCCGATTATCCCTGCTTCAGAAAATAGGCTTCCACCGCCACCATCAGCGACTCGCGATCCAGAATCGGCTCCCGGCCCTCGTACTGCGCCGCCCAGCAAACCTGATTGATCAGGTCCCGAGGCTGGCACGCCCGCAATTCCTGGTTGAGCCGCTCGCGGATCGTCACGATCAGCTCGTCGATCGTCTCATCGTCCACCGCCAGCGAACGCCGGTCCGCCACAGCGTAAAAAATCCGCCTGAACTGATCGTTCGTTGCCGAATCCACACGAATCTTCGTCTGCATTCTCCGCAGAAACGCGGCGTCCACCAGATCCGCCGGATCCATATTCGTCGAGAACACCACCAGCATCTCAAACGGAATCTCGATCTTCCGCCCCCCCGCCATCGAAAGAAAATCGATCCCCCGATCCAGCGGCACCACCCACCGGTTCAGCAGCTCCTCCGGCCGTACTCGCTGCCTCCCGAAATCGTCCAGGATCAGCACTCCGTTGTTCGCCTTCATCTGCACCGGCCCGCTGTAGAACTTTGCCGCCTGGTTGTATTGCAGGTCCAGCATCTCGATCGTCAGTTCCCCGCCCACCAGCACCGACGGACGCTCGCACCGCACCCACCGGTCGTCGCAGTTCTCCGTCTCTGGCCCTGTCACCCGCTTGTGAATCATCGGATCGTAGACCGTGATGATCTGCCCATCCACCTCCACCGCATGCGGAACCCACACGTTGTCCTGGGCCAGCACCCTCGACATCGTCTCCGCTATCAGGGTCTTTCCCACTCCCGCCGGCCCGTGAACAAATATCGACGCCCCCGAATTCAGCCCCGTCCCAATCTGCCCCAAGACCCGGGTGTCCATCACCAGATCGCGAAACGCTCGTTCCACGTCCGCCTTCCGCACCACCATCTTCCGAACGCTCTGCTTCTTGACCTGCACCACGTAGTTCTCGAGCGACACCGGCGCCGCCCCCGTGTACTGCCCCTGCGCAAGCACCTCGATCGCCCGTTTTCTCCCCTGTTCGGTCAGCACCACCGTCAGCATGTTGCCCGCCATGCCCGTTACCTGGCACAGCTGATCCGTCCTCAGCCGCGCCACGATCTCATCGGCCACGTTCACGCTCACATGCATCTGCGCGCCCAGGTCGCGCATCGACAGCGCCCCGCACAGGTACAGCGACTTCATCGTCAGATCTTCGATAATCGCTCGCCGAATCCCCAGTTCAGCCACTGTGCGTGGCCGATGCTCCGGCGTGACTGCGGGCGCCCCGGCGGCCTGCTTCTCGTCCTTCTGCGCACTCCAGCCCGGCATCCGCGCAGCTGCCTCCGTCTTGTCTTCAAGAATATAGTGCGGCGAACTCGGCCGGATGTCGGGCGCTCCCACCGCCACATGACCGTGCGTGGATCGGTTGGCCGTTCGAATACCTCCCAGGCGTGACTCGATTACGGTGTCGCTCGGCTTCACGGTGTTGGCCTCGGATTCATGACTCTGCCTTCTGCGTCGGCGGTCGTCCCGTGGACATTACATCCTGCTTCAGGACGAAACAGGATCGCCCATTCGTGGAATCGCGAACCTCTGAACGTCCCTTCCGATTACTCCAGTGCCGCCTCCGCCCCTTCGCCTTTGACCTCTCCCAGCTCCCAACAACAAGCAACCGGCACCCAGCAACCAGCACCCAGCAACCAGCACCCCAACCCTCCACCCCGCACCCTCTACCCTGTGCCCTCCACCCTGTAACCTGTAACCCGTAACCCGTACCCTGTACCCTGTACCCTGCACCCTGTAACCTGTAACCCGTAACCTGTAACCTGTACCCTGTGCCCCCCCGCCTCATCGTCGCCCTCGACTACCCCAGCGCCCCTCCAGCCCTCGCGCTCGTCGACCGCCTCGAGGACTCCTGCTCCTGGTTCAAAGTCGGCCTCGAACTCTACCTCGCCGAAGGCAACCCCATCGTCCACGAACTCCGCCATCGCGGCTTCTCCGTCTTCCTCGACCTCAAGCTCCACGACATCCCCAACACCGTCGCCGGAGCCATCCGCTCCGTAGGCTCGGACACCGCCACCAGCCCGCAGCTCCTCACCCTCCACGCCGCGGGCGGCCCCGCCATGCTCCAGGCCGCCGCCGAAGCCGCCGCCTCCCTCCCCAATCCGCCTCAGCTCCTCGCCGTCACCGTCCTCACCAGCATGGACCAGCGCCAGCTCGCCGCCATCGGCATCGACCGCTCGCCCGCAGACCAGGTCCTGCGCCTCGCTGAAACCGCCTCCGCCAGCGGCATCCACGGATTCGTCACCAGCGCCGAAGAAGTCTCCACCCTCCGCCGCCAATTCCCCTCCGCCACCCTCGTCGTCCCCGGCATCCGCCCCGCCGGCAGCGATACCGCCGACCAGAAACGCATCGCCACTCCCGCCGCAGCCCTCGCCGCCGGCGCCGACTACCTCGTCATAGGTCGCCCCATCACCCAGGCCAAAGACCCCGCCGCCGCCACCATGGCCATCCTCGAAGAAATGCAGCAATCCGCCACCCTGCTCTCACGTAGCGCCCGCCCAATCCCGCCGTTCTGCTGAACGCTGAGCGCCGAACGATGCACTACACTCCCACCATGCGCCGCCTCGCCCTCATCCTGGTCTGCTCCGCCGCCCTCTCCGCAACCCACGCCCAAGCGCCAGCGCCAACCCCGGCAGCCTGCCCAACCACCGCCACCCTCGACCAGCTCATTGCCGCCATCGACCAGGCCATCTCCGGCCCCGCCAATAAAGACCGCGCCTGCTTCCGCCAGATCTTCCGCCCCGACGCCCGCCTCATCCCCGTCGGCCCCACCGGCCCCCACGTCCTCACCGTCGACGACTGGATCGCCGCCGTCGCCAAAAACAACGACGCCCTCGTCACCGAGCACCAGCTCAAATTTCAGTCCGAGACCTTCGGCCCCATCGCCCATCTGTGGAGCACCTACGCCACCACCCTCGCCGGCAAGCCCCTCGCCCGCGGCATCAACTCCATCCAGGCCATCTACGACGGCCAGAGCTGGCACATCGTCGAAATCCTCTGGCACGCGGAAACCCCAGCCGAATCCATCCCCGCACAATACCTGCCCTGAGCCCAAAAAAATTCGCCCTGATCAAACCGCAACCCCCCAAGCCGGCCCGGCCCAGTTACTCCTCCCGCAGCAGCCGCAAAGGATCAATCGACAGCGCCCGTTGCGCCGGTATCCACGCAGCCACAACTCCCAGCAACGCCATCGCCACCACCACCCCCGCCAGCACCAGCGGGTCCCGCGGAGTCGCCTGGTACACGATGAAAGCCAGCACCCGGCTCGCCAGAATGCCCAGCGCCAGCCCCGCCGCAGACCCAATCGCCAGCAGCTTCACTGCGCGCCCCAGCGCCACCCGCAGCACTTCCCTCCGCTGCGCCCCCAGCGCCATGCGAATCCCCAGCTCCCGCAGCCGCTTGCTCACCGAATAAGCCGCCATCCCAAAAATTCCGGTGATCGTCAGCATCGCGCCCATCATCCCCAGCACCCCCAGCGACACCGTCGCCACGCGAGAAGGAAAAAGCGCCAGCCCCAACCCGTCGCTCCACGTCTGCAGGTTGAATGGCAGGCCGGAATCGAGGCCGCTCAGCTTGCTCCGCATCTCCGTTGCCAGTTGCAACAGATCGCGGTCCGACCGCACTACCAGCGCCGTTAGCTGGGTGGGCCTTTGCAGGAAGGGAAGAAACTCAGCCGCCCGCGGATCCTCGGTCATCTGGTAGTACTTGCCGTCCTCCACAACACCCGCCACCTGGACTCGCGTTCCATCGTCTCTCTTGTAATACCTGCCCACCGCATTGCTGACCGAACCGAAGACCTTCCTCGCAAATATTGCGTTGATGACCGCCACCGGCGGCGCGCCGCTGTCGTCGTGCCACGAGAAGGCCCTACCGATCAGCACCGTCGTCCCCGCCGCGCTGAAATATTCCGGCGATACGCTGAACACCGCCACGTTCGCTGCCGCCTTCGATGGCTTCAGCTCCGTCGTCTGCTCGCTGAACACATCCTCCGTCGATCCGCCACCGCTGAGCGGAACCAGACTGGTGAATCCCACCGACTTCACTCCCGGAATCGATTCCATCGCACCGATCATGCGCTTTTGCATAGCCGTCGCTCGATCCCCGCTGTAACCGGCCATACTCAGGTCCGTATCGACAACCACCGCATTCCGAGGGTCAAAACCAAAGCTGGCGTGCATCGAACGCGCCAGCCCGCGCACCGCCACCAGCGACAACGTCACCAGCACCGCTGAGATCGCAATCTGCGCCACAAGCAAAACATCCCGCAGAACCAACCGCCGGCCGCCATGCCCCGCGATAATGCCCGCCGATCCTGCCTTCACCACCTCGTATGGATTAGTGCGCAGTATCTGCCGAACCGGCACCGCTCCAAACAGAAACCCGCTTGCCAACGCCAGCAGCAAGGCCACCAGGTAGACTTTTGCGTCGGCGTACACCGGCACATAGATCGGGAACTGCGGCACCGGATGCCACACGCTCAACTGCCTCAGCAGCGCCACGCTGCCTGCGAGCCCAACAGCCCCGCCGCAGAGCGAAACCAGCACAGCCTCGGTGAACAACGCCCGCAGAATACGCCTGCGCGTCGACCCCAGCGCCAGCCGCAAGGCCACCTCCCGCGAGCGATCCGCCGCCCGCGCTGAAAATAAGCTTCCCAGGTTAGCGCACGCCGCCACCAGAATCAATCCCGCCAGCAGCATCATGCCCGTCATAAATCCCCGCACACCCGGGCCAAGCAAATCCCCAGCCAGACTCGGCCGCGCCAGCGAATACGTCATCCACCCATCGTCTTTCGGATATGTCTTTTCCAGATATGCCCCAACCGAGTCCAGATCGGCGATCGCCTGTGCCTGTGTCACTCCCGGCTTCAAATGCCCCAGCACCATATAAATGGTGCGACGCCCGCGATCGTTCAGAACGCTCCGCCCCTGCAGCTGCTCCTCCTGCACCATCGGCGCCCAGAAATCCGGAAAGAAGAAAAGCAGTGTCCCGTTGAACGCAGGCGGCGCTACCCCCAGGATCGTGAATGGATGCTTGTTGACCTGCACCACGCGCCCCACCACCCCGCGATCGTCCTGAAAATGGCTGTGCCAATACGACCACGAGAGAACCAGATACGGAGCGCTGTTCGGCCCATGCTCATCGCCGGCGTTAAAGAATCGCCCGAGAAAAGGCTGCACGCCCATGGCGTCGAAGTAGTTTCCCGTAACCTCGTAGCCCCACGCCTGGGATGGATTCTTCCCCGTATCCATTCCCACCGGAATCAGGATATAAGCCGTCAGCGCCTCAAAAGTGCGGTTGCGGTCCCGCAGATCGAGATAGTCGGGATAAGACGTCGCCTGGTCCTTATAACCGCCCCGCTCGATCGTGTAGAGACTCTCCGCGTGAGGCACATTCAGCGGCTTCAGTATCAACGCATTCAACACCCCAAATACAACGGAGTTAGCGCCTATGGCCAGCGCCAGCGTAAGGACCGCGGCGATCGTAAATCCCGGAGACTTACGCAGCACCCGCACGCTGAAGCGCACATCCTGCGCCAGATTCTCGATCCACGGCAGCCCGCGCTCGGCTCGGTACTCCTCGCGAACCGTCCCTACGCCGCCAAATTTCAGGATCGCCCGCCGCCGCGCCTCCACCGGCGTCATCCCCGCGCGAAGATTCGCCTCCGTATCGAGGGCGATGTGCTCCTCGATCTCTTCGCGCAGGCGCTCGTCATCCACGCGCCCCGTCGCCAGATTCACCGCACGCCTCACGAACCGCCGCAGCCATCTCATATCAGATCCTCCGCCTTCGCCTCAAAGAACCGCCCGATAATCGCCGCCGTCTGCTCCCAATCCTCGGTCTCCGCCTGCAGCTGCTTCCGCCCCTCGCGCGTCAGCCGGTAAAACCGCGCCCGCCGGTTGTTTTCGGAAGCCCCCCACTCCGACGCAACCGCGCCCTCCTGCTCCAGCTTCAGCAGTACCGGATAGAGCGTCCCCTGATTCACAGCCAGCAAATCGCCGCTGATCTGCTCGATCCGCCGAGCGATCCCATACCCATGCAAAGGTCCCAGCACATCCAGAGTCTTGAGCACCATCAAAGCCAGAGTGCCCTGCAAAACGTCGGTTTTCTGCTTCATTTTGGTTTCCAACAGGGAGTATGGCACACTTCCTTTGGGAAAACAACAGAAACCTGGCAAGCGCAAGCCAGGCAAACTCCTCGATCGTCACTCGGCCCCTTTTTTTGCGGCAGGGTCAACCCTCGGATTGAGCCCGCGGTTTGAAGGGGCACGGCTCCACACCCCCAGAAAAACGCCGTTAGAGCCCTTGTTGTTTCAAGGCGCGACTTCACGGATTGCGGAAAATATCGAAACGAGCCGCTGTTGTATCAAGGCGCGACTTCACAGCTTGCGGAAAATGCCGAAACGAGGCGCTGTTGTTTCAAGGCACGACTTCACGGATTGCGGAAAATGCCGAAACGAGGCGCCGTTGTGTCGAGGCGCGACTTCACAGCTTGCGGAAAATGCCGAAACGAGCCGCTGTTGTATCAAGGCGCGACTTCACAGCTTGCGGAAAATATCGAAACAAGGCGCTTTTGTATCAGGGCACGAGTTTACTCGTGCCGCACACGGCTTGGAATGATGCGGGCTTTAGCCCCTGCGCCGCTTTGAAAGGGCACGGCTTCAGCCGTGCCGCACACATCGGCGAAAAACGGGCTTCAGCCCCTGAGGGATGGTTCTCTAAGTTTTTACTGCGACCTCCAGCACATTTCCATCGGGAACATTTAAGACAGCGGCGAAGTTTTGCGCTGCAAACTTCAACATGGCATGGCAGGGAAGTGCAGGGATGCTCGGGTGAAGCCAAGGTGCCGCACAGCGGCACTACGGTAAAAGCCCCGGCCTTCAGGCCGGGGAAACAGGCATCATGAGAGGTGGCCTTTCAGGCCCGGTTCCGTCGTGCTGCCGGACGCCCCTTTGGACACCTGACGTCAAGCGCTCCTCGGCATGAGGCGCAATCGCATTGGTGCACGTAACCGGGTCGCGGGTTCGAATCCCTCCGCCCCGCTTCAAAAAATCACAGGAATGTCTGATTGAAGTAAGTCTGATTTGAAGGATCTCGGCGCCCTGAAAGCGCGAGCCTTTAATGCGCCTGAGTAATTGCCGTCGCTTCGCGGTCGCGAGGCGCAGCCGCAGCGCTCGCACCCCACGCCATCTGTTCCATCGGGTTCGATGTCGGCCTGCCCAGCAGATACCCCTGCGCCTCGTTCGTGCCCAGGGCTTTCATCATCTCCAGCTGCTCGCGCGTTTCGATGCCCTCGACGATCACCTTCATATGCAGGTTGTGCGCCATAGACATGATCGATTGCACAAACGGCCGGGTTTCCTGCCGCATCGCCAGTTCCGTCACAAACGACCGGTCCAGCTTCAGCGCATCAAGGAAGAGCTTGGGCAGATAGCTCAGGCACGAATAACCCGTCCCGAAGTCGTCCAGGGCTACGCCAATGCCCCTCCCGGTCAGCCGACGGATCAAATCCGCCGCGCGCTCCACTCCCGTCAGCGTGGCCGATTCCGTCAGTTCCAGCTGCAGCAGGCTCGGTCTCAGCCCCGTCCGTCGCAGCGTATCTTCCACTTCTTCCAAAAATGTGTCCCGCGCAAACTGCACGCTGGATACGTTCACCGCCACCTGAATCGGCCTGCCCGATCTCCGCTGCCAGCTCATCGCATCCGCGCACGCCTGCTCCAGCACGTGGGCTCCCAGCGGAATGATCAGCCCGCTCTCCTCCGCAACCGGTATGAAGCTCAGCGGTGGAATCGGACCCAGCGTCGGATGCGTCCACCGCGCCAAAGCCTCGAATCGCACAATCGTATTCGTCGCCAGATCGAATTCCGGCTGATACTGAACCTTAATATCCCCGTTTTCGATCGCCCGCCGCAGTTCGCCTTCCAGCATCAGACGCTCCCGCGCCGCGCTGCCCAGCCCGTCGCCAAACTGCACGATCCGGTCTTTCCCGTTCCTCTTCGCCGCCACCATCGCGCAATCCGCCTGCCGCAACAGCTGGCCGCCCTCTTTTCCATGATCCGGAAAGATACTGATCCCGATACTCGCCGTCATCCGGATCGAATGCCCCTCGATCTCGAACGGCTCCTTCAGAACCTCCAGCGCGCTCTCCGCCGCCGCTTCCGCATCCGCCCTCGACTGCACCGTATCCAGAATCAGCGTGAACTCGTCGCTCCCAATCCGCGCCAGCGTATCCGATTGCCGGAACCGCGATTTCATCCGCTGCGCCACCTGCCCCAGCAGCACATCCCCTACTGCGTGCCCCAGGCTGTCGTTGATCAGCTTGAACCCGTCCAGGTCGATATACAGCAGCGCCACCTTCCGGTTCTCCCGCCGCGCCTTCGATACGCTGTGCGACAGCCGATCCGCCAGCAGCCGCCGATTCGGCAATCCCGTCAGATCGTCGACCAGCGCCATGTTCTGTAGCCGGTCTTCCGCGTCCCTCTTCGCCCGGTCCCGCTTCTGCAGCTCGAACAGCATCGCGTTGAAACCATCCACCAGCTCCACAATCTCTTCGCTGCCCCGCTCCGGAATCAGCACATCGAACGGCCGCTGCGCCGCCACCTGCAGCATCGAGCGCGAAAGGTCCCGGATCGCCTGCGTGTTCTCCGATGCCCTCTTCAGCTCCGCCTCCTGCGCGCTCACCTGCTTCCGCAGCCTGTTCAGCCGCACCAGCACCGCCAAAATCCCCATCGTCAGAACACCCAGGATCAGCCACATCACCCCCAGCGGCGGCGGTGTCGCAGCCTGGCCTCGCCGCATCACCGTCAGATCTCCAGCCGAGCCTGGCGCCCATCCTTCGCGAACCCCATCCGCCTTCAGGCTGCCAGGACTGCTGCCACCCTGCGCCCCCGCGGCCTGGGCGTGCACAACTCCGGCATCCCGGCTACGCCCCCCATTTTTCCCCCGCAACACAGGCGCTTTGACATCGGCCTTGACATCGGCCGGCGCATCGGCCGGCTTTTCCGGAAGCGTCTGCACTCCCGGCGCAACAGCCGCACCCGCCGTCGCCCCCGGAGCAACCCCCAGGAGTCGTACCCTGATGCGTTCCAGTCCTACGCTTCCAGGTCCCTTCGCCTCGTCGTAAGCCGCCGTCGTAACCGCTCGAACCGCAACCTCTTCCCCAACCCGCACTCCCTGCGGCAGCGGATTCACCGTGATCGGCATAACCCCGGTTGCATCCTGAATCCACAGCACCTTACCCGCCTCATCCACGTACGTGATGACCCCGGTAAGATTAACTGCCGAGTTAACAGGAAGATCCTTCAGATCCTGGATTGTTTCGTGCTTCGCTGCAACCGACCCCTGACAGAACGTGGTTCCCAGCATCCCCACGCCCAATACGGTTCCCAGGATCGCGGCGAGCCTTGTCGCCCTGACGCCGCTGTGGATCATGCCAGCATCATCAATCGGTTCAGGGTTATCGTTCCATACAACTTTGGATTTGACCCCTGCCCTTTTGGAAGCAGAAGACTTAAAAAGGCTTGCGCACAAAACCCGGGGCGCAGGTAACCTCGCGCCGCGGCCCCTCCCGCCAACCCCTGCCCTGAGCGAGTCGGCGTAAGCCGGCGAGCCGAACGGAGCCCAGGGTGAACCCACGCAAGCCCTCGCCTCGAGTGGGTTCCACCCTACTCCACTGTAATAGTAAACGTCTCCGAGCTCGTAACTCCCGCCGGATTAGTATAAGTGGCCACGTAAGCATTTGTACCCACGCTCAGCCGAATGCCATCGATCTCCCGCGCGCCCGACGCGAACCCGCCAGGCCCTGTCCAGCTCCACGTACCCCCGCTCGCCGGCTGCGGTCCAAGATTCACCACGCTCCCCGAAGCCACCGTCACGCTGTTCGCCGCCTGCCAGGCTCCACCGTTCACTTCAATATAAGGAGTAATCGCAGTCGCCCCAACCGTGATCGTAAATTGCTCCGTGCTTGTAACTCCCGCCGGATTTGTATAACTCGCCGTATACACATTCGAGGCCGATCGCAGCGGAACGCCGTCGATCTCCCGCGCGCTGGAGCTGAATCCATTGGGCCCCGTCCAGCTCCATGAACCTCCGTTTACCGGCCACGGCCCAAGGTTCACCGTATCGCCATAGTTCACCGTCAGGTTGGTCACTGACTGCCAGGCCCCCCTGCTCGCCTGAATATCCTGGATATACGGAACAATCGGCGTGGAGTTGACATTGATCGTAAACGCCTGTGTGCTCTTAACTCCGGAAGGATTGGTATAAGTAACCGTAAACACATTCGACGGCAAAGTCAGTTGAACGCCATCGATCTCCCGCGCACTGGACGTGAATCCATTCGGCCCGCTCCAGCTCCATGTTCCCCCGCTCACCGGCTGCGGCCCAAGATTCACCGTATCGCCATAGTTCGCCGTAAGACTGGTGACCGATTGCCAGACTCCTCCATTCCCCTGCCGGTCCTGCATATAAGGAACAATTGGGGTAGCAGCGTACGCAATCGTAAACGTCTCCGTGCTTGTAACTCCCACCGGATTCGTATAAGTAGCCGTGAACACATTTGAAGGCAAGGTTAGCGGAATATTATTGATCTCCCGCGCAACGGAGGTGAACCCATTCGGCCCGCTCCAACTCCACGATCCCCCGCTCTGCGGCTGCGGTCCAAGGTTCACCACGGCGCCAGGATTCACCGTAACGCTGTTCGTCGCCTGCCACGCTCCCCCGTTCACCTCGATATAAGGAGTAATCGCAGTCGGCCCAACCGTAATCGTAAAGGCTTCCGTGCTGGCAAATCCGGCCGTGGTGGTATAAGTTGCCGTAAAAACGTTGGTGCCCGAATCGAGCGGAATGCCGTTAATCTGTCGCGCAGTGGACGTGAACCTGCTCGGCCCCGCCCAACTCCACGTACCCCCGCTCACCGGCTGCGGTCCAAGGTTCACCGTGCTGCCATAGGCCACCGTGGCATCCGCGGCGTTCTGCCACGCTGCACCGTTTACCTCCAGATAGGGAACAATCACCGCAGACGGTTGCACAACCGGAACCGCCTGTGTGCCAATCGTCAGCGTTGCAGTCCGCTGCGTGGTCCCCGTATTCGGTAACACCGTATAGGACACCGAGGTGCCCGACACCGCAGCCGTGACCCAACTCGCATTACTCGAAACAATGACGGGGCAGGAGGTCGTCACGCCGATCGTTCCGCTGCCGCCTGCTGGAAGAGCGTTGATCTGCGTCGGCGAAAGGCTATAGCTACAAGCCGTCGCAGCCTGCTCCAACTGAGCGGTCGCGTTGGCCAGGCTGATCGATGCGAATTGAGTGTTGCCCGTCGTGTTAGCCGCTGCAGTGAGCGTAATCGTGCCGCTCCCCACCCCGCTGCCATTCGTGAACGTCAGCCAGGAGCTGCCTCCCGTCGCCGTCCAGTTGCATCCGGCAGGAGCGGTTACGCCGATATCCACCGTGCCGCCACCGTAAGAAACAATTTGGCTCGACGGGCCAAGAGAATAGGTGCAGGCGCCAACCGAAATCGCGGCGGAAGTGGTCAATCCGCCGTAAGAGACATTCAGTTCGTCCAGCCCATCTCCGGTGGCCGTGACAACCCCGCCGGGGCCAACGGAAAAGACCTTCGCCGTGCCGCTTTGCGTCGTGTACGTTGCCTCTTGCGTCACGTTCACCGGGCTGCCTGTCAGGAACTGAGCGCTCGCCTGAACCACAGTTCTGCCCCCAATTTTCAGGCTTGCCGCAGGGACATTCGAGAGGGTGAGTTGCCCGGGGGAACCAGCCGTCTGCAGGGGATAACTCAGTGTCGTCAGCGCAAAGGTGCTGTCGCTGAAGACCGTGATTGCGGAGAAGGTCGCCGTTCCCAGCCTGGTTGGGGTGTAAGTAATCGTGAAAGGAGATTGCGTGGCGTAGGCCGCTGACCTGTCGGTCGGGTCTGCGACGCCCTGCAAAAGCAGAACTTCTGTAATCGTCTTGGTCGTCGACGTGGCCGTAATACTTGTGGCATCACCAATCGTCAACGTCGTGCCGCTCGCCGGCGTAATGGCAACGTTCGAGGCCGCAACCTGCGTGTCTCCCGTCAAAGTCAGGATGGGAGGCGGGCCCGAGCCCGTCAGCGTGTCCGCTGGCCGCGCCGTGCCCCCGGCCCCGGCTCTCACCGTTGCATCACTGGAATCGAAGTCATCATTGCAGGCAGGGGGCATGGGGATGGAGAACAGAGGTGGAGTTCCCACCCCGCCCGTTAACCAGTGAAATGTCTGATCCCAGACAATTTGATTATGTTTCTCATCGCAATCGAAACCGAACATAGCCGTATGCACAACGTCTGGCACCGTAGCGCACAGAATTCCGCAGGTAGGAGCCTGGCTTTCAATCGGCACAACGACGTCGTTGTTCTGAAATCCAAGAATGCTCGAGACGGTTTGCGGAGGGATGAACGCGAGGATAACCGCATCGATTATGCCCTCGGTCAAAGAAATGGGCGACGGCGACTCTCCCACAATTGCATTGTATGGTGTGGATGATGACAAGCCAGTTATCTGCGGCGACCCCGGTTCAAGCGAAGCCACTCCCGTATCGATCGGCAGGCCAGCAACGCTAAACACCGTCTGGACTGTGCATACCTGGAGCAAGGAGCAAAAGGCGTCGACCTCTGGATTCAGGTCGGCCAGAACCGTCGTCGTGTTTCGATTGTTATAAAGAACCGTCGCCAGGTTCGTTCCAAGATGGGGGGTGCCGATGGTGATCAGCTTGTGGATAGGATTCGCAAGCAGGGCGGGGTTCTCGGCAGACTCCGAATTGGTCATGTAGTAGCGGGTGACCAGCCCTCCCATGCTGTGCGCAACGATGTCGACAGTTCTTGCTGCAATACCTGCGCGTGCCGCGGAGGCGATTGCGCTATCTAGCGTGTTTTCAAAAACAGACTGAATCTGCGGATCGTCGAATTCTTTGGCGCTCAGCGGCTCTCCTGGGGAACAGGTCAGGCAAGCTGGAGGTCCGAATCCGTAATCGACTGCGGAGATTAGGTTGACTGGATTCGGATATTGCGTGTAAATCCAGTCGTAAAAGCCGCCCATCCCGGGAGTGGCCCAGGCATCGGTGGCGTCGTCCCATATCCCGTGGACCAGCAACAGCGGCGGAGGAACAAGCTCCACAGCATACGAGGGCGGGTTTGCGACGCTCGGCTGGCTCGCTGTTATCGTAAGGTTCACCACCGCTGGCGAAGTGTCCGGATTCGGCATCGAGGCCGGGCCCCAGAGCAGAGCGAGAAACGTGCAGTTGCCAAACTGATCGCAGCTATAGGGCGAGACCTGCAACGACTGAGGGCTTCCGGCCGGGGGACTCGGGGACACGAGATAGTCAGGATCGAATTCTGCCAGCGCCCCCACCGCCGTGCCGCTGGCAACCCCAATTCCGCTTGGAGACACGCTAAAGGTTACAGGTTCATTGGAAGTGGATTGATAGGTCAGGACCAGCGCGGACTTGCCGTCCGCAGCCAGCCCGGTCGCCACCGGCGAGCTCAGCACGGTTGGCAGGTCCAGCGCAGCGGGTGCCAACTTCGCGGGCGCGTAGAGCGCATACGGATTCAAAGCGGAAAGCGGACCGCCGGGATTGGCCGCAGGCTGGCCGCTCACAGTGATGCTTGTCGGATCACCCTCGCCGTCAGCCGCGTAAAACTCGGACCCGGACACAGCCGAGATACCAAACGAAATCCAACTTTGGCTGTATGAGGTGGACAGATTCGAGTCTGAGAGTGACGACTCCCAGTTGTAGTCCGTCGACAGAACCGTTCCAGCAGCGGGGAGGATGTTGGCATTAACATTGCTCTGATTTGTGTTGGGAACCTCGACATAATCCGTAATGAATATGACACTTCCAAAAGATTGAGCATCCCGCGTAACAGACGAATATTCATCGATAGATGAGCTCTGCTGGCAGAAACAATACGATTCACCGTTAATCCACAGTACGGCCGTACCTGGAGTCGACGCGCCCGTGCCGGAAATCTCCGACTGCACGGGCGGCTCCATGGTTACCTGGCCCTTTGTGTCGTCGAACGTATAGACCAGCACGAAAGGCTGGCCCGCGAGGCTGGCGCAGGGCGGAAAACCGAAAAATGGCTGGCTTGCGCATCCAACTAGCGATCCAACCCCTGTCAATGTTCCCGTGATCGTGATCGTCACCGTGGCTGCATTGCCAGCCTGCGCAGCCCCAAGGAAAGCCGCTGCAACCATTACCGCCAACAAGACGCGATTACCGCTGCTGCGCTTCGCGTGGGCAGCCGCGGATCGAAGCCACGCTGGGAGCGAGCGGCCAATCGCCAGAAGCGTGAAGGGGTTTCGGGCCTGCTGCTTCGGAAGGGGCGCAACACGAACGGGAGACAATCCCGCCACTGACGATAAAGAGCCCTGCATATTCGCTATCCCTCAGAAAATCTGGGCCTGATTGAAGACGGGGATTTACTCGGATCGGATCAACCTACCATCAGCGGTCAGCTAAGTTGGCCAAATTTGTGAAAACGTAAGCCGACTCTTTGGTAACATGCCAGACGGATTACCTTATTTTCTCGGAACGTTGCAGATTATGAGGCAGTAATTCGCACTCCGGCAAGATGCCCTGTACCTGTACCCTGCAACCTGTAACCCGCAACCTGCAACCTGTAACCTGTAACCTGTAACCTGCACCCTGCACCCTGTACCCTGTACCCTGTACCCTGCACCCTGTACCCTGCACCCTGCACCCTGTACCCTGTACACTGCACCTGTACCCTGTAACCTGTACCCTGTAACCTGTACCCTGTAACCTGTACCCTGCATTCAGTACCTCCGTACCTACACCCTGACGAATTCCCTTGCCCTAACCATCCCGAAATTTCTATCCTGACAAGAAGGAAAGCTCTGTCCGCGTCCACCGCGCACAGAGCTTTTTCTTTGTGGTTACGCTCCGCGCGTTTACGTTCCGCCATGGACGGATTCGCTGTCTGCCCCCGGCCCGAGGCCGAGGCCTTCATCGGTTCCTTCAGACTGCCGGCTGCATTCGCGCACAACAAGCCGGGCATCTGGCTGCCGCACTCAACCCAACCCGCTCATTTTCAAATGAGTGCCGGTAAAGCATGTGCTTTCAAATAGGTTTTCAAAGACCTGGCCGTCGACCAGGAAGGAGATTCTGTTGTCGCACTCGTTAACAAAAACACAAGGCGCCGTGGAATCAATGCCTTGCCAGCGTGCCCCACAAAAAAAAAGAACAGAAATCCATCAAGGCCCAGCCTGCAAAATGCCTGGGTTTACCAGAAAGTTACCGGGGATATCGATCTCGATATCCCCGCGAAAGACCATCAAATCAGCGGCTTACAAAAACCCGGTAAGGGGGGGGTGGGGTGGGCCCTTCTGCCCGCAGCATCTCCACACTGCGGTATCCTGATAAAAGGCTTCCCCAGGCCAGCGCAGAACTGTTCCGTGCGACCGCGGCCGCCGTAGCTGAGGTTCCATGCATATCTCCCCGGTCACGTCGGTTGTTACATCCATCTTCGGCGCGCTCGCAGTTATTGTGTGGCGTATCCGCGAGGGCCGGACCGCAGTCACCCTCAAAAAGATTCTCATCCCGCCCGCGGGCATGGCGACTGGCTTTTGCATGTTCATCGTGCCGGCCTTCCGGATCCCGTGGCTGTGGGCCCTCGGATCTTTCCTTATCGGCGCCATCTTCCTGGCCTGGCCGCTGCTTCGCACCTCGCGCCTTCATCGCGAAGGTGAAACCATCGTGATGAAGAGGTCCCCCGCCTTTCTCGTCGTCATCATCGTGCTCGCCGCCGTGCGCTTTGCCGCCCGCGGCTACTTCAACACCATCATGTCCATCGAGCAGACAGGCGGCCTCTTCTTCATCCTCGCCTTCGGGATGATCCTTCGCTGGCGCATGAGCATGTATTTCGAATATCGTGCCCTGACCACCACGCCGCTCCCTCGACGCGAAGACACCTTCCCATCCGATCCAACTCAGCTCGACGGAACCAACGGCGCGCCTATTCGCCGCGCGACAGATTAAGCCGCACCTCGACGCCACGCCCCATCGGTGTCTGTATCGCCGATACATCCACCAACGTGCCGTGCTCCTTTGAACGGTGATTCAGCACGTACCCGCCCACCAGCCATCCCAGAGTGCTGCCCACCACCACGTCCGATGGAAAATGCTCGCGCGCCAGCACCCGCGAAACCGAAACCGTACTCGCCACTCCATAGACCAGCGCCTTCGTTGCGATCCCGTCGTACTGCCCCGCCACCACATGCGCAAACGCCCACACATTCATCGCATGCTCCGATGGCATCGACGGACTATTCGGCCACCCCTTCGGCCCCTGCGGCCACAAACCGCCTCGCGCGTTGTCCACTCCCGGACTTTCACGATCCAGCGCGTACTTCAGCCCCTCATCCAGAATCGTGGCGTCCGCCATCGCCTCTGCGGATAGCACGGCTGTCTCCTTCAGATAATCGTCATGCCGAACCGAGGCAGCCGCATATCCAACCCCAGCCGCCGCAAACGGACCGTATAACCCCGCATAATCCGAAAGCTTATTGAAGTGGTCCTCCCGCGACGGATGAACGCCCAAATCCTGTATCGCCTCGGTGTCGTAATAGACTGCCGCGCCGGTCGCAGCCCCAAACGGTATCAGCCAAAGCAATTGCTCCGCCGGCGCTTTCACAGGACTCAGCACGATTCCCTTTTCATCCTCAGCGACATGCTTCACGCACACCAACAGGCTGTGCAGATCGCATGGCCGCTGCTCACTCGTCGACGGAAGACCCTGCACGGAAGGCGTCCCCGGAGCCGAGGGAGGACTCTGCGCTGGAGTTTGCGATGAAGCCGAACTCTGCGCCCAACCCGAAGCGAAGCCGAACGCCAGCAACGAAGCAACTAAGAGCTTCATTTGCCCATCATACGAAATCAGCACAAGGCGCCGGTGGTTGGAGCGTGCTCAAGGCTGAGCGGCGCATTTCTCCGGACAATTGCCTGTTGCTCAAGCGTGTTGCCTGTCTCCCCGGAACCGCGACGCATCCTGCTCCGTATTGAAATATCTGAGGCTGACCCCATGCTGACCCTCCGCCAGGACCTCGCCTACGCTCTGCGCCAAATGCGCCTGTCGCCCGTCTTCACCCTTACCGCCATGCTCACCCTGGCCCTCGGCATCGGCGCCACCACCGCGATCTTCTCTCTCATCCACACGGTCATGCTCAAGTCGCTGCCGGTTGTCGATCCCGCCAGCCTGTACCGCATCGGCGAGGGCGACGACTGCTGCATCGAAGGCAGCACGCAGGATACCTGGGGCTTCTATTCCTACGACTTCTACCGGCAGATGCAGGCCAACACGCCAGAGTTCTCCTCGCTCGCCGCCTTCCAGGCCGGGGGGTGGACCCTGGGCGTGCGCCGCGGCGAATCCGATCGCGCCGCCAAACCCCTCCGCTCGGAAATGGTCAGCGGCAATTACTTTTCCACCTTCGGACTCGGCGCTTTTGCCGGCCGCACCATCGGCCCCAACGACGACCAGCCCAACTCCCCGCCCGTCGCCATGCTCAGCTATCGCACGTGGCAGCAGCAGTACGGCTCCGATCCCTCTATCGTCGGTTCCACCCTCATCGTCAGCGACCATCCCGTCACCATCATCGGAATCACGCCGCCCGGCTACTTCGGCGAAACCCTCCGCGCCAATCCGCCTGACCTCTGGCTCCCCATCAATCAGGAGCCCACCTTCGCCGGCTCCGATTCTCTCCTGCATCACTTCCAGGCCTGGCTCCGCGTGATCGGCCGCCTGCGCCCTGGAGCTTCGGTCAACACCACCGGCCCGCGGATGACCGCCCTCCTTCGCCAGTGGCTCGTGAATGACAGCGGCATGCCGGCGGACTGGATGTCCGGCATCAAAGCCAACCTCTCCAAACAGAACATCCGCGTCATCCCCGCCGGCGTCGGCGTTGCCGCTATGAAAGAGGACTATGGCGACTCGCTGCGCATCCTGCTTGCCGTCTGCTGCCTCGTTCTTCTCATCGCCTGCGCCAACATTGCCAACCTTCTGCTGGCGCGCGGAGCCGCCCGCCGCTCCCAAACCTCCATCCGTCTCGCTCTCGGAGCATCGCGCAAACGCCTCATCCGCCAGACTCTCACCGAGAGCATCCTGCTCTCTCTCTTCGGTGGCGCCGCCGGACTCGCCGTCGCCTTCCTCGGCGTCAAGCTCATCGTTGCCCTCGCCTTTCACGGCGCGCACTTCGTGCCTATCGCTGCAACTCCGTCCCTGCCTGTTCTGGCATTCGCGTTCGCCATCTCGCTTGTCACTGGCGCTGTCTTTGGAACCGCTCCCGCATGGCTCGCCACCCACGCCGATCCCGTCGAAGCTCTGCGCGGAGCCAATCGCAGCACCCGCGATCACGCATCCTGGTCGCAGAAAACCCTTGTCATCGTTCAGGCCACGGTCTCCGTGGTCCTTCTCACCGGTGCGGGCCTCCTGACTCGCAGCCTCTCCAACCTCCAGCACCAGGACTTCGGTTACGACACCGATCATCGCGTGGTTCTTGGCCTCATCGCGCCCTGGCCGAAGTACTCACCACCGCAGCTCGATGCCATGTACCGCGAGCTGCAGGATCGCCTCGCCCACATCCCCGGCGTCCAGCGCGCCGCGCTCGCCCAGTACACGCCGCTCACTGACAACTGGGGTGAGATGGTCATCCGCCAGGGTCACCCTATGCCTGGCCCAGACGAGGAGTCAGGCTCCTCCTGGGATCACGTCGCTCCCGGCTACCTTGAAACCCTCGGCCAGCAGATCGTCCGCGGCCGCTCTATCAGCGAGAACGACACCGACGCCACGCAAAAAGTCGCTGTCGTCGACGAGGCCTTCGTCCACCGCTTCTTCAAGCCCGGCGAAAACCCCATCGGCCAGCACTTTGGCCTCGACCTCCCGCGTTACGGCAATACCTTTGAGATCGTTGGCGTCGTCCGCAACGCAAAATACCGCGACATCGCCAACACTGAGCCTCCGCGCCCCATGTTCTTTGTTCCCCTTGCCCAGCATGTGAGCTATAGCGACAGCGTCATGATGCAGTCCCTCGATGAGCGCACCCACTACATCGAAGGCGCCGTCCTCGATGTGCACGGCAGCATGGATGGCCTCGAGCCCCAGATTCGCCGCGTCTTCTCCGAAGTCGATCCCAACCTCACCCTGCTTGACGTTCTTCCCATGCGCGAACAGGTCGACTCTAACTTCGATCAGCAGCGTGCCGTCGCCAATATGACCGGCCTCTTCGGCATCCTCGCCCTCATCCTCGCCGCGGTCGGCCTCTATGGGGTGACCGCCTACTCGGTCGAGCGACGCACCAGCGAGATCGGTGTCCGCATGGCTCTCGGCGCAGACCGCCCCAGTGTGATCCGTCTCGTTCTCCGCGGAGCCTTTCTGCAGATTCTCATCGGGCTCCTCATCGGCATCCCTGCGTCCATCGGATGTGCGCACCTGATCGCCGCTCAGCTCTACCACGTCAAAGGATGGGACCCGCTGGTCCTCGCGGCATCCATCCTGATCCTCGGCCTCTGCGCGTTAATTTCCAGCATCATCCCAGCCAGACGCGCCGCCTCCATCGACCCAGTCAAGGCGCTTCGCACCGACTGACGAGCCCGCAAAACCAGGATGGCCGGATCAGCGGAGTGGAGGGTCGATTCGCTCCATAACGTTTGAGTTAAGCAGGCCGGGCGAAAAAGGCCCTCATGTTCGGCCACACCAAAAGGAAAAGAAAAAACGCGTCGATCACGAGACCCAGTCCGCCTTTGAGCCAGTCTCGCGTGATCACCAGGCTAACCAAGTCACCCAGCGCGTTGATGCTGAAGATCGCGATGGCCAGGAGCCACGCCCAGCGGCGGCCTCGCCACAAGCCGGTTGCGGCTGCGCTGGCGGCGAATCCCACGAGCAGCAGGATTGCGCCGGATTGCCCGGCATGGGTCGAGAATGCCGCGTAGGCTGGGCGGTTGAGGTCCCATATCCGATCGAGCGGCGTGCCCGGAGCGAGGAGTGAAAGACCGGTGACCGTGGCGACGGCGGTTGCGGACCACAGCAGGATTGCAATCAGTATGAGGACCGTGGGCCTGTTCTTCATGCCTTGGGTCGACGCTATGGGTGCAGGATGCGGGCTGGGCCTCCGGCGGGGCCGAGGACTTTGATCTTCTTCGCGAGGCCCAGAAAGCCAAGCAGGCGGATGCCCCAGTAATTGAAGTCCAGCTCGTACCAGGCCATTCCGTGGCTAGCGGAGACGGGATGGGCGTGGTGGTTGTTGTGCCAGCCTTCGCCACCGGTGATGAGGGCGACCCACCAGTTGTTGCGCGAGTCGTCGCGGGTGGCGAAGCGGCGTGCGCCCCACATGTGCGTGGCGGAGTTGACCAGCCAGGTGGCGTGCAGGCCGAGGGTGATACGGAGGAAAATACCCCACAGCAGCCACGACCATCCGCCGATGAAAAACAGCGCGATGCCGATTACGGTTACCGGAACCCAGTGCCAGCGGCTGAGCCACACGTAAAAGGGGTCACTGGCCAGGTCAGGAACGTAGCGGGTAAGGAGAGGGTCGCGGTTGTGCAGCGAACCGTGCAGAATCCAGCCCATGTGCGACCACCATTTGCCGTCGCGGGGCGAGTGCGGATCGCCAGGGCGGTCGGTGAGCTGGTGATGCATGCGGTGCACGGCAACCCAGTAGATGGGACCTCCCTGGAGGGCGAGGGTGGCGCAGAACGCCATTGCGTATTCCACCCGTTTGGGCGTGATGTAGCCGCGATGCGTGAGCAGGCGGTGGTAGCTCATGGCGATGCCGACGTTCTGGCCGAGCACCCAGAGCACGAGGAAGACAGCGAGGGCGCTCCAGCTGAAGAAGAAGAACGCGGCGACGGCGCCGAGGTGAAAAATGGTTAGGGTTACGGCGAAGATGACGTTGAGTTTCCTGGAGCGAGTCTGCTCGAGCGTCTCGGAATCGGCGCGAACGGTATCGGAGGGAATCTCGGCGAAGGTGGACATTGAAACAGTGCTCCAGTGTTCACCTTAAAGGCAGCGAGATCTCGCGAATGTAAGAGTTGCGTAATCCCGCATGCAGCCTGGCGGCTGATTTAGTTCGAAACCTCGACCGAGGCGCGGACGGCTTCCGGCCGCGAGCCTTCATCGGGACGGCCAAAGATCATCTTGCCGGAGGTAGTCTGCAGAACCGAGGTGACGGCGATGTCTACGGAGCGACCGATCAGGCGGCGGGCGTGATCGACGACGACCATCGTGCCATCGTCAAGATAGCCCACGCCCTGGTCGAACTCCTTGCCTTCTTTCATAATGACGACCCGCATCTTTTCGCCGGGCAGGACCACGGGGCGCAGGGAGTTGGCAAGGTCGTTGATGTTCAGGACGGGGACGCCGCGAACCTGGGCGACTTTGTTGAGGTTGAAGTCATTGGTGACGATCTTCGACTCCATTTTCTTCGCCAGCTCGATGAGCTTGAGGTCGACTTCTTTGATGTGCGGATAGTCTTCGTCGACGATCTGGACGGTGATCTGGGCGTTGCCCCGCATGCGCTGGAGAATGTCGAGGCCGCGGCGGCCGCGCTGTCGTTTGGAGGAGTCCGAAGAGTCGGCGACCATTTGCAATTCGCGCAGGATGAACTCAGGGACGATGAGTGTGCCTTCGAGAAATCCGGTTTCGGCAATGTCGCCGATACGGCCGTCAATGATGGCGCTGGTATCGAGAATCTTGGTGTTGGGTTTGCTGGTGCGTTCCGGCGAGAAAACACCGCCCAGAGCGGCCAGGTTCAGCATGTCACCCTTGTTGGCCCCCACCACGAGACCGATGTAGGTCATCAGCAGAAGGACGATGATCTGCAGGAGGCTGCGGGGGCGGCCGTCGGGAAGGCTGTCGCGCAGCACCAGACAGAAGAGAAAGGCCCCAACGATACCGAACAGGCTGCCGACGACGGCGCCGAAGAGTCGTCGGAGCGTGAGGGCGCGGACGCGCAGCTCAAAGAGGATGATGAATCCGGAAATAACGGCGCCAATGCCGCCCGCCGCCCACGGGTTGAGGCCGAAGGGCCGAAAAAACCAGCAGGAAACCGAGAAAATCAGGATAAAGAGCAAACGCAGAGCGAATAAATCCATAAAAGGCCAATGGTTGCGCCAGCGACCCGAAGCGCTTACGAGAGGGATAAAAAGTGGATCGGCATCGCCAGGCAACTGGAGTATACGTAGCCGCCTGGGTGTGGAAGTAGCCCACAATTTTCATAGGAAGTCGAACGAAAAGACTATTGACAGACTTGCCCCGCCATGCGGAAATCAGACTCTTTGGCGAGGCCGGAGAATGGCCTGGAGGCGCGGGGGCCGTACCTTACACCCGGTCGACTGGCGATTCAGTACTTCGGGACTTTGGGATCGATTTCGTTCGACCAGGCGGTGATGCCACCGGCGAGGTTGTGCACCTTGGGGAAACCGTTCTTCGCCAGGAATTCGGCGGCCCGCTGGCTGCGGCCGCCGGATTTGCACTGCACGACGATTTCCTGGTCCGTATTCAGTTCGCTTACCCGCTTCGGCAGATCGCCGAGCGGAATCAGATGGCCGCCCGCCTTGCGTTCGCCCTGGCCCTCGATGCGGGCGATCTGATATTCGAAGGGCTCGCGCACATCGAGGATGAAAAGGTCGTCGCCCTGGTCGAGGCGCTGCTTGAGTTCTTTCACGCTCATCTGGGGAATGCCGTTTTGTACAGGCGCCACTTTTGCCTCCGGAATAATGCCGCAGAACTGTTCATAGTCGATGAGCTGGATCACTGTGGGGTGGGTGCCGCAGACGGGGCAGTCGGGATTCTTGCGCAGCTTCAGCTCGCGGAAGCGCATGTCGAGCGCGTTCACCAGGAGCAGGCGGCCGATGAGCGGCTCGCCCTTGCCGAGGATCAGCTTAATAACTTCAGTCGCCTGAATCACGCCAACCAGTCCGGGCAGGATGCCGAGCACGCCGCCTTCCGCGCAGGAGGGGACGAGCCCCGGCGGCGGCGGCTCCGGATAGAGGCAGCGATAGCAGGGGCCGTGCTCGGTGGCGAAGACGCTGGCCTGGCCCTCGAAGCGGAAGATGGATCCGTAGGCGTTGGGCTTGCCGGTGAGCACGCAGGCGTCGTTGACCAGGTAGCGCGTTGGGAAGTTGTCGGTGCCGTCGGCGACCACGTCGTAGTCGCGAATGATTTCGATGGCATTTTTGCTGGTGAGCATCGTCTCGTGCTTGACGACGTTGAGGAATGGGTTAAGTGCGACCAGCTTTTCTGTGGCGGAGTCGATTTTCGGCCGGCCCACGTCTTTCGTGCTGTGGATGATCTGGCGCTGCAGATTGCTTGAATCGACGGTGTCGAAGTCAACCAGGCCAAGCGTGCCAATACCGGCAGCGGCGAGATAGAGCGCGAGCGGCGAGCCGAGTCCACCGGTGCCGACACAAAGAACTTTTGCGGCCTTGAGCTTCTGCTGGCCCTCCATGCCGACTTCCGGAAGGATGAGGTGGCGCGAGTAGCGGGCGATCTCGTCGTTCGAGAGCTGCGGCAGGGTGATGGGTTCGACGGTGGTGGCCATTGGTCTTCCTTAAGGATGCGGCTTCGGAGCTACCAGGTGCAAGCGGCCCGCCTTAGTCGCTACCGAAGCGCCTTTGCGCCGAAGGCGCTTCCCCCCGCCGGCGATGGAAGGGATGATGGAGAGCGTGTCGGAATTCTGGACGGCTGTTTCCTCGCGCTGGGGCAGGTAGCGGACGTCTTCGTCGTTGAGATAGAGATTGACGAAGGAGCGCAACTTTCCGTCGGGCGTGTAGAGGTGCTTTTTGAATTCGGGGTATTGGGCAAGGAGCGCGGAGACTGCTTCTGTGACAGTGTTAGCGTCCACGGCAACGGCGGATTGGTTGGCGGTGTAGACACGCAGAGGCGTGGGGATCTCGATGGTCATGGCTTGTTGTTCCTCGGGCAGGCTGCGGAAGATTTGTTTCAGTGGGGACGAGGCGGCGCTAGCGGCACGACGAGAGTCGTGCCACGGTACAGAGTCCTGTACAGGGCGCGTGGTGCGGGGTGGCTGGGGATGCAGGAGCCATGGGACTTCTCTATTGTGCAGCAAAATGTCAGGCTATGTCTTGCGCTGAACGGTCTGGCCTCGCCTCTGGCTCGAGGCCGGGGTCGAGCTGGCCGGTGACTTCGATGATTTCGTTGCGAAAGGCTTTGTCGTCTTCTGTGGTTCCTATGAGCAGGAATGAATTCGTTTGCCGGGCCGCGCCTTTTTCAACGGCGGTGATGACGTAGCTGCAGCCGATCCAGTGGGCCTCGGCGAAGTCTGTGCTCGACCACTGCGCGGGATGATCGGGGTGCGAGTGGTAGAAGCCTACGATGTCGAGGCCGCGCTCGCGGCCGTTGCGCTGAATCTTCACCAGCTCCTGCGGAGCGATGCTGTAGCGGTTGTGGGCGGAGTCAGTGCGCGTGTTACCGGCGCGGATGGCGTCTTCGACCTCTTTGACGGAGTTGCCGTCTTCGGAGGTGAAGCGGCCGAGGAGCACGCCGCAGCATTCATGGGGGTAAGTCTCTTCGCCATGCTCGCGAAGCGCGTCGTAAACCTGCTGGCTCAGGCGGAGCAATGCTCACTCCTCCCAGAACCGTTCGCTGAGATACTTGTCCGCCGCATCGCATAGAACTGTAACAATCACTGTTTCTTTTCCGAGGGCGGACTGCTCTTCGGCGATGCGCAGCGATGCGGCCACGGCTGCGGCAGCGGAAATGCCCACCAGCAGGCCCTCGGTCCGGGCCAGGCGTTTGGCCATCGCATAGGCGGCTTCAGTTTCAACTTCGATGTTGCGGTCGGCGAGGCTGGGATCGTAAATGGCCGGAACGATGGCGGCGGCCATGTACTTCAGCCCTTCGAGGCCATGGAAGGGCGAATCGGGCTGCATCGAGATGCATTCGACTTGCGGGTTCACCTGTTTCAGCCGCCGCGTGACGCCCATGAATGTGCCGCTGGTGCCGAGTCCGGCGACGAAGTGGGTGACGCGGCCCTTGGTCTGATCGAGGATTTCGTTTGCAGTGCCGCTGTAGTGGGCCCGCCAATTGGCGTCGTTGCCGTATTGGTCGGCGTAAAAATACTGTTCATCGGCGGCGAGCTCGCGCGCCTTGCGAATGGCGCCGTCGGAGCTTTCGGCGGGGTCGGTCCAGACGACTTCGGCACCGTAGGCTTTCAGAATGCGTTTGCGCTCGGGGGAGACATTCGATGGCATGCAGAGCGTAACAGGGAAATTGAGAGCCGCGCCGAGCATGGCATAGGCGATGCCGGTGTTGCCGCTGGTGGCGTCAAGCAGGCGCATCCCGGGGCAGAGCTGCTCGTTGCGTAGAGCTTCGAGGACAATGTTAGCGGCGGCGCGGTCTTTCACGGAACCGGCGGGATTCTGCCACTCGGCTTTGCCAAGGATTTGCACGCCAGGCAGGTCTGCTGCGATGCGTTCAAGACGCACCAGAGGCGTGTTGCCGATGCGTTCGAGTAGCCCATGCCCGAGCGTGGCCCCGGACTGACGGGTTTTAGGTGCGGCCAGTGTCGCCATCGCTGATTTGAAACCAATACTGTTATGGGGCAGTCAATTGCAGTGCGCGCGTGCATGTGCGACCCTGAACAGGGAAGGCCGCCGCTACTTCCTAGTGTAGCGGCTGGCTGATTCCTCGGGGAACACCATGCTTAAGAAGCCGCGACCGCGCACGTGGGATGAAACTCTCAGCGAGCTGCGCCGCCGTCAATTCGATGTTCAGGATGTCGCCGGGGTTCCGGGACAGGTGCGCGTATCGAAAGGCGGTTGCGCGATTGTGCTGGAAAAGGCGCAAAACGAGGCGGGATTGCGGATGGTGGTGCGTCCGGGGCTGGTGATCAACGGGGAAATTGCGGACCTCGTGGATCGCGGCTTTCAGAAATTCTTCCGCACCAGCAAGGCCGAATTTCCCGCGACCGCGGATCGGCTGCAGACGCTGCATCGCTTTGTTGAAGAGCTGAAGGAGGTCACCGGCTCGGTGACTCTCTATAACGAGGCGCTGGGCACGGTGAGCGACGCTTATCTCTACGACCGGGTGAAGGGGCGCGATCTGCCGGAGGGCGAGCGGCCTGTACCGGCCTGGAAGCGGCCATAAAGGGCCGATTCTGAAAAGAAATCGGAACGCCTGCGCCCTGGGAAGCGTCTATGCAAGCATGCGATTTCGTCTGCACTGCCTGCCGTTTCTCGGACTTGGATTGCTGGGTGCGAGTTGGACGCTCGCGTTGATGGGCGCGCCGCAAACCGCCAATAATCGCAAGCCGGCCACGCCTCCCGCACATTACGGTGAAGAAGGCGCAATCCCCATGCCCGCGGACCGCTCTGACGATTCGTATGCGATCTACTCGCGGCTGATGCCGGGCGAGGTGTTCGCGAGCATGTCTCCAGAGCAGAACGCGCAGTGGGCGATTGCCGCGATCACGATCAACGAGTCGGATCGCAATCCCGCTGTGCCGCCCCAGGGACAGCTGAAACCGCCCCCGGAGAATCCACGCGGGTTCCAGGAAGCCGTGCAGGATTACACGAGGAACCGGGATGTACGCGTGGAGCTGGTCAGGGATTCATTTCAGATCGGCCATGGGTTTTCTCTGTTGCGGCCAGACGAGGTGGCCGCGCTGCGCGCCTCAAAGACAGCGGCTGAGGTGAGCTCGGAGACGCAGTCGCAGTGGGCGGGCTATCCCGGCGTGACCTATTTCAGTGAGGTCTACTTCGACAGCAAACACCAGGCGGCGCTGGTTTACATGAACGACTGGTGCGCGCATCTGTGCGCCTCAGGGAGCTGGGTGTATCTGGAGAAGCATGGAGGACAGTGGGTGCGGCGCTCGGGCGTGACGACGCCGGGGGCGTAGCTCGTCATTTGGCTTTGGCGCGCTCACGCTGGAGTTCGCGCCAGATTTCGCTTTTGGAGACGCCGCGTTCGCGGGCGATTCGCTTGAGCGCGTCTTTCTCCGCCAGACCTTCGGACTTCTCCAACTCCGCCAGCCGCTCCAGCAGACTCGCGCCGGTTGTTTTCTCAGCAGAGAGCGGATGCGCGTCGATCAGCAGCACCATCTCACCGCGGATGCTGTCTCGTCCGGCCATCTGATCGCGAACTTCCCGCACCGTGCCGCGCAGGAATTCTTCGTGCAGCTTGGTCAGCTCGCGGGCGAGGACCAAGCGACAGGGCGAACCCCAGACAGCTTCGATGTCGGCCATGGTTTCGACGATGCGATGCGGCGCCTCATAGAGCACCAGCGTTGTGGGGTGCGACAATCCGGCCGCCAGATCTTCGAGCGCGGTGCGGCGCGCGCCAGCCTTCGGGGGTAGGAATCCGACAAAGGAGAAGTGCTCTGTATTGAGGCCTGATGCTACGAGCGCGCTGAGCACAGCGCTGGCGCCTGGAATGGGGTAAACCGGAATTCCTTCAGCGATGGCCGCCGCCGCGAGTACCATGCCCGGATCGGAGATGCCCGGTGTTCCCGCGTCGGATACGACGGCGATGCGGGCGCCATTCTTCAGCGCTTCAACCAGCTGGCGGCTGCGCTCGGCTTCATTGTGTTCGTGGCTGCTGATGGTGGGCGTGGCGATCTGATAGCGGTCGAGCAGCTTGGGTGTCTGGCGCGTGTCTTCGCAGGCGATGCGATCGCAGGACCGCAACACGCGCAGGGCGCGCAGCGTGATGTCTTCAAGGTTGCCGATAGGGGTTGCGACGAGGTAAAGGCCCGGCGCTAACGGCTCGTCAGTCGCGGTCATTGTCGGTGCGTTCGAGGCGGCGATACTCGGCCAGCAGGCCCATGCTGCTGCTCAGATTCTGCCAGGTAACGATGCCGACGATGCGGCCGCTTTCGGCGACGGGAATCAGGGAGAGCCGGCCGCTGCCGATGCGGCGGATGAGCGCGCCAAGGGAATCGTCGGGCTGTGCGACCTGGAAGGCGCGCGACATAATGGCCTGGATGTAGCCGTTGCCACCGTGGCGCAGCGCCTGGATGATGCCCTGGCGCGAGACTACGCCGACGAGCGAGGCGCCGCGCACAACGGGGAAATCGTCCTGGAGGCTGTGGATGGCTTTGTAGAGGGCGTCTGAGAGCGTGTCAGAGGGCGAGAGCGTGTCGAAGTCGACGAGCATAACGTCGCGCATGCGCACCGTTTCGACGACGGATTGAAAGAGGACGCCCTGGTCTTCAAGCTGCGCGCCGATGAAAACGAAGAAGCCGCCCATGATGAGCCATGGGCTGATGGCAGCTGCGAGATGCGTGTTAGGAATGGCCAGCAGGGCAAGGCCAGCGACCACCGAACCGATACCCAGCATCTGTCCCATGCCGGATGCGGCGCGCGTGGCCTGGGCTACGCCGCGGCTGCGCGAAAAGCCGCTGCGCATCAGGCGGCCGGCGTCGAGCGGATAGGCCGGGATAAAGTTGATGAGCGCGAGAGCCACATTGAGCCATACGGTGGAGCGCATGAGGTGCGCGGGCGTGACAATGGGTAATGCGGCGATGGGGACCTGCGAGGTCGCGCCCGCGATGAGCGCGGCAACGACTCCGGCAAAGGCCAGGTTGGAGAGGGGACCGGCGAGGGTCAGTGCCCACTGCGCCGAACCCTCGACGGCGCGCTCAGCCATATCGGGACTCGAATACGAAAACAAGCCTCCGATGGGCAGCAGCAAAATGCTGCGCACGGTGAGGCCGTGATAGGCGGCAGTGAGCGCGCGCGTAGCTTCACGGCCCACGACTGCGCCGAACAGCAGGAACCACAGCATTACACCGCGCCATGGAGAGAGGCCGGAGAAGTTTGTCGTGAGCACGCAAAACAGAAGCAGAAGGATGAAGAAATAGTGGATGCGCAGGTGGACTCCAAACCAGCGTCCAAGCGGCAGGGACCAAGCGCGCATCTCGATCTTCTCCTTCCTGGAATTTATTGTAGAGGGTCGAAGGATTTCGCCAGGAAGAAACGATGCGGGTGATCGCCGGGAAATATCGGTCGCGGGTATTGCATGCTCCGAGAGGGCAGGACACACGGCCTACCAGCGACCGGCTGCGGGAGACGCTGTTCAACGTGCTGGCGCCGCAGATCGAAGGCGCGCTGTTTCTGGACCTATACGCCGGATCGGGCGCTGTGGGCATTGAGGCGCTCAGCCGCGGCGCACGCAAGGCGATTTTTGTGGAGCGGGCGGATGCTCCGTTACGCGCGATCCGCAGCAATCTGGCCGCGCTGGGCATTCATGGGAACTATGCGATCGAGCCGCGCGGTGTGGGGTCTGCTTTGCGGCGACTGGCAGAGGCGGAGCGCGCGGTGGACCTGGTGTTTCTCGATCCGCCCTACGCGGACGAGGAGGAGTATGCGAGTTCGCTTGAGCTGCTGGGCGGGGACTGCGGCCGCCTATTGGCGGAGGATGCTCTGGTGATTGCGGAACACGAAAAGCGCCGGGAGCTGGAGAAGAGCTACGGGAAGCTGCTCCGCCAGCGGGTTCTGAAGCAGGGCGACGCGGCGCTGAGCTTCTACCGGACAGAATCCGAGTGAGGATCGGAGCTCTGTCCCGTGCGCAGGTCCACGATGAAGGGGATCTCACGGTCAGTGATCTGGTCCCAGCCGAATCCGTGCAGGTGGTTGTTACGAATTTCTGCGATGCGCAGGCCCTCTGAGGAAAGCCTCGGCGTCTGCCATGCCTGGCCGTCAATGCCCCACGCCAGCAGAGCGTGATGGCCTGCGAAGAGCAGCAGTCTGTGTTCCGGTACTGGAAGGACTTCGAGCACCGGGCGAAAGGCGATGTGCGTGAACTGGGCGGCCTGGATGGTGTTGACGATGTACGCGTAGCCGCCGGCGACAGCGCAGATCTCGTTTGGGGCGGGACAGCTCCAGACGCCGGTCGGCGTGGAGGGATCGGCAAACCCAAGCGCAAAGGTTGCGAGGAACGGCGAAGAATGCTCGGGCCGGACCATTACTTCCAGGGCGCCGCGCTCCACCTCTTCCGCATCGCGAGGGTAAGTAAATGCACGGGGAGGCAGTATGAGCGGCCGCCTGGGGAGAATTTCCGCTTCCCAGGAACGCGGAAAGGATAGCGGTGAAGCGAGCGTCATTCGTTGAGTTGGAAGTTCAGAATCCATTCCAGCTGCTCGGGCGTGTCGGGAACGGTAAAGCCGCGGGCGCGCTCAATCAGGCGCAGGGCGGCGGTTGCGTCCCAGCCGAGAGCGATCATCACGGAGGCAAGGAGAACGGTGGCACGGCCGATGCAGCCGCGGCAGTGGGCGGCAACCGACATGCCGGCCCGCACTTTGTCGCGCAGGTCCGCGACCAACTCCCGGAACGAGGCGAGGTCGGACGGCGAGCATCGATCCGGAATGGGATGCGAGACGAAGATCATTCCCAGCTCCCGGGCGATCCTGCCCTCTTCGGTGAGGCTCAGTTCCTCGTTGTCGTCGGGAGTGAGCAGCGAGACCAGAACGTCGACTCCCTCGTGCCGCGCAATCTCGAGGTCGGCCTGCAGCCCATCACCACCGCGTGGCCGCAGCAGAAATGCGAGGCGCGAAGGATTGGCTTCCCCGATCCAGAGAACATTCTTCATCGCATGCCGCCCATGAACTGTTCAATTCGCTCGCGGATACTGAGCACGTGTAGCGGCAGGCTGAGACGGCTGCCCTCCTCGATGATCGGGATCAGTTTGTCGAACTCAGGGCCCGAGTGCGAGCCGGTGAGTGCGATGCGCACGGGGTGGAACAGATCCTTGCCCTTGGCTCCAGTCTCAGTCTTGATCTCGTTCATCCATGTTTTGAACTGCTCCGGAGAAACGGGGCCGGCGTGAGCGCCGACGCAAGCGGCGAAGGCGGCGAGGACCTTCTCCGCCGCGTCTGTCGCCAGGATCGCAGCATTCTCGTTGTTCATGCGCGCAGCGCCAGGATTGAAGCGAAAGACAAACCCCGCTTTCACCGGCAATTCATCGAGCTGATTCACAGCGGGCAGAAACAGGCCCAGCAATTTGCCGAACCACGCCTCGACCGCCGCCGTGGTGACCTGCCAGACGCCATTGTGAGGGGGCAGAAGACCAGCGCCCGCGAAGTGCGACCATGCAAGCTCAGCGACGCGTTCAGGGTCGGCGGCCCTGAGGTAGTGCCGGTTGAGCCAGTGCAGCTTCTCCCAGTCGAAAACCGCTGGCGAGGGCGTGACGCGCTCCAGGCGGAATTCCTTTACCAGTTCATCGAGCGAAAACAGCTCGCGCGTGCCCCCTTCCGCCCCCCAGCCGAGCAGCGCAAGGTAATTCACCAGCGCTTCCGGAAGAATACCCATCGCGCGAAAGCTGGCCACGGAAGTCGCGCCATGGCGTTTTGAGAGGCGCTCGCGGTCGCTGCCGAGAATCGTCGAAAGATGCGCGAACTGCGGCGGTTTCCATCCGAAGGCTTCGTAGATCGCGACCTGTTTTGGGGTGTTCGAGATGTGATCGTCTCCCCGGATGACATGGGTGATTTCCATAAGCGCGTCGTCGAGCGTTACAACATAGTTGTAGACCGGCATTCCCGAGGACCGTACCAGAATCAAATCGCTGACCGTTTCGTTTGGGAACTCTACTTCGCCCCGGACCATGTCGTGGAAGCGCAGCGGGTGGTCGGGGATGCGCAAGCGCACCGCGAACGGCTCGCCGGCGGCGGCGCGGGCGGCTGAATCGCTTTCGGAAATGGCGCGGCAACGACCGGAATAGACCTGGGGCTTATGAGCGGCGGCCGCTTCCTGACGTTCTGCTTCCAGTTGCTCGGCAGCGCAGAAACAGCGATAAGCCTTGCCCTCGGCCAGCAGGCGATTCGTGTGCTCGCGATAGATGGCCAGCCGCTCCGACTGCCGATAGGGCGCATGCGGGCCTTCGACTCCGGGGCCTTCATCCCAGTCGAGACCGAGCCAGAGCAGGTCTTCCATCAACTGAGTTTCGTGGCGCATCTCGCTGCGGTCGAGGTCGGTGTCCTCGATGCGCAGCAGAAACGCCCCTCCGGTGTGGCGGGCGAAGAGCCAGTTGTAGAGCGCAGTGCGCGCGTTGCCTACGTGGAGGAAACCCGTGGGCGACGGCGCGAAACGGACACGAGGCGGGTGAGCAGACGGAAGCATAGCCTGGCAGATTCGATCTTACGGGAGCCATGCGATACGCCGCCAAAAAAGGGCGGGGCGCCAACGTGTGACGCCCCTTGAATACGCTTTTTAGGGAAGCATTAAGCCTCCCCCGGAGAGGTCGAGGGCTCTCCCGACAGGATAGGTAGGCTGATTAGACTTCAGCCCCTGTGACCGAATGCTGCGCCTGCCTGCGCGCACCCGTAAACCGTTCCCCGGGCGGCGCCTACTTGCCGGGAGGCATCAGCACCGTGTCGATCACGTGGATGACGCCATTCGACGCCGGTATATCGGCCTGGATGACTTTGGCTCCGTCCACCATCACTTCGCCATTCATCGTCTTGAAATTGATCCGGCTGCCTTCTACGGTCTTTGCCGATTTCATGTGGGCTATCTGTTTCGAAGTCAGCTTTCCAGCCACAACGTGGTAGGTGAGGATGGCGCGGAGCTTCTCTTTGTTTTCGGGTTTCAACAGGGAATCGACGGTTCCCTCCGGCAGTTTGGAGAATGCCTGATCGGTGGGCGCGAACACCGTGAATGGTCCAGGCCCCTTCAGCGTGTCGACCAGATCGGCGGCCTTGACGGCTGCGACCAGGGTGTTAAACGATCCAGCTGCGACAGCAGTATCCACAATATCCTGCGGTGGCGCCGCGGTGGCTACGCCTGCGAGCAGGGCGAGACCGAGAACGCCGATGAGCTTCTTCATGTTTCATTCCTCCGGAAAAACCGCTTATTGCCGGTTTCCACTATTGACAGTAGGGCAAAAATAGTTGATTTTCAGTTAAACGCTCCTTGGGAGACCGAATCGCTTGAAAATTGCGAAAAAATCGGCGGGGAACTTGAAGCACAGGAAAGCCGGCCAGCGCCCGGCGCCCATCGATGCGATCAATGAATCCATCAGGCCATACGCCATCGCGGAAAAGCTGCGCGGGCTAAGGCTGCGCAAAAGCATGGGACTGGCGCAGCTGGCGGATCATACCGGTCTGTCGGCGGCTATGCTTTCCAAGCTGGAAAATGCCAGGCTGGTGCCGACGTTGCCCACTCTGGTGCGCATTGCGCTGGTCTTTAACGTTGGGCTCGACTATTTCTTCAGCGACCAACGCAAGCGGCACATCGTGGCGATCTCACGAAAAGGCGAACGGCGCAAATTCCCGGCGGATCCGAAGGAAAGCCTTGTTCCCTGGCATTTCGAGAGCCTCGATTTCCGCGCCAACGAGAGGAAGCTCAACGGCTACCTTGCGCATTTTCATCCGGTGCCAGAGGAAAAATTGTCGCCCCACTTTCACCCCGGGGTAGAACTGCTGTATCTGATCGAGGGCGAGCTGGAAATCACTATCGGAACCGAGGTTCATCGGCTCAGCAGTGGCGACGCGATCTACTTTGATTCGATCCAGAAGCACTCCTACCGCAGCGTTGGGGCGGACGCATGCACGGCTGTGGTGGTTACGGCTGGCGTGGCAACATGACCGAGGGGTGCCGCGGGGGGGGCGGCACGCGCGGGCCCGGGGACGATACGGCGAAGGCTGACTTCAGTCCCAGAATCTCTACGGCTTGCTGTCGCCGAAAACGCGCACCGCTCGCCCGCCCACGATGACCTTGTCGCCAATTTCCGCCGCCGCGAACGGATCGCCGAGGTTCTCTGTGTCCAGCACCTGCGTCCATGGCGAGGCCGCGGGCGGCTCCGGCAGCGTGAACTCGACGCCCTCGGCCGACGCGTTCACCAGGATAAGGAAGCTGTCATCGACGATGGGGCAGCCGTCTTCGTCGGTGATGGCAAGAGTCTTGCCGTTCAGCATCAGGGCCAGCGAGCGATTCCAGTCTGTGGTCCAGGCGGCTTCGTCCAGCTCGCCTCCGTCGGTGTTGTACCAGGCGATGTCGCGCACCACCGAGCCGCGAATCACGCGGTCCTGAAAAAATTTGCGGCGGTGGAGATTGGGGTGGTCGCGGCGAAGATGGATAAGCTTCGCGGTGAATTCCAGCAGCCGCTCGCGCGCCGGGCTCAGCTTCCAGTTGAACCAGGTCAACTCGTTGTCCTGGCAGTAGCCGTTGTTATTGCCGTGCTGCGAGCGCGCGAATTCGTCTCCGCCGCACAGCATGGGCACGCCCTGGGACAGAATCAGCGTCGCCAGAAAATTGCGCATCTGCCGCTCGCGCATGTTGTTAATGGCAGGATCGTCCGTAGGTCCTTCGACGCCCATGTTCCAGGAATCGTTGTTGTTGGCGCCATCGGTGTTGTTGTCGCCGTTCGCCTCATTGTGTTTTTCGTTGTAGCTCACCAGGTCGCAGAGGGTGAATCCATCATGCGCGGTGACGAAGTTGATTGAGGCGTACGGACTGCGCCCATCCATCTGATACAGGTCGGACGATCCGGTGAGGCGATACGCAAAATCCGAAAGCAGGCCGCTGTCGCCTTTCCAGAAGCGGCGGACCGTATCGCGATATTTCCCGTTCCACTCCGCCCACAGCACTGGAAAATTGCCCACCTGATAACCGCCATCGCCAACATCCCAGGGTTCCGCGATCAGCTTCACATCGGCCAGAGTCGGATCCTGGTGGATGGTGTCGAAGAAGCTGGAGAGCCTGGAGACAGCGTGCAGTTCGCGGGCCAGCGTACTGGCCAGATCGAAGCGGAAGCCATCGACGTGCATCTCGGTCACCCAGTAGCGCAAGGAGTCCATCACCAGTTTCAGCACCTGGGGGTTCATCACGTTCAGCGTGTTGCCGGTGCCGGTGAAATCCATGTAGTAACGCGGGTCATCGGGCACCTGGCGGTAGTAAGTGGTGTTGTCGATGCCTTTCATCGAAAGCATCGGGCCCAGGCGATTGCCTTCGCAGGTGTGGTTGTAGACCACGTCGAGAATGACTTCGATGCCCGCCTTGTGCAGAGTCTTCACCATTTCCTTGAACTCGGTCACCTGCTGGCCTGTGTCACCCGAAGAGCTGTAGCGCGACATGGGAGCGAAGTAGCTCAGCGTGTTGTAGCCCCAGTAATCGCGCAGGCCGCGATCGACCAGGTGGCCCTCGTCGATGAAGTGATGCACGGGAAGAAGCTCGACAGCGGTGATGCCGAGCTTATTCAAATACTCGATGCCCGATTTGCAGGCCAGGCCGGCGTAGGTGCCGCGCAATTTCTCCGGAACGGCTTCGTTGAGTTTGGAAAAGCCACGGACATGGACCTCATAAATGATCGAATCCGCGAGCGGCGTCTCCGGCGGACAATCGTCCTCCCAGTCAAAGCGCTCATCGATCACGATCGCCTTCGGCACGCCGGCCGCCGAGTCCTGGTCGTCGCGGATCAGATCGTTGCCGGTCGCCACGTCGTAAGGAAAGATGGGCGCTTTCCAGTCCACCTCGCCGGTGAGTGCCTTCGCGTAAGGATCGATCAGCAGCTTGTTGGAATTGAAGCGAAGGCCGGCCTCCGGCTGCCATGGCCCCTCGACGCGATAGCCGTATCGCTGGCCCGGCTTGATATCGCGGATCATCCCATGCCATACGAAGGCCGTGCGCTCTCGCAGTGCGACGCAGTCGATCTGGTTGCCTGCCTCGTCGAAGAAGCAAACGGAGACGCCAGTGGCGTTTTCAGAAAACAGGGAAAAGTTGGTTCCTTTTGACGTCGGCGTAGCGCCCAGAGGATAGGGCTTTCCGGGCAACAAAGTTCTGCGCATGAATTTTCGTCTCTCGTTCCGGGAATGATTGATGCGAATATTCAGATGCAGAAACGCGCGTTGCGTTGACGGGGAGAGAGGGACCCACAGCGTCGAAACGCTCTTTGGCGTGTGCCTGGATTGGCTGTTAAGACGCCATACCGAGTCCTACGAGATTAGCGGCGGCGATGATGACCGCCATGCCCTTCCACAGCAGGCGTACTGGCCTGCCCTGAGCGCCACGCCACTCGCCAAGCGCCAAACCGACGATGCCGCCGAAGAGCACATAGCAGCTCATGTGGAGCATCCAGTTCACGTAGCTGAGATGCACGGGAATATTGGCTGCTCCCCACGCGTAAAAGAAAAACTGCATGTACCACAGGATGCCGCCCGAGGCCGCCATGCAGCTGTTCACCAGAAGGGTTCGGCGAGTCTGCGACCAGTCCTCGCGGAACGAAATGTCTTTGCGAACAGCAAGCCGTGCGAAGCAATAGGCGAAATTCACCAGCGCGCCGCCCCCCATGATGATGACGTAACTGGGCAGCGCGGCGTAGAGCGGCTTTACGCCCACCTGCTGCGCGGCTGCCGCGATGGGCCGCGCGGCGTCAATCGCGAACGACATTCCGGAAGAGAAAATGCCGCACATCACGGCGAGCAGCAGGCCCCTGGTGAGGTTGAATTCCTCCGCCCGTTTGCCCAGCCGCTGCTCCTTCTGATGCCCCGCCCAGGAAACAATGGCAATGCCGATCAACGCCAGAAGCACGCCCGACATGGTGAACAAGCCGCTGCGCGTCGTGAAGAGATACGCGAGCTGGCCGTGAATGATGGGCGGCACGAGCGTGCCTACCACCAGCGTGACGCCGATAGCCACGCCGATGCCAAGTGACATCCCGAGATAACGCATGGTGAGGCCGTAATTCACGTTGCCGATGCCCCACATGCAGCCAAAGAGAAATGTCCGCGCCAGCACACCCGGCGTGATGCCAGCGTAGAAACCGTGGAAATCCGGAAGCAGGATGAGGCTGACGATCCAGGGCAGAAGCACCCACGAAAAAACGCCGGCGACGGCCCAGGTTGTCTCCCACGACCACTTCTTCACTTTTTCGATAGGCGCATAGAAAGACGCAGCGGAGGCCGCGCCCACCATGTGCCAACCGATCCCGCCAAGAATCGCAGCAGACATTCAGGCTCCTCTCCTGTTTCTCTTTCGTCGTGCGCGGAACTAAACGATCTCGACTTCCGCTAGCGCCGCGACTTTGCCGGCGATCGCCTGGGGATGGATGGAGCCGGAAGGCTGCTCGACCCGCGCCCATTGTATGGCGAAATTGCCCAGCGTGGAGCTTTCAGCGGAACAGCGCACGACCGGAAGGCCAGTGGCCGCGGAAGTCAACGCGTTCAGGTATTCATTGCGGCTGCCGCCACCCACCACGCAGATGCGTTCGGGGCGCGCGCTCGTCATCTGTTCGATTTTCGCGAGTAGCGTTCCGTAGCGGCTAGCGAGGCTGCGAAAGATGAGGTTGGCGTAGTGCGGAGCGGCGGCGCATCCAGGAGGCAGGGAAGCCAGGCCCTGCTGTTTGCGCTGATCGTTGATGCGCCTGGTCATATCGCCGGGAGGCAACAGTGCGGGGTCATCGAGATCGAGCAGCTGATCCGGCGCGGGCAGGCTTTGAGCTTCTGCGATCAGTTCCGGCATCGTCCAGGCGCGCTGCTCATCCCAGGTGTTCATGCATTGCCGCAACAGCCACATTCCCGGTATGCCACGATGGAAGAGTACGCCGCTGTCTGCGGCGCCGAGGTTGGTGAATCCGAGTACGAAAGCCTCCGGCGTTCGCATGGTCCTGGCCAAAGGAACGCCGACCAGGGACCAGGTACCCGAGCTGATATAAGCCCATTTGCCCTCGCGTTCAGGGATTCCGGCGATCGCCGATGCGGTGTCGTGACAGGCCGGCGCGACGAGCTGGGTATTCGAGAATGCGGGCAGCCGTCGCAAATCGGCGCGCAGGGAGCCGAGCGCCGATCCCGGGGCCACGATCTCCGGGGCGGCCGCAAGGTCCAGACCCGCAGTGCTGAAAATCTGCTCCGACCACTGCCGCGTTTCGGGGTCGACGAGGCTGGTGTGCGTGGCATTGGTGTACTCCGCGATGCGCGGGCCACCAAGCCAGTGCAGGATGTATTCCGGCAGATTCACCCACGGCGCAGAGTTCGCAATGCCGGCCTGGCGATCGGCGTAGAGCTGGTACAGCGTGTTGATGGGTTGAATCTGGACGCCAGTGAGAGCGTACAGCCGCTTCTCCGGAAGAAGTTTGTGGACCGCTTCCATCGCGGCCTGGGTTCGCTCGTCGCGGTAGCAGAACGGTGCCGCCAACGGCCGGCCTTCGCGGTCGAGGCGCACATAATCGACGGCCCAGCCGGTCACGCCGATGCTCGCAATGCCTTCGGGGGCGAGTTCGGCACAGGACCGGAGTCCCGCTTCCAGTTCCCCGCAAATGCGATCGAGGTTCCAGTGCCATCCAGCGGCGCCGTGATCCTCGGGCGCGTTCGCAAATCGACGGACCATCGTGATGCGTGGCTGCTCGCCGTTCCATCGCAGAAGGGAAATCCGGCAACTCTCAGCGCCCAGATCGATGGCGACGAGGGCTGGTTGAGGGGCCGGCCTTTCTGGATCCGACCCGCGGCTCACCGCAGAAACGCCTCAGGCAGCCCACCGTCCACGGGAATCAGATGCCCCGTCGTGCATCGCGTGTGCGGCCCGGCGAGGAACAGAAGCGCCCGCGCGCAATCGTCCGGCTCAATGGGCTGATGCGTCAGCGTGCGCTGCGCATAGAAGCCAGCCAGCAGATCGCGCAGCTGGTCGTCGGTCGCCGATGCGTCGAAGGCGATCCCATATTTCGTCAGCGAAGCGATCACCCGGTCGCGCGGAAACATCGTCGACCCCTTCACCACGGTTGCGGGGCTGATGCCGTTCACGCGCACCCGCGGCGCAAGCGAGACCGCGAGTTCGCGCACCAGGTGACTGAGCGCCGCCTTGCTCACGTCGTAGGCTTCGCTGCCGCGCTTGGGAACCACCGCGTTGGCCGAGCTCGTGAGCACCACGCTGCCGTCGAGTTGCTCCGCCTCAAATAGCTTCGCCGTTTCTTCCGCCAGCAGATAATTCGCGGTCACGTTGAGGTCCAGCGTAGTCGCCCACATCGCATCGCTGATCGTGCCCTGCGGAGACGATGGGAAAACAGCCGCGGTGTTGATGAGGATATCGAGGCCGCCGAACTGCGCCACAGTGGCTCGTATCGCCGCGGCAATTGAGGCGCGATCGCGAATATCCACCGCAGTCGTGGCAATGGCTTCCTTGCCGGCAATCGCTCTGGAGTCCTGCGCGGCAGCTTCGGCTCCAGCGAGGTCGCGATCGGCAATCATAATGTGAGCGCCGCGCTCGGCCGCCAGCAGCGCCGCTGCGCGTCCAATGCCGCTCGCCCCTCCAACAATCAGCACGATCCGGCGGCTCAACTCTTTCTCCGGCGGCTGCCGGCGAATCTTCGCCTCCTCCAGCAGCCAGTATTCGATGCGGAAGGCCTCGCGAGCCGGCAGCGCCACGTAATTGGTATAGACCTCGAAGGCCTCGCAGGGAGCAGCGGGTCCAGCCTGCGGCACTTCTTTCACGGGCGTCTTGCCCCCCATCGCGGTTGCGCCTTCCATCACATGAATGGCGTTGGTGTAGAACTCGCCGACCACCCGCGATTCCTGTTTGCTCTTGCCGAAAGAAAACATGCCGATGCCCGGAATCAGGACGACTGTGGGGTTTGGATCGCGCAGCGCGGGCGAAGAAGGCTCCCGATGCTTCTGGTAATACGCGGCATACTCGGCGCGATAAGTCCTGAGCGACTCCTCGACCTTCTTTTGAATCGCGGCGGCATCGTCGGCCGCGCCAGCCGGAACAAACATCGGCCGAATCTTCGTGCGGATAAAGTGATCCGGACAGCTGGTGCCCAGATGCGCGAGAGCGGCGCCGTCCCTAGAATTCACGAAGCGGAGAACATCCCCACCATCCGACCAGCTTCCGATGAATCGCTTCTGCTCTGAGACCCTCCCGCGCACGAAGGGCAGCAGCTCCAGCGCAATTTCTTTGCGGTCGTCGCGGGGCTGGAGCGCTGCTCCGCCAAAGAGGGCTGCGCCCTTCCGCTCGATGTGCTCCTGCACAAACTGCCCCAGGTGGTCGATCATCGTCAGCGTGTTCAGATAGCATTCGCGCTGCGTCTCGCCCCAGGTGAAAAGCCCGTGGCCGCCGAGCACGATGCCGTCGCGGCCGGGATTTTCCCTGACAGTCTGGCGCATCATCATGGCAAGCTCAAAACCGGGGCGCTGCCAGGGTACCCACACCAGGCGGTGCTCGAATTCGCGATTGAACTCCGCCATTTTCTCTTTGCCGTTTGCCGATGCGGCCAGTGCGATCGCCCAGTCGGGATGCAGATGATCCACATGGCGGAAAGGCAAAAACCCGTGCAGAGGTGTATCGATCGAAGCCGCGGTTGGATTCACCCCGAAGGTGCAGAGGGGGTACAACTCCACCACCGCGTCTTCTTCCGCCACGCCCCGGTAGCTCGATTCGATGGCCAGCAGCTTGTCGAGATAGAGTGTCGCGAAGCCGCTCCGCTTGATGCTGCCAAGATCACCGCCGCTGCCCTTGACCCAAAGCACCTCGACCTCCTGTCCGGTCAGCGGATCTCGCTGCACGACCTTGGCGCTCGTGTTGCCGCCGGCGAAGTTGGTGATGCGCAGATCGGCTCCCAGCAGGTTGGAGCGGTAGCGCAGCAACTCCGGCTCATCCAGAGCCGCGGCAGTCTTTTCATCCCAAAGATCCTGCAAATAACGCAGCGCGGTTAAAGTTTTCATCGAATCACCGTCCCAAATAATGCCACACCAAATACCAATAGGGCAATTGTTTCCAATATTAAATTGACCGCTTTCGCTCCGGCGCCCCATGGCATTATCACCCCTGGGGCCAGACAGCCCCGCTTAGTTCGCTGCTCTGACGAAGAATCTTTAATGCGCGTCGGGCATAATGAAATTCTCCCTTTGACGTGTCCAATGGTGGGCAGTAGTATGTCATTTTGCCGTATTTTAATAGGGACTTTGTTTCAATCGGGAGACCTGCACGTGAACCCGCACCCGGAACGCGTAAACAAGGCGCTGAATTCCCTTCAAATCGAGCTGCCCTCCTGGGGATTCGCGAATACCGGAACACGCTTCGGTAAATTTCTCCAGCCTGAAGCCGCAGCCACCATCGACGAGAAGTTTGCTGACGCCGCGCAGGTTCATGCGCTGACGGGCGCAACGCCCACACTCGCGCTGCACGTCAGCTGGGATTTGCCTGGGGGTCTCCGCGACGCGAGTAAGATCATCGAGCTCCAAGCGCAGCATGGCGTTCGCGCTGGTTCGATCAATCCCAACCTCTTCGAAGCTCAGGAATACAAATACGGTTCCATCTGCAATCCCGACCCTGCCATAAGAAAGATGGCCCTCGATCATCTGCACGAATCGGTGGCCATCGCCAAAGCCCTGCGCTCGCGCGACGTATCGCTGTGGCTTGCGGACGGTTCGAACTATCCCGGGACGCAGAGCATTCGCCGGCGTATTGAGTGGATGTCGGCGGCGCTGGCGGAGCTGCATGAAGCACTCGGCGACGAGCAGCGGCTTCTCGTGGAATATAAACCCTTCGAGCCTGCCTTCTATCACACCGATCTTGCCGACTGGGGCATGTCCCTGCTGATGGCGCGTGAAGCGGGTACGAAGGCCTGCGTGCTGGTCGATACCGGCCACCACTACGCAAGCCAGAACATCGAGCAGATTGTGACGTGGCTGCTCCGGGAGAAGATGCTGGGCGGTTTTCACTTCAACGACCGCCGCTATGCCGATGACGACCTGACCCTTGGGTCAATCGATCCGTACCAGATTTTCCGAATCTTCCACGAACTTCTTTCCGATCCCGGCGCCATGGAAACGACTGCCTTCATGATCGACCAGAGCCACAACATGAAGGGCAAGATGGAGGCGATGGTGCAAACGGTATGCGCGGCCCAGGAAATTTTCGCGAAGGCTGCGCTTGTTGATCGCGAACAACTCGCGGTTCTTCAGGACGAATGCCGTTTGGTTGAGGCCGAAGAATGCCTGCGCGAGGCATTCTGGTTCGACGTGCGTCCGCTGGTTCGCGAATGGCGTACCTCCCGTGGACTTGCTGAGGACCCGCTCGCGGCCCTGCGCGCCAGCGGATACATCGAGCGCATCCGCAGCGAGCGCGGAGCGCGCAATGCGCGTTCAGTGGCCACTTATGCTTAAGGGCCGGCATGTTTCAAATTGAGTCATGCTGTTCCTGGATTGAAACACAGGTGATATAACGGGCAAAATCCTTATCGAGGACGATCCTTGCCAAAATCGTCGACCAAACGCCTGTACTTCATCCCCATCCTCTCTAAAGCGCTTGACGTTCTCGAAGTTCTGCAGAAGAACGAGCGGCCCATGTCGCTTGAAGCCATCTACCAGCACACGCACATCTCTAAGACCACCGTCTATCGCATCCTTAAAACGTTTGTCCATCGCGGCTACCTCGCCCAGTCGCAGGATGGTCTGTACCGGCTCGCGGCGCGGCCGCGCAAGGTGCGCTTCGGCTTCGGCAAGCAATCTGGCGAAATGCCTTTTTCTGAAGAGGTGACGGCGAGCCTGCGCGATGCGGCAACGCAGGCGGGTGTGGATCTGCTTGTGCTCGATAACCGATACGACGGCGCGACGGCCATCCAGGTCGCGGAAGAGTTTGTCCGCAGCCGCGTGGACCTGGTTATAGAATTCCAGATCGATCAGGAAGCCGCGCCTATCATCGCCGACAAGATTGCGGTAGCCGGCATCCCGCTGATCGCCGTCGATATCCCGCACCCGCATGCCACATTTTTCGGCGTCGACAATTATCGCGTGGGTGTGGAGGCCGGCGCGCTGCTCGCCGACTACGTGGTCGAGAACTGGGGCGGCAAGCTGGATTGGGTGCTCGGCCTCGACCTTGAAAACGCGGGACCCCTGGTGCAGAGCCGCATCACTGGCGTCTTTCAGGGCATTCGCAAACAGGTGCCCGATGTGCCTGTCGAGAAATTTGTGCGCATCGATGGCCGCGGTATGCGCGATCCCAGTCAGCGCGTGATCACTGAGTTTCTCAAGCGGCATCCGAACGAACGGCGCATCCTGATCGCCGCCGCGACCGATTCAAGCGCGCTGGGGGCTCTCGAAGCCGTGCGACAATTGAAGCGCGAGAAGCACGTCGCGATCGTTGGCCAGGACTGCATTCCCGAAGCCATCGAGGAGATGAAGCGTCCAAACACGCCGTGGATCGGCTCGGTTTCGCACGAGGCCGGAACCTATGGGCCCCGCCTGATCCAGCTGGGGCTCTCGATTCTGCGTGGACTCACCGTGCCCCCCTACAACTATGTGGAACACAAGCTGGTCACTGCCGCGATGCTTCGCGATGGGATTGCGGCCGGCGTCGCAGCCAGCCGCAGCTGACGCGGCGGCTGACGAGGAGAATCGGACATGACGCGAGTTTGTTTTCTGCTCAAGGTTCGTACAGAAAAGCTGCACGAGTACCGGCGCCGTCACGAGGAGGTGTGGCCGGAGATGCTCGACGCCCTCCGCGCTGCCGGCTGGCATAATTACTCGCTCTTTCTGCGCCCCGACGGCTTGCTGATCGGCTATCTTGAGACGCCGGACTTTGAGCAGGCTCGCGCCCGCATGCAGGACCACCCGGTGAATGCGCGCTGGCAGGCGGAAATGGCCCCTTTCTTCGAATCGCTCGAACAGGGAGCGGCCGACACGAGCATGACGCCGCTCGAAGAAGTATTCCACCTCGACTGATCGCTCCCGCGGCGGATTCTACTTCTGGGCCGCCGTCTATTTCTGCGCCTGAGTCGCGTCGTTACTTTCCGGCACAATCCGCAACGGGCCCAGAATCCCCGAAGGCAACGGCTCGAGATGGTCCATATCTTGCGGCGCGAAACGCTTGCCGTAGCGCAGCCACAACAGCCGGTAGTCAGGAGCCGCGCGCCCTGCAAGCTCATTGATCGCCGTGTTCGCCACCACGATCTTCAACTCGTTGACGCCCGCACGAAGAAACGGTCCGATATCCAGAGTGAACGGCGGATGCCATACCGAACCCGCCAGCTTGCCGTTGACATAAACCATCGCCGCGTCGCGCAGGGGCGGGTCGAACCACGTGCGCATCCCCGGAAAGTTCATGGTTCCCCGCTCCACCGGCGTGCCCTCACCGAAATCCAGCAGCGCGGCCCCGGCATGCGCGACGTTCTCCGGAATTTCGAAGGTCCGAACGTAGGTCGCAGTCCCCGAGTAATACTTGCCCGCCGTATCGTCAGCCCAGGAATGCAGCGTCTGCATCGTTTCGTCAAAACCAGTTTTGTCCAGTGTGACCTTCCAGTCATGGCTCATGTCGATGGGATCGAAACTCGTATCAGTCGTTGTTGCATTTTGTCGAGTGGCTTGAGAGGAGAAAACCACAACACGCGATTCATAAGGAGCCAGCGTCATGCTCAGCGTGGGCCCCCCGCCCGCGCCTGAGATTTTTCCGCTGAACGGATCCCACCACTCCGCGCCCTGTTCTTTCGTGCGAAAGATCGCCGTGAAACTGCGTGGCCGATTATCGGTATTCGCGACAAAATAAACGTCCGCATCGGTTAGCTTGCGATGGATGAAGCCCACCTGCGGCGTCGCTGGTTCAAGCCCCACATCTGGTTTTAAAAAGCGCCGGATTGCCTCGCCGAGCCCCGCCGTTTTCTCGATGAGCCTCGCGTTCTTCGCATCCGCCGCAAACAGCTTCTCCGAGATTTGCTGAACCGCAGCCGAGTCCCGAGGACCTTCCACAAATCCAGGCGCGCGAGAAGGCAAACCCTCAGTAGCCAGGACCACCCCACCGCCGTGCGCGTACTCCGCGATTTTCCTGTAGGTCGTGAGGGGCAGCCGCTCGACGTGCGGTAATACCAGAATCGGATAATGGATGCCCACCCGATCGATTGCCTCCGCATCGATGAAGTCGAAGTTGTAACCCGCGTCGAGGATCGCCGGAACCAACTCGGGCCCCAGCAGCTTTCCCATTTGATCGCTCACCGATGCCTCGCCCAGCCTGTAAGCGCCCCTGCGCGTCCTCCTCAGGCAGCAGCACAGCAATGTCGTTGGCGGGCTTTCCCTGCCGCAGTAGCCAGCTCATCCGCGTCAGGTAGCCGGTCACGTCCGGCATCACCATCCACCAGGGATTGTGGTTGTTGAACACCGCCGCTGCGTAGAATGACCAGCCCGGCTCACCCGCAGAGGCCGGCGAGCAGGGCCATCCATGCCCCATCAACTGGTTAATGCCCTGCAGAAAAAACGTGTCAGCCTCAGCCTTCATATCGAGCGGTGTCGCACGGAACGGCGGTGAGTGCAGCCACGTCCATGTCTCTGACGACGTCACCGGGCGCCGATAGAGGTGGCTCGCCGAAGTGGCCCACCGCGTGTACGAAAACGGCCCGCGCCACTGCGAGCCTTCTCCCTCGGGCAAATCGACGCGGGCGTTGCTGGACAGCGTGACCGCGGGAATACCATAGCTTTGCGATCGAAACTCGGTGTGGTGCGCGCGTGCCCAGGCATTGATCGTCGCAAGGTAGTTCTCGTCGATCAGCTCGGCCAGGGTGCGCCCCCAGTCGTAGCGCAGGTCGACAGACTCCGGTCCGGTTCCGGCCACCATCTCCGGCAGATGCGGCGTTAAATCGTAACCACGGCGGTTACGAAACGCTGTCAGCAGCTCCGGGGTCCAGTCTGACTCGTACACTTCGAGGCTGTCGCTGAACACCGAGTACGGCGGATGCTCGCCGAACGCCCGCACCAGCGGCTCCGCCACGTTCTTCAGGTGATCCTGCACCGCTTCGGCGCTGAAGTGGTCGATCACAAAACCGTCGGCACCCACAGCGGGCCGCTTCACCTGTTGCCCGGTGCGGCTCGATATGAAAAACAGCGCGACTTGCGATCCGGCGAGGCCCCGGGGCAGGATCAGTCGCCCATTCCTGATCTCATCGACACGCTGCGCATTTTTCGGGTCGTAGTGTTCCGTCGTGCCCGGTGTGACAAATGCCGCCAGCAACTTTTCGCCATCGCCGATGGACGGCGCCGCAACCGAGCCCTCGTCCTGACCCGCCGGAGTCGCGACCACGCGCAACCGTCCGGCGGATTCCGTTACCGGAACCCATGCTCCGCCGTACGGCCATCCGCTGCCGAGCGTGATGCTCACCCTCATCCCCAGATCGTGGCCGGTATTCGCCGCGAATCCGACCATCTTCAGAAATTCCGGCGAAAGAAACGGCAGGTTTTGAAACCCCGTCTGCGGATCGTCCAGTTCCAGTGGATAAACAGGCTGGATTTCCACGCCGCCAATCCCGCCGGCTTTCATCGTCCGCAAGTCGCGAGCCAGGTCTTCGCGGTTGACGGCCGATCCAAACCACCACCACCGCATCATCGGCCGGGCATCGGTTGGTGGCGCGGCGAAAACGCGCCGGAGTGTTGCCAGGGGATCGGTCCGGCCGGTGGCAGGCGGGTATGTTGACGACGACTGCTGCGCGAGGAGACTGGGAGCGAGCGCGAGGTAAACCGCCGTCGCGCACAGCATCGTTTTTTCGAAACGGTTCATGGCCAGCAGAACTCCTGATAGCCGTCCATCCTACGCTGGCCGACTTCCTGGGCGGAACAACTTCTCTACTGACACGCATTCACGCTTTGGCAGCCAGCGGCCGCGCGCAAAGCTGACGGCACGTTTGTTTGCAGCGGCGCCTGAATCCGATCCTGTCACTGCGTATCGGTCTGCAATGCGTCGGAGTTGCAACCGGGACATTATTTCTGCGAGGATCGTGCCCTATGAATTCCTTCCGATCCGACCGCCGAGAACTTCTTCGCATCGGCGCGCTGGGGCTGGGAGCAGCGGTCGGCTCCGCCCTGCCCGAAGCTCATGCCTCTCCCCACGGCGCCCCCGCCGCTTCAGGCGCCGGACTCTTCGACATACGCAACTACGGCGCAATCGGGGACGGTAAAGCTGTCGATTCGCCGGCTATCAATAAGGCCATTGAAGCCGCGGCCGCGGCGGGCGGAGGAACCGTCGTCTTCCCGGCGGGTAACTGGCTCAGCTTCTCAATTCGCCTCAAGAGTCACGTTGGGCTCTATCTCTCTCAGGGCGCAACTATCGTCGCCGCCGATTCGCCCCTCCCCGGAGCAACCACCGGCTACAACGGCGGCACCTACGACGCGGCAGAGCCGGTTACCGCATGGGACCCTTACCAGGATTATGGTCACAATCACTGGCACAATTCCCTGATCTGGGGCGAAGGCATCAGCGACTTCAGCATCACCGGCCCCGGCGTTATCTACGGCAAGGGTCTTAGTTTTGGGGCCAATCGCGTGGCTCGCGGCAGCTATCCCATCTTTGTCGCTGAGCAGGCCGGTGTAGGCAACAAAAGCATCGCCCTGAAGAACTGCCATAACATCCTGCTGCGCGACTTTTCCATCCTCAAGGGCGGCCACTTTGGGTTGCTGCTCACGGGAGTCGACAATCTCACTATCGACAATCTGACCATCGACACCGACCGCGACGGCATGGATATCGACTGCTGCCGCAATGTCCACGTTTCCAACTGCACCGTGAATTCGCCCTGGGATGACGGCATTTGCCCGAAAAGCAGTTATGCCCTGGGCTATGCTCGCGCAACAGAGAATGTAACTATCGCTAACTGCTACCTGACAGGCAACTATGAACTCGGTACGGTTCTTGATGGTACGTTTAAGAAATTCTCTCCGGACGAACACATTCCGAGGACGGGCCGCATTAAGTGCGGAACGGAATCGAATGGCGGCTTCAAAAACATCGCGATTTCCAACTGCGTCTTCGACGGCTGCAATGGAATCGCGCTCGAAAGCGAAGACGGCGCGCTCTGCGAAGACATCGCGATTTCCAACATCACCATGCGCGACATCTTCACCGGCCCCCTCTTCATTCGCCTCGGCTCTCGGCTCCGCGGACCCAAAGAGAGCACCAAGGTGGGCGAGATGCGCCGCATCCTCATCAGCAATCTGACGAGTTATAACGCACAATCCAGGCTCTGCTCTATCTTGAGCGGCATTCCTGATTACGCGATTGAAGATGTCAAGCTCTCGAATATCTACCAACATTCCATGGGTGGATCATCCCAGGAAGCACTCGCCATTCGCCCACCGGAGTTTGAGAGCAAGTATCCTGACCCAGGAATGTTCGGCCCCATGCCTTCTCAGGGTTTCTACCTTCGGCACATTCGCAACATCGAGGTAAGTCACGTGGAAATCGCATCGGCTTCACCCGATCCGCGCCCGAGTTTCTTCCTGACCGATGTTAACCGTGCGGACTTCATCGCTGTAACAGCGCCCGCTGGCATCCCGGCGTTCCATCTGGACAAGGTAGCGGATCTGCGCATTCTGCTGAGCCGCGCGGCCAAAGATACAGTAATGGCCAGCGCCGACAATCAGACGTTTTAAAGAACAGCAGAAAGCCGGGTTTTACGGACCGCAACACGAAGCTGCATCATAGGAGAGGAGGTGTAGATGACTGCTTCCCGCTCGGACGCACTGGTTCTCTATGGAGTAACCGGGGATCTGGCCCACAAGATGATCTTCCCCGCCCTCTATGCCATGGTGAAGCGGGGTGAGCTCAGCGTGCCTGTGATCGGCGTTGCGTTTCCGAAGTTAACGCTGGAGCGGCTGCATCGGCGCGTGACCGACAGCATCAAGCGGGCGGGAGGCATCGACGACAAACGTGCCCTCGATCGTCTCTTGTCTCTGCTCCAATATGTAAGCGGCGATTACAAAGACCCCACAACGTTCGCGGCCATCAAAAAGGCACTGGGCAGCGCCCGCCGGCCAGCGCACTACCTGGCCATCCCACCTTCGCTCTTCGAAACGGTGATTCAGGCGCTGGGCGCAGCGAAACTGTCCGATCATGCGCGCGTCATTGTCGAGAAACCCTTTGGGCGCGATCTTGCCTCAGCATGCGAACTGAATCGGGTTGCGCGTTCCGTCTTTCCTGAAGACTCGATTTTCCGCATCGATCACTTCCTTGGCAAGGAAGCGATCATGAATATTCTTTACTTTCGCTTTGCTAACTCCTTTCTGGAGCCGATCTGGAACCGCAACTATATATCGAACGTCCAGATCACGATGGCTGAGAGCTTCGGTATCGGGAGCCGCGGAGGATTCTATGAAACTGCGGGCTGCCTGCGCGACGTGATCGAGAACCATCTTTTTCAGATTGTTGCCCTGCTGGCCATGGAGCCGCCCGCCGGCCGTGACTTCGGAGAGGTACAGAACGAAAAAGCAAAAATCTTCAAAGCCATGCGTCCTCTTAAGTCTGACGACGTGGTGCGCGGACAGTATGCCGGCTATCGCAGGGAGGCTGATGTCGCGAGGAATTCCGATGTCGAAACTTTCTGCGCGTTGCGCCTGTTCATCGACTCGTGGCGTTGGCAGGGGGTGCCGTGGTACCTGCGCTCCGGCAAGTTTCTACCCACAACCGCAACGGAAGTTCTGGTGGAACTGAAGGCTCCGCCCCAGGATTTGTTTGCCGACGCGGCGCCTGGGCACGGCCGTTCCAACTACCTGCGGTTTGCCCTTTCCCCTAACTCGGCGGTTGCACTTGCGGCTCGCGTCAAGCTCGCAGGCAAGGAGTTCGTCGGGGAACAAAAGGAGCTGTTTCTCTGCGAAGAACAGCCCGGCGAGGAGACTCCCTATGAACGGTTGCTGGGCGATGCCATGCGTGGCGACGGGGCGCTTTTCACACGCGAGGATGCGGTTGAGGCCGCGTGGGCTGTTGTGGATCCAATCCTTACTCATCACCATCGGGTTCGTCCCTATCGACGGAACACCTGGGGCCCGAAAGAAGCTAACTCGATTCTTGCACCAGGTTGCACATGGCATAACCCCGAGTAGCTCCCGTCGGCCGCCTGACTACCGGATCTGAAAACGACAATCTCCAGGCACGCCAGACCTACGCTCCCGGCCTCGAAGCAAAGCTGGGAGGTATTAGGCAAGAGACTGGTTATCATTACCGCAGTGCTATTGCATAACTTACGTTAGGGCAAACCGCCTGTCCGTAAGATCGCCCTGTCGCATTGCCCAATGCCGGCGGAGTTTTCCGTGAGCAGGAATTCCGTTACGTACATTGGCCAGCCTGCTATACACTGATGTGAAATGAAACGAGTCCTGATCGCAATCATCGGAGTCGTCGTGGCCTTGGTGCTGCTTGGTGCTTATCTCGCCCGGCCTGGCAAAAGAATACTGTTTACGTGGAATAACTCCCTGAACTCCCTGGTCCCGGATTGCAACGCGACTGTCACAAAACGCTGCATATCGGGATTTACTCTGACTGACGTTACAGCGGGCAAGGCGATCAGCTCCGCCATCGCTCCCAATGCCGCGACCTTCACTTACACACCCTCCGGCGGCATCCCGATCGGCTACGATCACACATTTACGCTCGTGACCAATGGCGTCGACTCTTCAGGCGTCGCCGTCACCTCGCCTCCAGTTTCTGTAACAGTCACCCACCACATCTGGCCCGATCGAGGCGGGTCCATGGCAGTCATCCAATACTGAGGTCCTCAGTGGACACCCGCACCCCGAGCGGGTTGTGGTTTCCCACCATCCCATTCTCCGATAGAGACACCCCGCGGACCCGTTGTATCCCTGACAGCACACCCCGGCGCGAACACAACGGCTGGCCTCCGAAAGCACACCGTCCGCGCAGAGCCGGCCCGGCCGGTCGCACTTTGGCGGGAGCCTGGAGTGAAGGCGGAATCCGAAATCGAGGCGGGAACCATACTCGCCGCGCGCTAATACATTCTCACCGTGCTGGCCGCGGGTGGCATGGGCTCAGTCTAAAAAGCGCAGGATCGCGCCGGCTCGCAAAAAGCGCCGCCAACACCCACTGGAAACTTCGACAAACCCCGGCGACATTCCCGCTCCGCAATGCTCAGTTCCTGCTCCCGCGGGCGGCAGGCGATAAGTTCAGATAGTCGTAAAGCATCTCCACATTGGGATCCGGCTTTTTCTCCTTTGCGGCCAGCGCCTCCCGCAGCATCTCCAGTTCCTCACGCGCCTCAGCTAGCTCTCCTGCAATCCAGTGCGCCCTCGCCCTCTGAAAGGCCAGTTCCTCCCGGTGCTCTTCGCGTCTCGCCTCGGAAAGGTTCGATATCTGGAGTTTCTCGGTGGCGAGTTTTGCGATGCCGATCATGCGCGCGGTTTCGCGGGTTTCCGCGAGGCTGTCGAACAGGATGCGATGTGCCTCAAACCATCCGCGCCAGTTGTTGCACCTCACGAAGCGGTTCGCCGCGTCCACAGCCAGGCTGATCGCCTCCGTATAGCGCGACCCGGCCAGCGCCAGTCGCGCAGCAGTGGTCGTCGAATACGCGAGCGCCACCCGCATGCCGTGGAAGCCCTGGATTGTCTTCGCCCTTTCGAGCAGTTCGTAAGCCTCCGACCGCCGCTCCGGCCTCTCCGCCAGCAGATCGGCCCAGTCCCGCAAGGTCGTCGCCAGCCCCGTGTACCAGCGCAGGTCTCGCTGCACACTGGGGTCCTGGCCGCTGGCCTCGATGTCAGCCAGCGCCCTGCGCATCATCGTTTCGGCCTTGTCGCTCTGGCCGCGGCCCTGGTGAGCATAGGCCATTTCGTGAATGGCTCGGCCCGTCTCCCGCAGAGTCGCCTCGCCCTGCGGTACATGAATCGCGAGCCAGTAGAAATCCTCCGCTGTGCGGGGCGCCGGGCCCTGTCCAAATGGGCCTGCCGAAGCCAGCAGGTTTTCGTCAAACGTCGCTCCAGGATTGCGGCTCAGGTAATTGCCCATCAGCAACAACCGCTCCTGGCGGCTACCGACGCGCGCGATAAATTCGAGCGCTCGTTCCGGCTGCTCGCTCCGGACGGCTGCAAAAAAGGCCGCAAAAAGTCGCTCGTCCCCGCACCCCTGCGGCAGGTTCGCGCACGCAGCCAATGCTTCCTCCAGCCGGTTGTCGTTCAGCAGTTCGACCAGGCCCGGCTGCTCGGGCTTCGGCCCGTACAGCAACAGAAACGTCAGGGTCGGGCTGGGCTCCGCGACCTCCAGAAACTCCAGATGCCGGGCCGCGGCGTGCGTCCAAACCAGCAAGGGCGAACCGAACCGCTCGATTTGCCTAAAAAACCATACCAGCCGGTCCGCTGCGTCCGTGGTAGGCGCATGCTCCGGCGCAAGGCCCAGTTCGCGCAGCGTGGCGTCGTCGGGCATCGCGCCGGTCGCCTCATCCAGCCGGATGACATTGCCGCGCCAGTCATGAAACGCTGCTGCTGGAATCTGCGTGAACGTCACGGCGCCCGCGTCGATCTCGCCGATCGAGCCAGGCTGCAAATCGCGCACCGCCACCGCCACCATCTGCCAGAAGGCGCCGGACGCCGCATCCGCCGCGGCTCCGCTCGCATCGGCCGTGGCCACGCCCGCTCCAGTCGCTGCCCCGGTTTCAGTCAGCCATCCAGCCGCCGGTACGCGCGGCCCATTCAGCGGCAGCGCGCTCATGTCCAGGGGACTGCGCAGGTACACCGTCATCGAGGCCCAGTTCGCAAAGGCGAACTCCGTCGCCGCCTTCGCACAGCGGATGCGCACCAGCGCCGACTCCGGGTCCCGGCTCGCCGACGGCCCAAACACATCCGCGTAAAACGCCTCGGCGATCGAGCCCGCATCCTCGTTGTGTAATTCGGCGAGAAACGACAGCACCAGCCCCGCGCCGTTGCGATGCAGCGCCAGCGCCGGCGATTCGCCCCACGAATTCGCCGCCCCGGAATAGCAGCTCCACAGCAGCGCGATCTTCGCCTGCGCGAACATAGCACCCAGCGCCTCGGACGCCATCTGCCCTGTCTCTCCCAGCACCGCGTTCCCGTGTTTTTCCAGATGCAGCAGGTCTACCGTATCCACCGGCCTCCCTGCCTCGAACGCATCCGTAGCGTCCTTCTGCACAATCTCGGGCGTTCGCTGCAAGCCCTCGAGCGCCGCCGCCGTTCGCTGATTCGTATCCTGCCCCAGCACTTTTGCCAGCTGTAACTGGCCCTGCGTCGCCAGTGGCAGCGCATTGAAGTCATCCCAGGCGTGCACGACGGACAGATCCCCGGCCGCCAGCAAGTGGCCGGCTTCGTCATACATCCCCGCCCACGGCAGCAGGTGCAGCTCCGGCCGAGTGGTCTGGATCACCAGCCGCCGCGCGGTTCCCGCCTGATCCAGAAATGCGCGCAGCGCCGGACTTAATTGTGCCAGCGACTGATACAAAAGGCGGCCCAGTGCCCGGATCGCCGTCGCCCCCCGGTACCCCGTCTTCACATCGCGATTTACATTGCAGTCCCGCAGCTGACGGATGAACTCCCGCCACTGCTCGTCGTTGATGGGCGACTGGAAGACCTGGGCCGGATAGGTCTTGCCTTCGATTGTGAGCAGAACGCCGAATTCCCGCTCGCTGGCCAGCGGCAGGCTCGTCTCCATCGCTCCGCTGGGCAGCTCCAGTTCGACCACAGCTGTCTTGCGGTATACCGGCATGGTGAAACGCTACCATAGGAGGCACAAATTGCCGCGCCGCCTCGCAGCCGCCCATAGCGGCTCTCCTTCCCGCATGCACGGCGTTGAAAGAGGTCGCTCATGAGTACGAACCCTCCAGCCACTAAAACCGCACTGCCCATCCCTCTCCTCGTTTCAGCCGAGACCGGCGCGTCCGCCCCTGTGCTTCCACCGGAGAGCCTTCCCCAAATCGCGCCCGACTTGCCTGGCGCCGCGCAGCGCAGTATCAACTCCACACATCTCTCCACCGATTCGAGCGTCGGCGACCCTGACGACCTCACCCAGACCGGCTGGTCGATTCTCTTTGCTTCTGACGCGGACCCCGCAATTAAGGCGCAGTTGCAACCGCTCATCGACCTGCGCCACGCTCAGGTCGCCGACGACAATCTCTTCAAAATTTTCGAAGGCGAAGACTCCGGCGTGCGCCCCGGCCAGACCGGCGACAACTGGGCCCAGTACCGCGGCGTCTCGCTCACCGCGCAGGTCGATCCCACGGCCGGCGTGCCCTACTACGTGCTCATCGTCGGAGGGCCTGACCGCATCCCCTTCGAGTTTCAGAACCTGATCAAGATGCAGTGGGCCGTCGGCCGCCTCGCCTTCGACAATATTGAGGATTACGGCCGCTACGCCCGGGCCGTCGTCGAATACGAGAGCCCCACGTTCCATCCCGTCCAGCGCAAAAATGCCGCCGTCTGGATCACCCACAACGATGGCGACATCGCCACCGGCATGCTCTCGGACGCCCTCGTTCCCAACTTCCTCGACAAGCAGCACCCGCTCGGTTGCGGCAACGCAAAGTTCACCCTCGACGCCTTCACCACATCGAGCCCCAAACAGGCCACCAAACAGCAATTCATCGACATGCTCCGCGGCAACCTGCCCGGCGGCCCGCCTGCCGTCTTCTTCACCGGCTCGCACGGCGCCGAATATTCGATCACCGACCCCGCGCTCCAGCGCCGCATGCAGGGCTCGCTCTTTACGCAGGAGTGGACGCAGGGCACGCCCGCCAACACCAACAATCTTATCTCCGCCGAAGATATCCCCGCCGACGCCAGGCTGCATGGCGCCATGGCATTCCTGTTTGCCTGTTACAGCGGAGGCTGCCCGGCCGATAACAACTACTACTTCGGATCCAATGGCGCGCAGATCCCTGTCGCGCCTGCCCCGCTCATCGCGGCTTTGCCCCAGGCGCTGCTCGCCCACGGCACGCTGGCCGTCATCGCGCACATCGACCTGGCATTTCCCTACTCATTCCAGGATGTGACCGGCGCACCGGACTTACAAGCCGTGCGCGACCCGCTCACGTATCTCATGATGGGCCGTCGCGCCGGTTACGCCGCCGACTGTCTCAGCGACCGCTGGAGCCACCTCTGCGCCTATCTGGCCGAGTCCGAAGCGCGCACGGCATCGACCGATCCGAACGCGCCCCAGCCTCTGAACGACGCAGCCCGCACAGCGTTGACCATCGCCCGCAACGACGCACGCAACTATATTGTGCTTGGTGATCCCGCGGCGCGTCTGCGCATTAAGGAACTGCAGTAGCGGGATAGATCGGCCCAACCGCGATTAACCGCTCGTCTGGGGACCGCCGCCTGGTCCACCAAAGTTCACGTGGCTCGGGTCGATCTCCAGCAGCAGGAGATTCGATGTGCGAACGGGGAAACCTGAAGGCGGAGACGAAGCATTCGGCTCAAAGAAGACGCTATAAGCCCCTGTCTTCGCAGCTGTAAAAGTGAACACCGTCTTTCCGCCCGCGGCAATCGTCACCGGCGCAGAGGGCGCTGGCGACAAAATGGAAATCGCGTCGGGTGAAAAAAACAGAGTCGCGCTGTCACTCTTCGTGGAGAACGTAACCGTGTCCCCCTGGACGACCGGAACCGAATGCTGACTCGGGACGAGCACGCCATCTTGCTTCGATATTGTGATATCCGTGTTGGCCATGGCCGCCACGTTACCGCAATTGTTTGGATTTGTCCAACGCACTTTCTGTCTTCGCCTGGCTCAGCGCCGTCTGGAAAGCTGGATCGGCACGTAAGGATTTGAGCTCCGGACTGCGCTCGAATTCCGCCGAGTGATAGCCCTGCGCAAGAGCCTCCGCGATCAGCGGAATCGCCTTCGCGCGTTGTCCGAGGATTTCGTACGTCTCGCCGGCGCGGTATTCGATATTAGGGTCATCGGAAGAAAGCGCCAGCGCCTTGCGTAAAAGCACCTCACTCCGCCCCGGCTGCCCAGAGGACGCATAGTAATCGCCAAGCTGAACGAGGAGAAGCGGTTCGCCGGGCGTTTTCGAGTCTTGCGCTTCCGCGAGCTCGATGGCTTTTCGATAGGCCTGCACCGCTTTCTCACGCTGACCACCCCACAGATATGCGCTGCCCAGATTGCCCCATTCCTGATAATCGCCCGGTCGCAGTGCGATAGATTTTTGATCCATGCTCACGGCCTGGCCATAATCGCCCTGCAGCTCAGACAAAGCTCCCAGTTGTGTGTAGGCATCCGGGTCTTGCTGGATCGACAGGACCTTCTCGAAACTCTTCCGCGCCTCGTCAAACTGCCCCAGCTGCATCCGGGCGATGCCGAGATTGAAAAATGCGTTACTGTTCTGTGGGTCGAGATCTACAGCCTTCTGCCATTGCGCCGCGGCCTCTTCCATTTTTCCGCTGTTGAAGTAAATCGCTCCCAATCGCACCGGCCAGCGCGAGTCACTCGGATCCAGATCGATGGCTTTCTGCATCGCAGCGATCGCGTCCTGCGTCCGCCCATCCGTCTGATCGATCTCCGCCAGTGCGGAGCCGTACGCCTCCGCATTGTGCGGATCGATCGCGATTGCCTTCTGCACCTGCTGCCGCGCCAGCGCCGTCTGACCCTCCGTCGCAGAGATCCGCGCCAGCGTCACAAACGGCGGCGCAAGATTCGCATCCATCTGCAGCGCCTTCATCTCCTCCGCCCGCGCCTGGTCCAGCAACTTCGGATCCTTATTGTTGCGATACTGCAAAAACCACGCGTTGCCCAGCCCTGCCGCCGCCAGCGCGAACGTGGGGTCCTCCTGCAGCACCTTTTGAAAACCCGCCGCCGCCGCATCGATATTCGCGGCCTTATAAGAATGCTGCATCAGATCCGCAGCCTTCTGATAATCGTCATAAGCATTGGCCGGAGTTCCCGCCGGTACCCCCGCCGCTTCCGGATGCATCCACCGTTGAACCTTCCCTGTCCACACCCCAATACCAACCACGACGGCCAACACCGCGGCGGCAATCGCCGCCTCCCACACCCATCTCCTGCCGCTTCTTCGTAACGGTGCCCCCGGCACCTCCGCCGGCACCGAAGCTCCCAGCGACTCCGCCAGCGCGGAAGCCAACTGCCCCGCGCTCCCAAACCGCTTCGCCGGATCGATCTCCGTCGCCACGCTCACCGTCCGCAAAAACGACTCCGGCAAATCCGGCCGCAGATCGATCAGCGAACGGCGCTCGCTGATAGCGGCAACCGCCTCCGAAAACGGCCGCTTGCTCACCTTCACCGGATGCTCCCCAGTCACCAGGAAGTAGAGCAGCACCCCCATCGCATAAATGTCTGAAGCGACGCTGGCCGGCTTCCCCTCGAACAACTCCGGAGCCATGTAATTCGGTGAACCCGAAATGTCCTGCTGCCGCTGCGGCAATGTGCTCAGTCCAAAATCCATCAGCAGAATGCGGCCGCCCTCTTCCCGCATCACGTTATCGGCTTTGATATCCCGATGCAGAAGCCCCGCACGGTGCACCGCGCTCAGCGCCCGCGCCACATCGAGGCCGATCAGCGCAGCCTCGCGATACCCAAACGCCCCTTGTGCCCGAATCAGCGCCGAGAGCGTCTTGCCATGCACGAAATCCGTCCAGAACCCCACCCGCCCATCGTGCCGGTCGATGCCGTAAACATGCACGATGTTGGGGTGCTGCAGCGAAGCCAAAGCGCGCGCCTCACGCAGCAGCGCCCGATACTCCTCGTCGCCGCTCACCGACCCCGGCAGCAGCAGCTTCAACGCTACTTCACGCTCCAGCCGCGGGTCCCACGCGCGATACACCTCGCCAAACCCGCCATGCCCCACGCGCTCCACCAGACGAAAGTCGCCCCATGCCTTGCTGGCCGCCGGCACTTCGACCGGACCCCGCCCGCTGTCGCTGTCGCTCAGCGAAACGGTGGGGTCCTCGTCCATTCGCGGTGCAGACATAGCAGTCACTCCACGTTAGGATGACTGGGGGAAAAACCGAGCCCGCTAAAAGCAGCGAGCCTGGAAAAAACTTGAAGACAACGCCGAAGTTTCGACTGTCTGTTCCTGCGAACCGATTATATGTCCGCAGGCTGGCCGGTCCGCGTTGAATCGCGGATGGCGCCGCCCACTGGACGCCGGAGATTCAGAGAGGCGCGGAATTGCTCATGAGCAATCGAGGAGGCGGGGGCGGACTATTTCACGTGCGCATCGATGTCGTAGAGGACTGCGTCGACTTGATCGAGCGTATCGACTACGTGGTGCGCGCCGGCGCGTTCCGTCCGATGGCGGAATACTCGAGTAGCACGAGAGCCTTGATACAGACCGCGAAGATCACCCCTCTAAAGCCAGGCCAGCTTTCCCGTTCTCGATCCCTTTGTTTCCCTTATCTGATGGTGTACTTCGCTGAGCCCACCGCACTGTTGGCATACCCTGGGGCTATTGCGATCGCCTTGATCGTTTTCGATGAGCTGACCGTGATTGGAGCCGTGTACAGAGTCGAGCGGGTCGAGGGCGTGGCGCCGTTGGTCGTGTAATAGATTGCCGCCCCGGTTGTCGTGTCGGAGATTGTTACGGTCTGCGCCGATGTATATTTCCCCGGCGCCGGCGAGAAGGTGGGCGTAGCGGCCGTTAAGTTGATGGTGTACGCCGCCGAGCCTACCGCGCTGTTGGTATAACCTGAAGCCACCGCGATTGCCTTGATCGTTTCTGTTGAGCTAACCGTGATTGGAGCTGTGTACGGAGTCGAGCTTGTTGTCGGCGTGGCGCCATTGGTTGTGTAATAAACTGCCGCTCCGGGTGTCGTGTCGGAGATCGTTACCGTCTGTGCCGATGCATAGGTCCCCGGCGCCGGCGAGAAGGTGGGCGTCGCTGCAGTCGGCAGGTTGATGGTATACGCCGCCGAGCCTACCGCGCTGTTGGTATAACCTGTAGCCACCGCGATTGCCTTGATCGTTTCCGTTGAGCTGACAGTGATCGGAGCCGTGTACAGAGTCGAGCTTGTTGTCGGCGTGGCACCATTGGTTGTGTAATAAACTGCCGATCGGGGTGTCGTGTCGGAGATCGTTACCGTCTGCGCCGATGTATATGTCCCCGCCACCGGCGAGAAGGTGGGCGTCGCCGCAGTCGGCAGGTTGATGGTATACGCCGCCGAGCCCACCGCGCTGTTGGTATAACCTGTGGCCACCGCGATCGCCATGATCGTTTCCGTTGAGCTGACCGTGATCGGAGCTGTGTACGGAGTCGAGCCGGTTGTCGGCGTGGCGCCATTGGTTGTGTAATAAATTGCCGCTCCGGTTGTCGTGTCGGAGATCGTTACCGTCTGTGCAGATGTATAGGTCCCCGGCGCCGGCGAGAAGGTGGGCGCCGCCGCAGTCGGCAGGTTGATGGTATACGCCGCCGAGCCTACCGCGCTGTTGGTATAACCCGTAGCCACCGCGATTGCCTTGATCGTTTCCGTTGCGCTAACCGTGACTGGAGCTGTGTACCGAGTCGAGCTGGTTGTCGGTATAGTGCCATTGGTTGTGTAATAAATTGCCGCTCCGGGTGTCGTGTCGGAGATCGTTACCGTCTGTGCCGATGCATAGGTCCCCGGCGCCGGCGAGAAGGTGGGCGTCGCCGCAGTCGGCAGGTTGATGGTATACGCCGCCGAGCCTACCGCGCTGTTGGTATAACCTGTGGCCACCGCGATCGCCATGATCGTCTCCGTTGCGCTGACCGTGATTGGAGCTGTGTACGGAGTCGAGCTGGTTGTGGGCGTGGCGCCGTTCGTCGTGTAATAGATTGCCGCTCCGGGTGTCGTGTCGGAGATCGTCACCATCTGTGCCGAGGTATAGGTCCCCGCCGCCGGCGAGAAAGTGGGCGTCGCCGCAGTTAGATTGATCGTGTAAGCCGCCGAACCCACCGCGCTGTTGGCATAACCTGTGGCTGCCGCGACCGCCATGATCGTTTCCGTTGAGCTGACCGTGATTGGAGCTGTGTACGGAGTCGAGCTGGTTGTGGGCATGGCGCCGTTCGTCGTGTAATAGATTGCCGCCCCGGGTGTCGCGTCGGAGATCGTCACCGCCTGCGCCGATGTATATGTCCCCGCCGCCGGCGAGAACGTGGGCGTCGCCGCTTGTGCCTGGCCCCCTGTGCCGCTTAGCGCAATCGTCTGGGTCGTGCTGCTTGCGTTCAGGCTGTTGTCGGTTAGTGTGACTGTGCCAGTCAAGGTGCCGGCCCCGGTCGGAGCAAAAGCAACTGCGATCAGGCACTGGCCCCCGGACGACACATTCGAGGTGGAACTGCAGTCGGTCCCGCCCGAAGCCGTTTGCGTAAAGTTACCGGTAAGTGCGAGGTTCGACATTATGAGCGGCTGGTTGCCCGCATTGGTAATCGTGACTGTCTGGGCCGCGCTGGTCGTCCCGGCGTTCGTAGTGGGGAAGACCAGTCCCGCGGCCTGCCTGCGATTCACTTCGAAGATCTCGCCGTTGCCGCCGGTGAAATAAATGTCGCCCGCGGAATCCAGCGACACACCCTGCGGATCCACTCCTTGCACAATCGGCAAGCTCGACTGCGAAGCACCGCCAGCGGTCACCTCCACGATTCGACCGTTCCCTGTGTCCGCGACGTATACGGTGCCCGCCGCGCTCACCGCCAGGCCACTCGGATCGTTATATCCACTGCCCATCTGGACAGGCGTTCCCCCGCCAAACGGGTACTCGGTTACGGCATTGTTGGCGGCCACATAAACGTTACCGCCGGCATCGACTGCCACCCCGCTCGGATTCGTCAAGCCGGAAGCCACTGTTCCCACAGTCCCGCCACCGGGTGGTAGGCTCACCACGTCGCCGTTGGTGGGATCGGACACGTATAGATTCCCGCTGTCATCAGTCGCCACCCAGCCCGCGGAACTCAGCCCAGGGATGCTCACAACGGACATGTCATTGCCGTTCAGCGTGCCATTTTCGTTCGGCACCTTCACCACGCGTTTGTTTCCCGTGTCGGAGATGTACAGATTGCCCGCTCCATCCACCGCTACTGCCGTTGGATTGCTTAGGCCAGTAAGCACTGTGCTCTGCGTGAGGCTGCCCGCCGCAAGTTTGATCACCTGGCCATTTGCGTGGTCCACCACGTAGATGTTTCCGGCTCCATCCACTGTCGAGCCGTAACCCGCGGCCGCGCCAGCCAGCGGGATCGTCGACTGAGTGCCTGGATCGATGGTCACGGCTCCTGACTGGCCGATGCCACTCAGGTACCAGGTCATCAACGGCGAGTTACTGCCCTGTGCGAACAGCGTCACAGCGCCGGCCCGCGCCCCCGGTGCCGTAGGATTGAATTCTACCGCCACGGTGCAACTCTGACCGGCGTTATAGACGCCCGCCGCGCAAGTCCCGGTGCCTGCATTCGTGTAATCGAGTCCGGCTGCCCCGGCCGTCAGTACGTCGACTGAAGTGAGCGTTGTCTGACTTGTAAAGTTATACGTCAAAGTCTGGGTCGGAGCCGGCGTCCCGACCGGAACCGGTCCGAAGCTCAGGACAGAACCCGGCGTCCAGAACATCGGGTTAGGCGCGGTCGTCCAATTCAGCATGAGATTTTGAAAGTACGAAGTACCGGGCGCAAATCCGGTCTCATCGTTGCCGAAACGAACCAGTGCGAAAGTGCCCCCCGTATCGCCCGATGTAATACTGGTGCTGCCGACCAGCGTTCCGTTGGGATTGTAGACGTACAGAGTAGCAAGGCCGCTGGTAAAGTTGTAATACATGGCGAAGTAATAGTTCGTCTGCGGCAGCACGCTGATGCAGGATGAACGCGCCGTAGGCTTCACTTCAATCCAGACGCCGTATGTAGATCCGGTGCAGTGTGGATTAAACTGCGTCACGGCGTAGTCCCCGTTGCTCGAGTAAAAGATAAGCATGTCTATGTTGCTGCCGCTTTCTGGTTCGATGGGCGGGGTCGTGAGGCCAACTAATCCCGATACGCTCGTTGCTGTGCCTGGGGCGCCACTAATGTCCAGAGTTACAGTCGTGCCTGGACCTGGAATATTAGTGTTGTAGGCAACATTGTTATAATTTAATGTGTTTGCAGGGTAGGTCGTACCGCCGTCGACCGCCACTGGTCCGAGGTTTGTGAAACCCGGATTCGCTCCGACGGTAAAAGCGCCGCTGGCTGGCTGACCCCAGGTACAGTTGGCTCCCGCATCGCAACTGGCGCCGTACACCGTCCCGGCACTCAGAATTGACTCGGTGAGGGGCGTGCCGGGAGTGCTGGTGTTCATCGGCACAATCAGGTCCACCGGAAGCGGTGACCAGGTTTGGCCGAAGCAAACCGAGCACGACATGCACAGAATAAATACGCAGACAGGGATTTTTGTCATCTCGACCTTCCCCTTTTTTCGGACAATGCTCTTTGCCAGGGATATGGCCAGTACACAGAGGCATTCGTCATGATTTCAGCTTGGAACGGGGAATTCCCGCTTCGCTTTTTCAGTCAACGAGGAAAATACGCGGAGTGCTCTGCCTGCGATTGATTGACAAAATCTGGGGGCCGGAGAGAAGCGGAATCCTCACGATTAAATTATTCTTTTGCATTCATGTCAAGAACACGGTTTGGTGCCGGGGCATTCCCAAAATCAGTGGCCCGGAGCCGTTGGCGTCGCTGCCCATCTCCGTGACCTGATGGCCGGCCTGATCGAGGACGTAGTCGGTCTCGTTCGCGGACGCGCTAAATCCGCTGGTGGTGGGATCGCAGACAAAGCTCTGGGCTCGATACCCCACCCCCCTCTGGTGGTTTTTCAGGGTGGTGACGCGCAGGTATTTGATTCCATGGGAGCGGGAGATTTGGGGCGGACGTTTTACACTTCATTGCAGGATAAATGCGGTTATCTATTATGTTTTGTTATCCGTAAGTGTCGTTCACAAATGGGCGGCGATTATGTATCTGAATTCAAAGTGGAAGATATCGTTCCATTTGGATCCAGAATACTTAGCAGCCGGGCGCAGGCGGCCTGGAGTTCTTCAGGAGAGCTGAGGCGTGTGAGCGGGCAGCGCGGAGGGCTGTAGAGGAAACGGTCCCGCGGATGGAGCGGGGGCGGCGGCGCGGGGAGCGATGAGCGGGGCATAGTTTCTGGCCGCGTTTGGGGATGCGGCGGCATTTGTGTCCAGATTCGTTGACGTGGGCGCATTCTTCGACCATGGGTTCGCTCCTCCGGGAATAGAAAAGCCCCGCCGGCGAGGCGAGGCTTTTTGCTTTTCTATCCTAAGTTCAGAATAGCAGGCTGGGAGGATAAAACTGCCAACTTTGGTGGCTCTTAACTCTTGCTTTATCAACTCTCATTACTTTGGGTAAGTGGTGGAAACTTGACAAAAAGACCGGTTAGCGGAAGAACGGCCGGCGGAAGACCGGTTAGCGGAAAAACGGTCGTCACCTGATGGCCATCCTGATCGAGCACGTAGTCGGTCTCGTTCACGGCGGCGCTGAATCCGTTGGTGGTGGGATCGCAGACAAAGCTCGTGATGCTCCCCTTCGCCACGCGGCGGCCCTCGGCGTCGATGGTTGGAATTGGGTGAGGATGGTCGGGGCGGAGGGATTCGAACCCCCGACCCTCTGCTCCCAAAGCATATCGCGGACCTTGTGGAAATCTGTTGAAAATATCTGCTTTCGATTGAACGGCTTGGACCTGCGACGCTCAGGCTGTTGGTATTTGATGAACGCTGGTGCTCTGACAGCTACAAAATCGACGACATTCAAAGCTTCTTGCTCGACTCCTCCGGGATCGCCGCCCCGTCGCCCAACTTCAGCATGAAGTTCAGCAGGATCGTTCGCATGGCCAGCACCTCGGCCAGGACACCGGAGTACCCAACGACAGCTTTTCGTCGTTGGGATGGGGGATCGCCCGCTCCGCAGCCAGCGTGCCGGTCTCGATGCTCGGTCCCAGCAGCACATCGCGCACCCACTCCGACAGCCCCCGACTCCAATGCACCTCAGCCTATAGCTGAGCCCTGGGCCATGTCGAGACTCAGCAGCGCTATTTTTCGCGAGGCTCGCTGCGAGCCCTGGTCTCTGTGGAGCAACCGCATGGTTGCTCTACAGCACCCGAACCGGGGTGAGGTGTCCACCTCATTCCCATGCGTAGCATGGCCGCGCCCTGAGATTCACTTGGGCAGATTAGTGGGTACGATTTTGACGACTGTTCCGTCAGCTATGTCCCAGGTCTGCCGAGCGAAATCGGCCCTGCTCAACATTCCTTTGACTGCTTCTATCTCATATAGATTGCTCAACTCATAGCTGCCTTGGCTGGTCACGAACGGATAAACGGGCACCAAACGATTACCGGGTTTGAGCGGCCCATGTTCTTCCCGCCATCGATGCGCAATGGGAAAGCCAGTTTCTACGTCAGTGTTTGAGCAGATCATTCCAGCCCATTTGTCCACTGAATCGGTCAGAGGCTCAACATCTCCGGTTTCTGGGTCGAAACGGCAAATCCGGTCTTCATTGATGCAGAACTGGTACCCGAAAATGTCTTCCGCGAAGCAGAACAGCCCCTCTAGTGGTCGCTGATAGGCATACTTCCAAGTTGTCTGCAGATTCCAGCGGATCAGGTCCTGAACCGAGGACCAGGTCCCCGCCGGAAACGGGAAAATATGCAATGCGGACTCGAAGGCGTAGAAACCATTCTTCTGCTCAAGGAGAGTCACTATTTCAGTCCCACGAGCGCCGCGATCTGCAAGCGCGGCTCTAGCCGTATCCGGGTCAAAGGGTGGAGCGAGAGGAGCCCCTCCTCTTGCACATAGCTGCTTGATGTTTTCCACGCTTTGGCCGACCAATCAGGCGAAAGAAATCTCCCCATCGTTGATGCAAAATACCTTGCGCCAAAATAATCATTCCCACTCTCGGCGTCGCGTTCTTTGCCGGTAAACAGGGATGCACAAATAGTAGACCGCATCGTAGACGTACAGCGCCAAATCATATGCAAATCAGTGCGGTGCTTCGCTAAGAACTATTGCCTTTGCTGAGTCATCCCGCAGACGATATCGAATCACCAAGGGACCGCAAAACAGACGCTTCCGGCCTTGATCATAGGCTGGCTTGAACTTCCATTTGGAAATAACCGGGGATATTGAAGCTGTCCCGAGTGGTTTGCCTTCCAATACGCAGAAAGATAACACTTCTCCCTGCGATGAAACTTTTACAGACAAAACAACAATCCCTTCCTCTCGAAGATTTTTGCCGCAGCAGGGCGGTTTGGGTTCTTCTATCCGTGACACGTGCTTTCTCATGGCAGATGACGAAAGACAAAGGACTCCAACATTGTCTTTATCATCCGCTTTGCAGCAGGTGCTCGCCACATTTGAAAGAGTCTGTGCAGCCAGCGCAGTGGTGAACAATAGAACCAAGAGCAGGGACCAGATGCTTTTCATTGCTTGTCCTTTTGATTTCGTATCGCTTCATCTTCAGCAGCTTTGGTCTGTTGATCAACATTCCCGGTTCCATGCAGTGCTTTCGAAGCGCTTCTTCCGAAGTCTCCCAAAAAGACATGCCGCAGTTCGTGATGAATAGTTGCGGGAAGTCCTCCCCTTCCGGAGTCTGTATTTGCCACAACATCAGTGAAATCCCCACTGGAATACGGTCCTGGGCCATCTCCGAAGGGGAAGAATGTGTAGCCTTCAAATCCATCATTTTGGGAAGGATTGCCGGGACTGAGCGGAGTGGTCTGATACTGGTTGCCCTTTTTGGCGTCATACCCGACTGCGACGATTACGTTAATTTTGTCGTTTGGTTTGAGAACATCTACTTGAGCGGTTGCTGTATGATCACCTGCGAGACTTTGTAGCACTTGAAAGTTCTTCGAGTCGCTCTTGTAGTCTTGATCGACGGTAATACCGTTTACTCCCTTAGCAAAGCCGTTTGTGCCATCACCGGCAACCAAGTGGACATGAGACCTGTCGGCTTCGGCAAGACCTGCCTGTACCTGTTGGAAGCATTTCTGTGCATCTCCCAAGGCACATTGCCCTAGCGTGACCTCGGCTCCGTGGGCATCGGTCAATGCCAGAGGATTGTTTCGAACGTAAGAGTAGAGGTTCAGTCGCTGCGGGTCAGCCAAACGGTCATCCTTGACCCAAATTGGATCAGGGGACAGCCAGCGTCCCATCGACGACGCATAGTACCTCGCCCCGAAGTAGTCGTTGCTGGATTCCTGGTCGCGTTCTTTGCCGGTGAAGTGGTGCTCCGTGGGGCCCTGGATGGACTGTGTGCAGTTCAGGTTCTCGCCGAAGGGCAGGCTGGAGCAGTCCTGTTCCTGGATCCCGGCGTAGTCGGTCTGGACGCGGCGCGTCCCCAGCCAGTCGTTGAGGTAGAAGTGGAGCGCGCCATCGGCCTGCCCGTTGGCGTCCTGGACGGCGCTGTAAGTTGCCAGCAACTGCCCGCCCGCCCAGACGTTGGTGTGCGCCCACGCCATGGAGCCGTTGATGCCGCTGCCCAACTCCGTTACCTGATGGCCATCCTGATCGAGCACGTAGTCGGTCTCGTTCACGGCGGCGCTGAAGCCGTTGGTGGTGGGATCGCAGACAAAGCTCGTGATGCTCCCCTTCGCCACGCGGCGGCCCTCGGCGTCGTAGATGTAGCCGGTCATGATGTTCATGCCATCTACTGTGGTCAACGTAGCGCAGAGGCGACCCTCGTTGTCGTACGCATACGCATTTCCGTTCGTGTCGACCATGGAAGGTACGCTAAATGTCACGAGGAAAGCCTGAAGCCCTCGCGCCGAGCGACCCCCTGGGATGGGTTGGCGCGCAGGATGGAGAATCGCGTAACGCGTTGATTCCAGAAATGGTCGGGGAGAGAGGATTTGAACCTCCGACCCCCTGGTCCCGAACCAGGTGCTCTACCAGGCTGAGCCACTCCCCGACACGTGGGTTGAGCCCCGACGTTTCTTCAGTCTACTGCACGCCGCCTGGCCCCGCAAACTTCCTGCCACCTGCTGCGTCTCCGCGAAGCGTCGCATCTCCGGTTACGCCCGTCAAGTTGCCGCACCCTGCACAGGCCGCAGGCATTCCTGCTGGTCAATGGCAGCATGATCGCAGAGAGTGCGGCGGCTCGGCTTACTTTCCGACAACGATGACTTCGAAACTTCCGGCGATCATGGGTGGCCGTGCGCGCGGATTGTCCGGTGTTGGCTCTGGCCTTGGTCCAAACTCCGCCGTGACGACATAGATGTGGCTGCCGTCTGGATCCATGGCCATCGTTCTTGCTCCGCGCTTTGTTGGGAGGTTCTGCACCACGGTGTAGTGGTCGGGATCGTCTTCATGGACCACTGTCAGCGTGCCGCTCTGGCCGTTAGAACTGAACGCGAACTGATCGGTGGCTGAGAATCGGGCGGCGTCGGGTCCATCGCCGATGGCCGGCGTTGCTACGACCTTGCCGCTCTCGGCATCCACCACCGCCATCTTCCCGCCGTCGCAAACCGCGAAGAGCCGATGGTGCGCCTTATCGATTGCCAGTCCCGATGGGCTCTCGCAGGGTGCCACAGGCCAGGTCGCCGCAACCGTGTGCGTCCTTGCGTCGATGCTCACGATTTCATTTTTGTCCTCGATGTTGTCGTAGACGAATCCATTTCCGTCGGCTACGGGAAACTCGGGCTTGCCGGGTAAGGCCACCGTCGCAACCACTGTATTTGTCGCAGTGTCGATAACAGTTACATCGTGGCTGCGGCCGTTGAAGGCCCACACGGATTTCGTGACGGGCTCAAACACTGCGCCGTCGGGGCCAGTGCCGGCGGGTATCGTCTTCTCAATGGTATTTGTCTGACGGTTGAACTCCGCCACCTGATTGGCCCCGCCGTCGGTGATGTATCCATGAACGCCATCGGAAGAGAAGACCACGCCGTGGGTGCCGTGGAGGCCGGTGATGTCGGCGACCTGCTTGCCGGCTTTTGTATCAATGGCGATTACGTGATTGCCCCGTGTGACGTACAGCAGCTTCGATTGCGGATCGACCGCGAGGTAATCCCAGCCGCCGTCTCCACCAATCTTCCAGTCGTTCACGATGTGGAAGGGACCGGCGGCCGGGGTGGGCTGTGTGTGCGCGATAGCGGCTGCGAACAGGAGCGCGCACAAGCTCGCGGCGGGTGCTCCGAACCGTACAAGCCTCGATTTGGTTCTACGTGTGGGCATTTGTCTCCTTACGAAAGGCCCATCCAGACTACTTCAGGTGGCTGAGTTTTGGCCGCGGTTTGTTTCGCTGTCCGGTATATACCGGAGAAGAGCTTCGGGCAACCTGGCGGCGTTGCGCGGCAGGATGGCATCGCCGGTGAGTCCGCTGGCTTCGAGGCTCGGGTCTGCAAGGTAACCCACGAACTGCTGAGCGTCGACGCGCTTGACACGCAAAGCCGCGGCTACCGCTGGTTCTACGGCGTGTATTCCCGTGACTTCGAGCAGGACGACATCGTATTTCTGTTGGTTGAGGCGGGCATCGAGCTGCGAATAATCGCCCGCATATTCGATTAGGAATCCGTGTTGCACGAGGGCCCGGTGGATTAAGGTGCCGTGCCGTTCCGAGTCGCTGACCAGCAGGATCGATCGATCCGCAAAAGGCTCGCCAGCTTGCTGCCTGGATTGTCCGTTCATGTTGGGCATGCCTTCTCCTCTTTTGTCTTTCACGAGCGGGCGCCGGGGGAACTTTGCAACAACGTGCCGGCCGGAGCTTCCGGCTCCCGCAGGGGTGTGAAAAGCAAAGGGCAGGCCACGGTGGGCGTATCGACAGAAAATGTGGCTAAATAGCTGACCAGGCTGTGGTTGTGGAAATTGCGATGACAGACAACCAAAGTCGATGAGTAAGGAAGGCGCTGGGACAATTGACAAAATTTCCCGATTTGGCTAGGGACGCAGGCTTCGGTCGCATGTGGCCACATCGTGAGGGTTTGAGGCCTATCCCCTCTCCCCCATATGGGGCTGCGCCAAGTGGTTGCAGGGCCGGGACTTGTAATGTTATCGAGTTTGATATCCCCCCGCGGCGGCCTGGCCTGCTCGTCCTGATTTGAGATTGCGGGGGTTGCGGGCTCGAATTTCATCCGATGGAGTTTGCATGGGACTCTTTGGGTGCAAATGAAAAGGACTGTCCCGTTCGACTCGGCGGCTTACGCCACCTCGCTCAGGGCAGGCTCTGCTCCGGCCCAAAAAAAGGACCGTCGCGTGGACGGTCCTCTGGATACTGTAACTATGGTTGCAGGGTGGGGTATGGAGTGCAAGGAGAATCGGAGGGTGCGGGTTACGTAGGTAAGGACGATATACTTGGGGTATGGCGAAGTCGACGAAGACTGCCGGCAAAACTGCAGTTCGCTATGTGTTGGGAGATGAGAATTTCGCGGCCATCACGGCGGTGGAAGGGCTCTCGCTGAGCCCGGAGGGTGAGAAGCGGCTCAAGCGGGCGCGGTCGATGAGCCCCGCGAAGCGCCGCGCAGCGACGATCGCCGCGTACAAGGCTGCCCGAGGACGTTGATGGCTGGAGGCTACGGGGCCTTCGACGATCCGTATCTTTATCCGGGAACCTCTGTTCTGCGCAACCTGCTTGAGATCCGGGACGCGAAAGTCCTGGAAAGCTATGAGGTTGAGATCTCGAGGTTGCGCTCGTGGGAGCCCTTGCCGGAGGGGGAATTCGATCCGGCGCACTATCGGGCGGTTCATCGGCACCTGTTCGGAGATGTTTACGAGTGGGCGGGCGAGTACCGGACGGTGCGGATCGCCAAGGGCGAGACGATGTTCTGCTATCCGGAGAACATTGCAGCGCAGATGGATTCGCATTTTCGCGGGATTAAGGGCGGAGCTCGGTTTCGCGATCTGACGCCAGAGGAATTTGTGACTCGGCTGGCGGGATTTCTGGCGGAGCTGAACGCGATTCATCCTTTTCGTGAAGGGAATGGGCGGACGCAGCTGTCGTTTTGCGGGCTGATTGGGGCTGCTTTTGGGCAGCCGCTGCAGCTGAGGCGGGTCAGGCAGGAGACGTTCCTGCCGGCGATGGTGGCCAGCTTTGCGGGGGATTTGGGGTTGTTGATTGGGGAGTTAAGGGTGCTGCGAGCGTGAGGCGCAAGCGAGGCGGAAATGGAGCGTTGGGAAGGCGGAGGACACGGGTTACGGACTTGAGGAGCGAGCAGTTGCCAGGGTCCGTTACGAGGTTGAGGCAGTGATTTGGGCAAATTCCGTTTGGAAGTATTTTCCAGAGTTGATGCATGTACGATTGTTTTTCCCGATCTTGGTTCAATGACCCAGCAGCCTGATAGTCCCGTCTTCGTTCTCGCTCAGCGTATGGGTGTGCGACTCGAAGGAATCGATGCATCATGGGAGAAATCCATCCGGACAAAGCGGATACTGCGCGAGCAGATTGAAGCTGCTGAACTTCTCACAGGCGGGGACGACAGTGACAGGTCGTTCGTTGTGTTTGGGTCCCTAGCGAGAAACGAATTCACGGGTTCAGGGAAGAGCGATGTTGACTGGACGCTTCTGGTGGATGGACTGGCGGCGAGTCAGGATATCGATCTAGTCCACGGGTTGAGACATTTGGTTGACGCCGACCAGAAGGAGCCGAGTAAGGCGGGCCCTTTCGGAAATCTAGCCTTTAGTCACGACCTGATCCATCAAATCGGTGGAGGCGATGACACGAACGCGAATACAACGCGGCGGCTACTTTTGCTGCTAGAGTCCGAGGCCCTCTACGGAGGGGCGGTTCGCAGCCGTGTGATTCGCAATATCCTTTCGCGTTACATCATGGAAGATGGGAGTTTCCTGAGCGGCAAGCATTCGGACCACGTCCCCCGGTTTCTCCTTAACGATGTGGCTCGATTTTGGCGCACGATGGCCGTGGATTTCCAGACGAAGAAACGCGAACGGGAAAATGTTGGATTTGCCCTCCGGAACGTCAAGTTGAGATTCTCCAGAAAGCTCCTTTATTTGGCCGGCTTAGTAACTTGCTTTTCTCTTCGAGTTTGGCGGGACGATCCGATCGTGGCCAACGCCTGGGATGCTAACCTGGCGCCGGAGGAGCGAGGTTTGCGTCTCGTTTTGTTCCTGGAGAAGATTGCCAACATGCCTCCCCTTGATTTGATTTCGAAGAGCCTGCTTGATTTGGATCTGATCAACGATGCAAGCAAGAGCTTCTTAGAAGCTTACGATGGATTTCTCGGGTTGTTGTCCAATTCAAGCAACCGTAAGCGCCTGGAGGAGCTCCGCCCTGAAGAGATGGCGAACGATGGGGTCTATTTGCAGGCACGAGCGACAGGTCAACGGTTCCAGGAAGCGATCACAGAATTATTCCTTCGGCCCGGGAGCGGCCTGCTCTCCGATCTAACTATCAAGTACGGAGTTTTCTGATGGCTCAATTCGGGTTTTCAACAGGGGCGATAGCGCTGTCCGACTTTCATCGGGCATTGAATGTCTTGCAGGCGACGGACACTAATGCGATCGAGCTTTCGGCTCTGCGCTTTCCAGAGCTGAACCCTTTGCTCGACGAACTGCCGCACCTCGATCTGAGGAAGTATTCCTATGTTTCCATTCATGCGCCGAGCGGTTTTTCCCGCGTGGAAGAGCGCGCTGTTGTGGATCAGCTGGCTTCGGGGATAGCCTTCCGGCCAGTGCCAGTTATCGTTCACCCCGACAGCATTCATGATTTCGACCTGTGGAGCAATCTGGGAGATGTTGTCTGCATTGAAAATATGGACTCACGCAAGAGAACGGGCCGAACCGCCGCGGAACTTGCTCGTTTTTTTGAGCGCCTGCCGCGAGCGCGATTCTGTCTGGATGTGGCTCATGCGCGGCAGCTCGACACGAGCATGGTGGAATCGTTCCTTATGCTGGAACGTTTTGCAGACCGTCTGGTGCAGGTGCATTTGAGCGAAATTAACACAGCGAGCAAGCATGTGCCGATGAGCGAGGCAGCTATTACGGCTTATCAGATGATTAGTTCGCTCATTCCGAGGGGTGCTGCGATGATCTTTGAATCACGGTTGGACGATAATGCGTCGCCTGAGCGTGTTGAGAGAGAAATTGCCAAGGGGCGCAGGGCATTCCCGATGCTCGTAGAAAACACTATCGCCGCATAGTTTGAACCGGTCCGAATGACAGCGCCGGCTTGGGCCCGCGAGCGCCGCTCTTCGCGGACAAAAACCAACCGCAGGTCCTTCGCCCGCTTGCGCGGACTCCGGATGACAGGCTTTTGGGGGGAGGGTTGCGGGATGAGGGGGCGTTAGCGGAGGGTGATGTCGCGGACTAAAAAGCTGGAGACGAGGTGGGCGTTCTCGTAGCGCTTGTCGAGGACCTTTTGCTCGGCGGATTGGTCTCCGTAGTGCTTCATGCGCAGGGGGAAGACCTTGTCGGCGAGTCCGTCGAGAGCGGCCATGTTCTGGTAGACGATGGCGTAGCCGAAGTCCCAGTCTTCGGGGCCGCTGGCGGTCAGGTTGAGGAACGTGCGATAGCTGACGATGAGGCCGGCGCTCTTTTCGGCTTCAAAGAGGGGGATGCTGTTGGCCTCGAAGTCGGCGTAGAAGGCGTCGCTGTGGCCGGGAAAGATGTGGACGCGGACGATGCGCTCGACATTGCCTTCGGAGTAAGGGACCTGGGCTGAGGCGGCAGGGATGGCGGCCAGGGACGTGACGAAGAGGGCGCTGGCGAAGAGGATTGCATTTCTCATAAGGAGAAACCTCCGGTTTTCGAGTGGATTATGGGGAGGCTTGAGGCTACGCTCGCTTGCGCAGGCGAGTCAAACGTCGCGTTGGAGCGGGAGGGCCCTTCGAGGGTGCGTTTTGAGCGCGTTTTTAGCGGGTTTTGCACTGGTTTTGGGGCGGATGGCGGGGTGCGTTTACGTGGTAAAATGGACATGTAGCAGCGATCTGTAAGGGCCTCATTTTTCAGGCAATATCTCAAGCCAAAATGCCCGTTTCCGACGCTGCTTTCGAGGGCTGAAATGCCGGCTCTCCCGGCAGCCTCATGACGGGCTCTTCGACTACGCGCCTCACGGCGCTTCGCGCAGGATGACATCTCTCAGATTCGGAGTTTCATGGCGACCAAAGAAGTGACACCCACGGAAAGCACGATCCCAACACCGATCGACGCGCAGCCGCGTCTGGCGGCGGTGAAGAGTCCGGCGGAAAAGTCCTACACGGGCGAGAACATCAAGGTGCTGGAGGGGCTGGAGGCGGTGCGGCTACGGCCGGCGATGTATATCGGGTCGACGGGGGAGATGGGGCTGCACCATCTGGTGTACGAGGTGGTGGATAACTCGGTGGACGAGGCGCTGGCGGGTTACGCGACCAGGGTCGATGTGACGATCCACGACGATAACTCGATCACGGTAGTGGACGACGGGCGCGGAATTCCTGTGGATGAGATGACGCTCGACAACGGCGAGAAGATGCCGGCGGTGCAGGTGGTGCTGACCAAGCTGCACGCGGGGGGTAAGTTCGACGCGTCGAATTATAAGGTTTCGGGTGGACTGCACGGGGTGGGCGTGAGCTGCGTGAACGCGCTGAGCGAGGAGTTCACCGTGGAGGTCTGGCGGCCGGCGAAGCCCGGCGAGCCGAGCCACACCTACGAGCAGAGTTACTCGAAGGGACTGCCGACGACGAAGCTGAAGCAGACGGGAGTCTCGAAGCGGCGGGGGACGCAGGTTCATTTTCTGCCGGACAGGTCGATTTTTGCGGTAACTGAATATAACTACGACACGCTGGCGCAGAGACTGCGGGAGCTGGCATTCCTGAACAAGGGTCTGACCATTACGCTGACCGACGAGCGCACGACCGATCCGAAGACAGGTGAGGCGAAGAAGGCGGAGTTTAAGTATGCGGGCGGGATTGCTGAGTTTATTAAGCATCTGAACCGCGGGAAACAGGTGCTGCACGACAAGCCGATTGTGATGGAGGGCTTGCGGGACGGCGTGGATATGGAGATCGCGCTGCAGTACAACGATGGCTACTCGGAAACGGTGTTCTGCTTCGCGAACAACATTAATACAGTGGATGGCGGGACGCATCTGTCGGGGTTTAAGACAGCGCTGACGCGGACGATTAATGCAGTGGGGCAGTCGCTGGGCTTGTTCAAGGACGTGAAGGAGAACCTGACCGGTGACGATGTGCGCGAGGGGCTGGTGGCGGTGATCAGCGTAAAGCTGCCGCAGCCGCAGTTTGAGGGGCAGACGAAGGGCAAGCTGAATTCAGACATCGCGGGCACGGTGCAGGCGCTGGTGAACGAGCGGCTGGGCGGGTATCTGGAGCAGAATCCGCCGGTGGCTCGGAAGATTATCAATAAGGCGATTGAGGCGGCGCGTGCGCGTGAGGCGGCCCGGAAGGCGCGGGACCTGACACGGCGCAAGGGCGCTTTGGACGGGGGCGGATTGCCGGGGAAGCTGGCGGATTGCTCGGAGCGCGATCCGGAGCGTTGCGAGCTTTACTTAGTCGAGGGTGAGTCGGCAGGCGGGACGGCGAAGCAGGGACGCGACCGGAAGTTCCAGGCGATTCTGCCGCTGAAGGGCAAGATTCTGAACGTGGAGAAGGCGCGCTACGACAAGATGCTGGGGCACGAGGAAATCCGCGCCATGATTACGGCGCTGGGGACGGGCATCGGCAAGGACGATTTTGACGCGACGAAGCTGCGCTACGGCAAGATCATTTTGATGACGGACGCCGACGTGGACGGATCGCATATCCGGACGCTGCTGCTGACGTTTTTCTTCCGGCACATGCAGGAGCTGATTAAGCGGAGCCATGTGTATATCGCGCAGCCGCCGCTCTACAAGATCAAGAAGGGCAAGTTCGAGCAGTACATCAAAGACGACCGCGACTTTGTGCGGGTGATGGTGAAGCGCGCGGCCGATGGCATGGTGATTCGGTATGGTGAGGGCGCGGCGAAGCTGGAAGGCGCGGCGCTGACGAAGTTCATGGGGCAGCTAAATGAGTATCTCGGGTTCTTCGACAAGGTAGATAAGAGGCTGCGCAACGAGGAAGTGACGAACCTGCTGGCTAAGGCGGAGTTGACGAAGCGGGTCGATTTTGAGTCGGAGACGAAGCTGGCAAAGCTGTACAAGGAGCTGGCGAAGATACAAAAGAAGTATCAATTCAAGGGGCTGACGGAGCCGGTGAAGGACGAGGAGCATCAGACCTGGTCGCTCTGTTATGTGGATGCGCAGGGGGCGGAGCGGAAGATTGACTGGGTGCTGGCGTCGTCGCCGGAGTACCGGCAGATGATGTCGAAGCACGGGCAGATTAAGGAAATGCTGGAGCCTCCGTTTGTGGTGGAGTATGCGGCGAAGGCCCAGGAGAAAGGCGTGGGTGTGCCCGATCCTGAGGACACGGGCGCCGAGGCGGAAGCGGAGACGAAGGGCGAAGCGGAGGCGGGCAAGCCTGCTCCAAAGCGGACCGGGAAGGCTTCGCTCGATCCGGTGGAGAAGCAGACGCCGAAGGAGCTGTTCGACTATGTGGTGGAGCAGGGCCGGCGCGACTACCAGGTGCAGCGATACAAGGGTCTGGGCGAGATGACAGCGACGCAGCTTTGGGAGACGACGATGGATCCGGAGCGGCGGACGTTGTTGTCGGTGAGGCTCGAAGATATTGCGGAGACGGAGACGATCTTCACGACGCTGATGGGCGAGGATGTGGAGGCGCGGCGGAAGTTTATCGAGGATAACGCGCTGGACGTGAAGAACCTGGATATCTAAGGGCAGCGAAAGGCCAGCGAACTGCGAGCGAAAGCCGGCGAACTGCGAGCGAAAGGCCAGCTGACTGCGAGCGAATGGCCGGCTGACTGCGAGCGAATGGCCCGCTGACTGCGAGCGAATGGCCAGCTGACTGCGAGCGAATGGCCGGCGAACTGCGAGCGAAAGCCAGCTGACTGCGAGCGAAAGCCAGCTGACTGCGAGCGAAGGGCCAGCTGCTGCGAGCGAAAGCCAGCTGACTGCGAGCGAATGGCCAGCTGACTGCGAGCGAAGGGCGATCTAACTGCGGGCGAAAAACCAGCTAACTACGAGCCTGAGGCCAGGCGCTGCAGGTCCGGGTAGCGCGCATAGATGCGGCGCCGATCTTCAGCGGGCAGTTGTCCCAGTCTGATCGGCTTGTCTACGGGCCGAGTCCCTTTCTGGTTCAGCACGTTCATCAGGCTCCATTCCCGCTGCAATCCCTGAGGCTCATGCGCTGGAAGATCGTAGCGGGTAAAGTCGATTGCCATCCATGGGCTGCCGGTGACCCAGTTACGCAGGAGCGCGAGGCGAAACTCCTGATTCATGAACCAGCGGATTTCGAGGTCCTTTTCCGAGCCGGGCGCGCCGGTTCCTTTTGCATCGAAGCGGTAATTGAGCGACGCATTGTTGGGCGTATGCCTGCGCCACTCCAGGCCGAAGGCTCCTTCCGTCATCACTCTTGTATCCGGCCATCTTTCCCTGACTGCCTGTAACCACCACGCGAGATCGTTATCGTGGGCGATAGAAACCTCCCATATTCCAGTTACCCAGCCAAATCCATTAAGAGCATGGCCCTGGTCAAAGTGCATCGCGGTTGTATCCATCATTTCTTTGCGGCCTACCTGCTCTCCGAGGTTTCCCACTGTTTCAATAGGCCCCACGCCCATGCGACTGTTGAAGCCCCCCTGAAAGCCATCGCGACGGGCGGAGAGGAAATCGCAGGTCCAGCCGTCGAGGCAAACACAGTCGATAAAGTCCGCTGGTCCCTGGGCGGGTTTGAGATAGTGCTCGCGGCTGGGGTAGTAGGGATAGCAGATGCCGCCATCGCCGTCGCCATTGTCGATGGCGTGCTGGCTCCAGATCTGGCCCTGGCAGACATGAATGCCCTCTTCAACGGCAAGAAGGCGCTGGTTCTCGGCATCCATGAAGCCTGCGACGAGACACTCGGGGCGGTATCCGTGGCCCACCATCTCAGAGATTAACCGCAGCGCCTGATGAATCGTCTCCTGGATATGTTCGCGAGTGTCAAACATTGGCGCGAAGTAGCCACCGGGGATAAATGTAATTTCATCGCCATAGCGATCGTGAAAGGAAGCGAGCAGCCGGCGAGCGTCTTTGTATTCCTGGCGGGTATCGTTCAGAGCGAGCCAGCTGATCGCCCAGGTCATTCTGCCATCCGGACAGCCGCGGGCAAAGGCTTCTCTTCGCGATCGGATATGGTCCGGCGAGTTAGCCGGAGCTTCGTCTTCTCCGATGGAACGGTTGGGAGTTACTTCGATCTGGTTCACGCGCACGACCGAGACGTGGGTTACAAAACGTCCTCGGAGAGCCGTCGATGGCGCAGCCTCAGCCAACGCACCCGCTTGCGTGGATGTGATCGCCAGAGCGCCAGCGGAGGCGGCGGCGCGGTTGAGGAATTCTCTTCTGGTCCAGGGCTGATGCATTTCATTCCTTTTGGGATTCGGCTACAGCGAATAGCATTCTCGGCCTGAGGGTTTTCAGGCGGAGACGAGAACCCTGACGCCATAGGGTTCGAGGCCGATGGGAGTTGTGGCTGGCGAAGCTGCGAGCGCATCGCGGTAATTGCCGCGGAGGTCAACGGATTGTTTTGTGGCAGTGTGATTGAGGAGATAGGTCCAGGAGCGAGAGCCTGCGGTGCGCCTGGTGATCTCAACACCAGCTGGAATGTTTGGGGGAGTTATTCCGCTGGTGGCGAGAAAGTTGAGTAATACCCGGGCTAAGTCGGGGGCTTCGAGATGGGCGCCCACATAGATGGCTTTGCCCTGGCCGTAGTGGTTCAAAGTGATAGCGGCTTTGCCGGTGTGGTTGGATCCGGTGTAGGTGGCGAGGACTTCGGCGCCTTTGGGATCGAGGATGTCGGCCCAGATGTGGCAGTCGGCATCCGGGCCCGACAGTGGCTGAGCAAAGTTAACGGCCTGTTTTTCGCCGTAGATCGGTTGGTAGTCGAGTAACTCGATCCCCATGACATCGCGCAGCAGACCCGGCAGTGGAGTATTCACGATACGGCTATGCTCGTCTTTCACGCCCAGGCGAAAGCCGGCGATGAAGGCGCCGCCGCCCTTAACAAATGCGCGGATGCGACTGGCTTGTTGCGGGGTAACGATGTACATGACGGGTGCACAGAGAACCTTGTAACGGGAGAGATCGGCGGTCGCGTCGACGATGTCGATGCCTGCATGGGAGGCGGCCATCGATCCATACCAGGCGAGCAGTTCGGATGAGTATTTGAGCTTAGGCTGTCCAGGCTGGATGTTCAGGGCCCACCAGGAATTGACGTTGAGGCAGAGAGCGAGTTCTGCCTGGTAATCAGCGCGCAGAGCTTCCGGGCCGAGAGATTTGAGCTCGCGGATGGTCTGCTGAATCTCGTTGAAGCCGGGGCTGTGGGAGCGGTCGTGGCGCAGGAGACCATGCCAGTACTCTTCCGCACCGAAGTCGGCCGTATCCCAGCGAAAGTAGTTGATGCCCATGGCTCCGTGGGCGATGGCCTGGTATGACCATAGGCGGAGTTGGCCGGACGCGGGCTGCTGCGAAAAATAAGGTTGGCCGGATTTGCCGGATTGCTCTTCCATGATGAAGAAGGGCTCGCCGTCTTTTGCGCTGCGCATGAAGTCGTGGCTCAGGGCGACCGTGGTGGCCAGAGCCTCCGGCGGCGGGGCGACGCCCGAATCGCCAGCTGCGAAGATAGCAAAAAAGCCGGGGTAGTTATCGGAGGCGACAAAGTCGAGATTGCGGTATAAGTCGCGGAGGTTGAGGTTGTCGATAAGGCCGCCGACGTTATTGGTAGTAACAAAGTGGGACGGGCAAAGCCTGCGCAGGACAGTGAGTTGCTCCTCGAGGAATGAGGTGTTGGCGTCGCTCTGATAACGGTTGTAGTCGAGCGCGAGCCCTGGGTTGGGCGGGGCGCCTGAAGGGAGCGGGACGGGAATCTGGGAAAAATCGGTGTAGGTATTGCTCCAGAAGACAGTGCCCCAGGTTTGGTTGATGGCATCGAGAGTGGAGTATTTATCTTTCAGCCAGCCCTGAAAACCTTCTCGACAATAGCGGCAATAGCAGCGCGCGCTATCGCCGAGTGTGAATTCATTATCGATCTGCCAGCCGATGACTCCAGGGGTAGAGGCGAAGTTCTGCGCCATTTGCGTGGCGATGGCGACGGAGAGGCGGCGATAGGTGGTGTTCGTCGGACAGGTGAAGCGGCGTGCGCCGGGGCTGAGAGTCACGCCATGGTCGTTGACCATGAGGATTTCGGGATACTTCTGCGATAGCCACGGGGGAGGCGCGGCAGAGGGAGTGCCCAGAATGACCGCGATGCCATGCGCGTGGAGGATGGCGACGCTGCGCTGGAGCCAGCGAAAATCGAAATGTCCCTCTTCGGGCTCCATGAGGGCCCACGCAAATTCGGCGATGCGAACGTTGTTGACGCCGGCTGCCGCCATGGCAGCCGCATCTTCTTCCCAGAGGTTCTCGGCGGTTTGGTCGGGGTAGTAATCGACGCCGAAGAGCGGAGGCAGGCGATCGAGGGCGGATTGTGCAGGGGTTCCGGTCTGCGCAAGGGCGGTCGCGTGCTTACTGAGAAGGAAACCGGCAGCTCCGGCGCTGCCGATGGCTACAAACTGGCGTCGATTCATCCTGGTCTATGCCTCGCAGGCATTCTATAGATGGCTTGGAACTGAAGAGAACTGGGATCAAGAGTTTTCCCCTTTTGCGAAATCCAGGCTGGAGTTGGTGCCTTCCGGGAGACCGGGCGGGCTCTGACCGTTGGAAGGAGAGCCAGGAGGCCGTTTGGCTGGTGGCCCTGCTATCGCACTCATGGCTGACAACTGATTGATTAGATTAATGTTGTTGCTGCCATGGTTGAGTCGGGAGCGCTCTTGGCCGAAGTGCGCGCGGCGGTGTGCTGGGCAGCGCAGACTCATATGACAATAAAACACTCATATTTTATGCATCGCTTGTGCTATAGTCTCATCAGATGTTGTGACGGCCGCTCCGGAGATGTGGGAGCTGGCTCCAACTCTTAGACCAATTTCGAATCCATGGAGGATTTCCTATGGCAATTACTCGGTGGGACCCATTTCGCGATGTTCTGGCGCTCCAGAACCGCATGAACTCAATATTCCAGGAGTACAACCGAAACAATCAGGGTGAAGGCGACTCGCTGGTGACCGCGGCGTTTGTGCCGCCGGTTGATATTTATGAGGACGAGCACAAGATCGTGCTCAAGCTCGAAGTACCGGGGATGAAGGAGAGCGACCTCGACATTCAGATCGAGAACAACGTGCTGACGGTAAGGGGTGAGCGCAAGTTCGAGAAGGAAGAGAAGGAGGAGAACTTCCACCGGATCGAGCGGCGCTATGGCAGCTTCTATCGTTCGTTCACGATTCCGAACACTGTGAACCCGGAGAGCGTGAAGGCGAGCTACGAGGCCGGCGTGCTGAAGGTGGAACTGGAGAAGCGGGCGGAAGCGAAGCCGAAGCAGATCAAAGTAGAAGTGGGCTCGGCGCCCAAGCCGATCGAGGCTGGCAAGCAGCCGCAGGCGGCTTAACGACGGCGTAATAAAGTGGAAAAACCGGTTAGCTGCTAAACCGGTCAGCGTTCGAGCGGTCAGCGAGTTACAGGTCGCTGGCCGCTTTTTATTCAAACGAAATTCGGAAGTCCTTTGAAAAAGTTGGAGAATGGCATGAAGCGGGATTCGCGGCCCCGGCCCCCGGTTCCGCCCGGATCACCAGCTGACCGGTCTTTTGCTGACAGTGTTTCTGCTGACAGCTTCTTAACTGTTGTATGGAGTGATTATGGCGATAAGGTGGGACAAATTTACGGTGAAGTCGCAGGAGGCTGTGCAGAATGCCAGCCAGCTCGCTGCGGAAAATGGGAACCCGGAGATTCTGCCGCTGCATTTGCTGGCGGTCTTGCTGAGCGACAAAGAGGGCGTGATTCCTGCCGTCCTCGACAAGATTGGCGTACCCGTCGGCCAGCTGGAGGCGAATGCGAAGGAGGCGGTGGACCAGCTGCCGAAAGTGAGTGGGGCAGCGGCGCAGCCGGGCGCGGCGCACGCGCTGAATCAGGTGTTCGACCAGGCGTTTAAGGAAGCTGAGAATTTCAAGGACGACTACGTTTCGACGGAACATCTGCTGCTGGCGCTGACTACCCAGAAGAATGACGGCGCGCAGCTGCTGCTCGCGTCCATGGGGGCGACGCACGATGCAGTGCTGAAGAGCCTCGCGACGGTGCGTGGAAGCCAAAGGGTGACGGATCAGAATCCGGAAGCAAAGTTCCAGGCGTTGGAGAAATATGCGAAGGACCTCACGGAGCTCGCGCGGCGTGGAAAGCTCGATCCGGTGATCGGACGCGACGAGGAGATTCGTCGCGTGATCCAGGTGCTGTCCCGGCGAACGAAAAATAACCCTGTGCTGATTGGCGAGCCGGGCGTGGGCAAGACGGCGATCGTGGAAGGGCTGGCGCGGCGAATCGTTCACGGCGATGTGCCGGAGATTCTCAAGGACAAGCGGGTGATCTCGCTCGACCTTGGTTCGATGCTGGCCGGCGCGAAGTATCGCGGCGAGTTCGAGGACCGGCTGAAGGCGGTGCTCAAGGAGATTGAGGAGTCGAACGGGCAAATCATCCTGTTCATCGACGAGTTGCATACGCTGGTGGGCGCTGGCGCCGCGGAAGGGGCGATTGACGCCTCGAACATGCTGAAGCCTCCGCTGGCGCGCGGCGAGCTGCGCGCGATTGGCGCGACCACGCTGAATGAGTACCGGAAGTACATCGAGAAAGACGCGGCACTGGAGCGGCGTTTTCAGATTGTGTATGTCGGCGAGCCGAACGTGGAAGACACGATCGCGATCCTGCGCGGTTTGAGGGAGCGGTACGAAGCGCATCATAAGGTGCGGATTCGCGACTCAGCGATTGTGGCGGCGGCGACGTTGTCGCATCGCTATATTTCGGACCGGTTTTTGCCCGATAAGGCCATCGATTTAGTCGATGAGGCTGCGGCTTCGCTGGCCATTCAAATCGGATCCGTGCCGACGGAGATCGACGAACTGGAGCGCGAGGCGACGTCGCTCGAAATTGAGCGTGAAGCCCTGAAGCACGAGAGCGATCCAAACTCGAAAGAGCGGTTGAAGGTAGTGGAGCGCGAAGTAGCCGAACTGCGGGAGAAGGCGACGGCGTTGCGCGCGCGCTGGCAGAAAGAGCGCGAGGCGATCATGCGCCTGAGCGAGATCAAAAAGCAGATCGAGACGCTGCGCTTTGAGGCCGAGGAGCAGACGCGGCGCGGGAACCTGGAGCGTGCGGCGCAGATTCAGTACGGCGACCTTCCGAAACTGGAAGCGGAGATGAAGCGGCTGGAAGCTTTACAGGACGGCAAAGGCGGCGCGCCACGGCTGCTCAAAGAAGAGGTGGACGAGGAGGACATCGCGAAGATCGTCAGCAAGTGGACGGGGATTCCGGTGTCGCGGATGCTGGAAGGCGAGGTACGCAAGCTGGTGCAGATGGAGGACCGGCTGAAGGAGCGCGTGGTGGGGCAGGATGCGGCGCTGGCGACGGTGGCGAATGCGATTCGGCGATCGCGCGCGGGCCTGAGCGATCCGAAGAAGCCGATCGGATCGTTTATTTTCCTGGGACCCACCGGCGTAGGGAAGACAGAGACGGCGCGGGCTCTTGCGGAGTTCTTGTTCGACGATGAGCAGGCGATGATCCGGCTCGACATGTCGGAATACATGGAGAAGCATGCTGTGGCACGCATGATCGGTGCGCCTCCAGGGTATGTGGGATACGACGAGGGCGGACAGCTGACGGAGGCGGTGCGGCGGCGGCCGTACTCGGTGATCCTTCTGGACGAGATCGAGAAGGCGCATCCGGATGTGTTCAACGTACTGTTACAAGTTCTGGACGACGGCCGGCTGACGGATTCGAAAGGACGCGTGGTCGATTTCAAGAACACGGTGCTGATCATGACGTCCAATCTGGGCGCTGGTTTTCTTCAGGCCGATGCGCTGAAGGATGAGACGAGCTTTGCGCATGCACAGGAGAGCGTCATGCGCGTGCTGCGCGAGCACTTCAGGCCCGAGTTCCTGAACCGCGTGGACGATGTGGTGATCTTCCGTCCGCTGGGCGAGGAACAGCTGACGCATATTGTCGATCTGCGGCTGAAGGACCTGGAGAAGCTGCTGGCGGATCGTCACATCACGATCGAGCTCACGCCCGCAGCGCGGCATCAGCTCTTCACCGCCGGCTACGATCGGGCTTACGGAGCACGACCGCTGAAGCGGGCGATCCAGCGGATGGTGCAGGATCCGCTGGCGATGAAGATCCTGGACGGTGAGGTGCTGCATGGGGATCACGTGCGGATCGACGCACCCAAAGGCAGCCATGCGCTGACCTTTGAGGTGACGAGCAGGGCGGGAATTCCGCTGGAGCACGGCGTGGTGATGGGGCAGGCTTAAGAACTGGCCGCACAGGCGGACGCGCTTCGCGCATGAAACAAGGCTATAAACGGCGTCGAGTTCAACTGGGCCTGCGGGAGCGATCCTGCAGGCCGTTTTGTTCGGTTAGCCGGCCGACAGGACGAATTGACTGGTCGTTTTGACTGGTCGATAATTGGCTTTGTGAGACAGATTCAGGCATCGGAAGCGAAGACAAAATTCCTGCAGTTGCTGGACGATGTGGAGCGTGGCGACACGCTGATCATTACGCGGCACGGCAAGCCCGTTGCGCGGCTAAGCCCGGAGGTCGAGCGGCGCAAGGAGGAGATTCGTGAGGCGATGGCCGCCATCAGAAAGCTGCGGAGCCGGAAACAACAGCTGACGGTTGCGGAGATCATCTCGGCCCGCGATGAAGGGCGAAAGCGCTGATGCCGTTCGTGGTGGACGCGTCAGTCACATCGGCCTGGGCGCTGTCGGACGAGAAGCACGCGGTGGCGGAGCGGGCTTACCGGCTGCTTCGTTCCGATGCCGTCTGTGTTCCTGCTCTGTGGTGGTTTGAGACGCGTAACACGCTCGTTGTGAACGAAAGGCGGGGACGCTTGACCGAGTCGGACAGCACGGCATTCCTGCATCAGTTGAGCCGGTTGCCGATCACGGCGGATCTGACGCCGGATGAATCCGCCTTACTTCGCCTGGCACGGGCACACAAGCTGACGGTCTACGATGCTGCGTACCTGGAGCTGGCGCAACGCAGAGGCCTTGCTCTTGCCACGCTCGATAAGGAGCTCCTGCGTGCCGCGCGAGATGAGGGGATTCCGGTCGTAAGGGAGCCGTAGGGCATCAGCGCTGGAGAAGAAGATGTTCGGGCATTCCTCGCTCGTTAGTGTTCCGCCGTACAATTTGTGCCTGTTACGCGTACTTATTCGGAGAGTTTCGCCTTACAGGCGATTGAGCCATTGGTCTTTCCACTTGATGTTGCAGCCGATGCTGGGGTGTTGATCCGGGTTGATGGGCACGCCGGCGATGACAGCTTTGAGGGCGGCGCGCAGGTCGCTACCAGTGACGGGGACGCCGTTGCCGGGGCGGCTGGAGTCGAGCTGGCCGCGGTAGACGAGTTTGTTGCCGGCGTCGAAGAGGAAGAAGTCCGGCGTACATGTGGCGTCGCAGGCGCGGGCAACTTCCTGGGTCTCGTCGTAGAGATAAGGGAAGACGAAACCGAGTTTAAGGGCTTGTTCGGCGAGCGAGGCGGGCGCGTCATCGGGATAGTTTTCGGCGTCGTTGCTGCTGATGGCGGCGATGCCGATGCCGGAATCTCGATAGTCAAGCCCAAGCTGGGCCAGCTCATGCTCGACGTGCTTGACGAAGGGGCAATGGCAGCAGATAAACATCACCAGCAGGCCCTTCGGCCCGGCGAGCGTTTCAGTTGTATGGACGCTGTTGTCGCGGACGTTTTTGAGGGCGAACGCGGGGGCTTCTGTTCCGAGTGCGAGCATGGCGGATTCGGTGCGTGCCAAATTAGCGGACCTCCTGCGAGAATTGTTCTCAGATTACATTCGCATGAGAAATTCGCGCCCTCAAGCCATTCCTGGTAATCTAACCACCCGAGAGGTTCCCATGGCCAAAGCTACATTTGCCGCCGGTTGTTTCTGGGGCGTCGAAGCCCGTTTCCAGCAATTGCCCGGCGTTACCGCTACCGCCGTCGGCTACGAGGGCGGCAAGCTCGACCACCCGACCTACAACGATGTCTGCACCGACCGCACCGGCCACGCCGAAGCGGTCGAGATCGACTACGACCCGGCGAAGATCACCTACGAGGCGCTACTCGAAGAATTCTTCGCGCTCCACGACCCCACCCAGCTCAACCGTCAGGGGCCCGACCACGGGACCCAATACCGCAGCGCCGTCTTTTATCACTCTCCGGAGCAGAAGGCAGCCGCAGAGCAGTTCATCGAGCGACTGAATGCGGAGAAGAGATACTCAAAGCCCATCGTCACCCAGGTCGTTCCCGCTGAGACGTTCTGGCGCGCCGAAGAGTATCACCAGAAGTACCTCGAAAAGCGCGGCGCCCTGAGCTGCCACATCTGAGCTCTGGTTGCAAAGCAAGGCTCCAGAAAAACGAGCCGGGACTGAACAAAAGGCCGCCTTCGGTGATTTCCGCGAGGCCTTTTGTTTTACTCCCTGCTGCCTACTCCTATCCCTTCCTCAAACCTCGGAATCCCGAAGTGTCCGCGCAAATGCATCAGATCGAGGGGGCTGATCATGCCGTCGATCACCACCAGATTCACCGTCCGCTCGTTGGCCACCATCAATACCACGCCGTCGAAGTTGCCGTGATCCATCCGCGCCCAGACATCGGTGCGCGTTGGGTCGAACGCCCTGGCCGGCGCGGGCGCAACGGCAGCCCCGGAAGCATCGGTGGTAGCGCCAACAGGCGACTGCGCGGGCGGATGCGTCTGCTTCGTCACCACATGGTTCCACCCGTTCCCCGCATACTGCGCACGCACCGCCTCCAGCGCCGCCGGCTCGTATCCCGCGGCTGAGAACCTGAAATTGTGCACGCTGATGCTTCGGAGCTTCGCAATGACCGGTCGATCGTCCTCCGGCATCATCTGGCTGGCCGCGCGGAGCATCGACTCATCAAAGGTGAAGTCGTTGCGCAGAACGGCCTGCGCCCCCAGCGTCTCCATCCCTTGCGGGACAAGCGACGCTTGCTGGGCATTTATCAGTGGCGTTGAAAAAAGAAGGACGAGGGCGGAGGCGGCAAGGCGAGGATATCGCATGCAAACTAAGACGCGGTTTTCCGGAAAAAGTGGCGCTCCCATTTTCGAGGCCCCGATTCAGACGGAAGCAAAGTGGGTTCCAGGGTACTGGCTAATGCCTGTTGCCTGTTCCCTACTCCCTGTCTTCAAACCCACTCGCCCTTCCGCATCACCGGCTCCGCCGCGCCGCTCGCTGTAATCCCATCCACATCGACCTGGTTCGAACCGATCATCCAGTCCACGTGGATCAGGCTGTCATTGGCGCCCTTGCCGGCGAGTTCCTCCGGGGTCAGCTTATCGCCGTCCTTCAAACAGCTCGAGTAGGCCTGGCCCAGCGCGATATGGCAAGCCGCATTCTCATCGAAGAGCGTGTTCAGAAACAGCAGCCGGCTCGCCGAGATCGGCGACGAATCCGGGACGAGCGAAACCTCACCCAGGCGCCGCGCTCCCTCGTCGGTCTCGATCATCTTCCGCAGCACCTGCTCGCCGCTGGCCGCATGCGCCTCCACGATCTTCCCGCCCTCAAACCGCACAGAGATTTCCTCGATCATCGTTCCCTGATACGAAAGCGGCTTCGTACTCGTGACTGTTCCGTCGACGCGGTCCTTGTGCGGAGTTGTGAATACCTCCTCGGTCGGCATGTTCGCAATGCAATACCGCCCGTTGCCCGCGAGCGTCCCTCCACCGAGCCACAGATGATCGTCCGCCAGCCCCACTTTCAAATCCGTCCCCGGACCCTTGAAGTGGAGCGCGGCATAACGCTTCTCATTCAGCCGGTCCGCGCTGGCGTGCAGGCTGTCGTCGTGATTCTTCCACGCCGCAACCGGGTCCGCTACGTCGGCGCGCGAAGCCGCGAAGATACCGTCCCACAACCGCGCCAGCGCCTGGTCCGGTGGTAAATTCGGAAAAACCGCCGCCGCCCACGCCGGCGTCGCGGCCGACACGATCGCCCAGTTGATCTCGTGCCTGGTGATCAGCTCCAGCGCCGGCCGGTAGGCCTTCGACATCGCCCGATTCGCGCGGCCCACCTTCTCCGGATCCTCCTTCGCCAGCAGCGAGGGATTGCCGCCCGTAATTGCCAGCCGCGCCGCGCCGCTTTTGTACGCGGCCGCCATCCCTTCGTAGAGCCAGCCGGCGGCTGCGTCGAAACTGGCGTCTTGTGCATAGCGATACCGGGACAGCTGCGACTCCTCGTCAGTAAATAAAGTCGTCACCAGCGTCGCGCCCGCCTTGTACGCATGCTCGGTGATCAGCCGCGCCAGCGGCAGCGCGTCGATCGACGCGGTCATCACCACTTCCTGCCCAGGCGCAAGCCCCAGGCCCGAGTGCACTGCGATCTGCGCCAGCCGGTCGAGTTTCTGTTGAAAGTCGTCTGTGTGGGAGGGAGTCTCGGCGACAGCACTCGCCGTCGCAGCCATCGATTCTATAGCGCTCATGCCTTCTATTGTCAGCCCCGCCGACGTGCAATGGCAACGCGCGGGATTCCCTGTAAGTCGGGGACAAACTCGACGCCGTCCCAGTCCGCCAACATCCTGGCAAGCGCATCCCGCTGGCCGTGCCCGATCTCAAGCATCAACCATCCACCGGGCACAAGCGCTTCGCGTGCCTGGGGAATCAATCGCCGATAGACCTCAAGGCCGGTCGGCCCCGCGTAGAGCGCTGCACGCGGCTCGTACAGGCGGACCTGGTCCTCGAGAGGTTCCGCGTCAGCCACGTAGGGCGGATTCGAGACAATCGCATCGAAGCTCTCGCAAGGAACGGCCGCGAGAAGGTCGGACTCGATCAGCCGCACGCGCTCCGCGACACCATGCCGCTCGGCATTGAATTGCGCGATCACAAGCGCATCCGCGGAAAGATCGAGCGCCGTCACCTCCGCCCGCGGCAATGCATGTGCCAGGGCCACGGCGATCGCGCCCGATCCTGTGCCCACATCGCAAATCCGAGCCGTCGCGTTTCGCGGCAGGCGTTCAATCACCGACTCCACCAGGTGCTCGGTTTCCGGCCGCGAGATCAGCACAGCGGGCGTCACTTTGAACGCCAGACCGTAGAATTCCTGCTCGCCAACGATGTACTGCACCGGCTCATGCCGCGCTCGCCGCTCGATCCATTCATCAAATTGCCGCGCCTGCACGGCGCTCAGCTTCGCTTCAGGATGGGCCAGCAGCCACGCCCGATCCCGCCCGAGCACCCGCAGCACGAGCAGCTCCGCATCGTGCCGGGCGGTAACCAAGCCTGAAAGACGAGCCGCAGCAACAGCCAGCGCATCGCGCACAGTCGTCGCCTTCATCGCGCTCAATGTTTCAAGTCCGGCGCACGACGACGCGATCTCTACGACGCGATCCTCCGCCGCTTGCCCTGCTTCGCCAGCCACTGCCGCACCGCCTCTTCAATCCGCAGCTCCCAACCCTCGCCGGTAGCCTGCATCTTCTCGACAATCTCCCGGGGCAGCGAGATGGAAACCTTCTTCCTCGCCGCGTCCTCCTCCATGATGCCCTTCAGGATGCGCTGGTGCTCAACAGGAAGATCCGAGAACTTCTTTACCTGGGCGAAGTCTTCCTCCGTCCACTCCGGGTTTACTTCGTCAACCATTTCCGGATTCGGCCTCTTCGGCATAGAACCTCCTCTCTTTTCCATTCGCCCTCCGCAGGCTGATTACCCGGAGCGACGCGTCGCGAAAAGTAAAAACCAGCACATGAACTTCGTTATCAATCAAGCCCAATGAGCGGTAGCGTATCTCACCATAGTCGTGCCTCTTATCCTCGACTGTTACCGCCGCCGCAAAATCGAACTCCGCCGCTCGTTCGAAGGATAACCCGCGCTCCCGAATATTCCGCTCGTTCTTGGCCGGATCGTAACTGATCTTCACCCGAAGATCGTAGGTTCCTGCTCAACCTGCCGCAAGATTACGAACGCGGACTAATGCCCGTTTCCTATTGTCTGTTTCCTATTGTCTGTTGCCTGTTCCCTGTTCCCTGTTCCCCGTTCCCTGTTCCCTACTCCCTGTTCTCAGGCCACCGCTTCCGCCTCGCTCTTCAGGCGCTCAGAATTAAAGTGCGCGATCAGCGCGTCGATCACCGGCTGCAGCTTGCCTTCCATCACTTCCGCCAATTGATGGATCGTCAGACCGATGCGATGATCCGTCAGCCGATTCTGCGGAAAGTTATAGGTCCGAATCTTCTCGCTGCGATCGCCGGACCCGACCTGCTGCTTGCGCTCCTTCGCCAGCGCCGCCTGTTGCTTCTCCATCTCCATCTCATAGAGGCGCGCACGGAGCACCCGCATGCCCTTTTCGCGGTTCTTAATCTGCGACTTCTCGTCCTGACAACTCACCACTGTATTCGTCGGCAAATGCGTAATCCGCACGGCAGAATAGGTCGTGTTCACGCTCTGCCCGCCAGGCCCCGACGAACAAAAGGTGTCGATGCGCAGATCTTTCGCCTCGATCTTCACGTCCACATCCTCGGCCTCCGGCAGCACCGCGACTGTAACTGCCGAAGTGTGCACACGACCCTGCGTCTCAGTCGCAGGAACCCGCTGCACTCGATGCACGCCGCTCTCGTATTTCATCTGCGAGTAGACGCGATGGCCCTCGATGATCGCGATCACTTCCTTCAGGCCACCGACAGACGACTCGGACGCCGACAGCACCTCCACCTTCCACCGGTGTTGTTCGGCAAATCGCGAATACATTCTGAAGATTTCCGCTGCGAACAGGGAAGCCTCATCGCCGCCCGTACCGGCGCGAATCTCGAGGACGACGTTTTTCTCGTCGTTGGGATCCTTCGGCAGCAACAGAAGCTTGAGCTCCTCTTCGAGCCTCGGCTCGCGAGCCTCGAGAGCCGTAAGCTCATCCTGCGCCATGGCGCGAATCTCCGGATCGCTCTCGTTCAGCATCGCGCGCGCGTCGGCGATGCCGGTTGTGACTTGTCTGTATTCGCGGAACTTCTCTACCACCGGCTCCAGGTCGCGATGCTGCTTCGCAATCTTCTGGTACTGGGCGTGGTCCCCCAGCACCTCGGGATCGGCCATCTGCCTGCCTAAACCCTGATATCGAGCTTCAATTTGTTCCAGACGATCCTGCATAAAATCCTCCCGGCGCATGACCGGTTCAAGTTACAAATGAATTTTGGGAAAGGGCGCGGCTGTGCGAAGGCGGCAGGAGCCGCTAGAGGAGAACGCCGATGGGAAAGAGCCGCCGCATCACCCTTATTCTACTTCCATTCGATGTTTGCCCCCGGGAAGGACGCGCGAACCCGCACACTCCCGTACCTCGAACGGAACCGTTGCTCTCCGGGATACCTCTGCACTACACTGTAGTGCATGAAGACCGAGGTCTATAGCTGGCGCGTCTCCTCCGAGCTCAAACAGAGCCTCGAGCGCGAAGCCCGCCGCCGCAAAGCCTCCATCTCCTCGATCCTCGACGCCGCGGCCCGCGAGTGGCTCGCGAAAAGCCGCGCCAGCATTGCCGACGACGAGGAACAGAAGCGCCTCCACGCAGCCATTGAGCCGCTCCTTGGCAGCATTTCGAGAGACATCCCCTACTCCCCCGAGATTCTCCGCGAAACCATCCGCCGTCGCGTGAATCAGCGCTATGGCCGCTGAAACCCGGCCCTCCGTCCTGCTGGATACCGGTGCCGCTCTTGCGATCCTCAATCAGCGAGACCCCTGGCATACCCTCTGTATCGAGACGCTACGCCAGCTTCGTCTCCCGCTCCTCACTTCCGAGGCCGTTCTCACCGAGCTGTTTCACCTGTTCGGCCGTTTTCGCGGCGACTCCGAATCCGCCTGGACCTTCATCCGCTCCGGCGCCCTCACCCTCGCCACCATCGCCGAGGACGAACTGCCACGCCTCCACGCGCTCATGAATCGCTACGCCGACCATCCCATGGACTTCGCAGACGCAACCCTCGTCTACCTCGCCGAGCGCGAATCCATCTCCACCATCTTTACCGTGGACCACGCCGATTTCTCCACCTACCGCATCGCAGGCCGACGCAGGTTCCGCGTCCTCCCGGTCGAACGCCCGAAACGATAAATTTCCTAACCCGCCGGGATGCCACAACCCTGGCCCAGGCAACCCCGCGCATGCAAAGCCTCGCCGAAAAAGAGTCAAAGCGAATCGCGCGAAGGGGAGTCTAACTGCTCCGGCCGCCCGTGGCAGACGTGGGATACCGTGCGAAGCAATCCTGCACCCTGTACCCTGTACCCTGTTCCCTGCTTTATGCCCCTCTTCCAACCCTTCGCCGAGCTCAACGACGCCCTCGCCGCCACTACCAAAAAGCTCGAAAAGCGCGCCCTCATCGCCGGCTACCTCGGCAAACTCCCGGTCGAAGACGCCGGACGCGCAGCCCTTTGGCTCTCCGGAACCCCCTTCCCGGAAACCGACAGCCGCGTCCTCTCGATCGGTGGGGCGCTGCTCTCGAAAGCCGTCGCCGAGTTCTCCGGAGCAACCTCGGAGGCTATGTCCAGCGCCTATCGTCGGTATGGGGATTTCGGGGCCGCCGCAGCCGACCTCCTCCTGAATTCGAAATCGGGCAAAGCCCCCACCACACCCACTCTCACTCTGAGCGATGTCGAGTCCGCCCTCTCCGCCATCGCCGATCTCCGCGGCCCCGCGCCCAAACTCCGCAGCCTCCTCCACCTCCTGCGCCGCGCCACGCCCATTGAAAGCAAGTACCTCATCAAGCTCGCCACCGGAGACATGCGCACAGGCGTCAAACAATTCCTCGTCGAAGAAGCCATCGCCGACGCCTGGCCCTCTCGTTGCGCTAACGATGTTCCGGTCGAAGGGCCGAAGGCGGCTGCTCCCGCGGCGGCATTAAAGTCCGTCCGCCGCGCCAGCATGCTCCTCGGCTCCCTCCCCGAAGTCGTCTCCCTCGCTGCCGCCGGCCAACTCGATGAGGCTCGCATGAAGCTCTTTCACCCCATCGGATTCATGCTCGCCAGCCCCGTCCAGTCCACACAGGAGGCCATCGCTCGCTTCACCGAAGAGATCGCGGAAGAAAAACAGGATGACATCCGGAGCGAGACGAAGGACCTCGCGTTGTCTTCCCCGCTTCGGGCAGCCCAACTCGAAGACAAGTACGACGGCATCCGAGCCCAGCTCCACATCGCCACTGACGAATCCGGCCAGACCCGAGTCACCCTGTACTCGCGCAATCGCGACGACCTCAGCGAATCCTTCCCCGACCTCGTCGAAGCCTTCTCGTCGATCGCCGAACCCGCCATCCTCGACGGCGAAATCGTAGCCTGGAATCCCGCCGAATCCCGCACCCTCTCCTTCTCCGCACTTCAGCAGCGCCTCGGCCGCAAACGCGTTACCCCGCAGATGCTTCGCGACATTCCGGCCGTTCTGATCGTCTTCGACATCCTCTACCGCGGCGAAACGCTCCTCCTCGACCAACCCCTCGCAGAACGCCGCCGTCAGCTCGAAGACTTCGCCGCCCGCTGGTCCCCCACCACCAGCACAGCCAAAGCCCGAGGCCAATCCCATCTTTTCGATTCGCAGCAAGAACCAGGTTTTCCCCGCCTCATCCTCGCCAACGCCGGCCGCCTCGATTCCGCTGAGCAACTGGATCAGGCCTATCTGGACGCCCGCGCCCGCGGTAACGAAGGCGTCATGATCAAGTCCCTGGCTTCCACGTACCAGCCTGGCCGCCGGGGACTCGCCTGGCTCAAGCTCAAACGAGAACTCGCCACACTCGACGTTGTGGTGACCGGCGTCGAATACGGCAATGGCCGCCGTGCCCATCTCCTCAGCGACTACACCTTTGCTGTTCGGGACACCGACGACCCAGCCCAGCCGCTAAAAAACGTCGGCAAGGCCTACTCCGGCCTCACCGACCTGGAGATCGCGGACATGACCGCCTTTTTCAAGGCCCACACCCTTCAGGACGACGGCCACTTCCGCACCGTCGAGCCCACCCTCGTCCTCGAGGTCGCCTTCAATAACCTGATGCGCTCCACCCGCCACGCGAGCGGATTCGCCCTCCGCTTCCCCAGAATCCTCCGCATCCGCACCGACAAACCCGTCACCGAAATCGATACCCTCCAGCGCGTCGAAGAAATCTACAACTCCCAACCCGATAAACCGGTCGAGTCGAGCGAACAGCGAGCGGAATTCGAGCAGAAAAGCGAGTGAGAATGCGACTGAAAGCGAACCACCCGGCGATGCGAGAAGGACTGCAGGCACCCCGGTTCGGCTGTTTCTCATCGCAACCCATAACGCGCATTTCTTAACGCCGCTACCTGTAACCCGTAAACTGTACCCTGTTTTCAGAGGTGATCGATGCCCACCACCGAAACCACCACCCCCAACGCAGCCGCCGCCGGCACCGTCAACCTCGGCGACCTCACCGTCAACCGTCTCGGCTACGGAGCCATGCGCATCACCGGGCCCGGCGTCTGGGGCCCTCCTAAAGATAAAGACGCCGCGATCAAAACCCTCCGCCGGGCAGTGGAATTAGGCGTCAACTTCATTGACACGGCCGACTCCTATGGCCCCAATGTCTCTGAAGAGTTAATCGCCGAAGCCCTGCACCCCTACCCCGAAGGCCTGGTGATCGCCACCAAGGGCGGATGGGAGCGCGTCGGCCCCGGCCAGTGGATTCACAACGCCAGCCCCAAACATCTCGAAGCCGCCGTCGATGGCAGCCTCAAACGTCTCAAGCTCGACCGCATCGACGTCTACCAGCTTCACATCCCCGACCCCGCCGTCTCCTTCGACGCGTCCATGGAGACCCTCGAAAAACTCCGCCAGCAGGGCAAAATCCGCCACCTCGCCCTCTCCAACGTCACGGTCGAACACGTAGAGCGCGCCCGCAAAATTACGCCGATCGTCTCGGTCCAGAATCGCTACAGCTTCGCCGACCGCGAGTGGGACTACCTCCTCGACCACTGCGAGAAGAACGGAATCGCGTTCATTCCCTGGGCGCCGCTTGGACAGGTGCGCAACGCCGCCCACGACCTGGTCGAAAAATTCGCCAAAGAGCTCGACGCCACGCCCCTCCAGGTTGCGCTTGCATGGCTGCTGCGCCGCTCCTCGGTCACGCTGCCCATCCCCGGCACATCATCGCCGCAGCACGTCGAAGAAAACATCGCAGCCGCATCGCTCAAACTTCCCGAGGCGGCTTACAAACAGCTCGAAGCCGTCACACCGCCGCCGGCGAGCCTGCGGTAGCGCCACCGTGATGCGTCGCACCAAAGAGCGCCTCATGGTCATCGCGATTTCAGAAGAGATTCTGTTAAGAAGAATTTGACTCTTCTCCACCGAAAGGAATCCGGCGTTCCGGCACCATACTTTGGTGAAGAATACGAACGACCAGAACATCGTGGCCTTGCAGCATATAGAAAATCACATGCTTGCCCTGCTCTATTCTGCGGAGTCCAGGGTGAATTCGTTCGCACGATCGGCCCAGTAAGGGCCGATTCACAATGCTGCGACAGCATGCTTCGAGGTCGGCGACATAGCGTGCAGCCCTCGATTCGCCCCACGCGCGAACAGAATAATCGGTAATGCTGTCAAGATCGCGGTCCGCTTCAACCGCGAGCCGGAGCTTGCCCATTCTCACCCCACTTTGGGAAGCTTATATTTCCGGCGAACACGCGCAAACACGTCGCCGGTGGCGACACCACTGGCAAGTCCCTTATGAATCGCCTCCCGCAGCCCCGCCAGCTTCTCTTCGAATTCCTGCTCCTCGCGCTCCAGCGTTCGCAGCGCAGCGCGAATCACCTCGCTGGCATTTTCGTAGCGGCCGCTCTCCACTCTCGCCAGCACAAACTGATCCAGTTCCTTCGTCAGGTTTACATTCCGGGTGGGCATTTCCCGCTCCTTTCCTGGAATGTTACTCCCATTGGCAATCTTTGACAATCGCCTTTGGAGCGACAAAATCCTCCCAAACCTGCTACGCTAAGCGGTTTTCCAACATCCGCCTCGGAGCAACATGACCACCACCGCCCAAACCGCCCCCGACCTCCACTCCGCCACCTTCCCCTTCACCCTCACCGAGGACCAGGAGCAGCTCCGCCGCGAGATTCGCGACTTCGCCGCCCGCGAGATCGCCCCCAACGTCCTCCGCTGGGACGAAGCCTCCGAATTTCCCCACGAAGTCGTGAAACAACTCGGCCAGATGGGGCTGCTCGGCATCATCTTCCCGCCGGAACTCGGCGGCGCAGGCCTCGGCTACACCGACTACATGCTCGCCATCGAAGAGCTCTCCGCCGTCGATGGATCGATCGGCATCATCGTCGCCGCGCACAATTCCCTCTGCACGAATCACATCTTCCTCGCCGGCAACGAATCGCAGAAGAAGAACTATATCCCGCAAACTCGCCACCGGGGAGCACCTCGGCGCATGGGGATTAACCGAACCCGGCTCCGGCTCCGACGCCTCCGCCGCCCGCACCACCGCCGTCCGCCGCGGCAACCAGTGGGTCCTCAACGGCAACAAGACCTTCATCACGAACGGCCACTACGCCAACGTATCTGTCATCATCGCTGTTACAGATAAATCCCAGGGCACCCACGGCCTCTCCGCTTTCATCGTGGAAAAGGGCACGCCCGGCTTCCGCCCCGGCAAGAAAGAAAACAAGCTCGGCCTCCGCGCTTCAGCGATACCAGCGAGCTCATCTTCGAAGACTGCGCCATCCCCGCTGAAAATCTCCTCGGCAAAGAGGGCGAAGGCTTCATCGACGCCATGCGCACCCTCGACGGCGGCCGCATCTCCATCGCGGCTTTATCTCTCGGCATCGCCCGCGGAGCCCTCGACGCCAGCGTCAAATACGTCAAAGAACGCCGCCAGTTCGGCAAAGCCATCGCCGAGTTTCAGGGCATTCAATGGCAACTCGCCGACATGGCCACCGAGCTCGACGCCGCACGGCTCCTCACCCTCCGCGCCGCGGTCCTCAAAGACGCGGGCAAGCGCGTCACCCAGGAATCCGCGATGGCAAAACTCTACGCATCCGAAGTGGCCGTCCGCATCTGCAACCAGGCCGTCCAGCTCCACGGTGGCTACGGCTTCATCAAAGACTACCCCGTAGAAAAGTTCTACCGCGACGTCAAACTCTGCACCATCGGCGAAGGCACCAGCGAAATCCAAAGAATGGTCATCGGCAGAGAGATACTTAAGGTGCATCCTTCACGAGGATGAATCTTAGCCGGCAGGAAGAAACCTTTGGTAAACCCAACTCTTCGCTACACAGACCTGATTGGACAGACTCAGCCGATCGCAAGACTGAAGTCGTTTATAGACTTCTTTAAGATCGCCGGGACAACACCCGGACACATCTTATTGACCGGCGAAGAAGGCATGGGGCAAACCGCGATCGCCACGGCCGTCGCGAACGAGCTTGGTGTTGAATTCCAGCAGGTAGACGCAGGGAGCTTAGAGATTGTAGGTGATTTCACTGCGGTTTTTTTAAACTTGCGACAAAAGCAGATACTCATGCTTTCGGACCTGCCACGCCTTCGTAAAATCCACCTCGACAGACTCCGAGAGATTTTGCGCGACGGAAAAATGGGAATACACATTGGCTCGGGGCGTGCCCAAGGCTGGCATGTGATGGAGATTAACCCCTTCACGCTGGTTGCTACATGCCGCCGAAAGCCAGAGTGCCCACCTGAGCTTTCGAATCTGTTCTCCCTCACTCTCGCTTTGCACCCCTATTCGATTCCCGAACTTCAGTTGATCACGCAGAGTATCGGGGCGAGAACTGGAGTTTCGCTCGAACCCGCTGCGGCCGAGATTGTAGCGCGATTCTCCGACGGCACTCCCCGCAACCTGGAGACGACCTTATTACGACTCTCTCGGGCCATAGGCAAAAGTGAGCTGTCACGGGCAGACGTGTTGCAGGCGTTTGAAGCATTCGGGATTCACCCCGGGTTGGACGGAGCATTAAATTTCACCATAAAGCTCGAAGACATATCTCCCATCGATTTTGAGCGCATGATCGTAGCTTTGTTAGCCAAAATGGGATTCAACGCGGAAACAACGAAAGCAAGCGGTGATGGCGGAATCGACGTTGTCGCTCTCTTGGAAAGGCCCATCGTGGGTGGGCGCTATCTTTTCCAGTGCAAGCGATTCGCTCCGGATAATCTAGTGGGCTCTCCGACAATCCGAGAGTTTTATGGAGCGGTGACCGCGGATAGAGCGGTGAAGGGAATATTCATTACGACCTCCGGCTTTACCTCTCAAGCGCTGGAATTTGCGGACATGGCAAACATCGAACTGATTGACCTCGCCCAGCTTAGGAAGCTCCTTATCGAATACGGCCTGGCAGACATCGCGGAATAAATATCAACCTAGGCCGTTCCGCACTGCCGTAGGCCGTTCCTCTGTTTGATTTTCTCGCCCCTTTGACGGAACGAACTCGCAAGAAACATCCCTCATCCTCGTCCCGTCCTGCGAAGCAGGACAACGGTAGAAGCCAAAGCCTGTCCTGAGCGAGTCGGCGACAGCCGGCGAGTCGAATGGAGGCTTCAGCCCGTGGAATAAAAACGGCGCGAAGCGCCTACCTTGCTGCCGCAGGCCGTCGGCGCAGCTCGGAACGAGCGCAGCCGACCCGCCCTGTTCGTGACCTTCGTAACCCAAGCCAGGAACAATGCAACCGTCCTGTGGCAGAAGCTAAAAGCTAACAGCTAGCAGCTAAGAGCTACGAGCTATCCTGTTCATTGACCCCATCCGCCCCCATCCCCGCCCTCGTCAACCGCCTCCGCAACGGAGACACCCGTGCCCTCGCCCGCGCCATCTCCCTCGTCGAAAACGAAGCCCCCGAAGCCCCCGCCCTGCTCTCCGCCTGCTTCCCGCACTCCGGCCGCGCGCTCCGCGTCGGCATCACAGGCTCCCCCGGAGCCGGCAAGAGCACCCTCGTCGACCGCCTCGCTCAACACTTCCGCCATGCCGACCGGACCGTTGGCCTTCTCGCCGTCGATCCCACCAGCCCCTTCACCGGCGGCGCTCTTCTCGGCGACCGCATCCGCCTGCGCGAGCATGCCAGCGACCCAGGCTTCTATGCACGCAGCATGGCCACACGCGGCGCCCTCGGCGGACTCGCCCTCGCCACCGCCGACGCGGCCCTCGTCCTCGAAGCCAGCGGCAAAGACGTCATCCTCATTGAAACCGTCGGCGTTGGTCAGGATGAAATCGAGATCGCCCGCCTCGCCGACATCACCATCGTCGTCCTCGTCCCCGGCATGGGCGACGACGTCCAGTCCCTCAAAGCCGGAGTGATGGAAATCGCCGACATTTTCGTTGTGAACAAATCCGACCGCGAAGGCGCCGACCGCGTCGAGCAGGAAATCCTCAGCCTACAAACGCTCGCCTCGGATCATCCGGCCCACACCCCGCCCGTCATCCGCACCACAGCCACCACCGGCGCAGGCCTCGAAGCCCTCGCAACGGCCATCGACAAAATGCAACAGTGGCTGTTACAGGAAAACCGGCTCGACGCTCGCCGCGCGGAACACTGGCAGCGCCGCCTCGACGCCATGCTTCGCGTGGAGCTCATGCGCCGCGCTCGCAGCAATGGCTTCGATGCCACCCAGCTCCAATCCCACGCCGCCCGCATCGCCACCGGCCAGCAGGACCCCTGGCAACTCGTCGCCCAGCTCACCGAGAAAGTCTTCGCACCAGAAAACTAAAACTGAATGCCACTGGCAGTGTATTTCGGCCTCGCCCCGGAGTTGTAATCTCCGAAGCCTAAGCTCGGTTTACTGTTTGCCGGTGTAGGCGCTCTTCATATATCTGCGCGCCTGGTCGCCCTGAGCGGTATCGCTACCCGCGTTCAGCACAGCCTCATATTGCTGAATGGCCTTATCGTGCTCCCGCATCAGGTCGTAGGTCTTGCCGGCCTCGAGGCAGGCATCGGCGTTTGAGCTCCGGGCTCGTCTGGGACTGGTCAGCGCCATCGCGATAGGCTTCCACCGCTTCGCTGTACTGTGTCTGGCCGCGCAGGGAATCGCCGAGGCCAAAATACGCGAGCTCAAGATGCGCATTGAAGAAAAACCCCGGCTGCCGGGCTGCATCGATCAGCCGCCGATAGGAAGCGATCGCGGCCATGCCGTCGCCGGCGTCCTTCTGGAGGTTGGCCACTTCGAGGCGAAACAGGAAGTCGTGGGGATACTCGTCCGCCATGCCCTGGGCAATTCGAACCGCTTCGTGATACCTGGCTTCGCGACGGAGAAACAGCATCATCGATGTACTGGCTTCGACATGGGTGATGACGCCGTGATCGGCTGCATCGCGCAGCAGGGCCATGCCTTCACTCTTCGATCCGTGAATGCCGACGAAACCGATGAGCACCTTGAAGGCTAAGGGCAAAGCGCCCACGACATATTGATAGACCCCGACTACGAGCTTCGCGTCGACGTATTTCGGATCGAGCTCGAGGACGCGATCGCAATCGCTGCGCGCGCCCAGCGCCTGCTTGAGACCCGCGGTATAGCCGCGCTCGACAATGCCGGAGTACGTGGCCGCAAGGCTCTTAACCCAGCCGCGCGCAAAGAGAGCGTTAACGTCGTTGGGATTGGTTTTGAGGATGGCGTTGGCCTGGCTGATGGCCTGGTTGGCGAGGGATTGAATGCGCTCCCTGGTCTTTGGATCCTCGACGACGGTGTGCTTGCCGGTGAGGAAGCCGTCGTTGGCGTAGAAGGTGGTATCGAGGAGATCGAGACGGTTGAGCTCGCGAAAGAGGACGGCGTCGAGCACGTAGCCCGTGGCAATGGGATCGTTGGGATGTTCGGACTGGATTTTCTCGAAGCGCGCCAGCGCGTCGTCGTAATCCATGCTGTAGAAGTGCTGGAAGGCTTCCTGGACTTCGGGCTGGCGGTTCAGTGGATTGGTGTCTACAGTTTCTGCGCGCGCCTGGGCGCCTGCGCACACCGCAGCCGGTATCACCAACAGCGCGAATATTGCGGCAGAAATGCAGCCAGAAGATGCAGAGCGCGACATGTCTTCAGGGATTGTAGACGGAGCCCTGGGGGCTTCGGTCTCAATCTGACAGCGCGACTTCCATCGGTACCAGAGTCGGCGCAAACCGGCCCGGCGCGTGATTCAGAGGAATCGAGCACCTATAATGCGGCGCATGCTCTGGACCGTCGCGTTCGTGGAATTAGCCCTTTGCTGGATTCTGTGGTCGGCGGGCTTCATCAACCCCAGGCAGCAAGCCGCCGATCGAACAGAGGTGGCGCGAGCGTCTTCCTCAAAATGGGGCATTCTGCTGGTGATGATCGGCTTTGCGCTGGTGTGGGCTTACGTTCGCCCGGCGGGCCTTCAAAAATCGACAGTGTCTCTGGTGGCTTCGATGGTGCTGGGGCCTCCGTCGGTGGCGCTCGCGTGGTGGGCGGCGCGCCATCTGGGCAAGCAGTGGCGCTACGCCGCCGCACTGCGCGAAGATCATGAGCTGATCCAGACTGGGCCTTACCGATGGCTGCGGCATCCGATTTACGCGTCGATGCTGGGGATGCTGCTGGCTACGGGATTTTGCTGGACGTGGTGGCCGATGTTTCTGGCCGGGATCGTCGTCTTCGTGGCAGGAACGGAGATTCGAATCCGCGCGGAGGATCGTCTGCTGGCGGCGCGCTTCGGGGACTCTTTCCGGGATTATCGCTCACGGACACGCGCTTACATTCCGTTTGCGCGCTGAGCAGGGTTTTTGGGAGTTACCGTTCGATTACAGCCTTGGCTATCTGTTAACCTCAATTGAAATATTCATTCGATCTATTCAGGGTCGCCTGCAGGCTCTTGCGGCGAGGCCTTTCCGACGACACATCGGCGCGGGCCGAGGCATTTCTGAGGAAGAGCAAGCAGACCCAACTGGACAACCGAGCTGCCAACCCGATGCGAATCAGTGGGGAGCAGCGTTTTTTCCGGCTCTGGAACGATCTGGGGAGCGGGCATGAGAGGCAGCTCTATCTCCTTTGTATTCATAGCAATGGAATAAGCATAGCAGAATCAATGACTTAATGGGATGACAAATCTGGTCAATTTGGGGTTAATCGATCCGTTATGGCACATAACGTCGAACCCTGGTTCTGCCTGACCGGACACTGCACCCGATGAAGCAACAGGTAACTTTATTTTTTCTTGATTTGAAGACGAACTTCGATTACCGTTGGGGCGATCGAGAGCGGCCCGCCCCGTACCCTTCCACCCCTCTCCAGGCAAATCTCCATGACCCGCACAGAGCTTCTCCGCATCGCTGTCCTCCGCGCCCGTGTCCATGGATTCGAATTCCGGCAATGGTTCCAGGGGAATATCGAACCGGAATGGCCGGGGTTTGATCAGGCTTTGGCGATCCTCGCCTCGGGCCGGCGCTATTACGCGCTGCTTTTTTGCCATGAATTTGCGCGTCACTTCTGGAAGAAGGGAACGCAGATCACGTTTCTTTTGCCATCGCAGGAATACACGCGCCTGGACGCGAACGGGAAAGTCGTGACGATCAAGCGGAAGTCGTTCACGCGCCGCTCGTCGCGCTCCACATCGAACACGGTGTGGCAATACCACCTGGAGCAGATGGCGGTGTGGGAAGAGCCGCTGCGATACATCCGGCGTTTCATTCTGACGGAAGAGGAACTGGAAGCCGCTGGCGAGCAGCCCGCCGCCCGGGCGGGGGCGGAGCCGGTTGAGGCGGAAGAGCCGGCCACGTTGCAACGACGCACCGCGGACTGGTGCTGAGCTGGGAGAAAAAGCCGGCCGGGGGCATGGCAAAAGGACGCGCGGCTGGATCGGTTTTCGGGTCTTGCCAGGCGCCTCGTCTCGATTGATCGAAGCGCGTTGAACTGCTATCCTCAGAGCAGTCCGCAACACCCCTTCGAGTGCGCCCTTAGCTCAGCTGGATAGAGCGACTGACTACGAATCAGTAGGCCGGGAGTTCGAATCTCTCAGGGCGCACCATACCTTCTACAACTTGCGTTTTTCTCCGTTTGGCGCCGCTGAACCAGCCGCCGCGGTCGGCTTCGGGGATCGACATTTGCCTGACTGCTGGCAGATCCAGGGCACGCAAGCCCAGGGAGGGATCGCCGACATAGCTCACGCAAACCGTTACAATCACCGCCATGAACGGCCGCCCGCAGCCCAACGAAGCCACCTCGTACTATTTCACCTACATCGACCAGGTCGTCGGCGACGATCCACTCCACATTATCGAGAGTCAGCTGGATGAATTCCTGCCTGTACTCTCGGCGGTATCGCAGGAAGAATCCCTCGAACGGTATGCCCCGGGAAAATGGAGCATCCGCCAGCTCCTGAATCACGTTACCGACTCCGAACGCGCTTTTGGCTTCCGAGCTCTCTGGTTTGCCCGGAGCTTCGACACTCCTCTACCCGGTTACGATCCGGATATCGCAGCCGCCGGCGCGCAGGCCGACGCGATCCCCTGGGCAGCGCACATCGAAGAATTCAGACGCGTCCGTCTTGCGACCCTCTCGTTTTTTCAAAATCTACCGGAAGAGGGCTGGATGCGCGCCGGGATAGCCAGCGGCAATCCGTTCACCGTTCGCGCGCTCGCGTTCATTATCCCCGGCCATGTGGCGCATCATGTCAGGATCTTGCGGGAGAGATACTTCAAGGGTCGGTCCGGATAGCCGGCTGCCGCTCAATGCCCTCCGCTCAACGCGACAATAATTTTCCGGAAGCCGGTAAGTGCGAGGATGCCGGACTGCGTCTTAGCTGTTAGCTGCCAGCTGCTCACGGAGGCGGGCGTTATCCCGCTCGAGGGCGTCGAGCCGTTGGCGCATGGGCTTGAGCATTTCGGTTATTTCTTCCTGGGTGTAGCGCGGCGTAATGTGCTGCGGGCAATTCCAGTCAAACGCTTCCACATGGATGAGAACCGCCCGTTCGGCTGCGGATTTCTCACCGGGAACGCGCAGGCGATCGAGCCATTCCTCGGCTTGTGGAGTGTCTTCGAGGATTTCCGCGTGGCCGAGAATCTTTAGGCGGGTTTGCGCCGGGTAATCCATGAGAAAGAGGGCCACGCGATCATCGTGCAGCAGGTTGCCGGTGCTGATGTACTGCATGTTGCCGCGCAGGTCGGCGAAGGCGATGGTGCGGTCGTCGACGACGTGGAGGAAGCCTTTGGGACCGCCGCGAAACTGAACGTAAGGCCAGCCGGATTCGCTGACCGAGGCCATGTAGAAGCCGTCGCGCTGGAGGATGAAGGATTGCTCGTGGGGACCGAGGGCGGCGCCGGGATTGCCGGAGGTCTCGACGCGTTGGTATTGGGAGCGGCTGCCATGGCGTGTTTGTTGGTCTTTCACGATGGGGGTGAAGGCGAGTTCGGCGAAGCGGCGGCCCATGGTCGATCCTCGGTGGATGGATTCGGGACGGGGCGTTGAGGATTCACCCGCGGTTTGGTTTCTCGCTGTCGGAGGCTGGGAGGGGTGTTTGGTCTCGTACCGGCCAGCGTCAAAAGCGGGCGCAAACAGATTGGGTCACGCAGGATCGGTCAACCGCGCGGGGAGGCCTGGAGGTCGGCTTCGAGGCGGTCGAGGAAGGCTTCCTGGCCGCGGAAGATTTTTTCACGGGCAGTAGGGAGGTCGAACCATTCGCCGCGGTCGGCTTCGGGGATTTCGATCTGGCGGCCGGAGCGCGGCGGCCATTCGACGAGGCAGGTGTTGGAGACGAGGGTTTCGGGATCGAAGTCGCCTTCGACGGCCCAGGCGGTAACTTGTTTTCCGGCAGGTTGGGTGATGACGCCGAGGGGGAGAAAGTCGGCGGCGGTGCGGCCGATAGCGAGGGGGGAGCCGGTTTCTTCCTGGAATTCGCGACGTGCGGCTTCGAGCGGCGGTTCGCCGTCGTGGTATTCGCCTTTGGGGATCGACCACGCGTCTTTTTTCGACCAGAAGGGGCCGCCAGGATGGATGAGGAAGACTTCTAGGCCTTGCGGGGAGCGGCGATAGAGGAGGAGGCCGGCGGAGGTTTTGGTCATGGGAGGGCTTTCGCATCCATTATCGGGGTTCGGGCGGTGGATTCCGCCTTTTGAACGGCTCTTATGTTGAAATGGCGACGGAGGAAATATGAGGGCAGTAAATGCACTTGCGAAGTCAACCAGAGCAGCGGCTGCGGTGGTTTTGATTGGGGTGGTGCTGGGGCCGATGGGGTTCGCGAAGGATAAGACGGCGAATCAGGAACCAATGGCGTGGGGGATGCAGTCGGGGAACCAGGGCTGCGTGATTTTTGGCGAGACGGTGACGGTATCGTCGGAGCCCGATGGCAACAACGGCTTCACGACCCATACGCTGCGGGAGATGGAAGTGATCGAAGCGCAGCATGCGACGCTGCCGAAGAAGAAGTACGGGGAGACCAAAGACGATTTGGACGCGCTGCAGACGCTGTCGATGCAGGATCACCTGAAATACGTGCGGATTCCGAAGAAGTACACGCCGGAGCAGATGGAGAAGGCGCGGGCGATGTGCGGGAGCACCCCGCAATAGTTTAGTTCACGGGCCGGCCGAAGCACAGCACATATCCGCTGTTGTCGACGATCTCGAACGCTCTCAGTCCATCGCTGTTGTTCGCCAGTTCGCGATGGATGGGGACGTTGGCGGCAAGGAATTCCTGATACAGAGAGTCGGGATCGCTCGCGTTGATGTAGGCGTCCCACGCGGCCCATGCGTGACGCGAATGGTTCGGCTGCGGGTGGATGTCCGGCGTGATGGCCTTGAACATGAGCATCACCTGATCTCGTCCAACGATGCCCCAGAAATCTTCGGAGGGCTGGTCGCCCCCGCCCTTGTGCAGGAGGGTGAAGCCGAGCCTGGATCGGTAGAAGTCCAGGGTCTTGGCCAGGTCGTCAACGATGAAGAAGGGCATGACGGTGTTGAGCATCCCGGGAGTCTCCGGAAGTCGAGTATAAGCGTTTGTTATTCCGCGTTCCAAAGTCATGGGCCCGTCGACGCGCACACGCTTCGCTCAGAGCTTGCTCAGGGCGGGGTTACGGGGCGGCAGCACCCGAACCGAGCACACGGTTGGGCATGCCCCACAATGGTTACGTTGGCGTGCCACAGAAGGGTTGCCGGGGGACGGTTTAGGGGCCTATACTCGGACCGTTTGGCCCTGGAACGGGTTTATTACTCAGCGAACCGTTTTTATGCCGGGGTCATCAAGAACAAGCAGGATAAGGTAGCGGAGATTCCCCGATGGCAACGATAACTCTTGAGCAGGAAATTAACCCCTGGGAAGCCCAGGCGGCACGATTCGATTATGCAGCGCGCAAACTGAACCTGGACGATGGCCTGTGGCGGGTGCTGCGCTATCCCTCGCGGGAGATCATCGTCCATTTTCCGGTGTCGATGGATGATGGGCGGATTGAGGTCTTCACCGGCTACAGGGTGCAGCACTCCCAGGCGAGGGGTCCGGGCAAGGGCGGGATTCGCTATTCGCCGGATGTGACGCTGGACGAAGTGCGCGCACTGGCAAGCTGGATGACGTGGAAGTGCGCGGTTGTGAATATTCCGTTTGGCGGCGCGAAGGGCGGCGTGATTTGCGACCCGAAGAACATGTCGCAGGGCGAGCTGGAGCGGATGACGCGGCGGTACACAGCGGAGATTATCGAATTTCTGGGGCCCGAGAAGGATGTGCCGGCGCCCGATGTGAACACCAACGAGCAGACCATGGCATGGATCATGGACACATACTCCATGCACATGCGCCAGACCGTGACGGCGGTGGTAACAGGCAAGCCGCTGACGATCGGCGGATCGCGCGGGCGTAAGGAAGCGACGGGACGCGGCATCATGGTGGTATGCGAAGAGGCGCTGAAGTACCTGCACATTCCGCGCGAGGGGTGCAGGGTCATCATTCAGGGATTCGGAAACGTCGGCTCAAACGCGGCGCGGCTGATGCAGGATCGCGGGTACAAGATCATCGGGATCGGCGAGTACGATGGCGGGCTCTTCAATCCGAACGGCATCGATATTTGCGCGCTCGAGGAGCACAAGCTGCGAAACGGAACCATCCTCGGGTTCCGAGGCGCGGAGGGAACTCCGACGGCGGAACTGCTGACGACGGAGTGCGAGATTCTGATACCGGCAGCGACCGAGAATGTGATCACGAGCCGGAATGCGGAGCGGATCAAAGCCCGCATTGTGTGCGAGGGCGCCAACGGGCCGACCACCGCGGTGGCCGACGAAATACTGGCCGACAAGAAGGTGTTCATTATCCCGGATATTCTGGCGAATGCGGGCGGCGTGACGGCGTCGTACTTTGAGTGGGTGCAGGACCGGTCGGGCTACTTCTGGAAAGAATCGGAAGTAAACGAGCGGCTGGGGGCAATTCTGGCGGAGAGCTTCGACGACGTGACGCGCTATGCGGAGGCGCACGATGTGAACAACCGGATCGCGGCGTACATGCTGGCGATTGACAGGGTGGCGTTCACGATCAAGCAGCGGGGAATATATGCGTAAAGGCAGGCAGTAGGCAATAGGGAACAGGGAATAGAAAAGTGCCTGGCGCATAACGTGGCTTCCAGCGGATGAAGTCCTCTTGACGTGCGACTTCTTTCGGTATGATTCAGCCACTCGGCTCTTACATGGAACCCCAGACGCAGCTTACGATTGCGGGGAGGCTGGGCTTCCTCGAACCATCCGATCACCAGAAGGTGGAAATGCTAGCCTCTGAGGTCGGCAAGATGCTCTCGGCGATTCTGAACAAACTTCGTTCGCCATCCACCCTAATCCCTAAATTCCTTAACCCTAATCCCTAAACTCTAATCCCTAACCCCTGGCCGGGGAGCCGCCGGCGCCTGTTTTCCCATTAAAGTGGCAACAACCCCAGCCAGAACCAGCGCGGCTCCTGCGAATTGCAGGGGCGCGAGGCGTTCGCCTGCAAGAGTCGCTCCCAGGATCAAAGCGAAAACTGGATTGACATAGGCGTAGCTGGAGACGCGCGTCGGGGAGTCGTGCGTGATGATCCAGACATAGGCGGTATAGGCGACGATCGAGGCCGCCACGACCAGATACGCCATGCTGACGACGACGGGGGTGCTGAGCAGAAGGGGCCTGGCGGGAAAGCGGCGGAATTCGCCGGCGGCGGCGGAGAGGAGTAGCAGCAGGAAGCCGCCCGAGAACATCTGCCAACCGGCATTGGCTTTCTGCGGGCGCGGGAGCGTGAGGCGGCGGGAGAGAAGGGTTCCGGATGACCAGCAAATTGTGCCCGCCACGGTTGCTAATACGGCGAGGGTGGAGGTGTGGGTTGGTCCGGCTGTGTGCGGCGCGGCGCCTGGGGAGTTCAGGGCGAGGAGGGCGACTCCTGCAAAGCCAAGGAGGATGCCGCCGAGGGAGAGAGCCGTGGCGCGCTGAGTGCGGAGCAGGAAGACTTCTCCGGCAAAGATCCAGACCGGGATCATGGCCGAGACCACAGCGGCGATGCCGGAGGCCATGCGGATTTCAGCCCAGAAAAGTCCTGCGTAGAGGCAGGTGAACATAATGAAGCCGAGGATGGAGGCGCCGACGATCTGACGCGTGCTGAGTTCGACGGGGCCGGTAAGGCGGCTCCAGAGAAGAAGCACGAGGCCAGCGAGGAAGAAGCGGAAGCCTGCCGCGAAGAAGGGCGGGACAACGGCGACAATCTCGCGGATGGCGAGGAACGATCCGCCCCACAGAATATAGATAGCCGCGTAGGCAAGGAGTTTGCGGACCCGCATACGTTAGGGTACAGGTTGCAGGGTACAGGTCACAGGGTACAGGGTACAGGTTGCGGGGCAGTGCGCAGGGTGGATCATCGAGACCGTCCATGCGATTTAAGGCCGAATGCACACGCGATGGCGTTCGCCGGACACGAGTAGCGCAGGTTCTTCCCTCATATCTCTTCAAGGTCTCAACCGCAAAAGCTCGTCCAGTATCTCTCGATTTGCTCTGGTACACTCAGGCTTCCCCGAAAACCGTCGGAGGGATTCTTTTGGCGACAACGCATAATCCACAGAGTTTTCAGCCTTTTGTTCCGGCCACGGAGACGCGGCCGGAGCTTACTTTGCGCGCCATCGTCCTGGGGTGCATTTTCGGGCTGATTTTTGGCGCGGTCACGGTCTATGTTGGGCTGCGAGCGGGACTCACAGTAGCGGCGTCGATTCCTATCGCGGTGCTGTCCATCAGCGTGCTGCGGGCGCTGGGGCGCGCTTCGATTCTTGAGAACAACATCGTTCAGACGACGGGGAACGCGGGGCAGTCGATTGCGGCCGGCGTGATCTTCACGCTCCCGGCGCTGATCTTTCTGGGATTCGATCTCGAGTACTTCAGGATTTTTGTGTTGGCCCTGCTCGGTGGATGGATCGGCGTCCTGTTCATGATCCCGCTGCGCCGCCAGCTGATTGTCGAGGAGCACGGGAACCTGATGTATCCCGAAGGCACGGCGTGCGCGGACGTGCTGCTGGCGGGGGAGCGGGGCGGTTCGTTTGCCAGCCGCGTGTTTCTCGGCCTGGGGCTGGGCGGGCTGTACACGCTGTTTCAGAACGGCAACATGTTCGGCGCATGGCCGGAGACGCCCAACTACGCGCCGGACCTGGGAAAGCAGCACATCCTGAGGGGCGGGGCGATCCGTCTGGAGGCGGTCCCGGAATATCTTGGCGTGGGCTACATCATCGGCGCGCGCGTGGCCGGGACAATGTTTGCCGGTGGCGTGTTCTCCTGGCTGGTGCTGATGCCTGCGATTTACTTTTTCGGATCGCATCTGCCGGGCGCGCTGTATCCGGCAACGAAGCCGATTGCACAGATGTCGCCGAGCGAGTTGTGGAGCTCGTATGTGCGGCCGATGGGAGCGGGTGCGGTTGCGGCCTCGGGACTGATTACGCTGCTCAGGACTTTGCCGACGATCATCGGGGCGTTGAAGGCGGGGCTGGGGAATCTGCAGAAGAGCAAAGACACGCTGGCCAGCGAGGAGAGGACGGATCGGGACCTGCCGATGACTGTGGTGGTGGGCGGCAGCATCGTGCTGATGGCGCTGATGTGGATCTTTCTGACGTTTCACCCGGTGCCGGGGGCGCAGACAGGGATGCTGGCCAATCTTGCGGCTTCTCTGCTGATTGTGGTTTTTGGATTTCTATTTGTAACCGTATCGTCGCGCATTGTGGGACTGATTGGCAGCTCGGCGAATCCGATCAGCGGGATGACGATTGCGACGCTGATGGCAACGGCGGCTGTATTTCTGGTGAAGGGATGGACGGCTCCGGCCTATGGGGCGCTGGCGATCACAGTCGGCGGAGTGGTCTGCATCGCGTCGGCGAACGCGGGCGATACTTCGCAGGATTTGAAGACGGGCTTCATTGTCGGGTCGACGCCGTGGAAGCAGCAGGTGGCGTTGATGATCGGCGTGTGCATTTCGACCTTTGCGATTGGCCTGACGCTGAATGGGATGAATCGGGCGCTTGAGGAGTTTCACACGATGGCGAAGCCGTGGGACATCGGCGCGTCGCACGACGGGGTGCAGAACCAGGGTGCGTTCACGCGGAAGGAGATTCGCGTAACCGTGACGGGCGGCGTTTCGGCGCAGCAGACAGCGGGGCAAATGCTGCCAGGGAATCAGTTCATTCTGCTGAATGCGCTGGGATCGCACGAGCTGGCGGATGGAAAGTATCTCTACAATCCGCAGACGAAGGCGATTGAGGTGCAGTGGGTGCAGGGGATCGGGAGCGAGAAGGCGGCGGCTCCGCAGGCGCGGCTGATGGCGACGGTGATCAACGGCATTTTGCGGCAACAGTTGCCGTGGGGGCTGGTGCTGCTGGGTGTCTTTCTGGTGATCGCTGTTGAGCTGCTGGGGATTCGTTCGCTGAGCTTCGCCGTCGGGTCGTATCTGTCGATCGGAACGACGCTGGCGATTTTCGCGGGGGGCGTCGTGCGTTGGATGGTGGACAGCGCGGCGGCAAAGGCCGGCGAAGCCACAGCAGAAAGCGAGATCAGTCCCGGATCGCTCTACGCGAGCGGCTTGATTGCGGCCGGCGGCATTGTGGGATTGATGGGCGTGGGGCTCAAGCTACTGGAGTCCGTACTGGGACGGGAAAACCTGGTGACTTTGCCGCAGACGTTTTTCTACCGGGACTGGGTCTCGGTGCTGATGTTTGTGTTGCTGGCGGGCTCGTTGTTTTACTTTGCGCGCAAGCCGCTGAGGAAGTAGGGCCGGCCCGGCCTGGCTGCAGAGCACGTCACAAGACCCGGTTCGCTCCAATCGGCGCGGCAATCCGGCAGCGTTATCCTGATCGCGTGCGCTCTCAGCGAATTCAGAAATTTCGCGGACTTCTCGAGCCCGATGGGACCAGTCTGAAGTGGACCGTCATCCGGGTGCCATTCGATCCGGCTGAAGTGTGGCCGCAACGCAAAAGGCTCCGGGTGCGCGGAACGATCAACGGCTTTGCGTTTCGCACCTCGCTGTTCAAGGCGCGAGATGGCAGCTACATTCTGCTGGTCAACAAGAAGATGCAGAAGGAGGGCCGCGTCCGGCAGGGCGGCGTGGCAGAGGTCGTTCTGGAGCCGGATCTCGAGGAGCGGGAGGTTGGCACTCCGCCGGAGCTGGAGAAGCTGCTGCGCGAAGATCGCGGGCTGAGGAAGTGGTACGGCGAGCTCAGCGATTCCTACCGCAAAGCGTTTGCGAACCGGGTAACGCAGATCAAGAGCCCGGAGGCGAAAAAGGCGCGAGCGGAGCAACTCGCTGAGATCATGCTGCTGGCGATGGAGGGCGAGCAAATCCTGCCACCGATTCTGGAGGCTGCGTTTTTGCGCCAGCCGAAAGCGCGGGAAGGCTGGCGGGCGATGACGCGCGTGCAACGGAGGGGGCATTTGCTCGGCATCTTCTATTACCAGAGTCCGGAGTCGAGGCAGAAGCGGGCACAGAAGGCAGTCGACGAGGCGCTCCGGGTTGCTGCGAAGAAAGCTGGGCGGGACTGAACCGCGGCAGGTTGGGATTTCCCCGATCTTAGTTTTTTACTCGGTACCGCATTTTGACGCGCCCGATGTGCCAAACCATCGGTCCTCCGGGCTCATTGGGCTCGAATCACCGACGGAAAGGTCGTCAAGAAAGGGTCATCCGATGAATTAATCATTGTCTTCCGGCTTCGTGCTCGCAGTTCGCACGTTTTTTGCTCGGGTTCGCTCGCTTGTCGCTCGCGTCACGCGGTTTGGTCGTGAGCTTCGCCGAGGGTGACGCGGGCTGTCATCCGGCGGCGGCCACGGAAAAATGTGACGGTGACGGTGTCGCCGGGCTGGTGCTCATTCATGATCTCGGAGATGTCCTGGGAACTGGTGATCTCCTGATTGTCGATGCCGACGATGAGATCGCCACCGATGGAGATCTGCTGATTGCCTAGATAAGCCACCTGATTGCCGCCGTGGAGTCCGGCGCGTTCGGCTGCTCCGCCCGGAATGGTGCTTTCGATGAGGACGCCATACTGCGCGGGGAGTCCCATCTGCTCGGCAAGGTCGGGTCCGATGGGCAGCGTGCGGATGCCGAGCGAGGGCCGGCGCGAGTGGCCGTATTTCTGAATATCGTTGAGGACCGCCTTTGCGGTGTCGATGGGGATGGCGAAGCCGATGCCCGCATTCTGCTCGGCGCCGTTTTGGGCAATCATGGAATTGATGCCGATCACTTCGCCCTGCGAGTTGAGGAGGGGACCTCCGGAGTTGCCGGGGTTAATGGCGGCATCGGTTTGAATGGCGTTCTCGATGGGCGCGCCGCCTTCGGCGCCTTTGACCGAACGGATGGCGCTGATGATGCCCACGGTCATGGTGCCGGAGAGGCCGAAGGGATTGCCGATGGCGTAGACCTGCTGGCCCACCTGAAGATCGCGCGAACTGGCGAGGACGGCTGGGACAAGGTTCGGAGCGTTGATCTGAAGAAGCGCGAGATCGTGGAGGCGATCTTTACCGATGATCTGCGCCGTGTAACGGTGCTTGTCGTGGGTCTGAACCTCGACGTTACGGGCGTTGGCGACCACGTGGTAATTGGTGAGGATGTGGCCCTGCTTGTCGAGGATGAAGCCGGAACCCTGATCGGTCTGGGGGACGTAGCCGTAGAAGAAATCGAGGGCTACGGTTCCTGCGGTGATGTTGACGACGGAGGGAACGGCGCGTTTGTAGACGGAGATGTTGTTCAACTCCGTGGAGGTGAACTCGGGGGCGGCGTGAGCATCAGTGAGGGTAAGCGGCGAGCCTTTGCCCTCGGGGGCGGCGGAATTGTGGAAGCCGGAGTGGGTCGTGAGGTACCAGAATCCTCCAACGAGGATAAGCACGAGAAGAAGTCTGCGAAGGGTCATAGTGGTTGCTTGGTTTCTTGTCGGGGCCGAAAAGGCGCGGCGGATCGACGTGAACTGCAGCCGGCGCGCTGAAGGCGCAAATCAGTCCTTCCTTATTGTATCGGCAGAGATTTGTGACTGCGTTGCTCCTATCGACTCAAACACGGGCGGCAGCGCGGAGTTCCGCGGCTTCGTTCGCTGTGCTCCTCAGGATTATTTGACCGGAGACGAGGTCCTTCGCTGCGCTCAGGATTTCGCCTGCGGGCTCAGACGCCCGCAAAACGCCTTAAGTGCCGCGACGATGCGTTCAGCCTGGGCGCGGGTGGCCTCCAGAGATCCGGAGTTGTCGATGACATAGTCGCTCTGCGGGATCTTCGCTGAGTCGGGCAGTTGAGCGGCGAGCCGGGAGCGAGCGTCGCGTTCGGCAGCGGCGCGCTCTTCAGAAGTTGCATTTGCGGGGAGAACCCGAGCGAGGAAGCGCTGAATTTTAAGCTCCTCCAGGGCGACGACGAGGACGACGCGATCGAAGCGCTGACGCCAGCTTGCCGCGGGCCCAGCCGAGCCGCATTTGCTCATTACGGTGGAGTTGGGGACTGTTCCCCAGGCTTCAGCTTCGAAGATGAGCGCGGATTCGACGACCACCACGGCGTCTGGATCGTGCTCGAAGATTTCGTTCGCGAGGCGCTCCTGTTCGGCGATCACGGGCGGGTGCACGATCCGGTTGAGGTCGGCGAGGCGCCCTTCAGAAAACGCCAGGGTTGCGAGTTGCGGCCGGTCGAGCGAGCCGTCGGGGCGGACGACGGTGGGACCGAAGGTTTCTGCGATCCGGCAAAAGACTTCGTGCCCCGGCTGCATCATTGCGCGTGCGATGGCGTCTGCTTCGAGGATGTGGAAGCCGTGCTCGCGGAAGATGGCGGCGACAGTGGTTTTACCGCTGCCAAGGCTGCCAGTGAGGCCCACACGCAACATACGTCTCCGATCCGTACACGCAGGGAAGAGGGTGCGAGAAAGTTCCGATGTGATTGTAGAGCGGCTTTAATGCCGGTGAAGTAAGGGATGGATGAAGATCCAGGCAAAGCCGATGGCAATGAGCATGGCGAGGAAGATGAGGGCGAGCATGAGGCCCCACGAGGGTCCGGGGTGCTCGGGACGGGTTGCCTGGGAGTGGCGATCTTTTGTGGGATCGGTCATCGAGATTAGTGTACGGGTGATGGTTACCATAGTGGCATTTATGAGGTGAAGGGACGCAGCGTAATTCAAACAGGCGCGGTTTGACGGCGACGTTTAGCAACACAAATTCCCCGAAGGGGTGTCTAAATGAAGCAGAAGTGCCGATAGGGTTGTACGGCGCTCCACGGACGCAGGACCGTCGACCGAGTGAGGAGAAGACCATGGCGAGCAACAGCAGGATCGAAAAGTTTCCGGTAGGCGAGCTCGCGGGTCTGCGGACGGAGCTTCTGCAGTCGGGCATGGATTCCTGGCAGGCGGCGGAATTGGTGACGATGTTCCTCACAGGCCGCGGATACGGAGCGGATCAGGCGATGGTTCGCGAGGCAGTGGTGCGCCTCGAAGCGACGGCGTGCACCTTCGAATCCATGCAGAAAGAGCTGGAGCAGGTCGCGTACGTAATGTGAATTGGCCGTAAAAAATCGTTTTATCGGCCGTTTTTCCGGAAGAATCCTGAATCCCCACGGACCTCTGCGCGTCTATATGCGCAGAGGATGGTTTTATCCGTGTCCTCGAATCGTGTTCTCTGAGCAGTTGCGGCCTTCCACGAATTCCTGTCGGAAGTGGCGCCGCGATTGTCGATCTTCAGGGTGCGTGGTTTGCTGATGCGGTTGGGGGTCGTGTCGTTCACCGCTTCTTTTTTTGTGGCGCTGAGCTTTCGCGATCCATGGGGCGGAACCATGTGGTATTCCGCTGGCGCGCTTGCGCTTTTTCACAGACATCCTGATCGCAGGAAAAGCGGATCTTCGGATTGGCACGCTCGTGGTGTCGCCTTTTGAAGATGGGAGTTTGAGGAAGCGGCGCAACGTAACGGCAGAATTTTCTGCAGAGGAGTAAGTTTCATGCGCTTTCTATCTTTTAAGAATCTCTCATTCGGAATGGCCCTTGTGTCGGCAGTTGCGGTGGGGTCTGCGTCGGCGCAGACTCTGGTGGGTGTGAATGCCAGGCTGGATAAAACGCTCAATTCAACAAACGCGGCGGCGGGGCAGGTGATCACGGCGAAGCTGGACGGAACGGTGACCACCGATGGAGTGAAACTGCCCAGGGGAACGGAGCTGATCGGTAATGTGGCTGAGGTCAAGGCAGCGCAGAATGGCACTGCGTCGAGCGTTAGCCTGGTGTTCACTTCGGCCAAGCTGAAAGACGGGAAAGAAATTCCCGTGAAGGCTACGGTGCTGGCGGCTTATCCAGAGAGTGCGGGAGACGGGGTTGGTTATGGCACCCAGACCATGGGGCCGGCGCCGGCGCAGGTAGAGGCCGACCGGACATTCCAGCAAGCCGGAGCCCTCAGGAACATTTCGCTCTCCAGCGCGGTGAAGAGCAATGCATCGGGGACCTTCTCCAGCACTGATGCAAGCTTCAGGCTCGAGGCTGGCACGTACCTGCAGGTGGGGATCGCCCCGGCCGGAGCGGTGAGCGGAACCACCGCGGCGGAGTAAGCAGGGATCACACTGCCGTCCTCTGAAGAATTGAAGGCCGTCCCTAGGGGCGGCCTTTCTGTTTTGCCTCAGGCTCGATCGGAGCGGGCGGGCTGGTTCACACCTGCATGACTTCGACTTCTTTCTTCTTTGCCATCTCTTCCATCTTTTTGATTTCTTCGTCGGTGAGCTTCTGAATCTCATCGAGCGAGCGCTTCTCCTCGTCTTCGGAGATCTTCTTATCCTTCGCGGCCTTTTTGATCAGGTCGTTGCCGTCGCGGCGGATGTTGCGGACGGCGGTTCGATGATCTTCGAGGACACGGTGCAGATGCTTGACGACTTCGCGGCGCCGCTCCTCGGTCATAGGCGGCACAGGGATGCGGACGACTTTGCCGTCGTTGTTGGGATTGAAGCCAAGGTCGGAGGTGCGGAGGGATTTTTCGATTTCGACGATGAGGCTCACGTCCCAGGGCTGGACAACGATGAGGTTGGCGTCGGGCGTGGTGATCTGGCCAACCTGGCTGAGAGGGGTGGGAGTGCCGTAGTAATCGACCCTGACCTGGTCGAGCATGTGGACAGAAGCGCGGCCGGTGCGGATGGAGCCGAGGTTGGTCTGGAAATCGGCGACGGCTTTGTCCATGCGCGTGCGGAGTTGCGTGTAATCGGATTTGAGAGCGGGAATGCCCGCCATTACAAGAGGTGGCATGATGGTGGTCCTTCGGTATTGCTGATCAAAAGAGGTATTCTACTGCGTTCCAGGTCCGTGTGTGAGGTTGGCGGAAATGCGCAAGCGCCAACACTATGGGCGGCACTGCACGAATAGCGTTCCGCGTTATTTTTCGCCGGCCCAGCCGCGCTCAATCGCCTCTTTGATTTCTGCCAGAGTGGCAGATTTTTGACGCTTTCGAGCAAGTAGCCCGAAAATCCGATCAATTTGCGCACCAGATCGCGGTGCAATCCTGGTGTCTTCCCGCGGCTTCGAAGTCTTTTTCTTGCCGGCATGCCTCTGCGCCATCACATCACCATGCGCACGCCGTTCGATTCGGCGGCGGTTGTTCTTATGGTGGTAGTGTTTGCAGAATCGGCCTGCTCATGAGCATGGTAGCTGGAGCGCACTAACGGCCCGGATTCGACGTGGCGAAAACCCATGGCGAGCGCTTCCCGCTTCATGAAGGCGAACTCGTCGGGGGTGTAGTAGCGGGCGATGGGCAGATGATCCTTCGACGGGCGGAGGTACTGGCCGATGGTGAGGACGTTAACGCCGACGCTGGCCAAATCGCGATAAACGGCGAGAAGTTCGTCCATCTCTTCGCCGAGGCCGACCATGACTCCTGATTTTGTAACAGTCTTTGGATCAATTTCCTTCGCCAGTTGGAGAAGGCGAAGGGTGCGCTCGTAGCGGGCTCCTGAGCGGACGGCGCGGTAGAGGCGCGGAACGGATTCAGTATTGTGGTCGAGAATCTCCGGGCGCGCTTCGACGACAAGGCGGATGGCTTCTTCGTTGCCCTGAAAGTCGGGGATAAGGACTTCGACCTGGCAGCCCGGAGCCTGGCGGCGGATTTCGTCGATCACCATGACGAAGGCGCGTGCTCCTCCGATGACGTCGTCGTCGCGATTGACGCTGGTGATGACGGCGAACTTGAGCCCGAGGGCGGCGACGGCTTCGGCAACGCGGCGGGGCTCGTCAAAATCAATCGGGTCGGGGCGGCCTTTGGGAACGGCGCAGAATCCGCAGCGGCGCGTGCAGAGGTTGCCGAGCATCATGAAGGTAGCCGTGCGATGGTGCCAGCACTCGCCGATGTTGGGACACTGCGCGGATTCGCACACGGTGTGAAGGTTCAGCGAGCGGGCCAGCTTTTTGAGGTCGTGATAGTTGTCGCCCATAGGCGCGCGGGCGCGGAGCCACTCGGGTTTAGGGAGGGGGCGGCGCGGCGCGAGGTCGATCTGCACCAGATCGGGCGAAGTGACCATCGAGCTCTATTTTAGCTGGGAGCCTGGGGCTGAAGTTCATCGGTGGGCATCTCAGCCTTAGGAGGAGAAGCGCGATGGCGGATGTGAAGGAAAAGGCGCCGCAGCAGAAGGGCACGATGCTGGTGGCGTGGGTTACGGTGCATCTCGCGGAGGGTGAGTCGTTCGAGATGCTTCCCTTTGAGGACGAGAACGATGTGAAGGCGAAGGTGAGCGATCTGCTTGCGGACTGGGCGAAATCCGGGTTTCTGATTCGGGGCAGCGACATCATTCCGTGGAACCGGGTGCGGCGGATCGAGGCGACGAAGGTCGAGGAGTTGTCACGGGACGAGTCCGCGTTGCGCCGGAAGGAGTGGGAGAGCCGGGAAACGGCACGCCTGCAGCAGAGTTTCTGGAGGACGAAGCAGGCGAGAGAGAAAAAAGAGGAGGGGGACGAAAAGAGTCACCCACAGGCAGCGGCGTGAAATTGGTTAGGTGTGGGCCGTAACCAGGATTCAGTCGGGAGCTGTGGCAGGAACGCTTCTTTGGCTGAAAGGTTCATGGTTGGTCTGCGTCCATTCACGCATGCAGAGCGATGTAAATGCCCGAGGGGCGATCGTGAGGGCTGCGCCAATGATGGCGGAGAGAGCCGGCTCCTGCCGCCCGGCGACTCCGGCCAGGAGCGGCCTCCTTTCCCATCGCCCCCTCACCCGCTATCCTTCTCCTTCAGCCTAACCCTGGAGCCCACGGCCCTTGAACAAAGTCTTTCCTTCCGCCGAAGCCGCCGTTGCTGATATCCCTTCCGGCGCCACCCTTATGCTCGGCGGATTCGGCCTCTGCGGCATCCCCGAAAATCTCATCCTCGCCCTGGTTCAGGAAAACTGCCGCCGTGGCCTCACCGGCCTCCACACCATCAGCAACAACATGGGCATCGACGGCTTCGGCATGGGCCTCATGCTCGAAGCCGGTATGATCGCCTCCCACACCGGCAGCTACGTCGGCGAAAACAAGCTCCTCGAAGAAAAAGTCATCAAGGGTGAACTCGACCTCCGCCTCATCCCGCAGGGCACTCTCGCCGAACGCATTCGCGCCGGCGGAGCAGGCATCCCGGCCTTCTTCACCCCCGCCGGAGCCGGCACTCTGGTCGCCGAAGGCAAAGAAACCCGCACCTTCGACGGCCGCCGTTACCTCCTCGAATCCTGGCTCCGCGCCGACTTCGCCCTTGTCAAAGCCTGGAAAGGCGACCGCGCCGGCAACCTCATCTACAGAAAGACCGCCCGCAATTTCAACCCCATGATGGCGACGGCCGCCCGCATCACCATCGCTGAAGTCGAAGAGCTCGTCGAAACAGGCGCCCTCGACCCCGACCACATCGTCACCCCAGGCATCTACGTCAAGCGCATCCTTCAGGGCACCCGCTACGAAAAGCGCATCGAACGCCGCACCGTCCGCCAGGGCTAAAAATGAGTCTCATCCCGAGCACGTCGCTGCAAGTGGCGCGCCGAAAAGTCAGCATTTCTTCCTTCCGACCGTGCCGAGCGCGCTGTAAACTCACTCTCGCATGTCCGAACGCATCCTCGCCGCCGTGGCGCAGTTCATCATCGCCGTCATCTCCGCCTCCGGCTACGCCGGCGTCGCCCTCCTCATGGCCATCGAGTCCGCCTGCATCCCCCTCCCCAGCGAAATCATCATGCCCTTCGCCGGATACCTCGTCCATACCGGCCGCCTCAGCCTCTTCTGGGTCGCCACCGCCGGAGCTCTCGGCTGCAACCTCGGCTCCGCACTCGCCTACTGGATCGGCGCATGGGGCGGCCGCCCCGTCATCGCCCGCTGGGGCCGCTTCGTCCTCCTCGACCCCCACGATCTCGACCGCGCCGAGCACTTCTTCGCCCGCTACGGCTCCATCACCGTCTTCCTCGCCCGCCTCATGCCCGTCGTCCGCACCTTCATCGCGCTCCCCGCAGGCATCGCCAAAATGCCCCAGCTCCGCTTCCACCTCTATACCTTCCTCGGCTCCTGGCCCTGGTGCTTCATCCTCGCCTACGCCGGTATGAAACTCGGCCAGGCCTGGGACTCCGACCCCCGCTTCAAAGCCTGGTTCCACCGCTTCCACCTCGGCGTCGAACTCCTCCTCCTCGCCGCCATAATCTGGTTCCTCTGGACCCACTGGCGCAACCGCGTCCGCCCCGAAGAAGCCTAGGCGGAGTGGTAATTTCGAGCGCCCTGCACCCTGGACCCTGTACCCTGCCTTGCCATTCCACCCCATAAGCGAGAGACTACCTGTTTGGCATCGCGCACTTTTTCCTAACTACGAAAGGCAGTGAAAGAAATGGCAGGGACTAAAGGGTCTGCAATTCAACCCGCCAAAGGCAAGCTCGGAGTCATGACCGTCGGCATGGGCGCCGTCGCCACCACCCTCATCGCAGGCGTTGAAGCCGTCCGCAAAGGCCTCGCCAAGCCCATCGGCTCCGTCACCCAAATGGGGACCATCCGCCTCGGCAAGCGTACCGACAACCGCACCCCCCTGATTAAGGAATTCGTCCCCCTCGCCGACATCGACGACATCGTCTTCACCGGTTGGGACATCTTCCCCGAAAACATGTTCGAAGCCGCCAGCCACGCTGCCGTCCTCGACCGCGACCACCTGGCCAGCATCAAGCCCTTCCTCGAAGCTATTCAGCCCATGCCCGCCGTCTTTGACCAGTACTACGTCAAGCGCCTCAACGGAACCAACGTCAAGACCGGCAAGAGTAAGTGCGACCTCGCCCAGCAACTTCGCTCCGACATCCAGAAATTCAAGTCCCAGGTCGATCGCGTCGTCGTCATCTGGTGCGGCTCAACTGAAATCTTCCTCGAACCCGCCCCCTGCCACGCCACCGTCGAGTCCTTCGAAAAAGCCCTCGTCGACAACGACCCCGCCATCGCTCCCTCCCAGATCTACGCCTACGCCGCCCTCAAGGAAGGCGTCCCCTTCGCCAACGGCGCGCCCAACCTTACCGTCGACCTGCCCTGCATGATCGAGCTCTCGCGCCAGACCGGCGCGCCCATCTGCGGCAAGGACTTCAAGACCGGCCAGACCCTCCTCAAGACCGTCCTCGCCCCCGCCTTCAAGGCCCGCATGTTAGGAGTAGCCGGCTGGTACTCCACCAACATCCTCGGCAACCGCGACGGCGAAGTCCTCGACGACCCGGAGTCCTTCAAGACCAAGGAGGAATCGAAGTTAGGCGTGCTCGACTACATCCTCCAGCCCGATAAGTACCCTGACTTATACGGCAACATCTACCACAAGGTCCGCATCAACTACTATCCGCCCCGCGGCGACAACAAAGAAGGCTGGGATAACATCGATATCTTCGGATGGCTGGGCTATCCCATGCAGATCAAAGTCGACTTCCTCTGCCGCGACTCGATCCTCGCCGCCCCGATAGCCCTCGACTTAGTCCTGTTCTTAGACTTAGCCCAGCGCACCCCCGAACTCCGCCACATCGGCATCCAGGAGTGGCTCAGCTTCTTCTTCAAGTCCCCACAAAGCGCCCCAGGCCTTTACCCCGAACACGACCTCTTCATCCAGTCGATGAAACTAAAAAACACGTTGCGCCACATCATGGGCGAAGACCTGATTACCCACCTCGGTTTGGAGTACTACGACTGAACCGCCGCTCCGGCGGGCGCAATAGATGGATCAACTATTTTCGCTGTTCCCTATAGAGAGGGTCGCGCGCAGCTGGGATCGAGGGGGATTCTCCGACGACGATTTCGACGAATCGTTGCTGCCCATGGAGATCACCGACGGCGTTTGGATCGAGGATGTTTCCGGGCGTATCAGTGATCAGCAATTTGAGGTTTACAAATCAATGCTCGGAACGGAGATAGTCAAGCATCTGGAGCGAATAAAGTACGCATTCATCCACCGGTTTGAACGGAGCTATGTTGACCGCACGACAAACAGATTCGTAGCCGAACAAGAACAAGTTGCGGAATCGGAACAGCTGGTTGAGCAGATAGTTGCCTGCCTCCGGCTCATCCGTCCCACGGTTCAGCACGCTCAACTATGCTGGGGCACGGTTGCCACAGACGGGGGCTTGGCGGGGTTCCACTTCCGTAACCCCCTCTCTTTCTTCACGCCGTTGGAAAACCAGAAGCTCTTCGCCGTTCGAACCGCGGACATCCAAGGCCTCAAGTTCTACGCGCCGCTTTTCAGAAGAGCCTTTGACGGCCCCTTCTGGAAGTTCAGAATGGCTGTGGATATGTTTCAGTCGGGCTATTTCCAACAAACTCATTGGAAGCCCGTTATTTCCTGTGGACGGCAGCCCTCGAATCACTTTTTACAATCCAGGGCTTTAAGGGAGAGCACAGTGGAAGCGTAGTCGCAAAGGAACGGATCAAATTTCTACTCGGTCCAGGGGCCTCCATCTATACATCCGGGGAACTGACACGACTCGACCCTCCAAGTTCCCTGACTGTTTCAGATGTGATAGACGAGATCTATTGTTTAAGCAATCACATCGCACACGGCGATAAACTGCCAGATTATTATTACCAATTAGGCGGACGGGTTGATTTCGGGGAGCGGGAGCTGCGACGAGTGGAGATGCTGCTCGAAGCACTCAGTTCGATCGTCCGTCAATCTCTCCTGAGGATCCTGAAAGACAACCTTCTCAGCCATTTCGCGGAAGCCGACTCCTCGCGCAAATATTTCACTGCAAACGGGCCCACGAAGAAAGATATTGAAGCAAAAATGGGGAACCGGAGGTTTAGCTGTCCAAAGTGAGCGATCAATGTCGCAACTCCTTTGCAGGATCTCGATCACTGCTTACATCCTTTTTTCCCACGGTTAAGTCAGCCGCGCTCACGCAACCTCTTTAAGCATCTGCCTGCGAAGGTCGGCTTTGGTTTTGTCATTGATTTCGGTAACCGGAACACTGACTTGCGCCGCTCCGTGGCTGATTGGATTGGCGCCACGGCTGACCCACGAGTAAAACAGCCGGTTTCGCTTGACATCCGCGACGAGGAGGCAAGCCGGAACATTCGATTCCGCCAATCGGAGAAATGTCCGCCTATCGAGCGGAAATGAGCCTGTCAGTTGGCGCTCCGTACCTTTGACTTGGATTCCAAACATGTTCAGCCCGCCCGCTGAATTTCTAAAGCCGACAAGAAAATCGAAGCCGACATCCTCCGTGGGCCGACTGAGGATCTCGGGGCTGAGATCCTGAAGGAAGAGTTGCGCCAACAGCTCGCTCCTCTGCCCAACTTGAGAGGCCTCTCTAACGCTCATGCGAACACCGATCCTTTCGGTTTGAAATCACTCTCTTCCCAAAAACTCCTCACCTCGTCATGCAACTTCCTAAGATTCGCCGCTGTCAACTCGTGCGAAACCGGGATACGAGTGATCGCTCTGGCCGGCGTTCCATCGTGAATCGATCGGACAAACACGCGCTGGGACTTCTCATGAATTCCGAAAATGTATGTTGGACCAGGCAATTTGAGAAGGCGCTCAATGTCTCCTTTTTTCGACGAAATCTTCAAGGAATTCGCTGATCTCGGCAGCGAGCCAGCAGTCGTCCTGGCTTGCGCGAAGAAGTAAGGAGTCTTGCTGCGTATTCGCCGCAATTCGACGTAAAAATCGACGGCTGGCCACTTGTCTCCGAGAAACCCAGGCCGGAAAAGCGGCCCAGCGAATTCCTGATAATCCGTCAGTCGGAGTTCAAGAATCTTCTCTCCTCGAAATCCCGTGACATCTTTTAGTTCAGCTGCCATCGAAAACCGATCTCAATTCCCAGCGTGCTGTTGCGTTCTGACCTTCTGCCGCGTGAAATGATTATCCATCACCGGCACGCAGAAAATCGCGTCGACTTGCTGCAAATCACGCACCGCAGAGCGAAGCGCCTGCGCCCATCACGGTCAACGACGAGAGGGCGGCCCGCATCGCGTATAGCGCGAAACCGGGCCCCACCGGGGTGCTGTCTTCGCCAGGGCGAAGGGGCGGCAAAGACCTACGTAGGGCAAGTCGGTATAAGACGTCAGGCCAGAGAACCATGCCCCGCAAACCCACCCCCACCATCGAGGCCACCGTCACCTCCAGGGGTCAAATCACGCCCCCCAGCGCCCTGCGCAACCGTCTCGGCATCCATCCCGGCAGCCGCATTCGCTTCACCCTGCCTCCGGGCGGCAGCTTCGAAGCCCAACCCGTCCTCTGCGAACTCGAAGACCTGTGGGCGGCGGCCGACCAAGCCGGCAAGCCCGGGCCAGTCATGACCTTTCACGAAATGAACCGGGCCAAAGCCCGGAGAGTCGGTCGGTGACCCTAAGCCCGAACCCGCCAACGAACCCCTAAACTCTAAACTCCAACCTCTAGACTCTATTCATGCTCACCCTCGAAACCGTCTGGCAAACCGGCCTGACCTTCCCCAGCGTGGAAAAATCCACCTACTGGGGAAGCCCCGCGCTCAAGGTCCGCGGCAACCTCATGGCCTGCGTCCCCACCCACAAATCCGCCGAACCCAACTCGATCCTGATCCGCATCGATCGCCGCGACCGCCCCGCCCTACTCGCCGAGGCGCCCCACCTCTATTACTCCCCCGACCACTACCTCAACTACGATTCCGTTCTCGTCCGCCTCCAGCACCTCACCCCCGCAATCCTCCACGACCTCCTCGCCATGGCTCACAAGTTCGCAGCCCGCAAGCCCCCAGCCAGCAAGCCAAAGTAACCTTTAGCCCGAACCCCGAGCCCCGAGCCCCAAGCTCTGCCTACACCCCAACCAACCCGCTCTCCACATCCCGCTCAGCCGCCGCCAAACTCTTCACCCGCCCCAAATCCCGCCAGTACGCACCATCCGCCCGAAACGCCACGACCTTCTCCCCCTCGGCCGCCAGCCTCAAATAAGCATCGATGATCGAAAACGCCCCATCCTCCCGCATCAACCCGAAAATCCGCGGCGAAACCACATGAATCCCGGCAAAGGCCAGCGCCTGGTTTTTCGAGGCCGTCGGCTCGACGCCGTCTTGTACCCGCTCCTCCGCGCCGCCCGCCCGCCGCCCGCACAAAAGCCCAGCCTCATCGAACAGCAATTGCCGCGAAGCCTCCCGCGCAGCCACGGCCAGCGTCACCAGAGCCCCCGACGCCCGATGGGTCGCCGCCATCGCCCCCAGATCGATCCCGCTGATCACATCCACATTGTGCACAATAAACGGTGCACCAGCCCCGGCCCCCGAACCACCCTCCCCGCCGCCCTCGCGCGACTCCAAAAACCACGCCGCCTTCTTCAGCCCGCCGCCCGTATCGAGCAGCGTCTCCTCCAGCGAAACCTCAATCCGCATCCCAAAATCGTGCGCCGCCAGAAACTCCACAATCTGATCCGCAAAGTGATGCGCATTCACCACCACCTCGCGCACGCCAAAGCCACGCAGCCGCTCCAGCGTAATCTCGAGCAGCGTCCGCCCCGCTACCGTCACCAGCGCCTTCGGCCTATCGTCGGTCAGCGGACGCAGCCGCGTCCCCAACCCGGCCGCCAGCACCATCGCCTTCATGCGCTCGCCCTCACCGGCACATCCCGGAAGACCCGGCCCTCAGCACCCCTCACCGCGCCATCTTCTCCAAATCGCCCATCTTCTCGAGTTCCACGTGCCGTACCACCACCTCCACGCCCGTCATCCCGCGCAAGTGCTTCGCCAGCCGCTCCGCCAGATACACCGACCGGTGCTGCCCGCCCGTGCATCCAAACGACACCATCAGGCTGCTGAATCCGCGCTTCAGATAACTCGCCACGCTCGACTCCACGAGCGAAACCGCATTCGCCAAAAACTGGTGAACGCTCTCCTCCTGGTTCAGATACTCGATCACCGCCGCATCCTTACCCGTCAGCGCCCGGAACCGCTCCTCCCGTCCAGGATTCGGCAATCCCCTCGCATCGAACACAAACCCGCCGCCATGCCCCGTCCCATCGCTCGGCGCCTGCCTATGAAAAGAAAAACTGAACACCCGCACCATCAGCGTCCGCGCGCTCCCCGCCAGCCCCTGCAGCTTTGGCGAATCCTGCATCGACCGGAAGCACTCGAGCAGCGTCGGCAGCGCAATCGGCAGCTCGACGTTCTCTCCCAGCCAGCGCAGGTTCTCCAGCGCATACGGAACGCTCTGCAGAAAATGCGCCTTGCGCTCATAGAAGCCGCGAAACCCATACGCCCCCAGCGCCTGCATAATCCGCACATACACATACGCGTAGTAGTGCTTCATAAACTCCGCGCGTTCCATCTTCACAAATTCCGCCAGCCGCTCCAGGTAGTAATCCAGCAGCTCCTGGCGCAGCGCCGGCGGCAGCGCCGCCTTGCCGTCATACAGCAGTGAAGCCACGTCATACTGCAGCGCGCCTTTGCGCCCTCCCTGGTAATCCAGAAAAAATGGCTGCCCATCGCGCAGCATAATGTTGCGCGACTGAAAATCCCGATACAAAAAGTAATCCTGCCCCGCGCTCAACAAAAACTTCGTTAGCCGCCCGAAATCGTCCTCCAGCGCCTGCTCGTTGAACGGCACACCCGCCAGCCGCAAAAAATAATACTTAAAGTAGTTCAGGTCCCAGCCAATCGACTGCCGGTCGAACCGCCCTCGTGGGTAGCAAACCTTGTAATTCAGATCGCGGCCTGCCTCCACCTGAAATCGCGGCAGCACCGCAATCACTTTGCGATAAGCCTCCACCACCCGCGGCTGAACCTCCGCGCCCTCACGGTTCTCCGTCAGAAACTCGAACAGCGTCTCATCGCCCAGGTCTTCTTCGAGATACGCGCCCTCCTTCAGGTCGTCTTCATAGATCTCCGGCACCGGCAACCCATGCCGCCGAAAATGCCGCGAAAACTCGAGAAACGCAACATTCTCCTCCCGCACCGAATGCACCACGCCGATCGCTGTCCGTCCGCCACCGCTCAGGCGCACAATCGTCCGCCCCGACCCACCCAGCTGCCCCTGCAGAGGATGCACCTCTTCCGCCGGCGTGTGAAAGTGCCTCTCAAAAAGCCGCTCAAGAATATTCATAGATAGAGTCCCGCCAAGCGCTGCGTGCTTCACAAACGATACAACCTCGCTGGTGCGATTCGGATGTGGGTTTCCCGAAGTGCCCAGTGATGTTTCTTGCGGATAACTTCCAATCCGACAAAAACGCGAGTGCGCCTCAGCGGATTCTCTTTGCGATGCGCTGCGCTCCCACACGGCAGGCGGAATCGCATCGCTGAGCAGCCCAGGTCCCAAAACCTCCTACAATGCGTCAGGAGTTTTTCATGCGTCTCACCCCTCGCCTCGGTCTCCGGCTCATCCTCGTCGCCGCCGCCGTCGCAATCCTCTGCCTGCGCCTCATCCCGCGCCACCACCCGAGGCCTGCTCCCCCCGCCGCGATCCCAGCCTCAACTTCCGCTTCGATCCCTGACCTCGCCCTCACCAGCCCCCTCAATCTGCCTGGCGGAGCACCACCGCCCCCCGAAGCCTACGAAGTCTACTCCGCCCTCTACCAGTCCCCGGCCCAGCGGCTCACGGATGAGCCGCTGGCCTTCGCCCAAAATTCCATCACCGACATCCCCCAGGTAGGCGGCAGCTGCCTTAAGCCTCAAACGCCCACCGAGCACGAGATGGCCGACGCTTTTGTCGCCGCCAATCGGCAGAGTCATCGCTGGGAGCCAAAATTCACCATCCCCCCGGGATACCGGCTCTTGGACCCGACCGAAGTCGCCCAGGCGCAATACTGTATCGCCACACACAGTCGCGACCAGGTCAAATGCTCCAGCTTCGAACAACTCCGTCACGTCCGCTACCTCGGAGTCCCAGGCTTCGACCTCGCTCATACCCACGCGCTCGTCTCGGTCATCAAGAACTGTGGCAGCAATTGCGGCAGCGGCGGAATCTTCGCCGTCGAGAAAACCGGAGCCAGGTGGCAACGCTCCAGCCCAACCGATTTCACCAGCGACTGCAGCTGGATCTATTAGCCCGCTGCTATGGGGTGAACCTGGCCGGGCTTCGTATTCCAGGTTTCGGCTTCTGCGGACTGAGTGGTGGCCTAAAAGCGCCTTTGGTATTCGTTGCTGATGCGGATGAGCGCGGCGCCGTATTCGAGGACGCTCTCCCTCTGGTTCACCCACTCAAATGGATATGGCGGCTCGTTGGTCGCACGGTATTTCAAAATGAGGAATTCGTCGTATTCGGGGGCGACGCTGGCCAGGCGGCCACGGGCTGGCTCGGCTTCCTGGATTGGGTGTTTGTAGAGTCCACCGTCAGTCCGGTAGCTCCGATCACCTTCATAGCTTGTAGTGACCTCGGCATAGTTGATTCCAACAATCCCCACGCAGATAGGGTTCGACGATCCCGACCTGCGCCTGAAGTTGCTCACCTGATTGACCAGATCGCTTTTTACCCTGTCGATCTGCTTGATCATTGCCTTTGCAAGGATCTTCACTTCGACACCGATTTCGACGGTGGCAACCGGTCCACGAGCGACTCTGTATCCCGGGTCTGCTCGCGGAGTTTCGCCGACAATCAATTCGCCGAACGTGCCATCTCCGCGCCGGGCCTCGATACCTTGCCGCCGATTTTGGACGTTTAACACCCGCGACATGTCGGAAACGGAGATGACATATCTGTTCGATTTGTTGACGGCCACCAAATCCTCGTACAGGTGCATGGCGACGAAATCGCCCAGATTGGAGCGTCGATGTTCGTACTTTTTGCCGTCGAAGAGGCCGCGGAATTCGTTCAGCAGCCTGTATTCAGTCAACGGTGACCTCGGAACCCGTTGGACCGGCCATCGCTCTGACGGAAGCAAGCGCCTCGATCGTGCGCTGGGCAGCGGCAAGGTAGGTTGGCTCGATTTCGACGCCAATCGAATTCCGTCCAGATCTCATAGCCGCAATGGCGGTCGATCCGGTACCCAGGAAGGGATCGAGAATAGTGTCGCCCGCAAAGGAAAAGAGTCTGATCAGTCGTTCGGCAAGCTCGATTGGATATGGCGCGGGGTGCTTGCTCTTCGTGGTTGAAGCGCCTGGGAGGTCAGTCCAGGAGGACCGAAGCCAATGCTGCATTTCCTCTTTTGTGAGCATCGAGAGCGCCTTTTGCAGGGGCTGCACCGAACGGTAATGGCCGCCTTTTCTCAACATGAGGATGTATTCCGTATCGTTTTTTACGATTGCTCCCGGCTGGTACGGCTTTCCATAGAAACCGGCTCCGTTCCCCTGGGCCTCCATCGCGCCGTTTGCGATTTTCTGCCAAAGGATCGGCGTGAGGCAGTCCAGGCCGAGGCTTCTTGCGCGGACCTGAATATCGGAATGCAGCGGCATTACGTAATGCCGGCCTCCGCGCTTCCTGGGAACGCAGACATCGCCTACTACGCAGCAGATTCTTCCGCCAGGCGCGAGGACACGGGCGCACTGCTTCCAGACTTTGTCGAGTTCGGCGAGGAACTGTTCGTAGTCTTCGATGTCTCCGAGCTGCGACCTGTTTCCGGAGGCATATTCTTTCAGGGTCCAATAAGGAGGAGACGTGACGACGAGGTGCACCGAAGAATCCGCGATCCAGGAAAGGTCCCGCGCATCACCCAGCCGCAAACGGTGGCTGGTCTTATCGAAGGGGGACGGCCACGGGACGGTCCTGAAGTGGGCGTTGGCCTCACGATAGGTGCGTAGAGCGGCGGGGGTGTTGTCGCTTAACGGCAGCCGGAATGACAGGCGGGCGAGACTCCGAATTTCAACAAATGGCGCTTGCTCTGTCTCGGGTTGAACTTCCGGCACGGAGCGGAAGAGCGCGTTCGTCCCTTTGGGATGTCTCATGCTGGCGGCGCCTTCAACTTTGCCCAATTCTATCGGACGTTTGGGGCGCGCCACGCTTCAAGAGCTGTGGGTAATTGGGCATGGGACCAATTTGGTTCACGCCCTTTCAAAAGGGGCGAGGATCTCATGCAGGTTCTGAATCGCTACCGCGCACCAACTGCCGCAGCGCGGACCGGCAATGACAGCAGTGCGTCGGTGACTCGGTCGGCGGCGTGGCGTAGGACGTTGCCTTCGTCGGCGAAGTTGCCGGTGATGCACTGGATGCCGAGGGATTCGATACGGTCGAGGTCGGCGATGGTGGCTTCGGCGCCTTCGGCTGCGTAGCGCTCGCGGAGTTCACGCGAGACGGGGGCGGTATTGACCAGCGCGTAGTCGAAGATGGGGCGGCCGGCGTGCTCGTAGATACGCTCGATATGCTGCGAGGCGGTGAGGTGCAGGCTCTCGTTGGCCTGGGTCATGAGGTTGCAGATGAAGACGCGGGTGGCCTGGGCGGCGCCGAGGGCTTCAGGGATGCCGTCGACGAGGAGATTGGTGACGATGCTGGTGTAGAGCGATCCGGGGCCGATGGTGATGAGGTCGGCGGCGGCAATGGCGGCGAGGGTTTCGGGCGGCGGGGGCGGATGGGGCGGGTCGAGAGTGAGCTCGACGATGCGCTGGCGGCTGGCGGTGATCCGGGTTTCGCCGCGGACGACGGAGCCGTCTTCCATGCGGGCGACGACGGTGACATTGGCCGCTGTTGCGGGAAAGATGTGTCCGCGGGTCGCGAGGATTTCGGCGGAGAGACGGATGGCCTGGGCGAAGTCGCCGGTCATCTCGGTAAGGGCGGCGATGAAGAGGTTGCCGAAGTTGTGGCCTTCGAGGTCGCCTCCGTTGCGAAAGCGGTGACGGAAGAGGCGGGAGATGAGGCGCTCGTCTTCGGAGAGAGCGACCATGCAGTTGCGCAGGTCGCCGGGGGGGAGCATGTTGAAGTCGCGACGCAGGCGGCCGCTGGAGCCGCCGTCGTCGGTGACGGTGACTACGGCGGTGAGGTCGGCGATGAGCGGCGCCGTGGGTGGTTCGGCGCGCAGGCCGGAGGCATGAGGGACGCGGAGCTTGAGGCCGCGCAGGAGGGTTGAGAGGCCGGTTCCGCCACCAATGGCGACGACTCGCAGGCCCGCGGGAGGGATGGAATTCGCGGTTTTAGAAGTTACCAAATTGGAACTGCTTCCATGTATGAGTCTAAACCAGGAGTATCAGGACGCTCCGATCGAGCCTGCCCTATGCCTTTAGTCAGGGGCGGGTGGGAGACGCGGGTCAGCCCATCTCCGGGTAGAGGAGCTCGGTGAAACGGGGATCGTCTGCCATATCGATAAAATCCGGATCGCTGCGCGCCTGGATCCGGTTTGCCGAATTCAGCTGGATGGCGCGCGACAGATGATCGAGGGCGTCCTCCGCCTGCCCGGTCATGCTGCTGAGCAGCGCCATGCCGTAGTGGGCAAAGTCGGCGTCGGGAGATGAGGTGAGGATCGACTCGAACTGGTCCCGCGCCTCTTCGTACGAGCCGGTATTGAGCAGAGAAACGGCGTAGTCGTATTGCTCATCGGCTGTTTTGAAGGTGAGGGAGGAGTCGGCGCAATTGCGCTCGCATACGGTGAGGTAGACGCGGGAGCGCTCGATGATCTCCGGCGGAGCTTCGCGGGAAAGCTTCTCGAACAGGGCGCGCGCCTTCTCGAACTTGCCCTGCTGCATCAGCTGGACAGCGTTCTGATAGTCCTGGAGGAGACGCGGGTTTTCGCTCGAAGCAGAGCCGGACTTCGCAGCGGGCGAGCGGGGCGAGCGGCGAGGCGTGGATGATGGGGGGACTTCCTGCATGCGGGCCATAAGCAATCTTGCCTCGAAGACGCAATTGTGACGCATAGCATCTTCACTGCAAGCTTCAGACAACGTTTTATACGCACAATGTGGGTCGGCGTCAAATCAGTCGGTCCTGGCGACGGGAGTTGCGGTGTCTTTCCATCACGGATTTGCTCCTGGGGCCGAACGCGCGAAGAATGGAAGCGGGACCTCATGGCTCGCGCAGGAATCGACAAAATATTGATGGGGCTGGCTGCTGTAGTGGCTGTCTCGTGGGCGCTGGCGCTGGTTGGGGAACGGACGCCTCCGGCGGTTCCGCCGATCGAACCGGCGGCGCGGATACCCGTTGCCCCCCTTGGATATCGGCCGCCGGGAGCGTTTTACCTGACCTATAAGCTGTCTTCTGCGGCGCTGGGATTTTTCGACGACGACCATTTGCTGTTTACCTTCCACGTGAGCGGGCTGCTGAAGAGAGTGCCCGGCGATCCTGCTGACGACGACGACCAGCAGATTCGGGCGGTGGTGCTGGATGTAGGCACGGGGAAGGTGGAGCGGCAGGCGGACTGGCGGATGCACGATCGCTCCCAGTATCTGTGGCCGTATAAAGAGGGGAAATTTCTGGTGCGCGTGCGCGACTCGCTGTTTGTGACGGATGAGACGCTGACGCTCGATCCTTATCTGACATTCGACACAGACCTGAGAGTGGTTCAGGTATCGCCCGACCGCAAGTTGCTGGTCGTGGAAACGAACTATCCGATCAAGCTGCATTCCGAAGCGGCTGAGCCGCAGGCTCCGAGAGTAGGACAGCCGATTAAGGTGATGATTCTGCCGCTGGGATCGAGGACGCCGATCGCGGAGTCGGACGGACAAAGCGCGTCGACTCTGCCGCTGATCGGGGAAGGGCTTCTCGACACCATGGAGGGAAAGCAGCAGACTTCGTGGGTGATGCGCGATGTGCCCTTTCGCGGGGATCCGAAAACCGTGGGTGAGATCAAGTCGGCCTGCCAGCCGTCGCTTGAACCGGTCAGCGGAGACGTGGCCTTAATGGTGGGTTGCACTCTGAACGGGGACGACCGGCCGGTAGCGGCGTTTTCCATGGACGGCGTTGAGTTGTGGCGGGACCGCTGGCAGAGCCGCTATGTGTGGGGTTGGTTTGACACCGCGGAGAACGGCAGCCGGTTTGCCTATGAGTCGGTGGCTGTGAGCCGGCCGATCAGCACCTTCGACGCGCTGTATCCCGAGGACATCACCGGCCAGATTGCCGGAGTGTACGACACCGAAAGCGGGAAGCTGGTGCTGGTGAAAGATGCGTCGCCGGTGCTGACCGCGGGGCAGAATGTGGCGCTCTCGCCGGACGGGCGGAGGTTTGCGATCCTGCGCGATGGGGCGATTGAGGTATACGATCTGCCGCCGGTTGAAAAGCAGGCAACAGGCAACAGGGAACAGTCAACCGGAAAGAAGAAGAAGCCGTAGCTGGAGAGGGGTCGTGCCAGGGGGGAGTATCGCTCAGAATGTTCGCCCCTGTGCCAAGCCCGATGCTTGACCTCCTACTTCAACCCGATATGGGCGGTCATCTGCATGTTGCCCCAGTCTGTGATGGCGCCATAGGTTTCAAAGTCGGTCTGGTAAGCCCGCGTGCCGCCCAGTTGTTGAGGGGTCATCTGCGCGATCTTTTGCCAGAGAGCCGGTATTACTTCCTGAGGAGGTCCCGTCTCCGAGGTGAAGCTGGCGTACTTGCCGGCGTGAATGGTCCTTGCAACCATGCCATCGGGAACCTTGCCGGCGGAGCTAACGCGGTAGCCGAGGGTGTAGCTGTAGTCTCCCGTGTTGTCGCTGGCGTAGTCGCTGTAAACGACGACAAAACCATCGCTCGCCTTATTGGGGATTTGATCGAGGGTGCCGTTTTGAATGGCGTTCTGCCATAACGCGGGAATCGCGCCCTGGCCGCCGGCTTCCTTAGCATTGTTGGTGCGTACCGTAACGCCGACGACGGTGAAGCTGTCCTGGTCGTCGATTTTGGGCGCAGCTGAAGCGGGGGGTGCAGCGGGTGCGGCCTGCGCCGGTGCGGTCGGCGGCGCGGATGCCGGTGCGGTTTGGGCGAGCCCCATTGCGGCGAGGGCAAGCATGAAGGGCAAAGCAATTCTTCCGGTGGCAGAGGACATAGTGGTGGAGAGCATGGCAGATGCAGTATACGCAGGAGGACGGCTGCGGGTTCAGGATTTTTGATTCCCCTGTACCCATGATCTCGGAGTACTTTCGTCAGGGTAAGTTCGCTCCGATACCCCGATCTCTGACCCATTTGTGGCACAAACGCTCATACTGATTCCGTGCGCGGACCGTGGCGGCCCTGGGTAAGATGGGACTCGACCTTCATTCTGCGACCTTGTTCGAGTTTCCTGTATGGCTGAATCGAATGGAAAGCGGCTCTGGACGGGCATCGGAGCAACCACGCTGGTAGCCTTGCTGCCTGTTCCTGCCGCCGTGCTAAGTGGATGCCAGACCATCGAGAGTATGGCTCCGTCGCAGACGCTGGTGCGGGTGATCGACGCCTCCTATAACGCCCCAGCGGTCGATGTTAAGGTCGGCACAACTGCAATTGCGACTAACATCGGTGCGGCCAGTATTACCAATTACGCATTCCTGCCGCCGGAAGAGACGACGGCTTATGTTTATCCGACGGGGAGCGCGACGGCGACGGCATCGGCGCAGGGAGATTTCCTGGTAGCCCAGCAGCATTCGGTATATATCACCGACTCAGGAGCGACCTATACGGCGACGGTCCTCACCGACCAGGCGATCATCCCACCGGCGGGTTATTTCTCGATTCGTTTCCTGCAGCAGGCGATCCACGCGGGTGCAGTGGATATTTATCTGGTGCCTTCTTCCGCCACGCTCTCCGGCTCCAAACCGCTCCTGACGGACGTGACCCCGCAAGCGGTTGAGGGCTATGTGAACGTGATGGCGGGCACTTACACGGTAGTGGTGACGCCCACAGGCGTGATCACTACGCCGTATAGCAGCGCTCAGATTGCGTTCGTCGCAGGCCAGGCGCGGACGGCGCTCATCATGGACGCTCAGTTGACGACCAATCCCCCGGTGACGGTGGTGATTGGCGACGATCTGAACTGAGGGCAGGTGCAGGGTACAGGGTACAGGGTACAGGGTGCAGGAAAGCCAGCGGCAGAGCCCGGGCGAGCGGAAGCTGGAAAATTGGCGGCCAGGAGCGTCAGCAACAGCGAATCAGTGGGTGAACTTTAGTGCTTCGCAACAATCCGGATCGAGCTTGTAAGGAATGTCGCGGAACATGATCTCCAGCGCCTGCTCGTGCGACATTCCGGCTCGATAGGGCCGATCTTCGGTCAGTGCGCCGTAGACGTCGGCGGCGGCGATGATGCGCGCTTCGATGGGCAGCTGTGGAGCCGTCAGGTGATCCGGGTAGCCGGCGCCGTCCAATCGCTCGTGGTGCGCTCCGGCGATGGCCGCCAGTTCGCGAAACGGGCCAATGCGGGAGAGGATCTCGCGAGTCAGCCGGGGATGCTCCTGAACGACCTGCCACTCTGCGCCGTCCAGTTTGCCGGGTTTGTCGAGGATGGAATTGGGCACACGCAGCTTGCCGATGTCATGCAACAGCGCTGCGCGATTGACCAGCCGGATGCGCTCCTGACTGAGGCCCATTCCGGTCGCGATTTGCATTGCCGCTTCCGTCACGCCCAGCGAGTGCCGGTAGGTGAACGAGGATTTGGCGTCAACGACATCGGCGAAGGCCTCGCAGATGAGGTCGATGTCCGCCGCCTCCAGGCGATGGACCTGCTCGGGGGCAAGAGCGAGGGCAGCGCTTCGGGTTTCGATTTCAGGGGTGCTGGAGAGCGCATGTTCCCAGAGGAGGCCTGCGTGGTGGAGATGCTCCGCCAGGGTGACAAGCTCAGGATCGAACCAGCGTCCAGAACGATCGCGCAGGGCCCGCATGGCGCTCTCGGTCCCCTGTTCGGATGCGAAAACGTCAAGGTGCTGCGCGACGGCAAGAATGCGGGATTCAAGAGGAATCGCGTGGCCGATGCGCCGTTCCGGGTAGCCGCTTCCGTCCCAATGCTCGTCGAGCCCGCGCACGGCTTCTGCCGCTACGTCTCCGAGGCCGAGCTTGCGAAGGATGTGGGCGCCGCGATCGCAACGGAGCTGGATAACTTCCTCGTTGTTGCGGTGCTGGGTGAGGCCGATGCGCACGATGCCGGCAACGCGGTGGAGCGGGCCCGCTTCAGGAAGGACGGTGCTCCACAGCAGCCGTAAAGTGGAAGCCTTGGGGCGGCTGGGACGGGTCCAGTCCTCCAGCTTGACGCCGGCTTTGACCTGGCGCTCGTCGCCGCCGCCGATGATCTGGCACAGACGGGCGGCATTGCTGCTGCAGCCCACGTCTTTCAGAAGCAGCGCGTAGTAAAGGCTCGCCGTGCGGTCTTGCGGAAGACCAAGCTCCCGCGCCAGGCGCATGCCGAGAACGCAACTGCGCAAAGCGTGACCCGGAACCGCGCCCTCTGTGAGGTCGAGCGCGAAGGAGAGCGCGGAGAGAATCTCGGCCAGTGAGACGTTGCTTTCCGTGGACGATCTCGATATAGAATCGGCTACCGCTGTCGCTGCCACACGTCGCCTTTCGAGCCCTGTGCAGCGAAACAATACCAAAGCGGAAGGGAGAAACAACTCCCCCGAAGGTAGAGGGCGAGTTACTGCGGTTTTTCTGCGTGGGAGCCTGCCCGCGTGGAATGCTCTTGTGCCGATTCAATCTCCAGCAGCTTCTGCTTGCGCTCCACGCCCCAGCGATAGCCGGTGAGCTTGCCGTCGCTGCCGATGACGCGATGGCAGGGAACCACTACGGCGACCGGGTTCGTGGCGCAGGCGCGGGCGACGGCGCGCACGGCCGTCGGCTGGCCGAGCGACTGCGCGAGCTGCGCATAGCTCCTCGTTTCTCCGCGGGGAATGCGGCGCAGCGCCTCCCAGACCCGCATCTGGAAGGCTGTAGCGCGCAGGTCGAGCGGCAGATCGAGCGCGGCGGGGTGTTGTGTGAACTGCGAGAGAACCTTGGCAAGCGCGGAGTCGAGGCTGGGTTCGGGATGCATCTCAGCGGCGGGAAACTGCGCATGCAACTGGCGCTCGAGATCGTGATGGTCATCGCCGAGCATCACAGCGCACAGACCGCGCGGCGTAGCAGCGATCAGCAGCTTGCCCAAAGGGCAGTCGCCGATGGCGTAGCCGATCTGGACGCTTGGGGCGCCGGCGCGGTATTCACCAGGGGCCATGCCAAGCTGGGTGTTCTCATAAGCGCGGCCGGGGCCGGAGTAGCCCGCGTCGTAAATGGCATCGGTCACGCGCGCCGAGCCGGTGGTCAGTTCGCGGCGAAAGGATTCGGCCCGCGTCTGGCGCTGGTATTGGGCGGGGGTGACGCCCAGCACGCGCTTGAAGGTTCGCTCGATGGTGAAGGGGCTGCGGCCGGTGATCCGCGCAAGCTCGTTGAGTGTGACCTGGCGATCGCGTTTCAGACCGGCGGAGATGGCTTCGACGAGCTTGGCGTCGACGTGACGCTGCTGCGGACGGCATCGCCGGCAAGGGCGGAATCCTGCACTGCGCGCGGTAGCAGGATCCGGAAAAAACACAACGTTGGCGCGGGCAGGACGGCGGCTGGGGCAGGTGGGACGGCAGAAGACGCCGGTGGTGGTGACGGCATAGACCAGTTCCCTGTCGGCCGCGGGATCGCGGGCCAGAACCGCGGCCCAGGCCTGATCGTCGGTCAGCATGGCGATTGCGTTCATGGTACTCGCACCTCTCAGTGTAAGGATCGCAGGGACTGGGCTCGGGGACACTCCGGGGATTGCGGGTGAATTTTTTCAGCCGGGGTGCACCACGCGAAGGCCAAGATGCTTTTCAAAAGGATCGAAATCGCGATCGTGGTGCAGTAGTTCGTGCCCGGATTCAATACAGAACGTTGCGATCAGGCAATCGATGGTGGTTCTGATTGTGTATCCGCGTTGGCGCAGAAATCGATAGTTTCGCGCCGCCTCGAGCGCAATCGTGAGCCCTCCAGCGTCGAAGATTTCGAAGGTCATGAGTTCGTGCCTGACGTTTGTGAGTGTCGGTTCATCGCGGATTCCCTGCAGCACCTCGCACAAATTAAGGTCAGTGAGACCGATGGGGGTGAGCCCCGCCTCGCTGCGCACCCATGATGTTTGGCGGTTGACAATCCCGCCGAAAAAGTCGATCCAAACGCTGGTGTCGACGATGACCATTGGCCGGCTCTACTTGAGAAACCGTCCCTGACGGGATTTCTGAAGATCGCCCTCCCACTTTACGGTTCCGAAAAGCTTGCGTATGGAAACCTGGGCGCGGGTCTGGACCAGCAAGCGCAACGCCTCCTCCACAACCGCCTTCTTTGTGGGTGCGCCGCTGGCTCGCATGGCCTGAGCCATGAGCTTGTCGTCGATGTCGATATTGGTCCGCATGCGTGAAAACTCCGATGTGTATCGATGCTATTTCTTTGTGTATCGAAAGACAAGAGGGTTTCTTACCAGCGCCACCACCCCGGCGGAAAAATCTCGCGCCAGTTGGCCCGATAAAGGGTGAAGGCGAGAATCACGGCCGCCACGAGCAGGATGCCGATGACCTGCTGGCGACGCAGCCGCTCAGGCGCCGTCAGTCTGCCCACGGGCTATTCCTCTCCGGGGCGAATGTTGTAGAGGAAGTAGAAGCGCAGTTCGAGAAACGGTCCTTTGAATTCCCTCGGAATGGGCGGGAATGGAGCCGCGCCGGTAATGCCGGCCCACGCGGCGCGGTCCAGCGCGACATCGCCGGAGGGCCCTTCGAGATGCATGTCGGTGACGCTGCCGTCGCGCTGGATGCGGAAGCGGATGAAAGTCTTGCCCTGCTTGTCGAGAGGCGGGCGGGCGGATTCCGGGATGATGGGCCACCACGCGCGCTCCGTGTCCCACACTACGCGCTGCACATAGGGTCCGTAGTCCCACCCCATCGTGTCGCTCAGGATGTCGACCGCGCCGTTCATCCCCTGATGCTGCGATGGGAGACCCGCGCCGCCGTCGCCGCCGTACTGGCCTTTTCCCTGCATGGCCTGTTTCATGGCCTGCTCGAGCTGCTCATTCGGATTGCCGGTACTGGCCTGGAAGTTCGGCTGCGGCGCCTGCGGCGGAGCCTCCAGCCTGGCCTGATTGTTCATGGGCAGCGGTTGAGCGGGTGGCGTCGGCGGTTGCTGTTGCGCCTGTTGCTGCGGCGCGGCCGGGGCCTGCGGCTGTTCGGCCGGCTGCGGAGCGGGGGCGGGGGCAGGAGGCCCCGCGCGGCGCATCGCCTCCAGTTCCGCGAGGGTCTTCTTGTCGAGCGTGGGATGCGGCGTCTGCGCCACGCGATCCTTGTCTGAAAGCGCCGTCGTGGGCTTGGGCTTGATCTTCTTCAGAGCGTCCGGCGGCAGATCGAGGAACGTCAGGTCCTTCTGCCGCTGCTTCATGATGACGGAGGGATCGACGACCCGCACGTGGTAGATGTATTTGGGCCCATACAGCAGATACCAGCCGACCAGCATGTGGATGATGAGGGCGATCCACAGCTTCTCGCGAAGGCTAACCCAGGACCGGTTGTCCTCAATCTCCTCGATGATGTGCAGCAGATCGGTGTGGTCGAGCCCGGAGTATTTGTTCAGGCGGAACGCCGGCGCGGAGCCGGAGCCATTGGACGATGGCCGCGCCGCCACGACCGATTCGGGCAGCGGTTCCACGACGCTGAGGCCGAGGGGACCGACCGACGGGGCAGACGCGACTGCTTTGGCTTTGGCTTGCGGCTCGTTGGCCGGCGCGTCAGTTAGGTTTAAGCGATTCGGCATTCCTGGGTGACTTCTGGCGGCTCCAGGCTGTGTCCCATCAGCGGATTGCTTTCGCGCTGCGGGGTCAAAGCGGGAGCGCCTCGGAAGCTTGACCTCTATTTTCTCATCAAATCGAGACACTTACCGGTGTTTGTACAATCGAAATCGTGACGAACATGCCCCATGAGTCACCACGGCGCACAGCAGCGGTTATCACAGTAAGCGACGCCTGCTCGCAGGGTTCAAGGCAGGACATTTCCGGACCCGCCGTCGCCCGTGAGTTGGACGCAGGCGGCTTCGAGACGGTTCTCCGCATTACGGTTCCAGACGAACAGGAAGCCATTGAAGACGCATTACGGCGAGCGGCCGGGCCAACGCGTCTGGTCGTGACCACGGGCGGTACCGGCATCGGCAAGCGGGATGTAACTCCCGAAGCGACGCGCGCCGTCTGCGAGCGGCTGATCGAAGGGGTAGCCGAGCTGATGCGCGCCGAAGGCAGACGCGAAACGCCGTTGGCGAGTTTGAGCCGTGCCCTCTGCGGAACCCTGGGAGAGTCGCTGATCCTGAACCTGCCGGGAAGCCCTTCGGGCGCTGTCGGTTCCCTGCGCGCCGCGCTTCCGGTCCTGGCGCATGCGCTCGATCTGCTCGAGGGAAAGACCGAACATGGCGCGGCGGCTGCGGCTTCCGGTGAGCTCCAACCTGGAATGAGCCACGGAAAGCCGGCAATCGAGCGAAAGGTCGAACCCGCCTGAAATCTCTTTTCGCAAAGCTCACGGCTCTGACGCAACACTTCCTCGTCCCGCTTGGACCGTGGGGGGTATTGCTGGGCTCGTTCATCGATTCGGCGTCCATTCCGCTGCCCATCGACGTGCTGATGGCCCTGTGGGCCTGGAGCGATAAGCGCCACTTCTATTGGTACGCACTGCTCGCGGCGACAGGCTCAACGCTCGGTGGGCTGGTTCCCTTCTATCTGGGGAAGGCTGGCGGCGAATTGTTTCTCCTCAAGCGCGTCGATCGAGCCCGTTTTGAGGCGCTGCGAAAGCAATTTGAGAAGCAGGAATTCCTGGCAGTGATGATCCCATCGTTGATGCCGCCGCCCACCACCTGGAAGCTCTTCGTCTTCGGGGCGGGCGTGTTCGAGATGAGCACCCTGAACTTCATGCTGGCAGTGTTTATGGGCAGGACGATACGTTTCCTTGTCGAAACGGCGCTGGTGGTGAAATATGGCCCGCAGATTGTGACGGTTATCGCCGATCTGGCCAGACGGCATCTGGTGCTGACGCTGCTGGTGCTGGCGCTCGTCTTCGGAGGCCTGGGGTGGTGGATCTGGCGGAAGCTGCGTGCGAAACAGCTGGATGATGCGAGCGAGGCTTTGTAGGGAAAGGGGCTGAACTCGTTCCTGGTCATGCCGTGACTTTGGTTTGTTCATGGGAGGCGTTTGTAACAGGGCATGACTTCAGTCGTGCCGCCCGTGCCGTACAAAGAGACAGGGCTTTCAGCCCCCGTCATGGCGATTCCGTCACGCAGATCAGAGAGCCACGATGCACCGCGGTACACGCGAACGTTCTTCGTTACCACGAAGACGAGCATGGGAAGGCGTCTGCTGCAGTCGGATCGATCTGCGGCTTTGCTCGTCGATGTCCTGCGTTCCTGCATTGCAGCGGGCAGGTTTCGCGTTCTCGACTTCGTCGTTATGCCGGATCATGTTCATTTGCTTATCAGTGTTGGGCCCGGAATCTCAATTGAGAAGGCAATGCAGTTCATCAAAGGCGGATTTTCGTACCGCCTGAGAAGGGAGCTGGGAATTGCGGGCGAGGTGTGGCAGCGGGGATTTTCGGAGGTCAGAGTCGAGGGGGAAGAGAGTCTTCGGCAACATCGCGAATATATTGCGCAAAATCCTATACGGGCGGGGTTGGTCAGGGTTGGAGACGAGTTTGCGTGGTGTTTTGAAACGCTGAAGAAGAGGAAAGCCGCAGGGGCTGAAACCCAGTTTCTGTGTAACGGTAAGGGCACGAGTGAACGGTCTGCGGAAAAGGTTCAGAGTGGAGAGCGAAGCGATCTCAGGGGCTAAAGCCCGAAGTCGTTTGGCGGGCATTGCGGCACGAGTAAACTCGTGCCCTGATACAAAGGCGACTGCGTAACGGCCTTCCCTTGAGCGAGTAGCAGGTCGCCGAAAAAGCATTGCGCGAATTTGTGCGGCCGCCTCATCCAATAACATCTGCTCCCGCGAATCGTAACTTCCGTATAGCCGGTTATACGGCACCTTGCTCATTGTGTGATACTGCGGCGCAGGTATGGAAGCCAGATTCGCTCTTCCGGCGGAACTCGTCGAAGGCACATCGGTCAGCGGTAACGATTACGGGTGGCCACCCAAACTCTTTCCTGAGGCAGCGCATCGGGCGGAGTCGCTCGGCTACGCCTGTCTGGGTGGACAATTCCAGTTTCGCGGCCCCTTTGGGACCTGCGAAATGTACTGGCTGAGCGCCGACTCCAGGGAGAGGCAATCGGGGGAACCTTGGACTGCTTATTGTCAGCGGTCACGGGCCGAAGTCCTGGGCGCGTTCCGTCAGCTCATGGACCAAACAGATTTCAACCGGGAAGCGATGCGGTGGCCAGCTTTGAATACAGAAGAGGAGCGGGGTTTCGATGTCCTCGGTGCTCTCGTCTTTGTCGCTTACTTCGTCACCGAGCGTGAATGGCTTGTTGACGCTGCAATCGCCGGAAAGAACCCCGGCTGAGCGAAACTTCTGCAATGCCCGTACTTCATCCGCAATTCGATTAACGTGCGATGAAACACCCCACTCCATCGCCACGGACGCCCCATGTGCCCAGTCCGTATTCGCTGCGCCAGGCAAGGTGATACTCCTCATCGACCGGGTCGAACACAAGAACGTAGCCCTTGTCTTCAGCCATCGTGACGCACCTTCGCCTCACGCCGATGCCGGTCCACGATTCCTGCGGGGTATTGCAGACGTTGACTTCCTCCCAGCACGGTTCAACCAAGCAGAGGCGCATCGCGTTTAGGAGGGAGCTAATCTCGTCAGCGGGGAGTGAGCTCCCTATCGCATCCGCAGGAACCTCGTACACATAGCCCGCGATCTGATGCGCCAGCTCACGGCGAAGCCGTTCGAAGAAGTCTTTGTCGGTTGCGTCTGGGCCAGAGTTGGTGACTGACTTCTGCATGGCGTAATTTTAGGCCCACCCCACATAAGTAGGCTTATGTGCTGATCCACCCGTCGGAGACGAATTGTTTCTTGGTTGCGGTAGGAAAGTCGCCAATACGGAAGTTGGGCCGCTTCCGCGAGTTCCGAGCCCCTATTAACCAAATAGTTATCAGTTCGGGGTTGACCAAGTATCCATTCCAACGGAATCAACACTATGCGAGGGGCTAGACCCCCTACGCTGTGGGTCGATCAATAAGGCTGGTTCTTCCAGATCATCGGAACAAAATCTTCGGCGAGAAACCACGACACGACGAACAGCACCGCCATCAGTCCCGCGCCCCAGAAGAACAACCGGACGGGCAGCGTTTGGGTGAGGTGAGTCGAGGGTTCGGGATCGAATTTCCGGTCCGGAATCTCGAAGATCATCCCGCTCGCAAAACAAATGCTCCCGGCCAGCCCCAGCATCGCCAGCCCATCGAGCAGACGATCCTGCCACGGACTGCCGGGCGCGAAGAACGCATGACTGGCGAGCGCGCACAGAGAGAGGATGCTGACGACAAGGGCCAGGAATTTAGCGATCTGCAGCATGTTGACCGCCCGTAACGTGCGCCGGGATTCCCGCGTCTACCCGCGAATGCCTTTCAGCGCCGGATAAACGCGGCGATAGCCCGCGTATCCCTCAGCATAACGCTGAACTTTGGCTGGGTCAGGCTGGATCGTTTCGGCCACTGTGATCCCCGCGGCGCAGGCGGCTTCAAGGTCGGGCCAGTGCTTTGCGCCTACCCCGGCCAAGAGGGCCGCACCAAAGGCTCCGCCCTCTTCGGCGGTGAGGCGCTCGCAGGCATAGCCGTAGATGTTGGCTTGAATCTCGCGCCAGAGCGGACCGCGCGCTCCTCCTCCGCCGAGGCGCACGCCTTTGACCGGAATGCCCAGCTCAGCGAAGAGCGTAAAGCTGTCCTTGAGCGAGTAGGCCACACCCTCGAGCACGGCGCGTGTGAAGTGGGCGCGCGTGGTGGTCGCTTTGATGCCGACAAAAGCCGCCGTTGCGGTGGGATCGAGATGCGGCGTGCGTTCGCCCAACAAATACGGCGTCCACAGCAGGCCATCGCTGCCTGCGGGAACCTTAGCCGCAGCAGCGGTGAGATTGTCGTAGCTCTGGTCCGGCGCCAGCGTCTCGCGCCACCAGCCCAGCGAGAGTCCCGCGGCCTGCGTCACGCCCATCACGTGCCAGCGACCTGGAACCGCGTGGCAGAAGGTGTGCAGGCGTCCGAGTGGGTCGCGCGTCGGCGCGGCGGTCGCGGCGAAGACCACGCCTGAGGTACCGATGGTCGCCGAGACTGAACCAGGCTCGAGGATTCCCATGCCCACAGCGCCCGCACCCTGATCGCCAGCGCCCGCAGCCACCGGAGTTCCGGCGGTCAAGCCCGTGAGCACGGCGGCATCGGCGCCGATCTTCGCGCAAATCTCCGGCGACTCGAACAACTCCGGCAGCCAGCTCTCCGGAATCCCCGCGACCTTCGCGACTTCCTTCGACCAGCGGCGATGCGCTACATCGAGCAGCAGCGTGCCCGACGCCTCCTGCACGTCCATCGCATACGTGCCGGTCAGGCGATAGCGGACGTAATCCTTGGGGCAGAGAATATGCGCGATACGGGCGAAAATATCCGGCTCGTGCTCCTTCACCCAGAGCAGCTTGGTCAGCGTGAAGTTGGGCAGCGCGGGATTCGCGGTCAGCTCGATCAGCTTTCTGCGGCCGGTCTCGCCTCCGCCAAACTGATCGTGCAGCCAAACGCATTGCGGCTCGGTGCGCGTGTCGCACCAGATGAGCGAGGGGCGCAGCACCTTGCCGTCTTTGTCGAGCATGACCGCGCCGTGCATCTGGCCGGTCAGGCCGACAGCGTCGACACGCACGCCTGGCGCGGCCGCAAGGACATCGCGAATTGCCTGCTGCGCCGCGCGCCACCAGTCTTCAGGGTCCTGCTCGGCCCATCCAGGATGCGGCGTGCGAAACGGCGCGTGCTCGCTCGATGCCGAGCCGACCAGCTGCCCCTTGCCATCCACCAGAACGGCGCGTGTGCCGCCCGTGCCCACATCCATTCCCAGAAACACGGCTCATCTCCCGGCTAACTTAGAGCAGCAAGCCCACAACACTCTAACAAATACTCTCCCCTTCCGGGCCTGGGACTCCGTGCAGCCCAATTCTTCCGTACCGGCCTTCTCGAAACCGACCTTCTGTACCATGGCTTTTTGCGCGTCGTCCCAGCGCAAGGCCCAAACTTCGGAGTTACCGATGATGCCCGACTTTCGCCGTACCCTGTTCCTTTTGCTCTTTCTGATCCCCGCCTTTGCGGTCACGACGCCTCAGGCGTCCGGACCATCTTCAAGCCTCGCAGCCCGCCGCGCACAGCTGCGCGATGCCCTCGATCAGGAATGGCAATACAATCTGCGCACCGCTCCCGAGCTGGCCACCGAGATCGGCGATCCCCGTTACAACGACCAGTGGAGCGACTACTCCGCCGAGGGTCAGGCGCGCAAGACCGAGCACGCCCGCCAGGAGATCCGCGTCTTCGAGGCGATCGATACTGAGGGATTCAACGAACAGGAGGTCCTCGACAAGACTCTGATGCTTCGCCAGCTGCGCGAAGCGGTCGAAGACGCGCGCTTCAAGGAGTGGGAGATGCCCGTGGACCAGATGAACGGCGTCCAGCTCGGCATCCCAGGCCTCATGACGCAGATGCCGTTGCAAACGGTGAAGGATTACGAGAATTACATCGCGCGTCTGCACGGCATCCCGCACGTCCTCGACCAGGTCACAGCGGATATGCGGCTGGGTATGGCGGACCACCTGATGCCGCCGCGCTATCTGCTCGACAAGGTCACCGTGCAGTCGGAGGACATCGCGACGAAGCCCCTGACCACCAGCCCCTTCGCCGAGCCGCTGCAGAAATTCCCCAAGGATTTCTCATCCGCAGATCAGGCGCGGCTGACGATTGCCATCCAGGGCGCGATTCACGACGAGGTCGCTCCCGCCTATGCGAAGTTCGCCGCATTTGTGAAGGACCAATACGCGCCCCAGGGCCGCACCGATCCAGGCGTATGGGCGCTGCCCGATGGCGCTGCTCGATACAGATTCGCGGTGCGCGAGCAGACGACGACAGACCTGACCCCGGAGCAGATTCACACGATGGGCGTGAAGCAGGTGGCCGAGATCGAAGCCGACATGCTCAAACTGGCGCAGTCGCTCGGCTATCACGATTTGAAGAGCTTCAACGACCATATACGCCAGGATCCATCGCACTATGGCCAGTCGGGCCAGCAAATCTTCGACCTCTACAAGCACTACGCCGATCAAATGGAAGGCAAGCTGCCCCAGCTCTTCGGACATCTGCCGAAGACGAAGCTCGAAGTGATTCCCATGGAAGCGTTCCGCGCGCCGTCCGCTCCGCCCGCGGACTATTCGCCCGGCGCAGCCGATGGCGGCCGCCCTGGCTACATCAACGTGAATGAGTACGACCCCACACATCGGCTGCTGCTCAACGTCGAAGCCATCGCCTATCACGAAGGCGTTCCCGGCCATCATTTGCAGTTCTCGATCGCGCAGGAGCTGACCGATGTGCCGGAGTTCCGGCGCTTCGCAGACTACAACGCCTATTCCGAAGGCTGGGCGTTTTACGCCGAGCGGCTGGGCAAGGAGGTCGGCTTCTATCAGGATCCATACAGCGAATATGGGCGGCTTGAAAACGAGATGTGGCGCTCGGTGCGCCTGGTGGTGGACACCGGCGTGCACAGCCAGCACTGGACGCGCCAGCAGATGGTCGACTACTTCCACGCGCACACCGCGATGGACGACACGAATATCGCAAGCGAAGTGGATCGGTATATTGCGTGGCCCGGGCAGGCGCTGGCCTACAAGCTGGGGCAGATGAAGATTCTCGAGCTGCGCGAGCGGGGGAAGCGCGACCTGGGGTCGAAGTTCGACATTCGCAAATTCCACGATGCGGTGCTGGGGCAGGGTCCGCTGCCGCTCGATGTTCTGGACCAGCAGATCACGGCGTGGATCGCGGAGCAGAAGGCCGGGCGGTAAGGGATCGAGAGCGCGCAGACACCCGTTTCCCCATGATCCGGCCGCGCTGCACGACAGATGTCTGCGTCTGCAATGCGCGACGCACCATGTAAGCCGACCTCGTCAACCGCGCGGCGCGGGCGTGGCTGTCAATTTCCGCGATTTCGCTCTCGCGGGCCGTGATATTGATGCGCACGGTCTTTTCCGGTTCTTTCGCATCCACCAGGAACGCAACCGCGCCTTTCATGGCCGGGTCGTTGCGCAGATCATCCAGCGTGGAGGGTGAAGGAATCGGGTCACCGTCCTCCTGCAGGCCCGCGATGTGGAATGAAAGAGCCTCAGCCGCCATACGCCGCGCTTCTTCGAGGCTCGATCCCGCGGTGATGCATCCGGGAAAATCCGGGAAGCTGACGCCATAGTCCGAATTCTTGTCTTTGTGAAGGTAGGCGATGTATTCCATTTCGTCCTCTTCAGCGGAGCTTGATTCCTGCTTGTTTTTCGATACTTCGCAGCGTTCCCAGAGGTACATCTTTGCGTGGGGATGGCACGGTTACACGACCAGGCCTGGTTGCATGTTTGAACTGCTTGTGACTTCCCACCTGACTAACCTCGAACCAGCCATCCCGCTGCAGTCTGCGGATGATTTCCCGGCTGTCCATGTTCACCGATCATCCTCAAGAATAATTATACACACTGAATACACACCGTTGAGACCGCTGAGGATTCCCGCCCGGAGCTTTCCCGGCCATTTCACAGGCTTTTTCCCGGCGATTTCACAGGGGAATTGTTTCGCGCTGCCGGATGTGTTGGGATGATGAGTGCACTCCGGAGCTGTCCAGCTTGCGCGTATCGCTGTTTATCACCTGCTATAACGACACGCTGTTTCCCGCGACCGGGCAGGCCGTGGTGCGGCTGCTGGAGCGGCTGGGCCACACCGTCGAGTTCAATCCCGAGCAGACCTGCTGCGGCCAGATGCACTACAACACCGGCTATCAGCAGGAGGCCATGCCGCTGATGCGGCGGTTTGTCGAGATTTTTCGCGACGCGGAAGCGGTTTGCATCCCTTCATCTTCGTGTGTGGCGATGATTCGCGATCATTACCCAAAGATGGCGGCCGAACAAAGCGACCCAGGCCTGCCGCGCGCCGTTGAAGAGCTGCTGCCGCGGGTATTCGAGCTGACAGAGCTGCTGGTTCATCGCTTCGGACTCGAGGACGTCGGCGCGTATTACCCGCATCGCGTGACCTACCATCCCAGCTGCCATTCGCAGCGCAGCCTGCATCTGGGCGATTTGCCACTGCGGCTGTTACGTAAGGTGCGCGGCATCGATCTGGTCGAGCTGCCGAACTCCGATCGCTGCTGCGGCTTCGGCGGCACCTTCGCCATCAAGATGGGCGACCTCTCGGCGGCGATGCTCGCGGACAAGATGAAAGACGTGGAGAACACCGGAGCCGAGGTCGTTACCGCCGTCGATACATCCTGCCTGATGCACATCTTCGGCGGACTCCATCGCCAGCGGGCGGGAGTGCGCATGGCGCACATCGCCGAGGTTTTGGCGCCGACGGAGAAGGACAACGAAGGGGCGGCATTCGTATGAGCATTCGGGTCGGAGATTCGGCCAGCGCGCCCTCGTTTCAGAAGGCGGCTCTGCCGCTGCTCGAAGACGCGCAGCTGAGGAAGAACATCCGCCACGCGACGGATGTGATCCAGCGCAAGCGGGGGCTGGTGGTGACCGAAACGCCCGACTGGCAGGCGCTGCGCACCGCGGCCAGCGCCATCAAAGCCCACACCCTCCAATATTTAGATCAGTATCTGTTGCAATTTGAGAAGGCATGCACGGCGGCGGGAGGACACGTTCACTGGGCTGCCGACGCCGACGATGCAAATCGCATCATCGTCGGGCTCGTGAAGCAATACGGCGGCAACGAGGTCATCAAGATCAAGACCATGACCTCGGAAGAGATCGGCCTGAACGAGGCGCTTGAGCGGGAAGGAATCCACGCGCACGAGACCGATCTTGCCGAAGTCATTATTCAGCTGGGTGGAGATACGTCGTCGCACATCGTGGCCCCGGCGCTCCATAAGAACCGCAGCCAGGTGCGCGACATTTTCCGCGAGCGCATGAATCTTCCCGACCTGAGCGATGACCCTGAGGAATTGACCGCGGCGGCGCGGCATTATCTGCGGCAGAAGTTCCTGAACGTCAAAATCGGTGTTTGCGGCGCGAATTTTCTTGTCGCGAATACCGGCAGCGTTTCGATCGTCGAGTCGGAGGGCAACGGGCGTATGTGCCTCACGCTGCCCGAGGTGCTCATCTCGATCACCGGCATCGAGAAGATAATCCCGGCATTCCAGGACCTGGAAGTGTTTTTGCAGCTGCTGCCGCGGTCGGCGACGGGCGAACGCATGAACCCCTACAACTCGCTGTGGACAGGAGTCCACGCGGGGGACGGGCCAAAGCATTTTCACGTCGTGCTGCTCGACAACGGACGCACCGGCGTCCTTGCGGACCCGGAGGCACGGCAGACGCTGCACTGCATCCGCTGTGGCGCCTGCCTGAACACCTGCCCCGTGTATCGGCAGACAGGCGGCCACGCGTATGGTTCGAGCTACTCGGGCCCGATCGGGGCCATCGTGACGCCGCAGCTGCTCGATATGCGTTACGGACAGTCGCTGCCCTACGCGTCTTCGTTGTGCGGCGCTTGTTATGAGGTCTGCCCGGTCAAAATCAATATCCCTGAAGTCCTGATCCACCTGCGCGGACGCGTGGTGCGGGAGCAGAAGAGCGCGTTCGATCCGGAAGCGCTGGCGATGAAGACCGCGGCTATGATCTTCGCGAGCCGGACGCGCTTTGAGGCGGCGCAGCGGCTGGGGCGGATCGGCCAGTGGCCTCTTGTCTCGCATGGATGGATGCGCAATCTTCCCGGCATGTTGGGAAACTGGACGCGCGTCCGCGACCTGCGCGCGCTGCCCAGTCAAACCTTTCGCCAATGGTGGAAGCAACGGGCAAAAGCCGCTCAGCCCGGCGAGCGGAGGAAGGCAGACCATGCCTGACGCTCGCGAAGCCGTTTTGAATCGCATCCGCTCGGCGCTCGCGAACGCGCCTCAGGCCGACCCCGCAGCCGGGTACGCCGCGATCGCGCGCACATATATCCGTGCCGGCCGGCTCGATCCGGAGGGCCGCATCCATCAGTTCAAAGAGCGGCTGCGGGACTACGACACCAACGTTGTCGAGAGCAGCGCCGCATCGCTTCCTGCAACGATCGCCGAGGTCCTGAGAAGCCACCAGCAAAAGAAAGTCATCGTCGCGGGCGGGTTGCTGCCGGAGATTCTGCCACAGGATTTCGCTTTCATCCCTGAGCAGGCGACCACCCTCGACGACCTGAACGACTGCGACGGCATGGTTACGGTGTGCACGGTTGCGATTGCCTTTACCGGCACCATCGTTCTGGCCCATGGTCCGGGCGAAGGCGCGCGCCGGCTCACGCTGCTGCCCGATCGCCACCTCTGCGTCGTCCGCGCAGACCAGATTGTCGAGACGGTCCCGGAAGCCTTCGATCGGCTGGCGCCGCTCGCCACCCGGCCGCTGACCTTTATCTCCGGCCCATCGGCCACGGCGGACATTGAGATGACCCGCATACGCGGCGTCCATGGGCCGCGCTTTCTCGACGTGGTGCTGGTGCGCTGAAAGACTGGCGTAAGTGCCCTGAATCCAGGGCTGCGAGGAACGCCCTCCGCGGCGGAACATGACCACGGTACTGTTCCGGTGACCTTGGTCTAAGACCTGTATTCCGTATCACATGCCAAAAGAAGAAGCGTCTGTTATGCTCTGGAGTTCCCGTGATACAGTTCCTGAGCACGTGCTCGGGGTCACGAGACGCGCACAGCAAACCAACTTTCGGGAGGTAGCGTGTCGGTCGAAGCGTGGGTGTGTTTTTTTATTGCCGTGAGCGTTCTGTCGCTCATCGTCGCGTGGTTATTCACAAAGGAAGTGCTCGGCTCTGACATGAGCACGCCGGCCATGCAGCGGATTGCCGCCGCCGTCAACGATAGAGCGGGAGCATTTCTCAGGCGGCGCGCGAAGACCCTGGTAGCCCTGGCGGGCCTGTCGCTTCCGACCTTCGCCTGGGCGCAGTCCGAACCGGCTGGAGGCGAAGCCAATCTGAAGCTTCCGGATTTGTCGAGTGTGAGTTTTCTCGGCGTGAACGGACATGCCCTGCTGACCATCGGACTATTGTTCTGCGTCGGCGGCCTGTTGTTCGGCCTGGCAATCTACGTCCAGCTGAAGAACCTGCCGGTTCATCGCACGATGCGCGAAATATCCGAGCTGATCTACGAAACCTGCAAGACGTATCTTGTGACGCAGGGCAAGTTCATCCTTCTGCTGTGGATTTTCATCGCAGTCATTATCTCGCTGTACTTCGGCTATCTGGCGCCGGTGACTGGAAAACCGGTCGCGGTTACGCTGCCCATTATTTTATTGTTCAGCCTCGTCGGCATCGCGGGCAGCTATGGGGTGGCGTGGTTCGGAATTCGCGTGAACACGTTCGCGAACTCGCGAACGGCATTCGCGGCATTGCGGGGCAAACCCTATCCATGTTTTGCGATTCCGCTGAAGTCCGGCATGAGCATCGGCATGTTGCTGATCTCGGTCGAGCTGCTCATCATGCTGTTCATCCTTTTGTTCGTCCCGCGTGATTATGCGGGTGCCTGCTTCATTGGCTTTGCGATCGGCGAATCTCTGGGGGCCGCGGCTCTGCGTATTGCCGGCGGCATTTTCACCAAGATCGCAGATATCGGCTCCGACCTGATGAAGATCGTCTTCAAGATCAAGGAAGACGATGCGCGCAACCCGGGTGTGATCGCTGACTGCACGGGTGACAACGCGGGCGACTCCGTGGGCCCGAGCGCCGATGGCTTTGAAACCTACGGCGTGACCGGAGTGGCTCTGATCGTATTCATTTTGCTGGCGGTGAAGAACCCCACCACCCAGGTACAGCTGCTGGTATGGATCTTCGTCATGCGCGTGTTCATGTTGCTCTCGAGCGCGGGCGCATACTTCCTCAACGGCGCGATCGCTCATGCGAAGTTCGCGAACTCCGAGGAGATGGACTTCGAGACGCCGCTGACCTCTCTGGTGTGGATCACGTCCATCGTTTCCATCGTCCTCACCTACGTGGTCTCGCGCGTCATGATCCCCACGCTTGGGGACGGAACGATCTGGTGGAAACTGGCGTCCATCATCTCCTGCGGAACCCTGGCGGGCGCGCTCATCCCCGAACTGGTCAAGGTCTTCACCTCGACCAAATCGAGCCACGTGAAGGAAGTCGTGAAATCGGCCCAAGAGGGCGGTGCTTCGCTCGGGATTCTGTCCGGGTTCGTGGCGGGCAATTTTTCGGCCTACTGGCTTGGGCTTTGCATGGTCGCGCTCATGGGCATGGGCTATTACTTCAGCCGCGGCATACCGGATTTACAGCACGATCCGGCAGGATTGATGCTCGCTCCGGCCGTCTTCGCATTTGGCCTCGTCGCCTTTGGCTTCCTGGGCATGGGTCCGGTCACCATCGCTGTGGATTCCTACGGCCCGGTTACCGACAACGCCCAGTCCGTTTACGAATTGTCGCTGATCGAAATTGTCCCCGGCATCGAAGGCGAGCTGAAGAAGGACTACAACATCGACGTGAGGTTCGAACGCGCCAAACACCTGCTCGAGGCCAATGACGGAGCCGGCAATACATTCAAGGCGACGGCCAAACCGGTGCTGATCGGCACCGCCGTGGTGGGCGCAACCACGATGATTTTCTCGATCATCATGGCCCTGACGAGCGGACTGACGCACAACGTACAGGATCTCTCGCTGCTGCACGCGCCCTTCCTGCTCGGCTTGATCACCGGTGGGGCAATGATCTACTGGTTCACGGGCGCTTCCACCCAGGCGGTCACCACCGGGGCTTACCGCGCGGTCGAGTTCATCAAGGCGAACATCAAACTCGAAGGCGTGGAGAAGGCGTCGGTCAGCGACAGCAAGAAGGTGGTGGAAATCTGCACCAAGTATGCGCAGAAGGGGATGTTCAACATCTTTCTCGCCGTCTTCTTCGCTACGCTTGCGTTTGCTTTCTATGAGCCGTTCTTCTTTATCGGCTACCTGATCTCGATTGCGATCTTCGGCCTCTACCAGGCCATCTTCATGGCGGATGCCGGCGGCGCATGGGACAACGCGAAGAAGGTCGTCGAGGTTGACCTGAAACAGAAAGGGACGCCTCTGCACGACGCAACCGTGATTGGAGATACGGTGGGCGATCCGTTCAAAGACACTTCGTCGGTGGCCATGAATCCGGTGATCAAATTCACAACCTTGTTTGGACTGCTGGCTGTCGAGCTTGCCGTAACGCTCAGCGCCAGCAAGCCGATCCTGGCGGAGGCCCTGGCGGTGGTTTTCTTCCTGATATCGGTGTTCTTCGTGCACCGGTCGTTCTACGGAATGAGGATCGAAACCAAGACGGGCAATTGATTTCGCCCGGGTAAAGAGGAGACGCCGCCCCGAGACGGGCGGCGTTTTCTTTGCCCGGCTAACGGCCAGCCAACACCGGCCGCCGATGGTAAGATCGTCTTACCATGCAGACCACGGTTTCCACCAAAGGCCAGGTCGTCCTTCCCGGCCCCTTGCGCCGGAGTCTGGGCATTCGCGCCGGCGATCGGCTGGACGTGAGCGTCGAATCCGATAAGATCGTCCTCACTCCGCGCCGCAAGCGGACACGTAAAGCGCGCATCGTCAAAGACCCCATCACCGGATTTTCTGTGATCGACGCCGGGCCCGGCGCACCGATCCTGACCCATAAACAGATTCGCGAGATGCTCGCCGACTTCCCATGATCTGGCTCCTCGATGTGAGCGCGTTGCTGGCATTCGGTTTCGCACAGCACCAGTTTCACAAGCCCGTGGCTGCCTGGGTGAGGAGTCAGCAATCGACTACGCTTGGCACCTGCCCCATCACGGAACTCGGCTTCGTACGAATTCTCTCCCAGACACAGGCGTATGGATTGTCCTTCAAAGAGGCTCGCACTCTGCTTCTCCGTTTGAAAACCAGGGAGCAGCTCGCCTTCTTCCCCGACGATCTTGACGTGTCGCAACTACCCGACTGGGTGAAGACCTCCGCTCAGTCGACCGACGGCTACCTTGTTCAGCTGGCGCGCGCGCATGGCGCAACCCTCGCGACGCTGGACCGCAAAATCCCAGGCGCGTTCGTGATCCCGACTGCGTGACCGGCTCAGTACGGCGCCTCGTCAGCCCGCACGGTCCCCACGTCGGCCTCAACAGTCCTTGGTAACCTCAAAGCATGATCAAGGGCATCACCTTCCTCCGCCCCGTGCACTCTCCCGCTCACTTCGACGAGCTGGTGAGCTTCTTTTCCGCACTGGGCTTTGAGCCCGGGCGCGGATGGGACGAGTCGCCACGAAGCTCCGGATCCGCAAGCCGAGGCCGGCCCTTCCTTGCGCCGCTCGGCAATCTCGAATTCGTCGATGGTGAGTCTCCGGCTCCTGGCGCCGATCTCCTCATCGAAGTCACGACCCTCGACGCGCTGCATCAGGTCGCGCGCCAATGGCTCGAAAAGAACGCCCGGAGCGATGCCGCTCCAACCAGCATCAGCGCCATCGAAGACACGCACTGGAAATCCCGCCTCTTCACGGTCCAGCCTGTCCCAGGGTTTTCCGTCGCGTTTTGGGAGTGGCAGGACCCGCTCCGCGGCAAGGCCATCGCGCTTGAAGGCGACCTCAGCGCTACCGGAATGAGCTTCGCCATCGTCGCCGCGCGCTGGAACGCCGTCATCACCGAGCGCCTGCTCCAGGGTGCGCTCGATGCCCTGCTCCGTAGTGGCGCTCAACTCAAGCACATCGAGATCGCCCGCGTACCGGGCTCGTGGGAGATTCCCTCCGCGGCCCGCCAGCTGGCCGAAACCCGCAAGTTCGACGCCATCATCACCCTCGGCTGCCTCATTCGCGGAGAGACAGCCCACTACGAAGCCATCTACAACGAGGTCGCTCGCGGCATCGGACAATCGCAGCAGGACACAGGCATCCCACATTCTTTCGGCGTTCTCACCTGCGAAACCCTGGAGCAAGCCCTCGATCGCGCCGGCCTCAAGAGCGGCAATAAAGGATTCGAAGCCGCGGCGGCCGCTATCGAAATGGCTTCCCTGCACCGGAAAATCGCCCAGGCATCGCCGGAGCCGCGAGCATGACGCTCGTCGGCAAGCGCCGCAAATCCCGCGAACTCGCTATGCAGATGCTTTTCCAGGCCGACGTGGGCCGTCAGTCTCCGGACGAAGTCCGCAAGACCTTCTGGCAGGCCCGCGAAGAGGGCGATGCCGATACACGTGGCTTTGCCGAGGATCTTTTTCGCGTCGCGACCGCACGCGACGCCGAGATCGATGCCCTCCTCGCCCAGCACTCAAAGAACTGGCGCCTCACCCGCATGCCCGCCGTCGACCGCAATCTGTTGCGCATGGCGGTCGCCGAACTGCTCGGCTTCCCCGGCACGCCCGCACCCATCGTGATCGATGAGGCGCTTGAAATTGCCCGCCGCTATTCGGCTCCCGAATCCATCGACTTCCTCAACGGCGTCCTCGACGCAATAGCCAGGAGCCGGCAGTAAGCCGGGCCATCCGGCGGTATGCCGATCGCGCTATGCTTACCCCAGCATGAAGCTCCTCGCGTGGCTCACGGAAACATTCATCACGACCTTTGGGATCACGAGGCCGCGGCCAGAACAACAGCGCACCGCCCAGTTCCTGATCGGAGGATTCCTTCTCGCGGTCATCCTTGTGGTTGCAGCGGTGACAACGTTTCTCCTGGTTGAAATTCACAGCGGGCACTAGCGCGAAGGATCTCCGCTTATTTCCGCCTATCGAACTTGAGCCGCTTTGCAGCCCGCAGCCCGCAGCCGAAATCCTGAGCAGAGCGAAGGATCTCATCGCAGCACGGTCAGCATGGTCTGGTGACCCCGGGAAGACTCGAACTTGAGGCGCCATGCGGGCGGCAGCCCGCAGCCGAAATCCTGAGCAAAGCGAAGGATCTCATCGCAGCACGGTCAGCATGGTCTGGTGACCCCGGGAAGACTCGAACTTGAGGCGCTTTGCGGGCGGCAGCCCGCAGCCGAAATCCTGAGCAAAGCGAAGGATCTCATCACAGCACCGCCAGCGACGGGCTGGTGACCCCGGGAAGACTCGAACTTCCGACACGCAGTTTAGGAAACTGCTGCTCTATCCACCTGAGCTACGGGGCCACGTTTATAATGAGCAACTTACAGCAGTGACGCTCATCACGCACTCACTTTCACTCACCGGACGTAGAATGAACACGGGGCTGACAACCCGATCCGGGGAGCCGAGTGAGGACGAACCTGAAAGCGAAACGAGCACGGTATTAACAGGGTAGCATCAGGAAAGTGCCGAGAGCGACGGGGCACGCTTGGGAGGTCCACTTCTCTGAATGGAAGGGCGGCAAGCGGCATCAGCGCACGTTGACGTTTGACGCTGCTGAGTACACCACGAAAAAGGATGTGCGGAAAGCCATGGAGCTGACCGTCTCCCAAGTCAACGCGGAGATTGGAGCGACCAGGGCGGACCCTAAGTTCATGGACATTTGCGCCCTCTACCGGCAAGCGCACTTGCCCACGTTGGAGCACTCCACCCGCTACACCAACTCCTAGCTGGATTGCGCTGTTTATCCGCTGCTCACCCGCGATAAATCCACGGTATCCTCTGGCCATGCAGGACAATTCTGTATCTCCGGCAAGGCTGATTAGTGAAGCCCTCGACAACATCCAGCTTCCTGGTTTGTCCCGCCCTCCAATCCCGCCCGATGCACCCACGACAAAACAACTAGTGGAGTGGGGCATAGCCAAGTTTGCGTATGCGCAGCTTGCACACATGCGCACGATATTAAGAGGCACACTGCTTCTGGCAGATGCCGGAATTGAACCGGCAGTAATTGTGCTGTGCCGTCATCTTTATGAATGGAACATGCAGACGCGCTATGTGTACTCGAAATTCAAGACAGCCTTAGACGCTGCTGACCTTGAGGCCGCGTGGAAATTCTTCCTCCGCGTGAGTGGGGGCAACAATTGGGTGAAAGATCACGGCACAAAGTATGTGCCTGAGTTTCCTTCCGAAGACGTGGAAGGCTCAATTCGTCTCAAGCATTCTGTGAAGGCTTACAAAGAACACCGCGCTCAAGAATTTGGGGCAGAGAACGTGGATGACGAATACAGCTATCTCAGCGAGCGTTCGCACCCAAATGGTTTCTGCTTGCAGCCGTACTTGAGAGTCGAATTTCCCAATGATGTGAAGTTTATCGAACCACGTTCTCAAAAGCAGCCTGGAGTCCTTCACACTTGCATGTTGGAATGGGCCATGACTCATGTAAATTTGCTCGCATTGGCAGGGGAAGACGTTGTGCGCGTCTCGCTCGTTACAATCCTCACGGACATAGCGAAAAAGCACGGCGGGACGATAACCACGGGCTAGGATGCGACGGCGCTGCCACGAAAGGGCACCGTTCGTGGCGCTTGCGTTGGCCAGATGGCCGCCCGCTCCGCTGCCTTACAGGGTTACACTGGCACGGATGGACCACTGCTCAAAGCCGCTGAAGCCGGAAAGCCAAACGCGGGCGCAGCAAGCGGAACAAGACGGCACTCTGGAAACGCTGGAGGATTTATGGTGCGAATGCGGCGCTCGCGTTGGGGCCGTTCAGAAGCCCCACATGGACGGGCCAAGGGGAGGGCGGTTGCATCCGACTCTCCACTACCCGTACAAGCCGCCGCGTCCAGCAGCAAGAAAAAGAAACCCATTTCCAAAATCACCCCGCCGCTAACCGCGCAGCGTAGCCCGTGGCGCCCCTGCGCCTATCTCGCGTTCGTTGGAGAGTCTACTCCCCGGCTGTGACCGTCCGTGGAGATGGGCGTAGCATTGCGCCATGCTTGAGACACTGTACAAAACGCACACCCCGGAAGTGGGAAAATCCGAGTGCTATGAGCTTTCTGTCAAGGCCCTGCCGGGGACCGGCCCGCGTGTCTACGCTTTCAGGGAGGACCACGGATGGTGGGACGACAGCACAAAAACGTTCATTCACCAAGTCACGACCATTGACACGGCTCAGGAGGGCGTGCCATTTGAAGAGGCCCAGGACATGTATGCGAAGGCGCGGGCGAACTTGGCGCGGAACGGATTCGTCCATAGTTTTGCCCCGGATTTTTACGGGGACAAGCCCTATGAGTACCAGTCCATTGAGCCATAAACCCGCTGCGGACTTTGCCGGACAAACTCACCCACAGTTGCACTCTACGATTCGCTGCGCGAAAAGGTGGCTCCCGTCATCGACGCCCTCAAGGCCGATCCATCTCGTGCGATATCGTCGGCCCATGTGCGCGCGTCACGATAGAAACAATAAAGGAAAGTCACCGCGAAGAAGCGCGGCATTCGCTGAGCCCCTCCGCCTCAACCGCGAGAACCTGCAGTCACCCGCCGCCTCCTGAGAACGCCCGGCCCGGGTCCCTCTCTGTGCGCTCTGTGAAACTCTGTGGTGAAGATCGAACCCAGCACGAGTACCGCCCCACCCAGGGCTCAACCCCCCGCCGCACCGAACCCTCCATCCGCAGTTTAGGAAACTGCTGCTCTATCCACCTGAGCTACGGGGCCACAATTAAAATCAACAGGTTAACCGTCGTCACCGCCATCGCCAACTCACTCTTACTCACTGTGCTGAATTTGGTTCGATTCCAGCGGTCCACCCGCCGAGTTGGTCGAAGTAAAACCAAACGTCGCCGGTATCAACAGGGTAGCATTCGCAGCGTGCCGGGAATGAGCGGCTACGCGTGCGAAGTTCGGTTCAGCGTGTAGGCCAGCGGTAAGAGGTGGCAAAGGAACCTCACCTGCGGTTCATCCCGTCTGATGCCGCCCAACTGCGCGGGCTCGTCGCGTGTCACCACGCTGGGTGGCGACTTCGACCGTCGTACAGGTGCTGGTCTGCGTGAGGTGATAATCGACTCCCACCACAGCACGGCCCGAGTCTCGCGAAACGCCCCACATTTGCCGGTTCCGGAAGCCCCGTGCTAACCAAGGGCCCCCCGTCGCTTGCTGCCGCTAAACGCCCTTCGCTAAACGTATCCGGCCAAACATCTTTTGCTAAACGTCCCTGGCTAAACGCTTTCCGCTAACCGTCTTTTGCTAAATGCCTTTCGCTCGCCGCCCCCAGCTAAACGTTTTTCGCCAACCGCTCTTTCGCTCCTGTTTGTCAATCTTCCACCACTTACCCAAAGTAACAACCCTTCATAAACCGGTACTTACAAGCCACCAAAGTTGGCAGTTTTACCTTCCGAACCTGTTATTCTGAACTTAGGATAGAAAAGAAAAAAAGCCTCGCTTCGGCGGGGTCTCTCTGCTTTGGCCCTGGCCCTGAACGGACTGCCACATTGCAACGCGTCCGCCGAGTTAGGTTCGAAGCGACCCAGCCGAACGCTGACTTTGTTAAGTATCAGAAAACAAGATGCAATGATAGTCGCGACCCCGGAGTCACATACATATGCGCCACCCAAATGTGAATGGCGAGTAGCAATATGACTCCACAATAGATACCCGCAAGCACCCCGGTTTCAAATGCTTACTCTTCACACGAAAATCGTCGGCCCTGCCGAATCAAATACATATCTTGTCTCAACCTCACAGGGATGCGAGGGGGGGGTAGGTACTTATTCGCTCAAGCCGCCTTTGGAACACCCATAAAATCGAGCGCCCGCACCAGATACGGCTTCAGCTCATGCCTCGCAACAATGGCGTCCAGAAACCCATGCGCCAGCAGAAACTCCGACCGCTGGAAACCCTCCGGCAGCTTCTGCCGAATCGTCTGCTCGATCACCCGCGGCCCGGCAAACCCGATCAGCGCCCCCGGCTCGGCAATGTTTAAGTCGCCCAGCATCGCAAAGCTCGCCGTCACCCCGCCCGTCGTCGGATCGGTCAGTACCGAAATGAAAGGAACCCGCGCCTCATCCAGCCGCGCCAGCGCCGTTGAAACCTTGGCCAGCTGCATCAGGCTCGCGATGCCCTCCATCATCCGCGCGCCGCCCGAAGCCGCCACCGTGATTAGCGGCTGCCGCGTGTCGTGCGCCCGGTCGATAGCCCGAGCGATCGTCTCGCCCACCACAGCGCCCATGCTGCCGCCAATGAAGCTGTACTCGATCACGCTCAGGATCACCCGATGCGGCCCGAGAAGGCCCTGCACGTTGACGATCGCGTCGTAAAGCCCGGTTTCCGACCTCGCCTTTTTCAAACGGTCCTTGTAAGACCGAAGATCGGAGAATTGCAACGGATCGGTCGACTTCAGGTTCCCGTCGATCCACTCATATCCCGGCTCCAGCAAGCTGTTGATGCGCGCCTGGGCGCTGATCCGGCCGTGTTCGCCGCACTTCGGACAAACCTGCAGGTTCGCTTCCAGATCCGCCTTCCACAGCGCCTGGCCGCATCCCTCGCACTTCGTCCAAAGGCCCTCGGTCCGCACCCGGTTCGCCCCCGACTCAATCCTGTTGTCTTCCCGTCTGAACCAGGACATGCACTCTCCAGTTGGACCCGCAGGACAACAGATTATCAGGGCCAGAGAGAGGCCGAACGAATGTCCGGAACCGGACGCCGTCCGATTGCGTAACTAACCAGTGTCCCCAGGAGGTGCGAACCATGTTCTGCAGCGCATGTGGTCAGCCCATGGATCCTTATCAACCCGTTTGCCCAAGGTGCGGCCGTCAGGTGATGCCGATTGCCACCGCAACGCCGCCTCCCTGGATCTGGAACCGCGTGCATCGCCACGTCCACACCCTCGGCATCCTCTGGATCGCCTACGCTGGCTGGACGATGCTGCACTGGGTCATCCCGGTCGGCATCCTCTCCGGAATCTCCCACGACTGGGGATTTCCCTTCGGCCACGGCTTCGACGGCTTTTACGGATTCCCCTTCTCTCATATGGCCTGGTTTGTGCCTCTGGTAACGACCATCCTGCTGGCTCGCGCCATATTGTGCGTCGTCACCGGTATCGCTCTGCTGCGCCGCGCATCCTGGGCGCGCCCGCTGGCGCTAGTCACGGCGTTTCTGACGCTGATTCGTCCGTTTACAGGCACTGCGCTGTCTATCTATACGTTGTGGGTTTTATTGCCGAGCGCATCCGGGCAGGAGTACGACCAGATCGCGACGCCCTGAGCAAGAGGCAGTTGAATTCTGCCGAGTCTCAGCAGAGTTCTGCGCCTTACAATGGCTCCTATGGAATTCCCCGTAACCCGGCTGCGCCGGCTGCGCCGCAACGAGCCGTTGCGATCGCTGGTGCGCGAAACAAGGCTCGAGCCCAGCGCGCTGATTCTGCCGCTGTTTCTCTGCCCGGGCGAAGGCGTGCGGCGGGAGATTGGCTCCATGCCGGGAGTCTTCAATCTTTCCGTCGACGAGGCAGTGAAGGAAGCCGAAGCGTCAGCATCGCTCGGCATCGGCGGGCTGCTCCTCTTCGGTCTTCCGGAGACCAAGGACGAGCAGGCAACCGGAGCGTGGGACGAAAACGGAATCGTGCAGCGCGGGCTGCGAGCCCTCAAACAATCCGCCGCGGCCAAAAAGCTGGTCTTGATGGCCGATGTCTGCCTGTGCGAGTACACCTCGCATGGCCACTGCGGCATTGTGAAAAGGACCGGCGACGACTACGAAATCGAGAACGATTCTAGTCTGGAGTTGCTGGCAAAAGCCGGCGTCTCCCTGGCGCGCGCCGGAGCCGATGTGGTGGCGCCCAGCGACATGATGGATGGCCGCGTGGCGGCGATCCGCGATGCGCTCGACGACGAGGGATTCGACCAGACTCCCATCCTCTCGTATGCTGCGAAATTCGCCTCGGCATTCTACGGACCCTTCCGCGAGGCCGCGGACTCGGCTCCGCAATTCGGCGACCGCCGCAGCTACCAGATGGATGGTGCGAATCTGCGCGAGGCGATGCGCGAAATCGATCTGGACCTGGGCGAGGGCGCGGACATGATCCTGATGAAACCGGCTATGCCGTATCTCGATGTGATCCGCGCTGCCCGGGAGCGCTTCGACGTACCGATCGGGGCGTACCAGGTGTCAGGGGAGTATTCGATGCTGCAGGCTGCTTTTGCCCGCGGCTGGCTGGAACCGCAGCGAGCCATGATGGAGTCACTGCTGTCGATCCGGCGGGCTGGCGCGGGGTTTATCGTGAGTTACTTTGCACAGGAAGCTGCAAAGGTGCTGGGCTAACGGATTAGGCGAGCATGGATAGTTTGATTTCTCGTGGTGTCGGCCACGATACACTCCTTAGCGGCGCAATCGAACCTCAAGGAATCACCGTTTTGCCAGGAAACAAGGCTGTATTTTTCGGCTTCCCTCGTCACGAGCAACGAATGTCCATCGAGCGTTTCGATCGAGCCAGAGTATGCGTCGGCGCCTGTTAGTACATCTGCTGACAAAGGGGAAACATTGATGCCGCTTGTTGTCTCTGTTCGACTCCGGCTGCTCCCAGCCGGCGGTGTTTTGCCCAGGGGCTTTGGCGGTTCGGGTTCGTTCTTCGGGGAAACATCCTCCGAGACCAGCGGGTAATGAAATTGTAGGTTCCAGTTGCTTGACTTGGCATAGCGTGGAACTGGGCAGTCGGGGAATTCTCCTTGCCCGCTCAGTGCGGCGATTGAGCCATCGGACGTGAGATCGGGATGCCAAGCAATCTGCGTGCTGCAAAGCTCAAAGCCGCCGCTGTCTTCAAGGTTGACCAGGAATCTTATGCTTTGGTGATCCCGCTCCCGCAGAACTGCATTCATCCTGGATTTCAGGCTTTCACTGAGAGGCGTCGCCCGGAACTTATATATGACCGAGCTTTCAATGCGTTCCGTCCGCAGCCCGGCCCTGAGCCCAATTTCGGGAACATCCTTCGAAAGAAAGATCTTCCTCATCGGGCGGTCCTCGTAGGCTCTCCACAGAAGGGCGGATATCGAAGCCACAATGACCAGGAGAATGCCAATAGCGCCGATAAGCGCCGGTCGCTGATCAAGGATCCTCCCCAAGAGTGGCCTCAATGATCGTTTCGAAATTCCTTCGATCGGGTCTTCCATCGCGCAAGAAAGAGATCAAAGAGAGTGCACATTTGGATAGCTTCGATCCCGTCGGGAAGAAGCGCTCCTCAATATCGAATCCAAATTCGTGGCTATCTGGTGAATTAGCCTGAGTTCCTCGGTCGTGAAATTATCGAAGATCGTCTTTTCTGCATTCGAGAACACCGTACGATCCAGGTCGTTAATCGCGGGCATGTCAAACATTATGGACCGAATTCAAAGTGGGCGAAACAAAGCCAACAATTTCTGCAATGGTCGCTCACCGATCGGCGTCCTATGCGTTCGGAAATCGGAAGCCCCGTCGGTCAGATGGTCGCTAAGCCCGATCCAGCTCCGCAAACAGCTGGCTTAACACCACACGGATCGGCGTGCCCTGAACCAGCAAAACACCGTTCTCCGGCTCCTGAAGACCCGTTCGTGAGCAAACGTACCTTTGCGTAATCCCGGATCGATGATCCACACCTGCTCTGTTTTGAAGTCGAGATAATCGTCTGCCTTCACCCGCATCTTGCGAAGCGTGTCTTTCGGCGAGAGGATTCCAATGCAGATCAGCGGCGGATGTATGACCACCTGTTCTTTGGGAGTATTGCTGCGCATGACGCAGATATCCGGAACGCGAACCTTGCGCGGACCCAGCCGAATCCGCTGTTCGGGAGAAACGCGGGTTTTCCAGGCTTTTCGATTTTCATAGAAGAGCCGGAAAAGCAGCCCCTGCAGGAAAGAGTGATCGAACTCGCCCACGTTTCTCTGCTCAATCGCGCCACCCACGTGGTCGCAGTCGGGACGGTAGCTGGTGGCCAGGTACTCTTCCACCTGGATTCGCACGGGCTGAGAAACGGCGCTCATGCCTGTAGCATCGCCCAGACACCCCGAGACCGAAAGAGGAAATAACGCCGCGCAGAATCCTTGCCGTGGGTCCGCGCATCTTCCACGATGAATGTGCCACGTACAATAAAGAGTTTGAGAGGCGACACGTTCTCTCGTTGGCTGCACCATGGACCCAACTACGCGAGGGCCTCAACTATCTGAACGGAGCATTCCTTGGCAGAGACGATATACGACGTTGCAATTCTCGGCGGCGGACCCGCCGGATATACCGCCGCGATCCGCGCGGGGCAATATGGGCTGAAGGTCGCGCTGATCGAGAAGTCAGACAAGCTGGGCGGTACCTGCCTGCACTGGGGCTGTATTCCGACCAAGTCGCTGCTCTTTAATGCCGAGGTCTACGACTACCTGAAACATGCAAAGGAATACGGTATCGACGGCTTGGGCGAGGGCAAGGTGAATTGGCAGGCTGTACTTGACCGTAAGAATCAAATCATCACGAAGCACACCAAGGGCCTCGACTTCCTGATGCGCAAGAACAAGGTCACGGTCGTGAGCGGATACGGCAAGCTGACCGGCCCGGCGAAGAACGGCGTCCTGACGATCGCCGTTGAAGGCAAGACCACAACGACTGTTCAGGCGAAAAACCTGATCCTCGCGACCGGGTCCGACGCGAAAATGTTGCCGGGATTAACGGCCGACGAAACCATCCTGACCAATATTGAGATCCTCTCCATCCAGCAAATCCCAAAATCGCTGGCGATTATCGGCGCCGGCGCGGTGGGTGTGGAGTTTGGCTCGATCTTTCGCAGCTTCGGCTCGGAGATCGGCATTATCGAGTTCCTGCCGCGCGTAGTGCCGAACGAAGACGAAGAAGTCAGCAAGGAACTGGCAAGATCGTTCAAGAAGCGCGGCATCGATATTAATGTGGGCGCAAAAGTCGAAAAGGTCGAGAAGACCAAAACCGGAGCGAAGGTCACCTTCACCGCCTCCGACGGCAAGCAGGTCGTGAAGGAAGCCGAGAAGGTTCTTGTCGCGGTGGGCCGCGCACCGCGCACCGAGAACATCGGCCTCGAGACCACGAAGATCAGGCCCGAGCGCGGCTTCATCAAGGTCAACGAGTGGATGCAGACCGAGGAACCGGGCATCTATGGGATTGGCGACATCGTAGCTGGACTGCCGCAACTGGCCCACGTGGGAGCGATGGCAGGCATGGTGGTGGCGGCAAAGATCGCCGGCAAATATGCGCGGCCCGTGCGGCGGGAGCGCATTCCAGCCTGCACCTATACCGAGCCGCAGATCGGCAGCGTGGGCCTGACCGAAGCGCAGGCCAAAGAGAAGGGCTACACGGTGAAGGTCGGGAAGTTTCCGTTCTCCGCGAACTCGAAGGCCTCGATCGTCAACTCGCACGAGGGCTTTGTCAAAGTCGTTGCCGATTCGAAATACGGTGAGATTCTCGGCGTCCACATCATCGGCCCCCAGGCAACCGAACTCATCGCCGAAGCGGTGACGGCGATGGAACTGGAAGCGACGGTGGAGGAGATGATGTTCACCATCCATGCTCACCCGACGCTGGCGGAAGCGATGCTGGACGGCTTCGGCAGCGTTGAGGGGCTGGCGATCAACGTTTAGCGATTTGAACTCTTGTCGTCAGGGAGGAATGAGGTATGCGAAACGAATTCACGGCCGTCATTGAGCAAGACGGCGATTGGTTTGTGGCGTGGTCGCCTGAGATTCCCGGCGCAAACGGCCAGGGGCGCACGTTGGAAGAATGCCGAGGGAATCTGGCTTCGGCCATTCAACTCATTCTTGAGGACCGCCGTGAGGACGGGTTACGCGGCATTCCGGACAATGCGGTCCGTGACATCGTAACTGTTCAGTGAAACGCGAAAGTCTCCTCCGGCATCTTCGTCTTCACGGTTGCTACCTGAAGCGAGAAGGCGGTTCGCATTCGCTCTGGGTCAATCCGCAGACTGGGCAGATGGAAGCCATCCCGCGTCACACGGAGATAGCTGACCTGTTAGCCCGAAAGATTTGCCGCGGACTATCGCTTCCTTCTCCAGGTAAAAAACAATGATCCTCAACCTGCTCCAGCTCGGCCGAGTCGGTTATAGCGAAGGTCTCTATCTGCAGCGCCAGCTCGTAGAAGCCCGGCACGAAGGCCGCATCGGCAACACCCTCGTCCTGCTGGAACATCCCCCGGTGCTGACGCTGGGCCGCAATGCCAGCCGTGCGAACATTCTTGCCAGCGACGAATTCCTTGCCTATCGCGGCGTCGAGATTCACGAGATCAATCGCGGCGGCAACGTCACCTATCACGGACCGGGTCAGCTGGTCGGCTATCCAATCTTCGATCTGCGCAGTTTCAACCCTCGTCTGGGAGCGGTCGAGTTCGTGCGGCTGATGGAAGAGGCGTTGATCCGCACCTGCGGCGACTTCGGCGTGCTGACTTCGCGGGTTGCCGGGCGCACCGGCGTCTGGACGGTGCCCGGAGGTTCCAGCCGGGAAAGTAAAATTGGCGAAAAGAAAATCGCTGCCATCGGCGTTCACATTGCTCGCGGCATTACGTCGCATGGCTTCGCCCTGAACGTGAATCCCGACCTTCGCGACTTTGAGCTGATCGTGCCGTGTGGAATCACCGATCGCGAGGTGACCAGCCTTGAGCGCGAAGCCGATCCGCCACCGGCAATGGGCGCGGTGCGAAATTCCGTAGCGCGGCACTTCGGCCACGTCTTCCGCCAGCAGGTCCTGTGGCTCGAGTCAGTGACGGATTTGATCGCGCCAGCAGAAAAGGCTGCCGCCGCCCACGCGGATTTATAATCGATCTTTGCGAATGCTTGCGGGTTTTTCGAACGACGTGCATCGCCTGCGACCCATCTGTAGCGGAGAAAACTATCCATGCCAACCGACGTACTGATGCCCCAGATGGGCGAGTCAATCTTCGAGGGCACGATCACGAAATGGCTCAAGAAGCCGGGCGACAGCGTGCAGCGCGATGAGCCGTTGTTCGAGATCTCAACGGACAAGGTGGACGCCGAGATTCCGTCTCCAGCAGCTGGCGTGCTGACCGAGATTCGCGTGGGCGAAGGTTCAACGGTGCAGGTGAACGCCGTGGTTGGCGTGATCGGCGATGGGAAGGCTCCAGCTGCCAGTGCTTCCGCCGCTCCACCGGCGCCCGCAAAAGTCGAAACAACCCAGGCGGATAGCAGAAAAGCTTCAGCCGCGGCGGCGAAAGAGGAGAAGCCGCCGGCCGAAGCCAAGTCCGCTGTTCCCGGCCCACGCCAGGACGTCATCATGCCGCAGATGGGCGAGTCCATCTTTGAAGGCACCATCACTAAATGGCTGAAGCAGGTGGGCGACTCTGTGCAGCGCGATGAGCCGCTGTTTGAAATCTCAACCGACAAGGTCGACGCGGAGATTCCCTCGCCCGCCGCAGGCATTCTGACCGAGATCAAGATTCCCGCCGGGGAGACGGCGCAGATCAACTCGGTGGTGGCCGTGATCGGCGGGTCCGGAGAGGCGGCCCCAGCGGCTGCTGCCCCCGTCACGACTCCGCCGAAGGCGCAAGCCCCGGCAGTGAGCGTCTCCGAGCCCGAACCAGCTGCCGCGACGGAAGCGGAGCATGTGCGCTCATCCCCGCTGGTGCGCAAGATTGCGCGCGAGAACAATGTAAGCCTCAGCGCCGTCCAGGGCACGGGCGCGGGCGGTCGCGTCACGAAGGAAGACATTCTGGCGCACCTCGAGAAGGGTCCGTCCGCCCAGCCTGTTCCTGCCGCGGCCGCAGCGGCGTCCAAACCCGCCGCTCCGCCAGTGTCCAGGCCCGCAGCGCCGGCGGCCGCTCCCATTCCAGGCGAGCTCGTCCCCCTTACGCGGATGCGCTCCATCATCGCGCAGCGCATGACGGAATCGAAGCGCACAAGCCCCCACGTCCACACCGTCTTCAAGATCGACTTCACGCGCATCGTCAAGCTGCGCGAGAAAGAGAAGAACAAATACGAGCAGCGCAACGGCGTCAAGCTCACCTATATGCCGTTCATCACGCGCGCCGTCATTGCCACGCTGCGCAAAATGCCCATCGTTAATGCATCGATGGAGGGCGAGGCCATCCGCTACCACCCGCACATCAACATCGGCATCGCCGTGGCGCTCGAATGGGGACTGATCGTGCCGGTGATCAAGGAAGCCGAGGAGAAAAACTTCCTCGGCATCGCTCGCGCCATCGCGGACCTCGCGGAACGCGCGCGCGGCAAGAAGCTGAAGCCCGACGAAGTCGGTTCCGGCACTTTCACCATCACCAACCCAGGCATCTTCGGCGAGCAGTTCGGAATGCCGATCATCAATCAGCCGGAAAGCGCGATCCTCGGCGTCGGCGGCCTGCTCAAAGAGCCAGCCGTGGTGACCAGCGAGGACGGAACCGATTCCATTGCCATCCGCCACTTCCTGCACCTGACGCTCGGCTTTGACCACCGCATCATCGACGGCGCCGACGCAGGCAAATTCATGGCCGAGGTCAAGAAGTATCTCGAAGGGTGGAACGAAGACATCGGCTAGGGAGGTCTGAGATAAGTCGCTGCGCATGGGCCGCCGCCGCCATGCCGCTACTGGCTTATCGCTATTGGGAGAATGCTAAAGATCGGATGGCTTCAGGCCGGTCTTCTTCGCGATTCGCGCCAGCATCCTCGGCCCGATCTCTTCCGAGTCATGAAACGCCCACACGTAGCCCTCGGGAAGGCCCGGACGAACGAGACGGCGATGTGATCCGCCTTTGGAATGACCCGGATTTTCCGTCCAGCCGATTCTTTCAAGAGCGCGAAACACTCGCCTGGCCTGTGTGCTGGGCCACTGGCTCAAGCAACGAACTCGACGTGATCGGCCCTGGTCCCCTGACTCTCGATTCGATCAGCGATGACGCGCAAGGCAAGAGCTTCCACCTTGCTCTGAGCCTCGTCCCGCGTCGCACCGTAGACCATCACGCCCGGCAGTTCGGGGATTTCGGCGATCCATCGTCCGTCTTCTTCCTGATCGAATTCGATACTGTAACGCATGCCTTCTCCAGATGGGTAAGGTTAGCATACGTCGCAGGCGGCATCCCGCACATCGGAATGCGCTTGGCAGACTGGAATGCTCTCCACTCAGCGCGGAGACACCCCCCCCACGCCCGTGTTTTTGCTGGTATTTGATAAATCGACGCTTAGCGATGTTATCGAGCTCGATAACATCGAGCCGCCTGCCTACAACCGCGACTGCGCTTCCAGCACGCGCTCCACGGCTTCTTTCGGCGTGGAGCCAACCGCTGAAAGGTGCCCCATCTTGCGGCCTTTGCGCGGCTGGTGTTTTTCGTACAGATGGACACGAACGCCCGGAATGGCCAGGGCCCGGTCGAAATGCGGCGCGTGGCCACCTCCTCGCCCTTCGCTCTCCACGGACCCCGCACGATCGAGCCAGAGATCGCCCAGCAGGTTGGCGATAGCGGCCGGCTGCACCACAGAGACATCTCCGAGGGGCAGATCGCAAACCGCGCGCACGCATTGCTCGAACTGGCTTGTAACGCAGGCGCGCTCGCTGGCGTGGTAGCTGTTGTGCGGGCGCGGGGCAAGCTCGTTCACGAGCAGATCGCCGCTGGTGGTCAGAAACATTTCGACAGCGAGCAGGCCTTCGAGCGTGAACGAATCCGCAATGTCGCATGCGAGTTTTTGCGCTCTCGCTTCCACCTCAGGAGGCACGAGCGACGGAATCACGCTCCACACCAGAATCTGATGCTCGTGGTGATTGGTGGCGGAAGGAAAACTTTTTGTTTCGCCGCGCGGCGAGCGCGCGACCATGACGGATATCTCGCGATCGAGGTCGAGAGCCTGCTCGACGACGCATGGCTGGCGGCCGAGGAGCAGCCAAGCATCGGAGGCGGTTGGTTCTTCGCCGTAGCTGGAGGAACCGCCAGTGCCGATGCGGACCTGGCTGCGTCCGTCGTATCCACCCTCGGCGCTCTTGATGAAGCAGCGGCCGCCCAGCGCGGAGACGGCTTCGGCTAATTCATGTTCCGATCGCGCGGCATGCCATGGTCCGAGCGGAAATCCTCGTTCGCGGAGCCACGTCTTTTGACGGATGCGATTCTGGATCACGTAGAGCAGCTCGGCAGAAGGCCGCACCGGCGCATATTTTGCCGCCGCCTCAAGGCAGGCGATCGAAACCTGTTCAATTTCGAGCGTCACTACATCGCAGCCACGCGCCAGATCGGCGGCCGCGCGGGCATCGTCCCACGTCCCCTCGAAACACGCATCGACTACGAAGCGCGCGGGACAGGAGGGATCGGGATCCATGACGTGAATGCGGTACCCGAGAGAGCGAGCGGCCATGGCGACCATGCGGCCGAGCTGCCCTCCACCCAGTATGCCGATGGTCGCTCCGGGAAGGATCGCCGTCATTCGGGCAAATCCTGCGCCGGCAATTCCGAGCCGAGGACTTCTTTGGTCCGGGCTTCGCGCCAGGCGCGCAAGCGCTCGCGGAGACCGGGATCGGTGGTGGCGAGAATCTCGACAGCGAACAGGGCTGCATTGGCTGCGCCTGGACGGCCGATGGCCAGGGTTCCCACCGGGACGCCCTTCGGCATCTGCACGATGGAGAGGAGCGAATCGATACCCTGGAGCATGGTTGCGGGGATGGGCACGCCGAGCACCGGCACCAGAGTCTTCGATGCCAGCATGCCGGGCAGGTGGGCCGCCCCGCCCGCACCGGCGATGAGCACGCGCAGGCCGCGCGATTCGGCCTGCGAGGCGTACTCGAAGAGAAGATCCGGTGTGCGATGGGCGGAGACTACGCGCGCTTCGTAAGGGACAGCGAACTCGCGAAGGATCTCGACGGCCGGCGCCATGGTTTCGTAATCGCTCTTCGATCCCATGACCACGGCGACGAGAGGCGTCTGTTTCATCGAGGTCGATTTTATCGCGTTGGCTCCGGCGGCATTGGATTGGCGCCTCACTTGCGCCGCAGAAAATCCACGATGAACTGAATCAGGGTAATGAGGCCGCCAATCGCGATCGCAAATCCTCTGGCGCTTTGAAAGCGCTCTTCGTGCTGCGTGACGCGCTGCTCAATCGATCCGATGCGCCCCGAGTTGCCGTCGCCGACGAGGGTCTTCATTTGATTCTTCAGTACGGACAGGTCGGCGAGTACCTGCGCTTCAAAGTCGGTCATGGTGGAGATTCCTATGGGTGAAAGATTGTTCCCGGCCAGTAGCCGGTAGCCAGTAGCAGCAAGTAGCAACAGAGGCAATTCACTACCAACCCCGGCTAGCTGCTGAGCGGCAGATTGACGAACACGGCGCTTGAAAAGCGCGAGTAGTTCGGGGGCTTCGATCCGTCATACATGCGGATGTAGTACTGCTCCATGGCCGCCTGGCGTGGGATGGTGAAGTTCGGTACGGGCGAGCGCAGGACGAGGTCAGGGCCGGGACCTGGCGTAAACGACCAGTCGCGGCGCCGAACCTCGAATCCACCGCCGGTGGGAACCGCTACTCCCGCGGCAATTTGAATCGCACTGCCGGTGACGGAAGTGATTGCCAGCGCGTTCAGGCTAGCGAGAGGCGTCGCCGTCTCCGGCTGCTGCGGCAGCCACGCGTCGACGGGCACGCTGGAGGATGTCTTGATGGCAAGGTCATCGGCCCAGTCGTTGGCGAAAGAGAGCGTGTATTTCGCGAGGGCGGGTTTTGTGGTGGCCAGGTCCACCTGAACAGAGCGAACGACGAGACTGGCGGTAACGCCGGCCGACGCCGATGCGACGGCGAGCACGTCTCCGGGCCACACATCGCCTTGCTGGTCAGCATTCCATTCGGTGTACTTGCCGGACCACGCGGCTGCGCGGCTGGTGGAGAGGGCGAGGATGGCGCTCGCGGCGTTCTCGCAATCCGCCGAGCTGCGCGGGGCGGGACTGGTGACGGAGCCGATCCAGCAGGCGGTTCCAGGCAGCTTGCCACCATTACTCTCTGTGGCAATGCTGCCGGCGCTGGCCAGGCGAGCGACCGAGCGGCGGCTGGTGCGGTAGGAGACCGCGATCACTTCGCCGGCTTGCGGCGTGCTTGCGGAATAGAAACGCAGTTTGCCGTTGCGTTCGATCGTGCAGTCGGCACCCTGCGCGGTTGTTCCCAGGCGGCGCACAATCGGCGAGCCGCCAGCGGGCGTGCTCATCACCCAGATTGGCCCCTGCTGCTGCACGGTGATATTTCCGATGCTGCATTGCAGATAGCCGCCGTTCAGCGGCGCAAACAGGCAATACGGCGCGGGTGTGGCGTCGGCGCCTGAGTAAAGCACGGTGGGCGCGCCGGCGATTCCGTTCGTAGTGTCCTGCACTTCGAAGACGATACTGGCGAAGGCAGGGAGCAGATTCGACCCGAACAATTGGAGCGCATTGTTCGCGCCGACGACATAATAGGATTGCAGGATTCGCTGTATATCGTTCGCGTAGAAACGTAACCGTAACGTGTACAAATGCCCGGCGACGGCTATAAAACTGCTGCCGGCGACGGTTCCGTTCACGATCGGAGCGATGGTGGTGGCGGAGTCGACCTGGCTGATCTGAAAACCGGCAACACAGGCGGACAGACCGGTTTCGCCTGCGCTAAAAAGACCGTTGACGATGCCGGATGTGTTCTGGCCGAATTGAACGCCACCGGCCTCGATGATCAGGCCGCCGCCCAACTCGAGGTTCGAGATAGCGGACAGCACTACACTGCCGAGGTTAGTACCCCCGCCTCCGCAGGTTAGACCGGCGGAAGTGAGCGTGAGCGCGGCGCCGGGATCCTCGATGTTCCAGATCTGCGTGTTGATGGAAGGCCCCTGAAAGCTGTCGTTCAGCGGCTTCGTCCTCGACGAAGGAGGCATCCAGGGCTCCTCAGTGAGATCGAAGAGAACCGTCGTGCCGTCGCCCTGAAAGAATTCGGTGACGTAGGCGCTCGGTTCCAGGTCACCACAGACCGTGACGTCGTTGGCCAGCGCCTTAACCGTCGAGGCCTGGAATGCGCTCAGCGACAGAGTGCCCTGAGACTCACTCAGCGAATGCGTGACAGTGCCGACCGGAGTCATGGTGAGCGTGCCATTCATCAGCAAATACGCGCTGCGGGCGGCGGCGGCAAGTGCAGCGGCATTCTCGGCCCATGTGCGATTGCTGTCCGCCTGAAACTCCGATACGCTCGCCGTGGCCGCCGCAACCAACGTCGTGATGTTCTGGATGCCGGTACGCGCCAGCATTGCCTCGAGAGCCTCTCCGGCTGACGCGCCGTAGATGGGGCCGCTCTGCGGAATGACCTGGCGATCGAGCAGGATTTCGTCGCTGATGGCGGAGACGGCTGCCTGGTAAACTGCGCCCATCGTCCCCTGGCCGGCGAGCTCAAGCGCGGGTTCGGCGGCGACGTAACCCGTAAACAAAATGTTGCCGCTATCGTCGGCGACGATCATGCGCCCGTTGCGTGCAGGCATGGCGAGGCCCTGAGCAGGCGACAGAGTTACTGCGCAGCTGACTGGTTCGTTGAGGCTGCGCAGAATGCGAAAAGGCCTTCCGGCAACAACAGAACCGGTGTAGTCCACTGGGCCGTTGCCGTCGTAGTTATCGATGGTGAGTTTCAATTCGGCCTCCTCGGGTCAGACCAGGGTCACAGGGCTGGGCAAAAAGCTGCGGAAACAGACGACCTGTTCGCCGTCATTGGGGTCGGTGACAGGCAGCGCTCGGAAAGAAGCGCTGAGGGCGATGCGCTCGATGGGCGCGGCCAGCGCAGAGGCGCTCTCGGCCGGTCCAGCCATCGATTGCAGACGCGGATAATGGAAAAGAATGCGCTCGCCCTGGTCGCCATCGATGAGGAAGAGCGCCGACCATTCCTGGAAAAAGCTGCCGCCCTCACGATCGACAAAGCCGGAGATAGGCTGGACGCGCATGGCAGCAGCCGGAACGCCGGCGATGAGCGGCTGCGCCAGCTGCAAGCCGGTCACTGTGCCGGCGGATGCAACCGACGCGACACGCGCAACGTTGAATGAAACTCGGCGGATGTAGTCCGGATCGCTGTTCACGGCGCTCGCGCTGGTCACATAGGCCGCATAGACGCCGCTGCCTACATAGCCGGTCTGAGCGGCGTAGTCAACGTCGACGGTGACCAGTGAGCCGGCTGAAAACCCGGCGGCATCGGAAGCGGCGAGCGCCAGAAAAGTCGCAGTCGATCCTGTGGCGAGGTTGACCGGCGTGACGCCTTTGCTGCCGGAGCCGTTCGCGGGCGAGCCCGCTGCGGGCACGATGAGGTTCATGTGCTGCGAGCCGGCGGCAAGGGCCATCGACAGCTTGCTCCAGGTCTTGAAGCGAAAGGAGACGGTGGCGTCGACGGTCTCGCGTACCTGGAATTGCGTTGTGCCAGGGCTGCCGGTGATTAGTTCACCGAACTTGCTGGTGGATTTGCGCGCGAAGTCCTCAATCCAGCCGAGCTCAATCCAGGGCGCCGGTGGCGTGCCGGCCGCAAATCGCCCATTCACCGAAGGATCGAAAAGCGTGGGCGATCCGTGAACGCGATCGACAGGCGCGAAATAAGCGCGCACGGACCTGCCTGTGGGCGGCAATGCGGGCATGGGGGTGACGACGGGTGTGGTCATTGTTCTCCCTGCTCCTGATAAGCGAAGACGGTAACTTTGGCGGTGCGGCTGAGACGATCGCGCAGGGTGACGACCGGACCGAACTCAGGTTCGGACCAGAAGACCATGGTCTCCATGGCGGTTGCGGGATTCTGCGTGTAGTTCATCTTTTGTGCCGAGTACGGATACAAAAGCTTCAGTACCTCGTAGTCCATTTCTTCGAGCGCGCGGCCACGATCGAGGCCGCCGTTGGTCTGGGTGCCAGCGGTGCTGTACTGGATTTCGCAGCCCATCTGCGCCAGGATCGCGGGCATCTGCAGGTCGGCCGCGAGACCGGTCCAGCTCAGCGCGAATGCGTCCAGCTGGGGTTGCGGCATGGGAGCCTCGGCCTCCTGAACCAGGATGCCGGGACGCGTAACCGCTCGCAGCACCATGGTGCGAGACGGGTTCACCGTCGCCAGACGGTTGCGCAGCGTGATGTAGAACGTATCTTTCGCATTTTGCATAACAAGTCACTCACTCGGTTACATATCCGGGATATTGGCGTCGGAAGGTGGCGCACAGAGTTAAATGGAAGCTGAGCCGGCTTACATCGGCCAGTCGCCGGAGGCTTCCTGTAACAGCAGCCGGTACAAATACACCTGGCCCTGGCTCTGCGAAGTAGAAGCCGCCTCGATGAGGAAGAGCTTTCCGGCAACGACGACTCCGCTGGCCATCGAAAACAGCGCTTGGGCGGAGCTGAGCTGGAGCTGGGTTACCTGGGCGGCGACCGCATCGGCGGAAACGAGCAGCTCATATTTCGGAAGTTGTCCGTCTTCCATGGCCACGCGGGCTTTGCGGAAGAGCGCCGGCGAAAGCGGCAGCGAAAGGAAACCGGGCGCGTCGAGGCCGATCTGGCCGGCATTCGTCGCGTCCCCCGCGAGCGGCGGCATCTGCAGACAGGCGGTTGTGCCGCCATTGGCGCGCAACAGCGCGGTGGCGACGCGCTGCGCCAGGCCGCACGGATTCTGAGTGCTGAGGTCGGCCATGGCTATCCCATCCTCACGGAAACCCAGGGCCTGAGCATCGACTGGACGGTCGGATCGATGAGCGCGCCGGAGAAATACTCCAGCTGCAGGGTGTCGACCTTCGAAGACTTCACGTTCAGGCCGGGCGTGGCCTGGGCGTTCTTCACGATCTGCGCGCAGGCGCACTTCACGGCGCTGGGAATCGTGGCCAGTCCGGCTGTGTAGGTGACCAAAACTTCGTTATAGGGCAGGCCCAGAATGTTGAGCGGGAAAATCAGCTCTCCGGTGTCGGCGACAAAGTCCACCGTTGAGGGATCGACGGTGGTCCATGCGCCGGGCAGGGAAAAGGCCCAGAGCACCTCTTCCTGAAGCGGATAGACAATCTGGCCGCGCCGCGGTTTTGCGTAGCGCGCCTGGATCGAGACGAACGGCAATGTGGCCGGGGCGATCGGCGCCAGCGGCAGATGACTCAGCCTTGCGGTCTGCGAGCCCTCCACAATGCGCAGACGCTCGGTGTACTGCGTTGGGTTAAGGCTGGCGCGGCGGCAGTGGCTGTCGATGAGCGACGACGCGACGGCGATCCAGTCATCGGTGACATCGGAAGCCAGGCCGTACGTCTGGTATTCAGTTGGCTGAAGATAGGTACTCATGAAGTCTCCGTAGAGAAAGAGCGGTTAGCGAAAAACCGGTCAGCGATGAACCGGTTAGCGAAAAAGCGGTTAGCGAAAAGCCGGTTAGCGGCAAACCGGTCAGCAAAAAGCGAGCGAGCGAGACGGTCAGCAGCGGCCAGCGGGGCTGGTTTGCCTTCCGCTGGCCGCTCTTTAGCCGACCGGTTCTTAGCCGACCGAAGTCTAACTAACCGGCGTGCCGCTCTCGATTACCGGTCGACGAGCACCTGATAGTGCGCGTAGCTGGCGCCCTTGACCACGGGTGCGCCGAACTTCACGACCACATGCTGCGAAGCGAGCGAGCCGGGCAATCCGAGCTGGAAGACGCGTGGATTGGGGTCGCTCAGCCAGTGGTACTCGATCAGGTCCTCGGTGACGATATAGGCCGGAAGCACCGCATTGCCGGTACCGGGAGTGCCGGTATAGGCCAGCGACCACTCCGGGATCAACGGCAGTTCGCCGGCCTGGGTGGTCAGCATCTTCACCGTGAAGCCGGCCGCAATTTCCTTCGTGTTCAGGACGACGTTGAACTCCGACTTCATCTCGCGATCGATCAGATCGAGCAACACCGGGTTCGCATAGATGGCCGTTGGCCGCACTGCGAAGCTGGTGTTGGCGCACATCAGCGCGATCGTCGATTTGAGGCCGTCGGTGATGCTCGCCGTGGTCGCGATCGTCGTGGTGTTGCCACCGGCGGCGATCTGCCCGGCCGCCCCGAAATACTGCATCGTGGTCGGCGTGCTCAGCGAAGTGTCGCTGCCATTCCACAGGGCGACATCATGAGCGAGCATTACGCCATCGATCGTGTCCACCAGGTCCTTCGCCTGCAGATAGGCGAATTGCTTCTGCTGCGATCCCAGCTCCATGTCAAACAGGTTGTAGTTGAGCTGCGCGACGATCGCCTTCAGCGGCACGCTGCGCTCGACCCGCGTGGGCGTAACCACGGGCGCGACGATGTTGCGCGGATCGACGAAGCCGGCGGTCGAGGGGTTCGGAATCGCGGTCTGCTCGAAGTAGCGCGACGGATGTCCCGTAGCGGGAACCTGCTTGATGCGCTGCCCGAAGAGATTGCGGCGCCGGACGATGTCGAGGATCTCGGTCTGATAGAGAGGGACTTCAATCGCGCCGGGCCCGATGTAATCCGCCGCGGAATGGATGTCGAGAAAATTGGCTGTCATAGCTACCTTTCATGAAGAAAATCTGTTTGCAACAAGAAAGCCGGCGCTCAGGCCGGCTCAGGTTCAGGTGCGGGATGCGCGATCAGCTCACCACGCCGGAGCGCAGCAACTGCGCCTTCACCGCGATGCGCTGTTCGAGGTTCAACCCGCTCAGCGCCGCGTCCAGGGCGCCCGCTTCAAGCGACTCGAGCGAGGAGATCCCCTGCTTGGCCAGAAACTGCGCAGTCGCCGCGGGAACGGTCTTGCGCGCAGATTTCGGCTGCGTCTCGAGCTTCGTCTCCATCCGGGCTCCGACCTGGGTCTCGATCTCGGCTTCGATCTGGGCCCGCAGCTCCGCAATCTGCTGCTCGGCGGCTTCGAGCTTCTTCTGCAGCTCGGCCTCGCGGCTGGTCGCGGCATTTGTCTCGACGGCGGCGACGATCTTCCGCACCTCTCCGCTTCTTTCGCTCTCCCGCTCATCGAGCAGCGTGACCGCCCGTTCGAAGAGCGCGGTTGCGGCTTCGATGCGAGCTCCGATGCGAGCTTCCATCTGCTCCAGTCCTTCGCTCAGCGTTACCATGCTTTCGCCTGTCTGTGATTCCATGTTTGCTCCTTTCTTGTTGCCTGCTTCGGAAGGGTTAAGCCTGCTCCCTCCCGGTGGTGCCTGGCCGCGCCCGCGTTGACCCGCTCCGGAAGAGCGGGCCGGCCGATCGTCGAGCGGCAGCGCGAGCTTCCCAGCTCGAACGAGGTGTTGCGATACGCTGCTTTCTCGCGCAGCAGAATGGCCGCGCCGGTAAAGGTCGCCCGCGTCAGCGTCCAGATCTCCGCCCGCATGTCTTCCACATGGGCATCGGCGAGCTCCCAGGACATCCCCATGACGCCGGGCAGGCTTTGCCGCATCTGCCGCTCGACCTCGGGAAAATCCTTCGCAAAGAGATAGCCCGCGACCTGAAGCCGGGGCCCCTCCACATCGGCGTGGGTGATGATGCCGCATTTCCGGCGAGCATCGTGCCCATCCCAGGACGGCGCATAATCCACCGCCATCCCCAGAAGGGAAGGCAGCGCGGCCAGCGCCGCTCTGCGCGTGAGGATCACGCGATGCCCGCGCGCTCCCGATGGCGGCTTGGTGCTCGGCTCGTCCACCAGCGTCAGCACTCCCCAAAAGGGAGCGCGATTGGGATGGCCTGCCACCTCCGGCAGCGTTACTGCCATGGCTTCCAGTTTCATTGGGTCTCCCGTCATGCCTGAATTCCCCGATTTGTAATCGTCGTTGTGACGTTATCCTCCTTTTTCACGGCCACGTTTTTTTGGGCCCCGTCTTTCATGGCCCCGTCTTTCAGGGCGAGGTCCGCTCCCGGGTCGGGCAGCGGCGCAAGGCCGCGCATGCCGCGTACTTCGTTCACGGTGAGAACCCCAGCCGCCAGCAGCGCGGTCTGCATCTCCACCTCCTGCATCTCGTCGGTCGTATCCAGATCGTTGAAGACGAACTCGAACTCCCCCCACCCCAGACGCTTGGCGAAGAGGTCGCGCGTCAGATGTTCGGCGATCAGTTTTGCCAGCGGCACGATGGCGCTGTGAAATGCCTCGTCCAGCAGCGACTCTGCCGTCGACCGGTTAACGTCCTGTTCGAGCCCCAGCAGCACCGGCGGCAGAGAGAACGCATTCGCCACCATGCGGATCAAAAACTCCTGCCACGTGAGCCGCAGATCGGCGTCGGTGCCGGCGGCAAAGCGCAGCACCTCCGGCTTCTGTTCGCTGCTGAGGATCGGGACCCGGCCGGTGCCCTCGATCTCGTCCTGCCACCAGCGGATGAGCCGTTCGTGCTGGGCGGGCGTCGTTTCGTTCAGCCACAGCGCATACTGCACCACCGCATTGCTGGCCAGTTTCCCGGCGAACCGGTGAGCGCTGAGGAACGCGTTCACCGTCTCGAAGGCGACTTCGAGCGGCCCCAGGCCAAAGGGCGTGTAGCTGCGCGGATTCATCCGCACATAGATCAGCTGGTTGTCCTGGAGCGGGATCACCGCATCGGTTCCGATCAGTCCTGTGGCCTGCGCAAAGCGCACCGACTCGGCGTTGCCATCCCACTTCGGGTCGATGCGAATCGTCGCTCCGTCGACCGCCCACAGCTCGAAGGGCTTCGCCGAATTGCCGGTCAGCTCCATCTCGATCGCGCCGAAGCCGCCGACGAGCGCATCCTCGATGGCCTGCTCGATCAGCGTCCGAAACGAATCCGCAGCGTTGGGGAATTCGAGCGACCGCCGCAGAGTCTTCGCGCGCTTCTCCGCGAAGGCGACTTTTTCCGGGTCATGGTCGCGCTTCAGCCGCACCTGCCAGTCCATGCTGGCCACGCGATCCTTGATTAGGTTGATCGCGCGGCGCACCACAGGCGTCTCCGCAAATTTGCGCAGATTCGCCGGCGTCGGTTTGGGCAGCACCTTCGCGGGGAAGGAATACGGGGACAGTACGGACGGCAAGGCCAACGTTTTTCGTTGCGCCGTTTCCTGCCTGCGCCCGGCTTCTCCCCGTCCCGCGCCCAGAAGCGCCAGCGCGTTTTTCCATTGCTCTCTGATCTTCACGTCTCCTCCGTCTTCCTTGTTGCAAAAGAAAAGGCATGGCGCGTAGCCATGCCCCTCGTAAACCCTGGTACGGATATCGCTACACCCGCAATTCCCTCTTCGCCGTTTCGGCTACGCGATCAAGATCGTTGACCGTGAGCACGCGAATCTGCTGCGTTTCCATCGTCTCCACTCCAAAGCGATACTGGTCGACGGCGTCCTGGCCGCTATCGACCTCCCCGTTGCCGTTGCGCAGAGGTTCCACAATGGCCGTCAGCTCGAGCTCGGCGTTCTCGATCCGCGCCACGCCCGACCGCAGCGAAGGCGCCGAGAAGGCGAGCACCTTGGCCAGTTCCACGTCGCCCGCGAGCGAGACAGCGTGAAACATCCGCACGATACCGTTCGGACGATAGCCGCAGTCGATCTTCAGCGGATCGCCGGGGCGGGTATAGGCTGAGACGGCGATCCGCCTGCGCATCAGGTCCCACACCCGCGCGTGCTCGAAGTGCATCCGCATGCTCCGGGCGATGGCCTGGCGTCCGCTCAGCGCATGGCGCGCCTTCTGCGTGCGCGGCTCCACGTAAAGACGCATCAGCTGATCCATCTCCGCCGCCATGTTTTCCGCGAGGCACGCCTTCGATTCCGTCATCTGTAACTGATGCGAGAACGAATCTTCAATCGTCTTCAGCAGCGGCGTCGTCTCCGGCCCCTTTTCCAGCAGGCGTTGCCGCATCTCGGTTTCCATAGCTTCCAGCATGCCGACATCGGCGTCCGGATCGACGCAGCGCACCCGGGCCCAGTCGCGAGTGAAGCGGACCATCGCCGCTTCCGGATGCGACGCCTCCCGCAGGACCGCACCGATGTTCACGAATTCGTTTTTTACCGGATCCGGCACATACCGGATCAGGTTGAATTCACATTGCAGACGTTCGTTCACATCAGCCTTCCAGTTACGTTATCGCCCCATCCTCGTCCCGCAAACTGCCCCGCCCGCCCCTCGCTCGCCGCCCTCTCCCAGTTTGGAAACGGCTGCCGCGACGATTCCCGGAACTCCGTGATCAGATCCCGGACGCGCGAACGCCGCTCGATCAGCTTCTTCACCAACCCTTCCAGAGCCGCAACGTCGCCCTGGTACCACTCGGGCGGAATGGTCTCGACGATCTCCCAGATTGGTTGCGCGTCCAGTTTCTCCATGCGACTGAGCCACGGCTCGAAGCTCGGCCATCCCGTCACGTCCCAATACACCACATTGCGGCCATACACACCGCGCAAAGGAGCATCGATGAATCGCCATTCCCCGGCGTTGAAGCAAAAGCCCTGGTCGATAAAGGTCGCGCTGTACCGCTTCTCCCTTCCTTTCCGGTAAAACAGCGCCTGCCGGCCGTTGGAGTTGCAGGTCCACTTATCGAGCACCAGCGCTCCCGCGAATTCGCTCAGGTTGCGTACCTCGGCCAGTTGATCCTCGGGAAGATAATCGGCCACATGACCCGGCATCAGGCCGCCCACCAGCTGTGACCCGAAGTGCAACCCCGCCGAGCAGCGCTCCCGCCGCTGCCCCAGGTCCATCTCCAGCTCCGCGGTGCGCTCGATCAGCCACGGCGTCACCTCCACCACATCGCAGTGCGGCACCGTCAGCCCGATCAGCGCGCCCAGCCTTGTCGCCAGCAATTCGTTGGGCAGAACACGCAAATGCTGGGGATTGTTCCGGAATTTCACCACCCAGGCATTGTCGTCCTCGCCCAGCATCAGGTGGCTTTGCGCGCCGCCTCGCATTCTGCGGATATGCTGCACGATCTGAACCGCCACGTCTCCTCCGGATTTCTTATGCTAGTCGAACGCTGCGCCCGTGAGCCGCTCTTCACGGACCGCGAGCGCAATCGCCATCGCCATCACACAGTCGTCGTGTTCCCCAGCCTGCGCTTCCGCGCGGCCGCTGGCATGGCGCACGAAGCTGCGGCACTCCCGCAGGAGCCGCTCGCTTTTGAAGATTTCCGGCGTCTCCACCAGCGCGGACCCCAGACGCCCGAGGATGCGCGGCCGCGTAATCGCCGTCGTGAGCCAGCCGTTCAGATCGCCCATTTTATGAATCCGCTCATAGCGGCAGACGCTCTCAAGATACGCGAGCACGCCTGAGCCGTGATTGTTGCGCTCCACCACCAGCAGCGCGTTGTTATACTCCCGCGCCAGCGCGGATGCTTCGTAAGCCAGTTCCAGCGGGCTCAGCTTTCCACGCAGTTCCGCGCATTGCAGGCCGGTGGTCAGGTCAATCACCTGCACTGCGGAGAAGTCCCCCTCCAGGCCACCGCCCGCCGGGTCCGCGGCCACCAGATATTCGCGGTCTCCCATCGGCGCCAGCCACACGTGCAATTGTCCGTTCGACCGCTGGGTCAGGGGCGCTTTGACCTCCCGCAACCGCGCATCGATCGAAGCGGTATCGAAAATGCACTCGCCGCTTGCGAGGAAACACTCCGTCGGATCCTCGGCATATTCCTGCTTCGCCATGCCGCGGAAGTTTGCCTGGAGTTGCCGCCGATACCCCAACTGATCGAGAGTAAGATTGAGCTCGCTCATTAATCGCCGCTCCATCTCGTTCAGCGAATCCTCCTCCACAGCGCGAGTCACATAGCCATCCTCCATCCACCAGGGGAAAAAGTGCCGCACGATACCCGTGTTCCCGGCATCCTGCCACTCCTTCCAGAAACACCCTGCCGCGCCCATCGGCGTCGACTCCAGCACGAGCTCGCCCTGGGGCGACAGCCCGGCGCGCAGCCCCTGCAGGATCTCAGCCGGATCTCCTGGCCACCGCGCCACCTCGGAGCAATGGAGGTTGGTGATGGTGAGCCCGCGGCCCGCATTCGGCGCCCCCGCCGTCTCCACCCGGTACTCGCTGTCCATGCCCGGGAAAATAATCTGACGCGCATTCACGAGCGATGTCTTCAGCGCTCCCCGGCACAGCGACGGCGGAAGGCAGCGCAAAAAGCGATGCACGATTTGAAAGATCGACTCGGCAGCCTCCTGGGTGTGCGCTACCTGCATCGTCAGTGTGCCTGGATGCGTGATGGTTTTGAGAAAGAACTGACCCGCCACCCAGGTTGTTATGCCCAGCTGGCGGGCCTTGAGCACGATGTTGCTTTGCCCTCGCATCTCCTCGTAAGCGCGCTGCGCGCGATTAGCCGCGAGGGGAATGGTTTTTCCGCTCCGGCTTCTCACGCGCAGCACCTTCAGCGCCAGCGCGATCGCGCCGGCTTGCCGTTGTCCCGAAAACGGCTCGTCCAGCACCCCGCCCAGACGAACCAGTTCCGGCCGGTCCGCGCTTCCCCAGTCGAGATTCATGTCCGCCTTCGATTACTGGTTCATGGTGTATTCCATCGTCAATTGCGCCGACCCGGCGTTGGTGCTGCATCCCGCCGCAGCCGTCTGAACGCCCATGGACAGATTATGTCCAGCAACGATCGGCACGCCGCTTACCGCATTACGGTAACTGTAAGTCCCGGACGCAAGAGTTACTAACTTGAGCCAGGTGGACGCAGTGCTGTCATAGACTCCGATCACCGGATAAGTACTGCATCCGGAAGGCGCTGTCCCGATGGCGATGTCCAGCCGCGTCATCGTGATCGCCGCGCTCGGGGACCAGATTGCACCGAGGGAATTGTTTGTCGAGGTCCCGAAGGTTCCCGCAAAATTTCCATACCAGGTGAAATGCCAGGACTGCAGGCAGTTCGCCGTTCCGTTGGCTGTGACGCCGGTTGCGTAATAGCCCGTAGGGCATTGCGAGGGTGTCGCCGCCAGGGCGGAAGCAGTGCTGGCATTCCCGGTCGTTGCGGCCGTCAGCGTGGCGGGAAGTTGCGCGTTCGTTACCTGCCCGCTCAACTGGCTGAAGCTGTAATCGTTCGCCGCCGGGGCCACCGCCCCCGTGCGCCCGTTGAAAGAAGCAACACCGCCGCCCGAAACCGTCGCACCGGCGCTGCCCGCGACGTACCAGTTGTAATCCGGCCCGCAGACCAGAGTCTGGGTGGAGGGCGAGGACAACACCATCGTCGCCGCCGATGTTCCCGAGGAATAGATCAGCTCGGAGCTCGTCGTCTGCAGCGTCACTGTGTTCGAAGAAGTATCCGATTTGACGATTGTGAATTCGAGCCCCGTCGGCGATGCCTTGTCCAGCAGGGGCGTGTAACAACTGGGAAGCGTAATGGTCTGTGCGCCGCTCGCGGCATTCGCGATTACGTTCTTGTTCGCAGCCGTAAGTGTCAGCGTCGATGCCGTGTTGATGATGGTGCCCAGCGCGATCCCTCCGTTCGACCGAATCGTTCCCTGATAGGTGACATTGAAGAACGGATTGACGCCGGAAAAGTGCGCCTGGAAGGCATCCCCCTGGTAGCCGGTATACATTTGCGCGGCGTAAGCCGGATAACTCGCCGCCGAAGCCACGGGAGTAGACCACACCCGCGGGACTGCGCCACTTGGATCATTGACATTAGCGCCGCCGCTGGAATAACCGGTCACTTCGGCATCTTCGAGTGCCTGATAGTAATTACCGCAGCCTGTAAGATGATGCACGCTCGCGTAGGTCGGTGGGTTACCCGAGGATCCAGCATAAGTAATCCAGTTGACCCCGTTCGCCATCTCCAGGCAATCCACATCGGCAATCAGCAGGTTATTAGTGATCGACGGAGCCACATAGGCCAGGTTCGCTGCCGGGAAGCTGGTCACATCGGGCCATTGAATATGGCCGCCATGAACCTCAATACCGTTGGCTCCAACATAGAAGCCTGCGATGGCCGGACTGTCAACGTAGGTGTCCGTCCACACACTGCCCGAGCCACCCGTGTCGTAGACCACGTAGTTCGTCGCGTACGACGCATTGGCAGCCGACCCTGACGACGCATTGGTCACGCAGGGGGCAGAGGAGCAGGTGTAAGGATAACCGAATCCGTGGATCAGATAACCCGTGTTGCCGGTGCCCTCGTTATAGACAGCCGCGGTCAGCGCGTTCCGCACCACGATGTCATCGAGATGGCTGTCGATTGCGGTCTTCAGCAGATGGATCCCGTATTGCGACCGATTCGCTGGGGTAAATGCGGCGCTGCTGTAACTGACCGTCACGTTGCGCAGCAGGAAGTTAGCCTGATGGCCCGCGGAGGTATTCTCTTCGCCCAGCAGAATGCCCTCGGCAGTGGTGTCATTCACTGTCACGTTATCGATCAGCAAGCCCCGAAACCACTGCAGCTCGAAGCCATGCGTGGCATTGCCGCCCGCCAGGATGTTCAGGTCCTTAAAGGTACACCCCTGCGCCTGCACGCCGTTGCCAAGATAGAATAAGTCGCCTCCCAGCGAGCCCGGTACCGTCAGCGTGGTCGCGATCTGAGTGCTGTCGGCATTTACGGTAGCTCCGCCGGAGCCCAGCACGCTGACACAGGTGCCATTCGTGGGTTCCGTTAAGGTTGCCGTTACCGGGAAAGTCCCCGGTCCCAGGCGCACAGCCTGATTCTGACCGCTTGCGTTAGCCTGGCTAACGGCGGCACTCCAGGCCGCATTCAAAGTGGTATAGGTCGTGCCGTCTACAGTAACTTCCCCGTTGATCGTCGCGCCGGTAACACTGCCTGTCCCCCTGATGGACCCGGCGACAGACAGGTTGCCGCTGTAGCTCCATGTTCCACCGCTATAGTTGCCGGCGCTGCTGTTGGTATAACTGAAGAAATCGGTCGCGCCGTTCCAGGCGAAGATGGGTTGGGTCTTCAAAGTATTGAATACGAACAACCCATCCACAAAGTTGCCGTTAAATTCGTATCCGTAGGACCATGTGCCTGCCGCGGTGAAGGCGGCATTCGGAAGCTGCCAGGTTCCGCCGAATCCGGTGTAGCTTGTTTTAGGTACCAGATTGCTTACCTCGAGCCCGATGTCCTGATTTTCCAATCGTCCCAGCAGTTGCAGGTGAAGGCGCGGGCCGCCATTGTGGGGTAGCCATTGCGACGTGGACAAGACTCCGAAGTTCGCCGACTGATAGGGGAACTGCGATTCCTCCACCGAGTCTCCGCTCGCCCATGGCGCGTTATTCGGAGCCAGTGCAAAGTGGTTGTCGGTCGTGTCGTTGTTCGCGCCCACGACCTTGTAGACTTCCGCTCCCGGGTAGAGCGTTACGCTCTTGTTGGAATAATTGCTGAATGCCGAATCCAGCGGCCCCCAGTCGTTTCTTCCGGTCCAAAGAATGAGGTGCGTGCCGTCCACCGAACCCAGTACCGGCCACACGAAGCGCACGGGGTATGCAGTCGTTCCTCCGGATTCGCCATTGCTCCACGAACTGCCGCTGGGCACATCCGCTCCGGCAATCTCGGCAAACTGGCCGCACAGCCCACCCTGCCAGAGGGTGCCGCCCATGGGGTGCGATTTCTGCATCGTGGCGGTTACGCTGGTGCTGCCGTTTGTGGCGCTGATCGCGATCGTCTCGAAATTGCCCAGGTGATAGGTTCCGCCCGAACCAGCCTCGTCCGCCAGGCAGGCCAGGCCCGTTGTCCATGCGCCATGCGCTGTGCTGATCGTGAATGTCTGGGTTCCAGGCGTAAGCGACCCCGACGGCACTGCGACTGCCGATGCGAGACTGCCCCATGCGGTCGACGCGGTGACACCGGTAGCCGGCGTAATCTGCGTGAAGTAATTGCAGCTCACGCCCTGGCAGGTCGCGATATTGTCGCTGAAGGGCTGTACATCGTCGGTGAGAGCCGTTGCCGTAAGCGTCGTCGTTTTTGCGCTCTGCGTATCGAGAAGCCAGCGATTTTCTGCCTGCGTTCCCGAAATCTGCTCGTTGGCGGCTGCATTGGCCCCTGCCGCCGCGACCACGACAGCGGTTGCCCCGGCGGCCGGAGTGCCCGTCAGCGTGCCCCGGTAAACATTGATGGTCGCGCTGACCGTATCCGACCACAACTCCATTCCTTCGTCGAACGGCGCGTTGTCTCCAGCCGGCCCGTTCACGTGCATCTCCTGATTAACGCAGTCGCCGGGAGCTTCGCACCATACATCGCTGCTATGGGCTGAGGTAGCGCCGCTCGTGTTGCGAATGGTCTCGCTGTGCAGATTTCTGAGCACCGTCTGATGGACAAAGTCGTAAATCTGGGAGTGAATGCCCCCCTGGGTCTGATTGACGTTGAACTCCATACCGATCAAGTTCTGATAGGGGGACTCGGTGAAGGAAGGCAGTCCGGTGAAATCGACTTTAAGCTGGGATGCAACCGTCGGATTCGTGCTTCCCGGGTAGGCGTTCGCGTACGGGTTAATGATCGTCTGGAAAAGCCCTCCGGAACGGTGGTCGCTGAGTGCTATCGGAAATGAAGAGGCGACAGAAGCCTGTTGCACTCCGAAGTATGCGAAATTCACGCGCGACCAGAGCGGCATCTCGGTCTGGGCGTAAAGCGCCGGCGCAATTACCCGGCATGCGTAGGTGTAAGTCGCGCATTCTGCCACCGACATTGCGATTCCATTGTTGCTGCCGGATCTCGATTGCCACTGGTCTGCGTAGAGATCTCCCTCCATTTGTCTGGAGTAGAGCTGTTGCGCCGTCAGTGGTCCGGTCAGCGTTCCACCGGCCAGGGGCAGGTTCGCCGCCGCCAGTTGATCGGCGTAATTTTTCGTTGCCGCCTGGCTCGCCGCGGCCGGATCGCTGTTCAGCGTCAGCGGGCCGGTGAGAGTTCCGCCGGCCAGGGGCAGAAACGACCCGCTCAGCGATGAAATAGCGCTCTGTACATAGCCCTCGGAAACCGGCTGCACCGCTTCGGTGGAGGGCTCCAGCTGCGCCCGCACCGAGGCAACCGAAGCTGTGGATGATGCCGGAACGACCCAATACTCCTGGTTCACTGTCCCGTCGCTCAGGTGATAGACAGCCGTGTAGTAGCTCCCCGCCGGCAACGCATTGGCGTTGGGCATCAGGTTCAGGCTCACAAATCCATCGGCGCCAATCGGTGCGCTCGTGCTTCCCGCCGCTATTGCCTGATTCTGGGGTGTTGTGAAAGCGGGCCAGTTGACCAGCAACGTTCCACTTGCCGCCGTTCCGTCCGCGCGATAGATGGTGCCCTGGACGGTTGTGGTATTCACTTGTGCGGTCGCCCGCGGTGGAAGCATAGCCACCGCAACCACTATCAATCCAATCGCCACTCGCCAAATCCGGGCGAAGCCGCAGTTCCGTTTAATCGAGTCCATTCGCTTCCTCGAGTCTTTGTTCCGCACGATCGAATCCTTGTTCCGCATATTCCTCATTTCCGAAACCGGCAAGCCGCCCGTTGGGGTCTCACATGATGTTCACCCATGCGGACCAAATGAAAAAGGGACACCGTTGGGTGTCCCCTTTTCTTTTTTAACTCTATAAGTTCAGAATAGCAGTTCCTGAGAATAAAACTGCCAACTTTTTTGGCCTCGCCCGGCTTGCAAGCTATTTGTTATGTTCGGTCATTACTTTGGATTTTGGTCTCCCCTCTTGACAGTTTTTCCACATTTGGGTCGAACAGCTGAATTGCAAGAAAAAACCTTGTCAAACGATCAAGCGCCTCGTGATAAATCCGCGCCACCGATCGCACGCTTTCCCCGGTCAGAAGCGCGGCCTCCGGAGGTGTGAAATCCTCCAGCGCGACCCGCGCGACAATGGTCCGCGATATGTGGTCGAGCCTCTTCAGGCACTTCTCCACATCGAGGACAAAGATAAGGCTGTCTTCAAAGGTGCGCAGCCGATTATGGGTAACCCGCGCGCGGGAGAAGGCGGTTTGGCCGAGCGCGCAGGGTGGCCGGCCAATTTCCATCGAGACGCGCACGTAGCGGCGCAAAATGGCGACTGTATGCTTCCGGTAGAATGCAAGCCCGTCCACTGGCCTCGCCCGCCACGCCGGCAAAGCCGGTTCCGCCACCGCGGTCGCCGTGCACATGATGCATGGCATCGCGAGCGTCGCGCTCAAGCCGCACCCCCTTCACGAAACACAGTGATCCTGTGCCGTCCACGGCGTCCTGGCCGCCGCGTTCGCTTTACGGGCGGAAGGGAACCCAGTTTTTGCGCACAGCCCGGACAGTAGATCTCCGGGCAATCCTGAGCGCGGAACCAAAGCACACCGCACCCCTCACACACCTTGAGAAAAATCCGCAGATACATCAGTCATTCTCCAGAGTTCACTGCTCCGCGTGAGTCGGCCTCGTGACCCTTCCCCGCGGTGTTTTGTGGATGGCCTGGCTACTCTCGCAATGACAGTCAAGGCCTTCCCGTTTGTCGCGAGCCGGCATCGACCAGCCGCAATAATCGCCCGTGCATTCGGAAACTCGCTGCACACAACGGCTTCCGCCAGCCTGAACATCGCGAGCGAAAGTACTATGTCTGGCCGGCGCAAGTAGTCCGACACTACCTTCATGGAGCAATGCGATCAATTACCGGGAGGAGCAATTCGGTCGTCTTGCGGTAGCTGGGTACTGGAGTCTTCTCCGCGGCCTGCGGATTTCGCGAATTCGCGATTCTTTCTGCAAAACCCGAAGTAATGGCTGCTTAGCTCCCTGAAAACAATTGAAAGATGAAATTCATCGAGTTACACGAGCGCCTCAGGCTCGAAACGTGGCGTCGGATCGACCAGGGAGTTCTCAGCACTTCGCTGCTCGCACGCCAGACCGGCCTGGCCCAGGCACACATCTCCAATTTTCTTCACCGCCGTCGCCGCCTCAGTCTTCCGGCCCTGGACCGCCTTCTTCTGGCCCAGGCAATGAGCGTGGAGGATCTGACTCCTGACCGCCTACTCTCCCTCTGCGAGAACGGGGCGCGAATCCATGGACATTGTGCCGATCGTCGCGCACATCGTCGCCATGACCGCGCCCCTCATCGGTTCACGGGTCGTGCTGGACTCCGTTCAGCTTCCCACCGGGTGGCTCGCCAGCTTCCCCACACGGCGCGCGGTGAGTCGCCGCAGCTGGGAGCGGTTCGTTGGCGTGCGCGTCACTGAGGCGCAGGCCCTCCCCATGGATCCCGTGCTCCGCATCGGCTCCATCGTCGTCATCGACCGCCATTACAACTCGCTCGCCGCCTGCCGGCCTCCGTTTCCAAACCTCTATGGAGTGCGTGCCGGATCGCATTTGCTTTTCCGGCATGTCACGTTCGAGTCCAACCGTCTTGTCCTCCGGCCTCGCGCCCTCGCCTTTCCGGTCGACCTCATGGAACTGGCCTCTCAGGAAGTTCCCTCCGATCTGCTGGTAGGCCGGGTCTGCCTCTGCATTACCGCGACCTGATCCGGAAACTGCCGCTCCTCGCTGCCTTTGATAGCATCCCCTTCAGAGGTATTTCCATGGACCCCCTCCCCGTCGCCCCAGGCAATGGCGCTCGGCGCAATGAGGACATCGCGCTCGATCTGCTTAAGTTTGTGGCCGCTACCGCTGGCGTTGGGCGCGCCAGCGTTCCCTCCACCGGTTTCGTCGCAGGCGGCGCTCCTAAACCCGACGATCAGGTGACCCAGCTGCTGGAGCTTTACTCCCGCTGCCTCCGGGCCGTCGAAGGCAAGCCGGCGTAAGGTTCCCCGAATCCTTTGCCTGGCTCGTCCCATCTCGGCATTCTTGTTTGCGGAGCCGGCGTTTTCGGACGCAATCATCTGCGCGTTTATCGGGCGCTCGAAAGCGCTGGCGCGCCGATTCGTCTGGCAGCGATCGTCGAACCGGACCTCGTTCGCGCCGGCGCGGCCGCCGCCGAATGGGGCGTGCCCGTCTTCTCCTCTGTCGAAGAATGCCTCGACGCGCGCACCCGAGACGAGCTCGTCTTCGGCGCCGCTTCCGTCTGCACCCCGACCTCCACCCACTTCCCGGTTGCAGAGGCTCTGCTCGCTTCAGGAATCGATGTTCTGATCGAAAAGCCGATCGCCACCAGCGTCAAGGAAGCCAGCCGCCTCATCGAAGCCGCCGCAAAGCACAACCGCATTCTCCAGACCGGTCACCTGGAGCGCTTTAATCCCGCCGTTATCGCCACCGCGCCCATCCTGAATTTCCCTATGTTTTTCGAGGCCCACCGGCTCAGCATCTTCAGCACCCGCTCTCTCGATGTCGACGTCGTCCTCGATCTGATGATTCACGACCTCGACATCGTGCTCAGTCTGGTACGGTCGCCGGTTCGCTCGCTGCACGCCGTCGGTCTGCCGATTCTCTCGAAGAAGGTGGATATTGCCAACGTCCGCATCGAATTCGAATCCGGCTGCGTCGCCAACTTCACCGCGAGCCGCGTCAGCACAGAAAAAGTACGCAAGCTTCGCTTCTTCCAGCCTCACCAGTACGTCTCAATCGATTACGCCCGCCAGGATCTGCTCATCATCAACGTCTCGCCAGCCGCCTTCAGCGAAGCGGCCGCGAAAGCCGCTGCCGCTTCTTCTGGCGTTCCCGGCCTGCATATCGAGAAGCCCGCGGTCCAGCCCGGCGAGCCTCTGCGTCTTGAGATCGAATCGTTCCTGGACTGTGTGCGCACCCGATCCGCGCCTCGCGTTTCAGGGGAAGACGGCCGCGCCGCCCTGGCTCTGGCGCTCGAAATCAATGCCGCGATTGCCGAGCATGCCGAACGCGCCGGGCTTCATCGCTTTATGGATTCCCCGACCGCCTGACCGCCCATCCCGGATTCCTGACGCCCCGTGTCAGCCGCGATCTCCACGCGCACTTTCCTCATCGTCTCCAGATAAAACGCCAGGTTGTGCAGTGTGTTCAGCACCGCGGCGAGGGGCTCCTGCGCCGCCATCAGATGCCGGAGGTAGGCGCGGGTGTAGCGCTGGCACACCATACAGCTGCAAGTGGGATCCACCGGCCCCTGAACTTCGGCATACTGCCGGTTCTTGATATTTACCCGCCCCTCGGAGGTGAAAAGCAGCCCATGCCGAGCCGCCCGTGTCGGCAGCACGCAATCCATCATGTCCACGCCCATCCGGGCGTACTCGGCAATCTCATCCGGATAGCCGACGCCCATCACATACCGCGGTTTGTCCAGAGGTAGCAATGGCAACGTCGTCGCGATCATCTCCCGCGTCAGCTCGCGCGGTTCGCCCACGCTTAGCCCGCCAATGGCGTACCCCGGAAAATCCATCTCCACCAGCCGCTCCGCGCACTCGCGGCGCAAATCGGCAAACATCCCACCCTGCACAATGCCGAACAGACTCGGCGTCTCGCCTTCGAAATCCCGTTGCATGTTGCCTGCTGCCTGCTGCCTGTCGAGTGTCCCGGCGCCGCTCGACCCCCAGGGGACACTCGACTTATGCGCCTCAAAATGATCCCTGCTGCGCCGAGCCCAGCGCAGCGTCATATCGAGCGAAGCACGCGCCCGCGCATGATCCGCCGGGTACTCCGTGCACTCATCGAAAGCCATCGCAATGTCGGATCCCAGCGCGATCTGCACATCCATCGAGTGCTCGGGTGAAAAGAAATGCGACGAGCCATCGATGTGCGAACGAAACGCGACGCCATCCTCCGTGACCTTGCGCAGCTCGCTCAGGCTGAAAACCTGGAATCCGCCCGAATCTGTCAGAATGGCCCGATCCCAGCTCATGAACCGATGCAGACCGCCCATCCGCCGGATCGCCTCATGCCCTGGGCGCAGGTAAAGATGGTAGGTGTTGCCCAGCAGAATCCGAACGTCCAGTTCCTCCAGCAGGTGCTGCGGAATCGCCTTCACCGTTCCCTGCGTTCCAACCGGCATAAATACCGGCGTCTCCACCGCGCCATGCGGAAGGATCAACGTGGCGCGCCGCGCCGGCCCGCGGGGCTGGTGAATTTGAAAAGTGAGAGACACCCGCTGATTGTAGCCGTCGCTATTCTTCCGGCTCGCGCTCGCGGAGCCCCGCGGGGATGTCGCGGTTGCCGTGCAGTACCGCATCTATCTCGATGAAACCCGCAAACGCGCGATAGATGATCTCGTAATAGCCTTCAGCCGAAAACAGCACAGGCTTATTGATGTCTCTCCGCGGCGGCTATTGCCTACGCGACCGCCCTCTTCCACCGGAGAGGAACTGTCTTGCTTTTCGCGCTGGCCATTGGCGAGCAGCGCTACCCGAATTCGATCGGCACCGGCTGGCCCAGCCTGCCGTTACCTGAATACCCTGTACAGTCGAAAAAAACCTGTCGCATCGTTGCTTCGCAGGCGTAAAGTGGTCGCGGGATTTCCCAAGGCACTTGCAGGAGACTGCCATGTTGAAGCCTTTTCTGATGATTCCGGTACTGGCCCTTTTTGCCGCGCCGGCTTTTTCGCAGCAACCCGCGCCGGCTCCCGCCGCCCCCCAGGCGGCTTCGCCGATCCAGTCGAAGATTCCTCCCGAATATGCGGATAAGGTGAACCCTGTTAAACCCACGAATGAGTCGCAGGCGCGCGCAAAAAAAATGTACGGATGGGACTGCGCCATGTGCCATGGGGAGCATGGCGACGGCAAGGGCGATGTAGCAGCCGATCAGAAGCTTGTCCTGCGCGACTATCGCGACCCCACTTCGTTGAAGGGACTCACCGACGGTCAAATCTTCTACATCATCCAGAACGGCGTGGGGCAGATGCCTTCCGAAGGCGACCGCGCCAAGCCCGACGAAATCTGGAACCTCGTGATTTACCTGCGCAAGATGGCCAATGGTCAGGGGCCGGCGTCCGCCTCAGCTCAACCGCCAGCATAAAACCGGTGAACGAGAGCCCGACCTCACCCCTCGCCGTGCGTTTGGGCTTCTGCGCCGCACTGGAACGCCGGCCGCTTTCAGCGCATCAGGTTCACTGAGACGCTCAAGGTCAACTTCTTCCAACTTTTGTCTGTCGTCCAGGCTGTCGCATCTTTGGCGATGGCCAGTGCAAGGCAGGCACGGTCCCCGAGCGACAGCCCCAGGGCGCGCGTTTGTCGCGTGAGCCCCGCAGCAATCCGCGCCTGCTCCGCAGTGAATGGCTCCGCGGACGGAAAAAGCGCACACACATGCCGCCACGCCGCCGACGGTTCGCCGCCCTCGCGGATCAATTTCGTCAATACCTCAGCAATGTTGACCGTACTCGCGATGGAACCCGCGATCATCTCCTCTGTCAGATTCTCTGCGCCTGGCTCCCCGTTTAAAATCGCCAGCATCGCGGACGCATCCAGCACGATCCTATTCACGGCGGGCGGCATCGCGGCGCTCCGCAATCAGTTCCTCTGAAAGCATTCTGTCCGCGGGGACGAACTTCCGCACAAAACGCCTCGCCTCCCGAATGCGATTCGACAGGGTCGTGATGCGCATCTCGTTATTTTCGACGCGCGCCTCCAATTCGTCGCCCGTGCGAATCCCGAGGGCCTGCCGAATGGATGCGGGGATCACCACGCGCCCCTTCTCACTCACTCGAATACGAACTGGCGGTGCCATCGATGCCTCCCGGTACCACTATTATAGCCGTGTGCCACTTCTATAACGTGTGCCACTCCGGCAAGACCAGGGGATCATGATGCACCCTCGGGACCGGCATTTGCAGTCGACGCATCCGGTTCGATTCCCCTGTCTTTCCTTGACACTACCTCTCCCGGTACGCGATTCTATTCATCAGGCTTCCCTGCGAAGATTGCCGTTTGTGTGCTTCGTCGGGAGGCCATTTCCAGGTATCCGGTTCCAGGGCATCCAGGTCCAGGGTTTTCAGGCCCTGGGCGCGGGCTGAACTTCATTGACACGCCGTCCTGAGGGCTCTTCCATGGAAACTGATTCTGTCGTGCGCCGCTGATGGTCTTATCCGTCCGGCCAGAAGGACTGTGCATTGACCTTCATCGCTTTGCTGGCACCTTTCGCCCTGCCTACGGGAATTGCAGGGATGCTGCCCTTCCTGCTCATCATTGTCGTCTTCTATTTCCTGCTCATCCGGCCCCAGCAGAAGAAACAGCGGGTTTGGCAGGAGATGCTCGGCAATCTCAAGCCCGGCGATCGGGTCACCACCACGGGCGGCATCCGCGGAACGATTCTCTCCATTAAGGAAGACGTGATCCAGCTGCGCGTTCCCCCTGACAACCTCCGCATCGAGGTGCTCAAGAGCGCCATCGGATCGGTGACCCAGGACGAGGCAAAGTAGACACTCCATGAAAACGAATATCAAGACCAGACTCATCGTCATTGCCGCTGTCCTGGTCGTATGCATTATCGGCATTATCGGGATACCCCAGGGCGTCTCGGGCTCGGCACTGAAGCAATCGCTGCTCAACCGCATTCATCTTGGTCTCGATCTCAAGGGCGGCATGCACCTCATCCTTCAGGTCAAGGTCGAGGAAGCCATCGGCGCGCAGACTGACACCGATGTTGCAGCAATGCAGAGCGACCTGCAGAAGAACGGTATCGTCGGCGCCGTCGTCACCAAGCCGGATCCGAATCGCACCGACTTCATTCAGATTTCCGGTGTTCCCGCCAATCACACCAACGACGTCCGCTCCATCCTCGAATCGAGTTACAGCGCCCGATTCGACATCGCGCCGGGGGTGGGCAACACCTGGACCCTTACCATGAAGCCCACCGTTGAGAGCGAAGCCAAACAGCGCGCCCTCGACCAGGCCATCGAGGTCATCACCTCCCGGACCAACACCCTCGGCGTCAGCGAGCCCATCATCGAGCCCTATCAGCTCGGCAGCTATCAGATTCTCGTCGAATTGCCTGGTGTCGACGACCTCGGCCGCGTGAAGGACGTAATCCAGTCCACCGCCCGCCTTGAGGCCCACGAAGTTATCGGTGGTCCGTGGCCCGACAAGCAGACAGCGACGCAGTCCGTTGGCGGCTATCTGCCGCCGGATGCGGAACTCCTCCAGAGCGTCCCCGGCGCCTCCAGCAGCGGGAGCACCGGCGAATGGTACGAGCTGCGGAAAATTCCCATCTGGGGCGGTACGGATATCCGCGACGCACAGCCCGGTCACAATCCCAACACCAACGAGCCGGAGGTGGACTTCTACCTCACCAACGCGGCCGGCGATAAGTTCGCCGCCTGGACCGGAGCCAACGTCGGCAAAGATATGGCCATCGTCCTCGACAATCGTGTTCAGGAAGTCGCCGTCATCAAAGGCCAGATTCGCGACCAGGGAAATATCTCCGGTGGCGGCATCACCGAGCAGCGCGTGAAAGACCTCTCCATGCTCCTGCGCACCGGTGCTCTCCCTGCCTCCATCGAAATCATGCAGGAGACCACCGTCGGCCCATCGCTGGGCGCCGATTCCATCCATCAGGGCGTGGTCGCTTCGATCGTCGGCATGCTGACCGTGATGGCCTTCATGCTCTTCTACTATCGCGGCGCAGGCATCAATGCCGACCTGGCCCTCTTCCTGAACCTCGTTATTCTTCTCGGATTCATGGGCTATACCGGAGCTACGCTCACCCTGCCCGGCATCGCCGGCGTCATCCTCACCATCGGTATGGGCGTCGACTCCAACGTGCTCATCTTCGAGCGCATCCGCGAGGAGCTGCGCGCCGGCAAGTCCCCCGCCGCTTCTGTCGATCAGGGTTTCGCCCACGCATGGACGACCATTATCGACACCCACGTGACCACCATCGTCTCGGCGGCAATTCTGTTCTTATTCGGCACCGGCCCAGTCAAAGGCTTTGCCGTCACTCTCACCTTCGGTCTGCTCGCCAATCTGTTCACGGCGGTCTTCGTTTCCCGCACCATCTTTGACTCCAACCTGAGCCGCAAATTGCACGGCGAACCGATTTCGATTTAAGACCGAACCTTCGGCAACTTTTTTATAGGCGGATTTTCGTGGAACTGTTTCATGATCCAAAAATAGACTGGCTCGGGAAGAAGTGGTATTTTCTCGGCTTTTCCCTTATCTTCAGCGTCGCCGGCCTCCTGTCCATCTTTTTCTGGCACGGCCTGCCTCTCGACGTTGACTTCCGCGGAGGCACGGTTGTCCGTGTCAAATTCGCCCAGAAGCCCGATGCCGACCGTATTCGCTCCGCCATCGACAAGGCCGGCCTGAAGGATGCCCGCATTCAGCAACCCTATGGACCTGCGGATAACAACGAGGTCCTCATTACGCTGTCCCGCAGCGCGACCACCGAGTCCGCCATCGACCAGGGCCGCGCCACCGTCGTCAGCACCCTTACCCAGAATTACTCCGGCGCGGACGCGCAGAATCAGGGCAAGCTCGATCTGGACACGGTCAGCCGTTCCGCTCTCGCCTCCTGGCTCGAGCAGAATGACCCCGAACACCTCGGCAACACTACCGATGCGGAAACCCGCTACCAGAATCAGGCGAACGCCGTCCTGCATTACCGCGACGACGAACACAGCGGAATCATCGAATCCGTCGGCGACCTGAGTGGCGTGGTGGATCCGGCGGTGGTGACTGCCTTCCAGCAGAATTCCTGGCTCTCCGGCTTCTCGGTGCGCAGCGTTGAAATTGTCGGCGCCCAGGTGGGCAAGGTGCTGCAGCACCAAGCCGAGCTCGCAACCCTCTATTCACTGGCCGGGATGCTCGTCTATCTCTGGTTCCGTTTCGAGCTCATCTATGGCGTCGCCGCCGTCGTTGCCTGCTTCCACGACACCATCATCACCATCGGCGCCTTCAGCCTCAGCAACCAGGAAATCTCCCTGACCGTCATTGCAGCCATCCTGACCCTCATCGGCTACTCGATGAACGACACCATCGTCGTCTTCGACCGCATCCGCGAGAACCTCCGCCTCAGCCGCCGCGAGCCCCTCGCCGTCCTGGTCAACCGCAGCATCAATCAAACCCTGAGCCGGACCGTCCTCACCTCCGGCCTCACCTTCCTCACCGTCCTCTCGCTCTTCCTCTTCGGGGGCGAGGTGTTGCGCGGCTTTTCGTTCGCGCTCGTCGTTGGCATTCTGATCGGCACCTATTCGTCGATTGCGGTGGCCGCCCCAATGCTGGTGGCGTACCAGGACTGGCGCGCCAGCAGAGGCCGCGCTGCCACACTTCCCGCTGCGAAGAAAGCCAGGGTATGATGCTGGCATCCCGTTTTGCCTCCGGAATCCTGCATCCCAATAAGCGCAGGAACCCCCTCCGGAGTGGGATCGGGTGTGCATCCCGCATTGGAATTGTGTTATAGAAGAGAACCGGCTCAGTATGCCGGGGAACACAGTCGAAAACAGGCCGGCTTCCATCTGCGCTTCCCCAGCGCATAGAATCCGGACTGCCGGGAACAAATCGGGGGCACTGCGGTGTCTATAAGAGTTGTCAACTACTGAAAGGTCCGAGGTCGGCCATGGCCATGTTTGAGGACATCCTGCTGGAATCCGGGCATCAGATCAAAACCAAGAGCAAGTACTACACCATCGTCGGGCTGCTGCTGAATGGTTCAATTCTTGCCGCGTTGATCCTGTATCCCCTCATCTATCCCGAAGCGCTGCCGAAGTCGATGATGGCGACTCTGCTTGTCGCCCCGCCGCCACCGCCTCCTCCTCCGCCGCCGCCCCCACCGCAGGTCGTGCACGTGCAGAAGGTGGTTTCGGAGATGCTGAACAACCAGCTCACTGCGCCTACCAAAATTCCGCATGACATCAAGATGGTCAAGGAAGAGGCTGCGCCTCCCTCCACCGGCGTTGCCGGTATGGAGGGAATGGGCGGCTCTGCCGGCGGCGTTATGGGCGGTGTGCTCGGCAGTCTTGGCGCTGGCACGGCGCCGACAATCAAGGCTGCTCCGCCTAAGAAAGTCACCGTTTCTTCCGGCGTGATGCAGGGCAATCGCATCGGTGGCGAAATGCCCCAGTATCCCGCGATCGCCAAAGCCGCAAGAATTCAGGGAACTGTCGTGCTGCAGGCAACGATTTCCAAGAATGGGACTATCGAAAACCTGCGAGTGATCAGCGGCCCTCCGATGCTCCAGGCGAACGCCATGGAGGCGGTACGCAGCTGGAGATATAAACCCTACCTCCTGAACGGAGAACCCGTTGAGGTCGAAACTCAGGTCAACGTCGTATTTAGTCTCGGTAGCTGATTCAGCCGCCCTTGCCGGCCCAGCCGGCTCAGGGCGGTCTCCATGCTTTTCCGGCCTGCCCGCCTTTTTCCGTGAGCAGGTATTCCGTTAGCGTTCTTTGGCTCTAATCGCAGCGTCGCCTCAGGAGGAAAGATTCAGTGATTCTCGCTCAGATCAACCATCTCGTCGCAAACCCGGCGTCCTTCGGCTTCTTCTTTCAGGAAGGCCAGACGGTCGGATTCAGCCCCATCGACCTATGGAACAACATGGGCTGGCTCGCCCGTGGCGTTGTATTCGTCCTGTTCATCATGTCGATCTGGTCGCTCGCCGTTATGATCGACCGCTACCTCTACTTCAACGCCGCCCGCAAGCAGTCCCGTGAGTTCGCCCCTCGCGTTGCCGGAGCACTCAAGGAAGGCAAACTGGACGAGGCCGTCAAGATCGCCGATCGCAACAAGAAATCGCACCTCGCCGAAGTCGTCACCGCAGGCCTCCAGGAATTCCGCAATTACGGCGGCGGCGGCGCCGTCAGCGTCGAGCAGATCGAGTCCTCCAAGCGCGCTCTCGAGCGGGCCGAGGCCATCGTACACGCTAAGCTGAAGAGAGGACTCGGCAGCCTGGCTACGATCGGTTCAACAGCTCCTTTCGTCGGCCTCTTCGGAACCGTCGCCGGTATCCTGAAGGCCTTCCAGGAAATCGCCACGCAGAAGACCCCGGGCATTGGCGCCGTCGCCGGCGGTATCTCCGAGGCCCTGGTCACCACCGCTTTCGGCCTGTTCGTTGCCATCCCGGCCGTCTGGCTGTTTAACTACTTTACGAACCGCGTGGAGGCGTTCGATGTCGAGATGGACAACTCCTCCAGCGAACTCATCGATTACTTCATCAAGCAGAGCAATCGCCGGTAATCGAGGTGCGTGGCCCAACTAGCCAGGGCCTGGTTAGCCGGGGTGGTGAGCGAGAATCTCCAGCCGGGAGCGGGCTCCAGCTTCGCTCCCGGCATTGATTGCGCCAGCCCAGTGAGAAATCGGATCGGAGCATACCGAAATGGCAATCGCAGTTAGAAACGAAGGAGCCAAGGTCAACGCAAACATCAACGTCACCCCCATGGTGGACGTGATGCTGGTGCTGCTGATCATTTTCATGGTCATTACCCCCATGCTCCAGAACAAAGTGAACGTCGACCTCGCCCAGAGTGCGAATGCTACGCCCATGGATGACGCCAACAAGGAAGACTCCGTGGTTGTCGCCATCACCCGCGACAGCAGAGTTTACCTGGGCCAGAACCAGACCAGCCTGGCGAACCTCGGCAGCGAAGTCCGCGATATGCTGGAGAACAAAACCAGCAAGATCGTCTACTTCCGCGCCGACGCTCGCGCTCACTACGGCACCGTGATGGATGCCATTGATGCTGTGCGCACCGCCGGGGTCGAGGAAGTCGGCATGCTCACCGAACAGCAGCAGCAGGTATCGACCACCAGGCCTCCCTCTGCGGGCGGCCAATAGTCCGCTCCTGCAGAAGAAGAGTGAAGAAAAGAGGAACTAATCCATGTCCATGAGCGTAGGCGGAGCCGGCGCCCTCAATGCCGAACCGAACGTAACTCCTCTCATCGACGTGCTGCTGGTGCTCCTGATCATCTTTATGGTCATTGTGCCAGTCACGCCACGAGGACTCGATGCGCTGGTGCCACAGCCCCCCAAGAATCCCAACCAGGAGCAACCCAATGACCGCACCATCGTTGTTCAGGTCCAGGCGGGCGGGGGCGGTGTTCCCACCTACATGATCAACGAAACCCCTGTGGCCAAAACCGATCTCGAGAGCAAGCTCAATGACATATACGCCAGTCGCGCCGAAAAAGTGATGTTCGTCAAGGGCGATCCAAATCTCGACTTCCAGGCTATTGCCAGCGTCATCGACGTCGGTCACGCCGTGGGCGTCGATCACATCGGCCTGATCACACCGAAGATCGCGGCTGGTCAGTAGAGGGCCCGCGGTTTTTGGGTAACAGCCAGAGTACACTCTGGTTACTTGCCCTGGGCCCCCGGAGGTTTACAATCGCTTTCGGTGTTTGGCATAAGGCTTTGCGGAGCTGAAGGAGAAGATAAACAGAATGAACCGAATTGTACGTTTACCGGTGCTGGCTGCCGCCACGATTCTCATCGTGGCCTCCGCAACCGGCTGCAAACGCCTCGAGGCCCGCGATCAGCTCAATAAGGGTGTGCAGGCCTACAAGCAGGCGAAATATGAAGAGGCCATCGACCACTTTCAGCGCGCCGTGAACCTCGATCCCACCTACCCTATGACCCGGCTCTACCTTGCTACGGCGTATGCCAACGAGGTCGTTCCCGGCCTCGACACGCCTGACAATCAGAAGACCGCCCAGATGGCCATTAACGGCTTCCTGCAGGTCCTCAAAGAGCATCCCGACGACATCACCAGCCTCAAGCAGATTGCCGCCCTCAACTACGACCTCAAGAAATTCGAGGAGGCCAAGCAGTGGCAGCTCAAGGTGCTCCAGGCAGATCCCAAAGACGCGGAAGCCGCCTATACCATCGGTGTTATCGATTGGACCCAGGCCTATCAAAATGCCGTTCACGCCTTGCAGAGCGCCGGGTTGCAGGACGATGGCCAAGGCAATCCCAAGGTGCCCAAGCCTGTTTGCAAAACGATTCAGGACGAAAATACACCTCTCGTCAATGATGGTCTGACGTACCTTCATAAAGCCGTCGATCTTCGCTCCAACTACGACGACGCCATGCAATACCTGAACCTGATGTATCGACGCAAAGCCGATCTCGACTGTGGCAACGACGCTGCCCGCAAGGCCGACCTGGCCTCCGCCGGTGACTGGGTCCAGAAAGCCATGGGCGCTCGCAAAGCCAATGAAGCGAAGGCCAATGAAAAAGCCAATGGCGGCGTCGTCATGCAGTAATCCCGCAATCACATCGCCCCGCAAAGGCCCTCGCCACCGCGAGGGCCTTTGTTTTTGCTTTCATCCGCCGATCCCAGCTACCTGCTTTCCCTGTACCCTGAACGCTGTACCCTGTCTTTGGTGTTCCGCAAAATTCTCATCGCCAACCGTGGAGAAATCGCCCTCCGCATCCTGCGCGCCTGCCGCGAGCTTGGCATCGCCACGGTCGCCGTCTATTCCGACGCCGATCGCGCGGCCCTCCACGTCCTCGAGGCGATGAAGCTTACCGCCTCGGCCCCGCTCCCGCCGGCGAATCGTATCTCCGCGGCGACCTCATCCTCGATATCGCGCGCCGCAACCACGCCGACGCCATCCATCCCGGCTACGGCTTTCTCTCCGAAAACGCCAACTTCGCCCAGGCCTGCGAGCAGGCCGGAATCAAATTCATCGGCCCGCCTTCTTCAGCCATGCGCGTCCTTGGCTCCAAAACCAACGCCCGTCAGGCGGCGGACGAAGCTGGCATGCCCCGCACTCCTGGCTGCGTCACCGCTCTCGCCTCACCGGAAGAGGCTCTCGATGTCGCCGCATCCATCGGCTATCCCGTCATGCTCAAAGCAGCCGCCGGCGGGGGTGGCAAAGGTATGCGCGCAATTGCCCGCGCTGAGGATCTGCCCTCCGCTTTTGCAGCCGCCAGCAGCGAGGCGGAACGCGCCTTCGGCTCCGGCGAGGTCTATCTCGAAAAACTCATCGAACGGCCGCGCCATATAGAAATCCAAATCCTCGCCGACGAACACGGCCACTGCGTCTCGCTCGGCGAGCGCGAGTGCTCCGTTCAGCGCCGCCACCAAAAAGTCATCGAAGAGGCCCCGTCAGCGGTAGTCGGCCAGGAACTCCGCCGCCGGATGGGCGAGGCCGCTGTCCGCCTTGCGCTCTCCGCCGGCTACGCCAATGCCGGCACCGTCGAGTTCCTGCTCGACGACAATCAGAACTTCTACTTCCTCGAGATGAACACCCGTCTCCAGGTCGAACACCCCGTCACCGAGCTGGTCACAGGTCACGACCTCGTCCATCTTCAGATTCGCATCGCTGCCGGCGAGCCTCTACCCTTCGCTCAGCAGGAGATCCATCTCCGCGGCCACGCTATCGAGTGCCGCATCTACGCCGAAGATCCCGCCAACGGCTTCATGCCCTCGCCCGGCCGCATCACCCGCCTCCTCCAGCCCGGCGGTCCCGGTATTCGCGAAGACTCCGGCATCTACGAAGGCTGGGTCGTCCCCATGGACTATGACCCGATGCTCTCAAAGCTCATCGCCTATGCGCCCACCCGCGACCAGGCCATCGCCCGCATGCTGCGTGCCCTCGACGAGTACGTCATCGGCGGCATCCGAACCAACCTCGATCTCTTCCGCCAAATCCTGCGCGATCCCGAATTCCAGGCCGCGCGCATCGACACCGGCTATCTTGATCGGCTGCTGGCCTCATCTCCTCCCGGCGCAATCCACCCTCAGTCCGCCGGTGATCCTCAACCGGGTCCTCCTCCAATCCCCGCCATCGCCGCAGCCGCGGTCTTCGAAGCTACCAAAGCCTCAAACGGCTTTGCCGCCGCGCTCCCATCGTCTTCGAGCGTATGGAAAAACACCGCCCGCCGCGAAGCTGTCGGCGGCCTGGACTGAAGCCTCGCCTCGCGCATGAAATTCAACCTCGAAATCGATGGCCAGACCCGCCAGGTAGAAATTGATCCGGCCGACTCTCCCGGCCAGTGGCGCATTCGTATCGATGGCGAAGCCGTCGATGCCGACGCCCATCTGATTCGTCCCGGAGTCATGTCACTCCTGATCGCAGGCCGCGCCCATCGCGTCGTTCTTGACCACGGCTCCGGCGATCCCGCGCTCCACATCGGCCGTCACCGCATGCCCTACCGCGCTGAAGATCCCCGCTCCCTGCGCTCCCGCCGCCGCCACGCTGGAACCGATGGCCCCGCCTCAGTCAAGGCATCCATGCCGGGCCGTGTCGTGCGCGTGCTTGTCGAGAAAGGCGACCATGTCGCCGCTCACCAGGGCGTCCTCGTCATCGAGGCCATGAAGATGCAGAACGAATTGAAATCCCCCAAAGACGGCCGCGTCGCTGAGATTCGCGTCTCCCCGGGCGAAACCGTAGCCGCAGGCGACACCCTCGCCATCATCGAATGAGACAGCAGGGAGCCTGGAGCCGGGAGGTAACTCAGCCGCTGGTTTTCCGTTCCCGGCTCCCAGCCACGCGCTACAGGCTCCAGGCTACCGGCTGCCTTATTGCTGCTGACTCTGCTGTATCTGCAACAACGGCTCAGCCGGCGGCGGCGGTGCCTGCGCCTTCTCCACCAGCATCGACCAGTCCTCCGGAATCGGCAGCTCCCGGTCCAGATCGGGAGCCTTATCGGATGACGTGACCTGCACCGCCACATACAATTCGCTGTCGGTGCGCCCGCGAAACAGTCCGCGGGTCGGAGGAACATCCGCGTAATCCCGTCCCAGCGCCGTGCGAATGTGCCGGTCGCGCGCCACCAGCGCATTCGTAGGATCGAAACCCACCCACCCCAGCGCTGGCAGAAACGCCTCTACCCAAGCATGCGTTGCGCTCGACGTCGACCGGTCGCGATCCCCGCTGCCGTGGTACAAATATCCGCTTACATACCGGCACGGAATCCCCACATGCCTGACCAGCGCGATCATGATGTGCGCAAAATCCTGGCAGACCCCCTGCCGAGTCCGTATCGCTTCCTCTATCGGCGAGTCCACCCGTGTGGTCTGCTTTTCGTAGCTGAACTCCTCATAGAGCCTCGCGTTGATCTCATGCAACAGCTTCAAAGGATCGTCCCGCCGCACCACGCCGAACTCCTTCGCCAGATCCAGCAGCTCCGGCGTGGGCCTTGCAAACTCGCTGGGCAGCAACATCTCCCAGTAGTCCCCGTCCGCCACCAGCACGTCCAGTTCCTTCCACGCATCTCTTCCCAGCGAGCCGGGAATCATCGCCAGCGGCTGGTGCTCCACCACCGCCTCCGCCACGATCACCAGCTGCGCGTGCCGCCCGGGAATATCGAAATGGTGGATGTTATTCCCGAGGTGATCGCGATAAGTAAACACCCGGCAGCGCGGGCTAACCGACAGCGTGAAAGACAGGCAGCGCTGGTTGCTGTCGCTCCTCGGGTGCATGCGCACCTCCATCGCGCTCTCGCTCACCGATCGCCCGTAGATAAACTTCGTCAGATGCCGCACAAAATAAAAATGCATGATCGTTACACCGCCAATGCCGTTTCCACCGAGTACTGGATGTACACGGTATAGACCAAATCGTGAATCTCCCGGCATTGCTCCAGAATGCGCCGCAGGTATCGCACCGGCTCCTGCGACAGAATCTCCCCGATCTGCGCAAAGGCCAGCGTCGACTTCAGTCGTCCCGCCACCCGCATCAACTCGCCCCCGTGCTGCGTCCGCGTGTGTTGCTGGATCGCCTCCAGAGCATTGTGCAGCGCATCCACCGCGTAACGCACCGAGTGCGGGAAATCCGGATCGAGCAGCAAGAACTCCAGAATCCGCTCGTGGCTCAGATCCGAAGTATGCACCCGGCAAAACGCCTCAAACGCCGTACAAATGCGGAGCAGCCCCACCCACTCCAGGTACTCGCCGGCATCGTCATCGGTATCCTGCCCCAGAAAAACTTCCCGCTCATAAACATCCAGCAGCGTCGTTATCGACCATGCCCGCTCGAGGTATCGCCCCACCCGAAGAACCTGCCAGCCCTCCCCATGGCTCAGCGTCGTGTCCGTTACCCCCTGGAACAAGTGAACCCCATCGATGATCATGGGCAAAAATTCTGCCAGATTCCGTTCCGAAGGCGTGGCCGTGCGCAGCCGGCTGATCTCGTGGAACAGCCCATTCAGCCGCTGCCACTGCTCCGTGCTGATCTCGTCCCGAATCTGCCGCGCATTCTCCCGCGCCCCAAATATGCACGCGGTAATCGACGCGTGCTTCGTTGTGTCGAAGCACAGAGCATGCACCAGCGCCGTCACTCCCACCCATCGCCCAGGCTCGCCCGCCATGCCGGTCGCGTCCTCGTTCCAGCCCAGCCCCTGCGCCGCTCCCACCGCGGAAAGCACACGCTGCCAGCGCCGCTCCGCGCTCACTCGCGAGCGATCCAGCATCAACCCCATGTTGATGTCGATCAGACGCGCCGTATGCTCGGCCCGCTCCAGATACCGCGTCGTCCAGTACAAACTATCGGCTACTCGCGAAAGCATGCGCCTCCTGACTGGTGCCCAGCACCCACGTGTCCTTGCTGCCCCCGCCCTGTGACGAGTTCACAACCAGAGACCCCTGCCGCAACGCCACACGCGTCAACCCGCCCGGCACAATCGTCACCTTGTCCCCGAACAAAATGTACGGCCGCAAATCCACATGCCGCGGCCCAATCGACCCATCCTCCAGCAGGCATGGCGAGCGTGAAAAATTCAGCGTCGGCTGCGCAATATAGTTTCGCGGATCGTCGTCGATCCTCCGCTTGAACTCCTCGCGCTCCGCTGCCGAGCTCTGCGGCCCCACCAGCATCCCGTAACCGCCCGACTCGCCTACAGCCTTCACCACCAGCTTCTCCAGATTCTGCTTCACATACTCCCGCTGCTTTGGGTCCGTCAGCAGATAGGTCTCCACGTTATTCAGAATCGGATCCTCATCCAGGTAGTACTTGATGATCGCCGGCACATAAGCGTAGAGCGCCTTGTCGTCCGCGACCCCGGTGCCGAAAGCATTCGCCAGCGTCACGTTTCCCGCTCGATAGGCATTGAACAACCCCGCCGCGCCCAGAATCGAATCCCCGCGAAAAGCCAGCGGATCGATAAAGTCGTCGTCCACCCTTCGGTAGATCACATCCACGCGCTTCAGTCCCGCCGTGGTCCTCATATAAACAACGTTGTCGTGAATCACCAGGTCGCGGCCTTCCACCAGTTCCACGCCCATCTGCCGCGCCAGCCACGTGTGCTCGAAATATGCCGAGTTGTAAACTCCCGGCGTCAGCACCACGATCGTCGGCTCTGGACGCCCCTCCGGCGCCAGCGACCGCAACGTCGCCAGCAGCGCCTGCGGGTAATGATCGATCGGCCGCACACCGTAGTCGCGGAACAAACTCGGCAGCGTGCGCTTCATGATCCGCCTGTTCGTCAGCATGTAACTCACGCCGCTTGGAACCCGCAGATTATCCTCGAGCACGACGAACTCGCCGCTGGTCAGGCGCAACAAATCTGTGCCTGCGATCGCTACATATACATTGCGCGGCACCCGCAACCCCCGCATCTGCCTCCGGAATTGCTGGCATGTGTACACCACCTCGCGCGGCACCACGCCCTGCGCCAGAATTTTCTGGTCGTTATAGATGTCGTGGAGGAAAAGGTTCAGCGCGGTGATTCGCTGCGTGAGCCCGCGTTCGATCCGGTCCCACTCCTCGCCCGTCACCACGCGGGGGATCAGATCGTAAGGGAAGATTCGCTCTGTCCCCTCCTCACGCCCGTAAACCGTAAACGTGATGCCCTGCATCAGGAACGACGCATCCGCCGACTGCTTCCTCCGCCGAATCTCTTCCGGAGGCAGCGTCGTCAGCTCATGGAACAGCGCCGCATAGTGCGGGCGTATCGCCCCGTCCCCATCGAACATCTCGTCGAAGGCGGCGTCCATAAAATAGTCGCGAAGCAGCGGGTGCTCGAAAGCCCCCCGCACAGGCACAGTCGTCATTTCCCCGTCCGTTGGTTCAGATGCCCGATTTTGATCCATCAATCGGGCAGGACTGCCGTCTCACTCAATGTTTCGGACAGGGAAACCCGCACGCTTCAGACGAGGAAACGTACCTTCTTGTACCACGATCAGGAAGGGAGCGGAAGATTGTTGGTAGCAGCACTGTGGCAGGGTCGTCCTGCACAAAAACACAGAAATCGTGTTACACTGATTTTGTGCTATGAAGCCCGCGCTCCGCAATGTCACCCTCACCCTCGAAGAAGATGTCGCCCGCTGGGCCCGCATCGAGGCCGCCCGTCAGGACACGAGCGTTTCCCGTCTCCTCGCAGGCATTCTGAAACAGCGAATGATGGAGTCGGACAATTACGAAAAAGCCATGCGGCAGGCTCTGTCTGGAAAACCGCTCTTCAAGAGCGACGGCAAACGCATGACCCGCGACGAGATGCATGAGCGCGCTGGTCTTCGTTGACAGCAATGTGCTCGTCTACTGGGCGGACGGAAGCGATCCGGTGAAGCAGCGAAGGGCATCCTTCTGGATCGAAGAACTCTGGAAAAGCCGCTCCGGACGGGTCAGTTTCCAGGTTCTTCAGGAATTCTTCTTCGCGTCCACGAAGAGGAGGCCTGAAGTTATAGACAAAATCCGCGCCGAGGTCCGCCACTTGCTCGCCTGGCATCCGGTTTCAATTGACGAACCCCTTATCGAACACGCCTGGAAAATCCAGGACCGCTATCGCCTATCGTTCTGGGACTCGCTCATCATCGCCGCCGCCAAAGCCGCTTCCTGCCGCTGGCTCCTTACCGAAGACCTCAGCGCCGGCCAGAGCATCGATGGAATCACCGTCGTCAATCCCTTTCTTCGCTCTCCCGACCAGCTTTCCAGCTAGGATGTGCGGACTCCAGTTCGCGGTCCGATTACTGGGCGATCAACTCCGTAAAAATCGGTTTCACCGCTCCTCTCCAATACCTCGAAGTGGGTTCGAATCATCTCCTGGTCAACCGTCTCGTTGTAATTGCCATCGTCGTCGACCAGCCAAACGCAATCGAGGCCGTCTTGCTTACTGTAGTATCCGATCCTGAAAATGCGTCCTTCGTAGCTATTCCAGGCGGGCTCATCGGTCGTGACCTTAGCAATCCTGACCACTGACAGCGGCGGGATGATAGACGACGGTGAGTTCAGGAGCCTTGCCCGATCTCTAACCCGCTGCCAACCGTGAATTAAACGCAACTGGAGCCGCTTTCCGAGCCGATGTTTCACCAGAATCCCCTCGACGTTATCGCCTCACCACCACTCCGCCCTTCATCACAAACTCCACCCGCTCCACCGCCGTAATATCCTCCAGCGGATTCCCCGGCACCGCCACCACATCCGCGAAATACCCAGCCTTCAGCTCCCCAATCTGCCCCTGCCACCGCAGAATCCGCGCGCCATTCAGATAATCCGCCTGCAGCACCGCCACCGGAGTCATCCCATACCGCACCATCAGCTCGAATTCCTTCGCCTGCGTTCCATGCGGAAACGGCCCCACATCCGACCCCACCGCCATCGGCACTCCCGCCGCCACCTGCCGCTTGAACTCACGAATTTTGTAGTCGAGCATCGCGTGCTCCCGCTCTGCCGCGGCCCCCGACGAATGCTCCGCGAAGTACTCAAAAATCGTGAACGTCGGCACCGCCGGAATGTGCTTCTCCTTCATCAGCCGCATCGTCTCGTCGCTTAACTGCGTCGCATGGTCAATCGACGCCACGCCCGCCTCCGCCGCATACAGCGTCCCCGGCTCACCCTGCGCGTGCACCCCCACGTTCGTCCCCAGCCGAGCCGCCTCATCCACACCAGCCTTCAGCTCCACCTCCGTGTATTGAAACGGCGTGTGAAACGTCCAGAACTCCGGATCGCCAGCCACTGCCGGCATCCCCGCCTGTCCCCCGGCGACCATCGAATCCGGCCCGGTCTCGTACATCTTCACGAACGTCGACCCCTCCTTGTGCTGCTCCCGAATCGTCTCCACAATCTGCTCCGCGTCGTTCGCGTAGTCCGCGTTCCCCGGCACATGCGCCGCCGGATTGTAGTGAATCGCATCCTCATGGCCGCCCAGAATAGAAATCGCGTTCCCACTGATGCGCAGCCGCGGCCCGGGAATCAGTCCCTCATCGATCGCCCGCATCACCGCTGTGTCCGCCGAACCCGCGCCCTCCGTCCCCATGTCGCGCTCCGCCGTGAATCCCGCCATCAGATCGGCTTTCGCCGCCAGCGTCGCCAGGATAGTCCGCTGCGGCACACTCTCCTCCACCGTCTGCAGGTCCTCCGCTCCAGGATGCAGAAACAAATGCACGTGCGCATCGATCAGCCCCGGCATCAGCGTTGAATCTCCCAGCTCAATCACCTCCGCACCCGCGGGGCGCTGAACCGAAGTCCCAGCCGCCACAATCCGCTCACCCTCCACCAGCACTTCGCCAGGCTTCACAATCTTCCCATCCGCCACGTCGAACAGCCGCGCCGCATGCAGCACAATCGCATGCTTCGCCCCGGCCGGCGCCTCTTGCGCCAATGTCAGCACACAACCACCAGCCATCGCCACCGCGACCACCCATCCGCTTCTCTTCATGTCGTCACGTCCTCGAACCCTGAACTCTAATCCCTAACTCTAATCGCAACCCACTCCCGGATCCCCACTACCTGCGCCTGCCAACCCCAATCTGTACCCTGTAACCTGTACCCTGTAACCTCCAATGGACTCCCCAGCCATCGCCTTCCGCGACCTCACGCGCTCCTTCGGACAGTTCACTGCCGTTGACCACATCACGCTCAATATCGCGCGCGGTCAGTTCTTCGGCTTCCTCGGACCCAACGGCGCCGGCAAATCCACCACCATCAAAATGCTCACCGGCCTTCTGGCCCCTACCTCGGGCTCCATCGAAATCCTTGGTATCGACTTCGCCGCGCACCCCCTCGACGTCAAGCGCCAGATCGGCGTCGTTCCCGAAGGTCTCGCCCTCTTCGGCCGCCTCACCGCCTCCGAATATCTCCGCTTCGTCGGCCGCATGTATGGCCTCGACCGCGACACCACCAACCGCCGCACTGAAGAACTCCTCGACTTCATGAACCTCGCCAGCGAGCCGAAAAAGCTGGTCACCGACTTCTCCCATGGCATGCAGAAGAAGCTCGCCCTTGCCGCCGCCGTCATCCACGGCCCCAAAGTCCTCTTTCTCGACGAACCGTTCGAAGGCGTCGACGCCATTGCCGCCGGATCCCTCAAAGCTATGCTGCAGCGCATGATCGAACGCGGCGCCACCATCTTTCTCACCTCCCACGTTCTCGAAATCGTCGAGCGCCTCTGCAGCCACGTCGCCATCATTCATCAGGGCCGCCTTGTGGCCAATGGCTCGCTCGATGAACTCCGCGCCGGCATCGCGCTGGCCGGCGACGACGCCAGCGAGAAGCTCACCCTCGAAGAAATCTTCCTCCGCATCGTCGGCGGCAGCGCTGAAGCGAACGAGGCACAGCTCCAGGAGCTCTCGTGGCTCGCCTGAATCCAGGCTGGAGCGCGGACGATCCCGTCCCAGCGCCGCGCGCCGGACCCCTCTCCGCGCTCGCCCGCCAGCAATACGCGGCGCTGGTCTGGCTGCAATTCCGTATCTTCGTGAACGGCTTTCGCACCATGCGCGGCAGCTTTGAATTCGGGGCCCGGATCATCACCGGCTTCCTCTTCTTCGTCATGGCCGTTGGTCCCGCCTTCGGCCTCGGATTCACCGCATGGCTCGGCGTCAGCCACGGTCATCCGTTCGCAGTTGCTGTTCCGCTTTGGGTGCTGTGCGCTGTCTGGCAGGTCTTCTCGGCGCTCGTCCCCGCGCTCGCCGGCCAAAACCCTGAGCTCGCTCACCTGCTCCGCTTCCCCGTCAGCTTCGGGTCGTGGCTCCTTCTCTTCCTGATCTACGGCGTCTTTGCCCCGTCCACACTCATTGGCCTCATCTGGACCCTCGGCATCGGCATTGGCATTACTGTGGCGCGGCCCAGCCTCTTCCTGTCAACTGCGCTCACGCTCATTCTTTTTGCCTCCTTCAATATTCTTCTCTCCCGCACCATCCTCGCCTGGGTGGAGCGCTGGATGGCGCAGCGACGCACACGGGAAATCTTCACCGGCATCCTTCTCCTCCTGGCTCTCGCCGGGCAGGTGTTCAACCCCGCGTTTCACGACTACGGCCAAATGCGTCACAGCGGCGTTGCCCACCACCGCAATGCCCCTAAGATTCCCTCACGAGTGTGGGCTGTGCAGGCGGCATTGCCTCCTGGACTGGCCACGGAAGCAATCGTCCAGCCCATGGGCCGCACGGGAACTGGAGGGCTCCCCCTCTCCGGCCTTGGCCTCTACACTGCGGCCATCGCCGGTTTGCTTACACTTCGCCTGCGTGCCGAGAGCCGTGGCGAGAGTCTCAGTGAAGCGCCTCGCCGTGTTGCGCGCGCGAAAGCTCGAGAACAAAACCGCGCTCCCTCATTCCTCGACTTCTCCGGACCCGTCGCCGCGGTCTTCGAAAAAGACCTGCGCTATCTGATGCGCAGCGGGCCCATGCTCTACGCGCTCGCCGCTCCTCTGGTCATGGTCTTTCTTTTCGGCGGCGCTTTTCGTTCGGGAAACCTTGGACACCTGCGCGCCGAATATGCGCTCCCTCTGGGACTCGTCTGGGCCTTCCTGGGCCTTACGCGTCTGGTCACGAACAACCTCGGCATGGATGGGCAGGGCCTCTCCTTTTATTTCCTCTCTCCCACCCCGTTGCGCACCGTCATCCTCGCCAAAAACGCGCTGCATCTCACCCTGTTGCTGCTGGAGGCCCTTCTCATCACCGGGCTGGTCGTCTTCCGCTTCGGGCTGCCCGCTCCCGCCGTCGCCGCAGCCACGATGGCCTGGATTCTCTTTGCCGTCCCAACCAACTTTGCCGTCGGCAATCTACTCTCCATCCTCACCCCGTACCGCATGAACCTGAACCGCATGCGCAACGAACCTGGCGCGATCGGCAACGGCCTGCTCAGTACCTTAACCCAGGCGGTGGTTCTCGGAGTCGGCGCGCTGGTCTACGTTCCCTGCGCACTTTTCAATCACCGCTGGTTGGCCACCCCGATCCTGCTCGCCCTAGCCGCCATCAGCGTCTTCGCTTATCTGCGCATCCTCGCCCATGTCGATCGCCTCATGCGATCGAAACAGGAGTCGCTGCTCCTCCAGCTGGCGAAGACCGCGTGACACTCGCGACTCCCATCAGGAATCCATCAGCCTCGAGATGAAGACCAGTTACCGGGCGGGGCTTTTGCTCTTCTACTCCCTATTGCCTGTTGCCTGCCCCGTGCCCTTAAACCAGCTCGTATCCCGCGAAGAAATACCCAATCTCGAACCGCGCCGTATCTTCCGCATCCGACCCGTGGATCGCGTTCTCTTCGATCGAGCCCGCATACTTCTTCCGGATCGTCCCCTCTTCCGCGTTCGCCGGATTTGTCGCCCCCATTAGCCTCCGCAGATCGGCAATGGCGTTCTCTTTCTCGATCACCATCGCCACGATTGGCCCCGACGACATAAAAGTCGTCAGCGATCCAAAGAACGGCCGCTCCCTGTGAACGTAATAGAAACCCTCAGCCTGCGGCTTCGAGATCGACAGCTTCTTGATCGCAACAATTTTGAATCCGGCCTTCTCAATCTCGGCAAGTATGGCGCCTGTGTAGCTCTTCCGGACCGCATCCGGCTTAATAATGCTGAACGTTCGCTGACTCAAATGCTTCGTCTCCTGAAAAAATATTATGGTTTCTATCAGTGTAGAGCAGGCCTTCAGCGCTCAATGTTCGAGCCGAAACGTGAACTCTCCCCAACGGCCGTTGTAGAAGCGAAAGGTGCCGTTCTCGCATTGCGGACAATCGATGGTCAGCTCATTCGGTCCCGACCACCGAATCTTCAGGTTTCTCGCACCCTCATCCGAAACACAGAACAGAGGCATTTCACCGGACTTGATGAAGCCTGTCTTACGCTCCACCACAACAAATGTCCCGCCGGAACCACCGCAATCGGTTTGGTCCTGTTCCTTTGTGACCAGCGCATGATAGTGCCTGCTGGGCGATGAACTCGCCATCAGGTATTTCGTTCCTGAAAAGTAGTACCAGAGGGTGCCGGCCAGCGCGCCGACGCCGCCAATCACGCCGAAGGGAATAAAGCATAGGATCAGAATCTTCAGGAACCGCTGCTCGCGTGGCACAATCGATGGCTCCAGAGCCTCTCGTGGCAGTCTGCAACTCTAATCCCTAAACTCTGCTTTTTACTTACCAATCACCCGAGCCACAGTCTCCCCAATCGCCGCCGGCGTCTCCACTACATGAATCCCCGCAGCCGTCAGAGCCTTCATCTTCTCCGCAGCCGTCCCTTGCCCGCCGGAGATGATCGCACCCGCATGACCCATCCGCCGCCCCGGAGGAGCCGTCTGCCCTGCGATGAACCCCACCACCGGCTTCTTGACGTGTTGCTTGACGTAATCGGCCGCAGTCTCCTCCGCGGTTCCGCCAATCTCGCCGATCAGAATAATCGCCTCGGTCTCCGGATCGTCGTTCAGCAGCTTCAGCGCGTCTACGTGCGTCGTCCCCACTATCGGATCGCCGCCAATCCCGATCGCGGTCGACTGCCCGATCCCCCGCTGGGTCAGCTGATACACGGCCTCATACGTCAATGTGCCGGAGCGCGACACAATCCCGATCGAGCCCTCCTTATGAATCCGCCCCGGCATGATCCCAATCTTCGCCTTCCCCGGTGAAATCACTCCCGGGCAATTCGGCCCAATCAGCCGCGATGGCGAGTGCTTCAGCACGCTCCACACCTTCACCATGTCGTTGATCGGGATGCCCTCCGTGATGCAGATGATCAGCGGCAACCCCGCATCGTTGGCTTCGAGGATCGCATCGGCTGCAAAAGGCGGCGGCACAAAAATCACCGTCGCATTCGCACCCGTCTTCTCGACAGCCTCATGTACGGTATCGAAAACCGGCCAGCCCTCGTGGATGGTTCCGCCTTTACCCGGCGTCACGCCCCCCACCACCTTCGTCCCGTACTCCGCGCATCCCTTCGCGTGAAAGGTACCTTCGCGGCCCGTAATCCCCTGCACAATAAGGCGAGTATCTTTGTTTACCAATACAGCCATTAGCTTCTAGCTCCTAGCCTTTAGCTCCCAGAGAAGCAATCAAAGCACTCAGCATCTTACCGACCTCTACGCTGAATTCCTGAACCTCGTGGAGAGCTGTTGATTTCCCGATTCCCAGCCGCATCGCAACCAGAACCTGTGTTTGAACTTCACAATTAGAACCTTGCGCGAGCCCGAGAAACTGCCGGAACTCGCCCTCAGTAAGCCTTCCCCGTCCTTCAGCAATGTTGCTTGCCACCGAAACAGCGGCACGCCGCAATTGAGAGGTTAGACCAAATTTCTCGTCGTCCGGAAATGATCGGGTCGCTCGATAAACCGATACCGTCATTTCCATGGACCTTTGCCACACAAGCAAATCCTGAAAAGCCTGCGCCATCAAAACCCTGCTTTCGGCCTTTCCTGTGCGAGCTAACAGCTAAGAGCTAGCAGCTAACAGCTAGGTCACCCCTTCGCCGCCGCGACAACCTTATCCGCCGCATCTTTCATTGTGTCGCCGACGATAAAGTTGAGGCCGGAGTCCTTCAGAATCTTCCGGCCCTCCTCGACGTTAGTCCCTTCGAGGCGTAGAACGATGGGCACTTTGACATTGGTCTTGATCGCTGCGGCGACCACCCCGCTGGCCAGCGTATCAACCCTTAAAATCCCCCCGAAAATATTGATGAACACCGCCTGCACGCCCTTGTCCGACAGCAGAATCTCAAACGCATGCTCGATCTGCTGCTGGTTCGCGCCGCCTCCCACATCCAGAAAATTCGCCGGCATCCCGCCCGCGTACTGGATGATGTCCATCGTCGCCATCGCCAGGCCGGCACCGTTCACCATGCACGCAATGTTTCCGTCCAGCTTGATGTAGTTCAGCGCGTACTTCGACGCCTCCACCTCCAGCGGATCCTCCTCGGCAACGTCGCGCAGCTCCTTCAAATCCTTATGCCGGAACATCGCGTTGTCGTCAAAGTTAATCTTGCAGTCCAGCGCAAACTGCTTGTCGTCCTTCGTCGTGATGAACGGGTTGATCTCCAGCAGCGATGCATCCGTATCGATGTAAGCCCGGTAAATACCCGTCATAAACTTCACCGCATCCGCAATCTGCGCCGGCTTCAGCCCCAGAGCAAACGCCAGCTCCCGCGCCTGGTAGGCCTGAAATCCCACGCCCGGATCGATGTACGCCTTATAAATCGCCTTCGGATCCTTCGCCGCAACCTCTTCGATCTCCATCCCGCCGGCCTGCGACGCCATGAAAACCAGCTTCGCCGCCGCGCGATCCAGCACGATTCCCAGATATAGCTCGCGGTCGATCGCTGCCGTCTCTTCAATCAGCAGCCGCTGCACCTTCTGTCCCTGCGGCCCCGTCTGGTGCGTCACCAGCTGCATGCCCAGAATCTGCTCGGCGTATTTCTGTGCCTCATCGATCGTCTTCGCAACCTTCACTCCGCCGCCTTTGCCGCGACCGCCCGCGTGAATCTGCGCCTTGACGACGACACCCTTTGCCCCACCACTGAACAGCCGCTTCGCAACCTCCAGCGCCTCATCCAGCGTGTTCGCGACCTCGCCATGCGGCACCGCTACGCCATACTTCGCAAGAATGTCTTTCGCCTGATATTCGTGAATTTTCATATGAGATTTTCAGCAGAGATATTGTGCATCCTGACGTTCAAGCAGAATCACGCGTGACCCGTACCAAGCCGGCTGCGGACCGAACGAAATCGTCATCCTCGCCTGTGCGACATAAATCCTTCTAAAGCCGAAGGTTCAGTGTAGCGAACGACTCCAGCCCGGAGCAAACTCCCACTCGGGCCCGAAACCCCGACCCGCCACCCGGCGCCGCCAAACAAATCTCCACAACCCATCTCTCGCTGCGCTACACTGTCCTCCTCCCCGCAGGCCATTGGTTATTCCACGTGCCCTTTCCTCCCCGGGCCCGATGGACGCGGCTGCCTCAAAGCAGGCGGTCAGATACTCTCAGCACTCCAGGAGGGAATATGAATCTCACCAAAAGTCTTCTAGCCGAGTTTCTCGGCACAGGTTGGCTCGTCTTCGGCGGATGCGGCGCGGCCGTCCTCGCCGCTGCTTATCCCGGTCTCGGCATTGGCTTTGCCGGCGTCGCTCTGGCCTTCGGGCTCACCGTCCTCACCATGGCATTCGCCATCGGCCACATCTCCGGATGCCACCTTAACCCCGCCGTCTCCGTCGGCCTCGTCGCCGGCAGACGCTTTCCCATCGGCCACCTTCTGCCCTACATCGTGGCGCAGCTTCTTGGCGCAACTGCTGGCGCCGCCGTTCTCTACATCATCGCCAGCGGGAAACCCGGTTTCGTCCTCGGCGGTTTCGCCGCCAACGGCTACGCCGCTCATTCACCCGGCGGTTATTCCCTCGCCGCCTGCTTCGTCGCAGAGATGGTCCTGACCTTCTTCTTCCTCATGATCATTCTGGGATCAACCGACGTTCGCGCTCCCAAGGGCTTCGCGCCCATCGCCATCGGACTCGGCCTCACGCTCATTCACCTGGTCGGCATCCCCGTCACCAACACCTCCGTCAACCCCGCCCGCAGCACCAGCCAGGCACTCTTCGTGCAGGGATGGGCGCTCTCGCAACTGTGGCTATTCTGGGTCGCGCCCATTGCCGGCGGCCTGCTGGCTGGCCTCATCTATAACCTCTTCTTCGCCGAGAAACCGTCGCCCGTTTCCCACGCCGTGCCTGCCAAGCCGGAGTACGAGCCTCTGCCCGGAACTTCGGCCGGCGACTGAGGCTTTGAGGCTCATCCAATCATGCCCATCGAGAGGCGGCTCACAGTTCTGCGGCCGCCTCTCGCTCAGCATCCGCGTCGGGTAGCATGGATCATCGCATGCCCGCACTGCAGCCTCTGCTGAAACAGATTGCCGAAGAGCGCCGATCTCTTTCCCGTGAAGAGGCGCGCGATGCTCTTCACTCAATCCTCACCGCTGAGCCCGATTCCGCTCTCTCCGGGGAATCCGACCTGAAGATCGCCAGTCTCCTGACCGCCATCGCCATCCGTGGTGAAACCGTCGACGAGCTCACCGGTTTCGCAGAAGCCATGCGTGTGCTTTCCACCCCCATCCCGATTACCACCAGCGAGCGGGCTGCCCTCGTCGACACCTGCGGAACTGGCGGCGACGGGCTCGGCACCTTCAACATATCGACCGGCGCAGCGCTCCTTGCCGCTGCCGCGGGAGCTAAAGTCGCCAAGCATGGCAATCGCGGAATCACTTCCAAATGCGGCTCCGCCGACGTTCTCGAAGCCCTCGGCGTTCCCGTCGCCCTCACGCCCCAGCAGTCTGCAGACTGCCTGCGTGCCACGGGATTCACCTTCCTCTTCGCACCCGCCCTGCACCCGGCCATGAAGCGCGTGCAACCCATTCGCCGCGCACTCGGCTTTCGTACCATCTTCAATCTCGCCGGACCTCTCGCCAACCCCGCCGGAGCGCTCTCGCAGATCATGGGAGTCTATTCGCCTGGCAAGCTCGAAATCGTTGCCGGAGCCATGGCTCAGCTCGGCATTCGCTTTGGCCGCGTGGTTCACGCCCGCAACGGCATCGATGAAATCGCTCTCTCCCCGACCGACACGATTCTGGTCCGCTCACTGTCCGACCACGACGCGCCTCACCCGCTCCCCATCCTCGTTCACCCGGAAGCCGTTGGCCTATCTCCCGCCGGCCTCAGCGAGCTGCAGGGTGGAAACACCCCGCAAAGCAACGCCGCGATTCTGGAATCCATCCTGAACGGCTCCGAGACCGGACCCAAACGGGATGTGGTTCTTCTCAACGCGGCTGCCGCTCTCGAAGCAATCGGCATCGCATCGGATCTCAGGGAAGGGGTCGCCCATGCTGCCGATGCCATCGACTCCGGCGCCGCGGCCTGGATCCTGCACGCTCTTCGTGACTTCGGCAGGAGCATAAAAACGACCAACTTCGGCTGATTTTCGTATTGAAGCAACTGCGCGCCCCCCCCCCGGGGACGGCGCGGTTCACCCGGACACCCAGGCCGTCAAGCAGCGATACTGCCACGAGCAAACCTCCCTCCGAAGTAGCATTGTTGCGGCGTCGAAGCCCGGTTTACGCTGAACTATCTCCCGAACCAGGCGGGGCTTACATGCGCGCGGTCAGAACTTTCCTGTGCTGGATCTTCGCACTGGGAGCTGTCATCTTCCTTCGGTCCTCCTTTTTTTCGTTCCTTGACATTGCTTCCTGGCCGGATGCCCATCTGCCGCCAACCATCCTGAGCGCCGGCATTCGCGCCGCCCTGCCCGTGCTGGGCGTGGTCTATGGCCTGGCCTGCTGGACTTTCTGGACCGGTAAATCTTCGGCCCGCGTCTGGGGCCTTGCCGCAAGCACCGCCAATGGCCTGCTTGGATGCCTGTTCCTTTACATGGACCGCCGCTTCCTCACCGCGCCGGCCACAGCGTTTCTCAATCCCGATGCGCTCCTTCTCGGTTTTGGAATCGCAGGGATCGTCGCCTTTCGACGCCGCAACGTCACCACTGCCGAAAAAGTCCTGCAGCCCCTCCCTGGCGACGGCACAAACGCCATTGTCAACCGCGCAATCTGGATTGCCGGTACTGGTGGATTTCTGGCGGGCATGAGCTGGTGGTGGCGCTGGGCCAGATGGCATGGTCTCTTCTGGACCAGGAGGGCGTTGCTCCAGGACATCGCAGTGCTCCTGCTCCTTGAGCTCCTCATGGTAGCGATCCACGAGTTTGGCCATGCAGCCGCGGGCGCGGCCCTTGGCATGAAGCTGAGAGCCTTCATCGTGGGCCCATTTCAATGGAGGGTTCGCGAAGGGAGATGGGAGTTCCGCTGCATCCTCTCTGGTTTTCTCGCCGTCGGTGGCGCAACGGCTGTCGCTCCCACCGACCCGCATCGTCCCCTGTGGCGCGATATCTGCATGGTGGCCGCCGGACCTGTCATCAGCCTCGCTGCCGGCCTCGTTGCCCTTTGGCTCACCCTCACCGCGCCCGGAACTCCGTGGCAACAAGACTGGTTTCTCCTGGCGGTCTTCTCAACCCTTTCCCTGATGACCGGCGCCATCAATCTCATCCCTTTTCGAACCAGGTCGTTCTATTCCGATGGCGCTCGCATCTACCAGCTTCTCTCCGCCGGCCCATGGGCCGACCTTCATCGCGCATTTTCTGCCGCCGCGGCTACCACTGTCACTCCGCTCCGCCCGCGCGATTACGACATCGACGCCATCGAACGTGCCGTATCCTCAATCTCCATCGGCCAGCAGGCATTGCGCCTTCGCCTGCTCGCCGCTTCTTACTATCTCGATTGCGGTCGAACCGCCGACGCCACTCGCTCGCTCGCAGAAGCCGAATCCGTCTTCCTCGAATCCGCCTCCGACATTCCCGCCGAGTTATGCGCTCCTTTTATCTTCGGCAAGGCCTATTTGCAGCACGACCCCGTCGGCACACGCCTCTGGTGGGAGCGCATGGAAGCCAGGAAACCCGTTCGCCTCAACGCCGACTACTGGATTGCCAGGAGCGCCTTCCTCTGGAGCGAGCATCGCCTCCAGGAAGCCCGCGAAGCCTGGGAAAAAGGCAACGCCCTCGTCCAGCAACTGCCGCACGCCGGAGCCTACGAAACCGACCGCGACCACTTCGCGCTCCTGTTAAAAGAACTCGGGGCCTCCGGCGCGGTCAGCTAACTGAAAATGCCCCCTGCCCGGCGGCCGAGCGTCTTTTCAGGCCTCCTCTTGCCTGACGACCTAGAGGCACTCCTCCAGCGAAGTCTCCGCCCCCCGAGGGCCCAACCCGTCGCGCATACCTCCAACAGCCGAATCCTTCCCCTTCGGCGCCGGATGCAGTAAGGCTCCACTCTCGCTGTTTCTCCACCCAGCCAGCACCCGATGCCACGGCACACGAGCCGCCATCAACGCCACCGCAAAAACAGTCTGCAGAAACTCCGGAGGTCCGTTTCTCCACAACCGCATCATCGGCACGATTGTTCCGTCGGCGTCCGGGTGGAATGTCCGTTCGTCCCACCTCCGCCGCCCTTCCGGATAGTTCGGATACTCCGCAATCACATGGGTGAAGTTCTGGTAGAAACGCCAGCCCAGAGGCACGGAATATTGGGGCATCATCAGAATCGTGCTCTCTCGTCCGTTCCGGATCTCGTCTACAAATTCCGCAAAATCCGCAGACTTGCTCAAATTGAGCCACGCGTTCGGTTCGCGCCCATGGCGGTCACCGCCTGCGATGAGCAGCTGATTCCACTGCGCTGCCAGCTGGATCACCCCACGGTTCTCCCGATGGTCACGCATGCCGTTCAGCTCGAAGCCATGCAGATACCGGTTCGCTGACATAAGAAATCGAGCCAGCTCAAACTCAAATCGCTCCTCCGCAATGCCGTCGAAGTTCCAAAGCGGGTGATTGAAAACCAGCAGCACTTCGGGATTCCTGCAGAACTCATCGAGCAGCCCAAGGATCTGCTCCTCATCCGCGCTCGCCGTCGTAGCGTGCATCGCCGCCATCAGCGACTCCGCCCGCGCCGGCGGCAGATTGTGCACACCGATATGAAACACGGCGCTCCCGAACGGAACCGTCCACTCTGTTGAAATCGGCGTGTCGCGAAATGAATCATCGGCGCGCAGCAGCGTGCACGCATCGATGCTGTTGTGATCTGTCAGCGAAACCAATGCGCGCAGCCCCAGCTCTTCAATCTGCCGCGCCTCAACCTCGTGTGCCAGCCGTTCGCAAAGCGGAGGGGTCCAGTAAGCCCGATCGAAATCAAGGGTGACACCAGTAATGCGCTGACATTGTTCCTTGTTGTGATTCATCCAATGACGCGTCAGGCTGTGTCGCTCCAGAAATTTCCCGATAAAACCCAGGCTCTCCTGAGAATGCCGGGTATGTCCATGAAGGGATACGCCGCTTCGATAGGGAACAACGCAATCCCTGTTCCTCGAGAGCAACAAGACCTGGTTCTGCACTCGACCTCCGTAATCCCACGACGTTGCGACGATTCGTTGAGACCTGAGTTAAATTGTTCGGCTGCGTCACCGCGGTTCGCCGGACTCCGGAACGCGCCGCGGCAAGACACTGTAGTCACAGGGCAAGTTGAGATTTATCCCTGGCCTTGAGCGTGCTGTTACGCTACCTTACCCCCGTGCATTTTGGAACTGCCTTGCGGCACTTTTCGATTGACGCGGGCTGATTTCAACCAGCATCATAGATCATCTTGCCCCCTGGCTCAGTTACCCTCGGTTTTCGTGCCCCCGGTCTTCGCATCCCCGCTCGTGCTTCGGTGTTCGTGCGTAGCCTTCTTGCCGCCGCATCCATCGCATCCCTCGGCTCTGCCGCATATGCGCAAAATGTTGTTGCCGCGGTTACTAATTTCGCTGATGCCAATGGAACCCCGGCCGCATCCGATGCAGCCACTCGTCTCTCCGTTGACGACATTGTGCGGAAGCTCGCTGCGGGGGAGAAAAAGCGCGCCGAGGATCTGAAGGGCTATACCGAGCAGCGCCGCTACTCCGTATCTTACCAGGGATTCCCCGCCAACCTGACCGCGACCGTCGTGGTCGAAACCACCTATGACGCCCCAAAAAGCAAACAGTTCCGCATCCTCTCCCAAACCGGATCGAAGATGCTCACCGACCATGTGCTGAAGAAGTTGATGGAGGCGGAGCAGCAGGCGGCAGCCGATCCGAGGCAGGCCGCTCCAACCACCGCGAACTATACCTTCACTTTCGTGGATCAGGAAACCGTCAACGGCAGGCCCTGTTACGTGCTCCACGTCGAGCCGAAGACGAATTCCCGCCTTCTCTATCGCGGCACAGTATGGGTGGACGCGGATGACTACGCCATCGCAAAAATCGAAGCAGAGCCGGCGCGCAATCCCTCCATCTGGATCAGAAAAACGCGCATCCACCACGTCAACACAAAAACCGGCGAGTTCTGGCTTCCTGAACGAAATCAAAGCGAGACCGACGTCCGATTAGGCGGCCGAGCTACCCTCACCATCGACTACGGCGCCTATCAGACCAAAGCCGAACCCATAGCGGAACCCCAGTAGTTTCGGCGCACTCCGTCACGGAAGCAGCCTGCGCAAAGACCCAAGAATCATCCTCCGCCCCAAACCCAGTTCCTTGATCGTTCGATCTGTCGCCGGCTTCGGGCGTGGATCCTGAATGGCCTGACAGTAATATTGCCGCAGTTGCTCCGTAGACCGCTGCCAGCTGTGCCGCTCAACATCTTCTCTTGCGCGTGCCCGCACCAGCGCCCGTTCCTCAGGATGCGCAAGGACCCTCTGCACAGTAGCCACCAGCCCGTCTTTGTCGGTCGGCTCGAAGAGAAACCCCGTCACGCCGTTTTCCACCGCATCCGGAATCCCCCCAGCCCGGCACGCCACCACCGGGCACCCTGCCGCCATCGCTTCCATCACCACCAGCCCCAGCGTCTCTGTCTTCGACGCCGTGACGAACAAATCGGCCGACGCATAAGCAGCCGCCAGCTCCTCCCCGCGCAGGTACCCCGCAAAATATGTCGCGGTCCCGCGAAAATGCCGCTCCAGCTCCCGCCGCAGCGGACCATCCCCAACGATGGCCAGCCTCACCTCGGGCAGAGCCCGCAGCACCTCTCGCAGCTCGCCGATATCCTTTTCCGCCGAAAGGCGCCCGACATACAGCAACAGCGGCCGATCCGGCTCACCCCCGCTCAGCCTGTGCTGCATCTCCGCCGAGCGCTTTGAAGGATGGAACCGTTGTGCATCGACCGCTCGCTCCCACAACGCCAGCCGGTCGATCCCGTGGCTCCGCAGCTCATCCATCATCGCCGTCGACGTGCATAGATTCAGATCCGCCCGCTGATGGCGCTGCCGCATCAGCTTCCACGTCGACCCCTCGAAGAATCCCAGCTTGTAATAGTGCAGATACGCCGGCAGGTTCGTGTGATACGAAATGACAATGGGGACGTGCAGCACCTTCCCGTAATAAATCCCCCCCACTCCCAGCAGCGCCGGCTCAAACAGATGAAATACATCGGGGCGAAACGCTTCGAGGCGCTGCCGCATCGAAGCCCTCGGCGCCGCCACTCGCAGTTCTGGATAAAAAGGAAATGGCAGAGAGGGTAAGCTCACCACTTCTGCCCCGAACAGTTCCGCAGGCCCGCCACTCGGCGCGAAGATCAAAACTTCGTCGCCGCGCTCCCGCAGCGCCTCCACCGTCTTCACCACCATCGTGACGATCCCATCGATCTTCGGCAGAAACGTTTCCGTCACGATGGCAATCTTCATCCGCAGGCGTTCCTCGTCAGAACGCCTAGGATATCCGCACTGAACCCGTTTCCAACACAGGAATTTTCAGCCACCTGAAAACGCGGCCAGGCTCAAGCCGAGCCGTCGGTACGGTGGTCAAATATCGCCTCTCCGACCACAATCGCTTGAGGCTCCCATCTCCTGGCTCCCAGCTACGGGCTACGTGCTACCGGCTACTGGCTACCGGCTACTGGCTACCTTGCTACTGACTACCGCTCCTACGCCGGCATCTTCTCCGTTGAAGGAAACTGATGCTGCTGCCGTCCCACGTCTCCGTCGTACTTCACCGTTGTCTTGAAGAGCTCATACCGGCCGTCCGCCGACCATTGCCGCACCCGATCCTCGAGCGCGCGCCGCTCAGCCTCACTCATCGGCTTAAAATTCCCCGCAATCGCCAGATTCTGCTCCAGCACTTCCATCGAATCCATTCCGCTGATCGTCGTCGCCACCGGCAGGCTCATCGCGTAACGCAGTCCCTCTTCCGCCGTGATCGCTCCATGCGTCACCATCTCGCCGCTTCCGCCGAGGCTCTTCATCCCCAGCACCGCCATCCCGCGCCGATTCGCCTCCGGCAGCACATGCTCCTGAAAACTCCGGAATCGCGCGTCAAACGCATTCAGCGGCATCTGCACCGTGTCGAAAGGAAAGTCATGACCCAGCATCTTCAAATGAATGTCAGGATGCTTGTGTCCCGTGAACCCCACCCACCGCACCTTCCCCTGCTGTTTTGCCGCCGCCAGCGCCTCAATCGCTCCATCCGGCCGAAAAATCAACTCCGGATCGTTGTAGTACACAACCTCGTGAATCTGCCACACGTCCAGATGGTCCGTGCCCAGCCGCCGCAACGACTGCTCCAGTTGCTGCATCGCCACGCTCTTGTCGCGCCCATGCGTGCAGACCTTCGTCATCAGGATCACCTGATCCCGTTTGCCCCTCAGCGCCGTCCCCAAACGCTCTTCGGCCAGGCCGTCCTTATATTCCCAGGCGTTGTCGAAAAAGTTAATTCCCGCATCGATCGCCCGTCCCACCATCGCATTCGCTTCCTGCTGATCCTTCGTCGCTCCGAGATGAAATCCGCCCATCCCGATAATCGAAACCTGCTCTCCCGTTTTCCCAAACGGCCGTCGCGGCACCGTATACGAAGGCATGGATTCTCCTGTTGTCTGTGCTCCCAGGTTCGATTCGCGTCCCGCCACCACTCCCACCCCACTCAGCGCGGCCGACCGCAAAAATGTTCTGCGCGATACCTCGAAGGCCCCACCACTCATGCTGACACCGCCGGCCACGGGTGCCCCTCGTTCTCCGTTGCCTTCAACATCTCCTTCACTTCCACCGACTGGTCGTCGATTGGAAAATTGTGCGCCAGCCGCGCCTCCGGATTATCGAACTTCAGCGATGTCTTGTACGGCTCGAACCGCCCATCCCCCGCCGGCTGCTTCACCTGTTCCCGAATCGACGCCATCTCGGCATCCGAATACGGCGTGAATCCCTGCGCGATTTTCAGGTTCTGCTGCAGCACTTCCATCGTCTCCATCCCCGTGATTGTCGTCGTCACCGGAAGGCTCATCGCGTAGCGCAGCGCCTGCTCCGCGGTGATCGCGCCCTTCTTCACCATGTCTCCGTTGCCGCCAATCGGCTTCATCCCCAGTGCCGCCACGCCCCGCTTGTTCAGCTCCGGCAGCACCTCCTGTTCGAAGCTCAGAAAATGCGAGTCGAACGGATTCAGCGGCATCTGCACCGAGTCCCACGGAAACCCCACGTTCAACATCGCCAGGTGAATCTCAGGCCGCTTGTGACCCGTGAACCCAAGGAAGCGCACCTTCCCCTGCTCCTGTGCTTTCCTCAGCGCCTCAGCCGCACCACCCGGCCGAATAAACAACTCCGGATCGTTCTCGAACACGACGCCGTGTACCTGCCACAGATCCAGATGATCCGTCTGCAGCCGCGTCAGGGACTGCTCCAGCATCTGCATCGCCAGTGAACCATCCCGCCCGTGGGTGCAGACCTTCGTCATCAGAAAAACCTTGTCCCGCTTGCCCTTCAGCGCCGCTCCCATCCACGCCTCCGACTTGCCGCGGTGATACTCCCAGCAGTTATCGAAAAACGTCACGCCGCCATCGATCGCGCCATGCACGATATTGATTGCGGTTTTCTGGTCGGCTGCCTGGCCGATGTGGTGCCCACCCAGCCCCAGCGCGGAGATCTTTACATCCTTATGTTTCCCGAAAGGCCGCAGAGGAATCGCGGCGGAAGAATCCGGCATACCCACCCCTCTCCTTCTGTAGATGCATCCGCAAGGACCCTGGTTCGCGCTCGTCCGCCGTCATGTCGCGCCGACTGCACAACAATGCGGCGGCTGCTCTCCCGCCACTGACTACTGGCGACTCGCTACTGGCTACCGGCTACTACCGGCTACCGGCTACCGGCTACCGGCTACCCAGTTGAGTTTCACGCCGGAATGTGAATACTTGGACGGGGCAAGATTCTGAGTTTCCGGAGCCCATGAAGAAAAGAGGCAAACTGTGTTCATAAGCACGAGAGTTTTCGTTCGGCTGGCGGCGGCCTCCATCGGTTTAGTAGCCAGCGCAGCGCTCGCTCAGTCCCTGCCCACCCCCGTCGAACTCACCACTGGCTGGCAACTCCAGGACGCCGCCAAAGTCCCCGACCCCGGCCCCGCCGTCTCCGCGAAGACCTATCAGCCCACCGGCTGGCTCGCTGCCACCGTCCCCGGCACGGTCCTCACCAGCATGGTCAACGACGGCGTATACCCCGAGCCGATGTACGGCGAGAACAACCGCGAGACCGTCATCCCCGAGAGCCTCAACAAAACTTCGTACTGGTACCGCACCACCTTCACCGTTCCAAAGGATTACGCCCACCGCCTGGTCTGGGTTCACTTCGACGGCGCCAACTTCTCGTCCGAAGTCTGGGTCAACGGTACGCAGGTCGGCACCATTCAGGGCGCCTTCATCCGCGGGCGCTTCGACATTTCAAAGCTGGTCAAGCCCGGCGACACCGCCGTTCTCGCCGTGAAAGTCTCACCCCAACCCCATCCCGGTGTTCCTCACGAACATACCATCGCCAATGGAGTCGGCAAGAACGGTGGCATCACCGCCCTTGACGGGGCCACTTTCCTATCGACCATCGGGTGGGATTGGCTCAATGCCGTCCGCGATCGCGACACCGGCCTCTGGCAAAAGGTCTGGCTCTCCGCCTCCGGTCCCGTCCTCGTCGAAGACCCCCTCGTCATCACCGACCTTCCGCTGCCGAAGACCGACACCGCCGACATCACCATCAAATCCACACTCGAGAACACCTCCGACAAACCCCAGTCCGGAACCCTCGAAGGCAGCTTCGGCAGCGGTGCGTCTGGCGACTCCGTTCAGTTCTCCCAGAAAGTCACCCTCAAGCCAAACGAAACTCAGACCGTCTCCCTCGACCCTAAAACCACACCCGTCCTCCACCTCTCGAACCCAAAGCTCTGGTGGCCCAACGGCTACGGCCCGCAAAATCTCTACACCCTGCATCTCCACTTCGTTCAGCACGGCGCCGGCTCCGATGCCCGCGACACCACCTTTGGCATCCGCAAAATCACCTACGAATCCCCCGGCCTCGACGCACTCACCATCTCCGTCAACGGCGTCCGTGTCTTCATCCGCGGCGGCGACTGGGGCCTCGACGAAGCCCTCAAGCGCATCCCCCGCGCCCGCCTCGACGCCGAGATCCACATGCACGCCCTCGCCAACATGAACATGATCCGCAACTGGGTCGGCCAAAGCACTGGCGAGGACTTCTACGAGCTCTGCGACAAATACGGCATCCTTCTCTGGGACGAGTTCTTCCAGCCCAACCCCAGCGACGGTCCAAACCCCGACAACCTCCCCGTCTACCTCGCCAACGTCCACGACAAGATCCTGCGCTACCGCAACCACCCCTCCATCGCCGTCTGGTGCGCTCGCAACGAGGGTTTCCCGCCTCCCGAAATCGACGCCGCCCTCCGCAAGATGATCCCCGAGCTCGACCCCGCCCGCCTCTACCAGCCCAGCTCCACCTCCGGCCGCGGCGTCCACTCCGGAGGCCCCTACTACTGGCGTGAGCCCCGCGCTTACTATGTCTTCGACGCGCCCTTCAAAACCGAGATCGGCAGCATGTCCGTCCCCACCCTCGAATCAATCCAGGGCATGATGCCCAAAAAAGACTGGGAGGTCATAGACGACGACTGGGCCGCGCACGACTTCGCCAAAGGCGCGCAACACGGCGACACCTACCCCTATGTCCTCGCCGGCCGCTACGGCCGCATCGCCAACCTCGCCGACTTCTCCCGCAAGGCGCAGATGATGAACTACGAGGCCTTCCGCGCCATGTATGAGGGCCGTAACAAACTCCTCTTCGCCCCTGCCACCGGCGTCATCACCTGGATGAGCAATCCCGCCCAGCCCAGCTTCGTCTGGCAGCTCTACCACTACGACCTCGAGCCGAACGCCTCTCTCTTCGCCGTCAAATCCGCCTCCGAGCAGCTTCACATCCAGATGGACGAGGACGACTTCCATCTCCGCGTCATCAACAACCTGCCCACCGCCATCTCCGGCGACACCGCCCATGTCACCATCTACACGCTCTATGGAGGCGGCCATCCCGCTCTCGAACAAGACATTCCCGTCAATGGACCAGCCGACACCGCCATCGACCTCGGACCCATTCCCCTGCCCGCCGATCTCTCACCCATCTATTTCGCGAAACTCGAACTCCGCGACTCACAACGCGAGATTCTTTCCCGCAACTTCTACTGGGAACCCAACCCCGAGCAGCCGAACGACCTCACCCCGCTCAACATGCTTCCCACCGTCACGCTCCGCGCCACTATCGCTCGCCACGACGATGCCCCCTCCGGCTCCAATGCAGACGAGTCGGGTGGGCGCGTCGGCCTCGCCGTCACTCTGACCAATCCCGGCAAAGCCATCGCCCTCATGACCCACCTCCAGCTTCGCCGCAAAACCTCGGGCGATCGCGTGCTCCCGGTCTTTTACTCGGACAACTACATCTCCCTCGCTCCCGGCGAAACCCGCACCGTCACCATCGACGCCGCCCTTGCCGATCTCAAAGGAGACACGCCTCTCGTCGTTCTCGATGGCTGGAACATCAACGTCGATCCCGTCACAAATCCCGATTGCGCGCTCGCTCTCAACATCGACGCGCAACCCAGCCACTGGCCAGCCACCGGCCTCCCCATGATTACTGCCGGCCTTGACGAGGAGCGCCACAAACAGCAATAGCCTTCGGAATGCCCAACCAGCCTGCCCGTGGTCCGGTGGCAATCAGCACCGCTCTGTGCTCTTTGTGTCCTCTGTGTCAAGTAGCGTCAGAACAGCGTCTGCGCCGCCACTGGCTCCAGCAAGTGCGGTGAATTGTTCTTCACATTGCCTACCGCCGCGTCCACCCGCCACGCTCTCATCAGTTCCGACTCATAAGGCCGCAGCAGATCCACCGGTGGCCGCCCCGCATCTTCGTCACGAAGCCACCGCTCGTAATCGCGCGGCGCAAGAATCACCGGCATCCGATCATGCATCGCCAACGTCAGCTCATTGGCCTCGGTCGTGATAATCGAATAGGTCTCCAACTCGCTCTTCTGGTCCGCGGCCTTCCAGCGCTCCCACAACCCCGCAAACGCAAACGGTTCGCCGCTCCCCAGTGCAAACGCCCACGGCTGTTTCGTCTTCGCATCGAGCTTCTGCCACTCGTAAAACCCATCCGCCGGCACCAAACACCGCCGCCGCTTGAACGGCTCGCGCCAGATCGGCTTCTGCATCAGGCTCTCCGCCTTTGCATTGATCGTGCTCACGCCCAGCTTCTTCGGATCCTCGCACCAGTACGGAATCAGCCCCCACCGCATCATGCGCAGCGCGCGCTCGCCGCTGTCGCGATCCTCCACCACCACCGGCTGCATGCTCGAAGGCGCAACGTTATAGTCAGGAAGAATCTCAAACGACGGCGGCACGCCCACGCGAAACGCCTCCGCAATCCGTTGCTTATCCGATCGGCGATAGTAACGACCACACATTGAAAAACTGCACCCGAATCATCGTAGTATGGAGTGAAGCCCCTCGCGCGGAGGGATGTGTGAGCGGTTGAAACAGGCGGTCTTGAAAACCGCTGTGCCCGCAAGGGTACCGGGGGTTCGAATCCCTCTCCCTCCGCCACTGACTGACCACCTTCAATCCCAGTATCCGCCCGCCCCCGCTGCTCACTCGCGCGGCCAGCTCCGAGCTTGGCAGGAATATTAACCGCGCATAAACCGGGAAAAGTGCGTAAAAAGTTCTCTCCCCGTTTTCCACGGTCCGCTCCTAAAGGCAATTGTTCAAGTAATTAACGCTTTGGCCCCCCAATTGCCCCCTTTTGCATCACAGTAAGAGAGCAGTCAGCTGCAGCCGATGTTCGGCTGCGGCGGAAAGTTCAGGCCACCAGATGGAGAAGCTATCGGCGAAAGTTGAGAATTGGTCGATCGTTGACAATCTCATCTTCAACGGCTTCCGGGAGCTTGAGCCCGGTCAGCGCCTGACCGGTTACCTCACGGGCCACACGGATCTCCCGAATGGGGTCATTCTAACGTCCGTCATCCAGAGCGTCGACTCCACCAACGGGGTGGTCGAGACACTTAACACCGTCTATCAACTCGGAAAGGCCAACAAAGCCTACGAGTTGTGGGCGTCAGAACATCGCCAGGCAGGTGCAAATCGGGAAGCGGCAATGCCCGCATTCAGGGGGGATACCAGCAGGAAGAAGGTTCCTGCGTATGCCTCTGCCCAGTCTGCACATGCCTGCCGTTAACATATGTACTAGCGATCGGCTGTACATAAACACCGCGGGCTAACCAGGATTGATTGAAGCCCTGACTCAGCCCGTCCTAGAACCTTCCCCAACCACCTCCCCCAGGGTGTGAATGCCGGAAGCATCACACACAAGGTGGCATCGGGAACTCCTCGCATTTCCCCCAAATCTACTTCTTTTCCGGACTGGGCGGGGCTGCCTGATTTGTTGGGGCCTTGCCGAGAACCCATTTGTCGTACCAGTCGAACCAGCGCTGATAGCGGTCGCGGATAAAGCTAGGCCGCGTGAACCCGTGGAATTGCCCTGGGTAAACGATCAGCTCGGCAGGAACATTGAGGCTCTTGAGCGCCTCGTACATCTGCTCGCCGCCATTCACCGGCACATTGAAGTCTTTGTCCCCGCCCATGAACAATGTCGGCGTTTTGATCCGATCGGCATGGAAGAACGGATAGCCAATCTGGATGTATTTCTCGGGATTTTTCCAGGGCGCCCCAAGCTCGTAGTCATATTGCAGGATGTACTCGTCGATCCCATACAAACCCAGCGGATTGCCCATGCCCGCCCCGCTGCTCGCCGCCTTGAATCTCGTCGTGCTCGCAATGGTGTAGTCGGTAAGGATCCCGCCGTAACTCCATCCTCCGACCCCCAGCCGGTCAGGGTCGGCCAGGCCCTCCTTCACTACCTCGTCCACCATTGCCAACAAATCCTGAACCTCGTGATCGCCCCAGTCCGCCGCAATGATCTTTTGATACGCGTTGCCGCGCCCTGAGCTTCCGCGGTAATTCACGTTCAACTCGGCGTATCCATGCGCCGCAAACAGCTGCCGGTGGACGTTGAAGGCGTGGTTGTCCTGCCCATTCGGCCCGCCGTGGATGTAGAGCAGCATCGGAACCTTCGTGCCCGCCGGCGTCCCCAGAGGCATGGTCAGCAGCCCATGCACCTCGGTTCCGTCTTTGGTCATGGCCTGGACGTCGCGCGTTTCGGCCAGCTTCAGGCTCGCGACAACGTCGTCGTTGTGGTGGGTGAGCCGGCGCAGGCTGCCGTTTTCGAGGGCATAGACTTCGCCGGGCTGGCTATCGGTCGACCAGACGAGAGCGGTGTGGCCGGCATACTCGTTTAGCCCCGTGGTCGTACCCGGATCGCTGACGATCCGCTTCAGGTGCCCGCTGGCGATATCGACGGTCGCCGGATATTCGTTGCGATCGTCCTCGACCATGAGGTCGATCGACTGGCCGTCCGCCGAGAACAGCGGCGACGAAACCGAGCGGTCGAGGGCGCCGGTGAGAATGCGCGGGGCTGAGCTGCCGTCTGCGGGGACGATTCCCAGCTTTTCCTGGCTGTACTGCCACAGCTTCAGCTCGTCGCCCTCTGTGAATGCGATCCATTTGCTGTCCGGGCTCCACGCGATGCGTCCGCCGTCCGGTCCGTCATACGTCGTAAGCCGCTTCGATGTCGAGTTCGGTTTCGCCTCCACCACAAAAACATCGGTATTGATTGAACGGTCCGGATCGGGATCGTGGTTGCTGACATAGGCGATGTGCGTGCCATCGGGCGACCACACGGCATTGCTCTCGTCGTATTTCGTGTCGGTGGTCAGCTTATCGAGTTTGTGGGTTGCGACATCCCACAGCCATAGCTGGTTGTGTTCGTTGCTCTTGAGGTACCCCTCGACGTCCTCCTTGAAGTGGTAACGGTCCAGGACGATGGGCTTCGGCTTATCCTTTTCCTTGTCTCCGCCCTTCGCCTTGTCGGCCGCCTCCGCTTCATCGTCCGGAGTGATCGACAACAGCAGCTTCTTCGCGTCGGGGGACCAGGCGTAGGCCCCAAGGTGACCCTTTACGTCGGTGAGCTGATGCGCTTCCCCGCCGCGGCGATCGAGCACCCACACCTGTGTGCCTTTACCCTTCCCGGGCCGACCGGCGGTAAACGACAGATACTTGCCGTCCGGGCTCCATCGCGGCGCACCCGACGAGCTCAGATCGTCCGAGTCTTCGTCTACGTCCCCGGCCCACGTTAGCCGGATGTCTTCTTTACCGTCCCACGAGACCATCCACAGGTCTGTGATCCTCTTGTCCGCGGTGGTCTCGACGGTGGAGACGGTATAGGCAACCCACTGGCCATCAGGCGAGACCACCGGTCCCCCCACATCGTGGAAACGAAACAGATCGTCGAGGGTGATCGCATGCGGCCCAGCGGGCGTTGCGGGAGCTGAAGTCGCGGTGGTCGCCGGAGCCGGCGCGGGAGACGCCTGAGCGAGTGCCGTCGAGGAAAAAAGCATGGAAGCGAGCACACCAAAGCTCGAAAGCACCAGAGAAACGCGGAAGGAAAGCATTGCGGAAGTATATAGAAGTGCTCAATGCTGGCCGGAATCTTTCAATCTCGGCGAACGATCGAGTCCCGCATCCAATCGGTGGCAGGGTTGGTGAGGTCGTATCCGAATAGAGGTAAAAAGTGCTCGCATCTCCTGGCGCCGCAGGCTAAACGGCGTGTTTGCATTATCGTTACCTGGCACGGCAATTGCTCTTCTATGGAATTAGTAAGGGTGTCCAATTGCCGCTTGAACGGGCTCGAGCAGGGGCGGAGATATCAGGTCACAGTCATGGTTACAGTCGCGGAGAAACCCGTTAAACCGATCGTGCAAATCGAGAACTGGGCTGTCGTCGGCAGCGTAATGTTCGAAGGCTATCGGGAACTGGAGCCGGGGCAGCGGTTGGTGGGCGACGTCTTCGCGCACAATAATCTTCGCAGCGGATTGATCTACACCTCTGCGATACTCAGCGTGGATTGCGCCAGCCGCCTTGTGGAGACTCACAACACTGTCTACCGCCTTGGCGTCGTGAGCGAAGATTATGACAGCTGGGCGTCGCGGCAGGGGCAACCCCGCGCCGCCTGAGCACGATCTACTCCCGCGTCGCGGCGCCGTCCAAACACACATGCTCCGTGCGTTACTGTAGCTCCGTCCCCTGATTAAGCCGTCTTTGCGTGCTGCTCCTTCAGGTTTTGTAACAGCGCCTCAACCTGCTCCTCGCGCTCGAGAGCGGCAAAGCGGTCGTCGAGCGAATCGCCGTCCATCAATTCGCGTGTGGCCGCGTTGTGCGCCTCCGCCCCGGCAATGCGCGTTTTCATCCGATGGATGCTCGAATCCCCCTCCTTTTTCGCGATCACTTCCCGTGCCTGTTGCGCACGCCCCACCACGCGAGCCCGGCGATGCTCTGCGATGAGCAGCTCGCAGCGGCTGCGCGTCTCCTGGAGCTTCTGTTCGAGGTGCCGCAGAGCGTTCTTCAGCGTTTCCACCTCTGTCTTTTGATCTTCGAGTTGCTGCGCGAATCCAGCTGTCATCGTCTTCGCGCTGAGCGAGCGCTCCAGCGCCGCCGCGCGCCAGGCCATCGTCGGATTTCCTGACCGCCATCTCTGCCTTCCGCCTCCACTCTGCCTCACCGTCTTCATGCTCTTTGCGCTTTTTCTCGAGCAGATGCTCGTCCGCCAGCGCAATCGCCACCTGCGTCTTCACCTGCATCAGCTGGTTCTCCATATCGAGGACGAGCTGCTTGAGAAGCTTTTCCGGATCTTCGGCCTTGTCGATCAGATCGTTCAGATTGGCTCGAAGCAATGTGCCTACTCGTTCGAGGAGTGCCATGATATTTTCCTCCTCTTGGAAAATGCGGGCGGAGCGCTCTCATCCGCCCCTCTTGTTGGAATCCCGCCGATTACTTGCCGTCGACCACCGGACTAATTGCTGTGGTCCCGTTGCCGTTTCCATCGCCACGATGCCGCATGCCGGCGATATTCTTCATCAGCTCGCGAATATCCATGCCGGAAAGCGCCTCGAAGAGAGCCGGAACCTGCGCCGCAATCTTCGCCATGTCTCCGGTAATTTTGTTCGCGCCCGCTGCATCGTTGCCCGTCGAGACGATCGTGATCTTGTCCACCTTCGACAGCGGCTCCGACATCGCACGCACCACCTCCGGCATGTTCGAGATCAGCCGATCGACGACCGCGGCCTGGTTCCATTCCTGGTAGGCCTCGGCCTTCACGTTCATCGCCTTGGCTTCCGCCTCGCCCTTCTGGAAGATGATGGCGGCTTCGGCCTCGCCCTGCGTCCGGATCGCAGACGCGCGTCCCTCGGCTTCCATCGTCAGCCGCGTCTTTTCCGCGGCGGCAAGCGTTTCGATCCGCTGCCGATTGATCTCCGCCTCTTTCAGGATCGTCGCGATCAGCTCCTTCTCGTGCCGCAGAATCTCGGCCTCCTGCACCTTGATCTGCTGCTCTTTCTCGATCTGCTGCACCTTCACCTGCTCAGCGACAACTTGCTGCTGCATGATGTTGGTCTGCAGCTCGTACGCCTTGTCGGCCTGACGCCTGCTGCTTGCGGCTCTGCTCGGCAAACTGCGCCTTTGAGATGTCCAGATCCCGCTGGGCCGCCGCCTGCTTCGCCAGCGATTGCGTCTCTGCAAGCACCCGCTCCTGATCGGCTCCGGCTTTGGCCACGGCTGCTTCTCGCGTTGCATTCGCGCGCCGAATGGCCGTATCGCGCTCCGCCTCGGCCGCCGCAATATCCGCATCGCGCCGCATCCGCACAATGTCCGGCCGGCCCATGTTCAGGATGTATTCGTTCTTGTCGCGGACCTCTTTGATCGTGAACGAAACGACCTCGAGCCCCATCTTGCTCATATCGTCCGCGCAGGTCCCGCGCATCCGATCGGCAACCATCTCCGGCTCTTTCACAATCTGCTCGACCGTGAGCTGCCCGATGATGCCGCGCAGATGGCCCTCCATCACCAGCCGGATCAGCCCCTCCCGCTGCGGAGGTGTCTTCGTGAGGAATTGCTCCGCCGCGGTCAGAATCGATTCCTGATCGCTGCGCACCTTGATCTGCGCCACGGCTTCCACCGTGACCGCGACACCCTGCTTCGTATAGAGATCCTGCTGCGGCGCCACGTCGAACGACATCAGCTCCAGCGATAATTCCCGGCAGCTTTCGACCATCGGGAAGATGATGGTGCCGTGCCCCTTGATCACGCGCGGGCCGCGAAACCCATACACGATGAGCGCTTCGTTCGGGCCGGCCTTGCGAAACATTCTGGCGAGCATGCCCATCAGAATGATGAACGCCAACAGGCTGAGTCCAACAATCACAATTACCGTGTTCGTCATAACGACTGATCCTTTCCATCAGAGCCGTTACTGCTGTGGGTTGAGGTTGCGGCGATGGCGGAGGAAACATCGCCGGAGGCTTCGCCCTGTTTCCCTCGACGACGTCCCCAGACAGTTCGTCCCAGCGGCGCACATAAGCGATGCCCTGTTCATAGCGCATAACCACCACTTCCGTGCCGCGCGCAAGCGCTACGCCTGCATCACTGCGCGCGGGTGCAAAGCGGCGAGCGCCGCCCTGCGAAAACTGAATTTCTCCGGTGCCCTGTTCGCGAATTGGTCCGGTCACGGCGCCAAGAATGCCGACAATGTCGGTCTCGGCAGCGGTCAATTCGTGCTCGTGCGGCAGCAGCACCTTCACCAGGAACCAGAAAAGAATCGCTCCGCCGGCGAGCCCGGTAATCGTGGCCAGCGCCAGCACCACAAACAGCGTGAAGTCTCCACTGCGCGCCAGCAGGTAGCCGCAGCCCCCGAACCAGCACAGAAAGGCCGCCAGCGTGAAGCCGTTCAGGGGACTGATGCTCGATTTTGTAACCGCGCCCCGCACATTTGGCACGTGCACATGCCCATGACCTGGGCCATGGCCCACATGCAGATGCAAATGACCGAAATGAATATGGGTGAAAGCTCCCAGCGCGGACAGCACCGTCAACGAAAGCCCCAGCGTGAAGCAAATCAGATAAAAGGTGATCATTGCCTGACCTCCCTGCTGCTCCTCGCAACCTTCCGTGCCGGAGCTGTCTTTTCCGCGCGGGCCGGCTCCCTTCCAAGCCCATTCGCTTCGGCTGGATGGAGCACCTCGAACAGGCGGTCCACCAGCCCCGGCGTTTCAATCACAGCGTTCAGCAGCGTTAAGCACCGCCGCGATTCCGGGTGCCGCGCAATCGCCAGCAGCGCCCGCCGCAATTCCGCATCGCGCCGAAACCGCTCCGCCCCGCCAATCAGCCACATATCCAGCTTGTCGTCGAGGGTCCGCGCATCGCTCTGCAACTCCACGTGGTAGCCCTCCGGATCATCCACCAGATACCCGGGATGAACCTTGAAGAACTTCGCCAGCACCTGCCGCGTGGTGTTGGTCATGTGCGGCCGCGCGCCGCTTTCGATCTGCGAGAGGTAGCTCTGGCTCAGCGCAGCGCCCGTCTCCGCGCGCAGCGCCCGCACCATCTCCTGCTGCGAAATGGCACGCCCCAAGCCGCGAAGCTCGCCTTCGGCCTCCCGCAGATACTTCAGTTTTTCCCCAAGCTTCATGGCAATATTGCAAATCGCAATCACTATATCGCAATCTGCAATGAAGTCAAGCAAAAAATCGGATGTGGCCCTCGGCAACACGCTTATAATCGTTGTCGCTGCAAGCGATTATGCCCATCTTGTTCAATTCGCTGTTGGCTCAGTTTGAACTCACACCAGCGGAGGTTATCTTGCTCCGCCACCAAGACACGCGGGCTGGAACCCGGCGGACGCCATACGAGCTTTGGCGGGACGACCGCCCAGCGTTTGAGGTTTATCAGTCATTCCAAACGATCAAGAACAGAGCGAGGTTCACTCGAGCGCCGAATTGGGCCTCGTTCGTCGGTACGCCTGACGGAGCCACAATGTTCGTCGGTATGTACGCCGCCTCCTACAAGGGGCTGCTGACGGTAGACACTCCACAGCCACACTCGGACAAAATCGACACAGCGGGAAGCCGCGACGTTTACGATCTGCAGCTTGATGCGCGCTTTTCAGATTTGGAAGGCAAGCTCTTCATCGAATGGGGGGACGGAGCGCACGCTTGGGTCCAACGCGCCGAAAACCAGAACAAGCAGGTGGTCGAACTGCGTCGCCAGTTCAAGGAAGACGATTTCCCTGGATATCTGAACTTCATGGCACCGCTCTCGAAGATTGAGGGCTTGCCCGCAAGCTGGATACCAAGGCTCAAGGAGGCGACGGGCGTGTACCTTCTGACTTGCCCCAGGACAAAGGAGCAATACGTGGGGTCGGCTTTCGGGGGCGAGGGTTTCTGGCACCGGTGGGTGGACTATGCGGTGACGGGTCATGGCGGCAATATCGCGCTGAAAAGTCGCGAGCCAAGCGACTACCAAGTTTCCATTCTTGAAGTCGCGGGGAGTGCCTCCGGCAGCGAGGACATCTTGAAGATGGAAGCAAAGTGGAAGGAAAAACTTCAGAGCCGGGAGATGGGGTTGAACAAGAACTGATGTGCCTCGATTCGCGCCACGTTTAGCGACGCCTATCCGATCCCCGCCTCAACCACCGACGCCAGCTTCTTCGGAGCCACCTGCAGATAACTAGCCGTCACCAGATCCCGCACCTCGTCCCAGTCCACCTTGCCCCGATCCAGCCGCAGACCTACCCATCCGCGAGGCCCAATGTAAGCCGGCAAATAAAACTTCTTCGGATGCGCAGCCACCAGCGCCTTGTTCTCTCCGGGAAACGCCCGCGCGCATACCGACACAATCCCATCCCCATGATGGTCGTTCAAAAAGTATGCAAATGTTTTCCTGCGAACAGTGAACGAGGCGTGCGAGCCCATGTCAGCCCGCACCGCCTCCGGCAGCGCCAGACATATCTCCGCTACTCTGGTAAGCCGTGAAACTTCCACAGTCGTAGTCGCACACAAGCAAACGAGACAGCTAAAGGCTAAAAGCTAACAGCTAAAGGCTGACCTTCAGCGCCGCCGCATAATCCACTGCCGGCTTGTATCCCGCAGGCAGCGTCACGTGCAGCCCATCTGCCGCCTGCCGCCAGCGCACCTTCTCGCCCGTCCCCAGCAGCTCAACCCGTTCCACCTTGCCCGGGGCCTGCGCGCTCGCCGTTCCAAGCGACTGCACCACGACCTCGCCCGCGGGCCATCCCAGGGCAATCGCAAAGATCACCTTGCTGTCTTTGCTGCGCGTGAAGCGAATATCCTTCTCGCCCAGCTTGCTGACGCTGTCGCCCTGGAACGACCCCGCCTTCACCGCGTTTGGGCCCTCGCCGTAGATCTTCCACGGCCGCGTCTCGTAAATGGCTTCGCCATTCACACTGGTCCAGGCGGTAATGCGATCCAGCACCGCGATCTCCTTGCTGTCGATGGTGCCGTCGGGCTTGCCAGGAATGTTCAGGACGAAGGTGCCGTTCTTGCTCACCGTGTCGATCAGCCAGTGGATCACGTCGCGCGGCGGCAGATAGCCGCCGTATTCGCCCTCGCTTGTCGTAGAGCGCGCGATCGTAGTGCCAGTCGCCGATGCAGGTCTCCGACTGCCAGGGGTACTCCATGATCTTGCTGGTGAGGCCGCGTTCGTAGTCGGCGACCACCGACTTGGCACATGATCCGGCACTTCCTTGACGTTGAGCACGCCTTCCATCCTGCCGCCGTGCGTCCTGCAGGTTGTGGTTGTAGAAGTAAGCGCCGATGTTCATGCCGCCCCAGCCCAGCGGAAGCAGCGAATTGTCGAAGTAGAGCAGGTCGGGATTGTGCTGATCGACTCAGGTCGCGCGTGCGGTCGTAGAAATTCTTCACGTAGGAGATGTCGGGCAGCGCATTCTCGGGATGCTTCGGGGCGTAGAGCCGTTGCGGGTCAGAACCCTCGCCACCATTGCCCCTTGCCGTCGGCCATGGTCAGTGCGGCCGTCGTACGGAACGCCGGCCAGCGGACCGGTCTTGTCCGCGCCGTGCGCGGTCTGGAACCACCACCAGTTGCGCGCCTGATGGACTGTGACGCCGAAACGCAGGCCCTGTTTGCGCGCGGCTGCTGCCCATGTGCCGACGAAAGTCGCGATGCGGGCCGAGGTTCACCGCGTTCCACGGCTGGTGCTTCGAGTTCCAGGTGTCGAAGCCGTCGTGATGATTGGCCACTGTGAAGAAGAAGCGCGCGCCTGCCTTCTTGTAGCGCGCGATGAGAACGTCCGGCTCCCAGTTCAGCAGCGTCCACTGCGCGCAGAGGTCCTTGTAGCCGAAGCGCGAAGGAGGGCCGTAATGGTCGAGGTGATACTTGTATGTCCTGATCCCCCTCCATGTACATCTTGCGCGCGTACCAGTCGCCGGCTTCGGGAACGCACTGCGGGCTCCAGTGGCCCAGATGCCGAACTTCGCGTCCCGGTACCAGTCCGGAACGTCGTATTCGAGCAGCGAATCCCAGGTTGGCTTGTACGGGCCGTCTCCAGCGAGATTCGCGATCGGCGAGACCATGGGCACGCCATCCCAGGATCCTCCCGGGACAGGCAGATCGGGCGGGTGACCCCAGTCGGTCGGCTCCCAGGCAGCGCTGCTGTCGAGCTTCTCGCTGACGATTTTGCCGTCCTGGACGGCATAGAAGACGCGCTCACTAGCCGGCGTCGCGCAAAATTTCGCGTAGTCCTGGCTGAGTGTGTCGAAGCCAGCCGCTTCCGGCGCCCCTGCTGACGCCTGCGCCGCTGCTTCCGTGGCCGCTGTCTCACTGCGTTGCCCGCCCGCTGGTACTGCCGTGGCCGCTGCCGCAGCCGCCACGAGCTTGCAGAATTCCCGCCTTCGCATAGATCGCCTCTGAACTGGATTTCGAATAACCCAACGCAGTATAAGCGCAGCGAAGGTCAGGACGGCATTCGGAGGAAAATAGAGCGAAGCACCTACTCGTCGTAGTGCAGCAGGCTGAAGACGTCGTAATCCGTGAAGCGGTCGCGGCCTTTCAGAAAATCCAGCTCGATGGCGAAGCCCAGTCCGGCAATTTCGCCGCCCAGCTGCTGCACCAGCTTGATGGTCGCTTCCATGGTGCCGCCGGTGGCCAGAAGATCGTCGACCATCACCACGCGCTGCCCAGGCTCAATCGCGTCCGCGTGTATCTCCAGCGTGTCGGACCCATACTCGAGGTCGTAGGTGACGCGCGCTTTCGGGCCTGGCAGCTTGCCCGGCTTCCGCACGGGCACGAATCCCGCATTCAGCCGGTAGGCGAGCGCGGGGCCGAAGATGAACCCGCGAGCCTCAATGCCGAGAACCAGATCGATGTCCTTCTCCAGGTAGTACTGCGCCAGCGTATCGATCAGCGCGGCAAAGCCCTTCGGATCCTTGAGCAGCGTGGTGATGTCATAAAACAGGATGCCGGGCTTGGGGAAATCCGGAATCGTGCGCACCAGCGCTTTCAGCGGTTCGCAATCCGTCGTCCTGATGGTCATAACTGTTCTACCAGGCTCCTTCAATTTGAAACGGACCGAGATCCGCGCCTTCTTTTTCGTCCAGCTCGTGCTCGATCACCGCATCCACGCGGCTGCCGCGCGATCCCTTGCGCAGAGCCTGAGCCAGCTGCGCAAGCGACTCCGGATCTCCAAGCACAAGCACTTCAACATGGCCGTCCTCGGTGTTGCGGACCCACCCGCTCAGTTCCAGAGCGGCGGCTTCGCGATGCACGTACCAGCGAAACCCAACCCCCTGCACGCGACCCTTAACAAGGTAGTGACGAACCATAAGGAAAGCAGGGCCAGTGTTTCAGATGTGCGGTGATGGCGCAAGATAATGCGCTGCGCCCATCTGCGGCGATCCCGCAACCTGCCATGGCGATCCGGGTTCGTCTCCATAACCCGCGCACCGTGCCGCGCTCCGCATCTTTTGCCGCACCTATAATCAAGGTGTTCTCGGAAGTGTGCTGGGCGGCGGCCCTGAACGGAGCAAGGCTCCCGCGCGTCCGGGTTCGATGCCGAAACGGTCGAGCTCGGCGAAGTCTATGCAGCGCGCTCTCCGATCCCCGATGTTGTCCACCCGGCCCAGCCTGAAGCGCGTCTGCGCGGTTTTCTTTGCGACCGTTTTCTTCGCGTGCTTCCTGCAGGCAGGGTCTGCGTCTTCCGGGGCCTCGCAATACCCCGGCGTTACCCCTCCAGCGTTCGCGCATGCCGAGCGCCTTCGTGAATCTCTCGAAGGCCGTCCCGAACAACAACGCACGCGCCTTCAGTACGAGCGCGTGCTCGATGCCTACCGCGCCATCTACCACAGCGACCCTTCCTCTCCAAAGGCGGACTCTGCCGTGGCCGCCGTCGCCGATCTCCTCGCCGAAGAAGGCCGCGTCTTTCAGGACGGCAAAGCCCTCCACGACGCTATCGGCCAGTATGAGTTTCTCCGCCACCAGTATCCCGCCAGCCGCTATCGCTTCAGCGCGCTTCTGACCGAAGGCGAAATCTACCAGCGCGATCTCGGCGACCTGCAACAGGCCCAGGTTGCATACCAAACTTTTCTGCGTCTCTATCCGCTGAATCCGCTTCGGATTGAGGCTCAGACTGAGCTGAAGAAGATCCGCCGTGAAGAGGTCGCCGCGTCGCGCGCCCAACCCCCGTCAGCCAACCTGTATGCCGACGCGCATCGCAACACCGCCGCGGCAGCCGCGTCGGAGTGGCAGCAGCCGCGGTCCCGGACGAACCCCCAGTCCGCGGCGTCCAACGACATCGGGATCGCACCTAAATACGCCTCGAATCGGAATCGCAACGCTTCCCATTCGCCTATAGCAGAGAGCAATCTCCCGCCGCCGCAACCCGCCACCGATCACGCCTCTCCAAGCTCAGGCTCGACCGAACCAGACTCAACCGCACCGGATTCAGTGGGGCCAAACTCAACTGAACCGGCACCCGCGCAGACCGCCTCCAACGAATTGCGAATGAATGCGCCGCCGCCGCCTCGACGGGGGAAGCTGCCGTTCATCACAGGCGTCCGTCATTGGTCCACGCCGGACTACACGCGCGTCGCGATCGACCTCCAGCAGGAAGTGCGCTACCAGGCTGCGCGCGTCTCGAACCCCGACCGCATCTTCTTCGACCTTTACGGAACGCGCCTCTCGCCAGAGCTGCAGGGCCGCGCTGTCGAGGTCACCGACGAAGGCTTTCTCACCCGCATCCGCGCCGCTCAATCCTCAACCAACACCACCCGCATCGTGCTGGACGTCAACAGCGTCAGCGACTACTCCGCCTTCTTCCTGCAGAATCCGCCACGTCTCATCATCGACGTGCACGGCAGCAAGGGAGGCATCCCGTCGCGCCAAATTGCAGGAGCGCCCCGGCCATCATTCACCACACATGCATCGATCCCATCGCCGCGCCCGATGGCAACGGCCAGAACTCCGCAGCCTGCAGCCGGCTCAAGCTCCGACAGCGGCTCTGCCCTTTCCGACGTGGCGACTCTCGGCAGCCAGCCCGGCCAGGTCCGCGCCACGCGCTATCCCACCACCGCCCCTGTCGCCGCTTCCGTCCCGGGAGCGACCGCGGCAACGACCCCGCCGCCTCAGTTGAATTCGTTGCGGCCCGCGCGCGCCACGCGTCCCTCCAGCCGAGCCCAGGCAGCCGACGAGGTACCCCCCGCCGAAGCGGGAGCAACCGGGATTCCCGCCCCTCAAACCGCACCACCGAGCGAGCACGTCCCCAACTCCATGGTCCGCGCCCTTGGACTCAAGATCAATCGCATTGTCATCGACGCAGGCCATGGAGGTCACGACTCCGGCACCCTCGGCCCCGGCGGCCTCGAAGAGAAAGACGTCGTCCTCGATGTAGCCCTTCGCCTCGGCCGACTCCTCAAACAGCGCCTTGGCGCCGACGTCATCTATACCCGCAGCGACGACACTTTCATCCCGCTTGAAACCCGCACCGCCATCGCCAACGAGGCGCAGGCTGACCTCTTCATCTCTATTCACGCCAACTCCAGCTCCGACACCGGCGCCCGCGGCGTCGAGGTCTATTACCTCAACTTCACCTCGTCGGCCGACGCGCTCGAGGTCGCCGCTCGCGAGAACGCGGTCTCCGACCAGTCGATCCACGAGCTCTCCGACCTGGTGAGGAAGATCGCCCTCCAGGACAAGATCAACGAATCGCGCGCATTCGCCTCGGACGTGGATCAGAGCCTTTATGCCGGCCTTGACCCCGGCAATCCAGGTCTCAAAGACCGCGGCGTGAAGAAAGCGCCGTTTGTCGTGCTCATCGGCGCGAACATGCCGTCCATCCTCGCCGAAATTTCCTTCCTCACCAATCCCGACGACGCCGCGGAGCTTCGCGATCCACAATACCGGCAGCGCATCGCCGAATCCCTCTATCGCGGAGTATCGCGCTATGTCTCCAGCCTCAATGGTGTGCGCCTGGCCCAGGCCGGCTCCCGCGTACCCGGCAGCGAATAAGAAGAAACCTTCCTCCCCATTGCGGTGTCAGTCTAACTATCATCGAAGAAAGGGCCGGGGCAAGACTACCGAACCAGACTCCCAATAATGTCGATCGCCAGAATTCTCGCAACCTTCGTCTTCCTCAGTTCCACGCTCACCCTCGCCGCGCTTGAGCCTCCCATCGCGCCTGTGTTGCCCCGGTCTTTCGCCGGCTGGACGTTGATCCCCGCGAAGGATGCTCCCGCAGCTCCAGGTCCAGCGGATGCCGCCGTGCTGCAGGAATACGGAATTGCTCAACGCGAAGCCGCGACCTACGGCAGGGGAGCCAGCACCGCTATCGTGAGCGCCTGGCGGTTCAAAGATGCCACTGGCGCCTATGGAGCCTTCACGTATTTCCGCCAGCCGGGCATGCTGGCCGAGAACATCGGCCATGAGGGCGCGGCGGTTGGCGGTCACTACCTCTTCTGGACCGGAACCACCGTAGTCGATGCATCCTTCACCCAGCGGTCAGCCGACGAGAAGTCAGCCATCGCGGCACTCGCCGCCCAACTCCCGCAAGTCGGCGGAGCCGCAGGCACCCCGCCCAGTCTCCCGCATTACCTCCCCGCCGGGCAGCTCAACCCTTCAACCGTCAAATACGCCATCGGCCCTGCCGCGTATGCGCACATGGGCGGCCAGCTTCCATCAGCCGCCGTCGATTTCAGCCAGGACACCGAGGCCGTCACCGCTGAGTACGGGCCCGCAGGTGCGCGGGAGACGCTCACCCTGCTGCTTTACCCGACGCCCCAGATCGCCGCCGCTCATCAAAAAGCGATCGACGCCATCGCCCAATCATCCGAGATGTCGAGCAAGCGCAGCGGACCGATCGTCGCCGTCGTCAGCGGCAGCGAAGCTCCGCAAAAGTCGCAGCAGCTTCTCAACGCCGTTCACTTCAGCGACTACGTCACTATCAATCATCCTGAGGGCTATGTTCCCGAGGGCGCGAAGCTCTATCGATTGTTGCTCGGCATCACCGTGCTCGTGGTCGTTCTCATGTCCGCCGCGCTCCTTCTGGGGCTGTTTCTTGGAGGAGGCCGGGCCCTGTTTCGAGTCGTGCGTGGCAAGCCAGCTTCCTCCCTGGTGGAGGAAGAATTCATCTCCCTCCACCTCGGCGGATGAGCCGAACACCCCGGGTGCGAGCCGTTTAGGGGCCGCCTTGGCGCCCTATCTATAGAAAAAAGAATGAATTATCGGACGAAAAGGGCGCGACTGAGACGAAATTAAAGCGAAAGTCGTGCCGGCCTGCTCGCCTGTTGACCATTTTTAAATCGCCCTATATCAATGGGTTAAAACCGCCCTGGATTTGGCCTTGACACCCCTTGTGCACGCCCATAGTATTGCGCCAGGAAAGTTCTGATGGCTTGCCTCCGTTGGAACTATTCTCCCTGAAGAGAAGGCTGCCCTGTTGCCGGGTGGCCTTTTCTCGTTTTGATCGGCAATTTTCAGGCCGGGTTTTGGTCCCGCGTTTTCCACCAGCAACGGGTCGCCCCATCCCACACCACAATTCTCCCAGCCCCAGGCGTTCCTGGGGTCCACGCTTTCCAGAAGGGGCTCGCTGCGCTCCTGCCTCCGCATCCTGGGACCGCCGGCTGGGCCATCGCTCTCTCGTTCCGCGCGGTTCCCGGTTCCCCATTTTCCGCTTTCTCATCTCATCCCGCAGCACTGCTGTTGAATGGCCCAGGAAACGACGGTGGCGGCATGCCTCACCAGATGCTAACCAGAACGGTATCTTGGACCGTCTTCCGAGACGGTGGGCGAGGCCACGCAATCCAGTTGCTGCCGCCCGTTGACGGGAAGCTTTACGTGGCGGATACTGGCAGGCATGGATTCCCCGTTCGGCCGCGATCTGTGTATGGACATGTGTACCGGGACCGTGCGCGGAATGGGACCGATGCGGTAAGAGCAGGTCCGAAAGATTCCGCGGCCCACGGTCATCGGCGATCGTGGGCCGTTTTCATTTCCAGGGGTCGATAGCCGCGCACCTCCCGGCGGCAACTCAAAACGAAGCTAAGGAGCAGAATCATGGCGGAAGAGCAGAAGAAGCAGCGGCTGGCCACACTGGCTGTCCACGGGGGACAGGCTCCCGATCCCACTACCGGATCCCGGGCGGTTCCGATTTACCAGACCACGTCCTACGTCTTTACGGATGCGGATCATGCGGCGCGGCTTTTTGGGCTGCAGGAATTCGGCAACATCTACACGCGGATCATGAATCCGACCACGGACGTCTTTGAGAAGCGCATTGCAGCGCTGGAAGGCGGAGCGGCAGCTCTTGCGACGGCTTCCGGGCAGGCGGCCGAGACGCTGACGATTCTTACCCTGGCCAACGCGGGCGAGGAGATTGTCTCAACCACCTCGCTCTACGGTGGAACGTACAACCTGTTCCATTACACGCTGCCAAAACTGGGCATCACGGTGCGGTTTGTGGATGCCGACGATGAGGCGGGCTTGCGCGCGGCGATCAACAGTAAGACGCGCGCTGTTTACACCGAGACGCTGGGCAATCCGAAGCTGGACGTGGCCGACGTGGAGCAACTGGCCCGCACCGCCCACGAGCACGGGCTGCCGCTGGTCATCGACAACACGAGCGCGACACCCGCGCTGCTTCGGCCGATCGAGTGGGGCGCGGATATCGTGGTCGAATCGGCGACCAAGTTTATCGGCGGCCACGGAACCTCGATCGGCGGGGTTATCGTGGATGCCGGCCGTTTCGACTGGAAAGCTTCCGGCCGGTTTAAGGATTTTGTCGAGCCCGATCCTTCTTATCACGGTCTGTCGTTTGTCGATGCTTTCGGTCCGCTGGCATTCATCCTCAAAGCTCGCGTGCAGGGTCTGCGTGATACGGGAGCGGCGCTGTCGCCCTTTAACGCGTGGCTGTTCCTCCAGGGTCTGGAGACGCTTCATCTGCGGATGGAACGGCACTCGCAGAACGCGCTGGCGGTGGCAAAGCATCTTGAGGGGCACCCGGGTGTGGAGTGGGTGAACTATCCGGGGCTCGCGTCCAGCAAATACGCGGCGCGCGCGAAGAAGTATCTGCCGGATGGGCAGAGCGCGCTGCTCACCTTCGGTATTCAGGGCGGCTACGAGGCAGGCAAGACGTTCATCAACTCGCTGAAGGTCTTCTCGCTGCTCGCAAATATCGGGGACGCGAAATCGCTGGTCATCCATCCGGCGTCGACCACCCATCAGCAACTGGCGGCGCAGGAGCAGACAGCCACTGGCGTGACGCCGGAACTGATTCGGCTCTCAGTCGGTATCGAGGACGTGCGCGATCTGATTGAGGATATCGATCAGGCGCTGGCCGTTGCTGTGCCGAGTCCGGAGCTCGTTGGCGCGCGATGAGCACGGTTCGGCGCACGCTGCAGATGAGCCAGGCGATACAGCCGGATTTCGAGGGGGATTACCAGATCGACGCGGTAGTCCCGCTCGAGAGCTGCGAGATGCTCGTGCGGCCCACGCAACGCTACGCCATGTATGGCCGGCTGAACGCGGCGCGGGATAATGCGGTTTTGGTTTGCCATGCCCTCTCCGGGAATGCGGAAGTGGCGACCTGGTGGCCGCAGCTTTTTCGCAAGCCGGGCGGCCTGCTCGATCTTGAGCGGGACTGCGTGATCGGCATCAACATCTTCGGCTCATGTTATGGATCGACCGGGCCGCAATCGATTGACCCGGAGACGGGGCGCCGTTATGGACCGACATTTCCGCTGATCAATGTGCGCGATATTGTGCGCGCGCAGGCTGCGCTCATCGAATCGCTGGGAATCAGAAAACTGAAGCTCGCCATCGGCGCATCGATCGGCGGCATGCAGGTGCTTGAGTGGGCCGTGCTGTTTCCGGAGCGCGTGGCGCGGGCGGTGAGCATCGGCGCGGCTCCTCTGGGCGCGATGGGCCTCGGACTGAACCACCTGCAGCGGCAGGCGATCATGCTCGACGCAAAGTGGGCGGGCGGTTTCTACGAGCCTGAGGACGAACCGCGCGACGGCCTTGCCATAGCACGGGCGCTTGGCGTGATCAGCTATAAGAGCGTCCCGCTATTCGAACACCGCTTTGGGAGAAAGCCAAATCGCAACGGTGAGAATCCGTGGATCTCCACCTCGGCCGGACAAAATGGCCGGTTCGATATTGCCGGTTTTCTCGACTATCAGGGGCACAAATTCAACGAACGCTTTGACGCCAATTCGTACATCTCCATCACGCGGACCATGGATACGTTCGATCCGGTGCGAGCCCACGAAACGCCGCTGGCCGCCTACAGCCGGATTTCCGCCCACCTCACCCTGGTGGGCATTTCGACGGACTGGCTCTTTCCTCCAGAGGATGTGCGGTCGCTGGCGGCGATCATCGGCGCAGCGGGGGCACGCTGCGAGTACCGCGAGATGGCCTCTCTGCACGGGCACGACGCATTTCTGGCCGAGCCCGATCATCTTGTGCGGCTGCTGACGCCGGAGTCATGAAGCCGGCGCACGCAGCGCCTGAATCATCTGGGAACGACTGGCTTTCCTGGGTCGGCGTAACCGGTCATCTCCAGATACCCGACCCCGTGGAGAGTTTTGTTATCGCGGACCCCACTTACATCAATGGCCCCCTCCCAGTAGCTGGGCCCAAATCCGCCGCTTAATTCCTGGCTTTTCAGCGGGGTGGAAACATCCAGTTCCATCTTCAGACGCGGGATGGACACATGCCACCGCACGGGGTAGCTCGCCCTGGTCGACGGGCTGGTCCAGGTCTCGCCCTCCGGCGTCAATACAAACTCGCTGGCCGGCAAAAACTGTGACTTACCGCTCGCATCGACATAACTACCGGACGAGTACGGATCGATGCCGCCATCCTTATGGCGTAGCCGGTACAGCATGAGCTCGGCGCCGTCTTTCAGTTGGACGCTCAACCAGTCCCAGCCAGTCTCGTTTATTGCCATCGACTCCGTGAAGAACTCGTGATCCATCCAGGATGTTCCGTCCACGGTGTAGGTGTCTGTGCCGAGTTGGATGGAACCCGAAGTCAGAAGGCGCGTCAATGAGAAGTAGTGCGAAGCATGGCCGGCGCCCTCGGACTTTTGACTCACTCCGTTCTGGCCCTGGATCACAGGCTGCTTCACGGGTACAAGCTTCAGCGACAGGCTGAACTTGTCGGCAACGCCGTGCAGTTGTTCCTGTTTCTCGGCAATGCGCGCCTGCCAGTTCCCGTTCCACACTAATCCCTCTGCGGCATTTACACCGGCCAGGCCCGGGCCGGAACGATTGAGCCGCTCCTCGGAACAAAATCGCTGTCCGCCGATGTCACTCAGCGCGATGTGCGCCATCCAAAGGTCGCGCACAAACCACGGGCTGCCGCCCTCGGCACGGGAAACTCCCTGGCGGAAGAAGGTCAGCTCATAACCGAACCGATGGCCGTCTGCCGACTTTACATTTCCGGTGTAATACCACCACTCGGTCCGATAGTCCTCATGGTTGAAATAATCTCGCGGGAAATGAAACTCGTATTCGGGCTGCGCGATCTTATAATCCTCAGCCGCTGCGCAGGTTGTAATGAGGAGAAGATATGCAATCCACTTATTCCTCATGCAACACCTGCATGGGATCTAACCTCACGGCAAGCCGTGCCGGATATAGTCCGGCCAGCACCGTGGCGACATACACCACGCTCAAAGATGCCAGCAGTACAGCGACGGGCCAATGAAAACGAATCGTCCAGCCAAAGGACTGCTTATTAATCACGTAAATCAGCACCAGTGAAAGCACGTATCCCAGCGCGAGTCCCAGAATGTTCGAAAGGATGCCAATGAGGCCGGCCTCCACCAGGATCAGCTTGCGAATCTGCGCACTCGTGCCGCCGAGAAAACGAAGCACGCCGAACTCCCGTCTTCGGTCCATCACGATGGAAATCAGCGCGCCCGTGATTCCCCCAATGGCCACCACAATCGAGATTGCCTCTACCGCATAAGTAATGGCGAATGTCTGGTCAAAGACCTGCATGGCCTGGCGTCGAATCTCGCCGTTCGAAAGCATCACCAGGCTCCTGTCGGCAATGGCCTTTTTGATTGCGGAGCGCGCCTGCTCGAAGTCTGCGCCCGGAACTAGGTAGACGGCCAGGTTGGTCGGCGCGGTCTCCGGAAGATAGCGGAGCATCGTGTTCCAATCCAGCAGAACGAAGCCCGCTTCGCTGCCGTAGTCGTAAAAAATGTCGATTATGCGAAACGTGACCAGATGTTCGCCCAGCGGGAGCGTAATGGTATCGCCCGCGGCCAGGCGATGTTTGTTGGCGAACGGTTCGCTGATCAGAGCATGATTGCCGGCGGCCAGTTCTCGAAGGACCTCCCTGCTCGGGCGCCCTGAAAGGAAGGCGGGGCTCTGGCGAAGCGAATCCGGGTCGAAGGTCGCGGCGGCCACGGAGGCGGGCAGCCCCTGGTACTGAATCTCGAACGCGCGGAAGCGGCTGACGCCGGCGACACCGGGAATCTTCGCGATGCGCTCGGCCACTTCCGGTGCAATCGTCGGATGCAGATCGCCACCGATGGCTCCCGCAGGGGCGAGATAAAGGTCGGCGGGCAGTTCGCCGTCCAGCCAGGTCAGCACCGTTTGCCGGAAGCTTCCCACCATAATGCCCACCGAGGTCATCATGGCGATCGCAGTGGCCAGCGCGGCCACCAACACGGCCGTTCTACGCAAGGATCCGCCGAGGCTGCGCGACGCAAGGAGCGCTTCGACTCCGAGCAGGCGGCGCAGCGCTCTCGATGCCGCCGATACGGCTTGATACACCACCAGTGGAGAGAGCAATGCGGCGGAGGCGACGAACAGCAACGCCGATAAGTATCCCAGCAGAGGCTTGCCGTCAATGGCGGGCGCCTGCGCCGCGAGTGCGCCGAGTACTGCCAGCGCCAGGGCGATGACGGCATCGCGCTTGCGCTCCACGCGCACCTCGAATTCGCGCCGGCCCTGCGCCATGGCTTCGGTGGGCGCGACCATGCTGGCTTCTCGCGCCGGGGCCAGAGCGGAAACCAGAGCCACGCCGACGCCTGCAACCAGCGCGAGGATCACCGAGGCGGTTGAGATATGCATGGCCCCTGGCTGGCTGGAGACGTAAAGCGCATTCACGGTAGTCGACAACATGCCAACGGCTCCGGCGGCGAGGGCACGCCCGAGGGGCAGCGCAGCCAGCGATCCCGCCGCGCCCAACAGCGCAGCCTCGATCAGAAATGCGCTCATGACCGCGCCGCGGCTGGCTCCCATGGCGCGCATGGTCCCGATATCGGCGCGCCGGCGCACCACCGAAACGGAGACCGCGTTGTAGATGAGAAATGCGCCCACCAGCAACGCGATGCCGCTGAGCATCTGCAGATTCCATCGGAATGCAGCCAGCATGCGGCGATTCGCGGCCGTCTCCGTGCCCTGCGCGTTCAGCAGCGTGCCGGCGGGCAGCGCGCGCTGGAGCCTGCTTCGCGACAAATCAAAATCTTTTGCGTCGGGAATCCTGATGAGGATTCGATCGACGCGTCCGGATTTGCCGGTCGCCAGCTGCGCCGCGCCGATATCCATGAGAATTGCATTTTCGCCAACGCGTGCCGAGTCCGGGATGAGGCCGCGCACGACGTACTCTCGCGCCTGGTCGTTGATCAGGAGCCGAATCCTGTCGCCAACGGCTTTGCCCAGACCGCGTGTGACCCAAATCGCATCGGGATCGTTGATGTGCTCAAGGCCTTCGCTCGACGTGGCGTCGCCGATGACCGTACCGGCTTGATTCGCCTCGGCAACAAAATCGGTTCCGATCAGGGGAATGGTCTCGCCGGTTGCGACGACCATGGCGTGATCTTCAATGCGGGGGGTGACGCGCAGTGCGTAAGGGAGTGCCGCAAGTTTTGCAACCAGGGCATCGGGAAGTCCGCCCGCCGCGGTGACTTCAAAATCGTCCTTGCCGGCCAGTGTTTCCATCGACGAATGGAAGGAACCCGCGGCGGCATCGCCCGCCAGATCGATGGTGACCACGGCTGCATCGCCGAGCGCGACGGCGAAGAGGATCAGCAGAGCGCGTCCGGGCTGGTGGAGAAGGGGCCGGAGGATTAGCCGGTAGAGAAGAGTCAGGCGACCCATTTCAAGCCTGCTCCTCGACGATGCGTCCGTCGCGCATGCGCACGATCGTGTCGGCCACAGCCGCTGCTTCCGCACTATGAGTCGCCATCAGGATGGTCACTTTCTGATCGGAGCAGACGCGCTGCAATAACTCGAGAATCGCGTTGCCGGTTGCGGTGTCGAGATTGCCCGTTGGCTCGTCGGCAAGAATCATGCCTGGGTTATGCACCAGCGCGCGCGCAATGGCCACGCGCTGCATCTGCCCACCGGAAAGCTGGTGGGTCATGCGATGCGCAAGGTCCGCCAATCCGACAGCGGCCAGCCGCTCCATGGCTCTGGGACGCGCGCCGGCTTCGTTGGCCAGCAGCAGGGGAACCTCGACATTCTCGATAACACTCAGCGTGTGCAGCAACTGAAAAGACTGGAAGACAAAGCCGACATTCTCGCGACGCAATTTGGTCAGCCCTGCTTCATTCAATTGATCCGTTGCCGCGCCACGCAGCCGCACGTGGCCGGAGGTGGGAAAATCCAAAGCGCCCGCCAGATGAAGGAGGGTGGACTTGCCGCACCCGCTCCGGCCCATGAAGGCAATAAAGCGGCCTGATCCAATCTCGAGCGAAACGCCGTCGAGCGCACGCACGCGTTCGCCTTCGTTGGTGTAATCCTTGACGACGTTTTCAAACGAAAGCAGCGGGGCAGCTGTGCTCGAGGGATTCTGCAAACAAACTCCAGGCTCAGGAATGGCAGCGTTCTGTGAATGCGGCGAGCGGGCATGAAATCTGCGGAAAGGAGCGCCCAGTCTCCCCAGATCAACGCTATCGCATTCGCTGAGTGTCCTCCAAAAGCCTATCGTTCGCCAGATTCAGGTTTCTACGCTCGCCTCGTCGAAGTCCACCAGCATTTTGCTTCCAACGGGAGTACCTACCCCCCTCGCATCCCTGTGAGGTTGAGACAAGATATGTATTTGATTCGGCAGGGGCGACGATTTTCGTGTGAAGAGTAAGCATTTGAAACCGGGGTGCTTGCGGGGATCTATTGTGAAGTCATATTGCTGTGTGCCATTCACATTTGGGTGGCGCGTATGTATTTGATTCCGGGGTTGCGACCATCATTGCATCTTGTTTTCTGATACTTAACAAAGACAGCGTTCGGCGGGGTGGGTTCGAGGGGCTTGATTCGGTGGAAGCGTGCAATGTGGGTCCGTTCTGGGCGGGGGCGAAAGCAGAAAGGCCCCGCCAAAGCGAGGCTTTTTTCCTTTTCCTATCCTAAGTTCAGAATAGCAGGTTCAGAGGGAAAAGCTGCCAACTTTGGTGGCTTGTAAGTCCTGATTTATGAGGATTTGTTACTTTGGGTAAGTGGTGGAAAGTTGACAAAAACGAGCGGAAGGGCGGTTAGCGGAAGACGTTTAGCGAAAGGGCGGTTAGCCAGGGACATTTAGCGGGAGGCGTTTAGCGAAAGGCGGTTAGCGGAAGACGGTTAGCGAAAGACGGTTAGCGAGGTACGTTTAGCGGAAGGCGTTTAGCGAGGGGCGGTTAGCGAGGGACGTTTAGCGGGAGGCGTTTAGCGAGGGGCGGTTAGCAAAAAACGGTTTGCGGAAGCGGGAGGCGTTTAGCGAGGGGCGGTTAGCAAAAAACGGTTTGCGGAAGCGGGAGGCGTTTAGCGAGGGGCGTCCAGAACCAGCAAGTTGCAGCGAAACTCGGGCGGCGCTTGCGCAGGGTTCGATGTTCACCACAGAGGGCGCAGAGGAGGACAGGGGAATGGGGATTCTGGCGCGGGCGTTAGGCACTGAGGGTTCTGATGGGTAAGGCTAAAGGCACTCTGGAATCCGCGCAGGCACGGTTATATAATGAACACTCGCTCCATGATCTTCTCCTTCTGCCCACCTGCCAGAGGGCATAATGGCATTACCTTAAGTCCGGCCCGGAGAATCTCTTGGCTCGGTATAGGGCGCCTACAGGGTTGAAACGATTGCAAACAAGGCGCGTAGTTTCCGATAGGGAGATGTCATCTATGGGCGTAAGGCGCTCTGCATGATCGAACGGCCGACGGATCTGCCGGACTTCCGCGACCCACCGGTGGTCGAGACGGTTCTATCAGTGCAATTCGACCGATTGACCGCCGCCCGTACTGCACATTTTGGGTTGTATTGGAATGAAGTGCATGAGCGGTTCCCGAAGACGGAGGAGCGGGGTGAACTTCAAGCTGTTTTCGAGCGGGAGGCGGAACGACCCCAATCAGGTGTGGGAATTCAATTTGAAGCGCTGGAGGCTCCGCCGACACCGCGTTTCTGGTTTGTGAATGATGACGGCACAGAATTGGTTCAGCTTCAGCGGGATCGCTTTATCAAGAATTGGCGCAAGGTTGGGGAGGGTGAAAAATATCCGAGGTACGAGCGAGTTCGCGAGAAATTTGAAGGCGATTTCTCAGCTTTTCGAGACTTTGCATCTCGGTTCGATTTGGGCAGCATTCGCATCAATCAATGCGAAGTGACCTATATCAATCACATCGTAGCCGGTGAGGGATGGACGGCGCACTCCGACATCAGCAAAGTCTTCACCGTTTGGCGGCAGCCCATTACGCCTTTTCCAGGGCAAGCGCATGATCTGACGTTTCGTGCAAAGTTCCCAATCCTGGATTCCGAGGGAACATTTGTTGGACGGCTTCACGCGACCATGCAATCGGTTGTACGTCTGAAAGACAACGCACCAATGTTCGTTTTCGACTTAACTGCAAGGGGACAAATCGGCGACGGCACGGATTTCTTCGATCTGGGCCGCGAGTGGATCGTCCGATCATTTAAGAATTTGACTACCCCTGAGATGCATCAGGTTTGGGGAATCAGGAGCTAAGCATGGCAACACTTGCTCTCAGGCCACTTTCCAGGGGAGCCCTGACGGAAAGTCAATTCGTGTCGCAGTGGGAGAATGCTGCCTCCAGTTCCGCTGCGCTAACGGAACCCAGGGAGCAGGTTTTTACCTACTGTGCGCCAAGCAGCGCCTATCGCGTCGTAGTTCGGAATGCGATTGCCACTGCGCCGGTGCAGGCTTTGCCTGCCTGGGTACGTCCGACGGTTGCCGCCTTCGTCGGCATCCATAGTCTTACGGACAATTGGGATTCGTATGGGAGCAAGGCAGTCAGCCGCGATCTGATTAAGCAATCCCTCGTTGTTCTGGGAATGGTTATGCAGCATGATTCTCCGGCTCCATCCATTGTCCCGCTGGGAGACGGGGGCTTCCAGATTGAATGGCACCGACGCCAGCAAGACTTAGAGATTGCATTTGCTGCCGATGAGGCACCGCAGTTCTTCTACCGCAACAGGCTTACAGGGGCATTGGACGAAGGGTCGGCTCGTGAGCACGAGAAATTGATTGGACATTTGAGAAATCTCGTCTAGCTCCCATGTTCCAGCCTGCCCGTCAAAATGATCCGACTATTGCCAATGAAGATCGGCTATTTCGCCGGGTCCACCTTTGCCAGATCGTCAAGGACGACGACACTGGCCGGGCCCGCATCTCAACCGCTGCTTTCAAGGACAGGGAACTCTCCGTTAACATCGAGTCTGTTTTGATCGGCAACGGACTGACGGCAGACGCGTGCTTACTTGATCCCAACAAGCACAGGCTGGTCTGTTTCACGGCAGGGCAAGCGAGGCACTTTCAGCAAATTGTATGTCGCGATCCAGAGCCACCTGATAATCTCTCGCACGGATTGGTTTGCGGTGCGAAGAACAGCAGGCACGTTTCTGAGGGGCTGCGCGATTCGGCGGAATGGGTGCTTCCGGCTCACGCTCCGCTATATGCCGAGATAGCGGAACAAAAGAAATTGTTCGGCATCCCCTGACAAAAGCTTCCCGAGCTGCAAGAGACCCCCGGAAGCTTAAACCTGACTCCGATTTAGTTAAGTTAGTCGAGTTCCCTGAGCCTGCGGGTTACTTCCTGGTTTTCGCGGGTTAGGCGGAGGGCTTCATCTAAGTTGGCGGATCGTTCGGCTTGTTCTATGGCGGCTCTCAGGCGGCGCTGCTCTTGTTCTAATGCGCTGCGGCGGATGGCGAGGACAGCTTCTTCTACCGCGTCGGGGTCGGGCTCGGCATCGTGAATCGATATGAAGAGAGCGGCGAGGAGGCGGCGGTGGTCTTCGTTGGCAAGGGCGCCGATGGGGTCTGCGCCGTCGGGGCGGTTGCGCAGCTGGTCGGCGATTGCGCGGACATCGGAGCGGAGGGCGGCGAATTCGGCGGGGTGCTGGTGCCAGGCGCCTTCGGCCACGAGCCAGGCTTCGGATGATCGCGGGGCGGAGAAGGCCTGGAGGATGATCTGCTCGGCGCGGGTGAGGGGATGGGACTGGGGAGCGATGGAGTCGCGGCGGCGTGCGGCTGCGTCTTTGAGCTCGGCGCGGACGAGGGCGGAGTCGATGCCGAGGGCCTGGGCGGCGTCGTTGGCGAAGGCGTCGCGGGCGATGCGGCTGGGCATGCGGCGGATGTGAGGGAGGAGGAAGTTGAGGGCTTCGGTTTTGGATTTGGGATCGCGGGAGGGGAAGAGCTGGCGGGCGCGCTCGACGAGGTAGTCCTGATACGGAGGTGCGGCGCGGAGGGCTTCGGCGTAGGCGCGTGCTCCGCGGTCGCGGATGAAGCGGTCGGGGTCGAGGCCTGCGGGGAGGGTGAGGACGCGGACTTCGAAGGCTTCTTCGGTAAGGAGGGCGATGGATTTTTCTGCGGCGTTGGCGCCCGCGGTATCGGGGTCGAAGTTAACGATGACGCGGGTGGCGTAGCGCTTGAGGAGGCGGACCTGGGATTCGGTGAAGGCGGTGCCGCTGGTGGCGAGGACATTGGGGATTCCGGCGAGGTAGACGGAGATGCAGTCCATCTGGCCTTCGACGAGGACAGCGCCGCCGTCGTTGCGGATGGCGGCTCGAGCTTTGTCGAGGTTGAAGAGGGTGTGGCTTTTGGAGTAGAGGGGCGTTTCGGGGGAGTTGAGGTATTTGGGGCCGGATTTTTCTCCTGTGTCGAGCGTGCGGGCGGTGAAAGCGATGATGCGGCCGGATTCATTGGCGATGGGGAAGACGATGCGTTTGCGGAAGCGGTCGTAGAGGGGGCCGGGGCTGCCGTCTTCCTGATCTTTTGAGGAGAAGAGGCCGGATTGGCGGAGGGTCTCCTGGTCGGCGAGGGGTTCGAGGCGCTGGCGGAGGGCGTGGAAATTGTCGGGTGCGTAGCCGATGCGGAATTTGGCGATGCCTTCGGGGGTGAGGCCGCGGCTGGTGAGGTATTCGCGGGCGAGGGCGCCTTCAGGGGAGCGGAGCTGTTCTTCAAACCAGGCGGTGGCGGCTTCGTGGAGGTCGAGGAGTTTGGCGCGCTGGCGGTGTTCGGCGGCTTCTTCAGGGGAGGCGAAGTCGCGTTTGGGGAGGGGGATGCCGCATTTTTGGGCGACGGCGCGGACGGCTTCAGGGAAGCTGAGGTTGTCGATTTTCTGGAGGAAGGTGAAGACGTCTCCATGCTCGTGGCAGCCGAAGCAGTAGAAGTGCTGGCGGCCGACGTGGACGCTGAAGGAGGGGGATTTTTCTTTGTGGAAGGGGCAGAGGCCGGTGTAGTTCTGGGCGCCGGATTTTTTTAGGCGGACGTAGTCGCTGATGATTTTGACGATGTCGGCTTGTTGTTTGACTTGTTGGGCGAAGTCGGGGGGCATGTTACAGACGTAAGTACGAGGTTATAGCGGTTGGACCGGGGGCTGGGTGAATGGGCCGGATTGGCGGATCATGCCAGGCTGCCAACCGCAGATCTTCAACCATCGCGATTGAGGCGCTTTCTAAGGAATGATGGCGGTTTTGATGTCGCCGGCGCGGTTCATGAGGCGGCGGAAGACGCGGTTGAGCTCGGAGAGCGGGGCGCGGCTGGTGATGGTGTCCGAGCAACGGAACTGGCCGCTGACGATGAGATCGAAGGCCTTGCGAGCGGCGGCGGGGGTGTGGTGGAAGCTGGCGCGGAGGGTGATGTTGTTGTAGTGGAGGCGATTGGTATCGAGCTCGACTTTGGTGCCTGCGGCGCATCCGCCGAAGAAGTTGACGGTGCCGCCCTTGCGGACCATGTCGACGGCCCATTGCCAGGCGAGTGGGGTGGCCACGGCTTCAATGGCGATGTCTACACCTCGGCGTTGGGGAGTGAGGGCGCGCACCGCAGCGACAGGGTCTGTATCTTTGGCGAGCTGGATGACTTCGGAGGCGCCGAAGCGAGTGGCGGCGGTAACCTGCTCGTCGCGTTTGACGACGGCGATGACGTTGAGGCCCGCGAGTTGCGCGAGATGCATGAACATGAGGCCGATGGGGCCAGCGCCGATGATGGCTACCGTGTCCCCGGGTTTGGGTTCGCATTCATCGAGGCCATGGACGACGCAGGCTAAAGCTTCTGTGAGTGCGGCGTGCTCAAACGAGATGCCCGTAGGAATGCGCAGGGTATTCTTTGCGACGATGCGCGCAGGGATGAGCAGGAACTCAGCGTAAGCGCCGTTGTTGAAGATGAGGCGGTCGCAGAGATTCTCCTGATTGTGGCGGCAATAGTAGCAATCGCCGCAAGGCGCGGAGTTGAGGGCAACGACGCGATCACCGGGGCGGAATGCGGCTACCCCTCTGCCTACCTGATGCACGGTGCCGGCGAGCTCGTGACCGAAGGGGATGGGGGGCTTGAGCATCCGGGCGTGATAGCCGCGGCGGTAGACCTTGAGGTCGGTTCCACAGGTGAGAGCGGCATGAACGCGGACGACGATTTCACCGGGACCGGCCTTCGGCATGGGGACCTGTTCGATACGCAGGTCCTCGCGGCCGTGGAGAACGGCGGCTGTCATATGCGCTGCCATCGTTACTATTGTCTCAAATCCGCGGTTGTTAGAAGCGGTCTCATGGATACCTTTTTGAGTCTTTTGAGGACATGAGCCCGGCTTCGGGGGGGCATCCGAGGTTCTGGCGAATTTTCAGGGGTATGAGACCACTTCAGGGCTGGATGAAAACCTTCATCGAGGTGGGGCAGGGATTCGAAGCGACACGGATGGCTTCGACCGAGTCTTCCAGGGAAAAACGATGGGAGATGAGGCGGGTGAGGTCGAATCCGTTCCCGTATTCGCCGAAGACGATGTCTTCGAACGTCTGGCTGGAGTTCGAAGGAGGAACTGTAAGAGCCCATCAGGGTCTTCTCGTCCATGCAGACGACGGCAGGGTCGAAGGTGGCTTCGGAGTGCTGGGTTGCGGCGAAGAGGAGGACGCGGCCGCCTGGGCGGGCGGCATCCATGGCGGTGCGGATGAGGGCGTTGCCGGGGACGGCGAGAATGACGGCATCGGCGCCGCGGCCTTCGCTGGCGTGGTGAGCGGCGGCGACAACGTCTTCGCTGCTGGCGTCGATGGGGTTGTTGAGTCCATAGGTTGCGGCCAAGGCGTGGCGTTCGGGATAAAGGTCGGAGGTGAGAACGTTTGCGCCTGTGCGGGCGGCGAGGGCGGCGAGCAGAATGCCGATTGGACCCTGGCCGATGACGAGGACGGTTTCGTCGGGTTCAAGGGCCAGGTTGCGGATGGCCTTGTAACAGGTGTTGACGGGTTCGACGAAGGCGGCTTGTTCGAGAGGAACGCCGTCGGGGATTTTGATGAGGCCGCGGCCGACGATCCACGGCATAACGCGGACATACTCGGCAAAGCCGCCGCCTGAGGGCTCAAAGCCGGCGGTGACGCCTACGCGCTTGTAATCGTTGCACTGGGAGGGGGTCTTCTTGCGGCAGTAATAGCAGTGGCCGCAGGGCGTGTGATGGAAGACCATGACGCGGTCGTTGATTGCGAAGCCTTCCACACCCTGGCCGGTGGCGGCGATGACGCCGGCGATTTCATGGCCGAATATGCGGGGGGCGGAGTGGGAGCCGGTATGGATTTTTTTGAGGTCGGTGCCGCAAACGCCGCAGCAGTGGACGCGGATGAGAACTTCACCGGGACCGATTTCGGGTACGGGGACGGTCTCGACGCGGACGTCGTTGACGCCGCGGTAGACGGCGGCGCGCATCACGCCGGGGATGGGCGCAGGAGTCTGTTCCCGCAGGTCATTGGTGGTCGCTGTGGCCATGAGAGCTCTAGGAATTAATTTACCGAACTGGGCGGGGAGGGGGAAACTAAATTCTTGAGGACCAAATCAGCGAGGTGGCGAGCAGCGCGGTGGCTGTTTTTTTCGAGCTCGCCGAGGACGCGCCAATAGCGGGGGTGCCAGAGGGTCCAGACAACAAAGGCTGGTATGCGCAGGCGGCCGTTGGGTGTGGTGAAGCGGTTGAAGTCGGGGAGCTCGTCGTTTTGACCGTCGGTGATGGCCTTGAAGCAGAGGAAGCCGAGGCTGTGAGCGCGGGCGAAGCGGGCCACCGTGGCGGCTTCCATGTCAACCAGTGTGGCTTGATGAGTTGTGCCGAGGCGACGCTTTTCGTGGGGGTTGGCGACGTGGTCGAGTGTGACCAGACGCTGGGGTTTGGTCTGGTTCGGGGTCGGGGTGGGGAGATTTTGTGTGGGAAAGGACTCACCGGTGCTGGCGTCGACGACTTCGCGGACGGCGACGGCATCGGGAGGGTTGAGCCCGCAGGAGAGTGAGCCAGCGTAGCCGATGGAGACGAGGGTGTCGATGGGAGGGTCGGCGGGGGTGTTGGCGTTAGCGGCGGCCAGGAGGCGCTCGCAGGCGTGGGTGACGGCTTTTTCTCCCATGCCGGAACAGGCGGCGAGGGCTTCGATGTCGCCGATGCGGCCGTGAGCGATGTGGTGGTGGCGGGGCCAGCGGCGGGTGAGTGGGCGGAGCTCGCTGGGTAAGGCTGCGACGATGCCGATGCGTTTCATTGGGAGACTCACCGATGACTCTACCTTATGCCAATGAGCCGCGGTGGGGTTCAGGGGGCAGAGATCGGTTCCGCATCGCCGATGAGATGATTCGACAGACACGCCTAGTTTTCGCCGGTGATGCGGCGGTTTTGCGCCAATCCGGTGAGCGAGCGTTAGCTGAACCTGGGTCCGGGCCGATTCGCTAAGCTTCGGGGACCGGCGTCACTCCAGGGTATCCGATTCTTATGCCGCTGGTACCAACTTCTTCTTCTCATCGAGTGCCGGCAGCAGAAGCTTCAGAAGCGCTTCGTCGGAGAACGGATTCTGACCTGAGATTAACTCGCGATCCTGAATGACGTAGCTTTGCCATGGAGCTACCACGCTTACTTCACCGCCCGCCGTCTTCAGGGCAAAGTCCGGGTAGAAAAGAACCTTCCCACCAATCTCAACCGGCTCCCGCTGCTGCTCTTCCGCTGTTGAGAAGATAGTCATCTTATACCCGGAATAGATCCAGCCCTGAGCCATGGCCCGCGCTCCAGCGGCATCGCCCGCGCTCAGAGCGGCGACTACCTCCGTCGAATTCGGAAGAGCGGAGAGAAGTGAGATGGGGCCATGGCAGAGCACTGCCGTAGGTTTGGAGGTTGCATGAAAGTGCCTCATCACGGTGCCAGCGTCGGGATCATCGAGAAGATCCATCATGGGACCGTGGCCACCGGGGACGAAGACAGCGTCGTATTGATCGAGGCCCGATGCGATGACATCCGCGATGCGGGCGGGATCTCTGAGTCCCTTCAGGCCGTCGCGGAATAACATATAGTCCTGAAGCCTGGCCGCGTCGCCGCCGAAGAAATCGGCGACCTCTGAGTGGACATCGACCTGGGGCGTGTTGCCTTTGGGGTTGGCGAAAGTGATTTCGTAACCTTCTTTCATCAGCGCGCGAACCGGAACTGTGAGTTCGTTGAGATAGTAGCCAGCGCCGCCATAGACCTTGCCTTCTTTCAAGGGCAAACCACGACCGCTCGAGACCAGGACTAAGACTTTTCCTTTTGTTGTCATCGTTATTCTCCTTTTGAAATCGAATCTGTTCTCCGGGATCTTAGCTTGTGTACAGTAGCTTAATTTGTGAGGGCCTCTGCCTCAGTTACCGGAATCCTTGCTCCTTTCTGTGCGAACAGGGGGTATGCTCTCCGTGCCCGTCGTGGGACAACGCTAGCCGTAGGTGAGATCGGTGCTTTGTCCGACCTCGATGATGTAACCGTCGGGATCGCGAATGTAGCATCGTATCTCGCCGTACTTGGGGATCGGCTCCGTGATGAACTCGGCTCCTCTACTTTTCCATAGCCGATAGGACGCCTGAATATCGGCAACGCGGATATTGAGAAAGCTGCTGACCTTATCCGGGTCGGCGGGGACGGTGAGGGTGACGGACGGCTTGTCCGGAGTGGGCCCGCCCCCGACGTTGACAATCAGCCAGCTATTTCCGATCTGAATGTGCCCGGACGCACCTTTACTGTCGCCCCTGCTCTGAATTCTGCCGCCGAAGACCCTCGCGTAGAAATCAGCCGATCGGTCGATGTCGGCGACGGTGAGAAAATAAGTGACGGTAAACCCGTCGCGCGGGTGCAGCTCAGGGCCTTTCTGTTCGGCTTCTGCGGCGTTCATTCAACGACTCCCACTTACCGCTTATTAGGAATGAGATATCCCGGAACAAGTTCCTGCAGGCTCGAGCTGTTCCGTGACATTCGCACTAATGGGCCAGCCCTTAAGCCGGCGTCCGTCTCAAGTCCCCACCCATTCGCGCCGCGCGCTAACCGTACGTGAGATCGGTACTTTGTCCGACCTCGATGATGTAACCATCAGGATCGCGAATGTAGCAGCGTATCTCGCCGTACTTGGGTATTGGCTCCGTGATGAACTCGGCTCCTCGACTTTTCCACAATTGATAACACGCCTGAATATCTGCAACGCGGAAATTCATAAAGCTGTTGATGTGGTTCGGGTCGGGGACGCTAAGTGTTACCGTCGGCTTGTCCGGGGTCGGGCCGCCTCCAACATTGAGAATCATCCAGATATTTGCAAGTTGAAGATAGGCGGGGGCGTTGCCGTCACCCATGCTCAGGATGCGAGCGCCGAAGACCTTTTCGTAGTACCGAGCCGATCGCTCGATGTCCCCGACGGTGAGAAAATGCGCGATGCTGATCCCTTCTTTCGGGGGCATCTCATAGCTCTTTTGTGCGACTTCGACGGCGGTCATGGAGACTCCCTTCCGATTTTGCAGGTTAGTGTCAGGCCACCAGCAGGATCTTCCCGGCTCCGCCTTTTTCGGCCTGGGACTGGGCTTCGGCCGCATCGCGGAGTGGCAGTTTCTCGCCGATCGGGATGACAAGCTTGCCATCCCGCACGGCTGCGGCCATGTACTCGAGGGTCTTCCTGTCGAAGTGGGAGAATACCTGCACCTGCTTTACTGACGGGTACTGGGCAGCGTTGGGCGGTGGCCCGACGACCGAGGCATAGACTCCTGCCGGCTTGACCCTGGCAATCACCTTCTCGGCGGTTTTGCCGCCGACCGTGTCCGCTACGGCGTCGAGGGGCGGTAGATCAGCAATCGCAGTGTCATCGTCGGTTGCGACGGCCCGATCCGCACCGATACTCTTCAGCTCATCCATCTGCCTCTTTAAAATCCCCGCGATCACGGTCGCTCCGCGGTCCTTCGCAGTGAATACCGCCGACCGCCCCACATTTCCGGCGGCGCCGACGACCAGGACAGTCTGGCCCGCTTTGATTCCGGTGGCTGCCAGCAGCTGGTTGCCGGTGACTGTAACCAGTGGAAGCGCCGCGGCCTGGATGAGATCCAACCCCTCAGGAACCTTCGCCAAAGCAGCCGCCTTCACGACACAAAGTTCGGCATAAGTGTTGTCGGCCATGGCGAAGACGCGGTCGCCGATCAAAAAACCTTCCACACCTGGGCCGAGCTTAACGATCGTTCCTGCGAGATCGACGCCGATGAGGCCCGGGAACTGGAGGGGATAGAAATCTTTGGTTAGCCCGGCACGCCGCTTGTAGTCGATGGGATTGACGCTCGAGGCAGCGACCCGCACCAGGACCTCGCCTGGACCGGGGACGGGGTCGGGGTAATCCTCGAACTTCAGAACTTCCGGACCGCCATATTGGTGGACGACGATTGCTTTCATAACTCACCTCGCTCGACTTAGCGATTCAACGCTTCTGGTAGGGATGGAAGATATAGTCTTTGGCTTTCACCGGGGTATGACATGCGTACCCGCAGTTGGAGGGGCTTTTGGCGTCGGCCGAGAACTTGTCCGATGGGGGATCGTAGTTAAATACTGCGTACCCCCACCCTCCGCTTGCGGCAAATCTCCTGCTGTCCTTTTCCATGACGAAAGCCTGGCTAAAGTTGTCTGGCACGTCAACGTCGAAGGGGGCCTCGGTGCTCTTCTTCTGCGTCCACTGGAGCTTCACGATTCTGGAGCCGTCCGGGAAAGTTCGGCCGTTGCCCGGAACTCCGGCCTTGAACGCCTTGATCATGATTGGATTGGCGACGATCACTTTGAGGATTTGATCGGTCCGTGCGGAGGAGACAACGGCCCAGTCTTCATATCCCCTGAAGTCGGAGAAGGCAATTCCGCCGGGCGATTCGAGCGTGTATTTGTCCTGCGCGTAAGCGGTGGGGCCGGGGATGAGACCCGCGAGCAGTGCGACGGCTGCAACGGCAACTTTCGTAAAGCCGGCGAGTGGTTCGAGAGGGGTGCGTCTTTCCATCATTTTCTCCTCTTGCTTGCTGCAGCCTGCGTTTATTTCTTCCGGGGATGAGATCCGAGATCGTGCCACGACGTTTCCGTGAGGTTGACGCCGTAGTGTTGTGCAGCTTTCTCGATGTTGGCGAAGGCCAACGTGCGCTCGGCCTCGGTGACGCCGGCGACCTGATCGAAACGCGCGACTGCGTTCCGCACATGCTCGGCGTCGGTCAGTGGTTCTTTACGCTGCTTGGGAAACGCGTAGACGCTGTCGGGTAAGTCGCTCTGCGTCGTCAGGTGTCCGTGTTTTTCGTGAGGTTTCCAGGTCGCTTCGGGCATGTCATTGCCATCCTTTCTCTGGATATTGAGCCCGGGGCCAGCGCGGGGTCGCGCGTGGGGACGTTCGGAAGTCCAGGGATGCGAGCCGACTTTCCTGATATTGGGGCCGGGGATATTGCTGGGGGCGGGCGAAGGAAGGGGCCCGTGGACTACGGTCTCGCTCGTCGGAGAGATAGTAGCACTCCTGAAGGGACTGCGGCATTAACGGTGGCTGTTGAAATAATCGATAGCGAGGAGCGGATATTTTGGCCGGCCTCGACGATGTGGACGCCGGGATCGGACATGGAGCAGCGCTGTTCCCATCATGCCCCGGTACACCTACCCCGACGGTCTGTACCGGGACGGTGACGATCAGCAATACTTCTGAATTGCTGGACGGATGAGAATCCGACTTACAGATTTTTCAGGAGGATTGTTCGACGGTGAGGGTGGGGCGCGGCCACTTTGGGGGAATACCGAGATGCTTCGTGCCCCAGGCGCACATGGTCTCCATGACGGGGACCATGTCCTCGCCGGCCGGGGTGAGGCTGTACTCCACGCTGGGTGGCACTTCGGGGCCGATGCGGCGCTGGATAATTCCATCGGCTTCGAGCTGGCGAAGCTGCGAGGTGAGCACTTTTTCGGTGACCCCGGGCAGAATGTCGCGAATTGCAGCGAATCGTTTCGGGGCGAAGGAGAGATGCCAGACGATAAGCACCTTCCACTTTCCCGCCAGCACGTTTGAGGTTGCCTGAACCGGGCATCCGAAGTGTTCCTTCATTGCGAGACTCCACCTTACAAATTTGTGCGTACTTGGCGGATCGCGGTACGCACGATATGGTCTTGTCACAACGTTACCGCGACCGGGTTTTTCATCGGCGCAGACGATTGTTTGTGCTTCGCTTCGGAGCGTTGCGGCTTACTGATGGAACTGCCTTCCAACCCGTTTGCTGTTCTCACGTTCATCTCGGCGCCGGCGGTGCTGACGAACGCTTCGTCGGTGCTGCTGTTCGGGACCGGCAACCGTTATGGCCGGGCGGTGGACCGTGCGCACGAGCTGGCGGATATGGTTCTGCGGGGGGCCGATGTGGATTCTGCGGAGCTGAAGCTGCGCGTGCGCCAGCTGGAATCCGCGCAACGGCGGACCCTTCTGATCGTGCGCGCTCTGACGTGCTTTTACACGGCGGTTGCGGCGTTTGTGGGAAGTACGCTGATCTCGCTGATCGGCGCGATTCTGGTGAGCACCGGCGCGGTACACGGGGTCTCCGGAACGTTTTCGATTGCCCTTCTCTGCGGCTCGCTTGGGGTGGTGGGGATGATCGCGGGCGCGCTGATGCTGGCCGCGGAGTCGCGTTTCTCGTTCTCGGTGCTGCGTCAGGAGAACGCATTCATTACGGAGCGGGTGCGCAGCCAGATGGTGTCGCCCGGTCAAAAAACATAGCGATTTTCGAAGCGAAAGAGGTTATTTCAGTGGCTACGCAAAGCTCTCGTATCGACCCAAACGATGCTGTTCTTCTCTTTGCCGATCTGCAGCTGGGGATCGTCGAGTTGTCGCAGACCAATCCGTTGCCGAGAATCAAGACCGCGGTGCGAGCGCTGGCGAAGCTGGCAAAGCTGTTCGAGATGCCGGTGGTGGTTTCGGGGGTGCAAGGCCAGGATGGCGGTCCCGCAAAGATGATTCCAGAGATCGCGGAAGTGCTGGGCGAGCTGCCGACGCACCATCGGACGACCTGCGACTCCATGCTGAATGCCGAAATCCTGGCGGCCATTGAGAAGACGGGGAGGAAGACACTGCTGATCTCCGGAGTGGCGACGGAGCTTGCGGTGCAGTTGCCCGCGCTGACGGCGGCGGACCGCGGCTACAAGGTGTTTGCGGTGATCGATGCCTGCGGGGGGATGAGCGAACGCACGGAACAGGCGGCGCTGCTGCGGATGGCGAAGGCGGGGGCGACGGTGGTGCCCGTGATGACGCTGGCCGGCGAGATTGCGGGAGATTTCCGCGAGGAGAAGGCCCAGCAGGCGATTGGGATTTTGTATGAGATGGCGAAGTGAGGCGCGGCGGGGTTTGCGCCGGGTGGCGAGAACACTCTGCGGTTGGGCCACGCCGCTGCTGTTTTTCCCGATCGCTGGTCAGGACGTTCGTGCTGAGCAGTTTCAGTCGTGGAATGAGGTGGACTTAGCCGGCGCATGGGGCAAGGTTGATTTGCTGATGCCGTTTGTCGCGCGGACAGACTCGAGTCTGCCTAATCCACAGTTAGCCGCAACGGGCCTCATGGCTGATTTTCATGTGCCGGCTCACCTGACTTTGACGGCTGGATATCTTTACGCCGACCTGCCGCAGGGGACCTACCACGTGCACTTGCCGCTGGCGGCACTGACTGAAACACTGCATGTGGGTGGGTTGACTGCGGCCGACCGGAACCGGTTCGAGAAGCTGATCGGTTATCCCGAAGCGCCGGTGCGCTACCGCAACCGGCTTCTCTTTGACTATGCAGTGAGGCGCGCACACTTCTTCCTGGACGACGAAGTGTTCTTCAACCTTTCGGCGGGCGATTTCAACCAGAACCGTCTCCAGGCCGGAGGGGGAGCGCACCTGACGCCACGGCTGCTGGTGGATCTCTACTACCTGCAGAAGAACCCTGCAACGGGTGCGGCGACGCAGGTGATCGGGGCGACGCTGCGGATCACAGTGACCCGGGAGCATGCGGTGATGTTGCCCGCGCACAACCCATGAATCTCAGGGTGCAGTTGTCGCAGGAACCACCGGCAGGCTGATGTAGCTGGCTTCTCCGGGGGTGTGCCAGATGCGTTCGGTGGCTTTCTGATAATCGCCTGGCTGGGTGAGGAAAATATTCGGCACGAATTTTTGCGGGTTGCGGTCATAGAGCGGAAATAAGGTGGACTGCACCTGGACCATGATGCGGTGTCCGGGCAGGAAGGTGTGGTTGACCATGGGCAGCGCGAAGACATAGGGCAGCGGCGTGTTGGCTTCGATGGCTTGCGGGTGTTCGAAGCTGGTGCGGTAGCGGCCGCGGAAGATGTCGGTGGCGATGGGGAGTTCGTAGCCGCTCATGGGTGTGGTTGGAATCTGGTCGGGCTGGACGTTCGATGAGTTTGACGGCCCAGTCGGAGTCGGTGCCGGTGGTCGAGGCGACGAGGTGGACCATAACTTCGCCGGAGAGCTTCATGGGTTCTTTGAGCGGCTCGGTTTCGAAGGTGAGGACGTCGGGGCGGCCGTCGACAAAGCGCTGATCGGTGACGAGCCAGGTGCGCCAGCCCATGCCGTCGGCTTCATCAACGGGACGAGGTCGGTAGGGGACGGGCTTGGCGGGATCGGAGACGTACTCATCGAACTTTGGCGCGGACGGCGATGGCTGTTCGAAGGAGAGCTTACCCTCGGCGGCGAGGTAAAGGGGCTTTGAGGTTGCGGGGCAGCCCTGTTCACAGGCGGCGGGGAAGACGGGCGGCCGATCCCAATGGTCGAGGCCTGTGTCGTAGATGAAGACAGCGGGGGTGGGCGCGGTGGGCGCGCCAGGCCTGAGGTATTGATTCATGAAGGGGAAGAGAACGTCGCGACGCCACTGCGCGGCGGTGTCTGTGGCCCAGACGAGGGGGCCGAGAGCGCGGCCTTCACGATTCACCTGGCTGTGGAACCAGGGGCCCATGACGAGGTAGTTCATGTTGGCCGGAGTGCCCTGGGCTTTGAGGGCGCGGTAGCTGTGGATGGCGCCCCACATGTCTTCCTGGTCCCAGAGGCCTTGTTCCCACATGGTGGGAACGGTGAGGGGATGCTGGACGATGAGGTGGTCGAGAGCCTGGCTCTGCCAGAAGCCGTCGTAGGCGGGGTTATCGACGATGACGCGCCAGAAGGGGAGCTGATCGACACCTTCGGATTTTGCGAAGTCGTTAGCGGAGCCCGCATCGAGGTAGTTGGTGTAGTCGTCGCGATGGAGGTGGGGGACCGCGACGCCTTCGCCGCGGCGCGAGGTCTGGCCGAGGACATAGTCGATGTTGGGCTGGCGAAACGCGCCGTAGTGGAACCAGTCGTCGCCCATCCATCCATCGACCATGGGGCTTTCAGGCGCGGCTACTTTGAGGGCGGGGTGGGGATGGAGCAGCGCCATGACGACGGTGAAGCCTTCGTAACTGGAGCCGATCATGCCGACCCGGCCGTTGGATTCGGGAACATTTTTGACGAGCCAGTCGATGGTGTCCCAGGCATCGGTAGTGTCGTCGGCGCCGGAGGGATTGTAGCCGGAGTTCACGGGCGGCGGCGTCATGAGGTACGGACCTTCGGACCCGTACTTACCACGGACATCCTGATAAACGCGGATGTAGCCGGCCTTGACAAAGACTTCATCGCTGAGCGGGAGGGCCTCGATCATGCGCGGGCTCTTCGAGCGCTCGGCGCGGCCGGCGGCATTGTAGGGAGTGCGCGTGAGGAGGATGGGTGCGTCATGTGCGCCTTTGGGGATGACGATGACGGTGTAGAGCTTGACGCCGTCGCGCATGGGGACCATGACGACACGCTTGTCAAAATCGGTGGGTTGCTCGGGCGCTTTGAAGTTGGGCGCCAGCTCGTCGGCGGGGTAGGTTTGCTGCTGGGCAGGGGCGGTGGCTGCGGCGAGGAGGAGGAAGGCGGCGGTTAGGGATCGGAGGGTGGGCATGGGCTCTCTTATGGCTTTGCGACTAATTATGGGGGATGGGAACAGGCTACCATCGGGGTTCAGGGGGTGGGGTGGGATCGGGCTTGCAGTGTCTTTGCAGCAGAGATCGTCCTAACGTGGAAGCCGATCCGCCGGGCGGGTTTCTCAGGAGGGGGCGCCATGAGCCCTCGAATCGCTTTGATGATGCCGTCGATTGTTCTGTCGTGGGTTTCCAGCTTTTGCTCCAGTTGGGTGAGTTTGGCGGCAAGCTTCCTCTGTGTGGCGAGCGTCTCACGCTGGCGCACGAATGCGCGCACCACGAAGATGCTCATCTCGACGGCGCGAGGGGAGTTGAGCACGCTGGCGGCCATGATGGCTCCGTGCTCGGTGAAGGCATAGGGAAGGTAGCGGCGACCGCCACGGCCTGGGTTTGAGATCACAGATTGTGATGTCAAAGAGTCGCTCTCTTTGGGGGTCAGCTGGAAAACGAAATCAGCGGGGAAGCGCTCGTGGTTGCGCTTGATTGCCTGGTTGAGAGCGCGCGCTTCGACGCCATACAGCGCTGCGAGGTCCGAGTCGAGGAGAACCTTCTGGCTGCGAACCAGAAAGATTCGATTGTCGATTGGCTTCGCTGCAAGTCCGGTTTCCCTGGGCATTTCGCCTCCTCTTTGAGATCACATGCTGTGATTAGAAACCGGAATGGCGAGTCATTGAGCGTTCGGGTCCGCAAAATCCTGCCCGGCAACGTTACCGTCGATCACGCTGCGGCGTAACCGTGCTGGCGGAACCAGTCGATGGCGCACCGCAATGCCTGGTAGACGGGGACGATGCGGAACCCTAACTCGCGTTCGGCTTTAGCCGAGGACGCGAACATTTTCTTTTTGCCCATGCGAACGGCTTCTACGGTGGCGCGGGGTTCTTTGCCGCGGATGCAGCCGGTGATGGTTTCGTCGAAGATGGCGAAGAGCATGGCTACGGAGTGCGGGACTTCGATGGTGGGTGAGGGAAGGCCGGTGATGGCGGACATCTTGTCGAGGATTTGCTTGAGGGTGAGGTTTTCTCCGCCGAGGATGTAACGTTCGCCAGGGCGGCCCAGCGCCGGGTTGAGGCAGTCGGCATGAGTGCGGGCGACTTCGGTGACGTCGACGAGGTTGAGGCCGGTGTCGACGTAGGCGGGGAAGCGGCGGTTGAGGAAGTCGACGACGATGCGGCCGGTGGGGGTGGGCTTGAGGTCGCCGGCGCCGATCGGCGTGGTGGGGTTGAGGATGATGACGGACTGGCCGGCGCGGGCGGCTTCGACGGCGACCTGTTCGGCGAGAAACTTAGAGCGCTTGTAGTGGCCGATCATGCCGGCAAGGGAGACGGGGGTGTTTTCGTCGACGATGGTGCCGTCGTTTTTGAAGCCCATGGTTGCGACGGAGGAGGTGTAGACGAAGCGGGGGACGTTTTCTTCGCGGGCGATGCGGAGGAGGCCGCGGGTGCCTTCGACGTTGGAGCGGTACATGACGTTGGGGTCGCGAACCCAGAGGCGGTAGTCGGCGGCAATGTGCATGACGGCATCGCATCCACGGATGGCGCTGCGGAGCGTATCGGGTTCGAGCAGATCGCCGATGACGGTTTCGGCGTGGTTCGATCCGTCGAGCAGGCCTTCGATGTTGGCGAGGTTGCTGGTGCAGCGGGTGAGGAGGCGGAGGTTTGCGCCGCGGGAGGCGAGTTCGCGGGCAGCGTGGCCGCCCACGAATCCGGTGGCGCCGGTGAGGAAGACGATCATAGCCGGTAGCCGGTAGCCGGTAGCCAATCGCTCGGAGCGGGGAGCTGGGGGCGGGGAGCCGGTTGCCAGTAGCCAGTTGCCAGCACCCAGTAGGACGGAGCCGGGAGCCGGGCAGTCATCGTTGCACCACGCTGAGCCAGGAGGCCAACTCGGCGACCGGAAGCCGAACGCCTACGTAGAAGGGTCCGAAGAGGGCGTAGAGGGCGCTGGCTTCGTCGAAGCGCATTTCGTAGATGAGTTTTTTGAAGACGCCGGGATTGTCGGAGAAAAGGTCGACGCCCCACTCCCAGTCGTCGAGGCCGATGGAGCCGGAGATGATCTGTTTGACTTCACCGGCGAAGCGGCGGCCGATGAGGCCGTGTTCGTGCATCATGCGGGCGCGGTCGGGCATGGGCGCGGTGTACCAGTTGACGTGCTCGCCGCGCTTTTTATCCATGGGGTAAAAGCAGAGGTATTTTGTTTCGGGAATGGCGGGATAGAGACGCGACGACATCGCGGCTGCCTGACGATCGACGACTTCCTGGATGCGGCGATCCCACTCTTCGCCGAGCGGTTCAATGCCTTCGGCGGTGAGGGCGGGGTAGGTTTTGGAGGCGGACTCGTAGAGGCCGAGCTCGACGACGGAGAGGTAGGAGTGAGTGGGGTGGAGGAAGGCGCCGAGTTCAGTGCGGGCGAGGTCGCGCTCGATTTGGGCGAGCTGCTCGATGGTGTCGCGGAAATGGATGAGGAGGAGGTCACCCTTGTGGCCGAGCTGCGCGTAGAGGGCGGACTGATGGGGGTGGGCTTCCGGGGCCGTGTGGGCGGAACCGGGTTCAAGGGGCGCGAGGAGAGCGGAGGCTTCGGCGAGGGCACGCTGTCGCGCGGTGGAGTCGGCGCGGCGCCAAGCCGGCCAGTCGAAGCGAAACATCTGGTGGAGGAGGCTGGCGCCGTCGAGGGTGAGGGGGAATGGGGGTGTTTCGAGCACTGGCTTCTCCTGGTTACAGGTGACAGGTTACAGGTTACTGGGGGCGACGTGTTGGGTCCGGGACGCAGCATTTCGCGATCGCAGCGATTCGGCCGCGTTCTCAGCGCTACAAGACCGTCGGGCGGATTTGGACAGGACGGGGGCGGCCGCAGCCCGGCCGAGTCCGCGGAGGGATATCAAAAGCTGGTCTCCGAGGTTGTCCAGCGGTACGTTCAGCGTTTGGCGATGGATTCGTCTGCGTAGAAGCCGGCGATTTGCTGGGCGTACTTTTGGGTGATGATGCGGCGGCGGAGTTTCATGCTGGGGGTGAGTTCGCCGGAATCGATGGTCCACTCGTCCGGGACGAGGCGGAAGCGCTTGATGGTTTCGAAGTTGGCGAGGGTTGCGTTGACTTTGTCGACGATGGATTGATATTCGGCGCGAATTTGTGGATCTTCGGTGAGTTCGTGACGGTTGAGCGCGGAGACGCCGTGCTCTTTTGCCCACGACTCGAGGGCGGCAAAGTTGGGCATGATGAGTGCCGAAGCAAATTTGTGGCGGTCGCCGACCACGGCGGCATTTCCGACGAGGAGATTCGCTTTGAGCTTGTTCTCGATGGGCTGGGGAGCGATGAGCTTGCCGCCGGAGGTCTTGAGGAGTTCTTTTTTGCGGTCGGTGATGAAGAGGAAGCCGTCCTGGTCGATGTGGCCGATGTCGCCAGTGGCGAACCAGCCGTTTCGATCGATGGCGCCGGCGTCGCCGCGATTTTTCCAATAGCCGTTAAAGATGCTCGGGCCACGGACGAGGAGCTCGCCGTCTTCGGCGACACGGCACTCGATGTTGGGCAGCGGTTTGCCGACTGAGCCCATGCGGTTGGCGTTCGGAGTATTGAGGGCTATGACGGGTGAGGTTTCCGTGAGGCCATAGCCTTCGAGGATGCGGATACCGGCGCTTGCGAACCAGTGGGCGGTATCGAGGCCGAGGGGCGCGCCTCCGGCGATGTAGTAGCGGATGCGGCCACCGAAGCCGGCGCTGAGTTTCTTATAGACGAGAGCGTTGGCGAGCTTCCATGAAAGAGAGGAAGGGGTGCGGCCAGCGGCGATTTGGTCGCGATGTTTTTGGCCGGACGCGAGAGCCCAGGCAAAGATGCGGCGTTTGACGGCGGATTCCGCGGCGCGCTGCTCGGCGACCTGGCGGACTTTCTCAAAGACGCGCGGGACGGCTACGAGGATGGTGGGGCGGGTGGCGGCGAGGGTCTGCGGGAGTTTGTCGAAGGAGGGACAGTAGGCGACGGTGACGTCCTTCGCATAAAGAGCGTAGTCAAGGTGGCGCGCGGTGATGTGCGAAAGGGGCAGGAAGGAGATGCAGGAGTCGGTAGGTTTGAGGTCGAACTCGTTGAGGGAGTAGTTGACGTTGCAGGCAATGTTGCCGTGGGTGAGGAGGACGCCCTTGGGCTCGCCGGTGGTGCCGGAGGTGTAGATGAGGGTGGCGAGGTCGGTGGGCTGGATTTGGCGGGCGGCGTTGTCGAAGGCGGGGTCGCGCTGGTCGAGGTTCGTGTCGAGGTTTGTGTCGGCGTTGGCGATGAGGGAGGAGAAATTCACTGCACCGGGCAGGGGGTCGTCGTCCATGAGGACAATGTGTTCGAGCGCGGTTGGGCCAGGGTAAGAGGCGATCTTCTCGAATTGGGCGCGCGTGGAGACGAACAGGACGCGGGAGCCGGAATCGGCGAGGAGCGGGATGATCTGTTCGGCGAGGAGGGTTGGGTAGATGGGGACATCGACGGCGCCGATGGCTAGCGAGGCGAAGTCGGCGATGGCCCACTCCCAGCGATTTTCGGAGAGGATGGCGACGCGGTCGCCTTTGGCGATACCCCAGGAACGGAGCGTGGCGGCGAGGGCTCGGACGCGCTGGTAGACCTGGGAGGCGGGGATGGGCCGCCACGCGCCGGAGGAGTCCTGGAAGAGCATGGCCTGATCGCGGCGGCTGTCCGCGATGGTGAAGAGGATGTCGTTCAGGGTTTTGAGCTGAAGCACGCGCGGACCAATGTATCGGAGCGGAGATGGCGGCGCAAGTTGGTGAGGTGGGTGCAAAGGAATTTGGACGGAAATGGGAAATGGTACTGGAGGGGAGCTTTTTCACAGGTATTTGTGACGGCCATCACCGCAGCGGCGGGGTTTGCGAACTATAGATTAAGTATTGATTCTCGTCTGGTTTCATAGCGGCCGCCCCGGAGCGCAGCAGATTGAGACAGACGGCGGGCCGCCGTTTGTAACGCAACTGTTTTCGCGCGCTTCTCTCGAACGGGAAGCGAGCGCGTCTCTTTGAACCGCATGCCTGTCAGCGAACAGGCATTCACTGAATCCTGGAGAGTGCCATGGCAAGCAATGTTCATCTGCTCAAATGCTCCCATGCGAAGAGGACCGGGCCAAAGATGACGGTGGATGCGTTCTGCATCCATTGCTATCGCATTCTGGGTGGGCGTCGCACCGCGTCGCAGAGGGCGAAAACCGAAGCGAAACATATTTGTCCGGAGAAGCGGCTGGCATGGCAGCCGGCTGCGCCGCCGCCCTACAACTAGACGAGGGGCGCGGCCGGCGGCTGGCGCTGAGTTATTGACGGGGCAGGCCGAGCCAGCGGGGGACGCGGCGACGGTAATCGTCGTAGGCGGGTCCGCGTGCGCGCGCCAAGTGGGGTTCCTCGAGAAAAAAGACAACGCAGTGGAAAAAAGTGATGGCGATCAGCAGATAGATGGCGATCGTCCGCGAGCGGTAGACGCACGCCTGGCCTGCGATGGTGGCGAATACACCGAGGTACATGGGATTGCGGGAGTAGCGGTAGAGGCCGCTTCGGACGACTTGCTTTGGTTCTTCGCCCAGCGCCGCGCGCAGGGGCCGCGTGAAGAAGATGGCGGGGGTGCCACCGGCACGGAGAAAGTCGACCAGACAGCGAAGGTAAATGGCTACGCCAGCCGCAAACAGAATCCAGCCGAACGACCACCAGCCGCCTGCAACGGGTGTTGTACGCAGCCATTGAGGGACGAAGAAGGCGACGACACCGGGGACGAGGACGCTGAAGATGAGTCCCTGGAGCCAGAGGAGCATGGGAGAAGTATGCGCTTATCAGCCGGGAGCCGGTGGCTTGTTGCGGATTGCTGGCTGGAGCGGATGCCTCGCGCCTTCAGGATGAAGGAATGGTTGTGCCCTGGAGGCCGAGGGTTTCCGCTTGTGCCTGCATGGCGGCGATGCAGTTGGCGATGTGGTCATCGAGCGGGATATCGAGTTCTGCGGCGCCTTTGACGATGTCATCGCGGTTCACTCCGCGGGCGAATGCTTTGTCTTTCATTTTCTTTTTCACGCCGGCAACGTCGACATCGTGGATGGATTTTGTGGGCTTGACGAGGGAGCAGGCGGTGAGAAAGCCGGCGAGTTCATCACACGCGAAAAGAGCTTTGGCGAGTTGCGTGGTGCGGGGAACGCCGGAGTATTCAGCGTGGCCGAGGATGGCGGTGCGGAGCTCCTCAGGCCAGCCCTGTTCGGTCAGGATGGCGATGCCGACGAACGGATGCTCTTCGAGAGACGGATGCTTCTCGTAATCGAAGTCGTGCAGAAGCGCGGTGGCCGACCACAGCTCGATGAGAGCGGCGCGGTCTTCGCCGACGAGGCCGGTTGCATCCGCGTGGCGTTCGGCGTAGGAGCGAACGCAGGCTTCGACAGCGAGGGCGTGCTTGATGAGGCTGGGCGACTGGGTGTGCTCGTTGAGCAGGGACCAGGCGCGTTGCCTTGTGAAGAGAGACAGGGCCATGGAGCTGGTTTTATGTATATCGCATTGAGTTCGGTGAGGAGCTGTTTCGGACCGGCCACGAGCAAAAATCGGTTCGCTGAACTGGTTCATGGGCACATTTCTCCTTTGGGTTTCCCAGGCAATTTGGGGTAAATTTCCGGAAGACTCACAGTTTTCACTTGACAAAGGGGATAACCTCCACGCAAGGTATGTCAAAGGCTGATTGACGCGCGGCCCGCAATCCCCTGCGGAAATCGGCCCGGATCGCCCGCTCTGGCGTTCCGCACAATCTATGGGAACTACATTTGCAACAGTCGAGGCGCGCGAGGTTCTACGTTGCGACTTCTGTAGTCTGGTGCAATTTCGCACGTCGAATTCACTCTGCAGACGTTGCCGCAAGCCGCTCGAGGTCGATGAGCCGGAGGCGCTGTCTCCGCAACTGGTGACGAACAGTGGCCAGGGTGTGGAGGAAGCGGAAGGCATCAACGTGGCGCGAGCGGTGCGCGAGGTGCGGCACGACCGGTGCCTGAGCCAGCGACAGCTGGCGGGCCGGATGCAGGTGCCGCGGACCTACATCTCGAAAATCGAAAACGGCAAGGCGGTACCGACGCTGTCGTCGCTGCAGCGGCTGGCGAGCGCGCTGGAGGTGGGCATCTGCGATCTGCTGCGCGATGGACAGAGCCGCAGAGCACGTGAAGCTGCCGCGGTGCTGGCGGATCCGTTTCTGTCGGAGATCGCGCCACTGGTGCTGCAGCTCGATCCTTTTCAGCGGTCGATGTTTCTGAGCCAGGTGCGGGAGATGGCGAGCGGACGGCGGCGCTCGGCGTAAGCGCAAAGGCAGGTTACTCCCGGCTCTGCAAGGCGCGAGTTGGCTCGGGCTTTCGGGGATGCCTGGTCTGTATAATTTGGCAGAGAAGGAACTGCTCCCAACTTCCGCGGCCTGGGGCGTCGCGCCAGCGATGCAACGTGGCCGCATCTGCATGAGATGAGCCCCGTGGGAGCCGCCCGAAAGGAACTGTGCCGCTCAATTCCAGCCGAGTTCATGAACTACCTGCCGATGAGGGAGCGGTGTACCGCCGTCTGGATGCGCAGCGGCTGCCCCAGCATGTGGCGATCATTATGGATGGAAACGGGCGGTGGGCTGGAAAGCGCAGCCTGAAGCGTTTCTTCGGGCACCAGCAGGGAGCCGAGGCGGTGCAGTATGTGGTGGAGACGGCCTCGCGAATCGGGCTGCCCTGGCTGACGCTGTATGCGTTTTCGCTGGAGAACAATCTGAAGCGGCCGAAGGCGGAAGTGAATTTTCTGATGCGGCTGCTGAAGAGCTACCTGACGAATAATGTGCAGCGCATGAACGACAATGACGTGCGCATCCAGTACGTGGGACGGATCGAGGAATTGCCTGAGGAAGTGCGGGAGCGGATGCAATGGGCGGCGGACGCGACGAAGCGCAACGGGGGAACCACGCTCACGCTGGCGCTGAATTATGGCGGGCGGTCGGAGCTGGTGGATGCATTCCGGCGGCTGGCGGCCGAGGTGCAGTACAAGGGTCTGCGGCTGGACCAGGTGAGCGAGGTAGACATCCATCGGCATTTGTACACGGCGCATATGCCTGATCCCGATTTGCTGGTGCGGACCTCCGGGGAGATGCGGATTTCGAATTTCCTGTTGTGGCAGATCGCGTACACGGAGATTTATGTGACGGATCGGCTGTGGCCGGACTTCCGGGGAATCAATCTGTTGGAGGCGATCGAGGATTATCAGCGGCGGGAGCGGCGGTATGGCGGGTTGAGCGACGGCACCGAGTCCGACGACGTGCAGAGCTTGCCGGAAAAGCAGGGAATAGGCAACAGGGAACAGGCAACAGGAAAACCGGCGTACAGCGTGTAAACGCAGGGAACAGGGAACAGGGAACAGGCAACAGGGAACAGGCAACAGGGACGGAAGGCGCATCATTGAATGCGCCTTTTGTTTTGCTGGAAACCGGCGAAGTTGTTCAGCGAGGTTGTTATTCGGTGGCGGGGCCAGCGGGGGCGACCCAGACTTCCTTCGGAGCGGTGATTTTGATATCGGGCGCTGAGACTTTGATCTTAAGGGTTTCGACCTGGGCTTTTCCTCGGAGAGGCGCGGCGAAGCCGAGTTCGTACTGGTTGTTGAGGCGACGGCTGAAGTCGTCGAAGTAGGGCTGGAGCGATACAGGATTGCCGAAGCCCATCCAGTAAGAATCGCCACCGGTAGCGTCGGCGACTTCGAGGAGAAGGTTCTGGCCTGCGTTGTTTTGATACCAGGAACGGTCGGCCGGACCGACGTTGCGCCAGTAGATGGAGTAGACGACGAGATTGGCGCGAACCGAATCCTGGATGGCGGCCTGGACATAGGGATCCTCAGGATCGTACTGCAGGTGATAGTAGTCGACTCCGTCGGTGATCATGATGACTTCGCGGCGCGCGGCGCGGTCGTTGGAGGGCCATCGCTTCGCGAGGTCGGAGAGGCAGAAATACGGGCTGGCATCGGCGCCGGGCGCGCCTAAGGGCAAGTGAAGTTGCTGGGCGGCGGTTGCGTGATTCGGGGTGAGCGGACCGGAGAAAACGGCGCGGCCGTTTTGCATGTAGGCGAGGGCTATTTTGACGTTGGGGGGAAGGCTCTGGATGAAATCGCGAATATCGTTGAATTCGCGACCGAGGCTGGAGCGCGCTCCGTCGTCGATGAGCAGTACGAGCTCGACGCTGGCATGGGAGCCGCGGAGGGGCAGCCAGTTGACGATCTGACTCTGTTTGCCATTGACCTGAATCTGAAGGTTCTGCTGCGAAACATTGGGGGCGGGAGCATCGGCCTTTTTTGGCAGGACAGTAACGACAGCGCGTCCCTGGCCCTGATCTTCGCTCTGCGAGAAGGCGAGCGGGGCGGCGGCGATGAGTCCGGCGGTACAAACGGTGAGCGTTCTGAATAACCAGGACATGAATTCCTCTTCATATATAGGGCGAATGTCGATCAGAGGCCGAAAGGCCACTGCGGCCTGCCTGGGTGGCCGTGCGGGGACCAGGCAGGGTCGAAAGCTTCCATTCACCTGTTCTGTTAGATGGAATCCGAACGGAATGGTCACGGCGGGGGGGGATTTGGTCTATTTTGCTCGCCTGAGATCGACGCAGTCGCGGCCGAGGCAGAGGCGGTGAAGTTCCGGTGAGGGACCATCGAGGATCTGCAGCGGAAGGGGATGCTGCAGGTGGTCGTCGTGGGTTGCGGGCGCCTGGAGCAGGTCATGGGTGCCAATATCGGTAACGACAAAATGGCGGCCGACGAAGCCGATTCCGTAGGCGCCGGGTGGCAGCGGTTGGTCGCCGAATGCGAGCGGAACTTCTGTGAGGAGGTAGCCCTGGTATTTCTCCTGTACAGCGCTGGAGTAGCCGGAGGTATCGACGAGGACGGCGAGCATGTAGTGGTTGTCGGCGAAGTGGATGCCGGCGGAATTGCGCAGCTGGGTATTGGCGGACTTACCGGCGTAGTAAACGGCGTCGGGGAGCAGCTTCGAGGCCTCTGGCGCGTGGAGTATGGCGCCGGGATGCTGCGCCGACGCGGCGAGGGGCATGGCGATAAAGCTGACGGCAAGGAGGATGGCGGCGAAAGAGTCGTGCTGGCGCAGGCTGCGGAGAAAGTTCATTGCGTGGGTCTCCTGAATGGGGCTTGATTGAGTTCTAAGTTGCGGAGTGAGTATAACGCCGGCGCCTCGACGAAGGTCGATGAATTGGAAATGGGCAGGATCGTAACCGCGGCGGTTCTCCCCAAATCGGGCCAGCGGGCTCGATGCGTGAATGCGCCGAGAGACATTAGTATCGAACCTGATGCGAAGCAGGGGCGATCAATTCGTGCCGCGCTGGCGGGGCGTGCGACGCGCGATGGCGGAGCAGGCCATCGACGCGATGGTGGTGACGCATCTGCCGGATGTGCGGTGGCTTTGCGGGTTTACGGGGTCGAATGCGGCGCTGGCGGTGACGGCGAAGAAGGCTGTGCTGTTTACCGATGGACGGTACACGACGCAGGCGCGGGAGGAGACGCATGGGGCGCGGGTGGCGATCGCGAAGAAATCGGCGCTGCGCGAGTGCTGCGCATTGCTCGAGGATTGCGCGAAACAGGCGTGGTTCGATCCGCAGCATACGACGGTGGCGGATCTGGAGCTGATGCGTTCCGGATTGAGCGGAAGGAAGCGGCGGGGATTTTTTGTTGCGCTGCGGAAGCCTCTGGTCTCAGCGCTGCGCATGGTGAAGGACGAAGGCGAGCTTGCGCTAATGGGCAAGGCGGCGGAGCTGGGGTGTTGGTTGTTTGAGGCCATCTTGCCGCGCATGGAGAGCGGAGCGAGCGAGGTGAGTATTGCAGCGGAACTGGAGTATGAGGCGAGGCGGCGCGGGGCGGAGGGAATGTCATTCGAGACGATTGTGGCTTCGGGTGAGCGGTCGGCGCTTCCGCACGGGCGGGCGACGCAGGCGAAGCTGCCGCGGAAGGGATTCGTGACACTGGACTTCGGTGTTATGCTCAATGGTTATTGCTCCGACATGACGCGCACAGTGCACTTTGGACGCGCGAATCGTGAGGAGCGTGCCGCGTACGATGCGGTCCTGGAGGCGCAGGAAGCCGCAGTGGATGCGGTGAAGCCCGGCGCAACCTGCGGTGCAGTGGATGAGGCGGCAAGGACGGTGCTGCACAAGGCTGGCCTGGGGAAGTACTTCACGCATTCCACCGGACACGGGGTGGGCCTGGAAATTCACGAGCAGCCGCGGGTGGCGGCGGCGCAGGAGATGCGGCTGGAGACTGGAATGGTGATCACGATTGAACCCGGAGTTTATTTGCCGGGGAAGTTCGGCATTCGGATTGAGGACATGGTGGCGGTGACGGATAAGGGACATCGGATTCTGACGCCGGTGACGAAGAGTTGGATTGAGCTGTAGGTTTTCGAGGGGTTGCGCGAGAGCAAACGATGAAATCGGAAGACATCAACGAGCTGAAGGAACTGGTCGAGTTCCTCAAAGAAAATAAAATTGGCGAGTTCGAACTCGAGCGCGGGGATCTGAAGGTTCGTATCAAGTTTGCGCAGGAGGGCGGAGCGGATGTCTCGCGGCTTCTGGCAACACCGGTGGTACAGATGCCCGCGGTGGTTCCGGTCAATTCCGCGGCGGGGCTGAGCTCTGCTGGGCATCCGGGAGGGGCGAGCGCTGCGCCTGAAACGGCCGCGGCGGCCGACGACGATGCATCGCTGCACGTGGTGAAGTCGCCCATCGTCGGAACGTTTTATGAGTCGCCCTCGCCGGGATCGCCGGCGTTTGTGAAGATCGGCGATCAGGTGGAGATGGGGCAGGTCATTTGCATCGTGGAAGCGATGAAGCTGATGAACGAGATTGAGAGCGATGCCGCAGGAGAAGTCGTGAAGCGGCTTGTGCAGAATGGCCAGCCGGTGGAATACGGCCAGGCGCTGTTTGCGGTGCGTCCCCGATAACTATGCGTAAAGTATTGATCGCCAATCGCGGCGAAATCGCACTGCGCGTGATCTGCGCGTGCAAGGAAATGGGCCTGCGCACGGTCGCCATCTACAGCGAAGCGGACCGGCATTCGCTGCATGCGCGCTTTGCCGACGAGGCGATCTGCATCGGGCCTCCGCGGTCGGCGGAGAGCTATCTGAATGTTCCCGCGGTGATCAGCGCCGCGGAGATTGCGGACGTCGATGCCATTCATCCTGGGTACGGCTTGTTGAGCGAGAATGCGAACTTCGCCGAAGTGTGCCGGGCTTCGAACATCAAGTTCATTGGGCCGCCGCCTGAAGTGACGCGGCTGATGGGCGAGAAGGAAAAGGCTCGCCAGGCGATGAAGCGCGCGAAGGTGCCGATCCTGCCGGGGTCGGAGGGCGTGATCCAGAGCGAGGGCGAGGGGCTGGAGTGGGCGAAGACGGTTGGCTATCCAGTTATTTTGAAGGCCTCGGCGGGCGGGGGCGGACGCGGGATGCGGGTGGTACGAACGCCCGAGGAGTTGCCGGGTTTTTTCCAGGCGGCGCAGAGCGAAGCCGCGAACGCGTTCGGCAACGGCGATCTGTACATGGAGAAGTTCATCGAGCGGCCGCGGCACATCGAGTTCCAGGTTCTGGCTGATGAACATGGGACGACGATGTCGCTGGGCGAGCGGGAGTGCTCGATCCAGAGGCGGCATCAGAAGCTGATCGAGGAGGCTCCCTCGCTGCAGGTGACGCCCAAGATGCGTGAGGAGATCGCGAAGACGCTGAAGCGGTCGCTGGAGGCGGTGGGCTACCAGAACGCGGGCACGGTCGAGTTTCTGATGGACGAGGATGGGAAGCTGTACTTCATCGAGATGAACACGCGAATCCAGGTGGAGCATCCGGTGACGGAGATGATCACGGGAATCGATCTGGTGAAGGCACAGCTAAGAATCGCGATGGGCGAGAAGTTGTCGAGCGTGGTGCCGGATCCGGTGACGATTCGCGGGCACGCGATCGAATGCCGGGTGAATGCGGAGCATCCTGAGAAATTCACGCCGTCGGCGGGGAAGATTACGGCGTTCAACGTGCCCGGCGGAAATGGGATTCGCGTGGATACGGCGCAGTATGCGGAGGGGGTTGTGCCTCCTTATTACGATTCGCTGATCGCCAAGGTGATCGCGCATGGCGGGAGTCGCGAAGAGGCGATGGCGCGGATGAGCCGGGCGCTGGAGATGTTTATCGTCGAGGGCATTCACACGACGATTCCGCTGCATCAGCGTATTTTTCGCGATGAGGAGTTCCGGCGGGGGCAGTTCGACACGAAGTTTATGGAGCGGTTCTTCGAGCGGGAAAAGGCGCGGAAGGAAGTGGAGCTGGTTGGGGCTTAGCGGGGAGTGTCGAGCTTTCCGGGCGAGGCGAATGCTCGGACCTATCTGGTTCGGCGCGGCTCAACGACTTGCGGACAACTGGAAGCAGGCTGGGACTGTGCCCTCTCCAAAATGGCGCACCGCGGTACTTTCGGGTGAGTCTGGAATAGAGTTGCGTTGACGTTTGGGTGGCAGGAGAGTTTGCTTCTTGCTGTGGGGTGAACCTGGCCTTCGCTGGGTTTTGTGTTTTTTTGCTGGCTGGGAAGGCGTGCCCTTCAAGGCGAGACTTCTTAGAACGTCGCAGAGTTAGGCCAGCCCGATAGAGTGGTCAGCCATTTTCAAGTACCAGCATTCTCGGTTTTCTCTCCTGCTTTGATGTAAGCCACGGCAAAGAAAAGGTGCGGAACATGGTACATCGCAAATTTGCATAGACCTGCAAGATCAGGTGCAGGGCCAGATGAAATTACGCTTATTCCGGAAACAGTTACGCTAACCACGACACACGCAATCAGCGCTAATGCAGCAACCCGTGGAAACCACAAAGCCACAAACGTTATTGGTAAGGGGAGCAGGAAGAGTGCAAGATAGACGGCTGCCCCACTCCAAAAATCCTTACTGCCGAGTGTAAAGCTGAATATTGCACCTATAACAAAGTAGACGAACCCCCATGCGATTCCGGCAACCTTGATGACTTTCATCTGGTTTCCTCTGCGCCTGCGCCGCTATGTCTCAGCATGGTTCTTAAACGTCGCAGAGCTCTACGGCCTGGCGGAGGCTGGCGAGCGGGTCCGCGGTGGGGATGAATTCGTGGGCGACGTAGCCTGAGAAGCCGGAGCCGGCGATGGCTTCCATCACTGCGGGGTATTGGATTTCCTGAGTCGCGTTGAGCTCGTGGCGGCCGGGCACGCCCGCGGTATGGAAGTGGCCGAGGACGCCGATGTTCTGGCGGATGGTGTCGATCAAATCTCCTTCCATAATTTGCATGTGGTAGATGTCGTAGAGCAGCTTGACGCGGGGCGAGTTCACTTCGTGCATCACGCGCGCGCCCCACGCCGTGTGATCCGCCATGTAGTCGGGATGGTTGACCTTGCTGTTGAGCAATTCGAGACAGATGTTGACGCCGTTGCCTTCGGCAATGGGCTTGAGGCGATTGAGGCCGGCGATGGTGTTGCGCGCGCCTTCATCGTCGGACATGCCGCGGCGGTTTCCCGAAAAAGTGATGACGCTGGGGACGCCGGCTTTGGCCGCGATGGGGATATTTTTGCGGAAGGCCGCTTCGATGGCGGCGTGGTTCTCCGTGCGATTGAGAGCGTCGGAGATGGTGCCTCCGCCGGCGTAGCCCATGGTGCAGATAAGGCCGTAGCGGTGCGGAATTTCATATTCTTCGACTTCGAGCAGGTCGACGCCTTTGAGCCCGAGCGAGGCGGCCCACTGGCAGAGCTGGTCGAGGAAAGTGTCTTTGTAGCACCAGCGGCAGACGGATTGGTGGATGCGGCCTTTGCGAGGAGCTTGCGGCATGGGGGAAGAATACGCCGGGAATGCGGATGCGATGGAAGCGGCGGCGGTGGTCTTGAGGAAGGCGCGGCGGGAAGGCACGGAAACAGGGTACAGGGTACAGGGTACAGGGTACAGGGTGCAGGGAACAGGGAACAGGGAATAGGGAATAGGGAATAGTAAAGGCACAAGCGAGCGGTCTTCGATTGAGGTCGTGTTGTTCCTCCTTTAAAATTTCCGAAATGTTTCGAAAGCCGATTGGAGATTGCCGATGATGCGTGGTTGCTGCGTTGCTGCTGCTGTGATTGCTTTGAGCGGTTCGGGATTTGCGCAGAGTTCGGCGGGGCCGGAGCCTGTGCCGATGCCGCCACCGATTTTGGCTCCGGCGGACACTCCCTATCCGGGGACGATTACGCTGCTGGTGAATCTCACCAACACCGTGGACCGGGTGGTGACTGTGCACGAGACGATTCCTGTGCGGGCGGGAGAACTGACGCTGCTCTATCCGCAGTGGATTCCAGGAGCGCACTCGCCGCGAGGGCCGATTGATAAGGTGGCAGGTTTGTTTGTTAAGGCTGACGGGAAGACCATTCCGTGGGTGCGGGATCAGGTGAATGTTTTCGCGTTTCACATCCAGGTGCCGAAGGGCGTGACCTCGCTCGATGTGGACTTCGATTATTTGTCGCCGATTAAGCCGGCGGATGGACGGATTGAGATTTCGAATCAGCTTGCGGATTTGGCGTGGAACACGGTCTTGCTGTATCCGGCCGGACATTTTTCGCGCGACATCAAATTTGCGCCGAGCATTGTGCTGCCGAGCGGCTGGAAATACGCAACGGCGCTTGAGACGGCATCCCAGGACGGCGACACGGTTCACTTTCAGGAGACGATGCTGAACAAGCTGCAGGATTCGCCGCTGTACGGTGGGGCGAATTTCAAGCGTGTGGACCTATCGACGGGACCGGACAACAAAGTTTTCCTGGATGTTTTTGCCGATGAGGCAAAGGACCTGGAGATGACGCCGGAGGAGTTGCAGGCGCACAAGAACCTGGCCATTCAGGCGCAGAAGCTGTTCGCCTCGCATCACTACGATCACTACGATTTCCTCTTCTCGCTCAGCGATGTGATTGGCGGAAATGGGCTCGAGCATCATCAATCGAGCGAGGATGGGACGGGCGCGAACTACTTTACGGACTGGGGAACGGGCGTGCGCGGGCGCGATCTGCTGGGGCATGAGTACACGCATTCTTGGAACGGGAAGTTTCGGCGGCCTGCGGATTTGTGGACGCCGAACTTCAATGTGCCGATGCGCGACGATCTGCTGTGGGTTTACGAGGGGCTGACGCAGTACTGGGGGCTGGTGCTGACGGCGCGGGCGGGCATGGTGACGGCGGAGCAGGCGCGCGATGAGCTGGCGGGCGTGGCCGCGGGCTTCGAGGCGAGCCAGGGACGCGACTGGCGGCCGCTGGTAGATACGACGAATCAGCCGACGGTTTCGCAGCGGAGGCCAGTGAGCTGGGTGAGCTGGCAGCGGCCGGAGGACTACTACACGGAGGGGCAGCTGATCTGGCTGGATGCGGACACCAAGATTCGCGAGCTGAGCGACGGGAAAAAGTCGCTGGACGATTTCGCAA
>CAVWUF010000007.1:0-9708 GCA_963758135.1 uncultured Acidobacteriaceae bacterium
AAGCTGTTCTTCGGCGTGAACGACGGCAGCTACATCACGGATACGTACACGTTCGAGGATATTGTGGCGGCGCTTAACCAGGTGCAGCCGTATGACTGGACGACGTTCCTGCGGTCGCGCGTGTACGAGCTGCATCCTGAGGTCCCGGAGAATGGGTTCACGCAGAGCGGCTACAAGCTGGTCTACAACGACACAATTCCGGCGTGGCAGAAGCATGGAGCGGAGAATCCGCGGTTTGGGACGAGCTTTGCGGATTCGCTGGGGTTCGGCGTGATGGGGGATGGCATGCTGGGCAACGTGTCGTGGGACAGCGTGGCGTTCAAAGCGGGGATTGTGCCGGGGATGCAGCTGATGGCGGTGAACGGCGAGGTTTATTCGGCAGAGAAGTTGCGGGCGGCGATTCTGAAAGCAGAGAAGGGGAGCGATCCGATCACGCTGCTGATGAAGGATCGCGACACGATCAAGTCCGTGACGCTCGATTATCACGGAGGGTTGAGGGTTCCGCATCTGGAGCGGGTAGAGGGGACGCCGGGAAGGCTGGATGACGTGCTGGCTCCAGTGGAGTAAAGGCAGGGAACAGGCAACAGGGAATAGGGAACAGTTAATAGGACGGAATGCGGGGAAGCAGCCGGTGCTGCTTCCCTGGTTCACCTTTAGCGCTCGGCTACGCGGTCGAGCAGGTCGAAAAATTCCGGGAAGGAGATGGCGGTGGATTCTGCGCCGCGGATGAGGGTGTATCCTTCTGCGCGGAGCGCGGCGACAGAGAAGGCCATGGCGATGCGATGATCGCCGCCGGAGTCGATGGTGGCTCCATGGAGGGTTTGGCCGCCGGGGACGTCGAGGCCGTCGTCGAACTCTTCGACTTCAGCTCCCATGGCGCGCAGGTTGGCGGCGACGAGGGCGATGCGGTCTGATTCTTTGACGCGGAGTTCTTTGGCGTCGCGGATGCGAATGCCGGTTTGCGTGTAGGGGCCGATGGCGGCCAGGACGGGCAGCTCGTCGATGAGCTGGGCGGAGAGCGCGCCGGAGATAGTGGTGCCGGTGAGTCCGTGGGGCGGGGCGTTGACCTGGACGGTGCCGACGAGCTCGTCATTTTTGGTTTCGAGGTTGAGGACGCCGATGTGCGCGCCGAGCGCGGTGAGCACGTCAAGGAGTGTGGCGCGGGTAGGGTTGAGGCCAAGGTCGTCAAAGATGAGGTTGGAGCCGGGGAAGAGCGCGGCGGCGCAGAGAAAGAAGGCGGCGGAGGAGATGTCTCCGGGGACGGTGGCTTCGATGGCGTGCAGGTTTTGGCCGCCGGCGATGGAGATGGAGTCTTTGGCGCGGTCAATGGTGGCCCCGAAGGCGCGGAGGGCGAGCTCGCCATGGTCGCGGGTGCGGACCGATTCGCGGAGGGTGGTTGTGCCGTGGGCCTGGACCCCTGCGAAGAGGATTGCGGTCTTGACCTGGGCGCTGGGGATGGGCGTGGTGTAGTCGATGGCAGTGAGGGGTGCGCCGTGAATGACGATGGGTGCGTGGCCTTCGGTGAGCTCGATCTGCGCTCCCATCTGCGCGAGAGGTTTGCGGATGCGCTCCATGGGGCGGCGCGAGAGGGATGCGTCTCCGGTGAGGGTGAAGGAGCCCGGAGTTTGGCCGGCGATGAGACCGGCGAGCATGCGCATCGTCGAGCCTGAGTTGCCGCAGTCGAGCAGACGTTTTGGGACAGTGAATTTGCCGGCCACGCCGGTGATTTCTACTGCGTCGTTGTTGCGCGTCACCTTTGCGCCGAGGGCTTCGACGCAGGCCAGGGAGGAAGCGCAGTCGGCTCCGGTGGAGAAATTGGTGAGGCGGGTGGTTCCTTCGGCGAATCCGGCGAGCAATGCGTAACGGTGGCTGATACTTTTGTCGCCGGGCAGGCGGAGGCTACCCTGGATGTTACGGGCGGGGTGGATGAGGCGTTCGGTGGCGGCAGCTTGCAAAATCTCTCCGAGAAGTATTGGCTGTGCCTATCGTAACTGCTGGGCCTTAAGAAAGCGTTCAGCGCACAGCGTTCAGCGAGCAGAAAAGCGCCTGGTGCGGACGGAATTGATGATGGGGACTGTCGGTGCTTGATTTCCACTTTGCGCTATGCGAGGCTCGGATTGTAGTGAGTCCCCCTCTCTCTGAGATGTTTGCCGAGGAGTATCGCGCTCTTCGGCCGCGTGCTCCGATTCCTCCGATTGAAGTTCGGTTTTATCGCTTCACATCGCTGAATACGACGATCCGGCTGCGCGAGGGGAGAATTCGTGTGAGCCTTTCGGATTTGCTGGAAGCCGCGCCGGAGCCGGTGCTGCGGGCGATCGCGCACATCCTGCTGGCGAAGCTGTATCGCAAGCCGATTGATGCGGGGCAGGCGCGGCGCTATCGGCGGTTTACGTCGAGCGAGGCAGTGGTGCGGCAGAGCGAGCGAATCCGGCAGACGCGGGGGCGCAAGCGGATCGGGTCGGCGCAGGGCGAGCACTACGATCTGGACGAGGTTTTCGAGACGCTGAACCGGCGGTTCTTTTTCGGGTTGATGGGACGGCCGCTGCTGACGTGGAGCGAGGTATCGGCGCGGCGGCTGCTGGGGCATTACGACTCGGCGCACAACACGATTATGGTGAGCCGGGTATTCGACCGGAAGGGCACGCCGCGGTACGCGATCGAGTATCTGATGTACCACGAGATGCTGCATCTGAAGCATCCGGTGAAGCAGAAGAACGGGCGGCGGTGCGTGCACTCGGCGGCTTTCCAGGCGGAGGAGAGGCTGTTCCCGGAGCTGGAGCGGGCCAAGGCGTATTTGAAGACACTTTAGAAGCAGCTGGCAGCCGGTAGCCGGTAGCGTGTAGCAATGGGCTGGGAGCGGGGAGCCTGGAGCTGGGCGCGAAAGCCAGGCCGAAATTTGCGCGGAAAAGTTTGTCGTGCTACAAACGAAGGACACGTGGGTGCTCTCTCCAATTCGGTGATGTTTGGCCGCGCGGTGAAGACCAGCGCGGCGAGCAGCCTCTCCGGCTGCTGTTGTTGTTGTCGTTAGTTCTGCGCATGCTCGCGCCGTGATGCGGCGCATTTCCTGACAACTCAAAACATTCAAGTGCGGGGATTTTTCTCTGCAGAACAGGAGCGTTTCTCATGGCTTCGTCGACACGACGAGTTTCCATCGATAGCTGGGCAGTGGGATTGGCATTGTTGGCGGCGCTGCTGGTGCGATTTGGAGTTTTGAAGAGCGTGCCGTGGTAAGGAGCGGGTATTGAGCACGGGCGTCGCTGCCCTCGCGAACCTCAACGAACAAGTTCGCCGGGGATGCTGACGCCCGGGAGGTCCTTCGACTGCGCATCGCTTTAGGGCGCGATGCTTCGCTCAGGAAGACAAGGAGGAGAGTATGGCTGGTTCTGTTGCGTTGCCGCAGCCTCGGACGGTGTCAGTGCCGGGGAAGATCTTTGCGATTGTGCCGGGGGTTTTGCTGCTGCTGGCAGTGGGGTATGCGGGCAAGATCATCGAGCGTTCGATTGCGCATTACGGGAAGGCGCACCATCTGGTGCTGCCGAATATCGAGTACGTGTTGTGGGCGATTTTGCTGGGATTGGTGATTTCGAACACGGTCGGCGTGCCGGAGATTTTTCGAGCGGGCGTGGCGACTTATGAGTTCTGGCTGAAGGCGGGGATTGTGCTGCTTGGCGCGCGGTTTTTGATTGGCGACGTGCTGCGGCTGGGTGGGATTTCGCTGGGGCTGGTGCTGATCGAGGTCACGTTTTCGCTGGTGTTCATGACGTTGCTGGGGCGGGGGTTTGGTTTGCGGCCGAAGCTGACGTCGTTGCTGGCGGTGGGCTCGGCGGTCTGTGGCGTGTCAGCGATTATTGCGACGCAGGGCGCGATTGATGCAGACGAGGAGGATTCTTCCTACGCGATTGGAGCGATTCTGGCGCTGGGGGCGCTGTCGCTTTTTGTGTTTCCGCTGATTGGGCATAGCCTGCACCTGAGCGATCGCGCGTATGGATTGTGGGCCGGGCTGGGCGTGGACAACACGGCGGAGGCGACGGCGGCGGGGGCGCTGTATTCCGATGCGGCGGGAAAGGTGGCGGTGCTGGCAAAGACGTGCCGCAATGCGCTGATCGGATTTGTGGTGCTGGGGTACGCGATTTACTGGGCGCGTAAGGGGCAGGCGGAGAAGGTGACGAACAAAGCGGCGTTTCTTTGGAAGAAGTTTCCGAAGTTCGTGCTTGGATTTCTGCTGATTTCGCTGCTGGCGTCGGTGGCGTTCTTCACGAAGCCGCAGACGGTGGCGCTGGGGAATCTCTCGCGGTGGGCGTTTTTGCTGACGTTTGCTGGAGTGGGATTAAGGACGAATCTGCGGGAGCTGGCGAAGCAGGGGGCGCGTCCGTTTCTGGTGGGGGCGATTGGCGAGGTGGCGATCGCCGCGGTTACGCTGGGGCTGGTGTATGGGGCGGCTCGGGTGTGGGGGTTGTAAAGGCAGGGAACAGGCAACAGGCAATGGGGAATAGAAAACGGAGGCGTTGGCGCCGGGAGGGAGACTCCCGGCGCCTTTTTTGCGGAACTTCAACTGCTGCATTGTTGAGAAAGGGGATGGCGGCAGGATTCCTCTCGGTACCTTAAAATGAAGATGGAGCCCTGACTTTTCTTACGGGAGAGGCGGTTTCGGGTACCGGCGCGGGAGTGGTGCGCGAGGCGCCGAAGTGACCGCCGAAGGATTCAATCTTGATCGGAAGTAACGTACTCACAAAAGTATTTGGGACCAGCAACGAGCGGGTGGTGAAGCGCCTTTTACCGCGGGTTGCGGAGATTAATGCGCTTGAGCCGGGGATCCAGGCTCTGAGCGATGAGCAGCTGCGCGCCAAGACAGTGGAGTTCAGGGCGCGGATTGCGGCGGCTCTCGAAGGGATCACGGAGGAAGAGGCGCGGGTTGCGGCGGAGAAGCAGGCACTCGACGATCTGCTGCCGGAGGCGTTTGCGGTGGTGCGCGAGGCGGGATGGCGCGCCGTGCACATGCGGCACTTCGATGTGCAGCTGGTGGGCGGAATGGTGCTGCACCAGGGAAAGATCGCCGAGATGAAGACCGGCGAAGGCAAGACGCTGGTGGCGACTCTGCCGTGTTATCTGAATGCGCTGGCCGGCCATGGCGTTCATGTAGTGACGGTGAACGATTATCTGGCGAAACGCGACGCCGAGTGGATGGGGAAGATTTACGAGTTCCTCGGGCTGACGGTCGGCGTGATCGTTCACGATCTTGACGATCAGCAGCGGCGGAAGGCGTACGGATCGGATATTACGTACGGGACGAACAACGAATTTGGGTTCGATTATCTGCGCGACAACATGAAGTTCGAGCTGGCCGACTGCGTGCAGCGCGGGCACTATTTCTCGATTGTGGACGAGGTGGACTCGATCCTGATCGACGAGGCGCGGACGCCGCTGATTATTTCGGGGCCGACGGATCAGACGACGGACAAGTACGCGCGGGTGAACCGGATTATTCCGTCGCTCGAAGAGGGCGAGGAGATCATCAAAAGTCCGGAAGAGAAGTATCTGACGGGCGACTTTGTGGTGGATGAGAAACACAAGACCATCACTGTTACAGATGAGGGCTGGGAAAAGATCGAGGGGTTGCTGGGCATCGGGAACATCGCCGATCCGGAGAACTGGGACCTGAAGCACCACGTGGAGACGGCCATCAAGGCGCACTCGCTCTACAAGAAGGACGTGCAGTACGTGGTGAAGGACGGCGAGGTGATCATTGTCGATGAATTCACGGGGCGGCTGATGCCGGGGCGGCGGTGGTCGGACGGGCTGCACCAGGCGGTTGAGGCGAAGGAAGGCGTGAACATCCGGCGCGAGGATCAGACGCTGGCGACGATCACGTTTCAGAATTATTTCCGGCTTTACAAGAAGCTGGCGGGGATGACAGGCACGGCGGAGACGGAAGCCGCGGAGTTCGACAAGATTTATAAGCTCGACATCGTGGTGATCCCGACCAACAAGCCGATGCGGCGGCTGGAGAACGCCGATGTGGTGTTCCGGACGGCGAAGGAAAAATACCATGCCGTGGCGGACGAGATTGCAAAGCTGCACGAAAACCAGCAGCCGGTGCTGGTGGGTACGACGTTGATTGAGAAGAGCGAGCTGTTGTCGCAGATTCTGGCGCGCAAGGGCGTGCGGCATGTGGTGCTGAACGCGAAGTATCACGAGCGCGAGGCGGAGATTGTGGCGCAGGCGGGGCGGCTGGGGATGGTGACGATCGCCACCAACATGGCCGGCCGCGGCACGGACATTCTGTTGGGCGGCAATCCGGAGTTTGTGGCACGGCAGGAGCTGGTGAAAAAGGCGATGGCGCGGGCGATTTCGCCAGCGGAGGGCGCGATCAATCCTACGGCGCCGGCGGGAATGCTGCGTTTCTATTACGCCGGGCAGGAGTACGAGACGTCGCAGGAAAACTGGGAGCAGGTCTACAAGGGCCATGCGGCGAATGCTGCCGAGGATCACGAGGCTGTGGTGGCCGCGGGCGGCCTGCACATTGTGGGCACGGAGCGGCACGAGTCGCGGCGCATCGACAACCAGCTGCGCGGGCGCGCGGGACGGCAGGGCGATCCGGGAGCTTCGCGATTCTATTTGTCGCTGGAAGACGACCTGATGCGCATCTTTGCGCGGGAGTGGGTTTCGACGCTGCTGCAGCGGATGGGCATGGAAGAGGGAATGCCGATTGAGTCGCGGATGATCTCAAACCGGATCGAGGCGGCGCAGAAGGCGGTTGAGGGGCAGAATTTCGAGGCGCGCAAACATCTGCTCGAGTATGACGACGTGATGAACAAGCAGCGCGAGGCCGTATATGGGCTGCGGCGGCAGCTGCTGGAGGGACTGGATCAGAAGGAGCTGATCGTCGAGGATTATGTTCCGAACCTGCTAAGCGACATGCTGGATGAGTTTGCGGGGGAGCGGGTGCATCCGGACCAGTGGGATGTGAAGGGGCTGAATGCGAAGCTGATATCGCAATTCGGATTCGACCTGGACGCTGAGGGGATCAAGGCGAACGAGCTAACGCGGCACGAGCTGGGCGAGACGATCTTCGAGCGGCTGAAGGCGCGGTATGAGGCGAAACAGCAACTGATTGGCGATGTGCAGATGCGCTTCCACGAGCGGATGATCATGCTGAGCGTGATCGATGGGTTGTGGAAGGATCATCTGCTGAACATGGACCACCTGAAGGAAGGGATTGGGCTGCGCGGGTATGCACAGCAGGATCCGCTGGTGGCGTACAAGAAGGAATCCTTCGAGATGTTCGAGGGGATGATGGCGCGGTTCCAGGAAGACACGGTTCGCTTCCTGTTCCTGATGAGGATTGTGGGGCCGGATGGGCAGCCTGTGGAGATTGCGACGCGGCCGCGGACGGCGATTCCAGCTGCTCCGCATGTGGCTTCCGCGGACGGTAACGGTCACAGAGAGCTGAGCGCGCCGCCGATTGCTATGGCGCCTCGCCGGGCGCCGACCACGACGATCGACGATATCGAGAAGGAGTTCCAGCGGAAGAAGCAGAAGGAGCTGGAGCACGCGCGAATGGCGGGCGCGGGCGACGCGGCGGCTCCGGCGCAGCGGCGGATGGGCGAGAAGGTGGGGCGGAACGATCCTTGTCCCTGTGGGTCGGGGAAGAAGTATAAGAAGTGCCATGGGGCCACGGAAGGATAGTGTTCAGCGGTCAGCGTTCAGGAAGGTGCAGGAGTAAGACCCTGCACCTTTTGTGTTTTCGGGTGAAAGGCTCTCAGGGGAGCCGTGACGGGCGCGGTCGTCACTCGTGCGAGGGTCCGGTTGAATGGAGAAGCCAGTCGAGGTAGGGCTGGCTGGCGGATTCCGGAGTCAGGACGAGGAATTCGGGGACTTCGTAGGAGTGGAGATTGCGGATTGCATCTTCTACCTGGTCGAGACAGGCTGCCGTGGTTTTGATGAGGAGCAGGATTTCAACGGCAGCTTCGACTTTGCCCTGCCATCGATAGATAGAGGTGAGGCCGGGTACGATGTTGACGCAGGCGGCGAGGTGGTCGCCGACGAGGGAGCGGGCGATGCGCTCGGCCTCCTCGCGGGAGCCGGCGGTGGTAAGGATGATGCGTACATCGGTGGCGGGTAGGGGCATGACAGGGTACAGGGTACAGGGAACAGGGAACAGAGCGTAGAGGGTGAACAGTCGTCCGTGGAGCAAAGAGTACCCGAGATAGGACAAGGAACAGGATTAACGGCCGCAGTTTAGGGTGTATGTTGGGTTTCGGGTTCGTAGCATCCTAAGAGGAAAAGCGCAGAGGAGAACGAGAAACATGGCGGTCGAAATTAAGTTTGGGACGTTGGGATGGCGGGCGATTGTCGCCGAGGAGTTTACGTTTGGCAATATTCGCCGCGCGGTAGCTGGCATCGCTCAGTACGTGGCTTCGCAGCCAGGACCGAAGACATTATTGGTGGGACGCGATCCGCGATTTTTGGGTGAGATGTTTGTGGCGGAGGCCGCGAAGGTGGCGGCGGCGAACGGCGTGACGCCGCTGGTTATTCCGGAACCTGCGCCGACGCCGGCGATTGCTTACGCGGTGCGGCAGCGAAAGACGGGCGGGTCGATCAACTTTACCGCTTCGCATAATCCGCCGGAGTACAACGGGATCAAATACTCGACTCCGGATGGGGCGCCGGCGCTGCCGGAGGTGACGCACAAGATTGAGGCGAATGTGAAGGCGCTTGAGGAAGTGGCATCGCCGGCTGAGACGGGCGCAAAGTACGAGCAGGTCGACGTGAAGCCGGATTATCTGAAGCGGCTTGCGGAACTCGTGGACTTGAAGGCGATCAAAAGGGCCGGGCTGAAAGTGGTGGTCGATCCGTTCTGGGGGGCTGGGCGGGGATACGCCTCGGATATTCTGCGCGAGCATGACGTAGAGACCTGGACGGTGCACGACTATCGCGACGTGTTGTTTGGCGGCCATGCGCCGGAGCCAGACGGCGAGTTGCTGAATGCGTGCACGGAGAAGATGAAGGAAGTGGGTGCGGCGATCGGGATTGCGACGGATGGCGACGCGGACCGTTTCGGAGTTGTGGATGGCGACGGGACGTTCATGCAGCCGAATTACATCATCGCGCTGCTCTTTGATTATCTGGTGGAGTCGCGGGGTTGGAAGAACGGGGTGGCAAAGTCTGTGGCCACGACGAATCTGATCAACGCGCTGGCCGATGAGTTTGGGGTTCCTCTGTTTGAAACGCCGGTAGGGTTCAAGTACATCGGGGAGCTGATCAACGAGGACAAAATTGCGATCGGCGGGGAAGAGAGCGCCGGACTGACGATCCGCGGGCATGTTCCGGAGAAAGACGGCGTGATCGCGGGACTGCTGGCGGCGGAGATGGTGGCGGTGCGCGGGAAGAGCCTGGGCGAACAACTGAAGAAGATATTTGGCAGGGTAGGTTCCTTTTACCCGAATCGTGAGAATTTCCGCTTGACGCCCGAGGTGAAGGAAAAGTTCACTGAGAAGATAAAGGATGATCCAAGGGAAGTGGGTGGGCGGAAAGTTGTGCAGGTTGTGCGGACCGATGGTTTGAAGCTGATCCTGGCCGACGGCTCGTGGGTGTGCTATCGGCTGAGTGGAACGGAGCCGGTGGTGCGGCTTTATTCCGAGGCCAGGAAACAAAGCGAACTGGGACCGCTGACCCAGGCGGCGAAGGATTGGGTGATGGAAGGCAGGG
>CAVWUF010000008.1:0-18686 GCA_963758135.1 uncultured Acidobacteriaceae bacterium
TGAAGCCGATTCTGGGGGATTTGCTGGGGCTGCGGGCAGCGGTGATGCTTTCGCTCTACGTGCTGGGGTTTGTGGCGGCGCTCGGGACGGCGTGGCTGCTGAAGTCGTCGATATTGAAGGCTTCTTCGGCGCCGTTCATTCTGGAGCTGCCGCAGTATCGGCTGCCGACGCTGCGTTCGCTGGGCTTGCGGCTGATGGATCGCGGCCAGGTGTTTCTGAAGCAGGCGGGGACGGTGATTCTGGCGGTGACGATTGTGCTCTGGTTTCTGAGCCACATTCCGTTTCATGCGGACCTGGCGCAGAGCGTGATCGGACGGCTGGGGCAGTTCATTGAGCCAGCGATTAAGCCGCTGGGGTTCAACTGGAAGATCGGGATTGGGCTGCTGACGTCGGTGATGGCGCGCGAGGTGATTGTGGGGACGCTGGGCACGCTTTACGGGGCCGATCCGGCGACACAGTCGCTGGGATTGCAGGCGGCGCTGCGGCACGATCTAACGCTGGGCGGGGCGATGGCGCTGGTGGTGTTTTTTGCGTTTGCGCTGCAGTGCACCTCGACGATTGCGATTGTGCGGCGGGAGACGAATAGCTGGCGCTGGCCGGCGCTGCAGTTTGTCTACATGAGCGTGCTGGCTTATCTGGCGGCTTTGGCCACCAACCAGGTGATTCTGCATTTCGTCGGATAGTTGGGGGCCGGAGCGGGGACTTGCGCCTGGACTGTAGAATCTTTCTGGATCAGGAGCCAGCGTGAGCAGGGGTGCCGGCAATCTTGCGGAGAAACTTCGGACCCTCAGCACCGCGCAGATTGCGGAGGTTGAGGCTTTCGCAGAGTTCCTCGAGGCTAGGGGACAGGATCGAGCGCTCGCGCGCGCTGCGAGCGCCGCCAGCGCGCCCGCTTTCGAGCAGGTTTGGAGCAACTCGGACGACGAAGCGTACGATGCCCTATGAGTTCGGCGATGTAGTGCTGGTGAGCTTCCTGTTTACGAACCAGGCGGTGTTGAAGAAGCGGCCGGCGGTGGTGGTCAGTAACCGGTCTTTTAACGCATTAAGCCCCGATGTCGTCATCATGGCGATCACCAGCCAGGATCGAGCGTTTGCAACGCCTGGCGAAGTGCCGATCGGCAATTGGGAGGCGGCGGGTTTGTTGAAACCATCCGTCATCAAGCCGGTGTTCGCAACGGTCGAGCGCGACTGATCATTCGACAACTCGGAAGTCTCTTTACCGCCCTGTGCGGTAAAGGTTGCTGTGCTATCGCTGCTCTATTCGTCCTTGGCCGTTGAATCCGAAGCGCCAATGAGGATGATGAATTCCCCATCGTCTACACTGGTGTCTTGTTGTAGCGATGCGCCCAGCGCAAGTTTCAACGTTCCAAGTGTTCCCTGGTATCGCGGCGGTACGCCAGCGCGTCTCAATTCCGTCCAAATGTACATTGGGTCAACCTCTTGGGGTCCATTGGATACGGGGAAAACCCCGGCGCCTTTGGCTAACGTTGCCCACTTATTTTTTATGGTAACCCCAGCAGAAGGCCGAGGGGAGCTATTACTAAGTTCGTATAGTGTGAAACGCGCCTTCGTGAACCTCAATTCCTGTAAGGCGATGACCAGCTTATGCGCAAACGTCCATGCAGGAGTGCCCGCTTTATCGAAGGTTTCTACGGTTAGATTGAACAGCGATTTGTCCCTTTCGCCCTGTAGCCCAAGGAAGGTGAGGGTCCGCAACATATGGCGAGAGGCCATGGCTGCAGCCACAACGTCGATTTCTGCGACTTCTGCGCGGGTTTGGTTTGCTAGCTGGCGGACTTCTTCAGCGGAATGTGTTGCGGTATTCGCACTCTGCTGTGCTCCGCCGGCAGTCGTAACGGCGGCATTGGCTTTTGTTTGGGCCTGCTCTACCTGCAACGTCAATGCGTTCAGCTCGCTAGTTGCCTTTTGGAAAGCCTTGACTGCACCGCTCGCTGCAGTTTCGGCACTTTCCGACTCTTCCCTCAAGTGCTCATCGAGGTCAGTATGTGATTGTTCCAATTGCCCTTCTTTATGGAACGAGAGGGCCTCGAAGAGCATTTCTCCGGCAACCCCAGTAGTGACCAACACCGCCCCTAATAGGATCGCGAGCGGCTTCCATGCTTTGCTGTGGCGCGTGGCAAGCGATCTCCAAGCGCCAGCCTCACGGAACTTTCCGTTCATCTCTTATTTCTGGGACGTATTCGATCAGGAGTCCCAGAACTACTATGGCCGTCATTCCAACGAGCCAGCCATTGAGCCGCGACAGCGAGTTAGAGAAGTCGCTTATAGAACGTTCAAGAGTGGAAGCATCCATAAATATTTGCCCGATCATTGATGAATGGATATTGGCCGTATGGGGGCTCGCGAAGCGACTCTATCAACTCAACCTGCTGGATGCTCGGAGTGGGAAGCACCGGCCGGTTTTGCTTAACGATGCGAGCTTTTGCCTCGGCATGGGTAGAGTTTATGGCATCTAGTGTGGTGTTTTTGAAGTTCTTTACAGGCGACGTGAACAAAAAGCAGGTCCCTCGCTCCGCCTACCCCATCTGCGATGGGGCCCCACGGCGCTCCGCTCGGGATGACAATGTAAAGGAATTTCAGAAACGCGACACTAGCCCAGCTAACCGTTTGGCCTGTGAATTTCAAGCTGCGCCGCTATAGTTTCTCGCTGGTGCTGGACCCGGGGCGCGGTGGTGAGTGAGAATGAGCGGGAGCACGGGGGTGGTGGGGCATGCCGACGTTACGGGACGAGGGAGTGCGGCGGGGGTTGGTGGAGCGGTTGGGACGATTGACTCCTGAGTCGAAGGCGCAGTGGGGGAGCTTCGATGCGCCGCGGATGGTGTGTCACCTATCGGATTCGCTCGATACGGGGCTGGGCGGACCAGAGGTACCGCCGACGGGGCCACGGGTGCTGCGGCATTTTCCGTTGAAGCATCTGGCGATTTACGTGATTCCCATGCCGAAGGGAGCGAAGGCGCCGGCGGAGTTGCTGCAGACATCGCCTGGGAATTTCGAGGCGGACCGGCGGGGCGTGGTGGATCGGATGGAGCGCATGGCGGGGTTGCCGCGTGGGAAGGGTCCGGATCACTTCATCTTTGGCGCGCTGACGATTGATGACTGGAATGCGCTGAACTGGAAACACATCGATCATCATTTAAGACAGTTTGGGTGTTGAAAGTTCGCACCGCGTAGGCAGGCGGAGAAGGGCCGATGGGCGGCGGCGAAAAAGAGGACAAGATGCCGACGTTACGAGACGAAGCAGTGCGGCGGGGGTTGGTGGAGCGGTTGGGACGGCTGACGCCGGAGACGAAACCGCGGTGGGGGAGCCTGAGTGCGCCGCGCATGGTGTGTCACTTGTCGGATTCGCTGGACTCGGGGCTGGGAGTGTTTCCGGTGCCGCTGTCGGGGCCGTGGGTTCTGCGGCACTTTCCGCTAAAGCAACTGGCGCTTTATGTGGCGCCGTTTCCGAAAGGGGCGAAAGGGCCTGAGGAGCTGATGAGGACGGCGCCTGGCGATTTCGAGCGCGATCGGGCGGGTGTCGTCGAACGGATGGAGCGGATGGCGGCTGCGCCGCGCGGCCCGGGTCCGCAGCATCCTCTGTTTGGGCCGGTGAATCATGAGGAATGGAACGCGATCCACTGGAAGCATATCGATCATCACCTGCGGCAGTTTGGGTGCTGAAGGATTTTCAATTGACAAGGCAGCGGCGTGGCTGGGCGGCTAACATCGAAGGCCAGGCGAAGCCGACCGGAATGCGAATCCCCGGGTGCGCGGGAGACATTGCCTGAAAAACTCACTGACTCAGCACGTCGACCATCGTTGACGGCGAGCAGTTTCAGTATGTGAGGTCGATATGCACTGGTTGAGACATTCGGCCAAGGCTGTGTTGGTTTTTTCGTGCGTTCTGTCGCTGGGCAGGGCTGGGCCGGTGGCAGGGCAATCGTGCGGGCCGGCGGGGCTGGCGGTGCAGGTGCTCGGTTCGGGCGGACCTGAGTTGCAGGATAAGCGAGCGTCGACGAGCTATCTGATATGGGATCACGGCCGCGCGCGCGTGATGGTGGATGCGGGCGGAGGGAGCGCGCTTCGTTTCGGGGAGAGTGGAGCGCAGATGTCGCAGCTGGATGTTTTTCTGTTCAGTCACTTTCATATCGATCACAGCGGCGATTTTCCGGCGCTGATTTTTTCTTCCTGGTTCGAAGACCGAGGGCGCCCGCTGCCGGTGTTCGGTCCCGTGGGGAACCAGTACATGCCTTCGACTACAGAGTTTGTCCATGACTTATTCGGCGATCCGCGGGGGGCCTGGCGTTACCTGAGTGAGTTAGTCGAACCGGGACAGGGAGGTAGCTACCAGTTACAACCACACAACGTTGTGGCCGGTACAGCGCCGGTTCTTATATGGCAAAATGCCGACATTACTCTATATGCGGCGCGCGTAATTCATGGTGCGTTTCCAGCGCTGGCTTGGCGAGTGGAGCTGGGCGGCAAGCGGATGGTATTCAGCGGAGATACGAACGGAGAAGGGGATGGCCTGACGCAGCTGGCTATGAACGCGGGCTTGTTCGTCGCGCATAACGCGGTGCCTGAGGGCGCCACCGGGGTAGAGAGGCGGCTTCATATGCCGCCTTCGGTGATTGGAATCACGGCTGCGAATGCTCATGTGAGGCAATTGGTGCTGTCGCATCGCATGTTGCGAACTCTGGGGAAGGAGAATGAGACCCGGACGGAGATTCAGCGCCGCTATTCGGGGCCGATCACTTTCGCTGACGACCTTGATTGCTTTCCTGTGCGGTGATGGGTTGAGCGCGCATCGCAACTTCCGAGTCGGCTGGGCCTGGAAAGGCCTGACTGACTTTGGGTGCAAGAATGAATGCTTTGTCACGGCCGTGAAGGTCGCGAAAAATACTCCCATTTTCGCTTTGCGTTCTCACAGGCAGCTGACTCCTTTGCTGTGGGTGTCCATCGAACGCGCATAATTATTTTTGGCCAAACCGAACTTTCATCCGTACCAGCCTCCTCTATCATGCATGAGGACGCCAGCTGATCCGAAGGAGCCCGTAATCGAGGACCAGACCCTTCTCGTCCTTCTGGCCCAAAGCGGCGACCGTGCGGCCCTCGAGCGGCTCCTTCATGAGGCCTATGCGCCGTTGCGGCGCTACATCACCCGTCTGGTGGGGACGGCCCTGGCAGACGACATCCTGCAGGAAACCTCGTTGCAAATTTTCCGCAAGCTGCAATTCCTGCGGGAGCCCGCCGTCTTCCGCCCGTGGACCTTTCGGATCGCTTCGCGTATCGCCTTTGCTCATCTGAAGAGAGCGCGCCTTTGGCAGCCTCTCGACGATGCGCCACCCGAACTCTTCATCAGCCTCAGCCCCAGCCCTGGCGAGCTAACGGATGAGGGCTTTCTGAAGCTGCTCGACCATGTCTCACCCGCCAGCCGGGCTGTGCTGCTGCTTCACTATCAGCACGACCTCTCACTCGAAGAAAGTGCCGCGATTCTGGAGATTCCGATCGGCACCGTCAAGTCGCGGCTTCATTACGGAGTCAACACGCTTCGCAAACACCTCACCACTGAAAGGAAACCAGCATGAGCCCGGAAAACCAGCAGCCTGACTTAAGAAATACGAACGCGGAACTCGCCTTTGTCCAGCAAGCCCTTGCAGCAGCCGATAAGTCGGAACGGAGCTCGCGCATCATCGTCGGCGTGCTGGCCATCCTGGCCATCGTCGTCTTTATCTGGATGCACATGCACATGTTCCCGCCGGAGAGCCTGGCGGGGCTGCTGCATTCAATCCTTCGCGTCGACCTGTTCTTTCTTGTCCTTATGTTCGCGATCGCCATGTATCTTCGTCAGGTGATGAATAAGAACACCCGTACCATTCTGCGGGCGCTGGCTAACACACGGCAGCGGTGACTTGATTGGAGTCGAAGGGCGGGCTGCCCCGGGCCCCGCCTTGTTTGCATCGTTCCATCGTACCGGGTCGTTTTCAATGCATAAGCATCGCTACCCGAATTTCGATGTCAGGCTCCTGCCAGTTTCAGGGGGTAGCGAGGGGATTGGATTGGGCTGCTGGATTTGCCGGGGATGGGGGATGGCGATGGCGGGACTGTTGTGATCGCGGACTAACTTGTTGAAGTCTGCGATGCCAGTTGTTCATATCTTGTATAACTGGTTGAGATGGGTGTGTAACTGGTCACGTAGCTGATCGAAAACCTGGACGATTGCACGGTGGTCTCGAGCTTTTGACAGTGGGACCGCCGCAGATTTCGGGCTCAGCTTCGTCTGACCTGATTTTAGCTCGCAACGCCATCCCGCCCAATATTGTTAACAGGCATTGGTTTCAGAATGGTCCGCAGCACTACTTTGGAGTGAAGGCCGGATGGTTTCGCATTGACGTGTGAGATGGACGGAGAATTAGCTTCTTGCTGTGGGGTGAACCTGGGCTTTCGCCGGGTTTGAAGTTTTGGTGTTGGCGCGGTTGAGGCTGAGCCAGTTTCAGAATGGTCCGCAGTACTTACTTCGGGTGAAGGCCGGATGGTTTCGCATTGACGTTTGAGGTGGACGGAGAGTTGGCTTCTTGCTGTGGGGTGAACCTGGGCTTTCGCCGGGTTTGAGGTTCGATGGGGTTGAGGAGTTGTTGCTTTCCTCGCTGGGGTTTGGTTTTCCGTGTTGGCTTTGGTTTGTGCGTTCAAAGTGCGGCGGGGGGATTTGCGGGAGCCGCGGCAGCTGGGGGGATGGTGATGGCGGGGATGTTCTGATCGCGTACTAGTTTATTGAAGTCGGCGATGCCGGTGGTTTCTATCTTGTGTAACTGGTCGAGCTGGGTTTGTAACTGGGCGGAGAGCTGGTCGAATACCTCGTAGGATTGCGCGGTGGGCGCAACGTCGGTATCTTCGACGACGTTTTCTACTGAGGCAAGTTTGTTGTTGATGCGGATGGGGAAGTTGAGCGCGTCTTCGTCGGCCTTGAGCTTGGTTTGATAGATGGTCTCTTCGATCGTGGTGAGCCGGTCAGTGAGGTCCTTGGCGCTCTTCTTTACCTGCTCGTTGGCGACGGTGAGATAAGGCTTGAGCTGATCTTTGGCGGCGCGGATGGCGACGATGCTCGAGTTGGCGTCGGTGACGCGGTCGCGAATCTTGAGGGCGAGAGCCAGTTGCTTGTCGAAGTCTTCCTGGGTGGTGGGCGCTCGGGGATCCTTGATAACCGTGAAATTCTGCGAGAGGGTCTTGCCGTTGACGACGAGCTCAACCTTATAGTCGCCGGGCGTGGCGATGGGGCCGGAGAGAGAGCCATCCCACATGAGGAGGCCAGGGAAGCCGGTAGCGTCCTCGTAGCGAAGGTTCCAGACGAAGCGGTTGAGGCCGGCTTTGGCGGGCAGGGGAGTGTTGCGGGGGCCGAAGTCTTCGTCCTCGACGCCCTGGTCGCCTTTGGGCTTGGTGGAGACTTCGCGGACAAGCTTGCCGTCGGCGGTGAGAAAGCGGAGTTTCAGCTCGCCTTCAGGTTTGCTTTTGAGGTAGTAGTAAATGACCGCGCCGTTGGGGGGATTGGCGCCTTCGTTCGGGCTGGGCCGGCTGAAGCCGTTGTCGCCGTCGATGCGAATGGCGCGCTTAACGGGGAAGAGGAAGAGGTCGGAGGACCGCTGGAAGCTGGCGGGGTTGAGGGCGCGCACCAGGGGCATGTCATCGAGGACGTAGAAGCTGCGGCCCTGGGTGGCGAGGATCATGTCGTCCTGCTGCTTCTGGAAGGCGATGTCGGTGACGGGGACGGCGGGGAGATTGAGCTGGAAGGGGAGCCAGTGGTCGCCGTCGTCGTAGGAGATATATAGATGCGATTCGGTGCCGGCGAAGAGGAGACCTTTCTGGTTGGGATCAGGGCGAATGGCGCGAGTGAAGTCGTCGTCGGGGATGCCGTTGACGATTTTGGTCCAGGTCTTGCCGTAGTCGGTGGTTTTGTAGAGGAAGGGATGGAAGTCGTCAGAGAGATACATGGTCGCGGCGACGTAGGCGGTGCCGGGGTCGAAGGGTGAGGCGGCAATGCAGTTGATGCGGATCCACTCGGGCATGTCTTTAGGGGTGACGTTCTGCCAGGATTTGCCGTCGTCCTGGGTGACGTGAATGAGGCCATCGTCGGAGCCGACCCAGATGACGCCTGCTTTGAGGGGCGATTCGTAGATCGCGAAGATGGTGTCGTAGTATTCGACGGCGGTGTTGTCTTTGGTGATGGGGCCGCCGGAGGGGCCTTGTTTGGATTTGTCGTTGCGGGTGAGGTCGGGACTCATGACGGTCCAGTGCTGGCCTTCGTCGGTGGTGGCGAGCAGGACGTTGGCTCCGGCGTAGAGGCGGTGCGGATTGTTGGGAGAGAAGAGCAGGGGAAAGCTCCACTGGAAGCGATACTTCATGGCTTCGACGCCGGAGCCCATGGGGTTATCGGGCCAGGCATTGATGTCGCGCTCGGAGGCGGTGACGGTGTCGTAACGAGTGAGAAGGCCATCGTAGGAGCCGGCGTAGACGTAGCGTGAGTTGAGAGGGTCGGAGACGATCCATCCGCTCTCGCCTCCGCCGACATCGTGCCAGTCGCTGGTGGTGATGGCGCCGGAGTTGCCGCGGCTGAGGGTGGCGACGGTGGAGTTATCCTGCTGCGCGCCGTAGATGTGGTAGGGGAAATCGTTGTCGACGGAGACGCGATAGAACTGGGCGGTGGGCTGATTGTCTTCGGTGCTCCAGCTTTTGCCGCCGTCGAAGCTGATCTGTGCGCCGCCGTCGGAGGATTCGATGAAGCGATTGGGATCCTCGGGTGCAATCCACATATCGTGATTGTCACCGTGCTGGTTACGAATTCTGGAGAAGGTTTTGCCGCCGTCGGTCGATTTGAAGAAGGCGGTGTTGACGGCGTAGACGGTGTTCTCGTCTTTGGGATCGGCGAAGACCTGGGAGTAGTACCAGGCGCGCTGCTTGATGGAGTTGTCGCCGTTTTGCTTCGACCAGGTTTTTCCTGCGTCGTCGGAGCGGTAAATGCCGCCCTGCTGAGCTTCGATGAGCGCCCAGACGCGCTGGGGATTGGCGGGTGAAACGGTAACGCCGATGCGGCCGAGGGGGCCTTTGGGCAAGCCCTGATTGGCGGTGATGTCGGTCCAGGTGTCGCCGCCGTCGGTGGACTTCCAGATGCCGCTGTCGGGGCCGCCGCTTTCAAAAGTCCAGGGCTTGCGGACGACCTGCCAGAAGCTGGCGTAGAGGACGCGGGGATTGGTGTCGTCCAGCGCGAGGTCAATGGCGCCGGCTTTGTCGGATTTGAAGAGGACCTTTTGCCAGGTCTTGCCGCCGTCTTTGGAGCGGAAGACGCCGCGCTCGGCGTTGGGCCCGGCCATGTGGCCGAGGGCGGCGACGTAGACGAGATTGGGATCGCGGGGATCGACGCGGATTTGGCCGATCTGCTGCGTGTCTTCAAGGCCGATGTGGGTCCAGGTCTGGCCGGCGTCCATGGATTTGTAAACGCCGTCGCCGTGGGAGGCATTGCCGCGGATGGCGCTTTCGCCGGTGCCGACGTAGACGACGTTGGGATCGGAGGGGGCGACGGCGATGGAGCCGATGGAGCCGAAGTTGATGTGGCCGTCGGTGATGGGCTTCCAGTTGTGGCCGCCGTCGATGGTTTTGAATACGCCGCCGCCGGTTCCGCCGAAGTAGTAGACAAGGGGCTGACCGGGGACACCGCAGACGGCATCGACGCGCCCGCCGCGGAAGGGTCCGATTTGACGGAGGGTGAGGACGTCGAAACCTCCGGCGGGGCCTGGGGGTTCGGGTGTTGGCGCTGGCTGCGCGGCGGGAGCTGGCGGAGTCGCGGGCGGGGCTGGATTCTTTGCGGGATGTTTCTGCGCCGATGCGGCCAGAGTGGCGATGGCGAGGGCAGCGGCGAAAGAGGCGGAGCGGCGGAACGAGAATGCGGAGAGGATTGAGGACGAGCCAAACACGCGGGCACACTCCATGATGGAGAATTGGAAGCCGAGGTTCACGCACGAACTGCGAACGGAAATTGGAGTTGCGGCGAGAGGGGGCGCGCCGGTTGGATTCGAAGGGGCAGAATACACGAGTCGGTGGCGCGAGGACACCTGTCGGGTGGGGTGAATGCAATCAAATAGCTGCGGGGGGGGGGCGGCATGTAGGCAGTGAGGAGGTGAGGCCTTTTCAAAATGGTACACGGGAGTACTTCTGGTTGAGGGCGGAGTGGATTCGCGTTGACGGTTGGGGTGGACGGGGAGTTTGCTTCTTGCTATAGGGTGAACCTGGCCTTCGCCGGGATTTGGGGGAAGGGGTGAGTCTTCGCAGGGGGAGTGAGATTTTTCAGAATGGTGCATCGGAGTACTTCTGGTTGAGGGCGGAGGGGATTCGCGTTGACGGTTGGAATGGACGGGGAGTTTGCTTCTTGCTGTGGGGTGAACCTGGCTGTCGCCGGGATTTGGGGGAAGGGGTGAGTCTTCGCAGGGGGAGTGAGATTTTTCAGAATGGTGCATCGGAGTACTTCTGGTTGAGGGCGGAGAGGATTCGCGTTGACGGTTGGGATGGACGGAGAGTTTGCTTCTTGCTATGGGGTGAACCTGGCTGTCGGTGGTTTTGGGGTTGGGGTTAGTCTTCGCGAGAATGGCCAAGGGAGCATGCGATGCGACCGGTATGACGATTCTGGATCTTTGCGCGTACCTGGGGCTGGGGGCGGTGGGCGCGGCAACCGCGAATCTGCTGATCGGGATGCTGATGGCGCTTCGCTACAGCCCTGTGAGGAACTGGCCGCATCGGCGGATCAATGTGTTCGCGCTGCACCAGTGGACGGCGTATGGCGCGGTGGCGCTGACGTTGACGCATCCTGTGGTGCTGCTGTGGGTGAAGAGCCCACGGTTTCGCGTGTACGACATTGTGTGGCCGGTGGATTCGCCTCTGCAGCCGAACGTGAACCTGGTGGGAGCGGGGGCGCTGTATCTGCTGATGCTGGTGTTTGTGTCGTCGCTGCTGCGGACGCGGATCGGGCGGCCGGTGTGGAGGAATCTGCACTACCTGGTGTTTCCGGCTGCGGCGCTGCTGTTCGTGCACAGCATTCTGACCGACCCTGCGCTAAGGGATGGGCATCCGGATTTGCTGGATGGCGGGAAGGTTTTTGTGGAGGCGTGCGCGGTGGTGAGTTTGTTGGCGGCGGCGGTACGGGTTTGGTTGCGGGGCCGGGGGCTGCGTGAAAGCAGGCAATAGGCAGTAGGCAATAGGCAGTAGTAGAGCCGGTGAGGCTTGGTGGTGCGGGCTTGGTGGGGCGATTCCTGAAACTTGCGGATACCTCAACCCGCTGCGAAGCAGCGTCTCTTCCAGACGCAGCGAGAACGCCTCCGAAGAGACGGCCTGCGGCTGCTCCGATTCAGGGAACAAGACTTCAGGTGATGAGCCTCAGAAGCTCCAAGGCTGCCCATTTTCCAAGGACCGCAGCAAGGAAAATCCAGAAGATCGAAGAAGCATAGATGCCACGGATGTACCACCGCTGCCGAGACTCAGATTGTTGTTTCAGCGCACGAGTTCCAGCCGTCTCACCCACTCGCCACATCGCCCAGGCACAGGCCACACCTACCACTAAACCGATGACGACAGCCAGGACGTGGCCGCCAGCACTCGTTCTAGCAACCGTGGCAGCATCCCATGCGCCTCTCACGGCGATGATAAAACATATACCCATTAGTAGATTCCAGAGCATGGCTTTAGCAGGGACCTCGCAAGAAGCCAGCTAATCCAGAACCTCCAGCGGCGGTACTGCCCCGACCTGATACTAGCGGGCACTGCGCCGACTGACTTAGCCTCGCCGGCATTTGTCCTCGCATTCCGCGACAATCTTAATGATCAAAACCGATGCGCCGATAATCTCGACGAACACTGTTGGGATGAGAGCGAGAATCGTTCTAATTGGAAATTCCCTGCGTAGAAGAAACAAAACGTAGCCGTGAAGTATAGCTATACCCGTTAGCACAGCGACATAACGGACACCGCGCCGCTTGGGCCATGTACCCACTATCACGGGAATGAATACCATGCATGTATACATGCCCATCTGCAAATAGGAAGCATTTGCGGGCCACACATCTGCTGCAATCGCGCAGGACAGGCCAATTGCAGCCCCGCAGGCACCCATTATAGTTCTGTGCATGCTGATGCTCACGAACGCTTCATCACTTAATTGCAGTCGCCGGAATGTTTATTGTAGTAATCGACCGCCTCTTTTCCTCCCGAGTACACAATGTATGCGCCCGCCGTCCATCCGACAAAGGGTACCGCATCGTCACCTACAATAGCCCCGATCCTTGCGGCGCCGGCCTTAGTTAGGAATGCTCCAGCTATCCTTGTAGCATAATATGCCGCCGCCCCTCGTATACGGGTGGTATTGCCGACCGTCCGGTAGTTTCGGTCTCTCCAGCGATCACCCGTTCATCGCTGAAAATTGTGCTCATTGTATCTACCCGGTTGTGATTCCTGAATATGAATCGAGGTGGATCGAGCCATCAGCAGGAGGGCGAAGCCGGGGTCTCAACCTCACGAACTGTCAAATTGGCGCGTATCCGCGGGCCATGCTCGTTGTTTATCACTTTTTAAACCTGCGGTCATGGGGGGTTCATCCTCAGGGCAGGTAATTGCGGGGTACCTCAATTCCCCACGAGGAGCCCAACTATGCGTTTACTTGTGCGCTGTCTCCCGCTGGTTCTGGTCGTTCTGTCGATCTCTGCAACTTTGCGGGCCGATGACAACGATTCCAGACACAGAGTCAGGCACGTTCTGCTTATCAGTGTCGACGGCTTGCATGCTCTCGACCTTACGAACTATGTCAGCAGCCACCCTCAGTCGACGCTCGCGCAACTGAGTTCGCACGGCGTTACCTTCGACAACGCCGCCACCTCCCAGCCGTCGGACTCCTTTCCAGGACTCTCCGCTTTGGTTACCGGCGGATCGCCGACGACTGCCGGGTTCTGGTACGACGTCACCTATAACCGGGCGCTCTCTCCGCCGGCGAAGACGACGCCGTACATCTCTTATGTTGGCGCGCCCGGCGGTCCGTGCCCAGGGCAAATCGGCACCATCACGGAGTTCGACGAATCGATCGACAAAGATCTGACCAAGCTTTATGGGTCTATCGATCCGAATTTTCTGCCGCGCGATCCGAATCGTGGTTGTGCGCCCGTTTATCCGCACGACTATCTCCGTGTGAACACCATCTTCGAGGTGGTGAAGGCCCATGGAGGGTACACGGCCTGGACCGACAAGCATCCCGCGTACGAATGGACGAATGGTCCGAGCGGCCAGGGTGTCGATGACTTCTTTGGTCCTGAGATCAACTCGATCCCTGTTGCGTTGCCCTTTTCCGGCTGCACGCCGGTGCCCGCGCCTGACACGACTCCCGACGATGGCTGGACGACCGATCTGAAAAACATTCAGTGCTACGATCAGACCCACGTTCAGGCAGTGATCAACGAGATCAATGGCTACACGCACGATGGATCCCGGCGCGCGCCTGTCCCAACTTTGTTCGGCACCAACTTTCAGTCAGTCAGCGTAGGCGAGAAACTGGAAGGCAATGGCTATCTGGACGTCCTTGGAACTCCTTCACCAGGACTGCTCAGTGAGTTGGACTTCGTGGATGCATCTCTTGGGGAGATGGTCAGCGCGCTGAAAAATGCCGGCATTTATGACGACACGCTCATCATCATTGGGGCAAAGCATGGCCAGTCGCCCATCGATCAGAGCAAGAAGGTTGGCATCGGCGGCGGGCAGCCCGCAACTTTAATCAATACGATTGCTTCCGGCGAGGCCTTTGACATCTCCGACGACGGATCGCTGATCTGGCTGAACGATTCTTCGCAAGCCGCAGAGATCGCCCAGGAGCTGAGCACACCAGCCAACCAGGCTACGCTCGGCATCCAGGAGATTTTCGCTGGCCCGGCGCTCAAGGAAAAATTCAATAGCCCGTTGAAGGATCCGCGCACACCGGACATCATCCTTAAAGTCAACACCGGGGTCATCTTCACAGGCGGCTCAAAGATCGCCGAGCACGGCGGCCTCAACGAGGACGATACCCATGTGGCGCTGCTCTTCTCGATGCCGGAATTCGCGTCTAAGCATGTGAAAACTTACGTTCTCAATCAACAGGTGGCACCCACCATTCTTCAGGCTCTGGGCCTCGACCCCTACGAACTGAAGGCAGTGCAGGTGGAAGGGATCGCGCCGCTTCCGTTCCTTTTCTAACTGCCGCCCGCGTTTCTTGTCTTGCTCGGGACGGCTCCCAGGAATGGGGGCCGTCTCCGTTATTGTCCTGATGGATTGCGGGGCCGGATCTTCACGATTTCCAGCTTAGCCTTGATGACTCCATTTGCCGCATAGTCATTCGTCACTTGCGGTCGAGATGGAATGCGGCTGCGCGAAAGTCGCCGCGGAATTGGGGATCGAGATTGAAGCCGTGGTTCATCCACCAGGCGCCGCTGGCCAGGGCAGGAGTATTCCTGTCCGCCTGTCCTTCGATCGATGTGATTTGGTATTGTGCGTCCGGATCGAGCCCTTTTAGCTGGATACGCGGAAAGCCGCGTCCTTCCTGAGTGGAATGAATGAAGGCAAACACAACCGATTGGCTCTTGTCCGGGCTCACCGTTTGGGTCACTGAAAACTCGCTGCCGTTGAGCGGGGAAACGAGGCGATATAAGTTGCCCTGCACGATGGTTCGCTGGACCTGGTGGTAGGCGGCGATCAGGCGCCTGGCGGTATCCATATCCCCGCTGGACCACTTTGTTATGTCGGCGCCGATGCCGAGCGAACCCTGCATGGCGCTGAGCATGCGGTATTCGAGCGAAGTGACGCGACGATTGAGGAAGTGCGGGGAGTCCGTCACCCAGGCCATCATGATCTGCGGCGTGTAGGCGTAGGTAAAGCCGTCCTGCTGGCTGAGGCGGTCGAAGGGATCGGTATTGTCGGATGGCCAGACTTCATCGGCGTATTGAAGAATGCCGAGGTCGACGCGGCCTCCACCGCCGGAGCATGACTCGAGTTCGACGCGGGGATGGCGCTTTTTGAGTTCAGCCAGAATGCCGTAGAGGCTCTGGACATAGGCCACATACACTTCCTTTTGTTCAGCGGGAGGGACCTGATCCCAGCCGGGCTCGCTCCAGTTCCGGTTGTAGTCCCATTTGAGAAAGGCAATGTCGTTTTCCGTCAGCAGCTTGTCGAGGAAGCCGAGGACGTAGTCTCGAACGTCGGGCCGCGCGAGGTTGAGGACCAACTGATTGCGCTGTTCGGTGCGAGGCCTTCCGGGAAAGTTGAGCACCCAGTCAGGGTGATTGCGATAGAGATCGGAGTTGGGGTTGACCATCTCCGGTTCGACCCACAGTCCGAAATCCATTCCGAGGGAGTGGACTTTATCGATGAGCGGCTTGAGGCCGTGGGGGAATTTCACCGGGTTGACGTACCAGTCGCCAAGGCCGGCATGATCGTCTTTGCGCTGGCCGAACCAGCCATCATCCATCACAAAGCGGTCGACGCCGAGTTGCGCGGCCCTTTCAGCGAGCGCGATCTGGCCAGCTTCGGTAACATCGAATTCGGTCGCCTCCCACGAGTTATAGATGACGGGACGCGGTTTGGGAGCGGCGCTGTCTCCCTCGCCAACGCGATGAGGAAGGATGTGGGCGATTTCAAAGTGGTGCAACAGGCGGGAGGCGCCACCGAGTCCATTAGGTGAAAAGCCTCCGTAGAAAACGGGCGTCTCAAACTTCGTACCGGGTTGCAGGACGTAAGCAAAGTCAAAAGGGTTCATTCCGCCGACGACGCGAATGGCGTCGAGCTGATCTTTTTGAACGGCGATCCGCCACGAACCGCTCCAGGCGAGCGCGCCGAACCAGACATCGCCGTTGTTTTCATCTGGCGCGCCGGCCTGGATAGCAAACCAGGGGTTGGCCTGATGGCCGGTTGAGCCGCGCCTGCTCTCCATCACATATTCGGCGGAATCCAGATTTTCCTGGTTCAGCGTCCACTCGCCAGCCCAGCGCCCGGTCAGATAGTCGAGGGAGTAATTGCCCGGAGGCATGGCCCATACGGCAGCGGCGACTTGTTCAATGGTGATCGGTTGGGGCTCGCGATTCTCGATGGTCGCGGACCGGGCCAGGATACCTGTAACCGAGTCGATTGCATAATGCAAAGTGACAAAAACAGAACGCTGGATATCTTTCAGAACCACGTCGAGGCCCTGCGGCGTGACTTTGTAACTGTCGTAGTGGAGCACCAGATCGCGGTTGCCATCGGCAAACGTGACCTTCAGCGCGGGCTCCATGTACAAGCCGCTACCCCAGCCGGCGTATTCCTGCGGAGTGTTGGAATACGAGTCGTCGAATGAGGCCCATTCGGGCAGGGGAATGGCCTGGCTGAAGCGGTCGCTCGGGGCTAGTCTGCCGCCCCAGTAGAGTTGCTGGAGTTCGCCTCGGGGGTTAACGCCGAAGGCATACGATACATCTCCGCCGTCGAGCCGGAATACCTTTGTGGACGGATCAAAGGGCTGGGCGGGCTGAGGGAAGCATGACACGGATGATGCGGCTACTAAGGCAAAGAGCGAAACGGCCTTCAGCATAGGTTGGCTTTACCCTCAATGACTGTCTTCTTATTTCGGAGGCCAATTTTAGCACCGGGGATTGCTTCGAGCAGGAACTTTGTACCACTCGCCGGAATGAGTGCCGCACATAACGACACAAAATGCGGGGGCGGCCACAGGCGGCGTTTTCGAAGAGGTGCAACGGTCTCTCTCGACTGGGGTGGCGGCCATGCGAATCATGCTCTCACGTTTTTGGGCAGGCAGCTGGCTCATCGATCTCGCACGATCAACAGTGTACGGCTGTGTAACAGTCAAATCGGGAAGTTTCGGCCGAATGGCACGTCTTCTGCAGAGTCGTCTCGACCGCTCTCTCCCCTGCCGGGAACACTTCAGCCGGGCACCGCCGCCGTCAAATGGCATTGGGAGATTGATCGACTCTGGGTGAATTCCTCGAATGTCAGCTTGCCAACTACACACTCACCATTGCCAGATAGCAGCAAGATGCCGGTGATTTATAACCACCCACTGCCTCGCCTTACCACATCGTCAGATTCACCTTATCGACCCATTCGTGCAGCGGAGTACCGGTGGGGTCCTGGTCCAGTTGGTACTGGATGCCGATCATATCCGGCCAGGTGGTGGAGTTGGCGTTCCAGGTCTGATTGAATCCGTAGGCCTGGCCGTCGAACACGAGCGTGTCGTAGCGATACTGCGTGGAATTGAGGCGCTCGTAGTACCACTGCACGTGGTGCCAGCCCGGCGTCCAGTGCGGACAAGGAATTCCATTGAGAACCCAGGCGCCACCCTGGCTGTCCCAGGTGGACCAGTAGCCGTCTCCAAAGTCGCACTGGCTGCCGATCATGAACTCGTTGCCGCCGATAACCTGCCAGAGGTCGAACTCCGAGGCCCAGAACTGAGCTTCGGCAGCTGGGTCATGGTAGACCCAGAAGTCCAATAAAAAATGGGAATTGGAAGTGGCGTTGGGACTGGTGCCCAACTTCGTATCCATAAACAGGACGTTGCTCCACTGCGGACCGTCGGCATACATCTCAAGGCTGCTGCCGCTCAGCGAGGGCTGGCTCTGGTCAAAATCCATCGAGTAAGTGCCGGCGGTGTTGGTGCCCGCCGCACAGAGGCTGCAGATGCTCCAGTTGGCGTTGTCGTTCTGAATGTCCGTGAGCACCTGTGCGTCGGCGGGCGGAGTCGGCAGCACAGTGCTGCTCGCCGCTGCGGGTCCAACCTGGATCAAGTGGATTTCCGATCTGTCGGAATCGTTCTCGGCGTCGGACACGCTGGCCCAGAGAAGATGCTGACCAGTGGGAATATCGACCGCCTGGGATATGGAACTCGCAGCACTGTCTGTCTGATAGACGTTTTGACCGTCGAGGCAAACCGTCCACTGCGTAATGGCGCTGGAGGTATATGCGGTTGCATTCACCTGGACATTGCCTTGATTCTGACCTGGAGAGGGGCTTTGCAACCAAACGCCGGTTATCGATCCATTTTGGTTGTTATATCCGTATCCTGCACCCCCGCATCCCTTGGTGTTGCCACTCCCCGAACCGCTGCCGCTTCCCGATCCCCCGCCGCTTCCCGAACCGCCACTTCCCGAACCGCCACTTCCCGAACCGCTGCCGCTGCTGGCGGCAGCAGACCCTGCGCCGCTGCCGCAGCCGGTTACAAGCGAGACCTGGAGTGCAAATGCTAATGAGCAAAAAAGGCAAAGAAAAAGCCGAAACATGCGGCACTGAAACATGGGTACCCCTCAACACGCACATGTGAGATGCGGCCCGCCCAGCTTTTTCTGTCCCGAACAGACAACAACATTCGTGTCACGTCCATTCAGCGTTGCTGCCGAACCGATGAGAAAGCCTCGGCTCCCGGATGTTGCCTTGAAGCGGTCTCATTGAGCGCAGCGGCTTTGGCGGGCTGCATAAGCCCCGCTTCGATGGCCGGTCTCGTTAGAGCCGGCCCCCACCCGCGGATCGAAGCCAACGGCCGGATTCTTCGGTTTCGTGACTGGATACAGGGAAAGCCGGCTCTTTTCCATGGGAAACGGGGAAATGCCTGGTCGGGACCCGACGCTACCCGCTACCGACTGCTTTTTAACACA